>OZ244846.1:0-3260000 GCA_965220815.1 Gammaproteobacteria bacterium
CGCCACGGTCACCATTGTCGACGGGCCAACCCTGCCGCAACTGTACATCGATGACGTGACGGTCGTTGAAGGCGGCGAGGCGCAGTTCACCGTCAGCCTGGAGAGAACCTCGGCCGAGGATGTCACCTTCACCTGGGCGACCTCGGACGGCACGGCAGAAGACGGCAGCGACTACACCGGCCAGAGCGGTCAGACGCTGACCATCCCGGCAGGCAGACACAGCGCGACGGTGAGCGTGCAAACCATGGACGATAGCGACGATGAGAACGATGAGACTTTCACGGTCACCCTGAGCAACCCCACCAATGCCACCCTCGGTGACGCCACCGGCGAGGCCACCATCACTGACAATGACGATCCGCCAGCACCCGACAACCCGTACGCGGCGCTGATTACCACTCTGAAAGGTTACGCCGCCGAGACCCAGCACGGCCAGGCGCATGTGGACCGCTGGATGAAGGCGCTGGCGGGCCTGGGCGATGAAGATGCCATCGCGGCCGGCTACACCCCCATGACCGCGGACGAGGCCCAGGACATGGCGGATGACTATTCCGCCAGCCGTTGGGACCCGGTGGTGGCGGCGCTGAAGGAGATTGAGAAGGAAAGAGCGGAAGAAGAAGCGGCAAACACATTGCCGGTTGCATCCATCGACGATGTGACCGTCACCGAGGGTGGGCAGGCGCAGTTCACCGTGAGTCTGGACAAGACCTGGAGCGATGATGTCACCCTGACCTGGGACACGTCTGACGGCACCGCGACGAACGGCAGCGACTACACCGGTCAAAGCAGTCAATCACTCACCATTGCCGCAGGTCAACAAAGCGCCACGTTCAATGTACAGACAACAGGGGACAGCCTGGATGAAGACGACGAGAGCTTCACGGTTACCATAAGCAGTCCTACCAATACCACCCTCGGTGATGACACCGGCGAGGCCACGATTACCGATGATGACGCCGTACCCGCATTGTCTATCAACGATGTGACCGTCACAGAAGGCGGTCAGGCGCAGTTCACCATTCAACTCGATGCCATATCGGGCAAGGACGTGACTTTCAACTGGGCAACCTCTGACGGCACAGCCACTGCCGGCAGTGATTATACCGCGCAAACAAGTCAGTCCCTCACCATCGCGGCAGGCCAGCAAAGCGCGACAGTGAGTGTGCAAACCACGGACGATAGTGACGATGAGAGTAATGAGACATTCACCGTGAAACTCAGCGGCGCGAGTAATGCCACCCTCAGTGACGCCACCGGCGAGGCCACCATCACCGATGACGATGACCCCCCCTCCGACAACAAATACGCCACACTGATTGCCACCCTGGAAGGTTATGCCGCCGAGACCCAGCACGGCCAGGCGCATGTGGACCGCTGGATGAAGGCGCTGGCGGGCCTGGGCGATGAAGATGCCATCGCGGCCGGCTACACCCCCATGACCGCGGACGAGGCCCAGGACATGGCGGACACCTATACCGCCAGCCGTTGGGACCCGGTGGTGGCGGCGCTGAAGGAGATTGAGGCGGAACGTGAAGCGGAGCAAACAGGGAACACGTTACCCGTCGCATCCATCAACGATGTGACCGTCACCGAGGGTGGGCAGGCACAGTTCACCGTGAGTCTGGACAAGACCTGGAGCGATGATGTGACCCTGACCTGGGGCACGTCCGACGGCAGTGCCACAGACGGCAGTGACTACACCGGTCAAAGCAATCAAACCCTCACCATTGCCGCAGGCCAGCAAAGCGCGACAGTGAGTGTGCAGACCACGGATGATAGTGATGATGAAGTCAACGAGACCTTCACCGTTGCACTCAGCGGCGCGACCAATGCCACCCTCGGTGACGCCACCGGCGAGGCCACCATTACCGACAACGACGATGCGCCACCACCACCACCGCCACCACCGGTCCTGCCGGTCGCCTCCATCAACGACGTGACCGTCACCGAGGGCGGGCAGGCACAGTTCACCGTGAGTCTTGATAAAACCTGGACGAGCGATGTGACCCTGACCTGGAGCACCTCCGATGGCGCCGCGCTCTCCGGCAGTGACTACACCGGCGAGAGTGGCCAGACACTCACTATCGCCGCAGGCCAGCAGAGCGCCATGCTCACCGTGCAGACCACCGAGGATTCCGAGGACGAGAACGACGAGACCTTTACCGTCACCCTGAGCAATCCCGCCAACGCCACCCTCGGCGATGACACCGGTGAAGCCACCATCGAAGACAACGACGACGCCACCGACCCGGACCCCGTTCCTGATCCTGACCCCGTTCCTGATCCTGACCCCGTTCCCGACCCCGTTCCTGATCCTGACCCCGTTCCCGATCCGGACCCAGAGCCCGACCAGTGGGACCACAACGGCCTGACCCTGACCGGCACCAACGGCTCCGATTTTCTCAGAGGATCAGGCGACAATGACCTGATTGACGGACGGAGCGGCGCCGACCTGATCGAAGGCGACCCCGGCGATGACCGGATGACGGGCGGGGGCGGCGCGGACGAATTTATTTTCGTCAGAAAACATGGCCACGACGTCATCACCGACTTCAACCCGGCTGACGGTGACAGCATCCGGTTTTCAGGCGTCGGCTTTTCCAGCTTCGAGCAGCTGCTGGAGTACGCCGAACAGGCCGGGGATGACGTGGTCATCCAAACCAGCCCCGGCGACCAGGCGCACAGCCTGACCCTGCTGGAGGTGCAACTCGATGAGCTGGACGCAGCACAGTTCAGTATCTTCGGCGGTCCCCGGTCGAGTCTCACTGCCGCGCTGGCGACCCCCCAGGCCGCGGCCCGCCTGTCCTCACCCGCCCCGGCGTTCTCGCTGGGGGACGGGGCTGTGGGTGGGCACCATGCCGGGCTGGATGAGTTTGGTATCGAGGAAATGCTGGGGAGTTATTACGATAACTACTTTGAAATCGCCTGACTTGGCCTGACCAGGCCAGAAATCACCATCTGACATGTTGGCGAAAAGGACAGCAAGGCCACATAGGCAAACTGCTTTACCGTCATTCCCTGTTAGAGACCGACGCGCCTCAAGACCCCTGTATCTTTATGAGTCTCTTACCAGGACTTTCTTCCAGGGTTGCAACTACTTGTGGGATAAGTGGCTGGAGGTAATGAATTTTGCTACGCCGCGTTGATAGTACGATGACTGTAATTGGGAGCGTATCGAGGTTCTGCTGATACTCAATATTCTTATCAACAGTAATCAGTGACTTGAACTCAGCTTTCGCTGCCAGACCAAGCAATTCGCCATTTTCTGTTCCAGACCATCCCATCCCGGAGACCGTCTTGATCTCGAAAGTGTCAGGGAAACAGGCAGCCAGGTCCCGAGGCACAGACTCATCAAGGAGCAGCTTCATACCCTGTATCTGTCGTCAACCTCTCTGTAGCCAGTTCGATTAACTGAATGGCCTGTTCGCGACCGACAGAAGGGTACTGATACAGAAAGTCATCAAGGCTGTCTCCCGTTTCCAAATACTCCATCAGAATTCGTATCGGGACTCGGGTTCCCGCGAAAACAGGAGTGCCTCCAAGAATATTCGGATTTCTGTTGATGACGGTATTATCCATTTGCTTGTCCTCGTGCATAAGTGTATCAACCCGGCCCTGTTCTGTCTATTTTTGAGCAAACCTAAAATTGCCTGTTTGGGTTCTCCTAAGGCATTCGGTTTCGTTCATTTTCCTTTCCATGCCATATTCTCAAAACATAAATCGTATCTTTACCAATCAGATAACGAACACAGTACTTGCCGATATACCAGTCACGCATAACATCAGGGTCCGGAGAACGTTGCACGGGAAGGCCCATGCGGGGAAATAATTGCAAGTTTTGCAGCCCGCTTATGATGTCGAATTTCATCTCTTGAGCGTAGGGCGCACCAGCCTCCTCCAGGAATAGCCGGAGTCGTTCAAGGTCATCCAAGGCATCATGCGAATATTCAATTTCCATTATTCCGGCTTTGGCAACTCTTTATCTGTTCCCCAGCTTTCCAGCCACGATATAACCTGATCGCCAGGTATTGTTTTACCTGCCTGTACAGACTTCAAGGCAGGAAGGGTATCTGCCCAGCGTAGATCTTCCATTATCTTACGTTCAACGTATTCTTTTATCGCCTGGTTAATCAGATAGTTTTTACTCCGGTCCAATTTCTCGGACAATTTATTCAAAGGTTCTTCCATCTCAGGTTGAAGCCGTATACTTGTTACACTCATATCCATCTCCCATGAATTTCCAGAAGGCTTACATTGTAATACATTTTGCTACGATATAGTATCCATAGTATTCTATTCTTCCGTGGTTTATTCTTCGCCGCGCTGGCAACGGCACGCCTGTCCTCCCCCACCCCGGCGTACTCCCTGGGAGACGGGGGTGTGGGTGGACACAACGCCGGGCTGGACGAGTTTGGCCTCGAAGACATGCTGGGGAGTTATTACGATAACTACTTTGAAATCGCCTGACTTGGCCTGACCAAGCCAAAAATCACCATCTGATATTTTGGCGAAAAGGACAGCAAGGCCACATAGGCAAACTGCTTTACCGTGGTTCCCTGTTCGAGACCGACGCGCCTCAAGACCTCTGTATCTGTCGTCAACCTCTCTGTAGCCAGTTCGAATAATGCTATACTTCCTGTGAACCATATCTCAGGCACGAAGTCTCAGTGACTACATGAGCAGTATAATGAAACCAAACCCGGTTCGGTCGGTTGTATCGGCATTTCCCCTGTTGTTGGGGCTCTGGTGCCATGCCGGCAATGTTTCTGCCGCTGCCGATGCGCAGGGTTCCGACACTCCTGAACTGACCCGGTCCATCGCGAAATATGAACGTGAAATCCAGGCCCGGGAGTCGGAACACGGCGTTTATGACCCTGCCACGGGTGAATACCTGCTGTCCGTAGGCCTGGTATACCAGAATGCTGGAAGGCATGAGGAAGCTGTCGACGCATTCGCCCGCGCCCTGCAGATCAAGCGGGTCAACGAAGGACTGCAAAGTACCGGCCAACTGCTGATTCTGGAGCAACTCGTCAAAAGCAATATCGCCAACGCCGACTGGGAGGAAGTGGACCGCAACTACCAGCAACTGCTGTGGGTCCACAAGCGCAATTATGATACCGGCGACCCCCGTCTGTTACCCGTCGTCGATAAGGTGGGACGCTGGAAACTCAAGGCATACAAGGAAAACCTGCTGGACGGTAGTGCGGTCAGGATTATCGGCGAATCCGAAAAGCTTTTCCAGGATACGATCGGCATCCTGGAACGCCAGTACGGAGAAAATGACCCGAGACTGATCAACCCGCTCTACGGCAGGGCATTGACGAATTACCAGTATGCCATCGAGGTTGCCAATACCCCGCAGGATGAGTTCTACGGCGCCGGCAGCCCGACCCGGACCCAGGTGGTCTGCCGCACCGTACCGACAGCGAACGGCGGCGCCAGACGAATCTGCAATACCATCAGGGTTCCCGACCCGAGTTATTATGCAACCCAGTCAAGCAACAAGGATTTCGCCCTGGGTCAGCGTATTGTAGCTGTTGGCAAGGCATTGAAGCAGATTGTGCAGATCCATGAGAATAATCCGGAGTTGCCGAGGGATTCCCATGCCCGGGCCTTGGTGCACCTGGGCGACTGGAATCTCCTCAGGGGGAAGAAAACCACGGCATACAAGAACTATAAGGCCGCTTATGCGTTACTGGCTGACGGTGACGACCACCAGGAAGCCATTGCGGAATTGTTCGGCAAACCCCAGAACCTGCCGGCCCTGCGCCTGCCCCTGCCCGAGATCGATGACAAGCTGGAAGAAGAGAAGACCACGTCCGTCCTTGCATCGTTTGACGTGTCCCGCTCCGGCCGCGCAAAAAACGTGCAGATTATCGAGTCAGAACCTGCGGATGCCACCTCCGCCCGCAGAAAAGCAAAGAAAACCATCCGGGGACGCCTCTACCGGCCGCGTTTCGAAAAAGGCGAACCGGTAGCCACGGTGGGCAATAAAATCCGAATAGTTGATTAAAAAACCCAGTGACATGATAGATGTGGTCAGAGATTCTCAAGGAATCAGACCAGTCTTAACTTCTACCAACAGACTTAACGACAAGGATGCAGTGTTGCAAGCAATGCCAGCAGGTTTCTGAACTCTGCTTGCAGGGTTCAGATGATGATCGCGAACGAATCAGATGTTTGCGGCGGCAAGACAATCGGCCTGCAGTCCCGCAGGCAGGTACAAATGCGACACATTCCTGATCTTTCCCTTTCTTTTGAAACTTGCCGGATAACTCGCGCTGATCTGGTAGGTCGGCGTTTTCCATCCAGTGTTCTCCTTGACCTGGAAATTGTACAGTTTCAGGTTGAAGGTCTCCTCGTCTGCTTCATTGGCACAGTCCAGTATCGTAGTAACCTCAATGTCCTGTGCCCCATAGTCGCCATCATTGCCGAATACCACATGGCCTGACACCGCCTCATAGTCCTTATCATCCGTGGCCGTTCCGCCTTCCGTCTTGTATTCCCAGCGATAGGGCTGGCCAAGATTGTAGTTCGGGGCTATGTTGAACGCCATCGTCTCACCCTCAGTGGCCGTGACAGACGTCGCCCACGCTGTCGGGGCACTCAGCGTCGTTCCAATCGCCATTATAAAAGTGATAATCCACATACCGCGCAAACTTCTGTGGCAACATTTCCGATGATA
Organism: Gammaproteobacteria bacterium; assembly: GCA_965220815.1. Classification (GTDB taxonomy): domain Bacteria; phylum Pseudomonadota; class Gammaproteobacteria; order Eutrophobiales; family Eutrophobiaceae; genus JAAXHV01. The sequence continues at coordinate 6,686 of OZ244846.1, forward strand.
CCGGTTGTGTGAGATAGAAATCATGTATAGCCTCCCCGTCAGTGGTGTTGAATGGAAACAAATAGTTGGATGGGGTTTGGGTGGTCCGACCCTATCTTTTCTGCCGCAGGTTCTCGCTATCAGTCGTCGTCTTCTATGGTGAAGGTTACGGTGTCGGTGCCAATACTTAGTGAGCTGGGGAAACGATCCAAACCAAACGTATGGACGTCATTCCGTTTGATCTTGATGACAACATCCTCGTCGTCCTCTTTTGCCTCATCCCCTATGATAGTGAGCTTGGACGTGTGGGTCGTTGCATTGCCCTCAATGGTGTTGCCGGTTGTCGCTCCGTTAAATTTATAATCTTTACCATCACCTCTGGTGGCATCACCGGCTAATGAATAGTCAAACCGGAAAAAACGAGTCGCGCCATCGGTGTACCCGGGGGCCTGTGAAGCAGTGACCGTGACTTTGTAATACGTATTACCGGAATCGCCCTCGTCGCCCGAGGTCGCCTCGATACTGAGATTCAGCTGCTGGGCAACAACGTCAGGAGCAAAGCCAACAAACGACAGCGTCAACAGCGCCAGGGCAAGTAGCGCAGGGACGCCCCGCGAACGACCGCTACGGGACGGCTCACCGCCGCTTCTCAATGCCTCAGAACAACTTTGTCCGCCTTGCGAGAAGGCGGCCCCGGTCAATGATTTCATGCTCGTGTACATGGCTAATCTACTCCTGGTTTTTACGTCTCTTGCCAAGGTAACAATCGAGGGTAATTATATAGGAATCAGTCACGTTTGTCAATGTTGAGTTTGTTGTTATGTTCACCCCAGGGTCATAGTTTCTATGGAGAAATCCGGGCTGAAGTGTGTAAAATACAGGGATACCATTATGGCACAGGGGGCCTTGTCTGATGAGCAGTTCGGAACGCGATGCGAATTTTCCTCCATAATTCTCTCTGCGCCTGGGTTTTGGCCGGCCTGCTCATCCCCATGCCCGCGCCGGCAGACCAACCGCTGGACTTGACGCTGGAGGACACCATCAAACTGGCGTTGCAAAACAATCGGCCGCTGCTGAACAGACGTCTTGACCGGGAGGTGCAACGTTTCTCCCTGGACGTGATTGAAGACCGCTGGACGCCGCGCGCCACCATTTCCCCCTTCGCCAGCAAGGACCGGCAGGACCGCCAGACAGGGGTGAGAAGCCAGGTGGGCATGAGAGTGCCTACCGGCGGCCGGTTTGCCTTGCGCTGGGATGAAACACTGTCCGGCGAGTTCGAGGATTCCCGCTCCCAGGCGCTGAGTTTTACCCAACCGTTATTGAGAGGCGCCTGGATCAATATAGAGACTGCGCCTATTCAGCAGGCTCGGCTGGGTGAGGAGATCAACATTCTTTCCTTCCGGCAGAGCGCCGAGAACCTCATCGTTTCGGTTATCGGGGCCTACCGGACACTTATCGGCGCAGTGCGGCAGGTGGAAATTGCCCAAACCGCGTTGCGGCGCGCCGAGACGCAGTTGCAGGCGACCGAGGCGCTGATAAGCGCAGGACGCGTGGCGCAGCGGGAGGCAGTGCGCGCCCGGGTAACCGTTGCCACCCGGGAGCTGTCCCTGACCCAGGCCCGCAACCGTCTGGACGCGGCCAACTTCCGTTTGCTTGATATCCTGGAACTGGCCAGCACGGTGCGTATCCATCCCCTGGAAAAGCTGAAGGTCGCGCGCAACCCGGCCACGTTCGAATCGGTGTTCGAGGACGCGCTGCGCCAACGCCCCGATTACCTGCAATCCGGGTTGCTGATACAGATTGCCCGCATCAATCTTGCGGTGGCAAAAAACAATAGACTCCCGGACCTGTCCCTGGGCTTCGAGTTGAGCGACACCGACCCCGGGCGCAAAGACGCGCAGGTGCGGCTGGATCTCGCCATACCCTTCAACGACCGCTTCCGTGACCTGGATCGTCTGCGCGCGCGCAACGATCTGCGCAAAGCCGAGCGGAACCAGCTTGAGCTGCGCGAGTCAATCGACGTGTCGGTGCGCCAGGTCGTGAATGATGCCGAAGTGGGACTGCGGCTGACGGAACTGGCCCGGGACGCGCGCCAACTGGCGGAACAGAACCTGGCGATTGAGCAGGAGAAATTTGGTCATGGCCTGTCCACGTCCTTCGAGGTATCCTCATCCGAGGACGAACTGGTACAGGCGGAGCAGGCCGAGGTGGACGCCATCATCCGCTATCTTGACGTACTGACCCGGCTTGACTATATTTCAGGCGCCACCCTGGACAGTTGGGGTATTCGTCTGGAGGCAGTCCCATGACCACAAAGCACGCGCCCGATACCTACAAAACCTTGCTGGATAACCTCTCCGACGGCGTGATGGTGGTTGGCGCGGACGGAACGGTGCAGGTCGCCAATCCTGCCCTGTGCCACATGTTCGGGCTGGAGCCGGACGAGGTAGTGGGCCGCCTGTTCGCAGAGATATTCGTGACGATTGAGGGTTTTGATGAGTTCGTCCAGATCGTTCTTGACGCGGTGAGTGACCAGAGCGATATCAAGCGTCGCGTCGCCGCGGTGCGCATCGGCGAGCAGAACCGGTCGTTGTCCGTCACTACCTCGCAGCTGAAGACAGATCAGGCCGGCGTGATTGCCGTCGCTGTGGATATCACCGAGATCAAGGAACTGCGTGACACCGAACTGCGCATGGCCAAGGTCGTCGAAGAGCAGTACTCGGAACTACAGACTGCCTACCGGGATATAGAGACGCGCAACGAGACGCTGTCCGTCATGATGAGGAAGGTCCAAGCAGCGCGCGGTCTGGCTGCGTTACTGGTAGTGGGGTTGTTTGTTGCCATCGGCGGCTGGTACGTGCAACCCCTGGAGGTCGCCGAAACCGACGCGCCGCTGCAGCTCCAGTTTGCCGATGATGCCATCGACTTTCAGGCTTCACCTACCCAGGTCGTTGAGGCCGGCGAGTTCCGCTCGACTATTTCCGTGCGCGGCACCCTGGTTCCGGGGCGCGTGGTAAAGCTGGTCAGCCCGTTTGAAACGCACATCAGCGAGGTTTACGTCAAACATGGCCAGCGCGTGGATGAGGGAGACTCGCTGGTGGATCTTGATTCCGGCAAACTCATGGTGGAGTACCGCCGCGCCCAGGTCGAATATATACAGGCGCAGGACAAGCTGCTCGAGATCGAGAACTGGGAGAACAGCGGCGACGTGGCGCGCGCCCGGCGCGCGTTGCGGCGTGCAAAGATCGCGCTGGATGAAGCGGAGTTGAACCTCAAGCGCACTGTGTTTCTGTTCGAGGAAGGAATCGTTTCCGCCTCCGAGCACGAAGTTGCGCAACAACGCCACCAGGAGCGGCAACTGGATTTCCAGGAAGCCGAACGGGAACTGGGCGCGGTACAGGAAAAAGCGGATGAGGACGCAAAGCGGGTCGCGCGTCTGGAGGTGGAGAACGCGCAAGGCCGTCTGCGCGAGGAACAGGAGAAGCTCGACAGGGTTGCCCTCAAGGCGCCGATTTCGGGGGTCATCGTGGCTGAGGGGGACGCTGCGGGCAAGCCCCTGGCGCGGGGCCGTCCGGCCCCGCAGGGAGAACTGCTGCTGAGCATTGCCGATTTCGAGCACATCTCGGTCATCTCCAGTGTCAATGAGGTAGATGTGGGCAAGCTCGAGCCCGGCCAGCGCGCCATGATTACCGGCCCCGGCTTTCCCGACCTGGAGATCGAAGGCGCCGTCGCGCAGGTCTCGGCGCGCGGCCTGGGCGGTCCCAGGCAACGGGGCACACCGCAATTCGAGATCACCATTGACCTGGACAGGTTGGATGCCGTGGCGCGCGAGCAACTGCGCGTGGGCATGTCCGCCTACGTCACTATCGTCATCCACAGCAACCCCGATGCACTGCTGGTTCCGCTCACTGCGGTGGAACAGTCGGGAGGTAAAACGTGGTTACGCGTGATTGACCGGAACACCGACGCGGTGGAAAGGCGCGCAGTGACACTGGGCTTCACCACGCTCGATTCGGTCGAAGTGGCGGCGGGACTGGCCGCCGGTGAAGAAATACTTGTTTCGCAAAGATGAACGCCGCCAAACATCGCTAAACATGAGTGCGCCCGAAGAAATGTTGCGCCTGGTCGACGTGCGCAAGACCTACCGGATCGGGCCGGCTACCCGGCAGGTTTTGCAGGGCATTCAGCTTGAGGTCAAGGCCGGCGATATGGTGTCGATCATGGGTCCTTCGGGCAGCGGCAAAACGACGTTGATGAACATCATCGGCTTGCTGGACCGCCCCAGCGCCGGCGCCTGTTTCCTGAACGGGCGCGATGTCTCCGGTCTGACTGATGACGACTTGTCGAGCCTGCGCAATCAGCACATCGGCTTTGTGTTTCAGTCCTTTCACCTGCTGCCGCAGTTGACGGCAGTGGAAAATGTTTGCCTGCCGCTGGTGTACCGGGGTGTGGAACGCGCAGAAATGGCGCAGCGGGCGCAATCAGCGTTGACGCGGGTGGGCATGGCGGACTGGGCCGAACACCGGCCGGACCAGCTCTCCGGCGGACAGAAACAACGGGTTGCCATTGCCCGGGCATTGGCAGGCGAGCCGGCGCTGTTGCTCGCGGATGAGCCCACCGGCGCGCTGGATGTCAACACCGCAGTCGAGGTCATGACCCTGTTGTTGCAGTTGAACACGGAACAGGGAGTGACGATCCTGATCATCACCCACGACCCGCAGGTGGCGCGCCAATGCGCGCGCCAGGTACGCATCCATGACGGCCAACTCCTGGAGTCGGATTTGAACGTTTCAGAAGATGCCGCCTCGCCCCAGTCGCGTCAGAACGAGGCGCAGGCCGCAGAGAATGGTTAGCCTGTCAAAGATTGCAACGCCGGACTGGCGCCGTCTGGCTCCGCTATTAACCGGAAAAAGCAACAGGGCGCTCATGATACTGCAGGCCAATGCCCGGCAGGCGGTCGAGAGCCTGCGCCGGGCAAGGTTGCGCACGCTGCTGGGCCTGATCGGCATCATGATCGGTATTTCATCGGTCATCACCATGGTCTCGCTGGGCGAGATCGCCAAGGAGCAGGCGCGCAAGCAGTTTGAAGCGCTGGGCACGGACATCCTGATTATTCGCAAGTCACACCAGGCCTCAACCTCCGAACAGCGCGAGGTAACCATCGACCTGGCACATGCCACGGCCCTGGCGGATTCGACCCGGTCAATCTTCGAGGCGGCGCCCAGGATATCGGGATATGGAGAATTTCGTTACGCGGGCAGGGAAGTCGAACTTGGCAGCATTCAGGGCGTCACCGAGTCATTCGCCAGCGTGAACCGTCTGTCACTACAGAGTGGCCGGTTTATCTCCGACCTGGACGCCAACCGCCACTATTGTGTAGTCGGCGCGGGAGTCGCCAGGGCAATGCGTGAGGCCGGGGCGCGCCAGATAGAGGGGCAGCTTATCGAGCTTGATGAAGTGCTTTTTACGGTTGTGGGTGTGCTGGAAGCCAGGCAAGAGAGCTACGCGCTGCCTGTACAGGTGGATGCGGACAGGTCTGTGTTTGTGCCGATCACCACCTCGCAACGGCTTGGTTCCAGGCCGGAGATCGACGTGATCATTGCCAGGTCCGGCGCCGGCGTGCACTATGAGGCGGCAGGGGAAGCCGTGCGATCATATTTTCGCGTCAGGTCGCCGCAGCTTGCCCTGGACATCATCACCGCGAAAGAACTGATTGCCCGGATGGAAGCGCAGATGCGCATCATGACCCTGCTGCTCGGCGCGGTGGGCAGTATCTCCCTCATCGTCGGCGGCATCGGCATCATGAACATCATGCTCGTGTCCGTGTCGGAGCGGCGCCGGGAGATCGCCATCCGGCGCGCGTTGGGGGCGCGCCGCCGGGACATTCAGGGCCAGTTCCTTATCGAGTCCATTCTGCTCACGGTAGTAGGCGGCCTGCTTGGTATTCTGCTCGGCCTGACGGCGACCTGGATCATTTGCCGCTTTACGGACTGGCAGTTTCTCATCTCCGGCGTATCCGTGCTGAGCGGCATCATTACGGCCTCCGCAGTCGGTATCTTTTTCGGGTTCCAGCCCGCCCGCCAAGCCTCGCGGCTCGACCCCATCGCCGCGCTGCAAGGGAACTGAAGTGCCGACGTATTACAATTGCTTTCGCTTTTGATCACCACTTCGCATCTGCCGGTTTTCAACTTGCACCACCCGAAAATAACCACACAGTCCTGCGAAAAACTCGTATTAAGGCTTTGCATAACTCGTATTAAGACTTTGTAAAACTCGTATTAAGGCTTTGCATAACTCGTATTACGGTGTAGAATACCAGGCCATGTATGACAGACACTTACAAACTTCCCTGGAAGAACTGTTGAGGGAGTTCCGCGTAGTTTATCTCACGGGCCCAAGACAGTCCGGTAAAACCACGCTTGCACGCGCCGTTGCAGAAAAAGCCGGTATGGACTATATCACCCTGGATGATCAAACAGTCCTGGCGACTATTCTGACAGACCCGCATGGTTTCGTACGGTCATTGGGTGACAGGAGTATAGTGCTGGATGAATTTCAATATGCCCCGGCTTTAATACCTGCGATCAAGGAAGCATCAGATCGATTGGCTCCTGACGAGAAAGGCAAGTTCCTGTTGACGGGGTCAACGGATATATTTCGCTCTGCACGCGTTCAGGAGGCGCTACCGGGGCACCTGGCGCGCCTGGAACTGTATCCGTTGTCTGTTGCCGAAATAAGAGGACGTCCACGGAATATTATCGACTACATAGTGACTGGAGAATTTCAATCATCCGCTGCCCCTTTCATCACTCGGGAACAACTTGCCGCATGGCTGCTGCGTGGTGGTTATCCGGAGGTAATGGACAAAAGCGCCCGGGGAAGACAGGTCTGGTTTAAATCCTATATGGAGGGGCGATTGTATAAAGATTTTGAAAACCTGTATGCCGCGCGCGGCGATTATCACTCCAGGTTGCGTGCCATGGCGCCATATCTTGCCGGATTGAGCGGCAACCTGTTGAAATATGCCAAACTTGCCAATGATTTGGAACTGAATGACAAACTGGTTAAAACCTACGCCGAAATTCTCGAGTTGATGTTTATTATTCACCGCCTCCCGGCCTGGTTGAAGAACCGCACGAAGCGAATGGCGGTACGCATGCCGAAAATACACTTTGTCGATACCGGCCTGGCCTGTCATTTGCTGGGGTTACGTAATGAACGGCAATTATTGCAGAGTAATTACTATGGTGGACTACTGGAGAGTATGGTGTATATGGAATGTGTCAAACAGGCATCCTGGGCCAGGGAAGATATTTGCCTGCACCATTTCCGCAACAATCGGAAACACGAGGTGGATATTGTGCTGGAACGCGACAATACCAACATTATCGGCATTGAAGTCAAGGCATCATCCACTATAAACGCTCACGATTTCAAAGGTCTGGCAACACTGGCAGAACTGGCCGGACAACAGTTTGAGCGAGGTATCCTGTTTTATACGGGACAGGAAATACTGCCATTTCGCTACCAGGGTAGGGGCTTCCACGCGTTGCCGCTTGGCTTGCTCTTGTCCGCGACCCTGTAAGCGGCTACGCGGCTACCCATAGCCCGATGGGGCGTATCTGGTTTACTTTTAACCGCGCGCTTCGTCCCTGTAAAAAGTGGGCAATACTTGGGAAGTGATTTATCGGCGCTCGCCAGGGCAATGCGTGAGGCCGGGGCGCGCCAGATAGAGGGGCAGCTTATCGAGCTTGATGAAGTGCTTTTTACGGTTGTGGGTGTGCTGGAATCCAGGCAAGAGAGCTACGCGGTGCCCGTACAGGTGGATGCGGACAGGTCTGTGTTTGTGCCGATCACCACTTCGCAACGGCTTGGTTCCAGGCCGGAGATCGACGTGATCATTGCCAGGTCCGGCGCCGGCGTGCACTATGAGGCACCAGCGCCATTCGCCATTGACAAGTTGATGTTTTTACGCTATAATTCGTCGTCCTTACATACCATTTTGTAGAATCTTGCGAACGGGGAGACGACGAATGTTTTCTATCAGACAGACTGGTTTTTCACACGTGTTGACAAACCGTTGTAAAGAATCGCGCGGACTGTGGAGCGGCGCGCTTACTACCCTGCTGTGTTTACCTCTGCTTGCCGGGCTGCCGTCGGTTGCGGGTGCTGTGGAGATCAAATTCAAGCTGTCGGCGTACTCTGTTAATGAAGGTAACAGCGTAGATGTGACAGTGGTTAAGGACGGCGCCGGCGAGGCCAGCGTCGACTATAAAAGCGATAACCCTTCCGGCAACTATAGTGATCACGCTACCGCTGGCACAGACTATACGAGTGTGTCCGGAACGCTGAATTTTGGCTACGATGACACCGAAAAAACCATCACCGTGTCTACCACGAGTGATACGGAACTGGAAAATTCCGAGTCGCTGATTCTCAAACTGTCCAATCCGAGCGGAGCGGATTTAGCCTCACCAAGGCAAACGGCAGTAGTCATTCTGAACGTTATGTGACAGTCCATACTGTCACTCAGGTCACACACCATTCCCGCCCCCTCCGTGTTATGCGGGGCGCGGATGGTTCCTTAATGCGCTCTCGCAGCTATCTTTCCACTGAATGTCAGGACTTTTAACTATTGTTGAGGCGTCGTGATTTTCAATCAAATAGTGGGTTGCGAGTCAATAGTGACGGGAAACGGTTGAAGTCCCTGTCTGCTGTCAACAACTCACTGACCCCATGAGCAAGGCATATCGCCGCAATGCGCGCATCATGAATCTCCGGGCCTCGGACCCTCCCATCTCTCATCAGCGAGTCCAGTCGCGTCCAGTGGTCGGCAGCCTCACCCATCAATACCAGCGACGGTGACGCAAACCAGGCCCCTGCCTGTTCAAGGGCCTGCTGTACGGTTGAAGGTGGGTCATAGATCCGGGGATGTGTCGAGATGGCCAGAAACTCATGAACACACGGCCATGGTATTGCCCAGGCATGTTGTGCCTCTGCAAGACCTGTTACCGTCGCTGCGGCGCGCCGATGCCATTCGCTATCCCGCCGATGTGCATAAACCAATATGTTCGTGTCAACGGCAATCAATTACCGCGCTCCCCGTAAGCGACGTGCCTGATAACCGCCCAGGGTTTATCCCTGAATTCATCCTGCAATCCGTTACCGGTGACGCTCTTGTCTGTTAACCGGAACGGCTCGACCTGTTGTGCATCTTGCAGGGCATGACGGAGCCCCTGTTCAACTATCGCCCGAAAAGTAGTGCCGCGTTTCGCGGCAAGGGCCTTGGCTTGCAACGCCAGCGCATCAGATAAATCAATTGTCGTTTTCATGCTGTTAACCCATATTATGAAATATGGGCAACCATATCATGTGTTGGACTGCTTCGTCAATAATTAACGCGCGTCATCGGCTGCTCTCCTGCTGCTCAGTCGTCTTTACGCAGGAAATCAACGTCCTCGGTGTCCGGCATCAGCACGAACTCGGGATAGGATTCAATACCCAGTTCCGCCGAATCCTGACCGAGTTCCTCAACCTCGGCCGACACCCTTACCCCTATGGTCTTTTCTATCGCATACCAGAGGATCAATGAAACCAGGAAGACGTATACACCGACTGCAAGGATACCGGTAAGCTGCACTTTCAGGTCCCCGCCGGCGGCAATGCACACCGCGAGAGTGCCCCAGATACCGGCAAACAGGTGCGCGGAGATTGCGCCGACGACGTCGTCCACCTTCAGTCCTTCCAGAAGTTTCATACCCGCCACACAGATGACACCGCCTACCAGGCCGATTAAAATCGCCCAGTTATGGGCGACGATATCAGGCCCCGCGGTAATCGACACGAGCCCGGCGATAGCGCCGTTCAGGCCGGCCAGCAGGTCGACCCGGCCCAGCAGCGGCCTTGAAACGCTGAGAGCTGCAATCACGCCTGCCGCCGCGGCCAGGTTGGTGTTGACCAGCACGTTGCTCATCGCCACGGCATCCACCGCGCCGCCGAGGGCGAGTTGCGAACCGCCGTTAAACCCGAACCAGCCCAGCCACAGGATAAAAACCCCCAGGGTCACGATAGGCACGTTGGAGGGTGGCGTGGCCTTGATGCTGCCGTCGGCGCGGTATTTCCCCAGCCTGGGACCCACGATCAGCGCGCCGGCCAACGCAGCCCAGCCCCCGGTGGAATGCACTATGGTGGAACCGGCAAAGTCCTGGAAGCCCATCTCGTTGAGCCAGCCGCCGCCCCAGGTCCAGGCGCCTACGACAGGATAGAGCGCTCCGGCCAGAAAAGCCGTGAACAACAGGAACGACCACAGCTTTACCCGTTCCGCCATGGCGCCGGAAATAATGGAGGCCGTGGTCGCCACGAACACCATCTGGAAGAACCAATCGGACATCACGGAATAGCCGTTATCCGTGACCGCGGCCTTTGCGCTCTCATCTCCGGCCAACAGGGCAAGCTCCGCCTCCGACGGCCCGTAGGTCAGGCTGAAGGCGCCGATCCAGCCGGACACGTCCGTATACATGAGGTTGTAGCCCACCAGGTAGTACATAAGGCCGGCGATGGAATAAAGCCCGATGTTCTTGAGGCAGATGACCGATGAATTCTTGGTGCGCACCGACCCGGCTTCGAGCATGGTGAAGCCGGCGCACATCCACATCACCAGCGCACCCCAGATCAGAAAAGAAAAGGTATTGAAGACGAACTGCAATTCCTGTTCTACCGCAGCATAAGCGCAGGATGCGCCCACCAGGAGGATAAATCCTGCGAGCAGTCGCTGCGGTAGTGTGAGACGGCGGAAAGACAGTGAAGAATCAGCAGGATTCATAAGACTACCCCCTCAGCATTATGATTGATGTCGTACGGGACTTTATGATAAATACCCGTAGCGCGCAAGCGTTTATGGAACGAAAGCTACGCCCCTGGAATTAGCCAGTGTGATATGTGCAGCCGGTTAATTCCAGCCTCTGTCTACCTTGCGCTCCACCTCCAGCACGTGGGTCATCAACGAAGGAATACCCGCATGCCAGATTGCTTTCGCTGCCGGTGGCCGCCAGACGTAACCGAACTGAGCCAAAGACTCTGTCAGTGTCGCTATTGTTGCGTCATCCTCCGGTTTGCCAACTTCCTTCAAGTACGCTCTGACCACACTGTGCAATTCATGCTCGGCCAGTGAATCCGCACCGGCATGGGCCTCGGTTATGGCCGCGGCTAACGGTTGCAGACCGGCCTTATAGATCTGACCGCGAAAACTCTCGTAATGTTCGGTTCGCACTGCGTCCACCTGTGGTTGCGTTGCCGTTACCATCGTCTCTGTGATATGGCGCAGGGCTTTGCCATTTGCTTCCTCCAATGCGCGCAGGCGCTCTGTCAGCGCCTCGCCCCAACACTGCAGGAAGTACGGGTAGCCCTGGCTGTCTGCAACCACGTGTTGCAGAGCTCCAACGGCGACGTCAATCCCATGCGTACGAAAGGGTTCAACCAGCGCTGCCCCGGCGTTCGAAGCGTCCAACCGGTCCAGGCCCAATTTCATAGAGCGCGTCCAGAACGTGACGTCCATATCGTTAAACTTCTGTTCCAGCCCGGGGGTACCGGCCAATACCAGCAAGAACGGTGACCTGGCGCGCACTTCCTGGCTGACATTCAAAAGCACGCGGCCAAGTTCCGTATCCAGCGTGTGCGCCTCGTCCAGCAACACCACCAGCGGGCGTTGCCGGCAGCGAGCCAGCAGCAGGTGACTCAAGCTGCTCCCGCGGTTACCGAGTTTCCAGGTTGCGCCTACCCCCGTGATGCCGGCACGCACGATGTCCGGTTGCAGGCGTTCCCGCCAACCAGCGGGCGGCGCCAACTCATTGGCCAGCGCATCCAGGTCATTCCTGACTGATGCCGGCGTTAACCACACAACATCCAATATGCTGTCCTGCTCACACATGCGCTCCAGCCAGTGCATAAGCGCCGTCTTGCCGTTACCGCGCGGGCCGATGAGGATGATATCCCTACCCGTACCCTTACCCTTGTACAAGCGCTCCAGCAAAGGCTTGCGTAGCGCCTGTTGCTCAGCCTCGCGTCCGGCCAGATACGGTGGTGTACCGCCTGAGCCGGGATCAAACTGGGGATAAGTCAGGTTCATAGTACTGCGACAATATTACCCACCTAAAAACAAATTCACGCCGGCGAGCATGAAGTCAACCATTGGATGCAGGATTTTTCCCAGGACTCCGGTAAAGATCAGGACAACCAGGATCGGCAGGCCCCAACGTTCCAGCAAATTATACCTGCGCGCCGCTTCAGGGGGGAGAAAGGCCGTGACGATGCGACTGCCGTCCAGGGGCGGCAAAGGTAACAGGTTCAGGGCGATCAACACAATATTGACGATGATCCCGACCTTTGCCATTTCGAGCAACAGGTATCCCTGGTAGGAAACCGCGCCCCCCATCGTAAACGGGACTGCCAGCAACAGTGTCCATAGCAGCAGCATGAGGACGTTGGCCCCCGGTCCCGCCGCCGCGACCAAGGCCATGTCGCGCCTCGGCTGTCTCAGGTTGCGCCAGTTCACCGGCACCGGTTTGGCCCAGCCGAAGGCAATAGGCGTCAGGAGGATCATGATCATCGGTACGACAACAGTGCCCAGCGGGTCGATGTGTTTCACCGGGTTCAGCGTCAACCTGCCAGACAGTTTCGCTGTGGGGTCTCCAAGTTTACTTGCCACCCAGCCGTGGGCGACTTCATGCACGGTGATGGCAAATATTATGGGTACTGCGGCAACGACGATTTTTCCCACCAGGGAGAGTTCGAACATGGCTGTCCCGGTCAATTGCGGGCGAGGATGATCAGGAACACGACAAACAGCACCACGATGCCGATGGGGATCAGCGCGCTGGCCCAGTCCGGATTTTCCGCTTCCCTGCTTTTCCGCATCGCGGCCTTCGCCCCGGGCCAGAACAGGAACAGGACGCCGACTGCCAGGATTCCGACCAGTATCTGCTCAAATAGCTCCATGATGGTTTATGGCTCCCGGCCTGAAGACGCAACCTGCCCGACTCCAGTAATTGTTGCAGCAACAAACCGAAAATCCGGCGCCTGGAGGATCAAAAATGAAACCCCGTTTTCACGGGGTTTTATCAAGCGGAAATAACCTGTTCAGCTTAAAACGACCACTTCCGTGGCATGGTATCCCTTCGGTCCCTGTTCAGCGGTGTAGGAAACACTCTGTCCCTCATTCAAGGTTTTGTACCCTTCAGATTTTATCGACGAATAATGCACAAAGATATCATCCCCGCCGTCTGACGGTTCGATAAAACCAAATCCCTTGGCATTGTTGAACCATTTGACGGTTCCCCTCGTACTCATACTGCTCTCCCCCTTAAATAATATTATTGTGGGTTACTGGGTGTCGGCTATCCGGTGTACGGCAGAAAAAACTTTTGATACTACCCACATCTATGACAGCACAAGGGCAATCATAATCAATTTTTTCACGTTTGCCAACTGTTGATTCAGATTTTTGATTCAGATTTGTGTTGATTCAGATTTGTTGATTCAGATTCAGATATTGTTGATTCAGATATTTGTTAAGTATTGCAGCTAAGGGGAACTCTATAAATTGACCATTTCAGTCTGAGTGTTGGCTTGTGTCGGGACGCCTGGTGTTGTCGTTCATGACTCCTGTCATTTTTGATTCTGAACCTGTATTCCGAACTTCAGTAACTGTGCCGGTATTGCACCAGCAGTGCAATATCCTGCTGCCCGCGGACGTGGCGGGCGTCACGCGAAAATAAAGCCGCCAGGTGGGCCTGCCCGCCTCTCCAGGGACGGGTATAAGTCATTTCGATATCAAGCTGGCGGCCGGAGGGAGCCAGTTCCAGTACGGTCTCCTCAACAAGGACCCGCCGGTCCCGGGTGCGGCCGGATATCCAGTTGAATTGTGCGTTCCCCGCCTCCACCCGTAACGGTTGTGACAGCCTCAGCGCCAGCCGGTCCCGGACGTGGCCGACGTTTTCACCGATGATGCCGAAAGCAAAGGCGCCGCTCCGGAGCAAGGACAGGTCATGCAACATGCCCGGGTTCTCCATCCGGACCCGGCTTAAGCCTGCATGAACACTGCCAAGCGCAACCCAACGCTCATTGAACCGATGGTATGCGGAGATCCCCAGGAAGCCGGTATCCGCGCCCAGTTCGCCGAATGCGCCGCCGGGGCGGCTGCCGGCCAGCCGGCGCGGTTCGGTCAACCAGCCTGCCTGGATAGCCATTCCGGCTTGCAAGCCGTTGCCGAACCGGTACTCGGCCAGCGCTCCCGTGGCATGGCTGGTATCGGGGTCGCGCCGTTCGCCGTATTGCGCCGCGCCGTGAAACGTGGCCATGCTGAGAGCGCCTTTGCCTACCGACACGGACAGTCCCGCAACCGCGCCGTCGCGGGCGAAGCTGAGATACGGGTTGGCGAAAGCTGCATCATCAGTGAATGTTCCGGGGGTGAGTACACCGCGAGCCTGCCCGTCAGCGCGCTCCAACCCATACAACCCAAAACGCCAACCGGGGTGGTTGCGCACACCGAAAAACAATTCCCCGGCAGCCAAGCTGCGCGCCAGGGACAGCGACCCCAGTTGCGGGCCGGCCGGGACCTGCTCCGGGAACAATCGGGCATAGCCGTAAGCAGCGCCGGGCAAACCGTATCGGCCTGTCTCGCGCCAGGCCGGGAAAGCGTTGAACCTTGCAGAGCCATGATCCAGCCGGGCGCGCAGTTGATATCCCCCCGCATCCCACAACGGGCCGCGCGGGTCACTTCCCAGGGTCCAAAATCGATCCTCCAGGCTGGCATCCACAACGGCAGGTTGGACATACTCACCCAGCGCGTGGAAGAACGGCGCATTCAAGGTATCAAAAGCAGCCACTGCATAGGGGCCAAGGGCGCGCGCCAGCGCATCGCCGAAGGCGGGCGCCGTAGCCAGGGCGCTGAGTTGAACCGGGGCGGAAGGGCCGCCCAGGGACCGGCCCATAAGCAGCCTGGTTTCCCCCACGGGACGGGTGGCGGCATCAAGGTCCAGGAAACCCTGGCCGTATACGTCAACATCCGCATAGATACCTTCCTTGTTGGCCGTCCGGAGCAGGCGCGCCACGATCTCATCATTGCCCAGTTGGTCGCGATAGTGCTGGGCCAGCAACGCGACACCGCCGCTGACGATGGGCGCGGCCGCGGAGGTGCCGGAAGCGCCGGTGTAGCACTCTGCCGTGCCGGTCGGACAATAGTTGTTGGGTATCGGGCCGTTCACCTCCACTCCCGGCGCCGCCAGACAGTAATCCCCGGCAGTGCCGCAGCGGTTGGAAAAGCCCGCGATGTCACCGCCCGGACCGGTGGCAACCACAGCCAGGGAGTGGCCGCGCAGTTCCGGAATGCGGGCGGCGAGCCCCGGCATGACCTCCACCGATGCGGCCTCTTCGATCGTACCATCAGGCCGCATCTCACCCTGGGCGTTGCCGGCGGCCCAGACGTAAACGGTGCGGTCCGCAGCCGGCGTTTCTGCTTGCGCCATGGCGTCGATCACCAGGGGCAACGCGGCGCGCAGTTCCGCTTCGGAATACTCCTCGATATTGCCGGGCAATCCTATGCTAAGGTTAAGTACGGTCACGTGGGCGGGGACACTCGCGATGAGGTCGGCCAGCCCCGGGTCGTAAACGCCAAGACCGGCGGGCTCGACCGGCTCGTAGACGTCCGGGGCATCGCTCAGGGGAATACCTGCCGAGAACAGTTCGGCGTCGAAGGCAACGCCGTGCATGGCCGGGGAATCACCTGCCGCCGCATCCACATCCTCGTTGCGGCGCCCCGCCATGATACCGGCCACGTAAGTGCCGTGGGCCGGTCCATCATCCAGGCATGAGCCGTCCACGGCGCGTGTGTCACAAGCGTTGAAATCCGGGTCGTAACCATCGACATAAAACGACTCCGGGTGGATTTTCCCGGCCAGCGCGGGATGGTCTGCATCGACGCCGTCATCGATGATGCCGATGGTAATGCCAGCTCCGGTCGCGCCGCGCGCGTAAGCATAATGCGCGTTGACCTGCTCCAGCGCGGGCTGGTTCTGAAACTGGGGATGGGCGGCGAACTCCTCCCGCAACTCGCTTTCCGACGGGTCCGGCGCCGGCTCAGTCGGCATCGGTGGTTCCGGTTCAACCGGAGGCGGCGCCGGCCTGACACTGCCACTGCCGCCACCACCGCCACAACCGGCGAGGAATAATACCAGCCCGGCCACAAGCGCCGGACGCTTTGTTAAGACAGGTATGCGATTTCTCCTGTTACTCCGGCCCCGCTGACTCCTGGCTGACGCGCTTGCTCCTGTGGCGCCGGATCAGCACCAGGGTCATCAAGGGCCCCGACGCGGCATAGACCAGCGCCAGCAAAAACAACACCACAGAGGGTCTGACCGCAACCAGCGCGATGATCAGGACGACGAACAGGACGCCGAAAAACGGCACCTTGCCGTGCAAATCGAATTGCTTGAAGCTGTGATAACGAATGTTGCTGACCATCAGCAGACCGATGAGGATAGTCAGGATGAATGCAAAGAAGGTAATCGCAGACTCATCCAGCGGTTGGCCGACGCTGTCGAACCAGACCAGGCCGGCTATGGCCGCCGCGGCCGCCGGACAGGGCAACCCCTGGAAGTAGCGTTTGTCGGCGCTGCCGGCCTGGGTATTGAACCTGGCGAGGCGCAATGCCGCCGCGGCCGCGTAAATAAAAGCAGCCAGCCAGCCCAGCTTGCCCAGGCCCTGCAACGACCATTGATATACCACCAGGGCGGGCGCCAGCCCGAACGACACCATGTCCGACAGGCTGTCATACTGGACGCCGAAATCGGTTTCCGTCTTCGTCATCCTGGCGATGCGACCATCCATGCCGTCCAGGATCATCGCCACGAACACGGCGATGGCGGCAGGCTCATAACGCGCATTAAATGCGGCAACGATCGCATAGAACCCGGCAAACAGGGCCGAGGTCGTGAACAGGTTGGGCAGGAGGTAAATGCCTCGGCGGCGTTTTATCATATCGGCATGGATATATGGGGTCAGAGTAATGTCTTTGAATTTCTTACTCTGACCCCTCAATTCACCTCTCAGTTCTTTGCCTGATCAACCAGCTTGTTCTCCCTGATCCACGGCATCATTGAGCGCAGTCTTTCACCTACCTGCTCGATCTGGTGCTGCTTGCTGATCCTGCGCATCGCTTTCATCTTCGGCGCGCCGGTCTGGTTTTCCATAATGAACTCCCTGGCAAAATCCCCGGTCTGGATTTCCTGCAGGATCTCTTTCATCACTTTTTTCGATTCGCTGCCGATAACCCTGGGCCCGCGGGTAAAATCGCCGTATTCCGCGGTATTGGAGATGGAGTAACGCATATTCGCGATTCCCCCTTCATAGATCAGGTCGACAATCAGCTTGGTCTCGTGCAGGCACTCGAAATAAGCCATTTCCGGCGCGTACCCCGCCTCTACCAGTGTCTCGAATCCGGCCTGGATCAACGCGGTTATGCCGCCGCACAGCACCGTCTGCTCACCGAACAGGTCCGTCTCCGTTTCTTCCCGGAAATTGGTTTCAATCACGCCGGCGCGCCCGCCGCCGTTGGCGCTGGCGTATGCCAGCGCGATATCCCTGGCCTGACCGGAGGCATCCTGGTGCACGGCAATCAGGGTAGGCACGCCGCCGCCTTCCACGTAGGTGGAGCGAACCAGGTGCCCGGGACCTTTCGGCGCGATCATGATCACGTCCAGGTCGGCGCGCGGCTCAATCTGGCGGAAATGGATGTTGAACCCATGGGCAAAGGCCAGCGCTGCGCCGTCCCTGATGTGCGGGGCAACCTGTGCCCGGTACAACGCGGCCTGGTGCTCGTCCGGGGCCAGCATCATCACCACGTCCGCCCAGCCGACCGCCTCCTCGATACCCTTCACGGTGAGTCCCGCTCCCTGCGCCTTGGCTGCGGATGAGGAACCCTGGCGCAGACCGACACATACGTCCACGCCGGAGTCATTCAGGTTGTTGGAATGGGCGTGGCCCTGTGACCCATACCCGATAACAGCCACTTTTTTGCTTTTTATAAGGGACAGGTCCGCGTCTTTGTCATAATATATATTCATCATTCAATTCTCTTAACTTGTGTTTTCCGGGGATACCTGGTGACCCCTCAATTCATCAAACCCTGATTGCTTTTTCCCCGCGTGCGATGCCGGAAACGCCGGTGCGGACGGTTTCCAGTATCAACTCAGGCGTCACGGCCTTGAGGAAGGCATCCAGCTTCTCGCCGTTGCCGGTGATTTCAATCGTGTAGGAATTCTCATTTACGTCGATGATTCGCCCCCTGAAAATGTCGCTCAAACGCATCAGTTCCTCCCTGGAGGAGTCGGCTGCCCTGACTTTGACCAGCATCAATTCCCTTTCTATATGCTCACTCTCATTCAAATCCACAACTTTTATCACGTCCACCAGTTTGTTCAGGTGCTTGGTGATCTGTTCGATAATCGCATCGGAACCGGACGTGACTATGGTCATGCGGGAAACGGTGGGATCTTCCGTGGCCGCCACGGTAAGCGATTCGATATTGAAGCCCCGGGCAGAAAACAGGCCGGAAATTCTCGACAAAGCCCCGGCCTCGTTCTCGACCAGGAGAGACAGGATATGGCGCATCAGGCCAGTTCCCGTTCTTCCGAACCGGGCGCCAGGTGCATTTCATGCTGCCCCTTGCCCGCGGCTATCATCGGATATACGTTCTCGGTCTGATCGGTAATGAAGTCCATCAATACCAGCCGGTCTTCCATTGCCAGCGCCTCTTTAAGCGCCGGTTCCACATCAACGGCTTTCTCGATACACATTCCCACGTGGCCGAAGCTCTCCGCCAGTTTGACAAAATCCGGCAAGGCATCCATGTAGGAATGGGAATAACGTTTCTCGTAGAAGAACTCCTGCCATTGCCTTACCATGCCCATGTAGCGGTTGTTGAGATTGATGATTTTGATCGGGGTATCGTATTGCAGGCAGGTTGAAAGCTCCTGTATGCACATGACGAGGCTGGCCTCGCCGGTGATGCAGGCTACCGTTTCATCCGGATAGGCGATCTTGGCGCCCATTGCCGCCGGCAAACCGAACCCCATGGTGCCGAGACCGCCTGAATTCAACCAGCGCCGCGGCTTGTCGAACTTGTAAAACTGGGCGGCCCACATCTGGTGCTGGCCGACGTCGGATGACACGTAAGCATCGCCGCCGGTCAGTTCATACAGGAGCTCGATAACCCGCTGCGGCTTGATAAGGCTGGAGGTCCTGTCGAAGCGCAGGCAGTCCATGGACTGCCAGTCCTTGATCAGGCGCCACCAGTCATCAATGTCGGGCCTTTCCCTGATGCTCTTCAACCCGTCATTGATATCCTGCAGCACGTGCTTGACGTCACCGACGATGGGGACATCCACGGGTACGTTCTTGGCAATGGAGGACGGGTCGACGTCGATATGGATGATCCTTGCGTGGGGGCAGAATTTCTCCAGGTCTCCGGTTACGCGGTCATCGAAGCGCGCGCCGATGGCGATCAGCACGTCGCACTGGTGCATCGCCATATTGGCTTCGTAGGTGCCGTGCATTCCCAGCATGCCGATGAATTGCGGGTCCGTAGCCGGGTATGCCCCCAGGCCCATCAGGGTATTGGTGATGGGAAACCCCAGGGTGCGGGTGAATTCGGTCAACTCCGCGTCGGCATCGGACAGGACAACGCCGCCGCCGGTGTAGATCATCGGTTTACGCGCCTTCAGCATCAGGTTGATTGCCCGTTTGATCTGCCCCGGGTGGCCTTTTACGGTCGGCCGGTAGGATCGCATGTCGACCGTATCCGGGTACTCGTAGGCGCAGGTATTTGCCGTGACGTCCTTGGGAATGTCCACCACGACGGGACCGGGACGGCCGGTGCAGGCGACGAAAAACGCCTTCTTAATGATGCCGGCCAGGTCTTTCACATCGCTGACGAGGAAATTGTGTTTTACACAGGGCCGGGAAATGCCGATGGCATCGACCTCCTGGAAGGCATCGTTACCGATATAGGAAGTGGCAACCTGGCCGCTGAAAACGACCAGGGGGATGGAATCCATGTATGCCGTTGCAATACCGGTAATGGCATTGGTGATACCCGGACCGGAGGTGACCAGCACCACGCCGGGACGGCCCGTAGCCCGGGCGTAGCCGTCCGCCGCGTGCGCGGCGCCCTGCTCGTGGCGAACCAGGATATGTTCCACCTCGGTCTGCTTGTACAGTTCGTCGTAAATATGCAATACGGCGCCGCCGGGGTAGCCGAAAACGTGTTTTACCCCCTCATCTTTCAGGGCCCTGACGAAGATTTCGGCCCCGCGCAGTATCGGTTTTGTTTTTCCCACTGGTTGATTCCACAAGTTGCTTAACAACAGGACATGGTAACTTACTGATATTCTTCGCAAGCGTCAAGTTGTGCCTTGCGGAGTTACAATTATTTTCCCGTTTTTGTGAGTTTTCTCACATTTTTGCTGATTCTCCACTTTCCTATTTATTTGTGCCGGCTAGAATCAATCGGGATTCCTCCATGCCTGCAGGCGGCCCGATTGGATTGCGTCGGGCCATGGATCAGGGACAGCCTGCAGGCGCCGAGGGGGGCGGACCTCCACTGTTTCCATGCCGCCCCCCTCTGGCAGGGGGATATCAAAGATAGAGAAATATCCGTATTTGCGATAAAATGGGATTAATCATGAATTACGAACTGGTTACGGTCATCATAACGATTATTGCCACACAATGCGGCCTTGCAGCATTGATCTGGTCTCTCCATAAAGATATGGCAGAACTGAGAGAGCGTATGGCCCGTATTGAAGGTCTGTTTGAAGGTTTTACCGGCAGGACATCACAATAGTTCCCAACCCGCCCGGGCATGGAGGACGGGAAAAATACCATGCGAACTACGGAAACTCTATTAGCCACCCTGCGCGAGGCCCCGGCGGATGCCGAGGTCATCAGCCACCGGTTATTGCTGCGCGCCGGGATGATCCGGAAATCGGCAGCGGGAATATACAACTGGCTGCCCCTGGGGTTAAGAGTCCTGCGCAAGGTGGAAGCCGTGGTGCGCGAGGAAATGGATGCATCCGGCGCCCGGGAAGTATTGCTGTCCGGCGTGCAACCGGCAGAACTGTGGCGGGAATCCCGGCGCTGGGAAGAATACGGCCCGGAACTGTTGCGTTTCAGGGACCGGCACGAACGGGACTTCTGCCTGGGACCCACCCACGAAGAAATCATCACTGATATAATCAGGAACGAAATCCGCAGCTACAAACAGTTGCCGGCCAATTTCTACCAGATCCAGACAAAATTCCGCGACGAAATCCGCCCCCGTTTCGGGATCATGCGGGCCCGCGAATTTATCATGAAGGACGCGTACTCGTTCCATCTCAACCAGGAATCCCTGGAACAGACATACCAGGTGATGTACCGGACCTACTCCCGCATTTTCGACCGTATCGGGCTGGACTATCGCCCCGTTGTTGCCGACAGCGGTAATATCGGCGGCAAGGTCTCCCACGAATTTCACGTACTGGCCGACTCCGGTGAAGACAGCATCGCGTTTTCGGAAGGTTCCGACTTCGCAACCAACGTGGAACTCGTTGTCGCGCCTGCGCCCGCGCAACAAAGACCGGAACCGGGAGAGACGCTGAAGAAAATCGCCACGCCGGATCAACATACCATCAGCGATATCTGTAGTTTTTTCGATGTGAGCCCGGCGCGCTGCCTGAAAACGCTGATTGTCAGGGGCAGCAACGACGATCTCGTCGCGCTGGTCTTGCGCGGCGACCACGACCTGAACCGCCTGAAAGCAGAAAAACTGCCGGAAGTGGCAAAACCATTGGCATTCGCAGCGCCCGCGGAGATCGCAGAGCGGGCGGGTTGCGACATCGGTTCACTGGGCCCGGTGGGCCTGGACATACCCGTCATCGCCGATAACGACGCCCTGGTCCTGGCGGATTTTATCTGTGGGGCCAACGAGGATGGCTATCACCTCACGGGAGTGAACTGGCAACGTGACCTGGAAGAACCGGGACACGCCGACCTGCGCAACGTGGTGAGCGGCGATCCGGCTCCCGATGCCTCCGGGCCGTTGAAACTCGCCCGCGGCGTCGAGGTGGGTCATATCTTTCAACTCGGCACCAAGTACAGTGAATCCATGAAAGCTACCTGCCTGGATGAGAACGGTGAGGCTGTTACGCTCTACATGGGCTGCTACGGTATCGGCGTCTCGCGCATCGTTGCCGCAGCCATTGAACAGAATCACGATGACCGCGGAATTATCTGGCCGGGCGCCCTAGCCCCGTACCAGCTTGCATTGATACCGATTAACGCGCACAAATCACAACGCCTGCGAACAGCCGCTGAAGACCTGTATCAGCGGCTGGTCGACGGCGGCATTGACGTGTTACTGGACGACAGGAAAGAGAGACCCGGCGTTATGTTTGCCGACATGGAATTAATCGGCATACCCCACCGTTTCGTATTCAGCGAACGCGGGCTGGATAACAACACCCTCGAATACAAGGGCAGGCGTGATGAGCAACGCGTTGACATCCCGCTGGACAATGCCGTTGAATTCGTCAAGCAGAAAATGGAGACCGGACAATGACCGTAACAATCTACCACAACCCCCGGTGCAGCAAATCCAGGCAGACCCTGGAATTGTTGCGCGGGAAAGGGCTGGAGCCGGAAATCGTTGAATACCTGAAAAATCCGCCCGGTAAAAGCGAAATGACCGGGATACTGGCATTGCTGGGACTGGGGCCCCGGGATTTGATGCGGAAAAAAGAAGCGGAGTACAAGGCTAACGGCCTGGATGCGCCGGACCTGTCCGACGAACAACTGCTGGACGCGCTGGTTGAACACCCGGTACTGATTGAACGGCCCATAGTCCTGGCCAACGGTAAGGCCGCCATAGGGCGGCCGCCGGAAAACGTACTGGCAATCATCTGAGTAATGACAGAGATACTGGTCCTGTACTACAGCCGCTACGGCAATGTCGCGGACATGGCCAGGCATGTCGGGCGCGGGGTGGAATCCGTCAGGTCCTGCCGCGCACTGATAAGAACCGTACCGGCCGTACCTGCAACCGGCGGGGGCGTAGCCGACAGCGTTCCGGAACAAGGACCGCCGTTTGTAACCAAAGACGACCTGGTCCGCTGTGCCGGCCTGGCCCTGGGAAGCCCGACCCGGTTCGGCAACATGGCGGCGGCGCTGAAATATTTCCTCGACGGCACCGGGGATATCTGGCTGTCCAACAAGCTCGCGGGCAAGCCCGCTGCCGTGTTTACCTCCACAAGCAGCCTGCACGGCGGGCAGGAGAGTACGCTCCTGTCAATGATGCTGCCGCTGCTGCACCATGGAATGGTCATCATGGGGGTGCCTTATTCGGAGCCGGCCCTGCTCTCCACCCGGTCCGGCGGCACGCCTTACGGCGCAAGCCACGTGGCCGGCATTGAAAACGACATCAGGATCACCGATGAGGAGAAACGGATCTGCGTGGCCCTGGGAGCCAGGCTGGCAGATCTGTCCCTGAAGTTGAAAGGATAATACCTGGGGTCGGATATATGGGGTCAGAGTAAAAATTCTTCGAATTTCTTACTCTGACCCCTTGATTTCAAGTATTTCCTTGACGAAATTCACCGTTAATTTCCTCTGCGCCTCCAGGCTCTGCCGGTCCAGGCGGTCCAGCCAGTAAAACAGGTTACGGGTATCCCGCTCGACCCGCTTGATGAGGTAGTCAACCACCTGGTCGTTCAGGTCGAGCCCGCGCTCCCGGGCGCGCTGTTTAAGCGCGGCGATATTCTCGCCTTCATCAAGCGGTTGCAAGTGATAGCAAAGGCCCCAGGACAATCTTGATTTCAGGTCCGGCAGCCGGATCAGACTGCCTTTGGGGCTGCACCCTGCACTCATCACCAGGGGTATTTCCGTATCCTTGAGGCGGTTGAACAAGTCGAACAGCGCCAGTTCCCAGTCATCCCTGCCCGCCAGTTCATCCACGTCGTCCAGGCACACCAGGCTGAGATCTTCCAGGGACGAAAACAGGTCCGGAGTAAAATCATCGATCTGTCTTAACGGAATATAGGCGCAGGCGCGCTCAGACAGCGCAGCCAGGTTGCATGCGGCCTGGAGCAAATGACTCTTCCCCACTCCCCGGCCTGCCCAGAGATAGATATTGTCGTGACCGGAGCCTCTTGCGATACCCTGCAAGGCGTCTGCCGGCTCCCGGTTCGAACCTGGAATATAACTGTCAAACGTGTAGATGTCATGGCGCGCGAATCCCAGCGGGAGTTGCGAACTCGAGGTGTTGTCCCCACCGGCCCTGAGCGGCTGAAATTTATGATCACGGTGGAATTCCAGGGACCGTTGGCGCTTGTGGGCCGATTTTGTCATCCCGGTTTTCCTGCTCACGGGTTCAGCAGATAGTAGTGGCCGTCCGGGCTTTCAACCGGTTTCAGGATCCTTCCCAGGTTGATGGTCCGTACTACAGCCTGTTCGCCGCCATGGGCAGCCAATGCCAGAGTGACTTCTCCGGCGCGCACCTCCTTCACATGGATACGGCTGACTGAACTCAGGGATTCCAGGTAGTTGAGCAGGCGCGCGTATTGATCGACGGAATCAACGGCGCCGACCGTGATCTCGATATCTCCCACCAGGGTGTAGCTGCCGCTGCGGACGAACTCGTATGCCAGGGCATCGACAAAACCGTTGAAACCTTCTTCCAGGGCGAGTTCCAGCAGGTCGGTCTCGGTTGTCCACTCGTACTTGAGGCCGTCTTTCCCGTAACTTCTCCACCTGCCCTCCCAGATCCCGGGGACAGGGGCGCTCACACGTGCCGTCAGGACAACATCGGCCCTGTACCTGGCGGAAGCGGCCATGATCTGCTCCTGGAAACCAAGCCATACATCCCCGGGCTGTAATTTCACCTGGTCATCGAGGTCGTACAGGGGAAACAGGAAGGAGACTCCGCGCCGTTGCGCCACCTCCTCCACTATCGCCAGCAACTCCGGCTCACTGGCGGATTCGGCAAACAACCTGCGGTTTGACCGTTCCAGCGCGAGCCAGACCAGGATGGATGGCCGTTCCTTGTCCCATACCGGTATTCCCGAATTCCGCAGGGAGTTATTGAGGTTTTCCTCGTCGAATTTAACGGCTAAACGCCATTTTGGCGGGGAATCCGAACCGGACAGGGCGGGGAGCTCCGCCTGGACCTCCTGGTACCGGTACTGCTGAACAAATCTTTCCGCCTGTTCCAGGATCGGCTCCAGGGCAGATTCCGCCGACACATCACGCGCGCCGGTCAGTTTCACCAGCACCATGCCCAGGCAGGCCCGGATCGCCGCCGGCCTGCCCTCATTCGATTGGCTGCTTACGATCGTCTCGGCCTCGTACAGACCCGGCACCTTGATTGCGTGTACAAACTGCGGGCACAGACAGGCCAGGCAGCAAAAGACCTGCAAGATCTTTTTCACGCCTTCGGGCTTTATAAAATCTGGAACTGCATTGACCATCACATTATAGTATCGTACTTCATTCCCTAATATCATCGTATCTGTGAAGCGCTCCGATTATGAAGCTGCCGGGGTCAGTATCGACCGCGGCAATGAACTGGTGGCAAATATCAAACCCCTGGTGCAGGTCACGCAGCGTCCCGGCGTGTTGGGTGAACCAGGCGGCTTCGGGGCATTGTTTGACCTGTCTGCTACCGGATATCGCGAACCGGTACTCGTTTCAGGCACCGACGGCGTTGGAACGAAAATAAAACTCGCCATCGAACTGGGCAGGCATGACACCATCGGCATAGACCTGGTTGCCATGTGCGTCAACGATATCCTGGTGCTGGGAGCGGAGCCCCTGTTTTTCCTGGATTATTTTGCCTGTTCCAGGCTGGACGTTGCCACCGCGACAGACGTCGTGAAAGGCATTGCCCGGGGTTGTGAATTGTCCGGCTGCGCCCTGACAGGCGGCGAGACCGCGGAAATGCCGGGAATGTACCGACCCGGAGACTACGATCTGGCAGGTTTTTGCGTGGGAGTCGTGGAAAAACAGGAAATAATCACCGGCGAACATGTCAGGGAGGGAGATGCGCTGATCGCCCTTCCCTCCAGCGGCCCGCATGCGAACGGGTATTCCCTGATCCGTAAAATTCTTGCCGACTCCGGGACTTCGTTGACCGGCACGCTGGACGGGGCCCTGTTTTCCGATTTGCTGCTGGAACCGACGCGAATTTACCGGAACGCCATTATTAAATTATTACCGGAGGTAACCCTCAAGGCGGCCGCCCATATCACGGGAGGAGGATTGACCGAAAACATCCCCAGGGTCATACCCTCAGATACCTGTGCAGAGATCGATCCCGGGAGTTGGCGCTGGCCCGGCATATTCCACTGGTTGCAGGAAACCGGCAATGTCGAAACGAAAGAGATGTACCGGACGTTCAACTGCGGGATCGGCATGGCCCTCGTAGTGAGTCCGGAAGAGGAAGAAAAAACTCTCGGGTTGCTGCGGGCCTCAGGCGAACAGGCATGGCGTCTCGGCACTATCCGGGGGCATGAGGGTGAAGGCGAACGCGTTGAATTTATGGGGTCAGAGTAAGAAATTCGCCAGAATTTTTACTCTGACCCCTGCATTAGACCCCTGTATTATCCCTCACCCCTGCCTTCCAGCGCAACGAACTCCATCTTTTCCGGCCCGGTGTAATTGGCGCCGGGCCGGATGATCTTTCCGTCCTGGCGCTGCTCGATGATGTGCGCCGCCCAGCCCGTCACCCGCGACATGACGAATATCGGCGTAAACATGGGGGTGGGAATACCCATCATGTTGTAAGAGACTGCGGAGAACCAGTCCAGGTTGGGGAACATTTTTTTGACGTCCCACATCACGGTCTCCAGTCTTTCCGCAATATTGAACAGGTTCATGTCGCCCTTTTCCACGGAGAGCTGTTTCGCAACGCGTTTAATGACCTCGTTGCGGGGGTCCGAGATGGTATACACGGGATGGCCGAACCCCATCACTATCTCTTTCCGGGCGAGCCGGGCGCGGATGTCCGCCTCCGCCTCGTCCGGGGATGCATAACGCTGCTGGATTTCCATGGCGACTTCATTGGCGCCGCCGTGCTTCGGCCCGCGCAGTGCGCCGATGGCGCCGGTAACGGCCGAATACATATCCGATCCGGTGCCGGCGATGACCCGGCCGGTGAAGGTGGAGGCGTTGAACTCGTGTTCGGCATACAGGACCAGGGAGGTGTGCATGGCCCGGACCCATAAATCCGGGGGCGCCTCCTGGTGCAACATGTGCAGGAAGTGGCCACCGATGGAATCATCTCCGGTGTTCTCATCGATGCGCCTGCCGTGCCGGCTGAAATGGTGCCAGTAAGCCAGCATGGAAGGGAATGAAGCCAGTAACCGGTCAGCGATATCACGGGCTTCCGCACCAGTATGCTCCCCGGATTCCGGCGCCACGGCGCCCAGCAGCGAGCAGCCGGTCCTGAGGACATCCATGGGCGCGACCTCGGCCGGCAGCAGTTCCAGGCCGCGTTTAACCGGATCCGGCAGGCTGCGCAGCGTAGCCAGTTTCACCTTGTACCTGTCCAGTTCTGTCCGGTCGGGCAAGCGCTCATGCAGCAACAGGTGCGCGATCTCCTCAAATTCACAGGTCTCGGCGATATCCAGTATGTCGTAGCCGCGATAGGACAGGTCGTTGCCGCTGCGGCCTACGGTACACAAGGCGGTATTCCCGGCCGGTACGCCCGACAGGGAGACCGATTTCTTCGCTTTAGCGCTCATTGCGGGGCGTCCTCGAGAAACAGGGCATCCAGTTTCCGCTCGTATTCGTGGTAGTCCAACAGGTCATACATTTCCTCCCGGGTCTGCATGGAATCGATAACATTGCGCTGGTGGCCGTCTGCCAGGACGGCCCGGTAAAAACCCATGGCGGCCTTGTTCATCGCCCGGTAGGCCCCACAGCAGTACAACACGATATCGACGCCCGCGGCGCCCAGTTCCGGGGTCGAAAACAGGGGTGTTTTGCCGAATTCGGTGATATTCGCCAGGATCGGCGCCGGTATCTGCGCACGCAAGGTCCGGTACTGCTCCAGGGTCGTCACCGCCTCCGGAAAGATCATGTCGGCGCCGGCTTCGATGCAGGCGTTAGCCCGTTCCGTAACGGCCTGCATGCCCTCGACCGCCAGGGCATCGGTGCGCGCCATGATGACGAAGCCGTCGTCATCACGGGCATCCACCGCAGCCTTGATGCGGTCCACCATCTCCGCCTGCGGGACAATGGCCTTGTTGGGCCTGTGCCCGCAACGTTTCTGCGTCACCTGGTCCTCGATGTGCATGGCCGCGGCGCCGGCCCTGGCAAGGCTCCTGACCGTCCTGGCGATATTGAATGCGCCGCCGAATCCGGTGTCAGCATCCACCAGCAACGGCAGGTCGCAGACATCGGTAATACGCCGCACGTCAATCAGCAGGTCCTCGAGGGAACTGATGCCGAGATCGGGGACACCCAGGGAGTTGGCAGCCAATCCGCCGCCGGAGAGGTAAATCGCCTTATGCCCCGCCCGTTGCGCCATGCGCGCGGCCAGCGCGGTTATCGTACCGACGACCTGTAACGGCTTGTTGTCTTTCACGACCTGGGTGAAATTATTTTCTGATTTCATATAATTTTTACTCTGACCCCATAAATCCCTAAAATAACCCTGTTTTTTAACCAAAATATCATTAGACATGCCGTTTAACAACCCGGGAAACTTCCCCACAATCCGGTTACGGCGCATGCGTGAGCATGATTTCACCCGGCGCATGATGCGGGAGACATCACTCACGGTCGCGGACCTTATCTATCCTGTTTTCATCATAGAGGGTGAAAATCGCCGCGAACCCGTTCCCGCGATGCCGGGTGTTGAGCGCCTGAGTATCGACCTGCTTCTCGAAGAGGCCCGCACCTGTGCGCAACTGAAAATCCCGGCGCTGGCCCTGTTTCCCGTTACCCCGGAACAGAAGAAGAGCGCGGACGGCAGGGAAGCCTGGAACCCGGACGGCCTGGTCCAGTCGGCGGCCAGGGAACTCAAGGCCGCGCTCCCCGGGCTGGGCGTCGTCGCGGACGTGGCGCTGGACCCGTTCACCACCCACGGGCACGACGGCCTGCTGGATGACAGCGGCTATGTCGTCAACGACGCCACTGTGGAAGTCCTGGTGCAACAGGCCTTGTCCCAGGCCGAAGCAGGGATCGATATCGTTGCCCCTTCCGACATGATGGACGGCCGCATCGGCGCCATTCGCAAGGCCCTGGACGGCGCCGGACATGTCAATACCCGCATCCTCGCCTACTCGGCAAAATACGCCTCCGGGTTTTACGGCCCGTTCCGGGACGCCGTGGGGTCCTCGGCAAACCTCGGCAAGGGCGGCAAGCAGACCTACCAGATGGACCCGGCCAATTCAGACGAGGCATTACGTGAAGTGGCGCTGGATATCAGCGAAGGCGCGGACATGGTCATGGTCAAGCCCGGCCTGCCGTACCTGGACGTCATCCGGCGGGTCAAATCCGAATTCCGTATGCCTACTTTCGTCTATAACGTCAGCGGTGAATATTCCATGATCAAGGCCGCCGCGGAGCGTGGCTGGCTGGACGAGAAAACCGCGGTGCTGGAAACCCTGACGGCGTTCAAACGGGCGGGCGCAGACGGGATATTGACTTACTTCGCCAGGCAGGCCGCCGAATGGCTGGCAATTAAGGGGTCGGAGTAAGAAATTCGAAGAATTTTTACTCCGACCCCATATATCCTTCTAAAACAGTTCATCGAGGAAGTTCAGCAGTGTCTCCCAGGAGCGCCTATCCGCGTTCTTGTTGTAAATAGCGCCCAGGTCCGGATTGTTGGCCTCCGGATTGGTGAAGGCATGCCAGGCATTGCCATACACATGTATCTGCCAGTCCGCGCCGGCTTCCGTCAACTCTTTCTCGAGCGCAACCACCGCGTCAACAGGGACCATCGGGTCTTCGTGACCGTGCAGCGCCAGCACTTTGGCTTTAATTTTTGTGCCGGCCGTGTTCCCAGGGGCGCCGAACAAGCCGTGAAAACTGGCCACACCGTTGATATCAGTGCCGATGCGGGCCATATCCAGGACACACAAGCCGCCAAAACAATAACCGATTGCTGCAATCCGGTCATTGTCCACTTCCGGCTGTGATTTCAAGGTTTCAAGTGATGTCGTCAAACGGGATTGCAGCATGGCCCGATCATCCAGAAAAGGCTGCATCAGGCTGGCGTTCTCCTCCACGCTGGCCCCCAGTACCCCTTTGCCGTAAAGGTCCGCGGCGAAACCCACGTATCCCAATTCAGCCAGCAAACGAGCCTTGTCGCATTCAAATTGGCCGCGCCCGCCCCAGGCATGCACGACCATCACTGCCGGTCTTGCCCCGGCTTCCGTATCATCCCACGCGAGCAAGCCTTCAAGGGTGGCTCCCCCATGTTCATATTCAACCAGTCGTTCTTGGATCATGTTTCGGTCTCCTTTGGTTTTCCCGGTATTGTACCGAAATAAATCGTCAATTGTCCTACCTGTCCGGATTGATGGGGTCAGAGTAAGAAATTCGCCAGAATTTTTACTCTGACCCCACGTATCCCCCATACCGGGGACGGACCTGAGGTCCGTCCCCTCGTCCCCTTCGTAAATTAACCTTATATTGTATACTTTTCCTTGTTCTTTTATAATTAGTAAGGAATAATGTAATTTGTAATGAAAGAGAGATATTGCCATGATTGAATCTGCTATTACCAGTAAAGGCCAGACAACTCTCCCAAAAGTCGTTCGAGAGGCTCTCGGAGTGCGGGCCGGAGACCGGGTGCGCTACGTCATTGTTGACGACGAAGTGCGGATTTTGCCGGTTTGTCCGGTAAACAGGTTGTTTGGCGTGTTGCAGCATACCGGTCCTGCCGTCACGCTGGAAGAGATGGAGCAGGCAGTAATCAGCGGGGCCTGCGACAATGGTCGGGCTTGATACCAATGTTTTGGTTCGCTACCTGGTACGCGACGATGCGAAGCAGGCAGAGGCCGCCCGGGCGCTGCTGGAGTCACTCACTGTTGAACGTCCCGGCTTCGTGTGCCGCGAGGTCATAGTAGAACTTGTCTGGGTGCTGGAACGGTCATACAAACAGTCTCGTGACCGGATCGCGACAGTGCTGGAGCAACTGACAGCAACCGACAGTCTGGTAGTCGAGGCCGATGCCGACGTGATACGCGCGGCTTCCCGTTACCGCTCGGAAGTTTCAGGTTTTGCCGACCTGATGATTCTGGCCGCCACCGAACGGTCAGAAGCGCACCCTCTTTATACCTTCGACCAGAAGGCAGCGCGGGTTGAAGGGGTTGAACTGTTGAAAGAGAAATGGGAATCTTAAAACCCTGTTTTTGCAGGCAAAAAGCGGGGTTTAAGGGGAAATAACCAGAGTAAGCGGCATACAAACTGAATGGAAACAGATAGTTAGGGTGGTCTGACCCCAACTGCGATAGACCCATGGATACTCCCATGGAGAGGGAGAAGTCAACAGGGATTTCAGCTTCCCGTTAGTAGGTGCCAGCGCTTCCAAGGCTAAGGTAGCGGTCATCCATGAGGTCATGGTGCTGTGCGGTGTTGAGGGGTTCCATGCTCCAGTCATCAAGGATGAGTAATCTGCAAGGCCAATACCTGGCCTTCACACTAAAATCAACGACCCTGCCCCCGCACAGGCCGATTTACAATGTCACTTCCGAGTTACGCCTCAGTCTGTTTACCGTATAGTCACCCAGTTGCATGAGATAGGACTTATTCATAAATAACCCAGCAGCGACAGCGTGTTGGCGTTGGCCATACCAGCCTATCAATTGCCACCACTGGATTAGTCTTGACCCGTCAATCGATCAGAATTAAATTGAAAAAGTACTACTGTAGTCTTACTTAATGAACTTAGCGACGCTCATTACCTCGATCCTGCCGCAAGCCAGATTTTCCGTCCCCGGTACTGACAAGAACTGGAATCTGGGTGCTTATCAGCAGCAATACCATGCGTCGCGGTCGGCCACAGGAATCCGGGCGGGACTACAATCGGTCATCTCCTTACATGCGGTAGTTGAAGTTCCTGAAACAGCGGCACGGCTATTCGAACAACTGGTCGACACAATCCGAAATATGCTGGAACCACATGTCGACCCAGAGACTTCCAGAATCACCTTCTCTACCAACCTTCCGGTGTCTTGGTCTCGTCCCGAACCCGAACTCGATCTATTTTGCAAGCAGATAATCAGGTGTGCTGCCCTGGTTGGTACAGGCCGTGCAATCGAGTTGTTGGAGGGCTGCATTCGTGGCGATACGGTACCTTGCACACATGTGACGATACTTGAAGGCGTCCATCTTGAGCGCCAGTGTCTGGAAGTGTGCGATGGGATACGACTGGAGCAATTGAGCAAAGACCCAAATCAACTGGTCAACATAGTCCCCGATATGCTTTTTGGAAAGCTGTTCCCGGATGCGTTTGCTATGATAACCGACCGATCGGGATGGCTGACGGGCACGACGGCGCTCTTTAAAGAGTCTACGGCTACTCTGTCAATTTGCTCGCCTCGCGTTGGTGGCGGATTCAATCGGCACTTTGACCAGAGTCTTGTTCCAGACCGATTCCTTTTGCAAGCGGTATCGTTGGCATGTGACAGTTACGTTGTCCCCACTTGGCAATGGTTCAACTTTGAGCGCGGCCTCGGTCCGCTCACTGGCTGCGATGTGTCACTTCCTACAAACTTTGTTCCAGAAAATCAGCACGGCATCAACTCCTATTCGGAATCGACTAAACTGACCCAGCAAGATGTGGATGTCGCCCGACATCTATACGACAGACTTCTTGGACAGTCGTCGGAACCAAAGGTTCAGATTGCATTTGAGCGTTGGCACAGCAGCAAGGCGCGGAAATCCGACATTGTCAACAATGCCATTGACATACGAATTGCTCTCGAAGCGCTCTTCGCAGAGGGCGGCAACGCGGAACTCTCTCACAGAGTCGCACTTCGGGGCGCTTGGTACCTTGGCAAGAGCGTAGCGGAGCGAGAGAAATATTTCAAAATGCTCAAGAAGGTCTATAACCTCGGCTCAAAAGCAGTTCATGCAGGCCGCCTTGATTCTGACAACGCGTCAATTAGCCTTTTGGATGACGCAAGAAGCATTTGTCGCAGTGCACTGATCAGGTATATCCAAGATGGCGTTAAGCGCGATAGCAACTACTGGAACTCCCTGGTCCTCGGCGACTCAGATTGACATTCAGGCCATGTTAATCCCGATTTGTGGATATATGTATCTCGTCCGTCCCTTGGAGTATCAATGTCTTGATACCTTGTAGTAAATGGAATGAGTGGCAATATTTCTCTGGAACACGCAGCTATGACTGCGATCTGAACCGGGAGTCGAGTTTCCCCCCGTGAGTCAATCGCGCAATGGTAATTCAGGTAGCCCAAGTTCCTTGAGGAACGTGTTGTGCTTTGCCTTTGACTCCCAAATCTGTTTCTCGATCTCGACCAACTCCTTGTGTGTGGCCGACAGATCAATCGCTACCTCCTCCTTGGCCGTGCTGACATAGCGCGAGATGTTCAGGTTGAAGTCGTTGGCCTCAATCTCGTCCATCCCCACGCGTCTTGCGTACCGTTCGATGCTCTCCGGACGCTGTTGGTAGGTGTCGATAATCTTCTCGATATGCTCGTCGGACAGGTAGTTCTGCCGCTTGCCCTTCTCGAAATGCTCGGACGCGTTGATGAACAGGACGTCATCGGGCTTCTTGCACTTCTTCAGGACAAGGATGCAGACCGGGATGCCGGTCGAGTAGAACAGGTTCGCCGGAAGACCGATAACGGTGTCGATGTGCCCGTCGTCAAGGAGCTTGCGGCGAATTTTCG
Source organism: Gammaproteobacteria bacterium (assembly GCA_965220815.1). GTDB lineage: Bacteria > Pseudomonadota > Gammaproteobacteria > Eutrophobiales > Eutrophobiaceae > JAAXHV01. The sequence goes on from OZ244846.1 coordinate 40,618, forward strand.
CCTCCGCGCCGCCGCGGAACAGCACGCCGTGCGGCAGGATGATAGCCATCACACCGTCATCCTTGAGGTAGTGAAACCCGTGCAGCAGGAACGCGAAGTCTGCCGCCGACTTCGGGGCCAGCCCGTAGTTCTTGAAGCGCATGTCCTCGCCCAACGCCTCGTTCGGGTCCCACCGGTAGCTGAAAGGCGGGTTGGCAACCACGGCGTCGTAGTGGGGCTTCCTGGCCGGGTTCGTCTCACGGAGCAAGTCCCAATCGTTGGTCAGCGTATCACCGTGATAGATCTCAAACTCCGTGTCCTTCACCCCGTGCAGCAGCATGTTCATCCGCGCGAGGTTGTAAGTGGTGATGTTCTTCTCCTGCCCGTAGATCTTGCCGATGCCATGTGGCCCCATGCGCTTGCGCACATTGAGCAACAGCGAGCCCGAACCGCAGGCGAAATCCATCACGCTGGTGAGCTGCTTTCGCTTGCCTGTCTTCGGCTCCTGGCCGTCGAGTGCAACGATCGCGGAGAGGATGTTCGAGATCCGCTGCGGTGTGTAGAACTCACCGGCTTTTTTGCCCGAACCCGCGGCGAACTCGCCGATCAGGTACTCATAGGCATCGCCGAGAGTGTCGCTATCCGTGGAAAACTCCGCGAGACCCTCAGCTATCTTGGTGATGATCGTGCAGAGCTTCGCGTTCCGATCTGCGTAGGTCTTGCCGAGCTTGTCGGAACCGAGATTGATCTCCGAGAACAGTCCCGAGAACGTGCTCTGGAATGACTCGTTCTCGATGTATTTGAAGCCATCCTGGAGCGTGTTGAGCAGATCGCCGTCCTGGGTGCGGGCCATGTGGGCGATGCTGGCCCAGAGGTGATCGGGGTGAATAACATAATGTGCTTTGAGACGCATCTGCTTCTCGAAGGCTGACACATCATCGGGGTTCTGCTCGTACCAGACAGATAGGGAGGATTTCCCTCCGTTACCAATGGCATTCGGATCGGGGTGGTCGCGCCCTAGCTCCTTCTTCGCGGCCTGTTCGTAGTTGTCTGAGAGATAGCGGAGGAACAGGAACGCGAGCATGTAGTCGCGAAAGTCGTCCGCGTTCATCGCCCCGCGTAGCTGGTCGGCGATATCCCAGAGCGTCTTGCCTAGCTGCTTCTGGTCTTGGTCAGTCATGAGTTGGCCTTCTGCGTGGTAGATTCGGGAACAATCTCGGGAAGTGCAAACTGGAAACGGTCAAGAATATCATTGAGAATCCTGCCGAACAGCACCTTGTTGTCGTCCACCATCTCAACTGGTTCGTTGATGGTGTATTTTCCGTGGCTCAGCAGGTTCAGCGCGCGGTTGTAGAGGGCTTCGTCCTCTAGACCAGCGAGGCAAACCCGAAGATCTTCGTGGCCAAAGAAACTTGCCGTCTTCTCTAAGATGCTGCGTAGGGCATTGAAATGGTACGTGTAGAGAGTTCCTTCCTGGGAACATTTCCGAAGCTCAGCAAGAGTGGCGACATGGTGAAAATAGGGCGTGTCTCCAGTAGCTCGTAGCGTAAAAGATCCCTCGGAGTCCGGTTTGTGCAGAAAATACCGCTTGGTGCTTACTTTTTCTTCGTCGCCCTTAGTTCTTCTAAGCTCGTTACACATGACATTGAAGAACAGAGCGTGGTGAGCAGAGAACACCGTTCTGAGCGGATCTCGCTCCCCTCCAGCACCTCGGCGCGTTGCAGCCTTGCGGATAAGTGCCGCCAGATCACAAGCCATAGCGATGGCATTGTTGTCGTCCAGCGACGAGATTGGGTCATCAATGTATAGGTATTTGACCCCGTGATACGACGGGTGTCCATCAATGACCCGTTCGCAGATCGCCATGAAAATACACCAGATGAAAATATTCTCCTCGCCCCGGGAAATCTTGATCTGCTCGTCATCGCCCTTACGAAAAGTCACGGTCCACAGATTATAATCAATGTCGAAATCAAAATCGGCGTAGCGTGACAAGTAACCGGCGATGGTCTCGTCCAGTGCAAGGTCAGTGAGGCCATTGAAAAAGGACGAGTCCTTAGTGATTATCAGGTGCCGACCCGCGTCACTATCAGGATCATTGTGCCAGACGAAGAGGTCTTCGGTATACGCATTGAAGTAGAGTGTGTCCGGCGTTCCTGGGCCTTTTCGCTTTCCTTGATCCTTAAACTCCATCGACAGACGAGTTTTCCCCGTTCGGTTGTACGCGTATATCAAGACGCACTGGAAGTCCTTGATGTCGCTACGGAGCCGACGCGCGAGAGTTGTCAAACTCTGGTACCGACGTATCTTCGGTGGATTACTCATTTAGTCATTGCCCCGCAAGCGACGGGAAGAGCTGCTGCAGCAATCCCTGCTTGTGTTGCTTGAGGGAGGCGATCCTCCTGGCCTGTGCGGCGATCTGCGTATCGACCGCGGACAGGCACGCGGCGATTCGCTGCTGCTCGGCGGGCTTCGGAACAGTGAAGCGGTACTTAAGTAGCTGGCTCCTATTGATCGAGTTGATGGTGGCGCCCAGATCTGCGGCCACCTGTTTCTGGTATGCCGTCGTTTGTAGAAGTACACGGGCGAAGTGTGGGGCCGAGGCTCTAAAGACGGTCATAAATGCCCCATGCGTACAGACCGGCATTCCTTTCGGGACTATCGCATTCTTCCCAATAAGTGCCCTGGAGCCGTTTCGGACGCAGATCAGAATGTCGTCCGACTGAGTGAGGTTAGCACCATTCATGTCGCGTCGGACATAAACGCAATCGTCAAGAGCAATTTCGCCGTTCTGGATGTTTGAAGAGCGCAAAACGAGTAGCCCACCATCTCGCACATCCTTTGGGCTATAAGTCAGGCCGGAGATGAGCGTACCGAGATCACCCAGTCTCTTCTCCTCCCACTCCCCCGCGTCGCGGAACTGCGGGAACCGAAGGCGGGGCACGGTTTCTCCGGGCTGTGGAAGCAACTTCTGCATCAGCCCTTGCTTGTGCTGTCGCAGGGCTTCGAGCTTCCGGCCCTCCGCCGTGATCAGAGCGTCGAGCGAGCCGAGACATTCAGCGATTTTTCGTTGCTCGTCGGGATGGGGGATTTTGAAATCTGCACCCGCGAGAAAGTTCCATTCGGCGCGAGGCATTCTTGACCCCGATGAGATGTTTGCCAATTGAATAAACCGTTCTGTTTGTACCAAATAGAACAAGAAGGCACTTGAAATTTCTTTACTTCGCAGCACCCAAATTTCAGACGTGCAGACACCTTGGAAGTCAGGTCGCGCAAACTTCTGCAGATACGGACGTAGTTTGCCGAACAGAATATCACCGGCTTGGAACCTTGATTTGAGGCTATTATGCTTCTCAAGTTCAGCGACGCCGAGTATCCGTCCAGTTTTCGATTCGATATTTTCAAGTTCAATCAAATGTGGAGTGTCACGGCTCTTCTGTGGGTCAAACGTCTCTTTATTTCTTGAAACGATGTCCCCCAATTTCCTTGTTTCCCACTCCCCACTGTCCCGAAACTCTGGAAACCGCAGTTCCGGCACAAGGCGCATTGGCTTGTCGGCTGTCATCCCACACCACCATGCTCGTAAGCACTGAGGCCCGAGATGTCCCGGCCGTGAGCCCGCCTGTTCAGAAGGGGTGCAAGGTCGGCCATCAGTGCAAGTTCCCGCTCTCGACGTTCACGCCATCCAAGATCCAGTGGCTCCATCAGGTCAGTAAGCTGCTCGCCGTCGAAGATCATTCGCTGAAGGATGGTATTGACGAAACCCGAGAGTGACTCGGTCGTCAGACCGTGCGCTTGGGCAAGACCGTTGATCTCCCTGGCCTGTTGCTCCTCTTTGAACTGCTCGTAACCGTCGCGAATCGCGGCTTCGTCCAGGCCCTCTCCTACCTTGAGTGAGTGGACGTATTCGGTGATCTCTTCTCGCTCGTCGAGAAACTTGGCATCGGACCTAATAAGATCGATAAGTTGTTCGCGACTGATCTGGACCTTCTTGGGGTCCTGTCCCGAGTATCTGGCGAGCAACTGCATGATGTAGTCGTAGTCGATGAGGGTGGAAGCGAAAAGGACGAACTCAAAGTCGAGTTGGTCGATCTCAAGACTAGACGGCTCGGCAACTCTTCCGATCGCTCCTTGCTGCTCCCTGAGCCGTTGGGCGGTTTCCAAATAGGCGCCGCGGAAGGCACGAAGGTCATGTTTTGGGAGGGTCTTCTCGATCTGCTCGCGTTGCTCATCCGTGAGGTCGGTGTACTGATCGAGCTGGGTCTGGAGGCGCTGAACTTCCTTGAACCGGGTTATGAATTGGGCGCGGGCAACGTCGCCCATCAGGTTGTTCACCTGATCAGGCCGGGTTTCGAGACCTTGCGACTGCATAAACTCGCTGAGGTAGGTAACCGCTTGTGTAAACTTGTCGATGACGACAGGAGCCTTATCTACCAACCAAATCTCACGGGTCCGGTCGGTCTGAGATCCAGAGAAGAGAGCGATGGCGGCGTCGACGCTGTCTTGCTGCTGGCGGAAGTCGAGAATGTGGCCGTAGGGCTTGGTCGCATTGAGAACGCGGTTGGTGCGGGAGAAGGCCTGAATCAAGCCATGGTGCTTGAGGTTCTTGTCAACGTAGAGCGTGTTGAGGTACACGGCGTCGAAGCCGGTGAGAAGCATGTCGACGACGATGGTGATGTCGATCTTCTCGGCGCCCTTGTCAGGCAGATCACGGTTGGGGAACTGCTGATCCTTGATGCGCTGCTGAACGTCCTGGTAGTAGAGGTCGAAGTCGTTAATGTCGTGGTTCGTGCCATACCGCTGGTTGTAGTCGGCGATGATGGCCTTCAGCGCGGTTTTCTTGCCCTCGGGATCGTGCCGGTTGTCCTCCTTCTCTTGCGGGAGGTCCTCCTGGATCTGCTGGACATCTTTGTTGCCCTCCGCAGGCGGCGAGAAGACGGCAGCGATCTTGAGAGGGACGAACTCCGGGTGGGTGGTCTGCCGATCGGCCTGGAGCTGCTTGAAGACTTCATAGTACTTGATGGCGTCGTTGATCGAGGCTGTAGCGAGCAACGCGTTGAAACGTCGCTCGCCGGTCGCGGCATCGTGCTTGTCGATGATGGCTTGCGCGACTGCTGGCTTGGTGAGTGCTTGACCGGGCTCGCGGGAGAGGTCTTCTTTCGGTTTGTAGAAATCGACATGAAAGCGGAGGACATTCTGATCCTCGATCGCGTGGGTGATGGTGTAAGCGTGGAGCTCATCCTGGAAAAGGTCCTTGGTGGTTCGAAGGGTGGCGACGTCTCCCTCCACCTGCTTGACGGTCGCGTTGTCCTCAAAGATTGGGGTGCCAGTGAAGCCGAAGAGCTGGGAGTTAGGGAAGAACTCCTTGATGGCCTTGTGGTTTTCGCCGAATTGCGAGCGGTGGCACTCGTCGAAGATGAAGACCATCCGCTTGTCGCGGAGCTGCTCAAGCCGTTGCTTGAACGTTGACCGCCCCCGAGCGATGTTCTGCTTGTTGTGCTTGCTGTTCTCGTCAAGGGCGAGCCCGAGCTTCTGGATGGTTGTGACGATGACCTTGTCCGCGTAGTCGTCAGACTGGAGGCGGCGGACAAGCGCCGCGGTGTTGGTGTTCTCCTCAACACAGTTCTCCTGGAATCGGTTGAACTCCTCGCGGGTCTGGCGGTCGAGGTCTTTGCGGTCGACGACGAACAGGCACTTGTGGATGCTCTCGTTGGTCTTGAGGAGTGTCGAGGCCTTGAAGGAGGTGAGCGTCTTGCCCGAGCCGGTTGTGTGCCAGATATAGCCGTTGCCGCAATTCTGGTCGATGCAGTCGACGATGGCTTTGACGGCGTAGATCTGGTACGGGCGCATCATCAGGAGTTTCTGCTCGCTGGCGATGAGGACCATGTATTTGCTGATCATCTCACCGAGTTTGCACTTTGCAAGGAACTGATCGGCAAAGTCATCAAGGTGGGTGATCTTCTTGTTGTCCTCGCCGGCGAACTGGTAGATCGGAAGAAACCGCTCGTTCGCATTGAAGGCGAAATGCCGCCCGTTGTTGTTCGCGAAGTACCACGTGTCCGTACGGTTGCTGACGATGAAGATCTGGACGAAGCAAAGGAGCGTCTTGGTATAGCCGTTACCAGGGTCGTTCTTGTAGTCGACGATCTGCTGCATCGCCCGCCGGGGGCTGATCCCAAGCGTTTTCAATTCTATCTGAACGACGGGGACGCCGTTGATCAGGAGTATGACGTCGTAGCGGTGATGGCTGTAGTCTGTATTGATGCGGAGCTGATTGACGACTTCGAAGTGGTTCTTGCACCAGTCCTTGATGTTGACGAGGGTGTAGTTGAGCGGCGTGCCGTCGTCGCGGATGAACGCTTCCCGGTTCCGCAGGGAGCGGGCGGCCTCGTACACGTCTGGTTTGACGATCTCATCGAGGAGTCTCTGGAACTCTCCGTCGGTGAGGTTGACGCGGTTGAGTTCCTCGAACTTCTCCCTGAAGTTCGATTCAAGCTTGGTTCGATCGCGGATGTCGGAGCGATATTCGTACTTGAGATCCCGTAGCTTCGTGACAAGGGATTCTTCAAGATCACGTTCGGGTGTGGTTATCGCCATCGCGGGAGTCGCTCATTTGTATAAACTTCTCTTGCCAGATTTGTTTTCCATCTTTCAATATCTCCATTGGGGTTCGCCCACAGCACATTTTTCCCTGATGGGTACGCTCATTATTATAGTAATGAAACCATTCGTCCAGATCTGATTGCAAGGAGCAGATATACGCATAAAGCTCCTTCCGGAACGTGACCTGTCGGTATGTAAACTGACAGAATAGTTAGGAAACCGTTGCTCGTTTTTTTCTGCTCATGTCTGTGAATCACATGGCTGAGACAACCAATTTTTCCCAGTTTGGCGCTCCCTCACGCAGGAGTTTGAACAGGGTTCTCCGGGCGATGCTGAAGCCTTCGTTAAAGATTTTGTGATCGCTCTCTGGAGAGTTTCGTTTCCTCTTATTGTGAACGATACCCGACCGCAAGTTGTAAAATTTCTTGATAGTTTCCATTTCCCGTAATCGGCTCCCGGCATCATCCCCGAGGTACCATGCCACCCGGGTCCGCATCTTATGGGAGATTTCGCCGCCGTCTAGCTGATACATGCGCTCCAGCGCTATTGCAACATCCAGAATTTTGTCTTCGCTTGCAAATTGTCCGTCTCTGGCGAGCGCTTCGTCAAGCCGAGCGATAATGGGAGCCATCTTTTTGAACCGTTGGTGTTCACGGTTGTCAAAAGCTTCCCTCGCTATGGCGAGGCCTTCTGGCGCCAACTCCGGGGATTCTTCAAACCCGTCAAACCCTTGCGCAGAGCGCCCTGGGAAGATGCTGCCACTACGACTCACCTCGCCCAGAAGTCGTCCCGCGGAATGTTTGATGCGTTGGGGCAACATTGCAAGACGCAGCACCGGCGCTGTATGCGCCACGGCCAGCAATTCAAGAAAAACTGCTGCCTGTCGGAAGAAATTGTTCGTATGGTCAACTTCTGACCAATTCGGCTCCGAGCGTCTTATGTCGCCCTGCCGATAAAATTTGGGCTTCCATTGGAATGGCCTGACCACAGCTCCGACCGATTGCCATCCGTGAAGCCCCGCGCCTCCTGGGACGAGTTCCTTTATCAGACTTTTTTCCACAAATGTCTGCACCTGTTCGAACGGAAGAATCACCATGTCTTTTTCAATGTCGATTCTTTCCTTTATATTCAGGCCGTAAAACAGTACCGCGTCATACCCTGTATCCAGGTTGCCCGGCACACAGGCCTTGCTTTCTATCTCTGCCCTGTCAAGAAACGCTTCCAATTCCCTTGCTGCTGTCACGAAACCATCACCGGGAGGCTGTGTAGCACGTACCACCAGTCCTGCAATCAGGTCTGTCAGGCAAATCGACTGGCCGGTGCCGAGAACCTGAATCAAGAAGTTGTCTTCTCCTATGATTCGGCTCATGACCCGCTCAAGCGCAGGGTGTGAACGTAGAATGTGCCTTACAGGGTCCAGCAACTTACTCAAGGCTGCATAGTGCTCCTTTTCACCGGATACCTTGCCGCCGTGGCGTGCAGTTGCATAGATGCCCCGTAAATGTTCCAGCAAGGAATCTGGCGAAATGACGTTTGTTCCTTCAGACATCACAGTCACATACGGGGTTTCTTCGTAATAATACTGAAGCCAGGGTTTCTGTTCTTTGAACAGTATGCGAAGTGCTGATGATAGACGAGCAATCCAGCTGTCAGCTGAGTATTGTGCTTCAGTCCTTGGAACCCTTCTCACCATGACTTCTGCCGGTATCACCTGATTGGTGGTAGGGGCAGTTTCCCCGGTAAACCCTTGGTATAGGGGAAGGGAGCACACAGTCCGTCTACAATTCGATTATCGATGTCTGGCAAGTAAGGAAGAATATCTTGTGTCTTGATGTTCCTCAGTCTCGTCCCACTACGTCTAATCTCTTTGATCGCCGGCCTTAGTTGCGGCATACATCTGCAGACCAGGTTCCTTGCCGTCATGTACGCTACGTTAGGGTTGTTTTGACGCCCATAGCATGCGGAACGCGCTTGAATACTCTTGTGGTGACTGTGGTATTCCGGTTCATCCTGAAACCATTGAGCAAGTCCTTCTTCCAGCATCGGTCCAGTACCAAACCGCGACGGGTCAAGGAGGTGTACGCACTCGTGTGCGATTTGATATCCTGCCATTCCACAGTGTCGCATGTCATACCACCGCGGTTCTATGCGTATCTCAACCTCACAGCCAGCTTCACAATAACCATTGGGGAAGTAGGTCTGAGGAAAGTCTCGTTCATCGCTGTTTCTCCCAACCCCTACAAACGTGAAGCTGCTGTCTCTTGGCCCGAACATCTCTTGAAGAATACACATGTAATGGCGTACTTGTTCCTCAAGGAATCTAATATATGTAGTGGTCGGATTCATTGCTATTCTTTACCCTCATCTGATTGAGCCAATTTACCACGAAACGGCCTAAGCTTGGTTGACATGATCCGATAGTTTCGGGTCAGACCACCCCAGCCTCACGCCGGAAACTCACGTGGTTCTTCCCGTGGTCGTCCGTCACCCTGCCTGAATCGCTGATTCGTGAAAGGTCAACTGCAAGAGTTTCCGAAAACCCTAGATGGATTATCTTGTGCTTTGATGATAAGCTGTGCGCCTTTTTGAGTAACTTCCAAGGCAAATAATGTCGGGCTGGTTTGAATTATATTATCGCTTCTGGGCGCCGATATTTTCCAAAGAAAAGGAAACCGAAAACTATTTTTCCTACAAAAGCATTGAAATAAAGGGATTCAGGGGATTAAGTCATGTGTCCCTGAATTTCTCGAAAAACGATTTGGTGCTATTGCTGGGCTTGAACGAATCCGGCAAGACCAGCATATTAAAGGCCATAGAATGCTTTGACTTCAACAATGATCCTGCTCCAGATCAGTTGAAGGCTTTTTTTACGTCCATCAGGAACAAGCAGGATATCGACTGCAACAGCCCTACGACCATCACGGCTGAGATAAGTTTCTCCGAACCTCTCGACTTTAAGTTTTTTCAAAGGGCATTAAACTCGGCAAAGTACAAGACTCACCAAATTCGGTCCACAGTTAATGCCTTCATTGACTATGCAAACAAACAATGTTCTGTTCGCATTACAAGAGTTATTCCTTTTAGCAGCGGAAATGCTGGCGCAAGCTATTACAAATTTGAAGATCATCCTCCCATTGGGGACGAAAAACTAGAATCAGTAATGGCGCAGGAAATAGTGCGGCGCAGTCCCTACATCTTGTATTTCGAAGATTTTCAAGACGCCATTCCAGAGAAAATTTTCACCAACAAGAGAAGTGACGGCTTTAACCCGGTTTGGTACGAAATCATTGATGGAATATTTTTCAACACTAATTCAAATTATAGCGTCAAGAAATATCTGGACTATTACTTAAGTAAGAATCGCCGGGACGATGATGCGCGCACTGTTTTGAGACAAGTAAATAACACGCTGCAGGAGACCTTCACCGTGAAATGGCGCGAGCTATCGGGAGTGAAGGAAATCGACCAGACCGAGATCGCGTTCCAGGAAAACAAGAAATATTTTGAGATCAAGATCAGCGAGAAGGACGGCACTACGTATTCGGTACATGAACGCAGCAAGGGGGCGGTTTGGTATCTTGCGTTTTTGATGAAAACGGAATTTCGGAGAAAAAAACTGCGCGAAGGGTCCGGAAAACCCATTTACCTGATTGATGAGCCGGCATCAAATCTGCACTCAACGGCGCAAAGCAACATGGTGGCCGACTTCGAAAAACTGGTCGAAGACACCACTGTAATATACACCACACACAGTCGGTACCTGATATCAGAAAGCCATGTGAAGAACACGCACGTTGTAAGTCGAAAAGGTGGTCGTATTTCGTGCGAAAAATGGGGCGAATATATCAAACGGAAGGCCCCTAACGTCTCGTATTATCAGCCCCTCCATGATTGCTTGCAGATTGTACCCAACAATTTAGATATTCCGTGGAGCCGGGCCATCATTACGGAAGGACCTTCAGACTGCATCACACTAGAGGTTATGCAGACAGTCTTAGGACAACAGAATACGCACGCAATATACCCAGGGGGCAGCGCATCCAACCTATCCACGTTGATTTCCTTAAACTTGGGCTGGTCAGCCTGCTTCAAAATACTACTAGACTCGGATTCGGCGGGCGAAAAAGCGAAGAAACGTTACATGAAAGAGTTTTCGTTGCCTGCCGATCAATTTGTAATGCATGACGCCCAGCGTCCAGAGATCGAATGTCTGTTTAATAACGCTGAATTGGTTAAACTTTACGAGCTTGCATTCGAGGAAAAGGTCGAAACAGTCAACAAGAAGCAGTACCTCGCACTCATGAGGAGGCTTCTTACTCTGGTCAGAACCAAGAAAGAGAAACAACAAGTGGTATCAGCAATTTCTACAGATACGAAGCAAAGGTTTGCTAATCTGCTTCAAGAACTAAAGCAGTAGACGTTTCGCCAGTAACCTGCGGTTCCGACCGAGAGACGCTGCCTGCAGGAACAAGACTGCTGAAAGAAACACAAATGGGGCCAGGTCGCACAATGCACATACGGTTGATGAAGGGTTCCGACCCCCAAATCTCTCTCCCCTGATCTTTCCTCTGTAATCCGCCCCACGCAGCTTCAGGCGAGAACACCATCAGCACTACCACGACCCTGTATATCGGCAATGTGGAGAAGGTCATTGCCCCGGACGGCCGCTTCACGTACAAGCGCTACATGGTTTCAAATTCCAGAGAGGACCATTTGATGCTGGAGGAACGCTTTGATAGCTTCAACATCTCTACGCCTACGAGTTCGTTAGCTTCATTGTAATCAAGAACGACTATAGTTAAGAACGGCCGGCGCCTTTCCCATTCAGTAGTGGTAACGGCACTGGATGACAGTAATCGTGTTGCCCGTCACTTTGTAGACCAGACGATGGGTACGGTCGATACGGCGGGACCAGTATCCTGACCAGTTATGTTTTAACGGTTCGGGGTCCCCAATACCGGTGAAAGGCTGTCGTTGAATATCCTTAATCAGGGTATTGATGCGTTTGAGTATTTTCTTATCGACTGCCTGCCAATGCAGGTAATCTTCCCAGGCTGTTTCAGCCCAGGATAAAATCATTCTTCGATTAGCCCATGTTGCACTGTCCTGCCTTCCCTTACCTCTGAGACAGCTTCGTTCAAACGTCTCATATTTTCAGGGCTTGCCATAAGGTAGGCGGTTTCTTCATAGGCCTGAAAATCTTCCAGGCTCATGACAACGGCAGGTTTACCATTTTGCCGCGTAATCAGGACAGGCTTGTGGTCGTCATTCACCTTATCCAGAACACCGGCCAGGTGACTTCGAAATGCCGAGTAGCTGAGTGTTTCCATCGTATTTGCCTCTTTCATTGTACTTATTATTGTACCTGCATCCCTGGCTGTACGCAATAAGTCGATGTTCGGCCCGGACGGGCGCCCTGTACACAAATGGGGTCAGGTCGCACAATGCACAGAGATAGATGAGTATCAGAGTAAAATCACCGCTGTTCCTGCCAGCTGCCGCCTTTCTTGCGATTTTACTCTGACCCCTGGACTGCGTACCGAAGGCGTGAGTGTTTCAATCAGAGGTTACGATGTGCCCATCAGGGACATCACCCAGCGAATATAAAACGGGCCGATGGCCAGCAGTAAAAAGGTCATCGTCACCATCAGGCCGCCGAGCTTGATGATGAGCCTGTTCTCCAGCGCATCAAGCCTGCTGTCTACGTATTGCCGCAGTAATTGCAGGTCGGCTTTTGTCGCTACGGTCTCACTCATTGCTTTGCTGATGGTCGTCACTACCGCTTCGGCTTGCCGGTCTTCCAGGCCGGTTTTTCTCATCAACTCCTTCGCAGCGCTCAGGGTATCAAAGGTCACCGTTGCCGGGGTATCGGTGGATAAGGCTTCATTAGCAGCTGTCATTAGCAAGCCCTTGCCTTGGGGTTATCGGCCTCACGAAATTTCAACGTAGCACAACATGGTCAATGTTTCAACACAGGGATCATGATCCTGTCAATCAGAAGTCGTGCTTTATACCAAGTTTAGTATAATCAATTTAGAGCTTGCTAAACGGCGTTTACGTGATGTGCAACGTATGCGGGGTGAAAGATGAAAAGTGAATATACAACACCTTCTGACGGCAATATTTTTGCAGATTTGAACTTGCCCGATGCGGAGAACCTGAAATTACGCTCGGAATTAATGATCGCAATCAGGAAATGGGTCAAGGACACCGGACTGACCCAGGCAGAAGCTGCGAAACGGCTGAGTACGACACAGCCTATCCTGAATGATGTAATCAGAGGGCGCTATGAAAAGTTTACAATTGACCGGCTTGTAAGCATGCTGGACGCAGCGGGTCTGCGTGTATCGGTATCTGTCAGTAAAGCGGCTTAAATTTGTTTTAAACCTTCATCCAGCGATTTGATCTTCCTGGTCAGGGTGTTCCGACCCCAGCCCATGTGTCTGGCGGCTTCACTGCGGCGTCCGCCGGTCTGTTACAGGGCTTCCTCAATCAGGATGTGTTCAAACCCGGGCTGGGGAGGACGTTTATCAATAACCCGGGCTCGCCTTTGAGCAGGTTTGATTTGATTTGACCCCCTTATCTATTTTGTTCTACACTCAAACAATGGACTGAAAGCCAATATGCGAATTTACCTTGACTGTTGCTGTCTTCAACGGCCTCTTGATGACCAGACCCAACCTCGTATAAGGCTTGAGGCAGAGGCAGTGTTGGCAATTTTGGCATGTGTACAAACCGGTGATGTTTCGTTGCTGAGTTCAGAGGCGCTTGATTACGAAGTGAGCCGAATTCCGGATGATGCGCGACAAACCGAAGTGCTGGGCATATTGGCACAAGCTAATGAGTATCTGGAAATTTCAGAACGAGCGGAAATGTTGGCAGAGTCGCTTGAAAATGGTGGTGTATTTCCAATGGACGCTGTCCACTTGGCTCTTGCTTCAACAACTAAGGCAGATTTTTTCTGTACCTGTGATGACAAACTTTTAAGGAAAGGCCCGTTACTAGCCGATCTTGAGTGCAAGGTAGTATCCATTCTCGACCTGGCAGTGGAGATTTTACAATGAGCGCACATATTCAACCGCTTTCCAAACTGAATCAGCAAGTAACTGATGCGCTGATTCGGGAAGTAGGCATAGTTGATACCATTCGTTTCCTGAACCAGTTCAGGTCCGGGTATGGCGACTACACTACTGAACGAGAAGGGTTATTTCAGGATATGACGATAAAAGATATCATCGGTGATATCAAGGCTCATCGTAAAGAGAGGGAATAGAGATCAAATCTATCGAATGCTGAGGGACCGGCCCTGTATCTATATTTTCAAATCCAGCGATTTGATCTTCCTGGTCAGGGTGTTCCGGCCCCAGCCCAGGAGTCTGGCGGCTTCACTGCGGCGGCCTCCGGTCTGTTGCAGGGCCTCTTCAATCAGGATTCGTTCGAATTCGGGGAGGACGTTGCCCAATAGCCCGGTCTCGCCCCTGAGCAGGTTTGATTTGACCCAGTGGCGCAACGTGCTTTCCCAGTCTTCAGCAGCCTCTGCGGACAGGTTCGCGTTTTTCAGTTCCGGCGGCAGGTCATCCAGGTGAATCTCCTTGCCGGGGGCCATGACCGTTATCCAGCGGCAGAAATTTTCCAGTTGTCTTACGTTGCCCGGCCAGTCCAGGCTGTTCAGGAATTCCCGGGTTTCCGGCAGCACCAGCTTGGTTTCAATGCCCAGTTCCGCGGACGAGCGCCGTAAAAAATGTTCCGTCAATACCGGGATATCCTCCCGCCTGTCGCGCAGCGCGGGAACATGCACCCGGATAACGTTCAGGCGATGAAACAGGTCCTCGCGGAATGTGCCCCGGGTGACCCGTTCCTCCAGGTCCTGGTTGGTCGCCGCAATCACCCTGACGTCCGCCTCAAGCGGCAGGTGCCCACCGACCCGGTAAAAGGTCCCGGTTGAGAGCACGCGCAACAGGCGCGATTGCAGGTCTGCGGGCATATCGCCGATTTCATCGAGGAACAGGGTGCCGCCGCTTGCCTGTTCGAAGCGCCCCTGACGTTGTGACGTGGCGCCGGTGAACGCGCCTTTTTCATGTCCGAACAACTCGGATTCCAGCAAGTCCCGGGGGATGGCGGCCACGTTGATGGCGATAAATCGCTGTTGTGAGCGCGGGCTGTGGCGGTGCAGCGCCTGCGCTACCAGTTCCTTGCCGACGCCGGATTCACCGGTAACCAGGACGGTAAGGTTGGAACCCGACAACCTGCCGATGGCGCGAAATACTTCCTGCATGGCCACGGCAGAGCCGATGATTTCGTCGGTTGTAATGTCCTGCGCCGTTGCCGCCTCCAGTTCCGCCGGATGACGCTGTATCGCCCGTTTTACCAGGCCCAGCAACTCATCTATATCAAACGGTTTGGACAGGTATTCGTAAGCCCCTCCCTGGAATGACGAAACCACCCGGTCAAGGTCCGGGAAAGCGGTCATGATGATGACGGGCACATCGGGACTTTTAAGCTTGATCTCCTCCAGCAGGGCCAGGCCGTCCAGGCCCGGCATTCTGATATCGGAGATGATGACGTCCGGCTTGTCCCCCTCCAGGCGCTGCAGCAGGTCCCGGGCGTTCTCAAAGCACACCGGCTTCAGCCGTTCCTTGACCAGGGCGCGCTCCAGTACCCACCTTATGGATTTGTCATCATCAACAATCCAGACTCTGTTGTTGCCCGTCATTTCATTCCACCGGAAGAAGAAGCCTGAAATGGGTTCTGTCTTCGATTCTTTCGTACTGGATCATGCCGTTATGGGACTGGATCAATGATTGGGAAATGGACAACCCCAGGCCGGAACCACCCACGCGGCCCGTCACCATGGGATAAAATATATGCTCCTCGATCTCCGGGGGAACGCCGGGACCGTTGTCAATCACGTCGATCTGGACGGCCAGCTTGTAATTCCGGTTTCGAATCGTACAGCGGCGTTTTATCCGGGTACGGAGCAGGACTTCTCCGGTCTCATCTACCGCCTGCAGGGCATTCCTGCAGATATTCAACAGCGCCTGGATCAACTGCTCACGGTCAGCCCGAAGCGCAGGCAGGCTGGGATCATAATCACGCCTGATTTTGATATCAACTACCGCCTCCGCCTCTACAATGCGGCAGGTATGTTCCAGCACACTATGGATGTTCACCTGGCGCGGGCGGTTTCTTTTCACCGGCGCCAACATGCGGTCAATCAGGTTATGCAGCCGGTCCGCTTCATCAATGATTATCCTTGTGTATTCCACCAGGCTCGAACCGTTCAACTCCCGCTCCAGGAGTTGCGCCGCGCCGCGCAGGCCACCGAGTGGATTTTTAATTTCATGAGCTATGCCGCTTAACGATTTGCGCGCAGCATCGTGCATGTAAGAGAGGTTATTCTCCCGCAACGCGCGTACACGGGAGTCGGCATTGATGAGTTCAAGAACCACTTCCTTACATGTCTCGCCTTCGATCACAGGGGTCACGATACAATCCACGCACACGGTCTTTGCATCGGGAAAGTCCAGGTCAATGCCCCATTCCATGCGGGGCTGTCTGGTCGCAAGGGTACGTTCTATATTTTCCAGCAGTTTGTGCGATGCAGCCAGAATTTCATGTGCGCCGTGACCGCACATCTTTGCGCGGCTGATAAAAAACAGGTTTTCTCCCGCATTGTTGATATCCGAGAGTCGAAGCCGGCCATCGAATACCAGCACGGCTGTGTAAAGATTATCCAGCAGCCCGTGTGTACTCATAATCGGGTTTGCCCCGGAAAGGGGGACAGACTTAAATCTGTCCCCAGGAAGTATTACCGGGGCTGATCGCCTGTTACAGACTGTAGTACATATCAAGTTCGACCGGATGCGTGGTCATGCGGAAACGGTTTACCTCGTTCATCTTCAACTCGATATAACCATCAATCATGTCATCGGAAAAGACTCCACCGGCCGTCAGGAAGTCACGATCCTGGTCCAGGGCCTCAAGAGCCTGGTCCAGCGATGAGCACACGGTGGGAATCTCTTTTTCCTCCTCGATTGTCAGGTCATACAGGTCTTTTTCCAGGGGTTCGCCCGGATCCAGCCTGTTCTGTATCCCGTCCAGTCCCGCCATCATCATTGCGGCAAACATGAAGTACGGGTTGCCGCAGGAATCCGGGAACCTGATCTCGACGCGCCTTGCCCGGGGGTCAGCAACCCATGGAATGCGGCACGATGCCGAACGGTTGCGTGCGGAGTAGGCAAGAAGTACCGGGGCTTCGAAGCCGGGCACCAGGCGCTTGTAGCTGTTGGTGCCGGAGTTGGTGAACGCATTGAGCGCCCGGGCATGCTTGAAAATACCCGCGATATAATGCAGGGCCAGGTCGGACAGGCCACCGTACTTGTCGCCGGTAAACAGGTTCTGGCCGTCCTTGCCCAGGGACTGGTGGACGTGCATGCCGTTGCCGTTATCACCTACCAGGGGTTTCGGCATGAAGGTCACTGTCTTGCCGTAGCCCTGGGCAACGTTCATCGCGCAGTATTTCAGGGTGAGCAGTTCGTCCGCCTTGGTTACCAGTGATTTGAATTTGGTGCCGATTTCCGCCTGGCCGCCGGTTGCGACTTCATGGTGATGCACCTCAACCGTCTGCCCCATATCCTGCAGCGCCATACAGATGGCGGTACGCACGTTCTGCAGTGAATCCACGGGCGGCACCGGGAAATAGCCGCCTTTTACGCCGGGGCGGTGACCCTGGTTCGGGCTGTCCATCAGTTTGTCGCTGTTCCAGTGGCCTTCCTCGGCGTCAATTTCGTAAAACGCGCTGTTGAGATTGTCGCCCCAGCGGGCTTCATCAAAAATGAAAAACTCGGGTTCGGGGCCGAAATAGGCAACGTCGGCGATGCCGGTCGATTGCAGGTAGGCCTCGGCGCGTTTTGCCAGGGAACGCGGGCAGCGTTCATAGCCCTGCATGGTGGTCGGCTCCAGGACGTCACAACGCAGGTCCAGGGTCGATTCATCATAAAACGGATCGATCACTGCCGTTTCCGTATCGGGCATCAACAACATGTCCGACTCGTCGATCCCCTTCCAGCCGGAAATGGACGAACCGTCAAACATCTTGCCGTTTTCAAAAAACTCGTCTGTGATGGTATTAACCGGCACGGTGACATGCTGTTCCTTGCCCCGCGTATCACAGAACCGCAGGTCGACAAAACGTACCTCATTCTCTTCGATTAATCCATATACCTTCTCTTTGGACATTGCTTCTCTCCTCGAACATATTTACATTTGACTGAAAGATGTTACCGGTTTCCCCTCACTGCCGATCGCGTCAACCGGTATCGAACATAATTATACTGCACTATTTATGCCACCCTGGGAACTCAAAAAATGTTTCCTTACTTTCAACAGGTTAGCTGTAGACTGCCCCAATTATTACCAGGAATGTGCACCAATATAGCACACACTTTTTTATCATGCACCATTTTTGTGCAGATACAGGTACCTGTGATACACGGGGTCAGAGTTTTTACTCTGACCCCATATTTTTGTGCATTTTTCAGCTGACAATCCGTTCTCCCGCCATCAACTGTTCCACCGTCTCGCGCGCACGGATAACGTGTTCATGTTCCCCGTCCACCAGCAGTTCCACTGCCCTGGGCCTGCTGTTGTAATTGGAGCTCATGGAAAACCCGTAGGCGCCGCAGGACAGGACGGCCAGCAGGTCGTTCGGCGCCAGGGAAAGCCGCCGTTGCAGGCCCAGGTAATCGCCGGTCTCGCACACCGGGCCGACCACGTCGTAGTCCACTGCCGCACCGTCCCCGCGCTCGCTGACCGGGATGATGTCATGCCGGGCCTGGTACAGGGACGGCCTCAATAGGTCGTTCATGGATGCGTCCACGACCGCAAAGCGCCGGGTATTATTCGACTTCAGGTACTCGACCCGGGTGAGCAGCACGCCGGCATTGCCGACTATCGAGCGGCCCGGCTCAAGGACGATACCGTAACGTTCGGGAACAAGGTCCGAAATGGTCCCGGCAAATCCCGCGATGTCCGGCGCCTGTTCGTCACCGTAGTTGATGCCCAGGCCGCCGCCGATATCAATGTGGCTGAGGGTGATCCCGGTTTGTTCCAGGCGTTCCAGTAACGAGAGCAGTTTGTTTACCGCGTCGATATAAGGTCCGATTGACGTAATCTGTGAACCGATGTGGCAATCGATCCCGGTGGCGGCAATATTGTCCAGGCCGCCGGCGAGCCGGTACAGGTCCAAAGCCTGCCCGGCATCGACGCCGAACTTGTTTTCCTTCAATCCCGTGGCGATATACGGGTGGGTGTCGGGGTCGATATCCGGGTTCACGCGGATCGACACGGGCGCGCGGGCGGACATGTCCCCGGCAATCCCGTTGATACGCAGCAACTCCGCCTCCGATTCCACGTTGAAACAGCGGATGCCGGCTTCCAGGGCGCGCCGGATTTCATCGGCGCGCTTGCCGACCCCGGAAAACACCACCTTGCCCGGGTCGCCCCCGGCAACCAGCACCCGTTCCAGTTCCCCGCCCGACACGATGTCGAAACCCGAACCCAGCCGGGCCAGCAGATCGAGGATGGCCAGGTTGCCGTTTGCCTTTACGGAGTAGCAGACCAGGGTATCCCGGCCGCGGAACGCGTCCGCGTAGGCGCGCCAGTTGGCCTCGATCGCCGCCCGCGAATAGACGTAGGCAGGCGTACCGTGGCGCCCGGCGAGCGCCTCCAGGGAAACGTCCTCCGCGTACAGCGAGCCGTTGTTATACGAGAAAGCTTCCATGTACGTAGTGCAGGTCTGCCGCGCCTGCTTCATCGTCAGGCAGGTACAGGTCGCCCTTCTGGCCGCACCCGAAGAAGATGAGCGCCGGCAGCAGGATCAGCAACATGCGGGTTTTTGCAATAATACGACGTGAATACATCAGGTATCTCCGGTCGGTTGGCGGCTGGTATCAGGCTTGCGATCTTCCGGAATGCGGCGGTGAATGTCAATCCGGGTATGCTGGATATGCAGGGGTCAGAGTAAGAAATTCGCAGAATTTTTACTCTGACCCCTCGATATCACCCCATAAGTTAAAGAGTACTTGATCGATTCGCCGATTAGGATGAAAATGTCACACCCCATCGTTGACAAACTGAAACATCAAAGGTAACACCCGATATGAACAACAGCATAATCCACGTAACTGATTCCAGTTTTGAAGAAGACGTATTAAAATCGGAAGCGCCGGTAATGGTGGACTACTGGGCGGAGTGGTGCGGCCCATGCAAGATGATTGCGCCAATCCTGGATGAAATTGCCGAGGAGTATACGGACAACCTGACGGTTGCTAAAATCAATATTGACGAAAACCCCCGGACACCGCAGCAATATGCAGTGCGCGGCATCCCCACGTTGATGATATTCAAGGATGGTGAAGTCATCGGCACAAAGGTGGGAGCGGTATCGAAACTGCAGTTATCCGCCTTCATAGACAGCACAATTTAAGATCCGGAAATAAAATACTGGACGTTTACAAAATTACATGCTAATTTAGATTTAACCTTTCGTACCATCCCTCTAACTTAACTCGGGCCTGACGCGCATTCCAACCACTTGGCATGTGCCTTGCGGCCGACCAATACAACATATTTATTACGTAGCCAATGAATCTCACAGAATTAAAGCAGCAACCTGCATCAGAACTTGTCCTCATATCCGAATCTCTCGGCCTCGACGGCCTGGCCCGCTCGAGAAAACAGGACGTCATCTTTGAAATCCTCAAGGCCCACGCCAGGAAGGGCGAAGACATCTACGGCAGCGGCGTACTGGAGATTCTCCAGGACGGATTCGGATTTCTGCGTTCCGCAGACAGTTCCTACCTGGCCGGCCCCGATGATATCTACGTCTCTCCCAGCCAGATAAGACGCTTTAACCTGCGCACCGGCGACAATATCTCCGGCAAGATCAGGCCCCCCAAGGAAGGCGAGCGCTACTTCGCGCTGCTCAAAGTCAACGAGATCAACTTTGAATCTCCGGAAAAGGCGCGCAACAAGATCATCTTCGAGAACCTGACGCCGCTGTTCGCGCAGCAACGCCTGAAGCTGGAGGTGGGTAACGGCAGCACCGAGGACCTGACCCCCAGGATCATCGACCTGGTGGCGCCCATCGGTAAAGGCCAGCGCGGTCTCATCGTATCGCCGCCCAAGGCCGGCAAAACCATGATCCTGCAATCCATCGCGCAGTCCATCAAGCACAACCACCCCGAATGCCACCTGATCGTGCTGCTCATCGACGAACGTCCGGAAGAGGTTACCGAGATGGAGCGTTCGGTCCGTGGTGAGGTGATCTCAAGCACGTTCGACGAGCCCGCCACCCGCCACGTACAGGTCGCGGAAATGGTCATAGAACGGGCAAAACGCCTGACGGAGCACAAGCAGGACGTTGTGATCCTGCTGGATTCCATCACCCGGCTGGCCCGGGCCTATAATACTGTCGTTCCCGCGTCAGGCAAGGTATTGACGGGCGGTGTTGACGCCAATGCCCTACAGAGACCCAAGCGTTTCTTCGGCGCGGCGCGCAATATCGAGGAAGGCGGCAGCCTGACCATCCTGGCAACGGCGCTGATCGACACCGGTTCGCGCATGGACGAAGTCATCTATGAAGAATTCAAGGGCACCGGCAACATGGAACTGCACCTGGATCGTGAGATCTCGGAAAAACGCATCTATCCCGCCATCTACATCAACCGTTCAGGCACACGGCGCGAAGAGTTGCTGACGGAGAAGGACGAACTGCAGAAAATGTGGATTCTCCGCAAGTTGCTGCACCCCATGGAACCGATCGCAGCCATGGAATTCCTGCTCGAACGGCTGAAGGCCACGAAGAACAACGCCCAGTTCTTCGACGCCATGAAGAAAAGATAGGGGCCAGAAATTAAGGGGTCAGAGTAAGAAATTCTGAAAGAATTTTTACTCTGACCCCATCTATCCGGCCTGAAAAAGAAAAACCCGCCAGATGGCGGGTTTTTCATGCGGGTAAACAGCAATGGGCTACATCATGCCGCCCATGCCTCCCATACCGCCCATGTCACCGCCGCCCATAGGCATGTGGGGCTCATCCTTCTTGGGCAGTTCAGCCACCATGGCTTCCGTGGTCAATAACAGGCCGGCCACCGATGCGGCGTTTTGCAACGCGAAACGGGCCACCTTGGTCGGATCCAGGATACCCATGTCGATCATGTCGCCGAATTCCCCGGTAGCTGCATTGTAACCGTAGTTGCCATCTCCCTCGGCAACCTGGTTCAGCACCACGGAGGCCTCCTCACCGGTGTTGGCCACTATCTGGCGCAGCGGTTCTTCCAGGGAGCGAACGAGGATCGATATACCCGTTTGCTGGTCATCGTTCTTGCCTGTTACCTCGGCAGTGGCATCGATTGCGCGTATCAGCGCAACACCACCGCCGGGCACCACGCCCTCTTCGACCGCGGCCCGGGTGGAGTGCAATGCATCCTCGACACGCGCCTTCTTCTCCTTCATCTCCACTTCGGTGGCGGCGCCGACCTTGATGACGGCTACGCCGCCGGCCAGTTTGGCTACGCGTTCCTGCAGTTTCTCCCGGTCGTAGTCGGACGTCGACTCTTCGATCTGGGCGCGGATCTGGTTGACCCGGCCTTCGATGCTCTCGGTCCGGCCTGCGCCGTCGATGATGGTCGTGTTTTCCTTGCTGATCTGCACGCGCTTGGCGCTGCCCAGGTCATCAAGACCCGCCTTCTCCAGCGATAACCCGACTTCCTCGGATATGACCGTACCACCGGTCAGGATTGCGATATCTTCCAGCATGGCCTTGCGCCGGTCGCCAAAACCCGGCGCCTTGACGCCGGCAACCTTGACGGTGCCGCGCATGTTGTTGACTACCAGGGTAGCCAGGGCCTCGCCTTCGATATCCTCGGCGATGATCAGCAGCGACTTGCCTGACTTGGCGACGCTTTCCAGCACCGGCAGCAAGTCTCTTACGTTAGAGACTTTCTTGTCATGTAACAGGATGAACGGGCTCTCCAGGTCGACACTCATGGTTTCCTGGTTGTTGATGAAGTAGGGCGACAGGTAACCGCGGTCAAACTGCATGCCTTCCACTACGTCCAGGTCATTATCCAGCCCGGAACCTTCTTCGACGGTTATCACCCCTTCCTTGCCCACTTTCTCCATTGCATCGGCAATAATCTGACCGACATCTTCATCGGCATTGGCGGATATCGTGCCTACCTGGGCGATAGCCAGGCTGTCGGCACAGGGCTTGGAGATTTTTTCAAGCTCGGCAACGGTCGTCCTCACCGCAGCATCGATGCCGCGTTTGATATCCATGGGGTTGGTACCGGCGGCAACCGCCTTCAGACCCTCGCGCACGATTGCCTGCGCCAGTACCGTCGCGGTGGTTGTGCCGTCTCCGGCTACATCGGACGTCTTGGAAGCGACTTCCTTGACCATCTGCGCGCCCATGTTCTCGAACTTGTCCTCCAGTTCAATCTCTTTCGCCACGGACACGCCGTCTTTGGTCACCGTCGGGGCGCCGAAACTCTTTTCTACAACGACATTGCGCCCCTTGGGGCCCAACGTCTGCTTTACTGCATTTGCCAGGATATTGACACCCCTCGCCATACGCGAACGAGCGTCATCACCGAATTTGACTTCTTTTGCACTCATTTTCTTCTTGACCTCCTGAAAACTTATTCGATAACGCCCATGATGTCGTCTTCACGCATCACCAGCAGTTCTTCACCATCTATTTTCACTTCCGTGCCTGAGTATTTGCCGAACAGGATCTTGTCTCCTGCCTTGACATCCAGGCCGCGGACCTCGCCGTTGTCCAGGATCTTGCCGTTTCCGGTGGCGACGACTTCTCCCTGGATTGGCTTCTCGGTGGCGCTGTCAGGGATGACGATGCCGCCGGGGGACATCTTTTCCTCTTCCAGCCGCCGCACGACCACCCGGTCGTGTAATGGTCTGATATTCATATACTGATTACCTCCTATGAACCAAGCTGTTGTTGTTTAATGGATATGATGATTGTTAGCACTCTGTTATGGTGAGTGCTAGCAATATAGCGGCAAAATTCCGGATGTCAACAGAATTTTGCGGATTAAAGGGAAAATTCCTTAATTCGCGTGCCGATAGTGCTCCATCAATATCCGGGCCACTTCGGGCCGGGCAAACTCTTCCGGCAATGACTGTCCTGCAGCCAGCATTTCGCGCACTTTCGTGCCGGACAGGAGCACGAAGTCCTCCATACCGTGGTCCGGTACGTCGCGCATCATCACCACCCGGTTCAGTTGTTTTGAATACGCGGTGTGGTCCGCCTCGAATATGCGTATCTCAAGCGCGCCGTCGGGCACCTGTTCGCGAAATATGGCCTGGGCGTCGAACGGTCCGTAATAACTGCCTACCCCGGCATGGTCGCGCCCCACGATGAGGTGGCTGCATCCTGCGTTCTGCCGGAACACGGCATGGAGCACCGCCTCCCTGGGACCGGCATAGAGCATGTCGAAACCGTAACCGGTGACCATTACCGTATTCTCCGGGAAATACAGTTCCACCATCCTGCGTATCGCGGCATCCCGCACGTCGGCGGGGATATCGCCCGGCTTCAGCTTCCCCAGCAACATATGGATCAGAACACCATCGGCATTCAGCGCCTCTTTGGCCATCTTGCACAATTCCTCATGGGCGCGGTGCATGGGGTTGCGGGTCTGGAAGGCGACGACTCTCTCCCAGCCGTTCGCGGCGATCCCGCTACGGATCTGCATGGCCGTCCTGAAAGTGGCAGGGAAATCCTGCTCGAAGTAACTGTAGTTCAATACCTGCAGCGGGCCCGCGACGAGTTGGTTTCCCGACGTCATGAACGTGGCCACACCGGGATGGTCAGGGTCCAGGGTGCCGAAGACTTTTTCTGCGATCAGGACCTGTTGTGCATCCGAAAGCGTATCTATCGAGGTCACGTCCTGTATGGCAAGTACAGGCGAACCGGCAACGTTGGGATCGCGTAATGCTATACGCCCGGCGGCGCCGACCGCAGAGACGTCGGAACACATGTTCAGGCACGGCACAGGCCAGAACAGGCCATCAACGGTATGCATTTCCTCTGCGACACTGATGGCGTCGGCAGCGTTCATATAACCGGGCAACGGTGAAAAATAACCGGCGCCCAGCATCACCGCATTGGCCGCGGCCGCCGAGTTCAGCAATAACTGCGGCAGGGTCTCCGCTTCTTCAAGAAGGGCCTGGCGCTTCCCTTCATCCCGGACGAACAGCGGTCGAAGTTCGCCGGTTCCGTGTGGTTTTATCATGGTGTATTACGTACCGGCGCCGCTGTGATACCTGTCCATCTTTTGATTTAAGGTATCAATATCCTTTTTTATCACATCAATGTCTTTTTTCACTACATCGATATCCTTCTGCATTACATCAATATCCTTCTGCATTACAGCAATACGCGCGCCCAGATCTGACTGCCCCTCCTTCAGGTCCTGGATGGAACTGATAATATAAATGCTTAAAGATACGCCTACAACGACAACAAACCCTAAAAACCAATCATGATATTTGATACTGGTTTGCAGTCTTTCCATTTCTACCCGCGATATTTCAAGATTAAGTTCAGTAGCCATGGTTTCATCCTCCTGTTATCCGGTTTACTGCTGCTGAATATTTATTGAACGCCGAATGATACAACCGGTTCATGATAACATCTGCGACATCCCATTTCCAATCTTCGTTGTATCAAAACCGCGTTTGCGGGCCTGTCAGAAATTCGCGGCCCGAGTTGCCGCGAATGATATCTCCCGTATGCAACCGGTAGTGGTTATTCTTCCGGTCTTCAAAGAAGAACTGCAGGGAATAGCGTATTGTGGGGAACGACAGTTGTTCCCAGGGGATGTCGTCCTGGGTAAACAATGCGACTTCCTGGCTCTCCGTCCCGGGGGAGAAATCCAGGTCCACCAACCTGGAATTGAACATCAGGTAAACCTGGTTGACGTGGGGCAGGTTGAAAACGGCGAACAGGTTGATAATCTCGACCCTGGCATTGGCCTCCTCCAGGGTCTCCCGCAGCGCCGCGGCATGTGAGGTTTCGCCCAGTTCCATGAAACCTGCCGGCAGTGTCCAGTAACCGTAACGGGGTTCGATTGCCCGTTTGCACAGCAGCACCTTGTCCTCCCACACCGGAATGCACCCTGCGACTATCTTCGGGTTCTGATAGTGAACCTCATCGCAGGACTCGCACACATAACGCAATCGGTCATCGTCCGGCGGAATTCTCTGTACCACCTGCGAGCCGCAGAGGCTGCAATAGTTCATTGGTTGGCGTCCTTATCCAACAGCGGATAGAGGTAGGGCCATAGGTTGTCAAGCATCATTTCCTGTGCTTCTGCTGTCGGGTGAATACCGTCACTTTGCATCAAATCCGGATCATCGGCAATATTATCCAGGATAAATTTCGCCAGGGTTACGTTGTCCAGTGAGCCTAACTTTTTATATACAGCTACAAAATTTTCTATATACGCAGCGCCATAATTTGGCGGCAGTAACATTTCTACCAGGAGTATGTTGCTGCCCGAAAAAGAGATTTTTTCAATGATATCCTGCAGGTTGTCCCTGAGTTCCGCCAGCGGGATCCCCCTCAGTCCGTCATTGCCGCCCAACTCAACGATGGTGATATGAGGTGTCATCTCCCTTAAAATACCATCCAGGCGTTTATTTGCGCCGTGCGTGGTTTCGCCGCTGATACTGGCATTAATGACCTTGTACCGGTAACCTTCCATACCCAGGCGCTCGCGTAATTGAAAAACCCAACCTGCCTCAGGGACTATGCCGTGGCTGGCGCTCAGGCTGTCTCCCAGCACCAGGATGATTTTTTCCGACCCGGCGGCGGTAAATGTTATAAATAGACTTATAAAAAATATAACTGACCTGAACATGGAACCAACCCCAAACTTTATAATCCGGGCGGCTGACCTGACCAAACAGGTCAACAGTCCTGCCGGAGTATTGACGATCCTGGATAATATCAGCCTGGAGGTAAAATATGGAGAGAGCGTGGCGATAACGGGCGTATCGGGGTCCGGCAAGTCCACGCTGATAGGAATTCTGGCAGGACTGGACCTGCCTACAAGCGGCAGTGTCATCCTGGACGACGTGGAGCTGACAGGCCTGGATGAGACCGGCAGGGCAAGGTTGCGCAACCGGAAAGTCGGATTCGTATTTCAAACGTTCCAGTTATTGCCCGGTCTGACCGCCCTGGAAAACGTCATGCTGCCGCTGGAACTGGCCGGAAACAGTGATGCCGCGGAACTGGCGGAAGAACAACTCGCAGAGGTCGGGCTGGCTGCCCGTACAGCCCACTACCCGAACCAGTTGTCCGGCGGCGAACAGCAACGGGTTGCCATCGCCCGCGCCTTTGTCGGCAGGCCGGCCGTACTGTTTGCCGATGAAATGACCGGCAATCTTGACAGGAAGACAGCCGGTCATATCATTGAGCTGCTGTTTGACCTGAATTCGGAACGCGGCGCCACCCTGGTGCTGGTCACTCATGACGAGGCCATCGCCACCCACTGTTCCCGCAAGCTGACCCTGGACGGCGGGCGAATTATTCAGCCTCATGTTTCTGCTTAAGCTATCACTTACCCAGTTGCTACGGGATTGGCGCGCAGGAGAATTGCGCCTGATCGGCCTGGCGCTGATCATTGCCGTGGCAAGTCTGACGACAGTCGGCTTCTTCACTGATCGCGTCAACCAGGTTACGGAAATCCAGGCCACCGAGTTGCTCGCCGCAGATCTCGTCGTCAGTTCGGCTGAACCCTTCACGCAGGAATTTATCGGACAAGCCAGGGACCTGGGACTGAATACGGCGCTGACCGTCAGTTTCCGCAGTGTCGTCGTCTTCGATGACCGACTCGAACTGGCGGAGGTCAAGGCGGTGCAATCCGGTTACCCGCTGAGGGGCAGGCTGCTGGTTTCAGAGCAGTTATTTTCCGAAGAGAACGCCAGCCGTACCATACCGGAGCCGGGCGCGGTGTGGCCTGATCCGAGACTGTTCCAGTTGCTTGATTTCAGCGTCGGCGACAAGGTCAACCTGGGCGCGTCGTCTCTTCACGCCGCCAAAGTATTGACTTATGAACCCGATCGCGGCGGCGACATGTTCAATATCGCGCCGAGACTGTTGATGAACCTTGCAGACCTGGAAGCCACAGCCCTGATCAGGCCCGGCAGCCGGGCAACATACCGGCTGCTGGTTTCCGGCCCCGGCGAGGCCGTCACCGGATTTCGTGATTTAATCGGCAAATACGAAGAATACGATATCCGCGGCATCCGGGACGCCCGGCCGGAATTGCGTACCGCCCTGGATCGGGCGGAGCAGTTTCTGGGACTTGCGGTACTGGTCAGTATCGCCCTGGCCGGACTTGCGATCGCCCTGTCGGCACAACGCTATGTTGTCAGGCATTTTGATAATTGCGCCATCATGCGCTGCTTCGGCGCAGACCAGGGCATGATCATTAAAATCTATTTTATCCAGTTGGCGGTACTTGCCCTGATCTGCAGCGGCATCGGCTGCGCGTTGGGCTACCTGGGGCAGTCAGGACTGACTGCGTTAATGCGCGGCCTGGTGTCGAGACCCGTACCGGAACCTGCCCTCACGCCGGTCCTGGCCGGTATGTCAGCCGGCGTGGTAACGGCCCTGGGTTTTGCCATGCCGCAGATTTTAAGACTGAAAAACGTTACACCACTACGGGTACTCAGGCGCGACCTGGTTCCCCTCCCTTTGAGCAACCTGGGCATTTATGCGGCAGCCATCGGCTGCCTGTTGTTGCTGGCTCCATGGAAACCGGGCAACAAGGAGTTACTCCTGTATGGTTTCATCGGGCTGGCGATAACCGGGGTATCATCGTTACTTGCCGCGCGCCTGGCAATCCGCTGGTTGAACACACTGAGGTCGGGCGTCGGCGTTGCCGCCCGCTTCGGCCTGGCGAATATCGTGCGCCGGGCCGGCCTGAGCACGGCGCAGGTCCTGGCCATCAGTATCGGCGTGATGGTACTTACCCTGCTGGTGCTGGTCCGGACAGATCTCCTGGCAAACTGGCACAACCGGTTGCCGCCCGATACTCCCAATTATTTCCTCATCAATATCCAGCCCGACGAGGTGGACGCGGTCAGGCAGTTTATCGACAAGCGGACCGGAATGGCGCCGCTCACCTACCCCATGATCCGCGCCCGCCTGACGACCATTAACGGCAAGGCGGTTAATCCCGACGACTACACGGAAGACAGGGCGAAACGCTTCGCCAGGCGGACATTCAATTTATCCATCGCTGAATCCCTGCAGGATGACAACCGCCTGACGGCCGGAAACTGGTGGGGCGAAACCGGTGAAAACCTGTTTTCCTTCGAGGAAGAGTTCGCGGCCACCCTGGGGATTGCCCTGGGAGATCGGCTGGAGTTTAAAGTTGCGGATAAACGGGTAACCGGGACGGTCAGCAATACCAGGTGGGTCGATTGGGATACGTTCAATGTTAATTTCTTCGTCGTTGCCAACCCGGGCACACTGGACGGCTACCCGGCGTCTTACATAACCAGTTTCCACGTGGCCCCGGAAAACAGGCGGCTGCTCATCGAGCTGATCAGAACCTGGCCGAGCATCACCGTCTTTGACGTGGATTCCATTCTCAGACAGGTGCGCGGGATCATGGAACAGGTGGTGAAGGCAGTCGAGTTCGTTTCGGGGTTCACCTTACTTGCCGGGGTTATAGTCCTGCTCGCCGCGCTGCAAACCACCCATGACGAACGCAGGTACGAAACCGCCCTGCTGAACACCCTGGGAGCGAGACGCAGTCACGTTCTCTACGGTCTGCTGGCTGAGTTTGCTCTTCTCGGCCTGATTGCCGGCATTGTCGCCGCCCTGACAGCCACCGTGGCGGAAATATTACTTGCCGAATACGTCTTTCACATGGACATCGTGATCAACCCCTGGGTCTGGCTCATCACACCGTTGTTATCCACGCTGGTTGTTGTCGCCGGCGGACTGGCCGGAACACAAAAGGTCATTTCCACGCCACCGATACTGGCGTTAAGACAATCCTGACCCCGACTGTTCAGTATCCGGGGCCGTTTCGTCAATCAGCATATCGACCACGGCCTGCAGGGCTTTCTGCCTGTCCATGCCGGATTCGACGGCCTGCTGGTAAGCCCGGACCTGCCGGTGCGCGCTGGTGCCGCGTTCGAGGATGGTGCGGGCATGCGCCAGTTCAGTGACGCAATCCAGAGCCGCGGCGTCTTCTTCCACCAGTTCCAGCAACTCCTCCAGTAACGCGGCAAATGGAACAATCTCGCCCCTGCCGAAATCGATCAACCCCTCGTCAGGCCCGTAGCGCATGGCGCGCCAGCGGTTCTCGGAGACCAGCATCCGTGAATAGGCGCGCCAGCGCTGGTTGTCCTTGCGCAGGCGGTAAAGCATACGCATGAGACACACCGTCAACGCAGCAAGACAGGCCGCGTCATCCAGGTCGGTGCACACGTCCATGATGCGCGTCTCCAGGGTCGGGTAACGCGCGCTGGGCCTCAGGTCCCACCAGATCTTGCTGGCGTCCTCCACCACCCCGGCGGTCCTGAGGATATTCACGTGGCGCTCGTATTCCCCGTAACTGGAGAACTGTTCGGGGATGCCGGTGCGCACCAGGGCATCGAACACCGTCAGGCGATAGCACAGCAGGCCGGTGTTCTCCCCTTCCCAGAACGGCGAGGAGCAACTCAGGGCCAGCAGGTGCGGCAGGAAGTAATTGAACTGGTTCATCAGGTCGATGCGCAATTCGTTGTCCGCAATCCCGACGTGGACGTGCATGCCGCAGATCAGCAGGCGCCTGGCCGCAGCCTGCATATCGTGCTCCAGGATATTGTAGCGTTCCTTCGGCGTAGGCAACTGCTCATGCCAGCTGCCGAACGGATGGGTGGAAGCGGCGATGGGGGCGAGACCGTAGCGATCGGCGACCTGGACGACCGCGCGCCTCAGCGACCCCAGGTCGGCGCGGGCTTCGGCAATGGTCCGGCACGGCCGGGTGCCCACCTCGATCTGGGAACGCAGGAATTCAGGGGTGACCTGCCCTCCGCACAGCGCCGCGCATTCCTCCACCATGGTGCCGGGCGGGTCATTGCACAGGTCCCGCGTCGATTTATCCACCAGCAGGTATTCTTCCTCGATGCCGACGCTGAATTCAGGTTCACGGATCACCATAATGTTTACCTCGATACATGGGGTCAGAGTAAAAAGTCATTCGGGATTTCCATCCATAGCAAACATCCCGGTTGACTTTTTACTCTGACCCCTCAATTCGTACAGCGCCTCATCCGCCAGGACATCAGTCAAGGCTTCAGCCAGCAGCGCACTCCAGCGCCTGGCGCCGATGTCATCGGCCAGCAGGTCCTGCCGCACCTCCAGGGACACATTCGCGACCCCCCGGCCCTCGCCGTGGTAGTCCACCGTGTAGTCGGCCGGGTGACGGCCTGAATAAGGCTCATTGTCGCCGACGAGCAGTTCGGAATTCTGCCTGAGCTCAGCCAGCAGGGGACCAGCGATGCGCGGGTCCTTGTCCCATAACACGCCGATATGCCAGGGGCGAGTCACGCCTGCCAGCACCGGGGTAAAACTGTGCACACTGATGATGACGGGCAGGCTTCCCTCCTTCATGAAGTCGTCGATCAGGTTGTCAATGGCGCCGTGATAAGGCCGGTGTATGGCATCGGCGCGGCGCCGTTTCTCCGCGGCGCCGAGATTTTGATTGCCGGGGATGACAACACCGTCACTCTCGGGGATGAACGCGGTGGGGTCGTCCAGGTGGCGATTGAGGTCGACTACCAGGCGGGAGTAATTCGCCAGTACCAGAGACGATCCCAGCAGTTCCGCAAGCCGCGCGGCTAGCGCCCGGCTGCCGATGTCAACGGCGATATGCTGCCGGAAAACGTCCTGCTCCAGGCCCAGGCCCTGCAAGGAGCCAGGCACGGCGTTCCCGGCGTGATCGGCGACGACCAGGCACCTTGAAGAGGAACGCCGATCGCTGAAACGGAACGGCGGCGGGTCCGCGGGACCCAGTAACGGATCGGTGATTTGCGTGTTCCCTGCAGACATAAGGGAATAATACAGGCGACCTGCCGCGAGGGGCAGGGCAACCGCATACTTTTATATGTCTGCTCCGAACAGGATTTCCGCCCGTCTGGTATCACTCCACCCGGCCTGCTTGAGTTTCCCCCGCATGCTGTTCTTCCTGGGGTCCAACCGCGCCAGGTTCAGACAGAAGCGCCGGATAATCGCCACGTTCTCCGCCCCGTCCCCCTTGCGGATGCGACTGTCATCCTCCTTAAAGGCCACATCCAGCACCCAATGCGCCTTGTTCTCCACCTCCCAGTGCCGCCGTATCCCCTGCGCCACCCGCTGGGCATCCACGGGCAAGGAGCTGATATAGTAATGTATCTCCGTCTCCACCGCTTTCCCGGGCAGGCGCCGCTCCCGCTCCATCTCAATGAGGGTTTGCAAGCCCGGCCACCTGGCCGCCCCACTCACCCACTCATCCACCGGCAACTGCCGGCAGGTGCGTTTCTCTATCCGGCCATGCCCGCCGTCCACCT
Source organism: Gammaproteobacteria bacterium (assembly GCA_965220815.1). Classification (GTDB taxonomy): domain Bacteria; phylum Pseudomonadota; class Gammaproteobacteria; order Eutrophobiales; family Eutrophobiaceae; genus JAAXHV01. The sequence continues at coordinate 72,841 of OZ244846.1, forward strand.
CCTCATGCACCGCTACCTGCTGCGGCGCATCGCGCGTAACCTTATGAAAGTACGCCTGTATTTCCTTGCGCAACGTCTTGTGATTGTCCTTCAGCGACAACGTGTAATCGCCGCCTTTCTTGTGAATCTTCTGCGCTATCTTCTTCTGCGTATTCATCGCATCCGCCGTGATATGCGCCCCCTTCACCTGCAACAACTCCAGCATCTCCATCACCGACGACTGCTCATTCTTCTTCCCCTGTGACTTCATCTGCGCCAATACCAACCCGCACTCATGTCCCCAGGCCGTGATGCTGTGCAGGGCCGTGTGTTTCTCCCCGTCATGAGACCGCCGCAGGGTCTTCCCGTCCAGCGCTATCTGCTCCTGACCGGACGCCGCCCGTACCTCATTCACCCAATCGATAAACGCCCGGTTGAACTGCTCCGGGTCCAGCGCCCGCACCACCCGCGCAATCGTGTCATCCACCGGCATCCCGTTCAAAAACGGCCGGTAGCGACGCAGCCAATCCAGCTTCTCATCACCGAATTCCTTGATGTCTTTCCAGCCTTCTGCCCCCGACAGCACCGCACTCACTGTCAGAAACAGAATGTCCAATAACTCATGCTTCTTGTTAATATCACGCCGCGGGTCGTCAATCGTCGCCAAATGGGTCAGTAAACTCATGGGAATCTCCTCAGTTTGGGGTAATTACTGATCTGATCCCCGCAAAACCCATGAGTTCCCCACTTATCTATATCTTATTGGAATAAAAAACCTCTTACTTATGACAAAAAGTATGATCTTGCCCTGCCGCGAGGGGAACCTCTGGAGTATTTATCGGGACTAACACATAATGGGATCAGGATTAACCGGAGAAGGGTAAAAATGGCCAGGTATAGCGGCAACCCTGAATTCAAATACGATACGCCGGCAACGACCGGGATACTCATCACCAACCTCGGGACGCCCGATGCGCCGACTCCGGCCGCGTTGAGGAAATACCTGGCGCAGTTCCTGTCGGACTCGCGGGTCATCGAAACGCCCAGGCTGCTGTGGTGGCCGATATTGCACGGCATCATCCTCCGGCTGCGGCCGCGCCGTTCCGCCAGGGCGTACCGCGAGGTATGGACTGAAGCAGGCTCACCCCTGCTGGCCATATCTGAAAGACAATGCGAGGCGATCCGGTCGGCTCTGGGTGAGGCCGTCGATGAACCGTACCGGGTGGAACTGGGCATGCGTTACGGTAACCCGTCCATCCGCGCCGCACTGGAGAAACTGCGCAGTTACAATATAAGGAAACTGCTGGTATTGCCCCTGTACCCGCAGTATTCGGCCGCGACCACCGCGTCAACCTTCGATGCGGTCGCCGATGTCCTGAAAACATGGCGTATTGTTCCCCAGGTAAAGCTGCTCACGGGCTACCACGATGATCCCGGTTACATCGATGCCCTGGCGGAAAGCATCCACAGCCATTGGGCGCAGTCCGGCAAACCGGATAAACTGCTGTTTTCTTTTCATGGCTTACCCAGGGCTTATGTCCTTGCCGGAGACCCTTATGAAGATGAATGCCGGGCCAGCGCGCGCCTGGTGGCCCGGCAACTGGAGTTGCACGAGGATCTGTGGGCAGTCTCCTTTCAATCACGGTTCGGACCACGCAAGTGGTTGCAACCGTATACCGACAAGCTGTTGCGGAAATGGGGCAAGAGCGGGGTCGGCCATGTGCAGGTCATCTGTCCCGGATTTGCCGCGGACTGCCTGGAGACGCTGGAAGAGATCCAGATACGGAACAGGGATTTTTTCCTGTCAGCCGGCGGGAAAAAATTTGCCTGCATCCCTGCCCTGAACGACCGCCCCCGGCACATCGCCGCGCTGTGCGATATTATCAGGAAGAACGCCTGGGACAGTTGAAATAAAGAGTCGCCTCCGGCGACACACCATTTTACTGGATGCCGGAACAAGCCTGCCCCTGCATGCTGTAGGCAGGGGTCCGGCATGACGAAGAAAGGCATTCGTCATCCCCGTAAGCTCCCCTTCGTCATTCCCGGAAATGCGGGAATAAGGCAGGCATTCGTCATTCCCCGTAGGCTCCCTTCGTCATTCCCGCGAAGGCGGGAATCCAGTGGAACACACGTCCCGGAGGGACACACTATAATGCGCTTTATATAACCCCCTCCCGTCTAAACCGCTCCAGGTCGGCGGCATCGTAACCGAGCAATCCCTGGTAAATATCCTGGTTGTGCTGGCCGAGGGCGGGACCGGTCCATTTTATTTTCCCGGGTGTTGCCGACAGCCGGGGAAACACATTCTGCATCTTCAGCTTGTCGTATTTTGGATGCTCCACATCCACGATGCTTTCCCGGGCGATGAAATGTTCATCTTTCAGCATTTCCGGCGCCCGGTAAATGCGGCCGGCCGGCACGGCGTGCTGCTCCAGCAGCACCAGCAACTCATCCGCGCTGAATTTTTTCGACCAGGCAGAGATCAAGTCATCCAGCTCCGCCTGGTTTTCCCCGCGCGCTGTGTGAGTACTGTATTTTTCGTCCTGTGCGAGTCCGGGCTGCCGCATGGCTTCACACAATCGCGCGAAAACGGTGTCCTGGTTGGCGCCCATGATAATCATGTCGTTGTCCGCCGTCGGATAGACGTTGGAAGGGGCGATTTTGGCCAGGATCGAACCGGTTCGTTCCCGGATGGTTCCGAGCTGGTCATATTCCGGCACCGTGGATTCCATCACGCCGAGAACCGCTTCGAAAATTGCCGAATCCACCACCTGACCCTGTCCGGTACGGTTTCGGGATTGCAACGCAGACAACGCGCCGATGGCGGCAAACATGGCGGCAAGCGTATCGCCTATACTGATACCGACCCGGCTCGGCGGCGTGGAAGGGTCGCCGACGATGTAACGCAATCCCCCCATGGCCTCACCGATGCCGCCGTAACCGGCACGCGCGGAATACGGGCCCTCCTGCCCGTAACCGGAAACCCTGACCATGACGATACCCTTATTGATCCGGGCCAGGTCGGCATATCCCAGGCCCCATTTCTCCATGGTGCCCGGCCTGAAGTTCTCCAGGACGATATCCGCTTTTTTCACCAGTTCCTCCATGATGGTCTTCCCATGCTCGGATCTGACATCCAGGGTGATGCATTTCTTGTTGCGCGCGATAACGGGCCACCAGACCGGTTCCCCTTTACCCCATTCCCGCATCGGGTCGCCGCGCCCGGGCAACTCTATCTTGATCACCTCGGCGCCCAGGTCCGCCAGCAGTTGCCCGCAGAACGGCCCGGCGATGAGTTGTCCGAGTTCGAGAACGCGCACCCCCTCCAGGGCGCCCGAAGCGCCGTTACCTGCCGGCTTTCGCGCCGGATCATTCAAATCATTCGCTGACATAATCATAAAAACTCTTCTTGACGCGCCAGTCCTTTGCATTGGAATTGTATGTCAACTCAGGTGAATTCCAGACATTCACCGGGTCGTCGACTTCACAGGCGGCCAGGGCCATGTAAGCAAGCGGCTTGTACTCCTCGGGTATGTCATCAACCCGGAACCGGTTCAGGAACTCTATGATTTCCCCGAGACGTGGCAGAACGGCATCATAGAACCGTTTTATATCGGAGAAATCCGAGTTGGAGCGCTTGCCCAGACGCTGATGGGCGTCCGCATGGCCCCATTCGTCGATGAACTCCTGAAATTCCGAAAAATCAGGCGTATTCATTCAGTAACCTGTCTTCGCTTAACCCGAGATGCTGTAGTAATTTCATGTAATGTGCGCTTACCGTTGCTTCCATATCCGAGCCGATGGTGCTTTTGTCAATCAATCCCGTTCTCATGTTTTCATGGGCCGCTTCCACGACCGGCCAATCCTCGGTCAAGGCGTTCCGGGTTGCCAGGCGGCCCTGTTCACGGCTGAACAGGTTGCCGAAATTCCGCAGTTTATCCTTATGGAACCAGTCTATTTCCCATACCGCCTCATGGGCATTAACAGGCCAGGCAATCATGATCGTAAGTACATCCGTGCCTATGAACAACAGCAGGTTCGGGAAAAAGGTATAGCAATCGAACACCCACCTGTTCGAACCCGCCAGGTTAACCGAGTCTTCCACTCGCTTTGCCGCAATGGAAGTGTCCTGGTCCACCCAGTTGGAAGTCGTTCCATGATTCATGGCAAGGTGTTGAATAACGGTCATCTTTGCCTGCAAATCCTCTGAGGCCATCGGCCGCTGCACGGTCAGGCGGGAACAGACCCCGGGGCTGTCTTCAAACAGAGTGTTGGCGCAATCCTCAGGCGTAAAATACACGCCAAGGGTTTTCTTGTGGACATGGCTGGCATGATAGCCTTCATGCTGGATGTTCAGCAGATCCTTCCAGTTCGCCTTGAATTTTTTTTGATAGCCGGTGTACCACTGCCACTCAGAATCGGCCAGATAAGCCTCCAGGCCCGACGGCACATCTTTCAGGTACTCCATTAAGGTGTGTTTCGGGGCCGGATCGAGATTGACGAAGACAAATCCGCCCCAGGTATCGACTGACACCGGCACCAGCGAGTAGTCGGCTTTATCAAGACCCGGGAACAGGTGTTCCTCCGGGACACCCCTGAGTTTGCCGTCCAGTTGATAAGTCCAGCCGTGATAGCGGCAGGTAATCGCCGCCTTTTTCCCCTGCGGGTCACATACCAACCGGCCGTTTCGATGCGGGCAGATATTGTAGAATGCGTTCAGCTGCCCGGCCCTGTCCCTCACTACGAAAACGGAAACATTTATTGCGTTGAGATCCAACGTGATGAATTTCCCTGCCTCTTCCAGGTCTGACTCACGCCCCGCCACCAGCCAGGCCGTGCGCCAGATGCGCTTCTCCTGCTCATAAAAAGCATCTGAAATGTATGGAATGTTGGAGATAGTGTTCACAATATTTCACGCCCGTGCGCTGCAGGCAGCGTTTCGGTCGAGTATAGTATCAGGAATGCGAAGGACCATAAAACTGCTGCTGAAGATCGAAGCCCATGAGATCAGGACTGCATTCACGTCGTTCTTCTTCATGTTCACTCTCATGGTCGCGTATTACACCCTGCGCCCGGTGCGCGACGCAATGGCCAGCGACTGGTCCGACGCCGAGTTGAGCTGGTTGTGGACATCCACCTTCCTCATCAGCCTGGCAGCCGTCGCCATCTACGGCAGCATTATTTCCAGGATCAGGTTCCGGCGCATCGTCCCCGGCGTGTACGGCTTTTTCTCCCTGTCCTTCCTGGCGTTCTACCTGGGCACGCACCTGGCGGACAACCCGGTTTACATCGACAAGGCGTTCTACGTCTGGCTCAGCGTCTTCAGCCTGTTCCACGTCTCCGTATTCTGGAGTTTCATGGCGGACACGTTCTCGAAGGACCAGGGGAAAAGGCTGTTCGGTTTTATCGCTTCCGGCGCCAGCATCGGCGCCGTTGCCGGGCCCTTGTTTCCGGTGTTTTTCTCGGCCACTCTGGGTGTTTACAACCTTATCCTGCTCGCTGCCGCGCTGTTGCTGCTCATCATTCCGCTGGTCGCGTACCTGGAGAGACTCAAGCAGGAAGACCTGCATGGCGGGCACGCCGGCACGGAACAGGCATCCTGGGTAACCTCAGGGGGCAATCCTTTCGCCGGTTTCGCCGATTTCCTCGGCAACCGCTACCTGCTGGGGATCGGCCTGTTCATCCTGCTGTACACGGCGATGAGCACGTTTGTTTATTTCGAACTGAAAAACATGCTGGCCGTATTCGACCGGGCAACCCGGTCGCAATACTGGGGCATGATGGATTTGGTCGTCAATTCACTTGCCGTGATCACCGCCATGTTCGCCACCAACCGCCTGGCCGTGCGCTTCGGGTTGAGCGTCACCTTGTCGATAGTCCCTGTCATCATCATTGCCGGGTGGCTGGTCGTAGCGATCTCTCCGCTGCTGCCGGTGCTGATGGGCCTGCAGGTCGTGCGCCGCGCCGGCAACTATGCCGTCACCCGGCCCGGCAGGGAGATGCTCTTCACCCAGGTAAGCCGGGAAACGCGTTTCAGGACAAAACCGGTCATAGACATCGTGGTCTACCGGGGCGGCGACATGTTGAGCGGCTGGGCATACACCGGCCTGGCCGCGGGCTTCGGCCTGGGCCTGGCGGGCATGGGACTCATAGGCGCGGGTATTGCGTTGCTATGGGCAATCGTGGCAGTATTCATAGGGAATGCCTATGATCAGGACCGCCTGCACAGCGGCCCGAATAACCCTGGTGAACCGGAATGAAACACATCACTCTCTCGCGGCGCAGCTTCATCAGACATGCCTGCGCCGGGCCCGTCGCTCTCGGAGTTCTGCCGCGGATACTGCCTGCCATGACCGGTAACGTGATCAAGCGCGCCATCCCGTCCAGCGGCGAGGAAATTTCGATCATGGGAATGGGCACCTACAGCACCTTTTCCCATGACACGCCCATGGAACAGCTCGGTGAGGTCATGCAGGCATTCTTCGACCACGGCGGCCAGATGATCGATTCATCGCCCATGTACGGTCCGGCTGAAGGCATCGTGGGTGAACTGCTCAAGACCACCCGGAACACCGCGGGATATTTTGCCGCCACCAAGGTCTGGATAGACGGCAGGGAGGCCGGCATTCGCCAGATGAACGAATCCATGCGCCTCATGGGGGTCGAGACGATGGACCTCATGCAGATCCACAACCTGCGCGACTGGAAGGTCCATCTCAAGACCCTGAAGGAGTGGAAGGAACAGGGGCGCATCCGTTACCTGGGCATCACTACTTCACACGGCCGGGACCATGATGAACTGGAGCACATCATGAAGACGGAACCGCTGGATTTCGTCCAGTTGACATACAGCGCCGCCAACAGAACGACCGATGCGCGCCTGCTGCCGCTGGCGCAGGACAGGGGTATCGCCACCATCATCAACCGCCCCTACCAGGGGGGGAGCCTGTTCAGAAAAGTGAGGGGGAAACCCCTGCCGGACTGGGCCGGTGAGATCGATTGCGCAAGCTGGGGACAGTTTTTCCTGAAATTCATCGCCGGCCACCCGGCCGTGACCTGCATCATACCGGCCACCAGCAAGGTTAAACATGTCCTAGACAACATGGCCGGCGGCAAGGGCCGGGTCCCGGACGCGGCACAGCGCCAACGCATGATCGATTACCTGGAGGCGCTGTAAACCTCCTGACCGGCCGGCTCCCATGCAGATTTATCAGGTCGGCGGCGCGGTACGGGACGAACTTCTTGGGTTCGAGGTAAAGGACCGCGACTGGGTTGTGGTGGGCGCCACCCCGGAACAGATGACCGACCAGGGGTACAAGCCGGTCGGCAAGGACTTCCCCGTCTTTATCCACCCGGATACCGGGGAGGAGTACGCCCTGGCGCGCACCGAACGCAAGACCGGGCCGGGTTACACGGGGTTTACCTTCGACACCTCGGAAGAGATTACCCTGGAACAGGACCTGGAACGCCGGGACATCACTATCAACGCGATCGCAAAGGATGAAAACGGCAACCTGATCGACCCGTTCAACGGCCGCAGGGATCTGGAGAACAAGGTCATTCGCCACGTCTCGGACGCGTTTGTCGAGGACCCGCTACGGGTACTGCGGGTCGCCAGGTTCGCGGCACAATTCAATTTCGCCATTGCCGGCGAGACACAGTCCCTGTTAAAGGAAATCAGCGCCACGGATGAACTGCAGACGCTGACGCCTGAGCGCGTCTGGGTTGAAACGGAAAAGGCATTGCAGACCCGGCAACCGCGGCGTTATTTTGAAGCGCTCAGGGAATGTAACGCGCTGGCCGCCCTGTTTCCCGAAATCGATCGCCTGTTCGGAGTTCCGCAGCCTGAACATCATCACCCGGAAATCGACAGCGGCGTTCATACGCTGATGGTGCTCGACCAGGCGGCTTCGATTACCGCCGAACCCGAAGTGCGCTTCGCCGCACTGGTGCATGACCTCGGCAAAGGCACAACGCCGCAGCAGACCTGGCCCAGGCACCACGGGCATGAAGAACGCGGGGTAAAGTTGATCAACGGGCTCTGTGACCGCCTGCGCATCCCCAGGAGGTACAGGGAGCTTGCAGTACTGGTCTCACGATACCATTTGGATTGCCACCGGATTAATGAAATGAAAGCAACAACCGTCATGCGGAAACTCGAAGGACTGGACGCTTTCCGCCGCCCGGAGCGGTTCGACCGCTTCCTGCTTGCCTGCGAAGCCGACGCGCGCGGACGCAAGGGCAAGGAACAGCAGGATTACCCGCAAGCCGGGATTTTCAGGAAATACCGTGCAGCCTGCCTGACCGTGACTGCAAGTTCAGAGGACATACGGAACCTGAAAGGGACCGAGATCGCGGACCATTTACGCACTCAACGGATCGAGGCGATCAGGAAAGTGAAACGGGAGGAAGCGACATAGCCCGGCATTGCCGGAGTTCCGGGGTCAGAGTAAGAAATTCCGGAGGAATTTTTACTCTGACCCCTGGGTTGCTGACCTCTGGGGTTGCGTCATTCCCGTGCAGGTAGGAATGACGTAGGGGTATGCGGGTTAAAATGCGTATTTTACGCCTGCCCGTATTTCAAAACGGGAAGCGTCACCCCGGCGTGATTCGGGCTCTGCGCCGCGTTCCACGTTGCCAGGAAAATTCACCTGGCGCAGGATTCCCCAGTCATCGTTCAGCAGGTTGGTCAGGTTGTCTATCACCAGGAAGGCCGATGCCTTGCTTCCCCTGGTAAACCCCGGGAGCTGTTGTTCCACGCGCAAGTCTATCTTCTCCCACCATGAGCCTGCATTTGCATTACGTTTATCGTCGGGCGCCAGCACGTTGTTCCGAAAGTCCAGGTAAGGAGTAAAGTTATATGGATTAATGGTGCCGTCAAAGGCATAACTGTAAGGCGCTCCTTCATTCATGGAACCGTACAGGGATATTCTCGTCAGGTTGTCGCCAAAGAATGCCCGTTCCCAACCGGCGGTGGCGGTGATTCGATGGGCGATAGTGTAGTTGGACGTGGACAACACCTCTTCCTGGGGGTCGAAGAACGCCCGGTTCTGGTAGTTCGAGAACGCGACGGAACTGGTCATCGGCTGGACATCCTCGGCGTCCGTCCAGGAGTAACCCAGGGTCCAGTCAAACCCGTTATCGTAAGCCCTGGAAACCGAAAAAAACGCAACAAACGAACGGTTGCCCTTGCTGCTGTTGGTCAGCACGAAGCTGGGCTCGCGAACGGAATTATAGATTGGATAGCCTTCCGCCGTGGCACCGACCTGTTCAAGGTCACCGCGTTTGACGATGGCGCTGTCCTGACCGTGTGTGTACAGCAGGTCGGCAGTGAGTACGTAATCACTTTCAGTATGCCAGGTCGCGCCCAGCGCGAATTTCCACTCCGAGGGAAGGTCAAAGCCAGGGTCAAGGTAATTGATCTCGAAGTTGTCGCCCATGCCCCCGGCGACCGCGTCGTACAATTCCGCCGGGATGCCGTAACCCGGGCCTGCCGGCACACCCTCTTCCAGGCCGAGGTAGACCACGTCAGCGTCAAACAATGAACGGGAGCCGTCGGTATAGCCGAAAGCACGGCCCCGTTGTCCGAACTGGAGCACGTTGTTGGCGGAGTAGTTGTTGGACAGCCAGACGTTCGGGTTGCCGCCCGTGTAAAGGCCGGCGCCGCCGCGCACGGTCAGGACATCGGATTGTTCCCAGGTGAAGGCGAAGCGGGGTTGAAGCAGCCCTTCACCATCCAGGTTGGTGGCATTGCTGAAGCCGTAGTCGGCCACAAACTGCGCATTTTCTTCGGGACTGTCGTCAGTGCTGTACCAGTCGTAACGCAGCCCTGCAACGACGGTCAGCCTGTCTCCCAGCCTGAATTCATCCTGGGCATAGACGGTATTCAGCGCATATCCCCAATCGGCCGCAGCATCCGCCGGGTTATTGGAGGGTGCATTGTTATAGTAAATCGCAGCCGCGTATCCATTGCGGAAATTCTCGATCCCGCTGAAACGAATCTCCGTTTCAGTGTGCTGGACGAACATGTTGAAAACATCCAGGGATTCCGTTTCCAGGCCGAATGTGAGCTGGTGTCCATACAGGTCATACTTGGCTTTCAGGGCGGCAGTCAGTACATCATAGTCCAGCTTGTTGGCCTGGCGGCTGTCATCACCCCCCAGGTACACGTCCACTGCGTCGAGCTCAACGCGAATTTCCCCGAAATCCGTCCCTCCCACGGAAATCTGCCGGTTGTCGAGGTCCAGGTAGCCCAGTCGGAACTCCGTGGAGAAGTTATCGGTCCAGTCCGAATAGAGCGTCGCTACCCAGGAGTTCAGCTCCGCGCCGCGCTCATACAGGTGGTTGGAGAACTCGAACTCGTTGTTGTCGCCGTCGGACTGGACGAAGTTATGGCCATCGTTGTAGTTCCAGGTAACAGAGAGACGCTGCGTGTCCGTGACGTGCCAGTCCAGTTTCACCAGTACCTTTTCATCCGCATTACCCATGCTGGCCGGGATCATCCCCGGATCGTACTGGTAGCGGTCGCGGGCAATAGCGAGAATTTCGTCCAGCTCTTCCCGGGAAACGTTGATTTCATTCACCGCGCCGGAACCGGCAGGCCCGCGGTCGAACAGGTTGGCGCCTTCGAGTTTCTCGTAGGCAGCAAAGAAGAACAGCCTGTTTGGGATGACGGGGCCGCCGATATTCAGGCCGTAGCGTTTTTCGTCGTAGTCTCCGGTCTTGATTGCATCACCTTCCAGGGAATCGCCGCGCAGTTCATCACTGGTGTAATCGAAAAACAGGGAGCCGCCGAACCGGCTGCCGCCGGATTTGGTCACCGCATTGATGTTGCACGCCGTGAAACCGCCGTATTCGACGTCGAACGGGGCCAATTCGACGGATACCTGGCTTATGGCGTCATAAGAAAAAGGCATCCGCTCGGTAGGATAGCCGTTGGAATTCAGGCCAAAGGAATCATTCATGCGCACGCCGTCAACGGTCAGGCTGTTGAAACGTGAATTCTTGCCGCCGCACTGGACGGCATTGATATCGCCCCTGGACTCGTCCACGTAGATGCGTGCATCCGCGCGCAACACGTCGGCGATATTCCGGTTTATCGCCGGAGAGGTTTCAAGTTGCTCAAGACTGAACGTGGCGCCCGGCCCGACCGCGACCTGACTCACACCAGGAGCCTCTGCGACCACCAGCACTTCTTCCATCTGAGCGCTGGACAGCAGGGTGAGGTTGAGATCCGTCGTCTGGCCCAGGTTTAATGACAGGTGTTCCATTGTCCTGCCGGAATAACCGGCGCCGGTCACCGAAACAGAGTAATCATCGCCGACCGGCAGGTTGCGAAAGCTGAATTCGCCTTTCTCATTGGTCGAACCTGTCCTGGCAAGTCCCGTGTCTTCATTGCGTACGAGGATTGTAGAGCCGGAAATCGGCTTGCCGCTCCGGTCGGAAACAATACCGCGTACGGCAGACGAAGTTTCCTGGGAAAAAACAGGATTGCTTAACGCGACTGAAAGCAGGACTGCCGAACAGATCGTGAACAACCGGTGTTTGCTGTGTTTCGGGGACGGCGGGATAGTATGAGGGTGTAACATAAATCACCTCCTTGTTTGATTAATTCCACGATTTTAATCAGCTTCTCACGAAGCAAGTGTTATTATCAACTGACTGACAATCATTCTAACACCTATTGTAATAGCGGAACAACATTATGAAAAAGCATTTCCCTCCAGCAGTATTTATTACGTTGCTTGCCGGCATTGCCATATTGCCCCTGTCCGTTTCGGGCGCGGAAGTCGCCATGCTGTTCAAACAGGACCTGGCGGACATGCCGGGCAAGGCCGGCCAGTTGTTGACCGTGGAATTTGCGCCCGGGGAAGTGTCCGCCGCTCACCGCCACAACGCCCATACTTTCGTTTACGTACTGGAAGGTTCCGTCGTGATGCAGGTGCAGGGTGGCGAGGCGAAGACCCTTACGGCAGGACAGACATTTTATGAAAACCCGGATGATATCCATACCGTTGCGAACAACGCCAGTGATACGGAACCGGCAAAGATCCTGGTCTTCTTTATCAAGGACAGTGACGCCCCGGCCAGCATGCCCGTGGAGTAGGAAGACAGGACCGGACCGCCGGTCAATCTGCGGAAGACGATATGTTCATACCCGCATCAACAAAGCCATCAACCTCGCTGCGCCCCCATAGCTCGGGCATATCTGAAAACGACTGGACCGTGTTGTCCCGGTTCTGGTATCCGATAGCCCGGGAGGACGAGATCGGGGATACTCCCGTCGCGGCGAAACTGCTGGACGTCGACCTGGTCATTTTCCGCTCAGGAGACGAAATAGGCGTTGCCCTGGACCGCTGCCCGCACCGGCACATCAAACTCAGCGCCGGCACCGTCGTAAATGACGGGATCAGGTGTATGTACCATGGCCTGGAATTCAATACCGCGGGGCAATGCACGTCCGTCCCATCGATGGATCCCGGGGCGAAACTCCCTGCGTCCTGGCGCCTGACCTCGTTCCCCGTGAAGCGCCGCTACGGCCTGGTCTGGACCTGCCTTGCACGGGAAACCGGCCAGGACGTGCCGCGCCTGTTCAGGGAGGAAGACGCTGAAGCGGGCAAGTTGCTGTTCGTAAAGGTCCGCACCTGGCCGGTTTCAGCGGCGCGGCAGATGGAGAATTTCCTCGACCTGGCGCACCTGCCCCATATCCATCCCGGCTCCCTCGGCGGCGACCCGAATAACGTCATAAAACCCGGGGAAATCGAACACACCGGCGACGGGATCATCCAGAGGGCCGAGTACACCGAGGTGCCGTTCGGCGGCACACCGCGCGAGGTCGTCTTCACCTACCGGGTGGTGTTGCCGTTCGCTATCGATTTTACCGTGCACGATCCGAACAGCGGCGACCAGCGTACCTGCAACATACCCAGTCCGTGCAGCGCGTATGAATGCAAGGTGTTCCAGTTCAGTATTGACACCCGTGATATCGACGACGCCCATAGTTCTGTGCTGAACGGGCTGGATATCATTAACCAGGAAGACATAGGCGTACTTCAGCACCTCGCGCTGCATGACCTGCCCCTGGACGCCAGGCATGAGATCCACCTGGCGGTGGACAATATCACCCATGCCTACCGGCAACGCCTGCGCGAATTCGGTCTGGGACAATAAGGAGAATCCCTGCAAGGGGACAGATTTCAAATCTGTCCCCGTCCAGAAATCCGGGCTATCTCCTGCGCAGCCCGTCCAGCCTGCGCTGAAGATCCTCTATCGCCGGTCCGGACGGCGATTCCACCAGGTTGTTATTGACGGAGATTATGTCCGGCGGCATGTAGGAGGTAGCGTCGATTATCAAGCGGTGACCCTTGCCGCCTATCTCCGCCGACGGGTCCGCATCGCTGAGCGGCATGTTCGGCAGGACGATAATGTCATCAGCCCGGGTGCGGTTGGACAGCGACCAGATGACCTGGTTCAGATCAAACGGGTCGATGTCACTGTCGACCATGATGAGATTCTTCAAGTACATCAGGCCGTGGGGCGTGCCCAGCGCGCGCAGGGCCACGGATTTGGCAAAACCGGCAAAGCGGTTCTTCACGGCAATGACCGCAGTCAGCCCATGCTGGTAGAGCGCATTCACTGCCACGACCTCGGGAAAAGTCTGCTTTAACTGGTTATACACCGGCGCACAGGTGTTGATGCCTAACAGCGTATCGTGTTCACACCAGCTTTTACTCCCGATGTGTAGACTCTCGCAGGGCAACCGCATACTTTTATATGTCTGCTCCGAACAGGATTTCCGCCCGTCTGGTATCACTCCACCCGGCCTGCTTGAGTTTCCCCCGCATGCTGTTCTTCCTGGGGTCCAACCGCGCCAGGTTCAGACAGAAGCGCCGGATAATCGCCACGTTCTCCGCCCCGTCCCCCTTGCGGATGCGACTGTCATCCTCCTTAAAGGCCACATCCAGCACCCAATGCGCCTTGTTCTCCACCTCCCAGTGCCGCCGTATCCCCTGCGCCACCCGCTGGGCATCCACGGGCAAGGAGCTGATATAGTAATGTATCTCCGTCTCCACCGCTTTCCCGGGCAGGCGCCGCTCCCGCTCCATCTCAATGAGGGTTTGCAAGCCCGGCCACCTGGCCGCCCCACTCACCCACTCATCCACCGGCAACTGCCGGCAGGTGCGTTTCTCTATCCGGCCATGCCCGCCGTCCACCTCCTCATGCACCGCTACCTGCTGCGGCGCATCGCGCGTAACCTTATGAAAGTACGCCTGTATTTCCTTGCGCAACGTCTTGTGATTGTCCTTCAGCGACAACGTGTAATCGCCGCCTTTCTTGTGAATCTTCTGCGCTATCTTCTTCTGCGTATTCATCGCATCCGCCGTGATATGCGCCCCCTTCACCTGCAACAACTCCAGCATCTCCATCACCGACGACTGCTCATTCTTCTTCCCCTGTGACTTCATCTGCGCCAATACCAACCCGCACTCATGTCCCCAGGCCGTGATGCTGTGCAGGGCCGTGTGTTTCTCCCCGTCATGAGACCGCCGCAGGGTCTTCCCGTCCAGCGCTATCTGCTCCTGACCGGACGCCGCCCGTACCTCATTCACCCAATCGATAAACGCCCGGTTGAACTGCTCCGGGTCCAGCGCCCGCACCACCCGCGCAATCGTGTCATCCACCGGCATCCCGTTCAAAAACGGCCGGTAGCGACGCAGCCAATCCAGCTTCTCATCACCGAATTCCTTGATGTCTTTCCAGCCTTCTGCCCCCGACAGCACCGCACTCACTGTCAGAAACAGAATGTCCAATAACTCATGCTTCTTGTTAATATCACGCCGCGGGTCGTCAATCGTCGCCAAATGGGTCAGTAAACTCATGGGAATCTCCTCAGTTTGGGGTAATTACTGATCTGATCCCCGCAAAACCCATGAGTTCCCCACTTATCTATATCTTATTGGAATAAAAAACCTCTTACTTATGACAAAAAGTATGATCTTGCCCTGTAGACTCTCGAAGATGGGATCGTCCCGGAAGGATACGGATGTCACCTGAAATACGTTCAATCTACGCACACCGCTGTAAGTGCCGGGGAACTCACCGAACGGCCCCTCAAGAATACGCTCCCTGTTGACCATCGTCGCCTCAATCACCATCTCCGAGTTGGCCAGGATATCCAACCCATTGCCGGACGTGGTCAACTCCAGCGGCGCACCCATCATCTGCGAGGCATACGCATACTCCGACTCATCATAGTTCACCGGCGTCCCCGCAAACATCGCCAGGGCAGGATGGTTGCCGATCATGACGGCGATGTTAAGTTCGGCATTCTCCCGCTCCGCAATGCGGATGTGCTGCCCCATGTCATGGGACGGGACCGCATCCAGGCTGAACATATCAGGTCCGTGCACCTGTATCCGGTAGATCCCCACATTCTGCTTGCCGAAGTCCTCCGGGGCCGACGGGTCCCGGCTCACCACGTTGGCCTTGTCGATATAAAATCCCCCGTCGTACTCGTTGATACGGTACAGGGGTAACAACTCGTAAAGGTTGATACCGCTTTCCACCCGGTTACGGAGCACCGGCGCCGCTTCCGGGTCCACCCGCTCAATCAGCGGTTCGTCACAACCCCAGCGGTTGACCATCTCGTAGAACAGATCCTTTACCGACGTCCCCTTCGGGCGCCCCAACAACAGGGCCAGGTTGGTGAAACTGCCGTGTACCCCTACCACGACCTGTTTGCCGGGGTAACCCTTGATGTTGGTGAGCAGCACGGCCGGCCCGTGCAGGGCATCGCGGCCTGCGGCCACGGAGATGTTGCGGATATCCGGCTCCGGCAGGACTTCCTCTTCCCACACCGACAGTTGCCCGTTCTCGTCCAGCAGATCCAGGAAGTCCCGTAATCCCTTGATACGCTGACCGACGGCGATGGCTTCCGGAGACAGCGTTGACTGCCGTTCGGACCGCATCACGTTACCTGGCGGTAAATCCGGGTCAATGTTCCTTGCCTCCTGCATAGCAAGGGCGGATAATTCCGACTGTGTGTCATCTCCTGTCACCATCATCAAGCGGTTCAACGTCGATGATTATTCCCCGTTGAAAACGCAGGTAGCGCCAGTGAATGGCATCGCTCTCCGCTTACCGTCAGATCAGTGCCTCCAGTCCTTTTCGCTCCACTAGATTCAACAGTTTCAATGATGGCCCATTCGGTTTCTTCACGCCCTGTTCCCATTTTTGCACCGTTGACTTACTGGTATTCAGGTAAGCGGCAAAAACGCTCTGACTGGTTTTGGTCGCCAGGCGGATATGCTTAATCTGACCGGCGTCGTATTCCGTTATCGGCGGCAGGCACAAGGCGTCAAACTTACGCAATGTCACTTCGTCCATCAACCCCGCTGCGTACAAGTCTTCAGCGTTCTCATGCACGACTTCCAGAATGGGTTTATTCATCACTTGTTACCTCAATCAACACACCGGATTTCACCGCCCGGTTTAATTCTTCGTTGTTGCAGAACATTATCCGTCAATCCTTCCTGCGCGGCCCATTTGCTGAACTCCTTGATTTTGAATATACGCATAGACTATCCCTGTTATCCAAGATAAATGTATCACTTGGTGATATAGTTGTCAACTACTTTATTATCACAGAATGAATAGCTCGCAGGTTTCCGCCTTGATCTGATTTATAATCACGACACTCATATCAGGGAGTCATTTTCATGTCTACGGTAAAATTGGTTGAATACGACGAGGCCGGCGCTGAGGTCAAAGCTGTTTATGATGATATCCGGCGTATCCGGCAGACCGATTTCATCAATAACTTCTGGAAGGCCCTGGCCAATCACCCGGATTTGCTGGAACGGGTATGGTCCACCGGCAAGGAGGTGATGGCGCCGGGGGAGATTGATGCGGTCACCAAGGAAATGATCTACATCGCGGTCTCGGTGGCCAATGCCTGTGAATACTGCGTGCATTCCCATACCGCTTCTGCTTTCGGCAAGGGCATGAGTGAGGCGCAGTACGGGGAACTGCTCGCCGTCATCGCACTGGCGCAACAGAATAACGGGCTTGCCAGCGGTATGCAGGTGCCCGTCGATGAGGTTTTTCTTAAGGAATGAGCTACAAAAACAGCGCGAATAACACAGCGCCCAGGAACAGCCGGTAGATGACGTAAGGCAGCATTCCAGTCCGTTCCACCAGTTTCAGGAACCAGTGAATCGTCAGCCAGGCGCTGATGAACGAGACGGCAGTGACCGTGAACAGGGCAGTCCAATCCACCTGCATTGCGGAGACAGAAACATTCAGCAGTTCATAACCTGCGGCCACCAAGATGACGGGGATTGCCAGCAGGAAGGCAAAACGGCTGGCGTCTTCCCTCTTCAGTCCAAGTAGCAATCCGGCGGTGATCGTAATGCCAGAGCGTGACGTGCCGGGGATTATGGCCAGGACCTGGAACAACCCGATGACTACGGCATCCCGGATTCGGAAATCATCCACGTCCCGTTGGCGCCTGCCATAGCGATCCGCCCACCAGAGGACCAGGGCGAACAGGATTGTCGCAGCGGCAATGACCAAGGGATCGCGCAGGAGACCGGTAACATCGTGAAACAGCAGACCGGCCAGGCAGATTGGTATGGTGGCGATCACCAGGAACCACACCATGTCCGCATCGCGGTTTCTCCCGGCGCTGAATGAGTTGACCCACCCGGCGCCCATGCGCGCAAGGTCTTTCCGGAAATAGATCAGCAATGCGAGCAGGCTGCCGAAGTGCGCGCCCACGTCGTACAGCAGACCCTGGTCTGCCCAGTCCATCAGCTTCGGCAGCAGGATCAAGTGGGCCGAACTGCTGATGGGCAGGAACTCGGTCAGTCCCTGGAGCAGGCCCAGGATGATTGCATGCAGGATGTCCACCGGGCAGCCCGTCAATAATTATAAGGAATAATTTTGTTGACTGGATTCCGGCCTTCGCCGGAATGACTGCCGGGTTTTGAATACGCCTTCAACGTGGTCACTACCCCCATAACTTATGCTGCTGGTCCATGAATTGAAACCCCATCAATGGCTCGGTGAAAGTCCGGGTGAAGGCTATGGCCTTGAAGCGTTCCCCCATTTCACCCGGCAGGGTCAGGCGCTTTACCTGTCCGGTAACGGTCGGGTCGGGCCGGCCGGACCCGTTTTGAGACGACGCAGCAATTTCAGCCAGGCCGCAGCCGATGAGGAAATGGGCCTGGCTGGTATAACCGGCCAGCCGCAACCCGTGCTCCGGGGCAGCCTGCGCCAGCGCGCTGAAATCCACCGATGCCGTGATGTCCTGCAACCCGGGATAAAAGAACGGGTCCTCGTGGGAACGGTGCCGGTAGTGGCATAGCAGGGTGCCCCGGTCGCGCTGGGGGTGATAATACTCGTGGCGCGGGTATCCGTAATCGATCAACAGCATCACACCCTGTTTCAATATTTCGCCTATGGACCGCATCCAGGCGCCGGCGCGCAGGTTTATCTCCGTCCGGTAGGGGCCGGGAAGCGGCATCGGCAGGTCAGCGGCGATCCGTTCCCAGGCAGTGGTTAACCGGTCGTCCCCGCAGGGCGCTTCGATCCAGAAAAAATCGTCCCCGTTGTGGCCGACGCACAACTCACGCAATTCCCCCTTATCTACCGCCACCCGCGTTACCGGCAGCGCGTCGACCACCTCATTGGCGATGATGACCCCGCTGAGCGGTTGTTCGGGCAATGTCTCCAGCCATGTTATGCGCGGCAGCAGATGGGGGATGCGGGAGGAGAACAGTTCCTGCTGGCGCCTGCGTAAATCCGCGCCGGTTTCCAGTATCAGGTAACGCTCCGGCAAACCGTCCAGCGCCTCCAGTTCCAGCAACAGGTCCTGCGCCATGGTCCCCGACCCTGCACCCAGTTCCAGGATATCGCCTCCGGACAGGGCCGCCAGCGCCTGCCTGCATTGCCTGGCCAGGCAGCGGGAAAACAGGGGTGAGACATGGGGCGCGGTGATGAAATCCCCGGCCGCGCCGAAACGGGTAGCCCCCGCGCTGTAATAACCCAGGCCGGGCTTATACAAGGCCATTTCCATGAAGCGTTCAAAACTGATGCTGCCTCCTTCTTCGTGAATCCGCTCACGGATCAGTCCTGCCAGCACATCGCTGTGTGCACGGGCCGGTTCCGGCGGGACGGGCAATTCAAGTTCCCGGCCCAATCCGTCGCCTGCGTTGTTATCTGTTTGCAACAACCGCCTTATCCCGTTTCCGGATCAAGTTCGACCGGCCATAATTCCTGTCCCGCCCGGTCGAATTCAGACCACAGGCGGGCGTAGGTCCGGCCGGACACCGGGTGGCGCAGGTCCGGGGCAAGCTCCGCCAGGGGGCATAATACGAACGCATAGCGGTCAATGTCCGGACGGGGCAATTGAAACGATTCATGACTGATAACCAGGTCATCGTACAGCAACAGGTCAAGGTCCAGGGAGATGGATGAAAAATCCGGCTTGCTGCGATCGCGTCCGTAGCTGTCTTCGATACGGCGCAAGCGGTCGACCACCTGTTCCACCTCAAGACCGGTCGTGCAACTCACAACGAAGTTGTAGAAATCTTCGCCGTCAAACCCTATTGCCCTGTTACGGTAAATGGTTGAGATGCACACATCACGAAACTCCTCCCGGAGCGCCCGGATACCGGCCCTGGCATGTTTTTCCCGCTCCCGGTTGCTGCCGACACCGATAAAAACATGCGCCATCTCAATCCCTGCTGCCCCGCTCTATGATGATGCCCACGTCGCGTGCGCCGCGCACCGCGCCGTGTTTGTTGAGCCGCAACCGGCACCAGCGCACATTGAACTCGTCCAGCAGAATTCCGGCCACTCTTTCCGCCAGGGTTTCAATCAGTTCGAACTCCGACGCGCCGACGTAGCCGGTCAAGCGGTTTGCTACTGCCTCGTAGCTCACGGTATCGTCAATACTGTCGGATTGCGCCGCCTTGCCAGTATCCGCAGCCATTTCGATATCGAAGGTCAACGTCTGCTTTATGCGGCGTTCCCACTCGTAGATACCTATCACGGTGTCAATGCGCAGGTCTTTCAGGTAGATGATATCCATGGTTCACGGAATACGTTTCATCGTTTTGTTCTCGATTTTGCCAGATTAAAGCAGATGAAAGCAGGAATACAAGCCGAAAATCGGAAGAATAGATGGGGTCAGAGTAAAAATTCTGGCGAATTTCTTACTCTGACCCCTGAGATCATCATAAAATAAGCCCATGATCATCCATATCGGACTGGTAATCCTTGCTTACCTGGCAGGCTCTCTTGCCAGCGCCGTGATCGTGTGCAAGGCACTGGGACTCGGTGACCCGAGGGAACAGGGCTCCGGCAACCCGGGCGCGACCAATGTACTGCGCCTGTACGGCAAGACTCCGGCTCTGCTGACCCTGTGTGGAGACGTATTGAAAGGCCTGGTTCCCGTCCTGATATTGCGTTACGCGCAGGCGCCTGATGTATTCGTCGCCGCGGCCGGCCTGGCTGCTTTCGGCGGACATATCTACCCGCTGTTTTTCGGTCTGCGCGGCGGCAAGGGGGTAGCGACGTTAATCGGAGTCCTGCTGGGGTTCCACTGGATGCTGGGCGCGGCCTTCGTTCTTACCTGGTTGCTGGCGGCGCTGCTGACCCGGTATTCCTCCCTGGCGGCAATCATCACCGCACTGGCGACGCCCCTGTATTGCTGGTTGCTCGTAGCTGCCGCGCCTTATATCACGGCTGCAGGCCTGATGTCCGCCGTCCTGGTCTGGCGCCATAGGTCCAATATGAGGAACCTGTTGAAGGGCGCGGAAGACCGGATCAGTTTCAAACGCTGAAAATTGCTGGGTTGGATAGATGGGGTCAGAGTAAAAATTCTGGCGAATTTCTTACTCTGACCCCGTAGTTTTGAATTTTTACTCTGACCCCGACTATTGCGAAAATATCGGCCAGCGCGGATAAGCGGCAAACTCCAGGGGCTCGCTGCGGCCGGCGCTGATTTTGACATATCCCGTGTAGGCGATCATGGCGCCGTTGTCGGTACAGAACTCCGGTCTCGGATAGAACACCCGGCCGCCCGTCTCATCGGCCATTGCCTTCAATTTCTCCCTGAGTTGCCTGTTGGCGCTGACCCCGCCGGCTGCCACCAGCCGGTTGATGCCGGTCTGTTTTACCGCGCGGCCGCATTTAATCGCCAGGGTATCCACCACCGCTTCCACGAAGGCGCGGGCGACATCGGCGCGCGCCTGTTCATCACCTTCCTCAAGTTCCCCGGCAACCAGCGCCACGGCCGTTTTCAGGCCGCTGAAACTGAAATCCAGCCCCGGCCTGTCGGTCATGGGACGCGGGAACGTGTATTTGCCGGCGCGCCCGCGCTCCGCCAGCGCCGACAGGAGCGGGCCGCCCGGGTAGCCCAACCCAAGCAGTTTTGCCGTTTTATCGAATGCCTCGCCGGCCGCATCATCCAGTGATTCGCCCAGCATCGTGTAATCCCCGGCCGCCCTGACTTCCAGCAACTGGGTATGCCCGCCGGACACCAGCAGGGCGAGGAACGGGTAATCGGGACGATCTGCTTCGAGATTCACCGCCAGCAGGTGCGCCTCCATGTGGTGCACCGCGACCGCGGGCACGCCCCAGGCGTAGGCCAGGCTCCTGCCGACGCCGGCACCGATTAGCAATGCCCCGATCAATCCGGGACCGGCGGTGTAGGCAACCCCGTCGATGCCTCCCGGTTCCAGCCCGGCCTCCTGCAAGGCAGCTTCCAGCAGCGGCGCAATGCGCCGGATATGGTCGCGGGACGCCAGTTCGGGCACCACGCCGCCGTAGGCCTGGTGCAGGCGGGCCTGGCTGTGAAGCTGGTTCGACAGCAGGCCGTTCTCCGAATCGTAAATGGCGATTCCGGTCTCGTCACACGAGGTTTCTATTCCGAGGATACGCATTCAGTCTCTATATATGGGGTCAGAGTAATGCCTGTCGAATTTCTTTGATAGCTGGGGTCAGAGTAAAAATTCTGGCGAATTTCTCAGGGCAACCGCATACTTTTATATGTCTGCTCCGAACAGGATTTCCGCCCGTCTGGTATCACTCCACCCGGCCTGCTTGAGTTT
This sequence comes from Gammaproteobacteria bacterium, assembly GCA_965220815.1. Taxonomy (GTDB): domain Bacteria; phylum Pseudomonadota; class Gammaproteobacteria; order Eutrophobiales; family Eutrophobiaceae; genus JAAXHV01. Next base: position 94,938 of record OZ244846.1, read on the forward strand.
CCCCCGCATGCTGTTCTTCCTGGGGTCCAACCGCGCCAGGTTCAGACAGAAGCGCCGGATAATCGCCACGTTCTCCGCCCCGTCCCCCTTGCGGATGCGACTGTCATCCTCCTTAAAGGCCACATCCAGCACCCAATGCGCCTTGTTCTCCACCTCCCAGTGCCGCCGTATCCCCTGCGCCACCCGCTGGGCATCCACGGGCAAGGAGCTGATATAGTAATGTATCTCCGTCTCCACCGCTTTCCCGGGCAGGCGCCGCTCCCGCTCCATCTCAATGAGGGTTTGCAAGCCCGGCCACCTGGCCGCCCCACTCACCCACTCATCCACCGGCAACTGCCGGCAGGTGCGTTTCTCTATCCGGCCATGCCCGCCGTCCACCTCCTCATGCACCGCTACCTGCTGCGGCGCATCGCGCGTAACCTTATGAAAGTACGCCTGTATTTCCTTGCGCAACGTCTTGTGATTGTCCTTCAGCGACAACGTGTAATCGCCGCCTTTCTTGTGAATCTTCTGCGCTATCTTCTTCTGCGTATTCATCGCATCCGCCGTGATATGCGCCCCCTTCACCTGCAACAACTCCAGCATCTCCATCACCGACGACTGCTCATTCTTCTTCCCCTGTGACTTCATCTGCGCCAATACCAACCCGCACTCATGTCCCCAGGCCGTGATGCTGTGCAGGGCCGTGTGTTTCTCCCCGTCATGAGACCGCCGCAGGGTCTTCCCGTCCAGCGCTATCTGCTCCTGACCGGACGCCGCCCGTACCTCATTCACCCAATCGATAAACGCCCGGTTGAACTGCTCCGGGTCCAGCGCCCGCACCACCCGCGCAATCGTGTCATCCACCGGCATCCCGTTCAAAAACGGCCGGTAGCGACGCAGCCAATCCAGCTTCTCATCACCGAATTCCTTGATGTCTTTCCAGCCTTCTGCCCCCGACAGCACCGCACTCACTGTCAGAAACAGAATGTCCAATAACTCATGCTTCTTGTTAATATCACGCCGCGGGTCGTCAATCGTCGCCAAATGGGTCAGTAAACTCATGGGAATCTCCTCAGTTTGGGGTAATTACTGATCTGATCCCCGCAAAACCCATGAGTTCCCCACTTATCTATATCTTATTGGAATAAAAAACCTCTTACTTATGACAAAAAGTATGATCTTGCCCTGGCGAATTTCTTACTCTGACCCCCAGCAATTCCCGCTAACGCCTGTTGGGTGCTGGAATCCCGATAAAAACGGGGGTTTTGGAGCGGGGTAAAAAAAGGTTTTCGTAAACTTTCGGCATGGTTTCAGTATAATAAGAGGCACTATTCAAGTCAAAGGTGAGGTGAGGCCATGTCCCGTTCTTCCTTGCGCAAGTCCCTGAGTGCCCCTGGTTTGTTGAGTGAAGTACGCCGTTGTTTTCAAGCCATTAAGGATGACACGGTGGGCCGTGGGTTTGAGTTGGTCGATTACCTGATGTCGGGGCTGGCGGTGTTCGGGTTGAAGTACCCGTCGCTGTTGCAGTTTGATGCGGGCCGTGAGGATGCGGTGGTGGCCTCGAACCTGAAGAGTTTGTACGGCATTGCGCGGGCGCCGTCGGACACGGCGTTGCGGGAACGGCTGGACGAGGTGGACCCCTCGTTGTTGCGGCGCGCGTTCCGTCGGGTGTTGCACCTGTTGCAGCGGGGCAAGGGGCTGGAGGACTTCCTCTGGTGGGCGGGTCATTACCTGTTGTCGGTGGACGGCACCGGGTATTTTTATTCGGACAACGTGCATTGCGCGCAGTGTTGTGAGAAGCATCACCGGGACGGGCGGGTGAGTTATTACCACCAGGTGTTGGGCGCGGCGCTGGTGCATCCTGAGCAACGGGTGGTGCTGCCGTTGGCGCCGGAGCCGATTATGCGGGAAGACGGGAGCAGCAAGAATGACTGTGAGCGCAATGCGGCCAAGCGGTTGCTGGCGGACGTGCGCCGGGAACACCCGCACCTGAAGCTGATTGTGGTGGAGGATGCGCTGGCCGCGAACGGGCCGCACATTGAGTTGCTGCAGTCCTTGAAGATGCGTTATATCCTGGGGGTCAAGCCCGGCGACCATGTCTTCCTGTTTGAGTGGGTAGCGACCACGCCGGGGGTGAAGACGGCAGAGATAACCGGCCAGGACGGCACGGTGCACCGGTTCCGTTACCTGAACGGCGCGCCGTTGAACGAGTCGCACTTTAAGCTGGAAGTGAACTTCCTGGATTATGAAGAACAGCGCCGCAACGGGAAGAGTCAGCGCTTTACCTGGGTGACGGATATCCCCTTGCACAAGCACAACCTGATGCGCATCATGCGCGGGGCGCGGGCGCGCTGGAAGATTGAGAACGAGACGTTCAATACCCTGAAGAACCAAGGCTACCACTTCGAGCATAACTTCGGCCATGGTTACAAGCACCTGTCCACGGTGTTCGCCCACCTGATGATGCTGGCGTTCCTGGTGGACCAGGTGCAGCAGCATTGCTGCGGGCTGTTCCGGGCGGCGCTGGCCAAACAGGGCCGCAAGCGCTACTTCTGGGAGAAGCTGCGAAGCTTCTTCTTCACCTGGCTGCTGCCGGACTGGGAGACGCTCTATAAAGCGCTGGCATTCGGCGCGCCGCCCAGCGTGATTGTGCCCTATGACACCTCCTGAGCACACGCCGTGGTCGGGCAGTTCGGGGCGGGGGACTTCAGGGGAAACCAGGCCAATGAGACCAACGACCGGGCACAGCCGGAGGGCTACGCATCCCCTGAGGGTCGGGTCAGTGTGAAAAAAATGAAACCGACCCGATGAGACCGCCAACTGTCGATGTTAGCGGGAGCATCTGTCTGACCCCTGTTGTCCTTGTATTTTACGCGATATCTGCTAGGATGTTCGCCCTTTTGAACAACGTCAACAGGAACAAGGTACTCAATGCCCAGTGTTAAAGTAAGAGAAAACGAACCGTTCGATTTCGCATTGCGCCGCTTCAAGCGCGCCTGCGAAAAAGCCGGGGTCCTGGCCGAAGTACACCGGCGGGAATTTTATGAAAAACCTACACAGATGAGAAAAAGAAAAGCTGCCGCAGCGGTAAAACGCCACCAGAAGCGCCAGGTTAAATCCGGATCCCGGCACTACCGGCAATATTGACAGCCCGTCCTGATCGCTTGCCTCTCCATGAGTGATCTCAAACACCGTATCAACGAAGACGTCAAGACTGCCATGCGCAGCAAGGAAAAAGACCGCCTTGCCGCATTGCGTCTCATCACCGCCGCCATCAAACAACGGGAAGTGGACGAACGCATCAGTCTCGACGACGGCCAGGTCATGGCTGTACTGAACAAAATGGCAAAACAGCACAGGGATTCCATCGAACAATACACATCGGCGCAGCGCGCGGACCTGGTCGAAAAAGAACAGTTCGAACTCGATATCGTCCTCGGCTACCTGCCCCGGCCATTGGACGCCGCGGAAATCAACGCCAGGATCGACGAAATTATTGCCTCCACCGGCGCCGCCGGCATGAAAGACATGGGCAAGGTCATGGGACAATTGAAATCTGCGCTGCAGGGGCGCGCGGACATGGGCCGGGTCAGCGCGCTGGTAAAAGCCCGGCTGACTCCGTAGTATATCCCTTAACCCGCATTTCCCACCAGGGATTCGGGTTAAAGACCATCAGACAATCCTGACACCATCCCGCCCGAAGGACCGACGCCGGTATGGCGGTCAACACGTTTAATTGGGCATGAACGATGGCGGGCAGAATACCACAAGCTTTCATCGATGACTTACTCGCGCGGGCCGATATCGTCGAGGTCATCGACAGCCATGTGCCGTTACGCAAGGCCGGCAGGAACCACCAGGCCCTGTGCCCGTTCCACGAGGAGAAAACCCCTTCATTCACGGTAAGCCAGGACAAGCAGTTCTACCACTGCTTCGGTTGCGGCGCCAACGGCACGGTGATCACCTTCGTCATGGAACTGAACGGGCTGGGTTTTGTCGAGGCCGTCGAAGACCTTGCCGGACGTTACGGCCTGGAAATCCCGCGCGAGGCAGGTTACCGGCCGGCCTCGAAGCAGCACGACGAGTTGTACGAGTTGCTGGAACAGGCCGCGCAGCTCTACCGTAAACAGTTGCAGGAGCACAAGGGCAGGGCCGCCGATTACCTGAAAGGACGCGGCATCAGCGGTACGGTTATAGAGGACTATGAAATCGGCTACGCGCCATCCGGGTGGAAACGCATGTTGAACGCCCTGGGCAAGTCCGCCGAGGCCAGGACCCGCCTGACGGAGGTCGGATTAATCAAACCCGGCGGCAAGGAGGGGCATTACGATTTTTTTCGCGACCGCATCATGTTCCCGATCCGCGACCCGCGGGGGCGGGTTATCGGATTCGGCGGACGGGTGCTGGGCGATGATACCCCGAAGTACCTGAATTCCCCGGAAACCCCCCTGTTCCACAAGGGCCGTGAGTTGTACGGCCTGTACCAGGTACGCCGCAAGAAGAAACAACCGGAGACGCTGTACGTGGTCGAAGGCTACATGGACGTCATTGCGCTGGCCCAGCACGGCGTCGACAACGCCGTCGCCACCCTGGGAACTGCCGTCACGGACAAACACCTGGAAAAGCTGTACCGTGTCGCCGCCCGGCTCATATTCTGTTTCGACGGCGATGAAGCGGGCAAAAAAGCGGCCTGGCGCGCCCTGGAGATCACGCTCCCCCAGCTCCGGGAGGGCCGCCAGGCATTATTCAACTTCATGCCGGAGGGGCATGATCCGGACAGCTTCATCAGGCAGTACGGCGCCGAACAGTTCCGGTCCGATGACAGGACAGTGCCCCTGTCCGATTTCCTGCTGGCTTCGATAAAATCCAGGGCCGGCACTGCCACGCGGGAAGGCAGGGCAACGTTCCTGGACATGCTGTTGCCCTACCTGGCCGGAATGCCCGCCGGCGGGCTGCGCCAGTTGATTCGGCAGGAAGCCGCCGGCATAGCACAGATTGATGCCGACGGGCTGGACAAACTGTTGCAGGATTACCGCCCGGGCGCGGCGCGGCGTACCGTCATATCCCGTTCTGGACAGCAACGGGAAAAATCGGGCGATATCGGCAATATCATTGCGTATATATTGAACAGTCCCGGACTGGCCATGCTGGTGGAAGACCCTGCAGAGCTTGCCGGCATCACCGTCCCGGGCGCCGATTTTGTGCGGGAACTCATCACACTGGTCCACTCAAATCCGGAAATCAACTGCGCAGGCATACTGGAACACTGGCGGGGCACCCGCTATGAAGCGCGCCTGAATGAACTTGCTGCCGGCCCCGGCCTGCCAGCGGATGAATCCTTCGACCTGGAGCGCGAGTTTATCCACAGGGTGGAAAAGCTGAAATCGGCCAAAGCCAGGCAGTCCATACAGGAGATCGCCCGGAAACCCCCCAGCCAACTTTCCGATGAAGCCAAAAAGCAGTTGCGCCGGCGCTACCCAAGTGACAAAAAGTAACCAGGGCAAGATCATACTTTTTGTCATAAGTAAGAGGTTTTTTATTCCAATAAGATATAGATAAGTGGGGAACTCATGGGTTTTGCGGGGATCAGATCAGTAATTACCCCAAACTGAGGAGATTCCCATGAGTTTACTGACCCATTTGGCGACGATTGACGACCCGCGGCGTGATATTAACAAGAAGCATGAGTTATTGGACATTCTGTTTCTGACAGTGAGTGCGGTGCTGTCGGGGGCAGAAGGCTGGAAAGACATCAAGGAATTCGGTGATGAGAAGCTGGATTGGCTGCGTCGCTACCGGCCGTTTTTGAACGGGATGCCGGTGGATGACACGATTGCGCGGGTGGTGCGGGCGCTGGACCCGGAGCAGTTCAACCGGGCGTTTATCGATTGGGTGAATGAGGTACGGGCGGCGTCCGGTCAGGAGCAGATAGCGCTGGACGGGAAGACCCTGCGGCGGTCTCATGACGGGGAGAAACACACGGCCCTGCACAGCATCACGGCCTGGGGACATGAGTGCGGGTTGGTATTGGCGCAGATGAAGTCACAGGGGAAGAAGAATGAGCAGTCGTCGGTGATGGAGATGCTGGAGTTGTTGCAGGTGAAGGGGGCGCATATCACGGCGGATGCGATGAATACGCAGAAGAAGATAGCGCAGAAGATTCACAAGAAAGGCGGCGATTACACGTTGTCGCTGAAGGACAATCACAAGACGTTGCGCAAGGAAATACAGGCGTACTTTCATAAGGTTACGCGCGATGCGCCGCAGCAGGTAGCGGTGCATGAGGAGGTGGACGGCGGGCATGGCCGGATAGAGAAACGCACCTGCCGGCAGTTGCCGGTGGATGAGTGGGTGAGTGGGGCGGCCAGGTGGCCGGGCTTGCAAACCCTCATTGAGATGGAGCGGGAGCGGCGCCTGCCCGGGAAAGCGGTGGAGACGGAGATACATTACTATATCAGCTCCTTGCCCGTGGATGCCCAGCGGGTGGCGCAGGGGATACGGCGGCACTGGGAGGTGGAGAACAAGGCGCATTGGGTGCTGGATGTGGCCTTTAAGGAGGATGACAGTCGCATCCGCAAGGGGGACGGGGCGGAGAACGTGGCGATTATCCGGCGCTTCTGTCTGAACCTGGCGCGGTTGGACCCCAGGAAGAACAGCATGCGGGGGAAACTCAAGCAGGCCGGGTGGAGTGATACCAGACGGGCGGAAATCCTGTTCGGAGCAGACATATAAAAGTATGCGGTTGCCCTGAAAAAGTAACAAAAAATAAGAAGTAAATAAATGATTTATTTATTTTTTGTGCTATAATAGGGATTTATTTTTTGCCTTTGACAACTTGGCAGTAACTACTACCATTTGACAACCGGATTCATACGCCTATGTCGGACATTGAGACACTTGAAGCGCACGAACTAGACCACGATGATGATGATGAGTCACAATTAAAACTGTTAATCGCAAAGGGAAAGGAGCAAGGCTTCATTACTTACCATGAGGTGACGGAACACCTGCCGGACGAGATCGTCGATCCGGAACAGATAGAAGACATCATCAACATGATCACCGATATGGGAATCGAAGTCCATGAATTCCCGCCGGACCTTGATCAGTTGCTCCAGAGCAATTCTGAGTCGTCTGACGATGCGAACGCATCGCTGGTCAACGTTGAAAACGAATTCGGCAGGACGACGGACCCGGTGCGCATGTACATGCGGGAAATGGGCACGGTGGACCTGCTGACGCGGCAGGGTGAAATAAAGATCGCCAAACGCATTGAAGCCGGCATGAACCAGGTGCTGAATGCGCTTTCGTTATATCCCGGAACCATCGACATGCTGCTGGAAGCCTACCTCTGCGTACAGAACCGGGAGTTGAAATTCGGGGACGTCATCCTCGGGTTCAATATCCAGGAAGAATACCCGGACGGCGGCCTGCCCCCCAAGTCCAGGAAGCAGGCATCCCGGAAAAACGATGACGACGACAGTGATTCCGACTCGGATGATGTCCTGGACCTGGAGGAAGTGCGCGAGTCCATTACCGGTCTTGACGCGCTGTACAAGAAACTGGTGGCGTCCATTAAACGGCATGGGAAAGACCATGACAAAACGGTCGCGATCCAGACCGACATCACGGAAAAGTTCATGCGCATACGCCTGGCGCCCAAATTTATCGCGGCCCTGACCGCCAATGTCCGGCGCACGATCGAATTGATCCGGGGGTCGGAACGCGAGATCATGCGCCTGTGCGTCAAGACGGCGAACATGCCCCGCAAGGACTTTATCGCCTCTTTCCCCGGCAATGAAAAAAATACCGAATGGGCCGGGCAGCAGATCGAATCCGGCAGTCCCTACGCAGAGGCCCTGGCCCGCGTCAGGGACGAGGTGATTAAAATACAGCAGAGACTGGCCGAAGCGCTGAGCGACAACCTGCTTACCATTGCGGAAATCAAGGAAGTCAACAGGAAGATCTCCATCGGCGAGGCAAAAATGCGCAAGGCAAAAAAGGAAATGGTGGAGGCCAACCTGCGCCTGGTCATTTCCATCGCGAAGAAGTACACCAATCGCGGACTTCTGTTTCTCGACCTGATACAGGAAGGCAATATCGGCCTCATGAAGGCAGTGGACAAGTTCGAATACCGGCGCGGGTACAAGTTCTCCACGTATGCGACCTGGTGGATCCGCCAGGCCATTACCCGTTCCATCGCGGACCAGGCCAGGACGATTCGTATACCGGTGCACATGATCGAGACCATCAACAAGCTGAATCGCATCTCGCGGCAGATATTGCAGGAGCAGGGCCGGGAGCCCACGCCCGAGGAGCTGGCCGAAAAAATGGACATGCCCGAAGAGAAGGTACGCAAGGTGCTCAAGATCGCCAAGGAACCCATTTCCATGGAGACGCCCATCGGCGATGACGATGATTCCCACCTGGGCGACTTCATCGAAGACCTGAACACCCAGGCGCCGGCCGAATACGCCAGTTTCGAGGGGTTGCGGCAGACGATGCGGGAATCGCTCAACGGCCTGACATCCAGGGAAGCCAAGGTATTGCGCATGCGCTTCGGCATCGAGATGAATACCGATCATACGCTGGAAGAGGTAGGCAAACAGTTCGACGTGACCCGCGAGCGTATCCGGCAGATCGAAGCCAAGGCATTGCGGAAACTGCGCCACCCCAGCCGGTCGGAACAACTCCGCACATTTATTGAAGGCAGTTAATCGTCATGCCGGGCTTGACCCGGCATCCAGTATAATATTATGTCGCCAGAAGCGACACTTTATTTACCGTATTCCGGCATTCGCCGAATGACAACCAGGTATGATAAAGTTTCGTAATCTCGGGCCTGTAGCTCAGTTGGTCAGAGCAGTGGACTCATAATCCATTGGTCGTAGGTTCAAATCCTACCGGGCCCACCAGACATCCTGCCAGCCTGTCAGGTCCTGATATACTCGCCGAACGGCATCTCGCGCAGGCGTTTCCCCGTCGCAGCATAGATGGCGTTGGCCAGCGCCGGGGCTATGGGCGGCACACCCGGCTCTCCCACGCCTGCCGGCGGCGCATCGCTCTGCACCAGGTGAATGGATGTGGCCGGAGACATGTCCATACGCAACTGCGGATAATCATCAAAGTTGCCCTGCACCACCCGGCCGTCAGTGACAGAGATAAGACCGTCGCGGGCCAGGCCGATACCAAAAACCACCGCGCCTTCCAGTTGCGCGCGCACCCGGTCCGGGTTTACCGCCAGTCCGCAATCAAATGCGACATGGGCGCGCGGGACGCGCCAACGGCCGTCCGAGCCGACCGAGACCTCTATCACCGCTGCCGTATAACTCAGGAAACTGTAATGCGCGGCAAACCCCAGCCCGTGGCCCGGCGCCAGTTTTCTGCCCCAACCGGCCTGTTCCGCCGCCAGTTCTGCAACGTGACGCAGGCGCGCGGTATCGAACGTATAACCGTCCGCGCCTTCCATGCCATACCCTGAAAAATCGAGAATCCGGTCCGGGCCGAGCAGGTCCAGGTAATTCTCCAACGGATCGCGCCTGCGCGCCCGGGCAATCTCATCGGCGAAACTGCACACGGCAAATGCCTGGAAGATATTGCAAACCGACCTGAGCCAGCCGATGCGGACCTTCGCCGACGCCGCGCCCGCCTCGACCCTGATGTTATCGATCGCAAACGGCATGCTGACCGAACCCTGCCCCAGTTCCCAATCGGCCGGGTACATGGCATCCACGTCGAACGTCGATTTTATCGGGGGAAAGGCAGTGCGCTGCAGCCATCCCGTCACCGCGCCGGTTTCGGAAATACCGGCTTTCAGGTACTGGGCGCTGGGCGCATGGTAATAGCCGTGGCGGATATCGTCTTCGCGGCTCCACACCACCTTGACCGACGCCCCAGTGTCCCGGGACAGGATTACCGCCTCGTTGATAAAGTCACACTTGGATTTGCGACCGAACGCCCCGCCAAGCAGGGTCACGTTCACCTTGATCTGCTCGGGCTTGAGGCCGGTAAGCCCGGCCGCGGCGGGAATAACCGACTGCGGGGCCTGTGTCGGCGCCCAGATTTCACAAGCGTCAGCGGTCACCGAGGCCAGCGCCGCCGGTGGCTCCATCGGCGCATGGGCGAGGTGCGGGGTGTAGTATTCGGCTTCCAGCGTCGAGACGGCCGTGTCCAGGGCCTTCAGGGCATCCCCCTCGTTGCGCCTGAGGTCGCCTTGCTGCCTGACAGTCCGCAGCAACTGCATCCTGTAGTCATCGGAGTCATAATCCCCGTTTTCGCCCACGTCCCACTCGATTTTCAGTTTCCGGCGCCCCTCCAGCGCGGCCCAGGTGTTGTCGGCAATCACGGCAATGCCGCCGAGCGCCTGGAATTCAGCCGGCGGTTCGGCGGCCTTTATTTCGATCACCCGGTTTACGCCTTTGAGCGCCAGCGCCTCTTGTGCATCAAAGGACTTCACGCGCCCGAGTGCAACCGGGCAACGTGCAATCACCGCATATTTCATCCCCGGGACGCTTACGTCGGTCCCGTATATAGCCCGGCCTTGTATGAAATCGTCCATATCGACCATGGGCACGTCCTTGCCGATATAGTGAAACTCATGGGCCGGCTTGAACGTCAGTTGATCCGGTTCGGGGACGGGCAACCCGGCCGCATCAGCAACCAGTTCCCGGTAATCCAGGGCACGGTTGCCATCGTCGTGCAGCACCTGGTGCAGGTGCGCCCGGCACTCGGAGACATCGACCTGCCACCGGTCCGCGGCCGCCTGCTTGAGCATCTGCCTGGCAGTGGCGCCGGCGATGCGCATGCGCTCCATGAAACCGCGCACGGACCATGAACCGTCGGTGTTCTGGTCCCCGTATACCGGATCGCCCGGGGCCTGTACGACCTTCACTCGGGACCAGTCCGCCTCCAGTTCATCCGCAACGATAGAGGTCAGGCTGGTGCGAATCCCCTGACCCATTTCAGACCGGTGCGAAACGATGTACACGGTGCCATCGGCATCGATGCTGACAAATACGTCCGGCGACCAGGATGATGCCGTTTCAGAACCGGCGCCGGTGTGTGCCGGGTTGTTGCCCCGGCCGCAACCCGACATCGATACGCCAAGCACCAGCAGGCTGGTGGTTTTGACGAAGTCGCGGCGGGAAAGTTTTACGATGGGTTTCATGATTCTTCAGAAATTGCATCATTAATTTTATCCGGGAAGTATAGCAAAGAAAGCGTATCCGGCAGATCGAGGCCAAGGCATTGCGGAAACTGCGCCACCCCAGCCGCTCCGGGCGGTTGCGGACCTTCATTGAAGTCAGCTGACAAAACGGGTAGACTCATACAGTGACATCACAGGAAATCCCGTCACCTCTGGCGGGAAACGAGAAGACTTTACTGAAAAGGAGAATAAAATGAGTTACGTCGAAAAGCCGGAATGGCAAAAGTCTCTGGAACACCATGAGGAACTGTGCACGGAACGATATAAGTCAATACACAAGGAACTACAGTTCATAAGGGAAGACATGCGCGAAATGCGAACCGGTCAACGCTGGTTGATTGGCATAGTTTTGGCGTGGCCACCCTTGATCATCGCTGCTCTGCAGATGATCGTCTGATGTGGGATTAAGAAAACTCTGAACAAGTAATAAGGTTGAATTGTCCCTGTTTCATGCAGTTGCGACGCCCCTCGGGAGAGAACGATGCGCACATCCATCTTGCAATGGCCAATCAACGCAGCGCTGGTACTGCTATTCGTCGTCTCACCGGCTCAGGTAAAGGCTGAAACCCCGGCGGTTCAACCCACACAAGCACCGAGCCTCCCATCAGGTATCGGCGCCGGGGACACCTGCGCCGACAAACCGAGAGGAAGCGAGTGCTGGCTGGAACTGGATAACCATCCTGGATGTTACCTCTTTATTCCCTACCTGCGAGTTGCCAAATCAGCCACCTGGAGCGCGGCGTGCGTCGGGGGGCTGGCCGAGGGAACTGGTGAGCTTTCCTGGGTTTGGGGCAGATACCATATACGACGTGGAACCGATTCAGGGCAACTTCGGAAAGGCAAACGACAGGGGCAATGGGTTGTAAGCGATGGTCATGGTGGATTTCACGAGGGGCCCTATGTGAACGGCAAGCGGCATGGCCACTGGGTCCTTCGCGATATCGAGAACGCTGTGTTTCAGGGTCCTTTTGTAGATGGCAAGCCGCATGGTTACTGGGTTGAACGTGATATCGACGGTACTGTGTGGGAGGGGTTCTATGTGGATGGCCAGCGGCATGGTCGCTGGGTTGAACGCGATATCGACGGTACAGTGCACGAGGGATCATATGTAGACGACAGGCGGCATGGTCGCTGGGTTGAACGCGATATCGACGGTACAATGCATGAGGGGCCCTATGTCGACGGCAAGCGGCTCGGTCAATGGGTTGAACGTGATATCGATGGTACAGTGGATGAGGGGCCTTATGTCGACGGCAAGCGGCACGGGAATTGGGTTTTTCGCCTTGCGAATGGTGCTATGTCTCAGGGGCCATTTGTTGGTGGTAAGCAGCATGGCCAGTGGGTTATTGACCTTGGAGTAGGCGTTGTGCAAGAGGGTCCTTTTTTACACGGCTATCGGCGCGGCCAGTGGGTCATTCGTCATTCCGACGGTATGGTGGAGGAAGGACTGTATATGGAAAACGAGAAGCGCGGCGAGTGGATTATCCGCCATCCCGACGGCACGGTGATTAAAGAAACTTATGTGAATGGGTCGCCACAATGAAATCGACGGAGAAGTCAAGATGTATTGCGATTTTCAATTCTTAAAAACGGCCCAGACTGTAGGAAAAGTCTGGTTCCTCTTATAAATTATCCAATTCGGCTTTATTCTCTGGTGAGGGTAGGATAATCAGGATACTAATTGGGATGACCCCTATTATGAGCTATTGTAAATTAATCAAGTTCAGATGCCTGTTAATGGGCTTGCTACTATTTGTTTTTTCGCTTACTGCCGCCGGTGAGTTTGAGACAATAAAAAAGGCAGCTGAGCAGGGAGATTCCGAGGCACAGTTCAGTCTTGGCGGCATGTATTATCAGGGTGAGGGGACGCCTAAAGATTATGCTGAAGCCATGAGATGGTTCCGAGAAGCTGCCGAGCAGGGATTTATAGAAGCAAAGACCGTGCTCGGTCTCATGTATGATCGGGGCGATGGCGTACCTCAGGATAAGGCCGAAGCTATCCGTTGGTACCGTATGGCCGCCGAACAGGGAAGTGTATTAGCACAAGTAAGGGTTGCTTACATGTATAAGCGTGGCGATGGCGTACCTCAGGACAAGGCCGAAGCGGGGCGATGGTTCCGAATAGCTGCCGAGCAGGGACACGCCGAGGCACAGTTAAATATAGGTTTCATGTATGCCCAAGGGGATGGCATGCCTGAGGATAAGACCGAAGCTGTGCGATGGTTCCGAATGGCCGCCGAGCAGGGACAAGTCAAAGCACAATACAATCTTGGTTACATGTATGCCCAGGGGGATGGGACGCCTGAGGATAAGACCGAAGCTGTGCGATGGTATCAAATGGCTGCCGAACAGGGGCTCGCTCAAGCACAGTTCCGTCTGGGTGGCATGTATACCCAAGGGGATGGGGCACCTGAGGATAAGACTGAAGCTGTGCGATGGTTCCGAAAAGCCGCCGAACAGGGACACCCCGGAGCACAATTCAATCTTGGTTCCATATACGCTGATGGTAATGGGGTCACAGAGGATGATGCCGAGGCCGTGTACTGGTATCAGTTGGCCGCCGAACAGGGATTTAGAATAGCGCAACGAAATCTTGGAATCATGTATATTTCAGGTGAAGGCGTCCCCGTGGATAATGTGCAAGCTTATGCTTGGCTCAGTGTTGCTTCTGCACAAGGTGACGAGTCAGCTAAAGAGGTACAGGGGGTAGTTACCAAAAATATGCCACGTAATCAGATTGCAGAAGCACAGAAATTATCCCGCAAATACCGGGAAGCCTACGGCCCTGACAAAGCAAATAAATAAGCGGACATCCAGCCAGTAGACCGTTATCGAAACGCCTCGTAATGCACCCGGCCATCTGGCAACTAGTCTGGATCCCAATACCCAAACCTTCCTTCTTTTCCAATCAGTGACACCGGAACGGTATAATGGGAAGAACGAGCTATTTTCGAGCTATCAAGTTCATATGCATGCCATTAAACCTGCTGTGCGGAAGTCGACTCGGTTCCAGAGATTTGTATTAATTATTCTGTTTGCGTTTTGGATATCCGCTTTACCGGAAATGTCGATTGCCTCCACGAACTGCTCAAATGAGGACAAGGAATACGCAAAGAGTTGGAACGATTATTACAACCCTGAAGACGCGTATAAATTTGGCAACATTATCAAACAGTTTATTGCTGGTCGTGACCTGGACGGTCTGTTTGGCCTGGTCATAGGTGAACTCCAGAATGGCCCACGAAAGCGCTTCATAGAAACCCGAACGTTTAACCAGGTGTTCACAGAAGAGTGGCGTAGCGCCGTGTTAGCGAGCGAGACGCCTTGTCAACCAGTTGGATGGCGTGGCTTCATGTTAGCTAACGGCTTGGTCTGGTTTAATAACGATGGTAAGCCTCCCGGCACGTGGCAAATTGTTGCAATGAATGGTGCTGCCAAAGAAGGCTATTTATATGAATCCCCCGATCCGGCCTGGCGTGTTGATGGCAGGATTGTGCCGCCACAATGTTTCGTCAAAATCCTGGTGTCCGCCGACAATTTCAGAGTATATGAGGAAACCTTTGGAATAGCAGATGCCGCAAATTTCCGCAGGAATACAGGCCAGTATTTCGGGCGCGAAATCGACCGTCTCGACCCGATCGATTCTCCTTGGGGAAACGGGAAAGTTCCTTTGGCAACATTTCTAGATATCTGCAGTTCAACCGATGCAGTGCCTCCAGGCAATTCGCAAACACCTCCGATTGTCAATGCAGATAGCGTCTCAAGCGAAAATTGTTACGAAGGATCTTGTACGCAATATGCTTATCGATTGCTTGCACCGATCTCGCAGGCCGAATGTCAGAACCTGGCTCCACACCTTCCTGGCCGATGTGAGAGCGCATACCTTGTGCGGATCGGAGACTATTCCGGCGGTAGTATCGGCTGGGACTTCGGCTTCAATATCTATGGCTTGTTCAGGCTTGACGACGGTCGTAATGCCTTTGTGCCGCTGGTTAATTTCAATAATGAAAACAATGCACGTAATTTTATCGACAGTCTGTTGATCTCCCCCTAAGCCATGACTGGAATAAGAAAGATGAGGGGGGTCAACACCACCATCTTGCAGATTGCCTGGGGCGAGAACGGTTCTGAACTGGACGGCTGTAATCCTTGATCGGGAATCGAGACCCTCAATTTATGGTTATTGACACTCATTCGGAGACGTACCAATGAGAAAGTGGCTGCTGCGATTTTTCTTCTTAGTGCGTATATCAATCATCTGCACAATAACCATGAAGCCAGTCACCTCATAGCTGGGAGATACATGCATATATCCCAGCTTTGCGCGTTCATCGCCTTATGTTTCCTAGTGGTGCCGCCAACTCAGTCGGTAGAATGTGTAGTCTTCCTGCACGGACTGGCTCGGACGTCTTCCTCTATGGATAAAATGGCTGATGCTTTTGAAAATGCCGGGTACACTGTCAGCAATCTTGATTATCCATCCCGAAAACACCCTATTGAGAAACTGGCTCTCATGGCTGTCGAGGCAGGGATCTCAGAATGCCCGTCAGGTAGTGTCATACACTTCGTCACACATTCGCTTGGAGGCATTCTGCTCAGGTATTACCTGGAACAGGACGATATTCCTAATCTGGGCCGCGTAGTGATGCTGGCGCCACCAAATCAAGGGAGCGGTGTCGTGGATAAACTGCGCTATTTCCCTGGTTTCAAGGCCTTTAATGGCCCTGCGGGCATGCAGCTTGGTACAGGTGAGGACAGTATCCCGTCTCAACTCGGCCTGGTGGAATTTGAGGTGGGCATTATTGCAGGCAGAAAAACATTCAACCCATTCCTGTCGCTCTATCTTCAGAACCCCGACGATGGGAAGGTGTCTGTCGAGAACACCAAGGTTGAAGGCATGACCGACTTTATAGTTGTGTCCCGTTCACATCCTTTTATCATGAAAGCTGCTGAAGTTATTGTTCAGGTCATATCATTCATAAAAACGGGGCGTTTCGTACATGATGCGCCTTGACGGAGTGAAGGCCATGAATATTCGCAACCTGATTCCGTAGATGTTAAAGAAATCTCTTGGCATACGATGTACGCGAGCAATGACGGTGACATATCGATGATCAGGGCTTTACTCCAAATTTTCGTATGTCTCAGTCTTATTCAAAGCGGTCTCGTCGTTGCTTCTGATAATTATCCATATGAGCCCGAAATTGTTAAACTCAAAGGTGTACTGGAACAAGAACAGCGGTTTGGGTCACCAAGGTGAGGTAAAAATGAAACCAGCGATATATATGATTTTGGTTATCGTTTTGTCTTCTTGCGCGGCTCCAAGGACTTTGCCAAGAGTTGATGGTGTGACTCATCTAACATTTAGGAGCATTGAATTAGAAACTCAAAAAATTAATTCTCCAGTACAGATTAATCAATTCATGAGTTTCTTCAATAGCTTCCTAAGCAAGTGGTCTGTTCCATGGTATGGTCCTCCTGTTGCACAAGTACATTTTGATTTGTATTCTGGGGAAAAAACTGTTGCAACTTTTGGGATATCAAAAAATTTCATTACAAGGACGTATGGCGATTTTTATTCTCAAACTGTTGATGAAAACGAGATTCGTAGTTTTGCTGAATCATTCCACCCTGCACTAATCGAAGCTTTGTATCCAATACTATCGGATGAAATTGAAGCAGGAAAAAAGCTGGATTATTGTAAACAGCAATTATCGGAACTACCGATTGGAAGTTCAAAATCATTTGCTGAGCAATTCCTGTCCAAGAAAAGAATGGAGATCTCCTATCGAAGTAAAATCAGGTGGAATATTGTACTAGCTATCGTAAACGAAGGTACGTATGTTAATACTGCTATTTCTGCACAATTAGTATTTAATGAGGATTCACTACTGGAAAAAAAGCGTTTTTTCGGCTACAAATTGATGCAGAAACCATCAGCTGACCCCTGACCCTCGCCTGCCGCATTTCAGAATTAAGTATTGTGTTCCCCAGAACTCCCCATCAAATTGAGAGGAGGAAGATTTACCCCTGATGGGGTGCAGCGGATTTGCACTAATTGATGTATCAACCAGTATCCCGACTCAATTCCCTGAGCTTTTTATGGTCAAAATCATCCCGCAATTGAATTTTACCCGCCAAATCGGTGAGATCCTTTTTTGTGTGTTTACGAATTAATGCTTGTGGCGCGGTATGGATTAATTCGCGCTTGGTACGAATATCAGAATTCATATGATGTCAAAAGCAATGCGACGATGACCGCGCCTGATACGGTAAATATCGAAGTCGCGCCGATCAATGGTGAATACCTTCTGAAGGGAGAGGTTTTCAGCCGCAGCGACCAGCGAGGCGTCGGCGAAGTCCATCGGCGCATCAGCGTATTGCACCATCAGGTCAAAGGAACGGACCAGCGCATCATCATCAAGGAAAATAACCTGCAAACCGCCTTCGGTGATGAACTCCATCAGGGCAGCGGCGCCGGCGCTCGCCGAGCCCAGCAGGTGAAATGCTTCGGTGAGGATGGGTACGGTCGTCGCAATCGGCTCGTCAATTTTCTTAAGCGTCTCTACGCATCTTCCATGCGCTTTGTCAGCGCGGTCGAACAGTGCCACAAGCGGCCCGGCATCGGTCAGGATCATCGACTGTATTTCTTCCTGACTTTATCAGCGACCCGCGCCTTCGCATCTGCAGCAGCATTCGCGGCATCGCCTCCCGGTCCCAGGTCGAGCCGGCAATATGCTTCATAGGGTCTGGTTGCGGTCTTCTCCCGCGCTACCATTGCGAACGTTTCCAACCCGCGTTTCAACACGCTCGATACCGATAACCCGGTCTGTTTTTGCAGGGCAGCCAATGTTGCTTCTGCATTGTCGTCAAGTCGAACTGTCCTGGTACTCATGGATAAAGCCTCAAGCTGGTGTATTACGTACTGTATTACAATACTGGCAGGTCGTCAAGCTGGTTTAACGCCTTAGACAGGACACCCATGTCTTTTTATTGAGTGTCCTGAAAGCGCTCCCTACTCAGCGCTGCGGGTCCCGGTAAAAATTCTCATGCGAGCCTAGAGCCAACAGGGTAAGTATGTCGGGCTTTTTCTCGTGTCTGTAAGCCAGTAAATACTGTTTGTCGTTCAGCTTGAATTTGTGCACCCGCACTCCAGCCAGCGCGCCTTTCTTCATTACGCCGATCCCGGTGTCCTGTACGATCTTTCTGACGGCCCGATCGACGGCGGTTTTATTCTCCCGGTGAAGTTTTAGTATCGTTCTGGAAAAGATGCTGGTCTGGACGACCCTCATTTGAGCGGGTATTCGCTAAGGTCGCCGGATTCCGCTTCCTCCAGCCCCACCAGGATATCGTCCACGAAACGCAGGGGCAAATCGGGGTTTTCCTCGGCAATCCTGCCGATAGTTGCCCAGTGCTCAATCTGTTTCGGGGGGGACCGGTGGAACACCCTGGCGTAGCGGGTGGCCTCGGCGACCAGCTGATCAGACAGTTTGATGGCTTTGGCCATGTTGTGCCTCGCTTGGATTTGATGGACGTATCGGTGGCTATAATACACAAGAGGTTATCTTTTGCAACCCATATTGATAGCTTGGACAACGTATCCGCGGGTTACTGACAGGTGGCCGCGCCGTTCGGCATTGTACCGGAATCAGGCTTGGCCTTATAATTTTGGGCGTGATGAAGAGTATGACAGTACGGAACCGGGACCACCTGGCGTCTGAGTTCCAGCGCCGGTGGTATCACCCATGACCACCGCGCAGCATCCCCGGCAACAACCCGGCATGAGACTGCCCGTGAGGGTGTTCCTGGTGATGGCCGCGTTGCTGGGCATTACGGTGATCACCATCTCCGCCACGATGCTGTACCGAAGCGCACATGCGCTGCAGGAGGAAGTGCAAATCGCCGCGATCCAGACGGTGGAGTTGCTCTCTACCGAGTTTGCGGAAATCGGCGAGATTTCCCTGGCTAACGTGGCGAAAACGCTCGATTCCACCCTTAACGACCAGATGATTGCGCAGGCCCGTATTACTGCGCATATCGTTGCGGCCGCCGAGCAGGCAGGCTACCGGCCGCCGGAAATCCTGGCCTTGCTGGATGAAATCGTGGCCGGCACGGTGCTGGAGGAGATCTGGATTACCGACGAGACGGCATTTACCTACCTGACCAGCGTGCGCGACCGGGAAGGGCAGCGGGTCCGCTTTACCTTTAACCCGGATCCGGTGGTGCAGCCACAGGCATCCAAGTTCTACGTCTTGCTGAATACCATTGGCGGCAACAACTACATTACCCAGCCCGCGCAGGTGCGGGAAATAGACAAGAAAGTCTACAAGTACGTGGGGGTGCCGGGCATCGACAAGCCCCGGATTGTCCAGGTAGGCAATGAAATCGTACTGGGCGAACAGGAGATACTGATCGAAACCTACGCCTCGGCGCGTACGGACGTCTCTGCGGTGATCGAAGGAATCCTGGTACAGCAGATGGAAACGCAGGCGTTCATGCTCGGGCGCCTGGTTACGGTAATGGAGAACGGCGGACATTCAATTGCGTCGATCAATGCCGCGCTGGGGCAGATTACCGCAACGTCCGTTATCGGGGGGATCGCCATCACCGGCAACAGGGGCCGGGGCATCTACCACAGCGGCAATGCCGCCGCCTCCGGTGAATACCTCACACATGACGAAATGGCGAGCGGTCCCGAACGAACGCAGATGCGCGCCGGGAACGTATCGTGGCAGGATGGCGTCCAGGCAAAACGGGTGAGCCGGCTGCAACCGGACTCCGGCTACCTGGTGCACGTCGACATTCCCATTGAGGGCGCTTCCGGCAACCTGCTGTACTCTGTCTACCAAAGCCAGGCAGACCTGTTGGCGCAGTCAGGCAACCTGGTGTCGTTATGGGTGACGAACCGGGAAAACGAACTGGTGGCGGCAGCGCCGCGCGCGGGGACGCTTGCAGCCAATGGGGACGTGAGCGCCTTCACCACCTTTGCCGATCAGGCACAGAAGCTGGTCACGCAGGCCCTGGACATGGGTTCCGTTGCCAGTGTCGCACGGTTGGGCCTGCTGGATCCGGCACGGCGCGGCCTGTGGGTGGCAGCACCAATCATCAATGCCGGCGGTATCCTGATCGGCGGCATCGCCCTGGAAATCAGCCTGGACAAAATTGCCCACTCGCTGCAAATGGAGTTTGTGAGAACGTTCCTCATTGCTATGGCGCTGTTGGCGCTGACCGCGGTCATCGCGTTTGTCGGCGCCCGCTGGTTGACCGGTCCAATCGAGATCATTGCCGATGTGGCCAGGGAGGTGGAATCCGGCACTCAACCCGGACCGGACTCCATGCGGCGCGTGATGAGCCGCAGGGACGAAATCGGGGCGCTGGCCCGGGTATTTTCCGATATGGCCGTGCAGGTGTTCAGCCGCGAAGAGAAACTGGAAACCCTGGTTGCGGAACGGACCCGGGAATTACAAGCCAGCAACCGGCAATTGCTCCAGGCCAAGGAGGCCATGGACCGGGACCTGGAGATGGCGAAGGTCGTGCAGACCGCCCTGGTGCAGGAAGGGTACGTGACGGCCGGCAGCATACAGGGTTACGCGCGCATGACCCCCGTAACACAGGTGGGCGGCGACTTTGTCATGTTGCAGGAACTCGATGCGGGGCGGCTGTTTTACGCAGTAGGCGATGTCTCCGGCAAGGGAGTTTCCGCCTCGCTCTTTATGGTAGCCGCCCAGGCGGCGATCGGTAATGCGGTGGAGAGTTGTACCGGCATTGCTGAAATTGCCGGCCAGGCCAATCGCGAGATTTTTCGGGTCAATCCCATGAGACTGTTTGTCACCTGCGCTATGGGGTTGGTCGACAGCCGTACCGGGGTTATCGACTATGTCCATGCCGGACATGAGCCTGCGCGGTATTTTGATGCATCAGGCGCCTCGGGCGATCTGCCCCTGACGGATGGCCTGGCAATGGGCGTTGCAGAGAGTTTTGACTACGCGGCCGGACAGCGGAAACTCGCGCCCGGAGATACGGTACTTCTGTACACCGACGGCCTGACGGATGCGGTGGACCGAAACGACAGAATATTCGGTCGCGAAAAGCTTTTCGATACCTTTGCTCCCATGAAAGATCTGCCGTTGCGGGAGATAGTGGATGGTCTCTGGCAGACCATAGAGGATTTTTCCGCGGGCGCGTCGGCAGCGGATGATATGACTTGCCTGGTATTGCGGCGGGATGCGTGAAGCCGGCACTCAAAGCAACAAACGCCAATATCAATGCTATACTGGCAGCGATACTAACTATAAGTTAATGTGTCATTCGTATGACTGTAAATGTAAAAGAGGATCGTGTCGGACAGGCGCTGGTATTGTTGCCGGAAGGCAGGTTGGACAGCGTTAATATCGCGGAATTTCAGGCGCTTGTGACGGGTCATATCGACGCCGGAGAGAACAGCGTGATCGTGGATTTTTCCGACCTGGATTACATCAGCAGCGCCGGCATACGGGTCATGCAGCTTGCGACCGAGGCCCAGAAGAAATCCGGGGGACGATTCATGCTCTGCGCCATGAATGATAATATCAGCAACGTGTTCCGGATCACGGGGTTCGATCGCATTCTGGACATCGCCGACACCCTGCAGGACGCGCTCGCCAGCGTTCCGCAATCCTGACGCGGACCGGCAGGCGGTAAAGTCAACCGGTTACTCAGCGAGTTGGACGTCGTTCAGGGCGCCAGCCTGACAATCTTCCACCCTGCACCCTCCCTGGTATACAACAACCGGTCATGCAGGCGGCTTTCCCTGCCCTGCCAGAATTCGACGCGTTCGGGAACGACCCGGTAGCCCACCCAGGTTGCGGGTCGGGGCACGGACTCGCCCGGATATTGTTCCGCCATCTCGGCCATCCTGTTCTCGAGAAACTCCCGGTTCTCCACCTCAACGCTCTGGTCCGCCACCCAGACCGCGAGCCGGCTGTCGTGGGGCCGGGTGTCGAAATACGCGTCCGCTTCCTCGTCCGGCAGCATGTGCGCCCTGCCCTCCACCCGCACCTGGCGGTGCATCTGGGTCCAGTAAAACACCAGGGCGACGTCCGGGTTCTCCGCTATCTCCCGGCCCTTGGCGCTGACGGAATGGGTGTAAAAGGAAAAGCCTTTATCGCTTATGTCCTTTAACAGGACAAACCGGACGTTGGGTTTCCCGTCCCCGGTCGCCGTTGCCAGCGCCATGGCATTGGGCAGCGGCACGCCGTAATCGACGGCCTGCCCGAACCAGTCCTTGAACTGTGCTACCGGGTCCGGGTCTGCATCCTGCTCAAGCAGTGGAACGTGGCGATACTCCTGCCGCAGGTCTGAGAAGTCATCGGCCATGGTTTATTGCCCTGGGGATAGGCCTTGCCTGCTCCACCAGGTTAATGACAGCGCGGCATATTGCGCTTCACCATGACGTAATTCACGGGGTAGGCGAAGATGTACCCGGCCACCAGGGCGGCCGCGAAGCCGATCCAGAAAATGGCGTCGAACATCGAGGCGGCGGACATGCCGCCGACCAGGTAATCGGTGACGTTCATGGCAATTTCCATCACGCCGATGGAGATTACCTCTCCGATCCATACGGTCTTGAACGCCAGCGCCACCGTCATGCCCCTGCGGTAAACCAGGGGATACAGGGTCAATGCAAAACCCGTGATGAACGCCAGAACCGTCGCCAGGGTAATGGTGGCGGCCACCGATAAACCGAACTCCACGCCGATGGCCAAGCCGATGAACTCACCGATGGAGCAGCCGGCCAGGCAATGCAGGGTGACTGTCGCGGCGGTTGCCGCGGTGTCCGTTTTTACCTGGTGGTGTTCGCAATTTTCCATGGGGTTTGATTCTCTCGATTTATGGGGTCAGAGTAAAAATTCTGGCGAATTTCTTACTCTGACCCCTGGTATCCTTTTCTTTCAAAGCGCTTTTTACTTCAGGCGCTCCCTGCTATTATACCCGGCTTTTAAGCCGGTAGATAAATCACCATGTCAGAGACAATCTTCGCTAAAATCATCCGGCGGGAAATCCCCGCCGATATCGTCTATGAGGACGACAGGTGCCTGGCGTTCAGGGACGTCAACCCGCAGGCGCCCGTGCATATCCTGGTCATCCCGAAGCAACCCATAGCGCGGCTCGTGGACGCGGTCGACGGCGATGAGTCACTGCTGGGACACCTGCTGCTGACCGCCAACAAGGTGGCGGCGGACGAGGGCATCGGCGACGCCTTCAGGGTGGCGATAAACAACGGCGCCGGCGTGGGGCAAAGCGTGTTCCACCTGCACCTGCACGTCCTCGGCGGACGCTCCTTCACCTGGCCCCCGGGCTGATCCGCCATGCGCGAAACCGACGACTTACGCATCGCCTCCATCAAGGCCGTCACGCCGCCTGCGGAGATCTGTGAGGAGATCCCCATTACCGAGGCCGCGGCCGAGACCACCTGGCAGACCCGGCAGGCGATCGGCAACCTGCTGAACGGCGCCGACCAGCGCCTGATGGTGGTGGCCGGCCCCTGCTCCATACACGACGTGGATGCGGCCAGGGAATACGCCGGCCGCCTGAAGACGCTGATTGGGAAATACGCGGACGATTTACTGATCGTCATGCGGGTGTATTTCGAGAAACCCAGGACCACCGTGGGCTGGAAAGGGCTGGTTAACGACCCCGACCTGGACAACAGTTTCCGCATCAACAAGGGGGTGCGCCTCGCCCGCACACTGCTGCTGGACCTGAACGAAATGGGAGTCCCGGCCGGCACCGAGTTTCTCGACATCATCACCCCCCAGTACGTTACGGACCTGGTAAGCTGGGGCGCCATCGGCGCGCGCACCACGGAAAGCCAGGTGCACCGGGAACTGGCTTCGGGGCTGTCCTGCCCGGTCGGGTTCAAGAACGGCACGGAAGGGTCGGTGAAGATTGCCGTGGACGCGATTCGCGCGGCAAGCGTGCCGCACCACTTCCTGTCCCTGCGCAAGGAAGGCAACTCGGCGATTTATACCACCAGGGGCAACAATGCCTGCCACATCATACTGCGCGGCGGGAAACGACCCAACTTTGACCGTTGGAGTATCGACTCCGCCGCGGCCGAGTTGACCGCCGCCAGGCTGCCGGCCCGCGTCATGGTGGATTTCAGTCACGCCAACAGCCGCAAACAACACAGGAATCAAATGCAGGTGGGGGCCGACATCTGCAGCCAGCTTCGGGACGGCGACCACAGGATCTTCGGTGTGATGATCGAAAGCCACCTGAAGGAAGGCCGCCAGGACGCGAAACCGGGACAGGAACTGGTTTACGGCCAGAGCATCACCGACGCCTGCCTGGGCTGGGACGACTCCGAGCAATTGATCGGTGAACTCGCCGCGGCCGCCAGGGCGCGCCGCCTGCAGTCTTGATGAAACATTGGTCCCGGCGGGAATTTCTCAGGTTCATGGGCAGGACCGCGGGTGCGACCGCGGTCGCCCTTCCGGTGATATCCTGCTCGGATCGCGGCAGCGCTTCCGGGATTGCGGGTATCGCGCCGGGTACGGAAGACGAGGTGGTCCTGGCCGGCGGCCTGGAATACGAACTCCTGGTTTCTTGGGGGGACCCGATAAACGGCAGGGGCGACCGTTTCGGCTTCAATAACGATTACACCGCCTTCTTCCCAATCGACGGCAACCCCCATGACGGCCTGTTATGGGTAAACCACGAGGAAGTGCTGTCAGGTTATTTTTCCTCGCCCCGCGACCCTGCGGACAAATCCAGGCAGGACGTCGAAAGGGAAATGCTGGAAGTGGGCGGCAGCATCATCCGCATCCGCATGAGCGACGGGCACTGGCGCCTGGTCCCGGACGACCGTTACAACCGGCGCATCGACGCCACAACGCCCATACCGATCAGTTCCGCGGAGCCTGTAGCCGGCGCCCGTGAAGCCATCGGCACCCTGGGCAACTGCGCCGGCGGCGTAACGCCGTGGCGCACTGTGCTCACCTGTGAGGAGAACTTCCACTTCTTCTACGGCGACGTCAGGTTCGAGAACGGCCGGCGCATCCACGAAAAAGGCACCCTCATCGGCTGGGACCGTTACCTCGACTACCCGCCCGAACACTACGGCTGGGTGGTGGAAATCGACCCGTTCACGGGCGCGGCAAACAAGCTCACCACCCTGGGCCGGTTTGCCCACGAAGGCGCGACCGTAACCCTGGCGCGGGACGGCAGGCCGGTGGTCTACATGGGCGATGACAAGACCGATGAGCACATCTACAAGTTTGTCGGCGATGAACCCGGCTCGCTGGCGCAGGGTACCCTGTATGCGGCCGACACGGACCGTGGGCGCTGGCTGCCTCTGTCACTGCATAAGGATAAACGTCTGAGGGAGGCGTTCAGTACACAAACAGAACTGCTTATCCGCACCCGCGAGGCGGCAAAACTGGCCGGCGCCACGCCCCAGGACCGCCCCGAGGACATAGAGATCGACCCGCACTCCGGCGCGGTGCTTATCGCCCTGACCAAACACCTGTTGCGCCCGTACGGCTCCATCCTCAGGCTGGCGGAAAAGGATAACGACCCGGCTGCAGAGGAGTTTGTTGCAAACACCTTCCTGGCGGGCGGCACGGAAAACGGCTTTGCCTGCCCGGACAACCTGGTCTTCGACCCGCGGGGAAACCTCTGGTTGTGTACCGACATCGCATCCCACGAACTGAGCGGATTGCTTTATGCTCCGTTTAAAAACAACGGCCTGTTCCATATCCCCATGTCGGGCCCACATGCCGGTGTGCCCGTACAGGTGGCTTCGGCCCCGCCGGGCGCGGAGTTTACCGGACCCACTTTCAGTCCGGACGGGCGCACCCTGTTCCTGTCGGTACAGCATCCCGGTGAGAATTCCGGCTCCACGGACGCGCTAAGCAGCCACTGGCCCGACGGCGGCGCTTCGCTGCCCAGGCCCGGCGTGATCTGCATATCGGGGCCGCTGCTGGACGAACTGACTACGGCGTAGAATTGTGGGAATTGTGGGGTCAGAGTAAAAATTCTTCGAATTTCTTACTCTGACCCCTTGGCCCTTACTCTGACCCCTGTATTTCTCTGACCCCTCAATAACTGGTATGCTCTTTCCATGCACATTATCGGAAGGATAAATAAATTTCCGCTCGTCATATTGCTGCTGCAAACCCTGGCTGCCTGGAATCCGGCAGGCGCGCAGGAGGAGCAGGCGCCGGACGGCGCCTATTACCGCCTGGTCGTCGCGACCTGTTATACCTGCCACAGCGCAACCGGTGACGGCGCCGACGCCATACCGCCGCTTGAGGGCCTGTCCGGGACCCACATAAAGGAGCTGCTGACCGCGTACAAAACCGGCCGCGAGCAGGCAACGATCATGAACCGTATCAGCAAGGCCTTGACCGATACGGAAATCGATCGGATCAGCGCCATGCTGGGCGGGGAGGCACGCTGATGAAACGCCGCCGCTTTCTCGCCGGCGCCCTGTCGGCAGGCGCGGCCCTCGGCAGCGGGTTGTCCGGGGCCTGCTCCCGGCCGCCCGGCAGGGGGGCGCCGCGGGTCGTGGTCATCGGCGGCGGTTACGGCGGCGCCACCTGCGCCAGATATATACGGCACTTCGATCCGGATATCGACGTGACCCTGGTCGAGGCCGGGACGCGTTATGTCACCTGCCCGTTCAGTAACGCCGTGCTGGGCGGCCTCCGGGAAGCATCTTCCATCTCACTGGGCTACGACGACTTGAAGAAAAATTACGGCGTCAACGTCATCCATGCCAGGGCAAGCGCCATTCATCCCGAAAAACGGGTCGTCACGCTTGCGGACGGGACCACCCTGCCCTACACGCGGCTGGTGATCTCGCCCGGGATCAGCTTTCTCTGGAACGAGATCTTTGCCGGCTACGATGAAGCGGCCAGTTCCATCATGCCCCACGCCTGGCACGGCGGAGAACAGCTCATGCTGCTGCGGAAACAACTGGCCGGGATGCGCGCCGGCGGGGTGTTCGCCATTGCGGTGCCGGGCACGCCGTTCCGCTGTCCGCCCGGCCCCTACGAGCGGGCCAGCCTGGTAGCGCATTACCTGAAGCGCGCCAACCCGCGCGCCAAGGTGCTGATCCTGGACGCCGGCGAACACTTCTCCAAGCAGGATTTATTCGAGGAAGCCTGGGAAGCGCTTTATCCCGGCATGATTGAACACATCCCGATATCCGAGGGCGGCCTGGTCATCGGTGTCAATCCCAAACGCATGTCCCTGCAGGCCGAAGCGGGCGAATTCAAGGTTGACGTGGCGAACGTCATCCCGTTCCAGCAGGCAGGCCGTCTGGCCGTCGACCACGGACTGGCCGATGAGAACGGCTGGTGTCCGGTTGACCACCAGACGTTCGAATCCGCCCTGGCGCCTGACATCCACGTCCTGGGTGACAGTTGCCTGGCCGCCGGCATGCCGAAATCGGCTTCCTCCGCCA
Organism: Gammaproteobacteria bacterium; assembly: GCA_965220815.1. Classification (GTDB taxonomy): domain Bacteria; phylum Pseudomonadota; class Gammaproteobacteria; order Eutrophobiales; family Eutrophobiaceae; genus JAAXHV01. Next base: position 122,576 of record OZ244846.1, read on the forward strand.
ACAGCCAGGCCAAGGCATGCAGTCTTGCCATCGTATCCCTGTTGCGGGACCGGGACCCCGGCGCCATGTTCTACCACAATACCTGCTACAGCCTGGTTGCGCCGGATTACGGCATTTCCGTCAATACCATGTACCGTTACGAGGGCAACAGGATAAAACCGGTCGAACGCGCCGGCGGCCTGAGCCCGCTGAAGGCCGCCATGGAATACCGCTCCAGGGAGGCCGCCTACGCCCGTAGCTGGTATGCCAGCATCAACCGGGACAGTTTTGGAATATAATTGGAATTATGTTTCAACTGACAGACGATTTAAGAATAGCGGAACTGCGCCCCCTGGTATCTCCCGCCATCCTGATGGAAGAGCTGCCGATCAGCGAGGAGGTATCGAACCTGGTCGCCAGGACCCGGGGATCGGCCGGCGCCATCATCAAGGGTGAAGATGACAGGCTGCTGGTGATAGCCGGACCCTGTTCGATTCACGACCCCGATGCCGCGCTGGACTATGCCAGCCGGCTGGTCAGGGTTGCGGAGCGCCTGCAGGACGACCTGCTGGTCATCATGCGGGTCTATTTCGAAAAACCGCGCACCAAGGTGGGCTGGAAAGGCCTGATCAACGACCCGAACCTGGATAACAGTTTCAATATCAACGCCGGTTTGCGCAAAGCCCGTAAATTGCTGGTGGACCTGGGCGCCCTCGGCCTGCCGGCCGGCTCGGAGTTCCTGGATACCATCACGCCGCAGTTCATTGCCGACCTGGTATCCTGGGGCGCTATCGGGGCGCGCACCACGGAAAGCCAGGTGCACCGCGAACTGGCTTCCGGACTGTCCATGCCCGTGGGTTTCAAGAACGGTACGGACGGCAACATACAGATCGCCATAGACGCCATCGGCGCCGCGCAAAGCCCGCACCATTTCCTCTCGGTCACCAAGCAGGGTATCTCCGCGATTGTATCGACCACCGGAAATGATTGTTGCCACCTGATATTGCGCGGGGCGTCCAACGGGGTCAATTACTCCGAAACAGACATCAAGGCTGCTTCGAAAAAACTGGGAGCGGCAAAAGTGACGGATCGGGTCATGGTGGACTTCAGCCACGGCAACAGCAGCAAGGACCATACGCGCCAGGTACTTGTCGCGGAAGATGTCTGCCGGCAACTTGCAGGCGGTTCCAGGCATATCTGCGGCGTGATGATCGAGAGCAACCTCAAAGCCGGCAAACAGGCCCTGAAGGATGCGGCTTCACTGGAATACGGCATGAGTGTGACCGACGCCTGCATATCCTGGCAGATGACCGAACCTGTCCTGGAATCCCTGGCCCGGGCGGTGCGGCAAAGGCGTGGAGGTTAAAAACCCGTGGCGGACGCGGACATCAGCTTTGATCAATACCTGGACGCCAAGGGACTTAACTGCCCGTTGCCCGTCCTCAAGACGAAACTCATTCTGAACAGGATGCAGCCGGGAGAGATCCTGTTCGTCGAGGCGACCGACCCCCATTCAGTGGTGGATTTCGAGGCCTACTGCGCCAGGACCGGGCATACACTTCTGCGCACAGATAAAGGGGAAGAAATTATCGGCTTTACGATCAGCCGCGCGGAAAACCCCAGGAAAATCTGATAGACGGGGTCAGAGTAAAATCTTGAGGAACTTTCCCGGTGGCAAGAGCAGAGGTGATTTTACTCTGACCCCTTAATTCAGGGGCTATTCCCTGATCTCAAAAGTGTGCGTTATCTGCGCAGTCTTCCCCAGCATGATTGACGCGGAACAGTACTTCTCCGCGGACAGGTTGATTGCGCGCTCCACCTGCGCGGCCTTCAGATCGGTCCCGGAAATGATGAAATGTACCCGTATATCGGTAAATACCCTGGGATGATCTTCCGCCCTGGTGGATGAGATCTCGATCCTGCAATCGCTGATTTCCTTTCTCGATTTCTTCAGGATGGACAACACGTCATAGCTCATGCACGCGCCCATCCCCAGCAACAGGGTCTCCATGGGGCGCGGCCCCAGGTTCCTGCCGCCGCCTTCTGGCGGCCCGTCAATAAGGATGGTCCGGCCGTTTTCCGATTCGCCGACGAACGCGGCCCCTCCGGCCCAGGTCAGGCTTGTATTCATCTGTAAAACTCCCACAGGTTAATCCGGTCGGAAAGGGTAACATATTCCATTCATAATTGACTTCCATTCCCTGTTAGGCTAATGTCAGCCCCCATGAACATGGCTATGTAGCTCAGTTGGTTAGAGCGCAGCATTCATAATGCTGAAGTCGGTGGTTCAAGTCCACCCATAGCCACCAGATCGCCTCGAAGGTGTAACTTGGCCGGTCCCTGCAAACCGGACGGAAAATGGGAAAAAAACTCTTTATCAAGACATTCGGCTGCCAGATGAACGAATACGATTCCGCAAAGATGCGGGACGTGTTGCGCGTCTCCCACGGAATGGAGGAAACCCGGGAGCCGGATGAAGCCGATTTCATCATCTTCAATACCTGTTCCATCCGGGAAAAAGCCCAGGAAAAACTGTTCTCGGAACTCGGCCGCTGGCGCCACCGGAAACGGGAGAAACCCGGTTTCATGATCGGCGTCGGGGGTTGCGTGGCCAGCCAGGAAGGCTCGGCGATCTACAGCCGTGCGCCCTTCGTGGACGTGGTATTCGGCCCCCAGACCCTGCACCGGCTGCCCGGCCTGTACGACAAGGCGCAGCGCACCGGCAAGCCGGCCACGGATATCTCCTTTCCCGAAATCGAAAAGTTCGACAGGTTGCCCGAACCCAGGGCGGACGGCCCCGTTGCTTTTGTCTCCATCATGGAAGGGTGCAGCAAATACTGCACTTTCTGTGTAGTGCCCTATACCCGCGGGGAGGAAATCTCCCGGCCCCTGGATGACGTCATCGGCGAGACGGCCGACCTTGCCGGACAGGGCGTAAAAGAGGTCACGCTGCTGGGCCAGAACGTGAACGCCTACCGCGGCGCCACGTTTGAAGGCGGCAGCGCCGACCTGGCGGACCTGATCGAGTACGTCGCCGCGATCGACGGGATCCGCCGGATACGTTACACGACTTCCCACCCGGTCGAATTCTCCGAGCGCCTGATTGATGTTTACGGCCGGGTGCCCGAACTGGTCAATCACCTGCACCTGCCCGTGCAGAGCGGATCGGACCGCGTACTTGCCCGCATGAAGCGCGGGCACACGGTGCTCGAATACAAGTCGAAAATAAGGAAATTGCGGAAAATCAGGCCGGATATCAGCATATCCTCCGATTTCATCGTCGGCTTTCCCGGCGAGACCGATGCCGATTTCCAGGCCACGCTGGACCTTATTGCGGAAATCGGCTTCGACCAGTCTTTCAGTTTTATCTACAGCAAGAGACCCGGCACGCCTGCGGCGGGCTACCCGGACGAGGTAACGCCGGAACGGAAAAAACAGCGTCTGCAAATCCTCCAGGCCAGGATCAACCAGCAGGCCCGGGCCATCAGCAGGAGCATGACGGGCACGGTACAAAAGGTGCTGGTAGAGGGACCATCCCGTAAAAACCCGCGGGAACTGGCCGGCCGCACCGAAAACAACCGCGTGGTGAACTTTCCCGGGAACGCCGCACTCATCGGCGCAATGGTGGACGTAACGATAACCCGGGCGCTCCCCAATTCATTGCGCGGGGAACTGCCGGCTGCCCATGAGCCACCCTCACAACTGGCTGTAGCCATCTGATACTTGAGTATTTCCGCGGACACTACCCATCCCGTCTCTGCCGAAGTCAGGCTTGAACCGGCCGACAACGAGAGACTGGCCAACCTGTGCGGTTCCCTGGATTCCCACCTGCGCCAGATAGAAAGACGCCTGGGTGTCGAGATCAACAACCGCGGCAACTCGTTCCGCATTATCGGCGCGGCCAAAATAGTCAGTATCGCCAGCCGGTTGTTGACCGAACTCTATGAATCCACCGCGGCGGACAGCCTGTCGCCGGAAAAAATCCACCTGTGGCTGCAGGACAAGGCGATCGATGATTCCGTTAACGACCAGGCGCAGGACGAGGTTTCCATCAAGACCCGGCGCGGCATCATCAAGGGGCGCAGTCCCAACCAGCGGTTATACCTGAACAATATCCGGGACCACGATGTCAGCTTCGGCATAGGACCGGCCGGCACGGGCAAGACCTACCTGGCCGTAGCCAGCGCAGTGGTGGCCCTGGAACAGAACCGCGTCAGGCGCCTGGTCCTGGTAAGGCCGGCCGTGGAAGCCGGGGAAAAACTGGGCTACCTGCCCGGCGACCTGGTGCAGAAAGTCGATCCCTACCTGCGCCCCCTGTATGACGCCCTGTATGAAATGCTCGGTTTTGACCAGGTTATGAAATTCATGGAGAAGAACGTCATAGAGGTCGCGCCGCTTGCCTTCATGCGCGGCAGGTCGCTCAACGAAGCGTTTATTATCCTGGACGAGGCGCAAAATACCACTATCGAACAGATGAAGATGTTCCTGACCCGCATCGGCTTCAATTCAAGGGCTGTGATCACGGGTGATATTACCCAGATTGACCTGCCCCAGGGAAAAACGTCGGGCCTGCGCCACGTAATCGACATTCTCAAGGATGAGAATGGAATCAGTTTTACGTTTTTCAACTCCAGGGATGTGGTGCGCCATCCCCTGGTCGCGCGTATCCTGAACGCGTATGAACGAAACGACACCAACGGCGAGTGATATTTGGGTTCAGTTCGTCACCACGGAGCCCTCCGTTCCGGCTGAAAAAGATATTCTGCATTGGGCCGGGTCGGCGCTGGCGCTGGGTGGCGGCGGCGGGGAAGTCACTATCCGGATTACCGATGAAGATGAAATGCAGTCTCTCAATAACAAGTGGCGGAATATCGACAACCCGACCAATGTACTTTCATTCCCACTGCACGAAGCAGGCGGTCCCCTGCTTGGAGACATAGTGGTCTGCGCCCCCGTCGTCAGGCGCGAAGCCGCGCAACAGGCCAAATCCCTGGATGCGCATTGGGCGCACATGATTATTCATGGCATTTTGCATTTAATGGGCTATGATCATAATGAAGAAAAGGAAGCTGAAAACATGGAAGCAAAAGAAACCGCGCTGATGCTGGAACTGGGATTCCCTGACCCTTATTTTCCGGGGATAACAACAAGCGCCGCGAAACCAGACTGAGGTCGAACGGGCGCCGGTAACCAATGAGCAAAGACAAACCTCCGTCGAGTAACTACATACAATCCAGGTGGAAGCTGTTAAGAGCCACCTTTTCAAAATCCCCCCGGGACCTGCCTGCGTTGATCGAAATCCTGCGGGATTCGGAAACCAGGAATATCCTTGACCCCGATGTCCTGGTGATGCTTGAGGGAGCAATACACACAGCGGAAATGCAGGTGCGCGACATCATGGTGCCCCGGGTGCAGATGGTCGTGATACACCATGCGGCCGAACCGGCGAGCATCATGAAAACAGTCATTGAGTCGGGACATTCACGCTTTCCGGTGGTCAGTGACGACCAGGATGACGTACTGGGGATACTGCTTGCCAAGGACCTGCTGTCCTGTTTTGTCGATGACGAGGCAGAGGATTTTGCAGTTAAAAAATTGATGCGGCCTGCGGTGTTCGTGCCTGAGAGCAAACGCCTGAACGTATTGCTGAGAGACTTTCGCACCAACCGCAACCACATGGCCATCGTTGTGGACGAATACGGGATCGCGGGCCTGGTAACCATTGAAGACATCATTGAGGAAATCGTCGGTGAGATTGAGGATGAGCACGACCTAGACGAAGAAACTTCCATCGATCAACACGGAAGAAACCGTTACACGGTGCAGGCCTTCACACCCATTGACGAATTCAATGATTATTTCGGAACACAACTTGGAAGTGATGATTATGATACGATAGGGGGACTGGTAATCAATGAATTCGGTTACCTGCCGAAACGCGGAGAGCATATAGACCTTGCCGGATACAATGTGAAAGTGCTCCGCGCCGACAAGCGAAGATTACACCTGTTACGTTTTGAAAAAACGCCTGTTTCAGAACCTGGAAACCCACCGGCGTAGAAAATCTGCCGGTTCGTATCTCCAGGGATTACTCAGCCTGTGCGCCGGCGGCGTAACTGCATTCGCGTTCGCGCCGTACGAAATCAGCGTCATCCCGTTCATCACGCTGGCGTTCCTGTTCCATCTCTGGCGCACGGGCAGCGCCGGGCGGGCCTTCATCAACGGTTACCTGTTCGGCCTCGGCCTGTTCGGCGTGGGCGTAAGCTGGCTGCACATCAGCATCAACCTTTTTTCAGGGATCAACCTGGCCGGCGCTTACCTGCTGACTTTTCTGCTCGTGGCCTACCTGGCCCTGTTCCCCGCCGTAACCGGATACCTGGGAAACTGCCGGCCGGTGCGCTCCGATTACTGTTTCTTCCTGGTGCTTATGCCGTCGCTGTGGGCCCTTGGAGAATGGGTCCGGTCCTGGCTGTTTACCGGGTTCCCGTGGTTGACACTGGGATATACTCAAACGGGCGGCATGCTGTCCGGCTACGGCAGTCTTGTCGGCGTATTCGGCATCAGTTTCATCCTCGCTTTCCTGGCGGGCGGGTTAATCCTGCTTACCGGGAGAGACAGGAGAATGTCCCTGGCTTTGGCCCTGTTGCTTGTCCTTGCCGTAAGCTGGCAGTTGCGCGCGCTCCAATGGACGGACAACAGTGGCAGGGAGATCGAAGTCGCCCTGGTCCAGGGCGCCATCCCGCAGGAAATAAAATGGTTGCCGGAGTACAGGAGCCTGTCCCTGGAAGGCTATCCCGAACTGACGGAACCGTTCTGGGGCCATGATTTGATTGTCTGGCCGGAAACGGCCGTTCCCGGTTTTTTACATCAATTCCGCGAGTATATGGACGGACTCGACAGGACCGCGAGCCATAGCGGTTCCATATTGCTGGTCGGACTGCCCACCCGGGGTCCCGACAACGGCACAAAGTTCAACAGCCTGGTTCTGCTGGGCGCCGACCAACAGGTCTACAATAAACGCCACCTTGTCCCTTTCGGTGAATACCTGCCGCTGAAACCGTTGCTGCGATGGCCGCTTGACATGTTGAACGTATCCATAGCGGATTTTGCCTCCAGCCCCGAGGACGACCCCCCGCTGTTTCATGCCGGTGGTTTTTCCATGGGATTGTCCATCTGTTTTGAAGCCGTCTTCGGCTCTGAAATCATCAGCGCCCTGCCTGAAGCGCAGGTGCTGGTAAACGTCAGTAATGATGCCTGGTTCGGCGATTCAGCCTCGCCCCACCAGCACCTGCAGATGGCCCGGATGCGTGCCATCGAGACCGGACGCTACCTGCTGCGCGCCACGAATACCGGGATCAGCGCAATCATCGATGAAAAAGGAAGGATAGCCGGCAAAACGCGCCAGTTCGAACCGGATGCCGTAGCCACAAAAGTTCCCCTGTTTACGGGCAGCACCCTGTATGTCCTGACCGGCGACATCCTGGTTGTAACACTGTGCCTGGTCCTGCTGGCCTGGGTCGTTCTGTTCAGTGAGAAGAAGAGAGACCGGTAACCAGCCGGGGGTCTGTGCCCTTTTCGTATCAGAACTGCATCCGGTACCGGGCATAGAAGATGCGCCCGCGCGGGTCGTGGGTGTAGTAATCGTAGGCACCGTCCACATTTACCAGCGGCGGTCCCTCATTCAGCAGATTTTTGACGCCCAGGGTCAAATGAGAACCTTTCTGGCGGGCTGTCAAGGTCGGTAATTCGAGCCGGTATTGCAGGTCCACGGTAGTCATACTGTCAATGGTTTCCGCATAACCAATGTACGCTCCGAGAAAGGCGCTCTGCGGGGTATCGTCCTTGTAACTGTGAATGTAACGCAGGTTCAGGAACACATCGTGCCGCCCGCGCCGCCAGTTCAGACCCGCGTTGGCGCGGTACCTGGGCATTGGCCGGCCGATGGAATTTCCTGCGTTGCGACTGCCGACCCCTTTGATTTTCTCTCCGTTCGCCAGGACGATGTCGTATTCCAGGGTATAGCTCAGGTCGAGCGAAGCGCGGAAAAATCCTGCTCCCGTTACGTCGCGGGCATAGGCAAGCGCGAGGTCGATACCTGATGACTCCAGGCTGTGCGCATTGAAGTAAGAGGCTTCGCTGCGCACCAGGTATCCGTCTTCCCTGCGGATAACCTTGTCCGGAAGGCCGGGACCGATACTGTACACGGTAACGATGCCGTCACCGTCAAGGTCCCATGAACCGCACAGCGGCCCGTTGGCGGGGTCATCATTCAGGCCGCCGGGGCAGCGCGACGCGTTGTCCCGGTCGATCAGTTCCTGGTGACCTTCGCGCACTATCAGGTCGCTGTAATCATATCGATAGTAATCCAGGTCCAGGGACAGCCCGTCAAGGAGGCCCGCGGGATTCCAGGAAAATCCGGCGTTGAAAACCTCCGCCTGTTCCGGTTTCAGTTCCGGATTGCCGGTGGCCGCAGAGGCGCGGTAAGCCAGGCCGGGCGCATTGGAAAACGGATCACTGGAGTTGAGGAAGAGCGTACGGCTGCCGCCGGTCTGCAACAGCGAGCCCGCCCGGAAAGAAGTTCCCCAGGAGGCGCGCAACGACAGCGAATCATGGGGGCGCAGTAACAGCGAGAGTTTCGGATCAAACGTATCCCTGCCCAGTTGTTCAAAGGATTCGTAGCGCCCCGCCAGGGTCAGTTCGGCCCACCCCGTCAACGGCGCCAGCGCCTCGGCAAATACCGACCAGGAGCTGAGTCGATTGTCCCAGTCCCGATCGCCCGTGAGAAAGGTAAAGTTGAAGGAGTTGGCCTCATCGTCGTAGTCAAACCGGGCTTCATCCTCCCGGTACTGGAAACCCAGGGCAAGTCCCAGGGGGCCATTCGGCATGTCAACGGCATCCCCGGACAGCAACAGGTCGAACACGACCTGCTCGAGCTCGGCGTCCGTAATATACGCCCCCTGCGTCCAGCGCAGCAGTTCGGCCGGGTTGCGATATTTGCGCGCCGCCTCGGCCACGCTCAGGCGGGGGTCGGCGGCCCAGGGAGAATTATCTGCGGTATTCCAGCGTTCACCGGTGACCGGGTCATACACGCTGGTCTGAAAGCTGTTGTAGTAGTAACACGCACCCGTGCCGAGGTTGCCGGAGCCGGGCGAACCGGTCCGCGGGTCGCATTCAGGCCCGCCCAGGCCCGCGAAGGCGAGATCCATGCGCGAGGTAAGCGTGTCAACCGGCCAGTTAAGGTCAAGCTGGTTGCGGGACCAGACCAGGCCGGTATCCAGGGTCCAGTCTTGCCCGGCCAGGTTGAAGTCCGATTGCAGGCCGAGCAATGCCCGCAGGTTCTCGCGCCGGGTTGTGGAGACGGTGCTGATCGGCCGGTCTTCCTCCGGCGTGTCGATGGCGCCGCCCAGGATGCGTTGCAGCGCCTGGTAAGGGACCGGTTCGAACCCGCGCCGCGCCGCATCCAGTTGCAGCCCGAAGTGGTGTTCGGGCACGATAACGTAGCGAACGTCCGGATAGAGGGAGTTGCCGCGGGAGGACTCCTGCTCGGAGTAGCTGAATGAGCCGTAAATCTCCATATTCTGCGCCGGGAACAGACTCCCGTCAGCATGAAACTTTACCTGCTCCTCGGGACGCACCAGGGCGAAAAAGCTGGAATAGTCATACACACAGATGTGGTTGAAATCCGGATGCAGGCCCAGGGTGCCCATGGGGCCGTCGTCCGCGGCCGCCTTTTCGCATTCGGGGTCCGGGAGGCTGCCGGAAAAATCCCTGGGATCAGCGCCCCCCCGGGGCCACCAGTAATTGGAGGCCACAGGCGTCGCGCCCTGTGCCGGGATTTGCGGTACGTAACGCCCCGGCTGCCCGAAACTGGACAGGCCGGAGCGGCCGAACCGGTCAAAGCGGTCGGCGAAAGTGAGCTCGCCGCGATCCAGGTAGCTGGCAGCCAGGTTGAGGTATCCCCACTCGCCGTCCATTCCGGCCAGGCCCGAGAACAACAGGTCCTGCTGCTCGCCGGTTTCATAATCGCTGCTGAAATCGGCCTGCAGTTCGACACCGGTAAACCCGCGCCGGGTAATGAAGTTCACCACGCCGGCGACGGCGTCGGAGCCGTACAGCGCCGAGGCGCCGTCCTTGACCACTTCAATCCGTTCCAGCGCGATATTGGGCACCAGTCCCTGGACGTCCACGTAACTGCTGCCGCTGTTGTCGAAGCTGGTACTGACGGTACGCCTGCCGTTAATCAGCACCAGCGTGGCGCCGTTGCCGAGATTGCGCAGGTTGACGCTGGCATTGCCGGTGGAACTGTCGTCTCCGGCCCAGTTGGTGGCGGATACGCCCAGCGATCCGGAGTTGAAACTCAGGTTGCGGACGATTTCCTTGATATCGGTGGCACCGGTAACGTCCAGGTCGTCCCTGCCAAGCACCGTCAAGGGTGAAGCGAAATCCCTGGACTCCCGCTTCAGGTGGCTGCCGGTGACGACTATCTCTTCGATCTGTTCGTCCCGCGGTTCGGCGCAGACTGCTCCGGCTGCGGTAAAGCCGGCAATGGCGAGGGCACAACAGAGCAGTGTCGGAAACGGTTTCAACATTGCCTCCCGGGCATCAGCCGGTCCATTTCAGTCTCTCCCCGCGCGGTTTGTGGAGGTTATTGATGAACAGGACAACAATCATACCGGCAATAATGAATGCAAACGAGAGCAGCACAGGCAACGACAGGCCGGACGGAAATACCGGGTGCGTTTCAACCAGGAGCTGATCGCCGCCGACAGTTTCATAGATGCGTTCCTGGAACGGCCATATCACCGTCAGGGACGCAAGCAGCAGGCCGGTGATGAACACCACTGTGGCGCGGTACCAGCGCTCGAGTATCCAGGACAACAGCCTGCTGAAAAATACCAGGCCGGCCAGAACGCCGCCGGCAAAAGGCAGCAGGACCGACAGGTTGAAATATCCGATTGCGTTGAACACATAGGCATATTTATTCAGGATCAGCAGTACGAACGATCCTGATATGCCCGGCAGCATCATTGCGCAGGTTGCCAGCGCGCCGGCGATGAAGATAAACCAGCCGGCATCGGGGGTCTGCACCGGGACCAGGTTGAAGACGATATAGCCGCCGGCCGCGCCCAGCGCCAGCGTGATGTAATCCCTGCCGCTCATCGCATCGGTTTCCCGCAGCAGAACCAGGATGGATCCGCCAATCAGGCCGAAGAACAAACCGTAGACCTGTTCGGGATAATCCAGCAATAGTTGCGGCAACGGCACGACCCGGGTGAAGAACAGCAGCGCGGCAATAATCCCGATGAGCAGCGGCACGATAAAGCCGAAATGCGGCCTCGCCAGGGCTTCCCTGATATTCAGCCTGAGCAGCGCTGTCAACGCGGCCAGGTCAAAGGATTTGATTGCGGCAATGAATTCGCGGTAAATCCCGAGGATAAATGCCATGGTCCCGCCACTTACGCCGGGGACAATATCCGCCGTGCCGATACAGAATCCTTTAGCTATTAAAATAACACTTTGCTTCATAGATTCCGGCCCTGGCCCCCTAACCCCTGGCATGGTACGGGCGGCTGAGTTCGTGTACCGAGTCCACCAGCACCGCTACCTTGTCCGGATCGATATCGGGATGAATGCCGTGTCCCAGGTTGAATACATGGCCGTCCGCTTCACCGAATCCTGCCAGCACCTCGGCCACATGCCTGCGGATCGCCGCGGGGGAGGAATACAATACCGCGGTATCCAGGTTCCCCTGCAATGCAACCCTGTCCCCCGCAATGCTGCGCGCGGATTCGATGTCCATGGTCCAGTCTAGCCCGACGGCGTCACAACCGGAACCTGCGAGGTCCTCGATCCAGAGCCCTCCTCCCTTGGTAAATAAAATGATGGGGACCTCGCTGCCCCGGCCCGCTGTCCTGATGGCCCGGACAATGCGCCGCATGTACTCCAGTGAGAACTCAAGGTATGCGGCATGGGACAATATGCCCCCCCAACTGTCAAAAATCATGACCACGTCGACTCCTGCCGCAATCTGGCCGTTCAGGTAGTCGCTGATGGACCGGCTCAATATATCCAGCAACTGGTGCATGTGGTCCGGTTGCCCGTACAACATGCCTTTGGCCAGGCTGAAATTCTTGCTCGATGCGCCTTCAATCATGTAGGTGGCAATGGTCCACGGACTGCCGGCGAAACCTATCAGCGGCACTTTGCCGTGCAGTTCCCGCTTGATCAGCCTGACGGCATCCAGCACGTAACCCAGGTCGGCTTCAACATCCGGCACCGCCAGGTTGCGAACGTCATTGGCCGAGCGCAGCGGCCGGGCAAATTGGGGGCCCTTGTTCTCCACCACGCTGAGCCCCAGGCCCATGGCGTCGGGAATGGTAAGAATGTCGGAAAACAGGATTGCCGCATCCAGGTCGAAGCGCTGCAGGGGCTGCAGTGTGACCTCGCAGGCAAGCTCCGGAGTCTTGCACAGGGTCATGAAATCCCCCGCGCGCTGCCGGGTGGCGCGATATTCGGGCAGGTAACGCCCTGCCTGGCGCATGATCCATACCGGCGTCACGTCGACAGGCTGGCGCCGTAACGCTCTCAACAAGCGATCATTGAGCAGTTTTTCAGACATTGACGGAATAATTCCATAAGCGGATGAGCATGGCAAACAAATATTGACCCGAATTTCTTTCGTGTTTACAATAAGGTAAGTCGCAATGAGGGAGAGGCATCGAAGGTGTCAGAGTGGAACACGATGGCTTTTTTTGAGAAGGCCACACTGAAAATAGTTCAGAAAATGATTGATTCGGGCGCGGATGCCAACGCCAAGGATGAGTGGGGATTTACCCCTCTGCATTTTGCCGCAGCATTCAATGACGACCCGGATATTATTACCGCCCTGGTGGATGCAGGGGCGCAGATAAACGCTCGGGACAGGGAGTGGGGCGCCTCCGCGCTGCATTGGGCGGCCTGGTCCAATGACAATCCCGGCATCATCATTGCGCTGGTGGACGGGGGGGCTGATCCGAATGCCCGTGACGCCAGGCAGAGCACCCCGTTGCATGCGGCAGCCGACCAGAGCAACAATCCCGACATCATACTGACCCTGCTGGATTCCGGGGCCGACGTAACCTTGCGGGATGCCGGCAAACTGGCCTGGGATTATATCAAGGATAACGCCGCGCTGAAGGACTCCGAGGCCTACGAAAAACTGGGCGAATAGAGCCTACCAGTTCTCAATCGAGGTGCGCAGGTCCACCTCGAACGTCCAGGCGCTTGCAGATTGCCTGTACAGGAACTCGTAGGCGTCCACGATACCGTCGATACCGATCATACCCTCGTCACCCAGCCGTTCAGCAATCTCCGGCCGTCTCGTCCTTATTTTTTTGCCGTTGATTGCGCCGTCCACAATGACGTGCCCGACGTGAATATTTTCCGGACCGCATTCTTTTGCCAGCGCCTGCGCCAGGTTACGCAATGCGCCCTTGGATGAGTTGAACGCGCCGAAACCGGCGCGCCCGCGCAGCGATGCACTGGCGCCGGTAAACAACAACGTGCCACCGGACCCGCGCAATCGTTTCACCGTCTCGCGGGCAAACAGGAAGCCGCCGAAACAACCGGTTCTCCAACTGTTTTCGAAATAGGACGCCTCCATATCGACGATCCTGCCCGGCGTATTATTGCCGGCGTTGTAAATTCCCACGGACAGGGGCCCCGCAGCGGCGGCCTCGTCGAACAGGCGTATTACGTCTGCTTCATTTCCGGCATCGGCTACATACGCGCTTGCGCGGTTGCCGTCCGCCTCGATCATGGAAACCACCTTGTCCAGTTTCTCACGGGTCCGCCCCGCCACGAAGACATGCAGGCCGAGACCGGCAAAACGCCTGCACAACTGCGCTCCGAGCCCCTGTACCGGTCCTACCCCTATTACGATAGCAATTTGCATTATGGTTGCTCCTGTATTGGTTTCAAGAGTTTTATTAAATCAGGTGTCCAGCGGCAATGAAGCCAATGGCGCGTTCCGCTCACGCGCCTTGCCGAGATATTCATCGAGAATATTGCGGTAATCATCCGCCCCGTACTGCACGAATATCTCCGCCAGCAGGTTGGGCATTTTCCGGTACGGAGAAACGCCAAGTTCCAGAAGCATGATATCCATGTATTGCTGGAACCGGGTGTTCACCGCGCAGGAACGCGACGGCTCGAAATTGATATGTTTGCGTTTCCAGTCCCGGGTGGTTTCCATACGCCTGAGCATCTCTGCGCGCGCCGGCAGGCGGATATCGCCGTTCAGGTACGCGCACAACCAGATCGCACCGATCTCGGCCGCGGGGACGTGCATGAAACCATGGTTGTAGCCGGCGCAGGCAAACCGGGGAATGTCCGGGTGCAATACATGGCGATACAACTGTACGCCGTCATCCTCACTTTCAAGAAGGCTCCGGTATTTCTCCGGCAGGAACGGGAACCGGGGTTTCTCCGATCCCACGCACAGGACCACCTGGTCGCAGGAGATGGCGCGGCCGTCTTTCAGGTGCAACGCCTCCCCGGTGAAATGGGATATCTCACCATGGACAGGTTCTATCCGCGCGTCCGCCACCAGGCGAAAATAATTCCTGGGCGTCAGCGCGGCCGCGGAGCGCAGGTCGCGGACGAGCTCATGCTCCGGGATCAGGGTATCCAGCCTGGTGTTTGCGGCCCGGCCCTTGAACGCTCCCCGCAGCTTACAGAGAAATATGACCTGCCTGGTAAGGAAATACCAGAACGTGTCGACCAGGAATCCCAACCTGCCGTGAACGAATCGCTCTAAACCGGAAGGATGCGCCCAACAGGGCATAAAGAAAGTAGTCAGACGGCTGAACAGCAGGTGACCGTAATGGATGCGGAAAATGGTTAACGGGATCATCCAGCGCGGGGTCCGGAAAACATGGAAGACCTTGCCGGTCTGCGCGCTTGCCATAACCGTAATATCGACGGCGGATTTGCCGAAACCTACCACCACAGTGCGCTGCCCTTGAACAGTTCCGGGTCGCCTATGTCCCGTTCGGTAATGACCCCGCCCGCGAACGCCTCCTGCCCGGGAAATACCGGCCTGTGCTTGCCCTCGGTATACTGGCCGATCGCCGATATAACGTAGTCGAACTGTTGCTCATGGGTGCCGGATTCATCCCGGTACCGCACTGTCCAGCCGTCGTTATTTTCAACCATGCCGACAACCTCGGTGCGCCTGCGCACGTCCAGGCCCAGACCCTCGATGGCCATTTCCAGGTATTTCATTATCTCCTCGCCGGTGGGATGCAGCGAGGGCCTGAACGGCCAGGGAAATTCCGTCAGGGTGTACTGGCGCGCGGTATTCTGCAGGCTGACGCCCGGATAACTCACCGCCCAGACTCCCCCGGGCCGCCCGGATTTCTCAAACAGGGTAGTTTCGTGACCCGCCTTGTTCAGAATACTGGCCGCTGCTATGCCGCTGATGCCGGCGCCGATGATGGCGATATTCATTCAATAAATCTGTTCTTTTTATTTGCTACCATAGTCTATATGACACAAGCGGAGGTTTAAACCATGTACCTGGTAACGGGAAATTTCATCATCAAACAGGAGCGCCTGGAGCAGGCCGGAGACATCATGGCAAAGATAGTCGAGGTGGGTCGGACCGAAACGGGGATACTGCGCTACACCTTCTATCCCGACCCGGTTGACCCGCTCAGGTTCTTCCTGTTCGAAGAATGGGAAACGAAGGAAGCCCATGACGACCACTTCAACAGTGACTTCATGCAGGCGACGGTACCCGGTTTGTTCGAATGTTTCGCCGAACCTCCCGAAGTGAACTATTACGACGCCACCGTCGTGGCTACGCTGTAACAAAACGGGGACAGATTTAAAACCGGCCCTATTCGTCATTCCCGCGAAGGCGGGAATCCAGTAAGCAAACATTCATTATAAGGAGTTTTGTTCTCCACTGGATTCCCGCCTTCGCGGGAATGACGAATGGGGAGCGATTTGTGTAGTTATGTACAGAAAAACACCAGCGCCCTGAGCTCGATGCTTTCCCGGGGCGGGGCATTTTCCGGAGTATCGGGGTCATCGAATGAACCGTGGGCGGTAAAACGCGCGTTGCCATCGGCTGCTGAATCGTAGACCTTGAAAACGATAGCCTCGTCGCGCCGCATCTTCGGGAAGTAGTACCAGCGATGGTCAGGGTTATAGGCAATAGTATAGGTTTCACCCACGCGGTTCGGATGCCGCCGTTCGGTCGGGATCAGGTCTGCCTTTGCAAGGCTTTGCGCATCACATAGCGCAAGTGGTTCGCTAATAATGGTGGTTCCGATGGGGCGCCAGACCTGCACGATCATAAACCTGAGGCGTAACAGGTCTTCCGCCTCCTCCGGCAACAGGTCCCTGACACGCTGGGGTCCGGACCAGTCAGTGTAATCGTTGTGAACCTGTTTCAACGGTTCACGGGTTCCCAGTTCCTGTTTGTCGAGGTCGCCGGAACGTACGGTGTAATCAAAAATATGCACCCTGTCAGCTCCGGTCACTCGCCTGACCAGGGCATCTGCTTCAGGATAGTAATCACGTTGCACCTCTTTCTGATCAAAGAAATTCGCCACTTGTGTAACGTGCCTGACAAACACAAACCCGTGTTGTTCAAAATCGAAGTCATCAACTTCCTTGCGCCCGTTGCGAATCTCGACCATGTGATCGGCAAAGGTACAGTTCCGGTATTCGATCCTGCCTCCAAGGGTCCGGGACAGGCTGACAGGTTTTACGCCCGTGTTGACGGTATAGCGAATTGGGGCGCTGATATGATCCTGCATTCAGGCTTATGTGAACAGATTGAGCGTCAGGAGGAAAACGCAATCACGCGTTCCGGTTTGATCCGGTACAGGATGCGCACCTCCCCGGGTTCCCGCCATGGATAGGGGCTCTGTTGTATATACAGCTCGGACAACTGGTCAATATGCTCATCAGCGCCTGCTTCGGTGATTTCAACGACTTTCCCGCGTACTTCAAGCCAGCGAAAGGGATTCTCGGGGTCGATCGCAAGTACCGTCACATTCGGATTGGCGCGCATGTTCCTGTCTTTCGCGCGTCCTTTTGCAGAATTTACCAGGACATGGACTCCATCGTATCCACACCACACAGGATGCACCTGGATCGACCCGTTCTTCATGTGAGTCGCCAGTTGAACATAAACGGGACCTCTCAGCAGGTCTTGATGAGCGTCCGGAATCTCAGCGGTCATTTCTCTCCCCGAATCCTGACTGACACCAACGACACCGGTTCAGGAAAAAATCAGGCCCATAACGTGCGGGATGGGAGGCATGCCGCCTCCCTCCCGTGTGAACCTTATTACTCTGAATGTACTACGTTCTGCTCCAGAACCTGCCATTGCGGCGGACCGTCGGAAGCTTCCTCCATGGCAGCCTCTTCAGCCGGCGCCTCATCCATGGCCATCTCTTCCGTAGCGCCGTTGCCGGCATCGGCGTCGCCGCCGTCACCTGCCATATCGCCACACCCGGCAAAGCCCATAATCAGCGTCAGAAAAAATGCTAACGTAAGATATCGCATGTCATGCCCTCACTCTTGTTTGTATTGCGCTAAACCAGTATACCAGACTGTTCAATTATACAAAAATTTGTTGTGATTGACAGATTTAGTTGACCTGTCCCGCCGCGGCCACGGAACGGTAGAATATGGAGCGGTCAATCGATTTCAGCTGGCAGTTGCGCAGGCTTCCCGCTGAAGAGATCAGCAAAGGCACTTCAACGCCGGCGCTGCCCAGGCTCCACACCTTGCGGAAAATCCCGGAGAGATTGTTTACCGGCTCATCATCGACCGACAGGACCACGTCACCCGGCTTGATTCCGGCAAGATCAGCAGGGCATCCGGGGTACACGCCCGTTACCACCAGTTTGCCTTCATATTCCTGTATCAGCGCGCCCATCCAGGGTTTGGGCGGATCCCGGCGCTGTCCGAATTCACACATCTCATCCAGGTAGGGTGACACCATATCGATGGGTATGAACATGTTGCCCAGCAGTTCCTCCTCGTCATCCTGGTGGAGTTCCATCAGTAGTGACCCCACACCGCAGAGTTGTCCGTACTGATCCACCAGGGCCGCGCCGGCCCAGTCATTGCAGCCGGGTGAGGTAAACAGGGCATAGTCCAGCAAATACTCCCAGCGACCGGCAAATTCCTGCCTGGCGAACAGGGTGCATTTGAAAGCCTCATCATGATCGCTGCGATAGACGAGTAAGGGTTCATCCACGGCTAATTCACTGCTCAGCCCCGGGACCAGGTAGCTGCCTTCCAGGGCCAGCGTCGGTTTCAGCAGGGTAATACCGGAATCAAAGTCCTGGGCAATAATATAGGCCGTCGCGCCCTGCCCTTCCCTGGACCTGATCCAGATGTGTTCGGCCTCCAGCACCAGGTAGCCTACGGTCGCGATCAGTCCGTCTTCCCTGATGCGGACACCGTGACCGCTACGTTCGGTACCGAGAATCTCTGCCGTCATGGCGCGTTCCGGAACCTGGCTCTGAATGTAAACCACGCTCTCCAGGGGATTGGACCTAGCCCGCATATCTCACCCTGTGTCGCGGTTGCCGGGCGCTATTCTACCGGCGCCGGCAGGTCGGATGTCCCCATGAGGAACCCGTCAATACCCCGGGCGGCGGAACGGCCTTCGGCAATGGCCCAGACGATCAGGGATTGTCCCCGCTGCATATCGCCCGCAGTAAAGACGCCGTTTACGCTGGTCATCCAGTTCCG
This sequence comes from Gammaproteobacteria bacterium, assembly GCA_965220815.1. GTDB lineage: Bacteria > Pseudomonadota > Gammaproteobacteria > Eutrophobiales > Eutrophobiaceae > JAAXHV01. Next base: position 141,317 of record OZ244846.1, read on the forward strand.
ATCCCTTTTCACGTTGCCTCTTGGCGTCAACTCAACGCCCAACTGCTCCAGCATCCCTGTCTTCTCAGGTCCCAGGAAGCCCATGGCGAGCAGGACCAGGTCGCAGGGCAGCACGGAATCCGTCCCCGGCATCTCCACAAACTGCAGCCGGCCATCTTCATGTTTCATTTCCACTTCAACCAGTTCCAGTCCCTTGACATGGCCGTTGCCGTCATCGGTGAAACGCCTGGTGGATACCGCGTAGACCCGTTCGACACCCTCTTCATGGGCCGAGGCGATCCGGTAGATGCGCGGCCATTCGGGCCAGGGGTTGTCCGGCGCGCGGCTGTTCGGGGGCTTGGGCATGATTTCCAGCTGGTGTACGGACTTCGCTCCCTGGCGGTTGGCAGTGCCCAGACAATCCGCGCCGGTGTCGCCCCCGCCGATAATGACCACATCTTTTCCCCGGGCGCTGATGAATTCCCCGTCGGGGATGTCGTCACCTTCACAACGTTTGTTCTGCAGCGGCAGGTAGTCCATGGCAAGGTGGATGCCACCCAGTTCCCGGCCGGGGACCGGCAGGTCGCGGGAGTGGGTGGCGCCGCCGGCCAGCAGGACCGCGTCGTAGTCGCTGCACAGGTCGCGCGGGTCGATATCGGCGCCGATGTTGCAACCGGGCCGGAACACCACGCCTTCCTGTGCCATCTGTTCGAGACGCCGGTCCAGGACCCGCTTCTCCATCTTGAACTCCGGGATACCGTAACGCAACAGGCCGCCGATGCGGTCATCCCGCTCAAATACCGTCACGTCATGGCCCGCGCGGGCCAATTGCTGGGCTGCGGCCAGCCCCGCCGGCCCGGACCCGACCACTGCCACCCGCTTGCCGGTCCTTACCGGCGCCGGCTGCGGTTTGATCCAGCCGTTATCCCAGGCCTTGTCGATGATGGACAGTTCCACCGCCTTGATGGTCACCGGGTCGTCGTTGATCCCCAGGACGCAGGACCCTTCACAGGGCGCCGGACACAGGGTGCCGGTAAATTCCGGGAAATTGTTGGTTGCATGCAGCCGGTGAATCGCCTCCAGCCACTGGTCCCGGTAAACCAGGTCATTCCAGTCCGGGATCAGGTTTCCCAGGGGGCACCCCTGGTGACAGAACGGAATACCGCAATCCATGCAGCGTGACGCCTGGACCTTCAGGGGTTCGATCGGCCATGGTTCCATCACCTGGTGCCAGTCGCCAAGTCTTTCCGTAACCGGGCGGTACGGTTGTTTCTCCCGTTCAAACTCGATGAAACCGGTGATCTTACCCATGCGCCGCTTCCATGATGGCCTCTTCCTCGGACAGACCCTTTTCCCGCCCTTTCCTGATGGCTTCCAGAACGATCTTGTAATCCCTTGGCATGACCTTGATAAAGCGTCCCCGGTATTGGCGCCAGTTGTTCAGGATGCGCCGGCCTGTGCTGCTATGGGTGTACTGGACATGCCGGGCCAGGAGCTTCCTGATCGTCCTGACGTCTTCTTCCTCCTCAACCGGTTCGAGGTCCACCATCTGCCGGTTGCAGCGGATGTTGAAATCCTCGTCCTCGTCCAGTACGTAGGCAATGCCGCCGGACATGCCCGCGGCAAAGTTGCGCCCGGTCCTGCCGATGATCACCACGCGGCCGCCGGTCATGTATTCGCAGCCGTGATCTCCCACGCCCTCCACCACCGCGTGGACTCCGCTGTTCCTGACGCAGAAGCGCTCGCCGGCAATGCCCCTGAAATAGCCTTCGCCGGAGGTTGCGCCGTACAGGGCTACATTGCCGATAAGGATGTTTTCCTCCGGCACAAAGGTCGAGGCCCGCGGCGGGTAGACAATGATCTTGCCGCCGGAAAGGCCCTTGCCGATGTAATCGTTGGAGTCCCCTTCCAGGGTCAGGGTGACGCCCCTGGGGACGAACGCGCCGAAACTCATCCCGGCAGACCCGTTGAAGTGCACCCGCACCGTATCCTCCGGCAGTCCCGCGGCGCCGTAGCGTTTGGTGATTTCGTAGCCCAGGATGGTTCCCGTGGTGCGGTTGGTATTCCTGATGGGCAGGATGATGTCCACCGGTTCCCTGGTCTCGAGCGTCTGTTTGCACAAGGGCACCAGCGTGGTCACGTCCAGTGATTTTTCCAGGCCGTGGTCCTGTTCCTGCGAGTGGTAAATCCCCACCTCAGGGCCCATTTCCGGCTTGTAAAGTATATTGGTGAAATCCAGGCCCTTCGCCTTCCAGTGAGCAATCGCCTTGTTCATGTCCAGCCGGTCGCTGCGACCGACCATTTCATCCACGGTGCGGAACCCCAGTTGCGCCATCAGTTCCCGCATCTCCTCGGCGACAAACCGGAAAAAGTTCTCCACGAACTCCGGCTTGCCGTTGAATTTCTCACGCAGTTGTTTGTCTTGAGTCGCCACACCTACCGGACAGGTATTCAGGTGGCAGACCCGCATCATGATACAGCCGCTGACGACCAGGGGGGCCGTGGAGAAACCGAATTCCTCGGCGCCCAGCAGGGCCGCGATCACCACGTCGCGCCCGGTTTTCAACTGTCCGTCGGTCTGCACGACGATACGATCGCGCAGCTTGTTCTGCACCAGCACCTGCTGGGTTTCGGCCAATCCCAGTTCCCAGGGCAGTCCCGCGTGTTTCAATGAACTGACGGGGGAGGCGCCGGTGCCGCCGTCGTAACCGGAGATCAGGACCACGTCGGAATGGGCCTTGGACACTCCCGCGGCGACCGTGCCCACACCCACTTCCGCCACCAGTTTCACATGCACGCGCGCTTCCGGGTTGGAGTTCTTGAGGTCGTGGATCAGTTGCGCCAGGTCCTCGATGGAATAGATATCATGGTGCGGCGGCGGCGAGATCAGGCCCACCCAGGGCGTGGAATGGCGCACCTCGGCGATCCACGGATACACCTTGGGGCCCGGCAGTTGCCCGCCCTCGCCCGGTTTCGCGCCCTGCGCCATCTTGATCTGCAGGTCGTCGGCGTTCACCAGGTATTCGCTGGTCACGCCGAAACGGCCGGACGCCACCTGCTTGATGGCGCTGCGCCGCAGGTCGCCGTTCTCATCCGGTGTGTAACGGGCGGGGTCTTCGCCGCCCTCGCCGGTATTGGACTTGCCGCCGATACGGTTCATGGCGATGGCAAGGGTCTCGTGGGCTTCCTTGCTGATGGAACCGTAGGACATGGCGCCGGTGGAGAAGCGCTTCATTATGTTCTCGACCGGTTCCACTTCCTCCAGGGGTATGGGCTCCGCTGCCGGCTTGAACTCCATCAATCCGCGCAGGGTGGCCATATTGCTGCTTTGATCATCCACCAAGCTGGTATATTCCTTGAAAATACGGTACTGCCCGGTGCGCGTGGAATGCTGCAACCTGAATACGGTTTCCGGGTTGAACAAGTGGTACTCGCCATCGCGGCGCCACTGGTATTCGCCGCCCCATTCCAGGTCCGGACGTTTGACCGGCCGGTCCGGGAACGCGTTGTGGTGGCGCATGCTGCTCTCTTTTGCAACGATATCCAGCCCGATGCCGCCGATGCGCGAGGCAGTCCAGGTGAAGTAATGATCCACGAAGTCCTTGTCCAGGCCGATGGCCTCGAAGATCTGGGCGCCCCGGTAGGACTGCACCGTTGAGATACCCATCTTGGACATGGTCTTGATCAGTCCCTTGTTGACGGCCTTGATGTAGTTGGCCACCGCCTTGTCGAACTGCATCTCCGGCACGAAGCCCTCGCCGATCAGGCCGCTGATGCTCTCGAACACCAGGTAGGGGTTGACTGCTTCGATGCCGTAACCGGTCAGGACCGCGAAATGATGGACCTCGCGGGGTTCGCCGGATTCAAGCACCAGTCCGATCCGGGTACGGTTGCCGTTGCGGATCAGGTGGTGGTGCACGCCGGCGGTCGCCAGCAGCGCCGGGATGGGCGCCAGTTCGGCATTCACGCCGCGATCGGACAGGATAATATAGCTGTAACCCTCCTCAATGGCCCGGTCGACCTGCTTATAGACATCGTGCAGGGCCTGGTCCAGGCCCGTTCCGCCCGCGGCGACCGGATACAGGATGGGGATGGTCCTGGTCCTGAAACCGGGCAGGTTCATATCCCGGATGCGGGCCAGTTCGGCATTGGTGAGCAGGGGCGAGGGAATGCGCACGCGCTTGCAGCTCTCGGGACCCGGTTGCAGCAGGTTGGCTTCCGGACCGATGGAGGTGGAGACCTGGGTAACCAGTTCCTCGCGGATGCCGTCCAGGGGCGGGTTGGTGACCTGGGCGAACAACTGCTTGAAATAATCGTACAACAGGCGCGGCCGGTTGGACAGCACGGCCAGTGCCGCATCGGTCCCCATCGACCCCACGGGTTCTTCCCCGTTGCCGGCCATGGGCGCCACCAGTATGCGCAGTTCCTCGTGGGTATAACCGAACGCCTGCTGGCGCTGCATCAGGGTATCCGGGTCGGTGCCGTGGATGTTCTTCGGGTTGGGCAGGTTCTCCAGGGGCATCAGGTTCCGCTTCAACCAGCGCCCGTAAGGATGTTCGTCGATGTAGCGCTGTTTCAGTTCACTGTCATCGATGATCCGGCCTTCCCGGGTGTCCACCAGGAAGATCCGCCCGGGGTGCAGGCGTTCCTTGAGCTTGACGTTTTCCGGGGCGACGTCCAGCACGCCCACCTCGGAGGCCATGATCACCATGTCGTCATGGGTGACGTAATAGCGCGACGGGCGCAGGCCGTTCCGGTCCAGCACCGCGCCGATGACTTCGCCGTCGGTGAAGGCGATGGAGGCGGGACCGTCCCAGGGTTCCATCAGGCAGGCGTGGTATTCGTAAAATGCCTTGCGCTCCTCGCTCATGGTCTCGTGGCCGCTCCAGGCCTCCGGGATCATCATCAGGATGGCATGTGCCAGGGGCCGGCCGGTCATGTGCAGGAACTCCATGACGTTGTCGAACACCGCCGAGTCGCTGCCGCCTTCGATGACGACCGGAAAAATTTTCTTCAGGTCCGGGCCGAACAGTTCGGAATCGCACAGCGACTCCCGCGCGTGCATCCAGTTGGTGTTGCCGCGCACCGTATTGATCTCGCCGTTATGGCACATGTAGCGGAATGGGTGGGCCAGGCGCCAGGACGGAAAGGTGTTGGTGGAAAAGCGCTGGTGCACCAGGGCCAGGGCCGTTTCTATATCCGGGTCGGTGATCTCCGGGAACATGGGTTCGAACTGGGAGCCGGTCAACATGCCTTTGTAGACGAAGGTGCGCCAGGACAGGGACGGGATATAGAACAGGTCCTGCTGCTCCATGTCCGAATTCCAGATGGCGTGTTCCACCCGCTTGCGGATGACGTACAGTTTTCTTTCAAAGGCCGCCGCGTCGGGAACTGATTCGGCGCGCCCGATGAATACTTGCTTGAAGGTGGGCTCGCCCTCCAGCGCCGTAGGCCCTAACAGGGAATCATCGGTGGGCACGTCGCGCCAGCCCAGTACGGTCTGGCCCTCTTCTTCGATGATGCGTTCAAATACCCGCCGGCACTCCTCCGAGCGGGCCGGGTCCCGCGGCAGGAACACCAGTCCGGCGCCGTAGTATTCCGCTCCGGGCAGGCTGATGCCCGCTGCTTCGCACACGCGCCGGAAAAACTTGTGGGGCTTCTGGATCAGCATGCCCACTCCGTCACCGGTATTCACCTCGCAACCGCAGGCGCCGCGATGCAGCAGGTTCTTGAGGATGGTCAGGGCATTCTCGACTATCTTGTGGGATTTGCGTCCCTTGATATCCACCACGAATCCCACACCACAGGAGTCGTGCTCCGTGGCGGGGTCATAAAGCCCCTGGGCAGGAGGTCCCTGCCAGTTTTTGTTTTTTGAGTTTTGCATAAGACTCGCCTTTACCGGCCGCCGGGCATTCTTCGAGACAACCACATCAGCCGGCTAATGAACCGCGTACGCTCGTGCTTCCCTTAGTACTCTTTCCAGCTTTATAATAACCGGCAGTATATCCCATTCACAAGCCCGTGTCATGGGCCTGCGCCTGTTCCCGGATAGCGTCCTTTGGACAAACCGCCGGGCCGGTATTATATTTACCATCTAAAAATTGTTGACTCCGCTTCATGAAATCCTGGAAATTCACCACGGCAACCTTACCTGAGCATGAGCAGGGGCAGGCCTGGCGCGACGCCATGGGGCGTTTATGCCTGCCGATCGGAGAATTACCGGACAAAGTGGGTTTTCGCGGCGAGATCTTCTGCATCGAATCTCCCTTGGGAATGGAGTTTGCCCTGGTAGACGCTGAGCCTCACGAGATTGCCGGACGTTACCTCAATCAGGACGAGGCAATCTGGTTAACCCTGCTGCTGGAAGGCGAAGCAACGCTCAGCTATAACAGCCAGCGGCTGCAACTCGTTCCGGGCGATATCGTGTACGGCCCCACCTACGTAGAGGCGATTATGCGTTTTCCCCGGGACTATCGGCAATTGTTTGTGAAGGCGCAACGCCTGATACTCAGCCCCCGGGTGTTTGCCCCCTTATCCTTAAAGCTCGGCCATCTATCGGCACAATCCGGAATCAATCATGTCTTCTCCGGCATGATGCGGTCCCTGGCTGAAGTGATCGAAGACATTTCCCCTGAACAACTGCGCCCGGTGGAAACGGCGCTGACCGAATTCCTGATTACCGGTCTCGGCGACGAGAAGTCGGTATTCAGTCTGGGTGGGGTATCCGGCGCCAGGGCACACCACCTGCAGCGCATCTGCCAGAGAATAGAAACCCTGCTGTGTGAGCCGGACCTGACCATCGGCGTGGTCGCGCAGGCGGAGGGCGTGTCCACCCGCTACCTGCAGCGCCTGTTCACCGAAGCGGGAAACAGTTTCATCCATTACCTGCGCACACGCCGGCTCGAACGCTGTCGTGCGGACCTGGCCAGTTCCCTGCATGCCGATTTATCTATCTCGGAAATCTGTTTCCGCTGGGGCTTTAACGGCTCCGCGCATTTCAGCCGGGTATTTCGCAAGGAATACGGCATGTCTCCCCGGGAATACCGGCGCCGGCAGGCAGAAGAAAGGGTCGTATGACGCCGGAACGCGTAGATACGATCATCAAGGGAGCGGTCATCGTCACCCAGGACGAGGAACGGCGGATTATCAGGGATGGCGCCCTGGCGATCCGGGGCGATCGTATCGCCGCGCTCGGCAAACGAAGCGAGCTCGAGGACAAGGTTGACGCTACCAGCATGATCGACGGCAGGCGCTTCGTTATCACGCCGGGGTTTATCGATGCGCATATCCATATCACCGGCGACCCGCTGACCCGGGGCTACGTGCCTGACGACATCAGCGACGCCTTTGGCGACACCTTGCAGCGCTGGGTGATTCCCCGTTACCTGGCCCATACCCCCGCCGATGAACGTCTCTCGGCCCGGCTCGCGGCCGTCGAGATGCTGCGCGCCGGGACCACCTGTTTTCTCGAGGCCGGCACGATCCGTTACCTGGATCAAGTGTTTGAGGGACTTGTTGAGGCCGGGATACGCGGCCGGATCGGCGCCTGGGTTGAAGGCCGCGCATTCAGCCCGGAAGACGATGAAACGGCATTGACCGGCAAGGCGATTCGCCTGCTGGAGCAGGAAGTGGCGCGTTTCCCGGCGGATTCCGGCGCAAGGATCGCGGCCTGGCCCATCTTGATAGGCCACTCGACCAACACCGACGAAGTGTGGAAAGCCGCGAAAGCGCTTGCCGATGCGAATAATCTCGGTGTGTCCGCGCACCTGAGCCCTTACCCGGCGGACTCCGCCTGGTATCTTGATAACCTGGGGCGGCGGCCCGTTGCGCACCTGGCGGAAATCGGCGTGCTCGGTGACAATTTATGCCTTACCCACCTGGTTCATATAGACGACCACGAGGCGGCGCTGTTGGCTGAATCACGGACCAACGCCATCCTCTGCCCGTTTGCCGCGCTGAAGGGCGCGTTCGGCATCAGCGCGCTGGGCCGTGCGCCTGAAATGGCGCAGGCAGGCATGAATATCGCACTCGGGACCGACGGTTACGGCTCGGACCTGATGCAGAAAATGGCCCTGGCCGCGGCGTTGTTCAAGGATGCCCGCCAGGACACAAAAATCTTTCCCGCCGGCCAGGCGCTGGACATGGCTACGCTGAACGGCGCCAGGGCATTGCAACTGCAGGACGAGATCGGATCAATCGCGGTGGGGAAGAAGGCGGATTTCGTCCTGCACGACACGGACCGGCCGGAGTGGCGGCCCGTGCTCAACGTCCTGCAGCAACTGGTCTGGTGCGCGGACGGCAGAGGCGTGCACAGCGTCTGGGTGGACGGGGTGCGCGTGGTCGAAAACTACCGGCATACCCAGGTTGACGAAGACGAACTTTACGCAGCCGCACAGGTCGCAGGCGAGGCCATTATCAAACGTTCGGGTATCCCGGACGTCCGCGCCGGCTGAAGAGAACGGGTAAATGTAATATTATGCAATGGGTACTCTTTACCAGCCATTCGGGAGACAAGTTATGAACCTGTTCAGCGAAGAGATGCTCAGTGCGTTCAACGCATCCGTCCTGCCCACCGACGAGGCGTGCCTGCTGCCGCGCGAGGTTTACACGTCCGAAGAATTTTTCCGGTTCGAGAAGGAGGCGATATTCTATCGGGAATGGCTGTGCGCAGGCCGGGTGGACCAGGTCCCCAACGTGGGCGATTACCTTGTCGTAACCATCCTGGATGAACCGCTTATCGTCGCCCGAACCGAACAGGGAATCCGGGTGATTTCCGCGGTGTGCCGGCATCGCGGCATGGTCCTGGCTGAAAAGGGAGGGCATTGCAGCCGCTTTATCTGCCCTTACCACCACTGGACCTATGCCCTGGACGGGCGCCTGCTCGGCGCGCCGGAAATGGACCGGGCAATCGGCTTCAACAAGGCAGAACATAACCTCCCTTCCCTGCCCGTTGAAATCTGGCAGGGATTCATCTTCACCAGTTTCAATGAGCAGGCCGCGCCGCTGGCGCCGGCGCTGGCTGAGCTCGACCCCTTGCTGGATCATTTCGAATTGCCGCAGACCACCACGCGTACGGGTACGAAAATTCCCGACCTGCCATGGAACTGGAAGGTGATGATGGAGAACTTCAATGACCCCTACCATGCCAGCCGCCTGCACGGACCGTTGCAAACCTTCGCGCCCAGCGGCATGAGCGATTTTTTTGACTGGCGCGACGACATGAACCACATCTCGCGTATCCAGCACTTCACCGAAATTGACGGTTCGTTCAACCCGACGAAAAAATGCCTGATGCCCGTGTTTCCGAAATTGACCCTGGAGGAACGTAAACGCGGGATGTTCATCCTGATCCCGCCCACCCTGGCCCTGGCGGTAGTGCCCGATGAGATCGCTTATTTCATTATCGACGCACAGGGAGCCGGGCAGATCAGTATCGACATCAATTACTGTTTCAACCCGGATGCGCTGAAAGACCCGATGTTCGAATACCTGTTCGAACAGGCGGAAGCAGGCGTGAACAATTTCAACGTACAGGACGTCTACGCCGATACCATGGTGCAGAAGGGACTCAACTCCCGTTTCGGCCCGCGCGGCCGTTATTCCTGGCAGGAGGGTACGCTACCCCAGTTCAACCGATGGCTGGTGCAACGTTATCGCAGGCACTGGCCTTCATCGGAGCACCCAGCAGACGGGTGAACTGGTGGCGCCATGCAACGGACGGTTTGTCGGCCTGGGAATTGGCCAGCGCCTGGGGAGAAAAAGGCAGGACTCCCGGGATTTTCTCCAGCATCCGCTTGTCTTCTTCGCCTATCATGCGGTCGAATGCGATGATATCTTCGGCAGACACGCTGAAATCGTCGTTGCGCCATACGACGAACGTGAAATACGACGTCAGATCGTCAATGGGCGCAGTCAACAGCAGCATGATGTGTTGCAGCCCCGAGTCATAAGTGATGGTGCTGCGTACGGTAAACGGCAGGTGAAACCCGGTTGTCATCTGCCGGCTGACCACCTCCCCGGTATTTCCTGAACTGAGTTCGGCGCCGGGCGGGTTGTCTGCTGCTACCTGGTATTTATAGCCGTAATAGCCTCCTTCCAGCATTTCCAGTTCTATCTCCGGGACGGAACGCCGCTGATTGTTGCCGAAGGTGCCGGTATGGACCCAGGGGAAGTGGGAGATATCGAGGAAATTATCCGTCATGCGCATGGCGCATACCTGCCAGAGATCGACAGGGTTATTGATGCGCCGGAAAGACCTGTCCTGTTCCTCGGCAATGGCGGGCAGCTGTTTTGGAGAGTCGCCCGGGCAGACCCAGACCAGCCCATATTTTATGCTCGTATTGAAACAGGTCAGGTGAGCGTTGGCCGGAATGGGGAACGCGGGGTCGGCGGACGGGATGGCGACACACTTTCCCCCGCTGCCGTACGACCAGCCATGGTAGCAGCAGGTCAGTACTCCTTTTTCGACGCTCCCGGCGGAAAGGGGCGCCTGGCGGTGGGGACACCTGTCAGGCGCAGCGATGGCAGCGCCGGCGGAGTCCCGGTAAATGACGATATTCTCACCGAGAAGGGTCCGGGCGACGGGCTGATCGGCGATCTCCGCTTCCGTTGCCACGGCATACCAGTAGTCGCGCAGGACAGGATTATCGTAGAAAATTGCCACGCTTTTTACCTCTGTAATATCTATCCGCAGATGACGCAGATGAACGCAGATAACAAAAAACATGCCTTTCATCTGCGGTAATCTGCGTCATCTGCGGATAAATTAGCAATGATGGACAAAGCTTTCTTGCACTGATGCGCCCGCAGACTTTGCAACCAAATGGCTGGCAAACCTGGAAAGTAAGGGTCTTCCCGCTTATCATCGACAGATATGGAAACGCCGGCGCCGCTTAACAAATCGTTTTTCACCCGCCCTGCAGGCGTAGTCTTCGCCTGTACCGTAGGCAACGGGGTCAGCGTGACACCCATGGTGTACACGGTCTTCGGCCTGTTCCTGATCCCCATTTCGACGGAATTCGACTGGTCCCGTTCTGCCGTGTCGTTTGTCCTGTTTATCATCGCCGTTGCCGGGGCGATCAGTTATCCGATTGTCGGCCGCCTGATTGACCGCTACGGCGCCAGACCGGTTATCCTGACGGGCAACGTATTATTCGCTGTCTCCGTTGCTTCGGTGTCCCTGGTCGAAGCCAGCCGGTTCCAGTTTTACACGGTCTACGCGTTAATCGGTATCAGTGCGGCGATCCCCAGTTCGGTGATGTTTACCAAGGTGATCGCGGGCTGGTTCGACCAGCGGCGCGGGTTGTTCCTGGGCATTGCGGGCGGCCTGGGCAACGGCATCGGCGCGGCCTTGTCGCCGCTGTTTGTCTTTGCGCTGATCAGCAGTTACGGTTGGCGGGCAGGGTTTCAGGGGATCGGCGCGGCCATCATCCTGATCGGGTTCCCGGTGCTGTACCTGCTGCTCAGAGACCCACCGAAAGGTACTATCCGGAGTGCGCGGGAATCTCTTGAAAAGACACAGGGATTGACGCTGACGGAAGCCCTGGGAACCCCTACCTTCTGGATCATCCTGGCCGCCATTGCCCTGGGCGCGGGGTGCATGACTGCGATTTTCGCCCACGTGGTGCCGATGTTGCTGGACCGGGGCATACCGGCAGGCCAGGCAACCACCGTTCTGGCGACGTTTTCCCTGGTCACCGCCGGGTGGCAGATCGGTATGGGCTATATGCTCGATCGCATAGCCAGGCCGTGGATCGCCGCGCCCTTTTACCTGCTGGCGCTGTGCGGCCTGCTCCTGCTGGAATCAACCTCCAGCTATCCGTTGCTGCTGTTGTCCGGCTTGTTGATGGGGCTGGGTCTGGGGACGGAATACGGTGTGTTGCCCTATTTCCTGTCCCGCTACTTCGGCACCAGGCACTACGGCGCCATTTCCGGGAGCATGTACGGCGTGATCGTCCTGACCCAGGGACTGACCCCGTTCCTGATGGACCTGGTGTTCGATATTACCGGCACTTATGATCCTGCGATTATCGTTATCTGTATCGGCCTGGTACTGGGCGCAATACTGATAACCCGGCTGGTTCCATTCCATACCGTGCTCGCCGCACGGAGAAATCCATGATTTTATCAAATAAAAAGGCGCATTTGTGCAAGTCCCTTTGTAGTTTTTGTCACAAAATTGAACATAAATACAACTGTTCTCTATAGGGGGGTTGGAAATGATCAAGTTCGATAAAGACGCATATCGGCTGGTAAAGGTTTTCGTCGCCGGAGTTGTCACTTCAACCATGATTGCGCCACCGCCTGTCCTGGCGCAGTCAGTCCTGGAGGAGATCGTGGTGAGCGCGCGCAAACGCGAGGTGTCGCTGCAGGATGCGCCCATCGCGGTATCCGTGCTGTCCGGCGCGGACTTCGACAAATCCAACGTGGTAAGGCTGGACAACTTCAACGGTTACGTCCCGGGGCTCGTTGTTGCGAAAAACGACGGCGCCGGCCGTGTCGTGACCATTCGCGGCGTCGGCTGGGAAACGGCCCAGAACCTCACCACGCAACCCAGCGTGCTGACCTATATCGACGGCGTTTATCTTGCCAACCCGCTGGCTATGGGCCTGGACCTCGGTGACATAGAACGGGTCGAGGTCTTTCGCGGCCCGCAGGGCACGGAGTTCGGCCAGGGCACCACGGGCGGATCCATCAACGTCGTGACAAAGAAACCCCATACCGACAGGATGGAAGGCTCCGTCGAACTCAGTTACGGTACCTACGACAACATCCGCGGTCGGGCGTCGATCAACGTGCCGCTTTCGGACACATGGGCATTCCGTGCCGCGGTCCAGAAGTACGAGCGAGACGGCTTCGCGGAGATAGAGGGCGGCGAACTGGACGGCTATGACCTGGACGATGCCGATTCCTTCACCGGCAAACTGGCGGTGCTGTGGCAACCGTCGGAAGACTTCTCGGCGCACGCCCAGGTCTTCGTGCACGATGCCGACCACGGCGCCGCGGCGCAGAAGAACGAGAACGACCCCAACCCCGACACGCGCGAACTGTCGCAGGACTACCCCGGCATCTTTGCGCTGGAAAACTACAGCGCATCGCTGATCATGGAATGGGCGGCCCCCATGGGCGTGACGGTCAAGTCGCTGACCGGCTGGCAGGTGCTCAGGAAGGAGCAATCGGTGGACGGCGACCGCCTGAACGAAGAGAACACTGCCCTCATCAATTTCGGTTTCTCATTCAATAACTGGGACATACTGCCGTTCTGGGACAACGATTCCGATGCCGTCAGCCAGGAGATCAGCATCAGCTACAGCGGCGAGCAACTGGATTGGGTGATCGGCGGCTATTACCTGCACCACGAGAACTTCAACGACTTCCTGGAGGCCACGGGCTCATCGCCGTTCTCGGCATCACCGGCATCCCTGCCCCGCGCGCAACTGAACGCTCAGACCCTGCCGCCGTTCCAGTCCGATTTGAATTTTACCGAAGTCCGCACCGTTACCCGCGAGGACTACGCCGCCTACGGACAGGCCACGTTCCGGGTGAACGAGATGTTCGCCGTCACCGCGGGCGTGCGTTACCAGGACGAGGACCAGCTCGATGAGACGTCCCAGTTCTTCGGCATTTTCGGGGACGGCCGCCGGGAAACGAACGATTCGAAAGTGACCTGGAAGGCCGGGATAGACGTGCATCTCACCGAGGACAACCTGGTCTACGGCCTGGTGTCTACCGGCTGGAAGAACGGCGGTTCCGGCAGTCCCGGGATATTCAAACCGGACCGGTTCAAGCCCGAAGAGGTCACGTCATACGAGATAGGCACCCGCAACACATTCCTGGATGGCCGCGTGCGCCTGAACGTCACGGCCTTCTACTACGACCACGAACACCTGCAATTCACCTACGAGGACCCGGCGCCGTTTGCCGGGGGCACCTGGACCATTCCCAAGACGGAGGAATACGGTATCGAATCCGAGATGAGCTGGCTGCTGGCCGAGGGCTGGCAACTCGACGGCATGCTGGCCTGGCAGGACGGCAAGGTGAAGTCGGACGTGTTCGCTCTCGACGTGGAGGATTTTCGGGCAGCAACAAGTCTCTTCGTATTGGGCCTGTTTACCTCGGGCGCGGTTGATGAACGCATCAGGATGAACAACGCCAACAATCTCAGGGGTAACGAACCGCCGAAACTGGTGGACCTTATGGCAAGAGTCGCCCTGTCGAACACCCATAACTTTGCTGACGGTTCCATCCTGAATTCCCGGGTGGAATATGTCCACAGGGGCGACTTTCAGGCCCGCATATTCAACCATCCCCGGGTGGACACAGTGCCCAGCTACGATATCGTCAACCTGTATTTCGACTACGACGTGGGCAATATGCCGCTCAGTTTGAGCCTGAGCGTCACCAATATCTTCGACAAGAACGGCGTCAATAACGTCTTCACCAACCCATACGGGCTGTGGACCACGAGCAGGGAATATATCCCGCCGCGTGAGGTCATCGGTTCTGTCAGATACAGCTGGAACTAGGAATGGGCGCCGACCAGCCTCAGCATGAGCTTCGGCCCACGCAACCCACGTGGACGCACCTGGCCCTGCATGTAAAGGATATCGACAAGGTAATCGCCTGGTACGAGGAGTTCACGCACCTGACGCTGCTGGCCCGGGAAGAGGACGAGGACGGATATTCCGCCTGGCTTGGCGACAAAAGCCAGAGCGACAGTCCTTTCATCCTGGTGCTGGGCCAGTTTTTCCCCGGCCATGATCCGTTCGCCCCTGTTGAGCATCCTACCCTGGGACCGTTCAACCATATCGGCATCGAGGTGCCGGATAAACAGACCGTCGATGACATAGCCGCCAAAGCGAAGGACGCCGGTTGCCTGATCCTCGGCCCGCAACAGATGCCGAAACGGATCGGCTACATCTGTTTTGTGCGCGATCCCGAAGGCAATATGGTGGAGTTCTCTTATGACCAGGGGGTCTATGAGAAGGCCCGCGAGGTGTGGGGCAACAGCGGGTAAGGCGTTTTTTTCATTTCGGCACAAGCAGGATCTTGCCGATGAAGTCACCGCGGAGCAGCTTCTCCTGCGCCTTCCCGCCCTCGGCCAGGGGGAATACGCTGTCCACGACCGGCTGGAAGTCGCGCGCACAGTATCGCTCCCAGGCCGGCCCGAATTC
This sequence comes from Gammaproteobacteria bacterium, assembly GCA_965220815.1. Taxonomy (GTDB): domain Bacteria; phylum Pseudomonadota; class Gammaproteobacteria; order Eutrophobiales; family Eutrophobiaceae; genus JAAXHV01. The sequence continues at coordinate 156,469 of OZ244846.1, forward strand.
ATCGTAACGGAATGGATCGGACCCCAGGATTTTCAGGCCCATGTTGAACAGGTAACCCAGGTTCGGGATAACCGCTGAATTCCCGGAGGTGTTGCCGCAGGTTACCAGGCGCCCGCGCGGTTTGAGGGACAACAGCGAGGCTTCCCACAGGGCCTCGCCGACGTGGTCGAACACCAGGTCCACGCCGGCGCCATCGGTCATGTCCCGCGCCCAGGCCGCGACGTCGACTGTACGGTTATTGCAGGTATCCTGTGAGCCCAGTTCCATGGCCAGCGCGCATTTTTCCCCGCTGCCGGCGGTAGCCAGCACTGTGGCTCCCGCCTGCCTGGCCAATTGAATAGCGGCAACGGACACACCGCTGCCGGCGGCATGGATCAGCACGGTCTCTCCGGCCTTGAGCCGGCCCACCTCGAACAGGGCATGGTGCGCGGTCATCCAGCAGGTGGGAAACACCACCGCGTGTTGCCATGACATTGCATCGGGAACCGGATACAGGTGGGTCTCCGGCGCCAGGCATTTCTCCGCGTAACCACCGGCGACGGTACCTCCTATCACCCCGAGATTGCCGTACAGGTCATCCATGCCTGCCAGCTTCGAGCCGTCGGGGACCCGGGACATGGAGGGGTTGACCAGCACCCGGTCGCCCGGTTTCACCCTGGTCACCCCCGGTCCGGTCCCGATCACCGTACCGGCAACGTCCAGGCCGGAAATGTGCGGCAGGCTGAACCCGGGAATGGTGAACCAGCCGTTACGTTGCGCCACGTCCAGGCGGTTTATCGTCGTTGCCGCAACCTGGACGATCGCATCCCGCGGTCCCGGTTCCGGGTCGGCCACGTTCCGGTACTGCAGTACCTCCGGCCCGCCATGTTGATCATAGATCAGCGCTTTCATTCAGCTTCTCTCCGTCACGTAACAAATGCTTTGACATACTGGTATGATAACAGGCTCGGCACAGTTACCTGTACACCCGGAGAAATACCATGTCAGCAGAACGCGCTGTTGCGATGATGGATTCGGACGACCTCGACGCCGGCCTGGGAGTATTGGCGGAGGGAGAAATCAGCCTGCGTTCCTGGCTGCGGCAGTTGCACGAGGCGGATCAGCTCAGGCAGGTTCAATGCGAGGTGGACCCCGACCTGGAACTGGGCGCAATCACCCGCGTCAACCTGGGACTGGCAGGCCCCGCCCTGCTGTTCGAGAACATCAAGGGGTACAGGGACACCCGCTCGACCCGTTTCGTGACCTGCGCAATGGGCAATAAACGGCAATTGTGCGCCATGCTGGAACTGCCGCCCGAAACCGGCGACAAGGACATCGTGCGCCACCTGAAACAGACCTACGCCAACCCCGTAGAGCCAGTCATTGTCGGGGACTCGCCGGTCAAACAGCATATACTGACGGGCGCCGACATCGACCTGAACCAGTTCCCCGCGCCTGTCTGGCAGGAACTGGACGGGGGACGTTACCTGGACACGTTCTGCGGCGTCATAACCAGGGACCGGGAAACCGGACGCGAGAATATCGGCCTGTACCGCGGCCAGGTCGTGGACAGGAACCACATCGCCAAGGTCATGCTGCCGACCCAGGGCGGCGGCGGACACCTGACCGGTTACCGGCAGAACCGGGAGAAAATGCCCGTCGCCATCGCCTACGGCGCCCATGACGTGGTGCCGTTCTGCGCCGGCAGCCCGTTTCCGCGCCACGTATGCGAATGGGACATGATGGGCGCCATCCTCGGCAGGTCCATGGAACTGGTGAAATGCGAAACCGTGGACCTGGTGGCGCCTGCGGGCGCGGAGGTCATCGTCGAAGGCTACCTGGACCCGGACCCCAAAAGTTACCGCATGGAAGGCCCGTTCGGCGAGTATCCCGGTTATGCCGGCGGCACGCCCTCCCCCAAGCCTACACTGGAAGTAACCTGTATTACCCACCGGGACGATCCCATCATGCGCGGCACCCTTGAGGGCTGCCGACCCGGCTTTCCCTCGGAGGATTCCATACTCTGCTCCTATAGCTGGTCGGCCATCTTCTGGAACATGCTGGAGGCCGCCGGCGTGGTGGGCGTTACCGACGTCTGGTGCCCCCACGTCTCGACCGGCACGCACATCGTGGTGCAGATCCGCAAGCAGTACCGCGGCCACGCCCAGCAAGTGGCCATGGCCCTGTGGGGCACCAGCGCGGCCCAGTGGTTCTTCAAACATGTGCTGGTGGTGGAGGAAGACATCGACATCCGCGACCCCCTGGCGCTGGAATGGGCTATCGCGTTCCGGGTCAACGCGGGCATGGACCAGGTGATGATGTTCGGCCCGACATTCGGCTCGCCGCTGGACCCGTCCGTCTCCCACGACGTGCTGGACATGCCGCGCTTTCGCACCGGCAAGTGGACCCGGGTGCTGGTGGACGCCACCCGCAACTGGGACCTGGCCAAAAATGAGGACTGGAAGGGGCAAAGCTTTCCGCCGGTGGGCAAGCTCGAACCGGAACTGGAGCAGAAAATCCGCGATCGCTGGGAAGAATACGGCATCGGCATCCCCTACCTGGACGAGGACAAGCGGGAACAACTGACACTGGCCAACCTGCGGGACGTGTTGCCGTTTATCTGACCCGCATTCAGGATACATGGGTCAGAGTAAGCTTACTCTGACCCCATCTATTGCTGAAACTGCATCAATTCAGCCGTCCATCAGCTTGGTAAAGTATTCTTCCAACCTGTCCATGGCCTCTTCAATGCGTTCGATGGGCTCCGCGCCAAAGCAGATGCGCAGGTGGCCTTCGCCGGTATCGCCGTAGAAGGTGCCGCCTTCCACGACCACGTGCGTCTGTTCCAGGAGTTCATCGGCGATCTGCTCGGACGGCAATCCCGTGGCCGAGACGTCGGGGAAGGCATAGATGGTTCCTTCAGGCATCCTGCAACTGACACCGGGCATGGCGTTCATTCTCCTGACGACGAGATCGCCGCGGCGCTTGTCTTCAACGACCATCTGCCGCACGCAGTCCTGTGAGCCTTTGACGGCGGCATAGCCCCCTTCCTGTATGAATGTGTTGAGATGGGCAATATCGTTCATGGTGATTTTCAGGATGGCCGGCATGAACTTTTTGTCCGCCACGATATATCCCATGCGCCACCCGTCCATGGCATAGGCCTTGGTAAACGCATACATGGTAAGGGTGCGTTCCTTCATGCCGGGCAGGGAAGCGATACTGATATGCCTGTTGCCATCGTAGGTGATCTGTTCATACACCTCGTCCGCCATGACCAACAGGTCGCGCCTCCTGGCGACGTCCGCCAGGGACTCGAGTTCTTCGTACGTGAACACCCTCCCGGTCGGGTTGGCAGGATTGACCAGGGCTATCATCCTGGTGTTGGGCGTCACAGCCCGTTCGATGGCCGCTGCGTCGATGCGAAACCCGTTTGCCTTATCCAGCGGAACCGGCACCACCTTGCCGCCGGGCAATTCGATTTTATTTACATGCTGGGGATAGTAAGGCTCCAGCACGATGACTTCATCCCCGGTGTCGATCGCCGCCATGCAGATGGCAAAGGCGGCATGGGTCACGCCGCTGCAGACGAGAATCTCATCGGCGCCCGCTTCGATGTAGTTTCGTTCAAACACCTTCTCCGCCAGCGCCTCGCGGAACTTCTGCAGACCGCGAAAATCGCTGTAATGGACCTGCCCGTCATCCAGGGCCTGTTTGGCGGCTTCCTTGATATGCGCCGGCGTATCGAAACTGGGCATGCCGACCTCGAGGTGTATGACATCGATACCCTGCTCCATCATCGGTATTGCCTTTTCATACATGCCGAAGGATTTGGTCGAAGATTCAGTTATCCGTTTTGCCGGCCATTTCATTTGAATGTCTCCACGTTGGTTTTTAAGTAAGCTCTGAGAAACTTAATCAGAGGTTCCTTAACTATGATTGACTGCCGCGCAGTTGCGCGGTCTCATCCTGCGCAATGCTGTAGCCCGTAGCCGGGCCGTTGTGATGGATGGCGAGCCCGTATTTTTCCCGGGCTGCCTCGACGGATACCAGGCCGTTGCGCACGTCACGCAGCACGGCCTCCGGGTCACGCTGCCGGGGGTCGCCGAATCCGCCGCCGCCGCTGGAGATGATGGTCATGGTATCTCCCTGCATTAGTGTGTACATGCTGTTGCCGTCGATCTCCTCCAGGCTGCCGTCGGCATGCTCCAGCGTCATCCGGTGCGGGACCGCGCCCTGCCCGTCCCGGATACCCAGGGGCGCAGTAAAATCACGGGCGCCGCTGCCGAAATTCGCGCAGGCGATGTTGTCGCCATCAATGGCAAAGGTGTAACGTACCCCGAAACCGCCGCGCCACTTGCCGGCGCCGGCGCTGTCCGGCTCTATTTCATATTCGATTACCCTGTACGGTGTCACCAGTTCGTGCAGTTCGGGGTCCGGCGCGCGCAGGCCGCCCAAAGTAACCGGTGTACCCACGTGGTCCCAGCCGTCATAACCGTTTACCGCGCCGCCGCCGCCCTTGCTCATGAAGTGGATATCCGCAAAGAAACGGCCGTTGCCGGGGTGTATCCCCATGGTGGCCGGCGCGCACCAGCGCCCCCACAGCGCCGGTACCTGGTCCGGTATGACCCGCGCCAGGGCCAGCCAGGTTGCTTCAATCATGGCCTCGCCGACACATAAGGTACAACATGAAGTCGGCGCCGGTTCCGTCGCGTTCACGATCGTCCCCTCCGGCGCGACCACATGCAGGGGCCTTACCGCCCCGTCGTTGAAGTCGATATCGTTGCTGATGGCACCGGTCGCGAACAGGGCGAGGTGGCTCATGGCATTGGTGTTCGGCAAGGTGCTGTTTATATAACCGACAGACTGTGGATCGCTGCCGGTATAGTCAAAGGTAACGTTGTCACCCTTGACCTTCAGGGTGAGGCGCACCACCGGACTCTTGTTGAACTCGATGCCGTCGTGGTCGATGGCCCGTTCCGCATAATACTCACCATCCGGGATCGCGGCGATGTCGGCGCGTACCCGGCGTTCGGTGGCATCCAGTATTTCCGCTGTGGCGAAGGACAGGGTTTCCGCGCCGTACTGGTCAAGCAAGGCGGTCAGCCTCCTCTCTCCCAGGTTGACCGCACCGATCTGGCACTGGATATCTCCCTCCACCAGCTCCCGGGCGCGCACGTTGAGCAGGATGAAATCCAGCACGTCTTCCCGCAGCACGCCCTTATCGGCAAGACGCAGGCAGGGGATGCGCAGGGCATCCTCCCAGGCGTCCCGGGCCTGGGGGTTGTAGCCGACCACACCGCCGCCGCCCATGTCGGCGTGGTGGCCCTTGGACAGCAGCCAGTAACGCAACTGCCCGTCGCGGAATACCGGTTTCATAACATTCAGGTCCGGCGGGTGGTTGTTGCCGCGATAGGGGTCGTTCAGCACGAACAGGTCGCCTTCATGGATGTCCCCGGCAAAACGCTCTGCTATGGCCTTGGCGGTAAACGGGGTGGATGCGGCGATGTCGGGGATGTAAATGGTTTGCGCAACCAGTTCCGTGTTGTTGTCGAAGATGGCGGTAGTAAAGTCCCGCGCTTCGGAAAATATCGGCGAACGGGACGTGCGCAACATGGTCTCACCCATTTCCTTGCAGATGGATGACAGCCGTGCGCTGATGATGGCGACGTCTACGGGATCGATCTGGTTCATGATTCTATTATATCCGCAGATGGCGCAGATTAACGCAGATAAAAAGATTCATCTGTCCTGTTTGGCCGATACACGGGTCAGGAGGTAATTGCCCCACTCGTCGCATCCCAGTTCGGAATCACCGGGCAATACGATGGTCGTCGTCGGTTGTTCGATGATAGCCGGACCCGGCAGTTGATTGCCCGGACGCAGGTCGAGTCCGTCGTAGACAGGCACAGCCGTCATTCTGTTGTCGAACCAGGCGGGTCGTTCCCCCTTGCGGGCATGGTCTGCCGCGGGACTGCCGAGTTCGTGTTTCTGTGTTTCCGGTTTTTTTGTGGCGCCTGTAGCGCTGAGGCGCAGGTTGATAAGCTCCACTTCCGCATGGGGCATACTGTAGCCGAAGCGGTCGTCGTGGAGTCGGTGGAACTGGCCGACCAGTTTCTCCCACGCTGAAGTATCCGCTACGCCGGTATCAAATCCGGGCACCTCGACCTCGTTAAACTGGCCGACATAACGCAGGTCGGCGGAGAAATCGAGGGTTACGTCAGTGTCACGGACCTGCTCTTCCCTGAACGTGGCGAGGGCCATCTCCCGCATGGCGCGAATGGCTCCATTAATGACCTCGAAATCCACCAGCGATCCGACCATGGCGCAGGTGCGTATATAGGTATGCTTCAGGTCCGACAGCAACATGCCGGCCGCGCAGAATACCGAGGATTCCCGCGGCACCAGCAAGGTGTCGATGCCCAGTTCCCGGGCGATGGGCACCGCGTGTATCGGTCCGGCGCCGCCAGCAACGATCATGGCGAACTCGCGCGGGTCCAGGCCGCGCTGTACCGTAACCACCGTCACGGCATTGCTCATGATCGAGTTCGCCACGCGGTAAATACCGTAGGCGGCATCCGTGACGGACAGGCCCAGGGGGTTGGCAATGATGCTTTCTATGGCATTTACGGCCGCGTCACGGTCCAGTTTCATGGCCCCGCCGTGGAAGTAATTTTCATCCAGGTACCCCAGCACCAAGTCGGCATCCGTCACGGTAGGTTCGGCGCCGCCATGGCCGTAACAGGCGGGGCCGGGGTCTGCGCCGGCACTGGCCGGCCCCACGTGCAACATGCCGCCGTCATCGACGCCGGCTATGGACCCGCCCCCGGCGCCCACGGTGTGGATATCCAGCATCGGCACCGCCACGTGAAAACCGCCTACTTCATTTTCCGATGTGACCACCGCCCGTTCATTCTGTACCAGGGCGACATCGAAACTGGTGCCGCCCATGTCCACGCTGATAATATTTTTGTAGTCATGGGTACGGCCGTAATGAATCCCGGCCCCGGGCCCGCCCGCGGGTCCGGACAGCAGGGTATTAACGGCAAACCGGCTGGTGACTTTAGGCGACATGCAGCCGCCGTTGGACTGCATGATATTCAGTACACCGGAAAACCCGTTTTCACCCAAACGCGTCTCCAGGTTTTGCAGGTAGCGGGCCAATGGCGGCCCAGTGTAGGAATTCAGCGCCGTGGTGCTGTGCCGCTCGTACACCCGTATCTGCGGCAGTACTTCGCTGGACAGTGAGATGTATACCCCGTCCAGCGCCTGCTGCAGAATTTCCCGGGTGCGCAATTCGTGTGCCGGGTTGAGAAACGACCACAGGTAGGACACCGCAACGGCTTCGACTCCGGCGTCGCGTAATACTTCGGCCGCCGCGCGCACGTCTTCTTCCACCAGGGGGGTGATAACCCGGCCGTTGGCGTCTATCCGTTCCGTTACCGTCAGGGTCAGCGCCCGCTCAATCAGTACAGGCGGCGGCGCCAGTTCCAGGTCATAGCGCTCCCCGGTCTTCATGCCCCGGCGCATGGCCAGCAGGTCGCGGAACCCCCGGGTGGTGATGAACCCGGTGCGGGCCCCGGTACGGGTAAGCACGGCATTGGTGGTGATCGTGGTGCCATGGACAATGGCATCCACCCGTGAGAGGAAGTCCCGTAACTCGAGCCGGCTGTCCTGCGCGGCCTGTTCCAGCGCGGCAAATACCCCCAGGCTGGGGTCGGCGGGCGTAGTAGGCGACTTGCAGATGCGCGTCCTGCCTTCCTCATCGCAGACCAGCAGGTCGGTGAAGGTGCCGCCCACGTCAATACCGATTTGATAACCCATGATTTATTTGAGTTCTTCTTTAATCCCCGCACAGTATAAAGTAACAACGCGGCGAACAGGGGACGAATTTTGGAACTGCTCCTTTTACGGGTAGTGTGCTAAAATTTTCAGGATTTTATCCAGGTTGGAATCCTGATGAGCCAACATTTGTTACCGTCCGCCTTTGCTGAACTCGAACCGTTTATCGACTGGTCGCTGGGCAACGAAGCCGAACGCCTGGAAAAACGTCTCACCTCTTCCATGGAAGAAATCCAGGCGTTCTATTCCGCCATGCTGGATCGTATCGAGGAGGCGCTGCAATACCTGAACGGGTTTCCCCTGGACGAATTGCCGGAACCGGAACAGCGCCTGCTGAACATGACCCTGTCCCTCGCCGAGGTCTGGGTCGCCGTGGAACTGTACAAACAACCGGACCACCCTTTCGGCCTGGACATGCGGCGTTTCGTACCGGGTGAGGCGAACTCCGTTCCTCCCGTATGACCTGGCACCTGACCGCCAACCAATGACAGACACCGCCCCATGGAACTGACCCACAAGACCCGCACCTCGAAATACCCCGAGCTGGGAACAGATCCGCTGCCCATCCGCCCCTGCATCGATCCGGATGTGTTCAAGGCGGAACGGGAAGCGGTATTCCGCCGTTCCTGGCTGAACGTGGGCCGGGTCGAACTGATCCCCGAGGCGGGCGATTACTTCGTCCGGGACATCGAGATGTGCTTTACCTCGGTGCTCGTAGTGCGCGGGCGCGACAACGTCATCCGGGCCTTCCACAATATGTGCTCGCACCGGGCCAACCAGGTGGTCTGGAAAAACCGCGGCAAGTGCCGGGGCGCCTTTGTCTGCCCGTTCCACGGCTGGGCCTTCGATACCCGGGGCAAGCTGATCAACATGACCGACAAGGAAAATTTCTTTACCGGCCCCGATGCCGACCTGGACATGACCGAGATCCAGACGGATGTCTGGAACGGCTTCATATTCATCCGCCTCAAGCCGCAGGACGACCAGACACTGGAAGAGTACCTGGAGCCGGTCTCCTCGTCCCTGAAGGACTACCCGTTTGCCGAACTGACCCGGCGCGAATGGTACAGCGTGGACGAGAAAGTCAACTGGAAGGTGCTGCTGGACGCGCAACTGGAAGGCTGGCACGTGCCGTTCCTGCACAGGGACAGCCTGGCCCGCTCCACTTCCGCGGCCGGCATGCTGTTGCGCCACAGTGTGCTGGAGGCCTTGGGTCCTCACGGGTTGCTGGGCACCGACCCTCCGCCGGTATTCAATCCCACGCCGGTGGGAGAGGTAAGCCTGAAATACGGGATCGGCGCCTACGATGCGTTCGCCTTCACCGAAGCGCGCCGCACGGATACGGAAAAATACCACCTGAGAGGCGCGATGAACCTGTACTTCATCTTTCCCAACGTCATCATGGGCCTGATGCGGGACTGCTACTGGATGTACAACGTGTGGCCGCTTGCCGTGGATCGCACGGTATGGGAGATCGGCGTAAACACCGCCCCGCCGCGCAACGCCAGCGAGTTGTTCTGCCAGGAATACAACAAGATCGGACTGCGCGATACCCTGATGGAAGACACCGCCACCCACGAGAAGGTGCAGCAGGTGCTGAAATCCGGCGCCAAGGAGCACTTCCATTTCCAGGACGAGGAACTGGCATTGAGGAATTTCCACCACGCGGTCGACGCCTGCCTGGCAAAACTCCCGAAATCCTGATGGGAAATGCGGACCGTGGATAGACCTGCGCACATCACGGCAGGCGTATCCGGCCACGTCGATCACGGCAAAACCAGCCTGGTCAGGGCGCTGACCGGCATAGAGACGGACCGTCTGAGGGAAGAAAAGGAAAGAGGCCTGTCGATCGTGCCGGGTTTTGCTTATCTTGAGTCGGAACGGGGCGTGATCGATTTTATAGACGTACCCGGCCATGAGGATTTCATTCGCATGATGATATCCGGCGCAACCGGCATCGATTTCCTGTTGCTCACGGTGGCGGCAAACGAAGGGATCAAGCCGCAGACGCGGGAGCACCTGCATATCGCCGACCTGCTCGGCACGGGCAAGGGCCTGGCAGTCATCACCAAGTCCGACCTCGCAGCTCCGGGCGATTGCGGGCGGGTTGCGGACGAGATCAGAGACTTTACTGCCGGCACGTTCATGGAAGGCTGCGGGATCATCGAGACATCCGTAAGCAACGGCCAGAGTATCCATAATTTAACAGCGTTGCTGGAACAGCAGTTGCTCGACCCGGTCGAGAGAATAGACACCGGACGCTGCTACCTGCCCCTGGACCGGGTGTTCACCATGCCCGGTTTCGGCACCGTCGCAACCGGCACCCTGAGGAACGGCGCGCTGGCGACCGGCCAGGAAGTCGATATCCTGCCGCAGGGACGCCGCGCCGTTGTCCGCCAGTTGCAGGTGCATAACAGGGAGGAGGAAATTGCATATCCGGGACAGCGGGTCGCGGTCAACCTGCGTAACGTGGACATGAGCCATATAGCCAGGGGCGATGTGCTGGCCACTCCGGGATACCTTGAACCGACCCGCCTGCTCGACGTTGAACTGCGCCTGCTGGACGGGCCGGATACCCCGCCGAAGTACGGTGAGATGATCCGCGTCCTGTTCGGGACCTGCGAAGTGCCGGCGAAGTTGCGCATCCTGGGCGATGGGGAGGCGCAACCGGGTTCGACGTTCCCTGCCCAGCTTGACTGCACGCGCGCCGTGGCGGCGCCGGTCGGGGAGCGTTTTATCGTGCGCACCTTTTCACCGGCGAAGACAATCGGCGGCGGGCGTATCCTGGACAATGCTCCGGTAAAACACCGTCGCTCGGACCGGCGCGCTGTGAATCGCCTGACCAGGCTGGCAAGCGGTGATACTGCCGAAGTTATTCTTGAACGGGTCCGGGCCACAGGCGCCCGGGGAATGGATATCGCCGACCTGGCCAAGTCCGTGAACCTGGCGGAAGATGAACTGGCGCACAGTCTGGATACAACGGAATGTGTTTTTATCGAGGCGCGGCGTGTGATGTCAGCAGACGCGCTCAAAGTCTTGTGCGAACAGGCGCTGGCTGAAATAAAGGAATTTCACAGGACAAACCCACTGCGTCAAGGACAGCCCCTGGAAGACCTGCGCGCCCGTCTTGGAGACGACATCGACGAGACGGTGTTTCGGTTCCTGGTTGACCGCCTGGCCGGGGAGGACCTTGTCCGGACCGATAAAACCCTGGTACGCCTGCGGGACTTCGATCCCCTGGAGGCGCTTGATGCCGGTGACAAAAAGATCGCCGGGGAAATAGCCGGCGCATTCAAGGCGGGCGGTTTGCAACCGCCGGAACTCAATGACGTATTGCAAGGCAACCAGCAGCGGAAACGCTTGTACCAATTCCTGACCGAAACCGGCGAACTGGTGTCGCTGCATAACAGGGAGACGAACCGCACGCTGGTGTTCCACCGCCACAGCATCGACGGGATGGTGCGCAAGCTGCAACAGGCCTACCCCGGTTCCGCGGCCTTCACCGTGGCGGACGCGCGCAAACTCCTGGATACTTCAAGGAAGTTCGCGATACCCCTGCTGGAATACCTGGATGGTGTACGCGTGACTGTCCGCATCGGGGACAGGCGCAAGGTATTATGATATTCGAAGGTACCCGGGGTCAGGGCAAAACTCCCTGAGTTTTGCCCTGACCCCATATATTTGACCCTGTATATTGGAGGTGAAAGAAGTCTGGTGACTTCCCTGGTCTTCAAAACCAGTGACTTGCCCAACGCGAGTGGTGGGTTCGATTCCCATCCACCTCCGCCGATGATATTATATAACTCATTGATATTAAAAATATTTTAGTGTTTTTTTCATAAATTAGTGACTTTGTTTGTGACATTTTGAATGTGATTGTACTGGACAATTCAAGACAAAAAACAACTAACAGGGTGGATTCCGACTTTTCTGCCGCGCGGATTCATGGGGTTTAATACCCTCAAATTTTAACGCCTGCTGCCGCCCTGTAGCCCAGGGGGAACGCAGCGGATTTGCGGCCTTGGCCGTACTGGAGCAAGCGAAGATGCTGCGCGACCGGTCCGGCCTGGTGTTTCCGTCCGCACTGCGGCCCGGTAAACCATTGTCGGATATGACCCTGACCAGATCCTGCGGGACAACAGCCCGGATTTCTCACCAGCGAGTACTTATCTCCCGGCAAAACCGGGGGCTTTAGTTTGTGGGAAAAGAGGTTGACGGGAATGCCCTATCCATGACTTTCGCAAATGTTCCCAGGTTCTATTGATTGTTGTGATCCAGCTCGATTGAATTTTCCTGTTCTTTATCCATCTTGCGACAGGTGTTCATCCAGGCATTAACAGCTGTTGTCAGCAGCCTCTTCTTCGGCAGCACAAAATAAAAGGTGCGCAGCATTTTTCTCCCGGGATGAACAAGTGGTGTGAGATCACCATGGGCAAAGTTGCGGTGTAAAACAATACCGGATAAACAGCCGACTCCCAGGCCGGCTTCCACGGCATTCTTGATAGCCTCGTTATGCCTGAATTCAAGGTGGATATTTATGTCCGGCAACAGTCCTGCCATGGCTGTCTCAAAAGTGTGCCGGGCGCCTGATTCCGGTTCGCGTAATATCCAGCGGGTCTCTTTAATATCATCCTCACTGAGTATTTTTTTCTTCGCCAGGGGATGTTTGGCGGCACAAAAAATAACCAGTTCATCATGACGCCACGGTATCAGATGCAGTTCACGGTGCTGAACCTCTCCCTCTATCATGCCGATATCCACTTCGTAGTTGAGCACCTTGTTGATTATCTCGGGCGTATTGGCTGTATCCAACTCTACCCTCGCCTCAGGGAATTGTGACAAATAATCGGACAGGTAACGGGTAGCCAGGTGATTGCCGATAGTGAAACTTGCTCCTACCCTGATGTGCCCGATTTCTGAATGCCTCAGCAGTAGTGCTTCAACGCGTTCACAATGGTCAAACAGGTTTTCGGCTTCCCCCCGCAGTGTTTGACCCATGGCATTGAGAGTGAGTTTATTCTTTGCCCGGTTAAACAGCTTGACCTCGTAAGTGGCTTCCAGGTTATGCAGCGCCTCGCTTGCTGCAGACTGTGACATGTGCAGGGAGTTCGCCGCCCGGGAGATGTTCTGGTAACGGGCAACAGCCAGAAAAATCTGAAGTTGTCTCAGGGTAAATTTCATTATCGGTAAAACCGATAGTATAAATCTGTTTTTCCTGTTTTACATGTATTATGTACAGGAGTAGATTCCCACGCACGTTTTGAGAAGAGGGAAATCAATGGCTGAACAGATTGCTACCAATATCCATCGGCATGAGGGGCTTGTTACTTCAAAAGACCGCAATGCCTTACTGGGCCAGAAAGGCGCCACCCTCTGGTTTACCGGTTTGTCAGCCAGCGGCAAGAGCACCATTGCCGTTGCCCTGGAGGGGGTCCTGCATGACATGGGGCGCCTTTGTTACCGGCTGGACGGTGACAATGTCCGCATGGGAATAAACAAGAACCTTGGTTTTTCCGCTGAGGATCGCGCGGAAAATATTCGGCGCATTGGCGAGATATCCAAACTGTTGGTGGACGCCGGGGTAATTACCCTGTCCAGTTTTATCAGTCCCTACCGCGCGGACCGTGATGCAGTTCGTGCACTGCACGACGCGGCCGGGATGGATTTCATCGAGATCTTTGTCGATGTCCCCCTGAACGTGGCCGAGAAACGGGACCCCAAGGGTTTGTACAAGAAGGCGCGTGCAGGGGAGATCAGGAATTTTACCGGTATTGACGATCCGTATGAAGCCCCGGAAAATCCGGACATCGTGCTTAACAGTCACGAAATGAGTCTGGAAGAAGAGGTCTCACTGATACTGGAACTGCTGCGTGACCGCGACATTCTGCCCCACGGAGATTTACCATGATTAAGCCGCATTGTTCCGACACACTGCAACCGCTGTTTGTTGAAGATAAAAACCGCCGCGCCGCCTTGCTCGAGGAAGCGGGAGGATTACCTTCAGTTCCGGTCAGTTCGGCAGCGGCGGCCAACGCCGTCATGCTGGGGGCAGGTTATTTCACCCCACTGACAGGTTACATGAACCTGGCCGACACACTGTCGGTAGCCAGGGACATGAAAACCGAAGAGGGTGTGTTCTGGCCTACGCCGGTGGTCAATATGGTGCCTGACGCGGGCAATATCAAACAGGGCGACCGTATTGCACTGAAAGATCCCAATATCAACGGGAACCCGGTGCTGGCCATCATGGATGTGGCCGCTATTGAAACGGTTGGTGAAACCGAGCTCGACGAAATCACGGAACACGTCTTCGGCACTCTGGATATGGCGCATCCCGGCGTGGCCGCGTTTAAAACCCAGGGGAACCATGTACTCTCGGGCCCGATCCAGGTACTGAATTACTCCTATTTTGAGGTCGATTTTCCCGGCACCTTTCGTACCGCCGTCGAGATACGGGACAGCATAAGGAAACTGGGGTGGGAGAAGGTGGTGGCCTTTCAAACGCGTAACCCCATGCATCGCGCCCACGAGGAATTGTGCCGCATGGCCATGGAAGACCTGGGCGCCGACGGCATCCTCATCCATATGTTACTGGGGAAACTGAAACCGGGGGATATTCCCGCAGATGTACGCGATGCATCCATACGGAAAATGGTGGACGTGTATTTCGAGCCTGATACCGTCCTGGTTACCGGCTATGGTTTCGATATGCTGTATGCCGGCCCCCGTGAGGCGGTGCTGCACGCCATATTCAGGCAGAACTGCGGCTGTACACATTTAATCGTCGGTCGCGACCATGCCGGTGTCGGGGATTACTATGGCGCCTTTGACGCCCAGGCGATCTTCGATGAGGCCGTGCCCCCCGATGCGCTAGATATCGAAATCTACCGGGCAGACCACACCGCCTGGTCGAAAAAGCTGGGCAAGGTGGTCATGATGCGCGATGTGCCGGATCATACGAAGGAGGATTTCATTTTGCTTTCCGGGACCCGGGTCAGGGAAATGCTGGGGGAAGGCATTGCGCCACCTCCGGAATTCTCACGGCCGGAGGTGGCCCGGATCCTGATAGACTATTATCGCGGACTGGAGGCTTGATAACCGGTCCGCCTTAACCCGGCAATCAAAGACTGGCAGACCACATGGTTGAGCAAATCCTGATCGGGGCTGTCTTCATCCTGCTTGTTGGCAGCCTGGTCCTGACCAGCTGGTCCCCGACCAGGATCTTCTGCTGCGCGCTGCTGGCCAGCTATGCCCTGGGTGTGGTGGATACCGCCGACATCCTGGACAAGGTATCCAATCCCGGGGTAATGACGCTGTTGATAGTGCTCCTCGTGTCCATGGGCCTGGAGAAGTTGAATTGGGTCAAAGACCTCTCAGGTAAACTGATTTCAAAAAGTTACACACTGTCACTCATAAAATTGTATGGCGTGACAGCAGTTGCATCAGCGTTCATGAATAATACCGTGGTGGTGGCGACACTGGCGCAACGCGTACGGCACAATAAATATCATCCGGGGTCAAAACTGCTGATCCCCCTGTCCTATGCCGCGATCCTTGGGGGCACAACCACCTTGATCGGGACGTCCACCAATCTTATCGTCAGCAGTTTTCTTGAGGACGCCACGGGCGCCGGGCTGGCGTTTTTCGATTTTTTCATCGTTGGAGCAAGCGCCGCGTTACTGGGTCTGGTTGTGATGCTGCTTGCATCCCGCCTGCTGCCCCGCCATTCAACGGAAAAACTCGACATGCACGCATACCTGATTGAGACCGAGGTGATGCCGGAGTCGCCACTCGCCGGTAAATCGGTCATCGCGAACCGGCTTCGTGATCTGGAAGCGCTGTTCCTTGTCG
The DNA here is from genome assembly GCA_965220815.1 of Gammaproteobacteria bacterium. Taxonomy (GTDB): domain Bacteria; phylum Pseudomonadota; class Gammaproteobacteria; order Eutrophobiales; family Eutrophobiaceae; genus JAAXHV01. Next base: position 172,141 of record OZ244846.1, read on the forward strand.
AAATCGTCAGGGGAGATCACCTGATTTCTCCCGTCAGTCCCCGGGAAGTGCTCGCGGCAGGCGATAAACTAATTTTTTCGGGAGACATCACGCAATTAAGCACGCTGCAACAATTTGAAGGCCTCAGTTCGTTTGCGCTGGATGAAGACCTGTTACGGCAAAACCTTACGGAAGTGATCGTGATGCCGAATGCATCCATCGAAGGCAGGTCGATCAAGGAAGCCGGTTTTCGGGCCCTGTTCGATGCCGCCGTTGTCGGTCTGCACCGCGGCGGAAAGCGTCTTTCCGGAAAACTGGGCGAGATCGCCCTGCAGGCAGGAGATAATCTCGTATTGGCCGCCGGGCCGGATTTTAAGAACCGAAAAAACCTGAACAAGAACTTTACCGTGATCTCCGACACCGTCAACCCGCGCCTGTCCCTCCTGCAGCACTGCTTCCTCTCGGTCTCGCTGTTCGCAGCCGTCATACTGGCGACCTTTAATATACTGCCGCTGATCAAGGGGCTGGCATTTGTGCTGGCAGGCATGCTGTTGCTGGGAATTGTCCAGGGATCGGAGTTGCGCCGCCGCTTTCCATTTGAGCTGATCCTGATTGTAATATCAGCGCTGGTGTTTTCCCAGGCGCTCACGAATGCAGGTTTGACCGGCATCGTGGCGGACGGAATTCACCATTATTTATCGGATATGGGTCCTTTCGCCGCACTCGCCGGGATTTTTTTTATCACGCTGTTAATGACGGAAACGATGACCAACACGGCCGCCGCGGCGCTTGCCTTTCCCATCGCATTCGGTCTCTCGGAGAGCTTCAACGTAAACTACATGCCCTTTGTCATGGCGGTCGCCTATGGCGCCAGCGCAAGTTTTCTTACCCCGTATGGCTACACTACCAACCTCATGGTGCAAAATTTAGGGAACTACCGTATCGGCGATTACCTGCGCGCGGGATTGCCCGTGACTGCCATCTATTCATTGTCTGTAGTCGGTTTGATACCAATCATTTACCCTTTTTAGACCATTAGTTCGTCAAAAAATATTATAGTGATTGAGTTAGGGAAACTCTGCTTATATTTAGAGTAAACCGTCCTTTTTTGATTTCTCCAGCAGCGCGCCACTTGGGTCCAGGGCAGCAAAATACCCATCAAAATCGGTGGGGTATGGATGCAAGGTTATACCACCATCTACCGTCAATACCTGACCCGTCATGAGGCGAGAGTCATCTGCCGCCAAAAAAACCGCTGCCTTACCTATTTCTTCTTGTCCCAGACCGTACGGGATCGCCTGAAGTTTGGCAAAATGACCCTTGAGACGATCGAACACTTCCTCGTTTGATTCAAGCCCCCAGTGGCTGGTGTGGAAAGGTGTTGCCGTTACCCCGGGCTCGATAGCATTAACTCGGATTTTGTGCTGACCTGCCTCGAATGCCACAAAGCGGGTCGCCTGATTGACGGCAGCTTTAGCGATGTTATAGAACAAAACTCCCGCTGCCTGCCTGCTCTGAATGCTGGATATATTGATAATGCTTCCGCCATCTTGATTTTTCATCGACTGCACTGCATGTTTCATGCCCAGCACAACGCTTAGAAGATCGGCTTTCATCATAAAGTGAAAATCTTCAACCGTGACATCCTCAATACTGGTCCCCGTGCCACTAACCCCGGCATTGTTGACCACAATATCCAGACGTTCATATGTCTTCTTCGCTTTGTCGATACAGTTTTTAATATCGGCCTCAACAGTCACATCGGTAGCAATATAAATTGCATTATCAGACCCTAACTGCTCAACCAGCTGGTTGCTTCCCGCAGTATCAACATCAGCAATAACCACCTTCGCACCTTGCTCGACGAAGGCCTCGGCAATACCCATACCAATACCACTGGCAGCACCTGTAACCACTGCCACTTTATCTGCTAATTTTGTCATGGTATTCGCCTGAGTGAGTTATTGATCTTCCGTTTGTTGAATATTCTTCCATCTTCTCATTGCCAATCGGATTCGAGAGGTTATAAGTTAATTTGAATCAAATGCCTCGGTTAATGCCCGGGCGTACTCACCGATCATCCTGATTTTAAACGGATGGTCATCTGCAATCATCAAATCGCCTCCATGGGCGCACTTAGGCAATATATGTAATTCTACTGGCACTCCCGCACGTGTCAGGTGCCTTGCGTAATCAATGGCTTCATCCCTGAAAATATCCACATCGCCAACGGACATGTATGTGGGCGGAAACAGGGAAAAGTCATCAGCTGCTATAGGCGAGGCTTCACCGGGTACAGCTTGACCATCTATTCCTGCCAGGTAGGCATCCCAAGCATACCGGTTGTTGTCACGATTCCAGTTTTTGGGATCACGGGAAAAGTTAACAGATTCAGTACTGGAGGAGTAGTCAAGCATTGGAGTGATTAATATCTGGAAGCAAATATCTATGCCTTTTTTAATGGCTTTCAGCCCGGAACCTGTGGCAAAGGGGCCACCACCACTGGCCCCGCCGACAGCGATTGTTTTCGGTGTAAAGCCTGCCTGTGAATCTGCCACCCACCGTATAACATCATATCCATCGTTAACACCGGCCGGGTAGGGGTGTTCCGGGGCGAGTCGGTACTCAACCGAAATAAAAGTACAGCCCACTTGTTTGACAATAGACTTTGAGAGAACGTAGTCCGCTAAATAGTGCCCAGCTATTAGACCACCGGGATGGAACCAGACCAGGCAGTGAGCGTTGCGCTGGTTGTTTCTGGGGTGATAAACAGCAATTGCCACATTGCCGAAATCTGGCCCAGTGTTCATTAGAGAAACCGACTCATCTGCTTGATGCTGTGCAAGAAGGTCATCTTTGCCGGTTTCAGAAAACGCCTTCATATTTGCTGGAAAATCGGCGTGTGTGATATCGGTGGGCAATTGTAACTGCTCCAGAGCATCAACTGCCTCTTTTCGAATATACGGATTTAGATTGTATAAATCCGTATATTCGAAAAGATGCGTATTCCGGTTGAAAGTGAACGCGGATTCCGGTTCAAAGTGAACACCGATTCCGGTTGAACGTGAACACCTGTTCCGGTTCAAAGTGAACACCGATTCCGATTGAACGTGAACACTTTCCGGGCAGTACCGGAATCGGTGTTCACAACACCGGAATCCGCGTTCACGTTGCACCGGAATCCCCCGCAACGCATGGGACTTGTAACCCGGTGGTACGTTGTTCCTTTTTTTGGGAGCAACCTGCCATGTCCAACAAGAGAACGACCATGCGTAAACTACGCGAGATACTACGGCTCCGGCTGCAAGCCGGCCTGTCCATCCGCGCCATCAGCCGCAGCACCAAGCTGAGTGTCGGCGGGGTACAGAAACTCCTCAGCCGGGCCGAGGCCCTGGGCCTGACCTGGCCCTTGCCGGTCGAGCTGGACGATGCCCGCCTGGCCGCGCTGTTCTACCCTGGCGCCGATACCGACGCCAGCCCGCGCCGCGAGGCACCGGACTGGGCGGCGATCCACGAGGAGTTGAAGCGCCCCCACATGACGCGACAACTGGTCTGGGAGGAATACACCCAGCGCTACCCGAACCGGTGTTACGGCTACTCCCAGTTCTGCGACCGTTACCGCGACTGGCTGGCCCGGCAACAGCGCACCATGCGCCAGACACACAAGGCCGGCGAGAAGTGCTTTGTGGACTACGGCGGGGATACCGTGCCCGTCATCGATGCCGGCACCGGCGAGACACAACCGGCACAACTCTTTATCGCGGTGCTCGGCGCATCGGACTACACCTTCGCCGAGGCCACCTGGACCCAGACCCTCCCCGACTGGCTGGCCAGCCATACCCGGGCCATGACCCACTTCGGCGGCGTCCCCGCCGCCATCGTCCCCGATAACCTGCGCAGCGGGGTGAGCCGTGCCTGCCGCTACGATCCCGACATCAACCCCAGCTACCAGCAGTGGGCCGAGCACTACCAGACGGCTATCCTGCCGGCCCGCCCCCATAAACCCCGCGACAAGGCCAAGGCCGAGCAGGGCGTGCTGCTGGCGCAGCGCTGGATCCTGGCCCGCCTGCGGCATCATCAGTTCTTCGCCCTCGATGAGTTGAACCGCCATATCGCCACCCTGCTTGACGAGCTTAACCACCGGCCCTTCAAGCGCCGGCCCGGCTCGCGCCACGCGGCCTTTGAGACCCTTGATAAACCGGCCTTGAAGCCGTTGCCCCCACAGCCTTACGAGTATGTCCACATCAAGCCGGTCACCGTGCACATCGACTACCACGTGCTCTACCAGCAACACTACTACTCCGTGCCGCACCAGTACGTCGGCGAGCGGGTCGAGTTACAGGCATCTGACAGCTTGATTGAACTCTACTTCCACCAGCGCCCCATCGCCACCCATGCACGCCGGGACGGGTACGGCTTCACCACCGACCCGGCCCACATGCCCGAACGCCACCGGGCACAGCAGCAATGGTCCCCCGAGCGCCTTAAGCGCTGGGCTGCCCAACTCGGCCCTGACGTGCACACCTGGGTCCGCCACCAACTCGAACGCCGGGCCCACCCCGAGCAGGCCTACCGCACCTGCCTGGGATTGCTGCAACTCAGCAAACGCTATCCCGCCAGCCGCCTCAACGCCGCCTGCCAACGGGCCAACCAGGCCGGCCTGGTGCGCCTCAAACAGGTCACACACCTGCTGGAGTCAAACCAGGACCGGCTGCCTGATACCCCCGACGCAGACACCCTGACCACCCCCACGCTGCCCCAGGACCACGAGAATGTCCGCGGGCCGCACCACTTCAACTAACCGGAGAGACACCATGACATCAACCACACAAACCCTGACACGCCTGCGCGACCTGCGCCTGCCCGGCATGGCAACCGCCCTGACACAACAAACCGAACAGCCCGCCACCTATGACCCCCTGCCGTTCCTCGACCGCCTCGCCCTCTTAGTCGAGTCCGAGTGCCTGCAACGGGAACAACGCAAACAGGACCGCCTCATCCGCCAGGCGCACTTCAAACTGCGCGCCCGCCTCCAGGATATCGATTACGAACACCCCCGCAACCTGCAGCGCACACAACTTACCCAACTCGCACAGGGCGAGTGGCTGCAGCGAGCCCACAACCTGCTCATCACCGGCCCCTGCGGCTCAGGCAAAACCTTTATCGCCTGCGCCCTCGGACACCAGGCCTGCCGGCAAGGCGTCTCCACCCGTTACTATCGCCTCGCCCGGCTGCTCCTTGCCCTCACCCAGGCCAAGGCCGACGGCAGCTACCACAAACTCCTGCACCAACTCGCACGCACCGGACTGCTTATCATCGACGACTGGGGCATGGACACCCTCAATACCGCACAGCGCCATGACCTCATGCACATCATGGACGACCGCTATCACGCCGGCTCCACGCTCATGGCCAGCCAGTTGCCCGTCGACCAGTGGTATGCCACCATCGGCGATAACACCCTTGCCGATGCCATCCTCGACCGGCTTATCCATAATGCGCACCGACTGGCCTTGAAGGGGGAATCCATGCGAAAACAACAGGCGTCTATTGACTCAGCGTGAACACTTGAGGTAAAAAACACAAACACGCCATGCGTTGCGTTGACAGGTGTTCACGATGAACCGGAATCACTGTTCACGTTCGACCGGAATCGGTGTTCATATTCGCCGGAATACGCAGATTGTAGATAAGAAATTGTTTATTCATTGCTACTCTATCAGTACTGAAAAATGCCTTATTTATTTTACCCCATGGGTCAGCCCTCTTCGAGTAATTGTATTTTTCTGTTTTCTGAAAAACTCTCTGCTATTTCAAACTACTTATGCGTTTGCAATCATTCCTCCATCAACAGGAATCGTTGCCCCGGTTACCCATGCGCTTGCATTGGATGCCAAGAACATTGTCACGCCCGCTGCATCGGCCGCATTGCCTGACCTGCCGCAAGGAATATTCTCAATCAATTCAGCTTCATCAACATGAGACATCATATCGGTCATAAAGAAGCCCGGCGCGACTGCGTTTACATTCACAGCATCACCGGCAAGTTTTGAAGCCATATGCTTGGTGAGGTGAATCAGGCCCGCTTTACTGGCGGAGTAGGCATAATTCTCCGACTGTGGATTGGTGATACCATTGATCGATGCGATATTGATCACTCGCGCAGGATTGTCCTGGCTGGCGCCGGCTTTGATCAATGGCAGCAAGCGCTGCGTCAGAAAAAACACTGATTTGAGGTTTAGATCCATCACTTTGTCCCAGCCCGACTCAGGATAATCCTCCAGCGGCGCTCCCCAGGCCGCGCCTGCATTGTTAATCAGAACATCCAGCTGAGATATTTTCCCCTGCAGGGCACTGACCAGCTGCTCAATACCTTCAAGCGAAGACAGATCAAAAGGCAGCGCATAACAGTTACCATACTCGCTCAGCTGTTTGGCAGTCTCATCACAGGCGGCAGCTTTTCGGGAAGTGATATAAACATTAGCGTCGTTAACAACGAAGCCATGGGCAATCATTTTTCCAATGCCGCGCGAACCACCAGTAACCAACACGTTCTTGCCCGACACATCAAATAGTGAATGTAGTTCCAGCATTATCTTTCCCCTGATAATAATTGGTGAATAACCGCAGTCCCTGGAGGTCAGGCCAGCGGTAGTTCCTTCACCAGTTGATTGACTGCCTCATCAAAATTCAACCCTTCAGAACTCACGGCAGCAATCAATTTATCGGTTACCTGAGAACGCATGACTGCATCAACTTTCTGATCCAGTTGCCGGTGCAGGATCTTTCTGATCAAGGTTTTTTGTCGCTGCTTACGCCTCTCAAACAGACTGCCATCAACAGACAACTGCTGCTCAAACTTTCCAATGGCCTGCCAAAGCTCTGCAAGCCCTTCATCATTGGCAGCAACGGTTTCAACAATCGCCGGTTTATGGGATGTCGTCAGTAGTGACAGCGATTCCTGCAAGTCTTTGCGTGTTTGCGCGACGCCCGGCTTATCGGACTTGTTGATGACAAAAATATCACCTGCCTCTGTGAGGCCTGCTTTATTGGCCTGAAAAGTGTCTCCCCACTCAGGGTTCAGAACCACCACCACAGCATCCGCCAGATCCATAATATCCAGTTCCGCCTGGCCAATTCCCAGGGTTTCGATAACGACAACCGGCCAACCGCAGGCATCAAAGATCCGCACGCAGGTTGACGTAGCGCGTGCCAGCCCGCCTACATCACCTCTGGAGGCCATTGAGCGAACAAAGGCCTTACTGCCGTAGTTTCTTCCCTGCATTCTGACGCGATCGCCCAGCAGCGCGCCGCCCGAAAACGGTGAACTGGGATCAACAGCCAGCACGGCTGCACGCCCCCTGGCTGCAATTGCGTGAGGTAAAAGTGCGCTGATCAGTGTCGATTTGCCCGCGCCCGGTGGCCCGGTGATGCCGATAACAAAGGCATTGCCCGACCGATTACGAATCGCGTCTTCAATTGCCAACAATTTGTCGTCGCCCCTTTCTACCAGAGAAAGCAGGCGTGCAAGCGCGATTCTTTCACCACCTGCAGCAGCTTCAAGCATGTTTTCAATCTGAGACAACCTGTACTCCTGAATTTTATCCGCGCGTCAGGGCGTGATGATTCAGTATCAAAGCGCCTGGCAGAGGCAACTGAATGTTTTACCTTCTGCCGCCAGCTTCACTAACAAAGGAGCAGGTTTAAACCATTCCTCGCCGTATGCACCCAGCTCCCGACGGTATTTTTCCAGCGCAGCAACCACTGTATCCAGGCCGATTTCGTCAGCATATTGCATGGGACCACCGCGGTAAGCAGGAAAACCGTATCCGTTGGTGTAAACGATATCAATATCACCAGAACGAATTGCAATACCATCTTCCAGCACTTGAGCGCCTTCACTGATCAGCGTATAGATAGTACGCTCAAGCACTTCCTGATCGGAAATTTCACGCTGCTCTACACTGTGCTCTGTTGCCAGTTCGGTAGCCAGTGCCAGGACTTCAGGGTCTTCCTGCTTGTCCCTACCCTGGTAGATATACATACCGCGCCCGGTCTTCTGACCATAGCGACCTAACTCATAGAGCTTATCGGCAATGGCTGCATATGCAGGATCGCGAGAGTAGAAAGCCTCTTTGTTGCCCTGTCGAGTCAAATACCCAACGTCATTACCGGCCAGATCAGCCATGCTGGGGAAACCCATTGCCATACCAAAACCGTTTAACACCCGGTCAATCTGGGTTGGTGACGAACCTTCAAGGATCAGTCGCATCGCTTCGCGTCCGTAGGGCTCAAGCATACGGTTACCAATAAAGCCAAAGCAGACACCCGCGACCACGGGAATCTTGCCAATGGTTTTTGCCAGCTCAATAATTGTAACCAATACATCATCGGCTGTTTTTGTACCTCGAACTATTTCCAGCAAGCGCATCACGTTGGCGGGGCTGAAGAAATGCATACCAACCACGTCCTGTGGTCTTGATGTTGAGCCGGCAATTTCATTCAGATCCAGCGTAGAAGTATTTGATGCCAGTATGGCACCCTGCCTGCAGGTTTCATCAAGCTGTTGAAAAACTTTCGTTTTAATGTCCATGTTTTCAAAGACAGCCTCGATCACCAGGTCCACTTCAGCAATCTCATCGTAGTTGGTGGTGCCTGACAGCAGGTTTAAGCGCTCTTCAACCTGTTCAGCAGTGAACTTCCCTCGTTTGGCACTGATTCCGTAATTTTTGCGGATGGTTCCGAAGCCTTTTTCCAGAGCCTCGGTATTCAGGTCAAGAATTATGGTGGGGATGCCGGCATTGGCAAAGTTCATGGCAATGCCACCACCCATGGTGCCAGAACCGATAATGGCCACTTTTTCAATATTGCGTACCGGCGCCCTGTTGTCGATGCCAGGAATTTCCCTCGCGGCGCGCTCAGCAAAAAACAGATGCTGCATGGCGCGGGCTTCCGGATGCGCCATACACTCGAGAAACAGAGCAGATTCTTTTTGCAGCCCTTCTGCCAGTGGCAATTCGCAGATGCTTCGCTGGTTACGGCTGCGGAAACGCACTCGCTGCAAAAAATCTTTACCCTTGACCACAGCGATTTCAATACCTACCGCATCCGGCGCGGCCACCGCCACGTCGCCTTCGACATCATCGGGTAAACAGGCGCCCCCTGTCCTCGCGGGCTTATATTTTCCGCACCGGCGAAGGACATCCACCTCCGCCATCGCACCTATCAAGAATTTGGTAAAACTTGGTTAATACTAGCTTGATATTGTCTAATATTAAGCTATAATTAACAAATATTTGTTGATTTTCTCCTATAAGGACTGATTTAGGTGCAATCATGATCCATAAATACCGATTCAAGAACTTTTTTTCATTTGCCGAGGAAACGGAGGTCTCCTTTGTGCTTAATCGACAGGTTCCGGACTCGGATCTGGTGTTCGAGAGCCCGGGTGGTACACGTCTGTCGAAAATCCTTGCGGTCATCGGCCCCAATGCCTCGGGTAAAACCAATGTATTGAAACCACTTCCCTTCCTTGGATGGTTTATTGCGCATTCGTTTACAACTAGCAAGCCGGATAAGGAAAATCCGGTTAATTCACACTTTTTCTCTGACGAGGCAGACAGCGAGTTTGAGATTGAATTCGAGGTCAATGGCAAACATTATCGCTATTCACTTGTTATTAATCGGGAGCGGGTTGTATATGAAGCACTGCACCAAAAGACAAGCAAGTTCTTCAGCTTTATATTCCGGCGTGACTGGTCTGAGGCTGATTCAGCTTACAACATCCGTCAGCAGAATTTCGGATTTGCTGTAAGTGAGGCCGAAAAAGTCCGTCCGAATGCTTCGTTGGTCGCAACAGCGGCCCAGTACAATGTTCCAAGCGCGCTGGAACTGGTCAATTATTTTACAACTTTTTATACCAATGTAGGGCACGGTGGCCGGGTTCATTTCGAGCTCAGAGAAATGTTTGAGACCGCAGAATACTTTCATGATCGGCCAGCGCTTCGCTCGCAGATGTCTGATATTTTGAGCAATCTGGATCTGGGTTTGGCAGAGGTAATTATTGAAACAAATTATCATGTAGATAAGGAAACCGGATATACCATCAAGACCAAATACCCGTTCTGTATTCACCGTTACGGTAAGCAAGAGCAAACACTGTCAATGGGGTTTGAATCCAGTGGTACACAGGCTACTTTTCTTTTACTGAAGATGATTTTGCCGGCGCTCGAGCATGGCGGTGTAGTCATCATCGATGAGATGGAAGCTGACTTGCATCCTGACATGATTACCTCATTACTTGATCTGTTCATTGATCCTGAGCGCAATCCTCACAATGCACAGATTATCTTTACCTGCCATTCGCATGAGGTTCTTAATGATTTGCAGAAAGATCAGGTTCTGCTTGCCGAGAAAGACCCCGATGGCTTCAGCGAGGCATGGCGACTGGGTGATATGAAGGGTATTCGGCGGGATGATAATTTGTACGCCAAGTACCGTGCCGGCGCCTACGGCGCTGTTCCTAACCTTTGATAGTTTGACAAATGCCTCTCCGCAAAGTAGGCGAAATGGTACTCAGGATGAATTTCTGATTGCCGGATGGGTCAGGTTATGGGGAGCGGGTCAACTATTAGGCGGCTATAGGTTTCGCTTTCTCTATTCGAGACCGACGCTTCGTCGTATTAAGCGCCTTCCAGAGTTCATTGCGCTGCTGCAGGTTCAACCAGAATTCAGCAGTGTTGCCGAAAACCGTGGCAAGCATCAATGCGGTATCGGCAGTAATGGCGCGGCGATTAGTACACAGTTCGTTGACGGTTTTCCGACTCACACCCATTGCTTCCGCCAGTTGTCCCTGGGTCAGCCCCATAGGCACGAGAAACTCCTCCGTAATCATCTCACCGACACTGACGGGTTGCCGTTTTGTGATATTCATAGCCTGCCTCATCGATAATTATGATTATCCAGATAAATGCCCCGTGCCTCACCATGTTCACCAATCCATGTAAACACCAGCCTCCATTGTTTATTGATGCGGATGGAATGTTTGCCCGCCAGTTTTCCTGTCAACTTTTCAAAATGGTTGCTCGATGGCGACCGCAAGTCGAGGTCACAGGTTGCATCATCAATTAATTGCAGCTTTCGGAACAACCGATCCTTGATCACAGCGGGAATTTTCTTTCCGGCTATATCTTCCAGATAGAAGTCCCGTAGCCACCGGTCCCGAAAACTGTGAATCAAAAGTCATCTCCTTGAGCTTGTATCATTGTAACGTGCCTGGTTACTATTTGCAAGCATAAACATAGTTGGAATTCTGGTGACACAGTGCTTATGAAATGCCACTCGTCTTAGCACGATGTTTTTCACCATGAAAAACCAGTTCTAATCCTTAAAACGGAGCGACATTGAGAATTTTATTCTTTACAATCAAAAAGTTATATTGAGTGATATTGGTCCGACCCTCTTGTGCTAGACACTTACTTGTTTTTCAACGATCCAACAAGCAGGAACTATGTTGCAGCTTGCCCAGAATGCGTAAGACGCCTTTGCATTTTGCATAGAGGGTTGGCATGCATCCCTTTACCGAGCCCAAGATCCAGGAATCCCCTTATATGACTGTCTGGTTTGTTGGCCGCGTCAAGTGTAACTTCATTAAGTAATGCTTCAGGAAAATTCGAGCGGCTGTGTGCCTGAATAACAGCTTCAATAGTTCGCCGTGCTATGTTGTGCTGTTGTATTCCAAGCACATCGAGTCCTATGCCGAAATGGGCCAATCGGACTTCCGGGTCTCCTTTACTGGCTTCGCCCGCAGAAGTATGTAGTGCAATTGCCTCATGAATAATATCGGTCTTCTCATTGTCATATCCACTTTCCAATAGAAAACCATGGGCTCCCCGAGCGCTTTCCAATTCAAAATCATCTGGACCGGCATATTCTTTCGACAGGCTTAAGTCATGCATGATAGTAGCGAGATACAGGACTTCCCGATCAAATTTTGCACCGGTATGCATACCGATAGCAACACTGAATTTGTAGCTGCGCAGGCAATGTAAAAAGATTTCCGGGGAGTTTACTTTTTGTACAAGCCCGGTCGCCTTGGTGGCCAATTTACTGTCCGGCGGCGCCAGTTCTTCCAGTTCAATATTGCGTGGCCGATTAATTCCCATACCACGCACCAGTTTCCACATTTGCCCACGAATTCTGACACCTAGAACACGAGATATAGCGGCTAGTGGAGATTTGCGGTCAAGACTTGTCGTTAAATTGGTCATAACTATTTATTACCGGGAGTTGTTTAATTTTGTACCAGTTCGTATAATAGTAGCATATATTATACGAACTGGTACAAAATGAATGAGAAAACCCGGGGGCGTCCCCGTCAGTATGACAGGGAACAGGTGTTAGCCAGTGTCCTGTCTTTATTCTCAGAGAAAGGGTATTCCGCAACTTCTCTGGATGATATTTCCGAGGCCATGAATATGAGTCGACCCAGTATTTATAATGCCTTCGGTGATAAAGAGTCGATCTATCTCCACGCTATGGACTCCTTTCGCAAACAGATGCGTAGAGCAGTCGGAAAGTACCTGGACTCTGAATACGATCTGGAAACGGCTCTGATGAATACTTACCTCTCGGCACTCAAGGTCTATTTCTCAAGTCAGCCTGCGCAGGGATGTTTTATCTTTTGTACCGGACCGGCAGAGGTTATCAATCAGCCGGTAATCAAGGAAAAAATCAGTGATACCCTTATCGAGGTGGATGAATTCTTTCAAGTGCTTTTCGCAAATGCCCAGGAGCAGGGGGATTATCCAAAAAATATGGATGCATCAAATGCCGGGAAACTTGCACAGGGCGTACTGCATACAATTGCCATTCGGGCACGAGCGGGAGAGTCACAGGCCTCCCTGAAACGATTTATCGAATTCACCGTCCCGGTTTTATGCAAATCCGGATCAGAGTAGTTAGGAAATCGCTGCCGGATTGGAAGAAGCGCATGCCGGTAAACTCAACGAGTACCCATTCTGACCCATGAACAGGCGGGAAGTACTGATCGCCGTCGCGCCCAACGGCGCCCGGCGCAGCCGCAGGGATCATGCCGCCCTGCCCCTGACGCCTGACGAAATTGCTGAAACCGCCCTGAGTTGCGCGCAGGCAGGCGCAGCGATGATTCATCTGCACGTGCGGGACGATGAGGGCAGGCACTGTCTGGACCCCTGGCGCTATGAGAAAGCCATTGCAGCCGTGAAACGGCGCGTGGGCGAGAAAATGCTGATCCAGGTCAGTTCCGAAGGGGCAAGAATGTTTACTGCAAACCAGCAGATGGCAGCCGTCAAGGCGCTGATGCCGGAGTGTGTGTCCCTGGGCTTACGGGAATATATCAAAGACGCTTCAGCAATTGAGACAGGCGCCAGGTTCCTGGAAGTCCTGTACCGGAACAGGACCCTGGTCCAGTATATTCTGTATGGCCCCGATGACATACACTGGTACGAACACCTGTGTCAGCAAGGCATTATTCCGGGCGAAACCCACATGCTGTTATTTGTCCTCGGACGCTACGGAAAACAGGCCGGACACCCCTCACAGTTGGCAGAATACCTGGAGGCTCTCGAACGCCTGTCGCCCTGGATGGTGTGCGCCTTTGGAGCTGACGAGTTATCGGTGATGGAAGAGGCAGTAAGGCTTGGCGGACACTGCCGGGTGGGGTTTGAAAATAACCTGGAGGTTAAACCGGGGATCACTGCGGCCGACAACGCAGAACTTGTACGCTCGGCTGTAGATATAGTCCGTAATTCAGGAAACGGGATTGCGGACTCCGGGGCCGCAAGACGGTTATTTCCGAAGTAAGCAGTGATGCCACCAGTGAGTACGGGTACGGATAACAATACCCAGGTGTTTTGCGCTATTTTCTTTCCTGTTATATTCTCCCGTAGTGCCGTACGGGACAAACTTGCTCCGTAGATAATTAAACACCCGGGAAACCAGGATGCCAGATAACAATAGCCACCATATAACGCGACGGAAATTAATCAAAACAATTGCCGGAACAGCGGTGTATGGCCTGTCTGGCTTATCATTGAAAGCAGGCGCTGATGCAGTTCAAGCCGACGCTGAAATTCCATTCATCGGCGTGACGGAGGACGGCCCGCTGTATCCGCCTGGCGAAATTCCCTGGGATGATGATTTAACGAGATCCGGTTCAACGGGAGGTGTTGCACAGGGCAAACCGTTATACTTATTCGGCAGGATTCTGACCAGACAGGGAAACCCGTTGAAAAATGCCGTAGTGGAAATCTGGCAAACCGATTTCAACGGCAACTATCTCCATCCCAGGGCCTGGTCACAGGATGAACTTGATCCGAATTTCGGCTATTTCGGCAAGGTAAAGACAAATGCAGAAGGCTTTTATCTCTTCAAGACCATACGGCCCCGTTGGTATTTACTAAAAGGCCTGCCTGGCACACCGGAAGGAGGCCTCCCCCGGGCCGCTCATATACACATGAAAATGAAGCACATTGAACATGGAGTTCAGACGACGGAAGCGTATTTCGATAATGCTTCCCATGAAGAGATTGCCCCGATAGACCGGGTCTTTTTAAGCAGGCCGAAAAGAATAAGGGACCGTATCCTGTTAGCGGAAAATTCTCCAAATGATTATCGTGATCTTGGCTTTGAATTTGAAGATGATGCCATCTGCTGCCGGTATGATCTCGCTTTCCTGCTCTGATAACAAATAACCGTATGATACCCATGCTCCTGGTGGCATAGTGCAGCCCCTGGTCCAGGAATTCCCGGATGGTTCACTGTCTGTTCAAACATTGTGTTATGGGGATTGGTGTTAACGCTTGCAAAATAGCCTACAATTCCCAGTCGACATGAGTCAGCCCAGTCTGCATATAAGAAAGGCGCGCTATGTAGTCCATTTTTCGTTACAGGTCGTCGTAAACATCCGTAAGGAAAATGATATTTATTACATCTGTAGCGATGCGTTTGATATTTATAGCCAGGGCTATTCAGAGGATGAGGCAAAAGAAAATATAATTGAAGCGATTCAGCTTTTTATTGAATCTTGTTATGAGAGAGGAGTTCTTTCGGAGGCACTGAAGGAACTTGGTTTTGAACCTGACAGAGAACACGGGAGAATAGGCTTGCAACAGGCTTTCTCTATACTTCAGGTTCCTGAAGATTCAGGTTCTATGATGGTCGATGTCCCTCTGCCCTTGCTGGTTGCTGATTATGTCCCACAAACTCAAGCCTACTGAATAAGGAATTTTCCACCAAGCGTGTCGCTTAAAGTGCAGGAATGAGTTCGGCCTCTGGTATCAACGCCTTTCGTTCCGGAAATTCGTCCCATGTTCGACCATCCAGCATCCGACCGGTCTTCTTCTTATTCTGTCCACCCCATTGCTTGAAATGAAATGCAACGCCGGCGTCAATACACTGATCGCGAATATCACGCACCCATGTCTGATTGATAGGACGCGCGCGAGGGCCACTTTCGCCGCCGCCAATGACCCAATCAATGCCTGTAAGATTCATACCATGCAGTGGGCCCAAGAGCGGTTCCAAACTCAGGAACTTGATGAGTGCCCCGCTATTTCGAAGATTATTGATCCGATATAGATAGTCCTCGTTTTCAACACTGACGCCCATCCAAACATTATCCGGCCAATCAATTTCAGGCGATAGTGTTTCCAGCCGGTCTGCACGTTTCGTCAGGATTTGATAGGTATGTTGGGGAGTGTCTCTCATTGTTGAAAAGACGTGTTGTATGAACTCCAATGGCACTCGTTCGTGAAACAGGTCGGACATAGAGTTTACGAAGATCATCCTGCCCGTTTTCCATGTAAACGGCAGGTTCATACTATCTTTGTCGATGCGCACGGTGCCATTCCACTTTGGTCGACCGCCGGAAACCCGCGTGGTTCCCGCATACTTTTGCTGGCCCATCGCTTCAAGGCGACGCGCCATACGCATTGCATAGCAATTTGTACACCCTGGAGAGACAATCGAGCAGCCTACCACCGGGTTCCACGTTGCTTGTGTCCACTCAATAGATGAATTAGTTGCCATTTGAGACTCCCTTGGGAAATCTAATGCGGACGTGGTAAGGATAAGTCTGTCTGCGGCGCTGTTTTTTCTTCGTTGAATAAGCAGTCACAGTGCCTTCATCTTCGAGTTTAGTGAGCGCTTCACGATAATTTTTCTTAATGTATTGCGTATTGATACTGTGCGTCTTGTAAATATCGTCAAAGGAAACTTCTTGGCCTCTAAAGTCATTCAATAAGCTTTCGCGTAATTTGCTCATCGGTTGGTTGGGGGAGAAGAGCAGCACCAAAGAAGCATCGGCTGGCGAATATGTGAATGATGGGACTCCTTCATCCTCTGTCGAACTCTCTTTGGCCATTATATCCTTCATAATTTCATAGCCTTTGAAGTTTTTTGTAACAAAAATCAACTTGTGCGATGTCCGTGATCTGGAAGTATCCTTGAAGGTGAACGGCAACACGAACTTGCCACCGAGGTCTTTAATTTCATTCGCGAGCTCCTCCATAATTATAGCTTCGCGTTCCCAAGATTGAAGCCCCGGTAGTGTGCGTCGTAACTTATCTGCGCGCGGTTTGCTGAATAACGCATCAATATGCTGCGCCACAAATTTATTGGAAATGCCTGCATTAATGCGGTTGTAGTTGAAGAAGAAGACACAGTCGCAGCCCCAGTCTTTGATTACGCCCTTGACGATACTCAGGGAAAGGCCCTTGTATCCGAACGGATCGATAAATGAAAATGTAGGTATCAGTCGCGTGTCATTGAAGTACTGTGCGGCCAAGTCATCAACTTCAGCGCACTGAACCACTGGTCGATATTTGAGTTTTCCAATATTCGGAAGCTTGCTGATTTCTTCCTCTAAACTCTCATGATCAGTTCTCTGCACGCCCCGATTGCATGTAACTGAGAAACGCCAGGGCCACGGGCAACCCGCGGCCCCGACGTTGGCTAACGCCTCGTCCTGGTGCACACTGGCGGGGCGGGAGCGAGACTGAGGACGCTTTTTTTTTGCGGCGCCTTATGAGCCCGACTCTAAACTGTTCCCGAGCAACGGCATCGTGCCCCGCTTTGTACCCGGCACTGCCGAGGACGCACAGCAAAATGCGCCGTCTCCCATCCGGGAGACGAGCCAGCTGCCCGTTGCTCCCGTTCCCGCACCCTGTATCACACCACCCATTTGGAGGAAGCGTTATGTCTGATAGTGTACACACTGATACCTTAAACGTCATCCACGCCCGCGCCGCCGGCCTGGACGTGCACAAGATGCAAATCACCGCCACCGTGCGCCTGGCCCGGCCCAATGCCGAGGCCGAGACCCACACCCGCAGCTTCAGCGCCCTGCCCGCCGGCCTTGGCGAGTTGGTCGATTGGCTGCTGGACCACCAGGTCAGCGCCGCCGTGATGGAGGCCACCGGCGTCTACTGGGAGGTCGTCTTCGAGGCCCTGGAGAGCGCCGGCATCGAACCGATACTGGTGCACGCCCAGCACGTCAAGCAACTCAAGGGACGCAAGACCGACATCGCCGACAGCGTCTGGCTGGCGCGTATCTGCCAGTTCGGCCTGTGCGCCCCCAGCTTCGTGCCCCCCGCCGACTTCCGCGCCCTGCGCAAGGTGTCACGCCAGCGCCACAAGGTCGTGCGCCTGCGCGCCACCCTGCGCACCCGCATCCACCAGGTCCTCGACGGCGCCGGCCTCCGGGTCGGCGGCCTGCTCTCAGACCTGTTCGGCGTCAACGGACGCCGCATCCTCGAGGGACTGGCGGCCGGACGCGCCCCGGACAACATCCTGGCGTCCCTCTCCGGCCACGTCCGGCCCCGACTCACGGCACTGGACGATGCCCTCAGCGCGCCCCTGCGTCCACATGCCCGCTTTGTCCTGCAGGACCAACTGGCCGCGTTCGAGCAGGCCGAGACCCGTATCGCCGACTACGATGCCTTCATCGAACAGCAACTCACGCCCTGCCAGCAACAACTCGACCTGTTGATGACCCTCCCAGGCATCGACCACAGCGCCGCCCGCGCCATCCTCATCGAGCTGGGCCCCGACGTCCGCGTCTTCCCCTCCGCCCGCCACTGCGCCGCCTGGGCCGGCCTGTGCCCCGGCAACAACGAGAGCGCCGGCAAACGCCGCCACGGCCGCACCCGCAAGGGCAATCCCTTCCTGCGCACCCTCCTCATCGAGTGCGCACACGGCGCCGCCCGCACCCACCACTGCCAGTTCAAAGGCTACCACAAAGCCCTCACCGTGCGCCGCGGCTATAAACGCGCCACCGTCGCCACCGCCCACAAACTGCTGCGCATCCTCTACCGCATGCTGGCCACCGACACCCCCTACCACGACCCGCACACCGACTACGAGGCCCTGATGGTGAAACGCAACGCACCGCGCTGGTTCAAAATGCTGGAAAAATACGGCTACCACGCCCCGGACGGGGCAACCGCCCTGCCGGACGCCGCCTGACCGGGACCGGGGTCACACCACCCCGTTACACCCCCCGGCGCCGCCGCCGCAACGCCCCTCCCGACCACAGGCCAGCGCGGGGCCACCTGACAGGCCGGCATGGGCAGCGACGCAACGCCAGCTTCCGTTACGGTCTCACCCTGTGAAGACCGCCCCCCTGCGCGCGCCCTGAGGCCGGAATGGTATAATTAAGTTACATAGCAAACTCTCATGATCAGTTCTCTGCACGCCCCGATTGCATGTAACTGAGAAACGCCAGGGCCACGGGCAACCCGCGGCCCCGACGTTGGCTAACGCCTCGTCCTGGTGCACACTGGCGGGGCGGGAGCGAGACTGAGGACGCTTTTTTTTTGCGGCGCCTTATGAGCCCGACTCTAAACTGTTCCCGAGCAACGGCATCGTGCCCCGCTTTGTACCCGGCACTGCCGAGGACGCACAGCAAAATGCGCCGTCTCCCATCCGGGAGACGAGCCAGCTGCCCGTTGCTCCCGTTCCCGCACCCTGTATCACACCACCCATTTGGAGGAAGCGTTATGTCTGATAGTGTACACACTGATACCTTAAACGTCATCCACGCCCGCGCCGCCGGCCTGGACGTGCACAAGATGCAAATCACCGCCACCGTGCGCCTGGCCCGGCCCAATGCCGAGGCCGAGACCCACACCCGCAGCTTCAGCGCCCTGCCCGCCGGCCTTGGCGAGTTGGTCGATTGGCTGCTGGACCACCAGGTCAGCGCCGCCGTGATGGAGGCCACCGGCGTCTACTGGGAGGTCGTCTTCGAGGCCCTGGAGAGCGCCGGCATCGAACCGATACTGGTGCACGCCCAGCACGTCAAGCAACTCAAGGGACGCAAGACCGACATCGCCGACAGCGTCTGGCTGGCGCGTATCTGCCAGTTCGGCCTGTGCGCCCCCAGCTTCGTGCCCCCCGCCGACTTCCGCGCCCTGCGCAAGGTGTCACGCCAGCGCCACAAGGTCGTGCGCCTGCGCGCCACCCTGCGCACCCGCATCCACCAGGTCCTCGACGGCGCCGGCCTCCGGGTCGGCGGCCTGCTCTCAGACCTGTTCGGCGTCAACGGACGCCGCATCCTCGAGGGACTGGCGGCCGGACGCGCCCCGGACAACATCCTGGCGTCCCTCTCCGGCCACGTCCGGCCCCGACTCACGGCACTGGACGATGCCCTCAGCGCGCCCCTGCGTCCACATGCCCGCTTTGTCCTGCAGGACCAACTGGCCGCGTTCGAGCAGGCCGAGACCCGTATCGCCGACTACGATGCCTTCATCGAACAGCAACTCACGCCCTGCCAGCAACAACTCGACCTGTTGATGACCCTCCCAGGCATCGACCACAGCGCCGCCCGCGCCATCCTCATCGAGCTGGGCCCCGACGTCCGCGTCTTCCCCTCCGCCCGCCACTGCGCCGCCTGGGCCGGCCTGTGCCCCGGCAACAACGAGAGCGCCGGCAAACGCCGCCACGGCCGCACCCGCAAGGGCAATCCCTTCCTGCGCACCCTCCTCATCGAGTGCGCACACGGCGCCGCCCGCACCCACCACTGCCAGTTCAAAGGCTACCACAAAGCCCTCACCGTGCGCCGCGGCTATAAACGCGCCACCGTCGCCACCGCCCACAAACTGCTGCGCATCCTCTACCGCATGCTGGCCACCGACACCCCCTACCACGACCCGCACACCGACTACGAGGCCCTGATGGTGAAACGCAACGCACCGCGCTGGTTCAAAATGCTGGAAAAATACGGCTACCACGCCCCGGACGGGGCAACCGCCCTGCCGGACGCCGCCTGACCGGGACCGGGGTCACACCACCCCGTTACACCCCCCGGCGCCGCCGCCGCAACGCCCCTCCCGACCACAGGCCAGCGCGGGGCCACCTGACAGGCCGGCATGGGCAGCGACGCAACGCCAGCTTCCGTTACGGTCTCACCCTGTGAAGACCGCCCCCCTGCGCGCGCCCTGAGGCCGGAATGGTATAATTAAGTTACATAGCAAACTCTCATGATCAGTTCTCTGCACGCCCCGATTGCATGTAACTGAGAAACGCCAGGGCCACGGGCAACCCGCGGCCCCGACGTTGGCTAACGCCTCGTCCTGGTGCACACTGGCGGGGCGGGAGCGAGACTGAGGACGCTTTTTTTTTGCGGCGCCTTATGAGCCCGACTCTAAACTGTTCCCGAGCAACGGCATCGTGCCCCGCTTTGTACCCGGCACTGCCGAGGACGCACAGCAAAATGCGCCGTCTCCCATCCGGGAGACGAGCCAGCTGCCCGTTGCTCCCGTTCCCGCACCCTGTATCACACCACCCATTTGGAGGAAGCGTTATGTCTGATAGTGTACACACTGATACCTTAAACGTCATCCACGCCCGCGCCGCCGGCCTGGACGTGCACAAGATGCAAATCACCGCCACCGTGCGCCTGGCCCGGCCCAATGCCGAGGCCGAGACCCACACCCGCAGCTTCAGCGCCCTGCCCGCCGGCCTTGGCGAGTTGGTCGATTGGCTGCTGGACCACCAGGTCAGCGCCGCCGTGATGGAGGCCACCGGCGTCTACTGGGAGGTCGTCTTCGAGGCCCTGGAGAGCGCCGGCATCGAACCGATACTGGTGCACGCCCAGCACGTCAAGCAACTCAAGGGACGCAAGACCGACATCGCCGACAGCGTCTGGCTGGCGCGTATCTGCCAGTTCGGCCTGTGCGCCCCCAGCTTCGTGCCCCCCGCCGACTTCCGCGCCCTGCGCAAGGTGTCACGCCAGCGCCACAAGGTCGTGCGCCTGCGCGCCACCCTGCGCACCCGCATCCACCAGGTCCTCGACGGCGCCGGCCTCCGGGTCGGCGGCCTGCTCTCAGACCTGTTCGGCGTCAACGGACGCCGCATCCTCGAGGGACTGGCGGCCGGACGCGCCCCGGACAACATCCTGGCGTCCCTCTCCGGCCACGTCCGGCCCCGACTCACGGCACTGGACGATGCCCTCAGCGCGCCCCTGCGTCCACATGCCCGCTTTGTCCTGCAGGACCAACTGGCCGCGTTCGAGCAGGCCGAGACCCGTATCGCCGACTACGATGCCTTCATCGAACAGCAACTCACGCCCTGCCAGCAACAACTCGACCTGTTGATGACCCTCCCAGGCATCGACCACAGCGCCGCCCGCGCCATCCTCATCGAGCTGGGCCCCGACGTCCGCGTCTTCCCCTCCGCCCGCCACTGCGCCGCCTGGGCCGGCCTGTGCCCCGGCAACAACGAGAGCGCCGGCAAACGCCGCCACGGCCGCACCCGCAAGGGCAATCCCTTCCTGCGCACCCTCCTCATCGAGTGCGCACACGGCGCCGCCCGCACCCACCACTGCCAGTTCAAAGGCTACCACAAAGCCCTCACCGTGCGCCGCGGCTATAAACGCGCCACCGTCGCCACCGCCCACAAACTGCTGCGCATCCTCTACCGCATGCTGGCCACCGACACCCCCTACCACGACCCGCACACCGACTACGAGGCCCTGATGGTGAAACGCAACGCACCGCGCTGGTTCAAAATGCTGGAAAAATACGGCTACCACGCCCCGGACGGGGCAACCGCCCTGCCGGACGCCGCCTGACCGGGACCGGGGTCACACCACCCCGTTACACCCCCCGGCGCCGCCGCCGCAACGCCCCTCCCGACCACAGGCCAGCGCGGGGCCACCTGACAGGCCGGCATGGGCAGCGACGCAACGCCAGCTTCCGTTACGGTCTCACCCTGTGAAGACCGCCCCCCTGCGCGCGCCCTGAGGCCGGAATGGTATAATTAAGTTACATAGCAAAGTTCTGGTGTTATTGTTATCTGAATCGTTAAATAAAGAAACAAGCATTTGCGAAATATCTGGATCATTTATTGCCCTTTCAAGGACGAGAAGAGGTGTTGAAGCTGAGCCGTCTTTGTAGCGGCCTGGGCCAGCATACAGGTCGATATAGGCAATCTTCCCGTCATGTCGTCGGGCCGTCGACATGACGACACGGGCCCAAGCGGAAAAATACTTCGACACAATTCTGGCCTTCGCTTGGGATGGGTCCTGCCTCTCTTCAAAAAATTTATCAGACATAGGCTTGATTTAGTGGTGCGGTTACATATTCCAAATGTAAACCAAACAGAAGATTCCTCTTTTATCCGTTCAATATGCCCAGCCTGGATGAATAATATTGGAATACATCATCAAGCCAACTGGTCATTATGGCATGACTCTTTATATAGTCATGCAATGCAGTCAAACTGTTTGCTCCTGCTGAAAAATTGTCCAGCGTTATGTCAAAGCTCTATCTGTTGAAATAAGCTTGAAATGTTACTCATCAAGCCGGGACAGTTTTTCCTTCAACTCCGGGGACAGGTTGGAATACCACTCGTTTTCCTTGCCGGACTCAGGCAGGACTTCTCCGTATTCGATCATCTGGTTCGGCAGCAAGTCGAGGATGTAGACCCAGACATCGGACTGGTCCAATCCTGATACCCTGGTCAGGATGTCCCTTAATTCCAGGATCAATTGCTTCTTTACCGCTTCCGTTCTACCTGAACGGATTTCGCCATGCAGGAACAACTGAGGTTCGGAGACGAGTTTCCCGCCCATGAAATGGCTTCCCACGGATTTCTCATTGAATATCACCTGGGCGAAATACTTGTTTGCCCCGGTGACCCTGTTATGCACTTCGGTTATTCCGTTTGCTATTTGATTTTTCTGCTCCGGGTCCAGTTCCAGGGCTGAATGAGTGACTGTGTAGGTAGGCATGAGTATTTATTACTTGAATATTTTTTCAATCGTACTTTAAATTGTAGCATGCGGCCTTGCCTGCCTGAAAACGAGAGCATCCCGTTACAATGACGGCTGACACACCGAAAACATTATTCATCGCCTGCGCCGCCCTGGGACGGGAGGTCAAGGACATCATCAGGAAACACGGCTGGGATGCCGAGTTCGAGGCGATTGACGCCAGGCTGCACATGGAGCCGGCGAAGATCGGTCCGGCCGTGGAAGCGCGTTTGAAGCAGGCGCATGGAAAATATCAGCGGATTGTCGTGGTCTATGGCCACTGCGGCGCCTTCGACCTGGACGACATACTGGAAAAATACGGCGCGGTGCGCCCGGCGGGTCCGCACTGTTACGAGATGTTCGGCGGCGGGGAATTCGTCAAGGCCATGGAGGAAGAGATCGGCACCTTCATCCTGACCGATTACCTGGTGCATGCCTGGGAGAAGTTCGTTGTGAAGGGGCTGAAACTGGACAGGCACCCGGAACTGACGGAACTCATGTTCGGCAATTACCGGCGCATGGTTTACTTTTCCCAGGAAGAAGATAATGCGGAGTTGTTCGCGCGCGCCGAAGAGATCGCCGATTCCCTGGGCCTGGAACTCAAGGTCAGGCACACGGGTTACGGCGACCTGGAGCGCAGGCTGGCGGCCATCATGGAGGACAGGGAGCAGCCTGTCACGAGCATGACCCATGACGGCTTCAACGCGGCGGCTTACCCTGTAGCGGAATCATAAAGGGGACGGATTTGAAATCCGTCCCGATAGCCGGGGTCAGAGTAAAATCCTGAGATCCATTGCCGATGGCAAGGTCAGGGGTGATTTTACTCTGACCCCTGATATTACGAAAGAGACGCGTACCCGCATCCGTTACCGGGTCACGTTCCCCACCGGCTGGGTCAGGGCATCGGCGACCAGTTCATCCACGTTGCTTCCGGTCAGTGAGTTCAGGAACGCAACGATGGAGTCCATCTCCGCATCGCTCAGCCCCAGCGGTTGTACCAGGGGGTCCAGCAGTTCATTCTTTATGCCGCCGCGGTTGTAGAACTCCACCACCTCGCGCAGGGTACGCAGCGAACCGTTGTGCATGTACGGGGCGCTGAGAGCCACGTTGCGAAGCATGGGTGTCCTGTATTTCCAGCGGTCGTCGGGGTCGCCGGTAATCTCGTAATGCCCCAGGTCGTTGGGCGCCGGTTTGCCGGCCAGCGTGATGAAGGCCCGGTCCACCGTGAGCGTGGTGCCGGGCGCCACGGTGACCTGCACCTTGTCATCCGGTGTCCCCATGGAAACCAGGTAACCGATGCCGGTATTGTGCAGGGCATGGTCGGTGAACAGGGCGTAATCCCTGTTGACGGTGTGGCACGCGACGCAGCGCGCCTTACCGGTGAACAGCCCGAAGCCGGCCCTCGCCTGTTCATCCAGGGCGTCTTTATCGCCGCCGTAATACCAGCGGTCGAACGCGCTGCCCGCCGAATTCAGGGTGCGCTGGTAGCTGGCCAGAGCCATGCCCACGGTCTCCATGCCCGGCCCTTTCCCGTCGAACGCCTGCTCAAACTTGCCGCGGTATTCCGGCAGGGACTTCAGCCTGTCGATGACGAAGCCCACGGACGGGTTGGCCATTTCGTTGCGCGCCAGCAGCGGCGTCCAGACCTGCTGTTCCAGCAGGTTCTCCCGGGCGTCATGGAACAGCACACGGGCGAAGCCGACGTTATACAGCGTCGGGGCGTTGCGCCGCAGCGTCCGGCCCTCGATGCCTATGGCAACGGACAGTTCCTGGCTGGTGAAACCCTGTTCCGGGATATGGCACATGGCGCAGGAAAGGGTGTTGTTGTGGGACAGGCGCCGGTCAAAGAACAGTTGCCGGCCCAGTAGTATCTTTTCCTGCGTCAGCGGGTTGTTTTCCGGTACTTCCAGCGCGGGCAGGCCGGACAGGGCTCCATCACCTGCCGCGCCCTCCCCTGCGCCGGCCATTGCCTGCGGCGCTGCGCCGAAGCCGTCATCTCCGCCTTCCATGGCCAGCGTGATGATGTCATTGATCACCGTGTCCGCATGCAGGAACGAGACGCTGTAGATGTTGCGCACCCGGCTTGCCTTGTCCAGCAGGAACACCCGCAGGATGTGGGAAATGTTCCCTGTGTATTGCCCGGCCTCGTTGTATTCCTTCTGCACCGACTGGTTGAATCCCCGGAGCAGCGGTTGCAGCCGCTCTGTGGAAGCCGTGGTCAGGAAGCGCCAGTCATAGTCGTTGCGGCTGAATTTCCTGCCGTATTCGACCATCACCTGCGGTGTGTCGAAATCCGGATCGAAGCTGAGGCTGACCATCCGCACCTGGTCCTTAAGGCGACTGTCCGCATCCAGGCGTTGCTGCAGTTGCCCCAGGACGAAGGTGGCCAGGGGGCATCCGTTGACGTCGTTGCAACTGGTGAAGATGAAGCTCAGGACGACGAACTTGTCGCCGAGAAACTCATCCAGGGGCCGTTCGCGTCCCGTTTCGTCCAGGACCAGGCCGGCGCCGGCCCTGCCCAGCGGGGGTAACTGGTAGGTGCCCGGCTCGGGCGCCTCGTATTCGAGTACACGATAGCCGGGCGCCAGTATCTGCGCCGGCGCCTCATGCCGGTGCTGCGCCTGCTGCGCATGGAGTGTTGCCGCAGGGAGAAGACAAAAAACGCCGGCTGCCAGTAAGACGGCCGGCGTCAGGCGGTTGCAGCGCCGTTCAGTAATTGGCCGCCACGGATACGGCGCCATCTTCTCCCGCTGGTCTGTTTTTCGCATACAGGGCATAGGAACCGAAGCGCATCTGGTGCGGCATGCCCAGGCCTGCCGCCAGGAAATCGATGGAAAACTGCAGGGTCAGTTTTTCCCCGTCCCAGGTGTACGACTTGAAGTACTGCAGGTCTTCGCCCTCTTCCGCCTGGCGCTTGTCCCAGTTGGACAGCAGGGACGAGGTGAAATATACCCGCTTCCCGTCCCAGCTCTGGGACAGCATGTTGATCTGTGCGCCGATCTTCTCCGCGTAAATCTCCTTTGCGTTATGGGGGTCGCTGATATCGAATACCCGGGCCATGCCGTCGTTCCAGGTGTCCACCCACAACAGCGAGTCATCCGCCGAGATGGAAATGTCCACGGGCAGCGGAATCTGCTCTGCGACGCCGATGTCCGCAACCGGCTTCGCGTGCCAGTCGCCGCCGTCATCTTCGTAGATCAGCCAGATCTTGGACGTGAGCGCGGTGGTGGTGAAACAATAATTGTTGCGCGAGCCCCAGGCGCAACGGAGTTCCAGCGGCGCGCCCGGCACGTCCAGCACCTTTTTCGGCTGGCGTTTGTGCAGGTCCCAGACGACCACGGTATTGCCGAAGCGCTGCATGGCCTCCGGGTCCGCCATCATCTGGCCCAGGTCCATCATGTAATTGTTCCAGCCGGTAAATGACGAGGTCACCAGGACGTTGCGGCGCGGCAGCGCGCGCACGTCATAACCGTAACCAT
Source organism: Gammaproteobacteria bacterium (assembly GCA_965220815.1). Lineage (GTDB taxonomy): Bacteria > Pseudomonadota > Gammaproteobacteria > Eutrophobiales > Eutrophobiaceae > JAAXHV01. The sequence continues at coordinate 198,889 of OZ244846.1, forward strand.
CGGCAAAGTCGCCGGACTTGGCCGCACCCTGGAGGTCGGCGTCGGTGGGCATCCAGTAGGTGGCGATGTATTCCCCTTCATTGGTGTACTCCACCATGCCGGTAACTCCGCCGTGATCCTTGTCGTTGGACAGCCCGGTAATGAGCATCCTGCCGGGCATGGCATAACTGGTGTGCGGACCGACCACGCCGCCGCTACGGGCAACGAAGTCTTCGATGGTCTTGTGCAGCCGGGGTTCGGCCGGGTCCGTATGAATATCGAAGATAAAAATCCTGTTGGTATCGAGGCCGGACGCCCACAGGTAGCGCCGGTCGTCGGTCAGGCCCGAGTGGTGGGCCTCGTTACGGCCACCCACCGACAGGGTGTGGACTACCTTGCCGTAATTTTCCGACTGCGGGTTGACGTCAACGGTGACCAGTTTGTCCTGTTCGTCCCCAAGGCCCTCCATGCCCAGGGTCCAGACATAGACGAAGTCCTCCTGGCCGACGATTTTCGCCATGTACGGCGACATGCAGGTCTCGTCAGCGGAGGCCAGGGGTGTGATTGACAGCAGGAAAAGAAAAGCAATAAAATAGACGGGGCCGGCAAGTTGTTTCATTGGTTGTCTCCGGTCAGCAAAGGATTCGTTCCGGGGACTATATTACAACGATTCGGCGCAATTTACATAGTTTTACCGTATTCCACCGACCACCGTCGTGCATTGTACAAATCATGGCGTACTCAACGTGCGTTTAACCGGATTGTAAGCTGATAATAGTATATAAGCCGTAACCTGATTATTTCCCACTTGGACAAGACTGAGTAATGAAACGCACGCGCGGCAAGAAAGGCCGCATCCAGGGTCGTATTACGCCCCACAAGGCGCTGGCCGACGTACGGGAACTCCTGGGAGACGCGCCGCGTTCCCGCGACCTGCTGGTTGAACACCTGCACAGGCTCCAGGACCACTACGGCCACCTGTCGCACCGCCACCTGCTGGCCCTGGCCATTGAAATGGAACTGCCCATGGCCGAAGTTTATGAAACAGCCACTTTCTATCACCATTTCGATGTTTTGAAGGCCGATGAGAACGCACCCCCGGCGCTGACCGTGCGGGTATGTGAATCGCTGACCTGCGAGATGTTCGGCGCGGCCGGACTGATCAACCAGCTTGGCGCGCTGACCGACCCGGACCGGGTCAGGATTCAACCGGTCCCCTGCGTGGGCCGTTGCCAGGCGGCGCCGGTTGCCGTGGTGGGGACCAACCCGGTAGAGCATGCCCGTCCGGAAACGGTTGCCGCAGCCGTGAAAGACGGTGAAACGGTATGCCCGGAACCGGACGCCATCCGTTATGCGGACTACCGCGCACAGGGCGGTTACAAACTGCTGGCGGATTGCCGCAACGGCGGCTACATGCCGGAACAGGTCATCGACATGCTGGAGCAGGCCAACCTGCGCGGCCTGGGCGGCGCCGGTTTCCCGGCGGGAAGGAAATGGCGCATCCTGCGCGGTCAGCCCCAGCCCCGGCTGATTGCTGTCAACATCGATGAAGGCGAACCGGGGACGTTCAAGGACCGTTATTACCTGGAACTCGACCCACACCGTTTCATCGAAGGGACGCTGATCGCGGCCTGGGCCATCGAGGCGGAAGCGATATATATCTACCTGCGTGACGAATACGCCGGTTGCCGCGCCCTGCTGGAGGCGGAACTGGCGGCATTGCAACAGGACCCGCCCTGCCCGCTGCCGCCGATCCACCTGCGCCGCGGCGCCGGCGCCTATATCTGCGGCGAGGAATCCGCCATGCTCGAATCCATAGAGGGCAAGCGCGGCATGCCGCGCCTCAGGCCGCCTTACGTAGCGGAGGTGGGCCTGTTCGACCGCCCCACCCTGGAACAGAACATGGAGACCCTGCACTGGGTGCGGGATATTATTGAGAAAGGACCCGAATGGTTCACTGACCAGGGCAGGCGCGGGCGCAAGGGCCTGCGCTCGTTCTCGGTGAGCGGCAGGGTGCAGAACCCCGGCGTGCACCTGGCGCCGGCAGGCATTACCATCCGCGAACTCATCGGGGAATACTGCGGCGGCATGCTGCCCGGGCACGAATTTTACGGTTATTTCCCCGGCGGCGCTTCCGGCGGCATACTGCCCGCCGCACTGGATGACGTACCGCTGGATTTCGACACCTTGCAGCCGCACGGCGCCTTCATCGGTTCGGCCGCGGTCATCGTGCTGTCGGACCAGGACAGCGCCCGCGCCCTGGCGTTGAACGCGATGCGTTTTTTCGAGGATGAATCCTGCGGCCAGTGCACGCCGTGCCGGGCGGGGACGGCCAAGGCGGTGAAACTGATGGAGAAACCCGAGTGGGACCGCCTGCTGCTGGAGGACCTGGCGCGGGCCATGGAAGATGCCTCCATCTGCGGACTGGGCCAGGCCGCGCCGAACCCGTTGCGCTGCGCCATGAAGTATTTTCCGGGAGAGTTCTCCTGATTTTATCCGCAGATGACGCAGATTAGCTCAAATATTATTTTTTGAAGTGTTTTAAATGCAGATGCAAGACGATACAACAATCCGGTTCTCCCTGAACGGGCGCGATATCGAGGCCGCGGCGGAAGAGACTATCCTTGACGCCGCGCAGCGTCACGGCGTGGAGATTCCCCGGCTGTGCTACAAGGAAGGCTATCGCGCTGACGGCAACTGCCGCGCCTGCATGGTGGAGATTGAGGGCGAGCGCGCCCTGGCGCCGTCCTGCTGCCGCAAACCATCTGACGGCATGAAGGTAAGCAGCGACAATGAGCGCGCGCTGCACTCGCAGAAAGTGGTGCTGGAACTGTTGCTGGCCGATATGCCGCAACAGGGGACGTCGCCGTACCGGCTGGATTCGGAACTGGACCAATGGGCCTCCAGGCTGAACGTGTTCTCTCCGCGCTTCGAAGCGCGGGAACCCGTTGCGCCGGACCACTCGCACCCGGCCATCGCGGTCAACCTGGATGCCTGTATCCAGTGCACCCGTTGCGTGCGCGCCTGCCGGGAAGAACAGGTGAACGATGTTATCGGCTACGCACAGCGCGGCAGGCATTCCGAAATCGTGTTCGACATGGGCGACCTGATGGGCGAGAGCACCTGCGTGGCCTGCGGCGAGTGCGTGCAGGCCTGCCCCACCGGCGCCCTGATGCCGGCCCGGAACGTCGGGCTGGTGGAACCGGACAAGCAGGTCGATTCCGTCTGCCCGTACTGCGGCGTAGGCTGCCTGTTGACGTTCAACGTGAAGAACGACCACATCCAGTACGTCGAAGGCCGCGACGGCCCCTCCAACCAGGGCCGCCTGTGCGTCAAGGGGCGCTACGGCTTCGATTACGTACACCACCCCGCCCGCCTGACGCGGCCGCTGATCCGGAAACCGGGAACAACCAAGACCACGGAGATCATCCCGTCCAGGGCGCTGCACCGTTATTTCCGCGAGGCGACCTGGGAAGAGGCCCTGGACCTGGCGGCTTCCGGCCTGCGCGCCATTCGTGACACGCAGGGGTCGCAGGCCCTGGCCGGGTTCGGCTGCGCCAAGGGCAGCAACGAAGAGGCCTACCTGTTCCAGAAGCTGGTGCGCACCGGCTTCGGCACCAACAACGTGGACCATTGCACCCGCCTGTGCCATGCCTCTTCGGTGGCCGCGCTGCTGGAGACCATCGGTTCCGGCGCGGTCTCCAACCAGGTGGCCGACGGCACGCAGGCCGAGGTCATCATCGTGATCGGCGCCCGGCCCAACGACAACCACCCGGTGGCGGCCACTTTTATGAAGAACGCCACCCTGAACGGCAGCAAACTGATCGTGATTGAGCCGTACAGTTCCGAGATGTACCTGCACGCGCACGCGTTCCTGCAGTTGCGCCCGGGCACGGACGTGCTGCTGCTGAACGGCATGATGCACACCATCATCGACGAGGAACTGCACGACCAGGCGTTTATCGATGCCCACACCGACGGGTTTGAGGCGCTCCGGGAAACGGTGCGGGAATACAGTCCGGAGAAAGTGGCGCCGCTGTGCGGCATCGCCCCGGAGACCATCCGGGAAACGGCGCGCCTGTATGCGACGGCGAAGACCGCCATCATCTTCTGGGGTATGGGCATATCCCAGCACGTGCACGGGACGGACAACGCCCGCTGCCTGATCTCGCTGGCGCTGATGACCGGGCAGATCGGCCGGCCCGGCACCGGCCTGCACCCGCTGCGCGGCCAGAACAACGTGCAGGGCGCCTCCGACATGGGCCTTATCCCTATGGTTTACCCGGACTACCAGTCCGTGAAAGACCCTGCGGTGAAAAGCAAATTCGAGGAATTCTGGGGCATGGAACTGGACCCGGACACCGGCAAGACGGTGGTCGAGATCATGCACAGCGTCCATGCGCGGGATATCACCGGCATGTACATCATGGGAGAGAACCCGGCCATGTCCGACCCCAACCTGGAACACGCCAGGGAGGCGCTCACCAGGCTGGATCACCTCGTGGTGCAGGATATCTTCTTCACGGAAACCTGCGGCTTCGCCGACGTCATCCTGCCCGCGTCCGCGTTCCCGGAAAAGACCGGCACCTATACCAACACCGACCGCCGGGTGCAACTGGGCAGGCAGGCGGTCTCCCCGCCCGGCGAGTCGCGCCAGGACCTGTGGATCATCCAGGAACTGGCCCGGCGCCTGGGCCTGGAATGGGACTACACCGGACCCGAAGCCGTATTTGAGGAGATCAGGCGGGCCGTGCCCAGCATGGCGGGCATGACCTGGGCCCGGCTGGAAGACGAGGATTCACTCACCTACCCCCTGGTCAGGGAGGGCGACCCGGGCGAACCGGTCATCTTCAGGGACGGCGTGTTCCCGACCGATGACGGCAGGGGGCGTTTCGTCGCGGCCGACTATATCGAGGCGGACGAACTGCCCGATGAGAAATACCCCTTCGTCTTCATGACAGGACGGCAACTGGAACACTGGCACACCGGCACCATGACGCGCCACTCCCGGGTGCTGAACACCATAGAACCCTGGCCCTATGTCCTGGTCAATCCCGAAGACCTGCACGCCCTGGGCATGGAATCGGGCGACCTGCTCACCATCGAATCCCGGCGCGGAACGCTGGCCGTCGCCACCCGCGTGGACGAAGGCATGCAACAAGGCGTCTTCATGATGCCGTTCACCTACCACGAAGCCGCGGCGAACCTGCTCACCAACGACGCCCTGGACCCCTTCGGCAAGATCCCCGAGTTCAAGTTCTGCGCGATACGGGTGGGCAGGCATTAGTCTGGCTCATGGCCAAGCGTAAATCACAACGCAATGAAAACGTCGGACGCCTGAAGATCGGGGATGCCTGGAACGCGATCACTATCATTGCCTTGTCACAGGAAAATCCGCTCAAGGCCATTGCGGAGTTTGTCGAAAACAGTATTGATGCGCGCGCCGGTCGGATAACCATCACCCGGGGGCGTGAACAGGGGAAACATTTTCTGATGGTTGCCGATGATGGCGACGGCGTACCCAGGACCGCGGACGGCATCCCTGACTTTCATTACGTCGGTACCCATATCTGCGACTCGATCAAACGTCAACTCAAACTGGACGGCGCCCAGGCCATTCAAGGCGAATTCGGCATTGGCTTGCTAAGTTTCTGGACCGTCGGTGAAGAGCTTGCAATGAGTTCGTCAGCCGCTGACGATACCATTTACGAAATGCGCATGCGCAAAGGCGACCCGAGCTACCGCATCGTCAAGCGGCGCACGCTCATTCCGGAGCCCGGAACCCGGCTCAAGATCAAGCCGTTGCTGCCGGGCATACGCCAGTTGAGCGGCGAGAAGATGCAGTGGTACCTGGCCTCCGAACTACGGGAGCGAATACGGCAATCCGGCGTGGAGGTTAGGATTATCGACCGGCAGGCGCGTAAAGAGTACAGCGTCAAGCCGCGCGATTTTACCGGCCAACTGCTGCATAACCTGCCGGAGGCGAAAAGCGTGCACGGCGATATTTACGTCGAGCTGTACCTGAACGAATCCGGGCCGGGGAATGAGGTCGGCCTGTATCGTTCCGGCACGCGCATCCTGCCATCGTTGTCACAACTGGACGCGTTTCAATGCCCTCCCTGGAATGAAGGCTTCCTGCAGGGGATCGTGGACACGCCGTTCCTGCACCTTACGCCAACTACCCGAACCGGCGTGATCCAGGACGAAATATTTGAATCCTTTATGCAATCCATAATGCCCGTGGCCGACAGGTTGAAGGAAATCATCGAGGCGCAGAAACAAGCGGAGGAAGAACGCATCAGTCGTCAGACCTTGCGCACGATTCAGCGTGCATTCCGCGAAGCGATGCTGACCTTGCCGGCAGAGGAATACGACTGGTTTGACATTCAGGTACGCCAACGGGCGGCACAGGGCAGCACCGGGGCGTCAGTGGAAGAACCTGGCGAGACATATGGGGAAGGCGCCTTGCAGGTAACGGAGACTGATGATGACCAAGACACTTCACAGAAACAGTTTTTTGAATATGCCGGCCCTTTGCATAGTGTGCGCATCATACCCGGCTCCTGCACACTTGCGGTCGGCAAATCGCGTATCCTGCGAGCGCTGGCGCGGGACCGGAGCGGGAAAACGATACTGGAAAACATCTCGTTCAACTGGCGCGTAACGCAGGGAGAGGGCGCACTGGAAGACCCGGAAACCGAGTTCGCAACCTTTTATGCGCCCGAGGAGCCGGGACTGGTACACATTGAAATTACTGCGACCCAGGATGATATTGTGTGCAAGGCAGAGGCGCTGATCACCGTTACCGATTCATTGCTCCCGGACAACAAGGAACGCTCAAACCCGCGCCAGGGGCTACCGGGCTATACCTTCGAGCACGCGCCGGGACAACTCTGGCGCTCACGTTACGATACCGCGCAGAACTTGGTCGTCGTCAACAACGGCCACCGCGACTTCATTTTCGCATCAAAGAAGACCAAAGCGCTTAAACTACGGTATATCACCCGCCTGTTCGCCAAGGAAATGGTCAGCAAGAATTTTCCGGGACTGCCCAGGGAACAACTGCTGGAGCGGCTTATCGAGCTTTCGCTGTATACGGAGGAATATTTGCGTTGATAAAATCTGCTATATATGAGAAAAAACAAGATAATGAATACCTACAACTTCACATTAACATTTGCATTGCCTGAAAAGCGAGGTAATCCTGAAAATCATCTGGATACTCTGTACAAAACAGGTTGTGATGATGCGTTAATTGGAACAGGCGAACCGGGCGCTCTCGCTCTGGGCTTTTCACGTAACGCAAAATCAGCAAAATACGCGATCCGCCAAACCATTACAGATGTACTGACTGCTATTCCCGGTGCAAAATTGATGGAGTTGAAACCTGATTTGGCAGGTATTTCCGATATAGCGTGTTGAATCCCCTACTGAATTTTCCTGTTTCTTCTGTTAGCCATTATGCAGCCCACTACTGACAGGAATTTTTCAGCTTCATTATTGGAAATTCGTGCTCGGTATACTTCTTCGCCCTTCCAGTTATCTGATAGCTCTATGTACTCTTCATGTAACGTAATATTTGCATGAGCCAAGGCGTTTCGTAGTCGATGAATAAATCCGTAAATTGAGGTTCCATATTTTTCGTCTTGCACGATGATCTGAATGCTGTTCAAAGACCATCTCTCCTCAATCTCTTGATATATTGGATCGTCTTGCCCCATCTTCCAATACTCCTTTGGAAACAAAATCAGCACATATAGCAAAGACAGAATCCGTGTCTGTAGAATTAGACCGCTTCCGAAATAACCAGTCTCCAAGCCATATTGGGCTTCCACTCTTCGGGCTGAACCCATAAGGTTCCCCTCAGAGGCCGCGTGGCCTAAAATCTGCTGTTCAATATAGGCTATTGCAGGAATATCTTTGCTCATTTCTCATATAACCAACTTTTTTAACATAATCGTAGTACCAGTCTCTACTGTGGTTCACTGTGGTTCAAATACATGTGTGAACCGCCGCGGGAATCCTGGAGACCCGTTAGTTGTATAGTATTACGTCTTGATAGCTGTTCTGCAAACAGGCGGCATAAGATAAATTCATGCTTAATATACGCCCAAAACGTGATGCATCGCTCCTCCGACATAATCCTTGCTGATACGCTTAGCTTGGTGGGAAAATACTGAGGTAGTGTTTTGTTTATTCATTCCAATGGGGTACCATTAACAATTCATTCATGCCAACCGATGAGTCTCTTGCATCGAAGCGGGAAAACAGGTAGGGGAGCGGACGGTTTTACTCTTAATGTCCCTGTAAAAAAATAGTACAAGTGATGTCGAAAACAAAAAACCATGTTGATACGGAACTTGAGATCAGGCGTATTGAAGCCAGAACTGATATGGTGATCAGTATTTCATCACACTTTTTCAAGTTTCTGATAGTTGTAATTCTTGCTTATTTCGGTTACAAGTCAATCGATGCTCTTGCCGGAGAAATAACGAATACCAATTTTATTGTAGGTCTTTTTTCCGATAAATATTTTGCAAATGTCGTGTGCATATTGGCTGCCATTTTTGGTATTTTCTATGGCCGTAGCCAATCGAAACTTAGAAAAGACGTTGTTGAGAGATACCACAAGTATATGAAAAATGAAGAGGAGGCTGTAGCTCCAAACAGATCATCAAGCAATATGGATGCACGAGGTGAGAACAGGCTGGAGGATAACCAATGAACGAGACAATTACAGTATTTTACAGTCTGGCAGGATTAGGGTTGCTTTTGTGGATAGTCATGGTTGAGTATCCCGCGCTCCAACTGGAACAGGCCCGTGAGAAGCTCTACGGCCTGAGGCGACAGTTGTTTTGCATCGGAGTGGAGTACCGGTTATTTGACAAACGCGCCTATACCATGAATCGACACGTGCTCAACGGAATGATCCGTTACCTGGATAAGCTCAGTTTCATACGGTTTATTGTAGCCGTGTACCTGGAAGATGAGATCAATGAGCAAAAAAATATACGGGCATACAAACAGGAACTTGAACAGGCGTACAAGGACCTGCCCGATGATGTCATTTCAGAGGTCGATGGTATTCGGGACGACGCAAATGCAAATATCATCTCCTACCTGGTGAAAACCTCGCCTGTTGCGCTGGCGTTGTCTTCTATCCTGGTGCTTTTTGTGCTTGTATTCATTACAAGCGAGTTGCTTAGTTTCCTGAGAAACGCCATCCCTGCATTTGAAGCCGAGGCAGAAAAGATGGGCGAAAGAAGGGCGTACGTAACGTAATTCTATAGAGCATCAAACATCAAGGTTGGGGTATCGTCTGCTCATCTGGAACCGCCGCCTGATACATGTCGGGCATGAAGAAGCAATCCACCAGAACCCTGGTTGGAAGTTCTCTTATAACCAGTTTCGGGGATGCGCTTTCCTTGAAAAATATATGAACGATTCCTTGAAGCTCTCAGTGGCAGGTTACGGCCTGCGGGGTGTCTTTAATCAATCTGGTGACAGCCTCTGTTTTATCAGGAGGTTATTCCAAGTTGTTGCCTGATCAATCTGCACAGACTGTCCTTGATTTCGCTGTGTCTGGGCACTGGAGCTTGTTTGCTATTCTCAGGGTTGGCATAAATATCATGTTTAGCTCCATGCCTCTTCAGGTAGCACCCTTCATCAGTCAAACGTCTGACGAAATCCCTCCGTTTCAAGTTATATCCATTGTAAGCTCTGTTGAATAGAATTTTTCCACGGGCGCCGGCCTGGTTTCCTGCATCGTAAGCGCATAGGCGTCTTTAACATTCATTTTTAATTCTTCCAGAGTTTTTCCCTGACTGAATACACCGGGAACTTCACGGAGTTTCCCAACATACCAATCCTCGTCTAACCAAAAATCCAAGGTGAAACTTCTAATCATATTTGCCTCTGCCGATTGTCAAACGTCATTTTCACTATTTCACTTTGTTGTAAATATAACACGTATGTGTTGGTTCAGGTAAAAGCTTTTATCGCTATGCCTGTTAGCAACAAATAGATTTGTCCGCTTTTGTCTATACACTGAAACCGTCAAGAGAATCCGGGTTGACACATCCAGTGCCGAGAGAATCGAACAGAACCCAGACAGGAAACCATCAATCGGTAATATAAAAGCCGTAAATACAATTAAGGAACCTCTATTAATTCAGCACAATGATATAATACGGGTCACTGATTTCAACTCACATTTTCCTGTTTGAAGGTGCTGCCATGAAGAAGACCCAAGACCTGTTCGGTTCCTTTTTTGACTTGCAGGACGCCCGTTTGACGAAGCTGAAAGACCCGCTGGCGCAGTTGGGCCAGGTGGTGGACTGGGAATCATTCCGTCCGTTATTGGCACGCATCCGGCCCACCGAACGCAAGAGCAATGCGGGCGCCCCGCGCCGGGACGAGGTGCTGATGTTCAAGGGGCTGGTGATACAGCATTTATACGGCTTGAGCGATGAGCAGTTGGAATACCAGGTTGAGGACCGGCGCAGTTTCCAGCGTTTCATGGGGTTGGACAATGTGCACAGGGCGCCGGATGCGAAGACGTTCTGGGCGTTTCGGGAGCAGTTGGTGCAGCGGGGGTTGATGGATAAGTTGTTTACCCACTTTACCGGGCAGTTGCAGGGCCTGGGGTACCGGGCGCGCAAGGGGCAGTTGGTGGATGCCTCGCTGGTGCCGGCGCCGGTGCAGCGCAACACGCGCGAGGAGAATGCAAAGCTCAAGGCCGGGGAGGTACCGGCCGAGTGGGACGAGGAGCAAGCCAAGCCCAAACGGCGCCAGAAGGACGTGGAGGCGCGCTGGACGAAGAAACACGGCAAGAATCATTACGGGTACAAGAACCACGTGAACGCGGACCATGAGCACAAGCTGATACGCAGCTTTGCGGTGACGCCGGCCAACGTGCATGACTCGCAACTGCTCGATAAGCTGTTGGATGAGGACAATACCAGCAAAGCCATCTGGGCGGACAGCGCGTACCGTTCCAGGGAGCAGGAGGCACGTTTGCGGGAGAAGAACTACCGCAGTCACATTCAGCGCAAGGGCAGCCGCAACCAGCCGTTGACGGACCGGGAGAAGCAGGGCAACCGCAGCAGGGCAAAAATACGGGTGCGGGTGGAGCACGTGTTCGGGGCGCAGTGCGCGACCCGGACCAAGCTGATACGCTGCATCGGGCTCAAGCGCAGTGCCCTGGCCATCGGCATGATGAACCTGGTGTATAACATGCGACGATTGTGTTACCTGCAAGGGGTCAGTGCGCCTGCTTGACGGAGAACGGGCAGAAAACGGTGTCAGAACGACCCCTGAGGGTCATAAAACGGCGCGATGAGGGCGCTGGCGAGATGATTGAAGGCCCTGATCACCTTACCACATATAAATATATTGAAAAAGAACCAGTATTTTCCAATATGAAATGAGCCTGAAGGGCGGACGTGATTCCACCATGAAATGAGCCTGAAATAATCTGTCTTTCTGTTCATGATACGAGGATGAAAACGATCATGAACGCAAACGAGTTAACGAGTATCGACCAGGTGCGCGCCTTTCTGGCGGGCACCCAACGGGTGGCCTTTGAGGTGGCCGGTGACAAGCGGAGCCGGTATGACTGGGTGCGGCGCACCCTGGTGAAGTTTGATTATCCGGGCTGCAACAAGAAGGACAAAGGGACGCTGCTGCGTTACCTGATGAAGGTGAGCGGGTATTCCCGGGCGCAGGTGAAGCGGCTGGTCAAACGCTACCGGGAGACCGGCGAGCTGGCGCCGCGGCACTGTACGGCACAGGGCTTTGCCCGGCGCTACACGAAGGCGGATATGCGCCTGCTGGCGGCCATGGACGAGCGCCATAACACGCCCAACGGGCCGGCCCTGAAGAAGCTCTGTGAGCGGGCCTTTGAGGTCTTCGGTCAGACCGAGTATGAGCGTCTGGCCGGCATCTCGGTGTCCCACCTGTACAATCTACGGCAATCCCAGACCTATCGGCGGGCGCGCCACACGGTGGATAAAACCCGTCCGGTGACCCTGCCCATCGGCGAGCGGCGCAAGCCGCAGCCGGACGGGCAACCCGGTTATATCCGCATCGATACGGTGCACCAGGGCGATTTAGACGGTGAAAAAGGCGTCTATCACGTCAATGCGGTGGATGAGGTCACCCAGTTCGAGGTGGTGGTCAGCGTCGAACGCATCAGTGAGGTCTACCTCATCCCGGCGCTGGAACACCTGCTGGAGGCCTTCCCGTTCGTGGTCCTGGGGTTCCATGCCGACAACGGCTCGGAATATATCAACAAACAGGTCGCCAAACTGCTGGAGAAGCTGCGCATCGAGCTGACCAAGTCCCGGCCCCGGCACAGCAACGACAACGCCCTGGTGGAATGCAAGAACGGCCACGTGGTGCGCAAGCTCCTGGGCCACGCCCACATCCCGCGGCGCTGGGCCGGCCCGTTGAACGCGTTCCACCGCCAACACCTCAACCCCTACGTCAACTACCACCGGCCCTGCCTGTTTCCGGTCACCGTCACCGACAAGAAGGGGAGACAGCGCAAACGCTACCCCTACGAGTCCCTCATGACCCCCTATGAGAAACTCAAGTCCCTGGACGATGCGCAGCGGTATTTGAAACCGGGGTTAAGCTTTGACATACTGGACAAGGTCGCTTACCGGATCAGCGACAACGCGGCGGCCGATGCCTTGCAGCAGGCGCGCCGGGCACTCTTTACAACCATTCATGAACAGGAATACAAACGGGCTTGAGATCGGGGCAGAATCTCTCTCTCTACAGGCTCATTCCAGTATTGGAAAACACTGAACCTGATCAGACCTGAAATGGTCTATTTATAGAGGTTCCCATTATTTCACGTGACCGGAAAAAACGGACATTAAGTAAAATGCTGGAAGAATTATCCGAAAAAAATAATCTCCGAAATTTCAGCTTCGACTCGTTGAATAAAGAGCTTGATAAACTTCAGATAGAATCGTTTTTCAGCTGATGACGTGCGAAGTCAGGTCACCTGCTCCCTTCGAGCTTGCGCTTTATTCTGGATAAACACCAGTCAGGATTTTTCTTCAACTGACACTCCCAAATACGAATAACTTTCCAGCCAAGTGTCCGCAGGTTACGATTAGCGCGTCGGTCTCTCGTCCGGGTTTTTTGAATCTTTTCCTGCCAAGCGCCCACATTCTTTTTTGGCGTGAGATTTCTACAGTCGTGACCATGCCAGAAGCACCCGTCAACGAAGACGGCAACTTTCATCTGGGGCCATACAAAATCGGGGCGCCCCGGCAGCGGCTGACGTCGACGCCAGCCGGTCAAGCCCATTTTGCGTAGCAGTCGCGCCAGTAGTTCTTCCGTTGTCTTATTGCCGGAACTTTTTACCCGGGACATCAGTTCACTACGGCTTAGATTGCCAAAGGTTGTGTGTTCCTGCTGCGCGTCTCCAGGCCACTGGCGCATGGTCGGTACGGGGAGTGCTGATTTAGTTTGTGTCGCCGTGCTTCTCAATTGCTTCAAAACATGACTCGGCCAAGCGTTTAGCAAATAGAGGAGGCAAGGCGTTGCCAATAATATTACATACATGCTCCATGTAAGGTGTATCAAAAATGTAGTCTTGTGGGAAAGACTGCAACAATGCCGCTTCTCTGACCGAAATCGTGCGGTCAGCTTCCGGGTGGCCGAACCGGCCCTTGCTCAAGGTTGTGCATCCGCCGGTTATCGTAGGCGCCGGCTCATCCCAGTTCATCCTGCCGTAAACGTTAGAGAAGCCCTTATAGTTTCCTCTGTGGCATTCCGGCCGCAGAGTGTCGGGAATCTCCATCCGGGATTTGCCGGGTTTAGCCGCTTTTATCCTTGCCATATTTTTTGGTGACAGCCGTCTGATAACGTGCCAATCCAGGTCTTGTGGAGTGCCGGTCTTATTTGCATCCTCAAGTAACTCAGGAGAATGTTTAACCCTCCCTATTGCATCTCTAACCGTCACCCAAGGCCGTTTACCGCCAATCCCCGATTTTGAATGCGTAGCGTGTGGCATATCTATCCTGAAACCAAGCCCGGCAAGCACCACGATGCGTTTTCTAAACTGCGGCACACCGTAATCGACAACGTCAAGTACAGCCTGGTTGACAACGTAGTTCATACTTTCCAAATCATGAAGGAACCCGGAATACAGGCTTTCACCCTTTGTTGCCAAACCCGGCACGTTCTCAATCATCACCGCTTGGGGCTTCAACTCCCTGACAAGGCGAGATATTTCTTCAATCAATCCATTCCTCGGGTCCGGTTTTTTGTACTTGGACGTGAGAGACGTAAATCCCTGGCATGGGGGGCAGCCGGCTAATACATCGATGTCACTGACGTCAATCATATCCATAAGGTCTTTACCCCGGACGCTCCGAATATCCTGGTTCAAGCACGTTACTGACGGATGGTTAGCCTTGTAAGTTGCGAACGCGTGAGGTTCGAACTCTATGGCCCCTATCACGTTGAAGCCTGCGTCAAAAAGCCCTTTGGAGAGACCTCCTCCTCCGGCAAAAGCTTCGATTACCGTAAAATTACGCTGTGCCATTTGCGCCTCGGGTCGCTATATGACGTCGCTGCCGTTCGGCCTCGTCAAGAAAGTCCTGATGTAATGCCCTCGTTTTTGCCAAAAACGACCGCCAATTGATATGGGTCATGTCTCGAGAACCGAGATAACCATCAAAAGCCGCCTTTGGACTACCGCTTAAAGTCAAATCATCGCATACGAGCGTGATATGAAATCCGGTTATAGCTTTTATAAGCTCCTTATTTGCCGGAGTATTTATAAATTCATCCATTTGCTCGTGATAACTGACGATTCGCTCCATTTCGTTGTTAGTAAGTTTGTGGCCCGGACGCTTTATTTCGATAATTTGTATCTCCCCTTCTTGCGTAGTAAGCACGAAGTCAGGCCGTTTTCCCGGTGTGCTGAAATCCATCAGGGAGATTGCTTTCCCGGTCTTCTTCTTGTAGTACTTCTCAAATTCTGATCTTAACGTCCGCAAGGTCTGGTTAGTGGTCACAGGCGCCCATTCCGGGTTTATTAACCAAGGCGCGTCTTCGATGAGTTTTTGCAGGCTGTCCTCCCGGGTATCTTCATTGTCCTTAAGCGCTTCCAACCGGTTCATAACCTTGATCCGGTCATTGGCAATACGACCGAATGACGCAAGTTCCGCCAATCTTGCAGTGCGCAGTATGGCATTGAGCATAGAAAGAGGGGTGTCTTCCCGTTCCGCAGCCTCTCTCATTTTGTCATCCAGAGTGATATGAGGCGCTAACTGGATACTCAGGTCAACCAGTTCCTCAACCACTTCAGTATTTTCAGCTTCCGCGCGGCTGATAGTCCTTCCAAAGCGATTGGCAAGCTGAATGGCTTGTTCTCTTATCTGGTCGTCGGTTTCAACCGGATAAGCCTCTTCTACTCGTTCATGCACTTTTCCCGTCGTTAGAAACACCTCTGCAGTTGCTTTTCTCATAGGGTTACGGGACATATTCCCAACCCGCTTAACGACTTTTTGCCCCCACTCCTGAAAGGCACTACTCAGTTCTTCAGACCAAAGAATGTCTCTCCTGTCAGTCTGAATCAGATCTTCATCCTCATCCAGCCAGTCCGCCGATAACTCACCAATCAGATAGGAGCGGACGTTATGTTCGCCGGTGAAACCGGCTTTTTGATTAAATACACTGGTCTGAGCAGCAATTTTTCCCCTGCAATATATGCGCACTCCAGCCATCAAATCATCTTTGTATGGCCGTTTGGAATACGCCACCCAACCATCTACAGGATAAAATTTGCCGTCATACTCGAACCCGCCTTTGAGGTCATCAATTTTTTCTCCATCCGGTTTAATCGCCTCTGACGATTCCCCGCTATTACTGAATACAATTTTCGTGTTAGGCATATACGCGACGTCGAACTTTCCTATTTGACGGGAGTGATCAACGTCACCGACAGTCTTTGTGTTGTCGTGTAACGTAATACGCCAGTCATTCGACCTGATGCCAAACCGTTGCGCAATTTGTCTGCCAAGCGTTTCAATGTCCGGAACACGTCGATAATTGAAATTCTTCAATATCACTTTTGTTCCATGATTAGGCTGTAACGTCCGGTCATCAGCCCCTATGCCAGGTTTGTAGTCCTTTTCCAGGTCACTTTGACCATCAGTGATTCCGTCGTAATCAAGCACTATGTGAGAGGTGAGATAACCGGACTGACCATTTTGATTAATCCTTTCGCCCCCTGAACTGATAATTTCCATAACGCGGCATATCCCGAAAGGCGCCAATTTGCCTACTCCCTTTCTACCCATTACCTTTCTCCGGTACTTCCTTGATAAATCCCCACGTTGTGTATCAGAACGACGTTCCGCTCCTACCACCAGGAAAAATTTCTGCATTTCATCCGGCGTCATGCCGTGACCATCGTCTTCTATGGATATATAAAACCCCTTGTCTTCGACAACTCCCTTCCTCTTGCTGGCAAGATATTGCTTCATAGGAGCATGTATCTGAACTTTCGTAGCGTCGGCATCGTACGAATTTGCTATGAGTTCTGCGATCACGGCAGACACCTTGTCGTATAGCTTTACTCCCAACTTATCAACCGTAAGTCGTGAGATGCGCATTGCATAGTCAGTCATAGAGCCTCTAGGCATCGATATAGATCCTGGATAGATCAGTCATCTTGACGCACCCCCCTGATGAATTCCTCCGTCGTCAGGTTTCCGGTAAATTTTGGATAACTGCCTATGAACTCATGAATCTGGGTATCATCAAAATCCGGCGCTGGCCTGAAATCTGCGACCTTAATTGACGCGACCTGATTTTTTATCCGATCTTCTGACACTTCACCTTCAACAAAAATGACTGCATTCGGTTCAAGCAACGTTTCAACCGCCGCCTGATACATATCAGGCGTGAAGAAGCAATCCACCAGATCCCTGGTTGAAAGTTCTCTTATAACCAGTTTCGGGGATGCGCTTTCCTTGTAAAAGGCATGAACGATACCTTGAATCTCCCCGTAATAGGTCACAATCTGCGGGGTATCTTCAAGAACTCTGATAGCAGATTCCCTGGTTAACTCGAACCAGTCCACAGGTTCGTCATCCTGATTCCCGTAGAGGCCAAATAAAACTTTTTCGTCCGGGTCAATCGGGTTGGCAATTTGGGTATATTGCAAGCGGGTCATGGGACGAACCAACAAATCAGTTTCAGGGTCAGAATAATCATTTGCCATGATGCTGCGAATGATGCGGTTACCACGGTCGATAACTGCTGGTTCCAGTTCTCCGACTCGCAAGCAATCAAAATTAACTGAGCTATTCCCAAAATTAAGCGCGAGCCAACTCTTCGGGTCATCGCCTATCCCGATGTCCTGGTCGACCGCTGTCAAAAATTGTAAGGTCTCCTTCACAACGCGACCAAGTTTGTCAAGCGGGATGCCAACTCGACCTTTGTTTAATTCAACTCTCAACTTTAATTCGTTCATAGCACTAATTTTGGACTATTTTTCTTAATTCTTCGAGATTGATTGCGTATATCTTAGGAACAGGTACACCTTCAAATTACCAAATTTATTCCGATGGAATAACCTCCAATGCCCCATCATTATTGTGTGCTGCGACATATAACATGACACCGAAAGTCGTCGGTTTTGCCATCGAATATGGACAAGCTATAGTGCCAGTTACCTCCGCATTTCACTCCCTTCTCAAGAATTTTGACGAATTTACTCCAAGAAAGCTCGAAAATTACCTACACACAAATATTCATGTAGAAAATGTCTGGACTGCTCTTCGTAACTTGTTTGACCTGCTGACAACACACTATCAGCATCCTCACCGACAAAGCCATCACACAGTGTAAATTTCCCACATGTAAAGACGATAAGGTTATCAGAAACAGCTTGCTCAGTAATTGGAGCTTTGAGTATTGCTACAAAAGTGAAGCCTCCAACTTCAACATCTATGTGCCCAAGTATATGAGAAATGCTGGTCTCATATTCCCACTCAGGACCAGGTTTGAAATTCAGTGCCATTTCCTTTGCAGTAATAATTCCGTGAAGCACATAGGATTGTTTAAATGAGTGTCGCAAATCCAATAACGATGCCCGTACTGTAGAAGTCCCGGCGCACGATTGTATCTTCAGTAAATTTTTCGTGATATCTGCGAAAAACATGCAGAGTCTTTTGTCAACGGTCGAACTGACATTTACGGGACACTGAAATAGTGGCAATCCATTTTCGACAGCTTTCATCGAAACCGAATCACTCTTCCAGGAAAGAAAACGAGCGAGTTCATTAAGCTGTGCTAATGGCATTTTCTTTTTCAATATATCTTCATCTCCGAAAGCCAATTCCGTTGAGCCAGAATAACTCATAGTCGCTTTAAACAACCAAGTCTCAATTAATATTTTGAATTTTTCGAAGGGCAATCCGGGTATTGCGGGAGATTTGATTGTTGCAGGCAATAAAATAGGTTCGTCATATGGAGTATGTAGGATTAGCGTCCATTCTCTTGACTCGTTGGACGTTAACCTGATCCGTCCAGTCGTGCCCTCATAGACTGGTGTAGGGTCGTCAATACCGAAACGCGAATCTATCAACTTTATACGTGTAACTGGTAGTTCATCTGTTAATCCCAACTGATGGTCTACAAGTTCTTCAATCCCTTTCAAAGGACCAATAGCCAACTCTCCCCGGTAGTTATGTCTCTCGTAACCCAGATTATTGACCAGTTTTTGCTTGTCACTGCCATAGTCAATCGGAAACACATTTACCGTGTTGCTCAGCCACCCAATTAAATCATCGGTATGGTCATCCTGGTCTGTGAAACTTATACTCACCATTGATTGATGTAATGCTTTACCTTCAACACTGGCTTTACGTCCGCGCTTAAGAGAGCGCTCAATTAAATCCTTCCAGAAGTGGCGGGCATAAATGCGCTCTCTTTCACCTTTTTTGTTGTATTGGAATAGAACAACAAAACATGGTGGAGTAGTTTGTGCAAATCTCAAGGCATTACTGAGTTTTATTTTGATTGTAGCAGATTCGCTTCTGGTAGATTTGACCTGAACCAACACCGGTCTTGGAGCAGGGATTTTATCAGCAAGTAATTTCTCTGCCGGAGTTACAGGGATTTCAATAATGAAATCCCAGCCGTGATCGTCCTCCAAAGACGGGTTACAGGTGATATTTCTTTGCGAACAAAGCAATTTAAATTCATCCTCTGCAGGACGCCCTGTGCATTGATTCATTCAATACTCCGACTGTGCAAAATATCTCTTATGGATACGGTCATCTCGATAGCATCCAAAATCTTTAGATCATCCAGAATTAGCCTCTTGTTCTGCTCTCCCCAGAGGAATTAATCTTCACCCTGCCACTCACCAACTTGGACAGTAAGGTATCCCGCAGATTTTCAAGTTTGAGGGTCTGATATTGATTGGTTTTAATTTTCTGGAAAATCGGCTTACTTAACTCGTCGAAAGATGAAAGTAATTTTTCGGGGGGTATGGCTATGCCTATTTCCCTGAATACTGATTTAGGTATTTCCTGAAAGACGGTTCCGCCACTGGAACTTTTAATCATCCTGATATTATGCTTGCACCACAGATAGACGAAATAATTGGAGAGCATTTTGTCACAGATGATTGCAATGTATCCCTGGTTTATGGCAAGAGCGATGTCTGTAATGGCCAAGTATCCAACGGGCGCTCTTGATGATAAAAGCACTGTTCCAGGCGGCAGCAAGCCTGAACTGATTTTGGCCAGTCCTTGTTCAGTGATTCTTTTTTCCGTATCAAGCAGGAAAATTGCGTTGTGATTAGACAGGTCTCTAGGTGTTGTCCAATTTATTTCGCCATTCCAGTAATCCTTCTCTTTTGTACTTGGTGTTGTTCCACCTTTGACGGTAAAAACGTCTCCTAACTTTCCGTGTTCCCAAGTATCATTTTTCCCATGCACAAACCACTTCCTGAATAATGCCTGCGCCATATCTTCAAGGGTTTTGTTCTGGCGGTTGAGCAAGTCTATTTTGTCGTCGAGGCTGGATAGGACTTCGGCGATGGCTTTTTGTTCGGGGAGCGGAGGGAGAAATAGTTTCTGATCATGTGCAGTATGCCGATTTAACCCAGGTACTGCCGAATCAGAGTTTAGGTTTTCCAAGCCTAAACAAGAAAGTTTGTAAAATAAAAATTCCAAATTATAGGCATCGTCATCTTCAGAATTTTCGATATAAAATGTTGTGTCGATAGGAAAAAACGGGGTCTCGCTTTTATGAATTGAACCAATAGTGCCTTTCCTTCCTATAATAAGTCCCCTTGTATTGACCAAGGCTTCATTATGCCAATCGATTAAACCAGCAGAACTATAAACAGGGATATCCCCTGTGATTCTTTTTTGTTCAGGAAGCGATTTTCCATAATTAAATCTGACTATATCTCCCAACTTCACCTCTTGCCATCCTTCTGGTGCCCCCACCTTCTCCTGCACCACCACATACTTCCTCCTGATATTCTCCTTGAAGTCGTCCGGGATGTTCTCCCAGTCCATGACGTCCACCGAGACCAACAGGTCACTTTCTTCGAGTTCCTCTTTGAGATGATAAATCTGCATCGGCTCGCAATCGAATACGGCCAGGTCCAGGTCGGAGGTTTCTTTGGCTTTCCAGGTGGCGCGGGAACCGTAGGCCCATACTGTTTTGTCGGGGATTTGGCGTTGGAGGATGGTGTGCAGCAGGTCGAGTTGATCCCGGTCCAGGTCTATGAGTTTCTCTTTGCTCATTCGCCTTTGACCATGACCTCGTAGATTTCTTCGGTGTCCTGGACAAATTCTCCAACCTTGTCTAAGGCCGCCATTGCTTTTTCTATGCTGTAATCGTGCGCGGCGTCATTTCTTATTTTGTTGTACTGCACGAGTCGCTTGTGTACGTCTTTATTAAACAGCAGATCTTCAAAGGCGGCGCGGAAAATCGGTATCGGTGAATTTCTCAATTCAGCTTTGCCGTTCTCATCTTGAAGATACTTCTTAATCTGCTTCCACAGGGTGTCGTAGCAAATCTCGAAGCACTTGATAACGGAATTTTTCACCGCTCTTTGATTTACATCGGATAAATTCTGCTCATCCAGGGTCGAATAGCTGCCGTATTGTTCCTTCAATTCATTGAGCGAGTTTTCCAATTTTTCATAATTGACCTTACTCATTCTGTTTCCTCCCACTTCACCTTTTTCAAATTCTGTAAAATCCGCTTGTTCAGCTTATCTTCTTCAACAAGCTGTGCCTCGAACTCTGCTTTCAGTTCGGCAAATCTTTCCCCGAAGTCAAAATCCTCTTCCTCCTCAGGCAAGCCGACATAGCGTCCCGGGCTCAGCACATAATCCAGTTCCCGAATTTTTTCAATGAGCGTGGCATGGCAGAAACCGGCTACGTCTTCATACTCTCCGTCCTGGTTCCGCCACTGGTGGTAGGTGTCCGCAATCTTTCCCGTATCTTCATCCGAAAATACCCGGGTGCGGCGGTTGATTAAATGTCCCATCTCACCGGCGTCTATGAACAGGATTTCATCCGCGCGCGGGCGTTCGCCGTTGTGGCCTTGCCGTTTGCCGGAGATGAACCACAGGCAGGCGGGTATCTGTGTGTTCAGGAACAGTTTTGCCGGCAGGTTGACGATGCAGTCCACCAGGCCGGCTTGCACGAGGTTTTTGCGGATGACGTCCTCGTTGGAGGATTTGGAGGTGAGCGAACCTTTTGACAGCACGAAGCCGGCCACGCCGCGGGGCGCGAGGTGGTGGATGAAGTGCTGCACCCAGGCGAAGTTGGCGTTGCCCGGGGGTGGCGCGCCGTACTTCCAGCGTCCGTCGCCTGCCAGTTGCCGGCCGCTCCAGTCGCTGTCGTTGAATGGCGGGTTGGCGAGGATGAAGTCCGCCCTGAGGTCTGGGTGGGCATCGTGAAGAAACGAACCCTCCTTGTTCCACTTGACCTGGGAGCCGTCGATATTGCGTATGGCCAGGTTCATGCGGCACAGGCGGTAGGTGGTTTCATTGCTTTCCTGGCCGTAGATGGAGATGTCGTCGATTTTTCCCTGGTGGTTCTCCACGAATTTCTCGCTCATCACGAACATGCCGCCGCTGCCGCAGCAGGGGTCGAATACCCGGCCCGAGTAGGGTTCGATCATCTCCACCAGCAGTTTCACGATGGAGCTTGGGGTGTAGAACTGCCCGCCTTTTTTGCCTTCCGCCAGGGCGAATTCACCCAGGAAATACTCGTATACCCTGCCGAGCACGTCCTTTGACTTTGCGCTTTCCTCGGCCAAGGCGATATTGCTGATCAGGTCGATCAGTTCTCCCAGGGTGGCTGAAGCCACGTTCATCCTGGCGAATACCCTGGGCAGGATGCCTTTCAGGGTCTGGTTGTCCTTTTCTATGAGTTCCATGGCCTTGTCCAGTATTTGGCCGATGGCGGGTTGTTTTGCCTGTGCGCAGATTTGGCTCCACCTGGCCTCCCGCGGCACCCAGAAAACGTTTTCGCCGGCGTATTCGTCCGGGTCTTCCGGGTCGGCGAACTCGGTGTTGGTCAATTCTTCGTAGCGCGCCAGGAACGAGTCCGAGATGTATTTGAGAAAGATCAGGCCGAGGACGATATGCTTGTACTGGGCCGCGTCGATGTTCTTGCGCAGTTTGTCCGCGGCTTTGAACAGTTGGGCTTCCAGTCTTTCTGTCGTTGTGTGGCTGTTCGTCATTGTGCCTCCCCGACGCTCCACTCATCGGCAAGCAATTCGGTTTGCTGCAAAATATTCTCCGTTGCCAGTTTTTGCTGGTCGGGAGGGTAGCCGTACTCCCGCAACAGGCGTCGCACAGTCGTCCTGAGTTTGGCCCGTGCGCTTTCCTTGATGGTCCAGTCAATAGACATGTTTTGTCTTACCCGTTGCACCAATACCTGGGCCAGGGAGCGCAAGGTGTCATCGCCCATCACCTCTTTGGCGCTCTCGTTCAGGGCCAGGGCGTCATAAAACGCGAGCTCATCATCCGACAGGCCCATGCCGGCCGCTTTATCGTCCGACACTTTTATCTCTTTGGCAAGCTGTATCAGTTCCTCTATCACCTGTGCCGCGGTCAGCAGGTTGTTCCGGTATTTCCTGAGCGCCGCTTCCAGCATTTCGGAAAACTTTCTGCCCTGGGCCAGGTTTTTCCTCGTCCTGGCGCGCAGCTCATCGTTCAGAAGCTTCTTCAGCAGCTCCAGGGCCAGGTTCTTGCGTTTCATGCCCTGGATTTCC
This sequence comes from Gammaproteobacteria bacterium, assembly GCA_965220815.1. Classification (GTDB taxonomy): domain Bacteria; phylum Pseudomonadota; class Gammaproteobacteria; order Eutrophobiales; family Eutrophobiaceae; genus JAAXHV01. The sequence continues at coordinate 222,157 of OZ244846.1, forward strand.
TGCAGGAAGTCATCCGAAAGAATGGAGACGTCCGGCTTGTTGATGCCGGCGGCGGCAAAGATATCGATGACGCCGTCCACAGCGACCGCCTTATCGACAAGCTGCCGGATGGCGGTTTCCATCTCGTCCGGGCTCTTGCCGCTGCCCCGCCGCTCAAATTTTTTCAGGCGCGCCTTCACTGCCTGGAAAAAACCGACCTCAGCCTTGATCTCCATGGCCCTGGGGTCGGGTACGGACAGCGCAAACGCTTTTTCCAGCAGGCCCACCTCTTTGGTAAACCGCTCCTTGCCGTTTTCCAGCCCGAGCACGTGCTCCTCGGCCTCCAGGATCAGCCTCAGCTTTTCCTGCGTTCCCGCGGAGAAATAGGTCTTGTAGGCAAACTGGCCGAACATGGCGGCAACCACGGCGTATTTTTCCAGCATTTTCTCCACCGCCTGTTCCTGCTCAAAAGCCGGCGCGCCCCTGCCGTTGCTTTGAGTATAGGAAACCAGGGCTTGTTTCAAATTTGATGCGATGCCGATATAGTCCACAACCCTGCCGCCGTCTTTATCCTTGTAAACCCGGTTGACCCGGGCGATGGCCTGCATCAGACTGTGCCCGCGCATGATTTTGTCGAGGTACATCGTGGTCAGGCAGGGAGCGTCGAACCCGGTCAGCCACATGTCCCGCACGATGACGACCTGCAAGGGGTCGTCCGGGTCCTGGAACCGTTCCCGCAACGTCTTTCGCTCCGCTTTGCTTGTGTTGTGTTGCTGCCATGTCGCAGGGTCGCTTGAGGAAGAGGTCATGATCACCTTCACCTGCCCCTTGTTTTTATCCTCATCGCGCCAGTCGGGACGCAAGGCGGTTATTTCATCGTACATAGCCACCGCGATCCGGCGGCTGGTGGCGACGATCATGGCCTTGCCTGCGAATATCTCCTGTCTGGCCTCAAAATGCTTGAGGATATCCGCCACGATCGATTTTACTCGCTGCTCGTGGCCGATAATCGCCTCCTGTCTGCTCCATTTGGCTTTTGACTTCTCCGTTGCCGTCGCTTCTTCGCTTTCGGTAATGCCCTCAACCTCGGCGTCCAGCTCCGCTTTTTCTTCGTCTTTCAGGTGCACCTGCACCAGGCGGGATTCGTAATAAACCGGCACGGTCGCTCCGTCTTCAACGGCTTGTTCTATATCGTAAACGTCGATGTAATTGCCGAACACCGCCGGGGTAGATGCGTCTTCCTTCTCAATAGGCGTGCCGGTAAAACCGATGAACGTTGCTTCCGGGAGGGCATCCCGCAGGTACTTGGCAAAACCGTACTTGGTTTTGGCGCCGTCCTTCACAAAGTGAGTCCGGGCGCCGAAACCGTACTGGCTGCGATGCGCTTCATCGGCAATCACAATGATATTGTGCCGGTTTGACAGCAACGGGAAGTCGTCACTGCCGTCTTCAGGCAGAAACTTCTGTATAGTCGTGAAAACGATGCCGCCTCCTGCGGTTTGCAGCAGTTGCCTTAAACCTGCACGGCTTTCCGCTTGTCTGGGAACCTGCCTGAGCAGGTTCTCGCCAGCGAGGAAATCATCGAATAACTGCTCGTCAAGGTCGTTGCGGTCGGTGATGACAACAATAGTCGGGTTGTTCATCTCCCGGTGCACGACCAACAGGCCGGTGTAAAACACCATGGACAAGGATTTGCCGCTGCCCTGGGTATGCCAGACCACCCCCGCCTTGCGGTCTCCCCTGGGTTGGCTTTTTACCCCGGGTAGATTGTACCGCTCCGGAGTCTCCGCGATTTTCTCTCTGGCTGAGGCTCTGACGGTGGATTTAACGGCTTCCTTCACCGCGTGGTACTGGTGGTATGCCGCGATCTTCTTGACGGTTTCGATGCTGATCTGGCCGGTGGCAGGATCTTCCTTTTTCACTTTCTCGAAGACGCTGAAGTGGCGCACCAGCTCCAGCAGTACATCCGGACGCAGCATGCCTTTGATAAGCGTTTCCAACTGTGGCGTTGTGGTCGCATCCTCTTTTTTCCCATCCACGGTTTTCCAGGCCATAAAGCGGCTCCACCCGGCGGTTAAGGAACCGGCTTCCGCATCCAGGCCGTCCGAGGCAACCAGCAGGCCGTTGTAGCAAAACAGCTTGGGAATTACCTCTTTATAAGTCTGTAGTTGGTCGAATGCTTTGCGCGGTGTGGCGTTTTCATCGGTCGGATTTTTCAATTCGATGACGACCAGGGGCAGCCCGTTGACGAACAGGACAATATCCGGGCGTTTTGTTACGGCGCCATGACCCGACAGGGGGTTACGGTCCGTTACCGTAAACTGGTTACAGACCACGAAATCATTATTAAGCGGGGTGTCGAAATCAATCAAACACACTTTGACGCCGATTGTCTCGCCGCCCTGCTGTCGGTCTTCCGTTATGCCTTCCGTCAACATCTGGTAGAACGCTTCGTTGCTTGCAACAGGATTCCGACCGGCGAGCGCGAGCGCCCGGATGCGGGCTTGTTCTTTTGCCTCTTGCGGGATGGCTGGATTGAGTTTGTCAAGCGCTGCTTGCAGGCGTGAGACCAGGGCGACGTCGGAGGAGTGCTGCCTTTCGGACTCCTGCGCTTCCGGGGACAGGTACAACCAACCCTGGCGTTCCAGGAGTTCTACGGCTAATTGTTCGACGTCGGATTCGTAGAGGGAGGTCATGGGTTCGTTGATTTACGTCCGGAGAAACCCCAGTGTCACAGAGATGTATCTTCCACAGGATAAAGTCGTTAATCAATCATGCTGCTGATTGCCATTCAGCGCTATGGCTGATTGTTATTATACCCCATGGCTGATTGTTAATAATGAATACGCCTTATTGAAACTTCGCAGCACGGCTGATTATGGCGGTGATTGTGATATAATGCCGCCCTTGTTTCACACGGCACCGGATCGATGATTGACTTCTTCATAAACGATGCATGGGCTCAGGGCGGCGGACAGGGCGGGGGCGGTTCCTTCCTGTTCATGATGGTCCTGTTCTTCGTCATTTTTTACTTCTTCCTGATCCGGCCGCAGATGAAACAGGCCAGGGAGCACAAGCAACTGGTCGGCAACCTGGCGAAAGGCGATGAAGTGGCCACCAACGGTGGCGTGCTGGGGAAGATCAACCAGGTGGGAGATAATTTCATCGTGCTGGAAATTGCCCAGGGCACCGAGATCAAGGTGCAGAAACAGGCCGTTAGCGCGGTTTTGCCCAAAGGAACGCTGAAAACCCTCTGAACCCCGGCCCTGTACATATTGCTGTCCATGAACCGTATTGCAAATCTCCAGTACCTGGTCCCTAATCCCTAGTTCCTAGCCCCTGATAGTTGTTTATGAACCGTTACCCCCTCTGGAAATACCTGCTGATCATCACCGTCATTGCAGTCGGCTGCCTGTTCGCGTTGCCCAATATCTACGGCAAGGACCCGGCATTGCAGGTCTCCGCGTCGCGGGGCGGCGAGATCAGCGAACTGACCCGCTATGCCGTGGAAGACGCCCTGGACACCGCGGGCATTGAATACGGCAATATCAGCGTGGGGCAGGGAAACCTGGTGGCCAGGTTTGCAGACGAGGGAACCCAGCTCAAGGCCCAGGACGTGGTCAAGGAAGCGCTGGGCCGTTCCTATACCGTGGCCCTGAACCTGGCCCCGGCGACACCGGGCTGGCTGCGCGCGCTGGGCGCCGAACCCATGTTCCTGGGCCTGGATCTGCGCGGCGGCGTGCATTTCCTGATGCAGGTGGATATGGAAGCGGCGGTCGCCAAGGCGGAAGAACGGTACGTCTCGGACATCAGGACGCAACTGCGGGACGAGCGCATCCGCTACCGGACCATCACCCGGCGCAGGGACGGCGGCCTGCTCATCAGGTTCCGGGATGCCGAGCAGCGCCGGCTGGGCATTGCCGAGATAGAGGACAATTTCACCGATCTGGAACTGGAGCAGCCCGAGTCCGAGATCGATGAATTTCCCCTGGTCGCCCGGCTCAGCGACAATGCCGTAAAGGAGACCCGGCGCCTGGCCCTGCAGCAGAACATCACCACCTTGCGCAAACGGGTGAACGAACTGGGCGTGGCCGAACCGATCATCCAGCAACAGGGACTGGAGCGCGTGGTCGTGCAGTTGCCGGGAGTGCAGGACACCGCCCGGGCAAAGGAAATCCTGGGCGCTACCGCGACCCTTGAATTCCGCATGACCGACGAGGACCATGCCGTGCAGGACGCCGTTGACGGCCGGGTGCCTGCCGGTTCCCGGCTGTATTATGACCGGGGCGACAACCCGGTACTGTTGCGGAAACAGATCATGCTGACCGGCGACTATATCATCGACGCCGCAGCCGGCTTCGATTCCGTCTCCGGCAGTCCTAACGTCTCCATCACCCTGGACGGCAAGGGCGCGAAACGGTTCAGCGACGCCACCGCCGAAGAGGTGGGCAGGAACATGGCCGTGGTGTTTATCGAGAACAAGACCGAGACGGTCGAGAAGGACGGCGAAATGGTGAAACACCGGGAAACCATCGAGGAAGTGATCAACGTGGCCACGATCCGCGAACAACTGGGCAAACGCTTCCAGATCACCGGCCTCGACTCCACCGATGAATCCCGCAACCTGGCCCTGTTGCTGCGCGCCGGCGCCCTGGCGGCGCCCATTGAGATCATCGAGGAGCGCACGGTAGGCCCGAGTCTCGGCCAGGACAATATCGACAAGGGTTTCATGTCGGTCCAGATCGGGTTCGTCCTGGTGCTGATCTTTATGGCCTTCTGGTACAAGGCTTTCGGCCTGGCCGCGGACGTGGCGCTGGCGCTGAACCTGGTGCTGATCGTTGCCCTGCTGTCCATGCTGCAGGCCACCCTCACCCTGCCGGGTATCGCCGGTATCGTGCTGACCGTGGGCATGGCGGTGGATGCCAACGTGCTCATCTTCCAGCGTATCCGCGAGGAGATCAGGAACGGCAATTCGCCCCAGGCCAGCATCCACGCCGGCTATGAAAAAGCGTTTACGACCATCGCCGACGCCAACATCACGACCCTGTTTGCCGCCATCGTGCTGTTCAGTTTCGGCACCGGGCCGATCAAGGGATTTGCCGTCACCCTGTCCCTGGGGATTGTCTGTTCCATGTTTACCGCGATCATGGTGACCCGCAGCATAGTCAACCTGATATATGGCGGCAAGAAACTGCAGAAGCTGGTGATCTGACCGGCCGTTCCGGTACTGCCCGATGCAAAACCCGACACAAAGATTCAATTTCGACTTCATGAGCAAGCGCAAGATTGCGGTCGTGTTCTCCGCCCTGCTGCTCAGCGTTTCCATCGTCTCCCTGGTCACCCAGCAGCTCAATTTCGGCATCGACTTCACCGGCGGCACGCTGGTGGAGGTCGGTTACGGCGAGACCGTGGAACTGGACGAAGTGAGGAGTGTGCTGTCCGCTACCGAGTTCAGGGACGCGGTGGTCCAGTATTTCGGCTCCGCCAGCGACATATTGATCCGGGTTGCCCAGGTGGAGGGCAAGAACAGCGCGGACATCAGCAACGAGATCATAGAAGTTCTGGACCGGTCCGGTCATGACGTCGAGATCCGGCGCGTGGAGTTCGTCGGCCCCCAGGTGGGCGAAGACCTCCAGGAAGACGGCGGACTGGCAATGATCTATGCGCTGATCATGATTTTCATCTACATCGCATTCCGTTTCCAGCGCCGGTTTTCCGTCGGCGCCATTGCCGCGCTGGTGCATGACGTCATCATTACCATCGGCGTGTTTTCCGTCCTGCAACTGGATTTCGACCTGACCGTGCTGGCGGCGCTGCTGGCGGTCATCGGTTATTCACTCAACGATACCATCGTCGTCTTTGACCGCATCCGGGAAAATTTCCGCCGCATACGCAAGGGCACGCCGGTGGAGATCGTCAACGCCTCGTTGAACCAGACCCTGACACGCACCCTGATCACCTCGCTGACCACATTGCTGGTATTGACTGCCCTGTTCTTCCTGGGGGGCGAACTCATCCGTCCGTTCTCATCGGCGCTGATCATCGGCGTCATCATAGGGACTTATTCCTCCATTTACGTGGCCAGCCCGGTCACCCTGGCGCTGGGCATCAGCAAACAGGACCTGATGCCGGTTGAAAAAGAGGAGTGACGGCAGAATAAGTGAGGTCAGAGTAAAATTATCCCTATTGTGGCCGATGGCAAGAATCGAGGCAATTTTACTCTGACTCCGCCACTTCACAAGAACAGGGGTAATTTTACTCTGACCCCGTTTATTCCTTGCAATGAAAATCGTCGCTGACAAGGCAATCCCCTACGCCAGGCGGTTTTTTTCAACTTTGGGCGACCTTGTCCTGCTTGACGCCGGGGACATCACACACGCATTAATCAGTGATGCGGATTGCCTGGTGGTCAGGTCGGTTACCCGGGTAGACCGGGGACTGCTGGACGGCACGCAGGTAAGCTGTGTCGCCAGCGCTTCGAGCGGCACCGATCACGCGGACCTTGACTATCTGGATACCCGGGACATCCCCTTGTTCGATGCAAAAGGCTGTAACGCAAACTCAGTAGCCGAATACGTGCTGAGTTGCCTGCTCGTATTATCGGAACAATACGGCGTGGAACTGGAAGGCAAAACCGCCGGCATCATCGGCTGCGGCCACGTGGGGGCGCGGCTCAGATACCTGCTGCGCGTCATCGGTATCGAGACCCGGGTTTATGACCCGTTTATCCGGGATGAGCACAAATCCTACCCTTTCCGGGACCTGGATCAGGTGCTCTCATCGGACATTGTTTCCCTGCATGTCCCGTTGACAACGACAGGTGAATTTCCTACCGCGAAAATGGTGGGACAGGAATTCCTGGGCAGGCTCAAGCGGGACGTCATATTTATCAACACCGCAAGAGGCGGGGTCGTTGATGAGCGGGCGCTTATCGATTTCGCCAGGGAAAACCGGGCAAGCCGCCTGGTGCTGGACGTGTGGGCGGGAGAACCAGAAATCAATGACGAGTTGTTCAGGCTGGCGATCCTGGCGACTCCCCATATCGCCGGGTACAGTTCCCGGGCAAAACTGAATGCGACCCGGCTTGTATACGAAAAGCTCTGCAAATGGTTTGATATGCCTGCGCCGGCGGATACGGTAACATCGTTTCCTGCAGGGAACGCGGAAATAAACCTGTCCGGTTTCAGTCACGAGTTCGAGGCAATCCGGACGGCAGTGCTCGCCGCCTATGACGTACGCAGTGATTGCGCGGCTCTAAGGGAAATCGAGGGAATTGACCTGGAGCGAAGGGGCGATTTTTTTACGTCGCTGAGAGCGGATTATCCGTTCAGGCGGGAATTCGCCGAGTTGCAGGTGATCCTGCCGGAGCAGTCGGACCTGGTGCGGCCCGGGCTCTTGGCGCTGGGTTTTACTATTAAAACATAACCGAAGCAGAATAGATCCATGCGCTGTTTCAGCCATCCGTACATGACATTGTGCATGTTTTTATCGATTGCGGGCCTGCCCGCCGTGGCAGCCGCGCAGCCGGACGCGTCCGCGCTGCGACCGAACATCCTGTTCATCATGTCCGACGACCATGCCCAGCGGGCAATCAGCGCCTATGGCGGCGACCTGGCAGTGACGCCCAATATCGACCGCATCGCCGCTGAAGGCGCGCTGTTTCGTAATTCCTTTGTCACCAACTCTATTTGCACACCCTCCCGGGCGGTGTTGCTGACCGGTAAATTCAGCCACCGAAACGGGGTGCGGATCAATGGAGACGTGTTTGACAGCCGCCAGGCAACGTTTCCGCGAATATTGCAGGAGCAGGGGTATGAAACTGCCGTCGTGGGCAAATGGCATTTGAGCTCCGAACCGGCAGGGTTCGACCACTGGCAGGTGCTGGAAGGCCAGGGCGAATATTACAGCCCGCGCTTTCTCACTCCCACGGGTAGGGTGCAATACGACGGCGACTACGTGACGGACAAGATCACCGACCTCGCGCTGGAGTTTTTACGACACCGGGACAGGAACCAACCTTTCATGATGCTGTACCACCACAAGGCCCCGCACCGTAACTGGATGCCCGCGATCGATGATCTGGACGCCGGCAATGCCTCCGGGATACCCTTGCCGGACAGTTTTGATGACGATTATAGCGGGCGCCCCGCGGCGCAGGAAGCGGATATGCGCATCGCGGATATGTTCCTGTCGTATGACATGAAACTGCAGCCGGACGACTACGGAACGGAAACCGGCTCAGGTGGCGGAAGCGGCAGCGAAGAGGCCGTGAACCAGGCGCTCGAGGCCTGGCAGGATGCCTATGCCCGCCTGTCCCCGGCGCAGAAGGCCTCATGGGACAGGTATTATGACAGGGTCAATGGCGGGTACCGGCAGGTAAAGGACGATCCGGAGGCGCTCGCCCGCTGGAAATACCGGCGTTATCTGCATGATTATCTCGCGACCGTGCGCGCGGTTGACAGGAATGTCGGTCGCGTGCTCGATTATCTCGATATGGAAGGGTTATACGAGAACACCATCGTGATTTATACCTCGGACCAGGGCTTTTACCTGGGTGAACATGGCTGGTACGACAAGCGCTTCATGTATGAGGAATCCATGCGCACTCCGCTGTTGATACGTTACCCCGCAGGCGTACGCGCAAGACAACAGGTTGATGAACTGGTCCAGAACCTGGACCTGGCCCCTACACTGCTTGATTTCGCGGGCGCGCCGATCCCCGCAGGCATGCAGGGCCTGTCATTAAAAAAACTGCTGAACGGCAATCCGCCGGGCAACTGGCGCGACGCCCTGTATTACCATTACTACCAGTACCCCGCCTGGCACATGGTCAATCCCCATTACGGTGTTCGCAGCGCCACTCACAAGCTGATCCACTTCTACGCCATGGACCACTGGGAACTGTATGAACTGCAGCACGACCCGCAGGAACTGAACAACCGATACAACCATCCCGGCTATGCGCAAGTGAGGGAGGAACTCCACGAACGGCTCGGGCAGTTGCAGGAACAGTATGGCGACAACGCGGCCAGCACTGGCCCACACCGGACCGGAAGGCAGGCCGCTGGACAGTGAGTACGCGCCGATGAACCTCGGATTTCTTGCCTCCCATAACGGCAGCAACATGCAGGCGGTCATCGATGCCTGCCGCTCCGGCAGGCTGGCCGCCAGTCCCGTCGTGGTCATCAGCAATAACGTGGATTCCGGGGCGCTGGAGCGGGCCCGCAATGAAAGAATCCCCTGTTTTCACCTGAGCGGACGCACACACCCGGATCCGGAGGACCTGGACCGGGAAATCGTCGATGTCCTGCTTGAACATGATGTCAACCTGGTAATCCTGGCCGGCTATATGAAGAAGGTCGGCCCGGTGACGCTGGCGACCTTCCCCGGCCATGTCCTGAACATCCATCCCGGCCTGTTGCCCGACTTCGGGGGCCGGGGCATGTACGGCCGGCGCGTGCATGAAGCCGTGCTGGCCGCGGGCGCAGGCACCACCGGCGCGACCGTCCACGTGGTGGATGCCATCTACGACAACGGCCCGGTCCTCGCACAGAATAAAGTCAGGGTAAAAAAATCGGACACGGCAGACAGTCTGGCCAAACGCGTCCTGGAGTTCGAACACGAACTCTACGTGGATACCATAGACCGCATTATCCGCGGGGAGATCAAGTTGCCAACCTGACTCGACCCATGGGGACAGATTTAAAATCTGTCCCCGGCTACTAAAATAAACCACCTGCCTTAATATAACAGTACAGTTATATTTGACAATTATAACTAAACTGTTATAATATTAAAATATAACATAACCGTTATATTCTAAGGCGCCGCTGATTAAGTCAGAAGTTCCTTGAATGTTAATCAATCGACAGGAACGAGAACACTATGATACCTGTTACCTCACCCGAAAATCTGGGTAAAGTCCTGAAACTTTACAGAAAAAACCAGGGATTGACGCAAGTTGAAGCAGGCAGCAAATTCAACCTGCCCCAGAAAACCGTTTCCACGATAGAGGCAGGAACTGCCGGTATTCGATTGGACACGGTATTTAAATACATGTCGGCGCTCGGCCTGGAAATGCATCTGGAACCCAGGAACAAGCCGTCCGATGATGAGGCGCTCTGGTAATGGTATCGTCCTTGTTTATTTACATGAACGGCCATGAAGTCGGCGAATATATCCGGCGCAGCGGTGGTGTTCACGAACTGGTTTACAACGATTCATGGCTTGCTCTCAGGGGGGCGCTTCCGCTCTCTCTTTCTTTACCACTTACGGATAAGCGACATAAGGGCGACGTGGTATACAACTATTTCGACAATTTGTTGCCCGATAGCATGGATATCCGAAATAGAATCCAGGCCAGGTTCGGTGCTAAAACCAACCAGCCATTCGATCTGCTCTCATGCATCGGTAAGGACTGCGTCGGCGCCATCCAACTCACAAACGAACGAACACAGATCGATGTAAAGAAAATTGAAGGCATACCTCTGGATGAAAAAACTATCGCAGAAGAACTCAGAAACTACCGGGCGCTACCGTTAGGTATGTCAAAAGACAGGGAATTCAGGATCTCCATTGCCGGCGTTCAGGAAAAAACGGCGTTGCTTATGCACCAGCGGCAATGGCAACGTCCTGTGGGCGCAACACCTACTACACACATACTGAAATTACCGATTGGGAGAATTGACCATGCAGGTATTGACCTGTCGGACAGTACTGAAAATGAATGGTTATGCCTCGAAATATTAAGGGGCTTCGGCCTGCCTGTTCCTGCCGCTCGTGTTGAGGTGTTCGAAGACATCAAAACGCTTGTGGTCGACCGTTTTGACCGGAAAATTGCCGACAACAATTCCTGGATCATTCGCCTCCCGATAGAAGACATGTGTCAGGCAAACGGGTTTGCGCCTGCCCTGAAATATGAAAATGAAGGAGGTCCCGGCATCGCAAAAATCATGGAGCGACTCAGGTCTTCACTTCATGCGGAACAGGACCGTTACTTGTTCATGCAAACCGTGTTCCTGTTCTGGCTGCTTGGCGCCATTGACGGTCATGCAAAAAACTTCAGTATTTTCCTGCACCAGGGCGGACGCTTTGAGTTGACCCCTGTTTATGATGTCATCTCTGCCTACCCGCTTGCCGAGAAACGCCAGGTTGAGTACAGGGACTTGAAAATGGCGATGGCCCTGCACAGCAAAAATGTACATTATGCGTGGCATGAGATCATGCCGAGGCACTGGTTCATTCACTCAGCAAAAGTCGATTTCCCCAAGGTACAGATGCAAAAAATTATAGAGAATGCCGCGGACAGGCTGGATTCAGTTATCGACACGGCAGCAGCTAATATCCCCGACGATTTTCCGGCCGTTATCGCCGAAACGATCTTTGCCGGCATGCGAAGGTGTATGGGACGAATCAACTGACCGGAGGCGCTCAGACCCTCCCGGTCCCTTTTCTATTCCACGGTTATCGTGATCCGCTCCGACATCACGGCAGGTTCATGGGGGATGTGGGCGAAATCGCCCAGCAGGAGTTGCAGGGTGTGTTCGCCCGGGGGCAGTTCCACGGTGGCTTCCGTCTGCCCGCCGCCGAAGTGCAGGTGGTTTTCATCATTGACGATGGGAAACTCCAGGGCAGGCAGTTCCGTGTCCACCAGCAGGTGATGGTGGCCGCTGTTATCGTACTTGATGCCGGCAGGGGCGACGCCCATGCTCTTCAGGCCGAAGCGAACGGTTACCGGATTCGACACCGTCGCGCCGTCGGCGGGTGAGATGAAATACAGTTCGGCATTCCCGGGAGCCGGGGTCCTCTCCTGCGCGGGAACGGAAAACGGGCACAGCGCCAGGATCAGGATCAACAGTCTGTACATTTGCGAACCTCTTTACGTGGACTGCCCGCTAGTTTAGCATGGCGCGGAAAATGGTTAAATTGAATAACGTGTTGGTTAACCGGATCACTGCTCTCTACGATCGGTACATCCTCGGCCGGCCCCGGCTGGTGCTGGCAATACTGCTCGCCGTATTCGCTTTCTTTGCCTGGCATGCCAGGGACTTCAAACTGGACGCATCCACCGATACCCTGATCCTGGAAAGCGACAAGGACCTGCGCATATTGCGCCAGGTGAACAAACGTTACGAAACCCAGGAGTTCCTGGTCGTGACGTTCACTCCCCACGCGGACCTGTTCTCGGATGCGTCGCTTGAGACTATCCACGCGTTGCGGGAAGACCTGGAGCAGATTCCGGGCGTCGCTTCGGTGTTTACGCTACTCGACGCGCCGCTGGTAAAAATCGTCGGCGGCACACTGGCCGAGGTTGCCGCAAACTACCGCACCCTGGAAGACCCGGATGTTGACCGGGATGCTGCACGGGAGGAACTGCTGGCCAGCCCCGTCTTCCTCGATCTGCTCATCAGCCAGGATGCCGGGACCACGGCACTGCAGGTAAACCTGAAAAACAAGGTTATCCTGACCGATGCGCAGCAAAGAAGAAACGAACTGCTGATCAAACAGGACACGGAGGGCCTGACTGCAGCGGAACAACAGGAGCTTGCAGATACCCTGGACCGCTATGAGGAAGTCAAGGAGGAGGCTACCAGGACCAATCACGAAACCGTGGCGGCAACCCGTGCGGTGATGGATCGTTACCGGGATAAAGGGACACTCTACCTGGGCGGCATTCCGATGATCGCGGACGATATGATCACCTTCATCAAGAACGACCTGGTGGTATTCGGCGCCGGGGTGTTCGCCTTCCTGGTGATCATGTTGTCTATCATCTTCAGGCAGGCACGTTTCGTTCTGCTGCCCCTGTGCAGTTGCGGCTTTGCAGTGGTCATTATGATGGGACTGCTGGGCCTTATTGGCTGGCCGGTTACGGTGATATCGTCCAATTTCATTTCGCTGATGCTCATTCTTACCATGTCCATGAACGTGCACCTGGTGGTGCGTTACCGGCAACTGGGCCGTGACTTTACCGGCCGGAGCCAGACGGAACTGGTGTCCAACACGGTCCGGCGCATGGTCTGGCCCTGCCTGTATACCGCGCTGACCACCATGATCGGATTCGGGTCACTGGTGGTCAGCGATATCAAGCCGGTGATTGATTTCGGCTGGATGATGACCCTGGGACTCAGCGTTACCTTCCTGACGTCCTTCCTGCTGTTTCCGGTTATCCTGATTTCCCTGGACAAGACGATCACGTCTCCCGGCAAACAGGAAGTGCCGTTTACCGCAACGCTGGCAAGAACGACCGAAAGATACGGCAACGGCGTAGTTGTGATTGCACTGCTGCTGGCCGCTCTCAGTCTTTACGGCGTATCCCGGTTGAAGGTAGAGAACAGTTTCGTCAATTATTTCAGCGATGACACAGAAATACACCAGGGACTGAAACTGATCGACGACGAACTGGGCGGCACCGCGCCCCTGGACGTGGTCCTGACATTCGATCCGGTCAGGGAGTATGGAGAAGAAGAGGAAGCGGAGCCGGGAGGGGATGATGACTTTGAAGACCTGGACGACCTGTTCGGCGGCTTCGATGAAGAACCCGCGGATCCGGCGGATGCCTGGTTCACCGCCTACAAGATCGACCGCATCAAGGCGGTGCACGACTACCTGGACGACCTGCCGGCAGTGGGCAAGGTACAATCGCTGGCTTCGCTCCTGCGCATAGCCGAGGACCTGAACCAGGGCGAGGAGTTCGACGCCTTTGAACTGGCCGTCATCAACAAGAAACTGCCGGAGGAGGTAAAGGAGCAACTGATCGATCCGTATATCTCCATTGACGACAACGAGGCCCGCATCAATATGCGCATCCTGGATTCCCTGCCCGACCTGCGCCGCAAGCAGTTCCTGGAAAAAATCGATGCGGACCTGCGCAATGAACTCGGCCTGACCGACGACGAGTTCCAGGTGAGCGGCATGATGGTGTTGTACAACAACATGCTGCAAAGCCTGTTCACTTCCCAGATCGAAACCCTTGGGGTCGTCATGCTGGGCATTGCCCTGATGCTGCTGGTCCTGTTCCGGTCCTTCTCCCTGGCCGTCATCGGCATCCTCCCGAATATCCTTGCCGCCGGCATCATCCTGGGACTGATGGGCATCCTGGATATCCCCCTGGACATGATGACCATCACCATCGCCGCCATCACCATCGGCATCGCGGTGGACAACAGCATTCATTACATCTACCGCTTCCGCGAGGAGCGCCCGGGCAAACCCGACTATATATCCACGCTATATTACTGCCACGCCAACATAGGGCGCGCGGTGTTCTACACGGCGATCACCATCATCATCGGCTTTTCCATCCTGGTGATGTCCAATTTCATACCGACCATCTACTTCGGCCTGCTCACCGCGCTGGCCATGTTCATCGCCCTGCTGGCGGCCCTCACCCTGCTGCCGAAGTTGATCCTGATATTCAGACCGTTCGGTAAATAGAAGCCCGGATATTGGCGAATATTTGGATATTCCCGGAACTTTTCAAAATAAACTCTTTCTCAATTGCCAGGTTCAAATATAATATGGAGTTCTGTTACAGACCCATTAAATCCGGAGATACCAGACCATGAGACGGAAACTTTGCTTTTTAGCGATATTCCTGGTGCCGGCGCTGACGCTGACGCCGCCCGCACAGGCAATAGACAAGCCTGAGGACGTAATCCTCGGCACGGTGGACAGCGTGATCGACCGCATTAACGCGGAACGGGAGATGCTGGATGCGCAACCGGAAACAGTCTACGACCTTATAAACGACCTGATCATCCCCGTCTTCGATTTCAATAACATGTCGAGGTGGATACTGGGCAAGTACTGGAAGCAGGCCACCGAGGAACAACGCGCTACCTTCACCACTGAATTCAAGGCCCTGCTGGTGCGCACCTACGCCAAGGCGGTGCTCGGGTTTACCAACGAGAGAGTCAATTACCTGGAGACCCTGACGGGTTCCAAGCCCAATATCGTAATGGTGAAGACCGAGATTGTCTCTGACGGCGGCGTCACACCGGTCAATTACACCATGCATATCAGCGACGGCAGTTGGAAAGTCGTGAACGTCGCCTTTGAAGGCATCAGCCTGGTAGAGACATACCGGAAATCCTTTGCCTCCGAGATCCGCAATAACGGCCTTGAAACCCTGTTGCAGAAACTGGTGGACAAGAACGAGAAACTGGAACAGTCATTATTGACCGATGAGGCATAGCTCGCGCATCTGCGTCGAAGAATATGCGTTAGCGGGGACGGATTTAAAATCAGTCCTCCTGTCAGTTTGAACCAGGGGAGTGCCTGTCATGCAGGTCGAAGATATTGCAAGTTTAATCAAATCCGGCGTCCCGGACTGTGAAGTGGAAGTGGATGGTGACGGAACGCATTTCACCGCAGTCATCGTGAGCGATGTTTTTGCAGGAAAAAACATGGTCCAGCAACACCAGTTGGTGTACAAGGCACTTGGTGGCAGGATGGGGACCGACATACACGCTCTTTCCATACAGACCTACACGCCGGAACAATGGAAGAAAAAGAGCGCATTCCGGGTCATATCGTCCTAGTACTCTTTCGTGGATAAACTGATAATCCGTGGCGGCGCCGCCCTGCGCGGTGAGATCAGTATCTCGGGCGCAAAGAATGCCGCGCTTCCCATTCTTGCGGCTACCCTGCTGACGGACAAGCCGATGCTGATCGGCAATATCCCGCACCTGCACGATATCACCACGACCATGGAACTGCTGGGCCAGATGGGCTCGGAACTGATGCTCGACGAACGCATGGTCATCGAGGTCAACAACCGGGATCTGGGCCGGCTGTACGCGCCCCATGACCTTGTGAAAACCATGCGCGCATCCATACTGGTGCTGGGGCCATTGCTCAGCCGCTACGGGCAGGCGCATGTCTCACTGCCCGGCGGTTGCTCAATCGGTTCAAGACCCGTCGACCTGCACCTGAAGGGCCTGTCCGACATGGGCGCCGAAATCACGGTTAACGATGGTTACATCCATGCCCAGGCCAGGCGTCTGCATGGCGCGTACATCAACTTCGAACAGGTTACGGTAACCGGTACGGAAAACCTGATGATGGCCGCTACCCTGGCGGACGGGCGCACCGTGCTGGAGAATGCCGCACGGGAGCCTGAAGTGGCGGATCTGGCGGAGTGCCTCAACCGTATGGGAGCCGACATCACCGGGGCAGGGACGGGGAGGATTGAAGTCGAGGGAGTGGACCAGCTTAACGGCGCCAGGTACGACATCCTGCCCGACCGCATAGAAACGGGGACCTACCTGGTCGCCGCGGCCATGACCGGCGGCAGCATCACGCTGAAAAATACCAACCCGGCGCTGCTGGAAGCGGTCATTGAGAAACTGTCCGAGGCAGGCGCCGGGATCACCTGTGACGGCGCCACCATATCCCTGGAAATGGAACCCGGCTCAAGACCCAGGGCAGTCGATATCGATACCTCGCCCTTCCCCGGTTTCCCCACGGACATGCAGGCCCAGTTCACTGCGTTGAACTGCATTGCCGAAGGGCGCGCCGTGATCACCGAAAATATTTTCAACAACCGCTTCATGCACGTCATGGAATTGCGGAAAATGGGAGCGGACCTGGCCCAGTCCGGAAACCGCGTCATGGTGAACGGCGTGGATACACTTACAAGCAGCACGATCACCGCGCGGGACCTGCGGGCATCGGCCTGCCTTATCCTGGCTGGCCTGGTAGCCCGGGGACAGACACTCGTCGAACAGGTCTACCATATCGATCGCGGATATGAGACCATCGAGGAAAAATTGATGCAACTTGGCGCCGGCATCAGGCGACTGCCCTGATTAGGGGTTAGAATATATGGGGTCAGAGTAAAATTCTCTTTATCCCGGACGATGGCGGGGTTCGGGGTGACTTTACTCTGACCCCGGAGATTTATGAAAGACGGTATCACCATCGCAGTCTCAAAGGGGCGGATTCTTGATGAATCCCTGCCGTTGCTCGCGCGCGCCGGGCTGGAGCCCCTCGAAGATCCCGGCACAACCCGCAAACTTGTATTTGACACCAATCATGACGCTGTCAGGCTGATCGTCATCCGCGCCGCCGATGTGCCCACCTACGTCCTGAACGGCGGCGCCGACCTGGGCATCGCCGGGAAAGACGTGCTGATGGAATGTGACAGCGACAACCTGTACGAACCGCTGGACCTGAAGATAGCCTGTTGTCGCCTGATGCTGGCAGGGCCCAAAGGCATCCCGGTAACACCGGGCCGGTTACGGGTTGCCACCAAGTATGTCTCGACGACACGCAACTATTTTGCCGAAAAAGGACAGCAGGTGGAGATCATCAAACTGTATGGTTCCATGGAGCTTGCTCCCGTACTGGGCCTCTCGGACCTCATAGTCGACCTGGTCAACACCGGCAATACCCTGAAAGAGAACGGCCTGGAACCGCTGGACAACATTGCGGATATCAGTTCCCGCCTTATCGTCAACAAGGCGTCGATGAAGATGAAGCAGGAATTGATCAAACCGTTCATAGCCCGCCTCGCCGGGGCTGTAGATTAATGGTCGGCATTACCAGGCTGTCGGTTTCCGATCCCGATTTTGAGAGCCGCTTCGCGCAACTGCTGTCCGGCAATGAAATTCTGGACCAGGAGCTGTCCGCAACCGTTTCCGCCATCCTGAACGACGTCAGGGACAACGGCGTAACGGCCCTGGTGGAATACACCAACCGGTTTGACCGCCGCGCCGCCGGCCCCGGCGACCTGGAGGTGCCGCAAACGGCCCTGGAGCAGGCCGTGACAACCATACCGCAGGACCTGCGCCGGGTGCTGGAGGACGCTGCGGAGCGTATCATCGCCTATCACCGGCATCAAACGGGCCGGTCCTGGTCATTCGAAGACCGGGACGGTTCGATCCTGGGACAACGCATCACCCCCCTGGACCGGGTCGGCATTTACGTGCCGGGCGGCAAGGCCGCTTACCCTTCAACCGTCCTCATGAACGCCATACCGGCGCGGGTGGCGGGAGTCGGGGAAATCATCATGACTGCGCCGGCCCCGGACGAGGAGATGAACCCCGTGGTGCTGGCGGCCGCGCACATAGCGGGAGTGGACCGGGCGTTCTCCGTCGGCGGCGCGCAGGCCGTGGCCGCGCTGGCCTTCGGCGCCGGTCCGGTCCCCGCCGTCGACAAGATCGTGGGACCCGGAAACCGCTACGTGGCGGCCGCCAAACGCCTGGTGTTCGGCGTCGTCGGCATTGACATGATCGCAGGCCCCTCCGAGGTGGTGATCGTCGCGGACGACAGCGCGGATCCGGACTGGATAGCCATGGACATGTTCGCGCAGGCTGAGCACGACGAGGACGCCAGGGCCATGCTGGTAACTGCCGACGCAAACCTGCCTGCAAGGGTCGAGGCATCTGTCAACCGGCTGATCCCCGGGATGGAACGCGCCGGTATTATCCGCGCGGCAATGGAAAACAACGGCGCCATGATCCTGGTCGAAGACGCGCAACAGGCATGCGATATCGTCAACCGCCTGGCGCCGGAACACCTGGAACTCGCGGTGCAGGACCCTGACAACTATCTCGAAGGCATCAGGCACGCCGGCGCGATCTTCCTCGGGCATTTTGCCGCGGAAGCGCTGGGTGATTACTGCGCCGGCCCGAATCACGTCCTGCCTACCGGCAGGACCGCAAGGTTCTCATCCGCGCTGGGAGTCTATGATTTCCAGAAACGCACGTCCCTGATCAAATGCACCCCTGCATCCGCCTCCCGGCTGGGCGAAACCGCGACGGTCCTGGCCCGCGCAGAAGGCCTGACGGCCCACGCCCGCGCCGCGGAACTGCGCATGAAGGAGTATAAAAAAGAGGCGCCCGGAGGACGACCCGGTATTCCACTGGATTCCGGGACAAGCCCGGAATGACGAAGAGAGACATTCGTCATTCCCGCGAATGCGGGAATCCAGTCAAACGCACGTCCCGCAGGGACACCTTATTGACCCGGATCACTGCATGGGGGCAGGACGTTCCGCCACTCGCACCTCTATCGTCTGCGTTTCCCAGCCGCGCAGGATTTCCGCGTTAATCACGGTGCCCGGTTGAATCCGGGAGATCATGTTGATCGTATGTTGCGGACTGTGCAGGGGCATGCCATTGATGCCGGTCATAATATCGCCGGGCACGATTCCGGCCCGGTCGGCGGGACTGCCCCTGAGAACGGCCACGATCAGTATCCCGCCCCGTTCCAGGTCCAGCACGTCAATGATATCCTGCGGCATTATCTGCGCTTCGATGCCGATCCAGCCGCGGATCACGTGGCCGTATTCGATGATCTGCTTCATGACGTCCAGAGCCAGGTCGACGGGTATGGCCAGGCCTATGCCCTGGGAACCGCCGCTGCTGGAAATGATCGCGGTATTTATCCCGATCAGGTTTCCCTGCGCCGAGACCAGTGCGCCGCCGGAATTGCCGGGGTTGATATCGGCGTCGGTCTGGATAAAGTTTTCGAACGTCGTAATCCCCACCCGGTTTCGTCCCGTGGCGCTGACGATGCCCTGGGTAACCGTCTGCCCGAAATCATAGGGATTCCCTATGGCCAGGACGACGTCGCCCACTCTTACCCGGCCCGGATCGCCGTAGGGGGCAATGTGGAGGTTCTCCAGGTCCGTCTTCAGGACCGCAAGATCGGTATCCGTGTCCACGCCTACGACCTGCGCGAGGGACTGGCGACCGTCATACAGGGTGATGCGGATTTCATCGGCATTATTGATGACGTGGGCGTTGGTAAGCAGGTAGCCCCGGCCGTCCATGATCACGCCGGAGCCAAGGTTGTTGTTGCGCCGCTCGGCCGGCATGCGGGGGCCGAAAAAACGGCGGAACAACGGGTCCTGGAACAGGGGATGGACGGCGCGCCGCTCAATATGAGTAGCGTACACGTTGACCACCGCCGGGGCCACCCCGGCTACCGCCTCGCTGTAGGAGACGATGCCCTCCCGGCCGCGCCCGGCGTCACTGCCGTCCCGGGCCGGATAAAGGCCGGGGAACAGGTACAGCAGCACGAACGCGCCGGCCAGTCCGAGAATGACGCACTGGGCAATAAATTTAACATGTTTATCCACAGATGATATTTTAACCTGAAATGCAACAGGAAGAGTTTACCGTAATCGTGCCGGAACAACATGCCGGCAAACGGCTGGACCAGGTCCTGGCCCTGTTGTGCCCGCGCCATTCCCGCTCCCGCCTGCAGGCATGGATCAGGGACGGCTTCGTCACTGTGGACGGCGCCACTCTGAAGCAGAAGGATGCCGTCCATGGCGGCCAATCCATCAGGGTAAGCGCAACCCTGGACGACCATAACAAAAACTGGGTCGAACAGGACATCCCCATCGATGTCGTCTTCGAGGATGAGGCCATCCTGGCAATCAACAAGGCGCCGGGCATCGTCGTGCATCCCGGCGCGGGCAACCCGGATCGCACCCTGGTCAACGCCCTGCTGTACTACGCACCGCAACTGGCGAAGGTCCCGAGGGCAGGCATAGTGCAACGGCTGGACAAGGACACCTCGGGTATCATGGTGGTCGCGAAGACGCCGGAATCCCATACCAGGCTGGTCAGGGACCTGCAGGACAGGAACATCACCCGGGAATACCGGGCCATCGTCCGGGGCACGCTGATCAGCGGGGGAACCGTAAATGCACCGATAGGCAGGCACCCCACTCTGCGCACGCGTATGGCCGTGACCGGCAAGGGGAAACCCGCGGCGACCCATTACCGGGTGGTCCGGAAATATCCCACCTGCACAGACACCCGGGTGCGGCTCGAGACCGGGCGCACCCACCAGATACGCGTCCACATGGCGCACCTGGGCCATCCCGTCATCGGCGACCCGGTGTACGGGGGCAGAAAGCGCTATGCAAAAAACGTATCCGCGGCGCTCAGGGAAGCGCTGGCCACGTTTCCCCGGCAGGCGCTGCACGCGGCAAGGCTCGAATTGCAGCACCCCAGGACCGGGGAATCCCTGGAACTGGAAGCGCCCCTTGCCGCGGACATGGCGGGACTCCTGAACCGGCTATCCGATGATTGAAGCGGCTGTCCCATGACTGACTGGGTCCCTGCCGACTGGCCGTCGCCGGCGCATATCCATGGCGGGACCACAACCCGGCTGAACGGCGCCAGCCACGACCCGTTCGACAGTTTCAACCTTGCCGGGCACGTGGGCGACCGGCCTGAGGCCGTGGCCGGGAACCGCCGGCAACTGCGGGAGCGCCTGAACCTGCCTGCGGAGCCTGCCTGGTTGCAGCAACGGCATGGGAACACGGTAATCCGGGCGACGCGGGAACGGCATGCAGCCGCGGACGGGGCCTACACCGACGCGGCCGGGGAAGTGTGCGCAGTGCTTACCGCAGACTGCGTCCCGTTACTGCTCTGCGACCGCGCGGGCGTCGGGATCGCGGCGCTGCACATCGGTTGGCGCGGCCTGTGCAGCAGGGTAATCAAGTCCGGCGTGTCCATGTTCGACGCCGCGCCGCGGGACCTGCTGGCCTGGATCGGCCCCCATATCAGGCAGGAGAACTACGAGGTCGGCGCCGATGTGGTCTCCGCCTGTTCATCTATATGGCCGGAGACCCGGACTGCGATCACACCGAGCCGCCCGAATGCCCGGGATCCGGATCGCTGGTACCTGGACCTGGCCGGGCTGGTGAAGGTGGAACTGCAACAACTGGGCGTGACGCAGGTTTACGATTGCGGCCGGTGTACTTACGCAGACGAGGACCTGTTCTACTCCTATCGCCGGGATGGCGCCACCGGGCGCATGGCTACCCTGATCTGGATGAGGCATGCTTGAATCACGGCGGGATGCCCATATTTAAGCATTATCACTGATAAACTATCCGGATTTCACAGATGCGCACAGACCGATTGACCAGCAAATTCCAGCAGGCACTGGGAGACGCCCAGAGCCTGGCGCTGGGGCGCGATAACCAGTTTATCGAGCCGCCGCACCTCATGGCGGCGCTGCTGGACCAGGAAGGGGGCTCAACCACCCACCTGCTGGGCCTTGCCGGCGTGGACGTTGCACAATTGCAGCGCAGTACGACCCGGTCCATGGAAAACCTGCCCCGGGTGCAGGGGCATAACGGGGAAATATACATATCGAAGGACCTGGACCGGCTGCTCAACCTCACCGACAAGCACGCGCAGGAGCGCAATGATCAATATATCTCCAGCGAACTGTTCTCCCTGGCCGCGGCCGGCGACAAGTCGGAACTCGGTAAACTCATGCGCGAATGCGGCGCGGAGAAACGCAGGATCGAGGCCGCCATCGACAAAATCCGCGGCGGTGAAAACGTCAATGACCCCAACAGCGAAGACAACCGGGGAGCGCTGGACAAATTCACCATCGATCTGACCGGCCAGGCCGTCAGCGGGAAACTGGACCCGGTCATCGGCCGGGACGAGGAGATCCGCCGCACCATCCAGGTGCTGCAGCGGCGCACGAAGAACAACCCGGTGCTGATCGGCGAGCCCGGCGTGGGCAAGACAGCCATCGTCGAGGGCCTGGCGCAACGGGTCGTCAACGGCGAAGTGCCCGATTCCCTGAAAGGCCGGCGCCTGCTGGCCCTGGACATGGGCTCGCTCATCGCCGGGGCAAAGTTCCGCGGTGAATTCGAGGAACGCCTGAAGGCGGTACTCAGCGACCTGAAGAAACAGGAAGGCGGCATCATCCTGTTCATCGATGAGGTACATACCATGGTCGGCGCCGGCAAGGCGGAAGGGGCGATGGACGCCGGCAACATGCTGAAACCCGCCCTGGCCAGGGGCGAGTTGCACTGCATAGGCGCCACGACCCTGGACGAATACCGCAAGAACATCGAAAAAGACGCGGCGCTGGAACGGCGTTTCCAGAAAGTGTTTATCGACGAACCAGGCGTGAACGACACCATAGCCATCCTGCGCGGCCTGAAAGAGCGTTATGAAGTGCACCACAACGTCCAGATCACCGACCCCGCGATCATCTCCGCGGCGACCCTGGGGCAGCGCTACATTACCGACAGGCAGTTGCCCGACAAGGCCATCGACCTGATCGACGAGGCCGCCAGCCGCATCAGCATCGAGATCGATTCCAAGCCGGAGGCGATGGACCGGCTGGAGCGGCGTCTCATCCAGATGAAGATCGAGCGCGAGGCCCTGAAGAAGGAAACCGATGAGGCATCGAAACAGCGCCTGGCAGACCTGGAAAGCGATATCGGGCAGGTTGAACGGGAGTTCGCCGACCTGGAAGAGATCTGGAAAGGGGAAAAAGCGGCGTTGCAGGGCGCGCACGAGGTCAAGGAGAAGCTGGAGCAGGCGCGCATGGAGTTCGAGGCGGCGCAGCGGGCCGGCGATCTCAGCCGGATGTCGGAACTGCAATACGGCATCATCCCGGACCTCGAGAAACAACTGGAAAACGCCGGGCGGGCCGAGACGGAACCGCTGCAACTGCTGCGCAACAAGGTAACGGAAAACGAGATTGCCGAAGTCGTCTCCAGGTGGACGGGCATACCCGTCGCAAAGATGCTGCAGGGTGAAAGGGACAAGCTGCTGCAGATGGAGGAGGCATTGCGGCGCCGGGTGGTCGGCCAGGACGAAGCGATTGTCGCGGTCGCGGACGCCATACGGCGCGCCCGCGCCGGGCTGTCCGACCCGAACCGGCCCAACGGATCGTTCCTGTTTCTCGGACCCACCGGCGTCGGCAAGACGGAACTGTGCAAATCGCTGGCGGATTTCCTGTTCGACAGCGAGGACGCCATCGTCCGCATCGACATGTCCGAATACATGGAGAAGCACTCGGTGTCCAGGCTCATCGGCGCGCCGCCGGGCTACGTCGGTTATGACGAGGGCGGCCAGCTTACCGAACAGGTACGGCGCAGGCCGTACAGCCTGGTGCTGCTGGACGAGGTTGAAAAAGCCCATCCCGACGTTTTCAACGTGTTGTTGCAGGTGCTGGACGACGGGCGCCTGACCGACGGTCAGGGCAGGACTGTCGACTTCCGCAACACCGTCATCATCATGACCTCGAACCTGGGCTCGGACCGCATCCGGGAACAGTCCGGCGAGGCGGATTACGAGACCATGAAGGCCACGGTGCTGGAAATCGTATCCGCCTATTTCCGGCCGGAATTCCTCAACCGGATTGACGACCTGGTGGTGTTCCACACCCTGAAGCGCGATCACCTCACCGCCATCACCAATATCCAGGTCAACCGGCTGAAACAGCGCCTGGCCGAGCAGGGCATCGACATCACCCTCTCGGACAAGGCAAAAGAGACCCTGGCCAACATCGGCTACGACCCCGTCTACGGCGCCCGCCCGCTGAAACGGGCGGTGCAGACCCACCTGGAAACGCCCCTGGCCAAACAACTGCTGGCGGGCAAATTTCACTCCACGGACACCATTCACGTGGATGCCGAAGACGGCTCCCTCACCTTCTCCGCCGGGTAAATAATGAATACACTCCAGCAAATCTCTCCCTCCCTTTTTTACGTCACAATCGGTATCCTGGGCCTGGCGATCGGGAGTTTCCTGAACGTGGTCATCCTGCGCCTGCCGCGCATGATCGAAGCGAAATGGCGCACGGAGTGTCGCGAATTCCTTGATATGACAGCCACAGGCGAACCTGAAACGCGGCCTTACAACCTGCTCCACCCCGGCTCTACATGCCCGCAATGCGGACGCCGCATCACCGTGTCCGAGAACATCCCCGTTATAAGCTACCTCCTGCTCGGAGGCAGGTGCAAAGGCTGCAACAACAGGATTTCCGTGCGCTACCCCCTGGTGGAACTACTGTGCGCAGCGCTGACGCTGCTGGTCGCGTACAGGTTCGGCATCAGCGCCGGGACGGTATTCGCCTGCCTGCTCACCTGGGCGCTCATTTCACTGACCTTCATCGACATCGACCATAAACTGCTGCCGGACGATATTACCCTGCCCTTCCTGTGGCTGGGCCTGCTGTGCAATTATTTCGGCCTGTACACCGACCTGTACTCCAGTCTGCTGGGCGCGGTGGCGGGTTACCTGGTTTTCTGGCTGGTCATGCAGGTCTTCAAGCTCATCACCGGCAAGGACGGCCTGGGGCAGGGAGACCTGAAACTGCTGGCCATGCTGGGCGCATGGACCGGTTGGCAAGCGCTGGCAACAATAATTTTCCTCTCCTCGCTGCTCGGTTCACTGGTGGGACTGTACCTGGTTATCGTTCGCCGGCGGCAAAGGTCGGCGCCCATCTCCTTCGGCCCCTACCTGGCCCTGGCGGGGTGGTTGAACCTGGTATGGGGACTGGATATTTTTGACTTCCGGCACCTGCCGGCGGCGGCCATGCCATGACGCGCCTGTTGCGGGTAGGACTGACCGGGGGAATAGGCAGCGGCAAGACCACGGTCAAGAATTTCTTTGACGAACTGGGGGCGCCCACAATCGATGCGGACGAGATTTCCCACAGGATAACAAAACCCGGCCAGGCGGCTTTCGACGAGGTGATCGCGCTGTTCGGGAAAGAGAGTCTGGACGAAACGGGAAACCTGGACCGGAAGCGGCTGCGCGCGCTGATCTTTGACGAACCTGACCTGAAACAAAAGCTGGAAGCCATCATCCACCCGCGGGTGCGTGCGCAAATCCGGGAATTCACGGACCGGGTGGACTACCCATACTGCATCATCTGCATACCCCTGCTGCTGGAGACCGGCGCACAGTCCACCGTGGACAGGGTGCTGGTGGTGGACGCGCCCGAGGAATTGCAGGTGGCGCGGGTCAACCGGCGGGACAATGCAGATGAACGGCAGACAAGGAGTATAATCAGGTCGCAGGCAGGCCGCGAGCAGAGACTGCACGCCGCGCATGACATTATTGTGAACGATGGTAATATTAGTGACTTGAAAGCACAGGTCGATAACCTGCATGAAAGATATAAACTGATGGGGTCACAACAACAATAACCGCACACCTGACGGCACAACTATGGAAAATCGCCTGGTTTACGAACATCCCCTGAACGAACGCATCAGGACCCTGTTGAGAATCGAGAATTTATTCAACAGGTTAACGCATTACTCCAAGTCAACCGACACCCAGGACATGCGCCTGAGCATCACCCTCCTGATCGACCTGAATGAATTGCTGAGAATGTCCGACACCCGGACCGAACTGGCCCGGGAATTGGAACGCTGCCAGTCCGCGCTGCGCGCGCTGGAAGGCAATCCCGGAGTGGACACCTACAAGCTCAAGCAGATCCTCAACGACCTCAATGAGTGTGTTGAGACCATCAGGAATAATGACTGCCAGCCGGGGAGCGCGCTGGACAGGGATGAATTGATCACTTCCATCAAACAAAAGGAATCCCTGGCTGGAGGCGCCTGCAATTTTGACCTGCCCGCCTATAATTTCTGGTTAAACAAATCCACCATCGCCAAGCAGAAGAGCCTGCAGGAATGGCAGGAGGACCTGTCCATTATCCGGAAGAGCGCGGAACTGGTGCTGTCGCTGACCAGGAGCAACGCCATTACGAAAAAAGAAACCGCGGAAGGGGGATTTTACCAGCAATCGATCGAGTCCGGCGCGCCGTACCAGTTGATCAGGATCATCACGTCCCGTGAACTGAAATGTTTCCCGGAAATCAGCGGCGGGAAACATCGCATCACGGTGCGCTTCATGGAACAGGCGGAGACGCAGAACCGGCCGGTGCAGGCCGAAAAGGACGTGGAATTCGAACTGCATTTCTGCGTTTCATAGGATATACGCTGCATCCGGACTCCCCCACACGCCGCTGATCAGGGCAATCCCCTGGGCGCCGCGGCGCCGCGCCTCGTCGACGTCGGATAGCCTCATCCCACCCAGGGCATAAACGGGTATCGGCACACTGCCGATCATGCCGGAAAACCTGTCCCACCCCAGGGGAATGCCGGGCTTGCCGGAGGGTTTGCGCACCGGGGACAGCACGCAGAAGTCAACGCCGGCCGCTGCCGCATGGTTCAATTCCTCAGGGTTGTGGCAGGAAGCCGCGACCCGGAACGCGGCGGGCAGCGGGCGTTCGGTCAACTGCAGCAGGCGCGGGCCGGTGAGGTGGACGCCGTGCGCCCCGACTTCCCGGGCAAACTCCGGCGTGGAATTGACCATCAGTTCGGCTCCGTGGCGCCGGCAGTCGTCTATCATCTCCATGACCGCAGGCCTGTGGTCATGCGCGGATTTGCTCCTGAACTGCACCAGTTTCACGCCTGCCTGCAGGTAGCCCCGCAACTTATTCATGAAGGCAGAGGAATAGCTGTCCAGATCCGGGGTGATGAGATAAATGTCCGGCAGTTTGCAGGCGGTAATCACTCCCCGGTTTGCCGGGGGAAAATCCTGCGCAGAGAGTGAGTCCGTATCCGCCCAGCGCGTCTCCTGTCCCTCCTTTCCCGTTGCCTGCCCGGTCCAGGACCGTACTTTCCATGCCTCGAACCGCAACGACCTGCCGGGATAATCGTAATCGAACGAGATCAGCGGCGTACAGTCGCCGGCCTCTATATTGACCTCCTCGTACAGTTCCCGTTTCAGGGCATTGAGCGCGGTTTCGCCATCCCTCACCTTGCCGCCGGGAAATTCCCACAGCCCCCCCAGGTGCGAACCCTGCGGGCGCCTGGCGACCAGCACCTTGTCTCCGGTGGCGTTATGGATCACGCCAAGAACTATGTCAATTCTCTTCAATCAGCAAAAAGCCTCAGGTTCGATACTCGGCATTGATCGTGACGTAATCATGGGACAGGTCGCAGGTCCAGTAATCGCCGCTCGCGCTGCCCCTGTTCAGGTCGATGCGCACCAGGATGTCATCCGGCTGCATGGCGGCGACCCCTTTTTCCTCGGTGTAGTCCGCAGCCCTGGCGCCGTTCTCGACGATACATACCTCATTCAGGTACAGGGAGACCCGGTTGATATCCAGTTCGCCGATCCTGCTACGGCCGACCGCGGCCAGTATCCTGCCCCAGTTGGGGTCGCTCGCAAATAACGCGGTCTTGACCAGGGGCGACGTCGATACGGCCTCCGCTACGGCAACGCACTCCGCCTCGCTTCCGGCATTTTCAACCCTGATGGTGACGAATTTCGTCGCACCCTCGGCGTCCCTGACGATTTCCCGGGCCAGTTCGATGCATACCTCCGTTACCATCGCTTGAAGCTGCTCATAAGCGGCGGCGCGTTTACCGGTGGCGACCAGGACGCAGGCGTCGTTGGTGGAGGTATCGCCGTCAACGCAGATCCTGTTGAATGATTGATCCGCGGCCGTCTTCAACATGCGGTCCAGGGCGCCCCGGCTGACTGCGGCATCGGTGGCGATAAACGCCAGCATGGTCGCCATGTCCGGTTTTATCATGCCGGCGCCTTTCGCGATACCGGTCACGGTTACCGTTTCTTCCCCAACGGCAGACTGCACGGAACAGCCTTTCGGACGCGTATCGGTGGTCATGATGGCCCGGGCGCAATCCGGCCAGGCGTCATCGGCCAGATTGCCGGCCAGTCCCGGCAGGGCGCGGCAGATGTTATCGACCGGCAGGTATTCCCCGATGACCCCGGTGGAAAACGGCAGTACCGCTTCCGGAGCGCACCCGGCCCGGTCGGCCAGGGCTGCGCACACCTGCAACGCATCGTCCACGCCCCGGGCGCCGGTGCCCGCATTGGCATTGCCGGCGTTTACCAGGAGGTACCTGGCGGGGCCGCGTTTCAGGTGGTCCCTGGCCACGGTCACAGGCGCCGCGCAAAACCGGTTGCGGGTAAACACCGCGCTGACCCCGGCGCCGTCGCAGATCTCAAACAGGGCCAGGTCGTCCCTGGGTTTCCCGTAGATGCCGGCAGAACCGGCGGCAAGCCGGAC
Organism: Gammaproteobacteria bacterium; assembly: GCA_965220815.1. GTDB lineage: Bacteria > Pseudomonadota > Gammaproteobacteria > Eutrophobiales > Eutrophobiaceae > JAAXHV01. The sequence goes on from OZ244846.1 coordinate 250,978, forward strand.
ACCGTCTACGGGCTTGAGTTCAGGCAAGTTTCCCATGGCAGAACTTGAATTTCTTCCCGGAACCGCAGGGGCAGGGTTCGTTGCGGCCGATTTTTCTCTGGTTGCGGATAAACGGTTTCTGCTGCGGGGGCGGCTCAGGCTGGTTGCCCATGGCGTTGGGGGCGTCGGGGTGATTGAACTGCATCTCCGCCGGTTGGGACCGCGCCGGCAGCAGTTGCGCGCCCTGTTCTTCCCTGACGTGTATTTTCGACAGCAGGGACACGACATCATACTTGATGTTTTCCAGCATCACGCCGAACATGTCGAATGCTTCCCTCTTGTATTCCTGCTTGGGGTTCTTTGCCGCATAACCGCGCAACCCGATGCCCTGTCTCAGGTGGTCCATGGCCACCAGGTGTTCCTTCCAGTGCCGGTCCAGCGTATCCAGCATCAGTCCCTTTTCCACCCGGCGCACCAGTTCCTCCGGCAGGTCCGAATGCCTGTTGTTCACGTCTGCCGTGACGCTCTCGATTACCCTGGCAAGCAGCGCTTCTTCGTCCATGGAAGCGTCCTCGTCCAGCCACTGCTGTACCGGCAGCTGCGCGTTCAGTTCATTGGCCAGCGCTTCCGACAATGCTCCGGCATCCCACATTTCATCCATGCTGCCGGGGGGGATATGTTTCGCGACAATGCCTTTCACCACGTCCTCCCGCATCGTCGTGATGTCGTCGGAGACGTCGTCGCCGCCCAGCAGGTCGTTGCGCCATTCATAAATCACCTTGCGCTGGTCGTTGGCCACGTCGTCGTATTCCAGCAGGTGTTTACGGATATCGAAGTTATGGGCCTCCACTTTCCGCTGCGCGTTTTCTATCGCCTTGGTCACCAGATTGGATTCGATGGCCTCGCCCTCCTCCATGCCCAGCCTCTGCATGATGGAAGACACCCGCTCGGATGCGAAGATGCGCATCAGGTCGTCCTCGAGGGAGATATAGAACCGGCTCGAGCCGGGATCGCCCTGGCGCCCGGACCGGCCCCGCAACTGGTTGTCGATGCGCCGGGACTCATGGCGCTCGGTGCCGACGATGCGCAGCCCGCCCTGTTCGATCACGCTCTCGTGACGTTCCTGCCAGGCCGCGCGCGCGTTGTTCAGCGTCACATCATCGGCGGCGCCCAGCGACTTGATCTCTGCATCCAGGTTGCCGCCCAGCACGATGTCGGTGCCGCGCCCGGCCATGTTGGTCGCTATCGTCACCGTGCCGGGTCGCCCGGCCTGGGCGATGATCTCCGCTTCTTTCTCATGGTACTTGGCATTCAGCACCTGGTGTTTAACCTTCTGTTTCTTCAACTGTCCGGACAGGTATTCCGACACCTCGATGGAAACGGTGCCGACCAGTACGGGTTGGCCGTTCTCCTGGCAGGACTTGATATCATCGATGATCGCCGTGAACTTCTCCCGCGCGGTCAGGTAGATCATGTCCGCCTGGTCGTCCCGGATCATCGGCAGGTGGGTCGGAACCACCACCACTTCCAGGCCGTATATCTGCTGGAATTCATAAGCTTCGGTATCCGCGGTGCCGGTCATGCCGGCCAGTTTTTCATACAGGCGGAAGTAATTCTGGTAGGTAATGGTCGCCAGGGTCTGGTTTTCGTTCTGGATGGGCACGTTTTCCTTGGCCTCGATGGCCTGGTGCAGGCCGTCGGACCAGCGCCGGCCCGGCATGGTCCTGCCGGTAAACTCATCGACGATGACCACCTGGTTGTCCTGGACGATATAATCGACGTCGTTGTGAAACAGGGAGTGCGCCCGCAGCGCCGCGTTCAGGTGATGCAGGATGGGGATGTTCACCGGGTCGTACAGGCTCATGCCCGGCTGCATGATCTTGTGATCCAGCAACAGCTTTTCCACCCGCTCATGGCCCGTTTCCGTCAGGTAGGCCTGTTTGCTCTTTTCGTCGAGCACGTAGTCGCCGCCGTCCTCCTCCTCTTTCTGCAACTTCAGGCGGGGGACAATCCGGTTCATGCTGAGGTACAGGTCGGACCTGTCGTCCACCATGCCGGAGATGATAAGCGGTGTGCGCGCCTCGTCGATCAGTATCGAATCCACTTCATCCACGATGGCATACCTGAGGCTGCGTTGCGTCTGGTCGTCCCCGTGGAACTTCATATTGTCGCGCAGGTAGTCGAAGCCGAATTCGTTGTTGGTCCCATAGATGATGTCGGCGCCGTAGGCCTGTCTGCGCTCTTCATTGTTCAGCCCGGAAACGATCACGCCGGTGGTCATTCCCAGGAAAGAATAAATCGCCCCCATCCACTCGGCGTCACGCTTCGCCAGGTAGTCGTTCACGGTAATGATGTGCACACCCGTGCCCGTCAGGGCATTCAGGTATGCCGGCAGCGTCGCCACCAGGGTCTTGCCTTCGCCGGTGCGCATTTCAGCTATATTCCCCTGGTGCAATACGATGCCGCCGAGCAGTTGCACGTCGAAATGGCGCATGTTCAGGGTCCTTTTGCCGGCCTCGCGCACCAGGGCGAACGCCTCCGGTATGAGCTTTTCCAGGGGCTCGCCGCGTTCCGCCCGGGATCTCAGTTGCGCGGTCTTTTGCGGGAACTCGGCGTCCGCGAGCGCGGCTACGCCCTCCTCGAGCGCATTGATCCGTTCAACGGTCTTTTGCATGCGTTTCAGCACCCGCGCATTACGGCTGCCGAACAGTTTTGTGAAAACGGCTTTGATCACGTGGAAAGTCCCATCAATCAACTAGTCGCCCGCGGGAAGGCGTGGCCTGATTAAAACAGAACGACGGGAAAAAATAAAGATTCAGTTGGAAGAAATATAGCTGTGGGGATTGATATGCCGGCCGTTCCTTACCACCTCGAAGTGCACGTGGGCGCCGGTGCTGCGCCCGGTGCTGCCCATGAGCGCAATCATCTGCCCTTTTTCGACCCTTTCCCCGACGTTGACGAGGTTTTCCTTGTTATGGGCATAGCGGGTGACATAACCGTTGCCATGACTGATTTCAACCATGTTGCCGTAGCCCTGGTTCGGGCCCGACCAGGTCACGATGCCCGAGGCAATGGAGGTGACCGCCATGCCGGACCTGCCGGCCAGGTCCACCCCCAGGTGAAACTCCTTATTGCCTGATATGGGATTGGTGCGGTAGCCGAACAGTGATGAAAACCATCCGCCTTCTGCGGGGTTGCCCTGCGGCAGGGTCGATTCACGCAGGCTTCTTCCCATCAGCATGGTTTCCATGGCCGACAGTTTATCCTGCCGGTCCTCCAGCGCCTGTTCCAGCCGATTGAGTGAAATAAGGAAATCGTAATCGGACAATTCCCGGGAACCGCCATCGGACAGGTTATGGGGGCCGCCGAGTCCCGGCGGGTGTTCGATGCCGAATTCGATATCATCCACCTGCGCCATTTCCGCGAGCCTGGAACCCAGGGCATCGAGCCGCATGACATGGCTCTGCAACAGGCTCACCCTGCCCATCATTCCGCTCAGCGCCGTCTCGGTATCCACCTTCACGTCCTCCAGGGCCTGCAGTTCGCCCTGAACGGCGTGTTTATCAAGGTAAATGGAGGCAATATCGGCAAGGTAGACGGACAGGGCGGCGAACGCCGACAGGGCAGCGGCGCAGACCCAGGGGTTAACGGTCAACTTCAGGGCTTTCTTTCTGTGGTTCAGAAAGATTATCATCTTCATATGTTACGACCCGATAGCAAATTCAGACAATGATAATCCGTACCTCCCGCCAATTGAATTCTATATCTGAACTCCTTGAGTCCTCAGATATATTGTCACGACTATGTGATCATATCGAACAACTGGGCAAATTACAAACAAAGCTGGATGATTATCTCGAACCGCCCCTGAATGAACATGTGATCATCGCCGATTACCGGCAGAAAACCCTTGTATTTCACGCCGACAGCGCCGCCTGGGCGACAAAACTGCGCTACCGCACTCCGGAAATCCTGAAACTTTTCAAGAACGACCTGCCGGGAATCCGGACAATCCGCATCAAGAACCCGCCTGTCGAGACTCGGGAGCAGACAACGCGCCATGCCGCCAGGGCTTCATCCGATACCGTAGACACCATCCGCCAGGTAGCCGGCAGGATAGATGACCCGCCCTTGCGATCCGCCCTGCTGAGGATCGCGGACAGGCTATAACGATCCTATATTCTCTCAACAGCCAGGGGGCGGATGTAGGAGACGGATGACGCGACGTCTTCGGTGAAGTTGACGATCTCCCAGGCGTCGCGGGTGTGGGTCAGTTTGCGCAGCAGGCGATTGTTGAGTTCATGGCCGGACTTGTAGCCCTGGTAGGAACCGATCAGGTTGTGGCCGAGCAGGTACAGGTCGCCGATGGCATCAAGGATCTTGTGCCGGACGCACTCATCCTGGTAGCGCAGGCCCTCCTCGTTTACCACCTGTTCGCTGTCGACGACTATGGCATTGTCCAGGCTGCCGCCCAGGATCAGGTTCTTCTTGCGCAGGAAATCGAAGTCCTTCATGAAACCGAAGGTCCGGGCCCGGCACACCTCCTTGATGAATGACGTGGTGGAAAAATCAATCTCCGCGCGGCAGTGCCTGTCCTGGAACACCGGGTGGTCGAACTGTATGGTAAAGCCCACCTTGAACCCGTCATAAGGCTCGAGCGTCGCCCATTTATCTCCGTCCTCCACGCGCAATTCCCGTTTTATCCTGAGAAAACACTTCTCTTCATCCTGTTCCCGTACTCCCGCGGACTGGATCATGAACACGAACGGACCGGCGCTGCCGTCCATGATCGGCACCTCCTCGGCGCTCACGTCAATATAGGCGTTATCGATACTGAATCCGGCCAGCGCAGAGAGCAGGTGCTCCACCGTGGAAACACTCGCCCCGTTGCTGACCAGTGTCGTGGACAACCGGGTGCTGCCCACGTTGGCCATCTGCGCAGGGATCTCCGCAGGGGGGTCATGGTCGACACGGCGGAAGATGATACCCGTGTTGGCCGATGCCGGGCGTATGGTGATATCGGCCTTCTTGCCGGTGTGCAGCCCAACCCCCTGTGCCCGGATCGCGTTTTTCAGTGTGCGCTGTCTAATCACGTATCAATCAGTCGGCCTGCCTCCTGAGGAATGCAGGAATTTCCAGGTAGTCGGGATCATCTTTGGCGGGGTAGATATCATCATTGACGGCCTTGTTGCGCAATACAGCGGGACGGTCAAGTGTAGCATAGTCCGTGTTTTCAGCGCCAGGCTCATTGGTTGTGACCAGTTGCGGACGCGAAAGTTGCTCACCGGGCTGGCTGAGTCCGGTGGCGACGATGGTCACCCATATTTCGCCGCTGAGTTCCGGGTTCAGCACCGTCCCTATCACCACGGTCGCCTCGTCGGCGGCCACCGTCTTGATGATGTTGCCCACTTCATTGAACTCGCCTATGCCGAAGTCCATGCCGGCGGTGATATTGGCCAGTATGCCCTTGGCGCCCGCCAGGTCGATGTGTTCAAGTAACGGGCTGCTGATGGCGGCTTCCGTCGCAACCCTGGCGCGGTCCTCGCCCTGGGCTTTCCCGGAACCCATCATGGCCATGCCCATCTCGCCCATCACGGTCTTGACGTCGGCAAAATCGACGTTGATAAGACCCTGGCAGGTGATGACCTGGGCAATGCCCTGCACCGCGCCGAGCAGCACGTCATCGGCAGCCTCGAATGCATTGACCAGGGACACCTCCGAACCCAGCACGTCCACCAGCCTGTCGTTCGGCACGGTGATCAGGGAATCGACGTACTGGCTGAGCTCGCGGATGCCGTTATTGGCGACTTCAGCACGTTTCCGGCCTTCAAAGGAGAACGGCTTGGTCACCACCGCAACGGTCAGGATGCCCATTTCCCTGGCCACCTGGGCAACTACGGGCGCTGCGCCGGTGCCGGTGCCACCGCCCATCCCGGCGGTGATGAAAACCATGTCCGCGCCTTCCAGCACGTCCATAATCCTGTCCCTGTCCTCCAGCGCCGACTGGCGCCCGATATCCGGGTCTGCGCCGGCGCCCAGGCCGTGGGTAATAGTGTTGCCCAGTTGAATGATGTTACGCGCGCTTGAGGCTTTCAACGCCTGCGCGTCCGTATTGGCGCAGATGAAATCGACTCCCTCGACTTCAGCCTTCATCATGTGGTTGACCGCGTTGCCGCCACCACCACCGACTCCAACCACCTTTATTACCGCCGCCTGGTTGGCGGCATCTACCAGTTCAAACATGTCATTTCCTCCATAGTCAAATTAATAAAAAATTACGTTACACGTTACCTTGAAACCAACTCTTCATACGATTCCAGACACCGGATGCGCCGGTATCCAGTCGCCGTGTCCGGTCGCCGTCCTGCTGCCGGCCCCTGCCGTACAGCAGCAACCCGACACCGGTTGCATAGATCGGGTTCCTGACCAGTTCGACCAGGCCGCTGACATACTGCGGCGTACCCACCCTGACGGGCATGTGGAATACTTCTTCAGCCAGTTCGACCACGCCCTGCATGTTGGAGCTGCCGCCCGTCAGCACGATGCCGGCCACGATCTGCCGCTCGTAGCCGCTGCGCCTCAACTCGGCCTGCACCAGTGAAAACAACTCCACGTAACGGGGTTCGACCACTTCCGCAAGCGTCTGCCGGGACATCCGGCGTAGCGGCCGATTACCGACACTGGGGACCTCCACGGTCTCGTCGGAATTGGCAAGCTGTGCCAGCGCACAGGCATGCTGCACCTTGATCTCCTCGGCATTCTGCGTGGGCGTGCGCAGGGCGACGGCAATGTCGTTGGTGACATGGTCGCCGGCAATGGGAATGACCGAGGTATGGCTGATGGCGCCGTTGGTGAACACGGCCAGGTCGGTGGTGCCGCCGCCTATGTCTACCAGGCACACGCCCAGGTCTTTTTCGTCCTCTGTCAATACCGAGTAGCTCGACGCCAGTTGTTCCAGGACGATGTCGTCCGCTTCCAGGCCGCAACGGCGCACGCACTTGATGATGTTCTGGGCCGCGCTGACCGCGCCGGTGACGATGTGCACCTTCGCTTCCAGCCGCACGCCGGACATGCCGATAGGCTCCTTGATGCCTTCCTGCCCGTCGATGATGAAATCCCGGGGAATGATGTGCAGTATCTTCTGGTCTGCCGGGATGGCGACGGCTTTCGCCGCGTCAATCACCCTTTCGATATCACCTGCCGTGACTTCATTGTCGCGGATCGCGACGATGCCGTGGGAGTTCAGGCTGCGGATGTGGTTGCCGGCAATCCCCGTGAACACCGCGTGGATGTTGCACCCTGCCATCAGTTCCGCTTCCTGAATGGCGCTGCGGATGGTCTGCACCGTCGACTCTATGTTGACCACCACCCCTTTCTTCAGCCCTCGCGACCGGCACGACCCCAGACCGATGATTTCGATCTCGTTCTCATCATTTATCTCGGCAACTATGGCAACCACCTTGGAAGTGCCGATGTCAAGCCCGACAATTAAATTAGACATGATTTCTCACCCTGAAACGCTGGTTACGGACCCGCCGGTCCAGTTGACCGCAAACCCGTTGGTATATCTCATATCAATCGACCGCGCCTGCAACAGCTTGCCGGCGTGGTACGGGATTGCAAAATTAAAGAATCGTTCGAACCTGCCCTCCACGTCCTTCCTGCCCAGCAGGACAAGCGGACCGTCCACGAGCCTGAACTGCCAGGCCCTCCGTTCCGTCAGCATGAGCATGTCGATCTCCATGCCCCGCCGCGCCAGTTCCGTTTTGAGACGCTCGTATTTTTCCAGTACGGCCGCCTCGCTGCCCCCGGGCCCGTTCAGGAACGGCAAACCCGGAGGAAAGGATTCCTGCGGCGGCGAAAATACCGCCGCTTCTTTGCTTATCAGGCCGCTGCTGCCCCACAGGGCCACAGGTTCATGCTCCGTGACATAGATCAGCAGGCTGTCCGGCCAGACCCGCCGCACCGCGACCTCGCTGATCCACTCATCCTGCATCAGTTCCCGCTTGATGCCGGCAACGCTTACGGTAATGAACCCGCCGCGGATGGCATTCGCCGCCTTCGTTTCCAGCTCCGCCGGAGACAGGTGCACGAACAGGCCGGATATCTGCACCTGTTTTATCGGCAGGATTTCCGGCCAGGGCGTCCTCTGCCAGAAGTACACGGCCAGTGCGAGACAGGCGGCAACGGCCAGCACCTTGATGAGGAATCGCTGCCAATGCGCCAGGGCCATATCGTCGGCGGCCCTGAAATCAGTGTCTGTTTCGATATAGGGCTGCGCCATTATCAACTCCGTCCGGCCGCTGCGGTCGCCGGCAAACTGGTATCCAGCACGCGCAACACCAGGTTGTCGAAATCCAGTCCGGTACGGCCCGCCGCCATCGGCACCAGGCTGTGCCCGGTCATGCCCGGGACCGTATTCACGTCGATCAGGCTGGGCCTGTGGTTTTCATCCAGCAGGATATCGACCCTGCCCCAGCCGCCGGCGCCGATGGCATCGAATGCCTGTAACGCCAGGCCGGCCAGTTCCGCTTCCAGCTCCTGCGGCAGGCCGCAGGGACACAGGTAGCGGGTGTCGTCATCCAGGTACTTGGCCTGGTAGTCGTAAAATTCCCGGTCCGTTTCTATCTTGATCGCCGGCAGGGCATGCCCGTGCAGGATGCCCACGGTGTAGTCGCCCCCCGGCATCCAGCGCTCGCAGATGATATCGTCGTCGTAACCGGACGCGTTGATCCAGGCCTGGCGCAGGTCTTCCCGGGCGCCTACCCTGGCGGCGCCCAGACTGGATCCTTCATGCACCGGTTTCAGCATGAGCGGAAACCCCAGTTCCCGGGCCGCGGTTTCCAGGTCCTCCTCTGAGCGGACCAGCGTGAAATCCGGGGTCGGCAGGCCCAGCCGCTGCCAGATCCACTTGCAACGCACCTTGTCCATGGACAGGGCCGAACCCAGCACGCCGCTGCCCGTGTAGGGCAGGTTCAGGGCCTCCAGCGCGCCCTGTATGACGCCGTCTTCACCGCCGCGCCCGTGCAGCGCGTTGAACACCCGGTCGAACCCGCCCTCGACAAGGCCGCTCACCACCGACTCGCCGGCGTCGATTTCCCATGCGTCCACTCCCTGCCGGCGCAGGGCAGCCAGGACCGCCGCGCCGGTCTGCAGGGAGATATCGCGCTCGGCCGAGCGGCCTCCCATCAGCACCGCGACCTTGCCGTAACGCCCGTTGTATGCCTGCCCGTTCAAGTTAGCCCGCTTTCGCCTATGATTTTCACTTCCGGTTCCAGACTGATACCGGTCTGTTGCGCCACGGTCGCCTGTACGTGCGCGATCACGGCCTCGATGTCCGCGGCGCGCGCGCCGCCGGCATTGATGATGAAGTTCGCATGTTTTTCCGACACGCTTGCCGCGCCGATGGCGAAGCCCTTGAGGCCGCATTGTTCGACCAGCCGGCCGGCGAAGTCGCCCGGCGGGTTCTTGAACACGGAGCCGCAACTGAAACGGCCGGTGGGCTGGGTCGCGGCCCGCTGCGCCAGCAGTTCCCTGATGCGGGTTTCCGCCGCCTCTTCCGTATCCGGGCCGAGCCGGAATACCGCGCCCAGGAACCATTCGTCATGACCCAGGTCCACCCGGCGATACCCGGTGTCGAAGCCGGCGCGGGTTCTCTCCGCCCGCGCGCCCGCGCGGTTCACCAGTTCCACCCGTTCGACGATATCCCAGGTCTCGGAGCCGAAAGCGCCGGCGTTCATGGCCAGCGCGCCGCCCACCGAGCCCGGTATCCCCGCCATGAATTCGGCGCCGGTGAGGCCGGACCTGGCGCTGAACCTGGCCACCTTGGCACAGGCCGCGCCGCAACCGGCGCGGACGGCGTTGCCGGGCAGCAGTTCCAGCCGGTCTTTCATTCCCGACGTCGAAATGACGGCGCCGCGGATCCCGCCGTCCCGCACCAGCACGTTGCTGCCCAGGCCGATCCAGGTAACCGGCCTGTCATCCGGCAACGCGGCGAGGAAAGCGGCCAGATCGTCTTCATCGGCCGGGACAAAAAACAGGTCCGCGGGCCCGCCGACTTTCCAGGAAGTGTGCCGGGCCATGCCCTCGCCCGCCGTCAACCTGCCCCGTAGCGCCTGCTCGTCAAGTCCGGATATTGCACCAGTGGATGCGGTCACGGTTTCCATAAGCATCTCAATCAGTACTCCCCCCGTAGGCGTCGAGCAGCCGGCCGCCCAGCGCACTGATGTCCCCGGCGCCCAGCAGCAGCAGGATGTCGTTGTCTTCGACGACGTTTCCCAGCACCGCCTGCAGTTCCACCTCGGTGCTGACAAGGATAGGCTCCACCGTGCCCCTGACCCTGAGCGCCCGGCTCAGGGACCGGCTGTCGGCGCCCTGTATGGGTTGTTCCCCGGCGGGGTACACGTCGAGCAGAAGCAATATCTTGAGTTCCGACAGCACCTGGCAGAACTCTTCGAACAGGTCCCGGGTGCGGGTGTAGCGGTGCGGCTGGAACACCACCACCACCCTGCGCCCTGGCCAGCCGTCGGCCAGCGCGCCGGTGATGGCGCTTATTTCACTGGGATGGTGGGCATAATCATCGATCATCAGGACAGTCTTGCCGTTGATGCGGATTTCCCCGAGGATCGAACTCCGGCGGGCAATGCCCTGGAAATTCGCCAGCCCGGCGCCGATGGCCTGCTGCGATATGCCCAGTTCGGTGGCCAAGGCCGTTGCCGCCAGCGCGTTGAGGACGTTATGGCGCCCCGGCAGGCTCAGGGTTACCCGGAACGGGTCATCCCCGGCACGGCGCACGATGTCGAAACTGGTATGCGGGCCGTCATATTCAATCGCCTGCGCCCGGTAATCGGAGTCGGAATCTATCCCGTAGGTGACGTATGGCCGGTTTATGCGCGGCAGGATCTCCCGGATGCCGGCGTCATCGCCGCAGATGACTACCAGGCCGTAAAACGGCAGGCAGTGCAGGAAATCGATAAAATTGTTCTGCAGGGCCTGGTAACTGCCGCCGTGATACTCCAGGTGGTCGGCGTCGATATTCGTCAGCACCGCGTACACCGGCGACAGGTGCAGGAAGGAGGCATCGCTCTCGTCCGCCTCCGCGACGATGTATTTCCCCTTGCCGAGCCGGGCATGGGAACCGGTCATGTTCAGGCGCCCGCCGATGATATAGGTGGGGTCGTACATGCCCTCCGCCAGCAGGCTGGCGATCAGGCTGGTGGTTGTGGTTTTGCCATGGGTGCCGGCTACGGCGACCCCTTCCCTGAAACGCATGAGTTCGGACAGCATTTCCGCGCGCGGGATGATCGGTATGCGCTGCCTGCGCGCCGCCAGCAGTTCCGGGTTGTCGGCGGGGACGGCGCTCGAATACACCACTACATCGCTGCCGTCCACGGATTCCGCCCGGTGTTCGAAGCGCACCTCGACGCCCATGCCGGCGAGCCTGTCCGTGGTGCCGCCGCGCCGCAGGTCCGTGCCCGTCACCTCGTAACCCAGGTTGTGCAGCACTTCCGCTATCCCGCTCATGCCGGCGCCGCCGATGCCGACAAAATGGATCTGCCTGACCCGGCGCATGTTGTGGCTCTCAGGCCCGTTACGGTCTTCAGGCATAAGCGTGCTCCAGGCACAGCGCGCCCACCGCTTCCGCCGCGTCGGGGAACGCGCAGGAGCGGCTGTTGCGGGCCAGTTCGGACAGCTTGTCCTCTGTACTGCATAGCTGCCACAGCAGGTCCTCCAGCCCGGTTTCGGTGAGTTCGTCCTCCGGGAGCAGCAGCGCTGCACCCGCGTCCTGCAGGAAACGGGCATTGGCCGTCTGGTGATCGTCGATGGCATAAGGAAACGGGACCAGTATTGCAGCCAACCCCGCGGCGCACAGTTCGGCTATGGTCAACGCCCCGGCCCGGCACACGGCGATGTCCGCCCACTCGTAAGCCGAGGCCATATCGTCGATGAACGGGTCCAGCCTGACCTGGTCCAGTTGCAGGCCGTCATACACGCGCTGCGTCTCGGCCAGGTGCCGCTCTCCGCACTGGTGCCGGACATTCAGTTTCATCCTGCGCTGCAGCCTGTCCAGGGCCGGCGGCGCCACCCGGTTCAGTTTACGCGCGCCCTGGCTGCCGCCGAGCACCAGCACATTCAACCTGCCGGGGGCAGAGGCGGTTTTCCGGCTGGCCAGGTCCGCGATTTGACGGCGCACGGGATTACCCGTGGTGACAACTCCTGTGCGATCCCCGAAAGTGCCCGGAAAACCCTGCATGATCTTCGCTGCGAAGCGGGCCAGGATGCGGTTGGTAGTGCCCGCAACCCGGTTCTGTTCATGGATCAGCAGCGGGATGCGCAACAACCAGGCCGCGATGCCGCCCGGTCCGCCGGCGAAGCCGCCCATGCCCAGCGCCGCCGCCGGCCGGCGCCGGATGCAGATGTACAGCGCCTGCAGTATTGCCGCCAGGACATTCAGCGGCGCCGCCAGCTTGCTGCGCAGACCCTTGCCGCGCACGCCGCTCACCCTGACGGTCAGCAGTTCTATGCCCTGTTGCGGCACCACCCGGTTCTCGATCCCGCGCGGGGTTCCCAGCCAGAACAGGGGAACGCCCTGCGCGCGCAGGTATTCGGCCACGGCCAGCGCGGGGTACACGTGCCCGCCGGTGCCGCCCGCCATGATCATGATCGGTCCGCCGCTATTCACGGCCGCCTCCCTCACTGTGGATCCTGACCCCCCTGGGATAACGGTTTTCCAGGTCGATGCGCAACAGGATTGCAACCAGTATGCAACAGGTGACGATACTGTTGGCGCCGTAACTGAACAGGGGCAGTGTCAGGCCCTTGGTGGGCAGCAGCCCCACGTTCACGCCCATGTGGATGAATGCCTGGATGCCCATGAGCAGGCCGATGCCGTAGGCCATGTAGCAGGCGAAGAATTTCCCCAACTGGTGGGCGTAACCGGCAATGCTGAACGCTCGCCAGATGAACACCAGGAACGCCGCGGTCACCAGCAGGGAGAACAGCAGCCCCAGTTCCTCGGCGGAAATGGCAAATATGAAGTCCGTATGGGCCTGGGTCAGGTAAAACAGTTTCTGCACGCTGCTGCCCAGGCCGACACCGAGCCACTCGCCGCGGCCGAACGCAATCAGTGACTGGATGAGCTGGTAGCCGGAATTGAACGGATCCTGCCACGGATCGATGAATGCCTTGAGCCTGGCCAGACGGTACGAGGGAAACACCGCCAGCGCGCCCAGCGCCGCGACCATCACCGGTATCCAGACAAAGAACCGGCTTGCCGGGATACCGGCCAGGAACAGCATGCCCACCGTGGTGAGGAAAATGACGACGACCGAACCGTAATCCGGCTCGAGCAGCAACAGGGCGGAGACGAGGGTGACCACGCCGATGGGCCGCATAAAGCCGGTAAACGTCATGTGCAGGCGGCTTGCATGGCGCACCAGGTACGCCGCTATGTAGGCAATCATGCATACCTTGGCCAGTTCCGAACCCTGGAGATTGACCGGACCCAGCCGGATCCAGCGCACGCTGCCGTTGACTTCGCGGCCTACGCCGGGGATCAGCACCAGCAGCAGCAACGCGATGGCCAGCAGCAGCAGGGGCACGCTCATCTTTTCCCACAGGACCACAGGGGATTTGAGGATGAAGGCGCCCAGCGCCAGACCCAGAGCGAGGGAGATCACCTGGCGCCGGAAATAGTAAAACGGATCGCCGTGCAGCCGTTCGGCGAGCGCAATGGAGGAGGACGCCACCATGACCAGTCCTGCCGTGAGCAGGAACAGGATCACGACAACCAGCCACGGGTCATGGTCGTGCCAGCTTGCCATCCTGACTTCCTGGAGCCTGATTGCCTGGAGTTTCTGCATTATTCGGTGTCGCCCTTCGGGCGACTGGTTGTTTTACTGGATTCCCGCCTGCGCGGGAATGACGAAGGGGCAGATGTATCGCCTGTCCCCCCCTCGTCATGCCGGACTTGTTCCGGCATCCAGTCGGACGCTGTGTCGCCCGCAGGGCGACTCTTTATTTCGGCGACACAGTGTCTGAAGGTCTCGCCGCGTTCGGCGTAGTCCCTGAACATGTCGATACTGGCGCAAGCGGGGGACAGTAACACGGTATCACCGGGGTGTGCGACACGCGCGGCGGCGCTTACCGCCGCGTCCATGCCGGTTGCGTAAAATACGGGGTTGCCGGGCGGCACGATGGCCGCTAATTCCCGTGCGCTCTTGCCGGTCAATATGACGGCCTTCACGTGCCTGCCGATGGCATCCGCCAGCGGCGAGAAATCCGCGCCCTTACCGTCGCCCCCGGCTATCAGGACTATGTTGCTGCGGTCCTGCGCCAGACCCTGCAGGGCCGCCAGGGTGGCGCCGACGTTGGTCCCCTTGGAATCGTTGATCCAGTCGATGCCGTTGATCGCGGCCACCCGTTCGCAGCGGTGCGGCAGCCCGGAAAATTCGCGCGCGGCCTCCAGCATGGCGGGCAGCGGCAGGTCCAGCGCCCGGCCCAGCGCCAGGCAGGCCAGCACGTTGGCCAGGTTGTGCAGGCCGGGAACCCTGAGTTCGGACTGCCTGATCAGCGCCTCGCCGCCATGGACCAGCCAGTTCTTGCCGTTACGGTCATCCACGTGGAAATCGGCGTCCGGCCGCGCCAGGGAATAACTGACGGTCCTGCGCCCCGGGCGCTGCATGGCGCACACGGTTTCGTCATCCAGGTTGATGATCATGGCGCCGTCGCCGGCATAGATGTTTTGCTTGGCCTGCGCGTAGTCTTCCATGCTTTCATGGCGGTCCAGGTGATCCGCCGACACGTTCAGGACCGCCGCCGCGGCGGGCCTGTGGGAACGCAGGGTCTCAAGCTGGAAACTGGACAGTTCCAGCACGTAATAATCCGGCGCCGGCCGTGACAGCAGGTCCAGCGCAGGGGTGCCGATATTGCCGCCGAGGCCGGCCCGCAGGCCTGCGCGCTCAAGCATCTGCGCCAGCAGGCTCACCACAGTGCTCTTGCCGTTAGACCCGGTGACTGCCACCAGCGGCGCGTTGGCGTTGCGGCAAAAAATTTCCACGTCACCCAGGATTTCCACCCCGCCGCGCGCGGCGGCGCGGATGGCCGGGTGGTGCGGCGCGATGCCGGGGCTGACCACCAGGCGGCGCGCCCGGCACAGCAGTTCGGGCCGGAATTCGCCGGCGAAGAACGGAGTGTCCGGATAGCGTTGTTTCAGGTCCGGCAATCCGGGCGGTTCCTGCCGTGTATCGGCCACCCCGATGCGCTCTCCCAAGCCTGCCAGGTAGTTGATGCAGGACAGGCCGGTCCTGCCCAGTCCCAGCACCAGCGTGTCGAAGTGTTGCGCGCGTTCAGTCATGCCGTGATAATCCGTAGCGTCTGCAGCCTGCGTGTTTGTCGAAACCATGTCCCGTCATCACCTGATCTTCATACTGGCCAGGCCGATCAGCACCAGGATCACCGTGATGATCCAGAAGCGCACGATGACCCGCGGTTCGGGCCAGCCTTTTAGTTCGTAGTGGTGGTGCAGCGGCGCCATGCGGAATATTCGCCTGCCGGTGAGCTTGTACGAGGTGACCTGCAGGATCACGGAAACCGTTTCGACGACGAACACGCCACCCATGATGAACAGGACCAGTTCCTGGCGCACGATCACCGCGATGGTGCCGAGCGCGGCGCCCAGGGACAACGCCCCGATGTCCCCCATAAACACCTGGGCGGGGTAAGTGTTGAACCAGAGGAACCCCAGGCCGGAGCCGGCGACGGCCGCGCAGACGATACAGACTTCACCCACGCCGGGTATGTAGGGGAACCCGAGATACTCTGCGAACCTGATGTGGCCGGTCACGTAGGCGAACGCGGTCAAACCGCCCACGACCATGACGGTGGGCATGATCGCCAGGCCGTCCAGGCCGTCCGTGAGGTTCACCGCGTTACTCGACCCGACGATGACGAAATAGCTGGTGACGATGAACAACAGGCCCAGTTCATAGTTGAAGGACTTGATGAACGGCAGGATCAGGGTCGTTTCCGCGGGCGCGGCAGCGCTCGCATACAGGTAGCCGGCGATGGACAGCGCGAACACCGACTGCCAGAAATATTTCCAGCGGGTGCTCAGGCCCTTCGGGTCCTTGTGCACGATCTTGCGGTAGTCATCCACCCAGCCGAGCAGGCCGAACGCCAGGATGGCGGCAAACACCACCCAGACGAAGCGGTTCGTGAGGTCCGCCCAGCACAGGATGCTGACGCAGATGGAAAACAGGATGAGCAGTCCGCCCATGGTGGGCGTGCCGGCTTTTTCCAAGTGCGTCTCCGGACCGTCATCGCGCACTTCCTGGCCGATGCGGTACTTGTCCAGGTAGCGGATCAGCCTGGGGCCGATCAGCAACGTCACGAACAACGCCGTCAGGGCGCCGAGGATGGTGCGGGTGATGATGTACTGGAACGCGTTGAAGCCGCTGTAGAACTGCGTCAGGTATTCCGCCAGCCAGTACAGCATCAGTCGCTCCCTCCTGCCAGAGCTGCCACCACGCGCTCCATGGCCATGGACCTGGAACCTTTGACCAGCAGCACCACGCCGGGGCGCAGTTCGCGGCGCAGGGTCCCGACCAAGTCGTCCAGCGCCCCGAAATGCGCCGCCCCGGCGCCGAAACCCGTTACCGCGTGCGCGGCAAGTTCGCCGAGCCCGTACAGGCGCTCGATGCCAAGTTCCCGCGCCCCGGCGCCGGCCTGTTCGTGGAGGCCGGCGGCCGTGGCGCCCAGTTCGCCCATGTCGCCCAGGACCAGCCAGGTCTGCCCCGGCATTTCATTCGCCACCCTGAGGGCGGCGTCCAGGGATGCCGGATTGGCGTTGTAGGTATCGTCAAAGATCAGGGCGCCGCTGAGGCCGGTCTTCAACTGCATCCTGCCCTTGACGGGTTGCGCCCTGCGGAGACCGGCGCTGACCTGCGCCGGCGGGATATCGACGGCAATGCAACAGGCCGCGGCCGCCAACGCGTTCATGACGTTGTGGCTGCCGGCCAGGCTCAATTCCACGGCTGTCCCGGCGCCGTTGTATACCAGGTCGAAACGGGTCCGCCCCGCGCCGGGCCCCAGGTCGATATTGTCCGCCCGCACGTCCGCCTGCGGGCCGGTACCGAAGGTGATCTGCCGGTTGCCCCGGGTACGCTCGAGCCACAACCCGGCGTACTCGTCATCGATATTGACGATGGCCGCGCCGCCCGGCGCCAGTCCGTCGTAGATTTCGGCCTTCGCTTCAGCCACTCCCGCAACGGAGCCGAAGCCCTCGAGATGGGCCGGCGCGCACTGCGTGATGAGCGCCACGTCCGGCCTGGTGATGCGGCTCAGCCAACTTATCTCGCCGGGGTGGTTGGCGCCCATCTCCACCACGGTATAACTGTAGCCGGGCGCCAGCCTGAACAGGGTCAGCGGCACGCCGATATCGTTGTTCAGGTTGCCCCGTGTGGACAGCACTTCGGCATTCACGGACAGGATGGCGCTGATCATTTCCTTGACCGTGGTCTTGCCGTTACTGCCGGTCACGGCGATGATGGGCATGTCGAAACCGGCGCGCCAATGTCCCGCCAGCAGGCCGGCCCGTTTCCTGGCGTCATCCACCTTGATCACGGGCAACGGGTAGCCGGCGTCCCGGTCCACCAGGGCCGCGCCGGCGCCCCGCGCCAGCGCGTCGGGAATGAACTCATGGCCGTCGCGCTGCGGCCCGCGCAGGGCGATGAACAGTTCGCCGGGTTGCAGGGTGCGGCTGTCGTAGCTGCAACCGGTAAAGCGCCGGTCCGCGCCGCTGAGTTGACCTTCCATCGCTGCACAGGCATCTGACAGGCGCATACTGATCACCCCGCTCGCTCCAGGAGCGCCCGGACCTGCTGCCGGTCGCTGAAGGGATAACGCCTGCCGGCGACTTCCTGCGCGGTCTCGTGCCCCTTGCCGGCGATAAGCGCCACATCGCCGGGCCGCGCCTGCTCCAGCGCCAGTTCGATGGCTCGGGAGCGGTTGCGCTCGACCGTGACGGCGGCGGTGTCTTTCATGCCTGAGAGAATGTCAGCGATGATGCCGTCCCCGGATTCGGACCTCGGGTTGTCATCGGTCAGGATCACCTGCGCGGCCAGCCGTTCTGCCGCCTCTCCCATCAACGGGCGTTTTTCCCGGTCGCGATCGCCACCGCAGCCGAACACGCAGATCAGCCTCCCTTCGCAGTCTTCCCCCAGGCTCGCCAGGACCTGCTCCAGGGCCGCCGGGGTATGCGCGTAATCGACGACCGCGCGCGCCCCGTCGGCGCGCATGAAACTTTCCATGCGGCCCGGGACCGGACCGGTGTTCTCCAGCTTTTCCAGGACCCGGTCGAAGGAGAACCCCGCCAGGCACAGGGTCGAGATGACGGCCAGGATATTGCCGGCGTTGAATTTGCCCGTCACACCGGGCAGTAACCGGCCGCTGCCCCAGGGACTTGCGATATCCAGCGCCAGTCCGGGACCGGGCGCCGGCGCCGCCGCGACCAGGGGCGCAAACCCGCGCGCCGCCAGGCCGTAGCTGATTGGTTCCACGCTCTCCGGAAGCTGTTGCAACAACCTGCGTCCCCGGTCGTCATCGACGTTCACTACGGCTGCGCGCAGGGACTCAAACGCGAACAGTCTGCTCTTGGCGCGGAAGTAGTCGTCCAGGTCGCGGTGGTAATCCAGGTGGTCCCGGCTCAGGTTGGTGAACACCGCGGTGTCGAACCCGACGCCGTTCACGCGGCCCTGGTCGAGGGCATGGGACGACACCTCCATGTACGCCGCGTCCGCGCCGGCGTCGAGGAAACCGGCGCACAGGCGTTGCAGGCCGATGGCGCCGGGGGTCGTATTGGGGCCGGATTGCAGGCGCGGGAAACAGCCATGACCGAGCGTGCCGACCAGGCCTGCGGGTTTCCCGGCGAGCGCCGAATGGGCCTTCGCCAGCCACCAGCTTACTGAGGTCTTGCCGTTGGTCCCGGTAACGCCGGTCACGCGCAGGCGTTGCGTGGGTTCACCGTAGAAGCGGGCGGCGATCAGGCCCAGTTTGTCCCGCAACACCGGCACCGGGATGACCGCGGTCAGGCGCCGGTCCAGGTCGGACAGCAGCGCTTCGTCCACGGCGACTGCCGCCGCCCCTGCCTGGACTGCATCGCGGATATACAGGCTGCCCCGGGTGCTGGTTCCCGGACAGGCCAGGAACAGGTCGCCGGGGCGCACCTCGCGGCTGTCGGCGCTGATGCCCCGCACGGAAATGTCATGCCCGGCGAACGCATCGGTCATCCCTTCCAGCAGAGTCTGCAATGGAATTCCGGTCTGATTCCTGTTTTCCGCCAACATCATCACCTTGAGCTGTCTGCCAGTAATGCCTGTTGTTTGAGGCCGATCAGGTTGTCGGGGGGGATGTTCATGATGCGCAACGCGCCCTGCATGACGCTTGAAAATACCGGCGCCGCCACCTGGCTGCCGAAGTACTTGCCTGCCCCGGGATCATCCACCACGACGACCAGGACCAGGCGCGGGTCCGTCGCCGGGGCAAATCCCGCGAACAGGGAAACATAGCGATCCTCCTCGTAACCGGAGTCCGAGGTCTTGTGCACGGTGCCGGTCTTGCCCGCGACGTGGTAACCCTCCACCGCGGCGCGCCAGCCGCTGCCGCCCTCGCCGACCACCGAGCGCATCATCCTGTTCACCTCGAACGCGACCATTTCCGGAATGACCCGCCGGGGTTCGGGGAGGAGGTTGACTTTCTGGAAACTGATCGGATACAACAGGCCGCCCGCCGCAATCACGGAATAGGCCTGGGCCAACTGCATGGCGGTCACCGAGATGCCGTATCCGTAGGAAACGGTCGCCAGGTCAATCTTCGACCAGTCGGCAAAATCCGTGAGTGTCCCGGTCACTTCCCCTGGATACCCGTTCATTGTCGCAGTGCCGAAACCGATGCTGTTGTGCAGCTTCCAGAGCCGTTCCGGCCCCAGCGAAAACGCCACCTTGGTGGTGCCGATGTTGCTTGACTTGCGGATCACGTCGCTGATGCTAAGGGTTCCGTAATTGTTTATATCGCTGATGGAATGGCGGCCGATTGAGAGGCGCCCCGGCGCAGTGTCAATCATGGTTTCCGGCTGGTACATCCCCGACATGAGCGCCGCCGCGATAGTGAACGGTTTCATGGTGGAGCCGGGTTCAAAAACATCCGTCACTACGCGGTTCCGGTAGTGGCTGCCGCTGATATCGGCGCGGTTGTTGGGATTGAACGGGGGCTGTACCGCCAGGGCCAGCACCTCGCCGGTCCTGATGCCGAGCAGCAGCAGCATGCCGCCCCTGGCCTTGTGGTCGAGCACCGCGGTTTTCAGTTCCCGGTATGCCAGGTATTGCAGGCGCTGGTCCAGGGCCAGGGTCAGCGTCTCTCCGGGAACGGACTGCCTTATGTTTTCTATGTCCTTGACGATGGAACCGTACAGGTCCTTCAATACCCGTTTTGTGCCCGGGTCGCCGCGCAGCCAGTCGTCAAAGGCGAGTTCGATGCCTTCCTGGCCCTCATCGTCGATATTGGTAAACCCGACCAGGTGGGAAGCCACCTCGCCCAGGGGGTAGTATCTCTTGTACTCCTTGCCGGTATTGATTCCCGGTATTTTCAACTCCTTAACCCGGCGCGCCGTGTCGGGCGGCACATGCCTCTTCAGGTAAAAAAAATTCCTGTCCCGGCGCGCCGACAGCAACTTCCTGAGCTGTTCATCCGACGTGTCCAGCAGGCCGGCCAGTTCTCCCACGTCCGCGCCTGAATCCAGCACCTTGCCGGGCACCGCCCAGACCGAGGCCACCGGCGTGCTGACTGCCAGGGGTTCGCCGTTCCGGTCCGTGATCATGCCCCGGTATGCGGGGATGGTGACGCTGCGCACTGCCCTGGCGTCCCCTTCGTTCTTGAGGAAATCCTTGTTCAGGATCTGCAGGTAGAAGACCCTGGATGCGACCGCCGCGGCCGCGATGGCGAACAACACCAGCACCAACCACTTGCGGAGGTTAGCGCTCATGGCACCAGGAACACCCTTGATCCGTTGTTCGGCACCAGCATGTCCAGGTCCTCCCTGACCATGCGCTCGATCCGGTCGTCCAGCGACCAGGTGCTCTGTTCGATCTGGAGTCTGCCCCATTCCTCGTTCAGCAGGTCGCGCTGCTTTTTTAACTGCTCGATCTCCATGAAGACCGCACGCGCCTCGTGCTGCGTCGCGACCACCGATATGGCGGAAACCAGCACAGCGGAAACGAGGATAAGGATGACTGCTTGCCTCATTGCGCACCTCCCCGCAGTTTCTCCGCGGCCCTCAGGATCGCGCTGCGGCCGCGCGGGTTATCCCGGTCGGCTTCGTCTCCCGATTTGACCGGCCGTCCCAGCGCCCGCATGGCGGGCTTGATTTGATCGCCGGTAACGGGCAGGTAGCCGGGATAAGGGTCGGGGCGGGACTGTTGCCTGATAAACCGTTTTACGATGCGGTCTTCCCCCGAATGAAAACTGATCACGGCCAGTCTCCCGCCGGGGCGCAATATGCCGGTTACCTGCGACAGCGCCGCCTGCAACTCCTCCAGTTCGTTGTTGACGTGGATGCGGATGGCCAGGAATGAGCGGGTGGCGGGATGTTTGCTGCGTTCGACGCTGGGGACTGCCGCCCTGATCAGGTCGGCAAGCTCCCTGGTGGTCGTTATCGCCTGTTCGGAACGGCGCTCCGTGATGGCCCGGGCAATACGTCCGGCATATCTCTCCTCGCCGTAATGGCGCAGTACGTTGCGTATTTCAGCCCGGTCGGCCCGGTTAATCCAGTCTGCCGCGCTGGTTCCTGCGCCGGGGTTCATTCTCATGTCGAGCATACCGTCCCTGAGAAAGCTGAAACCGCGGGAGGCATCGTCCAGTTGCGGCGAGGAAACACCGAGGTCGAACAACAGGCCGTCGATCTTGCCGCGCAATCCGGCCTGGCCGATAACCTCGTCAAGGCGGGTGAATGAGTGCGGGTGGAAGCTGAAGCGCGGGTTGCCGGTAAACTCTTCCCAGGCAAACCGGGCCACTTCCGGGTCCTTGTCGAAAGCGAGCAGCCGGCCCCGGTCGCCGAGGCGTTGCAGGATTGCCCTGCTGTGGCCGCCGCGGCCGAAGGTACAGTCCACGTAACAGCCGTCCGCATGGATTGCAAGAGCCTGGAGCGCTGCATCGAGTAATACCGGTTTATGTGTGTACTCATTCAACTTCAACAAGTCTTCAGAAGGACATTAATTGCAATGCCCCGGCCGGCTCCCCCTGTTCATCGCCTTCCTGGATTGAAAAGTCTTTATACACCTCCTCCCAGCTCGCCTTGTTCCAGATTTCAAACTTGTTTCCCTGCCCCATGATGACGGCCTGTTTACTGATCTGGGCGTAATCCCGCAGTTCGGCAGGTATCAGGATTCGCCCGTGGGCATCGAGCTGGCAATCGGTCGCATTGCCCCGCATCATCTGTTTGATCCTGCGGCTCTGCCTGTTGAAGTCCGACAGGTCCGCCAGTTTTTCCTCAATGAGTTCCCATTCCGGCAACGGGTACAGCCACAGGGACCGATCCAGCGGGTTGAGGGTCTGTACCAGGCAGCCGCCGGCATCGACCATGAGCCGATCCCGGTAGCGGCTGGGTATGGCTACTCTGCCCTTGCTGTCAAGACTGACGTTTTTCGAACCTCGGAAGCCCCCGACCATTCATCTCCCCTACAGTTACAGAAATTACCACAATTACCCACTTCTACCCACTTTTTCCCACAAAGTCTAACTATAGGAACCAAGGCGTTGCCATGTCAAGTAAATCTTGCAATATTTCTGTAAAAATCTGCCGGTGTTACAGGCACTTAGGAGACATCGAGGTACTTACGGGCGAGTGGATCGGAGAGACACAGCTATACAAATCTTTAAAAATTATAGGGTTGTAATACTTTGTTAAGAAAATTCTGGACATCAGGATTCAGAACTGATGGGGTCAGAGTAAGAATTTCGTCAGAAATTTTACTCTGACCCCTGCATTTCTTATCAGGAGTGGGAGTCAGCCTGTAAGCCGGGTTCTGTCAAGGACAATCATTCATCTGGGATGTATGTCGCCATACACCTCTTGCGGCCTACCCGGGGACAATGCGGGCCACATTATCACCCCCTTATTTGGCCTTGCTCCAGGCGGGGTTTACCATGCCGTGCCTGTTGCCAGGCACGCGGTGCGCTCTTACCGCACCATTTCACCCTTACCCGGCCGGGAACCGACCGGGCGGTATATTTTCTGTTGCACTTTCCGTCGGCTCGCGCCGCCCAGGAATTACCTGGCGCCCTGCCCATGTGGAGCCCGGACTTTCCTCTACCGTAACCGGCCTGATTGAATCAAGCAGTCACGGCAGCGATTGCCCGGCTGACTCCCATGTACATATTAGTCCGGAATGGGACGACACGCCAGCAATACATACTGACACACCGGAATGAAGAAATTCCCGCGCCCGGTTGTCTAATTACATGGGTGTCCTGTATTCTCGTGGGTGTCCTGTATTCTTTTCTGTATTCTTGTTTTATGAATACCACGTTGAAAAAAACGCCGTTGCGTGACCTGCATGCGCAGCAGGGCGCCAGGTTCACGGCCTTTGCCGGTTATGAAATGCCGTTGCAGTACCGGCGCGGCATCATGGCGGAGCACCTCCATACCCGCAACGGCGCCGGCCTGTTCGACGTCTCCCACATGGGGCAGGTACGCCTGTCGGGGAACGGCATCGAGCAGGCACTGGAACGCCTGGTAACCGGCGATATCAGCGCCCTGGCACCGTACCGGCAATGCTACACCCTGTTCACCAACCCGGAAGGCGGCATCATCGACGACCTGATGCTGACCCGGACCCCGGATCACCTGTTCATGGTCGTGAACGCCGCGTGCCGGGAAACCGATTATGCCTACCTCAAACAGGCCCTGGGGCCGGACTACGCGGTGGAAATGCTGCATGACCGGGCCTTGCTGGCGTTACAGGGGCCACAGGCGGCAGAGGTGCTGGCCGGCCTGCACCCGGAGTGCAGGACCATGCCGTTCCTGAGCGCGGTCGAAACCAGGCTCGACGGCATCCCCGCCTTCATCAACCGCTGCGGCTACACCGGCGAGGATGGCTTTGAGATTTCCGTCCCCGGTTCGGGCGCCGTAGCGCTGGCGCAAGCCCTGTTGCAGCGCCCGGAAGTGGAACCGGTCGGCCTCGGCGCCCGGGATTCATTGCGGCTGGAGGCGGGCCTGTGTCTCTACGGCCACGACATCGATGCGTCGACAACGCCCGCGCAAGCCGGGTTGACCCGGGTTATCGCAAGGAAATACCGGGACGGTTCGGCACCGGCGCGGTTTCCCGGCGCCGGGAAAATACTGGAAGCGCCCACCGGCAGGCTGCGGCGCGGTTTTCTCGTGGAAGGCAGGGTCCCCGTACGTGCGGGCGCGGCGATTCTCGATAAGGGGAAACAGGCCGTGGGCAGGATTACCAGCGGCGGGTTCGGTCCCAGTGTGGACTGCCCCATCGCCATGGGTTACGTAGACCGGAAATACGCCGGAACGGATACCGGACTGTTCGTGGACATCCGCGGGCGCCTGCATACAATCCGCGTAGCGGAACTCCCATTCATCAAACATCGTTATTATCGACCATGAAGCTGGAAAAACTCGAAATGCGGGGCGGGTTCACCCGCCGTCACATCGGCCCGGACCGGTTCCAGATCCGGGAAATGGTAACCTGCCTGGGCCTGGACGACCTGGAACAGATTATCGACAGGGCCGTTCCCGAATCCATCATATCCGAACAGCCGCTGGCGCTGACCCGGACCATCAGCGAACGCGAGGTCGGTGTGCGCCTGCGCCGCATGCGCAGGAGAAACCGCGTGTTCACCTCCATGATCGGCATGGGCTATCACGACACCATCATGCCGGCGGTGATAAAACGCAATGTGCTGGAGAACCCTGCCTGGTACACCGCGTACACGCCTTACCAGGCCGAGATCAGCCAGGGCCGCCTGGAAGCCCTGCTGAACTTCCAGCAGATGGTCATCGACCTGACCGGGATGGAGATCGCCAATGCCTCCATGCTGGATGAAGCCACGGCCGCGGCGGAGGCCATGAGCATGGCAAAACGTGTCGGCAAAAAGGAAAGCAGGCTGTTCTTCGTCGACCGGGACTGCCACCCGCAGACCATCTCAGTGGTGCGCACCCGGGCGCACTGGTTCGGTTACGAAGTGTGCGTTGGGGACCCGTTCACGGACCTGGAAGACAGGGACGTATTCGGCGCCCTGTTCCAGTACCCCGGCAGCAGCGGCGAAGTGACCGACCTGCGCGGGCCGATAGAACAGGCCCATGGGCAGGGAGCTATCGTCAGCGTTGCCGCCGACATCCTTGCCCTGGTGCTGTTGACGCCGCCCGGCGAAATGGATGCGGATATCGTGGTCGGCAATACCCAGCGCTTCGGCATGCCCATGGGTTACGGCGGCCCCCATGCCGCGTATTTCGCATCCAGGGAAAAATTCGTGCGTTCCATGCCCGGACGCCTCATCGGCGTGTCCATAGACAACCGGGGCGACAGCGCGCTGCGTATGGCGTTGCAAACCCGGGAACAGCACATCCGCCGAGATAAAGCCACCAGCAATATCTGCACCTCGCAGGTGCTGCCCGCGGTCATCGCGAGCTTCTACGCCATCTACTACGGACCGGCGGAACTGCGCCTGATCGCGGAACGGGTGCACCGCCTGACCCAGGTACTCGCCGCCGGCCTGCAACAACTCGGTTTCCGCGTTGTCAGCAGACAGTATTTCGACACGATAAAGGTCTGTGTCCCGAGCCGCGCCCGGCGCATCGCCGCCAAGGCCCGCGAGGCACAGATCAACCTGCGGGTATATGACGCCGATTATCTCGGCATTGCGTTCGATGAAACCACCACCCGCGCGGAACTCATGGCCGTGTGGAAGGTGTTCGCCTCGGACGCGGAACAACGGCTGGACATCGACGAACTGGACATCGGCCTGAAGGAATGCATCCCCGCGCAACTGTTCCGCAACAGCGCCATACTGCAACACCCCGTGTTCGAGCTGTATCACAGCGAAACCGAGATGATGCGCTACATGCGCCGGCTGGCGCGCCGCGATATAGCCCTGGACCGCGCCATGATCCCGCTGGGCTCGTGCACCATGAAACTGAATGCGGCAACGGAACTGGAAGCCCTGTCATACCGTGATTTCAACGCCATCCACCCGTTCGTGCCCCTGGACCAGGCCCAGGGCTACATGCAATTGTTCGAGGAACTGGAAGACATGCTGTGCGACCTCACCGGTTTCACCGCTTTCTCGTTGCAGCCCAATGCCGGTTCCCAGGGGGAGTACACCGGGTTGCTGGTGATCCGCAAGTACCAGCAACAGCAGGGCCAGGGCGAGCGCAACGTGTGCCTGATACCGGCCTCGGCCCATGGCACCAACCCGGCGAGCGCGGTCATGGCCGGCATGGAGGTGGTGGTGATCGCCTGCGACGACGACGGCAACATCGACCTGGACGACCTGCGCGCCAAGGCGGAACGGCATGCCGCGCGCCTGTCCGCCCTGATGGTCACCTACCCGTCCACTCACGGGGTGTATGAAGCCGGGATTATCGACATCTGCGAACTGGTGCACGAACACGGCGGCCAGGTGTACCTGGACGGCGCCAACATGAACGCCCTGACGGGCATCTCCCGGCCGGCCGAACTGGGCGCGGACGTGATGCACATCAACCTGCACAAGACCTTCGCGATCCCCCACGGCGGCGGCGGGCCGGGCATGGGACCCATCGGCGTGAAACAGCACCTGGCCCCGTTCCTGCCGGATCACCCGCTGGTGGAAGGCGTGAACCCCGCCGCGGGCGACGCCGGCACCGTCGGCGCAGTATCGGCCGCGCCCTGGGGCTCGGCCAGTATCCTGACCATCTCCTGGGCCTATATCGCCATGATGGGGGCGGACGGCCTGCGCAGGGCCACCCTGGTCGCCATCCTGGCCGCAAACTACGTCGCCGCCCGGCTGCATGATTACTACCCTGTCCTGTATACCGGCAAGAACGGCATGGTGGCCCATGAATGCATACTTGACCTGCGCCCCGTCAGGCACAGTTGCAATATCACCGTGGACGATATCGCCAAACGGCTGGTGGATTACGGTTTCCATGCCCCGACCATGTCCTTCCCGGTGCCGGACACCCTGATGATTGAACCCACGGAGAGTGAAAACAAGCGGGAACTGGACCGCTTCTGCGACGCCATGATAGCCATCCGCGGGGAGATCGCCATGGTCGAACGGGGAGAGTGGGACCGGGACAATAACCCGTTGAAGAACGCGCCGCACACGCACCGGTTGCTGCTGGAACCCGAATGGACCATGCCCTACGGCAAACAGCAGGCGTTCTATCCCATGGACGCGATCAGGGACGACAAGTATTGGCCGCCGACAGGGAGGGTAGACAACCTGCACGGAGACCGGAACCTGTTCTGCGGTTGCCCGATGCCGGATGGATATATGGGGTCAGAGTAAAAATTCTGACGAATTTCTTACTCTGACCCCAGGGCTTTGCCGCCTGCGCGGGAATGACGGATGGGGAGCAGCAATGACGGAGGGGGTGGACACAGAACGACAATATTTTCCCGTCATTCCCGCGCAGGCGGGAATCCAGTCAATTACTCGTCCCGGAGAGACACTTTATCCTGCAGGCTGACGGCGAGGTCGTAGATGTCATTCCTGGGGGCGCCGGTCAGATCGGTCGCGATCCGCACGGCCTGTTTCAGGCTCAGGGACTTGAGCAGCACCTTCAGCAGCGCAGTTAATTCGGCAATGTCCGTCTGTTCTTCCCCGGCGCCGGCTATGATGACCACGAATTCGCCCCGGCCCTGGTCGGGATCCTGTTCCATCCATTCAATCAGCCCGCCCAGGGTTCCCTGGCGTATGGTCTCGAACTTCTTGGTCAGTTCCCGGGCTATGGACGCTTCCCGGCCAGGGCCGAAAATCGTTGCCGCGTCGGCCAGGAAAGCCTTGATCCGGTGCGGGGCTTCGTAAAACACCAGGGTGTGCGCCGCGCCGGCCAGCGCCGCCATGCGCTTGCGCCGGGCTTCCGCCCTGGCCGGGGCAAAACCTTCGAACAGGAACTTCCCGGGCGCGACGCCGGCTGCCGAGAGGGCAGCGATCAACGCCGCCGGTCCGGGTACCGGCGATACCGGGATGTTCTGCGCATGAGCCTGCCTGACCAGTTTGAAACCCGGATCGCTGATCAACGGAGTGCCGGCGTCGGTAATCAGGGCAACGCTGCTGCCGGCGGCAAGCCGGCTGATGATGCGCCCGGTCAAGCGATCCTCGTTGTTCTCATGGAATGCCAGCGTCCTGGTGCGGATATCGAACGCGTTCAACAGCCTGGCGCTGTGGCGGGTGTCTTCCGCCAGGATCAGGTCGACGCTCGACAGGATTCTCTGCGCGCGCGGGCTCAGGTCTTCGAGATTGCCGATCGGCGTCGCCACAATGTATAAAGTTCCCGGTTCGGTCATTGCCTGTATCATCCTTTTCTCTATAGAATAACCGTATGCGAGTTTCTCTCAAAATTCTGCTCATGGTTGCGCTGTTGCAGGGCTGCACTCTCCAGACCAGGAAGTCCCCGGAGCCGGCGCCGGTTGAGCCGGATAGCAGCCGGCTGGAAAATGAGCGGCGCGAGCAGGCGCGACTGCACCTGGCGCGAGCGCTGGAGCATGAATTGCAGCAGGATTTCATCAACGCTGCCGGGGAACGCGTAAACTATCACACATACCTGGACCGGGGCGCCGACCTGGCGACCAATACGGCAAAAATCTGGGACAACCTGAACCGGGCCGACAAGGGGGACCTGCGCCGGCGATACCGCGCAGACCCCGGGGCATTGGCCGGCTGGCTGGAGCTTGCATTCATCAAACGGACCATGCTGATCGACCTTGATGCGCTTGAGCGCGCTCTGTCCTTCTGGCAGGAAAATTACCCGGAGCATCCCGCCAATGCCGCCATCATCGGGCAGGTACGCGCGGACGGCCTGCTTTACAACAAGCAGCCGGAGAGGGTTGCCCTGCTGCTGCCGATGCGCGGCGCATTGCGGGAGGCCGCCGAAGCCGTCAGGGACGGTTTTGTTTCCGCCTGGTACAACTCCGGCGCGGACCGGCCTCCGATCAGGATATACGAGGCGAACTCGTTGAACATCGAGCAGGCATACGCGCAGGCGGTGGCGGAAGGGGCGGACTTCATAGTGGGCCCGCTGGAAAAACAGGCGTTGACGAAGCTGTCCGCCCGGACCGGCCTGTCCGTGCCCACGCTGGCCCTGAACCAGGTGCAGCCCGCCCCTGACATGGCAGCCGGCGCCGGCACCGACATCCTGCCCGCGCTGATGCAGTTCAGCCTGTCGCCGGAGGACGAGGCGCGCCAGGTTGCAGAGCGGGCCAGCGCGGACGGCTACGGCAGGGCGCTGGTGATTATGCCCGATGATGAATGGGGCCGGCGCCTGCACGGCGCGTTCCGGGAAGGCTGGTCTGCGTCCGGCGGGGTCATCCTGGAAACAACGGTTTACGAACCCCGGACCAACGACTTCGGCGCGCCGGTCAAACAGATGCTCAACGTCGACGGCAGTGAGTTGCGGACACGGAGGCTGCGGCAGGCGCTGTCCAGGAGCCTGAACAACCGGGCTCGCCGGCGCCAGGACGCGGACATGATCTTCATGGCCGCGTTCCCCATCGCCGGACGCCAGATCATCCCGCAACTGCGCTTCCACGATGCCGCGCAGATGCCCGTCTACGCAACCTCGCATATCTTCACCGGCAGCGTCAACCCGGCGGCCGATGCGGACATGAACGGCGTCGAATTCCCCGACCTGCCCTGGGTCCTGGCGCCTGACGGCGAAACCTCGTCGATAAAAACCCTCATCAACGATAATTTCAGGGCCGCTTCATCCGTCTATCAGCGCCTGTACGCATTCGGCGCGGATGCCTTCAACCTGATCCCGCACCTTGCGCGCCTGGCCTACGAGGACGAAGCCGAATTCCGCGGCGCTACCGGCACCCTCAGCATGTCCGGTAACGGACGGATTACCAGAAAACTGCCCTGGGGCAAGATCATCAACGGCAAACCGGAATTGCTTGGTGGAAGCTGACTACCGGTTGAAATTCGGCAGAAAGGCGGAAAACCTGGCGCTGCGTTACCTGCTGAAGCAGGACCTCACCCTGCTGGAGCGCAATTTTCGCAGCCGGTTCGGCGAGATTGACTTGATCATGCAGCAAAACAATACCATTATATTCGTGGAAGTCAGGGCACGAAAAACCGATGCTTTTTTGCATCCGGCCGAGTCCGTAGACTACAGAAAGAGAGACAGGATCAGGAAAACCAGCCAGGTATATATGCATAAAACCGCCGCATGGAACCGTTTTGACATGCGTTTCGACGTCATCGCACTGACCGGCAGCACAGGACCCGGCATGAAGATCGATTGGATAAAGGCGGCGTTTTAAGCAATGGATTTTATCCAGCGCGTCATAGACAATTTTGCCGAGAGTATCCGCATCAAGACGGATGCGATCAATCAACTCGCTCCCGCTATCGCCTACGCGGCTGAATCATTGACTGCCTGCCTGCTGAACGGCAACAAGATCCTCTGTTGCGGCAACGGCGGTTCTGCCGCGGACGCACAGCATTTCGCTTCCGAAATGATCAACCGTTTTGAACAGGAGCGGCCGGGGCTGCCTGCCATTGCCCTGACGACCGACTCCTCAGTACTGACGTCGATTGCCAACGATTACCAGTATGCCGACGTCTTTTCCAGGCAGGTCCGGGCGCTGGGCCAAACGGACGATACCCTGCTTGCGATCAGCACCAGTGGCGCTTCCCATAGTATAATCCACGCAATCGATGCGGCCCACGACAGGCGCATGAGCATTATCGCCCTGACCGGCAGGAATGGCGGGCAGGTCGCGGAGATGCTGCAGGACACCGACATGGAACTGCGCGTGCCGGCCGACTCGACCGCACGGATACAGGAAGTTCACCTGATGATTATCCATTCACTTTGTGACCTGATTGACCATAAACTAATCGGAGCAGAACCATGAAAATACGTTCCCACCTCATGTTACTCATCCCTATCGTCACCGTGTTCCTGTTCCAGGGGTGCGCTCCCGTGGCGATAACCGGCGCCACCACGGCCGTCTCGACCGTGGCTGCGGACCGCAGAACAACAGGCACCATGATCGAAGACGAAGCGATAGAGATTAAGTCACGGCTGGCGTTGTCGGACCTGAAAGAGTTGAACGACCGGGTGCATATCAATTTCACCAGCTTCAACACCACGGTCCTGGTCAGCGGGGAAGCGCCGACCGAGGAAGACCGGCAAGCGGTGATCGACCTGGTAAAGAACGTTGAAAAGGTCACCGTGGTACACGATGAAATCACCGTCGCCGCGCCCAGTTCCCTGCTCTCGCGCAGCGCCGATAGCGTGATCACCGCCAAGATAAAAGCCAAGTTGATTGCGGAACAGGACCTGAGCACCCTGCACATCAAGGTGGTCACCGAGAACGGCGTTACCTACCTGATGGGACTGGTCAGCGAGGAGGAAGGCGACATTGCCACGGAGGTCGCGCGCCGCACCGGCGGGGTACAGAAAGTGGTAAAGCTCTTTGAGTACCGTGAGTATCTAAGGAAGCAGAACGGGGAAGAGGAACCGGCACAGGAAGAAGCCGCGGAATAGAAATCCAGGGGTCAGAGTAAAATCACCCCAAGTATCCTGACCCCAAGTATTTTCCGTCAGGCAGTCAGACGTTCACACATCTCGCGTTCCGGTTCGGTCATGCTGGACTGGAACGCGTCGCGTTCGAACAGTGAGCGCGCGTAGCGGCGTAACGAACGGCAATCGGCGGGCAGCCTGATGTTGTAGGCTTCCAGGCGCCACAGCAGCGGCGCCATGCAGCAGTCCACCAGGGTGTATTCTTCAGACATGAAATACGACATGTTGGAGAACACCGGTTCTATCGCTACCAGGCTGCTGCGCAGAGTCTTCCTGGAACTGGCTGCCGCAATTTCATTTTCGCTGCCAAGCTCTTCGGCCATCCCGTAGAAATCCCGCGTGATGCGGTAGCGCAATTGCCTGTTGACGGCTCGGTTCATGGGGTCGACCGGCATCAGCGGCGGATGCGGAAAACGCTCATCCAGGTATTCCAGTATGATCTGGGGATCGAACAGGACAAGGTCCCGGTCCATCAGGGTAGGGGTGGTGCCGTATGGATTCAATTCGGACAGTTCTTCGGAAACTTCATCCGGTTGAATGAATTTGACATCGGTTTCAATATCTTTTTCAGCCAGAGCCAGGCGTACGCAGTGGCTTGTCGGACTTGTCGTGTCCGAATACAGGACCAGCACGGGGCCGCCGTTATGCATATTTATCATTTTATTTCCCGCCAGTATTCCCGCTTGAGCAGGTAGACTATAATCAGCAGCACCAGCAGGTAGACAATTGTCCAGGCGCCGATAGTCTTGCGTTTAAGTTTAATGGGTTCTCCCAGGTAAACCATGAAATTCACCAGGTCGCTTACCGTCTCCTCGTAGCTTTCATCCCGGTAGGGTTCAGGCTTGTCGGACGGTTCGGTGACGACCTCCAGGTAGTCAATCTCCCTTGTGATCCTGCCGTCATCGTGGACCTTTTCCCTGTAGACGGGTTCCTGCCAGCCCTGCAGTTGCCAGAGCACGTGCGGCATGGCAGTGTCCTCGTAAGCCAGGTTGTTGACGCCGTTGGGACGCGAAGGGTCCCGGTAGAACGTCATCAGGTAGGTATACAACCAGTCCGCGCCGCGGGAACGGGCGGTTACGGAGAGGTCGGGCACGGCGATACCGAAGTACTTTTCCGCCTCGCGCCTGTTCAGGGCGACGGTCATGGTATCGCCCGGCTTGTCCGTCCCGAACATGAAGTTCTCCTTCAGCACGCTCTCGCTTATGTGCAGGTCCCTGCCCAGGCGGTTATAGCGCATGAACGAGGCCGAATGGCAACTGAGGCAATAGTTCACGAAGGTGCGGGCGCCGCGCTGCAGCGACTTGCGATCGGACAGGTCGACCTCCGCGTGCATCAGGTCGCCGCCCGGGCCGGCAGACCAGCAGGGGGCGGCAGGAAACAGCAGGAAGAGGAGGATAACAGGGGACGGAATTAAATTCCGTCCCCACCGGGACCGTTCCCGGCCGGTTGCGGAAACGCACGCGCGCATCATGTCACCCGCTCCGGCACCGGCTTGTCATTGTCGGTTGCGGTATAAAACGGCATCAACAGGAAAAACAGGAAATAGATCAGGGCGAAAACACGCGCCATCCAGGTGTAGGTAACGGTAGCGGGTTGCAGACCCAGCCAGCCCAGCGCCAGGAAGCTGACGGTGAACAGGCCCAGGGCGGTCTTGTACTTCCGGCCGCGGTAGCGGATTGACTTGACCGGGCTGCGGTCCAGCCAGGGCAGGAAAAAGAACAGCAGCGTCGCCGCGCCCATGGCGACCACGCCGCCGAACTGGCTCGGCACGGCCCGCAGGATGGCATAGAACGGCGTGAAATACCATACCGGCGCGATGTGTTCGGGCGTCTTCAGCGGGTCGGCGGGGATGAAGTTGTTGGCTTCAAGGAAATAGCCGCCCATCTCCGGCTGGAAGAACACGACCGCGCAGAAAATGATCAGGAATACCACCACGCCGACGATATCCTTTACGGTGTAGTAAGGGTGGAACGGAATACCGTCCAGCGGTACGCCGTCGGGGCCCTTGTGATCCTTTATCTCGATGCCGTCCGGGTTGTTCGAGCCGACCTCGTGCAGGGCGATCAGGTGCGCGCCCACCAGGCCGCACAGCACCAGGGGAAAGGCGATGACGTGCAGGGAAAAGAACCGGTTCAGGGTCACGTCGGACACGACGAAATCGCCCCGTATCCACAGGGCCAGTTCGTCTCCCACCAGCGGCAACGCGCCGAACAGCGAGATGATCACCTGGGCGCCCCAGTAGGACATCTGCCCCCAGGGCAGCAGGTAGCCAAAGAACGCCTCGCCCATCAGGGTGAAGTAGATGAGCATGCCGATAATCCACAGCAGTTCCCTGGGCCGCTTGTAGGAACCGTAGAGCATGGCCCGGTACATGTGCAGGTAGATCACGATAAAGAACGCGGAGGCACCGGTGGAGTGCATGTAGCGGATCCACCAGCCCCATTCCACATCGCGCATGATGTACTCGACCGAGGCGAACGCGTTTTCCGCGGACGGCTTGTAGTTCATGGTCAGCCAGATACCGGTGACGATCTGGATCAGCAGGACGAACAGGGCCAGCGAACCGAAGAAATACCAGAAGTTGAAGTTCTTCGGAGCGTAATAGCGGGCCAGGTGGTCGTTCCACAGTTGCAGCAACGGGAAGCGCGCGTCCACCCAGTCGCGCAATGCAACAAGATATTTAATCATGACTGCGCGACACTCGAGTCGTCGCCGATCAAAACCCTGGTATCGCTCTGGTACTGGTGCGGCGGCACCACCAGGTTGGACGGCGCGGGCACCCCTTTGAACACCCTGCCGGCCAGGTCAAACCGGCTGCCGTGGCAGGGGCAGAAAAATCCACCCTTCCAGTCTGCGCCGAGCTGGTAGTCTTCCCCCTCCCCTTTCCTGGCGTACACGGGCGAACAGCCCAGGTGGGTGCAGATCCCCAGCACGATCAGGTACTCCGCGCGCTGGGAACGGTACTCGTTCCTGGCGTAGAACGGCTGTTGCCCGGTTTCCGAATGCGGGTCCTTCACTTCCTCGTCCAGTTCCCCGAGTTCGTCTATGGCGGCATCGTCGCGGCGCAGTATCCAGACCGGCTTGCCGCGCCATTTGACTATTTTCCGCTCCCCGAATTCCAGGTCGCCGATGTCCGCCTCGACCGGCGCGCCGATTGCCCTGGCCCTGGCGCTGGGCGTCAGGGTGGATACAAACGGCACGCTGGCGGCCAGCGCGCCGGCGCCACCTACGACGGATGCGGTGGTGGTTAGAAAACGGCGGCGTTCAGTGTTTATTCCATCGTTCGTCATTCCGTACAACCTCAAACTCGTTCTTGCTTTGCAGACTGTTAAAAAAGGTGAAATTATAGCACGAACTGTTAATATGCGGTTATTCTCAAGTGAATCTTTATGAACCGGAGATGAGATGTATCGCCGCCTGATATCCTGTATTTGCACACTCCTGCTGCTCAGCGGTTGCGCCTGGTTCGGCGACAAGGATGGTGATGAAGCCAAAAACTGGACGGTGGAACGCCTGTACTCGGAGGCCAAGGGCGCACTCGATTCCGGCTATTACAGCAAGGCAGTCGAGTATTACGAGTTTCTCGAAACCCGCTTCCCGTTCGGCGTTTACGGGCAACAGTCGCTGCTGGACCTGGCCTACGCCTATTACAAGACGGAAGAGTTCGAATCGTCCATGGCGGCCTGCGACCGCTTTATCCGCCTCTATCCCCAGAACACTCACGTCGATTACGCCTACTTCCTGAAGGGTCTGGTCAACTTCAACCGCGGCAGGGGGTTGACGGAACGGTTCCTGCCTATCGATTCCAGCCAGCGCGACCAGAGTTCGGCCATGACCGCGTTCCGCGCCTTCTCCGAACTCCTGGAAAGATACCCACAGAGCCAGTATGCCGAGGACGCGCAAAAGCGCATGGTATTCCTGCGCAACCGCCTTGCCAGACACGAAATTCACGTAGCCGAGTACTACATGAAAAGAGGCGCGTACCTGGCCGCGGTGAACCGGGCCAGGACCGTGGTGGAGTCCTACCCGCGCACGCCCTCGGTGCCCGATGCCCTGGTGCTCATGGCCAAAGCCTATAAAGTCCTGGAAATGCCGGACCTGTCGGCAGATACCGTGCGGGTGCTGCAGCTCAACTACCCGGACCACCCCGGGGTCTACGACGTAAGGGACGTCGTGGTTGAGGATTAATCCTCTGTGTAGCGGGAAGTGATCGGGTAGCGCCGGTCGCGGCCGAAGGCGCGTTCGGTAATCCTGACGCCGGGGGCGGCCTGGCGGCGCTTGTATTCGTTCCTGTCCACCATCCTGACCACCTGGTAGACCGTATCCCGGTCATAACCGTCAGCGATGATCTCCGCCGGTGTGCGGTCCAGTTCGATGTATTTCTCCAGTATCGGGTCGAGCACGTCGTAACCGGGCAGGGAATCCTCGTCTTTCTGGTCAAACCGCAACTCCGCGGTGGGCGGGCGGTCGATGATCCGCTGCGGGATGATCTCCCCGTTCCGGTTGCGCCAGCGGGACAACTCGTACACCAGTATCTTCGGCACGTCCTTGAGCGGGGCGAACCCGCCTGCCATGTCTCCGTACAGGGTTGCGTAGCCCACCGCCATCTCGCTCTTGTTGCCGGTGGTCAATACCAGTTTCCCGGTCTTGTTGGATACCGCCATGAGCAGCAATCCGCGGCAGCGGGCCTGGATGTTTTCTTCCGTCGTGTCTTCGGGGAGATCTTCGAATAACGGCGCGAGGATTTCCGTGAAGGCCGAGAACGGTTTCTCGATACCGACGATATGGCAGGCGACGCCCAGCCGCCCGGCCATTTCCTGCGCGTCCTCGACGCTCATGTCCGCGGTGTAGCGTGACGGCATAAGCAGTACTTCAACATTTTCCGGGCCCAGCGCGTCCACGGCGATGGCCAGGGTCAGCGCCGAGTCAATGCCGCCCGACAAGCCGATGACCGCGCCCCCGAAACCGTTTTTCGACACATAGTCCCTGACACCCAGTACCAATGCCCGGTAAACGCTCTCGGTAAATGGCAGGGGTGGCGGCGAGGGCGCTGCGGCCTGCAGGGCAATGCTGTCTCCGGCCCGTTCCAGTTCCACCAGGTACAGGCCCGGTTCGAATTGCGGCGCCCTGAACACGAATTCCCCGTTGCCGTCCACGACCAGGGAGCCGCCATCGAACACCAGCTCATCCTGGCCGCCGACCAGGTTAACGTATATGATGGCAATATTGTGGTCCACGGCGCGCTTCTGCAGCAGTTCCTCCCGGACCGCGGTCTTGCCGGTGTGGTACGGCGAAGCGTTGATATTGATCAGCAATTCCGCCCCTGCCTGCGCCGCTTCCCGCGCGTGGTCTCCGGTCCACAGGTCTTCACACACGCTCAGCGCGACCTTGAAGTCAGGCGTTTCAACCAGGTTCAGGTCCGTTCCCTCGGTAAAATAGCGCTTTTCGTCGAATACCCCGTAATTGGGCAGGTTCCTTTTGTAGTAGGTGGTGGCGATCTTCCCGTCGCGGATCAGGCTGCAGGCGTTATAAAGGCACTCCCCGGCTGCCAACGGGTAGCCGAGGATCACGTCTATGCCCTGCGTTGCGCGCAGTACCCGCTGCAGGGCCTGCTCCACCTGCACGTGGAAATGGGGGCGCAGCAGCAAGTCCTCCGGCGGGTAGCCGGTGAGGGCAAGTTCGGAGAAAATTACGGTATCGGCGCCGGCTGTGTCCCTGGCCCGGTCTATGTATTCAAGGACCAGTTCCGTGTTACCGTTTATATCTCCGACACATACATCAACCTGTGCAATGGCGATTTTTTTCACTGCAACCTTGCCGCGATGGCCTCTCCCAGCGCGGCCGGCGACCTGACGGTCGTGACGCCTGCGGCATCGAGCGCGGAAAACTTGTCCTGCGCGGCGCCCTTGCCGCCCGAGATGATTGCGCCGGCATGGCCCATGCGCCTCCCCGGCGGCGCGGTGACGCCGGCGATGTAGCCCACGACGGGCTTGCTCACATGCAGGCCGATAAATTCCGCGGCCTCCTCTTCGGCGCTGCCGCCGATCTCGCCGACCATGATGATGCCGGTGGTGGCGGGGTCCTGCTCGAACAGGGCCAGGCAGTCAATGAAATTCATGCCCTGCACGGGGTCGCCGCCGATGCCGATGCAGGTGCTCTGGCCCAGGCCGGCCAGTGTCGTCTGGTGCACTGCTTCGTATGTCAGCGTGCCCGAGCGGGAAACGATGCCGATGCAACCGGGCTGGTGGATATGGGCCGGCATGATGCCTATCTTGCATTCTCCCGGCGTGATGATGCCGGGGCAGTTGGGACCGATCAGCCTCACGTCTGCGCACAGGTCGATGCTGGCGCGGGCCCTGACCATGTCGATGATCGGGATGCCTTCGGTGATGCAGATGATGGTTTTTATCCCCGCCTGTGCGGCTTCGGTAACGGCCTCCGCCGCAAATGCCGCCGGGACCATGATCATGCTGGCGTCCGCCGCGGTCTCGGCGACCGCTTCCTCGACGGTATCGAACACGGGCCGGTCCAGGTGGGTCTGCCCCCCCCGGCCCGGGGTAACGCCGCCGGCCACCTGCGTGCCGTATTCGATCGCCTGCTCGGCGTGGAACGTGCCCTGGCGCCCGGTGAAGCCCTGGACGATCACTCTTGTATTGCTGTCTACCAGGACCGCCATCAGTTCTCTCCCCGGCTTACCGTGACCACCTTGTCCGCGGCGTCGCTGAGTCCGTCCGCCGAGATAATCCTGAGGCCGCTTTCATTGAGCAGCGCCTTGCCTTCATCGACCCGGGTGCCTTCCAGCCGCACCACCACGGGAATATCCAGCCCGGTTTCCCTGACCGCGCTGACGATGCCTTCCGCGATCAGGTCGCAGCGTACGATGCCGCCGAAGATATTGACCAGGATCGCCCTCACCTTGGCGTCGGACATGATCAGTTTGAAGGCTTCGGCAACGCGTTCGGTCGTCGCGCCGCCGCCCACGTCCAGGAAATTGGCGGGTTCGCCGCCGTGCAGTTTTATGATGTCCATGGTCGCCATGGCCAGGCCCGCGCCGTTGACCATGCACGCGATATCACCGTCCAGCGCGACGTAATTCAGGTCGTACACCTTGGCCCTGTTCTCCCTGGCGTCTTCCTGGCTGGGGTCGCGCCAGCTTTCCAGTACCGCCTGGCGGTACAGGGCGTTGTCATCGACGCTTACCTTGGCGTCCAGGGCCTCCAGGTCCCCGTCCCGGGTGATGACGAGGGGGTTTATTTCGACCAGGCTCAGGTCCTTGTCGACGAACAGCCGGTACAGGCCCGACAGGATTTCAGCCAGTTGTTTGCCCTGGGAACCGTTCAGGCCCAGGGAAATGGCCAGGGCGCGGCATTGGTACTGCTGCAGGCCCATTACCGGGTCCACGGCAAACGTGAAAATCTTTTCCGGCTGGGTGGCCGCCACCTCTTCGATGTCCACTCCGCCGGCGGCGGAAGCCATCACCGCAATGCGGCGCTTGCTCCTGTCCACCAGCATGCCCAGGTAGAGTTCGTCGGCAATATCCGACAAGGCTGAAACCAGCACGCAGTTCACCGGTTTGCCTTCCGTCCCGGACTGATTCGTGACCAGGACGGCGCCCAGCAGGTTCTTCACGTAGTCCTCCAGTTCGTCCTTGCCGTTGACCAGCCTGACGCCGCCGGCCTTGCCGCGCCCCCCGGCATGGACCTGGGCCTTTACCACCCAACTGTTGCCGCCCAGTTCCGCGGCGGCGCCCAGCGCGTCCTTGACGGAATGGGCGGGTTTTCCCTCGGGCACGGGAATGCCGTACTCCGAAAAAAGAATTTTTGCCTGGTACTCATGCAGGTTCATTTCCTGTATTCTCCTGTTGACGTTGTCAGTGTATGACGGGCTGGTTCGGAATTGTTAAAAATGTTACGCCTGTTGATTATCATCCTGCTGCTGGTGTTGCTGTTCGCCCTGATCAAGCGGTTCCTGCCGGGGAAACCGCCCGAACCGGACGAATCGCGCATCGCGAAAATGGTCCGTTGCGATTATTGCCAAATCTACATCCCGCATACTTCTGCGATAAAACATGCCGAGCGTTACTATTGCTGTGATGAGCACAGGAAATCGGCATCAGACAGCGGGGCATAGTCTATCACTGGTTACGGATTATCTCCATCAGCAGGTCATGGATCGCGGGGTTGCCCGCCACGATGTTGCCGGACTCCAGGCGGACTTCGCCGCTGTCCATGTCGCTGGCATAGCCGCCCGCTTCCCTGATCAGCAGGGCGCCGGCGGCGATGTCCCACAATTCCAGGCCGTATTCCCAGAACCCGTCCAGGCGGCCGGCGGCGACGTAGGCAAGGTCCAGGGATGCCGAGCCCGGCCGTCTTATGCCGGCTGTGACCTTGGTCAATTGCCTGAATGTATCGAGGTAGGTATC
This sequence comes from Gammaproteobacteria bacterium, assembly GCA_965220815.1. GTDB lineage: Bacteria > Pseudomonadota > Gammaproteobacteria > Eutrophobiales > Eutrophobiaceae > JAAXHV01. The sequence goes on from OZ244846.1 coordinate 291,180, forward strand.
GAGTCGGTCCAGCGACCGGAACGGGAACCCGGTGCCGATCAGCGCGCCCTCGAGTGTTTCCCGGCGGGAAACGCGCATACGCCGGTTATCCAGCCAGGCGCCCTCGCCCCGGCTTGTGGTGAACAACTCCTGGCGCAGCGGGTCGTAAATGATGCCCTGGTCGAGAACGCCCTTGTGTTCCAGTGCGACCGAGACCGCGAACTGGGGAAAGCCGTGCAGGTAATTCGTGGTGCCGTCAAGGGGGTCGATGATCCAGCGGTATTCGCCGTCTCCCTGCGCGCCGCTTTCCTCGGCCAGGATGGCATGGTCGGGATAAGCCTTGTGCAGGACATCGATGATGATGGCCTCGGCGCGCCGGTCAACTTCACTGACAAAATCGTTACGGCTTTTTTCGGCAACTTCGATGCCTTGCATGCGGTCCATGCACTGGATGATAAAATCACCTGCGGAACGGACCGCGCGGATTCCCATGTTCAACATCGGGTGCATTTTTTTCTCCCAAATCCAGGGGTCAGAGTAAAATCGCAGGAAACGTTGCAGGCGGCAGGAACAGCGGTGATTTTACTCTGACCCCAACTATACTCTATGCTTTGTGCGACCTGACCCCGATTCCCCGAGGAGCTTCATTATATGCCGGAAAAGGTAAAGATTGTCCTGGTAAATACGACACACCCCGGAAATATCGGCGCTACGGCCAGGGCCATGAAAACCATGGGCCTGGATCAACTGGCGCTGGTGGCCCCGCGGCACTTTCCCAGCGCGGAGTGCACGGCCAGGGCCGCGGGCGCGGACGATATCCTTGCCCGGGCCTCGGTGTTCCCGAGTGTTGAAGAAGCGGTCGCGGACTGCGGGCTGGTGTTCGGTACCAGCGCCCGCACCAGGAGCATCGCCTGGCCGGAAGTTACGCCCGAAACCGCAGCAACGCAGATTGCCGGCGCAGCCGGCGCCGGCGCGGCGGTCCTGTTCGGCCGCGAGAGTTCCGGCCTGTCCAACGAGGAACTGGAAATCTGCCATGCCATGATCCGCATACCCACCAACCCGGAGTTCGCCTCGCTGAATATCGCTTCCGCGGTGCAGATCATCTGTTATGAAATCAGCAAGCAATACCTTGCCCGGGAAGCCGGTGGTGGGGAGGGTGCTGAATCCCCGGCCACGACCAGGGAGATGGAATACCTGTACGAGCATATCGAGCAGACGCTGATTGACATCGGTTACCTCGACCCCGAAAAGCCGCGTCGCCTGATGCGGCGCATACGGCGCCTGTTCAACCGCGCCCGGCTGGACAGTAATGAATATAATATCCTGCGCGGGATACTGACCGCGGTGCAGAAAGCTGCGGGGAACTAGGAAATTGTTGTAAGAACGTTTCTTTTTCTCGTCATTCCGGCGAAAGCCGGAATCCAGTCAAACAAAGAGTCGCCCTGTGGGCGACACAGAATTTCACTGGATGCCGGGTCAGGCCCGGCATGACGCACGTAGTATGGTCAAGCCCGGCATGACCCCTGAATTTTGCCGGATTAACTATTAGCCATTAGGGAACCTCTACAGGGCAACCGCATACTTTTATATGTCTGCTCCGAACAGGATTTCCGCCCGTCTGGTATCACTCCACCCGGCCTGCTTGAGTTTCCCCCGCATGCTGTTCTTCCTGGGGTCCAACCGCGCCAGGTTCAGACAGAAGCGCCGGATAATCGCCACGTTCTCCGCCCCGTCCCCCTTGCGGATGCGACTGTCATCCTCCTTAAAGGCCACATCCAGCACCCAATGCGCCTTGTTCTCCACCTCCCAGTGCCGCCGTATCCCCTGCGCCACCCGCTGGGCATCCACGGGCAAGGAGCTGATATAGTAATGTATCTCCGTCTCCACCGCTTTCCCGGGCAGGCGCCGCTCCCGCTCCATCTCAATGAGGGTTTGCAAGCCCGGCCACCTGGCCGCCCCACTCACCCACTCATCCACCGGCAACTGCCGGCAGGTGCGTTTCTCTATCCGGCCATGCCCGCCGTCCACCTCCTCATGCACCGCTACCTGCTGCGGCGCATCGCGCGTAACCTTATGAAAGTACGCCTGTATTTCCTTGCGCAACGTCTTGTGATTGTCCTTCAGCGACAACGTGTAATCGCCGCCTTTCTTGTGAATCTTCTGCGCTATCTTCTTCTGCGTATTCATCGCATCCGCCGTGATATGCGCCCCCTTCACCTGCAACAACTCCAGCATCTCCATCACCGACGACTGCTCATTCTTCTTCCCCTGTGACTTCATCTGCGCCAATACCAACCCGCACTCATGTCCCCAGGCCGTGATGCTGTGCAGGGCCGTGTGTTTCTCCCCGTCATGAGACCGCCGCAGGGTCTTCCCGTCCAGCGCTATCTGCTCCTGACCGGACGCCGCCCGTACCTCATTCACCCAATCGATAAACGCCCGGTTGAACTGCTCCGGGTCCAGCGCCCGCACCACCCGCGCAATCGTGTCATCCACCGGCATCCCGTTCAAAAACGGCCGGTAGCGACGCAGCCAATCCAGCTTCTCATCACCGAATTCCTTGATGTCTTTCCAGCCTTCTGCCCCCGACAGCACCGCACTCACTGTCAGAAACAGAATGTCCAATAACTCATGCTTCTTGTTAATATCACGCCGCGGGTCGTCAATCGTCGCCAAATGGGTCAGTAAACTCATGGGAATCTCCTCAGTTTGGGGTAATTACTGATCTGATCCCCGCAAAACCCATGAGTTCCCCACTTATCTATATCTTATTGGAATAAAAAACCTCTTACTTATGACAAAAAGTATGATCTTGCCCTGGGAACCTCTATAAATAGACCATTTCAGGTCTGATCAGGTTCTTTTTCAATATATTTATATGTGGTAAGGTGATCAGGGCCTTCAATCATCTCGCCAGCGCCCTCATCGCGCCGTTTTATGACCCTCAGGGGTCGTTCTGACACCGTTTTCTGCCCGTTCTCCGTCAAGCAGGCGCACTGACCCCTTGCAGGTAACACAATCGTCGCATGTTATACACCAGGTTCATCATGCCGATGGCCAGGGCACTGCGCTTGAGCCCGATGCAGCGTATCAGCTTGGTCCGGGTCGCGCACTGCGCCCCGAACACGTGCTCCACCCGCACCCGTATTTTTGCCCTGCTGCGGTTGCCCTGCTTCTCCCGGTCCGTCAACGGCTGGTTGCGGCTGCCCTTGCGCTGAATGTGACTGCGGTAGTTCTTCTCCCGCAAACGTGCCTCCTGCTCCCTGGAACGGTACGCGCTGTCCGCCCAGATGGCTTTGCTGGTATTGTCCTCATCCAACAGCTTATCGAGCAGTTGCGAGTCATGCACGTTGGCCGGCGTCACCGCAAAGCTGCGTATCAGCTTGTGCTCATGGTCCGCGTTCACGTGGTTCTTGTACCCGTAATGATTCTTGCCGTGTTTCTTCGTCCAGCGCGCCTCCACGTCCTTCTGGCGCCGTTTGGGCTTGGCTTGCTCCTCGTCCCACTCGGCCGGTACCTCCCCGGCCTTGAGCTTTGCATTCTCCTCGCGCGTGTTGCGCTGCACCGGCGCCGGCACCAGCGAGGCATCCACCAACTGCCCCTTGCGCGCCCGGTACCCCAGGCCCTGCAACTGCCCGGTAAAGTGGGTAAACAACTTATCCATCAACCCCCGCTGCACCAACTGCTCCCGAAACGCCCAGAACGTCTTCGCATCCGGCGCCCTGTGCACATTGTCCAACCCCATGAAACGCTGGAAACTGCGCCGGTCCTCAACCTGGTATTCCAACTGCTCATCGCTCAAGCCGTATAAATGCTGTATCACCAGCCCCTTGAACATCAGCACCTCGTCCCGGCGCGGGGCGCCCGCATTGCTCTTGCGTTCGGTGGGCCGGATGCGTGCCAATAACGGACGGAATGATTCCCAGTCCACCACCTGGCCCAACTGCGCCAGCGGGTCTTTCAGCTTCGTCAAACGGGCGTCCTGCAAGTCAAAAAAGGAACCGAACAGGTCTTGGGTCTTCTTCATGGCAGCACCTTCAAACAGGAAAATGTGAGTTGAAATCAGTGACCCGTATTATATCATTGTGCTGAATTAATAGAGGTTCCTATTACAATAAGCAAAACCTGGAGGAGAAGTTAAAGATGTCGAACATGGGCATACGGGATGCTAGGCGGCCTGCGGCTGATGCGCTGCTGCAGGATATCGCCGATTACGTACTGGGCGGGGCGGCCGCCAGTGAGGAAGCGCGCAGCACCGCGTTCTACTGCCTGCTGGATACACTGGCCTGCGGCATGCTGGCGCTGAAGTTCCCGGCCTGCACCAGGCTGCTGGGGCCGGTGGTGCCGGGGGCGGAAATGCCGGACGGGGCGCGGGTGCCGGGCACGAACTACCGGCTGGAACCGGTGCAGGCGGCGTTCAACATCGGCGCCATGGTGCGCTGGCTGGACTTCAACGACACCTGGCTGGCCGCCGAATGGGGCCATCCGTCCGATAACCTGGGCGGCATTCTTGCCGCCGCCGACTATCTCAGCCGGAAGAATGCCGCTGCCGGGCAACAACCGCTGACCGTAGCTGATCTCCTTGACGCCATGATCCGCGCCCATGAGATCCAGGGCGTGCTGGCCCTGAAAAACAGTTTCAACGGCGTGGGCCTGGACCACGTCCTGCTGGTACGCATCGCCAGTACCGCGGTGACGGCGGCAATGCTGGGCGGCAACCGCGACCAGGTCGTCAACGCCGTGTCCAATGCCTGGATCGACGGCGGCGCGTTGCGCACCTACCGCCATGCTCCCAATACCGGTTCGAGGAAAAGCTGGGCGGCGGGCGATGCCACCAGCCGCGCCGTGCGCCATGCCCTGATCGCGTTGACCGGCGAGATGGGTTACCCGTCCGCGCTGAGCGCGGAGCACTGGGGCTTCCAGGACGTGCTGTTCGGCGGCAACGAAGTTGTCGCGGAACGCCCGTTCGGCTGTTACGTCATGGAAAACGTGCTTTTCAAGATTTCGTTTCCCGCCGAGTTCCATGCCCAGACCGCGGTGGAAGCGGCGCTGGCCCTGCATGCGCAGGTGAAGGACCGGCTCGATGAGATCGACAAGGTGGTCATGGAAACCCAGGAGGCCGGGGTGCGCATCATCGACAAGACCGGTCCCCTGGATAACCCGGCGGACCGCGACCACTGCATCCAGTACATGACCGCCGTCCCCCTGATTTTCGGACGCCTGCGCGCCGAGGATTACGAGGATGACGTCGCTGCCGACCCCCGTATCGACGCGCTCAGGGAGCGCATGCAGGTAACGGAAAACCGGCAGTTCACCGTCGACTATCACGACCCGGACAAGCGCGCCATAGGCAATTCGGTGCAGGTTTTGTTCCGGGACGGCTCCGCAACGGAGAAGGTCACGGTTGAATATCCCGTCGGCCACCGGCGCCGGCGCGGCGAGGGCATCCCCCTGTTGCTGGAAAAATTCAATAACGCGGTTGCCGGGCATTTCTCCGCGGCCCGGAGAGACGCCATCCTCGCAGCCTGCGCCGACCGGCAGGCACTGGAAGAGATGCCCGTCAACAACTTTACCGACCTGTGGGCCGGCGAGGGCCGGGACTCTTGACCGGCAGGCAGGACAGCGTAAAGCGCACCTACTATTTCGGCAGCCAGATGTCCGAGGGCGGCCGGAACGACAAAAACCTGCTCGGCGGCAAGGGCGCCAACCTGGCTGAAATGACCAGCATCGGCCTTCCCGTCCCGCCCGGGTTCACCATTACCACCACAACCTGCGCCGAGTATTACCAGAATGAGGGCAAACTCCCGAAGGGTCTGCAGGGCAGCATCAAACTGAACATGACCCGGCTGGAGAAGGAAACCGGCAAGCGCTTCGGCGATGATGACAACCCGTTGCTGGTCTCCGTCAGGAGCGGCGGCGCGGTCAGCATGCCGGGCATGCTGGATACGATCCTGAACCTGGGCCTGACGGACCGGTCCGTGGCCGGCCTCGGCCGGCAGACGGGCAACCGCCGCTTCGCGCTGGACGCCTACCGGCGCCTGATCAACATGTTCGGCAACGTGGTCATGGGCGTAGAGCATGACCATTTCGAGGCCGTTTTCACACGCATCAAGCAGCAGTACGGCGTGACCGAGGATGCCGACCTCAACGAGGAAGGCCTGGAAAAACTGATAGCCGCCTACAAGAAAGTCTACCGGCAGCACAGTGGCGAGACGTTTCCGCAAGCGCCACACGAACAGCTTGAAAAAGCCGTAGAGGCCGTGTTCCGGAGCTGGAACACGCCGCGGGCGCAGACCTACCGGAAGATCAACAACATCCGCGGGCTGATCGGGACCGCTGCGAATATCCAGTCCATGGTTTTCGGCAACATGGGCAACGATTCAGGCACGGGCGTCGCGTTCACCCGCGACCCCATCTCCGGGAAAGACGAGATTTACGGCGAATTCCTGATTAACGCCCAGGGTGAGGACGTGGTTGCAGGCATACGCACGCCGCAACCGGTCGCCAAAATGAAAAAATGGCGTCCGGAGATCTATGAGCAACTGCTGCGGGTGAAAAATATACTGGAGACCCATTACAAGGATATGCAGGACATCGAGTTCACCATCGAAAAAAGCGTGTTGTACATGTTGCAGACACGCACCGGAAAACGCACCGGCGCGGCCGCGATAAAGATTGCGGTGGACATGGTCGGGGAGAAACTGATCAACCGCAAGGACGCCCTGTTGCGCGTGCCGGCCAATGACCTGAACCAGGTGTTGCTGCCCTCCTTCGACCACAAGGCGAAACGGGAGGTGCTGACCAGGGGACTGCCGGCATCACCCGGGGCCGCGTCCGGTTACCCCGTCTTCACGGCCGACGAGGCGGTGGAAAAGAGCGAGAGCGGGCTGCCGGTAATACTCGTGCGGCGGGAAACCAGCCCGGAGGATATTCACGGAATGCACGCGGCGGAGGCCATCCTGACATCTACCGGCGGTTCCACCAGCCACGCCGCGGTGGTGGCGCGGGGCTGGGGAAAATGCTGCGTGACCGGCGCCAGCGAACTGATTATCGACAGCAGGCGCAAGACCCTGACCGTCAGGGACATGACAATCAGCCCCGACGACATGATCAGCATCGACGGCAGCAACGGCGAGGTGATGCTGGGCGACGTGCCGAAACAGCCGCCGGTGTTCACATCCGAATTCAAGACGCTCATGTCCTGGGCCGACGAGACGCGCAAACTGGTGATACGCACCAATGCCGATACCCCCATGGACGCGGCCGCGGCGCTGGAGTTCGGCGCCGAGGGGATAGGACTTTGCCGGACCGAACACATGTTCTTCGGCGAGAACCGCATTGCCGCCATGCGCGAAATGATCCTTGCCGAAAACGAGACCGCACGGCGCGCGGCGCTGAAAAAACTGCTGCCGTTCCAGCGCCGTGATTTCGAGGGGATATTCAGCACCATGCGCGGCCTGCCGGTCACGATACGGTTGCTGGACCCGCCGCTGCACGAATTCCTCCCGGGGGATGAAAAACAGCAACGCCGGCTTGCCCGCACCATGAAGGTAAGCGTCAACAAGATCATTCGCCGGGTCAACCAGTTGCACGAGGTCAATCCCATGCTGGGACACAGGGGTTGCCGGTTGACCGTGACCTACCCGGAAATACTGGAAATGCAGGTGACCGCCATCATCGAGGCGGCCATCAACTGCAGGAGGAAACGCATCAACGCGCAACCCGAGATCATGATCCCGCTGGTCGGACTGGAAAGCGAGTTGTCCATGCTGAAGGAAAAAGTGGCGCAGGTTATCGGCGAAGTAGTGCACAGGAAGAAGTTCACCGGCAAACTGGATATCCCCATAGGCACCATGATCGAAGTGCCCAGGGCCGCCATTACCGCAGACGACATCGCCGTGCACGCCGACTTCTTCAGCTTCGGCACCAACGACCTGACCCAGATGACCCTTGGCTACAGCAGGGACGATATCGGCAGTTTCATGCCGGAATACCTGGAGAAAAACCTGCTGGAGCAAAACCCGTTCCAGAGCATAGATATTACCGGTGTCGGCCAACTGGTGGAACAGGCGGTGCACCGCGGCAGGTCGGTAAAACGGGAATTGAAATGCGGCATCTGCGGCGAGCACGGGGGCGACCCGGAGTCGATCAACTTCTTCCAGTCGGTGCAACTGGACTATATATCCTGCTCTCCGTTCCGCGTGCCCGTGGCGCGCCTGGCCGCAGCCCAGGCCGCGCTGAGGAACCAACTGGAGTTGTTCAGTTAAAGTGCGTCGCCTCCGGCGACGGTTTAATCGACTGGATTCCCGCCTGCGCGGGAATGACGGGAAATGTGTGTTTGAGCGGGTGATGGGAATCGAACCCACGTTCTCAGCTTGGGAAGCTGATGTTCTGCCATTGAACTACACCCGCACGGGTCAGCCGACATATCTTACAATGATTTTGTATAATAGCGCCCATGAATTTACTCGTAAATGGTGAACAAACGTCCCTGGCAAACGTGGCGACGGTGTCCGACCTGATCACCGCGCTGGAAATCGGGGGCAACGTCGCAGTGGAGATCAACAGGGAGATCGTCTCGCGCAGCGCTTTTGATGAGCGCCGGCTGACGGACGGCGACGAAATAGAAATAGTCACCGCAATCGGCGGAGGGTGAGAGGATTTCTGAAGACACTTTAATTATCGCCGGCAAGGTTTATTCTTCTCGCCTGCTGGTCGGCACGGGTAAATACAGGGACCTGGAGGAAACCGGCAGGGCCATCGAGGCCAGCGGGGCGGAAATCGTCACCGTGGCGATCCGCCGCACCAATATCGGCCAGACAAAAGACGAACCCAACCTGCTTGACTACGTCAGCCCCGACCGGTACACCATCCTGCCCAACACCGCAGGCTGCTTCGACGCCGATTCGGCGCTGCGCACCTGCCGCCTAGCCCGCGAACTGCTGGGCGGCCATGACCTGGTGAAGCTGGAAGTGCTGGGCGACAAAAAGACCCTGTTCCCGGATATCCCGGCAACCCTGGAGGCGGCGGAGATACTCGTCAGTGAGGGCTTCAAGGTCATGGTGTATACCAACGACGACCCGATCATGGCGCTGCGCTTCGAGGAAATGGGCTGTATCGCGGTGATGCCGCTGGCCGCGCCCATCGGCTCCGGGCTGGGGATACGCAATCCTTACAACATCAGGACCATCGTCGAGAACGCCGGTGTGCCGATCCTGGTGGACGCCGGGGTCGGCACCGCCTCGGACGCGGCAATAGCCATGGAACTCGGCTGTGACGGCGTGCTGATGAACACGGCCATAGCGGAGGCCAAAAACCCGGTTCTGATGGCGTCGGCAATGAAAAAGGCCGTGGAGGCAGGCCGGGAGGCTTACCTGGCGGGGCGCATGCCCAGGCGGGCTTACGCCAGCGCGTCATCGCCGATTGACGGTACTTTCTTCAGTTGACCCGGACCAGCGCAAGGGAACTGTAAGCAGTGGCCGGGAAACGATCAGTTAAATCCTACGTACTGAGACAGGGCCGGCTGACGAAGGCGCAGGCCCGCGCCATCGACAGGCACTGGGGTGATTTCGGCGTCGATTACCGGGATGAGACCCTGGACCTCGACGAGTTGTTCGGGCGGGATGCGCCCCGGGTACTGGATATCGGCACGGGCATGGGCGAGACGATCCTCGAACTGGCAAGGGAGAATCCCGAAAATGACTACCTGGCCGTCGAAGTGCACCGTCCCGGCATCGGACGCCTGTTGTACGGCATCGCCGAGCACGGACTCGGCAATATCCGGGTCATCAACCATGACGCCGTTGACGTGGTCAACCGGCAGTTACCGGAAGAGTCCCTGACCTCGGTCCATATCCATTTCCCGGACCCCTGGCCCAAGAAACGCCACCATAAACGGCGCCTGACGCAACCCGGATTCATCAACAGGCTGACGGCGCTGATGAAATCCGAGGGGCAGTTATACCTTGCCACCGATTCACCCGGCCTGGCTGAATACATGCTTGCCGTATGCGACGCCGAACCCGGCCTTATTAACCAGGCGGGGCGCGGCAACTTCGCTCCCCGGCCCCTGTGGCGGCCGCTGACGAAGTTCGAACAACGGGCGCTGGATTTGGGCCACCGGGTGTGGGAACTTATTTATTGCCGGACCATCTGATACAATAAAGCGCCATTGCCGATATGTCAGATTTAGCCCAAGCCGCTACAGAGATTGCAAGGGAAGCAGCGGAGAAAATCATGGAAGTCTACGAGACGGACTTTGAGGTCCGGAACAAGACCGATCGCACCCCGCTTACCAGGGCGGACATGTCCTCTCACGAGATAATTTGCAGCAGACTCGCAGGGCTGACCCCTGACATACCGGTGCTGTCGGAAGAATCCGCGGATATCCCCTATTCGACGAGAAAAAACTGGGATCAATACTGGCTGGTTGACCCCCTGGACGGCACCCGCGAGTTCATCAAACGCAACGGCGAGTTCACCGTGAATATCGCCTTGATCCGGGACAATTATCCCATCCTGGGCGTGATTTACGCGCCGGTCATGGATCTCTGTTATTACGCCGCCGAAAACGAGGGCGCGTACAAGCAGGGCAACGGCGAAGCAGACCTCAGACTCAGGTCGAAGACAAGCAAGGCCGACGACCTGGTCGTCGCCGGCAGCCGCTCCCACGGCAACGAACGGCAGCAGGCGTTCTTGAGAAAAATGGGCAGCAGGGTCGAAACCCTGGCAATCGGCAGCTCCCTGAAATTCTGCCTGGTGGCCGAAGGGGTCGCCGACATCTACGCGCGCTACGGGCCTACCTCGGAGTGGGACAGCGCCGCCGGCCAGTGCATCGTAGAGGAAGCGGGCGGCAGGGTAACGGACACCGGATTTAACCGCCTGCGTTACAATTCGAAGGAATCCCTGATCAACCCTGATTTCCTGGTTTTTGCCGACCCTGCTTTCGAGTGGAAACGCCGTTTGTGACACGTGCGCCGTTCGCGCCGGGAAAACCGGCGGATTTCAGTCTATACTCATGGTGAGAAGTTCATATCAGTGGGGGCATACCGATGAGCACATACCATGGGCGTTGTGATTGCGGGGATATTGAATATGAATTTAACGACGAACCCGTAAATACCGTTTTTTGTTATTGCAGGACCTGCCAGTTACACACGAATTCCGACAAATGGTTCGGTGTATGGGTGCCGTTTGACAATTTCAGGTTAGTAAAAGGCGCGCCGTCAAGTTTCACGGCGCTTGGTGATTCAGGGAGTGAGACACACCGGCTGTTCTGCGGCGATTGCTCGACGGTCCTGGGACTCAAGTGTGACGGGTTTGACCTGTATTCGCTGGCGGCAAGCACCATTGAGGGCGGAAACAAGCTGAGACCGAAAATGCTTATCTACACCAAATTCGCTCCCGCCTGGACAATATTCCCGGAAGGCTTGCCGAAATACGATATCCTTCCTCCGGGGTAATTCGCACGAATACAGGCTCTATCTGCCTCAGCGCCACAGCATTTCTATAATGGTGATTTCGTTATCACCAGTGTTTGCATGGCTGTGTGTCTCCCCGCCCGCCTGCCAGAGAAAATCACCGGCCTCGACATACCGTATATTTCCATTGCCGTCCGATAGTTCTCCGGCAGACAGGTAAACCTTCGTATAGGGAAGATGATGCGTATGGACTCCCGTTTTCTCACCCGGCAGCAACTGGATCCGGTAGACACTGGCATGGGGTTTTTCCATCAGCATAGTCATTCCGGCAGTATCGCCTCCCAGTGCTGTCGCGCCGTCCGGTCTATCGCCCCTGACGCCGATGCCGATAACATGGAAAGGTGTTGTTCCGATGTTTCCTACGCGATGGACGTGAGGCAGGCCGTGGTTATCGGAACTGAACCTGATATCACCGGTTTTAACGTCCGCCTCCCTTCTTTCCCCACCCAGGGGTTCCGCCCATACTTTCGTCCCCACGATCGTGACGTAAAGCAGGTCGAGCCTGTGTTCATGGTAGAGGCTCACATAACCCGGTGGTAAGAAAACATTCAGTATCATGGCATGGTCATTTTCAAATACCAGTTTGTGCCGCGGTTCCTCATACACGGGCACCCAGTCTTCTGCATACAGAGCGAAGCAACACAGTGACAGGACGAGACTGCCAAAGTATTTACGGAACATAAACGGCCCTCCAGGTCTGGTCAGGATTGTCGGCGGCAGGTCATTATGAGTCCCGCCCCGGCGTTCGATCAGGAAATGCGTCTGTGAACGGATGGAAATCCCTACATATCTTTCCAGTCACCTATCTTTTCAAACGCAGCAGCAGCTCTTAAAACGGTGGCTTCGTCAAAACGCCGCCCCACCAGCATCATGCCCACCGGCAAACCATCGACCATGCCGCAGGGCACATTCATGGCCGGATGATGGGTGACATCTGTCGGGCAGGTGTTGCCTAACATCTCGAAAGCCCTGCCGATGTACTCGAGCGGCGCGGCATCGGTCGACCCAAGCGGTTGCGCACGCATGGCGGTGGTCGGCATGACAATGAGATCGACATCAGCCAGCGCCTCATCGTATCTGGCGCGCAGTACATTCCCCAGGTTCTGGGCTTTTGCATAGTAGACGCCGGGTTGCTGCCTCAGTATATATTCACCGGCCAGCATAACCAGTTTCGTGGTTTTGGATAACTCATCCACCCTCGCACGCCATTGCCTGCCGTAGTATTCCGCCAGGCTCGACAGGTAGTGGCCGTTCCAGGTGGTGCCCTGCGATCCGGCATTCATCATCAGGGTGGCGCCCTCAAAACCGATGCCGTTCCAGATATGCGGCCCATCCAGGTGCATGGGGATGGATATCTCCTTTGCACCGGCGCCAAGCGCTTCAAGTTTTGTGACAGATTCACGAACTTTCGCATCAACGACGGCCTCACTTTCCGGCCGCGCAAAACCTTCTTTCAACACGCCGATCCTGAGACCTTCCATTCCCTGATCCAGGGCTGCCATGTAATCCTGCTTCACCACGTTTATCTGGCGCGGATCATGGCCGTCTTCGCCCGCGATCACGGACAGCAACAATGCGACATCCTCAACCGTGCCTGCCATCGGGCCACAGTGGTCCAGCGTCAATTCAATCGGGAATGCGCCGGTGTAGGGGACCAGACCATGGGTAGGTTTGAGACCGTAGACACCGGTCCAGGATGCCGGCATACGTATGGAGCCCCCCTGGTCGCCGCCAAGCGCCATGTCCACCGCACCTATGGATACCAGGACCGCGCTGCCGCTGGACGAACCGCCGGCTGCACGTGACGGATCATGGGGATTGGTGACGGGATAGGGCATGGAAGTAAAACTGGAACCGGACAGGCAGAGGTCCTCACAGGTCGCTTTGCCCAGGATAGTGCCGCCCGCATCGAGGATGCGTGTGACGACGGTGGCGTCATTATCGGGGATATACCCCTCCACGGAGCGGGACCCGTTCATCATCGGCACGCCCGCAATACAGACGTTGTCCTTGATCGCAATTGATTTTCCTTTCAATGGACCTTCTTTTGATCCTTCGATCGTGGTCTTCCAGTACCAGGCGTTGTGCGGGTTGTCCTCCGGGTCGGCCGCATTGCCCTTGTCCCGTTTATAACCGCTGACCAGTACCGGCGCTTCCAGTTCATCGATCCTGTCGAAGGAAGCCAGCATGTCGGTCAACAACTGTTGATACTCTGCCATTTCTGAATCACTGATGTTCATGCCATGGTATTCAGCAATATCAGTCATGTCTTGTCTGCCGGGTCGTTTAATGCTCATATTTGCACCTGAGTCGCCTCATTCGTCGAAAGATCTTCACTGATGGCATTCCGTAACAAACACCTCTCTCTATCCCGGTTTTTCAACCGTCCAGGTTATTATAGATCATTGTGAGTCCCGCCCCTTGAAAGGTACAAACTGCGCCCCGCCATAGGTTTGCTCCGTGGGCGCAATCTCCATCTGGCTGACATTCACCCGCCAGGGCGCATTCACACAGTACACGACCGCATCGGCGATATCCGCGGCCACCAGGTCTTCGCAGTGGGTCTGCTTGATTTTCTGCCGTTGTTCCTCATCATCGACAGCTACATCGTAGAATTCGGTTATCACCCTCCCGGGATTGATCTCGGTAATCCGGATACCGGTCCCCTTCAATTCCTGGCGCAGATCACGGCTCAACTTGTGCATGGCCCCCTTGGTGGTCCCGTACAGGGCCATCGGTAACGGGTATAACCCCGCCACCGAACTCATGTTCACGATGTGTCCCCTGCCCCTTTCAATCATGCCCGGCAGAACCGACTTGATCATGATCAGGGCCGCAGTGACGTTGGTGTCTACCGTGGTCACGATGTCCTCGACCTCGCCTTTCCAGATCGACCCGAGCGCGCGGCCGAGACCTGCATTGTTAACGAGGATATCCACCGGTTGTTCCCTGCCGAAGGCCATGACGGCCTCGCGATCCCGTACGTCGAGTTTTACGGGTATGCAACCGGTTTCATCGGCCAGCTTCTCCAGCCGGTCAAGTCTTCTTGCAGCGGCATACACCTGGGCACCCCTGGCTCGAAGCGCCCGGGCAGTGGCTTCACCGATACCGCTCGAAGCGCCCGTTACCAGTGCCTTTGTATTCCGGTCAAGAGACAAGATTCATACTCCTTAATACACGTGGTCCAGACTGAGGTTGTATCTTCATCTAAAATTCCCCCCGAAGCATCAGTATCCCTACCAGGTAATTTTCGAAATCGTCCGCGATAGCGTGTTGATAGGTGACCATGGGTCTCAGGGTGAAGCGACCCGCCGGCGCTGTCATCGACAGGCTCAACTCGAAATGGCTCACGTTGGAACCGGTACGGTAATAATCATCGTTGTACACGATATTACCCGAACCCGTCAACGTAACTGCGCCGGCCGGTACATCATGAGACAGGGCAAGACGTATAATCTGCCCATCTGCCGTGAGAGAGAAATCACGTGCATAATGCAATTCGGGGTTCCCCGGAAGACTTGTTACAAGCCCGGCGTTAAATTCATAAGTCGAGTCCCACTTTCCGGGTTCACTGAAGTGCTTGTAGTTGTAATTTGCGACACCGGCATAGACTCTCACCGATTCACCGTATTGATAGTAATAATCGGCAAAAAACCCTCCATCGGTAATCTCGTCGGTGTCTGCGTCATAATTGGTATAGGCATTAATTGTGAAACCGTTATAGCCAAGTGCGACGCCAGGCTGCAATACCGAACCGGTTGAAAAAGCAAACCCGGAAAACAGGTAACGGCTCTTGTAATCCAAGTTGACACTGAAGGTGACCGGGTGCTTCGTGGTCTGGGCACTGGCCCCACTCATGGCGGCCAGCAGCCCGATCAACATCAAATATCTGCGTGGTTGCACGGTTGCTTCTTTACAAACCCGCCCGGTCATTCTGATATAGACTGCTCACCGCGGTCTCCCCAGGTACCACCGTCCAATAGTATAAAACTGTTGTCTTTACTTCAATGCGGCTCCCCCTGGAGCGATTCAACAAAACGTCATTTTATCAATTATTTCCAGTATCATTGGAACTATGAGTACCCCCGCACCGAAAATCAAGGGTCTTGTGCACATGGGCCTGAACGTCAGCGATCCGGTCAGCGCTGCCAGGTGGTACTGCGACATCCTGGGCATGAAAGAAATCGTAACGGGGTATGACTCACATCAAGAGGCGGCCGTGTTTTTGTCTTTTGGCGAGAAACACCATGATATTGTGCTGATCAAGGCAAAAAACACGCACCCTGTCGATATCGGTGACGTTGGGTTGCACCACGCGGCGTTCAGTGTGCAGGGCGGCCTGGATGCTTTGCGCCGGCTCTATGGACGGTTGTTAAAACATAACGTGGAAGTCTTCAAGATTGCTGATCATGCCGTAGGGATCGGCATTTATTTTTTTGATCCCGACGGTAACAAGCTCGAGTTTTTCCATGATATGTATCCGGATGAAAAAGGGCTGGAGGGACAAAACATCATACGGGAAAAAGGTGCGCCTACCATCCCTGTGGAACTTGAGCCTATCTATTGAAGTAGCAGGTCCCGTCCTGATTGAATTACGTTTAGACTAAATCACAAGTAAGGAGGCATATGGTAACGACCACGAAACCTGAAGTAACCGATCTCAACAGTCTTCGATCACTGGTGGCAGCGAATTATCTCGGCACGATCGGCGCCTTGACCATTGTTATCCTGCCGGGGATTGTAGGGGTCATTGCGGAGAGTCTGCAACTCAATCCTGGTCAGGTGGGCATTGTGATGTCGGCTGATATCGTCACTATGGCGTTGGCCATGGGTGTCGCCGCCTTTCTAATCCATAAGTGGAATTGGCGGGTGATGGCTGTCATCGGCCTGGCGTTCCTGTTGCTTGGCACAGTTGCATCCATCGGCGCGAATTCATTCGAAAGCATGATTCTCGCGCGTTTTATTGCCGGTATCGGGGAGGGTATCGCCGTTTCCGTTGCTTTTGCCATCTTTGGCGGGACACGCAATCCGGATCGCGAATTCGGTGTCTATCTTGTAGTCATATTGAGCGTTGCGGCAACGTTCCTGTATTTCATTCCCGCAATACTTGATATGGGCGGAAAGTCCTGGGTGTTTGCTCTTATAGCCATCATCATCGTTATTAACTTCTTATTTGTCAGTTGGTTGCCCGCATCCCATGGCGAGGACCACCCTGCGTCGAGTCCCGACGTTCAACCTTTGCCATACCTGCTGGTTGCCCTTGGACTGGCAACCGTATTTTTTTATTTTATGGCACAGGGAGAAGCCTGGGCATTCATGGAGCGCATCGCCGACGCCGCAGGTTTGCCCGGCGAAACAATTGGCGCCGGGCTTGCCCTCTCCAACATTGGCGGCATCGTTGGTGCGCTGATTGCCGCGGTAGTGAACATCCGTTTCGGCCGTGCCTTGCCAATCATTATCAGCGCGATTATCTCTATTGCCGGATTACTGGTCCTGTTAGGCGAAATAAACGGCTTGCGTTTCGGTCTGGCGACAATTTTATATCTCTTTGCCTGGAACCTGACCCAACCCTATTTCTCCGGCATTATGGCAGAGCTGGATCCAAAGGGGCGGGTGGTGGTAATGATGGGCGCTGTTCAAACAGCAGGGCTGGGACTGGGACCGGGCATAGTCGGTTCCATGATTCAGGGTGGCGATTTCTCCGTGGTGAGTTACTTCGGGATCGGCTTGATCCTGTTGAGTTTGATCACCGTGTTGAGCCTGCTGGCGATAAAACAGCAGCGCACCAACGGGCAAAAACACTGATTTCCGTGATATGCTCGCCGTATGAAAATGAAATTCACACTGGTACTGGCACTTTTCGTATGCTTCACCTCCGCGCGCCTTGCATGCGCCGACGATATTGCCGGACTCTGGATCTACGAGTCGTTCGACAGGCCGGTGCATGGGGTCCAGCCCCTGGTCGGACTGTTCCTTTTCAATGACGGACGCTTCGTTCACCAGGCGATGCACGGCAGCGAACCCATGGAAGAGCAACTCACGGACGCCCATATCGGCAGGTACCGGTTCAAGTCCGGGGACACCGTACAGTTCGACGTTGACACCGGCATCGTGGTGACCCCTGCCGGGGAATCGCTCCTGTCGGCGCGATCGAATACCAGCCACGACGTCGGCTACAAAGTTTCTGGGGAGGAGCTCTTCCTGAGCTTCGCCAACGGGGCCACCGAAAAGCTGGTCAAGGTCTCCAACACCAAAGTCGAACTCATCGACCTGGACCGCGGGACGCTGGCCCTGACAGACCGGCATTTCATCCTCGTGACCGAGCCGGAAGGCGGTTGGCTGGCAGGGTCGGGCCTTTACGAAAGGAAAGGGCACAACATCCGGTTCGAGGCCATGCGCTGGTTCGAAGTCGGTGACGGCAAGGCCGACTACGCCGCCGATGAGACCTTCGAGGCGACGTTCGACGGCAGCAAGTTAAAACTGCCCGGCGGCCTGAGCTTCCGGGTATCCGGTTATATCAAGTAACGCAGGAACTCCTCCGCACTGATTATCAGCACTCGGCGACAAACCGGATATCCTGCTAATCCCCGTTTATCCGTCGGTCGCTACCGTCGTTTCATAGCGCACTCCCTCCGGTACCGGCACTGCCTGGTGCACGGTCACGCCGTACTCCCCCCCGGTGACTTCCGATGAATCCACGGCCACGAATGACGTGTAGTCGGACGCAAGCTGGTGTTGCAGCGCGATGCGCCTGATGTCGTCGCGCAATTCCCCATGGGGGTCGCCGACGGTCGCCTGCCGGTCTGCAAGCTCGGCGATGTTCGCGCGCGCCCAGACCTTGGCGAGAGACGGACCGGCGCTGCCTGCTTCCGCGGCCCCGACCACGAAAGTACGGCGCGCACCATGCACTGTCCCGGATATGTTTATCTGCGCGGGCTCACCCCGGAACCGGCCCGCAACAACCAGGGGCCGACCAACGAACAGGTCGGGGGTCCGGCTGGGATAAGTGTCCGATACGGTCATGCCGCCCCAGTCGATCTCGACATCGGTAAGCGCCGCGCGGCTCACACGCTCGAAAAACGCACCCATGACCTCTTCCGCGGAGTCGTTCAATCCCAGGTAGGCGACTGCGCCGCGCCCGACTTTAGCCATGCGCTCCATAAGATAGCGGTTGACGGATTCTCCTACCCCGAAACTGAATATGCGGGCATTGCCGATACGTCTGTGCACCTCGGCCAGGATCTCCGCTTCGTTACCAATATAGCCGTCCGTCATAAACGAGACGAAGCGATACCGGGACGGGTTGTGGGGAAAGTCCAGGGCTGCCTTGATACCCTCCACCATCATGGTGCCGCCCTGGCTGTTCAGGTTGGCAAGATACCGGCGCGCAGCCGCCAGGTTTTCCTCCGTCGCAGGGACGGGTTCCCGGCCGAATTGAGAGGCATCTTCCGAGAAACGGATGATCTGGAACGTATCCTCCGGGTTGAGAAGCCCCAGCGCCGTGGCGATGGCCTGTTTCGCCTGCGCCAGGGGACGGCCTTCCATCGACCCGGAGCAGTCGATGACGAACACCATCTCCATCGGCCGGCGGGAGACCTGTGCGGTATCGATAGGCGGGATCATCATCAGTGAAAAGTATCCCTGTCCTGTCTCCTGGTCCGTGTATGTCATCAGATTCGATTTGACTGTTTCCCCGGCGATGCGGAAGTCCAGCACGAAATCCCGGTTGGGAATAGTTGTGCGGTTCGCCAGTTGCACGGTCGCGGTCGCGGGGCCGTCCCGTTCGACAGTGATCTCGTGGGTCGATTTGAGTTCCTCGATGCGCACACCGGCATCGATGCGTACGGTTATACCGAGGTCATGACCCGACCGTTCCGCCGGCGCCAGGTATTCCAGCGCGGTCCCGCCCGGCGTTTCAGTGCGGCCGCCGCGCGGGAGCGCGTGGACAGGGTCCGGGTGGCCGGGCGGGTTGAAGCGCGGACCGACCACCGTGGGAAACACGAAGGAGTACCACCCGTCCTTGTAGGCGAGTGTATGGAAATAGGTGATATCGACGTCGATAGCCTTGCCGGGCTCGATATTGGCAACCTTCTGCTCGAACACGTTCGGCCGGTGCTGAACCAGCAGGCTTGCCTGGTAGCCCTGGTCCCGCGCAGCGCGGTAGATGGCCTCGGCTTCTTCCTTTTCGCGCAGGATACCGCGAATGGTGCGGTCCCCGATGACCATCAAAAACTCGGTGACCGCGGCTTTTTCCGGCAGGGGAAATACATAGACGGCCTCGATCTTTGTGTCGAACGGGTTGGCAAACTGCTGTTTGACCCGGACCGTGCCGACATGGCCGGCGATGGCGGCGTCCACGGCGGTGTGTTGCAGGGGGAGCGGGACCTCTTCTGCGCCGTCCAGGTCATCGTCGGGCGACATGTTCGCGACCATCGCCCCGGAACCGGCGTCTTCGCCGACCGGGGGGACGGCGGAGGATCTGGCAATGACCCAGATCTCCGATCCGGGCAATATGGTATCCCAAGCCGGGACCCGCTCCTCGGGCGGCCCATAGCCGGACAGGCGCCCGGCCGGTGATACGGCATAATCGGCTGCTGCGCCCTGAGCCGTCTCCTCCAGTATTCCAGCTCGCAAGGCGCGTTGTTGCGCCGGCCTCACCGGTTCCCGTGAGGACCGGGAAGCCTGTTCCTCTTGCGAGGGCGTCTCCGGCAGGGGTGAGGTGGTACAGGATACGAGCATCGCCACCCCGGTCAGCCAGATCATCGTGCAAACTGCGAGTTTGATATGTCTGTTCATCGGAATCTCTCTTGTGATTTATCGTCTGGTTCTGCGAAGGAAATGGATGCATCGACGACCTCGCCCTCCCATGACGTTGCCGTGATCAGGCGCAGTTCGAAATCGGGTTCCCCTTCCAGCATCAGGTGCAGCGTGGCAAGTCGCACGCGACCGATCGGCAACCGGCCCTCCTCTGCCAGAGAGTAATCGGCGAGCACAATTCTCTCGGCATCGCCGCGGGCAACGGCCTCCCGGTCGTAATACGGCGCCCGCGGGTAGGCGGGATGGCCGCCGTTCTCGACGCCCACCACTTTCATGGCGCCGTTGCGGTCCCTGAGTTCGAACTGCCAGGCGGCCACGGCTACCGGGCTGTCGAGATGGATTGCCAGGGGCACGAAGCGCGGCCCGTCCGCGCTGTCGGCACGAACAAGGTCCGCAAACAGTACCAGGAAGGCCAGGAGCTGGAGCAACCGCTTCATAGCGTGCCGTCCCGGTCCAGCGCTACCAGGCGATAAGCGAAAGCATCAATATCGGCCTGGTTCACCCCATCCTGCGTGCGCGCCAGGGCCAGCACGTCGGCAATATCAATTTGACCGGAACCGTCAACGTCTGCGTAGATCGACGTATCGTCCTGTTCCCATAAGTGATTGGTCGTGAAAAGGACAACCACGAGCACACAGGCCGCTGCCACCGCACGCCAGGCGCCCTGTGGTTGCCAACGAGGGATGCGGCGCGGCGCGAACTGGTCGTGCGCCATACTTGTCAGGCTGCGGTCAACCCGGGAAGTGATCACCTCCGGCGCCCGGTCGATGCGTTTCAGCTTATCGACCAGGGCCTCAGGCAGTCGCTCGTTATGTTCGTTTGCGCCGGTCATGTCATGAGTTCCCTGTCCATGTAACGCACGAGAAGGGCAAAAAGTTCATTCAGTCAAAAAAATCTTTAAGCGAGGGAGAGTCCCTGAGGTCTGCGATACCTCCATGTAACCGGGACTTCACGGTGCCCTCGGGGATACCCAGAGCTTGCGCGATCTCATCCAGCGACATCCCGTCCACGAAACGCAAAGTGAGCGCTTCCCGCTGGCCGGGCGGCAGGTTCGCGAGAACCCTGCCGAGGTCCCCGTCGTCCCGGACAGGTTGGATGGGTACGTCCTCGGGGGTTACGTCATCGGCAGCAGGGAACCGGCCGGCCTTGCGCGCCGCTGTAATTGCCGTGTTTTTCGCGATGGGGTACAGCAGCGTCGTCAGCCTGGCGCTAAGCGTTATCCCCTCACCCGTGGGCGGGAAACGGCGCAGCAGTTGCACGAAGGTGTCCTGAAGCACGTCCAGCGCGGTATCGATATCGGGTGAAAAGCGCAGCGCCACACGCAGCACGTAATCCTTGTGGCGCAGGTACAGGGCCTCGAACGCAGCCGCAGCGGTGCGCGCATCACCATGATTGCAGGTATCTACCAGCGCTTCGTCGCTGCGCGGGTCTCGCTGACGGTTCCTGGCTATGGTATGGCCTCACTCAAGAGTTAGCGCCATGCCGGCTCCTTTGCCCACCGGCCGGCAAGGCTGCGGGTGAAATGGGATTATTATCCTCCTGTTTCAGGTCCGACACTGTCTTACGCCATAAAGTTCCCGGGAGTTGACTTGATTGTCAGGCCTCATATGCGTGTCAAGAATACCGGTAAGGAATACCGGTCGAACTGGATTCACATGTACACACTGGATAATGGTCGGGTGATAACATTTGAAAAGTTCATCGACACCGCGGCCCTCGTTTCCGCATTCGGCGCCGATTAATAAGTACGGCGAGGGACGTGATAATTATGATATTGATTTTTAGGTCAACTTATGAAATACTATTGTTGATGAATAAATCAACTTATAATTTGAGTACTGTTCTGGACGAGCTCACCCAGGCGGCACGATTGCGCGGCCTGAACGACAGCGAATGGGCGGCCCGCGCCAGTCTGCCTAAGGAAACTCTCTCCCGGTTGCGTCGCCGGGACAGTTGTGACTTCAGAACTCTGCTGGCGCTCGCCAATGCGGTCGATGTGCGCCTTGCAACTGTTGATGAAACTCTGCCCGCCCTGACCCATGACGGCAATTTCCCCGCTGAGATGGACCGGGAATACGAAGAAAAGCTGCTCAGGTTGTGCGCCTCACGTTCGCTGACGCCGCAGCAGTGGGCAGCAGTGGGGCCGCGCTTTTTTATGGCCGGCCTGGCTGTGATGGTCGCCGGCATGGCTAGTTTCGACCGGCGCGGACTGCTGTCGCTGGCCGAACACCTGTGTCCCGGCGCCGGCGAACCGGAAGTATTTGCCCGCTGGTTGAAGCGCAGTCCGTTGCGTCCGGCGCGGTTCCTGCCCATGCTGGACATGTCGGTGAAACATGCAGCCTGATCCCGCATCCCGGCCGGACTATGTCGCCGCCTTCCGGGAAATTGCCGGACGCATTGCCGATTCGTTGGCCGAAGCGCCTGAAAACATATTGCCGGTAAGGATGTTTGTCGCCGGTGGTGCGGCATTGCACTTCTATACAGGTGATCGTATTTCCATGGACATCGACGCCACATTCTCCCATCGCATTGCGTTGCCGGATGACCTGGAGGTCTCCTACCGCGCTGCGGACGGCGCCGCACAACTGTTATATTTCGACCGCCAGTACAATGACAGCTTCGCGCTCCTGCATGAAGATGCTTATGACGATTCTGTCCCGCTCAACCTGGAAGGCATTGACGACCGCATACTGGACATCCGGTTGCTGACTGCGCTCGACCTCGCCGTGAGTAAAATCAGCCGGTTTGCCGGTCAGGACCGGGAAGACATCACGTCGCTGGCAAAGCGCGGGTTGGTCAGTTCTGATGTGTTACGCCGCCGTGCTGAAGAGGCCGCCGGGGGCTATGTCGGCAACCTGGACAGCCTGCGGACTTCGATTAATATGGCTTGTCGCATAGTAGTGGATGTGGAAGCACGCTTGAGACGAGAGGAAAACTGAGTTGCCGGCGGCGACTTCCGAGTAATATTGCCTCGAGCCGACTTCGCTCTGTAGGTCTAGTTCCCGTCATTTGATGCAGATTTTGCCCGTCTTATCGGCTTGACCCAGCCGATATAGACGTATAACACTGCTAACAACCCTACCGTAATGATCCCGAGATTTCCGAGTATTGGATGGACCTGCAGACCAAGAAATAAAGAGAAGGAAAAAGCAATGACGAGTGCGAACAGCACTGCTGCGTGGGTCAGGGCCGTCAGAAGTATCCTCGCCCAATTCTGTTTCATATCTAACTCCCGTGGTTTGGTTTCTCTTTCGAGATTCGAAACTATCAAGTTAGATTAATTTCATCCGTGTTTGTTCCGACCAGTCGAAACGGTATTGAGGAAGATTAATTTACAGGATTGGCGACATCTTCGGGTTCCTTGAAATGCTTGTCTTTGTAACTGCCGTAACACAGGTGCATCCCCACTTCCACTTCACCGGGGACCAGATTGATCAGTTCCGATATACGGTCGATAATTCCCTGCTTCATCGGTGAAAAATAACACTCAACCATACCCTCCCAAAACGCCATCTCCATGGCAATATCCCATTGAATTGCCAGTTCATCCGGCGGAAAAGTACCGATTATCGTTTCCAAATCGGCTAACAAGCGTTGTTGGTACACGGGTTCAATCAAGTGACGATGCTCCCGGTGAACAAACGACGCCACCACGGCCAAAGTCGTGGGTAAGCAAACCTGGAAACGGCAGGCCGGTGATATCACTCCTTTGTCTTTTAAACTGCAAAACCGTTCAAAAGAAGCACTCGCCGCTTCCGCGTAACCGAGGGAACCCAGCTCCAGGTCCTCTGTTGAAACATCCGCTCGAACCCGCGCCCATTCAAATTCTTCTCCGTACACATCGTCCGTGGCCGGCGCGCTGACAAACTCAAATTGCGGGCTGCCGGAAAAGAGTTGATGCTGAAACATGATCCAGTTAACGCGCTCAGCGGTTTCGCCATCGGGTATGCGTCTCAGGTGATTTCCCAGGATTTGGGAACTTGAAGTGAAAACTTCTTCACAAGTTTTCAGCGGCACACTGCCAACCAGCAGCGCTCCCGCCGGCTTCGCGGAATTTGGGCTCATGTTTCTTTCTCAATATGTTTCAGTCGCGAACGGGTCTCCTGAATGATCTCTGCAACCCGGTCTGCAACCTGGGCGCCTGATACCGCGTGGACCTGTTCATCGTCTTCACGTTGCCCCGGATAGTCGTCCAGTATCGCGTAGCTGGGGCGTGAAGTCAGCCGTTCCCACCAGGCGCTTGCATGGGGCCTGCCTTGCAGAAACAGGTGGACCAGGCGCAACAGTTCAACAACCTTGATAAAAGGCGCATAGTTTGTTTCAACCAGGGTCACGGATTCGCCCATGACCCACTGCCTGCCGTCTGCCATGGTAGCGTCTATCTTTCCCAGGATTCGATCGAAGAAAGCGATAGCACGTATCACGTATAAGGAATCCATCCCTTCACGAATACAGGATTGCTGCCGGTGCAGGCGGTCCAGATCGACAACCTGCTTCCAGCGTTCTTCCATTTTCTTTATATCCTGCGTCAGGCGGAACTTGGTGACGAAATTTAGCGCAGCAGTGGCCTGGTACCCGGATTCATCCATTTCCTTGATCCACTCGCGCATATGTGCTGTTTCGGCCTTGTCTTCCGGCTTCAACGCAGGTTCCGTTTTCAGGTCATCAATATAATCACAGATAATGGAAGACTCACGAATGACCCGCCCATCATGGACAAGGGTGGGCACCTGGGCTTTCGGGTTAAGCCTGAGATACTCTGGCTTGAACTGATCCCGGTTCATGAGCGACATCCTGTGCGGCACCCAATCATTAATATCCTTTTCCACGAACGTCATGCGCGGCCGGTTGGAACAGATGGAATCCGCTTCTTCGAGATAATAAAGTTCGATCATGGTCGTCTCCTCGGATCGCTGACCAGTTCTGATAATACGCCAAAGTTGTGTGCCGAGCAGCATGTCAGAGTTATTGTATGGACAGAGTCTCAAAAAAATTTGATATTTCCGGTTATATCATCAATGGTATGATGTGCTTCAACGTCTGAAATGAGCGCCTGACATGAGTAATAAAATTGATAAGGGCGGGCAGTTTCCCGATATCGAACTGAACATTGCCGGGGGCGGCAGGCTGCGCCTCCCTGCGGATATCGACACGTCTTACCGGTCACTTTATTTCGTCCCAGTTGTAATAACGGCCGGCTAGCCCGCTCCGGATATTATTCTCCGGTCATGTCAACCGGTTCCAGCACCCCGATTTGCATGAGAAAACCCAGGTTGTCCGGGACAACCCAGTCGGCAACAATTTTGCCGGCCTTTATCCGGTAGATGGAGATACCGTTGAGTTCAACGTCGTTATGGGTGACTGTCTCCCCCATAAAGGATGCGACATGCTTGCCATATCCGCTCCACCGGACGGTGACCTTATCCCCATCGCACAGCAGGTCGTGCATTTTGAAATGCCAGCCTTCGAAACTGTCGTTATTCTTTTTTACCAGCGCCTTTATCCCTTCCAGGCCCTCCGGGAACATGGGGTCATGGAAATGAATGTCTTTTGACATCACTTCATCCAGGACACTCAAATTACCGCCGCTGAACCCCTGGTTGAACAGTTTCTCAACCAGCTCCCTGTTCGCACTGCTGCAACCGGGGGTAGGTCCAACCAGGTGCGGGGGCAGTTGCGCCAGCAGGCGTTCCGGTACGCCTTGCGCGCGCGGCCCGAAAATCCCGAAGCCGGGGCCGCGGGTCCACCATAGAATTATTTCACCGCCGTAATCGGGGAAGTCCTGTGTCATTCCCGCAACGATCTCGGGAAGCGGCACCCCGGGTCTGGCGTAGGATCGGTACACCTCCATGTATCGAATAGCCTCATCGATCAGGCCTGCATCACCGACAGGACCATGACCCGGGTAGACTGTCTTGATCGGGCCGATGGTCTTCATGAGTTGTAACGCCTCTATCCAGCCTGACGGGTTATTGAGGTCGGCAAAATAGGCATGCATTTTGGAAAAGATCAGGTCGCCGGCGATCAGAGCCTGTGCGGACGGCACGTAAAAGACCACGGAATTCTCAACTTCATTTGCCGGCAGGTCGATAACACGGATCTCCTTGCCTTCCAGCAGTAATTTATCGCCCTTGAGGACATCGGGAATAACCGGCGTCAGGGGGATGTCGTCCCCCATCAGGGGCTGCCAATGGATCCACTTCGCTGCGAACTGGTTGGCAATCTCGGCGCGGATACCTTCACGCGCCAGTACTTTTGCTGCTGGAAACGTCTCCAGTATCGTGCCTAATCCCCAGTAATGATCAGGATGGCCGTGGGTAATCAATATATGAGTCAACTCCCTGCCGGAGTCTGTAATCATCCTTGCGACTTCCTTCGCATCGGACGGTTTCCATTGTGCGTCGACCAGGATGGCTTCTTTTTTACCCAGGATGATGACCGAGATTTCAGCGATACCGCTGTTTTTTGCCGCGTAGGACTGTATTTCAAGCGGCGCCGAATAAGCCTGGGTGGCTAAACAAAATACCAGGATTACAAAGGTACGTGCCATTATGCGATTGGCCTTGTCTGCAACGGTATCAGTCATTGCTTAATCCCAAGGTCATGATAGTTAACCAAAACTGCCTCGAAGGCAAGAAACAGTCGGTTCCGGCATCAATTGTAACATCGATGTACAGGATGAACGGTATAATACTTTTTAAAGGAGTGAGAAATGTATTTGGCCGTTTTTTTGCCTGTCGATAAAACGGTCAGCGATTTGTAGCCGTGTTGTGGTGTCGCGCGTAATACCCTAAAGCTTCTGGATGTTGACTTGCAAGTCCTGGTACCGTTTCGGTTAACGAGGTTTTCCAGCGCGAGCGATAAAGATATTGAGTTCCCTGAAAACTTCTGTATTATGTCTCAAATGCACCTCAAATACGCCTCATTTATATCTTATTTGTGCCTCATGTATAGCCAGGACGCAGGCTTGTAACGATTGCGGAACACATCCTTATCAAAAGGTTCATATGAACAGAAATAAAAAAGACGTATCAGTGATCATCGCCGAGATCGTGAACACTGCCGAGGACGGACTCAGCAGCGGCGACATCCATCATGCCCTGAAAAGAAAGCTGCGTGACAAGGCCCCCGGATACAGTACGTTGCAACGGAAACTGTCGTCACTCGTCAATAAAGGGGCAATCAAACTTACCGGGCGGAGCCGCGCAATACGATACTGGCGCGCAGAAGATACCACTCCCAAAGGTGATGTCGCCGCCGATGTGCCGCCTGCTCTTCCTGTTTCCGAGGACAGCAAGGCGATACAGGGGTATGTGCGCAGGCCCCTGCAGGGCCGTGACCCGGTCGGATACCATAGAGACTTTCTTGAGCGTTATGTGCCGAACCAGGCTCAATACCTGCCTGAGAAGATCAGGACGCACCTGCGCAACATCGGGACGTTGAAAGAGGCGGGAGACGCAGCCGGCGGGACCTATCCAGCTGTTCTGGTAAACAGGTTGCTGATAGACCTGTCCTGGGCTTCCAGTCGGATGGAAGGCAATACCTACTCACTTCTGGAAACCCGGAACCTGATTGAGGCCGGGCAGGCGGCTGAAGGGAAAGACCTGACCGAGACAACCATGATCCTGAACCACAAGGAGGCCATAGCAATGTTGCTGGAAGCCGTGCAGGATATCGACTTCAACATGTACACTTTCCTGAACCTGCATGGCATATTGTCAAAGAACTTGCTGGGCGATCCGAATGACAGCGGGCAACTGCGGGATAAGATTGTCGAGATTGGCGGTTCCGTTTACAGGCCGCTGGGGTTCCCGCAGCAGGTGGAAGAATGTTTCAGGCTGATCCTGGAAAAGGCCAGGGAAATAGATGACCCCTTCGAGCAGGCGTTTTTCGTGATGGTGCACGTACCGTACCTGCAGCCGTTTACCGATGTCAACAAACGGGCGGCGCGCTTGGGCGCCAACATCCCGCTGATAAAAAACAGGCTGTGTCCGTTGTCTTACCTGGAGGTCCCGGCAAAGGACTATATTGAAGGCATGCTTGGCGTGTACGAACTGAACCAGACCAGCCTGCTGCAGGATGTGTTCGTCTGGGCCTATGAGCGGTCCTGCCAGCAATACAACAGTATCAAGGACCACTCTGCCGTGCCGGATCCGTTTCTGCTGAAATACAGTCAATTGCTCGATTCGGTAATAGGCGAAATCGTCAGGAAAAACCTTCCGGCCACTGCGGAATGCATTACCGGACTGGCGCAAGAGCGCCTCCGGAGAGAGGATACCGACAGGTTCGTTACGATAGTTAAAGACGGATTGCGGAACCTGCGTGAAGGACTGCTGGCGCGTTATCGGCTGCGTCCGCAGGAGTTTGAGGATTGGAAACAACTGCAATAGTCGTCCAATATATTGCAGCCTGTACGTTGTGCGCCTGCGAAGTCGACGCCGAGCCTGTTTTCGACGCGCTGGACCCGTCACAGCGGGGGGCGCTGGGGCAATCATGGGCCGGGCAAAGTCGTGCTGATTAATGATGAGGATCGTCTGACTTAAATGGTATGATGTGCTTCAATGTCTGAAATGAGCGCCTGGTATGAGTAATAAAATTGATAAGGGCGGGCAGTTTCCCGATATTGAACTGAATATTGCCGGGGGCGGCAGGCTGCGCCTCCCCGCGGATATCGATACGCCTTATGCGTTCATCCTGTTTTATCGCGGTCACTGGTGACCTTTCTGTCGCCGGCAGTTGGCCGGCTTCGAAAAACAGCGCGAGGTCCTGGCGGAACTCGGTGTGAGCATTATTGCGGGTTGCGTGGATTCGGAGGAAAAGACAGCCGAAGTGGCATCAGAACTGGGATTTCCCGTCGCCTGGGGCATGACCCGTGAACAGGGCGAGCTTGTCGGCGCCTGGTGGGACGAGGGAAGAGAATTTATCCAGCCCAGCGAATTTTTCATGACCGGTTCTGGCAAGGTGCTCGCTTCCACTTACAGCAGTTCCCCGGTAGGGCGGATGGACCCGGAAGATGCCGTGACCCTGGCGAGATTTATAATTCAAAGGTAGAAATTCAATCAGCAGCAGCGCCACGGCATCGGTTTCTATCTGATATCGTTAGTTATACAGTCCGGCTTTATTATCAATTCAATCTTGGCCCAAGAGGAGATTTATCTTATGCATGATCATGGTTTTGTTGCCTCGGATTATGTGGAACCTGACCGGGTACGGCGTGAGATTTACATTGATCCACAATTATTTGAGCTCGAGATGGAACGCATCCATGAGCAAATCTGGATTTATTGCGGGCATGCGACCCAGGTTCCCCATAGCGGAGACTATTGTACCTTTCAGTTGGGACGGCAACCGATGGTCATGATCAGGAGAGCCGATGGCGAGGTTTCAGTGCTTTACAATCGCTGCCCGCACCGGGGCGCCATGATCTGCGGCAATCACCAGGGAAACACGGGCAAATTCTTCAAGTGTTCTTATCATGCGTGGAGTTTCAGGCATGACGGTTCCCTGCTTGCCATTCCGATGCTCGATTCAGCTTATGAAGGCACCGGCTGGGGAGCCGATAATCCCGATTGCAGAATGAAAGCGGCAGCCCGCGTCGAGAATTATCGCGGCTTTATTTTCGCCAGCCTTGCCGATGAGGGTCCTTCTCTTGAAGAGTTTCTGGGAAAAGCGCGGATTGCCCTGGACAACATGTGCGATCGCTCACCTGAAGGAGAGATAGAGATCGTTCCCAACTGCTACAGGGTTGTGCAGCGGTCAAACTGGAAGATTTTTATCGAAAACCAGATCGATGCCCTGCATCCGTCGGTAACTCATCAATCGACAGGCGCCGCCGCCCGGGAAATCGAACTTGAGATCCAGAAAAAAACCGGGGAAGCGCCGCTCTCTTACCATATGCTCTCGGCCTTCGCAACATTGACTGTAGAGGACTGGAATGCCTTCGAAACCAAGGGTTACCCGTACGGGCATACTTCCGTCGGCGGCTATATGAAGTTGCGCCCGCGCGACCCGGAATCACTTGAATACGAACGCCTGCTGACAAAAGCCTACGGCAAGGAAAGGATGGAAGAGATCCTTGATGTTCCCATCCACCATATGATGTTTTACCCCGGGCTTGGGATACAGCCGCAATTGCAACAGTTACGTGTTGTCCGGCCACTCAGCGTGGATCGGATGTTGACGGAAATCTGGTACTTCCGGCTGAAAGGCGCGCCCGAAGCAATTCACCAACGCGCTCTGGATTACTATAACCTGGTAAATTCACCGGCGACGATGATCAATGCCGACGACATGGAAAACTTCTGGAAATGCCAGCAGGGGCTGGGTTCAAAGGGAAACGACTGGGTAAAGGAACCTCTATTAATTCAGCACAATGATATAATACGGGTCACTGATTTCAACTCACATTTTCCTGTTTGAAGGTGCTGCCATGAAGAAGACCCAAGACCTGTTCGGTTCCTTTTTTGACTTGCAGGACGCCCGTTTGACGAAGCTGAAAGACCCGCTGGCGCAGTTGGGCCAGGTGGTGGACTGGGAATCATTCCGTCCGTTATTGGCACGCATCCGGCCCACCGAACGCAAGAGCAATGCGGGCGCCCCGCGCCGGGACGAGGTGCTGATGTTCAAGGGGCTGGTGATACAGCATTTATACGGCTTGAGCGATGAGCAGTTGGAATACCAGGTTGAGGACCGGCGCAGTTTCCAGCGTTTCATGGGGTTGGACAATGTGCACAGGGCGCCGGATGCGAAGACGTTCTGGGCGTTTCGGGAGCAGTTGGTGCAGCGGGGGTTGATGGATAAGTTGTTTACCCACTTTACCGGGCAGTTGCAGGGCCTGGGGTACCGGGCGCGCAAGGGGCAGTTGGTGGATGCCTCGCTGGTGCCGGCGCCGGTGCAGCGCAACACGCGCGAGGAGAATGCAAAGCTCAAGGCCGGGGAGGTACCGGCCGAGTGGGACGAGGAGCAAGCCAAGCCCAAACGGCGCCAGAAGGACGTGGAGGCGCGCTGGACGAAGAAACACGGCAAGAATCATTACGGGTACAAGAACCACGTGAACGCGGACCATGAGCACAAGCTGATACGCAGCTTTGCGGTGACGCCGGCCAACGTGCATGACTCGCAACTGCTCGATAAGCTGTTGGATGAGGACAATACCAGCAAAGCCATCTGGGCGGACAGCGCGTACCGTTCCAGGGAGCAGGAGGCACGTTTGCGGGAGAAGAACTACCGCAGTCACATTCAGCGCAAGGGCAGCCGCAACCAGCCGTTGACGGACCGGGAGAAGCAGGGCAACCGCAGCAGGGCAAAAATACGGGTGCGGGTGGAGCACGTGTTCGGGGCGCAGTGCGCGACCCGGACCAAGCTGATACGCTGCATCGGGCTCAAGCGCAGTGCCCTGGCCATCGGCATGATGAACCTGGTGTATAACATGCGACGATTGTGTTACCTGCAAGGGGTCAGTGCGCCTGCTTGACGGAGAACGGGCAGAAAACGGTGTCAGAACGACCCCTGAGGGTCATAAAACGGCGCGATGAGGGCGCTGGCGAGATGATTGAAGGCCCTGATCACCTTACCACATATAAATATATTGAAAAAGAACCTGATCAGACCTGAAATGGTCTATTTATAGAGGTTCCCGTAAGTTTTCATCGGCATTTTGGTCATGACCTTGAGCGTGAGGGCGTGATGGTGAGCCCTCCGGACAGGGGAACATCAGAAACACCGATGCGCAACCAGATCCAGGCCTGGAAAAAATACATGGAGGCATAAGTATGGAAACTGCAAAACAAGAAAATGCGGCACAGGATATTCCATACGGGACACAGCAAGCCGTCGAACAGTTCCTGTATCGACAGGCGGAGTTGCTTGACGCCAAACGCTGGCAGGATTACATAGATCTGTTCACGGATGACGGTATCTACTGGATGCCTGCAAATGCCGACCACGAGCACTGGGAAGGTGTGCCTTCCATATTCATAGAAGACAAGAACACGATGGCAGTCAGAATGAAACGGGTATTACATCCGGAAGCATGGTCGCAGGTACCCATCTGGGAAACCAATCATATCGTGGGTAATGTCGTGATTCAGGATATTTCACCAGAGGGTGACGTTGTCGTTCGTTCACGTTTTCAAATGATAGAGTTGCGGCGCGACGACGTACGCCATTTCGCAGGCCGCTATTTGCATGTACTGAAGAAGGGTCAGAACGATAGTTATCTCATTCAGAAACAACGCGTGGACATGTTCAACGCGCAAGCCACCTATGAGTTTGTGCTTCAGGTCTGGGTCTGAAATTCAGTTGCATATTTCCGTAATCCCGTTACCTTATACACGGATGAATATCCAACCTGAACCTGCGAACGTATCCGCCCTGTCACCGGGAACGGCAGTCTATCCCAAGGGCAAACAAAAACTGCAGGAAATTCTCAAGGTAGCGACGGAAGTGCTCGCTTTCGAGGGATACAGCGCATTTACCATGCGCAATATCGCAGCGAGGCTGAGCATTACCCACAGGAACCTCCAGTATTATTTCAAGACCAAGAGCAGCCTGTTCCAGGCGGTGGTCGAACACATGATCGAACTGGAACTGCAGACTGCCCAAGAAGCCGTTGACAGTGAAAATTTAAACCCCGAAGAGAAGTTCAGCGCATTCATCAGGTACAGTATCCGGGATAATGAAATCCCCCTAATCCGCGGTTTCCAGTTTGAACTATGGGCCTTGGCCACCCGCGATGAGTTCGCGGCCGAATGCCGGGACAGGACGACAAATGCATACTGTGATTTTATCGTGTCATTAATCGAGCCGCTTACTCCGCGGCTGAGTAAACAAGAGCGACATTCCAAGGCAGCCATCATCCTTTCCCTGTTACAGGGCTCTCCCCTGATTACCAGTCTGGATGGAAATGGCCGTCAGGACATTGAGAAAATTGAGCAAAGTTTCCTAGATGAAGCATTTGCCATCATTACCTCTTCCAAGACCTGATTGACGTATCGACGGCGCCCGTCCGTCTCAATTCCTAGAGGCCTCTGAGATTAAATCTCAGATGGTTCTTTGACACCGAACAGATTTTTGAATCTTGTCTTGACATTTTTATACACTCGGCTAAAATTAGCCTATTGGCTAATATATTTTGTGTTTCGCTGATCACTCATGAGAGACGAATACGAACTCTATGATCTCAAAGTAGAAGTCGTAGCCAGTGATGACGGCAGGCCCATGGTGTGCCAACACAAGGAAGGCGACTATTTCACGGTCACTGATGATGACCTCATCGAATTCCCTCCCGGTGTGCGTTTCCCAATGTATTCACTCGCGGCAATATTACCGCTGTTGCCCGCCAAACAAAGGAAAACACAAAAGTTCGACTGGATGAGCACCGATGCCGTCATCGCCTGTCCGGACCCCAACTGTGGCGGACGTTTCCTCATCACCCGTGGTGAGAAGCGTGTATATCGTCACAGCGAAAATACCCTGACTCCCACTCCAGGGGATGATGAATAAAAAAGAACGGCGACCATGGAAACCATTGAACTAAGACCCGGCTATACCATCCCTCGCCTGCTGAAAGGCAACTGGCAGATAGCGGAAGACCACAGCGACAGGGAGTTCGAAGAAGTCCAATTGATGGAGGATCTCATCACCTTTGCCGACGCCGGTATGACCACTTATGTCTGTGGCGATATCTACGTCGGAGTGGAGGCAAAGTTGGGTAAATTCCGCAAGACATATCAAGACCGCTATGGTGAAGAGGCAGCCGGCAGGATAAAGGTCTTCACGACCTATGTGCCGTACTTCCTCGAAGAGGAAAACCTCAGGAACCACAGTTATGCCGACGTGGAGAAGATCATCAACCGTTCCCTGGCGCGGCTCGGGCAGGACAGCATCGACCTGATACAGATGCACTGGTGGGAATTCGCCATCCCGGGCCACGTGGATATGGCGCTGCACCTGCAGAGACTGCAGCAGGCCGGCAAGATAGACAAGCTGGCCGTCACGAATTACGACGTTAAGCATACAAAAGAGATCCTGGATGCCGGTGTGGACCTGGTATCCAACACCGTACAGTACTCCCTCACGGACCGGCGCCCGGACAACGGCATGGCGGACCTCTGTGCCGAACATGACATGAAGCTCCTGTGTTACGGCGCCCTGGGTGGCGGTCTCTTCAGCGACAAATGGCTGAGCACTCCGGACCCGGGCCGGCCGGCCTTTGAGAACGTATCCCTGGACAAGTACTACCGTATCGTCTGCGACTTCGGTGGCTGGGAACTGTTCCAGCGACTGATGCAGGTTCTCAAAGACATCGGCGATAAACACAACGTGAGCATCGGCAACGTGGCGGTGCGTTATGTGCTGGAACGGGACCAGGTGGGCGCGGTAATCGTCGGCGCCCGTCACGTTGGCCACCTGCAGGAAAACCTGCAAGTGTTCGACTTTTCGCTGGATGAGGAAGACTACGGAAAAATCAACGCCATCCTGGCAGAAAGCACGGGTCCCAACGGAGATATCTACAGCGTGGACCGGGAGGAAAACCGGGACGCCCTGGAGGAACCGAAGACGGAATACTTCGATGTGGAGGACGGTAATCTCGTGCATAGAACCCGGGAACCGGTGACAGTTTCCGAACCCTATGGACATCATCTTACAGCATAAAACTAACTGACATTATCACGTATCAAGACTCTTTCACTTCATATGATTCGAAAAGATTACTCAGGGGGGCAGGTAATATGAAAGACATCAAAAACAGCAAAATAATTATTTTTCAGTTCTTATTCATTTCAGGCTTGTTGATGACATCCGGGCTTCATGCACAAGTGCTTGAAGAAATCGTCGTCACGGCCCAGAAGCGGGAACAAAACCTGTCGGATGTGGGAATCTCCGTGACTGCTTTTTCTGGAGAACAAATGAAAGCCCTGGGGGTGTCAACGACACAGGACATAGATAACCAGACCCCCGGACTGATTATTACGGACTTCGGTGGCGGTACGACCACAGTATTTACCATGCGCGGCGCCGGACAACTTGATTTTAACGACCAGCAGGAGGGACCCGTTGCCGTGTATATCGATGGCGCATATAACAGCTACCTCGCAGGTGTTGGTTTTCATTTCTACGACCTGGAACGGGTGGAAGTATTGCGCGGCTCCCAGGGCACATTGTTTGGCCGCAATGCGACCGCGGGTCTTGTACATATCATTTCCGCCAAACCCACGGATGAGCCTGAAGGTTATATTGAGTTGACCGGTGGTGAGTACGGCCAGTTCAAGGCTGAAGGCGCCGTCAGCGGACCGCTGGCAGATTCAATCAGCGGACGCCTTTCCATGTACTTCGAAGACACGGATGGCTATATTGAAAACAGTACCGGACCCGATTCCCATGACGTGGGAAACTACAGTGGTCGCGCCCAGTTATTATTTGAGCCGAACGACAGGCTCAGTGTACATGTTGCCGGTCGTTGGGCTATCGATGATGCCAGTGCCGACATCTACGATATAAGGCGTGCAGTAACCGATGTAGGCGGAATAGCAGGTTTGCCCGGTGATGGATACGTCAAACTGGCTGACGCAGCCTCCCATTTTGATTATTGTTCAAATGTACTGCCCGTAATAAATGGCTTGCCACCCGGGTTTATTACACCGGCTTACGGTGCGACTGATTGTTTTGGAAACTTCAATGATGACGGTCCGTTCAAAGCCTCTACCAATTTCGATTCGTATTTCGAGCGTGACCACTACGGTATCACCGGGACTATCGATTATGAAACCGAGATCGGTACTGTTACCTCAATTACCGACTGGCAGGATTTCAAGAAGCGCTATAACGAAGATTCCGATAGCATGCCGGTAACGTTGTTCCACTTTTTTCAGGATATGGACAGCAACCAGTTTTCCCAGGAATTACGGCTTGCCAACGAAACAGAGCGTATGCGCTGGGTGCTTGGCGCGTATTTTCTCAATATTGACAGTAACGGCCGTACCGGTGTGGAAGCAACTGGCTCCCTCGGTATCGCCCTGGATAACCTCTGGGACCTGGATACAACTACTTATGCCTTTTTTACCCAGGTGGAATACGATTTCAACGACACATTTTCCGGTATTGTCGGTTTTCGCTGGACGGAAGACGAAAAGGACTTCTCAATCACCCCGCGTTGTACCTTTCTGCCTGATCTTGCGGGCTTGAATGCAGACGATTGCCTGGTCCTTGCCCCGTTTATCCAGGCAACCGGCCTGGCGACAACGGAACGCACGGAAGGAGACTGGTCCGGTCATGTTGAACTGGACTGGCATGTGAACGATGACATACTGGTTTACGGAAAGGTTTCCCGCGGCCATAAGGCGGGAGGCTTTAACGGCGGGATCATTTCTTTCTTCTTTGCCGATCAGATAACCTATGACAGCGAACTGCCTGTCACCTATGAAGGCGGTTTCAAGTCCACGTTGTTCGGTGGCAAAGCCCGCCTGAATGCATCCGTCTTCTATACGGACTACAGCGATTTCCAGACCTTCACCCAGCAAGGACCCAGCCTGATCCTGTTCAACGTGGATGCCGAGGTTCTCGGATCGGAGATCGAGCTGACACTGAACCCCTGGGAGGGATGGGATTTTCTGTTCGGACTCTCACTTCTTGATGCGGAGCAACAGGACCTGGAAGGCGCAGGTGGTGTCCTTGACAGGCAGATGCCCAACGCGCCGGATGTCAGTTTTAATGCCCTGGGACGTTATGAATGGTCTGTTTTCAATGGCCGTATGGCGGCACAAATTGACATGAACTATGTTGATGACCGCCCCCTGAACGCTATTGGCGATCCGGGGTTGGTTGGTGAATCCTATACGGTTGCCAATGCCCATGTACAATGGACCTCCGGGGATGAGCACTGGTTACTGAAACTGTGGGTAAAAAACTTTAACGATGAGGAATACTTCCACACTAATTTTGACATAACTACTATCACCGGTGTAACCCAGCCCGTAGTAGGCTCGCCTCGCTGGTTTGGCGGAACCGTTGGTTATCGCTGGTAAAGCTGTCACGTAGAGTGCACTATTGCCGAATTGTTTTATTGCTCGCACATCCTCTGTCTGGATGCAGTAATGATATGAGCGAAATAAAGCACAATACGGGCAATCTTCAGATTGTGGAAGCAATATGAATAAGTTCATACAGTCACGGAGAGACCTGCTAGGCCGATTAATTACCACTTTACAGGCCTTGTTTGCCGGTGCTCTGTTATCACCTTTGCGCCTGCTGGCGCGGCCTGTGGAAAAGCAGTCCGTGGATGCCTTCAAGGCCTTGATATCAGGCAAGGTTGTTGCAAAAACCGACCCTGATTATGAAATTCAAAGATTAAGTTCCGCCTGGCAGCAAATCAAAGCAAAGCAATACCCCTCTTTAATGGTTCAGGCCAACACAGTCAATGATGTGATCGAAACAGTAAAACTTGCCCGTGCGCATAACAGAAAAATATCCATTCGTTGCAGCGGGCACAGTTATTACTCTTCATTTTTACAGGATGACATGATCATGCTGGATCTGTCGCTACTACAGGAACTCAGTGTTGATAGAGACAACAACCTGGCGAAAGTACAGCCGGCCATTCGTGCACAGGATTTCCTCGCGGAAATTGCGAAATCCGGTTTCAGTTTCCCCACAGCGCATTGTGGCAATGTCCCGTTAGGCGGATTTTTACTGGGTGGGGGGTTGGGCTGGAACGGAGAGGCATGGGGTGGGATGTCATGCTTTAATATTCGCGAGGTTGAGGTTGTCACTGCGAACGGCGATCTGATCAGGGCAAACGAAAACCGGAACGCGGATTATTATTGGGCTGCGAGAGGCGCAGGCCCTAATTTCTTCGGCGTCGTTACGCAGTACACCCTCAAGTTATATAAGAATCCGGAAGTCATATTGACGACGACATTAGTTTGGGACGTGGTTAGAGCGCCGGAAGTTGCTGACTGGCTGGAGAACAAAGTCAGATCCATGCCGGTTTTCGTTGAGGCATTATTGATACTGGCTGAAAACCCGGATGTGGAGCAGAGAGGGCAGGTCGACAAGGTTTGCATTGTCCAGGTATCGGCATTTACAGATACGTTTGAAGCTGCTCGTTCAGCCTTGAGACCGCTTTCAGACGCGGATTTGCCTTCAGGAGCTTTGCAAAGGGATGAATATGTGCCCACACCCATTTCCGACCTGTATTCCTGGGATGCGACTGCATATCCACGATTACGTTGGGACGTTGATGCCCTCTGGTCGGATAATGAAGCGGGCAAACTGGTTACGGAACTGATTTCTCATGTAAAGGAAATGCCTTCGGTGTACTCTTCGATTTTATTACTCATGAAGCCGCATACCGGCGAATTGCCGGTTGCGGCCTTCTCCATGACAGGTAATATCTATCTGGCTTGCTATGCAATCTGGGCTGACCCGGAACAAGACGCGAAAAATAATACCTGGGTCAGGAAGACCATGCAGCTACTGGAGCCGTACACGAAAGGGCACTATATTAATGAGAGCAACTATGTGGCTGATCCGGTGAGAAGAATTAAGTCATTTTCTGATACTAACTGGATGAAGCTGAAAGAACTGTCATCCAGACATGACCCGGACAATCTGTTTCATTCTTATCTGGATAACGACGTCACATGACAACAAGCAATGACTAGGCTGCTTAAAGAGGCTGTTACCTTTCCTTCAGATTATGTCCGGTTCTATTCAGGCGAAAAAATGGCCAGGGACAGAATCGAACTGCCGACACAGGGATTTTCAGTCCCCTGCTCTACCTACTGAGCTACCTGGCCAGGGAGATGGGGGCGCCGCGCTTGTGGCGCTACGGAGCAAAATAGTGTATTAAATCCGACTCAAGGTTTTCCGTCAAGAGGGTACTGCCTTGAAACAGGAAGAATTAAAGTTCGCGCTGCGCGGCACTATGATTCATACGCCGGCTGCCGGTGTGGTTGAAATCCTTGAAAACGCTTTGCTCGCAGTGGACGACAAGGGTCAGATTGCCGCTGTAACGACTCCCGGCCGGCAGAACTACGCGGAACTGGAGCAGGTGGCGATACAGGCTGGCAAACTTGAGCAGCTATCGCCGCAGGAGTACCTGCTCCCCGGCCTGGTGGACACCCACGTCCATGCACCGCAATGGCCGCAGCTGGGCAAGGCCCTGGACCGGCCCCTGGACGAATGGTTGCAGAAATACACGTTCCCCCTGGAAGCGAGCTACGCCGATGCGGATTTTGCCGAACGGGTATACCGCAGCCTGGTCCATACCCTGATCGCCAATGGGACGACCACGGCGATGTACTACGCCACCATACACCTCGAGGCATCGATGCGCCTGGCGGAAATCTGCCTGGAGCAGGAGCAACGGGCGCTGGTCGGCAAGGTTGCCATGGATAATCCCGAACAATGCCCGGATTACTACCGCGATGCGAGCGCCGGGCAGGGCCTGGAAGATACCGGGAGTTTCATCGAGCAGGTACTGGGCATGCCCGGCAACGCCGGCAGGCTGGTGCTGCCCGTCATCACCCCGAGGTTCATTCCGGCCTGCACCGATGAAATGCTGCTGGGTTTAGGCGACCTAGCGCAGCGCACCGGCTGCCATGTGCAGACCCATTGTTCCGAGGGCGACTGGGAACATGCATACGTGCTCGAACGCTGCGGAAAAACCGATACCCTGAGCCTGGACGGGTTCGGC
Source organism: Gammaproteobacteria bacterium (assembly GCA_965220815.1). GTDB lineage: Bacteria > Pseudomonadota > Gammaproteobacteria > Eutrophobiales > Eutrophobiaceae > JAAXHV01. The sequence goes on from OZ244846.1 coordinate 331,152, forward strand.
CTGTTGACCCCGCGGACGATCCTTGCCCATTGCGACTTCATCGATGATGCGGACATGGGGGTAATCAAGGGAGCGGAAACGGGGATCGCGCACTGTCCGCTGTCGAACCTGTATTTCGCCAACGCCGTCTTTCCGGCGCGCAAGGCCCTTGACCGGGGGTTGCAGGTCGGCCTGGGCACGGACATAGCAGCCGGGGCAAACCCCGGCATCCTGCACAACTGCCAGATGGCGGTCACTGCCTCCCGGGCGCTGGAGGATGGGGTCAACCCGGATCTCTCCGCTGCGGAACGGGGCACGGCCGGCGCGCGCATCGATTTCCGCGAAGCCTTCTGGATGGCGACCGCGGGAGGCGGCGAGGCGCTGGGCCTGAAAGTGGGTAAATTCGAACAGGGTTACGAGTTCGACGCCATAATCGTCGACACCGAGATGCCGGACAGCAATCTCATTATCTGGGAAGACATGGATGACGGCGACGATATCCTGCAGAAGATCATCTACAACGCCGACCGCCGCAACATCAAGCGGGTATGGGTACAGGGAGAACAGGTCAAAAGCTGAGCGGGAGTGCCGTTTCCCGATGACCCCTTTTCATGACACCGGCACGTACTCCTTCGGTTTCTCCGAGCCTTCGCCGAAGAAATATTTTTCCATTTCCTCTTCCAGGAATTTGCGCGCCTTGGGTTCAAAGGGGGTGAGGCGGTATTCGTTGATCAGCATAGTCTGGTGTTGCAGCCACATCTGCCATGCCTCTTTCGACACATTTTCGTAGATTCGTTTCCCCAGGTCGCCGGGGTACGGGGGGGCGGGCAGGCCTTCCGCCTCCCGGTTCAGTTTTATGCAGTTGACTGTGTGTGTCATGATGTTTTTTCTCCTGATATAAGGGGTCAGAGTAAAAATTCTTTCAGAATTTCTTACTCTGACCCCGGATGTGCTTTATTCTGGCCCCGGATTTGCCAATTCTGTCATACCTGCTCCATTAACGCCTTTACCGGGGCGGCCATGCCTATTTCCTGACCGCGACCGGGGGCGTACCAGAGGCAGGTTTCATTATCCCGTATTGTATCGGCCTTGTCCCGGATTACACCTTTGACCGGGGTAATGTCCAGGTGAAAGTGGCTGAAGCTGTGGCGGATTTGAGGTAATGTGGTAAGGGATTCGGACACCAGGATTGCGCGAGCTTCTATCCAGTCGGCCAGTTCAGTGCCTGAGCGGTATTCCGGGAAGCTCCACAATCCGCCCCAGACCCCGACCGGCGGGCGTTTTTCCAGCAGGATTTCCCCCTGTTCGTTTTGCAGCAGGGCGAATACCACTTTGCGCACCGGCAGGGAATTCCTGGTTTTCCCGGTGGGCAACAGTTGCTGTTCGCCGTGGCGTAGCGCATGGCAGCCTGATGCCAGGGGGCAATCCGCGCAACGCGGCCGGCTGCGGGTGCAGACGGTGGCGCCCAGGTCCATGACGGCCTGGGTATAAGCGGCGGACTCCTGTTGCGGCGTCTCCCGTTCGGCCAGTTCCCACAGGCGCTTCTCCACTTCCCCGCGGCCCGGCCATCCGTGTATTCCGTAAAAGCGGGTAAGCACCCGTTTTACGTTACCGTCGAGGATGGGGGCGCGGCGGCCATGCCCCAGGGTCAGTATGGCCCCCGCGGTGGAACGCCCGATACCGGGCAACCCCATTAACGTGTGCAGATCAGCAGGCAGTTCGCCGTCAAAATCCCGGACGATTATCTGGGCGGCCCGATGCAGGTTCCTTGCCCTGGCGTAATAGCCCAGCCCGGTCCAGAGGTGCAGCACCTGATCCAGGGGCGCATCGGCCAGTGTCCGGGCATCGGGGAACCGTTCAACGAAGCGGAGGAAGTAAGGTATGACGGTTTTCACCTGGGTCTGTTGCAGCATGATCTCGGACACCCAGACGCGGTAGGGGTCTGCATCCTGCTGCCAGGGGAGATCATGCCGGCCGTGGTGTTTGAACCAGGGCAGCAGGGCAGCAGCGAGTTCAGGCATCGGGTTTCAATAAGTCAGGAATTCAGGGGTCAGAGTAAAAATTCTTTCAGAATTTCTTACTCTGACCCCGGATAGCTTGAAAGAATTTTTACTCTGACCCCATATATCCGACTTCGGCCAGCCTTTCCATATTGAGAATGCTTGTCTTTGCCTCCTTGATCATCTTGCGTTTCAGGATAAAAGGCCCGATACCGGGCGGGATCCAGAAATCAGGCTGGAGACTGAAGCTGTATACGATTTCAGAACGATCCGGTCCGAGCGGCTTGACGTGCCATTCCGCCCTGCCGGATTTGAAATCACTCTGTTCCGGCACCATGACCGCCACGAGCCGGCCTTCGGGGAACTGTTCCACGTCTTCGACCATCACGACCTTGAAACAGAAGAAGACGATACATGTCTTGACCACAAGCCGGCGCCGGGTCGTGTCTTCAGGCGCGTCCGGCACAAGGCCCGATTCGCTCATCACGGCGCTGAGCTGGTGGAAGTTATCGTGGTCCGACAAAAGCGCCACCAGGTCTTCCTGTCCGGCATCAACCTCCATGGTGAGGTTCAGCCGGTATTCTTTGCCTTCATGTTCGGCTTTGGCGTATTTTATCTCGCCGGCGCCTGACAGGGCGCTGAAACAAACCAGATACAGTAAAAAGAGTATCCGCATCATTGTCTTACAACAAGTCATGACTAAATAAGGAGAGTTTATTATACTGGATTCCGGCTTTCGCCGGAATGACGAGAGGAACGGGTCAGAAAACCTCTCCTCGTCATGCCGGACTTGTTCCGGCATCCAGTAAAATAACCTGTCGCCGGAGACGACTCATTGTATGACTGGATTCCTGCATTCGCAGGAATGGCGATAAGATCAGTTCTTCCTGAAAATCCCTTTCAGACCTTTCTTCAGGCCTTCTTTCAGCAACTCCTCCAGGGGATCGATTTCCGTGTCTTCCTGTGTTTCCTGTTCATCCCCGGAAGTATCGGGCTGCCGTGAGCCGGGGAGCTGCAGATCGAGAACGTCAAGGACCTGTTCCACCAGCAACCCGGCCAGTATGTTTTCCCAAGCCAGCCTGATTTTCGGATCATCCAGGGGACCGTTTACTACTAGAGGCAATGCCAGCCCTTCCAGTTGGGCCAGTTCCCTGCCGCCCGCGCCTTTCGAGGTGTTCACCACGGACGCCTGTGCCTGGTAATCGATGGTATCGGTGTGCAGGTCCGCCAGCACGCCTGAGCCCTGAAGACGGAACGCCGGCGCCTTCAGCGTCAGGTCGTCCATGCGGATCACACCGTCTCTTGCCACGGGATTGCCGGCAAACTCGGTAAAATCGGTTGCCGCGGTGTCCTCCACGTCAATGACCTGGCCCTTTTTGAACTGTTTCCACTTGCGCAAGGTCCGGCCCAGGTCGAAGCCGGCAACCGCGCCTTCGGTGAAACTCAGGCTCATGGGGCCGCTCAGGCTGCGTTTCATGGCGGCAACGCTGTTACCCCGGGCGGTCAACGCGGCAGTGAAATTCCCCTTGCCGCGCAGGCGCGCCCTGCCGGTCATGTCCATGAGCATCGGTTCGGCCTGGATGCCCGTAAGTTCCGTATTCAGTGTAAGCATCGGCACATCGCGGTTTGCGTCCAGAACGGCGGCGGCGGTCAGCCTTCCTTCATACAGCGCGGCCGTCACCGGGTCTGCCTGCAACACGCCGTCCCCTGATGTCAGGCGCATCCTGAAACCGTCCAGGCGCGCCTTTGAAACGACCAGCCTGTCTATGCTTACTTCGCCATTCAGGTCCGTAGCGGCAAGCGCGAGCAGCGCTGCGCCATCACCGCTTGCCTCCCTCGCCTGTGAGTCCGGCGGCAGGTAACGGTCCAGGTTGATTTGATCCACGTCCAGGTCGAACTGCGTAACCGGCCCTGACGCAGTTTCAGTCATACTGAATTCGCCGCCCAGGCGCGTATCATCCAGTTGCAGTTCCATGCGCTCCAGGTTGATCCCGGCATCCGACAGGTCGAACCGGCCGGACAGGGCCACCCTGGTGAAAGCGTCATCAACTGCGGTCTCGGGAAGTTCCTGCCTCAGTTGCCGCGCCAGCCGGCGCAGGTTGAACGGCGCAACCTCCAGTTGGCCGGACGCGGATATCTCGTCGAAGATATCGGCAAATTCGACGCGGCCCGCGGTTTTCAGGCCCAGACCTTCCAGGGTAAACCCGTCGAAGGTCAGCGTATCCCGGTCCAGGTTGAGCCGGGTGTCCGCATTGAGGGCCATGGTCGCCGGGGAACCGGGGATATCCGGTCCGGCGAACACGGCCTCAAGAAACATGGTCTCCAGGGTTATGCCTGTACTCTTCCCCTGCACCTGGGTATTAAGCTCCACCGACTGTAGTACCTCGGCCAGGCCGGCCTGGTCCAGCGCCGTAAGCAGTCCTGCCATACGGCTACCTTTGATATTCAGGTTTCCTTCCACCGTCCCTTTCCTGCTGTTCATGTTCCTGGCGTCGAGTACTCCCGTCGCATTGATCCCCAGTGCCTCCAGCGACAGAGTCGGCACGGAGATGTCGCCGCTTTTCAGGTCAGCATCGAAAACGGTAGATAGATTAAATGCCCTTGCCGGGATACCGGCCAGTTTCCTGCCGTACCCGGCCAGCATGGTGTCCTGTCCGCCCTGTAACTGGCCCAGTACCTGCAGCAGCGTGGGCAGGTCCGGCCCGCCTGCATTCAGTTCCCCCTGGTAACCGGGTGTCTCGGAATGGATATTGCGGGCTTTCAACTCGCCGTTGATGTCCGCGCCCAGCAGCTTGGCCGCCAGTTCCGACAGGTCGATATCGCCCCGTTCCAGGTCCGCGTCCAGCGCGGCGCTGATGCGGAAACTGCGGTCAGCCAGCCGCGCCAGTTGCGAGGCCAGCGGTTCTATCTCGGCCACCTTGAACAACAGGCCCAGATCCTTGCCCTGCGCTTCCAAGATCGCGGAGATAGCGGGAGTCGGTGAATCGATGCGTTGCGCGTTGAGATTTCCTGTTACCGTGGCGTCCAAGGTATTCAGGGTGAAACCGGAAAGCGCAGCCGTATTCTCATCCAGATCCACGTCAACTCTGGCGGATAACCGCGCGGCGGTCTGGCCGCTGGGGATGTTCCCGCTTTTAATAGACGCATTGATGTCCAGCGGCGCAATCGTGAACTGCTCCCCGTCCGTGGCATAGTTAACGATGCCGGCCAGGGCCACCGCAACATCCAGTGCCGGTTTATCGCTCCTGGCGTGAAAGCCCAGGCTGATGTCTACCGGTTCTCCGTACTTCAGTTCCGCGGTTGATACGTCGATATCGGAGAACTCGTAGCGTACTGTCCCCTGCCGGTCGTCCAGGGTGACCCTGGCATCTTCGATGGCGACACCACCCAGGGCGACCGCGGCTAGGGGCAGCATTGGCTTGTCTCTCTCCCCGGCCTCCCCGTCGAACGCATCCCAGTTGGCAACACCCTGTTCATTGCGGACCAGGTTGATAACCGCACCCCTGACGGCAACTGTATCTACTTCGTATTCCTCCCGTAACAGGGGCAGGGATTTGATCCGCAGCTTGAGGTAATCCAAGGAGGCCAACGGTTCCGCGCCGAATTGTTCAGTATTGGCGATGCTGACATTACCGGCTTCTACACCGAGCCAGGGATACAGGGTGACAGCTACAGGCCCGTCCAGTGAGATGGCCCGACCTGTCTCCTTATGGAACCGTGCCTCCAGCCAGTCCTTGTGCTCGTTGGGATCGATAGTCGTGACCAGGATTACCAGGGCAACCAACGCGACAACGCCGAGACCGGCCAGCCACAACAGGGGTTTGAGCAGTGTCTTCAGCAGACCCATGGATCCGGTACCGCCATTGAGGATAAAGCCTTATTCGCCGGCAAGCGCCTCCAGGTGGCTGCGCGCTTCGGCAACGGCCGCGCGCACCCTGGCGGGCGCGGTCCCGCCCGTATGATCCCGGGCGGCGATGGAACCTTCCAGCGTCAGGAAGTCATACACGTCGGCGTCAATCCTCTCGTGGAACTGTTGCAACTCCGGCAGTTTCAGTCGTTCCAATCCACTGCCTTGTTCAATGGCATACTGTACGGCCTTGCCGGCAACGGCGTGGGCATCCCGGAACGCCACTCCCTTCATGACCAGGTAGTCCGCCAGGTCGGTGGCGGTCAGGTAGCCCTTCTGCGCAGCCGCGAGCATGGCTTCGCGCTTGACCTCTATCGAGGGAAGCAGCTTGAGATACGCCTCAAGGCACTGCTTAAGCGTGTCCACCGCGTCGAACAGGCTTTGCTTGTCCTCCTGGTTGTCCCGGTTGTAAGCCAGCGGTTGCCCCTTCATCATGGTCAGCAAGGCCATCAGGTCGCCGTACACCCGGCCGGTCTTGCCGCGCACCAGTTCCGCCACGTCCGGGTTCTTCTTCTGCGGCATGATGGAGGAGCCGGTGCAGAACGCATCGTCGATGTCGATGAAGCCGAAAGCAGGCGACAGCCACAGCACCAGTTCTTCGGAAAACCGGGACAGGTGCAGCATGACCAGCGCCGCATCGGCGCAGAACTCGATGACGAAGTCCCGGTCGCTCACCGCGTCCAGCGAGTTCTCCGCCACGGCGGGGAACCCCAGCAACTCTGCGGTCAGGGAACGGTCGATGGGAAAGCGCGTGCCGGCCAGCGCCGCGGCGCCCAGCGGCAGCACGTTGATCCGTTCCAGGCAATCCCCGAGGCGCTGCTCGTCGCGCTTCAGCATTTCATACCAGGCCAGCATGTGGTGGCCGAAGGTGACCGGCTGCGCCCCCTGCAGGTGGGTGTATCCCGGCATTACGGTGTCGGCTTCCTGCTCCGCCAGCGCCACCAGCGCCTGCATGGCCTGCAACAGCAGGGACCTCGTGGTTTCCGTTTCGGCGCGCAGGTACAGGCGCAGGTCCGTGGCGACCTGGTCGTTGCGCGAACGCCCGGTATGCACTTTCTTGCCGACCTCGCCGATGCGTTCCACCAGCGCCGCCTCGATGTTCATGTGCACGTCTTCCAGTCCCTGCCTCCAGGTGAATTTCCCCGTTACGATATCGGCCAGGATGGCGTTCAGGCCGCTGCAGATCCGTCCTGCCTCATCCTGCGTCAGCACGCCGACGCACGCCAGCATCTCCACGTGGGCGATGGACCCCTGGATGTCATAGGGCGCCAGGCGCCGGTCGAAAGACACGGATTCGGTGAACTCCTCCACGAACCGGTCCGTAGGCTCGGCAAAGCGGCCGCCCCAGGGCTTGACTGTGTCTTTTTCGGTTGCCATCGGTGAAAATAAGGTTATCTGTCAGGCGGATAGTATAACGTAGTATTCAGTTCTCCGACCATTCATCCTCAGTAATGTCATAGACATACCGATACCTTAACTCCCCCGCCTGTACCGCGCAGACCTCCGTCAACCGCCTCACTCCCCTGTCTTCCAGGAAGTCCATGTGCAATACCAGGTCCAGGTTGTGCAGGTATTCGGACTCGATCACCTCGAACGGCAGGGTCGAGCTGCCCATTGTCAGGCTGACCAGGCGTTTGAGCGCGGCCTCGGCGTTATTGGCGTGCAAGGTGGTATAGACGCCGCGGTGGCCAGTGTTCAGCGCCTGGAAGAACACTTCGGCGGCGTCCGGTTCCCTGATCTCGCCGACGATGATGCGGTCCGGCCTCTGGCGCAGGGAAGCCGCCAGCAGTGTCGCCAGGGTAAGCGCGGGGGTATCCCCGGAAGCATGTTGTTGCGCCTCCATCTGTATGACATTGGGGGCGTTGAGCCTGATCTCGGCCACGTCCTCACAGACCACGATCCGCTCGCCCCGGGGTATGGCAAAGGACAGGGCATTCAGCAGGGTGGTCTTGCCGCTGTTGGTGGCGCCGGAAACCAGGATGTTGTCCCCACGCCTGACGGCATCCAGCAGCAGTTCCCTGATTGCGCTGTTGATGGATCCGCCCTGCTCCAGGCGCTCCAGGTCCAGGCCGCGGCACCGGTGCAGGCGGATGGACAGGGTGCACCCGGCAGGCGTGGCCGCGGGCAGGGTCGCGCACACCCGGCTGCCGTCCGGCAGGCGGGCATTGATGATCGGCGTCTTTAACGGGTCGAAATACTGTGCCAGGGCGTTGGCGATCTGTTCGATCAAGGTGGCGACGGCGGCATCGTCGCGGAAGGCCAGCGCGGTTTTATACATACCCTGCTCCAGGTCATCCGCCCAGATATCGTCGTAACGGTTGACCATGATGTTGGTCACCCGGTCGTCGTCCAGCAAAGACTGTATTGGAGTGAGATAGAACCTGACCAGTTCCCAGTCGGCGCCGGTCAACGCGGTGAGCATGATGATCCTTTATTCATATCCGTACTGTTTCCGTTAGTTCCCGCGTTATGGTTTGCGGGAAATTTGTCATTATTGTAACTGATTAATCCGCAAACAACACGTCAATCGTCATGCCGGGCTTGACCCGGCATCCAGTAAAATGACGTGTCGCCTGAAGGGCGACCCTTTGTATCACTCAGGGCAAGATCATACTTTTTGTCATAAGTAAGAGGTTTTTTATTCCAATAAGATATAGATAAGTGGGGAACTCATGGGTTTTGCGGGGATCAGATCAGTAATTACCCCAAACTGAGGAGATTCCCATGAGTTTACTGACCCATTTGGCGACGATTGACGACCCGCGGCGTGATATTAACAAGAAGCATGAGTTATTGGACATTCTGTTTCTGACAGTGAGTGCGGTGCTGTCGGGGGCAGAAGGCTGGAAAGACATCAAGGAATTCGGTGATGAGAAGCTGGATTGGCTGCGTCGCTACCGGCCGTTTTTGAACGGGATGCCGGTGGATGACACGATTGCGCGGGTGGTGCGGGCGCTGGACCCGGAGCAGTTCAACCGGGCGTTTATCGATTGGGTGAATGAGGTACGGGCGGCGTCCGGTCAGGAGCAGATAGCGCTGGACGGGAAGACCCTGCGGCGGTCTCATGACGGGGAGAAACACACGGCCCTGCACAGCATCACGGCCTGGGGACATGAGTGCGGGTTGGTATTGGCGCAGATGAAGTCACAGGGGAAGAAGAATGAGCAGTCGTCGGTGATGGAGATGCTGGAGTTGTTGCAGGTGAAGGGGGCGCATATCACGGCGGATGCGATGAATACGCAGAAGAAGATAGCGCAGAAGATTCACAAGAAAGGCGGCGATTACACGTTGTCGCTGAAGGACAATCACAAGACGTTGCGCAAGGAAATACAGGCGTACTTTCATAAGGTTACGCGCGATGCGCCGCAGCAGGTAGCGGTGCATGAGGAGGTGGACGGCGGGCATGGCCGGATAGAGAAACGCACCTGCCGGCAGTTGCCGGTGGATGAGTGGGTGAGTGGGGCGGCCAGGTGGCCGGGCTTGCAAACCCTCATTGAGATGGAGCGGGAGCGGCGCCTGCCCGGGAAAGCGGTGGAGACGGAGATACATTACTATATCAGCTCCTTGCCCGTGGATGCCCAGCGGGTGGCGCAGGGGATACGGCGGCACTGGGAGGTGGAGAACAAGGCGCATTGGGTGCTGGATGTGGCCTTTAAGGAGGATGACAGTCGCATCCGCAAGGGGGACGGGGCGGAGAACGTGGCGATTATCCGGCGCTTCTGTCTGAACCTGGCGCGGTTGGACCCCAGGAAGAACAGCATGCGGGGGAAACTCAAGCAGGCCGGGTGGAGTGATACCAGACGGGCGGAAATCCTGTTCGGAGCAGACATATAAAAGTATGCGGTTGCCCTGTTGTATCACTGGATTCCCGCATTCGCGGGAATGACGAAGGAGATTGTTTTCTGATAGAATTCAAGACTGGTGGAAATAACAGGAGGAGGCCGGCGGACGGAGCGCCGGCACACGGGAATTTGGACGATCTTCTTACCCGCTTGGCAAGCTGGAGCGACCCCTGGTTCTGGGTATGCGTTGCCGCGGTTCTCTATACCAATTGCGTCATCGGTTTCCTGCCCCTGTCCTCGGAGCGGGAACTCACGACCGTTGAGCACCTGTTCATGCATGCGCGACGGGTCCTGCTGTTCCTGTTGCTGCTGCTGTTCCCGGGCTTTCCCCTGTGCCTGTGGTACGTGGCCGCCAACGTCACCGGCGATATTACGGCCGCCAACAACATCGTAGACATCGTCATCATCAGCCAGGCCGGCAGGATGTGGGGGCTGATGGCAGGTTTCCTGCTGGCGGGACTGTTGAGCAGGATCGTCTTCCTGCGCTACCTCTACCCGCGTTTCTCATCCTGGTACATATTCAGGCGGGTATCGCAACGGGGCGACCAGGTTTCCGATATCCGCACCGAGGCCCACCGGTTCCGGGAGAAGCGGTTCCGACCCGAAAAGCATTACCGGCCGGGGAAGGTGTTTATCGGATTGCGGCAGGACAACACGCCGTTGCACGTCCCGGTGGAGGACTGGAAGACCTGGAACCAGCGCATGGTGGGCGCCACCCAGACCGGCAAGGGCATCCTGTTCGGGGTGCAACTGGACCAGTCCGTGCGCCGGGGTTTCTGCACGGTCTTTTTCGACATCAAGCCGGACCGGCACGCGCTGGGTATCATGCGCAAGGCCTGCGAGGACACCGGCAGGCGACTGGTGACCGTGGATTTCAACGGCGAACTGCCGGGGAAATGGTCGCCGTTCAGGACCGGCACCGACCGGGAGGTCAAAACCCGGCTGATGCACGCCTACAACCTCGCCGAACGGGGCGACACCGCGGATTTCTACAAGATCGGTGAGAGGGAGTTCCTGGAGTCGATCTTCGACAAGTGGAGCAGGGAACTGATAGACCTGCCGAAGCTGCTCAGGGACGCGGCCAAACCGCCGCCCACCGTCACCAACCTGACCAGGGAAATGCTGGCCTTGCCCGCGCTGAAACCGGGGCGCAGCAAGGGCGTGGATATCGAACGCGTGTTGCGGGAGAATGCCGTGCTCTACGTGCGCTCATCCGCGACCGACCCGGTGGTGAAACGCGTCACCCAGGTGTTCCTGCTGTGCCTGTTGCAGGCGGCGACGCGCATGTACCGGCGCCGGGAGCGTTCAAGCCACCTGTTCATCGGCATAGACGAGGTCAAGTTCCTCGCCACCGATATCCTGGGCGACATGTTGGCGACCATCACGGGATTCGATTGCCACCTCGCCATTGCCTACCAGAGCCTGGGCGACCTGAAATCCGTCAACCGGCGCCTGGTCAACGTCGAGGCCCTGGAGTTCAGCGTGGAGAACAACTGCAAGATGTCCCTGTACTACCAGCCCAACGATTTCGAGACCGCCGAATACGCGGCCAAACAGAGCGGCACGAAACAGGCCAGCCGTTACCGCATGAATGTGGACATCAACAAGGCCGGCGGCGAAGTCTATGCCGACAGGAACCTGATCACCCAGGAAGACGTGTACTACATCCACCCCAACACCCTGATGATGCTGCCGTCCAGGGTGGCCATGGCAAAGATGCCGGGCCGGCTGGCGGAGATCGTCCACACTTCCTGGGTGGCCGTGGATACTGCCTACCTAGACCACCCTTGTCATTCCCGCGAAAGCGGGAATCCAGTCAGTTAAACAATCGCAGAAGGCGATCCCTTGTTAACGGGGGACAGACCTGAGGTCTGTCCCCTGCGCACCCTCCCATTTGCGCGGCGCCCCCTTTGCCACTGACCGGGCCAGCCCCGGCGTAGCGGTAGGGCACTTGTTCAGGAACCTCAGCCGCGCCGCAAACGTTGCCGGCCAGGTGAACTTCTTGATTCCGAAATAATAAGACAGCGCCGGGTTGCAGGCCGCAGGACGCGCCGGTGACGACAGGCACAGCAGGGCCTCGCAGGACAGGCGCGTGACGCCCGTCAGAAGGTCGGCGCCGGAAGCAGTCCGTCCCTGGCCGAGGATCAACAACAATAACACCATGTAACATATCCGTTTCATTTCCTGTTCTCCTTTGGATAATGGGGACAGACCTGAAGTCTGCCTCCGGAATTGCCGGGGTCAGAGTAAAACTCCCGCACAGACTTTATTCTGACACTCAAGTTTGCGAGTTTTACTCTGACCCCACCTATCAAGATAATAACGCAAAACGGCGTTACCGGCATAAAAAAAGGCGACCAAAAGATCGCCTTTTCCGCCGGTCAGCTCCAACCTGCTGCAAGCGCGACGGGCATGTCGCGTTGCCGTTGGACGCTGCGAAGCTGACGCACCGGTTCCAGGAATGCCAGGCAGACTGTTATTGTCTCGAAACTGTCGTAATTATTGACCGCCTCATGGTAGTCAATGACGACAGAGGAGTAATAACCTTCCTCCGCATCCTCGATTCGGATTTCGGCAACGTAGAAGGGAGCACCAAAGCCCGTGACCTCGAAGGTCAGGTCCCGGTACTTGTCGGTAACCAAGTCACCACGGTTGACTTCGCCGTCCCTGACTATCGTGTACCAGCCATCTTCATTTTTCTCTGCCCTGTGAGCAGAGTCAATACCAGCAATGAGTTGATAATCTACGCTCATGATCGCTACCTCAAGATTAAGTTTCAGGGGTAGACGACCCGCAATTATCCGGGTGACCCGGATAAATCCGGGTCGCCCGTTTACTCACTTTCAAGTATAACTGAACGGGCCTGGCAGTCCAGCAATAAATGGAAATTATTTACCCTCCCCGTTCGTCATTCCGGCGAATGCCGGAATCCAGTCAAACAGAGAGTCGCCCTCCAGGCGACACGGTATTCCACTGGATGCCGGGTCAAGCCCGGCATGACGGGGCAGGGCATTAATTGCTCCTTTTCTATCTGGTTCCTGATATATTGGCAAGCAATGAAACAAGCAAAACTTCAACAATCCGAAAACCTGCCGGACCCGGCCCGGTTCGATGCCTTGGAGCACTGGATCATCGCCGTCAAGCAACCGGAGGCGAAAGAACAATGGCCGTCATTTCCCTACAGTGACAACCTGCAAAAACGTCACAATCGCCTCCGCAAGGACGGCGATGACGACCCGCCGCCGCTGCTGACCGATCTGCCCAACGACAAAGCCGGGCGAGTCGCCCTGTCCACCATCAAACCCGGCCTGTCCGCGTTCGAACTGCTCTGCCTGGCGCGCAAACTGGCGGAAGGACACCAGGACTACCAGGCGAAGGAACTGGGTATCGCGGTCATCGGCTTTTCCGCGAAGAAGTCGGCGCGGGTGGCGGAGGCCCTGCTGGCGGCTGTGCTGGCAACCGATGCGGAAATGCCCGACTTCCGCAAAAAGCGAAAGGACCGCGCCAGACTTGAACAGGTCCACATGTACGGCGTGCCGCAGAAATACGGGTTCGCCCGCAGTTTTGCCGAAGACGAGGGCAATGCCCTGGCCCGCTACCTCACCGCCCTGCCCCAGAACGAGTTGACCCCGACCCTGTACCGCAGGCGTATCGCCGCCCTGGCCAAAGAGTCCGGCTGGAAAAGCCAGTTCTTCAGCATCGCCCAACTGGAGAAGAGGAAGGCCGGCGCGTTCCTGGCCGTTGCCCAGGGCAGCCCGCAGAAAGACGGCGGCATCCTGCGCCTGCGCTACGCGCCCGAAGAACCGGAAACCGAAGATACGCTGGCGCTGGTGGGCAAGGGCATCTGTTTCGACACCGGCGGCGTGAACCTGAAGCCCCATAACTACATGATGGGCATGCACGAAGACATGGAAGGCAGCGCGGTGGCGCTGGGAACGCTGACGGCCCTGACCCGGCTCAAGGCGCCGTTCCCGGTCGAATGCTGGCTGGCGATCTGCACCAACCACATCGGCCCGGATGCCTATAACCCGGGTGATATCATTACCGCGCTTGACGGCACCACCATCGAAACCGTCCACACCGACGCCGAAGGAAGAATGGTGCTGGCGGACACCCTGGCGCTGGCCTCCCGCAACAAGCCGAAACTGATCATCGACTACGCCACCCTGACCGGGGCCTGCGTCTATGCCATCGGCAAGGCTTACAGTGGGGTGTTCACAAACAAGGCCGACTTTCTACCCGTCATGGTCAAGGCGGGCGTTGACAGCGGCGAGAGGGTCTGGCCGTTCCCCATGGATGAGGACTACGACGTGGCGCTGGAGAGCAAATTTGCCGATGTCAAACAATGCAGCAGCGACCCCGGCGTGGACCACATCCTCGGGGCGCGCTTCCTGCAACGCTTCGTCAAGAACGACTGCCCGTGGATACACGTGGACCTGTCCGCCGGCAACAACAAGGGCGGCCTGGCCCACGTCCCCACCGACACCACAGGCTTCGGGGTGCGCTTTACACTGAACCTGTTACTGGATCAGAAAATAATGAAATAGCCGGGGGTGACTACCAGACCCCCACATTCTCCGCCGACGCCCAGGGCTCCTGCGGAGACTGGGCCTCGCCCTTCTGCAACAACTCGATGGAAACGTTATCGGGCGTGCGCAGGAACGCCATGTAACCGTCCCGGGGCGGACGGTTGATGGTAATGCCGCTGTCCGCTATCTTCTGGCAGGTGGAGTAAATATCGTCCACCTCAAAGGCGATGTGGCCGAAGTTGCGTCCGCCGGTGTACTCCTCCGGATCCCAGTTATAGGTCAACTCCAGTGTCGGCGCGGGCATTTTCATCTCTTTCGCCTCATTCGCATCATCGGACGCAGCCAGGAACACCAGGGTAAACCGGCCCTGCTCGCTTTCCATCCGCTTCACTTCCTGCATCCCCATGATGCCACAGAAAAAAGACAGACTCTCATCCAGGTTCGAAACCCGGAGCATGGTGTGTAGATATCGCATTGGTTTTCTCCTTTATCGGGTATTGTTTATATTTATACCGCTGAAACTTTAATTTGTGTGCCTGAAAGCTTTACAAGCGCATTGTCTATCAAGTTTACCGCATCATCAATATCTGTGTCTGTAGTATCAAAGCCGAGACTGAAGCGGATGGATGCTTCAGCATCTTCAGGGGACAGACCTATGGCTTTGAGAACGTGGGAAGGTTCAGGGATGCCGGACGTGCAGGCCGACCCGGTAGAAGCGGCAAGGTGGGGTTGGAGCACCTGCAGGATATCCTGGGCGAAGAAACCTTCAAAACAGACATTGGCATTGCCGGGATGCCGGGCTTCTCCGGTGGGGCCGTTTAATCGGATGGACCAGGGCAAGCCCGCCAATTTTTCGAGAAAGCGATCCCGTCTTTGACGCAAGATGGCACGTTTTTGCCTCGCCTCATTACCACTGAGAAGTTCGGCAGCCGCACCCATGCCGACGCACAAGGCCGTAGGGACGGTGCCTGAGCGTAAACCATTCTGCTGTCCGCCGCCGTAGATAAGCGGCTCAAGGCAACCCTGCAACTCCCGGCGGATGTAAAGCGCGCCGATGCCTTTTGGCCCGTACATCTTGTGGGCGGAGAGGCTCAACAGGTCCACATGCGCGGCAATTCCCCGTAGATCCATGGAAATGGGGGCCTGGGCAGCATCGCACTGAAATATGGCGCCTGTATTCCTGATCAGTTCAGAAATTTTTTGGATGTCCTGAATTGTGCCGATTTCATTATTCACCGCCATGATGGAAACGGCGAGTACGTCATCATCCAAGGCATGCTCCAATGACGCCGGCAGGACGCGCCCTTCCTGGTCCACGGGTTGATGCTCTACGGGAAGGCCAAGTTGGTTGGAAATTACTCGGCCGGCTGCGAGTACGCACTTATGTTCAATGTCACTGAGGACAAACCGCCTTCTCCTGCTTACAGGGCGAACGCGACGAGCAAGTCCAAGCAGAGCCATATTGTTCGCTTCCGTGGCGCCCGATGTAAAGATGAGCTCATCGGGGTCAGCGCTGATCAAAGCTGCGACTTGCGCTGCCGCCTGTTCCACGGCAAGAGAACTTTTCCAACCGAGACTATGGTCTGCTGAATGGGGGTTTCCGTAGGATTCCCTGAAATACGGCAGCATCCGTTCCAGGACCTGTTGATCGACGGGTGTGGTCGCCTGGTGGTCCAGGTAGATGGTTTCTGAAATCGCCATTAAATTCAATTAGATAGAATATAAAGTCTCAAAATGCTCAGAAACCGGACGTTGTGGCCGATTTATGCGAAAAAACGATAACGTACAGTTTGACTATAGCATACTCGATGCATTAAAATCGAACTGGAGAACTTCTCCAGTAAGGAACAATCTTACACGTCATACAGGACACGTTACGATGCCACATAGACCACTCTATGAACAGGACAATCCCCCACAGTTCTCGGGGCATGAGACTTTCCCACTACGCTACGGATGGCTGAAAAAAGCATTCGATCGCGTAGCAGAGACCGAGGATAATCCTGAAAACAAATCTTTGTGTTGGGGCGACGATGCCATCGCACAATTCGGTGTCGGTAAAAATATGGTTGCCTCCATACGCCATTGGGCAATTAGCTGTGGCATTATTGACGAGCATAAAAAAGGACATTCAGATATAACTACAACACTTGGTAAAAAGCTTTTTGGAAACAATGGGATAAAAGGATATGACCCGTATATGGAACACCCTGCAACACTCTGGCTAATTCATTGGCAGTTGGCGGCTCAAAAATCGAAAACAACTTGGTTTTGGGCTTTCAGTTACTACCCTGCTGTTACCTTCACCCGCAACCGGTTCGTGCAAAAAATCGAACGCTTTATAAAAGAGTGTAACTTGAAGCCTGTTTCGAATATAACGCTAAAAAATGATGTCGCCTGTTTTATCCGTACTTATGTATCACGAAGACCTAAAGGGAAAAAATTACATGATGATGCACTGGAATCTCCTTTGACAGAATTAGGAATAATTAAATCTCTGGACGAAATAGATGGGTTTCGATTTGTGCGTGGCCCCAAGTCATCCCTGGGTAACGGAGTTTTTATTTACGCCCTGCTCGATTTCTGGTCTCGTTACTCAAAATCAACCAATACTTTATCTTTCGAGGCTATCGCCCATGAACCCGGTAGCCCAGGACGCGTCTTCGCTTTGGAAGAAAATGATGTTGTTGATTACTTGGCCACACTTGCTGAAGAAACTAGAGGAAACTTGCA
This sequence comes from Gammaproteobacteria bacterium, assembly GCA_965220815.1. Lineage (GTDB taxonomy): Bacteria > Pseudomonadota > Gammaproteobacteria > Eutrophobiales > Eutrophobiaceae > JAAXHV01. The sequence continues at coordinate 348,142 of OZ244846.1, forward strand.
GTGGTCAGAAGCTGCCGGACTGAAGCAGGTCATGTGTAATACCGAGATTAATGAAGAGATAAAATTCGAATTTATAAAGCCTGATTACGATAGGTTGCCCATGCATGGAATAAGCTGGTAATGCCGAACGAACACGCCCATATTGCCCGTCGCTTCTTAAGATCAATCCGCATCGATACTGATCTAACTGAAAGCTCGGCATTGGAAGACTTTATTTGCCCGCAGTCTTCCAGTGACGTCCTGATGGACATGGCGCACCACGTATCTGAAACCGGACAGGGCGCGTTCACCTGGACCGGCCCGTACGGGAGCGGCAAATCCAGTCTGGTCGTTGCATTGAGCGCTTTGTTAAACGGAAGTGCATCTTTGCGCGTGCAAGCAGTGGAGATATTTGGACAGGAATTGACGGACACTATTGGAGATGCGCTACCAACGGGAACTGAAGGATGGCGCATCGTGCCCGTAGTCGGTGTTCGGGATGACCCTGTCAAGGTAATCGGAGAATCCGTGCGGCAGGCAAAAGTTGCAAATCGCCGCCCGCGGGGTGGATGGAATGAAAGCAACCTGACAAAAGTGCTTACGGATGCCGCCGAATATAGGCCCGATAAGTACGGTGGTGTCGTATTGTTCATCGATGAGATGGGCAAATTCCTGGAGGCCGCAGTCAGACACGGCTCCGATATCTACATCTTCCAGCAACTTGCCGAAGCAGCATCACGAAGCAAGGGACGGCTACTGGTAATCGGCATACTGCACCAGTCATTCGAGGAATATACCCACCGGCTATCTCATGAAATACGGGATGAATGGGCAAAGGTCCAAGGGCGCTTCATCGACCTAGTAATCAATGCTACGGGCGAAGAGCAGATAGAACTGATTTCTCGCGCAATCGAAAGCGATCATCTGCCTGAAAATATGGGTGCTCTTTGCAGAGATATTGCCAAGAGCATACAGCAGAACAATAAGACTTATTCCGATCAACTCGCTTCCAAGCTTTCGGCGTGCTGGCCTTTGCACCCGATCGTTACCTGTCTGCTCGGCCCCATCTCGCGCCGGCGTTTCGGCCAGAACCAACGCAGCCTGTTCGGTTTTCTTAATTCGGCTGAACGATACGGATTTCAAGATTTTCTGAAACATGCCGAAGCTGAGATGCTGTATACGCCTGACATGCTCTGGGATTATCTGCGCGCCAACCTGGAACCATCCATACTGGCATCACCTGACGGTCATCGCTGGGCATTGGCCGCAGAGGCGCTTGAACGATGTGAAGCTCTTGGGGGTGAAGAAATTCATGTCAAACTGTTAAAAACCATTGCTGTTATTGATTTGTTCAAAGAACACACGGGGATTGCCGCGAATTCCAACATCCTTAGAACCTGTGTCTTTGGAATATCACATCGGGAACTTGAAGAAGCTCTTAGAAAATTAGCTAGGTTGTCTTTTACCATCTTCAAAAAATACCTTGATACCCACGCTATTTTCGCCGGAAGTGACTTTGATATCGACAAGGCCACACGCTCAGCGCTAGATGAAATAGACGAAATAGATTTCAAGAAGATTAAATCCCTAGCAGGAATTCAACCCATAGTAGCCAAGCGACACTATCACGAAACAGGAGCTCTCCGTTGGTTTGATGTCAACGTCGTGCCGCTTAACTCTCTAAATGATGCTGTTACCTGTTTCAAACCGGAAAACGGCGCAATCGGCCAATTCTTACTCGCACTCCCCATCGAGGGAGAAAGCGAAGACGCAGCACTGGAAAAATGCAAGGTAGCAATAAACAATCCTGGCACTTGGGATAACTTGGTTGGTTTGTCGAAAACATCGTGGGCAATTCTTCCATTGGCCCGTGAATTACTCGCGTTGGAGTGGGTAAGTGACGAGTATCCCGAATTAGCGGGTGACCCCGTCGCGCGCCGGGAAGTTTCTGCGCGCCTTGCAGACTTGCAATCCATGATTGAAAGAGAGTTGCAAAAATCTTTTGACAATGCCGTATGGTTTAACAAAACACGCACTGCCCAACGCTTAAGGCAGTCTGAGTTGAACAACATTGCATCCGAACTCGCAGATAGTCGTTTCAACCAATCTCCACGCATACATAATGAATTGTTGAACCGACAGAAACCATCAGCCAGTGCAGTGGCCGCCCAAAATATATTGCTACGACGCATGGTTTTGAACAAAGGGGAAGACAGGCTAGGCATTCAGAAATTCCCGGCAGAAGCCGGTCTGTTCGTTTCAATATTGGAAGCATCTGGGCTTTATCGGCAACACAATGATCAATGGCAATTCCTGCCTCCCGACGAAAACTCGGATCCCTGTTTACTAAGTCCAATGTGGGAAGCTGCTATAAACTTGGTACAAAAAAAGAATATCGCAGTCTCTGATTTGTATAATCTTTGGCGTTCGGTGCCATTCGGCGTTAAAGATGGACTGCTGCCGGTGCTTTCCGTAGCGTTTATATTATCCCAACAGGAAAAACTGGCACTCTACCGGGAAGGGTTGTTCAAAGCACGATTTGACGACGTGGACGTTGACTACCTGGCAAAGGACCCAAGCACTATCCAGATCAGGTGGATGGATTTATCCGATATTGCACGCAGGCTGTTATCAGAAATGGCGGCAATAGTCAGAGATCTAGACAAAACCAACCGACTTACTCAACTTGAGCCTATTGATGTCGCTCGAGGACTGGTAGCGATATACGACCAATTACCACAATGGTCTAAACGGACAATGCGGTTATCAGCCAATGCGGTGCGCATCAGAGATATGTTCAAGCGCGCACGGGACCCGAATAAGTTCCTGTTTGATGATATACCCGAGACACTAGGAAAAAATATTTCCCAACTTGATGAGGAAGCGTTGCATCACATGGTAAAAAATGTAAGTGATGGTCTGACGGAGTTGGTAAATGCCTATCCTTTGATGTTACACAGATTGCGCGACACCATGCTCTCTGAGTTGGAAGTACCTAATACGTCTCCGCAATCCCTGAACGAATTATGTGGACGCGCTCAAAACATTCGTCAAATTGTCGGCGACTACAAACTCGAGGCATTTATCGGTAGGATTTCGCAATTCAATGATAGTGACGCGAGTATCGAAGACATAGCCAGCCTGGCGGCAAGCAAACCACCCCGTCACTGGATTGATCTCGATTTAGACAAAACAACCTTAGAACTAGCTGAACTAGCAAAAAAATTTCTACACACAGAAACATTCGCTCGAGTAAAAGGTCGGCGGAATAAACGACATTCAATGGCAGTGGTGGTCGGGATGGATGGCCGCCCGACAACTATCCATGACGAATTTGCTGTTACCGACACGGAGCGTAGTCAAGTGGATAACTTGATAAAACGTGTAGATAAATCGCTTGAAGATAGTGGAGAAAAGCAACGCAACATAATCCTCGCAGCCCTGGCAGAGTTGAGCGCACGCTATCTCAAACAGGCAGCCGACCATACGGATTCGGAGCAAAAGAAACATACGACGTCATGAGTATTGCAACCAGCGAACGGCATGTGCTGGGCCTGTCAGGTGGGCGAGACAGCGCTGCACTAGCCGTTTACATGCGGCAACACCATCCTGAACTGGATATCGAATATTTTTTTACCGACACCGGCAAAGAACTTCCGGAAGTGTACGAATACCTTGGTCGTCTGGAAGGCTTTCTGGGCCAGTCAATTTTACGTTTGAATCCCGACCGGGATTTCGATTTCTGGCTCAAGCAATATAATGACTTTTTACCTTCGCCCCAAACCCGCTGGTGTACTAGGCAACTGAAGCTGCGACCGTTCGAACAATGGCTGCGTCCCAAGCTCGAAAATGGGGAAACCATCTACAGCTATGTCGCCATCCGTTCGGACGAAGAGTATCGCGAGGGCTATGCCTCAAAAAACGACCGACTTATCGTGCGGCTGCCATTTAAGGAAGTCGGCATCGACAAGGCCGGGGTGCTTGAGATACTTGATGGGGCGGGCCTAGGTCTGCCGACATATTACGCATGGCGAACCCGTAGCGGTTGCACCTTCTGTTTCTTCCAGCAGAAAATTGAATGGGTCCGGTTGAAAGAACACCATCCTGATGCATTCGAGGAAGCCAAAGCTTACGAAAAGAACTCAGTGGACCACGGTTCTCCTTTCACCTGGAGTCAAGGCGAAGCGCTTGATGAACTGGAGAAGCCAGAACGGATCAGACAAATCAGGCAGGAACATGAACAGCGTCTGTTACGTATGCAATCCAAGGTTCAGCCTAATCCGTTACGGCCGGACAATGATCCTCTGGATATTGATGACTTGTATGGGCAGGCGAAAGTTTGTTTGGCTTGTCATAAATAGGTGATAACTCTTGCTCTACACATTAGCGTCTAAAGACAAGAGTCTTGGATAACGCTTCGCTATATCTGGATGTCGGCGTAGCCTAACCTCAATATCACGTGCTTCCCACCAATCAGTGGACGCGTTGCTAGTTCTTCGTAATTTATCTAAGTGGTCTACTAATGCACTAGTTATATGTGGATATGCTAACAACCAAAACCCATCTGCATTATGGTGTGCTAGCATATCTCTAATATCTTGAACGTCACGTTTTCCGACAGAGTCCGAACGTGATTTAACTTGAGCAATTACACGTATAGTTTTCGTTCCCTTAGAGCTAATTTTTTTCTTATCCCCTGAATTTGCGTATTCCGGTTGAAAGTGAACGCGTATTCCGGTTCAAAGTGAACACCGATTCCGGTTGAAAATGAACGCGGATTCCGGTTCAAAGTGAACACCGATTCCGATTGAACGTGAACACTTTCCGGGCAGTACCGGAATCGGTGTTCACAACCCCGGAATCCGCGTTCACGTTGAACCGGAATCCCCCGCAACGCATGGGACTTGTAACCCGGTGGTACGTTGTTCCTTTTTTTGGGAGCAACCTGCCATGTCCAACAAGAGAACGACCATGCGTAAACTACGCGAGATACTACGGCTCCGGCTGCAAGCCGGTTTATCCATCCGCGCCATCAGCCGCAGCACCAAGCTGAGTGTCGGCGGGGTACAGAAACTCCTCAGCCGGGCCGAGGCCCTGAGCCTGACCTGGCCCTTGCCGGCCGAGTTGGACGATGCTCGCCTCGCCGAGCTGTTCTATCCCGGCGCCGATACCCACGCCAGCCCGCGCCGCGAGGCGCCGGACTGGGCGGCGATCCACGAGGAGTTGAAGCGCCCCCACATGACGCGACAACTGGTCTGGGAGGAATACACCCAGCGCTACCCGAACCGGTGTTACGGCTACTCCCAGTTCTGCGACCGTTACCGCGACTGGCTGGCCCGGCAACAGCGCACCATGCGCCAGACACACAAGGCCGGCGAGAAGTGCTTTGTGGACTACGGCGGGGATACCGTGCCCGTCATCGATGCCGGCACCGGCGAGACACAACCGGCACAACTCTTTATCGCGGTGCTCGGCGCATCGGACTACACCTTCGCCGAAGCCACCTGGACCCAGACCCTCCCCGACTGGCTGGCCAGCCATACCCGGGGCATGACCTACTTCGGCGGCGTCCCCGCCGCCATCGTCCCCGATAACCTGCGCAGCGGGGTGAGCCGTGCCTGCCGCTACGATCCCGACATCAACCCCAGCTACCAGCAATGGGCCGAGCACTACCAGACGGCTATCCTGCCGGCCCGCCCCCATAAACCCCGTGACAAGGCCAAGGCCGAGCAGGGCGTGCTGCTGGCGCAGCGCTGGATCCTGGCCCGCCTGCGGCATCATCAGTTCTTCGCCCTCGATGAGTTGAACCGCCATATCGCCACCCTGCTTGACGAGCTTAACCACCGGCCCTTCAAGCGCCGGCCCGGCTCGCGCCACGCGGCCTTTGAGACCCTTGATAAACCGGCCTTGAAGCCGTTGCCCCCACAGCCTTACGAGTATGTCCACATCAAGCCGGTCACCGTGCACATCGACTACCACGTGCTCTACCAGCAACACTACTACTCCGTGCCGCACCAGTACGTCGGCGAGCGGGTCGAGTTACAGGCATCTGACAGCTTGATTGAACTCTACTTCCACCAGCGCCCCATCGCCACCCATGCACGCCGGGACGGGTACGGCTTCACCACCGACCCGGCCCACATGCCCGAACGCCACCGGGCACAGCAGCAATGGTCCCCCGAGCGCCTTAAGCGCTGGGCTGCCCAACTCGGCCCTGACGTGCACACCTGGGTCCGCCACCAACTCGAACGCCGGGCCCACCCCGAGCAGGCCTACCGCACCTGCCTGGGATTGCTGCAACTCAGCAAACGCTATCCCGCCAGCCGCCTCAACGCCGCCTGCCAACGGGCCAACCAGGCCGGGCTCGTGCGCCTCAAACAGGTCACACACCTGCTGGAGTCAAACCAGGACCGGCTGCCTGATACCCCTGACGCAGACACCCTGACCACCCCCACGCTGCCCCAGGACCACGAGAATGTCCGCGGGCCGCACCACTTCAACTAACCGGAGAGACACCATGACATCAACCACACAAACCCTGACACGCCTGCGCGACCTGCGCCTGCCCGGCATGGCAACCGCCCTGACACAACAAACCGAACAGCCCGCCACCTATGACCCCCTGCCGTTCCTCGACCGCCTCGCCCTCTTAGTCGAGTCCGAGTGCCTGCAACGGGAACAACGCAAACAGGACCGCCTCATCCGCCAGGCGCACTTCAAACTGCGCGCCCGCCTCCAGGATATCGATTACGAACACCCCCGCAACCTGCAGCGCACACAACTTACCCAACTCGCACAGGGCGAGTGGCTGCAGCGGGCCCACAACCTGCTCATCACCGGCCCCTGCGGCTCAGGCAAAACCTTTATCGCCTGCGCCCTCGGCCACCAGGCCTGCCGGCTAGGTGTCTCCACCCGTTACTATCGCCTCGCCCGGCTGCTCCTTGCCCTCACCCAGGCCAAGGCCGACGGCAGCTACCACAAACTCCTGCACCAACTCGCACGCACCGGACTGCTTATCATCGACGACTGGGGCATGGACACCCTCAATACCGCACAGCGCCATGACCTCATGCACATCATGGACGACCGCTATCACACCGGCTCCACGCTCATGGCCAGCCAGTTGCCCGTCGACCAGTGGTATGCCACCATCGGCGATAACACCCTTGCCGATGCCATCCTCGACCGGCTTATCCATAATGCGCACCGACTGACCTTGAAGGGGGAATCCATGCGAAAACAACAGGCGTCTATTGACTCAGCGTGAACACTTGAGGTAAAAAACACAAACACGCCATGCGTTGCGTTAACAGGTGTTCACGATGAACCGGAATCACTGTTCACGTTCGACCGGAATCGGTGTTCATATTCGCCGGAATACGCAGAATTATGAACTTCATTACTTAATTTATCTGGTATGGGGACCTTCCTGTCTATTAGAATATCTCTTCCACCATCTCTATCATTTGTGGCACCTACAGGTTTAGCCCAAACAACACCTGGTTCTCTACGAACTAAGTCAAGACACAAGTCTTCAAAATCCCTCTCACAAATTGGAGGCCGCCAAATTATTGTAGATTCTGTAAAGAAAACACGGTTTTCTTTACTACGTCGTGAAATCATCAGCTTTTTTTCACACTCATACACCCCCCGACCACAGTCACTTCGAATGGCGACTATTGTTTTATCTCCAATAAATAAGCAATGACTATCGACCGGGAGTAACAAGAGGTCGCTACATTCATCACCGCTGAGAGATAGTAACTTACGCGCTTTCTTAATCACTCTGTGCGGAACAGCGTTGGGTATACCATTTGCAAATAAGACTAGATTTTTTTCGCCATCTACTACCTCTGGGACAAATGGCGACAATATGACTTTCAGGTAACACACTCGTATCTTTGGCATTCGGACTATGGTCACCCCGGAATTGTGGGCCGCAAAATAAATCCAGAGAGGCCATGAACGTTTATTGAAATTGGTTTCTTTGGGGTGTCTCAAATACTTGTTGACTTGATCTATCCAGATAGGTTTTTTTTCGAAATGAGTTATCGCCAAATCTGGCGTAGATGTAGTTCCGGCCCGGTTCCATTGGAAGACATCGTCTAAAAGATGATATGCAAATGACGTCCATGCATTCATAGATTGTTGTGCTTCTTCAAACCTTCCTTCCGATATCTCCCAAGGACATTGATTTATTATCAAGTGACGTGCACCTATTTCTCCAGGGGCAAATCCGTGAGGTTCATCTATTAGTAATACTGAACCAAGCCCGAAAGCTCTCAGCACAGCTCCCCAAATTAGTGAAAATACGTCATGTATATCGGTGCGATCTCCATCAAACTGTGCTCCAAAAGTGCGGACAGAGCCACAAATATAATCTTGTTGTCGGTCGTGAAATCGAACTGCTTCTTTGTGTAAACTAAATGGTTCGTGCGTCCGATTCGCGCACAAAAAATCTGGGGAATTATACAAAGTTTCTTGTCCGCCAATTGTGAGAATTGACGCCGCCTTCGAGAATATATCATCCATCTAGGAATCCGAATTTGTAGAAATATCGCAAATATTGAAGCACTAATTATGTAACTAATTTTTCCAGTTCATCGAATAAAGACCATAGCGGACGCTCATCTGGATCGGCCATTATTTGAATTAAGTAAGGCATCCCAGCATTTGCGATACCTAAGCAATAATCAAAAATATCCTTATAATCAGACAAAGATTCTATATCCTCAGTTGTACCTAAGTATGCGACTAGCATATGGTTTATTCTGTAAGGGTCAGTAGAGAAAATTGTTGCAGGAGTTGCATTGTATGTGTCAGTTTCTGACTCTGGCTCTAAGCCTTTCGAAAGACCTATTAAAAAAGCCATATACCAGAAATCTACTTGTCTTTTAAAAGGGGCATATTGTGGAGTATTCTTATTTCCGCCTGTGCGGCTATAACTAATAACTGACTCTCTATATTTATTAGGTATTTCCACGTTATAAGATGCGAAAGGATTGGCAATCATATCTATACTCCCTTTAAGAAGCGGATTCGCTATTTACTCTTTCACATGTATGGCAATGTGATCTATGGTCACAACTGCATCGAATAATGCGAGCATCATTTGCTTCTGGCTGGTGTACTAACATTCTCGGGTAGTGCGCAGGATTGGTGAACGTATAAACCTTACCAGCCTTTTCATCAATAATGCTTTCTACACCCGCTATCTCGTCATGCGTTAGGAAAAGAACAACTTGACTACCTTCAATAATGGTTCGACGAAGAACCGATCTCTTTACGAAACCAGACATCATCCCTAGAGGAGTATCAATAACATTAGGAGCTTCGACTTGACTTACCTTTGTTAATGCTAAAATAAATGCAAGAGTAATAGCCCTACGTGATGCTCCATTCAGATCTTGATCAGGGTTGAGTGGGTGGCCATTTGGCCCGTACACCAAGATATCGTAGTCCTCGGTCAACTCAGCTTTTGTAATCAACGTAAGGTCATTAACCTCGGGTTCAGCACCGATCATCTCCAAAAATATGCGATTCATTTCATCACTTACTTTCTTTAGCTCTTCTTTCACCAAACGTTCCTCAATTTGCTGGAATATGTTTTGAACACTACGTGATAGGTTGAGCTTGTCCACTGACGAATCAGTCTTAGTAAGTTTGTTCTCAATTTTCTTCCTATTTTCCTCAGCGTCCCTTTTTCGTTGCTTAGCCTCTTCAATCGAACTCTCACGTTGACCAAGTTGTATTCTCGCCGAATCCAACTTACGTGATAATGAATATTCTAGTTCTCGGTACTCGTTCAAGGAAGTATCATCTATGGCATCTCGCTCAGCCGTGAGCTTCTTCAGTCTTTTTTGGTCAGAAGAAAGGTCCGACATGAACTCATAAAAATCCTTATTCCGAGAAGCATAAGATTTAATCCACTCATCTGAGCGTGACCTGTCGAATTGTTCGCTTCTTACTGCGTAGAATAGACTTGTCGCTGCTTCCTGCAATGCATCAGAGGCTCGACTATCTTCTATCGATTTTTGAATTGAACCCCTTGCTTTCGTCCCAACATTTGTTTCTGAAGATAAATCTGCACCACAAAAACATTTGTCACGACTAAGAAGCTCTTCAAGTATAGGGATATTTACTTTTGGGAGTTTTTTCTTCTCACTCATGCCATTTAGAAGATCTAGGCCTTTTTTTGCTGATTTAGATATGAGTGCGGCAGATAAATGATTGGAATTAAGCAGGGTTGACATATCTTCTAAGGCTTTCTTTGAGCCTTGTGTGGCACGCTCGATATCTTTTTTACACTTGTTCATCTCCGCTACTAACTTGGATTTATCTCCAAGCTTTAAAGCCTCTTCAATTTTTTTTCGTGTAGAATTTAGTGTGCTACTGCCTTCACTGATCTCACTCTCGAGTGCTTTTCTTTCCTCTTCCCAAACATTAATATCTTCCTCGAACCCTAAGACACGATCATTAAATTTTTCAAGCTCTTTTGCATAATCAGTGTCATCAATCATTGAGCTAAATTTGTTAGCAGCTTTGTCGAGATGGTTAATCGTCTTCTCTAGAATATCAAGTCCTAATAATGCCTCAATAGCATCACTCACACGCTTTCTTTTTACACCCCGAGTTGCTGCTGCCTCAATGAACGACATGGCGCTATCACCGTCAGTAAAATACACATCCTTCAAAGCCCCAGGAATGCTGCCCTCGATAATTTCTTCCACATCTGAATCCAATATACGTTCAGACCCCTCTGGCTTAACTTCAAAGAGTATCACTCCCTCTGCCTCACGGCGTATATCTCCCGTATCACTAGGATACTCAATACAAGTCCTAAGCAGTCTGTATTGCTTCTTTTGGAGCTCATGAGCACCACGCCCAAGGGTTACTACTTGGTCGGTCTCGAACTCTATCTCTACTGACACCTCAACTTTCTGGATAGTCTCCTTCATGTCTGAAGGGAAAAGGGGGTATCGTTTACCGACGCCAGGCAATGCACTGTTTCCAAAAAGACCCCATAGCAAAGCAGTTTTGCATGTTGTTTTACCAGTTTCGTTTGCAGCTCGTATAACAGTAAGATTTTTCCTTTCATCGCATGAAAAATCCAGCGTGAGATCTTTCAGTAGACGAAAATTATTTATATTTGCTCTTATCAACTTCATTATCTATCTCCTAATTCCTTTATCCGGTCTGCTACGAACGAAACTTCATCCTTAATGCTCTCGATCATTCGTGACCTAGTAACGGATTCAGAACTAGCCTCCAACATATAAATTTTGTTGCAGAGCAATTTAATTTTCTCTTTCTGTCCATCAGTCCAGGAATCTGTTGAGTCCACTTCCCGAGAAATCATCTCTGATATCTTTTTGTATCCAATACTCATTTATTTTCTCCCAATAATGATAATAATTCGTACATCAATTCAATAGAACCTTCGCTCTCTAATCCATTTGAACTAAGTTTCGAGAAGAAACTCATACGCTCGAACTCGTTTCTCAGAAGACTCTTAAGATCCTTATCAATCATTCCTGAATCCAATTGCGGTATCACGATAAAGTCATGCACTACAGCCTTTACTTTTTGGGTTGATGGCGACAATCTCAGTACTCGTCCCAATCTCTGGACCCAATGACGCTTTACCGTATTGCTAGCAAGAAAATAAGCTGTTTCTGTTTGGGGGATATTGAATCCTTCATCTAAGACGCGCTTCGAGGTGAGAACTTGTAACTCCCCACTGCTAAATGATCGAATTATACGAATTAGAGCCTTGGGACTACTTGTTTCCTCCTGTGTAACTTGATGAAAATTAATCGCACGATTGGACAATAGTTCATTTAATGATTCTAACTGACTTGGATTTTTGTCTGTACAAAAAAATAGAGACCTCTGAATTTCATTTTTGTTATATGGTAAAATTCCAGCTAATCGAAAAATCTTTCCTGAAGCTGATTCAACGACCCTTCTCCTTTTTATACAGAGCAGTTTCCATCGCTCTTTGTCAGAATTTCCATCATCCAACTCAGCGGCATAGCTCAAATTACGGATTTTCTGAGTCAATTCGGACCAGTGTTCTTGTTCTTTATCATCAAGTTGAACTTTATGAACATGGTAATCATATGGGACAAGACAAGTTCCAATCGCTTTCTCTAGTGGAAAGTCATAAACCACATCTCCAAAGTATTTGATAAGAAACTCAGTTCCTTCTTCGTCAAACTGTCTGACATGTGTCGCTGAAAGACCCAGTAAATACTTAAAGCAATACCTGGCCGCAGCCTGAAAACCAATACTACCCAAGTTGTGAACTTCATCTCCGATTAACATAATCGGAATACTCTCACTAGCCTCTTCTAAGATTTCGATCAACTCAGATTTAAGTGCTTCATGGGTAAGTACAATAACTTCATTATGAGAAGTCCCATGTCGTAGTCTTCTTATTTGGCTTTTCAGTTCACGCTTGACCTCTCTTTTTGAGCTTCCATATGTATTTTGCGGCGTAATAGAGAATGACCGCACATCATCACACCACTGATTGAGAAGAGCTTTTGTAGGGACAGCGACAACAATAAGTAATTTTTCCTCTATAGAATTGACATTACTCGCAGCAACTAAAGAAGTAAGTGTTTTACCGCCACCTGTAGCTATTGAAAGAATACCCTTTCCTTTTTTCAGCCACGAATTTACTGCTTCACCTTGATGAGCATACTCTCCAGTCCGATAATTCAGCCATTTAGGAATGGCCAATTTGGATTTCGTTTCTCTTACTCGAACAACTCTAAACTCTTCGAGAAGCTTGGTGTTTAAATAAGATGGCCAGTCGACAATATTACGGTTTTTCTCGTGAATCTTAGAGAGATAGTCAATTGTTTTATTGTTTACTCCTATAGTTTCGACACCTTTATACGCCCCATTCCAAAGCAGTTCGAAAGTATCGCGAATCTTGCCAACAACTTTTGTATCTTCTGAGTTTTCAAATTCCTTACTAAGACCTATCTGCTCAGTATTGACTGAGAGACCACTGCGTGTAGCGTTGACTGAGCCGTGAATTGCAATTCCGCCGAATTCAGTTTCAAATATCCAACATTTTGTATGAAAAAATCCCTGCTCCTGCAAACCTAATTTCAAGATAAGTCGACCTGTTGCTACTAAATAGGCTAATGCATTGACAGCTCTTGTTCGAAGATTGTCTTCGGATAGTTCATACCCAGGAAAAAGCAAAGAGAGTATATTTTCATCTTCTCGTAGCGCAACTTTTAACGCCTCTAAGTCCTGTTTTTCCAAGTTTGGGCCTATGACAAATCTAATAGGACTATCTTTCGCAGCTAAAAAGTGGCTTAGTGAAATAGCCAACTCACTCAAAGCACCACTGGTAAAATAGCCACTCATGCAAGATATACTTGAAGCTATTTCAACTATTGGCAGGAATACTTCGCGATCAATATCATGCTCGTTAGCAAAATAAATCGGCTCAAGTTCAGCTATTTTGTTTGGAATAACCAAGAAAATCTCAAAAACAGAAATTGTTAATAGTGTAGCATTTAGAGATCACATGGAACCATGAGCGCTGTGAACAAACTGAAACGACATCTCCGCCAGGGGCAGGTTTATCGCCGCGCCGATCTTCTGCCATGGTCAAATGCCGTGGATCGGCATCTGAAGCAGCTTGTCGAGGAGGGAACTCTGACCAAGCTTTCGAGAGGACTTTACTATTGCCCCAAGCACACAAACTTTGGGACTGCTCCGGCTGGTGAGGAAAAGCTTGTCGAAGCGTTTCTGAAGGATCACCGTTTTTTGCTGACGTCGCCTAATGCCTACAACGCGCTCGGAGTTGGTTCAACGCAACTCTACAATGAGACCGTCGTTTACAACCACAAGCGCCATGGCCGTTTCACTCTTGGCAAGCGCACGTTTAATTTTCGGATGAAGCCGCATTTCCCCTTAAAGCTCTCCGGAGAGTTCCTGCTGGTCGATCTGGTGGACAATCTTGATCGTCTGGCGGAACACAAACCCTCGATACTTGAAAGGGTGAAGAAGCAGGCAAGGCGTGCCGACCCGAAGGCCCTGAAAAAAGCTGTTCGCGAATACGGCGGATTAAAGGCCAGGAAATTCTTTGAGCCATTATTGGCCCAATTATCACGTTCTGATTGTGCCGCGTGAAATAGGCGAGGGAGCCACTTAAAGGAACCGAAATGGTACGGCCATCTGCGATCTCCACAGAAAGGATTTCATCTATCAAACAGAGACCAACGGTTCCCGTTCAACGGGAGAAACAACATAGTTTATGTCCACTGATTGAATAAATTCAGTGGAATCGGTTGCAAACGGGGCTGTTCTTTCTCGCTGGACTCTGCTGGCAGTGGTGGCAATTTTTCCAGCATTGCCGCTATTTTCTGCCACTCCCTAAGCAAATCCATATCTATATTCGGGTTGTCCCGGGTTGCAGCTTCAACCTCTCTGATAAAGCGATTTTCTTTATGTGTGCTCATATAAATGTCCGGCTGTGTACAAATGGCCCGGCGCCCGCGTATTCTGCCAGAGACCAGAAATAGCTCCAAACTAACTGCTTTAGCTGACTATCTTTGCCGTAATCATTAATTTTCAAGCGAAGGTCCTTTTCCAGAATATCTTTGTGAATACTTGAACCATGAGTATACCACCTTTGATGATCGTTCAACTGTTCTGCAATCTCTTTAGCCCTTTCCTGCTTGTGGGCTTCACTCTTTTTCCAGTTCTTGAATTTATATTTTGTCAACCAATCTCCAATGAGCGACACAGAAAGTTTTGCCGCTAATTCGAACTGGTGCAACTGTGCCAAATCCAGCTTGTTCAGTAGAATCACCTCAGCGGACGATAGTTCCCCTTGTTTGGATATTTCTATCAATCTTTCATACTGATGCAGGTAAGAGAGCGCCGGTACCATGCCGTTGCCGGTTGGAAGTTGGGGATCGATTGGTCCTAGCCTGGAAAAATAATCCATATAGATTTCATCACCGGACAGGGCAAGCACTGTGCCCGCGGACATTGCGCATACAGGCACAAGGAAATGAACATTGCCGTAGTGATTTCGCAGTATCTGCACAATATTGCGAACTTCTTCAACAACCCCACCATGGGTATGCAAAATAACCAGCAGGGTTTCTCTCCGTTCTTGTAATCCCTCAATCGCCATACGTACCCGAATATCGAGACCTGGAATGATGTCGCCGTAAATTGTCAAAACATCTTTGTCGGCGCATTCCTCTATATCGTTCAATTTCGAGTTAAGCCACTCTTTGGTTACATCTTGCAGTGACAAGTTCGGACGGATTGACTCTGATTCCGACGGCATATTTTATTCTCCTTATATTCCAGAACAATCGATATTGATGATAAAACCACCTAGGCAAAACGCGTGAATACGTCTCGCAACCATCAAGTTCGTATTCTACACAATTAGGTGTTACTTGAATAACAAAAATGTCAGGAATAAATAGTCAGCAGTTGTGACACTTCTCCAAAACGCCCTCAAAAACCCCAAAAGCCTCCTGTCCGTACAAACAGTAAACCACTTTCTGCAGGCCGGTTTCTCCTTGCAGGTAGGCTATCGTTGCGGAAAGCATGATCTCCGCGCACCGTTCAATCGGAAAACCGTAAACACCGGTGCTGATGGCCGGGAACCCGATGCTTTTCAGGCCATTCTCGTCTGCGACTTTCAGGCTGTTCAGCGTTGCGTTCCTGAGTTTTTCCTCTTCGTCCCCTTCTCCCTTGCGCGGGCCGACGGCGTGAATGACGTGCCGCGCCTTGAGATTGCCGCCGCCGGTGATCACCGCGCCGCCGACCGGACAACCGCCGATTTCATGGCATTCCCGCTGTATGGCAGGACCGCCCTTGGCGCGAATAGCGCCTGCTACACCAGCGCCTAATGTAAGCGAGGCATTGGCCGCGTTGACGATGGCATCGGTGTCGAGTTCGGTGATATCGCCTTCACTGAGCTCAAGGGTTGTATTGTCAATTTGTATTTGCAATTCTGGATACGTTACTTGTCCGTCTTGAATATGAAAAAGGCATTCGTATAATTATCAGGGTAGGGACAGTTGAAATCAATTTACTCGTTATGAGCAAAAAACCGATTCAGGATTGCAGTGGGCGGGCATGGTCATAGAAAGCATCAGCAACGAGGCTGATTACGCACAGGCATTGGCCCTCATGGACGAATTAATAGAGGACTACGACAACCAGAAACCTCTCATTGACATGCTTTCTGCTTCTATCGCTCGCTGGGAGGATAAATCGCCCGAGTTCAAGTCTTTTAATGAGCGAATTGAAAAACTCGATAGTGGCGTAGCAACGCTTAAAGTCATTATGGAACAACATAAACTCGGAGTTGCAGACCTGCCTGAGATTGGGAGTAAATCACTGGTATCCAGAATTATAAACGGTGAACGCAGGCTGACGCGCAATCATATCGAAGCATTAAGCAAACGTTTCAACATAAACCCGGCATTATTTTTTTAACTCGATGAACCAGGGACGGCGCTTCCAAGTACACCATTCCGGACAAGACGCCGAACAGGCAGCTTGCGTTTTGAACATTTCCAGCCTAGAATACATACAGAAGTGTACACACAGGAGAGCCTGATGACGACATTAAACAGCAGGGTATTCATGAATGGCAACAGCCAGGCTGTGCGTATTCCGCAGGAATTCAGATTGAATACTTCCCAGGTAGAAATCACCCGTAATAAAGACGGCGACCTGGTGATTCACGCGATTCCTGAAAACCGCGGGGCTGCGTTGCTTGATGCCTTATCAGCGTTCGATGATGACTTTATTGAAATCCTTGAAGAAAATTACAGGACTCAGCCTACAATGCAGGAAAGGGAAGACTTATGAGGTATATGCTGGATACGAATATCCTGATATACCTGCTCAAGAACAAACCTGTATCAGTAGCGCAACGCATCAATCAGCTGGGAGAGGATGCCCAGCTATGCATGTCTTTTTTTACCTATGCGGAAATGCTTAAGGGCGCAGAGCGCAGCACGCGTAAAAACAGGGTATTACGCCAACTGGCTCAATTAGTCAGGCAGGTTCCCGTAATTTATCACGTTAATCAAACTTTATGTGAACAATATGCCGTTCATTTTACCTACCTGAAGGAAAGCGGCATGCCGGTTGGCGCTAATGATTTGTGGATTGCCTGTCACGCCATCGCAGAAGATGCGGTACTCGTCACCCACAACACGAAAGAATTTAACCGGATAAAGGGATTATCATTTGAGGATTGGGTGGGCTGATGGAATTATAACTAATTTAGGAAGTTTATGAAATTTCCATAAACTTCCTAAATTAGTTATAAATCAGTCATGGACCCTGTCAGAAAACCCTGACGGTTTCGAGGATTACCTTGCTTCCGGAATATTACATCAATGCCCCCTGATCCACTCCATCACCCTGCCCGCCCAGGGGCCGTCCGGGTCGCCGCAGGCCAAGTTGGCTGCCAGGTGGTCGCAGTCTTCCAGTTCCAGGGTGGCGGTCTCGCCGCCTGCGTCGCGCAGGGCCTGTTCCATCTTGTGCGCCTGGATGATCAGGTGGGGGAAATCCCTGCTGCCCCAGGACAGGAAGAACGGGGGCGGCGCGCCCTGGATATTGCTGATGGGGCTGGCCGCTTCCTCGTTGCCGCTCGGGCCCAGGAAGCGGGGGCGCATGGACAGGCCTGAGCCTTCCCGGAAGTCGAATACGCCGGAGACGGGCAGGCAGCCGCGCACGACGTCCGCGGGCAGCCCGTAGTCCTCCTGCCAGTCCTTGCGCACGGCCATCAGGCTGGTCTGGTGCCCGCCGGCGGAGTGGCCGGATATGAACAGGCGGGACGGGTCGCCGGAAAGCTTGCCGATGTTCTCGTAAACCCATTTCAGCCCGTTCATGCAGTCGTCCAGTCCGGCCGGGAACACGTGAGTCGGGGCCAGCCGGTAGCCGATGCTGACAAAGCCGATGCCGGCCTCGTTGAACACCGGCGCCATGAATGCCATCCATTCCTTGTAGCCGCTGGTCCAGCCGCCGCCGTGGATCATGACGAACACGTTGCCGTCCGGTTCCGGCGCCGGGAAATAAAGCACGCTCTGGTAGGGGTCCGGGCCGTAATTCTCTTCTGCACCGCCGATTTCAGCGGCTATTTCCAGGACGTGCCTGTTGTATTCCCTGGCGAAGTCGGATACGGGTTCCTGCGGGGGGTAGTCTTGCGGTTTCATGGTGTGTGTACTCGGTGTCCGGTGATGTGAGTGCTGTTGTGCTGTAGCGGGCAGATTGTAGCATGTCATGGGTTTTCTGATTAAGTGGTTAATAGTGTGTCGCCCGGACGGCGACGGGTTATTTGACTGGATTCCCGCATGCGCGGGAATGACGGTTGTGTTAATGCAGCATTAATCCGACCGATTTCGGTTTGACTCTGAAATTAACATGTTTATTATAGAGTGTACTCTAAAATTTACGTGAATATCCCATGGCGGAAATGACGCTGTTAAACCGGTACCTGGAGGACTGTATCAACGAGGACCTGGCTGAGAAAATGGTTTTTCTGGGTGGGCCGAGGCAGGTGGGCAAGACGACGCTCGCGCTCAGCCTGATTGAAGGCGCTGATGAATCCCACCCTGCATACCTTAACTGGGACCTTCATGAATCCCGGCGCATGCTGCTGGACGGGGGTTTGCCGGCAGATCAACCTCTGGTCGTCTTTGATGAGATCCATAAATACAGGCACTGGCGCAACCTGGTGAAGGGGTTTTACGACAGGTACAAGTCCTCCAGGCGCTTTCTCATCACCGGCTCTGCGCGATTGGACCATTACCGCAGGGGCGGTGATTCATTGCAAGGCCGCTACCACTACTACCGTCTCCACCCGCTTTCATTATATGAGCTGAACAACAGGCCGACCCGTTCGGACTTTTCTGCCCTGTTGCGCTACGGCGGCTTCCCCGAGCCGTTTCTGAAACAGAATGCGCGGCATTGGAAAAGGTGGCAGCGTGAGAGACAAAGTCGAGTTATACAGGAGGATCTGATCAACCTGGAAAACGTGAAAGAGGTTTCACAACTGGACTTGCTTGCCCGGATGCTGCCGGAGAAGGTTTCCTCCGTTCTTTCACTTAATAAACTGAAACAGGACTTGTCGGTAGCCTACGAAACCGTGGATCGCTGGGTGACGATACTGGAGAACCTGTATTATTGTTTCAGGATTTCTCCTTACGGGTTGCCTCGACTTCGGGCCGTGAAAAAGGAACGGAAATTGTACCTCTGGGACTGGTCATTGTGCGGGGATGAGAGCGCCCGCTTTGAAAACCTGGTGGCGTCGCATTTACTGAAATATTGCCATTTCCGTGAGGATACCGAAGGTAGTGATATGGAACTGAGGTTTGTCAGGGATTCCATAGGGAGAGAACTGGACTTCGTGGTAGTTGAGAATAATAAGCCGCTGTTTGCGGTTGAGTGTAAAACCGGGGACCGTAACCTGAGCAGGAATATAGCCTATTTTTCGAAGCGTACCGACATCCCGTTATATTACCAGGTACATACGGGGGACAGGGACTACGAAAGGACTGATTTGAAAGCAAGAATTGTTCCCATTACGAGGTTCTGTGAATTGTTGAAATTATAAAATTGTTCCTTCCTGATTCTGATATATAGTTCACCCTGGTAATTTCATAAAATGAAGTTTTTATTTTGTTAACAATCCGGAGGGCGCCATGGAAACCGATTCACAAACACCAGGATTCGACCGTGAAGTAGAGTCTGGCCGGTTTCTTACAGCGGTAATCGTAACCGGGTTGCTGGGAATCGCTTCGTTCCTCGTGCTGCCTTCCCTGGTTCTCGGGTTTGTCACCGACCTGGGTTTCTCCGAACTGCAAATCGGAAGGATATCCACGTTCCAGTTGATTGGGCTCGGCCTGGGCTCCGTTGCCAGCGTTGTCCTGCTGAAATACCTGGACTGGAGGAACCTGTCGGTCTTCGGCCTGACCCTGCTTCTTGTCAGTGATTTTGCCTGTTCGCTTACCGGGGACTTTACCCCGTTGCTGGTCCTGCGCTTTATTTCCGGGTTTGCCGGCGGCGTGTGTGTTTCCTTTGCCGCCTACGGGCTTGGACTGACGGCCAATACGGACCGGAATTTCGGTTGGTTCATGACCGTGCAGGTAGGTTTTGCCATTATTGCCAGTTTTTCTTTCCCGTCGGTGCTTGACCTGGCGGGTCTGGACGGGATCTTTTATATTCTGTGCCTGCTGGAACTGGCATCTATTGTCCTGGTCTCCCGGTTCATGCCTGCCGTGCGCCGGGGAAGCGCATCCCGGGAACAGGGCAATGACCGCTTTCGCTGGACCATGTGCGTGCTGGTGATGTTCGGGCTGCTCTTCTTTTTCACGGCCATCGGCGTTTTCTGGACTTATATCGCACCAATCGGCCTGGATGCGGGTCTGAGCAAGCAACAGACCGGCAACGTAGTGAGCGTCGCCCTCTTCGGAGCGTTGCTGGGCGCCTATGCTGCCGCCGCGTTGAACATCAAGGTCGGCCGGGTGCTGCCTCTGACACTGGCGCTGGCGCTGCAACTGGTTGCGTTGCTGTTGCTTTACCAGGGCCTGGATTACCTGATGTTTTGCTTCGCCGCCGCGTTGTTCGGCTTCGGATGGTACATGTACGTCCCTTACCAGTTCGCGCTGCTGGCTGCGTTCGACCGGGACGGCAGGCCCATGCTGCTGCTGAACGCCGTTGCCGGTCTGGGTTCGGGCCTGGGGCCGGCCATCGCCGCGTACATGCTGGCGGACGGTTATTCCCTGCTCTATATTCTATGTGCGTTGTTCCTGGCCCTGTCGCTGGCGTGGCACCTGGCGGCGATTGTTCTGGGGAAGAAATTTGTCGTTTAGCCGGGCTTCCTCAACGCATCCGATCCAGGCTCGCGGGAATATACTCCGGGTCGTGGGCGCGTTTGATGACGTAGGCATGGATGGCGTCGGTTTCGACCTTCTCCAGGTGGCCGGCAAAGCCGGGCATGCCCTTGTCGAAGAGCGCGCCGCCCAGGACGATGGCGTCCCAGAGTTCATGGGTGGCTGTATCCATGTAGCGTAAATCCGGGAGTACGCCGGCGCTGATGCCGGCGTCGCCGTGGCAGCGGGTGCAGTACTGGTGATACAACAGCTTGCCCAGGGCGACGGTCTCCGCGTCGGCAGTCTGCACAGGGGGCTCCGGCGGTTCAGGTAATGGCGGGAGCGGCGGCAGTTGGTCCGCACCGTCCAGTGTGTAGGCCACGATCCGGTTCAGCGCGCGTACCCCGGCCCACTTGGCCACGATGCCGGATTCAATGCCGAAGGCCGTCCCGTAACCGGCCATGACCGCCACGTACTGTTTGCCGTCCACCTGGTAGGTGACCGGTCCGGCCAGCACCGCGGTCTGGGCATCGTGGGCCCAGAGGCGTTCACCGGTGTCGGCGGCGTAGGCGATGAACTCTCCGTGGGAGGCGCCCTGGAACACCAGGTTGCCGGCCGTCGCCAGCGCGCCGCCGTTCCATGCTATCGGGAGATCCACGGTCCAGCGCGCCTGTTGTTCAAGAGGGTCCCAGGCAATCAGGTAGCCCTTGAGCAGTTTCGACACCTCTTCCTGGATTGCCGGGTCTTCCGGCATGGAGGCGATGACGGGATCCAGGCCGGTGTTCACCGTGACTTTGCTGAATTCGAATTTCTCCACTTCCTTGTATACCCAGGGCAGGTCCTGGGCCGGTATGTACACCAGTCCGGCGCCGGGGTGGTAGGCCATGGGTTGCCAGTTATGGCCGCCGGGCGCGGCCGGCGAACTGGCGAACTCGCCGTCCTGGTAACGGGCATTGGGCGTTTCCACGGGGCGGCCGGTGCGCATGTCGATACGGGTGGCCCAGGTTACCTCGACGAACGGCTCGGCCGACAGCAGTTCGCCGTCGGTGCGGTCGATGACGTAGAAGAAGCCGTTTTTTGGGGCCTGCATGAGCACCTTGCGGGTCTCGCCGCCGATCTCCAGGTCCGCCAGCATAATGTGCTGGGTCGCCGTGAAGTCCCAGGTGTCGCCGGGCGCGGTCTGGTAGTGCCAGGCGTATTTTCCCGTATCCGCATCCAGGGCGACGATGGAGGCCAGGAACAGGTTGTCGCCACCGCCGGGGCTGCGCACCCGCCGGTTCCAGGGAGTCCCGTTGCCCACACCCAGGTACACCAGGTTCAGTTCCGGGTCATAGGTGATGGCGTCCCATACGGTGCCGCCGCCGCCGAATTTCCACCATTCACCGGTCCAGGTCTCTGCGGCCGGTTCCAGGATGGGGTTTTCAAACGGCAATGCGGGATTGCCGGGCACCGTGTAAAAGCGCCACACCTGCTCGCCGGATGCCGCATCGTATGCCGTGACGTATCCCCGGGCGTCGAACTCGGCGCCGCCGTTACCGATGAGCACCTTGCCGTCCACGATCCGCGGCGCGCCGGTTATAGTGTAGCGCCGGTCACCCGGGGTGGTCTGCACCGACCAGACTTCCTTGCCGCTCACGGCGTCCAGCGCGATCAGTCTGCCGTCCAGGGCGCCTACGTAAACCATGTCGCGCCATAGCGCAACGCCGCGGTTGACCACGTCGCAGCAGGCGTCGATGCCCTTCTGTGGCGGCACCTGGGGGTCGTATTCCCACAGCATCTCGCCGCTGGCGGCATCCACCGCGTAGACCCGGCTCCAGGTACCGGTGGTGTACATGCGCCCGTCCGCAACCAGGGGTGTAGCCTCCAGACCGCGTTTGCTGGGCAGGTCCAGGTGCCAGGCCAGCTTCAGTTGCTTAACGTTGCCGTCATTGATCTGCGTAAGCGGGCTGAACCGCTGTTCGTCGTAAGTGCGACCGTGGTTCAGCCAGTTGTGGGGTTCCGCTGCGGCATTAATCAGCCGCTCGTCGCTGACCGCGGTAATATTCGGTGGCGCTTCGGTTCGGTCGCAGCCAGACAACAGGGGCAGTGTGGCCATAACAGCCAATAAATTACAAACGCGCATGGCTTTCCTTACAACGTGTGTGGTTAGTAAATTTATTCATAAGGAGTTTTGTAGTCTACTGGATTCCGGGTCAAGCCCGGAATGACGAGCAGGGCGTAATGCCTGCCCGGCATGTTGTAAGACGAAAACAACATAACGCGGCACAATTTATGCCGTTACTTACAGTTCAGTTAAGGCCGGCGGACTTTCTCAGTTCGTCGGCGCGCAACTGGGCTTTGCGGATTATATCCCCTTCATCCATGGTTAGCAGTTTTTTATCGCGGACTACGACCTCGCCGCCGACCAGCACCGTCTCCACGTCCGCGGCGCGGGCCGAATAGACCAGGGTTGCGAACGGGTCGTGGATGGGCCGCAGGTGGCTGGCCAGGGTATCGACGATGGTGATGTCCGCCAGCTTGCCGGCGCTCAGGCTGCCGATCCGGTCCGCCATGCCGCAGGCTTTGGCACCTTCCAGGGTGGCCATGGCAAACACGTCCCGGGCGGTCAGCGATACGGGGTCGCGGGTGGTGACCTTTTGCAGCAGCGCCGCGTCCTTCATTACCTCGAACATATCCTGGGTATTGTTGCAGGCAGGGCCGTCACAGGCCAACCCGACGGTGACCCCGGCCCGGCGCAGTTTCAACACGGGGGCGTTGCCGGAGGCCAGGATCATGTTCGAGGTGGGGTCATGCACCACGTTCGCGCCCTGGGCGGCGATGGCTTCAATCTCGGCGTCGGCCAGGTAGATGCAGTGGTTCAACATGACTCTCTCGTTCAACACGCCGGCGTCGGCCAGGAATTCCACGTTGCGTTTCCCGGTGCGCGCAACCATCAGGTCATTGTATTCCGGCGTCTCCGCGGTATGCAGGTGAACTCCCACTCCGTCGTCCCGCAACGCGCAGGTGTCCGCCCAGTACTCGTCGGTGGCGGTCCAGGGCACCAGGGGACCGACCCCTATTCCGACCCGGTCATGGGCGCGCCAGCGTTTCAGCAGCGCCTTGCTGCGGGTGTCGATCTCGCCGGTGGTCTCGATAAAGCCCGGCGCGAACTCCTCGTCGCTGGAACAACGGAACAGCAGGGCGCGTATCCCCGTCTCGTCCAGGGCCGCGGCGGCCAGGGCATCTGCGCTGTCGGTGTAGCGCGAGGAGAAGAAGATCTCGCATACGGTGGTATTGCCGGCCTTGAGGTTCTCTATGGCGCCCAGGGTCACTGCCAGCGCATAGTCCTCGGCGTCCATTTGCCCCATGAACGGCAGTTGCGCCTCTGACAACCATTGCAACAGGGTGCGGTCGGCGCCCAGCGAGCGGCCCAGGGTCATGCAAAGGTGGGTGTGGGCATTGACGAAACCGGGGATGACCAGCTTGTTGCGGGCATCGATGGTTGCGGCGCCCTCTACGTTGGGGCCCGCTCCGGTCCCGACGGCTGTGATTATGCCGTCATCTATCCTGATATGGCCGTCGGTCAGCAGCGGTTGTGCGGGGTCCGCGGTGAGGAGGATTCCACCCTGAATGATCGTGGTCTTCATGAGTTCATGTGACGCCAGGGCTGATAATACAGGGGACAGACCTCAGGTCTGTCCCCGTTGTCCCCGTTGGGATTTCGGCCTAATAGCTTACCCTCACGTTGACGCCGCCCCAGCGCGGTTTCTCGAAGGATATCTCGTCTGCCCCGCCGATGGTCGCCAGGTCGAACGTGGTCGTCTGGGTACGCGAGTTGGAGAAATTCTTTATGAAACCTGCGATGGAATAGCGTCCATCCGCGCTGCTCCACTGGATACGGGCATTGCCGATCCAGCTCGAAGGCATGATGTGGCTGTCGAAGTTGTTGATATTGCTGAAACTGGACGAGGCGTAGGTACCGTCCAGTTGCAGCGTCACCGAACCGCCCACGATGACATTCGGCACGGTATAACGGCCCACCCCGGAAAACTGGACCTGCGGCGTGAAGGTCGGTTCGATGTCCCTGAACGTATTGTCCGCCACCTCCAGGTCTTTCACTTCCGGGTCTATGTAACTGAAACCCAGCCAGATGTCCGCATTCTCCACCGGATTGGCGATCAACTCCGCCTCGAAACCCCAGTATTCGGCGTCGGCATTGAACACCGCGCCGGAGGTGCCGACGAACTGGAAGGCCTGGTAGTCGTTGTAGTCGTAATAGTACGCGGAAACGTTGAAACGGGCCTTGCCGCCGAACAGGGTGGATTTGAAACCGGCCTCGTATGACCACAGGACCTCTTCCTTGTAGCCGTATTCATCCTGGGTAAGCGTGGTCAGCAGGGGGCCGTTGAAGTTGCCCGCCTTCACCCCGCGGTTGACGCCGGCATACACAAGCAGGTCGTCATTGGGCGAGTAGTTGAGTTGCAGCTTGCCGGACCAGAGGAAATCCGAGGTCTTGTCCGCATGGGGAGCGAGAAACTCGAACGGCACGCCGGGCGCGAAGATGAGGCTCAGCGGCTCGGCGCCGACAAACTGCGAGCCGTCCGGGTAGCCATCCCTGACGTTGCGGTACAACCGGTTGTTGAAGCTGAAGTCCTTCTCTTCGATAATGCCGCGGAACCCGGCCGTGACCATCAACTGGTCGGTCAGGTCGAAATCGACGTGGCCGAACAGCGAATAGGAATCGGTCACCAGGTCCGTATCCGTGGTCGCCTCCAGGTACAGGTCGCCCTGGTTAAAGCCGGCCTCACCGGTAATGATGTTAAGCGGCGTGCCGCCGACGCCCGGCACAAAAAACGGGATGCCGTTATCGGAGTTGAGCACCGGACCGAAGAAATAACCGCCGAAGATGTTCAGCCCGCCGATGGTGTCCGCGAGGCCCTGGGCGGCCTTCGCATCGATGTGCAGGTAATAGGCTCCCGCGATCCAGCGCATGCGGTCGGCCTCGCCTTCCAGGCGGATTTCCTGGGAGAACCAGTCCATATCGGTCTGGCGGAAATAGATGAACTGCGGCACCGGGGCATCGCCAACGTCCAGCGATTGCCGGTGTTTGATGTTGGAAAACGCGCTGACCGATACCAGCCTGGCAAAATCCATGTCCCAGGTCAGCTTGCCGGAGATGTTATACAACTCCACCTCGTTGCCCGGGTGGGGGGCGTGGTCGTTGGGGCCGGCAAAATCGTGGATCGGGTCCGGGTCGAAAAACCCGAACAGGTCGCCCTGGTCATTGGGGCGCACTCCGTCGAGATCGCCGTCAAATATGGAGTTTTCACAGCCGCCGTCGGTGACCCTGATCATTTCACATGTGGTGCGCACGTCGCGCTGGAACGCAGTATTCACCGTGTCGTCGAACACGCCGTCGCCGTCGGTGTCATCCACGAATGCGACCGTGGGAATACTGTTATAGGCCGCCGGCGCCCATTCCTGTTCGCCGTAGTTGGCCGACAGCAGAAATTCCACGTCCTCATTGGGTTCGAATAACAACTGGCCGCGCAGACCCCAGGTCTCCTCGCCGTACTTGTCATGTACGTCGACATCGGGGTTGAATGTCGCGGGCCGGCCGACGGCCTGCAGCAGGCCGGGCACCGGCGGCATATCCTCCGGGGTGAACGGGTTGTCGATGAGATCGTCATGGTAGATGAAGACCCCGGAAAGCCTGGCGGACAGGGTTTCCGACAGCCCGCCGCTCACTGCTCCTTCCGCCCTGACCGTGTCATAGCTGCCGTAGGTCAGGTCGGCAAACGCTTCGGATTCCTGCGAGGGTTTGTTGGTAATGAAGTGGACCAGCCCGCCGGTCGCGTTGCGGCCGAACAGGGTGCCTTGCGGGCCTTTCAGGATTTCCACCCTCTGCATGTCGAAATTGGCGAACAACTGGGCCTGCTGGGCCGCCTGGTAAACCTCGTCCACGTACATTGCATTGGGCGCTTCGGCATGGTCGGCGAAATCGTTCTGGGTGGCGCCGCGGATGGTGAACTCGTTGCGCTGGTCGCCGCCGCCTCCGGACATGGAGACGCCGGGTGAATAACGGGCTATCTCGATGCTGTTGGCGATCCCCAGCGCTTCCATCTGTTCCCCGCTGATCGCCGTGATGGATATGCCCACGTCCTGGATGGACTGTTCGCGCTTCTGCGCGGTGACGATGACTTCTTCAAGCAGACCGCTTTGTGCCGGAACCGGTTGGACAGGTATAAAGAACAGCAACAAGACGAGTAAAGGACCGCCGGTAACGAAGCGGTCGGGAAAAATGCGATTCATAACTCCCTCCCCCACTTTCGACAAGTTGAGTCAATTTCAAGGTTCGAAGTGGTCCATGTGTCATTTTAGTACAAATACGGATACACTTTTCCATGATTCGTTCCGGATGCTACCATGGCATAATTAAGATGCGTTTCGCGGTGCATTACTTTTGCATTGAAGAATTATCTGGTCGAAAGGGGGACCGATACTCATGGCTGACATTCCTATCAGAGAACAGGAAGACAATATCGACGGCGCGGGCAAACGCCTGGAGCCGTATCCCGATTACCTGAAGGCGGAACTGGGACTGCGCAACCACTGGTATGCCGCGCTGTTCGGACATGAACTGGAGGAAGGGAAATGCAAGGGCGAAATGATCATGGGGGAACGGATCCTGTTCAAACGGGTCGATGGCGAGGTGTACGCCATCGCAGACCGCTGCCCGCACCGCGGCGCGGCGTTCTCCGCCCGGCCCGAATGCTACACCAAAAATACGGTGACCTGCTGGTTTCACGGGTTCACCATCGACGTGCGCGACGGGACCCTGGTGCAGATCGTTACCGACCCGGACAGCCGTCTGATCGGCAGGCTCAAGCACAAGACCTATGCGGTCAGGGAGATCAACGGGGTTGTCTTTGTGTTCATGGGCGACATGGACCCGCCGCCCATAGAACAGGACCTGCAGCCGAAATTCCTGCGGCCCAAACTGGCGTTCCATCCGGTCGCCCGCAACAAGTTCCGGGCCAACTGGCGCATTGCCGCGGAAAACGGTTTCGACGCCGCGCACCTGTATGCGCACCGCAAGGCCGGCATCTTCGATTTCACCGATGCCAGCATGCCCCTTTCCAGCTTCCCGAAAACACCCGATTCACTGGAGATCATCGATAACGAAGAAGGACCCTGGGGCATCGTCAAGGTGGATGACTACACTGTCTGGTCAACGGAGATCGAGGGCGAAACCGTGAACGCGGTGAACCTGGACCCGGACAACATCCCGCCACCGGATGTGCCCCAGGAGACCGTAGTGGGTATTTATCTCCCCTGCGGCCTGGAGGTGGACTGGTGGCCTGCCCCCGGGGTGCTGCACTTCGAGTGGTTCACGCCCATCGATGAAGACCACCACATGTATTTTATCTGCCATGCCACCGAAGTGAATTCGGAAGAGGAAGCGGAAGCCTTCTACAAGACCTGCCGGGAAGAATACATACCCGTCACCTGGAAGGCGGCCACCGACCAGACCGCGCCCATGGGCGACGGCACCGAATGGGGTTTCAACAACTTCGACGCGTTCGGAAGGGAACAGATCCATCATGTGTATCAATATGAAGATTTCTGGCACCAGGAAAAACTGATCCGTCCCGACATGACCGTATCGAAATGGCGCATGCTGGCCAACAAGCGCATGCGCGGCATACAGCAACGCCGGGGCTGGGCCAGGATGCAGGGCTGGTCGCCGGATGGACAGGACTACGACCCGAAGAAAACCTGGTAGATAGTCTGTTTGGGGACGGCCTTAAGCATGCCCCCGCGTGCTGCAGGCGGGGTCCGTTCCCGGATAGTCCCGCCAACACCGGGGACAGATTTTAAATCTGTCCCCACAACCTGTGAGACAACTTATTATGACTGACAAAACTGAATTATCCGTAAAAGACCTGTTCGGCCTGGAATACTGGCCGGCATTACCCGCGTTCCTCATCTCCACCGCAGATGATGCGGGCAAACCCCACGTAGCGCCTTACAGCCTGGTATTCTTTCCATCCTACACCAACGTGGCCGAGGACGAAGATACACCCAAGATCATCTCCCTGGTCATCGGCGACTACGACACCTTTGCCGGCGCCAAGGAATCGCGCACCTACCGGAACATCACCACAACCCGGGAATTCGTCGTTAACGTGCCCACTGCGAAAATAGTCGAAGGCGTGAATACCACCGTGTTTCCGGCCGACGATAAATTTGCGGCCTCGGGACTGACCCCGGAGCCTTCAGTAAAAATAGCCGCACCGGCAGTTGCCGAATGTCCCGCCAACTATGAATGCGAACTGCTGCGGGTGGAAGAACACCGCTGGCTGGGCGAAGTCATCCACGGGAAAGTTGTCGCGGTACGGGTCGATACGGCTTTGCACAACACACCCGCCAGAGACCGCATGGCGCCCCTGGCGCCCATGTTCCATTACGCTTACGACCACTACAACGGCACCTACTACGGCCTGGGAGATGTGCTGCTGGAAGAAATTGACGAATGATACCTGGGGTCAGAGTAAAAATTCTGGCGAATTTCTTACTCTGACCCCGTAACTTCGCCGGAATTTTTACTCTGACCCCCCGATTATCAGACAAATTCGGAATTCAGCGGTTTACCCAGCCTGGAAGCGCCCAGGAGTTCCAGGTTATTCTCGTGTACCAGTGCCGCGTGTAACGACATGGCTTTGACATCGCGGGTGAGTTGCTGCAACGGGTGAGTCTCCTGTAAAGCAGTGCCGCCGGACTCCAGGAACAGCGACTCGATTGCCGCAACACATTGCCTGACTGCGCCGGAACTGTAGGCACGTACCCGGTTGCGTTCGACCAATGGCATCAGCTCGCCGGCTTCAGCCGTGTCTCGTATCATTACCGTCCCGCGCTCCAGCATCAGTTCAGCCGAACCGGTTTGCGTCATTGCTTCGCCGAGAAGCCGGTGCGCCTGGGCCGAATCGACCTGTTTATGGATGGAAAAAGGCAGGTTCCGGTTTTCAATATGGTCGACAAAAACTTCAATAGCCGTGCAGGCTGCGCCGATGACCGGAATGGCCGGGTTAACACATAACATGGGCAGGATCGAGGACCGGTACAGTGCTGAAAGACCCTTGCTCAGCTCCCCGGTTATGGCGTCTGCAAACCTGATGGTCCTGTGCTCGGGCACAAACGTACCACCGGTAGCCAGGCTCTTGCTGCCGCTGCCGCGCAGGCCGACCACGTGCCAGTCATCGATGATGTCATACTCCCCTTGGGGTAATAAAAAAACCCTCATCTCAGGCGGTCCGTCGTCCTGTTGCACCAGGCCACCCACTTGCGCCCAGCGTGCAAAATCACAACCGGAAGAATACGGCCATTGAGCCTCCAGTAGTTCATAACCGCCCGCTACCCGCCTTGCCATGCCCCTGGGTTGTAACACGCCGCACACCAGGGTGTCGCTGTCATCCTTGAAGACTTCATCCTGGGCCTGCTGCGGATACAACCCCATGAGCCAGGTGTGCATCTGCATAATCGCCAAAACCCAGGCAGTGGCGGGACAGGCGCGGGCAATCTGCGTGATCAGGGGAAAAACTTCTGCCATGAAGAGTTCCGACCCACCGAAACGGGTGGGCAGGTATGCCCTGTACAACCCTGCAGCTACCAGTTCATCGATAGTCTGCCGGGACAGGCGGCGCTGTTTTTCCGCTTCACCGGCCCGCTCCTTTAGTGCAGGCGCAAGCGATGCGATCCTGTCGTGGTATTCGGCAATGGAAATTTGATCAGTCATGGTTGTTTTTCTAAAAGTGTTCTTTTCAGTTTCGTACATGTGATAAAAACGATAACATCATACTCTCACTACTGCATCCAAATTTCCTGAATTGGAGCCCGTAATGATCATCGAAAACCAGGAACAAGTCACTGAAGCGGTGCTGGGCGAACTGCAGCGGATCAAGGATGCGCGGCTACGGGAAGTCCTGTCTGCAGCAGTCCGGCACCTCCATGAACTCGCCCGTGAAGTGCAACTGTCGGAAGCCGAATTTCGCCGGGGCTGCGCAATACTCGCGCAGGCGGGGCAACTGACTACCAAAAGTCATAACGAAGTGGTGCTTCTGGCCGGCACCCTGGGATTATCCTCACTGGTATGCCTTTTGAACAACGGGCTGGACCGGGGGGAAACCACAGCCAACCTGTTAGGCCCGTTCTGGCGTGATCAGTCGCCAGTTACAGAGAACGGCGGATCAATTGTGCGCTCGCCGACCATCGGGACGCCGTTATTCGTGACTGCGCTGGTCAGGGATAATAACGGTAACCCTGTTGGCGGTGCGGAGGTTGACGTGTGGAATACCTCGGCGGAAGGATTGTACGAGAACCAGGACCCTGCCCAGGCCGATATGAACTTACGCGGCAGGTTCCGTACTGATGAAAACGGGCGGATCAATTTCCGCACCGTGAAGCCCGCGGCCTACCCGGTTCCCGTGAACGGGCCGGTCGGCGACCTGTTGAAGGTGCAGGGCCGCGCCAACATGCGACCCGCGCACATGCATTTCCTGGTTCACAAACCAGGTTATAAAACGCATATCTCTCAGGTTTACGTCAACGATGATCCATACCTGGAAACCGATGCACAGTTCGGCGTGACCCGGACGCTGATCGGGGATTATGTCCATCACAAAAATGGACCGGCACCGGATTCTGAAGTGGATGGTCCATGGTATTCCCTTGACTTCACTTTTACGGTTGAGCCCGGTGATGATTCTCTGCCACTGGCGCCAATCTCAGGCAGGACGGAAGGTGAAGAGCGGCCAGAGCAGATTGTGTGGGAACGAGCAAATTCTGGCTCTGCGGAAGATGCTGAGGATCTGGAAGCCATATCAAACCGCGCCAGGGAACCGGACCTGCTGTTTGAAGACGCAGTAAAGGATTTGCAACGTCGCGGAAAAATATAAACCGTTGCACTGTGAAAATGGCGCGCCCGGAGAGATTCGAACTCCCGACCGCCTGGTTCGTAGCCAGGTACTCTATCCAGCTGAGCTACGGGCGCACATGAAAGAGTTTGCTACTATAATGACTCACCTCCATGAAAGCAATGATATTAGCCGAAGTTGCCCCTATGGAACCCGGCAGCAATCCCCTGCAACCGGCGGAGCTGCCGGCGCCCGAACCGGGGCCCGGCGAGATACTGATCAAGGTATCCGCCTGCGGCGTCTGCCATACTGAACTGGATGAAATAGAAGGGCGACTCATCCCTCCCCGGTTTCCTGTGGTTCCGGGCCATGAGGTCGTTGGAGTCGTTGAGAAATCCGGCAAAAACGCCCGGATTTTTGAGCCGGGGACGCGTGTTGGGGTCGGCTGGATCCACCACTCGGACGGCAGCGATGATGAAAACCTGAGCCCTGAATTCCGCGCGACGGGCAAGGACGCCAACGGCGGTTATGCCGAGTACATGACCGTTCCTGAACAGTATGCCTACCCCATCCCGGATGTTTTCACCGATGAGCAGGCCGCGCCCCTGCTGTGCGCCGGCGCCATCGGTTACCGGGCGTTGAAACTGGCGCAGGTCAACGACGGCGCCCGGCTGGGTCTGACCGGGTTTGGCGGTTCGGCACACCTGGTGCTGCAACTGGCCCGCCACCTGTATCCGGATACGGATGTTTACGTTTTCGCCAGGGATGCGTCCGCGCGGGAATTCGCGCTGGAGTGCGGGTCGGTCTGGGCCGGTGACAGCACCGATCGCTGTCCTGATCCGTTACATGCCATCATTGATACCACGCCGGCGTGGAAACCGGTAGTAGACGCGATGCGGAACCTGCGGCCGGGGGGGCGCCTGGTGATCAACGCCATCCGCAAGGAAGATAACGACAAGGAAGCCTTGCTCAGCCTCGACTACGGCGAACACCTGTGGCGCGAGAAGGAGATCAAGAGCGTCGCCAACATCACTGGCCGGGACATCCGGGAGTTCCTGGACATCGCCGCGGCCATACCCATCCGGCCGAAGACCGAAAGCTATGCGCTCGAGGACGCCAACAAGGCGCTGCTGGCGCTGAAATTCGAGCCGGTGAAGGGCGCAAAGGTATTGCTGCTGAAGTAGCGTCACCTTCACGGGGGCAAACCTTTTCGTCATGCCGGGCTTGACCCGGCATGACATCGAGGCTTAGAACAAGCCCGTAATATTCCCCTCCGCGTCCACGTCGATCTTCTCGGCGGCGGGGACTTTCGGCAATCCCGGCATGGTCATCATGTTGCCGGCGATGGCCACGATAAACCCGGCCCCGTTCGAGAGCCGGACTTCGCTGACTTCCACGCTGTGCCCTTCCGGCGCGCCGCGGACCGTGGGGTCGGCGGTAAAGGACATCTGGGTCTTTGCCATGCACACCGGGAACCCGCCGTAATCCCGGCTCAGCTTGTCGATCTCCGCACGTACCTTGCTGTTGGCGGTGACACTGCCGGCGCCGTAGATCTTTCTGGCGACGGCCTCTATCTTTTCCCACAGGGGAGCATCGTCCTCGTACACGTAACTGTGGCTGCCGGGGTTGTTGTCGACCACGTCCGCAACGGTGCGCGCCAGTTCTTCGGCGCCGGCGCCGCCCGCGGCCCAGTGGCGGGCTACTACCGCCTTGCCGCCCTGCGCCTCGACCCGGCTTTTCAGCATCTCGATCTCCGCATCGGTATCGTGGGTGAAGTGGTTGATGGACACCACGCAGGGCAGCCCGTAGTGCTGCTGGATGTTGTTCAGGTGACGCTCCAGGTTGACCAGACCCTTGTCCAGCGCCTCCAGGTTCTCCACGTTCAGGTCTTCCCTGTTCACCCCGCCATGGTATTTCATGGCCCGGATGGTGGCCACCAGCACCACGGCCGCGGGGTTCAAGCCTGCCATGCGGCACTTGATGTCGATGAATTTCTCCGCGCCCAGGTCGGCGCCGAAGCCAGCCTCGGTGATCACGTAATCCGCCAGTTTCAACGCGGTTTTGGTGGCGGTCACGCTGTTGCAGCCATGGGCGATGTTGGCGAACGGCCCGCCATGCACCAGGGCCAGGTTGTTCTCCAGGGTCTGCACCAGGTTCGGCTTGATGGCGTCCTTCAGCAATGCCGCCATGGCGCCATGAGCGTTCAGGTCGCGGGCGTGCACCGGTTTCCTGTCGCCCCGGGTGTAACCGATAACGATGTTGCCGAGCCGTTCCTTCAAGTCGCCCAGGGAAGTGGCCAGGCAGAAGATGGCCATGACTTCGGAAGCAACGGTGATGTCGTAGCCGTCCTCCCGCGGGAAACCGTTGGGCGTGCCGCCCAGGGAGATGACGATTTTGCGCAAGGCCCGGTCGTTCATGTCCACGACCCGTTTCCAGGCAATCAGGCGCGGGTCGAGATTCAGGCGGTTGCCGTGGTTGATGTGGTTGTCCACCATTGCCGAGAGCAGGTTGTGCGCGGCGCCGATGGCATGAAAATCGCCGGTGAAGTGCAGGTTGATGTCCTCCATCGGCACTACCTGGGCATAACCGCCGCCGGCAGCGCCGCCCTTGACGCCGAAGCAGGGGCCGAGTGACGGCTCGCGCAGGCAGATCAGCGTCTGTTTACCGATCCTGTTCATGGCGTCACCCAGGCCGACCGTGGTGGTGGTCTTGCCCTCTCCCGCCGGGGTGGGGCTGATGGCGGTGGTGAGGATCAGCTTGCCGTCGGCATTGTCTTTCAGGCTGTCGATGTAATCAAGCGACAGCTTGGCCTTGTAATGGCCGTAAGGCTCCAGGTGCTCGCTGCCGATGCCGTACTGCTCGGCGGCGAGGTCGATGATCTGTTTTTTACTTGCCCGCTGGGCAATCTCGATGTCTGATAGCATTGGAACGATCCTCGAAGTAGTTATTGTTTTCCAGTGAACGGCATATTATAGCCATTATCGGGGCGATCGATCATAACGCTCTTTCTCCTTGATATCTGACGGTATTACGCTATTGTTTTTATTTTTTTCGACATGGGGATGTGTAAATGAATCTATCCGGTAAGCGAATAATAGTAACAGGCGCTGCATCAGGAATTGGTCAGCAAAGCGCAAAGATCTTGCAGGAGCAGGGCGCAACCATTGTCGGTTTTGACCGCAACGAGCCCCCGGCGTACGTGGACGAGTATATCCATGTCGACTTCACCGATCGCGCGTCGATAAATCATGCCGTAGATAATTTCAACGGTAGCGCCGATGCACTGTGCAACATCGCCGGCGTGCCGCCGACCGCGCCGGTCGTGACCGTGGTAACCGTTAATTTCATCGGCCTGCGTTACTTTACCGAACGCATTATCGGCAGCATCAACGACGGCGGATCGATCGTCAATATGGCATCCCTGGCCGGCGTGGGCTGGCCCCAGGCGGTTGCGGATATATCCCGCTTTATTGAAAGCGCCGATTTCGAAAATGCGGGAGCCTTGTGCAAAGAACTGAAAATTGAAGGGCCTCGCAGCTACTTCTTCTCCAAGGAGGTGCTGGTCGTCTGGACCATGCAGAACTGGAATACCTGGCGGGAGCGCGGCATTCGCGTCAACGCCGTAAGCCCCGGACCGGTTGCGACACCCATATTGGGAGACTTCCTGGAGACCCTGGGCCCGCGCGCGGAAGAAGACATGCGGGTCATGGGAAGGGCCGGCACACCGGAAGAAATCGCGCCGCTGGTGGCTTTTCTATGCAGTGACGAAAGCAGTTGGATGAACGGCGCCAACATTTCGA
This sequence comes from Gammaproteobacteria bacterium, assembly GCA_965220815.1. Classification (GTDB taxonomy): domain Bacteria; phylum Pseudomonadota; class Gammaproteobacteria; order Eutrophobiales; family Eutrophobiaceae; genus JAAXHV01. The sequence continues at coordinate 383,701 of OZ244846.1, forward strand.
TTGATGGCGGGATGAATGCTCATGTCATGAAGCAGATACATGGTTTCTGAGGGCGCGACAGTTTGCCCCTGCGGGGCCGACTCCGCTGAGACAATGTTATTGCGTATCAGAACGAAGAGTCGGGCTCTTTGATAAACTCTATTTCTTCAGGGGTTGAAATCCGCCCGAGCACCATATTGCGGTGTGGGAACCGCCCAAACCGGTCGATTATTTCCTTGTGCCGGCGAGCATAGTCGAGGTCCAGTTCGCTTTCCAGGGTACCGAAAAGCTCCATCGAGCGCGCCTGCTCGGCGGGATTTTCGCTGTGCTCGAACGGCATATACAGGAATTTCCGTTCGTCTATCGACAACTCCCGGTCGAATCCGCGCGCCAGGGCCTCCTTGGCGAGAGAGAGCGCGGCGCCATCCGCGGCAAATGCGCGGGAGGTGCCCCGGTACATGTTGCGTGGAAACTGATCGAGAACGATCACGGCCGCCAGGCAACCGCGAGCGCTACTCCGCCAGGTTTCGGGAACCTGTTCCAGCAGGGTTTCATGCAGTTCCTGGAAACATTCGCGGATGTGGCTATCAACCGCCTCGTCGCTCTCGAACCAATCGTCTGGAGAGAGGTCGTCGAACCAGAACTTGAGAATCTCTTCAATTCGGGCTTGGTTTTTCATTGGAGCGGACAGTCTGCACCGACCTGCAATTTTATCGATGTGCCGCCAAAATGCTTGGCATATGTCATTTTAACTGGTCTGTCCCCTTGAGATGGGTCGATGCGCCAGGCGCACCTGCCGATACATCGTCCGCTATGACAACGAAATCATGATGGCGGCTCGCCTCGAAGTTATGATCTATTGATACCAGGCAGCGGTTGCGGAGTTATCCTAGGAAAACATGAAATGCGCATCCATCAGGTCTGCTTCATTGAAATTTTGTAGAGTAATCGTGCCGCCACCTTGTCCGGACAAATCTATAACGAGATTGCCACCCTGATCCTGCAAATTCAGATCGTCTATGGACTGAATATCTTCAAACGCGGAAAGCACAATCCTGTCCCCTCCATTCCCGAAATCCAGGATGACGTCATCCCCACCATCGGGGTAAAAGTAAAACACATCATCACCCGCGCCGCCTTCAAGCCGGTCATTACCAGAGTCATGTCTCACCGTCTTTACGTACCTGTCAGCTTCATCTATGTAAATATCAGATTCATCTGTTTTTTCCTCATCCGTGACCCTTTCTTGTTCTTTCTCCATGGTGTCATCGCCCGGCCCACCTTTCAGCAGGTCGTCTCCGTCACCGCCATACAGCAAATCATTCCCCTTGCCGCCGTACACCTCGTCATTGCCAGCCCCCCCTAACAGCCAGTCATCACCACCATCAGGGCCACCATACAGCTTGTCGTCACCGGCAAGGCCCCAGATAACGTTAAACCGCAAGTCACCGGCCAGTACATCATCATGGTTGGAACCGATGAGTATTTCTATATCGGGCACTTCCACGTCTCTTGAAGTTCCGTCGTCATTAGTGAAAGTATAAGTATTCCCAATGACGAACGTATCGCCTTCTGCATCACCCCCTCGACCGCCTGTTTCAAGGACAGAATGCAGTCGTACAATAACTCCGGCATCGGAGAACTCGTATGAGGCATAATCATAACCAGGGCCGCCACTCAGCAAGTCCGCACCCGGCCCTCCTGTCAGGACATCCGAATCGGCGCCGCCATACAACCAGTCATCTCCTTCCCGGCCATCCAACTTGTCACCCTCCCCGTTGCCATCCAGCCGATTCGAACCGTGCGCGCCAACCAGGATGTCTTTCCCCTCCGACCCGTACAGGTTTTCAATGTCAGGCACTTCCACCATCCGTGTATTTCCTTCGCCATCTATGTACTCAATGGTCTGCATGCCTGCAAACGTATCGCCTTCGGCCTGGCCGCCCCTTAGTACACCGTTATGCAGACGTGCTTCTATGCCTCCCCGGACGAAAGAAGTCCCTATGGGCAGGCCCATCTCGTTAATAACAGCCACTGCCACTTCCCCAGGTGAATATGACTCATACGAGATAGTATCCTCACCAGGGCCACCGCGAAATTCGTCCGCGCCCCATCCACCTTCAAGCCAGTCATCACCCTCGCGGCCGTCCAGGACGTCATCATCATCCAGTCCGTACAGCATGTCGTTTCCGTGACCGCCTGTTAACACGTCCGGACCTGGTCCGCCTTCAATGATGTCGCCTTGAACAATATCAGTCTCGTCACCATCTTCTTGGGTCACAGTGGTGCTTTCATCCACCATGTCCTCGTCCTCATCCATCGGGGCAGTGCCACCCGGGTTTGATACGGTCAAACGGTAATCACCCCAGTTTTGCTGGTTCGGGTTCGCCGTGTAACTGCTGGCGCTGATGTAGTAAACGCCATTACTCACCGGGCTAAAACTCACCATTGAAAAGAGATTCCCTGCAACAAAGTCCACGTCATCGTTCACGGCAACCTGTTCCCCTGCCGCGTTATAGATCCTCAGAATGGTATCGTCCGCGCCATCGGACCCGTCACCGATCAGGTTGATTTGATAGGTCAGCCCGGTCTGCAGTTCTATCCGGACCCAGTCTTCATCGAAGCGTTCGCCCAGGCTTCCGGTAAACGTATCGCCCGCCGACATGCTGTAAGTGGTATCGGCACTGGCTGCCGCATCGTTCGTTGTTTCTGTGATAGTTGCCATGATTAAATTAAGTGAACCGCCTTCTTCAGGGCGCCATAATTTGTTGAATTTCAGTTTTTGAAATTTACAACTGTGAATTCAACAATCTCCTCGGCGACTTTGCCAATTGCTTCGCTAAAAGAACCTCCAAAAAAACCACTATCAATTTTGCCTTGAACCTGCGTTTGAGCCAGTTGATTTCCCTCAGTGTCAGTGTAGGTTACCAACACTGTAAGTGAAGCCTCACCTGCATTGCCAATTCCGCCAAAAAACCACCTGACAAACTGATTTCCCTCATCTTGTTGCAGAAATTGATACTCAAGCAAGAGAGCACCGGATTTAATGAAATCGTTCTCTTCATAAAGACCTTTTTCGATCCCTTCTTGTAGTTGTGCGACAATTTTTTGAGGGACCTCAACGTTGTGGTTTCCGGATGAGATGGTCACCCCTTTATGTTCAGCTCGTTGTTCTACAGGATCTAACACTAGCGTGGATGCAGTTCCACATCCTGTGATAACAGCTACTACTATGACCAGGATTAAATTTTTAAACATTTCATACTCCTTCTATGAATAAAAGCACAACGTCTATATTTATCGGGAAAACGATTTATTAGGAAAAGACAAACGCAGAGAGTAAATTTCTCGTACAAGTAAAATAAGATACCTATCCTGTCATGTCAATCTGCCTTTCCCGGTGCGGTAATCTTGATCATCAATTCCGCCTTTATTTTCAGTTTGACAGCTTCACCGGGAGCAAAACCCATTGTTCTGTCAGCTACAATTGCTCGATAGCGGACGGTAGCAATAGTAATATCCTTATAATTCCCATTTTCCATTAGTGTGAGAGGTTGGAGACACCATCACGGTCCGAAGCGTATGCCGAACAGCACTCAACATCCATACCGGGACTTCGTATTGATCACCAACCCAATTTCAGGGAAAGGCAAGGCTACCGCAGTTGGTAGACAGGCGTTTCAGCGTCTTACTGCCGGGGGGTACACAGGACAACTGGAGCTGACCACTCAACCCGGTGACGCAAACCGGATCGCACGCAAGGCCGTAGAAAACGGTTCACACTGGATAATTGCCTGTGGCGGCGACGGTACAATTCACGAGGTTGTCAACGCGATTGCAGAGAAGCCGGACGTTGTGCTTGGCGTTCTGCCGTGCGGGAGAGGAAACGATTTCGCTGAAGCGTTGAAGATTCCCACAAAGCCCGCAGAAGCCATTGAAGTGCTGTTGAACGGCGCTACGCGGCAGGTTGACCTTGGCAAGGTTGGAGAGCATTATTTCATTACGATTTTGACGTGTGGGTTCGATGCTGAAGTCACTCGGCGCGTGGCTGACGAGGGCGCGCCTTTTTCCGGAACAGCTTCTTATGTCTATACGGCAATCAGGACGCTTTTCAGTTACCAATCGATTGTTGCCCGTCTTGAAGGCGACTTCGGCTCCTACGAAGGTGAAATCCTTCTGACAGCTACCGGCATCACGTCCGGTTATGGCGGTGGGATGAAAATTGTGCCGGCGGCAATTATAGATGACGGGTTGTTTGATGTCTGTATTATTGAACGTGTTCCCCGTCGAACCGTTTTGCGTATGCTTTTTACCCTTTTCTGGGGAGGACATGCCGGACATCGTGCCGTCCGGATGCACCGCACAAAGTCACTGACCATCGAAACATGGCCACCGATACTCCTTTACGCCGACGGAGAACGGGTCTGCCACACCCCAGTGACAGTTGAAATGGTTGAACGGGGCCTGACTGTTATAGCGCCCGCGGAATGACATGTAATTCCAGTACTTCATTGATTACCTTGTCCGTCATAGTTGCACCTTTTCTAATGAGCTACAGCTTCATCCTGTTTCGTGTTTTTTCTATCGCGTCGTCGTTGAAGTTTGTCCGCCATGATTGGCGCTCTACCGGGCAAAGACCATGGGCAAACCGGCAGGCAAATACCACAACCTAAATTATCATTAAAGTAAGGTACGCATTTGTCAAAATCCACGTACCATTTCTCCTCACCCCTGACCATTTGCTTTTCACTGTAAATAGCCTTCGGTGGGCACTTTTTGGTACAGACCTGGCAGCTGGTACAAAAATCGTCCAGATGAAAAGTAGTTGGCTTATCTGCTACCAGGGGAATATCTACCGCGATATATCCCAGGCGCAAGGTGGAACCAAACTCACGGTTAATCAATGAACCGTGCTTGCCAAGTTCTCCCAGTCCTGCCTCAATAGCGGCTGGGATAATTACGAGCGAAGACGGTATTAATGCACCACCATGAGCCTGGTGGCCCTGATCTCGAATCCATGTAGCAAGTTTTGAAGCGGTTCCACCGCCGTTGCCATACACGCGCATGACTTCGCTGGTTCCTTCTATCTCCGGAACTTTCTTGAGTTCTTCATAATCCATGACAAAACCCATGATAATGAGCCATTCGCCAGGGCTTTCAGAACCTTCCCATAGCCAGAGCTTGTTGGTCCTCGTGATGCCCACCACATCAGCCCCATTTTCCAGTGCAAATGCCTTGATTTGTTTCGTCCATTCTTCCGGGGTGCGCTCTACGGGTTCAGCAGTGATGGGCTCTATTTTATGGGCTGGCGCTTCGTTTTTGAACGCTCTTTTCAAAACAGGCCAATATGCTCTATTAAGGCGGGTTTTAAACACGAAAATAAGGTTGACCCAAAAGTGAGGGAAACGCATGGTTTGACCTACGGCATGATAAACCTTGCTGGCCTGTCTTGGTTTGTCTTCGCCCAGCCCATTAACAGTATTGCCGGATACTTTTGGAAGCAGCAGGCGTTCAAGAAAAGAACTTTGATAGCCTTCCTCGGTTAACTTACCAGTAATAAATCCCATAATCAGATTACCTCCGGAGTCTCATCAATCATCAGGTCCCACATGGATTAATCTTTTTTCAAGTCGGTTTGTAACAGCCTGTTGGCCTTTTCTACCTGGTCCAGATACCAGTTATGATAATGATTCATTTGCACTTCCAATGGATGGATGAAACCTTCCCGGGCGCTTTGGGACTTGAGACCTTTCTGCATCATCATGCAGCCAAGCGTATCCTCTTTTTGTACTTCCACGGTGAATCCCTTGAACTCAGCGACGATTTCCCCGGCATTCGGCGCTTCCAGCGCCCAGGGTGCAAATGCCTGTGGCGTCGACCCGATATTGATGCCGACGCTCTGGTGTTGCACTAGCGTGTATGAAACCTGGTAACTGTTTACATACATCATAAAAGCCGGATACACCGCGATGAAAACATCCATTTCAATAGGATCATCTTCACTCTTCATATGTGGCGGCAGGCCAAAGGGACGTGTCTCCTCCCGGGCGATGTCATCAGCAAAGGGCACGCCATAGGATCCGCAGATCTCACCAAACCAGAGCGGGCGCGAACCGGATGCCGGTTCGATATGGTTGATGCGCTCATTGTGCAGCCCGGCATGATGATAGCCTTCATAACCCGCTTCAAAATTCAGCTTCCAGTTCCACGGCGATTCGAAGTCCTGGGTGAGTTGGTGACGATACTTCGAGACGCCATACAGGTCCATGATGTGGTTGACTGCACCGAGTTGTGGCGCCAGTGGTTTCGCATGTGGATCGAAATTGATAAAGATAAATCCTTGCCACTCCTCGAGGCGCAGGGACGGTAATCGGCATTTGTCCTTATCCATGCCTTCTATTTTCCGGATGCCGACGGCACGCAGGCTTCCATCGAGGTTATAGGTCCAGCTATGAAAGGGGCACACAAGCGTGTTGACGTTACCACAGCCATCTTCCACCACCTGGCAAAACCGGTGCCGGCAGACATTGATCAGCGCGTGAAGTTTGTGATCCTTGTCCCTGACGATGACGATTGATTCTCCGAACATCGTACGGGTGAAATAATCCCCCGGGTTTTCCGCGTAGTCCCAACGCCCTACGCACAACCAGTTTTTCTTCAGAATATGCTCGACTTCAAACCGGTAGATCTCTTCGTCGTAATAGCAACGTGCCGGAAGGGGCCGTTTAATCCCGTCAATGCCCTCGCGGATACCGAGAATCTCCTCGTCAGTGAATGTAGGAATAGCATTTGTCATATTCTCAACTCTCGTGCTTCTATTTCAGTGAATGTATTACAATTGTTGTTCTTTTTTTTAATTCCCATGCTTCTCTAAGCTGCCTTTGCCTCTCGCTCAGCCTTCTTTTTTAACATCTTTGTCAAAAGCTTTGGTCTGACATTCGGTCGACTCCAGGGACATACAGCAATGCAGATCCCGCAACCACCAGTGTCATTAAAGAAAGGCACACACTCATCAAAATCTACATACCATTTTTCGACGCCTCTAACCATCTGCTTTTCAGGATTAATTGCATCAGGGGGACAAGCTTTTGCGCAAATTTGGCAATTCAAACAAAAACTGTCTGCGCCGAAATCATCTTCTTCGTCTTCCATCATGGGGATATCGGTGAGTACATAGGAAAGACGGAAATTTGAACCCAGTTCGCGACTGATAATTGAGCCATGTTTACCAAGTTCACCAAATCCGGCGGCGAGTGCAATGGGTATCAGATTGACGGCACTGGCCATGGGGCCACCATAGCCATTTGCACTCCATCCTTTACTTCGTAACCAGTTGGAGAGGTCCTGCGCGAGAATATTTCCATCAGCATAGGTTTTTATTGCAGCTTCGACACCCTCTGGTTCCGGTGCTCTAGACAGCTGCTCATAGTTCATTTTCATGCCCATGATGATGACCCATTTTTCCTTTACCTCGAAGCCTTCGAAAACCCATTCCTCTCGCATGCGCATGGTACCAACAAGATCAGCACCCTTGTCTTTGGCGTAGTTCTTGATGTCAGCAGTCCATTCTTCAGGTGACTTATCGACCTTTGTTTCTGCGACAGGATCATAGGGCTTTTCAGCATACTCCCTGCATATCTTCATATCGTCGTTCATTGCTTTCGTCCCCCTTAACTTTGCCCAGGTGATCATTTGCCACCAGACACGATTAAAGGGTAATTTCAGGATGCCAAACCAGTGATATATTGGTGTGGGGCGACGCTTTTCAGGCTCACCAACACCGTTGATTTCGTTTCCAGTGATGTCCCTGGGTTTAAATAGACGGTAAACAAGAGAGGGTTTATATCCTCCGTCTACTCTTTCTCCCCACATCACGCCCATATCGAGGTCCTCGGATTTAAACTAAGCACTTTGAGTAATCTAAATTGTTCAGAACTTCATTGTTTCCGAAATTTCCGTATCAGGATATACGTCTGTCTCGTGTGCGCCATTAGCGTCTGGTTTTTGATCAAAAAAACTTAAACCGACCACGGGTTCACCAACAGGAAAAATAACCCAGGAAAGTATATTGGGTTCAAGTCGTTGCCACTCCCCTGCCTGCACATAAATCATCGCTTGCAAGTCAGCCTCCAACTGCATTCCTTTTATAAAGGCGCCCGCGAATGAGAAATGCAGGTTGTTCGCACGCAATATGTGTGGCGCCATATAATTGGCTAAATCAGCTTGGGTCATTTCTGCAGATGCCACTTGCATCTGATCATCGCCAGCCATGGAAAAAGAACTTGTTCCACCCTTTTCCTTTGCCGGAACGAAAACACCGCCACGGCGATAGTTGTAGCTAAAGCCCAGGTCCTTCACCACTCCAGCCACATTTGCAGAGAGTTTGCCAAATATAAGTTCTGCACCATCCTGATCCAGTGGTTTTACCATTTCCGTAACTTTGGCTTCAAGATGCTCTGGATAGGTAAACCTGCCTACTTCCATTCCCACTGGAACAATCAGTTCGTTGATCTCTGAGTAGCCGGTTTTTACTTCCCCATTTGATAACCTTAAAATTGCCATATTTAATTATCCTGTTCTGATTACAAGATGTTTTCGAACATCAATGACTGAAGCACCGCCCTTGCAACATTGACCACTGGCATATTCTAGTACTCTTTCCAGGTGATATGGCCATGTTCAGCGGGCCGGTTCCCCATATGTCGCTTTGCTGGTAATTAACCACTCCCCATCCACATTATGTAGATGGAAATAAGTCGTGAAGTTGAGCCCCTCCAGTTTGTCCTCGGCAACGATTGCGGTAGCCATAGTATCTTTCTGTTCGATAGACAGTATCCTGCCGCCAAAGTCCGGGCTCGTTTCCTGTATAGGTGGAATGGATTTCATATATTCAACCATGGTTTCTGCTGCAGGCACTATCATGAAATCGTCGCCTCTATGCATACTCATAATAGCCTGAGAATGAAAGGGTTCTGCAACTAATGTAGAGTTATGCTGAGCGATGCCATCAAAATATTTTTGAATGCATGCTTCAATTTCTTTACGGTCATCTGTGCTGGAATTCATCTCGTTTTTCCTCATATAAAGTGTGCTTAGCCAGAGTTGATGGCCTGTGATGGATCGGGGCGCCGCCTAGACAATCGGGGTTACACGCCCGCCGTAACTGCCGGGTGAGTTTTCGAAGAGTTCGCTCAATGCGGGCGTCTGACCTACTCCCACCGATAAGCAATACTTCCGCCATACCACCTTGGGTTTGCAAAAACGGAATTGGTGATCCCGGCAAAGCTTCCGTCAACACCCGTCATACGATACTCCTCATCACCGACATTTTTAACAAATGCCGCCAGTCGCCACCTGCCATCACCTGTTGTATAACTCAACTGGGTGTTGGCGATGAAATAGGAGTCTTCTTCTTCGGTCGGGTTGCAGACGACGCTGAAGCAGAAGTTGTCGACATAATTGAAATCAACCTGTGCCGCCAGGTTGCCAGCAAAGGCCGGCCAGCTATACCGCGCCAGACCGTTGAACGAAACGTCTGGCGCATAGGGCAACTCCCTGTCCAGCACACCAATTGGCGTACCCACATCTTTCACCTCTGTATCCAGCAACGATACGCCAACTGCCAGGTCCAGGGCATCCACTGGATTGAATACCAGTTCGATCTCGGCTCCCAGCACCTCAGCATCAAGATTACCCACTATCTGGGCCAGGTTTTCAAAGAAGAAAGCCTGGTAGTCTTTGTAATCATAATAGAAGACGTTAGCATTCAATCTCATTCTGCCATCCAGCATTACCCCTTTCGCGCCAATTTCAAAACTGTGTAACACTTCCTCGTCGTGGGGCAGTTCGGACGGGTCATTGGGTAGAAAGAAGGGTTGAGAAAAGTTGCCTGCCTTGTGTCCCCGTGTGAAGCCCGCGTAGAGGAGCCAGTTTTCATTTGGCGTCCAGTTCAGCTGGGCCTTGGCGGACACGTTTTCAAACTCCAGGCTCGCAAACGGCGCATTGGAAGGGTCGATTGCCAGGATAGCAAAAGGACTCCGGAACAACACACGGTTATCAATGACCAGATCCATATCCCTGTCATCTTCGGTGTAGCGTATTGCAGCTGTGAGGGATAGCTGCTCTGATAACTTGTATTCCACATGCCCGAATACCGCCCATGACGTTGTGTCCACGGTGCCCCTGTGTTCAATGGGTGTCTGGGCAAAAAGTGGAAATGGCCCGGTCGGGGCGGGCGGGAACGCAATAGGACCTGCCACAGCGCCCATTGAACCGTCAAAACCAATTGTTGTTAACGGGCCAGTGTCCATAGCTGTCGCGCCTATTGAGAAAACATCATAATCCAGATAATACGCACCGGCCAGCCAGGTGAATCTATCCGTTGACCCATTAAAGCGGATCTCCTGGGAAAACTGGTCCCGATCTTCCTCGTCCCTAAACGATATAAACGCCAAAGGTCCACCATCGATATCTTCGCCGTATGTCCTCTTTACTTCAGCGTACTCAGAAACAGAGGTAATGGCGAAATTATCCAGTTCCCAGTTGAGCTGTATCTGTGCTCTCGTGATTTCCCGATCGAATCCGGGAACAAAATCGAAGGCACCGGTGTGCGGATCGTCGTCAGGCTCCTTATACCCGGCAGGATCACAGCCGGAACAGGGGCCAAGAATCAGGTCGGCCATGCCGTCGACTGGATCGAACAAGCCAAGAAACAGCGGAAGCTGACCATTGTCAGTAATTTCTTCGCCAAGACCTGATGCGGTAATGAAGGTGGACGGCATATGGTGATAACTGTTGCCCGTACCATTGTCTTCTGAGTAGCCCACCTTTACATAGGCCTGAAACTTGTCAGTGACATCGAACTCCAACTGACCGCGAACTGAATAAGATTCCGCCGTTCTCGGATTCGAACCTATACGGTTCTCCAAAACCCCATCGTGGTTGTTGGTGGCATAAGATATTCTGCCGCGAACATTGTCACTTAACGGACCACCTACTGCGCCTTCAAATTTAATTTGATCATAACTCCCGTAGGTGAATTCCCCGTACCCTTCAAACTCCTCGGTCGGTCTTTTGCTCACAAAATGAAGTAAGCCCCCGGTGGCGTTACGACCGAATAGCGTACCCTGGGGACCGCGTAGCACCTCCACTCGTTCCAGGTCAAAAATCTGTGTATGGGCCGCACCCATGGAGGTGACATAAGCGTCATCAATATAAACTGCAATGGGGGATTCCAGGTGGACTGCAAAATCATTTTGTGAAATACCGCGAATATTGAGCTGAGTGGTAGCAGCATGAATTTGTTGAATCTGCAGCCCAGGGGTCTGCTGGCCGATATCAATGGTGTTGGTGTAGCCAAGTTCCCTTATCTGTGTACCAGTAAAAGCCGTTACAGATAACCCGACATCCTGCAAACTTTGCTCTCGTTTTTGAGCAGTAACGACAATTTCTTCCAGAAGCTGTGCGTCAGCTATGTTTGATGTAACTAAAAACAGAGATACAGATACTATGCTGACTAGTCTAAAAAAATTATGATTTGCGCTCATTTCTACTCTCCCACAATGCAAAATATTGTAGTGAAATCAATCCAATAAACCTGATTTACATTAGAATAATTTCATGGTTTTTCATTTCATACGATATATTTTATATGAAATGGTTATGCTATTCAATCATATTTGGCAAGTAAGACGCAGGAATCTACGTCTAATCACATTAAAACTGAGAAAGCTGGCGTGTTTTTCCGAATTGGTTTATTATTCACCTTGGCTAATTCTTGCAAGATAAACAGGAGCTTAACGTGGCTGAATCTGCAGCAGTAAGAGAAGTATCTCAGAAACTGGTTTTTGAAAACTTTTTGCCGTGCCGCTTTAAAGCTATAAATGAGCGTACGTTAAGATTATTGGCCGAGACTCATGAATGCCTGGGTATAACCGCGCCAGAGTTTGGCGTCATGGTAATATTGGCTGAGCAAGATGATGTTTCATCCCGGGATATCAACAAAACCACAGGAATGGACAAGGCAACAATCACCCGGGCCCTTGATCGTCTAATCGACAAACAACTTATTTCACGGACGAAAAGCACAAAGGATAGTCGTCTCATTAAATTGAAACTTACAGCAAAAGGAAAGTGCGCCTTTACTCAGATAGAAGAAAATGCCTTGGCCTGGGAACGTGACTTTCTAAAAGGCGTGAAATTAAACGAGTTGAACATTCTACTCAGCACATTAAGTAAGTTGGATGCCAATCTGGACAGACTGGACGATCTATAGAGCAGATTTGAGATTACGACATAGTCTCAAGTACAGCACGACGACTATTTATGTTGTCTGCTCATTACCCCAGTTTCATTGAAAGATATCGAATGAAATTATAAATTGTTTCCTCATGGTTAACATGTAGTGGTCCTGCTTTTCCATAACCACTTACAGCACTGGCATAGATACTTTCAACAATTGCCCTGTCCTCAACATCAGTTGCATAATTATTCAATTTTGCCACGGCATACTCCTCACTTTCCTTTGAATTGAATTCGATACCCGTTATCGGGCCAAAATTTCCCAATTCCACCCTGATCTCCCCGGTACTCAGAGGCTGAGCTACTATGTAGGCTCCGCCAAACCAGGAAACAGCAATAAGAAGATTGGGATAGACGCAGCCTATTGGCGAGTGTCGTAGCTCAAATTCAGTCAAGTCGGTATTTTCAACCAGGACCCCGGGTTTTACCAGTTCTCCAGCGTCATAGTTATCATCGTCATTTGGAGCAAAGAGATAGAAATTGTAGTCGTCAGAATGGTAGCCGGGCCTGGCACTTTCAGCGCCCCCCAGCGCGAAGAGCGTGTCGCGGTGAACTGACTCAATGTGATAAACCTCCAGGAAATTTTCTACCAGGACTTTCCAGTTTGATTTCCACACATCGACCTTTTTGGAAAGCAGAGTCATTCGTTCGATGTGAAAATTTTCCAGGTGTTTTGCTAACGGCGACAGTCGTGGCGCCAGTGGTTCTGCATCCGCATCCAGGTTAACGAAAATAAATCCCAACCAGGTTTCAACGCGCAGTTGTTGCAACCTGCACTTCGACTTATCAAACTGCTTATCTTCCATCTTTGGCGCATTGACCAAATTTCCGTCCAGATCATAGGCCCATGAGTGGTAAGGACAGGTAAGCACTCGTGTTGTTCCTTCGCCATCTGCCAGCCTTGTCATCCGGTGGCGACAGATATTCACCAGCGCATTGAGATTATTATCATAGTTACGGGTAATAATGACCGGGACCCGGCTTACCTCCGTAGTAAAGTAAGCTCCCGTGGATGGCAGTTCTTGTTCTCTTCCCACGCAAACCCATTCTTTACTGAATATCTTTTCCCGCTCCAGTTCTAATAAGGCTTCCGAGGTAAATGCTTCCGGGGGCATCGAAGTGGAAGCTTCGAGAGAGAGTTCAGCGGCGTATTTAAGCGACTTTAGGATCTCCGTGAGCTCATCACACTGGTTTGATGGTGAATTAGGTAGTTGAGCTGACATATTATATTCCCCCTGTAGCCGGGTTAGTGATGATAGCTTCAGATTTGCTGTACTGAATAATAACCAGGACAAGTATAGTTTATTTCACATGAAATGTTTAATGTTATACATAAACCGATAGGGGATGAAATGACTACATGGACAAAGCATGCATGGGGTCAGGTCGCACAATGCACACTTACAACAGGTTTCATTAATCAGGACATTGGTGTCAAGAAAGCGCATCACGCTCATGCAACGCGCTACGGGAAAGGTTGTCGGCAGATCGTAACCCTGCTCCCCGGGCGCGAATTTCCTTCAAAGTGCTGTCCTGGAGTTGGCTGAGACGGTCGTGCCCGGTTCCGATAGCAGGTCCCTGAACCAGCGCCAGGAGATATTCGCGCAGAAGGGCTGAAACCGATGTACCGGCTTCAGCCGCTCTGACGCGGGAAAGCCGATATGTTTCGTCATCTACGGATACAATAATATTTTTCATTGACACAGTTTCACATCATGTGTGGCCGCTGTCCACACTGAATGCCGGCGAGTCCTACGCCTCGCTCTCGGACGGACGGTTCGAGCGGCGCTAGTTGCTGCCGTTCGGGCAGAGCAGTGTGAGGCGCCCGGTGCACGCGATAACTACAGGAAGATAATGTCGGAGGAACAGCATGAAAATCCAGATCGCATCAGACCTGCATTTAGAGTTGTGGCACCGGGACTTGCCATCCCCGACGCACCAGTTCGCGCCGGACCGGACCCGGGACCTGCTCATTCTGGCCGGGGATATCGTGAACGGCAAACGTAAATTCGGCCTGCCGTTCATCCGCCGCGAGATCGGCATCTCGCCGGTCATTTTCGTGCCGGGTAATCACGAGTACTACCACGCCACCAAGCCGGACGTGGACGCCTTCTGGCGCGCCTTCGCGGACGCCAACGAAGGATTTCATTATCTCAACGACGACACGGCCGAGATCCAGGGTCTGCGCTTCTACGGCGCGGAGTGGTGTTCGGATTTCTGGGGCGACCCCATGCACCATGTTCGCTATACCATGATGATTTCTGATTTCACGCTGACCAAAGACTGGAACACGTTCAAGCATGCAGAGGAATTCCGGCGCGTCTCAGAGAACATAACGGCACAGGCCGGCAAGGTGGACGTGGTCGTCACGCATTTTCCACCCACACTGGAGGCAATCGACCAGGAATTGTATAAAGGTGACCCGTTCAATCCGTATTTCATCAACGATGCCAAACCGCTGGTGCAGTACGTTGGAGCGAAGCTCTGGGTGTCCGGCCACACTCATTCCCCGTTTGACTATCAGGTAGGAGCCACGCGTGTAGTCGGCAACCCCAGGGGGTACAAGGACGAACCGCCAAGGCCCGGGTTTTCAGTCATGAAGACGGTGGAGGTATAAGCATGTTGTTTGAAGACGGGTCGAAGGCCCCGGAATGAAGTGCAAGGTCAATGCTTCAGGACTGGTCTGACCCCTTGAGAGCTTGCAACAACAGGCTATGCAACTTTCACCCGAGAAGTGTGCTCTTCAAATGAAGCCGCGATCGTGTAAGGCTGCCTGGCTTTTTCCAACATATCAACCAGCGCGTCTATGGTGAATTTCTGTATCTTGCCGCGCATCAGGTCGCTGACACGGGTCCGCTGAACTCCGAATATTCCGGCAGCATCATGCTGGGTGAGACCATTATCCTTAATCCATGCGGTAATCTTGATCATCAAATCTGCCTTGATTTTCAGTTTGACAGCTTCACCGGGAGCAAAACCCAGGTCGGCGAACACGTTACCGTCTTTCGGTGTGATGTGGCGAACTTCAGTGCAAATTACCATGTTGTTTACCTCTTGTTCTGTCAGCTACAATTGCTCGATAGCGGACGGTAGCAATAGTAATATCCTTTCCAGTGGTTTTTCTGGTCTTCTTTTGGAAGGCATGCAGCACATAGACGGCTTCCTCAAATTTCGCGACATATATCACCCGATAGACACCACCAGCTTCTTTAATCCTGATTTCTCGCACTCCAGGGCCGATAGTCGTAAGTGGCCTCCAGTCGTCAGGATCCATACCAAACTGAACACGGTGCAACTGATACCCGGCTTCCCGTCTTGCGCTATCCTGAAACGCTGTCAAGTCCTTTAAACTTGAACCTGCCCATTTGAGTTCTTTTCCGTCCATGGCTTGTAATATGTATCAAATTTTCTACATTTGATGATACATGCTGTTTTTGCTGATTTCAATATAAATAGAAGAAGTGCTTGTCACATGATTTTGTGTATGCACTGTGCGACCTGACCCCATTTGCGCAGGAGGCAGGGTGCAGACAAGGCTGTACTGGGGGGCGCAAACGGAAGATGGATGATTCCAAAATTGCAGTCGCAAAAAAGCTAATTCAAGATGGGATAGCACCTCGTGAGGTAGCAAAGAACCTGGATGTATCTATTCCAACATTATATCGGTGATTGCCGACATCCCAGCGACTGCAGGATATCACAGTAACATCCGTTAGGGTATAATTGAAAAATGAGCAACCGTCAATTTCTCAAGATCAGATGCATGCTATTGAGCCTACTATTATTTGCGTGTTCAGTCTTTGCGGCCGGTGATTTAGAGACAATTCAAAAGGCCGCGGGACAGGGAGATACCGAGGCACTATTTAATCTTGGCGATATGTATGCCCATGGCGATGGGGTTGCTAAGGATATTGTTGAAGCCATGCGCTGGTTCCGACAAGCTGCTGAGCGGGGGCATGCCGGGGCGCAGTACAACCTTGGATTAATATATAACAACGGTGATGTAGTTCCTGAGGATAACATTGAGGCGAGACGCTGGTTTCAACAAGCTGCCGAGCAGGGGTTCGCTAAGGCACAGTATAACTTAGGGGTTATGTATGACCAAGGTAAAGGAGTAGCTGAAGATGATACCGAGGCCGTGCGTTGGTTCCGACACGCCGCTGAGCAGGGACATGCCGGGGCGCAGTTTAATCTCGGGATTATGTATAGCGATGGCAATGGAGTAATTTCAGATAACACCGAGGCCGTACGCTGGTTCCGTATGGCAGCCGCCCAAGGATACACTGCAGCACAATACAATCTCGGTTTCATGTATAGCAAAGGCAAAGGAGTAGCAAAAGATGAGACCGAAGCCATACACTGGTACCGCTTGGCTGCCGAGCAGGGAGATACCGAGGCACAGCATAATCTTGGTGTCATGTATGATAATGGTACAGGTGTACCACAGAACTATGTTGAAGCAGTACGTTGGTATCGGATGGCTGCTGAGCAAGGAGATGCCAGATCACAGATCAATCTTGGCTACAAGTATACTCATGGAGAGGGGGTGCCTGAAGATAGTACCGAGGCCGCACGCTGGTTTCGACAAGCTGCTGAGCAGGGAGAACCCATGGCACAAAACAATCTTGGGATCATATATTATCTAGGCGAAGGTATCCCCGTAGATGACGTGCAAGCCTATGCCTGGTTCAGGGCAAGATCATACTTTTTGTCATAAGTAAGAGGTTTTTTATTCCAATAAGATATAGATAAGTGGGGAACTCATGGGTTTTGCGGGGATCAGATCAGTAATTACCCCAAACTGAGGAGATTCCCATGAGTTTACTGACCCATTTGGCGACGATTGACGACCCGCGGCGTGATATTAACAAGAAGCATGAGTTATTGGACATTCTGTTTCTGACAGTGAGTGCGGTGCTGTCGGGGGCAGAAGGCTGGAAAGACATCAAGGAATTCGGTGATGAGAAGCTGGATTGGCTGCGTCGCTACCGGCCGTTTTTGAACGGGATGCCGGTGGATGACACGATTGCGCGGGTGGTGCGGGCGCTGGACCCGGAGCAGTTCAACCGGGCGTTTATCGATTGGGTGAATGAGGTACGGGCGGCGTCCGGTCAGGAGCAGATAGCGCTGGACGGGAAGACCCTGCGGCGGTCTCATGACGGGGAGAAACACACGGCCCTGCACAGCATCACGGCCTGGGGACATGAGTGCGGGTTGGTATTGGCGCAGATGAAGTCACAGGGGAAGAAGAATGAGCAGTCGTCGGTGATGGAGATGCTGGAGTTGTTGCAGGTGAAGGGGGCGCATATCACGGCGGATGCGATGAATACGCAGAAGAAGATAGCGCAGAAGATTCACAAGAAAGGCGGCGATTACACGTTGTCGCTGAAGGACAATCACAAGACGTTGCGCAAGGAAATACAGGCGTACTTTCATAAGGTTACGCGCGATGCGCCGCAGCAGGTAGCGGTGCATGAGGAGGTGGACGGCGGGCATGGCCGGATAGAGAAACGCACCTGCCGGCAGTTGCCGGTGGATGAGTGGGTGAGTGGGGCGGCCAGGTGGCCGGGCTTGCAAACCCTCATTGAGATGGAGCGGGAGCGGCGCCTGCCCGGGAAAGCGGTGGAGACGGAGATACATTACTATATCAGCTCCTTGCCCGTGGATGCCCAGCGGGTGGCGCAGGGGATACGGCGGCACTGGGAGGTGGAGAACAAGGCGCATTGGGTGCTGGATGTGGCCTTTAAGGAGGATGACAGTCGCATCCGCAAGGGGGACGGGGCGGAGAACGTGGCGATTATCCGGCGCTTCTGTCTGAACCTGGCGCGGTTGGACCCCAGGAAGAACAGCATGCGGGGGAAACTCAAGCAGGCCGGGTGGAGTGATACCAGACGGGCGGAAATCCTGTTCGGAGCAGACATATAAAAGTATGCGGTTGCCCTGATGCCTGGTTCAGCATGGCCGCTGCTCAAGGTTTTAAACGATCAAAAAGGAATAAGGCTATAGTTGCCAGAAGGATGACTCGTGCTCAAATTGCCGAAGCAAAGAAATTGTTCCGTGACTTTTGGGAAGCTTATGGCCCCAGTTAGGAAAACAGCTAGATAAGCGGACAATCTAGTTTATAGGCCGAACTGAAGAGAATTCACAGAGAGCCCTAGAATTCTGGCAGATGGTCCGCATCTTATATTCAAACTTCCTTTCTTTCCCCTCCAACGACACCGAGGATGGTACATGATGCGTATAAGCAATTGTCAATCCTACAAGTACAGATGCATGCTATCAGGCCTGCTATTATTTGCTTGTTTGGCCTTTGCGGCCGGTGAGTTAGAGACAATAAAAAAGGCCGCGGGGCAAGGAGATGCCGAAGCACAGTTCAATCTCGGTGTCATGTATTTTCGTGGTGATAGCGTAGACATAAATAAAGTAGAGGCGTTACGCTGGTTCCATCAGGCCGCCGAGCAGGGACATGTACAGGCACAGAGCACTTTAGGTTTTATGTATTTAACGGGTGTTGGAGTACCTGCGGATGGCGAGGAGGCCGTTCGCTGGTATCGCCAAGCTGCAGAGCAGGGATTCGCCCAGGCGCAGTACAGTCTCGGGGTCTTGTATGCCGATGGCAATGGAGTAACTGTGGATTACACCGAGGCCGTGCGCCTGTTCCGACTTGCTGCTGAACAAGAGCACGCCGGGGCACAGTACAATCTCGGGATCATATATTTGAACGGCGACGCAGTTCCTAAAAATGACATTGAAGCTGTCCGCTGGTTCCGTCACTCCGCTGAGCAAGGCTTCGCTATGGCGCAGTACAATCTCGGTTCCATGTATGAAAAAGGTTGGGGAGTAGGAGAGAATGACGCCGAGGCCGTTCGCTGGTATCGCCAGGCTGCAGAGCAGGGCTTCGCCCAGGCACAGCACAGTCTCGGAGTTATGTATGCCGATGGCAATGGAGTAACTGCAGATGACACCGAAGCCGTGCGCCTGTTCCGACTTGCTGCTGAACAAGAGCATGCTGGGGCGCAGTACAATTTAGGTTTCATGTATGCAAATGGCAGAGGAGTATCGGAGGATAACGCCGAGGCCGTACGCTGGTACCGTCAGGCTGCCGAGCAGGGTGATGCTGAGGCACAATACACTCTTGGACTCATATATTTTAGTGGTGAAGGAGTAGATACAGACGGCGCCAACGCCGCACGCTGGTATCGTCAGGCCGCCGAGCAGGGACACGTGCAAGCGCAGAACACTCTTGGTTTTATGTATTCAAAGGGTGTCGGAGTACCTGAGGATGACGAGGAGGCTATGCGCTGGCTCCATCAAGCCGCAGAGCAAGGACATGTCCAGGCACAATTCGGGCTAGGTGTTTTATTTATGGAAGGCCAAGGGATACCAAAGAATAACGCTGAGGCCGTACGATGGTTTCGTCTGGCCGCAACGCGGGGACACATCATGGCACAACACAACCTCGGATCCATGTATGCAACTGGTGATGGCGTCCCCAAGGATGACATTGAAGCCTATGCCTGGTTCATCTTGGCATCTGAACAAGGCTCACAATTGTCCAAGGCAATCAAAAAAGAAATTGTCAAACAAATGTCACGAGACCAAATTGCCAAAGCAAAGAAATTGTCACGTGAATACAGGAAAGCCTATGCCTCTAATCGGGAAAACAAAAAATAAATAGGCGATGCCAATTCTGACTTTGCGCGAAAAAACCGGTTCATTTAGAACTACTAATAGCCACACCGGATTCGATCCTGTTGGCCTGATTAGACGTTAAACCAAGAGCGTGTATTTTGTTAATTACGTAGTTCTTTCATGCAATAGGGAGTTGTTGCATTTTAGTTTTTGAAATTTACAACTGTGAATTCAACAATCTCCTCGGCGACTTTACCTATTGCTTCGCTAAATGAACCACCAAAAAACCCACTATCAATTTTGCCTTGAACCTGCGTTTGAGCCAGTTGATTTCCATTAACGTCAGTGTAGGTTACTAACACTGTGAGTGAAGCCTCACCCGCATTGCCAATACCACCAAAAAACCACCTGACAAACTGATTTCCCTCATCTTGTTGCAGGAATTGATACTCAAGCAAGAGAGCATCAGATTTAATGAAATCATTCTCTTCATAAAGACCTTTTCCGATCCCTTCTTGTAGTTGTGCGACAATTTTTTGAGGAACCGCAACGTTGTGGTTTCCGGATGAGATGGTCACCCCTTTATGTTCAGCTCGTTGTTCTACAGGATCTAACACTAGCGTGGATGCAGTTCCACATCCTGTGATAACAGCTACCACTATGACCAGGATTAAATTTTTAAACATTTCTTACTCCTTCTATGGATAAAAGCACAACGTCTATATTTATCGGGAAAACGATTTATTAGGAAAAGACAAACGCAGAGAGTAAATTTCTCGTACAAGTAAAATAAGATACCTATCCTGTCATGTCAATCTGCCTTTCCCGGTTCACCACCTGTGAGACTTACGGGCAGTCCGGAAAGATAGGGTCGGACCACCCAAACTCTATCCAACTATTTGTTTCCACTAAGTTAATTTGCCATCTGCAGATGAAATTCCCTTGCGACTGAATGGCGGAGAGAGAGGGATTCGAACCCTCGATGGGCTTTTAACCCATACTCCCTTAGCAGGGGAGCGCCTTCAGCCACTCGGCCACCTCTCCGTAGGCGGGCCGGTTGGGCCGGCCCGGATATGTCTGTATAGAAGTCTTTAACCCCTATACAGTATGCTGACTAAGTATGTTCGTCATCTTCCCCCGAATTTCCATCACTGTCCTCCGGCCCTCCGTCGCCGTCCTCCGGTTCATCCATGTATTCCTGGGCAAGCTGGGCTTTCGCCTTCTTTACCTTTTCAAGCTGAATGCGTTCGTAGATTTCCTCCCGGTGTACCGCTATTTCTTTGGGAGCGTTGACTCCGATCCGGACCTGGTTGCCTCGTATTCCGAGGATGGTTACATTGACATCATCCCCGATCATCAGAGACTCGCCAATCCTGCGTGTTAATATCAACATCTTATTTTCTCCTGTTTTTTCCCTAGGTAGTAACTATATTAGCCTTTTTCGATGATAATTGCTTTATAAAAAAAGCGTATCCCGGTCACCCCGCGGCATCATCGATTATATTGTCATCGCCCTCAAGACCGAAAGCGGAGTGCAACGTCCTCACACCCAGTTCCAGGTACTTCTCGTCAACGACCACTGATATCTTTATTTCAGAGGTGGATATCATCTGAATATTGATGCCCTCGCCGGCCAGGGCCGAAAACATTTTACTTGCGATCCCGGCATGGGAGCGCATGCCCACCCCCACAACGGAAATCTTGACAATCCGGTCATCTGCCAGGACCTCTTTCGCGTCCAGGTTCCGGGCAGTTTTTTCCAGCAGCGCCTTGGCCTTGCCGAAATCATTCCGGTGCACGGTGAAGGTGAAATCAGTCAAATGATCCACGCCGACATTCTGGACGATCATGTCGACCTCGATGTCCGCCTCGGCAATGGGATTCAATATCGCGCCGGCGATGCCGGGTCTGTCCGGCACACCGCGCAGGGTGAGTTTTGCTTCGTCCAGGTTATGGGCAATGCCCGCTATAAGCGCCCGTTCCATTTCTTCATCCTCGTCTGTGATCAAGGTGCCCGGACCTTCCTCAAAGGAAGACAGGACACGTAATGGTACTTTATACTTGTTGGCGAATTCCACTGAGCGTATCTGCAGCACCTTCGCCCCCAGGCTGGCCAGTTCCAGCATCTCCTCGTAGGCTATCTTGTCCATGCGCCTGGCGCCCGGCACGATCCGGGGGTCCGCGGTGTATACGCCGTCCACGTCAGTATAGATCCTGCATTCGTCGGCATTCAGCGCCACCGCCATGGCGACGGCGGTGGTGTCGGTGCCGCCGCGCCCGAGCGTGGTGATGTTACCGTTTTCGTCAATACCCTGAAAACCTGCGATAACGACTATCTTGCTGTCAGCCAGGTCTTTTTTCACTCGCACCGCTTCGATATCGATAATCCGGGCCTTGTTGTGGACGTTGTCCGTGAGTATATGGACCTGTCCGCCGGTATAGGAGACCGCCGGATACCCGTGTTCCTGCAATACCATGCTCAGCAGGGCGATGGTGACCTGTTCACCGGTTGACAGCAACACGTCAAGTTCCCGGGAGTCCGGGTTTTTTGCCACCTGCCCCGCCAGTTCGATAAGCCGATCGGTCTCACCGGCCATGGCCGAGAGGACCACCACCACCTGGTGTCCCTGCTTGCGCGTGGCAATGACGATATCGGCAACCGCCTTGATCCGATCCACCGTTGCGACAGAGGTGCCGCCGAATTTTTCCACGATAAGAGCCATATCAACCAGTCTTCCCAACAGTCTTTGCAACCACCCAGGCCGGGACGCTTGCCAGCGCGCTTTGCAGCGCAGACGGATCATTGCCGCCGGCCTGGGCCAGGTCCGGACGGCCTCCTCCCTTGCCGCCCACCTGCTGCGCGACAAAGTTGATCAGTTCGCCGGCCTGTACCCTGTCCGTGCTGTCTTTCGTCACTCCCGCCACCAGGCTGACTTTATCACCTTTGACCGTGCCGAGCACGATGACCGCGGTGCCCAGTTTGCTCTTCAACTGATCGACCGTATCGCGCAGGGTTTTCGGGTCGGCCCCATCCATGTTGCGGGCAAGGACATGAATGCCGTTGACAAGCTCAGCCTGCTCACCCAGCTCCGCGCCGGCCCGGCTGGCCATTTTGCCCTTTACCTGTTCCAGTTCCTTTTCCAGGCGCCTGGAATTCTCCAGAACCTGCTCCAGTCTGGTTGCCAGTTTGCCGCGGTCGGATTTCAGCAGCCGCGCCAGTTCGGCCAACTGTGCTTCTTCGTCTTCCACCAGGGCCAGCGCGCCCAGTCCCGTGACGGCCTCAACCCGGCGGATGCCCGCGGCAATCCCTGTCTCGGCAACGAATTTGAACAGGCCGATGTCGCCAGCGCGGGCTACGTGCGTGCCGCCGCATAACTCCACCGAAAAATCTCCGCCGATCTTCAATACCCGGACCTGTTTATCGTATTTCTCACCGAACAGGGACGTGGCCCCCGACTTCAACGCTTCATCCAGCGGCATCAGGCGGATTTCGGTATCGATGTTTTCCAGTATCTTGCGGTTGACCAGCCGTTCGATCTCCAGCAGTTGCTGTTCCGAAACCGGTTCCGGATGGGAAAAGTCAAACCGCAATCGGTCCGGCGCCACCAGGGAACCCTGCTGGGTCACATGCTCCCCGAGCACTTCTCTCAGCGCCGCATGCAGCAGGTGCGTGGCGGAGTGGTTGCGCACAGTGTTGATGCGCGTGACGGGGTCGACCCGGGACTCTGCCTCCTGTCCGGTTTGCAGGCTGCCCCGGCTTACCCTGCCGATGTGAACGTGGGCATTACCCTGTTTCCGGGTGTCATCGACAACAAATACGCCGGTATCGGAAACCAGTTCCCCCTGGTCGCCTACCTGGCCGCCGGATTCCGCGTAGAACGGGGTCCGATCCAGCACAACCGCGCCGGATTGGTCTTCTTCAATACGCTCGACTGCCTGGTTGTCCTGCAACAGGGCCGTTACCCTCCCGGTGACGCGCAGGGAATCGTAGCCTTCGAAACCAGAAGCGTGGTCCTTCAGGTCCGGAAGTACGGAGACGTCCACAGCAAACCTGTTCGCCTCCCGCGCCCTTTGGCGTTGCTCATCCATACACTCCTCAAACCCCTCCAGGTCCAGTTTCAGGCTGCGTTCGCGGGCAATATCCGCGGTGAGGTCAACCGGGAATCCGTAAGTATCATACAGCTTGAACACGACTTCGCCCGGGATAGTGCCGGAGGCAAGCGCGCCGACCGCGGCTTCCAGGTGTTTAAGTCCCTGCTCCAGGGTTTCCGCAAACCGTTCTTCCTCCTGCTTCAGGGTATTGGTCACGAATTCCCTGGCCCTGCTCAATTCCGGGCAGGCTTCTCCCATGATGGAGTCCAGGGGATCCACCAGCTTATGGAAGAACGGCTCATTCAGGCCCAGCTTGGACCCGTGGCGCAAGGCCCGGCGGATGATTCGGCGCAGCACATAGCCCCTTCCCTCGTTGGCCGGGATGACGCCGTCCGCAACCAGGAAAGCGCAGGAACGGATGTGATCGGCAATTACCCGGGTTGAGACAAGGTCCGCAGCACTATCACCTGCGAGGGATTGCACTGCATCGATCAGGGGACGGAACAGGTCCGTTTCGTAGTTGTTCCGGACACCCTGCAGCAGCGCCGCGGTGCGCTCCAGACCCATGCCGGTATCCACGGACGGTTTCGGCAGGGGATGCATCGCGCCTTGCGCGTCGCGGTTGAACTCCATGAACACCAGGTTCCAGATCTCCACGTAGCGGTCGCCGTCCTGCTCCGCGCTGCCGGGCGGGCCGCCGGGCACGTCCGCGCCGTAATCGTAAAAAATCTCACTGCACGGTCCGCAGGGTCCCGTATCCCCCATCGACCAGAAATTGTCTTTCTCTCCGCAACGGCTGAACCGGTCCTTATCGACTCCGACCTGTTCCAGCCAGATGGCCTCGGCATCGGCATCATCATGGAAGACGGTGACCCAGAGTTTCTCCTCAGGGATGGCCAGCTCCCCAGTAAGGAACTCCCAGGCATAATGGATAGCCTGTTCCTTGAAATAGTCTCCGAAACTGAAATTACCCAGCATCTCGAAAAAAGTATGGTGGCGGGCGGTGTATCCGACGTTTTCCAGGTCGTTGTGTTTGCCCCCGGCGCGTACGCAGCGCTGGGCGGTCACGGCGCGCGCGCAGGCGCGCTGCTCAAGGCCCAGGAATACTTCCTTGAACTGCACCATGCCGGCGTTGGTGAACAACAGCGTCGGATCATTGGCCGGCACCAGGGGTGAACTTGCCACCACCTCGTGCCCGCGCCGGTTGAAAAAATCCAGAAACCGCCGGCGAATGTCATTTGCTTCGATATACTTCATCCTGTCCGCTATTCGCTGTCTTTGAATTCTCTTCGAATCTGCTCTGAGGTAAAACCGCGATACTGCAGAAAACGTGATTGTCTTGCCTGCTCCCTGAAATCCATGGGCGAGTGCCGGCCGAATTTCTTTTGCCGCACTACCCGGATTCGTTCTTCCCAGTCCAAATCCATGGCCGTAAATACCTGTCTTACCAGTTCATCGCCCAGTCCGCGCTCACCCAACTCCCGGGAGATACGCAACGGTCCGTAGCCTTTTGCAACGCGGCCGCGGACATACGCTTCGGCGAAGCGCGCATCATCCTGCATCCCCGCAGACTTGAGATCCGCGAGGACTTCTCCCACTGCTTCCGGGGCGAACCCGCGCGCCGCCAGTTTCACCTGTAGTTCCTGCCCGGAGTGCTCGCGCCGGGCGAGCAGGTTCAATGCCCGTTTCCTGATTACCGCTGTATCACTGGTTCTCAGGCTTGCGTTTCCTCCGCCGGTATCGCAGCTTCAACCTGCGGCAGCGCCTTGCTTTTCACCGCCTGCTCGATTTCCAGCGCCAGTTCGGGGTTGTCCTGGAAATATACGCGCACGTTGTCCTTGCCCTGGCCGATGCGTTCGCCGTTGTAACCGTACCAGGCGCCGGTCTTTTCAATGATTCCGTGCTGCACGCCCAGGTTGATGATTTCACCCTCGCGGGATATGCCGCGGCCGTAGAAGATATCGAAGATCGCCTCCTTGAACGGCGGCGCCACCTTGTTCTTGACTACCTTCACGCGGGTTTCGTTGCCGACAACCTCGTCGTTTTTCTTGATCGCGCCGATGCGCCGGATTTCCATGCGCACGGAGGAATAAAACTTCAGCGCGTTGCCTCCGGTAGTCGTTTCCGGGTTACCGAACATAACGCCGATCTTCATGCGGATCTGGTTGATGAATATTACCAGAGTATTGGACCGTTTGATGTTGGCCGTGAGTTTCCTCAGGGCCTGGGACATCAGGCGGGCCTGGAGACCCATGTGGCTGTCGCCCATCTCCCCTTCTATTTCCGCCTTGGGCGTCAAAGCTGCTACGGAATCGATAATAATCAGGTCTGTGGCGCCGGAACGCACCAGCATATCCGTGATTTCCAGGGCCTGCTCGCCCGTATCCGGCTGCGAGACCAGCAGGTCCGCAATCTTCACGCCGAGTTTCTCCGCGTACGACGGGTCCAGGGCATGTTCCGCGTCGACGAACGCGGCGGTGCCCCCGGCTTTCTGTATTTCCGCCGCCGCATGCAGCGCCAGCGTGGTCTTGCCGGAGGATTCCGGCCCGTAGATTTCCACGACCCTTCCCCTTGGCAGTCCGCCAATTCCCAGCGCCAGGTCCAACCCCAGCGAACCCGTGGATACCGCACTCACATCATGATCGATGGAACCATCGCCCATGCGCATGATCGAGCCCTTGCCAAATTGTTTTTCGATTTGCCCCAGGGCAATGTCCAGGGCCTGTTTCTTTTTCTCGTCCATTGATTCTCTCATCTTCAATAAGTTATTAAGTATAGATTATCCCAAATTTTACATCCCGTCTTGCATTTCTTAATCCATATTTGTCACCTCAGGTTATTGACCACCAGGGTCAGGTTGAAAATCACCAGCAATACCATAATCGCCCGGAAAACTATGCCCAGGGCGCCGCTCCTGGGCGCATAAGCCCACATCACGCCGCCTACAACTATGGACCCTACCAGGAAGGCCAGCGCCGCCGGTCCCGTCAAAAAATCCACTGCCGTCTGAAACGCCGTGGTGATAAAATCCAGCGGCCCGCCGGTCGTGCCGATATCGAATTCCGCGCGCAGTGCGCCGGGGAAACATACAAGTACAAACAGACAGATACGATCGCGCATCCTTTCCTCTCCCATGTTAACGTTACTCGGTAAATATGAACGGCCTGTCGGCGACGATGTCCGCACGCAGGCAGGTAATCCGTTTCAACAGCCTTTTTCTAATCACATATAACCAGACGGCAATCCCGTTCGGGTCATCCCGGCAAACCAGGTTAAGCACCAGCAGGCCGAAACCTGAAATGAGCAGGAACAGCAGGATGGAACGCAACTGGACTCCCAGCAGCGCAGCCAGGGCAAACAGGAAAAGAACCGCGTTGGCGGGATAACCGAAATATTGTTTGTGTGCGGTCAGTGACGACCTGTTGCTGTAGGCATCTTCCCTGATTTCCATGAACTTCCCTCAGTGTGTGGGTGGTTTAACAGCCCCTGTCAAAAAAAGAATAACTTGTTATTGTTTATAAACAATTTCTTGCCGGGAGTCAACTGCTTTTTCAGCACTGCTTTTTCAGCAGTCAGGGCAAGATCATACTTTTTGTCATAAGTAAGAGGTTTTTTATTCCAATAAGATATAGATAAGTGGGGAACTCATGGGTTTTGCGGGGATCAGATCAGTAATTACCCCAAACTGAGGAGATTCCCATGAGTTTACTGACCCATTTGGCGACGATTGACGACCCGCGGCGTGATATTAACAAGAAGCATGAGTTATTGGACATTCTGTTTCTGACAGTGAGTGCGGTGCTGTCGGGGGCAGAAGGCTGGAAAGACATCAAGGAATTCGGTGATGAGAAGCTGGATTGGCTGCGTCGCTACCGGCCGTTTTTGAACGGGATGCCGGTGGATGACACGATTGCGCGGGTGGTGCGGGCGCTGGACCCGGAGCAGTTCAACCGGGCGTTTATCGATTGGGTGAATGAGGTACGGGCGGCGTCCGGTCAGGAGCAGATAGCGCTGGACGGGAAGACCCTGCGGCGGTCTCATGACGGGGAGAAACACACGGCCCTGCACAGCATCACGGCCTGGGGACATGAGTGCGGGTTGGTATTGGCGCAGATGAAGTCACAGGGGAAGAAGAATGAGCAGTCGTCGGTGATGGAGATGCTGGAGTTGTTGCAGGTGAAGGGGGCGCATATCACGGCGGATGCGATGAATACGCAGAAGAAGATAGCGCAGAAGATTCACAAGAAAGGCGGCGATTACACGTTGTCGCTGAAGGACAATCACAAGACGTTGCGCAAGGAAATACAGGCGTACTTTCATAAGGTTACGCGCGATGCGCCGCAGCAGGTAGCGGTGCATGAGGAGGTGGACGGCGGGCATGGCCGGATAGAGAAACGCACCTGCCGGCAGTTGCCGGTGGATGAGTGGGTGAGTGGGGCGGCCAGGTGGCCGGGCTTGCAAACCCTCATTGAGATGGAGCGGGAGCGGCGCCTGCCCGGGAAAGCGGTGGAGACGGAGATACATTACTATATCAGCTCCTTGCCCGTGGATGCCCAGCGGGTGGCGCAGGGGATACGGCGGCACTGGGAGGTGGAGAACAAGGCGCATTGGGTGCTGGATGTGGCCTTTAAGGAGGATGACAGTCGCATCCGCAAGGGGGACGGGGCGGAGAACGTGGCGATTATCCGGCGCTTCTGTCTGAACCTGGCGCGGTTGGACCCCAGGAAGAACAGCATGCGGGGGAAACTCAAGCAGGCCGGGTGGAGTGATACCAGACGGGCGGAAATCCTGTTCGGAGCAGACATATAAAAGTATGCGGTTGCCCTGTTTCAGCAGTTCTCGCTGAATTCCGACAGAAATTCCGGCCAGGCGGGAGTTCAGCGGAAAAAGTCAGGCTATCCCAGGTTCTTCATCTCCCTTGCCGCCGCCAGGGATGCCAGCCGGGCAATGACGCCGTAGGTGTAAAAGCGGTTAGGGTGGGCATCCGGCGATTGATCCTTGTCCGGGGAATTGCAGCATTCTTCGAATGCCAGGCGTTCGAAATACATGCCCGGAGAATTGAGGTTTTCATTGGTCGCCCGTTGCGGATGCACCCGGTAGAAACCGCCTACCACGTTCTGGTCGATGAGATAAATCACCGGTTCCGCCACCGTGCCGGGTTTGTCCCAGGTTTCATGGGTATGCACGCCTTCCTGGATCATGGCCTTGGTCACCTTCTGTCCTTCCTTAATGGTGGCCATTTTCGTCCTTTGTTTCCGGTTCAGGTCGTGAACTTCCTCGGGGCTTTGCACGGACATAACACCCATACCGTAAGTGCCGGAATCCGCCTTGATCATCACGAACGGATCATCGGTTATACCGTATTCATCGTATTTTTTACGGATGGCGTTCAGTAATGATTCCACGTTTCTTGAGAGACAGGATTCACCGGCCCGTTTCATGAAGTCCACTTCTCCGCAGTTGCGGAACAGGGGTTCAATCAGCCAGGGATCGATATCCAGCAGCGCCGAGAAATCCCGGGCGATGTCACGATAAAAATTGAAATGGACGGTTTTAGACCTGTCCGACCAGCCCAGGTTAACCGGAGGCATGATAAGTTGGTCCACTCCCTGCAGAAAATCCGGTACGCCGGAAGATAGATCATTGTTCAGCACCAGCAGTTCCGGTCGGAAATCCCGCACGCATACACCGGCGCCCTCCCGGTGCAGAGGTTCCAGGCAGACGGATGAACCGCTGTCCAGGTCGATCTGCATTGCCTCGTCCAGTCCCGGCAACAACGAACCTGTCCGGGTCTCAAAACCCGCTTTTTCAAATATCCCCTGCAATACGGCAAGGTTCTCCAGGTAATGTATGTTCCGGGTGTGGTTCTCGGGAATGATCAATACCCGGTCCACCGGCCTGTCCAACCGTTCCAGCGCCGACTGCACCGCCTGTATGCACAGGGACTCGAAGACCGGGTTAAGGTTATTGAACCCGGCGGGGAACAGGTTGGTATCGACAGGCGCTATCTTGTAACCGGCGTTCCTCAGGTCGACGGATGCGTACAACGGCGCCGGTGTCTTGCGCCATTGGGAACGAAACCAGGATTCGATCCTGGACTGCCGATCCAGGATGACGTTCTCAATGATATTCAGCGGGCCGGTCAGGGCCGTTGTCAGGTGCGGAACAGTCTCTGCTGCAGTAGCGACCATGTAAGCTTCCAAGTTAAAAAAATACCATTATATCCTAAAAACATGAGGCTTTCCGCCTTCAGTTCAGCGCAGGTCGCCGCAAAGAACCTGCAGCGCGGTCACTGCCGCAACGGCAGCGGTCTCGGTGCGGAGCGTACGGGGGCCGAGTTTTACCGGTATGTATCCACGTTGTTCCGCAGCCGCCTGTTCCGCATCCGTCAAGCCCCCTTCAGGGCCTACCAGTATGCTGGCTTCCCGGTCAATCATCCCCGCCAGTCCGGCAAGGTTCTGCGTTGCCGGCGGCGCCAGCACAAAGCGCGCCGGGTTCCTGTCGTTTGACACCCATTCATGCAGGTCCCCGGGACTGTCCAGAACGGGCAGGATATTTCTTCCGGACTGCTCGCAGGCATGGATAATGATTTTCTCCCAGTGTGCCATGCGCGACCTGGCGCGATTTTGGTCCAGCTTGACATTGCTGCGCTCCGTGTACAGGGGAACGATTTTATGTACGCCCAGTTCAACGGATTTCTGCACGGCATAATCCATGTGCAGGCTACGCGACATCCCCAGGCCCAGCGTGATCAACAGGCCGGTTTCCGGCGTATCAGGCAGAAAATCCAGGATTTCCACTTCAGCCAGGCGAGTGGAGGCTGAGACGATCCTCCCGGTATAACTCCCGCCGAGACCGTTAAACAGGATGATCCGGTCATTGCGGCGGCAACGAAGAACCCGCAGCAGGTGGTGTGACGCCTCCCTGGACAGGACCGCTGTTGCGGAAACCGCCAAAGGCGCTTCCGTATATACCCGGATGTTGCGCATAAGCTGTCAGCGTTTAAAATAGGCTGGTAAAGATGACACTGACACGCGCCAAATTCAATCAAAATGCTTAAATCCATCAGGGAATTCTTCGAGCGCGGCCTGCAGGACAACGGCGAACGCGACAGTTCCGGCCCCGGCAACCGGGTGGAACTGGCCGCGGCCGTATTGATGGTTGAAATCAGCCTGGCTGATTCATCCGTCGACAATGAAGAACTTGCAGTCATCAAAACGGCGCTGGTCAATCACTTCAATATCGCCGCCGGACAGGTGGATGAATTAATCGACCTGGCGCGCCGGGAAGTCGATCTCGCCGTTTCCCTGCACGAGTTCACCCGCATGCTCAATGAGAACCTGGACGCAGCGGAAAAGATCCGCATTATCGAATCGCTCTGGAAGGTCGCATTCGCCGATGCGGTGCTGGACAAATACGAAGAGTATTACATCAGGAAAATCGCCGATTTGCTGTATATCTCACACAAGGATTACATCAGGACAAAACACAGGGTGGCGGACAGTTAAAATAGAAAAAATCGTATCCGGCGGACAGACAGGGGTGGACCGCGCAGCCCTGGACTGCGCCATTGCCCTCGACATTCCCCATGGCGGCTGGTGCCCTGCCGGCAGGAGGGCCGAGGACGGAATAATTCCCGGACGTTACCGCCTGGTCGAAACGGATTCGCCGGAATATGTTGACAGGACCAGGAAAAACGTGGAGGACAGCGACGGCACCCTGATCCTGAACAGAAACCGACTGGAGGGAGGCACGGCTGCTACCCTGGGTTTTGCCAGGAATTTGAACAAGCCGTCTATGATCGTCGACCTCGACGACCCGCCCGGGGCAGATGTTATCCGCAACTGGCTTGTTGCCAATAACATAAAACAATGCAACGTGGCAGGCCCGCGGGAAAGCAAGATACCGGGTATTTACCGGCAGGCATACCGTTATCTCAAAAAAATGCTGGGGTCAGAGTAAAATCCTTAAAAAAGCCTGTTCAAGGTCAACTGCGTTGAAGTGCCGGCGGCAGGCGGCGGGCGACCCGATATAACGGATTATGCCCTGGTGCAATATGGCTATGCTGTCGCACAGTTTTTCCGCGTCGGCCAGCAGGTGGGTAGTGAACAAGCAGGTAAGGCCCTGCCGCTTCAGTTCCAGCAGGTGGGATTGAAGGCAGACCCGCGCCCGCGGGTCCAGGCCGCTCATGGGTTCATCCATGACGAGCAGCTTTTTTCCGCTCAGCAGGCAGGCGGCCAGCCCCAGTTTCCGCGCCGTGCCTTTTGACAGGCGTATGGCAAGTTTATCCAGCTCTGCAATCTCCAGGTCCAGGATGTCCATAACCTGCCTTGCCCGGTTGAGGTTGTATTCATTGCCGTGGAGTCCGCTCGTATAACGCAGGAACTCCCAGCCGTTGAGATAATCCGGCGGCCGGAACTGTTCCGGCAGGTAAGCCAGGCGCGCCCTGGCTGCGGCCAGGCTGTGTTTCCTGTTGAAGACGGCAATCTCTCCCGAGGTGGCCGCATCAAGGTCCAGCAGGCATTTCAGCAAGGTGGTTTTGCCGGCGCCGTTAACTCCCACCAGGCCCATGCAGTCGCCCTCCGGCACCACGAGGTCCAGGTCCGACAACACGGTTTTCCCGCCGCGCTGTTTTGTCAGTCCTTGTATGCGGATTGCAGGAATTGACATGCCGGGTCAAATTGCTGATAGAGTCCGTGCCCCGTCAATACAGGAACACCGCATTGCAGCGGGTGTTGTCGCTGTCCACGTTCCAGGAAGAGCCTGTCGCATCCGCGTTGTTGATGCAGGGCGCGCCGGTAGTGGACGACCAGAGAATGACTTCACTCCCTGATGTGCCGGCGCCGAAGTCATCGCCCCCCACCGTACCTTCTCCGTTCTTCGCCGTATTTACGGTGCCGCGCACGACCCCGCTGCCCGGGTCGCCATCATCCAGTTTTACATCCAGTTCCCGCAACAGCGCCGGGGTAACGCCGGCCCCGAACGCGTAAGCCAGGCGCACGGTTGATCCGGCCGCGGCGCCTCCGTCGTCATAATCATCGGTAAACCCCAGCAGGACGGGTTGCTGGAAGGCGTTGCCCGGCACCTGCCCGGTCAATACGCCCGCCTCGTACTGCGCGGCCGTGGCCGTGCTTCCGTCGTAACTGCCGTTGAGCAGGCGGGAATGGGCCAGGTGCGCCCACACCGCGCCGGCCTCCTCCCAACGGTCGATGCGCCCGTTCTGGTTGCCGCCGATGGTGGGCGCGCCGCCGCAGTTGGGGTCCACTTCCGCGCTGATGGCGCTGCACGCCAGCGCCGCCGGCATATCGCCCGGTACCTGCCGGTAGCGGTCGATAAAACCGTAATACGCGGCCTGTATGCCGGAATTCTGGTCCGCCATATTGCGCACCCTGGCGCTGCTGATCAGTTGCTGGCCTTTCAGTATGCCGCCCAGCAAGAGTCCGATAAGGACCAGGACGACGGCGATTTCCACCAGGGTAAAACCCGGCTGGTTGCGTGTTTTCATATTGTTATCCTCCAATTCCGGCCGCAGGCCGGTTATTGCCTTGTTGCAGTTCCGCCAGTTTGTTTTTCAGGAACCGCAGTTCATTGTCGTTGCCCGCCAGCTTGCCGCTTGCCAGCAGGCCGCCGATGATGATGCGAGCGCTTTCGATCTCGCCCAGGTCTTCCAGTACGAATATCTCCATTTGTGTTACCCAGGGGGGCGCGGTGCCGTTGCTCACGTTCTGGCGCAGGGCGTTGGCGTACTTCAGGGCCAGTTGCAAATCCTTGATACGATGTTTTGCGACATAAACCCCGTGGGCCATCCAGGGCCAGCGGCGCTCGGGGTCCTCCCGGAAGCGCCGGTGGACGAACTCCAGCATTTGCCGCTTCCCGGCGTCATCCGGCGTTTCCGTGTAGACGCGGCTGGCGGACAGCAGCGGATATTGAAAACGGTTGTCGAGATCGAGCAGCGCATCCAACCAGTTTATGACCATGACGTAATCCAGGTCGGCAAACGGGATGCTGATACCTGGCTGATTATCGAAAGCCTGTAACCACAACATCAGGATTTTTGCCAGTGTTCCCGGTTCGCCCATTGCGGACAATTGCAGTAACCGGGTATCCGGTGCATCCGGCAGTTTATTGGCCGTTGCATTCACCGGAGTTCGTGTATGGTTCCAAGATACCTGGACAGATAAACTGATGATGAATATGGCCCAGACGGTAAATGGAACCGCTGAAAGTGGTCTTGCTGCGCTATTGTTCATTACAGGTTCTTCCGGTACAGGTCGAACAGGCCGGCGGACAGCAGGACGGGCAGGTAAACCAGGGTCTGGATCAGCACTGTCCCCACGGCGTCGGCATCGACCCCATATACCAGCCATTCACTACGGGTGAAGGCGTGCAGGCCGGGCAGCAGTAATGCCAGCGCATTCACCAGAAAATTCATGAAGACCTGTGAATTGGCGTCGGATACCAGGACCGGAGCGGCGCTTAACAGGCGCAGCGCCTCAATGCTGCGCGACAACAGGTAAAATGCCATGGCTGACGTGAAAGCCAGGCTGATATTGGCAAACGCCATCAGGCACAGCAGGCTGAAGGCGGCCAGCAACAACTGTTCGCAGAACAGGGAGAGCATCCAGCAGCCGACTGCGGCGGCGGGGGCATACAGCAACAACGGCAGAGCGGCAAGGACAGCGACGCATAATGAGAAGCCTGCAAATCCGGTTAATTTCCCGAACAGGTACGCGTGCCTGGGCAGGGGCAGGGACAGGATCAGCTCCAGGCCCTTGTCGTCCAGTTCCCTCAGGACACTGCTTATAACAAACAGGCAGGTGGCGCAAATCGAGAAAACCCGCAATAAAGAGCCCGTTACAGACGCCTGCGCCTGCCTGGTCTCCGTGATGCTTAATTCGCCCAGGAACTGCGCCAGGCCGAACGCTGCGACCACGACTGCAATCATCGCAATAAGCAAACGGCAGCGAATGGCTTCGAGCAAGGTAAAACGTGCGATCGTCAGCATGGCTTTGCCTTCCGGGGAGATTTAAGGGGTCAGAGTAAAAATCCTGATGGATTTCTTACTCTGACCCCGACTGTCCCGGGGAAGGGGACAGATTTGAAATCTGTCCCCGGTTGCTTTCAGTGTTCTGTTCACGGCAACCGGCCTGCCGTGACCATCCGGTTGAACAGGCGCGGCCGTGATAGCCACACCAGGATATCGTCAAAGGCGGCGGTGGCGCCGGTTCCGGTTACGTCGCCGCCCTGGTACAGAGGTTCACCGTCCGGGCAGGCAGTCCCTCCTCCCGCGTCGTAACCACTGGCATTGCCGCAGGGCGCACGTTCAAAAGAGGCATTTTCTCTATCCTGCGCCAGGTTGGCGCCGGTGGAATAGACGATCGCCACCGGTGTTTCCGTCGGCGCAGTCAGCAACACGCCCCGGCCGTCCACGATGGTCAGGTTCTCGGCCGGCGCGGTCTTTATGGTTACCAAGGCTCCCGAATTGCTGAAATTGCGATCAACCCGGTAGCGCCAATAGCCGTTGAACGGATCGGAAGCGGCGCTCCTGGGCAATCCCCACGGGTCCGTTTCCGGCACCCCCAGGGTGCGCCAGGGCAGGTATCCCTCTGCAGCCGGGTCGCTGTCGCAGGCTGCGTCTTCAAGGCCATACCTGTCGCTGTCCGGATCGCTGGTCGTCGCCGGGCAAGGGAGATAACCGTTTATCATGGCGAATCCGGTCAAGGCTTCCCTGATCCGTTCCAGTTGCATCCCCGCTCTGGCCCGCTGTTTTGTTTCCAGGGCGGCGCCAAGAGGATTGAGCATCCCTCCCAGCAGCAGCGCGACGATCATCAGCGCAATGGCGAGTTCCAGCAACGAAAACCCGGCATATTTTTTTATGCGTAACATCGTAAATCGCTCCACGTTCGTCATTCCTGCGAAGGCAGGAATCCAGTAGATAATTAAACTCCTTATAAGGAATGTTTGTTCACTGGATTCCTGCATGTCCCGTCCCGGATACGTTTCAGGGCGCAACGACCACGACCTGGTCGTTGAAGGTGTCGGAAATGGCAGCAGCGGCAAAGACATCATCACCGGCCAGGCTTGCATTTTCCCCTTCGAAATAATCGGTGATTGAACCGGTGGAACGATCCTGGCCCGCCAGCGCCATCCCGGCGGAGACCACCAGCGCTTCTGCATCATCGGTGCGTTCCTGAACAACCAGGCAATCCGTTCCGGCCGTGCAATGGCCGCTGCCGCCGGGAGCAAAACCGGCGCCGTAAGCGATGTAAACCAGGTGGTGCCATTTATTTTTTATGAACCAGGCCGGCAGTTCACCGGGACCCTCGGACAGGTAGTAATCCATGCCGGTCGTGCGGATGGAACCGGACGCGCCCCCCGGCGGAATGGTCAGGCCGGTCGTGGCTACTGCGCTCGTGTCATCCATATCCTCGATGATCACCAAGGGGATGCCGCCAGCGCCGCTGCCGCGATACGGCAGACGCGCAACGGTCGGGGCGCTGCCGCAATCGGCGCCGTAACCCAAGCATACGTCCCGCAGCCGCGTGCCGTCCCTCGACCGGGTTACCTGAATACCCTGGTAACGCAGGTTGAACAGGTAACGGCGCCGGTTTACGTAGCCGGAATACACATTGTATTCATCACCCGCCCGGAAGATGTTGTGCGCGCCGCCGTACAGCGTTGCGCTGACGGTCGAACCATTGACTCCGGTTACCAGGCCGAAGGAACCGTCCGTGACGTTCTCCACGATGTCACCCGGTTGTACGCCGTCCTGGCCGAAATCCCTGCCCGGATCCCTGAGCCGGTCTGTGCCGGGTGATCCGGCAGTACCGGTCAACAACCGGGTGGACTGACGCATCTCATAGTTTTCGCCCCGGGCTGGGGAACGTGATGCGGCCGTCACCCGCCCCACGTTCAATGTCGTGGATGATACAACATGGGTAACGACCGCCATGTGTGGCTCATCAACCAGGTCTCCCGGTTTTATCCCGGCTGAAATGAAATCACGGGCGTTGTCATTCAATACGGTCGCGGAAGACCCTGAACCCGCGAGCCCTTCCAGGAGGGGCGCTGTTTCGCTGGCGCCGGTGCAATCCACCACCCGCGAGTTAAGCCAGGCGCAATACCCGTTTTCCGTGTTGACGCCGATAACGCCTGCATCCGCTGATGACATGAGCGATCGCGTCACCGCCGTGGCATAGCCGGGATGAGTTTTCGGAGTGAGTCCCGTGATCGCGTGCGGGGCTATGGCGTTGACCCTCCACTCCACACTGAAGCCGGTCGGAAACCGCTTGCCCGGTTCATGAACCGCCAGCAATCCCTTCCTTGCTGTGGCGCCGGCGTTGTAACGGGGCAGCCGGTAGACGTCATTCTCACTGAAGCTGCCAGTACTGCCGAAATTCAGGCCGGACACGGTCAGTACGGCCGGTCCTGCCACAGTGCCGACGCGGCCGATTGAACCGTCGCTGAGGTTTTCCACCAGGTCCCCGCCGGCTATTCCCCGGGCAATAAAATCGGCCGTGGGGTCTGCCAGGGTGAGGTTGGCGCTGCCCGGACCGGCTGTCCCCCTATTACTGCGCAGGCGGTAGTCCTCCCCGAAATCAATATCATTCTCCATACCGCCGCTCAGCCTGCCCAGCGTCAATACCGTCCTTTCAACGGCCGCGACGGTCCCGCTTGAACCATCGTTCAGGTTTTCGACCACGTCACCGGGCACAACGTCCGTGTCCCTGAAATCCCGCCCCGAATCTTTCAAGATCAACCCGGAACTGCCGGCGCCGGCCGTACCCGTAAGGTGAGCGGCAAGCCCCCGCAACTCGATAAAATAGATGTCCCCCCTGTCAAAATCGTTTTCCTCCCCGGCTGCAAGGCCGTCAAGTTCCAGTGTGTTCCTCCTCACGGTTGTTACAACGGCGATCGAACCGTCCGTGACGTTCCTGACCAGGTCGTTGGCGCCGACTCCCCAATCGATGAAGTCCCGGCGCCTGTCCGTGAGCGTATCCGCATTGTTGTTGCCGGTATGGGAACCGCGTAATACCCGGTTATCGGCATGGGGGTCGGCAAACGGAGCCGGGCGGGGGTAAGCGGAATGATCGGCCCGGTAACGGGCCAGCACTGCGCGAACTTCATTGAGCACGCGCCGTTCCACCACCGCCATCAACTCCGCGCGGGTGATGACGGTGACTTGATCATTGCCCGCGGCGGTAGAAAACCTGCCATCGGCAACACCGGTGTTCTCCCCTTCCAGGTAATCGGCGACATTATTACTCGGACGCCGGTACTGATGGGCAACAGGCGCTCCCGGCGCCATGACTACCGCTACTACATCTCTCGCGCCATCGACACTGAACTGTCCCGGCGTTTCACTGTTGATAACCGCGTGGTTGGACCGGGTATTCCTGAAATCCGGCGACAAGGCATACCACAGCCTTTCACCACTGCTGTCCCGCGGGTCATCCAGTCCCAGTATGGCGAACGGCAAACGGCCCAGGGTCGTTCCGGTAGTCGCCGCGCAATTCGATTCCGGCCGGCCGTCGTTGTTCCTATCGGGACAGGGTAAAAACCCGGGACCTTTCTCCGGGTTGTCGCGGAGGTCGGGATAATTCATCGCATAGGACAACAAGGCCCGCTTTGCCTGGTTCAACGCGAGACCGCTGCCGGCGCGCCGGTTATAGACCTGTGCGTGCCCGTTCAGGTCCGACAAAAGCAGCCAGGAAGAGCCCGCTATCAGCGCCAGCATGAAGGCCAGCAGCGCCGCCCCTTGCGCTGAACGCAGGCCGGGAAGTGGGCGGGGGGAAACAGGAATCACGGGGCGATACCCTCCAAATCGGTAACCGCGCCGGACTCCGGGTGCCAGGACTGGCCCGGTTTGAGCTTTACTGATTTTCCGCTCACAGGCACGCGAATAGCTGTCTCGTGATCCTGCAGCTCACCTGTTTGCAGTTGCCGGGAATCCAGCACCACGGTCCCATCCTGCGCCTTGATCCATGCCGTGCGCGCACCATCGTTCCTGTAAATCAGGCCCTTGAGGGTGATGACGGGCGGCTCATCCGGCCCGCGGGACATTCCGGCCTTTGA
The DNA here is from genome assembly GCA_965220815.1 of Gammaproteobacteria bacterium. Taxonomy (GTDB): domain Bacteria; phylum Pseudomonadota; class Gammaproteobacteria; order Eutrophobiales; family Eutrophobiaceae; genus JAAXHV01. The sequence continues at coordinate 422,779 of OZ244846.1, forward strand.
CTGTTCGGCATGATGCCTGCCTGCCATTTCCCGGATGTCCGTTCCGGTTCCTTTGCGGCTGCCCGGCGTTCGCCTGTGCTCTTCTCTCAACTCCTGCAACCGTTGCCGCTGTTCCGGGGTGGTGAACAGCCTTCCGAACTGCTGATCATCGGCTGAAAGACACCATTCCGATACCATGATCGCGGCAGCTATCAGCCATTTTTTACTTTGCACTGACAGTTGGATAGATGGGGTCAGAGTAACATTGCGGGAAGTATGGTCGCTGTCGTATCGTACGGGGGCAATGTTACTCTGACCCCGGGATTCAGGAACGGGTCTCATATATCCGTCTCGCGGCCATCCGCCGGTTTGACGGTGAACCATTCCAGCAGGCAGTCGGCGGTTATGTTTCCGGCAACCGGGTTATCCGTAAGTTCCACAAAATTGCGGGTCATTTCGCAGCTTGAAACGGTATAGACGCCGTGCGCGCGTTCATCCAGCAGGTCAAGCAATGCAAACAGGTCTCCTTCGTGCAGCAACTGCATGCTCAGGGTCATTTCACTGACAAACACCCCGTACCTGCCGGGTTCCGACGCAGTGCCGGGCCGATAGGGTTTCTGCGCTCTTATCTCATAACCCAGGGACGGTAACCGAAGCGCGTCGCCCGCATCCTGCAGCGTTTCAATCCAGCTCAACCTGCGCTCCTCGCCCGACAATCCGTTTTTATCCAGTTCCGCGAAGCGCGGGAGATAATCCCGGATGACCTTCTCTTCCTCATCCACTGCCAGGTAGCGGCGGCTGGTTTCCGCCAACCGATCACTGTGGTAGAGATAATCCCGCTCCATCCGGCTTTCGAAGACGGCGCTGCCGGCCAACAGGGAAGCGCCCAGCGCAGCAGAGCCGGCAAACAGAACCACGGTGCCACGTAAATACGGCCACTCAACATACTTGAATTGCATGTTCACGAAGCTCCGAACAAGTCCATCCCGGACTTGTTTCCTTCATTCTCCAACACAACCTTCAGGGTAAATTCCGCCCGGTTTTGCAGGGACTGTGTATTACCCTGCAAGTCCGCGCCGGAACTGATATCCAGGGGCAGTCCAACGATAACAACGCCATATACCGCCTCCCGGCCGCGCAGGTCTTCCGCAAACCGGTTGATTACATCCATGGCGTCCCTGTAATCTCCGTTAAAAGGTTCTATGCGTCCCTTGAGCAGCGCAGCCTGGTAAAGGGAACGGACGGGGCCGGACACATCCATGGCGACCGGTAAATCTGCCTGCTCCGGGTCCCCGGCATAGGCCGTATCCGGCTCGTCAGTTACCGTCCAGGACATCCTGCTCAACCGGATGGATGGAAACCCGTGCAAGCTGCGGCCGAGCACGGTAACCATGCCGTTTGGCGATGTTTTATTTTGCGCAAGACTGTCTGCAATGAGGACAGCCGTCTTCAGGTCGGACGGAGCAACAGGTGTTTCCGGCAGGCGTTTCCTCGCCAGTTCATACTCTGCGGCATACCTGTGTGTCTCCTCCTCAGCGGTCTTGCCCCCCAGGTACAGGACTATGCCGCCATAAACATTCAGCGCGCTCCACCCCGCGCTGCCGAGCAGCATCGCAAATCCGGCTGCCGCAACTCCTGCGCGCAGCCTGCCCAGCAAAAACCAGCGCCTTTCCGCAACGCCGGCGTAAACGTTCCCGGGCCTGAGCCTTAGCAGTTGCTGCATGAAATATGCGTCGCTGAACGGGTTGGACACAAGCTCGCCTGAGACGTTTTCTTCCGCCAGGTCGCAGAAATGGTACGTGACTGAATCCTGCTGTTTGAGAACAGGTTTCAGTTCCTGTAACAGGTCGGCGGAAAACAGGAAATGGACATGCAACGTCTCTCCGGGCGTGTCCGGTCGCCGGCTGTCCAGGTAACGCAGGACTTTTTCCACTTCATCACGGATAATCTCCGAATACGATCCATGTTCAGCGCGGGATGTCTGCACCAGGCGGCTGAACCTTAAGTCTCCGTTGTCAAAACAGGTCTGGCGCAACCCGCTGACGCTCTGCATACTGACCAGCAAACGGCATCCGTCATCCCGGCCTGCTATGCCTTTAAGCAGTTGTCCCGAGAACAGGGGCAGTGAACAGATACCGGCCAGGGGAGTCCTCACTTCATCCAGTATGGCAACCCATTGCCTGACAACGCCGGGATTGGCAAGCGCGCTCAGCAATACGCGGTCATCCCTTCGTCCCGTGGTTTCACGGCCCGTTACCCGGAAAAAACAATAGCCGGTATCCTTGAAGAGGCGCGCGGCCTTGCGTTTGAGCAGCGCCTGCCGATCCCGCCGTGACACGTGTGGCACGGTGTCCCGGCGGTACTCTTCATCGGCCACGTCCACCAGCAGGTAGAACGGGATGCCGGGGGTTTCGGCGAGATAGCGCCGGAAACCTTGCCGCCCCTCCTCTCCCGCCTCAAACACCGCGCGACGCATGGCAACGTTATCCTGCCATTGATACACGGCAGCACGCCCGGCGCCGATCAACAGCGCCCTGCGCGCGCGCAGCTTATATGCCAAGTCCGGTAATGAGATCATAAATCGGTCCAAATACGGATAGCATGACCCAGCCGATGACGAGTCCCAGCAACAGGGTCATTACCGGTTCTACCAGGGATTGCAGCCTGCCTACCGCTTCCCTCGCGTCGCGTGTGTAGAAATAAGCAACATTTTCCAGGGACAACGCCAGCGCCCCGGTCGTCTCTCCCACCCGGATCATGCGCAAGACCAGGGGTGGAAACAGGCCGCTTGCGGCAAAGCTGTCGCCGAGGTTGCGTCCGTCCGCCACTGCCCTGCCGACACTTTTCATCGTCTGGGCGATGGCGAGGTTGCCGGCGCTGCGCTCGCCGGCGCTGATGCAGTCTATTACCGTGATGCCTGATGCGTACATCATGGCAAACAGGCCGGAGATGCGCGCCAGGATCAGTTTTTCCAGCACCGGGCCGACAACCGGCAGGGACAATTTCAGCCTGTCCAGGGCAAGCCTGAAAACGGGACTGGTCCTGACGCCGGCAAAGACGAGAATGACGATCAGCGCCGGCGCACACAGGATGACGTACAGATAATCGGCAAATCCGGAGGATACCGCGATTAACAACCTGGTATGGGCCGGCAGATTTGAACCGGTGGTCCTGACAAACGCCAGCAGTTCCGGAACAAGGTAAACCATCAGGAAAACCATCACGGCGCTGATAATCACGCCGCTGAAGGCCGGGATCATGATCAGTTTCCTGACCATGGACGCCTGTTCGTCCTGCCATTTCAGGTCGGCTCCCAGCTTTTCGAGTATGCCGTTGAGATTGCCGGTCTGTTCCCCGGCCCGGACCAGGTTTATGAAGACTTCAGTGAAAACGCCCGGAAACCCGCACATGGCTTCCGACAAGGTGCTGCCTCCCTCAATCGCTTCCAGCAATGAGGCACAGACCTCCCGTAACCGGGGATTGTCCGCACTGGCGCGCAAATCCTGCAGACTCTCAACCACAGGCACGCCGGCGCGCAGGGTCTGCTCCAGGTGGAAACAGAATACGATCAGGTCGCGCCGTTTTACCCGGCGCACTGCTATCGGCATGCCGGCCGGCCGGGCTGTCCTGTAGCTGACCAGTTCCAGCCCCATCCTGCGCAGCCGTATCTCCAGGTCGGCGCCGTTGGCGGCGCTCGTTTTGCCTTTTCTGATACGGCCCTCGGCATCGACCCCCTTGTAGCGGTAAACGGTCATGGGTAGCTCTGTCCCAGGCCGTCACCGAGGCCCACCACGCGGGCAACTTCGGCAAGGCTGGTCTTTCCTTCGATGACACTGCTTTTACCGGATTCGGCCAGCGGCCTGAATCCCTTCGCCACGGCCATACCATGCAGTTCCCGGGACGTCCCGCGCCGCGCGATCAACTCGTCCATGTCAGGGTCAAACGGTAGTATCTCCATCAATGCCATGCGGCCGCGGTAGCCCTGGCCCGCGCAGGCCGGGCACCCGCCCGGACGGTAGACAATGAACCGGTCGTCCGCGTCCCTGATGCAGTTGGCGGGCTGGGGACGCTTCATTTCAACCGGTTCCTTGCATTCGTTGCACAGCTTGCGCACCAGCCGTTGCGCAATTGCGCCGATGATGTTTCCGGCCAGTATCTCGGGTCTCACGCCTATGTCCAGCAGGCGCGGGATGGCGCCCACCGCAGAATTGGAATGCAGGGTGGCAAACACCTGGTGGCCGGTCATGGCGGCGCGTAAAGCCATGGCCGCAGTGTCTTCGTCGCGGATTTCTCCCACCAGGATAATATCCGGGTCCTGGCGCAATATCGAGCGGATGCCGTCGGCGAAACCGAGCCTGGCCGCGGCATTGGCCGAAGTCTGCCTGATCATGGAAGTGGGGTATTCGACAGGGTCTTCCAGGGTCATGATATTGACGGATTCGCGGTTCAGGTACTGGAGAATCGAGTACAGGGTGGTGGTCTTGCCGCTGCCGGTAGGGCCGGTAACCAGGATCAGGCCTTCCGGACGCTCAACCATGCGCTTCAGCGCAGCCAGGTCCGCCTCTCCCAGGCCCAGTTGGTCCAGGGCGACGATACCTTTTTGCCGGTCCAGTACCCGCAGGACTATATTTTCCCCGTGCAGTGTAGGCAGCGTGGACACGCGGAAATCCACCTGCCGTCCCGACATGGTCAGGGAAATCCGGCCGTCCTGCGGCAAACGGGATTCTGCTATGTCAAGCCCCGCCATCACCTTCACCCGCACGGCAAGCGCCGACCAGTAGTTCTTATGCAGGCTGCGTACCTGCCGCAACACGCCGTCGATGCGATAACGAAAGCGCAGGAATCCCTGCTCCGGTTCAAAGTGGATATCCGAGGCGCCGCGTTTCACCGCGTCGGACAGCAGGGCATTGACCAGCCGGACTACCGGCTGGCTGTATTCATTGCTCTGCGCCGCCAGGCTCCGGTAGTCGATCTCCCCCGTTTCTATTTCATTCAGGATACCGTCGACGGACAGTTCATAACCGTAGAAACGGTCAATGGAATTTTCGATGTCAGCCTCAGCAGCAAGTACCGGCACGACTTCCGCCGCGCCGCCCAGGTGGGCGCTGACCCGGTCCAGGGCAACAATATCGAAGGTATCCGCCAGCGCCACTTTAAGCACCCTGCGCAACGCGTCATAGCTGACGGGCACGACCCGCAGACGCCTGGCCATTTCCTCAGGGATCATGGCGATTGCTTCACTGTCGGCTAAGATGGATTGCAGGTTGACACGCTGCTGTCCGAACGCGCCACCGATGACGTCGTGGATGATAGCCTCGGTCACGAACCCCAGGCGCACCAGGATCCGGGCGGGCTGTTCCCTGCTGTTGTTCTGTTCCACCAGGGCAATTTCAAGCTGGTCGGGGGTGATGATCCCCTTGTTGACGAGTATTTCGCACAGGGCCTGCCCGGTTATGGCATTAAGTTGGGTATGGCGCGGGGCAGACATGGTCATTGCTGTCTCAGCGCCAGGATGCGCCTTATGACCGGCCGGATGTCCAGGTTTGAGCCGCCCTGCTCCACCAGTTTCAGGGTAACGCGATAGTATTCAAGCGCCTCCTCTCCCTGTCCCATCCGGTCCAGGCTGATGGCGAGGTTAAGCGCGTAAACCGGGTTGGCCGGGTCAATCCGGTGGGCGTTGGAGAATGCCCGGCGCGCCTCCGGCCAGCGCGCCTGTGCAGCCTGGAGCCGGCCCAGGACAACGTGCAGGTACGGTTTATCCGGCTGCTTCGACAAAAACTCCCTGATAACCACTTCTCCCTGCCGGTCCTCCTGCAGGCCGGCCAGCGCGGTTCTCGACAGGACGTCCTGCGGAAACGCGCGCAGGATGCGCCGGTACATGCTCACGGCAGATTTCACATCGCCTTCCACAACCGCGCAGGCCGCCAGGCCCAGCATGGCGTCGCGGTTGTCAGGGTAAACCTGTATAACGTCTTCATATCCGGCTCTGGCAGCGGCCAGGTCACCGTCCCGGTAGGCCCGGTAAGCCGCATGCAACCGGTTTTCATGGCCAGCGTCGATTTCCGTGCGTATGACCTTGATCGGCCCGGGATCCGGTTCGGCCAGAACGGGATGAACTATCGTGAAAGACACCCCAACAAAGCATGCGAGCGTTGCTGATAAGAGACTATACGTAACGTCATAAATTGCGCCACGTTCGTCATTCCCGCGCAGGCGGGAATCCAGTAAGCAAACATTCATTATAAGGAGTTTTATTGTCCACTGGATTCCCGCCTGCGCGGGAATGACGAACCATGACGTGACATTATTTATGTCGTTGTGTATAAGTCTGCGCGGGTCAGTCATTGTCTTCTCCGGGAAAGAACTGCCTGTAGGAACTGAAATCGCCGTCCAGGCTGGGGTTGCGGACGATGAGCGGGCGCAGGAATATAACCAGCTCGGTCTTCTCGTACTCGCGCAAGGCCATTTTGAAGGCGTTTCCCAGCAGCGGGACCCGCGACAAGCCCGGAATGGCATTTTCGTTACTGCGATTGTCATCCTGCATCAAACCACCCATGACCGCGATCTCACCGTTCTGCAACTGCAACATGGATTCCATCTCGCGCACCCGGATCTCGGGCACCGGGCTGCTGATCGACAGCGCCGGGTTCGGGTCGTTGACGAAGCGGTTGATCCGGGAAATGCTCGGCCTGATATTCAATATGATGGAATCGTTGGCCTTGATATGCGGGGTTATCGTCATCACGATGCCCACCGGCACGGTTTTTACGACGGTCTCGAAGGTATTGGCCGCCACGCCCTGGGTCACGTTGCTTTCCTGTTCCACCTCGAAATAGACCACGTTATCCACCACCTTGAGGATGGCGGACTGGTTGTTCAGGGCCATGATCTGGGGACTCGACAACACCCGCACGTCCCCGAACTCCTCCAGCAGTTCGACCGCGGCGCTGAGCACTCTTTCCTTGTCCGGGTCGGCATCGTCATAACTCAGGGAAAACAGTGAAGCGGCATTGACGGGGTTGGCCGTGATCGTCTTCGTCATCAGGTTGAACCCGTCGAGACCGGCCTGGTTCAGCACCTGCCAGTCGATACCGGCCTGAAACTGGTCGGTCAGGCTCACTTCGACGATGGTAGCTTGGATCAGCACCTGGCGGTTGGCGTTGGCGAGGGTCTCGTCAATGAGTTTTTGCAACAATTCATGTTGCGCCGCGGTTGCCTTGACGGTCAACATGCCCGATTCCGGATGGGGGATGACGGTATTGCCGGCTGCCGCGCCGCTTTCGGATTCCAGGATGGCGCTGACATTCGCTACCAGGTTGGTCCAGAAATGGTTGGACATCGTACTGCCGATGGTGGTGGTCGAATTATTGCTTCCGCCGCCTTCCGCATCGTTGCCGGCGCCGGCGATCTGCGTCCCGACCTGCACCACGTGCGACGTATCCCGGGCCATGTTCAGGTAGTCGATCCGGTAGGTGCGGAAATACGGTTCGTCCGGTGAGATGAACACGTTGTCGTCCTCCATGACATAACGCAGGCTTGCCTGCCGGGCTATGCGCTGCAACAGTTGCGGCAGGGTCTGCTCCACGGCGTTCATGGTCACCAGACCGCTGATGCCCGGGGCGATGTCGATGTTCACCTGCGCATCCCTGGCCAGGGCGAACAGCAATTCCCTCACCGGGACTTCATTGACGACTACCGTGTACCTGTCTTCATGCTCCAGGGGCGCAGGTTCGGGAACGGGCGGGGGTTGCCGGACAATGTCGGGAATATCACCGGACGGGCCGGTTTCGGCTGCAACGTCAAGATGCCCTGCCGAAGGCGGCGGCGGTTCAGGCGTGAATTTCGCGCACGCGGCGAGAGAGGTGGTTAAAACAACCAGCCGGATCCAATGTGGCAATCCCGTAAGGCCCATGATGCTCCTTTAAATTCCTGCATCTCCCAAATAACAGTCCACGGGCCGGAGCGCCGTGAACTACCCTGTGACTATCAGGATATACCCTTATGTCATGGATTGCAAATAATAGTATTTTTGCGACAAAGAGAAGCTACGCTCAGAGAAAGCCGGAAGATTCCCGGCAGGCGGAATGGATGCCGGGACAGGCGCTCTCAAGCATATCGAGCACGTCCTCAAAGCCCTGTGAGCCGCCGTAGTAGGGATCGGGGACCTCCGGGGCCTGTCCGGGTTCGTCCTGGCGTTCCGGCAGAAACGAGCCCAGCAGGCGGATATGGGCTTGCGACCCGCCGGCAAGCTCTTCCAGGTGCCACAGGTTGTCACGGTCCATGGCCACGATTAGATCGAATTCGTCCAGGTCTTCAGACATTACCTGGCGCGACAAGGACGTCAGCGTGTAGCCGCGCCGGGACGCGGCCGCACGCATGCGCGGGTCTGCGGGTTTGCCGCTGTGGTAGTCGATGGTGCCGGCGGAATCGATGTAAAAATCCTCCGTATCACCCTGCTGTTCGACGTAATGCCGGAAAACGCCTTCGGCTGCCGGCGAGCGGCATATATTCCCCATGCAGACGAACAGAACGGAAATGGGATTTTGCTTTTGTGTCATCAGGATAAGCCCAGCGCTGTCCAGATCGCCTCGGATGCTTCGGCCTTGTTCATCGTATAGATATGCAGGCCGGGCGCGCCCGCATCCAGCAATCGGGCGCACAACCCGGTGGTGACGTCGATGCCGAAACTGCGGATGGAGGCGAGATCATCGCCAAAGTCCACAAGGCATTTTAAAATCCAGCGTGGGATTTCAGCGCCGCACATGTTCGAGAAGCGGACAAGCTGGTCGCGGTTGGTGATCGGCATAATGCCGGGGACGATGGGAATTTCGATCCCCAGGGCAGAGCAACTGTCCAGGAAGCGGAAATAGGCATCGGCATTGTAAAAATACTGGGTGATGGCGCTGTCGGCGCCGGCATCCACTTTCCTTTTGAAATTTTCCAGGTCTTTTTCGGCGCTCCCGGCTTGGGGATGGAATTCCGGATAGCAACCCACGTCGATATGGAAGTGGCGGCCGGTCTCAGTGCGGATGAATTCAACCAGTTCGCTGGCGAAGCGCAGTGCGCCCGTTCCGGCGAGGCCGGAAGGCAGGTCGCCGCGCAGGGCCACCAGGTGAACAAACCCGTGATTCCTGTAATTTTGCAGTATCTCCCGGAGATCCTCCCTGGAAGAACCGATACAGGACACGTGCGGCGCGGCTTCTATCCCGGTCGTATCATTGATTAACCTGGCCGTCTCGAAAGTCTTTTCCCGGGTGCTTCCTCCCGCGCCGAACGTCACCGAAAAAAAATCCGGGCGCAACCGTTCCAACCGGGTTACCGTGGCGCGCAGGTTCTGCTCCGCGGCGGGCGTCCTGGGAGGGAAAAACTCGAAGCTGAGTTTGAGGGCGTTACGGCTTAACCGATTCAATGCGGATCAGTAACGATAATGTCCGGGCTTGTAGGGGCCTTCCACAGAAACCCCCAGGTAGTCTGCCTGCTGCTCAGTGAGGTCGGTCAGTTGCGCGCCGATGCGTTCAAGGTGCAGCCTGGCCACTTTTTCATCCAGGTGCTTGGGCAGGACATAGACGTCTGCCTGGTAGTTATCCCGGTAGCGGAACAGTTCAATCTGCGCCAGCACCTGATTGGTAAACGAGTTGGACATGACGAAACTGGGATGGCCGGTGGCGCAACCCAGGTTTACCAGGCGCCCCTTCGCCAGCAGGATGATGCGCTTGCCGTCCGGGAAGATGACATGGTCCACCTGGGGTTTGATCTCCTCCCACTGGTAATTATCTAACGCTGCCACGTCGATCTCGTTGTCGAAATGGCCGATATTGCAGACGATGGCCTGGTCTTTCATGGCCAGCAGGTGGTCATGGGTGATCACGTGGTAATTGCCGGTGGCCGTGACGAAGATATCCGCTTCACTGCAGACATCGTCCATCTTCACCACCCGGTAACCCTCCATGGCCGCCTGCAGGGCGCAGATGGGGTCCACCTCGGTGACGCAGACCGTGGCGCCGAGGCCGCGCAGGGATTGCGCGCAACCCTTGCCCACGTCGCCGTAACCGAGAACCACCGCGGTCTTTCCCGCGATCATCACGTCAGTGGCGCGCTTGATGCCGTCAACCAGGGATTCCCGGCAGCCGTACAGGTTGTCGAACTTGGACTTGGTGACCGAGTCATTGACGTTGATGGCTGAGAACGGCAGGGTCCCGTTCTGCTTCATCTGGTAGAGGCGGTTGACACCCGTTGTGGTTTCCTCCGTGACGCCGATGATGTTGTCCCGGATGCGGGAATACCAGCCCGGTTTCGCTGCGAGCCGTTTTTTAATCGCGGCAAACAGGTATTCCTCTTCTTCACTGGTGGGGTTATCCACCACCGACGAGTCCTGTTCCGCCCTGGCGCCCAGGGTCACCAGCAGGGTGGCGTCCCCCCCGTCATCCAGGATCATATTGGGCGTGCCGCCATCAGACCATTCCATGATTCTATGGGTGTATTCCCAATACTCCTCGAGGGTCTCCCCCTTGTGGGCAAACACGGGAATACCCTGGTCGGCAATGGCCGCGGCGGCGTGATCCTGGGTGGAAAAGATATTGCAGGATGCCCAGCGGACGTCTGCGCCCAGCGCGACCAGCGTTTCTATCAACACGGCCGTCTGTATGGTCATGTGCAGGGAACCGGCGATACGCGCGCCTTTCAGGGGTTGTACTGCGGCAAATTCATCCCGCACCGCCATCAGGCCCGGCATTTCGGTTTCGGCAATACGGATCTCCTTGTGTCCCCACTCTGCCAGGGACATGTCGGCAACGTGATAGTCGGTAAACATGGACTGGACAGCTACGCTCATTTTGTATTCCTCAAAATAAAGCGAGCGCCGTTATGAATCACAGTCGGTCTGAGCCTGGTGGGGTCTGCCCCATCGCAACGCTCCTCAGACCTGAAGGAAAGGCGATTATAAGGTGAAATGTTTAAAAATTCAAAAAATGAAAAAGGGGACGGAATTCAATTCTGTCCCCGACCAGCAGTATCAGACATTCTTTAAAAAAGACAGGGACGCGGCAGTGAACTGCTCCGGTTTTTCTATCATGGCCCAGTGGCCGCATGCGGGGACGATGTAACCCCAGGAGTTTTCAATCAGTTCCAGCAACCTGTATGCGCTGCTCAACGGCACCACCTTGTCCAGCTTGCCGTTCACGACCAGCGTCCTGTGGCTGATGCGCGCCATGTATTCATCTTCGTAATAAAGGCCTCCCTGGTCCCGTATCCAGCCCATCACCGCGTTATAGGCCTGTTTGGCATCTTCCCGTATCGACAGGCCATGACGGTAATTCACGAGTTCGTCATCAAATCCAAAATCCGGATTGGTGAGGCCGCGTATGATCCTGACCATGCCATCCGTGGTGTAGTCGTAATTCATTATTGCCTTCAATTCGTCGGTAATCGGCGCTCGTACCCCGGCGCTTCCCATCAACACCAGCTTGTCCACCAGGTCGGGGCGTTCTACCGCGACCCCCATGGAGGTGCAACCGCCCATGGAGTTGCCGATCAGGCTCACCGGGGCTAATCCCAATGCTTCGATTACGGCAATAATGTGTTCGTTGCGCGCCTGCTGGGTATACGAATAGTCCCCGGGGGCCGGCTTGCCGGTGAAACCGAAGCCGGGCATGTCGACGGCATACACGTGAAAGTGTTCGGCAAAAGCGGCCAGGCAACCGCGCCAGTTGCCGAAACTGTCGGCGCCGGCACCGCCGCCGTGCAGCAGGATCAACGCCTCACCGGCGCCTGCCTCGTAGTAATGCGTTTTGATTCCATTGACGTCGGCGTACCTGCTTGCCGCGCCGGGTATGTCTCTCGCCTGCATTGTTAACCTGTCCTCCTCCCGGGTGGGGATTGTATCCCCCGGGCATGTTCTATTACCAGTTTGCGCCAAGCCACAACAAACTGGTCCAGGGAAAACAGGGTTTCCTCTTCCCAACCCCTGTCATCCTCATAGAAATGTTCCGTCTCCTCCCGGGCAAATATATCATCATCGTTAAAACCGGATTTCAACGCCAGTTCTTCCCAGCAGTTGTCGTATTGCACCTTGAAATCCTGCCGTTCCTCTTCGGTGTTACAGGTCGCGGCTATCACCTGCCAGTAGACGTGGTGCCCGTCATCCGCAGGGACATACCATTCGTACTGGGCCAGGCCACGCGTCGGCCAGTTTTCCACGTATAACACCCCGGGCAGGTACAGCGACACGTTCAGGCCGGCAGGCACGGTATCACCGTAGGTTTTCACGCCCAGGCGCTTGTTCTCCATGACGTGCTCCAGCGTGTCATAGTCCAGTGCGATGCTTTTCGGCCACTCACTGTCGTTGACGATGACGGAGTCCGGCCCTGTCAGCCGGGCGGACAGGGGCAGTGAAAAACTCTGGGATAATACCAGGGGCGACAAGCGGTGAATGAGGAAATGGCCGGGGTCGCCGCCGCTTTCCGTCGCCAGGCGCCAGTTGCCGACGCAGTGCCGGCGGATGCCCAGCAATACCGTGTCCTCATCCAGCAGGTACGCGGTCCTGTACTCGTAATCATCGGCAACCCGGGCGGGCACATCGTGCGCAAGCGGCTGTCTCGGGTAGTCCTCATCGCCGATGAAAACAAAGATCATCCCGTTCACTTCCTCGACCGGGTAGGTACGCAGGGACACCTTGCCGATCAACGGATCTTCCTGTGAGGCGATGATATCGCACAGGTCGCCGCTTTCCAGGTCGTAGGTAAAACCGTGGTACCAGCACGAGATGGTGTCCTTGGTAAAACAGGTGGGGCGGGCCGAAATCCGCACCCCCCGGTGCAGGCATTCGTCCCGTAGCGCATAAACCCTGCCGTTGGCCCTTCGCAGGGCAATGGGTTCTCCCGCTATCTGAATTCCCTTTACTTCATCCTCCTTGACTTCATGACTGAACAGGGCCGGATACCAGTGGTTCTTTATGCCCCACCTGGCATCGATGTAGGGTTGCAGAAATTTTAATGGTTTGCGGGATTCAGATTTGTCAGCTGCCATGTAACGCTCTTCATTTCCGGGCTTGACCGCTGCTTCAGCGGCAGCGGTTTCAGCCCGGAAGGAAAAACTGCTAAGACTTATTCAAACCTTACGGCAGCGGTTATACCGTAAGTAGGTTCAGACAGATTGGGCAGGCACAGGTTGCTATCGACCAGGCCCTGGAGACTCGTCATCCCCCGGCAGTATTCTTCGCCGTTCAGGTTCTTGCCCCAGGCAGCCACTTCATAACGCTCGCCGGGGCCGAACCGGAACGAGGCCCGTGCATTGAGATGCCAGATGCCATCCGGTTGACTCAGGTTCGGTATGTTGGCAAGGCCGTAATACACCTCGTCCTTGTAGTTCCAGCTTGCCTGTATTGCAAATGTGCCGGCTGAGGTGACTATCTCTTTGCGGGCCAGCCCGTTGAATGTAAGGTCCGGCGTATTCGTCAGCTCGTTGCCTTTTTGGGTGCCGGGTATGTTCCCTGCATCATCGATTTCGCCATCAGCCAGGCCAACGCCTGCAACCAGCAACCAACCCCCGGCCGGGGCCCATTGCAATTCCAGTTCACCGCCTTTCAGGCTGGCCTCAGGTATGTTGATCAGGCAGGCGAACAGGCACGCTTCCGTCGGTTCGACGAACACCTCGAATGATTGCAGGTCCGTCCAGTCGTAATAGAAAATTGCGCCGTTCAACTGCAATGAATCATCCAGCCATGATGTCTTGAAGCCTATTTCATAGGCCCACAGGATTTCCGGCGCCACACTCTGGGCGGCGCCGCCGGTCAATGCCGCCAGGGCAGCCAGGCTGAAACCGCCGGCCTTGAAACCGCGGGATATGCTGCCGTACAGCAACGTGTCGTCATTGGCCTGCCAGTCAACGGCAAACCTGGCGCCCCAGTCGGTCGAATCGTAATCGAGCACCTCGGCAGGCGGTATGAACAGGCCCGGCAATTCGGGTATCGTGTCCAGACCGAGGAAGAACGAATCGCCGACCCGCGGGCAGAATGGCGGGCCGCCGACGTTGCCCACGCAACGCACTGACGGGTTGTTCAGTCCTTTCTTGGTTTCCTTGGTCCACCTCAGACCGGCGGTAGCAGTAACGTTGGGCTGCATATCGTATTCCACCTGGCCGTAAACGGAATAGACCTCGTTGTCCTGGGTAACATGGGTATTCGGAGTAATATTGAAACTCCCGTGGCTTGCGGGCGCAAACTCCGCCGGTGTCCTGCGCACCACGGTCGCGTATTCCGCCTCCTCGAGAAACCAGTAAAAACCGGCTATCCAGCGCAAGACTCCGTCAGGTGCAGACTGCAGCCGCAGTTCCTGGGACCATTGGTCGTACGTGGCATCCTGGTAGAACTGGAAGCCGCTATTCGGGCTGCCGTCCGAATCTTCGGCGTATTCCACGTCGAACTCTTCGAAGGCAGTGACCGATACTACCGTGAATGCATCCAGGTCCCACTGTGCCCGGAAAGAGGTCCCCCAGAGGTCGACATTTTCCTTGTGCTCCAGGTTGCCGTACACATCTTCCCAGTCATCGTATTGATGGTTAAACCCCGTCGAGTCGACACAGTTGGGGTTGTTCTGGGGAATCAGGTCATCGTACGGAACCGCGCAGTCGGCAAACCGGTTCGCCGGGTCATGCAGGCCGACATTCTTGAAAGGGTCCGGGTTGCTGCGGGATATGCCGCCGTGGACGTTCAGCAGCAGGTCCCAGCTTTCGTCGGGCTGTATGCGGAACTGGCCGCGGATGGCCTGGCGCTGGTAACTGCCGGTATCCTTGCCCAGGGTCAGGTTGTCAAAACCGCCGTCACTGATATTGCTGGAAACAGCGATGCGCGCCGCCGCGTTTTCACCCAGGGCCATACCGCCGCCTGCCTCTATGTCAAATTGATCAAACCGGCCGTAACCCGCCTCGATATAACCGTTCAGCCCTTCGTCCACGTTCGGTTTGCGGCTGATATAGTTCACCGCGCCGCCCGTGGTATTGCGCCCGAACAGCGTATTCTGGGGACCCCGCAACACTTCCACCCGTTCCATGTCAAAGGTGTTGAAGGTGACCGCGAAAGGGGAATTCAGCGCCACGTCATCGAGGTAAACGCCTACCGCGCCGACCACGTTCAGGTGGAAATCCGCGGTCCCTACGCCGCGGATGTAGTAGTTCATTTTTGAACCGCCCTGCGGCAGGACCGACGCGTTGGGGACGTGCTGCATGATATCTTCTGCGCTCTGCACGCCCAGTTCATCCAGGTTTTCACCGGTAAAGGCCTGCACCGAGATGGGCACATCCTGCAGGGATTCAGCCCGCTTCTGCGCCGTCACGACAATTTCCTCGATCTGGGCGGCTACAAACAACGGATTTAAAGCTATTACAGCCAGAACAGGCAACGTTCTCAGTATGAATTTATTTATCATTATATTATTCCCCGCTTTTTTATGGCGGCCGTCATACGTCGGCCAATGATGCAAAATGTAAATGCTTACATGTAAAGTGTTTATTTTACAACTGTGACAATTCAATTACAACACACCCTGCTGTGTTCTTTCGCTCCGGCTGGGGACAGATTTCAAATCTGTCCCCCAACATTCAAAACAACCCGGACTTGATATCCCTGTGCGGATATTTTTGTATCAACCCCATGTGCGACCCGACCATGCGTTGAAACGGCACGATGGCCCACAGGTGGCTGTACATGGCGCCGAATTTTTCCGCAGGATCGCGGGCGATATTGTACAGTTCGTAGTTGGGCAGGCCGCCCCTGGAACCGGGGATGATATGCAGCTTTTGGTCTTCCATGCGCACGGCCTTGAGATCCTTGCCGCTGTAATAAAACATGTAATTCCTACGCCCGTTGCCCTCGCCGTTGAGGAGCAGGGGCAGTTGATCGATTCCGTCGATAACCCGGTCAGCCGGGATATGCTCTTCAGCGCCGGCGATCCTGGCCGCAGTGACAAACAGGTCGGTCACCGAGATCATGTCCAGCGGTTGCTGCCCGGGTTCTATCATGCCGGGCCATACGGCAAATCCCGGTGTGCGCACGCCGCCTTCATAGACCTCCCCCTTGGCGCCGCGCAGCCAGGAATAGCCGGCGCTGGGCCAGAAGCTGTACATGGGTCCGTTGTCGCTCACCCACATAATCAGCGTATTCTCTTCTATGCCGGCTTCTTTTACCGTATCGAGCAACTGGCGGATATAGTCATCGTGCTGGGCCAGTTGCGCGGCCTGGTTATTGCGGGAATCCTGCCCTTCACCGAACCGGTATTCCTGCGGGGATGAGGCCATTTGCTGGGCATAAGTCCCCCAGTACAGGAAGAACGGATTATCCGTTTGGGCCTTCTCCCTGATGAATTCCTTGATTTTGATGATGGACTGCTCCTCCATTTCCACCATGGATTCGGCGGACATGGGGGCAACTTCCCGCCGGCCCTGGCCCTTGACGCCTTCCAGCGCGCCCAGGATCTCGATGCCGTACTTGTTGCGGTAGTCCTCGAAAGTGCCGGGGAAGTCGTAAAAATGGCCGACGCCGTCCACGGTCTGCGCCTGGTAGAACGCATCCTGGTTGACCCAGGAATAGATCGCGCCGTTGTAGAGGCCGTAATAGGCATAATCGAAACCCTGGTTCTCCGGCGCATGGCGCTCCAGGTCGCCCACGTGCCACTTGCCGAACATGGCGGTGTGGTAGCCGGCTGCAGAGAGCATTTCAGCGACGGTTACCTCTTCAGGGGCCAGTCCTTGCGTCTGCCCCGGCCAGAGCACGATGTCGACCCCGGTGCGCACCGGATGGCGTCCGGTCAGCAATGCCAGCCGCGTAGGGGTGCAGGACGGTTCGGAATAATGAGCCAGGAACTGCATGCCCTGCTGCGCCAGGCCGTCCAGGTTGGGGGTGGGCGTGCCGCGCAGCTTACCGCCCAGGTAGGAACCCAGTTCGCCCCAACCCACGTCATCACCGAGCACATAGATGATGTTGGGCTTTTTCCCGAAGCGTTTTTCGAGTTCCGCCAGTTTTTTATCGATGGCCCGGTCTTCCTTCTTCCATGCTTCGGCATTTTCCTGCATGGCCTTGCGGAAAGGCGCATCGGGTTGGTAGGCGTTACCCGGACCCGTGACCATAAATGTCAGAAATAATACGGATAACCTTGCGATGTTCTGTTTAATGATTTGATACATGACTTTCCCCTGGAAAATTCCGGCACCGTCGATGATAATACTTCCCGGCGTCAATTAAAATCACGTAACGGATCAAACAGGGGAGAATCCACACATGTCCATCGCTCATTTTCTTATCTTCAGCGCCGACACGGCGGCAACAACCAACAATGGCGGGAAATTTCCCGAACAGGAAATATCCGCCCTGGCAGCGCTTCCCGGGGTGGAACGGGTTGATCGTTATGAACCCACGGAGTTTGCGGACGACCCTTATGACGACGACCGCCAGGGCCAGGTCCTCACCATACAGACCGTTTACCGCGACATTGCAAGCCTCGAACAGGGCCTGGCATCTGAGACATTCCAGGGCCTGGTGGGAACCGTCGCCAACGGTTCAGCGTATACCCTGGGCCACGAGGCCATGGAAATGCTGTTCTACCCGGTTGGGGATGAGACCGAACCGGGGGAATGGACCGCGCCGATCTCCTACGTGGTGCGTTACCATTATCCGGCTAACGACGTAAAGCACTTTATCGATTACTACACCAGTCACCATCCGCAAATCGAAAAAGGGTTTCCGGGAATCGCCAACATCATGTGCTACCTGCCGATCAAATGGCAGGACCCCACCGACCTGCCCTGCCTGGGTTACATGCTCGGCAACGAGGTCGTATTCGGATCCGTGGAGGACATGAGCATTGCCCTGAAGTCACCGGTCATGATAGATATGGGCGCGGACTTCGATTTGTTCCCGACTTTCAGCGGGCATAACACGCATTATCCGATGTTGCGGACGCGGGTTGATTGACTTCCCTGCGGGTGGCTAAGCAACAACGTTACCGGCCATCCGCATTTTCGACGAAATAGCCAAGATTTTCATAGCCCCGAAGGCGCTTTTCGCTCATACGCTTGAGCATTGGAACAGCGTAATCTACATAATCGTAAACAAGCACCTCCCGTTTGGCGGGATTTGGTCGATGAAGGCGGCCAACATATTGCGCCAGAACCCCTTTCCAGGAAACCGGCATCGCAAGAAACAGCGTATCAAGACGGGCATCGTCGAAACCTTCGCCGATATAGCGACCCGTCGCGATCAATACTCTCTCTTCCGTTTCGGCTATCTGCTCAAGTCGTTGCATGATCTCGCGCCGTTGCCTTACCCCCATACCGCCGTGAAACAGGAGGACATTCCGCGCGAAACGGTTGAGTCTCTCGGCAAGTTGGTGGGCATGGTCCTTGCGTTCGGTAATGATGACGGGCGAACGCTGTTCGTCCAGAGTCTTCAATACATCGTCGAAAATCAGTGTATTGCGTTTCTCGTCCATAGACAGGGCCGTATAAATTCGTTGAACAGCAATATGCTTTTCCCCAATTTCCGCCGAAAGTTGGAATTCAGTTGGGCGCAGTATCACCCGGTGTTTGAATTGACGCTTGCGGGCTTGCGCTTTTGCGGTAGTCCGGAATCGTACCGGGCCGCATTGCATGAAGATGATCGGATGGTGCCCATCCTGACGGGTAACTGTCGCCGAAAGTCCCAGGACATATTTTGCCTTCGCACAGCGGGTGACAGTTTCAAAACTGACAGCGGATATATGGTGACATTCGTCAATTACTAAATGACCGTAGTTGGAAATCACACCATCAACCTCGCCTTTACGCACCAGACTCTGAATAACGGCGACATCGACAATACCACCAAGCTTGCGTTTGCCGCCGCCAAGTTGCCCGATAGAGGAAGCAGGAAGATTGAGGAACACCCCGAGCCGCGCAATCCATTGATCCATGAGTTGACGGCGATGCACCAGGATGAGCGTGTTGGTCTTGCGAGCGACAATAATGGAGGCGGCAACAACAGTTTTTCCAAACGCAGTTGTCGCTGCCAATACCCCGGTATCGTGTGCCAGAAGAGCATCGGCAGAAGCTTCCTGCTCCGGTGTCAATTCACCAAGAAAGTCTGTCTTGATCTTGTGGCCGGGGTAACGTTCGTCACGCAGATGCACACGTATATCCAACTCCTTAAACAACTGCTCCATTTCTTCGCGATTACCGCGCGGCAAGGCAATATGACGCGACAGCAATTCTCCACAAGAAATAATGCGGGGAATCCCGAACGTTGAAAGTCGCATCGCCTGGGCACGGTAAAAGGCTGGATTCTGGAAAGCAGCAAGCCGGATGAGTCGGTTTATTAAACCAGGGGGCAATCCGGCACGCGGGATGTAAATTTGATTACCCAGAACTATGTCCAGGCTCTCGGGTAGCGGGGCTGTAATATCCGGCACCAGTTTGAGTCGCGAGGGCGGTTCGCCCCAGGGTTCTTCATTCTCCTCATCAAGCGGCTGTTGCAGGTCTATAACCTGATCTTGCCGCTCTGCGGCTTCGACAACTGCTACTGCTTGCGCCAGGGTCAGGCGGGATAGTGTTGAGAGAAACGCCCATTGATCTCGATAGGGCTCGAAACTTTCATCAAGAAAGACACTATTGCCATTCTGGCGCGGGCCATGTTGCAGGGGCAAGGCAATGAGGTTGCCGAAACCACCGTCCGGCATGGTATCCTGGTTTGGAAAAAGCCGGTCGTAGGACTCAAAGCCGATGTCGGGATCGCGTTTCATGGTCTCGGTTAACAGGTGCGCGCCAAGGCGTCGAGCAAGTGGCACGGGCACCGGCTCTGCGAAGAATATCCACACGTGCCCGCCATTGCCGGAACGCGATCTCTCAAGGGCTGAAGGTATCTGTTTTGACCGACAAGTTGCCAGAAAGGCTTCCGCGTCCTGTTGCCATGTCTGTTTATCGAAATCGGCGGCAAGAAACCAGCAAGCGCCGTCAGTAAGCATGGGATAGATGCCTATCGTTTGACGTCCACGCAAGTGCCCGTCGACCACCCCATCAGTTATTCTCAGAAAGTCCTGATTCGGACACTCACCACATTTGACCTTGGGCTTGCCGCATATGCCGGACACCCACTCATTGCCACAGGCTGGCGCATAACCAGCCTTGCCTGTCCTGGCATTTTGCCATCGTTTCGGAAACACATCTTCGCGCCCAAGGAACAGGGAACGAAACAGGGCGATCTTTTCACGCGCCCCGGAAAGGTTTGTCACAAGCCCCTTGGTCTGTGGTTCGGCTTCTCCAGACGCACACATAGTCTGAAGTTCGGCAAGTCGGCTCTCAAGCTTTGATCTTTCGACTTCGAGTTGCTTCAGACGCTCCTGAATGGTCGCAATTTCTTTAAGATTCATGCCCAAGTCAGACAGTAAAGCGCTTCTTCTCCTATTTCTCACTGCCGATTATACTTAATGGCATCTGACATCAAACCCGTGCAATCAACAACTGTGCTGACGCTGGCAATGGAAAGCGACTTTACTACCATGAATTCTGAAAGCGGCACTCGTACACAAGGAGATTCAATTGAAGAAGCCCTTGCCAACTTGCAGGAAGCAACTGAACCATATTATGAAGAGTTCCTGATTTTACGGGTGTCCCGAATTTATGGGTGTCCCATATTTAATGCCATTCTCCCGCTCTGATAGGTGTCCTGGAATCACGCTCTCATCTTACCTCTTCAAACTGGTTTATTTTAACCTTCCCGTCAGGGAACTTTGCAGTGATTTCTAATTGCCCTCCCACTGCCTCAATATAGTTGCGCAGCGTCTGTATGTACATATCTGTACGGCGCTCCAGCTTTGAAACACTGGCCTGTTTTATTCCTAAGGTCCTGGCCAATTGCTCCTGGGATAAAGCGCGTGCCCGACGCAGTTCCTGAAGCGGCATTTCATCCAGCATTGCCTGACTCAGGCCGGCTGCTTTCTCAAGCGCTTCGGGACTCATCTTCGCTCGCAATTCAGAAAATCTTTTAGCCATGTTACCTGTCACCTGCTGTTTCCTGTAAATGCTCATCCAGTGTAAACCACCATTCCCCGAATTCATCCGTATACTCCACTTCGTATTCCATTCAGGGAATATAGCCTAAAGAGAATATTTTTCAAGTCGTGGTTGTGGAAATCCGTCCCAGGAACTCCTTAGCCGGTTCTATCCGCTCACCGTCAGGGTAGGATTTGCCCTGCGCGAGTTCGCCGACTACCTGTATGCGTGACAGCGGTTCAGCAGAGAGGAATTTTTTGAAGTTCCGGCTGAGGCCGGCGTCTTTCCACTTCACTTCAATGAGCTGGTGAGGCTGTTTTTCCCTGGTGATCAAAAAATCGATTTCGTGACCGTCCTTGGTCCTGAGGTACTGTAAATCAAGGTCTGCGCCGTCCACGTCCTGCGCACGATGCACTTCTTTCAGCAGGGCGCAGGCTACCAGGTTCTCCAGCCTGACTCCCTCGTCTCCCTGCACCATGCCGTTGTCATAGAAATAGTACTTGGGCTCCTTCAGGAGCGCGCGCGCGATATTTTTGTGATAAGGGGCCAGCTTGAAGATCACGTACAGGTCTTCCAGCAGCTTCAGCCAATGGCGGATGGTATCGGGGCTTTTTTGCAG
Organism: Gammaproteobacteria bacterium; assembly: GCA_965220815.1. GTDB lineage: Bacteria > Pseudomonadota > Gammaproteobacteria > Eutrophobiales > Eutrophobiaceae > JAAXHV01. Next base: position 444,386 of record OZ244846.1, read on the forward strand.
GTCGCGGGCAAGCGACAGGGCAGAAACGGGGCTGCCGACCCGGGTCCGCAGCAATTCAATCAGGGTTTCTATGGATTGAATATCCCTGACCGCCGTCAGGGTAAGGAGTTCTTCTTTCAGGATGAGGTCGATGTGTGAACGCTTCCAGCGATTATAGTAACCCTGTGTGCCTCTCAAAAAAGGTTCTGGAAATCCGCCCACCGTCATCAGGCGGGTAAAAATCTCATCTCTGCTCAAACTGGAGAATGCCAGCGCTTCCTTGAGGTCGAGCGGGTGTAACCTGAACTGAAAATGTCTGCCTGCCAGCGAATCGCCTGTTTTACGGAATGCATCAAGCTTGGCGCTGCCGGTAACCAGCAGCGCCGGCGGCATACCCTCAACGTCAAAGATGCCCTTCAACCAGGTCTTCCATTGGTCCATCTTGTGCAATTCATCAAAAATTACCAGCGCCTTCCGCCGGTCCCAGCTTTTTTCCCTGAGCAGCAGACGATGTTCAGCCAGGTCATAATTGATGTACTGGTAATCCGGATGCAACATCCTGGACAAGGTGGTTTTGCCGCACTGACGCGGCCCGGTGAGCAATAGTATTTTTTTGCCCAATTCTTCTGTGAGAGCAGGGATAAGATATCTTTCCACGGCGAACGATGGGTTTGAAGTACGCTGTCATATTGCCACACAACTGGCAAAAAGTCTTGACTTTTTGCCAGTTGTGTCAAAAAAAGTCGAGGTGTTGGGAAGCCTCGCGGGGCCACCCCCGGAAAGATCATCAGGCAGCGTCGCGCAACTGTTCCAGCTTGTCCGTCATTTCCCAGGTAAAGTCCGGTTCCTCGCGGCCGAAGTGGCCGTAGGCTGCGGTCCGTTTGTAAATGGGCCGCAGCAGGTCCAGATCACGGATGATGGCTTTGGGACGTAAATCGAACGTGTCCTGCACAATGGATTCGAGCCGTGTTTCCGGGATAGTTCCCGTACCGAAAGTGTTCACCATCAGGCTCACCGGCCTGGCGACGCCGATGGCGTAGGCGACCTGGATCTCGCACTTGTCGGCCAGGCCCGCGGCGACGATATGCTTGGCGACGTAGCGCGCTGCGTACGCGGCGGAGCGGTCCACCTTGGACGGGTCCTTGCCGGAAAACGCGCCGCCGCCGTGGTGGGCGATGCCGCCGTAGGTATCCACGATGATCTTCCTGCCGGTGAGACCGGTATCGCCTACCGGACCGCCGATGACGAAGCGTCCGGTCGGGTTGACCAGGTAACGGGTTTTGGCGGACAACATATCCGCGGGCAGGACCGGTTTGATGATCTCCTCGATGACCGCTTCGCTGACATCGTCATGGCTGACGTCGGCATCATGCTGGGTCGAGAGAATAACCGTATCGACTGCGACCGGCTTGCCGTCTTCATACTGCACGCTGACCTGGGACTTTGCATCGGGCCGCAGCCAGGGCAACTGTCCGGATTTTCTCACCTCGGCCTGTTTCTTCACCAGGCGCTGCGAATAGGTAATGGGAAACGGCATCAGCACGTCGGTCTCGTTGCAGGCATAGCCGAACATCAGGCCCTGGTCGCCGGCGCCCTGGTCCAGGTCCAGCCCCTCGCCCTCATTCACTCCCTGGGCGATATCCGGTGACTGCTTGTCCAGCGACACCAGCACCGCGCAACCGTTTGCGTCAAATCCCATCTCGGAGGAGTCATAACCGATGTCCCGGATGGTCTGTCTGGCCACCTCGGCATAGTCGATGTTAGCCCGGGACGTGATCTCGCCGGCCAGCAGCACCAGCCCGGTCGTGACCAGGGTTTCACAGGCAACCCGCGAGTTCTTGTCCTGCTCCAGCAGCGCATCGAGGATGGCATCGGACACCTGGTCTGCGACCTTGTCGGGGTGGCCCTCCGAGACGGATTCCGAGGTAAACAGGTAAGTCATGGGCGGCGCTCCTGGTTGGTTGAACGGCCATTTTAAACGGTTAGCAGGGAGTTTTACAGTGTCAGTGCCGTCAGGATCGTAGAAAGATTTTGAGAGTTAGCCTGATGACGGGCTGATGCTATACTATTGCCCTTTTCAAACCACGCCGGATATAGAAACGCACAGCTTATGGAGCCCCGATCTTGAACGTTTCTGCTGAAGCGCCCGTTTCAGCACACGAGCGGGCGGTTCAGGACCACTACAACGCCATGACCAGGGGGTTCTACCTGCAATGGAGCGCGGATCATATCCACCTGGGCGCGTTTGAGCCGGGGGAATGTCCCGGACACAACGAACACATGAAGGAGTCGGCAGGGTTGGCGCGCGCGCTGGAACGCATGATTGAGCTGGTAGTCGCACCGGCCGCTATTGAGGAAGGCCACCAGGTAGTGGATGCCGGCTGCGGGGTGGGCGGAACCGCGCTTTATCTTGCGCGCACGCGGGGTTGCAGGGTCACGGGCGTCAACCTGAGCAGGCTGCACCTGGAGATGGCTGACAACAAGGTTGCCGCGGCGGGACTGGATGACCGGGTCAACTTCAAGTACGCGGATTGTTCCCGCAGCCTGCCGTTCGCCAACAACTCTGTTGACGTGGTTGTCAACATGGAAAGCGCGCGCCACTACAGCGACCGGGGGCGCTTCCTGCAGGAAGTCTGCCGCATCCTCAAGCCGGGAGGGAAAATCGTGGCTTCGGACTGGATGGCGCGCAACAACTTGCAGCCCAACCAGTACGATAAATTCATCCGGCCCTTGTCCGCAGCCTGGGCGATGCATGACCTGGAGAGCCAATCCACCTACACCCGGCTGCTGCGCGCGCACGGGCTGGACGTCCTGGAGTTCGAGGGTTTCGCCGGCAAGGAACTGGATAACCTGCACATCATCATGAACACCTACCAGACACTCAGGTTGTTGCGCCACAGCGGCATGAGCGCACCCTCCCTGCTCAAGTTGATGGACCGGGTAGAGAAGCTCTATAATGCCTGGCGCAACAGTTACTTCGATATCAGACGCTATTGCGCGGTGAAGCCTTAATATGTGTCGCAAGCGACGGTTTAATCGACCGGATTCCCGCTTGCGCGGGACAAATCGGCAGGATGGCCGATTTGCACGGCAATGGCCGCCCGCAGGGTTGCATCCAGGGAAGGATACAATGAGTGACGAACGAGACGGGATAGAGATGGCGCATAGGGAAGCTGCGCCGGTCTGGCAACGAGCCCATGTCCGAGCTACCTGATTTCACCCTGGAGGCGCCGGCGCTGGCGCCGCACCTGGACTACCGGCTACTGGAGGATAACCAGGTCTTGCTGGCCTCCGAAACGTTCAACACCTTGCTGCACGGGGCGCTGTATTGTGCGCTGCTACCCTTGCTGGACGGTACCCGGCGGCAGGCGCAACTCGCCGAGGCCCTGGCCGGGGCACATTCGGGGACAGACGTACAGAACGCCTTGCAGGGCATGGCGCGGCGCGGCTACGTGGTGGCGGCCGGGCACGGCCTGGCCCGCGCCGCCGCGGCCTACTGGTCGGCGCTGGGAGTGGCGCCGGACCGGGCGCTGGCGCGCTTGCGGTCGGCGCGAGTACAGGTACAAGGCGATGACGGCGCGCTGGCACAGCGGCTGGCAGCGCTGGGCGTAACGTTGGCGGAGGAACGGCCGGAACTGGTGGTGCGGCTGTGCGAGGATTACCTGGACGAAGAATTTGTCGAATTCAACCGGGCGCAACTGGCCACCGGGGTAGCCTGGTTGCTGGTGCGGCCCAAGGGCCTGCAACCGTTGTTCGGCCCGGTGTTCCGCCCGGCGCAGCAGGGCCCGTGCTGGCGCTGCCTGAGTTACCGCCTGCGCGGCCACCAGGAGGTACATAACTTCCTGCGCAATCGCGGCGGAGAGGCCGAGGCGTACCGGCCTGTGGCCGCGGCGCCGGGCCTGCCCGAGGCGCTGCTCACGCTGGCGGCGGCGGAAATTGCCCGCTGGCTGGTATTCGGGGAACAGGCGTTGTTGCACAAACATGCCATCTCAATGGACCTGGTACAACTGCGCAGCGAGCGCCACCCGGTGCAACGCCGCCCGCAGTGCTTCGACTGCGGGGACGAGGCCTGGTACCGGGCCGACCGCCCGGCACAACCGTTGCAGTTACAGGCCAGCCCCAAGCGGGTGCACAACAGCGGTGGGGTACGCGCGGTCACGCCCGAGGCGACCCTGGCGCGCTACCGGCACCTGGTAAGTCCCGTGAGCGGCGTAGTGACGCACCTGCAGCGCACCTCGCCCGCGGCCGATACCTGGTTCAACGTGTACTGGGCCGGCAGCAACTTTTCCTTGCAGAACCGCCAGCTCAATGTTTTGCGGCGCAGCCTGCGCAACAAGAGCGTGGGCAAGGGCAGCACCCCGCGACAGTCCGAGGCCAGCGCCTTGTGCGAGGCCGTCGAGCGTTACTGCTGCGCTTTTCACGAGGAGGAGGTGCGCACCCGCCGCAGTTATGCCGATTTCCTCAGCGCCGGTGAGGACGAGGCTATCCTGCCGAACGCGGTACAGTTGTTCAGCGCGCGCCAACTGGACAATGCCGTCGCCCTGAACGCACGACAACACCCCTACAACACCGTCCCGGCGCGGTTGGATGCAAATGCGCAGACCAGTTGGTCGCCGGTCTGGTCGTTTACACAGCAGCGGCATCGCTACCTGCCCACGGCTGTGCTCTACAGCATGGCCGCAGATCATCCCGAGAACCCCGGACTGAGAGCCGACACCAACGGTTGCGCGGCCGGCAACACCCTGGAAGAGGCCATCCTGCAGGGCTTCTACGAGCTGGTGGAGCGCGATACGTTTGCCATCTGGTGGTACAACCGCTTGTCCATGCCGGGGGTGGACCTGGGCAGCTTCGATGACCCCTACCTGGCTGCGGCGCAGGAGTACTACGACCAGTACGGGCGCGAGTTGTGGATGCTGGATCTGACCCATGACCTGGGGATCCCGGTGTTTGTGGCCGTATCGCGGCGTACCGACAAGGAACAGGAGGACATCCTCTACGGCATCGGCGCGCATGATGACCCCCATATCGCCGCGCTGCGCGCGGTATGCGAAATCAACCAGTCGCTGAACCTGTTCCAGGGCACCGGCAAAGGCGGCGCCGGACACGAGGTCAACGAACCCTGGAGCTTGTGGTGGTGCAAGAACGTCAGGCTGGCGGATAATCCTTACCTGGCGCCGGCGCCCGAGGTGGCGTTGCGGACCCGGTCGGACTATGTGGCGCCGGACACGGATGACGTGCGCGCTGACGTGGAACGTTGCCGTGCCCTGGTAGAGGCCCAGGGAATGGAGTTTTTGGCGCTGGACCTGACCCGGCCTGATATCGGCCTGCCGGTGGCGCGGGTGATCGTACCGGGATTGCGCCACTTCTGGGAACGGCTGGCGCCGGGCCGCCTGTATGACGTGCCGGTGCAACTCGGCCGGCGCGACCACCCCATAACGGAGGCGGAAGTGAATCAGGTCCCGGTCCTGGCCTGACGACCGGGGACAGGGGTTGTCCGTCTCCGGTAGCTTGTGATTCACGGCGCAGGACGGTATGATCGGCGCTGAAAGACGAGTCCTCTGAAATATATCCCGACGACGTGGCTGACATGAACAATCGCAATCATTCCGGCGGCGCAGGTGTCGCGGTGTTGGAACCTTCGGTTCGCGACGCCTTGCCGCACTTTATGTTGGTCATTATTTTTCCCCTGACGGCAGGCGCCATGCTGTACGGCGGCTGGTGGCTATTGGCGCCGTTCCTGTTCCTCATGGTTGTCAACACATTCGATATCAGCCTTGGTACGGAAGAGCGGAACATGGACGTGAAAGCAACGCCCGAGAACCGGTTGCTGCTGTATCGGCTACCGATCTGGTTGTGGGCGGCGCTGTACCCGGTCATGTTCGTGTTTGGGCTGTGGCAGATCCTGGTGGCCGGCCACCTGGCATTATGGGAGAGCATGCTGGTGGCGCTGGCCTTGTCAACCGTGGCCCAGGCGGTATTTGTTGTCGCGCATGAACTGGTCCATTCGCGTTGGGTGTGGGAGCGGCGCCTGGCGGACGTACTGCTGGCTTCTGTCAGCTACCCGCACTACGCCACCGAGCACGTCTATCTCCACCATCCCCTGGCCTGTACGCCGGCAGACGCGGGTTCCCCGCGCAAGGGCGAGAGCTTCTGGCGCCACTTCCGCAGAGACGTGGCCGAGAGCCTGTCCGGGGCCTGGCGCTTCGAGCGCGAGCGGCTGGCGCGGCGTCACCTGCCGGTCTGGCACTACACGAACCCATTCTGGCGCTACCTGTTGCTGACCGGCGCCTGGTATGGCCTGGTCTATTGGCTGGGTGGCCCCTGGGCGGTGCTGGTGTACGCGCTGTTGTGCCTCAACCCGCTGCTGACAATGAAGGTCATCAACTATACGCACCACTACGGCTTGCAGCGCGTACGCTTGCCCAGCGGCCGCTTCGAGCGGGTGCAGTGGCGCCACGCCTGGACGACCCCCAGCAAGGTCAGCAACTGGGCTTTTTTCAACGTGCAACGCCACGCCGACCACCACATCGTATCCAGTCGTCCTTACCCGCTGTTACAACACCAGCACGCGGACACGTCGCCGCAACTGCCCGGGAGCTGCTCCCAGATGTCCGGCCTGGCGCTGTTTCCCAAGCGCTGGTTCAAGACCATGGACCCCCTGGTTGACCAGTGGCGCAAACAGTTTTATCCGGAGATCGATGACTGGGAGGTGTATGACAGCCCCGCGTTCGCGGCGCACCCCAACTCGTTCAGGGACATTGCCGAGATCTTCGCCGCCGCGCCGCGTCTGGCCGAGTGGATAAACAAGGCGCCCGAATTGCTGGACCACCTGCAGGAAAAAGAGTTTACCGACCTGGACCTGCCGGATGGCTTTGGACCGGACGCGCAGTTCGAGTTGGTTGCCCGGCGCGGCCTTACACGCCTGTACTGGAATCATGAGTTGGATGCAACTGAAATGAAGGCACAGCTCAGCGAGATTCCCGTGCTGGACGTCGCCGATGCGGTGGAAGTCAGCCGCAACTGGTCAAACGGCAAGACGCTCCAGGTCAACATGCATACCTTGCGCGGCAACCTGACGCCACTTGAGGCGGGTACGGCGCTGGCCAATATCGCCGAGGCCTCCATCGCCACCGTGCTGGCCCACGTCATGGACGATTTTGCCCAACGACACGGCCCGGTCCCGGGCGCGCTGGCAGCCATCCTGGTGGGCGGCCTCAGCTGCGAGGAAACGGTTCCCGACACCCCGGCAGACGTCCTGTTTGTTTATGACGGCGGCCCTGCCGGATACTATCAGGACCTGTATCGCCGCGTCCTTGACGCCTTGCGCAGGCTGTCACAGGATAACCTGCTGCTGGCGCCGGCGGCGCGCGACTACCAGCCCCGGCCGGTCTGTTCGCTGGCTGATTTTACGGAACGCTATCGCGCCACCGACAACCCGGACGAGCTGCTTGAACTGGTGCGGGCGCGCTGCGTGTTCAGCGCCGGCGCTGAGTCCATGGCAGGGCAGTTCCAACGGGCCAGACACGCCGTCCTGACCCAGGGCGCGGCACGCGAGGCGCTGTTGGAAGCGTTGCGCGACACAAAATGGTTGACCGCAATAACCAGCCTGCTGCCCATCGAAAACCGGCCCGGCGGCCTGCGTGACGTAGAACGCGCGGCCCGGATGCTGCAGATTACTCATGCCGCGGAGGCGCCGGAAATGCTGTCTCCGGGCATTGTTTCCGTGTTCCAGAGCGCCGCCGAGCGCAACCTGCTCGACGCGGAACTGGCAGCACGGCTGACCACGGCTGCCACACTGTGGAGAAACCTGCGCGGCGTCGTGCGTCTGGTCGACGAGGAAAGCAAGTGCCTTGCGTATGCATCGGAAAAGACCAAAGCTGTCAGCGCCCAGGCCTGTGGTGAGGATGATTTCTCCGGATTGCTGAGCAGGATGGAGCAGGTCACACCCGATGCCGCCGCCGCGGTCAAAGATCTGATTACGGCGTGAGGACTTTTCAAATTGCAAGAGAGGGCATTTTTACAGGCCGCCATGAGACTGTCCGGTTGTTCGCGACCTGCCTGATTTCACCCCGGAAACGGATGCCAATACCGTTCCGGCAACTGCCTGGCGAGGAATGTACCATTGACAACACCTGAAGCAACACCCTGGAAGACCCACGAAGAAAACCTGCTGCGCGAAGCCGGCTCACTGGGTGAGTTGCTGGAACAGTTGTACGAACGCGCCTTCCCCCGTCTGATTGACGCGTCGGCATGGGGCAGGATTGTCACTTGTGCCCGCGAATTACCCGTCACCATGGCGGCGCTTCCCTTCGGCTTTGAGGTGCGGTTGCATGATGATCCGGACCCGCGCGCAGACCTGGGTGTCCTGGTAGCCAAGGGGACCCACACCGAGACGTTCTTCAGGGAACGCGCCAGCGTTGAAGACGCCGATAGCCCTGCTGCGGGCATCGTCCGGTTCCTGGATGAAACGGGGCAGACAGATGCGCCGTTGCGTTTGGATGGGTTGGGGCTGGAATACGATATCGATGCTAATCCACCGGAAACACAGGCGCCTCCGGGCCTTTTCCTGTTCCCCGAAAAGTCGCTGCCCGGTGGGTGTGGCAAGGCCGGGCTGGAGAAGCTTGACGCGGCCCTGGAGGGGCTGTTTACCGCCGCAGGCTGGAGCCCGGCGCGGACGGACGTACGTCAAGCTCAACAAATGTACCGGGCGTTGACGCCGGAGATGTACCTGCAGTCCGTGGGGGTTTACCCGGCGCGGGGCCGGGACCTGCGGGTGGCGCTAGGGAACATTCGAACGCCCGGCCAGCTCACAACGTTGCTGCAACGCGTCGGCTGGAACGGGCACTACCCACTGGTTGAAACCATCGCCTCGCAACTGGAGGAACGCAATATCGCCAACATAGCCGTCCATCTGGATACGAGCCAGGGAAGTATCGGCTCGCACCTGGGGTTGAATTGTATGGTCAAGAAAAACCATTGGCTGGAATCCCAGGGTACAAAGTTCCAGGCCAGGCTTTTCGACGCTTTGCGCGCCCTGGACTGTACTGCGGAGGAAAAACTGTCAGCGCTGGCTCAATTGCCCCGGGACAAGGAGACGCTGTTAATGAAACACGGTGCGTACACCTTTGTGCGCGGGCTCTCACACATCAAGCTGACATTAACAGGGGAACGTATAGAGGAAACAAAAGCATACATCTACATGTTGCTACTAGCTTCCAGCAAACCACGTGGATGAGGCCTGCACAAAAAAATTCGGGCAAGCCCGAACCTGTAACCCAGGTTAACAGACCTTGCCCGAATAGTATCCGTCAGGCTTCGGTCCCTTAAGGGTGCCTCTAAAAATCAGAGGTTCCTTTAAGCGCCGGAACTGAGGCCGGCAGATATCGCTCGAAGCTGCTCCTCGGAAAGCTGCCCGGTGGGCGGCAATGCCAGGTGCACAGTGTTCAGGTCACTGTCATGAACCTTGACATCAATGCTATCGGGAATCTCGACACCATATTCCTTGTTCAACGCCCCTTTGGGGTCGGCGAGCAGTCGTGCTCGAAAATCTGCATCCTCTACAGATCTTTGCTGCACATCATCATGTATTTCTTTAGCAGACAGTTGCATGGCTATATCCTCACTTTTTGAATCAAGTCGGTCATGCGTCACAGGCGACTAGCGGCCAAGCGCTAAGGTGCATATATTAACCTGAATTTGACTGAATGTCAATAGCTAGTATTTTCCAATATGAAATGAGCCTGAAGGGCGGACGTGATTCCACCATGAAATGAGCCTGAAATAATCTGTCTTTCTGTTCATGATACGAGGATGAAAACGATCATGAACGCAAACGAGTTAACGAGTATCGACCAGGTGCGCGCCTTTCTGGCGGGCACCCAACGGGTGGCCTTTGAGGTGGCCGGTGACAAGCGGAGCCGGTATGACTGGGTGCGGCGCACCCTGGTGAAGTTTGATTATCCGGGCTGCAACAAGAAGGACAAAGGGACGCTGCTGCGTTACCTGATGAAGGTGAGCGGGTATTCCCGGGCGCAGGTGAAGCGGCTGGTCAAACGCTACCGGGAGACCGGCGAGCTGGCGCCGCGGCACTGTACGGCACAGGGCTTTGCCCGGCGCTACACGAAGGCGGATATGCGCCTGCTGGCGGCCATGGACGAGCGCCATAACACGCCCAACGGGCCGGCCCTGAAGAAGCTCTGTGAGCGGGCCTTTGAGGTCTTCGGTCAGACCGAGTATGAGCGTCTGGCCGGCATCTCGGTGTCCCACCTGTACAATCTACGGCAATCCCAGACCTATCGGCGGGCGCGCCACACGGTGGATAAAACCCGTCCGGTGACCCTGCCCATCGGCGAGCGGCGCAAGCCGCAGCCGGACGGGCAACCCGGTTATATCCGCATCGATACGGTGCACCAGGGCGATTTAGACGGTGAAAAAGGCGTCTATCACGTCAATGCGGTGGATGAGGTCACCCAGTTCGAGGTGGTGGTCAGCGTCGAACGCATCAGTGAGGTCTACCTCATCCCGGCGCTGGAACACCTGCTGGAGGCCTTCCCGTTCGTGGTCCTGGGGTTCCATGCCGACAACGGCTCGGAATATATCAACAAACAGGTCGCCAAACTGCTGGAGAAGCTGCGCATCGAGCTGACCAAGTCCCGGCCCCGGCACAGCAACGACAACGCCCTGGTGGAATGCAAGAACGGCCACGTGGTGCGCAAGCTCCTGGGCCACGCCCACATCCCGCGGCGCTGGGCCGGCCCGTTGAACGCGTTCCACCGCCAACACCTCAACCCCTACGTCAACTACCACCGGCCCTGCCTGTTTCCGGTCACCGTCACCGACAAGAAGGGGAGACAGCGCAAACGCTACCCCTACGAGTCCCTCATGACCCCCTATGAGAAACTCAAGTCCCTGGACGATGCGCAGCGGTATTTGAAACCGGGGTTAAGCTTTGACATACTGGACAAGGTCGCTTACCGGATCAGCGACAACGCGGCGGCCGATGCCTTGCAGCAGGCGCGCCGGGCACTCTTTACAACCATTCATGAACAGGAATACAAACGGGCTTGAGATCGGGGCAGAATCTCTCTCTCTACAGGCTCATTCCAGTATTGGAAAACACTTAGCTTAGCTCACTCGTTGAAGCAATAAGTAAACTGCACGGAATGGGAAAAATAAACAGGGACAAACAGATTGAAACCAACCCGGTAATGTGATAGGATTCCCGTACGGTTTAATCCAAGTCACGACCGGAGGAGGACGGGTCTTATGTTAAACCAGACAGCATCGGTTTTGAAGACAGCGGAAGATATGCGCGCCCACCTGGTCGAGAAGGCGCTTGCGGACAATGATTTTCGCGCACGGCTGATAGCCGACCCCAAGGGCGTTACTGCCGAGGAATTCGGGATAACCATCCCGGATATTCTTGACATCAAGGTGCATGAAAGTGACAAGTACACTTTCCACGTGATATTGCCGCACAGCCCTGAACTCGACGATGAACAACTGGAAATGATTGCAGCCGGGCTGTGCACCTGCGTATAGCGGGCTCTGCATATGGCGGCATGTAATGGATAGGCAACCTCCGCTTTGATTACAGGTTCCTGCTCTGAAGGGACGTAGCGCCAAAATCACTTGCTGAAATCGGGTTCCGGCGGCCAGGACAGCAGCAACAGGAAAATGTAGCCCTTGACCGGCCCGATGCAGTCGCCTGCCAGCGTGATTTTCAAGTGATGAATGCCCTGAACCGTTACGAAGGCGCCGGACTTGCCTGCCAGAGTTCCCGGCTTTACCGCCCAGTCCTGCAACGCCGAGAGTTTTTCCGGCAGCGCCAGCCTGCTTTCGCGCAGGCCCTCAATCAGGGCCGTCCAGTGTTGCCCCCCCTGCAACCATTGCTGTTCCCCGGCATATAAACTCAGTCCCAATGTCGGCCCCACGCCGTCAGCCTGCACGTCAAGATGCGCGCCCAGGCTGACAAACGCGTGGCGCGCCTCGAGGGGCGCCAGGGTGGAGGCAACCAAAGCGCCTGATCCAGGCCAGTTCACGCGCCGGAGAAACCGGGTGACGGCGCGCCCGGATTTAAAACCGGTGACGGCGAGGCGCAGTGTTCTTGCCCGGGCTGGAAAGGTCCCGATCGCGCCGATGCGGGTATTCGGGGTTATCGTATCCGGGGCCATCGTATTTGGGGCAAGCGCCCGGCACACGCTCCGGACGTGGCGGCGCTCAGCCTGATCCGGGTTCCGGCGCGTGATGGAGTCCAGCGCGTCGAGCGCGATACCGATATCGTCGAGGCGCCGGCGCGCCGGCGCCTGTGCCTCGGGATACAGAAAAATCCCTGGCGCTGCCGGCGCCTCCGGCAATGCCGAAACAACGTCATGTTCAAGCAGCAGCTTGCGCCCGACAACCCGCCGCAACGCAGAATCCTTCCGGCCTGTCTCTTCCAGGAACCCGGCTATACCCGCCTCAATTGAGTCTGCCGCGGCGCTATGCCCGGCTTGCTCAAACCACTCGGCGGTGCGGCTGCCGCCGACCAGCGAGGCGCCGAAATCCACGCCCGGGCGTTGCTCGTGCAACGGGACTTCAAATCCGAATGGAAAAGCCGCCAGCGTCACCGGGTAAGCGCCTACGCGCTGTAACAGCGTTGCCCATTCTCCGGCGCCGATAAGCGCCGGGGAAACCCGCGCCCTGAGCCGCGCCAGCAGTTCTTCCAGACAATCCGCTTCCCGGGCCAGGCGTTGCTCGGTAGCCGTCACCCAGGTTTGTTGCATATTCACTGTGTTTGTCCGCTGCACCCTGTTCGCCCGTAGTTATAGCGTAAGCATCCATATTATGTTAGTTTAGCCTCCGGAGGTAGTGAGGGAAGGGGGACACATTCTATCTACGGCAACCAATTTAATGAAACCCGGAATACTTCCTTGTTATGGCAAATAACCCTTTTACCGAAGATTTTGCCGCCAGTAAGAGCAAGCGCCAGCAGCTTGACCACCTGTTGCGTATCACCGCGCCGCATGAACACTTTATCCTGGTCGGCATTGGCCTGTTGCTGTTGGCCGGCGTGGTCTGGGCGCTGTTCGGCAGCATAACCCGCAGCGTTGTCCTGGACGGCATCCTGCTGCACGCAGGCACGCGCCACGAGGCCGTCGCGACCGACCCCGGTTACCTGCTGGAATTCCTGGTCACGCCGGGCGCGCGCGTGGCGGCCGAAGAACCCATTGCCAGACAGAGCGTGCCGGGACTTGAGCGCGAATTAACCGCGTTGCGCAAACGCATCGGCGTGCTGGAGGAAGAAATCCGCGCAGCCGGCGTTGCCGGCGGCTCCCGGCGCCAGTTGCTGGTCTCGGCCCGTACCGTCCTGCTGGAGCTGGAGGCGCGCCGGGATACCAGGCAGTTGATAACCAGCCAGATCGGCGGCGCGCTGGTGGCCCTGCGCGCCTCCCCCGGTGATTACCTGCCTGACGGCGCCCCGGTGGCGCTGGTGCGGGCCGCGGAAGAGCAGTCCCTGCAGGCCGCGCTGCACGTGCCGCCGGCGCTGGCGCAGGACTTGCAGGCACAGATGCCGGTCTCGGTCCAGGTGGTGCTGCCCGACGGCGCAACGCGACGCCTGGCGGGTAAGATCGCCGCGGTCAGCGCCGGGCCCTCTCCGTACTGGCTGCAGGAACTGCTGCCGGCCAGCGGCGGCGGCGCGCATCGGGTCGATATCACCCTGGGCCCAACGGACGACCTTTCCGTGCCGGATGGGACGCCGTGCCGCGTGCGTATCGTTCTGGGCCGGCATGCCCCGGCTGCCCTGCTCCAACTCGGCTGGTCCCGGACAAATTTACTCAAGACAGAAGTATAGGGCCAGTGGACAAAATATCACCCGAAGCGCAGCGCGCGCGACGCGTGACCACGCCCCTGCGGTTGCAAACCCATGCAACCGAATGCGGCGCCGCCTGCATCAGTAGCGTACTTGCTTTTTTCGGCCGTTGGGTACCCCTCACGGAGTTGCGTGAACGGTGTGAAGTCAATCGCGACGGTTCCACTGCCGCCGGCCTGGTGCGGGCCGCCAGGCACTACGGCGTGCATAGCAGCGGCCACCTTACGCAACCGCGGGAACTTTGGAAACGGCCGCTGCCGCTTATCCTGTTCTGGGAGTTCAACCACTTCCTCATCCTGGAAGGCCTCGATCACAAATGGGTTTATCTCAACGATCCGGCCTCGGGTCGGCGCAAGCTGTCCTGGGAGGAATTCAGCGAGAGCTTTTCGGGGGTGGCGCTGGAATTCGAACCCGGTCCGGAATTTGAGCGAGGCGGTGTGCGTCACAATATCCTGCAGCGGCTGTCGGCCTGGCTGCATGGCGCCGGGGGGGCGCTGGCGTATGCGCTTGTGTGCGGACTGATGTTGGTCGCGCTGGCCCTGGTTACGCCGCTCGCGCTGGGAATATTCGTGGACCACGTGCTGGGCGGAAACGAATCCTGGGGCACGTTACTGGCAACCGCGCTGGCCGCAGCCGCGCTGCTGGCTGGCGGGCTCACCTGGTTGAAACAGCGCTGCCTGCTGCGCCTGGCCACGCGCATGTCGATCATTGCCGGAGATCATTGCGTGACGCGGCTGCTGAGCTTGCCGGTGGAGTATTTTGGCCACCGTATGGTTGGCGAACTGGTTGCGCGCATCGCGTCTATCGACAGGATTGCCAAGGGGTTGTCAGAGCAGAGCGTCGGCTTGCTCATCGACATGCTTATGAGCGTGGTCCTGCTCGCGGCCATGCTCGCCTATGACGCGGCGCTAGCGCTGGTAGTGTCGGGATTGGCGCTACTGAACCTGATCCTGGTGCGCGCTGTTGCGCACCGGCGGACTGACGCAAGCCACGCCTGGCTGCGTGAGCAGGGTCTGTTGCTCGGTATCGGTTCCTTGATACTGAGCCGGGCAGAAGTGCTGCGTATCACCGGCGAAGATGACGATGCCTTCTCGCGCTGGGGCGCCCACCAGGCGCGTGAACTGACCGCGCGCCAGCGTTTCGCGGAGCTCGGCCAGGTCGATGCGGCCATGCCGGTGTTGTTCATGCTCCTGGGTAACGCGGCGGTGCTGGCGCTGGGGGCAACGCAGGTCATGGCAGGCGCCATGACCCTGGGCACGCTGGTCAGCTTCTATCTCCTGGCGAGCATGTTCCTGGAACCCGTGGGACGCTTCGCGGCATTATCCCGACACCGCCAGACGCTTGAGACCGATATGCAGAGCCTGGATGACATCACGGAAACGGAGCCGGACAGCAACGCGTACAAACCCCGGTCGGAAGGCGGTATTGCCACGTTGGAAGGCCAGCTACGGCTGGCCGGCCGCCTGGAGCTGCGCAACCTGACGTTCGGTTACAACCGCAGCCGAAAGCCCTTGCTCAGCGATTTCAGCCTGACGATTGAACCGGGGCAGCGTATCGCCGTAGTGGGCCCGAGCGGTTCGGGTAAATCGACGCTGTCGCGCCTGGTGGCAGGCGTTTACCAGCCCTGGTCGGGTGAGGTCCTGTTGGATGGTTTTCCGCGCCGCGAGATTCCAGGCGAGGTGTTGTCGCGCTCGCTGGCCATGGTTGACCAGGACGTCATTCTGTTCTCCGCCAGCGTGCGGGATAACATCACCGTGTGGGACAGCGCGGTGACGGATGACGACCTCATCGCCGCGGCCCGGGACGCCTGCATCCACAATGACATCATCACCCGCCCGCTCGGCTATGCCATGCAGGTTGAAGAAGACGGCGGCAATTTCAGCGGCGGCCAGCGCCAGCGGCTGGAAATTGCCCGCGCGCTGGTGCGGAACCCCACGCTGTTGATTCTCGATGAGGCATCCAGCGCGCTGGACGCGGTGACTGAAGCGCATGTCGAGGATGCTTTGCGGCGGCGGGGCGTCAGTTGCCTGATCATTGCCCACCGGCTCAGTGCGGTGCGTGACTGTGACCAGATTATCGTGCTCAACAGGGGCGAAGAAGTGCAACGCGGCAACCACGACGAACTGGCGGCAGACAAGGATGGGCTGTATTACCAGCTGCTGCTGGCGGGTTGACGACATGACCGCGCCAGAGACCCACACCCTCATGCAACATGCCGTAGCGGCAGGCGAGCGCGTGCCCTGTGCCGGCAACCTGCCGCTGGACATGAACGATCCGCAATCCGTATGGTTGGTCGAGCAAGGCGCCGTGGACGTATTCCTGGTCGAGCGCCGGGACGGGGCGGATCAAACCGCGCCGCAACACTTGTTGCGCGCAGCGGCCGGCCGCCTGCTGCCGGGCATCGCCGCACAGGAACAGGACACCACCCTGGGCCTGGTTGGCAAGGGCTTGCCTGGCACCCTGTTGCGGCGCCTGCCGGTGACGAGCCTGGACGCGCTTGCCGCCGATGAATTAGCGGGACAGGTCGATGCATGGCTCATGGACTTGTCCGCCATGCTGTCCCGGGGCGTAACCAGCCAGCCACGTCCGGACGCGGTGATTGAACAGACCCGGGAGCCGGTCACAATGGCCGGCAGGCTGGCGCCGCGCCGCGCCGTAGTATGGCTATCGGAGCCGCCCCGGGGCACGGGCCTGTTTATGGAACTGGTGGACCCGGTCTTGAACACTCACGACAATGGCGCCGGCGTACTGCCACTCACCCCCCACAGTTGGCTTACCCTGATGGAGCCGGCGCAGCTTTCCACACACTCATCGGAAACGCTTGCCGGGGCGGGCCGGCTGTTACCCGCCCTGGCCGGGTTCCACAGCCTGGTGTTTGCGGTTGAGCGGCTCAACCGCAGCCTGGCGGTCATCGATGAGGCGAACCTGGAACGGGAACGGAGCGCCGGCCGGCGCAGTGATGAAACGGATGCGCGCCAGCGCCTGTTCAACCTGTACGGCTTGCAGCAAGAGACACGCGCCGGCGCCCAGGACGAGGCGCTGATGGACGCGCTGAAGCTTATCGGTCGCCATGAGGGGATCGACTTCAAGCAACCACCGAAGCTGAATACCGTAGATTCTGCCATTGCCCTGGAGGATGTGCTGCAGGTTTCCTCGGTACGCTGGCGCCGGGTAAAACTGGCGCGTGAAGAGAAGTGGTGGGCCGGTGACAGCGGCGCGCTGCTGGCGTTCCGTGAGGATGACAACCAACCCGTCGCGTTGCTGCCGGCGGCGCTGGGACACTACTGGGAAGTAGAACCCCTGAGCCGGCGCCGGACCCGGGTTACGGCGAAACGAGCGGCTTCGCTGCGCGCCCAGGCCTGGCAGTTCTACCCGTCACTGTCGCCGGCGGGCGCCGGGACGCGCGACCTGCTGCACGTTGCCAAAAAAGGCCTGCCGGCCGCGCTGGCGTTGTGTTTGGTCGCCGGGTTGGTTGCCGGCCTGATCGCGCTGCTGCCGGCCGCGCTGCTGGGTTTTGTTGCCGATCGGGTTATCCCGAATGGCGAGACCGGCCTGTTGTACCTGGGCGCCACCGCGCTGGTCGGGCTTGGCCTGCTCGGGGCGTTGCTGCACGTGCTGCGCGGCAGCGCGCTGATGCGCCTGGAGGGGCGCGTCGCGGCGCGCCTGGAGGCGGTGTTCTGGGATCGTTTGCTACGCTTGCCGCCGAATTTCCTGCAACGCTACTCCGCCGGCGACGTCGCCATGCGCGGCATGGCGTTCCAGCGCCTGCGCGACGCAGTGCAGGAGGTGCTGGCCAACGCCATACTGTCGATTGTGTTCCTGGCGCCGGCGTTGTTGCTCATCTTCTGGTACGACGCCGCGTTGGGCGGCGTCTGCGCCGCTTTTGCGCTGTTGTCCCTGGCGCTGACGGTGGCGCTGGGCGTGGTGCAGATCCAACCCCAGAGCAAGGCGGTGCAGATTGCCCAGCACCTTGGCGGCAGGCTTAACCAGCTTGTCTCGGGAATTATCAAACTGCGGGTAGCCGGAGCGGAAGGGTCGGCGTTTGCGGTCTGGGCGCGGCATTACCGCGCGCAGAAACAGGCTGAGGTACAGCACGGCGCCAGGGACGCGCACTTGCAGGCTTTCAGCGCGGCGTTGCCATTCCTGGCCGCCGCTGCGCTGTTCCTGGCGGCTACCCTGCCGGGGCGGGAGGCCATTCCGGCGGGCGAGTTCATCGCCGTGTTCCTGCTGTTTATCCTGTTCCAGACGGCAGTGGTAAGGCTGGGTGCCTCATTCGGCACGATCGCCACCATCATTCCGACCCTGAACCAGGTGCGGCCGTTCCTCAGCGAACCCACGGAGCTCAGCACGGAAGGGGAACCCGTGGGGGAACTGAAGGGTGAAATACTGGTTGACCACGTCAGCTTCCGTTATGATCCGGCGGGCCCGCTGATCCTTGATGGCGTGTCCCTGCACGCCCGCCCCGGTGAATTCATTGCCATCGCCGGCGGTTCCGGTTCCGGCAAGAGCACCTTGTTCAAACTCATGCTCGGTTTGAACCAGCCGGCGGCCGGCTCGATCTACTATGACGGGCGTGACCTGAGACACCTCAATATCAAACAGTTGCGCCGACAGATCGGCGTGGTGCCGCAGGAAATCCAGTTGCATCCGCAGGACCTTTGGGACAACATCGTCGGTGGCCATGAACAGGCCAATAACGAAGACGTATGGGAGAAAGCCCGGCTTGCCTCCATAGACCGCGCCATCCTCGCCATGCCTATGAAAATGCTGACGCCGGTAGGCGCCAACCTGATCTCGGGAGGCGAAGCCCAGCGCATCCTGATTGCGCATGCGCTGATCCGCAATCCCCGCTTGCTGTTACTCGACGAAGCAACCAACTGGCTGGACAATGACAGCCAGGCAACGATCATGCGCAACGTCGAGAAGCTGGCTTCAACGCGCATTGTCATCGCCCACCGGCTTTCCACGCTACGCCAGGCCGACCGCATCTATATGCTGCAAGACGGCAAGGTGGCGCAACAAGGGGCTTTTGCGGAACTGGCTGAAACTGAAGGTCCGTTCAGGGAGCTGGTGCGGCGCCAGTTGGCCTGATCAGTTCTGCTGAATTCTCGTCTTTCCTGCGCATGCAGGAATCCAGTCATAACAAATGTCCCCGGCGACATCACTGGGGGTTTGGTTTGCCGCCCACGTGGAACTCGCCCACGCTGCCCTCCACCAGCGGGTCCAGCCCCGTGATGCGGGCGAACAAGGTGCTGTCGCCGGTGCCAAGCGCGCAGGGCGAGAGGCCGAGTTCGGTTGCAGCCAGATACAGGGTCTGGTAGAGCGCGCCCGTATTACGCAGGATAAGGGCGTAGCCGATCGATCGGTATTTCCACATCACGCGCGCAAAGCGGGCGGAGATGACCAGCACGACCTGCATTTCGGCCTTGCTCTGCATGGCCCATTGCGCGTCCGCGCTGAGGCGTGCGAGGTCCGCGGCGCGCGCCGGGATCGGTGTCAAGGTATGGCCATAAGGGTCATAGTGGTATATACCCGGTTCCAGGCCCTCGCAGCGGGTAACCACCGGGTAGAGTTCCAGCTCATGACAACCGCCGCACCCCGGCGACGGGCGCCGGCTCAGCTCGAACAAGGCCGAATTGCCAGATAAATCCTGAACCTGCCGCACCTCGGAAGCGTAGATACGGGCGGACCGGTCGAGTAGCGCCCCCAGGTCTTGCACTGAGATCGGGCGGGATGCGTCCAGGTCACGCTCACTGCGACGTCGCGCCAGCACCTCGGCAAACGGTTCCACTGACCCGCCCGGCGCCCGCGGCAACTCGATACGCTTGCCCGGCCAGGCCGGGTGCCGCGCCGGCAGCGGCTCAATCTCTTCCATGAACGGGAAGAACGCGCCTTTGGGTTCGTGGCGCCAACTCATGCGGTGGCGGCCATGAAACAGGAGATCGTGAAATTCCCATTGGGTGAGCGCATCCCCCCGCGCGCCGCGTTCCGGTTGCTCTGCCTCCAGGAACCCCGCGCCGGCAAGGGCGCGCCGTACCAGCGGCGCATCCAGGGCCGCCAGATCAGTGACCCGGAGCCGCCCCTCGCTCAGGGGCGATTCGACAACCCACGAGTCATCGGCGCGGCGCACGCAGGCGCAGTGGTGCAAGCTGCGCCCGGGCGGCGGTGTTTGCGCCGCCAGCGTGGGCGTCCAGTCTTCCCGTTGCGGCATGATCACGGCGAGCTCCCGGGAGTCATCCAGCAACGGAAATTCCACTTGCCCGTAGTTGCACAGCATCTGCAACAGTTTGACGTAAGCGTCGGCGCGTTGCTCGCCGCCGGCAGCAACAACCAACTCGCGCAATGTGGCAAGGGGCGCGCCGACTGTGAGGCGAGCGTTAGCAGCTTGGTACTGTGAGGTTTCCGGCGTCCAGGCCGCCAACCGGAACTGGCGCCCATCCGCGGACTTCAATGCAAGCGAAAATCCGTCGTCGGACGCGCCAAGCTCCCAGCCGGGACAGGTGCGAATATGTATCGATGTTTCAGCCGCCAGGGATAACAGGCCAGTGGTCATTGTTCCTCCCGGTTCGCGGGTTGCAAGTGGTCAGGGTCGCGAGACATTTTACACCGGACAAGCGTGCGTTCAACGCATGGTATTGTGCGCCGGAGTCGTGCCGGCTCAGGGTAGCGCGCACAGCCGCCAGCAAGTCAGGCGCGATGTTGACAGCCGCGCTCGCGGTGGTGGCGCAGATAACTGCACCGGCTGCAATAAAGCCGGCATCGGTGAGGGCGCCTTTGGCGACTCCGTTTTCGAGAACGATGCCCGGCTTGAAGCGCCATCTTGTCAAACCCTGCTAATTCATGTAGCTTGCCCGTTATGAACAGTCTGAAGCAACAGAACGAAGCCGAGATGGAGCAGGACGGTTCACTTGCCGAATATTACCATGCCTTAACCCTTTCCGCCGTACATCACCCTGCGGATTTGCTGGTGATTCACTACGGGCTTTGGGGCCCCGACACCAGTTCCGACAAGGAGGCCCTGCTGCGCGCCAGCGAGACTCTGGTGCGGGGTTGTGATTTAGACCGGGACTGGCGGATTCTTGATGCAGGATGCGGCGTCGGCGGTATGGCCATCTGGTTGGCGCAGGAATTTGGTTGCAAGGTGACCGGATTGACCAACTGCGAACCTCATGTAGAGCTGGCCGCCGAAGAGGCGCAAAAACGCGGTGTTGGCGACCTGGTGGAATTCATTTACGGCGACTTCATGGAAATGCCGTTTCCTGACGCCAGCTTCGACGCAGTACTGAACCACGAGACCTATTGTTATGCCCACGACAAGCCCGCGTACCTGCGCGGGGTGCACCGAATCCTAAAACCGGGCGGGCGCTGGCAGGCGCTGGACGGCTTTCTGACTGACAAGGCGCTCTCGGAAAGTGATGAAGCGATTCATGCCGACATGCAGCAAGGCTGGCTTACCCTACCTCTGGCGCGCTGGCGGCAGGTGCTTGCGGACCTGGAGGATGCCGGGTTCAAGGGTATCGGGGAGCAGGATCTCGACGCAGAGGTGGCGCCGGCAACTGTCAGGCTTTGTAATACCTGGGCCTTCTTCTGGCCCACTTTCGTCCCACCCGGCAAAATGTGGGCCTACGAGAAATTCAAGGACGGGCTCATGAGTTCCCAGAAAGGACTGCAGCAAGGCGTGTTCACCTATCGCCTGATTTACGGGGTTAAACCATGAAACAGGACCGGAAATCGTCTCTCCTGGAACAAGAACGGGCAGTTGAGGAGTATTACGAGTGGACGACTGTGGAATATTACATCAACGGATGGAACCGCGACCATATCCACTTTGGTATATTTGAAGCCGGAGAGTGTCCCGAAAATGGCCGGGCGCTGGCGGATTCCGCAGGCATGGAGCGAGGCGTGGTGCGTCTGGTAGAGCTGACCATGGCGCCGACCATGATCCGGCAGGGTCAGCACATGGTGGACGCGGGTTGTGGTATTGGTGGCACCGCCATCTGGCTGGCACAGACTACCGGGTGCAAGGTCACAGGTGTCAATATAAGCAGGAAACAACTGGAGATCGCCGGGAAGAAAGCTGTGGATGCGGGACAGGATGACAAGGTCACCTTCAAATATGCGGATTGCTCCAAAAACCTGCCTTTTGCCGACAACTCTATCGACGCGGTAATCAACATTGAAAGCGCTTGCCACTACGTAGACCGAAGACAATTTCTGGGCGAGGTTAACAGGATACTCAAACCTGGCGGGTATCTTGCCGGGGTGGAGTGGCTGACCCGGAATGGCATCACTTCCGATCAGTATGAAGACTACATTCAACCGGTATGCGACAGGTTCATCCTGCCCAGCCTGGAAAGCCAGGACAGTTACAGCAAGCTGATAGGGGAAGCGGGCCTGAAAATCCAGGAGTTCGAGGGATTCGATGGAAAAGAGCTGGGCAATGTGCAGCTCCTTAAACACTGCTGCAAGGATCTCGCAACGTTGTGGTGGGCCGGAAGAAGCACACCCGAGACCCGCGCCGCGCATGACAAACTTACGGCGTTGCACAAGGCATGGGATGAAGGGTATTTCGAATTAAGGCGGTTCTGTGCGCAAAAGCCGCTAATTGCCTGACTTGGGTTAACTCCCTCCCCTCGAACTGTAAGCCATAAACGTCCTATACAACAACGGTATCACGAACAGCGTGAGGAACGTTGAAAATACCAGCCCCCAGACGATGGCGGTAGCCACAGGTCCCCATACCAGCGATTCCCCGGCCAGGCCGGTTGCCAGCGACAGCAGGCCGGCCACCGTGGTTGCCGAGGTGATGACGATGGGAACCACCCGCCTCCTGGCGGCATAGACCGTGGCATGCAACAGGCTCATGCCGCTCTGCAGGCGGGAATTTGCCGCGGAGATCAGCACGATGGCGGCATTCACGGAAATACCCGTCAGCGCCACCACGCCGTAGATGGTAAACAGGCTCAGGGGATTGCCGGTCACCAGCAGGCCCAGGGTGACGCCGGTGAAGGTCAGCGGCACGGTTGCCAGCACCATGAACGGCTGGAAGTAGCTGCGAAACTGTGTCCCCAGAATGATATAGATCACGCCCAGGCCGAGCATTAACAGCAACCAGATGGCATCCACGCTTTCATTGATATCATCCAACTCGCCGGTCTGGTCCAGGGACAGTTCGGGATAACGGACCTGTAAGTCATGCCATTCTTCCGCGATCAGCCGGTTGGCCTGCAAGGTGTTGACTTTGTCCTGGTCGATATCGGCTTCCAGCGTGATGGCCCGGCGGAAATTGTAATGGCGGATGTTCTGCTGGCCGATTCCCGGCGTGCTGATCAGCAACTCACCCAAAGCGATGGCGCGCCCGTCGGGCAGGGAAACGGTCTGGCGCAACAGGTTATCCGTATTGATATGGCTGTCTTTTTTTGCCAGCACCCGCACTTTTACTTCCTCGCCTTCATCCTGGAAATCCGTCACGATCTCTCCATCCACGTACGCCTGCAACGCGCGCCCGATGACGGCAGGGTTCAGCCCGGCCCTTTGTATCGCCTCGCCGTCCAGGCGCAGCGCCAGTTCCGGGTTGCCGGGCCGATAGTCCAGCGTAATGTTCCGGAAAACCTGTTGCGCCTCCATAAAATCACGCAGGTCGTTACTCGCCTGTAACATGGTGGTGTAGTCACTACCCAGTATTTTGGCGCTGATAGCCTTACGCGCCGGCGGGCCGCCCTTGATTTCCAGGATGGAGATAGCGCTTGGCCCCGGCATATTCCTGACGCGCTGCAAGACCGCAGCGGCAATATCGGCAACATGACGGCCGTCACCGGCTTGCGGGTTCAGGCTGAACATGACCTGGCCCACGCTGTCACCGAATAGCGGCGCGGTCTCGGTAAACTGCTGGCCGGCAAAACTGACCGAAGCGCGTAACTCGCCCGGAAGGAATTCTTTCAGCGCCTGGGTTTCCGCGGTTACCAGCATCCTGCCGGTTTCTTCCAGGGACGCGCCCTGGGGCATCTCTATGTTCAGGTAAAACAGGCGCTCGGAGTCGAACTCAAAGAAATTGAAGCGAATCATGCCCGTGGCCAGGGCGCCGCCGGCAAGTGACAGGATCAGCAGGATGCCGGCCAGGGTAACAACCGGGTGGCGCAGGGACTTGAGCAACGTCTGGGTATAGCGCAGACGCAGCCAGTAACTGATCGCCTCCCTTTTCCTGCTTATGCGCCCGCGTTTTCTGAAGTTGACCCGGAACGCAAGCACGTGGGCCGGCAGGATCCAATAGGCTTCAAACAGGCTGATGACCAGGGCAATGGTCACCACCAGCGGAATGACCTTCATGAACTCGCCCAGTATGCCCGGTAGCAGCACCAGCGGCAGAAACGCGGCGATAGTCGTCATTACCGAAGTAGTGACCGGCGCGAACACTTCCCTGAACGAATCGATAACGGCGCTCATGGCCTCGGCGCCCCGTTGCAGGCGGTAATAAATGGCCTCAACCACCACCACTGCATCATCGACAATCATGCCCAGTACAATCACCACCCCAAGCAACACGGTATTGTTCAGGGTAAACCCGCTGGCGTTGAGCGCCAGAAACGTGCCGCAGAGCGTAAAGGGGATGCCGATGGTGGTAAGCATCGAGATCCGGGTTCCCAGAAATAACCAGGTTACCAGCAGCACCAGGAACAGCCCGATAAGCGCATTGGTTTGCATGATGGTAATGGCTTCACGGGTACTGACGGTCTGGTCGTCCACCAGGACAAGTTCCACCCCGGTTGTGTCCTTGAAACGGTTACGGTTGTCAAGATATTCATTCAGGACGTCCACCAGTTCCAGTACGTTGGCATCCGCGTTCTTGGTGATACTCAGGAGCGCGGCGGGGTTGCCGTTATAGGCTACGATCTCGCCCGCTTCTTCCCGGGTGCGGGTCAGCGCCGCAATGCTGCCCAGCGGCACCACACCGGCGGCGGTGACGATGGGTATATCGTTCAGCGCCGCCGGGTCGGAACTGGTGCCCTGCAGGCGCACGACCCACTTGCCGTCCGCGGTCTCCAGGTCGCCGGCGGAAATGTCACGGAAATAGCTGCGCACGGTTTCGGAAATATCGGCCGGGGTCAGGCCCAGTCCTTCCAGACGGTCCGGGAAGAACACTACATGCAATTCCGGGTCGGTAATGCCGACGGTGTTCACCTGATCCACACCCTTGATCCGTTCCAGGTCTTTCTTCACGAAACGGGTCTGGCGCCTGAGATTTTCATCATCACCGGCGCTGGTGACCACTACCATGGCGCTGGGGAAGCCATTAGAGGTGGTGAGTTCGTAAATCACGGGGTCTTCGGCATCTTCCGGCAACTCGTCTGTGTAGGTGTTTTGCACTTCCCTGCGCAGGTCGATCATGCGCTTGTCAAACACGTCCTGCTCGATCTGCTCGAAGCGCACCAGGATGATGGAAATGTTGTCCCGACTGGTGCTGTTGACAAACTTCATATCCCTGACACTACGCCGCAGCGCGTCTTCTATGGGTTCGGTCACGCGTCTCTCCACGTCGATGGCGGCCGCGCCCGGGAAAACGGTGACGATGTTCACCCAGTTGAAATTCAGCTCCGGTTCCTTGGCCCTGGGCATTTGCAGGTAAGCCAGTATGCCCAGCAGGATAACCAGGCCGAAAGTCAGGTTCGCCAGGACGTGGTTGGCCAGAAACCGCCGGATGAAATTCATGACTACGGGCCGCCGGAGACCAATCCAGGGGTCAGAGTAAAATCCTGAGGTGTGTTGACGGCGGCAGGACCGGTGGTGATTTTACTCTGACCCCATCTATCTGGGATGCCGGGGACAGATTTTAAATCTGTCCCCTTGCTCAGCAAATCAGCGCGGGTTATATAAGACGATTGGTTGTCCATGTTCCAAGCCATAATGGCCCTCGGTCACCACGACCGTGTCCGGTGGCAGGTCCACCGGCGCATTACGGCCCTGCTGGGCGTCGGGGATGACGTGAAACCTGGCCTTGCCGGTGTTATTGATAAAGATGCCGAAATCATTGCCGCGCCGTACCAGCAGCCTGGCGGAGACATGGGGCTGGCTGTCGCGCCAGGTGAGCTTGCCGGCGGCGCCCGGCAAGGCTGTCTCGCTGTCGAACAGCAGCCTCACTTCCCGGTTGCGGGTGCGGGTATTCACGGCCGGTGTCACCGTGCGCAAGGTCAGCGCATAGCGGCTTGCCTTGTCTTCAAAGTAGATCTCCACGGCCTGTTCCATCCCCCCGATATCCGGTACCGGGACCTGGGCCGATACTTCCAGCCGTTCCACGTCCATCATTTCCACCAGCCTCGTTCCCACGTCGGCAAATTCACCCACCGCGGCCAGACGGGAGGTAATCACGGCCCGGTACGGACTCCTGACGGTGCAACGGGAAACGTTGATTGTTGCGCTTTCCAGTTGCGACGTGGCGCCCCTGCGCTGGGCGTGCAACACCGCCAGGTCGGCCTCGCGCTGGTCCAGCAACTCTTCCGAGGCGGTCTGTTGCTGTTCCAGTTTGCGGGTTCGCTGCAAGCGCCGTTCAGCGAGTTGGATACGGGCGTCCAGCGCGCCGATTTCGGCTTCCACCTGCTGCCGGATGATGCGGTAATCGGTGCAATCCAGCCGGACCAGCGCCGCGCCGGCTTCCACCACGTCGCCGACCTTCACGGCGATGTCATCGACACGCGCCTTAATCTGGGCTGAAACGGCGGTGTCATTCAGGCTCACAACCGTGGCCGGGGCGGATTTCCAGAGATAGACGGCCAGGTCCTGAAGACGCGCGGTTTTCACCGCGACGGTATTTTGCGCGGCCGCCACCAAGGGGAAAATGAAAAGCAGCCCTGACAGAAATGCCTTGAAGAAAAGTTGATTTACCGGATTTCCCAATGCCTGGCTCCGAACATGACAATATTACCTGGAAAGAATAGTAGGATTTTGCAGCAATACTTTAGCATTGGTTAAAGCCATGGATATTTCCTCCTGGCAAATCGATTCCCTTGTATGCGGGCGGTAAATCAGAGGCTGATGAGTATTATAACAATTCCTTGACGGGCACGTCTACGACACGGCAGCCTGTTGTCAGGAACGCCACGTCAGCCCCGGCTGCCCGACGGGTGTTCAGGAATACGTTCAGCGCGTTGGCGTGACCGAGTGGCGCGCCATACACTGTCTCATGCCGGAAAAAATTGCATCAGCAATATCCCCCGTGAAATCCTGAGGGATATTTGCTGCAACCGTATTGATCACCGAATCCAGCCGGTCCGCGACATCATCAATGATGTGTTGCATTTGTTCCTTGGGGAAATCCACTTTCCCCGATTGACTGAACCAGTACCGAGGCATTATCTCATGCCACGCGTAATTGACATTCCTGACGCGCAGGGCCATCGCCATTTTCAAGTCCCGGTACTCAACCTGGCGCTTCCCGGCCAGTGGGCATGCCGACATGACGTCGTAAACAGGCGTCAGTTCAAAGCGGCCGCCCTCGCGCAGGAAAATGCTGAAATTTTTTGCATGGCCGTCAATTGCGCCCAGCAACCAGAACAGGAAAACGGTTCGCATGAACCGGTACCGGTCCTCTTCCGGATGCAGCGAAGACCTGACCCCATCAACCCGCGTTCACGGGAATCTCGACAATACGCGCCTTGAGCTGCGCGGCCACGGCCGTCTCATTCAGGCTCACCACCGTCGCCGGCGCAGGCTGCCAGAGATAAATGGCCAGATCCTTGACCCGTGCAGTCTTTACCGTAACGACATGTTGCGCGTCCGGCGCCAAGGGGAAAACGAGAAACAGTAATGCCAGGAATACCCGGATGAAAAGTTTGTTTACCATAACATCGAATAAGGAAGCTACAACTTTATCAGAAGTTCCTTATGTCCTTATTTCGTAACTACTCACCCCCTCCTTCGTCCTTCCTGTACTTCTCCTCATTCGTCATTCCTGCCCCCGTTCGTCATTCCTGCGAATGCAGGAATCCAGTCAATAAGCCAGTCGCCGCAGGCGACACTCTATAATGTGTCCCTTTGGGACAATGTGTTTCACTGGATTCCTGCATTCGCAGGAAAGACGAACAGGGGGGGTGAGTAGTTACCTTATTTCTATGCTGCCAAATCAAAAGGCAAGTCGCTTATATCTCGTAAGCGTTTACCAGATATCAGAGTGTTCAGTATATCCAGGGACTCGGCCTCTGGAGCTTTATCTTCAGTTGCATTTTTTAACTCGCGTAACGCGAAATGATAAACACAATCAATATCACCGATACCATAAGCTATTGAGGCGATTCGGCCAGGCAGAGGTTCGCCAATAACTACAACAATGTGCGGTGTTTTGCCTTTGCGATTGCGAATTAAATTCAACCCTTCCGTACGTGCATTTTGCGAGCGGTCGCTACGAATCGTCCATTTGCAGGAAATGCTGGCATGTAGAATATCCAATTCTGAGTTCGCCAAACGCAATGGTGTATGACTGGCAGTTATACCATCGCTTAACAACACATCACTTTTGTTGATTGTCTCGTCTGCGACCGGTTTACGGCAAACTATGATGTCCGGTGTAACAATATAATCACCAAAAACCGTCCTTAATGCTTCGTTTTCTTTAATCGCCCGCGACACCTCGGATAAATGCTGATATTGTTCATAGTCGCGGATATTGCCACCTACTGAAAACTCCCACTCTCCCGGACGTAAATGGTGTAACAACTTGAACACATTTTGCAGAAAATCTCTGGTTACTATCTCGAATTGGTTACCTGCAGTTTGACCAGGCAACTTCCCAATTTCAATATCAAACCCCATTTGCTCCACTATACTCCTGCTAATTTCGACGCTTGCGGTACTCGCGCTATCTGCATTGTTCGGGACACCAGTTTCGTTTTTGCGCAACACTTCAGCGCAAACACGGTGATGATAGTCGCGTCGCAGTTCTTCGATCCTTCCCGGCGTCATGGTTTTATCAATCCGATTACATATTCTTCATGCATCCGTTTCTCAATCTGAGATTGTTGTTCTTTACCCCAACGCGCCGGCATCATCCGCCTGTCCCGGTCCAAGCGTCGCACACCAATCCCCGCGAGATTAAAACCCACATTTTCACCAATGGCAGCAAGGCCTTTCTGTGTTTCCACGTCTAATCCGCTTAAATTGGAAGTGCCGACTACAATGACGGCTGCCCTACCTTTTTTCAAAACCCGCTTCATTTCATTTATCACAGCCGACATCTCGCTGAAATACCGACGCAAAGCAGCCGCCTTTTTGCAATCAAATTCAGCTAACCTGATAAGCGTTTTTTCACATTGCTGGGGCAACCGCCCAAACTGGGCGCCGTTAGTGGCATCATGTCCCAGATAACGTGCGCGAATCTTTGTAAGTTCTTCTATTTTCCAGCCAAACCAGACTAAGGAAAATTTATGCGCTCTCATGTAGTCGATCGCATTATTCGCATACGGTGGGGACGTGACGATCAAATCGACACTTGAAGAAGGTATGCCGGTTTTATCCGCGTTTGCGACCCGAAGTTCAACTTTTTGTTTTGCTGTCTGCTGCTGACGAAAGGAACCGGTTGACGTGTAACAAGCCAG
Source organism: Gammaproteobacteria bacterium (assembly GCA_965220815.1). Lineage (GTDB taxonomy): Bacteria > Pseudomonadota > Gammaproteobacteria > Eutrophobiales > Eutrophobiaceae > JAAXHV01. Next base: position 473,798 of record OZ244846.1, read on the forward strand.
ATTATGTTTTAAGCGCTTGACAAATTCGACGAAGGCCGAGTTTGGTGTTTTATCAGATACTCTATGTGGTCGAGTGTGGGCTAAATCACGGGCCAGGGAGACCCCGCCTGATTTGGCTATAATTGTCGATGAAAAAATCATCCTGAAGAATTTCTGCATTTCATCCCGCGCTATCACTTCTATATGCCGCAATAGGGCAAGCAACTCCAATTGTTGTTGGGGCAAAAACCAATAATCAATAAATTCACGTGTTTTGGTGTCGAAGCGCTGATTTAATGCCACTTCCAATTGATCCAGGTCATTATGAAAGTCGTGTTGCGCTGATTCGACGATCTTGTATCCCATTTCCAGTGCTTTCACCGTGTTAAGGGCAACCAACTTTGCTTCCGTTATCATCCGTGCCAACGGGTCTATGTCACAACCGATTGCATGCCGTCCCAGGCGCGTAGCCTCTACCAATGTCGTACCCGAACCGAACATGGGGTCAAAAACAACTTCATTTTTATCGGAAAGGCTTTCGATAAAGAACTGAGGTAGTTGGGGTGGAAATTTAGCCGGAAAAGGGTGCCAGCCATGGGTAAAGTGTTTGCCGTTCGTGCCATGAAAATCCAAATCAGCACACAACGCATTGTGCAACAAGTTGAGGTATTGCCCGTTATTTGAGAGAGGGATGTTATTCGAGTCTATTGCGATTAAACCTGTATCCAGTCCGGTTTACTAATTCAGGGGAAACCATTAAAAAGTTAGAACACAAGCGTATAAGCTTTTTGTCCCAAAGTCCACAGGTAAATATGCCCGCCAGATGCTCCCGCTAACATCGACAGTTGGCGGTCTCATCGGGTCGGTTTCATTTTTTTCACACTGACCCGACCCTCAGGGGATGCGTAGCCCTCCGGCTGTGCCCGGTCGTTGGTCTCATTGGCCTGGTTTCCCCTGAAGTCCCCCGCCCCGAACTGCCCGACCACGGCGTGTGCTCAGGAGGTGTCATAGGGCACAATCACGCTGGGCGGCGCGCCGAATGCCAGCGCTTTATAGAGCGTCTCCCAGTCCGGCAGCAGCCAGGTGAAGAAGAAGCTTCGCAGCTTCTCCCAGAAGTAGCGCTTGCGGCCCTGTTTGGCCAGCGCCGCCCGGAACAGCCCGCAGCAGTGCTGCTGCACCTGGTCCACCAGGAACGCCAGCATCATCAGGTGGGCGAACACCGTGGACAGGTGCTTGTAACCATGGCCGAAGTTATGCTCGAAGTGGTAGCCTTGGTTCTTCAGGGTATTGAACGTCTCGTTCTCAATCTTCCAGCGCGCCCGCGCCCCGCGCATGATGCGCATCAGGTTGTGCTTGTGCAAGGGGATATCCGTCACCCAGGTAAAGCGCTGACTCTTCCCGTTGCGGCGCTGTTCTTCATAATCCAGGAAGTTCACTTCCAGCTTAAAGTGCGACTCGTTCAACGGCGCGCCGTTCAGGTAACGGAACCGGTGCACCGTGCCGTCCTGGCCGGTTATCTCTGCCGTCTTCACCCCCGGCGTGGTCGCTACCCACTCAAACAGGAAGACATGGTCACCGGGCTTGACCCCCAGGATATAACGCATCTTCAAGGACTGCAGCAACTCAATGTGCGGCCCGTTCGCGGCCAGCGCATCCTCCACCACAATCAGCTTCAGGTGCGGGTGTTCCCGGCGCACGTCCGCCAGCAACCGCTTGGCCGCATTGCGCTCACAGTCATTCTTGCTGCTCCCGTCTTCCCGCATAATCGGCTCCGGCGCCAACGGCAGCACCACCCGTTGCTCAGGATGCACCAGCGCCGCGCCCAACACCTGGTGGTAATAACTCACCCGACCGTCCCGGTGATGCTTCTCACAACACTGCGCGCAATGCACGTTGTCCGAGTAAAAATACCCGGTCCCGTCCACCGACAACAGGTAATGACCCGCCCACCAGAGGAAGTCCTCCAGCCCCTTGCCCCGCTGCAACAGGTGCAACACCCGACGGAACGCGCGCCGCAACAACGAGGGGTCCACCTCGTCCAGCCGCTCCCGCAACGCCGTGTCCGACGGCGCCCGCGCAATGCCGTACAAACTCTTCAGGTTCGAGACCACCACCGCATCCGCACGGCCCGCATCAAACTGCAACAGCGACGGGTACTTCAACCCGAACACCGCCAACCCCGACATCAGGTAATCGACCAACTCAAACCCACGGCCCACCGTGTCATCCTTGATCGATTGAAAACAACGGCGTACTTCACTCAACAAACCGGGGGCACTCAGGGACTTGCGCAAGGAAGAACGGGACATGGCCTCACCTCACCTTTGACTTGAATAGTGCCTCTTATTATACTGAAACCATGCCGAAAGTTTACGAAAACCTTTTTTTACCCCGCTCCAAAACCCCCGTTTTTATCGGGATTCCAGCACCCAACAGGCGTTAGCGGGAATTGCTGTATGCCCGCGACAAAAAAGTTTGTACTTTCCTTGATGTCATGCCTGCTCCAGGCCCTCCAGCCGTTCGACGAACCGGGCCTTGCGGGAATGTCGTGTGCGAAGGGCACTCAGGCGCTCCGAATAGGCGTCCAAGGTATTGTCTTCTTCAGCCAGCACGCGCAGGTCGGTAAGCAGGCCCGCCGCCCGCTCATAACCGTCTGCATTGCGTTTTTGGATCTCACTTTCGATTTCGCCCCAGACCGACAGGCCGCGGCGTTTGAGGTAGTTTAGGCGTATGCGACGCTTTTTTTCAGCCTCACGCGCACGTTCTTGCCGCTTGGCTTCCCGCCGTGCAGCTTCAGCCGCTTTACGCGCCTTGCGTATCTCATCGGCGCGGGCGCGCAAGGTCGATACTGTTCGTTGCCCGTCCTGGGTTTCTACCGTGGTCGGGGCCAGCACCCCCCGAAGCCTGCCTTGAACCTCCGCCACCACATGAGGGTCGCCTGTTGCCAAACGTTCCAGTAACGCAGTCTTTTCCTCGTCCGGCATTGCCGCGATGGCTGCGTGGGTTGCATCTGCCGAGAAGTCAGTGACGCTCGTATACGGAGATTCTTCGGCGGCAGCCCGCACCAGGTCCGGGTCTATATGTAAAAAGTCAGCGAAGGTCTCAAGCCCGCCATTAAGCGGGCCGATACCCGCCAGGGGCTCTGTCTCATGGTCTTTCGCTGTCCCGGCTTGCACCGCCGTCAGCCATAGCAGGTACAACATCCGCCAGTCACCGGAAAGCAGATCAGCGCGCAACGGCGCCAGCCCGGCGAGCCAGCCTGTCCCATCGTCAGTGTCGGTAAACGTATCGGGCTCATAGTCGTGCCAGATATCGATAATCACATTCTCGCCCGACATCTCTATTTCGATGCAACCGACGTCCCGCAGGAAAGTCAGAAGCCGGTTTTTGTCAAGCAACCGTTCTGGCAGCCGTATCATCAGCCGGCGTGACATCCAATTCGCGAAATACAGGTGCAGGTCGAACCAGCGCGCCATCAGTTTTATGGGGTCGCCCTTGAAGTCGCCCCAGTTATAATGGTTGGTGAAGCTGGTCGCGGTGATGCGCGCCCGGGCGGACAGCTTCCGCAATGCCGCCACGTCCTCCTTGCCTAGGGGTTGGTCAACTGCCAGGAACTCGTAGTACTGGTATTCGCTCAAGGAACACTTTCCCCGTCATTAACTTTTTCGTTCAACTTTATTCTTCCTGCCAGCTTCTACTTCCGACAAAGTCCAACCGACAGGCCTGCGGGTAGAGTTCGGCCAAAGCCTGCCGTCTCCGCCCCGTTTTTTCAGTCTTGTTTGATCTCTATGGAATTAAACTCACACCACTCCCGCAAGGCTTTTTCGGTTGTGGCTGCTTCATACTCGTACCATTTTTCAAGCATCCCCCTCCTCTCCAGAAGATCCTTGAACCTTAAATAAGCCCCCGTTTTTGTGAAAATTCTGGAGACGTAATCAACATCACCCGGCAATTCATTTTCAACAAACCTCAGGACCAGGTTTCTGCCCAGATCAAGCTCGTTCTTGTGCGGTATCTGAATATACTTCCCACCATCCCCGATATCTTCCGGCAGTTCATCGCCCAGGTCATGCAGGTGGCCGAGATAATAGTAAATCCTGCCCGTCTTCCTGCACAGATGAGCCTCGTTTTCATATTGCGTGGCGAAACTCACCGTTTCGAACGCTTCCGATATGTCGCCAAAGTCAACTGCCGCCATAGTTTACGTCTCTCAGGTTAGCACTCGCCCCTTGTGCTGTATACCATAAAAGTTCGATACAACAAGGGGATGACCAGCAACGTCAAAATGGTTGAAATCGCCAGCCCCCATACGATCGCGGTAGCCAGGGGCCCCCAGATCAGTGACTTTCCGGCCAGCCCGGCGGCCAGTGAAAACAATCCTGCAATCGTGGTAACCGACGTGATAAGAACGGGAACAACCCGCCTCCTGGCGGCATAGACCGTTGCCGGCAACAGGCTCATGCCCTGGTCCAGGCGGGCGTTGGCCGCCGCGATTAACACGATGGCATCATTGACCGCAATGCCCGACAACGCCACCACTCCGTAAATAGTATACAGGCTTAACGGGTTGCCGGTCACCAGCAGCCCCAGCGTCACGCCGGTAAATGCCAGTGGCACCGTGGTAATGACCAGTAGCGGTTGAAAATAGCTGCGGAACTGCGTTCCCAGGATGAGATAAACGGCGCCCAGGCCCAGCAGCATCAGCAGCCAGATGGCATCCAGGCTTTCCGTGATATCGTCCAGTTCGCCGGAAAAATCGAGTGCGACATCCGGGTGCCGGCCCTGTATTTCACGCCATTCATCCCGGATCAGGTTATTTGCCTGCAAGGTATTGATTTGTTCCGTATCAATATCGCTTTCCAGGGTAACAGCGCGGCGGAAGTTGTAGTGCAGAATATTTTGTGTGCCTCGCTGCGGCGTGCCGACGAGTAGTTCTTCCAGCGCAATGGATTCACCGTTCGGCAGGGAGATGGTCTGCCGCAACAGGTTATCGATACTGCCGTCACTGTCTTTTTGCGCCAGCACCCGGACTTTGATTTCCTGCCCCGCATCCTGGAACACGGCCACGATTTCACCATCCACGTAAGCCTGCACGGTGCGGGCCACCGTGGCGGGGCCAAGCCCGGATCGCTGCACGGCTTCACCGTCCAGGCGCAATACCAGTTCCGGGTTGCCGGGGTGGTAATCCAGGGTGATGTTTTTATACACCTGCCGCTGTTCAAGAAAGTCGTGCAGTTCATTGGCGGCCTGCAGCATGGGCGGGTAGTCACGGCCCAGCACCTTGACGCTGACGGCCTTACTCGTCGGCGCGCCGCCCTTCATCTCCATGAGGGTGACGCCAATGGCGCCGGGCAGGCTTTCCACGTGCTGAAACACGGCGCTGGCGATAACGGAGACGGTGCGCCCATTATGGGCGCGCGGATGCAGGCTGAACATAATCTGGCCGAGGGTATCGCCGTACAAGGGCTGCCGATCAGTCAGGTGTATGCCGGCAAAGCTGACTGCGGCGCGCAGCTCACCCGGAAGAAATTCCTGTTGCGCCGCCGCCTCGGCCTTGATCAGGAAGCGGCTGGTATCCTCGACTGAGGCGCCCTGGGGGAGTGTTATGTTCAGGTTAAACATACGGACAGGATCAACCTCAAAGAAGTTGTATCGTATCTTGCCGCTGGCCAGGGAACCTGCCGCCAGCGCCAGCAGCAGGGTAATCAACAACAGGGTCGCAACGGGATAACGCAGGGATTTAACCAGGAGCCTGGTGAAATTGAGCCGGATCCAGTGGTTTACGGCCTGCCTTGTTCTTTGCATGCCGTCGCTGTTGGCAAAATTGACTTTCGCGTCCAGTACGTGAGCCGGGAGGATCCAGTAGGCTTCAACCAGGCTGATGAGCAAGGCCGTGATAACCACCAATGGCACGACCCGCATATATTGCCCAAGAATGCCGGGCAGCAGCGCCAGCGGCAGAAACACCGCTGCCGTCGTCAGCACCGAGGTGGTTACCGGGGCGCACACCTCCCGGAACGATTCGATGATGGCAGTCATGCCGTCCAGCCCCCGTTGCAGGCGGTAATAGATGGCCTCAATCACGACCACCGTATCATCGACTATCATCCCCAGGGCAACCACTATACCCAGCAGCACGGAGTTGTTCAGGGTGAAACCGGCGGCATTGACAACCAGAAAAACGCCGGCCAGGGTGAACACGATGGCGCTGCTGGTGATGAGCGCGATGCGCGTCCCCAGGAAGACCCAGGTGGCCAACAGAACCAGGATCAGGCCGAGCAACGCATTGCTTTGCATCAGCGCCAGGGCCTGCCGGGTGCTGGCAGTCTGGTCGTCGGCCAGCAGTAACTCCACGCCGGTCACGTTCTGGAACCGGTTGCGCGTTGCTACGTAATCATTCAGGTCGTCAATCAGTTCCAGGATGTTTGTCTCGGCGTGTTTGGAGATATTCAGTGATACCGCCGGATTGCCGCGATAGGTAGCGATTGTGGTGCGCTCTTCCGTGGTCCTGATCAACTCGGCTATCTCTCCGAGCGGCACCACCCCGGACGCGGTGACCACCGGGAAGTCCTGCATGACCGCCGGGTCCGGGCTGGTGCCCTGCACGCGCACGATCCAGGTGCCGTCAATGGTCTCCAGGTCGCCGGCGGAGATATCACGAAAATAGGCGCGGATGGTCTCTGAAATATCCGCCGGCGTAATGCCCAGCCCTTCCAGGCGTTCGGGGATAAACCTGATGTGCAATTCCGGGTCTGGCAGGCCGTAGGCAAGGATACTGTCTATGCCCTTGAAGCGCTCCAGTTCCGTCTTTACCCGGTGCGCCTGTTTTCTCAGGTTTTCGTCATCGCCGGGGCTGGTTATCACCACGATAGCGCTGGGGAATGACCTGGACGTGCTCAGTTCCCTGACAACCGGCTCTTCAGCCTCTTCAGGGAACACGTCCACGTAGGTATTTTGCACTTCCCGCCGCAGGTTGGCCAAGCGTTGGCTGAACGTGGCGTCATCAACCTCGTTGAACCTGACCAGAATATTGGAGATGTTGTCCCGGCTGGTGCTGAGCACCAGCTTCATATTCCTGACGTTGCTGCGCAACGCGTCTTCCAGGGGGTCGGTGATGCGTCTTTCCACATCCGCCGCGGACGCGCCGGGATAAACGCTGGTGATGTTGACCCAGTTGAAGTTAATCTCCGGGTCCTTGGCCCTTGGCATCTGCAGGAAGGAGACCGTCCCCAGGACGAGTACCAGCGCGAATGCCAGGTTTGCCAATACGTGATTGGATAAAAACCGCCGGAGAAAATTCATCAGCGAATAACCTTGACCGCCTCCCCGTCCTGCAGTCCATACTGCCCTTCCGTTATCACCGCAGTACCCGGCGGCAGCGTCGTCGGCGCGGCCCTGCCCTGTCTGGCGCCGGCAAGCGCATGGAACCTGGCCTGACCCTTATCGACAACAAACACGCCGAAGTCGTCCTGGCGCTGAACCAGCAGCCTGGCGGCAATATGCGGCCGGTTGTCCTGCCAGACGAGTTTGCCGGCGGCGCCCGGAAAGGCCGGCAGGTTTTTGAACAGCAGTCTCACCTCACGGTTTCGGGTCCGGGTATTGACCGTGGGCGTCACCGCGCGTAACACCACGTCGTAACGTCCGGTCGAATCCTCAAAATACAGGTTCTTGACCGTTGCCACCTGTGCGATGATCGTAACCGGTACCTGCGCCGATATTTCCAGTTGCTCGATATCCACGATCTCGAACAATCTCGTCCCTTTTTCGGCAAATTCCCCCACTGAACCGATCCTTGCGCTGATGACTGCCCGGTAAGGACTGACGATGACACAGCGGGAAACATCGAGTTTGGAGCGGTCCAGTTGCGCCAAGGCGCCCTGGTATTCGGCGCGCAACACCGCGAGGTCGGCCTCTCTCTGGTCCAGTAATTCTTCCGAGACGGTTTGCTTGTCCGCCAGGGTCTCGGTCCTGCCCAAACGGCGCTCTGCCAGCTTAATCCGGGCCTGCAGGGATGCTACCCTCGCCTCTCCCTGTCGCAGGGCCAGTTCAAAATCCGTGCAATCCAGCCGCGCCAGCACACTGCCCGGTTCGACAATATCAGCGACCCGCACGGCAATGTGATCGATGCGCGCGCCCACCTGCGTGGCAACAGCGGTGTTATTCAGGCTGACAACGGTGGCGGGGGCGGACCTCCAGGGATAAATCGCCAGATCCCCGATGCGCTCAGCCTTCACCGCCACAGCATTTTGCGCCCGGGCTGCCAACGGCATGGCCAGCAACAAAACAGGCAAGAGTACCGTTAAGAATAACCTGCCTCCCCGTTCGTCACTCCTGCGACTGCAGGAATCCAGTGAATTAACATTCATTGCCTGTGAACTCGTGAAACGCGTTGTATCATAGCAATTCCTTTATCGGCGTGTCTGCGTCGGTCAATTTCCTTTTATCAACTGCCTTTTGCAAGGGGATAAGTTTCTTGCTGAACATGAATTCCTGGGGCTTGTTGATGGCGTCAACCGCGATCACCTTGTCCTGTTTCAGGTAGAAAGCCGCGTAACTGCGACCCTCGGCGGGATCGCCGCGAGTGATGATTTCATCGTAACCCTGGGACAGGCCGGCGATCTGCAGCATCAGGTCATACTGTTCGGACCAGAACCAGGGAACTGCGTTGTAACTGACCTCCTTGCCGCAGGCAGCGCCGGCAGCAACCCTGGACTGGTCCGTGGCGTTCTGCACCGACTCCAGCCGGATGCGGCGATCATAGATCGGGTTGTGATGGTTGGTGCAATCCCCGGCTGCGAAAATATCCGGGTCCGAGGTCTGCGCCCGGTCGTTGACCACGATGCCGTTATCGACTTCAAGACCCGCCGCCTCCGCCAGCGCCGTGTTCGGCAAAATGCCGACGCCGATGATAACGAGATCAGCCGCAAACTCGCTGCCGTCACTGCACAGGACTTTCGTTACCCTGCCGTTACCCCTGAAACCGCTCACCCCGACTCCGCAACGGATACTGACGCCCTCTTCCCCGTGTATGCGGGTATAGAATTCCGATACTACCGGGGCGGTTACCCGCTGCAACACCCGTTCCATCATCTCCAGCACCGTGACGTTCATACCTTTTTTGTTCAGGACCGCCGCGGTCTCGAGGCCGATGTATCCGCCGCCTACGATGACGGCGTTTGCCCCCGGGTTGATGTATGGCGTTATGCGCTCGACGTCCCTGAGGTCGCGCAGGTAGAACACACCGTCAAGCTCTACTCCCGGCAGGTTCACCTTCCTGACTTTCGATCCGACGGTCAATGCCAGCTTGTCATAGGGCAGGGTTTCGTTATTGCTGAGCCGCACTGTCCTGTTGTCTCTGTGAATGGACTCCACGCCGGTATTGAGAATGAATTCGACCTCTGATTTCTCATACACTTTTGCCGGGCGGATGAGTATTTCATCCAGGGTTTTCTCGCCGGCCAGGTAATCTTTCGACAGGGGCGGGCGGTGATAAGGAATGGAAGCCTCGGCGCCGATGACGATAATCCGCCCCTGCCAGCCCTGCTGGCGCAGAGTCGGTGCCAGCATGGATGCGGCATGGCTGGCCCCTGCGATGATGAAATTCTCAGTCATTATTGTTTCTCATCAGATAGTTTACTAGCAACGTGATATATTGCATCAGTTAATTCTGTTAACTCACCGGGATCTATAATATAAGGCGGCATAATATAAATCAGCCTGCCGAACGGCCTGACCCACACTCCCCGCTCCACGAACCAGTGCGGCACGACGTGCATGTCCACGGCCCGGTCAACCTCCACCACGCCGATGGCGCCAAGCACTCTGACATCGACCACGTTATCCAGTTCCCTGCACGGGGCCAGTTCAGCCTGAAGCTGGCTCTGTATGTTTTCGACCCGCTGCTGCCAACCGGTCTGCTCCAGCAGATTGATACTGGCCAGTGCCGTTGAGCAGGCCAGCGGGTTCGCCATGAAGGTAGGTCCGTGCATGAAGACACCTTTGCCTCCCGCGGAGATGGTATCGGCAACCCCGGCAGACGTCAGTGTAGCTGCCAGGGTCATGTAGCCCCCGGTCAGCGCCTTGCCCAGGCACATGATATCAGGGCTGACCCGGCTGTGTTCACAGGCAAACAGTTTGCCGGTCCTGCCGAACCCGGTGGCAATCTCGTCGAAAATCAGCAGCAGGTCATACCGATCACAGATCTGCCTGGCCTTGTCCAGGTACGCGGGGTTATAAAACCACATGCCCCCGGCGCCCTGCACCACCGGTTCCAGGATGACGGCGGCGATTTCATCGTGGTGATTTTCAGCCAGTGCTCTGAGAGACTCGATATCATCGTCGCTCCATTCGTCTCCGAAGCGGATCCGGGGAGTATCAGCGAAGTAATGCCCAGGCAGCACGTCCCTGAACAGGGAGTGCATGCCGGTGACGGGGTCGCAAACCGCCATGGCGCCGAAGGTATCGCCATGGTAACCCTGGCGTATGGTCAGGAGCTTCTGTTTGCCGGGACGACCTTTGGCCGCCCAGTACTGGATAGCCATCTTGATGGCGACTTCCACCGACACCGAACCGGAATCGGCAAAGAACACGGTCTGCAAATCACGCGGGGTAATGTCCGCCAGTTTCTGCGCCAGAGTGACCGCCGGCTCGTGGGTGAGGCCGCCGAACATGACATGGGCCATATCCTTCAGTTGTGTGGTGACGGCTTCATTCAGCGCCGGGTGATTGTAACCGTGGATGGCGCACCACCAGGAGGCCATGCCGTCGATCAACTCGCGACCGTCCGCAAGCATCAGTCTTACTCCGGTGGCTGAAACAACCGGAAATACCGGCGGCGGATCCACCATGGATGTATATGGGTGCCAGAGCAGGGATCGATCTGCCTCGATCAGGGTTTTATAAGTCATTACGATGTCGTAATATCCCGGTAGTTACATGCAGTATCAACACACAATATACACTGCTTGACGACATTAGTTATGTGCGAACCACTCGCGCCCTGCCCCTGGACCCACACCTGTGTCTGCAGCCGGGGCGATGCGGCATTTTATCACCGTATCGAGCCACTCCCCGTACACGGGGATGCTGCCGCCGCCTTCGAGCGCCTGAAGAACCTGCTGGAGCATACGGAGCGAACAGTTATCGTCACCGCAACGGATGATTATGTGCATGCTGCCTGCCGCAGCCGGCGTGGGTACATTGACGACCTGGAGTGCCGTCTGTGCGCTGCCGGCAAGGTGATTCATGTACGATCCGCGGCGCGGACCTGGCATGCTGTCTACGATTTTGGAGTGAACCGGGGGCGTATCGAGAAGCTGCGCCGGGAACTTCCGGCGGGATAATCCGGGGTCAGTAACCCGCCGCTTGCCCGTCCTTGCGGGATTCCGAGGCGCCGTGGTATACGCCGTTGCCCGCTCTCATTATTGCCTGGTATCCACCGAAACCGTCTTGCGCCCGTTGCACATGGTGGCCGCGCTTGGCCAGTTCCTTGACTACCTGATCCGGGAAGCCTCTCTCAAGCAGAACCACTCCGCCGTCCGTGAGGTATTCATCCGCGTCAGCCATGGGCATGGTGGAACCGTCATGACGCCAGCGCGGCGCATCCCCCGCCAACTGTATATCCATGCCGAAATCGATGATATTGGTCAATACCTGCACATGGCCCTGGGGCTGCATATCGCCGCCCATGACCCCAAAACTCATGAAAGGCTTGCCGTCTTTCATGACGAAAGCAGGAATAATTGTGTGGAACGGCCGTTTCCCGGGCGCGTAGACATTGGTGTGGGACGGGTCCATGGAAAACAACAACCCGCGGTTCTGCAGGGCAAATCCCGTTCCGGGAACGACGATGCCGGAGCCGAAATAGTGATAGATGCTCTGAATAAACGATACCATGTTCCCGGCTGAATCTGCCGCCGTTAAATAGATGGTGTCGCCATCCCGTAATATTCTCTCCCCTGCCCTGACTCTGAGCGCGGCGCTGTCTTTAATCAGGGAGCGTCTTTTTCTGCTGTATTCCGCGCTCAGCAGGCGATCCGTCCGTACTTTGGAAAATTCCGGGTCTGCGTAATATTTAGCCCGATCTTCGAACACCAGTTTTTTCGCCTCCAGCATCAGGTGCAGGCAATCCACGTTCATAAAGCCCATGGCGGCAAGGTCATCGCCTTCAAGCATCTGCAACATCTGCAGGGCGGCGATGCCCTGGCCGCTGGGCGGCAGTTCAAACACGTCGTAACCCCGGTAATTCACCGCCAGCGGCGCGATCCAGTCAGATCGGTGCGACTGCAGGTCGGCGTGGTCGATGTAACCGCCATTTTCCTTCATGAATGCGACCAGCCGCTCGGCCAGTTCGTCCTGGTAGAAGGCTTTATTGCCGGAATCTGCTATCAGCCGATAAGCGCGGGCCAGATCCTTATTCGTAAAAATATCACCGACATTGGGCGCCCGGTCCCCCGGGGCATACACGGTATCAAACGCACCCGGCACGGTTCCCGATATTTCAGCCACCGCCCACTGCCACTGACCGGCTATAACGGGCGAAACCGGAAATCCGCGCTCCGCGTAACGGATGGCCGGGGCCAGCAATTCGGCAAACGGCAGCTTGCCGAACCTGTCGTGCAACGTAGTCCAGCCGTGTACCGCTCCCGGAACGGATACCGATAGCAGGCTGTTGTGCGGAATAAGGCGCGTACCCAGCTTTCGTAACCGCCCGGACAATTCTCCGTGACCGAGTGATTTTGCAGAGCGACCGCTGGCGTTGAGACCGTGAAGTTGTTTCTCTTTCTCATCCCAGACGATGGCAAACAAATCGCCGCCAATGCCGCACATGTGGGGTTCCATCAGCCCCAGGGCCGCATTGGCCGCGATGGCCGCATCCACCGCGCTGCCGCCTTTTTTCAGTACGCCCAGGCCGACGTCAGTCGCAACAGGTTGACTGGTTGCCACCATGCCGTTACCGGCGATGACCGCTGATCGGCCGCTTCTTATGTTCATGGCTCCTGTTTACTTATATCCACAGATTACACAGATTAGCACAGATAAATGTTGCCCTGGGGATCTGGGGACGGACTTAAGTCCGTCCCCGAAAAAATTCAAGCTTCAGGGGTCAGAGTAAGAAATTCGCAGAATTTTTACTCTGACCCCACCATATGACCAAATTCAGAGCTTGCCAGTTGCTATGCATTTCATCAATATGTCGAAAAAGGAAGGAGACCGTTCTGCGTGAACAATTACATAATAAGGGCCGAGAACCTGAAGAAGTCCTTTAACGGCGAATTTGTCGTGAAGGGCGTGGATTTACAGGTGCCGTTCGGCGGCTGTTTCGGCCTGCTGGGCCCCAACGGCGCAGGCAAGACAACCACCCTGAGAATGATACTGGGCCAGTCCCCCCTGTCCGAGGGCAACCTGGAGGTCCTGGGGATGGATGTGCCGACCCATGCCTCCCGCATACGCAGGGACATCGGCGTGGTCCCGCAACTGGACAATCTCGACCCTGATTTCACCGTGATGGAAAACCTGAAAGTTTATGCCGGGTTTTTCAACCTCAGCGGTGGCGGGTTGCAGGAACGGATTGGAGAGTTGCTGAAGTTCGTTGAGTTGACTGAAAAAGCGAATGTACGCATCAATCAACTGTCGGGAGGAATGAAGCGCCGCCTCAGCATCGCGCGCGCCCTGGTGAACAACCCCAGGTTGCTGGTGCTGGATGAGCCGACTACCGGGCTCGATCCCCAGGTCAGGCACATGATCTGGGGCAGGTTGCGGGAATTGAAGCAATCCGGCACGACCCTGTTGCTGACCACGCATTTCATGGAAGAGGCGGAACGCCTGTGTGACGATATCGTCATCATGGACCACGGCGTCATTCTCAGCAAGGGCCATCCGAAACAGTTGATAAAACAGCACGTCGAGCCCGAGGTTGTGGAAATTCACGGCGAAATGGATGCGCTGCCAGGCATCCTGACCGAGCATGACATACACAGGGTGGAGATAGTGGGAGAGACGATTTACTATTTTACCAACGCTCCCGATGAAATAATCCGGCGCGTGGAAAACAAGCCGGATGTGCACTACCTGCATCGCCCCGCCAATCTCGAAGACGTGTTCCTGCGCCTGACGGGCCGGGAGTTGAGAGAGATCTGATGCTGGACTGGCGATTGCCCAGGATGCGGCATGGCATGATCCACGTCTGGCGCCGCAACCTGCTGGTATGGCGGAAACTGCTGGTGCCCAGCCTGTTGCTGAACTTCGGTGAACCGTTTTTATACCTGCTGGGACTGGGTTTGGGACTGGGCAGGTTTGTCGGCGAACTGGGCGGATTGCCGTACCTGACTTTCCTGGCGAGCGGCCTCATCGCCTCGTCTTCCATGAACACGGCCACGTTCGAAGGCCTGTTTTCTGTGTACACGCGCATGGTCCCGCAGCAGACCTATGAAGGTATGCTGGCCACGCCCCTGGAAGTCGATGACATCGTCGCCGGCGAGATGTTGTGGTGCGCGACCAAGGGGTTATTCAGCAGTTCGGCCATCCTGCTGGTTTCCTTCCTGCTCGGCGCGATTTCTCACTGGCAGGCCCTGTTGTGCATACCACTGTCATTTCTCACGGGTCTGTGCTTTGCAGGACCGGCCATTATGGTCGCCTCGTTCTCCCGCTCCTATGATTTCTTCAATTACTATGTCACGCTGGTCCTGACCCCCATGTTCATCTTCTGTGGCGTCTTCTACCCCGTGACTTCACTGCCGGATTTCGCGCAGTCCCTGGTGCAGTTGTTGCCTCTCAGCCATGCCATCGCACTGATCAGGCCGCTGGCCACCGGACAGGAACCATCCCAGATTCTCATGCACGCCAGCGTGCTGCTGGCCTTTGCGCTGGTAAGCTTTTATTGGGCAACGGTACTGGTGCGCAGAAGATTGATTCAATAGAAGTTGCTTCATTTTCAGCGTGAATAAAAAGGCGGAATTTTTGCATCGTAGTTGATCCACACGGCTTTGGGCGAGGTATATTCCTGCAGGCACTCTATACCCATGTCCCTGCCGTAGCCGGATTCGCCGACGCCGCCAAACGGGGAGCCCGGATGCACCCGTTTGTAACAGTTCACCCAGACCATGCCGGCTTTGATGCCGTCCGAGAACCTGTGGGCGCGCTGCAGGTTGTTGGTCCATAGCCCACTGCCCAGACCGTAATCGGTGGCATTCGCTAATTCCAGCGCTTCGGCGTCATTCCTGAAGCGGGTGACCGACACGAACGGGCCGAACACCTCCTGCTGAAACACCGTATCGCCAGGCCGGGCCTCGACTACCGTCGGTTCGATGTAAAATCCCTTTCTGAGCTCATCGTTATCCGGTTGTTTACCTCCGGTGAGGATGTGATTGCCTTCTTTTTTACATACGTCCATGTAGTTGAGCACCCGGTTCAGATGCATTTTCGATGTAAGCGGGCCCATCTCGGTTTCATCATCCAGTGGATTCCCGATTTTGATGGATTTAGCCAGCCCGATGAATTTTTCCAGGAACTCATCGGCGATGGCCTCGTGCAACAACAGGCGGGAGCCGGCAATGCAGGCCTGGCCCTGGTTGTGGAAGATGGCAAATGCGGAACCGCCGATGGCTGCAGGCAGGGTAGCGTCTTCAAACACGATATTAGGGCCTTTGCCGCCCATCTCCAGCGAGACGCGTTTCAAGTTGCCTGCCGAAGCCTGGACGATCTTCCGGCCGGTTGCCGTCGAGCCGGTAAAGGCGATCTTGTCAATGCCCGGATGTTCGGCAATGTGCTGGCCGGCAATATGACCATAGCCCGGGACGATATTCACCACGCCCGGCGGGAAACCCACTTCGTTCATCAGATCAACCAGCCTGAGTGTCGACAGGGGTGTGATCTCGGACGGTTTCATCACCACGGTGTTACCGGCAGCAAGGGCAGGCCCCAGTTTCCAGCTGCAGAACATGATGGGAAAGTTCCAGGGAACGATCTGTCCGACCACACCGACCGGCCTGCGCCTGACGATGCTAAGGAACCCCGGTTCTACCGGTACTTCCCTGCCGTCTATCTTGTCCGCTATGCCGCCGAAATAACGCAGGTTGAGCAAGGTCCTGGGCAGGTCCAGGCGCCGGGTGTCCTTGAGCGGATGGCCGGTGTCCAGGCTTTCCAGTTCGGTAAACTCGTCAAAGTGCTGCTCCAGTTTATCGGCCAGTTTCATAATCAACCGGCCGCGTTCAGATGAAAACATATTGCTCCAGCCGTGGAATGCGGCGCGGGCGGCGGTGACCGCCTTGTCCACGTCCGCCGGTTTGGCCTCTGCGATAGCGGTAATCCTGCTGCCGTCATGAGGGTTGAGCACATCTATGGTGCTGCCGTCCTCTGCGTCAACAAACTCGCCATTAATGAACAATTGATTACGGATATTCTGTGGTTGTATGGTACGGACTTTATCTAACATGGTTGTATTCCTTGTCTGTCAGGTTCATGGATTTTTCAGATCTTCTATATTATAAGGCAATAATGACCTCTATCCCGAAACAGGAATCGGTGCATGTCTGAAGCCTTGAGTTTGCTTGCAACCTTCATGAGAGCATCGGCATTTTGAACATGAACCGTTATTCAGTGCTGATAATCGGTGGTGGCCCATGCGGCCTCATGCTTGCGAACGAACTCGGACGGCGCAATATCAGTGTCCTGCTCATCGATGAGAAACCTTCCACTGCCTTCAATCCACAGGCCAATGCCACACAGGCGCGCACCATGGAGCACTTCCGGCGGCTCGGTTTTGCTGACGAGGTACGCGCGCTCGGCCTGCCTGCGGATTACCCGACCGATATCGCCTATTTCACCCGTTATGCAGGCTATGAACTTGCCCGGTTTTCCTTGCCTTCCTCCGGCGCAGCCAGGTCCCAAATCCAGACCCTGACAGGGTCCTGGAGCGCTGCCGAACTGCCTCACAGAGTCTCCCAGAAATGGGTGGAGAAGGTGTTATACGAACACGCTCTCGCCTGCGGCAGCAACACAATTTGCTTCAACCACCGCCTGCTCGGTTTTGAACAGCAACCGGACGGCATCACTGCGGTGATAGAAGACATTGAGAACGGGATGACGTTCAACACAGGGGCCGATTACCTGGTGGGCGCCGACGGCGCGCGCAGTCTCGTACGCCAGTCACTCGGGATTCATTACCTCGGTGAGGGTGGCGCGGTCAGGGAGTTTATGGGTGGGCGCATGCATGCCATGTATATTCGCGTGCCCGATTTCTATACGGTGTCGGGCCATGCGCCTGCCTGGATGAACGTGACTTTCAACCGCGACCGGCGCGCTTTCATGGCCGCCGTTGACGGTAAAAGCGAATTCGCATTCCATACACAACTGCGGGCAGATGAAGATGAAGCAACATTGAGCGATGCCGATGCCACCGATATGTTCCAGGCCGCCATGGGCGCACAAGTCGACGTTGAAATCCTTTCCCGCGGGACCTGGCGGGCTGGTTTTACCCTGGTTGCCGAACGTATGCAGAGCGGCCGCATATTCCTTGGCGGCGATGCCGCGCACCTGTTCACCCCGACGGGGGGGTTAGGCTACAACACGGCCATTGAGGATGCCGTGAACCTGGGCTGGAAGCTGGCGGCCGTGGTGCGCGGCGCGGCCCCCCGTTCCCTTTTGGCCACCTACGAACAGGAACGCCGTCCCGCGGCTGTTCGTAATACGAACTATGCCCGCCAGTTTGCCGATTCGCTGGGTGCAAACATCGCTGCCGCAGAGCTGGAAGATGACTCTGCTGCCGGCGCAGAAGCACGCGCCAGGGCTGGAGAATACTTCAACCAGCATGCGCGTAAGGAATTCAATATCCCCGGAATCACGTTCGGATGCCGCTATGATGACTCACCGATTATCATTGCCGATGGCGACCCGCCTCCGGACCGGGCCAATGTTTATATTCCGACCTCCTGCCCCGGGGGGCGCGCCCCTCACCTGTGGCTCGGGGAAGACCATTCGCTTTACGATGAATTCAGCTTCGAATGGACCTTACTGCTTCTCGGGACGAAGCCGGCATCGGTAGCCGGGGTCGAAACAGCTTTTGCAGAAGCGGGCCTCAAGCTCAAGGTCGTCGACATAACGGACGAAGAAGCCCGGGATATCTACGAGACGGATCTGGCCCTGATCAGACCGGACCAGGTTGTTGCATTTCGCGGGCAGGAAATAAGCGATCCCCGGGCGCTTACGGCCAGGGTAAGCGGCCACGTTCAACCGGAAATCGACCTCTTCCCGGCACAGGGGTAGCCATGCAAGCGTCACCATCGGATCATTTCGAATATCGATGGATAACCTGCCTGACCGTTATGACGGCTATTGTCTTCATGCCGGTTCAGGGAGCGGATTTTCCCGATAAGCTGCTCTGGGGCGATACCCACACGCACAGCAACCTGTCCAATGATGCCTACCTGCTGGGGAACAGGTCCGCCGACCCGGATACGGCCTACCGCTTCGCCAAGGGTGAAGCGGTGATACATCCCTGGCACCGGGCGAAAGTCAAGATACAAACGCCGCTCGATTTCCTGGCGGTTACGGATCATGCGGAATACTTAGGGCAACTCTTCAGCGTTCTGAGGCTGAAAGACGAAAGACTTGCCGATACCCTGCTCGGTGAACGCATGCTCAAGGTAAAACAGGAAGGTGATGAACTGGGCGCCGGTCTGATTTACATGATGGCGCTGGCGCTGAATAACATGCCCCCGGAACAGCGGCCGGACTTCAGCCTGCCGGGTATTTTGAAATTGCTTTATAACAGGTACATTACAGGCGACGACACCTCGGGGAACCGGGACATGCCCGTGCTGTATTTCGGTCTTGGCAATATGTGGTTTGCTGCAAATAATTTTACATCAGTTGATGAGATACATATCGACGAAGTCTTCCGCAGCAACTGGGAGCGTGTCATTGAGGCCGCCGACAGACACAATGCGCCGGGGCAGTTCACCGCCCTTATCGGTTGGGAGTACAGTCCCCAGCCTGACGGCAAGAACCTGCACCGTGTTGTATTGACCATGGCTGACGGCACAGCAGCGAAACAAATCTTTCCCTACAGCGCGAGCGACAGCGAAAACCCGGAGGACCTTTGGCAATGGCTGGCTGAGACCCGGGAACGGACAGGAATTGACTTCGTGGCCATCCCGCATAATTCAAACCTCTCCAAGGGAGGCATGTTCGCGCGCACGGCGACGTCCGGCGACCCGATGGATGCCGGTTATGCCCGTTTGCGGTCCGACTGGGAAACCGTGGTGGAAATAACCCAGACCAAGGGGACTTCCGAGACCCACCCACTGCTGTCTCCCGAGGACGAGTTCGCCGGTTTCGAGATTTATAAAAAAGGGCTGCCGGGCACCAGTCCGCCGACTTTTACCGAGGCTGATTACGTTCGTTCAGCCCTGAAGACAGGTCTTGAACTCGACCGGCAACTGGGCGCGAACCCGTACGCGCTCGGCATGATAGGTTCCACGGACAGCCATACCGGCCTGTCCTCGGCGGAAGAAGATAACTTCATGGGAAAATTCGCACAGGATTCCGTCCTGGAAAACAAGGAGGAAGGTTTTTACGGTTATCCCGGCTGGCTGTATTCAGCCTCGGGACTGGCCGCGGTCTGGGCGCGGGACAATACCCGTGATGAGATCTTTGCCGCATTCAGGCGGCGCGAGGTCTACGCCAGCACGGGTCCGCGCATCAGTGTGCGTTTTTTCGCGGGATACAACTTTTCTGAAGAGGATTTAAGCCGCCATAATCTCGCTGCGGCAGGTTACGGCAAAGGAGTGCCTATGGGTAGTGATCTGACCGCTACGGATCGTGCACCGAGCTTCCTGATACATGCCCTGAAAGATCCGAACGACGCGAATCTCGACCGGATCCAGGTGGTAAAATCCTGGCTGGACGCGGACGGCAAAGCATGGGAAAAGGTCTTTGACGCGGTCTGGTCCGATGGGAGGATACCCGGCCTCGACGGAAAACTGCCGCCCGTGGGCGACAGTGTCGACCGCCGCAGCGCCCACTATGCAAACGACATCGGCGCGGTTGAGCTTGCTACCATCTGGACAGACCCGGAATTCGATCCCGGCGCCCGCTCGCTCTATTACCTGCGCGTGCTGCAGATCCCCACCCCCCGCAATTCACTCCATGATTCGATTGCCCTGCAAACCGGGCCGCCACAAGGGTATCCTGAAGTGATCCGGGAGCGGGCCTGGACATCGCCCATATGGTACACGCCATAAGGTGGAAATATGTTCCGAACAGTAATATTGGCGATCTTTATAACTCCGTGTCTCCTCGGCAGCCACCCTGCATTCGCCCATGACAGCCGGCCGCTCTTCATCAATATCACCGAATACGGTGAAGGCGCGCTGACGCTCAGGTGGAAAACGCCTCCTTCCGTCAACCCGGACAATGTCCCGCGCATCACGTTGACGGGTTGTCATGTCACCCTGCAACAACCCGCACAACTGCGGCCGGCGGGGTCGGAGATTTACTCGTGTGAAAACGGCCTCTCCGGAAAATCCGTGGTCATCGATTACCCGTTGTTCAACCCATCGATTTCATCCCTGTTACGCATCGAGTTCCGGAGCGGGGAAATGCGTAGCGTGATACTCGATCCAGGTGAGTCGGACTGGCGTATCCCGGCGCCGGAGACCTTTGCCGGGGTAATCATGGATTATTTCGCGTTGGGGGTCGAACATATATTCGGCGGCATAGACCACCTGCTGTTTCTTGCCGGCCTGCTCTACATCGCCCGCACGCTGCGCCGGATCCTGATTACCGTCACCGGCTTTACCCTGGCCCACTCGATTACCCTGTTCCTGGTGGCGCTGGATGTGCTGCGCGTGTCCATCCCTGCGGTGGAAACGGTGATCGCCCTGTCCATCGTGATGCTTGCCACCGAGATCGCCCGCAACGACCGAACCACACTGACCTGGCGCCGCCCGGTCCTGGTCGCCTGCGGTTTCGGCCTGGTGCACGGGGCCGGTTTCGCCGCAGCCCTGACGGAAACGGGCCTGCCGCAGACGGAGAAGATCAGCGCTTTATTATTCTTCAACCTCGGCGTGGAAGCGGGCCAACTGCTCATCATAACAGCGGTATTCACCGGCCTTTGGCTGGTTGCGCGCCTGCCCCACCCGTTGCTGCCCGCGCATGACAACCGGCCGCTGCGCCTGGCATTCAGCTATGCGCTCGGCATCGTCTCGACTTTCTGGTTTATTGAGCGATTCAGTCTGGCTTTTGTATAATATGCTGTAAGATTTGTTGTCAGGACAGCTACATAGACCAGAAAGGAGAAAAAAGATGGAACAGGCACTGGAAATTCTGCGCAATACCTTTGGTTACCGGGACTTTCGCGGCGATCAACAGGACATCATCAACCACGTACTCGCAGGAACCGATGCGCTGGTCCTGATGCCGACCGGCGGCGGTAAATCCTTGTGTTACCAGGTTCCGGCCCTGTTACGCCCCGGCACGGGCATCATCATTTCACCGCTCATAGCCCTGATGCAGGACCAGGTCAGCGCCTTGCTGCAGCTCGGGATCAGGGCCGCTTACCTCAATTCAACCCTGCCGCCGCAAACCGTCCGGGAAACGGAACAGGGTCTGCTGAACAACGACATGGACCTGCTCTATATCGCGCCGGAACGCCTGTTGCAGGAACACACCCTGGCATTGCTGGAACGGACAAAGCTCGCCCTGTTTGCCATTGACGAGGCGCATTGCGTCTCGCAATGGGGGCATGATTTCCGCAAGGACTACCTGGCGCTGGACCAACTGCACCAGCGCTTCCCGTCCGTCCCGCGCATCGCCCTGACCGCGACGGCGGATGAACGGACCCGCTTCGAGATACGGGAACGCCTGGGCCTGGAGCAGGCAAAGGTATATATCAGCGGCTTTAACCGCCCGAATATACGCTACCGCATTACGACCAGAATGGAGGAGCGCAAGCAGTTACTCGACTTCCTGGAAACGGAACACCAGGGAGACGCCGGAATTGTCTATTGCCTGTCCCGCAAAAAAACCGAGGCAGTTGCGGACTGGCTCACAGCACAGGGCCGCACGGCCCTGCCCTACCACGCGGGGCTTGAGTCGGGTGTGCGCCACCGGCACCAGCAACGCTTCCTGCGGGAGGAAGGGATCATTATCGTCGCCACTATCGCTTTCGGCATGGGTATCGACAAACCGGACGTGCGCTTCGTGGCCCACCTGGACCTGCCGAAGAGTATCGAGGCCTATTACCAGGAAACCGGACGGGCCGGACGGGATGGTGCAGCAGCCAATGCCTGGATGGTCTATGGACTGGAAGACGTGGTTAAGCTGCGGCAAATGCAGGAACAGTCGGACGCGGATGAAACCCATAAACGGGTTGAGAGGTACAAGCTCGATTCCATGCTGGGCCTGTGCGAGATCACCAGTTGCCGGCGTCATGCCCTGTTGCAGTATTTCGGGGAAGAATCACCGGCCCGTTGCGGCAATTGCGATACCTGCCTGCACCCGGTCGCCACCTGGGACGGCACGACTGCCGCCCGCAAAGCCTTGTCCTGTGTTTACCGCACCGGCCAGCGTTTTGGCGCCAGGCACCTGATTGACGTGCTGCTGGGTAAAGAAAACGACAAGGTGAGGAAGTTCGGGCACCAGCGGATTAGCACCTTCGGCATCGGCGAAGAACTGGGCATGGAGCAGTGGCGCTCCGTGTTCAGGCAACTGATCGCTCGCGGATTTCTGAGCGTTGACCTGAAAGGCTTCGGGTCCCTTCTCCTGACGGACCGGAGCAGGCCGTTATTACAGGGGGAAGCGGAGGTTTTCCTGCGCAAGGATGACAGGATCAAAAAAACAACCCGGAAACAACGCAAAACACCTTTGCAGGTCAATGATCCGGAACTGTTCGAAAAACTCAAGGCTTGCCGTACGCAACTGGCCGTCAAGCAGGGTCTGCCGCCTTACGTGATCTTCCACGATTCGACCCTGGTGGAAATGACGCAGCGCCTGCCATCCGGCCCGGATGAGTTGTTACAGGTCAGCGGAGTGGGCGCGCACAAACTGGAGCAATATGGCGAGGACTTTCTTGCCGTCATTCGGGCCCACCGGGATGAGGCGCTTTGACAGTCTGTTCTTCCCTGAACTCTCTCAGCATTTCATCAAGCGATAACGTCACAAATTCACCGCGTTCGGCCTGAGCCGCCCCCTCGGCCAAATGGGAACGTAATGCAGCCAACTTGCTCTTGCGTTCTTCCAGCGTTTGCAGAGCATCTCGAACCACCTCACTGGCGCTGCCGTAGCGGCCACTGGCGATTTCATTTTTTATGAACATCTCCCAGTGTTCACCCAGACTGAGACTCGTTGTTGCCATCTCGATACTTGATATATTAAATTTGAATAAATATGAATATACCACAAAACTACAGAATGGAATACCTTGTGTCTGTAATCCCGAAATCTCGACTTTCGCAGCTTTCTCACTGTCCGGATTGCGCATCAGCGACCATACCGGCTTTTCCATGCAGGAGAGCACAAGAAAATGCCGGAGACAAACGAGTAGCACAATACTATGAACGCAGCGATAAGTTCATTCATGCCGGGTTCTCCGGTAAAATAATGATAGTAACGTTAGAAAAAGCGAGGAACTGTTATGGCAATTATTGAACCGTTAGAACGTGAACAGGCGCCGGAACTGGAAGATTACTTCACGGTATGGGATGAGCGCATGGGCTACCTGCCTAATGCGCTGATGACCATGGCGCGCAAACCGAAGATGGTGCAGGCGCTGGCACAGCTTTCCGAGGCCGTACACAGCGATTGCAGCCTCTCGCCTGACGTAAGGGGACTGGTCGGACAGATGGCGAGCAAAGTACACGGTTGCCAGTATTGCCTTGCCCACACTGCCGCGAACTCGCAACGCTACGGAGTTGCCGATGAGAAGATCGCGCAGATGTGGGAGTTCGAGACCAGCGACCTGTTCACTGATGCCGAGCGCGCGGCCCTGCGTTTTGCCGCGGCGTCAGCCTCCGTGCCTAACGCAGTCGATGAGACCCTGGCCGCGGACCTGAAGCGGCACTTCAACGATACGGAAATCGTCGAGATCATGGGAGTTATCTGTTATTACGGCTGGTGGAACCGATGGAACCCCTCGCTTGCGACTACACTGGAAACTCATCCCCGTGAATTCGCCGAACAACATCTTGACGCGACGAAATGGAACATAGGTACGCATGGGTAAATATATCGGAAGCAAGTAGCGATGCCTGACAGCGATCGAATACATTTTGTCGGCAGCGTTACCGGTAAGGACGCCGCCGAAGTATTCACAAAATGCTGCGCGTCGGTGGGAGATTACCTGGCCAGGATACCTGATGGCGAGACCGGCTATCGCTCCAAATATATCAGCCACCTTGCCGACACAGTGTTCAGCAGGCATCCTGATATAGTGACGATCACGCGTCCGCCGCCCGTGGACCCGGACGACCCGGAAGAGTGGCGCCAAGCCGGCGAAGACTGGGCGCCTCGGGCCACTGACGGGTCGGATTTATGGAAGTTCGGTCTGCGTGAAGGAGTCAAATCCCTGCATATCGACACACTGGGTTACGGCGATGCAGCGATCGAATCATACAAGGTATTTTGTAACCTCCGCGAGCAGGGCATCATCCCGGCGGGGGTCAGGTTTCAGGTGTCGCTGCCCGCGGTGGTGGACGGAATGAGCCTGTATGTTCATCGATTTTCCGACATGCGTTATTTCATCCCTGCCTATGAAAACGCCATGGCCGCGGATATCAGGCGCATGCTGGAGGTGATACCGGCTCAGGACCTGGCTATCCAGTGGGACAACGTCTCCAGCGTGCTGGAACATGAAGCGAAAGCTACCGGGCACAAGCTGCCGGTGAAGATTCCGTTGCTGGCAAAGCTACTGATGGGGAGTCCCGACAAACGCTTCCGGCAAATACTGAAGACCTTCGCAGAAAACATTCCCCCCGAGGTCGAATTCGGCATACATTTTTGCTATGGCGACATAGGTCATAAACATATCTTCGAACCGCGTGATCTGACCGTTTGCGTACACCTGGCCAATGAAGCGGTCAAGCATGCGGGCCGGCCGGTCGACTGGGTACACGTGCCGGTACCGCGGGACAGAAAAGACGACGCTTTCTTTCAGCCTCTGCAAAACCTGAGTGACGCTACGCGCCTGTATCTCGGACTGGTACACCTTACCGACGGCGTTGAAGGCACAAAGACGCGTATCGATATTGCGAAGAAATATAAAGCCGAATTCGGGATCAGCACCGAATGCGGTTTTGGCCGCAGGTCGCCGGAAACTATCCCCCAGCTCCTGGAGGTTCACAAACAGGCTGCCGAATTACTCTGAAGGGGAAATGACGCCGAGTTCTATCAGCATGCCCAGTTCATCGCGGCAGACCCATTCCTCTGCAATTTTTCCGTCTTCCAGTCTGAAGTTTGCGATTGCCGACCAACTGACCGTTTTCCCCGCCACCTCGTGATAGCCGATACGGCTTTTCCAGTTGTCACGGTGCACGGCAAGGTGACTTAACCGGCAGGAGATGCGATCATCTGTGCCGAACATCTCGTAAATAGTCGTTTTTATCGAGCTGTAGCTGTCTATGACCCGGGCCAGGCCGGTCTTGAAATTTTCAATGCCGATAATGGGTTCGGGAACTTCCGGTCGGTGGATAATACAATCGTCGGTGTAGTATTCCCCCAGCAGGTCAATATTGAACTTATCAACCACTTCCGCGAAATAGCCCCTTACAATTTCTTTATTTTTCTCGACTGACATATCGTTGAGCGCAGTGAAACCATGAAGTCGATGTCTGTTATGAGGCCTCAGCTTCAATATGCATTGTCTTGCGGTAATATTCCCAAAAACCGATGACTGCCGATTCCGTCACCAGGTGTTCCGTATCTTCCGCTTTTCCTCCGCCCATGCCGATATACGATGCTTCTTCCTGGTCACGAATGATCGCTTCATGCACTATTTCCACGGCTTCACCGTCTTCCATGGAGATCAGACCGGCAGGACCTATCAAGTTGCCTTGCTTGTTTCTGATGTTCTGCATTTCTTCATCATCATCCTCATAACCGAACTGGGTCCATACCAGTTCAAACTGTCCCGGTCCTTTTGTGACTGTCTGCCTCACCGCCAGCGTGTTGGCAATCTGCTGGAGTACCAGGTTTGGAAATGTAGTCAATATGACCAGGGTCACGCCATCGTCGAATTCTTTTCTGCCTGCCAGCAGGGACGGATCTCTCAGGGTGAATTCGGCATTGAACGTCCTGAGTCCGTCATACTCCTCTGTATTTCCTTCGTCAGTTCCCTGTGATGCGGTCAGAACCGTGTGGCGTTTTTTACCATCCATCCAGCTGCCGCCTTTCTGTGTTGAGCGGTAGAGGCCAAAGGTCGTATGAAACAGGTGCAACAAACTGGCGTGGTAAGGGTCACGGGTATTTTCCGCGTACAACTTCCAGTTTCCACGGACCAGTTGCCGCTCATCACCAAGCACCCTGATCGGGCTGTGACATATCCGTTCTATATGCCTGACGATCACGGCCCCCAGGTAATCGTTCAGAGGTTCCACCTGGTCGGAAAATGTAGCGAAAATCAGGTGGCCCACCGTATCGACCCGCAACCGGTCCAGTCCGTGTTGTTCCATCCGGAACCCTCCCGGCATCCCACCCCGGCCACCCAGTCCGCGGCGGAACGGTACGCCGATCAACTTCCCCTGCATATCATATTTCCATTGATGGTAGACACATTCCAACTCATCGACGTTGCCCCTGGCGCTGCGACAAACCAGAGCGCCCCGGTGGGCACACCGGTTGGTCATCACGTTAATGCCGCCCTCCCTGTCCCGGGTGACTATCACCGGTGTGTCCCCGATATAAGTTGCCTTGAAATCACCGGGGTCCGGAATTTCCGCCGTCAGACCGATAAAGGACCAGTTATCGCCCCGAAAGATCCTTTCCTGCTCCACCTCGTAGATTCTGGCATCCGTGAATACACCATAAGGCACATGACCGGCCTCATCATCTATCGGCCAGTACAACGACCCGTTTGTCGTATCGATCACTGCGTTCATCGGCTTCTCCGGGGTTAAATCGGGGTTACCAGCAAGCTCTTGATTTGATGGGTATCAAATATGGCAATTTTCTCTTTGAACTTTAAACTGTCTCCATCTGCCACGATCCTGTCCACATATTTGCCTGCATTATAAATATCCGTTGCGCCGTCCGTCTTTGTCTGCAAAACCAGGTAATTGCTCTGTGCGCTGATTACGCCCTCATTCAGGCCCTTGATGAGAATATTACTCAGAACATGACGATAATTGTGCTCCGCGTAAACATTCGCGTTGCGCAACGACACAATCCTGTCTACAAGCATTCCTCGGCTATCGCAGAATATTGCGGCAGCAGGCAAGCCGCGTTCATGGTTCTCCCTGGAGATAATTTTATAGATACAATCTTCCGTAAAAAACTCAGGCCACTGCTCCAGCCTGTCATCGTCAATACATTCCACGTAACGGCCTTGCAGTTGTTCCACGTGGTATTGTAATTCCATTGCGGATAGCTTGTTCAGTTCCATCCTGCCGCCCTGTTTGCCTCTGTTGCCAGTTGTAATTCTTCAGCTCTCCCCTGGCCGGCATATTGTCTTTGCCGTTGACAATGTGGGCCGGGAAGTTAACTGAAGTCCATTGCTTCTAACGTGAGAATATTATCACAATATGGGCAGGACCCTGGTGAATGGAATTACAGACCCTGAACAGGACAAGACATATTGTCGTTGCTCATAGCCCGGCAAGGTCAAATGATGACGGGTGGCCTATTGATTACAAAGGCCCTTGTCGATGTTTAAGGGTAGCCCCTTCTTCAGTTGAATGCTTTCTTTATGCTGACGCCGAAGGTCCTCGGACGGTTGCCGATAATTCCCAGCGGGTCCTGGTAGGAGCTTATCGCATCGTATTCGGCGCGTTCATCGGTGACGTTCCTGATGTATGCCGACAGCAGCCAGTTTTTGTATTCGTAGAACGCGGCAAGGTTGACCAGCGCGTAAGAATCCAACCTGACGTTATATATACTATCGGGATTGAATTTGCTGTTCGTGCTGTCGCGATAATTCACGTCCACGCGCGCCGAAACCTCGGCGCCGCTGCTCAACGGTTGCCGGAAAGACAGCGAGGTATAGCCTTGCGTGGTCGGAATATTGGGAATGGAATCGCCCTTCATGCCGTTGTTGCCCAGGTCATCAGGTATCTGGTCTTCGGTGAGTTCAGCGTCTATCACCGACCCGCCGATGGCAAAGTCAAAGTTGTCTGACAGGGACGCGTTGATATTGAATTCAAACCCCAGAACCTCCGAGTCGCCGATGTTATTCAGAAACGGAATGCCGTTGGAAAACTGGTCGAGCACCATATCCGACCAGTCTATGTAATACACCGCGCTGCTAAAACGTAAACGGTTGGCAAACAGGTCGGCCTTGTAGCCCAGTTCATAGTTGACCAGGTCGTCGGAATCAAAAGACCTGGGTATGCCGGGCGCAAACGGTATGTTGGCCCGGTTCAAGCCACCGATGCGAAAACCGGATGAAACCGTGCCGTAAACCATGTTGTCGTCATTGATGTCGTAGGACAGGCTGACCTTGAACGTCAGCGCATCGTCGTCACCCGTGCTGTCACCCTCCGGCCCCGGCGCCGGGCTGAACGAATGCAGCTCCACAGCGGTGGCTCGCAGGTCCGACTGGAAATAACGCAAGCCTGCCGTCAACTCCAGCCGGTCGGTGACGTCGAAGTAGATTTCACCGAAAACGGCTTCCTGTTCCAGGTCGGCGGTGTCATGCACACCGAAAAAGGTATTGCCGGTTCCGAACGTCGCGTTGGTGTCCGGCGTGGTGAAATTACCCGGCTGGAACGTTCCATTGGGGCCGCCGTCGTCCACAATGGTCAATACCTCCACGTCGAAGACAAAATCCTCTCTTTGCACGTAAACGCCGGTCACGAAATTGAACTTGCCGGCCAGGTCGGAGGCAAACCGCACTTCCGAAGACCATACGTCGCGTGATTGCGGCTGCATGGTGATGCCTGGAATCGGCACGCCGAAAAACACCAGGATGGGAGTCGAGTCGAAGGAGAAGAACAGGTCGCGCTCAAACAGGTTGGTGGTGGCGAGGAAATTTCCGAAATCAAACTGGTAATTCAAGGTTGCGCTCATGATGGAAAACTCATCTTCCCAGGCATTGGTCGTGATATCGGTATTGACCAGATCGCCGGTGACCGTATAACCGGGCACCGCCCGCGCCTGCGGGAAAATAAAATGCAGAAAATCGCAGGACGGCCCGCCGCAGATGCCGTCCGTGCTCCAGGAGGCGATGCCTTCGGGCGTGTAGCGCGGGCTGCCGCCGACTTCAGTATGCTGCGCCAGGTAGGAAGCGTCTATGGTCAACCTGTCGTTCGGTTGAATACGCAGAATCACGCGGCCGCCGGCGGTGTTTTCGTCGTTGATATTATTGCGCGGCCCGGCGAACACACGGGGCTGGTCGATATAACCGCTGTTATCGAACTGCCACCCCACTATGCGCAGGCCGGCGCTCCCACCCAGGGGGACGTTCACCATGCCGCTGAACCCGTGGTTCTCGCCACCCTCCTCTGTTGTGGAAACTTCGGCTTCGAAAAAACTGCTCCAGGCTTCCAGGTCGGGCTTTTTCGGAACGAATTTGATCGTGCCGGCCATGGAGTTGGCGCCGTACAGGGTGCCTTGGGGACCGTTCAACACTTCGATGCGGTCCATGTCGATTAACTTGATGTCGATATTGCGGCCGCCGCCGTCTTCCTGGTTGGACGCGGTGACGACCGCTTCATCGTAATAGACGCCTACCGTGGAGGGACCTTTGGCGTTTACCCCGCGAATGATGTATTCCTTGTCGCCCGGCCCCAGGTCCTGGAATTGCAGGCCGGGCACGGAACCGGCAAAATCGACAAAGTCCCTGGCCCGCAGGCGTTCCAGTTGCTCGCTGCCCAGCGCCGTGATATTGATCGGGATGTCGAAGGAACTTTCATCTTTCTTGCGCGCGGTGACGACGACTTCTTCCAGTATTTGCGCGCTGACTGGCGTCATGAGACAGGCGACCAGCAGGCCGGTTGCCAGCGGGATGGTTTTCTTCAGGGGCATGAAAAACATACTGGTTACTCCCACGGTTTCAAGCGCTCTGTTGCTTAAAGTCTATGAAGTTTCCATACGTCAGCAAAGAAATAAAATAGGCAACTTTGCCTAATTTCCATTGTTGACGGCAGACACTTTTTTATAAGATTAAAGAAGCCGGCCAGCCTGGGTTGAACCGTTCAAAAGGCGCAATATAACCAGCTTGCAAAAGAACCTGTTACGATTATCGACGACGTTGCCATAAACCGAAATTTCCTGAAGAGTATGACCAGCCAGAAGACCCAGGAGCGGATTAAAGCAAAAGCGATTTCCCTGTTTAACGAATTCGGCACAGGCAATATCTCTATCGGTAGAATTGCCTCTGAGGCCGGTATCAGCAGGGGGAATCTCCAATATCACTATGCCGACAAACAGGAATTAATCCGCGCCATTTACCAGGATATCGCCAGGGAAGTGTTAAGCAACTGGGAAGGAGACGACAGGCAGCCGACAGTCAGGCACATGGCGGAAATGTTCGTGCGCCAATTCGATTACGTGTGGAGATACCGGTTTATGTACCGGGAGATGGTCGGACTGATCCGGGCGGACGCCGAACTGGCCCTGCGCGTCAGGGACAACAGGACCCGTCGAATTGAGGCGGTTATCAAATTCTTCAAAGCGCTGGTAAAAAACAGGGTCCTGAAAAAAACCAGGGGAGATGAAAGTTTGCGCTACCTCGTCATGGTGACCTGGATTTTCTGTGACAACTGGCTGAATTTTATAGAAATACAAGGGAATGAAATCAATTCGGAGATCCTTCAGGAAGGCTACGACCATATTATCGAAATGCTTTATCCGTACCTGACCCGGCAGGCCCAGGAAAGTATTTATGAAAGTTATGAGTTAATACGGTTTCATTCTCAAGCGTAAGCGGACTCCCGGAACGCGGGTTCGAACCGATAGTACCGGCTGGTATACTGTCATTTGACTTTATCAGAGAGGAGCAAAAACATGGCAAAGATCGAAGGCGGTTGCCTGTGTGGCAACATACGCTACACGGGCGTAACGGAACCCCTGGCGACGGTGCTGTGTCATTGCATCAACTGCCAGAAACAGAGCGGCGGGGCCTATTCTTTAAACCTCGTCATGCCAAAAGGGTCACTGGATATCCAGGGGGAGCTGACCACCTACGTGGACACGGGAGACAGCGGGAAACCCCTGGATCGCAATTTCTGCGGACGCTGCGGGTCGGTCATCACCAGCGAACCCTCGGTTATGGCTAATATCACCGTCCTCAAGGCAGGCACCCTGGACGATACCTCCTGGGTCAGACCCGCTATGGAAATTTACTGCGACAGCGCCCAGCCCTGGACCCGCGAGCAGGTGGAGATGCAATCCCATCCGAAGATGATGCCGTAACAGTTACCTGATTATTGCGCCGATTGGTTCTTTTCGTTCCGGGATGGTTGATATTATCCATAACGCGCCGTTGAAGTTATTACAGGAAAATCGATAAATTATTGATTTTACTGTATTAATTATACCCTTACCAAGTTGGTACATTTCCTGCTAGGTTATCTTGATAATTTAAAAACCAGACAGGCAGTTCTTTCAGGGGGACGTACAATGGGGAATTATCGCTTTGGCGGGTGGGCCGTTGCCGCAGGTATTCTGCTCTCGGCCTCGACCGCCTACGCAGTCACAGACCTTGACGAGATTATCGTTACCGCCACGCGTCAGGACCAGTCTCTGGCGGATGTTTCCAGCGCAGTCAGCGTAGTGGAGAAGAATGCCATCCAGGCCGGCCGTCAGCAGTTGGGGCTGGACGAATCGCTGAACCGGGTGCCCGGTATCTTCTTCCAGAACCGCTATAACTTCAGCCAGGACCTGAGGGTTGCGATCCGGGGGTTCGGGGCGCGGGCGAATTTCGGTATCCGCGGCATCAAGGTATTCGTCGACGACCTCCCGGCAACGCTGGCCGACGGGCAAAGCGGGGTTGACGACATCGATATCGGCTCCGTAGGCCGTATCGAAGTTATTCGCGGGCCGTCTTCCGCATTGTACGGCAGCGCGTCCGGCGGCGTGATGAGCTTGTATACCGAGGACGGGCCGGACACGCCGTTTGCCGAGGCCAGGGTAACGGTGGGCGAGTACGACCACCAGAAATATCAACTCAAGTTCGGCGGGCAGACGGGCAAACTGAATTACCTCGTGAACGGTTCCTACATGGAGAGCGACGGTTACCGGGAAAACTCCAGGGTGGAACACGGGCTGGTGAACAGCAAGTTCCGCTATGCATTTGACGAGGACTCCGATCTGACTGTGATCTTCAACCTGGTGGAATCGCCCCAGGCCGATGATTCGGGCGGCATCAATCAGGCCAACGTGGATGCGGACCGGCGCCAGGCGCAGCCGAGGAACCTCAGTTCCAACGCCGGCGAGGAACTGGAGCAACAGAAGGTCGGCTGGATTTATCGCCGGCAGTTCGGCGAGAACCACGAGATCAGGGTGCGCAACTACTACCTGTGGCGCGATTTCATGGCCTTTCTGCCTATCGGTTCCCATATCCGGTTTGTGCCCGATGACGGGGTAGTTGAGTTCGACCGGTTCTTTTTTGGCGGCGGCGCGCAATACACCTATACGGGAGAACTGATGGGCCGTCCCAATCAATTCACTGCCGGCTTCGATATCGACATCCAGGAAGACGACCGGCAACGTTATTCCAATGATGCCGGGATTCAGGGAGCATTATCCTTTGATCAACTGGAAGAAGCGGAGGCTTACGGATTTTACATCCGCAACAGTCTTGCAATTACCGATTCCCTGCAACTTACGCTGGGTGGCCGTTATGATATTGTGGACCTGGCCGTTGAAGACCGGTTCCTGGCCAACGCGGACCAGTCCGGTGAACTGGATTTTGAAGAATTCAGCCCAAGCGCCGGCTTGACCTGGGGCGCGACGGATTCAGTCAGTTTCTATTTCAACTATGCGACCGGGTTTGAAACGCCCACTTTTACCGAGTTGGCTAACCCGGCCAGAAACCTCGATGTAAGTCTTGGTGGATTCGCCTCTGTAGATGCCCAGAATGCGGAAAGCTTTGAGATTGGTGCCCGCGGTCTGATAGGGGAGCGCGTGTATTTCGACATCGCCGGGTTCATCATGGAAGTGGAAGACGAGGTAGTCAGCGTCGCCAATATCGGCAATCGTACTTTTTTCCGGAATGCCGATACCGACCGTAACGGCATTGAGGCTGCCATCGTCGTGGACATCCTGGAAGGCCTGCAACTCACCGCGTCCTATACTTATTCCGACTTCGAGTTCGATAGCTTTCCCACAAACATGGCGGCGGAAGGCAAGATGCTTCCCGGAATTCCGGAGAACCAGTTTTTTGCGGAACTGGCCTACCGCCACGATTCCGGATTCTACCTGAGCTGGGACATCCTCGTGGTGGACGACCTGGCGATCAATAACGCCAATACCGCCATTTCTGATTCCTACGAAGTAGCAAACCTGAGAGCGGGACATCGTCTGCAGCTGGCAGGTTTTGAATTGTCTCCATTCATCGGCATCAACAACCTGTTCGACACGAAATACATGTCCAACCTGCGCCTCAACGGTTTCGGCGGCAGGGTGTTTGAACCGGCGCCGACGCTGAATGTGTACGGCGGGGTGTCTCTACGGTTGAATTACTGAGGAACCTCTGACTTAATCTCAGAGGTTTCCTAATATGCCACTGTTGGTTGTGTATGTCCGTATCTTCGTACCATTCAATCGACGATACGGATAAAATTTCAACAAGTTGTTCAAGCACGCTCCGGAATTCTTTATAATCCTGCCTGACTTTTGGAGAAATACTTTACAAAGAATATCGGAGTTCAGCAAATGCCGAAAATCACCTATATCGCATTCGATGGGAATGAAACCACAGTAGATGCCAAAGAGGGCATGAGCGTCATGCAAACCGCGGTCAATAACGGGGTGGACGGTATTGTTGCCGAATGCGGCGGCGCGTGCAGTTGCGCCACCTGTCACGTATATGTTGATGAGGGATGGTTCGATAAGCTGCCGGAAGCGCAGTCTATGGAGAAGGAAATGCTGGACTTTGTCATGAGTCCGGAGCCGACCAGCCGGCTGAGTTGCCAGATCAAGGTGACCGGGGAACTGGACGGCCTGGTTGTGCGCACGCCGGAATCGCAGTATTGAGAGTTACTGGCTTGCCGACTCCAGCCAGGTTATGACCTGGTTGAGATCTTCCACGTCGGCGCCGGTATCGGACATGGCTTGTTGCAGTGCCAGGCGCCGGCGCTCCTCCGCCGGCAGAATTTCTTCCTCGTCGGTATAGCCTTCATCAGCCAGCCAGTGTTCCAGTTCTTCGAGCTTGCTGGTGTGGAAGCGGGATACCTGTCCTTCGCTTAATGCCTGCACCAGCGCCTTGCCATCTTCCCCCACAGTTTCGGCGAGGTCTGCAACGCGGTCGATGAACGTTCCTGATACGGCGCCGGACTGCTCCAGGGCGATCCGGTCCACCGGACGGCCCCTGCCCCGGCGCCAGTGCGCCATCCATATGCGGACAGCGCCGCACCTCCGGCGAAGCCTGTTCCGATGTTCAGTATCGGTTACGGCGGCTGGGCCCGCATCGCTATCCAGCAAGACCTCGAACTGGCCGAGGCTGGTGATACGCCAGGTTTCCATTAGCTGGTACATCAGGTCCAGGTCGTCACGTAACAGGTAGAACAGGTGTATCGCGCCGGGCTCCAGGCGCGGGTTGAAGAGCGGCACGCCAAGAACGGAAGCATAGGCCTCGGGGTCCCGGCCTTCCGGGGACGGAAGCAGCGGAGGCAGTGCGATGTCGTAGTCCTGCGGCGGATGCGCCTCCCGGGGAAAGCGCGCCATGGCAAGATCAATGATTGGCGGTTCGTTTCCGGTAGCCTGCTTCCATAACGCGCATTCATGACGGCGGGCGGACAAGTAAAATATCTGGCGGCCCTCCGTATCTGACAACCGCTCAAGGCTGTTTGCCATCACGCTGAAGCGCTCTTCATCGCTGGTGGTCAGCGCTTCGTCGAGAAACAGCGGTAAGGTCTCCCCGCCCTGTTCCTGCGCCTCTATCCAGGCCAGGCGTAGCGCAAGCAACAGTTGCATGCAGGTGCCCGATGAGAGTTCATTGAGGTTTCTCAATGCATTTTGTTTCAGGTCCGTGGCGTAAAACGTTCCGTTCTTATCCAGTTCCAGATTGAAAGCATTGGCCGTAATTTCCCGGAACAGCGCCCGGGAGCGGCTCAGAACTTCCGGTTCGTTTTCGCTATGGAACGCCTGTTCAACATCGTCGAGCAAAAGTTCAGTCGCCTCAAACAGCCAGGCCTGCTCACGCTTGTCCTGCAGTGACGCTCTGGCGCTGTCCACCGCGGCGCGGGCGCGGCTCAATTTGTGATCTTTGCCGGCATCCGAAAGCCGGGTGGTAATTTCCGCTCTCTGCTCAATCAGCTTGCTGTACTCGCCGGCCTGTAGTCCGGCTGCCTCATGGTCGTTTCGCAGGTCCGCTATCCTGCCTTCCTCGATTTGTCCGGTGACATCAGGATGGGCCTCAAGCAGAGAACGGATACGTTCCTCCTCAAACTCTGCTTTCTGCAATGCCTCCCGTTTCGCTTTCCACTCATCCAGCAAACCAAGCCGTACGTCAAGTTCAATATGGGCGTCTGGTTCCAGTTCGCATTCCGTAAAGACCTTTCCTGTTTCGTCCAGGTTGCCTTCAATTTCCTGCTTAATTGATTTGATGGTCTCCCGGCAATGTTTTATTTCCGCCCGTACGTCTTTTGCTTCGTTAACACGCCGTTCCAGGTGTTGAAATGAAGCCTGCAACAGGTTGATATCCTGCTTCTCATCAGTATCTTCCGGCGTCGGTGCATCGGCGCTAAGCCAAGGCGCAAGGAAGTCACGCACCAGGGCAACGTCTTCAGCTACATCCCGCTCCACTGCCTCAAGACCGGCTTGTGCCTGCGCATGGCGGTTCTCTGCCTCCAGCAGTTGCCGGCAGTGTTGCAGAAAAATATCCGGGCCGATACTCGGCCACTCCGGGTCAAAGCCCAGTTGGGTGGCTGCCTCCTGTTTTTGCGCCTGCAATTTTGCTATGTCC
This sequence comes from Gammaproteobacteria bacterium, assembly GCA_965220815.1. Lineage (GTDB taxonomy): Bacteria > Pseudomonadota > Gammaproteobacteria > Eutrophobiales > Eutrophobiaceae > JAAXHV01. The sequence goes on from OZ244846.1 coordinate 510,051, forward strand.
GCCTCGACCTTTTCGAGTTCGGCGCGGATGCCCCCGGCCCGTGCCGCCCGTTCCCTTTGCAGGACCAGGGCGCTGTGGCCTTTGTCGATCTCCGAGCGCAGGTATTCACGCACCGCGGCAGCGGTCCAATCCGGCGGCGGGGACAGGCCGGTCCTGACGAAGCGCTGTCTTGCCTCGTTAGCGGACAGCCCGGCGGCCGGACTGCGGCGCAGGCTGGACAAACCCCATGCTGCACCAACGAACGCTACGAATGCAGCGACCGCAGCCGGCAAAGCCTGTTGTATCCCTGCCAGCACGGCAGCAAGGCCGCTGGCCGCCAGGGTTGCCCAAAGTGCAATTCGCGGCCAGCGGCCGGGAGATGCCGGTTTGAACCCGGATTCGGCCACTGTTGCGGCCAGCCACTCGCGCAGGGCGCCGCCTGCATCATACAGTTTGTCGATGTCGGCTTCATCGGGAGGGCTTCCGGCCTGGTCGAGTTGCAGTTGCAGCATATCCCGCCTGGATTGCGCCTTGATCAGCGGCGCTGCGACGGCATCGGCCTGACCAAGGCTTTGCGCATCGAGCCCGGGTGGTTTCCCGGCATCATTGAATTGCTCACGGGCGCTTTTCAGACTGCCTTCGGCCTTGGCCAGTTCTTTCTGCGCGTTGTTGCGGTCCGCCTCTTTTTGTCCGAGTTGCTGCAAACACCTGTCGATAGCGTCCAGGCGCTCCGGGTCAGGTTCCGACCGTTCAAAACCGGTCTCTTCAAGCACAGCTTCGGCGTCACTAAGCTTACGCTCCTGCTCACGTAACTTTGCCTGTTGTATTTCCCTTTTTTCCTCCAGGCCGGCCAGACGTTTCTGCTCATCACCGCGCAGCCGGTCCATGCCGGAAGGATAAGCCTTCAATTCTTCAGCACAGGATTTTTTCGCGTTAACGGCTTCATGCAGTTCCAATCCCTGTTGTAGGCGTTGCAGGCGGTCCTGCGCCTCCTCGGCGACCTTGACCTCACGGTTCAGCCGGGGCAATTCATCCTGTTCCTGCTGCTCCAGATTATCGTAATCTCCTTCCGCCTGCCGTAGATTCTTCTCCGCGACGCTGAGGTTTTTTTCCTCGTTTTGTGCAAAGCGCGAACCTGATTTTATACGTGGCGCATCCAGGTTGAAGCCGCCGCGTAACCTGTTGCGCAACTCCTGAGCCAGTCCGGCGTCATATTCATCACCGCTAAGCAGGTGTTCCATGGACAGGCGATACAGCCCTGCCTGGTCGGCGCCGGGCAGCGCGGGCCGCTCTGCAGGGTTGCCGTCGCGGTGCCAGACTACCTGGCTGCCGTTGCGTAGCACGCGCCAACCAGCCCCATCGCTTTCGAATTCGGCCTCCAGAGAGAGCGCAGGAGGGTCGTTTTTCTGCTCTCGCAGGAGATAGCCCAGCGCGCGCGCGAGGCTGCTCTTGCCGATGGCGTTGGGACCGGTGACGATATTGATGCCGGCGCCGGGGGGTTCGAACGTAAAACCGGGTTCGATTCCGGGCAAGGTCTGGATTTTGAGTCGCTTGAGGTGCATTAACCCGTATTGGGGGTCTGAGCCAACAGTTGATCCAGGGCGCGCAATCCTGCTTTTCGCAACCACTCGACCGAATCCGGTTCATCGGCATACAGGCCGTTCCAGACGGGTTTTTGCCCCTGGCCGCGCAGGCGCTGTTGGGCCTTTGCCACCAGGTCGTCGCGCTGGGGATGGCCTTCCGGTTCATCCAGCCACAACAGCCGTTTTGCCAACAATCCCGGAGGGGTGGGTTGGCTGCTAAGTTCTTCCAGATCTATCTCCGGTCGGGTATCGGCGCTGATTCGCTCAATGAAATAGCAGCGGTTGCCAGTCCCGGTATAGATAACGTCTTCACTGGTTCCGGAAAATTCGTCAAGCACAACCGCGGTGAAACGTGTACGTCCGCACAAGGTGATATGTACCCCGACCGCGTCCGGCGCAAAAGCCGGGCCCTGCGAACCAGAAGATTCGGTGATTTGGCGATCTAGTTCCTGTAATGCTGTGATGATGCGTCCTTTCGCCTCTTCCGGCTCACCGATACCTTCCAGGTCAACGTACAGGAACTCCCAGCGCAACGGCGCCAGGGGCAGTTGTTCAACGGATTCAATCCGGCCCCCGGATATGCTGATAAGCCAGGGTCCATGAGGGCCGGCTTCGCTGCGGTCCAGACCGGTCAGGCTGCCCAGATAGCCGTTCAGTGACTCAACGGATAAGGCATCGGGTTTGTGTATGTGTCCGAGCAACCAGCCGTCGATACCTGCCTGCTGCAGTTCCCGGTTGCTGACCGGGGCATAAGGACTGTTCACTGCATCCCGGTCGCAGTGCAACAGCCCCAGGTTGACCCCAGCTTCACACTTGAAGGCTTGATCGGCCAGAGGACTTGTCAGGACTTCCTTACGGGGGAACGACCATCCCCAGAGGGTGATCGAATCAACATCGTCGGCGATCCGGCAGGACTGCCATTGACCGTCTTTTCCCAGGAGCCGGAACTCCGGAATGTGCTCTACCAGGCGGGGCAGGACCTTGACGTCGTGGTTGCCGGCGACACCGATAACTTCAATACCGGCCCCGGTAAGCTTCTGAACGCCCCGTTCCAGTTCCCGGTAAGCCTCGAAGAAATCGTTTTCCCGTTCGACTACGTCTCCGGCAAGGAGGACTGCCCTGACGCCGGCATCAATGGCAGCCTTTACCGTGCGCTCCCAGGCGCCGGCAGGGCCCAGGTCGCGGGACCGATGCGCGAGTTCTTCAGGTAACCGGGATGGCGTACGTCCCAGGTGTATATCGCCGACAGCAAGGATCTTCATGAAGCCTGACCGGGGACAGAATTAATTCTGTCCCTTGCTGTCACAATCGGTGTCATCTGCGGATAGTTACACTCTTTCGATAATGACGGCAATGCCCTGGCCGATGCCGATGCACATGCTGATCAACGCATACCGGCCCTGGATGTTTTCCAGTTGCCGTAATGCCGTAAGGATCAGCCGCGCGCCGGACGCGCCCAGCGGATGGCCGATGCTGATGGCGCCGCCGTTCGGGTTGACCCGTTCGTCCCGGAAATCGATCTGCAGTTGTTTCAGGCAGCCGAGTACCTGGGTCGCGAAGGCCTCGTTGATCTCGATCACGTCCATGTCGGCCAGTGACAGGCCCGCCCGTTGCAGGGCTTTTTGCGACGCCGGGACCGGGCCGATCCCCATCACCCGGGGTTCGACACCGGCGATCGCGCCGGACAGAATGCGAGCACGCGGGGTCAGTCCCAGTTTTTTGCCGATATCCTCGTTTCCCAGCAGCAGTGCGGCCGCGCCGTCATTGATGCCAGAGGCATTGCCGGCGGTGACTACACCGCCTTCAAACAGGGTCGACAGGGTAGATAATTTCTCCAGGGTGGTGCCGGGTCGAGGATGTTCATCGGCTGTTACTTTTGCCGGCGGGTCCTTGCGCCGTTTTGCCGGTACTTCTATTTCCCGTAACTCTTCCTCGTAGAACCCGGCATTTCTCGCGGCCTCGTATTTCTGCTGGGAAGCGAATGCGAACGCGTCACTGTCTTCCCGGCTGATGGCGAAGTCACGGGCCAGGTTGTCCGCGGTCTGAGGCATGGTATCGTCGCCGTATTGCTTCAGGAGCGCCTTGTTGGGGAAACGCCAGCCAAGCACGGTATCGTACATCTTCTGGTTGCGATCAAAGCCGGTTTCCGCCTTGTTCAACACCCAGGGCCCACGGCTCATGCTCTCCACGCCGCCGGCAATGAACAACTGCCCCTGGGAACAACCGATCGCCCGGGCTGCATCCAGGGTCGCCGCAGCCCCGCTGCCGCACAGGCGATTGACAGTCACGCCGCCCACCGAGGTATGCATGCCGGCCAACAGGGCGGCATTACGCGCGACATTACGACAGTCCTCACCCGCCTGGTTGGTATTGCCGAGGATCACGTCTTCCACCAGGCTGCTATCGATGCCGCTCCTGTCCAGCAGCGCCTTGATGACGGCTGCCGCCAGGTCGTCCGGCCGTTTTGCAGACAGCCCTCCGCCATAACGACCGAAGGGGGAGCGGATCCCGTCATAGATAATTGCCTGATTCATCTTCTCAATCCTGACGGGTTAACTGTTCTGAAGGACAACCTTGCCCGTCTGGCCGAATGATTCCAGCAGCTTGTGCGCGGCGACTGCCTCACTCATGGGCAACACCCGGTCCACGACGGGTTCGATCTTCTCCTCGTCGACAAAATCCAGCATTGCCTTGAATTCGGCATTGGACCCCATCATCGTCCCCTGTATGCGCGTCTGGTTAAAAAACAGTCTCGGTATTTCCAGGCCAGTAGATGGAATACCCAGGGTGGCGCCGAAGAATACAAATCGTCCGGCGGGCCTCAGGGTGCTTAACAGGTTATTCATGTCATCCCCGCCGGCGCTGTCGATAATGGCGTTAAATCCGCCTGCCTGCTTTCTCAGGGTTTTATGGTAGTCCTCCTGCCTGTAACTGATGCCGCCGACGGCGCCGATGGCCCTGGCTTTTTCAATTTTCTCCTCCGAACCGCTGGTCACGTAAACCTCGGCGCCGAGCCCGCTGGCCCACTGGATGGCAAAGGTCGAAACGCCGCTGCCGGCCCCCGTAACCAGTACGGTGTGCCCCGCTTGTACCTCGGCCTGTGTCACAACAGCGCGCCAGGCTGTCAGACCGGCCAGGGGGACCGCGGCTGCCTGTTCCCAGCTTAAATGAGCGGGTCTGGCGTAGACATCCGTAGCCGGACAGCAGATATATTCGGCAAACGTGCCCTGGTCCGGCATGCCCAGCACACGGAAATCCGGTCCGGACACCGCCTCGCTGTCACCCCACTCCCTGGCTGGGTAGACTACCACCTCGTCGCCGATCATCCCGTTGTCGACTCCCACACCGACAGCGTCTACCGTGCCGGCGCCGTCCGATCCGGCGATACAGGGCAGGTTCGTACGCGGGTACCTGCCGATGGTGATCCAGTAATCCCGCCGGTTCAGCGCAGAATTCTGCAGCTTTACCCGTACCTCACCCGGCCCCGGTTCAGGCGTATCCACCTCTTTGACTTTCAGATTATCCGGACCGCCGAGTTCTTCTAATACAATCGCTTTCATACTGTGCTCCTTATGTGCATTTCTTCGAAATAGTTTAATATAGGGTTATGCTAACACATGACATTATGATAGACATACCTGACCGCAAGGAGTATTTTGAGTAATACATTTGATAGCATTCAGGCGGACTCGGCGACACGGTACCGCTAATTTTGCGTCAGGTTTCTGGTTCAATAAACTTGTCCCTTTTGTCAATGCTTCTTTCGAGTTTGATGGCGGCATATGGCTGTCACAACTGAGCAAGTAGAGGCCGGTCAATCCGTCTATACCAGACGAACTCTTGCCGTATACGATTTCATTGTGCTCACCGTTTCCAACCGGTTCTTCTGGAAGTGTTCTACTCAAGGACTTTTGCAACACTACAACAGACATGTCACGTCGAATCATCTCGACGTAGGGGCAGGCACGGGCTACTTCCTTGACCGATGCCGGTTTCCCTCGCCCGAACCACGTATCGCCTTGATGGATATCAATCCGGACACGTTGGAATTTGCCTCCCAGCGGATTGCGCGCTACAACCCTGAAACGTATCGCCGAAATGTTCTGGAACCGATTTTCCTGGAAGGGGAAAAGTTCGATTCTATTGGACTCAATTATCTGCTTCACTGTATCCCAGGCACAATTGAATCGAAGTCGGTAGTTTTCGATCATCTCATGAATATAATAAACCCCAACGGGTTGTTTTTTGGTTCAACTCTTTTACAGGGTGGAGTCGCACGAAACTGGTTCGCGAAACGGCTGATGGACGTCTATAACAGGAAGGGAATCTTTTCTAACCAACATGATGACCTCGAAGGCTTGAAAATAATGCTCAGGCAGCGCCTTAGAGACGTCACAGTTGAAGTGGTTGGTTGCGCTGCGCTGTTTGCTGGGCGAGCGTAAGGCCTTTTGATGGTCGCATAATGGTGAAGAACCATTTAAGATTCAACCATTACACTTAGGAGAAGCTGAAGCCCCGGCCGTAATATAAGAATGTCACACTGGAATTACAGAGGTCGCAACTAAGCGGGAAAACTCTGTCGGTAATTCCTTAATAACAACATTCATACCTATTGCAATGTAATGAGCTATCAAATAGTCAAAGACAAGCTGGACAATGGCGAAATCGTTCTGCTGGACGGCGGCACCGGTTCCGAGATTGAACGGCAGGGCGTTGAGATGAACGACCTTGCCTGGTGCGGTATCGCCCACGTGGATTACCCGGAGGTTGTGCGGCAGGTGCATGAGAGTTACATCCATGCCGGCGCCGATGTGATTATCGCAAATACCTTCGGGACCGCTCCGCATGTGCTCAAGGCCCTGGGGCTGGAGGATCAACTCGCGCAAGTCAACCAGTCTGCCGTAGCCGTGGCATTGGTGGCCCGAGACAACTGCGGCAGGGATGTGTGTGTCGCCGCTTCCATGTCCTCCATGCCGGCATTTGATACATTTGCCGTTCCGAAAACCGATGAGGTGAGGCAGGGTTTTGTCCGCCAGGCTGAGTTGCTGGCGGAAGCCGGCGCCGAACTGATTATCGCCGAGATGATGCGCGACGTGGACATTTCCGATATGGTTATATCTGCGGCCAGGGGAACGGGAATACCGGTATGGACAGGGTTCAGCGCCAGCAGGAACGACGCCGGCACATTAATCAACTATGAGTCACCCGTACGCGAGGACGAAAACATGCCGTTCAGACGGATGGCGGAGGAAGTCCTCGGTATGGGCTGCGATGCCGCCGGAGTCATGCATTCCAGCGTCCATGATACCGGTCCGGCGCTGGCGGAATTGGGCGAGTTGTGGAACGGATCCATGTTCGCGTATGCGGAGAGCGGCCATTTCGTCCCGCCAAGCTGGAAATTCGAGGATATTATTTCCCCACAGGACTACCTGGGCTATGTAAAGCAATGGATCGGCCAGGGCGTGCAGGTGGTCGGCGGCTGTTGCGGCATGGGGCCGGAGCATATCAGGGCGCTGAACGAGAACCTGGCAGTGTGATCAGTCCCCGGTTGCTGCCTGCTCTTCGCGCAGCAATTCAGCAGGTAGGGCGCGGTTTCACCGGGGTCATGCCGGGCCATTTGCTTTTCCCGCTTTTGCATTCCCGTTATCCGGGGACGGATTTGAAATCCGTCCCCTTTTCATGGCTGGCTAGAAACTCGTCCCTACGGAGATTTTGATTGAACGCAGCGGGGTGTTGGTCTCGAAGGTTTCCACGAAGGGATCCGGTCCGGGAAACCCGAAATCCGCGCCGATTGTGTTGGTCACGTTCTCCGCCACGATATTCAGAAACCAGGGTGATGAATCGCTGCTGAGGCGCCCGGTCAAGGCCAGTGAGGTAAACGCATTGTCATACAACCCTTCGCTGAGCTGGTTGAACTTGGACGAGCGATGCTTCAGGGTACCGCCGATGGCTACGGACCAGTCCCCGAACACGCGCTGCTCCCAGTCCGCATTGAACGCCACCGACACGCGGGGCGATTGCGCCAGGCGCTCGTTTCTACCCTTGTCCTCGGCATCGGCATAAGCGCCTGCCGCGCTCACCCGAAAGCTGTCGGTCACCTGCCAGGTCAACAGGCCGTCAACACCTGTCGAACGGGACCTGTCGTTGCTGGAGATGAACTCACCGGTAAAGAGCAGTTGCTGCAGACCGAAGACGTCGATGTGGAACACCGCCACGTCAAGCTGCACGCGGCCGTCCAGCAGGCTCGATTTTATGCCGGCTTCGTAGCTGTTGGCGCGCTCGTCATCCACAAACGCATCCCGCTGCGGATTGCCGGTACCCAAGGCAGGATCCAGCGCTATGGAATTGAACTCGCCGTAGCCACCGGCCTTTCCGCCGCGTGCGAAAGATGCGTACACCATTACGTCCGGCGTCAGGTCGTACTGTAACGACACACTGCCGCTGACCAGGTCGTCAGTGACGTTATCGAGTCTCTGATAGGGGAACGGCGCCTGAATTACCGCATTCCACAGGGTGAACGGCGGGCGGTTGGTGCGTCCGAAATGCACTTTCTTCTTTTCGTGGGTGAAACGCAGGCCCAGGTTAACCCGGAATTGTTCAGTCAAGCTATAGTTGGCCTGGCCGAACACCGAGTAGGCGGTGGTTTCCTGGGCAAAGGTGTTGGTGTAGGAACCGTTGAATATCTGACCGCTGATCGGAACAGGCGGAGGCGGAAAGTCGGGGATGCCGAACACGCTGTCCCACAGCATGTCCCACTCGCTGTCGAAGAAAAACACCCCGGCCAGGTAATCCAGGCGCCCGTCCCCGTTGGAGGCCAAGCGCAGTTCCTGCTGGATCTGCTCGTAGTCCTCGGTACGGATAAAGAGGCTGTTGTCCTTGTTATCGAAATCGAAATCCGAATAGTTCGTGTGATCGGAGGTCGCGTATGACGTGATTGAAGTCAGGGTTGCTGCGCCGAAATCATAGTTCAGGGTGCCGGTAGCCAAGTGGACCTTCAGGTGTGTCAGGTCATCGCCGTCAACCAGGCGCGGGTCCGAACTGTAGGATGCCTTGGTGTCGTCAAATCTCGATTCGCCCAGGTCCGGACCTGCTCCCAGACCCAGCGCGGACAGGCCGGGACGGGTTATCTGGGTCGGCAGGCCCACACGCCGGTTGTCGGTATACTGGTGACTGATCAGCGCGTTGAACCGGCTCGAGGGCTCCCAGAGCAGCGAAGTCCTGATGCCCGCATCCCGGTCTTCCGGCACGTCCTTCCCGGTGGTGACGTTATGTATCCAGCCATTCAGGTCGGACCACTTGCCGGCGATGCGCAAGGCCAGCGTATCGTCGACGGGCAGGTTTACCATGCCTTCGCCAAACCAGCCGCCGTTCTGCGCTTCAAGCCCGAATTCCGCCTCACCGCCGAACTCCTGTTCCGGCCTGTTGTTGACAACCGAGATACCGCCGAGCGTGGTGTTCTTGCCGAGCAGGGTGCTCTGCGTGCCCTTGATCAACTCAACCCGCTGCACATCGAACAGGGTATGCCCGTAAAGGCGCACGTTGCCCAGGAACGCGCCGTCTACGAACATGCCGATGGAGTTATCGAAAGCGACGTTGCCTGCCTGGGTGCCGATGCCGCGGAAGGTCACCCCGGGGCTGTCGCTGGGCGGTCGCGCAAATTCGAAACTGGGAACGATATTGGCAAGCTCGCCAATCATGTCCACCTGCCGCCTGTCTAGGTTTTCTTCACCGAATACAGTAATCGAGATGGGCACGTCCTGCAGCGATTCCTCACGCTTTTGCGCCGTAACGACGACTTCTTCGAGCATGCCTGTTCCCTGTGTGAATCCCGTTACATACACCAGCGCCGCCGATACTCCGGCGATGATACGTGTCAATTTGTTCATTCTACCTTCCTCCTCTTACATTAAATCAATATATCCGGACGGTAACCCAGGTTTGATAATGTTATGCAGTCCTGCTTACCGCGCCAGCGGACTGCTCCGCAAACAGCTTTTTCATGATCCTGCGCGCCCTCATGGAATGGGTATCCGCAGACACCAGCACCTCACGGGGCTGTTGCTGGTCCGCGAGCATGTTCTCAACTGCTTCCACCGCATCGATGTCCTCATCGATGACAGCCGCAAAGACACTGTTCACCGTATCCGTTACTTCCCGGCTGTCGTGGGCAAAGGTGCGGGACCAGGCAACGAGGTAATTCGTTGATGTTGCCGTCGCAGGCGTCACCGCATGGCAGACCCGGTACTGTGCAATGGCCTCGCCGCCGGGCCCGATGAACTTCTCGCGCGCAACGTGCAGGTTAGGCGGGTAGAAGTCTATCAACACTTCACGGTCCAGGGGCCCTTCCGTACCCAGCGCGTCCTTGAAAAAACCGGTCAGTTTTTCATTGGGAATCATCCGCAGGCCCCGCAGAAATCCATCGTGCTCGGAAATTTCCACCTGGGTGGACGCCACCGAGTCAGTCCCGATAGTGCCCGGGTGCAGGTACGACAGGTGCGATATGTCTGTGAGGTTCTCATGCAGCAATTGTGCGCGGCAGTTAAGCGTGTTCGTCAGCGCAGGCAGCGCGAGCCAGCCCGGTTCGGTCAGGCGGATCTCATCATGGTCCGGAATCAGGTCCGGATCCGCGCGCGTCTGGTCCCCGATCCAGATCCACAACCACTCCCATTTTTCCACCAGTGCATAAGTTTGCACCCGGCACACGTCCGGAATGGTTTCCTGGCTGGGAATCCTGACGCAGTTACCGTCCGGACCGTATTGAAAACCGTGGTAGCCGCATTCCAGCACGTCGCCGCGCACCCGGCCCTTGCCCAGCGGGAAGCTGCGGTGCGGGCAGCGCCCGTGCATGGCGATGGCTTTTCCCTGCGTATCGCGGTAAAACACCACCGGTTCTCCGCAGATCCACCTCTCGAACGGTTTATCGGCTGTGACCTCGCTGCTCCAGGCCGCGACGTACCATTGATTCTCGAGATAATCCTCGTCTTCAGCGAACGGCCACATAGTGTCTCTCTCCCCGGGAGTGCAAGCTTTTCTTTGTATATAACGGGCGCATTGCGTCACTCATGCCTACACTGCAGCAGCCTGTTCCGCATCGGAGTAATCGACCAGGCGTGATTTGTAAACTTCCCTTGGCAACGTCCCGTACGGCACGAGTTGTATATCGGTCGTGACCAGCAGGCGCTGCCGTACCTGGTCCGAGATTCGTTGTTGCAGGTTGACAGTCTGTGCCGCACCGTTTTCTCCCAGTTCGACCAGCACCGGCAACGGCTTTGTCTGCCTGACCCCCTTTTCTTTCGGCCTTACCTGTATCACGCCCGATACGTCAGGTGTGAACTCGTTCAGCACGCTGCGCAGCGCGGTCGGAAACAGGTTGACGCCGCGCACGATGAGCATATCGTCCGTGCGTCCCACGCAGCGTATCCTGGGGCCGGTCCGGCCCAGCGGGTTGGGTTCCATGTTGACGACGACGTGGTCGCGGCTGCGGAAACGCAATAACGGCATCGCCTCCCGTTGCAACGCGGTGTAGACCAGTTCACCTTCAGCGCCGTCTTCCCAGGCGCGCGGGGAACCGGTTTCCGGGTCGATGAGTTCAACATGGGCGAAGCCGCGGGCCATGAAGTGCATCCCCTTACCGTCATCGTCCTCGGCCCAGGCCGAAAGCGTTATGTCCCCTATGCCCATGGATTCGCGCACCTTGCAGCCGAATGCGCCCTCCAGGCGGCCGCGGATCAGCGGGTCGCCGCCGCCCGGTTCCCCCGCGGTAATCATGTTCCTGAGACCCAGGCCCAGGGTATTAATAGCGCGCTCCCTGCACCAGTCAATCAGGTACAGCCCGTACGAAGGAGTACAGCTTATACCCGTGGCATTCAACCTCTGGATGGCGCCGACCAGGCGTTCGGTATTCCCGGTGCCTATCGGGATTACCGTGCAGCCCAACTTGTCGAAACCATCGTAAACTGCGCCTGCAACGAACGGCCCGGCATTAAATCCGACAACGATGCGCTGAGCTTTTGCAAACCCGGCCGCGGTGTAACCGCGGGCAGCGTTGGTTGCGTAGCCTTCCAGGTCGTTGCGGGTGAGGCCGATCAGGCACGGCACGCCGCTGGTGCCGCTGGTATTGTAGACCCGCCGCAACTTGTCCGGGGAACAGGCCAGGTGATCGCCGAACGGGGGCGCAGCGGCCTGGGTCGCCCGTATTTCGTCTTTTTCCGTGAAAGGGAGACCGATGATATCATCCAGATCACCCACATCCGCAGGACCGGAGAAGCCCGCCTCATCCAGCTTATGCCGGTAAAAGGCGGAATGCTCGAATAAATACCGGATTTGCCGGCGATAACTTTCCCGGTCCAGGTCAAATTGCTCTGCCACCGGGCGGGTTTCAATCTCTGCGTCGTACATCATGGCGCGGGCTTTCCGTGTTGGTTCTTACTTGTTGTGTCCACGATTTTTGTTCCGGGTTTACCGGTGGTATGCCTCGTTATTGGGGGTATGGTCACCCGCCAGCCAACGTTCAAGTTCGCTACGGGCCTTGAGACGTTGCTCCTCGTTTATCTGATCGACGTCTTCGTGGTCAACAGTAAATTCAATTATCAACTGCGCCGGGTCAAGCACGTACAGGGAATAGCAGTATCCGTGGTTCAGAATGTACATGTCCGGCTCCTTGTATCCTGCAGCCTCCAGCCGGTCGCGTATTCCGGCCTGGGTTTCCTGGTCTACTTTCATGGCGATATGGCGAAAACCGGAAAGCGGCAATTCCGGACCGAATTCTTCCTGGTCCTCCTCGTAGAATTTTCTTACGGCTTCCATGTCCCTGGTAACATGCGCGTTGTGGTGAAGACGGCTTGATATTTTCAGTTCTGTATTCATTTACAACTACCTCCCGGTTCCCGTTTATACACATTCAGCGCAATCGGATTCTGGTAAAATGTATATTAGTATTTTCGAATAACGAAGTCAAATTCGATAATCGAAATTTTATTTCACAACATGATGACAGGGCGTCAGGGTGATTTGATTGTGTTATAGTGATTTTTCAGGTCCCCTGCTTGACCTTAACATTCTCAATTCGGAGTGATCTTATGAGCGACAATGACAAGGCGCACCCCACGACGGCGATTTGCGGTTTTGACGCCGAGAACATCCTGGTTCGCGGCAAGAATCTCGTAAGCGATCTTATGGGAAATTATTCATTCACGGAATTGCTGCTGCTGCAGGCGCTAGGAAAGGAACCGACCAAGGCACAGTCCCGGATTGTCGACGCCGTGCTGGTAACCATCATGGAACACGGCCTGGTACCTTCCGCAATCGCGACCAGGCTGACTCATCACGGCGCGCCTGAATCATTTCAGGGTGCAGTGGTTGCCGGCCTTCTGGGTGTTGGCGATCGCTATGCTGGCACGGCCGGTGACTGTGGCGTATTGCTTGAAGAAATCGTCGAAGCGCCGCTGGCGGAACGGCAAGCCACGGCAATCGAGAGGGTCAGGTCACTCCGGCAGATGCGCCGACCTGTTCCGGGTTTCGGTCATCCCATTCACCATGGCGGCGACCCGCGCGTCGGAAGACTGTTGCAGATAGCCAGGGAAGCGGGAGTGAGCGGCCAGTACCTCAACGCACTCGACACGCTCGAAGCCGGTGTACAGGAAGTCATTAACAAATCCATTGTCATGAACGTCAGCGCCGCCATAGCGGCGGTACTTGCCGAAGCCGGAGTGCCTGCCTCCCTGATGCGCGGTATCGTGCTGACCGCTCGCTGTGCCGGACTCGTCGGGCACCTCTTTGAGGAAATGAACAACCCAATCGGCCATGATCTCTGGTTCGCGGCAAAGGAACGTATTGCCTACCAGGACTGATCCGGGCTTAAATCCTGCCAGGAAACAGAACCATGTGGATCGATGTCGATGGAGGGCGACTGTTCCTCAGGCATGAAGGTGAAGGCGTCCCTTTGTTGCTCATGCATGGATGGACCCTGGACCAGCGCATGTTTCAACCACAGGTGCCCCGCCTCAGTGAGCGATTTCACGTCATCAGTTTCGATCGGCGCGGGTTTGGCCGGTCCGATGCGATTCCCGACCTGGACCTGGAGCTTGACGACCTGGATAGAATCGCAGACGCCTTGTCTCTTGATACCCTCCACCTGCTCGGCATGTCCCAGGGTGGGCGTCTGGCAATGCGTTATGCCGTAAAAAGGCCGAAACGCTTGCGTTCCCTGGTTCTGCAGGGCGCCGTGGTTGACGGCCTGGATATTGACGGACCGGAACACGAACGCATCCCGTTTCTTGAATATGCGGACCTGGTTCGCGCAGGAAAAATCGATGTGATGCGCCGACGCTGGCTCGGGCACCCGGTGCTGGCGCTCGGCCCGGGACATGATGACGAGCAACGACTGCTGAATGAAATACTGGATGATTATACCGGCGCGGATTTACTTGCTTTCTCACCGGACAAGTTAGCGACTTCCCTGGATGTGCTTGGGAAACTTGCCCGGTTCCATGCCCCCACTCTTATACTCACCGGCGCAAGCGAAACCGGCAGGCTGAAGGCGCACGCACAAAAACTGCTTGAGGTAATCCCTGACAGCCGGGAGGTCATTTTTGAGCACAGCGGCCACCTGAGTAATCTCACCGAACCGGAGTTGTACAACGAACAGGTAATTCTCTTTTGTGCCGACGTAGATGAAGCGGCGTCCTTAACGGAATGATGCGCTTCTGATCGAGTGTACCAGGATCGGATAGCGGCGCAATTCCTGTTCGATTTTCTTTGCCGCCATCATGAGGTGGGGCAACCGGGTCTCGATCATCTCCTCCTGGTTGACGCGGGTCGTTGCGGTTGAACAGTTTATCGCGGCGAGTATCTCACCATCATTGTCGAATACCGGTACGGCGACGGATATGATGCCGTAGTCCAGTTCATCCTGGGTGGACGTGAAACCCTGGCGCCTGCACTTGTTCAGGACTTTTCGGAGCTTCACCTTGGATATAACTGTCTTATCGGTAAGTTTCTGGGGTTTAATCCGGGCAAGATAGTCGTTAATAAAGGACTCGGACTGGTGCGCAACAATGACGCGGCCAAGAGACGTTGCATAAGCGGGGAAGCGGGTGCCGATCCCCGCGTCCAGCCTGATCATTCGGTTCGTCGATACATGAACCAGGTACAGGATATCCAGGTGGGACAATACAGCCAGTGAAGAACTGTCCCCGGTGCTGTCCCGGACGACCTGGAGGTGCGGACGCGCTATTTCTTCCAGGTTAACTGATTCAAGGAATGCTGACGCGAAACCCATCACTTCGGGCGTTAACAGAAACAATTTCCCTCTCTTCCCGACATAACCCAACTCAACCAGGGTATTCAGGCAGCGTCTGGCTACAGCGGGGTTCAGACCCGTTGCTGAAGCGACTTCGCTTAATGTCATTTCCGGGTTGTCCCTGGTAAACGTTCGCAGTACGGACAGTCCCCTGGCCAGTGTGCTGAGATACTCGCCGTCTTTTTTAGGTTTATCTTCTTTATTATTCATAACCTGAAATATTAGCTGTTACCGGCTAACCGGTACAGGCAGGGATGCTACGGTAGTTTCAATCCAGTCCTCCGTCTCGCGGAGAATTTGCGCGGCCTTCTTTCCCCGGGATTGTATGGGCGGGCCGATAACCATCCGAATGGTGCCGGGCCGTTTGAGAAAGCTGTGGCGCGGCCACAGGTAGCCGGCGTTGTGGGCTATCGGTATGACGGGATAACCGGATTTCTCTGCCAGCCAGGCCCCGCCCGGGTGGTATTTCCGCCGCACGCCCGGCGCCAGCCGGGTGCCCTCCGGGAACACCACCACCCATAAGCCGGCATTCAGACGCTCCTTACCCTGGCGTACGAGTTGCTTCAGTGAGCGAACCCCCAGGGAACGGTCGATGGCTATTGGCTTCATGGTCGCGAGTCCCCAGCCGTAGATGGGGATGCGCAACAATTCGCGCTTCAGTAACCATACCTGGGGGGGGAACAATAACTGGATCATCAGGGTCTCCCAGATGGACTGGTGTTTGCACATGATGATCGCCGGCTGATCGGTGATGTTTTCCAAGCCCTCCACTTCTGCCTTAATCCTGCAGGTGACCCCCAGCCACCACAGGTTGAACCTGGCCCAGTTCGCTACCAGTCGGAACCTGAGAGGGAAAGGAACTGCCAGCAGGAAAAACGTGATGGGAACCGCTATGAGTGTGGATATGACCATACCCAGGAGGAACATTAGCGACCCGGTCCATTGTAATATGGATATCCCGCCCGGTGAACTCATGTCTATGGCTTGCCGGATAGCAGCGCTGTCGTTGCCTGGGCCAAATCGTCATGAACGGGAATACCGTCCGGGATAACACCCTCGTCCAGTTGCTTTGTTCCTTTCCCGGTCCTGACCAGTATCGGATTTGCGCCGACCGCCTGAGCTGCCCGGATATCACTCAGCCGATCGCCTATTACGGGTACACCGGACAGCGGGGTATGCAGCCTTCTTTCAATCTCCTTTAACAGCCCGGGTTCGGGTTTACGGCAGGCGCAGCCTTCGTCGGGCCCATGAGGGCAGAAGAAAATGGCTTCTACCACGCCGCCGTACTGGGCGAGATGGGTATGCATTTTCCTGTGAATCCTGTTCAACTCATTCAGGGTCAGCTTGCCTCTGGCCAGTCCGGACTGGTTGGTTGCAATGACAGTGTGATAACCGCGTTGATTAAGCCGGGCAATGGCCTGCAGGCTGCCGGGTATTGCCTCCCATTCCTGTTCCGACTTGATATAGTCATCGGAATCATGGTTAATCACGCCGTCCATGTCGAGTATTATCAGTTTCATTGCAGCCTTGAGATGTCCGCGGTGGCCAGGAACAGTTGGCGCAATTCGTTTAATAAGGCCAGACGGTTATTTCTCAGCGCGACATCGTCGCACATGACCATCACTTCATCAAAAAAGGCATCAACGTAATCTCTCAAACCCGCAAGCGCGGTCAAGCGAGCGATGTAATCACCGGATGCGCCATGCTCCACTACTCCGGATGCATGCATTTGCTTATAGAGATCCCGCTCCGTTTTTTCCTGAAGCAATGCTTCATCGACTATGGATTCCGAGGTGTATTGCGCCTGTTTAAGGATGTTGCTGATGCGTTTGTTGGCGGTCACCAGGCTGTCTGCTTCGGGCAAGCGCAGGAATTCGCCCACGGCCAGCACCCGCAGGTTGAAATCATGGGGCTGCGCTGGCCGGCATGCCTGCACCGCGTCGAACACGGCCGGGCTGACGCCGTTATCCAGGTAATAGCGCCGCAACCTGTCCAGCATGAAATCAAATACTTCGGTGGTGATTGCTGACGCATTGAGGGATTCCTGAAAAGTACCGGCTGAATATGCCAGGCAGGCTTCAAGGTCCAGGGGTAATGCGCATTCAATCATGATGCGTAAACAGCCCAGGCCGGCCCTGCGCAAGCCGTAGGGGTCCTTGTCGCCGGTGGGCCCCTTGCCGATGGCGAAAATTCCGGTCAGGGTGTCCAGCTTGTCGGCCAGCGCGAGGACCATGCCCGTACTTGTTTCCGGCAGGTCGGCGCCGGCATGCCTGGGCATATACTGTTCCTCCAGCGCCCTGGCGACCTCGGGGCGTTCATCGCTCTCCAGCGCGTAATAGCGCCCCATTATCCCCTGGAGTTCCGGGAACTCGCCGACCATATCGCTCAACAGGTCGCATTTCGCCAGCCGCGCAGCGCGTTCGACCGGGGCTGATTCAAATTCAAGTTGCCCCGCGATATATCTGCCGAGGTTTTCAATACGCGCTGCCTTGTCCGCAAGAGTACCCAGCTTTTGCTCAAAAACGACCTTGTCCAGTTTTACCGCGAAACTTTCCAGAGGCCGGCTGCGGTCACGCTCCCAGAAAAACGCGGCATCACTGAGACGCGGACTTATGACCCGCTCATTCCCCTGTTTGATCACCTCCGGGGAGGCGCTGTCGATATTGGCTACGGAGATAAAATCGGCGGTCAGTTCACCCGTGTCCGGGTGCAGTACGGGGAAATATTTCTGGTGTGACTGCATGGTGGCAATGAGCGCCTCTTTGGGGAGTTCAAGGTACTCGTCGTTGAACGATCCGATGATGACAGCAGGCCATTCCACCAGTGCGGTTACCTCATCCAGCAAATCCTCATCAATCAACACAGCTCTTCTGCGAGCCTGCGCAACTTCAGTTGCGGCTTCCCTGATTTGTTTTTTTCTCTCGCTGAAATCGGCTGTAACGCGTCCCTCTTTCTGCAACCTGGTCAGGTATTCGCCTGCAGAGGCCATGGAGATCGCCTCCGGATGATGAAAACGATGCCCGCGGGTGTCCCGGCCCGTTTCCGTACCAAGTATCGTCGCGTGGATTATGTCTTCTCCAAACAGCAGTAACACCCAATGCACGGGCCGGACGAACTCTATGTCACCGTCGCCCCAGCGCATGCGCCTTGATATGGGTAAACCTGCCAGGGCCCGTTCGATGAGCGCGGGTAGCAGTTCTTCGGTTCGGGCTCCCCTGGCAAGGTGGCTGTAAGACAACCAGCTGCCCTTGTCCGTTTCCAGGGTATCAAGCTCTGCAACTTTCACGCCGCAGGAACGGGCAAAACCCTCCGCCGCCCTGGTCGGATTGCCCGCCTGGTCATAGGCCGAGGCGACGGACGGTCCGCGTTTGACTGTTTCCTTGTCCGCCTGTGTGTCCGCCAGGTCTCTCACAATTACCGCAAGCCGGCGCGGGGTGGCATACCAGGAACATTCTCCATGCTCAAGTTCCTTGTCCTGCAGACCCTGGCGGATAGCGTCGGCCAGGGATGACGCAAGGCGCGTCAGCGACTTTGGCGGTAACTCTTCCGTCCCTATTTCGATGAGCAAATCTTTTTTGTACACAACGGAAATCCCAGTTTTTCCCTCTTGTCGAAATAACTGCGCGCTACCGCACGCGCCGTGGTTCTGACCCTGAGGATGAAGCGTTGCCGTTCAGTCACACTGATTGCATGTCTGGCATCCAGCAGGTTGAAAATATGTGATGCCTTCAGCACCAGTTCGTAGGCCGGGAGCGGCAGGTCATCCTCTACCAGCTTCATGCAATGCGCTTCACATTCGTCGAACCAGCGGAACAGGGCTGCGGTATCAGCCTTCTCGAAATTGTAGGCTGACATTTCAACTTCATCCTGGAGATGGATATCGCCATAGGTCACCGGGCCGTCTTCCGTGTCAACCCAGACCAGGTCATAGACGTTGTCAACATTCTGCAGGTACACGGCCATTCGCTCCAGCCCGTAGGTAATCTCACCGGAAACCGGCCTGCATTCCAGCCCCCCGACTTGTTGAAAATAAGTGAACTGGCTGATCTCCATACCGTTCAGCCACACTTCCCAGCCCAGACCCCAGGCGCCCAGGGTGGGAGATTCCCAGTTGTCTTCAATGAATCTTACGTCATGGGTAAGCGTGTCAATTCCGAGGTGCCGCAATGAAGTCAGGTAAAGTTCCTGGATATCAGGAGGCGATGGTTTCAATATCACCTGGAACTGGTAATAACGTTGAAGACGGTTCGGATTTTCACCATAACGCCCGTCCGTGGGACGCCTGGAAGGTTGAACGTATGCGGCATTCCAGGGTTCCGGTCCGATCGCGCGCAGGAAAGTAGCCGGATGAAAGGTGCCGGCGCCCACTTCCATATCATAGGGTTGCTGTATGACGCAGCCCTGCTCTGACCAAAACTGTTGCAGGGAAACAATCAATTGCTGGAACGTCATGGTAAGTGAGTAGTGTTCTGTGAACTTTGTGGCTATAAATAATCAACTGCTGTTATCTTAACAGGGAAGAGTGGAAATAAAAAAGCCGCCCTTTCGGGCGGCTGACCAACCGCAGGCTCTGGGGGGAAAGCCGGCGGAAAGGAGGGATAGGCTATCTGCTTATTTGCTTTTCGGAGCAGTTTTGGCTGCGGTTGCCGTCACCGGCGCATCCTGCTTGATCGTCTCGGATACAATCTGCTGTACCTTATCGGTATAGCTCACGCCCAGTTCCAGGGCAGTCTGGCTGTCCTTGATAAAACGATCGCCGAGAGCCTTCACGGTTTCAGCCTGTTCCGTGAAGTACTTCTTCAGGCCATCGACGTCCTTTATGTCTGCAGCAGACTTCATCTGCTCAACACTCAGCCTGGCGGTGTCATTGATTGACTTGAGCTGGATCTCAAGCAGCTTTTCTACGTTTTCCAATGCCAGGGCATTAATCTCCCTGACGGGTTCAAAGTATTTTCCGGCCTGTACATTCATGGTTGATATCTCCTCGTTTAGTTGAATGTTGCGGCGCATCATAACCTGATTATTTGTGCGATGCAACAGAAATTTGCAATTTTTTTTGAAAAAACTGAATGTTTTTTTGCAATCCCATATAAAACAAGGAGTTATGGAGTAAAAAATTTACGCCCAGGCTGTTTTATACGCTGAATCCGGTGTCGTACCGGATTTGCGGGAAATAAAAAGTGGTGCTATTCCGTTTCTTCCGGTGCGGGATCTTGCACCAGATCGGAGAGGGTCTGGTTATACAATTCCACCTTGGATGCGGACAAACGGTAGGCCCAGCCGTGTACCAGGCTGTTCAGGGTTTCGGCTTCCTGTTCGGGCGTCGGTTCGGTTTCTTCCTCGGCGCCGGTTTCTGCAGATGTCCCATCAGCGGTCTCTCCGCCAACCATACCGGTCTCTTGCGCGGCAAAGGAAAATCTTGCAAAGGTATTCTCCCCGCTTTTCACGACCTCGATATCCGCCGTCAAACCGTCGAACGTCGTAGCGTCGATACTGGAATCCGGCGTGGAGAAATCGATACTGTTCTCTTTTTTTACGCCTTCCACGTATATATTTTCAAGCACGGACACCATTCGGCCGACCAGGTATTCGGATGCCTGTTCCTTGCCTTCCGGAATATCCTGTAATGCCAGGTCGTCTGCCGGTAGATCCCTGTTCAGGATCACTTCTGTCCCGCCTGCCGGCCGCAGGCGGACGGCATTGACGCGATCCCCCTCGATATTGATGATATCCCTCTTTATCCAGTCAATTATATCGGCGCTTACCGATAGTCTGCCATCCACCAGTAATGCCTGTTGCTGATCTGGAATACGCACATACAGGCCCGGCGCGCCGGCAGCGGACTTGCTTCTCCTGGTCTTGCCGACTACCAGTTCTGCCAGTACATCCCCATTCTTCGCCAACGTCAGCAAGTGAGAGGTGGCGCCCTTGCTGTCGGGGTCTTCAACGCCCAGCCTCTTGTAGAGGTCGGGATTGTCCGTCTTTCCCGCAATAACCTGGAGATCAGAGACGGCCAGCACCGTTTGTTTTACCTTGTCTACCAGTGCAGGGTAATTATCCGCTTCGGCTATGCTCCAGTTATCCGATACGCGTCGAACGGTCAGTGCGGACTGACCGTCGCGAACGACCAGTTCACTTACGTCATTGACCCGCTCTGCAAGCTCCGGGAACAGCGCCGTTTTTTCCCTGCTCGTCTGGGGCGCCCTTTGCTGGCTGACGAACACTGCCGCGGCCACGACAATGACCGTCAGTAATACGACGAGACTATACCTGTTGCTCATCAGACTAGACTTTGCGGCGCGCCCGTTGTACACCCGCAACCAGTGCAAGCAACGCAATAATTAAGGGTATCAGGCCGATATTTATAAATTTGAGCTGTGTGCCCAGGCGCTCGATATTTTTTTGCAGTTCGTGCTGGACCGCTCGTAATTCCTTGCGCGTCCTTATTTGCTCAAGCCTGAATTTTTCAATTTCAGCGGCCTGTTCCTCAGTAAGCAATAACGCACTTTCTCCGCCTTCCTGCTGTAACTGGGCAATTTTCTGTTCGGTCTCCTCCAGGCGTGTCTGCAGTTCCTGTTCCTGTTCGCGGAACTGGGCTTCCGCATCCCTGCGTATCTGCTCTACCACGGTAAACGGGCGGGAAAATTCTCCGCGGCTGCGCAGGCTTATCAGGTCGGTATTACCCGCCAGGTTATCCAGGGTATTGATGACGAAATCGCCGTTGTTGGCAATGCTCTGGGGTATCTGTACTCCGAAGAAATTCTGCATCCTGATCCAGAAATGGTCCGCCAGGATATCGGTGTCCCCGACCAGGACGACATCTACCCTGCCCTCCTTGATGATGTCTTCAACCGGAACTGTTTCATCGTCTTCATCCTCTATCAATAAGCCGTCGGGATAGGCGCTGGGAACGGTGCCGCTGATCCGCGCCGCGAGCACCAGGGGATTATTGCCGGATTCGAAATTGGACAGCATCACGTTGGGATCGCGCTGGAAGAAAATCAGGTCCCGTTGCATTCTCATCGAGTCGGCTGTGGTCTGTATCAGCGGAGCAAATTCAACAGTTGCATCCTCTTTCAGGTCGATAACCCCTGCGGTGCCCATGTGGATCAGGTTCAATTCGCTGGTGCTGAAATCCTGCCGATCAAGATTGTCCGCTTCGAGCCTCAGCCAGGGCAGGTAATTGCTCTCCTGCGGACCGCGGGCGCCCTGGGTCTGCACCCGCATGGCCAGGTTGATGTCTGCGGCAATTTCACTGGTGCCGACTTCCAGACCCCACCCTTCAAGCATTATATTCAGGTTGGAAGACATATCCGGCATCACGTACGGGTTTGCCGGATCCGGTTCTGCATTGTCCCCTTCCGCCAGCGGGTCAACAAACAGCATGGCATGGCCGCCCCGGAGCAGATACTGATCTATGGCAAACAACGCCTGCTCGGTAAAGTTTTTGGGATGGACGACCATCAATACGTCAACGTCTTCATCGATGAAATCAGAGTTCTGGCCGATATTACGTACCTCGAAAAACTCCTCCATCACGTCGAGGATAGCCCACCGGTCCGGGATTCCCTGCGCAGGGTCGCCGAACAACGGCAACCCGGACATCACACCGATAACCCGCTTTTCCGGGTTGGCGAGGTTATAGACCAGCTTGGTGATATCGTATTCCAGCGCATCTTCCCGGCTTGCCTGAAAAAACGGGATAATGGCTTCATCATCCGTAGAGTTGACTCCTACCAGACCCAGATAGGCGCGATCGCCCGCTGCATTGACGGAGACCCCGTTCAAGCCGCTGGCTACGGCCTGGTCTTCCTCCTCCGAGAACGGTTCCGGTTCAATGACGGACAGTTCGATTTTGCCGCCCGATTTCGCGGCATATTCTTCCAGCAGGTCACGTACCCGGTTGGCGTAATTCACCAGTTGCGGGAAGTCGGCCATGGTCTTGCGTGACACGTAAAAATCAAGGGATATGGGTTCATCCAGGGTGGTGATGATGTTGACGGAGCCCGGCGACAAGGTGAAAAGTCTGTTTTCCGTCAGGTCGAGCCGAACCCCGGTAAACAGGTTGTTGCTGATCGTAATCAGCGCCACCGCCAGAACTGCCGCCAGAAGAATGCCCGAGCCTGATAAGAGATGTTTATACTTCATGGCCGTTTCTCAGTTGGCCTTGCGGGAATCGATAACCACGACGTTGGCATACAGCCAGAAGGCGATAAGTACGATGTAATAAACCGCGTCGCGCAAGTCGATCACGCCTTTGTTGATGGAATCGAAGTGGGTCAGAAAACTGAGCGATGAAATCACATCCACCAGGGCCTGGGGCGCCCAGCCCTGGAAAAAATCCAGCACCAATGGAAAACCGCTGAGAATGAACAGGAAACAGATGACCACGCTGATGACGAAGGCGATGACCTGGCTCTTCGACAAGGCTGATATACAGGACCCGATGGCCAGGAAACCGCCCGCCATCAGCAGACTGCCGAGGTAACCGGCAAGGATAACGGTATTATCCGGGTCGCCGAGATAATTTACGGTGATCCACATCGGAAAGGTCAGCGCTAGGGCGATTGCCGTGAAACACCAGGCGGCAAGGAATTTGCCCAGCACTGCATCCGTAACCGAAATGGGCAACGTCATAAGCAGTTCTATGGTGCCGGTTTTGCGCTCTTCGGACCAGAGCCGCATGGAAATAGCCGGTATCAGGAACAAGTAAAGCCACGGGTGGAACCGGAAAAACGGTTCGAGGTCCGCCTGGCCCCGTTCGTAAAACGCGCCCAGGTAAAAACTGAATATGCCCGTCAGGAACAGGAAGATAATAATGAAGACATAAGCGACGGGCGTATGGAAATAACCATACAGTTCCCGCTTCAATACGGCCTTGACGTTGCTGTTCATGACTGGCCCGCCTCTCCCTGGCTCGCATAGAACCGGGTGGTGATGGTGCGGAACGCGTCGTCGTAGTCATTCTTTTCGGACTGCGCCCGGAGTTCGGCCGGGGTGCCGTCAAACAGGATCTGTCCGGCGGCTATGATAATCGCCCTGCTACATACGGCATCGACTTCCTCCAGGATATGAGTGGAGATCACGATGGCCTTGTTTTCAGCCATTTCCTTGATCAAACTCCTGACTTCGTGTTTCTGGTTCGGATCAAGGCCATCCGTGGGTTCGTCCATGATCAGTACGTCAGGGTCGTGCAACAGGGCCTGCGCCACACCGACGCGGCGTTTGAAACCCTTGGACAGGGTTTCGACGGTCTGTTCCAGGACGCTGTCAAGGTGTACAAGATCGATGACCCTGTCGATCCGTTGCTGCTTTTCCTCGCCGCTATAACCGCGTATTTCCGCAACAAATTCCAGAAAGTGCAGGACCGTCATCTCACCATAGGCAGGGGCGCCTTCCGGCAGGTAACCGATTGCTGACTTCACGCTGATTGGGTCGGTCTTGACGTCATGCCCGTTAACCAGCACCGTCCCGTCGGTCGGTTCGAGAAAGCCGGTGATCATCTTCATGGTAGTGGATTTGCCTGCGCCATTCGGCCCCAGGAAGCCCAGCACCTCGCCATGTTGCACGGTGAAGGAAACGTTCCGTACCGCATGAATAGGTCCGAAGCGTTTATCCAGTCCCTGGACTTCAATTGCCGGCGGCTTGTCATTGACTGTCATAATCAATATTCAGTTGATTCATTCAAATTAAAGGAATTAACACCGATCAGGCAGAATACCTGTGAGATGCGATATTCTGCATATTTTTCAGCATTCGTCAACATGCAGAATTCAGGAACCGGAAGGGTCAGAGTAAGAATTTCGCCAGAAATTTTACTCTGACCCCTTAATTCCAACTTTATGGCCGTTTCAGCCGGTACAGGGCAGATATGTCCTCATCACCGTATCCCTGTTCCATTAACTCTTCGTACTGTTTGAGGGTTGTATCGACCAACGGCAGGGTAAACTTGTCCAGATCCCGGATCATGTCCTTGCAGATAGTCAGGTCCTTGTGGTGCAGGTTCAGCTTGAAACCGGTATCGTTGTCGTCGACCAGCATGGTCTTGCCGCGGTGGTCCAGGAACCAGTTGCCGGCTGCGCCCTTCGCCACCACGTCCACCACCTTGTTCATATCCAGTCCCATCGCCTCCCCGAAGGCCAGCGCCTCGGTCACAGCCTGGTTGACACCGGCGCACATAATTTGATTCACCGCCTTGCAGGCCTGACCGCTGCCGGTGGAACCTATCAGCGTTACGGTCGCGGCAATCGCTCTCAGTGTATCTTCCGCCCTGGCCAACACTTCAGCATCGCCGCCCACCATCATCGCCAGGGTGCCGTTTTTAGCCCCCTCTACGCCGCCGGAGACGGGACAATCCAGGAACGCGACGTTCTTTTTCGCCAGTTCCGCGGCAGCGAGTTCAGCCGTGTTGCTGCTAACGGTAGATGTATCCACGACAATGGTTCCGGCGCTCGCCGTTGTCGCAACCTGTTCCACCATTTCCAGCACATCCGCATCCCTGGATACGCAAAGGAGCACTAGCTCACATTCCGAAGCCAGTTGCGCCGGTAATTCGAACAGGATCGCGCCGGTCTGCCCGGCGACCCGCTCCGCCTTGCTGCGGGTACGGTTCCAGACCCCATGCAGGTACCCTGCCTTGTGCAGGTTCAAAGCCATGCCACTGCCCATGGCGCCAAGACCTATTACTCCGGTTTTCATTCAGCTATACCATTGGATATTAGTCAATCACCACCAGCAGGTCGCCGGTATCAACCACGTGGTCGGGACTGACGACGACCCGTTTGATGATACCGCTCTTCTCCGCCGGAATAGCCGATTGCATTTTCATCGCCTCCAGCACCACCACCGTGTCGCCCTGCCTGATGCGTTCTCCGGTTGATACTTCCACGGCAACGACCAATCCGGGCATGGGCGCTGCCAGGTGGCCGGGATCGGCCGGGTCTGCTTTTTCATTCTGGTGGACCTCGTAGCTCAGGTTATTGTCCCTGACAATGACCGTCTGCGGCTGGCCGTTCAGCTCAAAAAATACCCGGCGCATGCCTTCTTCATCAGGCTCTGATGTCGCCAGGTAATGCATGATCGCCTGCCGGTTATCCTCAAAGGATAAAACGGTCTCCTCTCCGCTTTGCAAGCCATAGAAAAAAATATGGGTCGGCAAAATACTGACATCACCGTACTTGCGTTCCATTTCAGCATAGTCCGTGAAAACACTCGGATACATCAGGTAGGAGGCCAGGTCGAAATCTGATATTTCCTCCTTGAGTTGGGTTGCCAGGGCTTCCCTGGTCTGTTCCAGGTCAATAGAGACCAGCGTTTCACCGGGACGTCCCTGCAAGGGCGCCTTGCCGTTCAATACCTTGGCCTGCAGCGCAGACGGAAACCCTCCGGCGGGCTGTCCCATTTCCCCGTGGAAAAACTGGATTACCGATTCCGGGAATGCAATTTCCTTCTCAGGATCAAGAACATCCTGTTTCGTCAAACCGGCCGTCACCATTGCCAGGGCCATATCGCCTACCACCTTGGAGGTAGGCGTCACCTTGACGATGTCTCCGAACAATTCATTCGCGTCCGCATAGGCTTGGGCAATTTCGGGCCAGCGCCTGTCGATCCCGAGTGAACGCGCCTGTTCTCTCAGGTTGGTATACTGGCCGCCTGGCATTTCATGGACATAGACCTCAGAGGCGCCCGAACGGATGGGGGGCTCGAAAGCGGTGTACTGTTCTCTCACCTCTTCCCAGTAACCGCTGATAACCCGGATGGCCTCCGCATCAAGATCGGTACTCTTATCGGTGTGCTCCAGGGATGCCACAATTGCGCCCATATTCGGTTGTGACGTGAGACCGCTCATGCCGTCGATGGCGGCATCAACAATATCTGCGCCTGCTTCCACCGCGGCCAGCACGGTCGCTGCGGAAATGCCGCTGGTATCGTGGGTATGCAAATGGACCGGCAGGTCGATCTCCTGCTTCAAAGCTGCAATCAACAAGCGCGCCGCACCCGGTTTCAGCAAACCCGCCATGTCTTTTATGCCCAGTATATGACTACCCATATCCCGGTATTGACACGCCAGGTCCAGGTAATAGTCCAGGTTGTACTTCTGTTTTGCAGGGTTCTGGATATCTCCGGTATAGCAGATCGCAGCTTCAATGATTTTTCCGGTCTCCCCGACCGCGTCTATGGCTACCTGCATGTTTTCCGGCCAATTGAGGCTGTCGAATATCCTGAATACGTCAATACCCGCATCGGCGGCCTGGTGGATGAAAAACCTGACCACGTTATCGGGATAACTCTTGTAACCGACTGCATTCGATGCCCGCAGCAGCATCTGCTGCATGATGTTGGGCATGGCGGCACTGAGGTCAAACAATCTCTGCCATGGGTCTTCATGTAGAAAGCGCAGCGCCACGTCGAAGGTGGCACCACCCCAGGACTCGACGGAAAACAGGTCCGACATGTTGTGCGCGTAGTAAGGAGCGATCGCGATCAGGTCTTTTGTCCTGAGCCGTGTTGCCAGCAACGACTGGTGTGCATCGCGAAATGTAGTGTCCGTGACAAGAGGCTTCTTCTGTTCCCTGATCCAGTTCACCAGCCCTCTTGCTCCGGTTTCATCGAATATGGCCTTCGGCCCATTCGCCGGCAGTACACCGACGGCCACAGGCGCTGCGGGTTCACGCAAGGAAAGCGGAAGCGGTCGGTCCTTCACATCCCGGTTACCGTTTACAATGACATCGGCAATAAACCTGAGCAGGCGTTCAACCTGGCCGTGGCCGCCGCCGGTTTCGAAAAGTTCCGGAGTCTCATCGATGAAACGAGTGTTGTAATCACCGGATTGAAATTTCGGATGGGTCAACAGTTGCAACAAAAACGGCAGGTTGGTTGCCACGCCGCGCACCCGGAATTCCATCAGCGCCCGTCTCATGCGGTTGATGCTGTCCTCGCCGTCGCTGCCGCGTGCGGTGACCTTCACCAGCAGACTGTCATAGGCGCGGGAGATCCAGGCGCCGTTATATGCGGTACCGCCATCGAGACGGATTCCCGGCCCTGAAGGACTCCGGTAGGCGATGATATTGCCGTAATCCGGTATAAAGTTGTTGTTCGGGTCTTCGGCGGTAACCCGGCATTGAATGGCGGTTCCGGAGACGCGGATGGCGGATTGCGCCGGGACTATCGAACCGGATCTGCCGATCTTTTCGCCTTCCGCGATCCTGATTTGCGCCTTGACGATATCGATACCCGTTATTTCCTCGGTAACCGTGTGTTCAACCTGGATTCTCGGGTTGACCTCGATAAAATAGAATGAATTATCCACCCTGTTGTAGAGAAACTCGACAGTGGCCGCATTATCCAGGCCTGCTTTGCGGGCCAGCTTGATGGCTGCCCGGCACATTTCCTCGCGTACTCTTTTCGGCAGGTAGATGGCCGGCGCTCGCTCAATAACTTTTTGATGCCGGCGTTGCAACGAACAGTCACGCTCATACAAATGGACTACATTGCCGTGATGATCAGCGAGGATTTGTACCTCGATATGCATCGCGTCTTCGACCAGCTTTTCGAAAAATACTTCATCACTGCCGAAAGAGGTCCTGGCTTCCTCGCGCGCACGCTTTACCGTATCATGCAGTCCCCTGACATCCCTGATAACCCTCATACCGCGCCCGCCGCCGCCCCAACTGGCCTTCAGCATCAAGGGGTATCCGATTGCCCCGGCGATCTTTTCCGTTTCCCGGTCGTCCGCAGTTAACGGTCCGGATGCCGGCATCACAGGAATTCCTGCCTTGACGGCCAATTCACGCGCCTTGACCTTGTTGCCCAGGTCCCGCAGCACAGCCGCGTTGGGGCCGATAAAACTGATACCGTGCCGTTCACACTGTTCGGCAAAACCGGCATTCTCCGATAAAAAGCCATAGCCCGGATGCAGCGCATCGCACTCGGACTCGACGGCAACGCGCAGAATGTCCGCGCCGTCCAGGTATGCTTCGACGGGCCCGACGCCTACGCCGACCTGGTATGACTGGTCAGGCTTGAACCGGTGCAGGGCAAGGCGATCTTCCTCCGAGAAAATACCGACCGTACCAATACCCATCTCCTTTGCCGCGCGGATGACCCGAATGGCAATCTCGCCCCGGTTGGCAATGAGTATGCGTTTGATCGTGTTTTTGGAATTACGCAAGAATTAAACATCCGCAGCACACAAAGATGTCTATCTTATCGTAGTATCAGGTCAAAGCAACAAGGGAACCACTGAATGAGTCTCAGAGGTTCCTGAACTGTTACGGCAGCTTGCCTTCGGGGTTGGTGCACTCTGTAGTGAACGCCTGCTTCCATTCACCCAGCCGTTCCTCGAAATCCTCCCAGTCGCTCAGATCGCTTGTGTTCCTGTACATGGCAAACGGACGCAGGCTGTCAAGATAAAATTGCACCTGCTCATCTTTCCTGAACTTTTCCGCTTCATAACGGTTCCAGTGGACCACCTGCTGCAGGGGCCGCCGGTACCTGGAAGAAACGTCTTTTGCCGGGAAACCGATGGGAATGGTGCCGTAGGCCCTCAGGAACGGGGGATATCCCAATAATTCACTCAACTCATCGTTGGTCTGTTGCTCACCGCCGCCGGACAGCCACGCAGAGGTCAGTCCGTTCGCAGTGACCGCCAGTTGTATATTCTGTATTGCGGCGCCGATGGAGCAGTAAAAGATATTCTCGTTATTCTGCTGGTAATCCGCTTCGGTTTCCGGTGTCACGCCATGGGGGAAATTGATATTCCAGCGCCGGTCTCCCAGAACGATGAAGATGGCAACCGTATTGTTGAGGTAACTTTTGTAGACGGACGGAAATCCTTTCGCGTATTTCTTCAGCCGGTCGGCCTGGCGCAGAAACACCTCCACCACCTGGTCCCGCATGTCCGGGTCTTCCACTACGATGAAATCCCAGGGCTGCACGTTTGCGCCGCTCGGCGCCCAGCGCCCCGCCTCGGCAATACGTTCCAGCACCTCGCGGGAGATGGATCGTCCCTTCTCGAAGCGGCGCACGCTGCGCCGCTTACGGATTATATCGATGAACGCATCGTAGTCGGGATTGTTCAGCTTTACGTCAGCCACCCCAGTTATATCGAATGGTTCCGCCGAACCAGCGCGGCGGGTTGGGCACATCGATGAGTATCCCCGTGAAGGTGCTCAGGTCGAATACAGTCGCAACGTAATCTTCATCAGTAAAATTCTTCACCCACAAACCGAGTTCCCACCTGCCATTGCTGGTGGTGTAGTCAATCCTGGCATTCGCCACGACGTAAGAACTATCAAACAGGGCGGGATGATCAATACCGTTCAGGGCCCGCCGGTCAACATAGTTGAAATCAACCTGGGCAGCCATCGAGCCTCCAGCCATGGGCCATTCGTAACGGCCCAGGCCGTTAAACGTTACATCAGGCGCATTCGGCATGGGCATGTCCCGGGTAGCGCCGGCAAACGTGACGTCTTTTTGTTTGGCGTCCTGAAGCGAGAGGCCAAGCAGGAGTTCCAGGCCCTCGAACGGATTGGCAGTAAGTTCGATTTCAGCTCCCGTGTTTTCGGCGTCGGTATTAAATACGATCAGGTTTATCCCCTGTGCGGAAAAATTCTGGAAGCCTTCATAATCATAATGAAACACACTTGCATTGAGGCGCGCCCTGCCATTGAATAACGTGGCTTTAACTCCACCTTCATAACTTTTCAATACTTCTCCATCGAACGAGAATACCGTGGCTGCGTCAAAGAGGAAAGTCGCGCCGGCGTTGTATCCACCTGCTTTATTACCGCGACTGTACTTTGCGTACACCAGCAAATCGTCAGTGGGCGTCCAGTCCAGTTCAAACACCCCCGACCATTCTCCTTCGCTGCGACTATCGGCAAGGGGCGCGCCGATTTGCGCCGTGCCCCCGAAGAAGAAGTCGCAGGGATCGGCAGGCAAGCCGAATGCTTCACCCGGTCCCGCGTTGAAACACAGCGGTGTGGCTGCAATATCCTTTTCGTCTTCCGTCCAGCGGAACCCGCCTATGAACGCAAACTGGTCTGTCAGCGCGTACTCAGCCTGCACGAAAACAGCATAGCTTTCCGTTTCAAGCTCAATGGTATTGTCGAAATCGACCAGGCAACAGTTCATTAAGCCGGTAATAGCCAGAATATCACTGTCGATATTCAGGTAATAGGCGCCTGCCACCCATTTGAGCTTTTCTGTCTCCCCGTGAATCTGCAATTCCTGGGAAATCTGGTTGCTGTCCACTCCCTGCTCATAGGTAAACAATGGCGCCGGCGTGCCATCAACATCTTCCAGGTACTGCTTCTCAAAATCCTGCCAGTTGGTTATGGATACGATTTTCAGTCCGTCACTGACGTCCCATTCGATCTTGCCGGTCAGTCCATAGTGATCACGTTTAAAAAACCCTGGCTCATTGAGGGAGATCTTGTTATCACCATCGTCCGGTTCGGTAAACCCGAAACAGTCGGTTGCGCCGGGCGCCAGGGGGAATGGCGGCCCCAACCAGGCTGCGCAAAAAGCATCCTGCTGTGCAGTCGTCCCTATCTTGGTCAAACCGTCGCCCACAAGACCAGGTATCGCGCCGGGAGCGAAGTCGTTCAATGCGGGTCGAATATTATATCCCTGGCCATAGGCATCATCGATCCCCCAGTTTCCTGTTACATGCACGGATAAATCATCACTGGGTTCAAAGAGCAGTTGTACCCGGCCGCTGAAATTATCGACATCGTTTACATCAGGGCCAGTCCGGTTTTCCTGGTACCCGTCCGTATTTTCATAGGCAAGGGACAAACGGCCCGACAAACTGTCCCCGAGAGGACCGTTTACCGCGCCTTCTGCACGAATCTGGCCGTATTCCCCACCTGTCAGTTCAAGAAACCCTTCATTCTCACGGGTTGGCTTGTTGGATATTACATGCACCAGCCCGCCGGTTGCATTACGTCCGAACAAGGTGCCCTGCGGGCCGCGTAAAACCTCGATGCGGTCAACGTCAAAAAAGCTGAAAGCTATACCGCCCATATAACTGTTGTAAATTCCGTCTGAATAGACGGCGACCGGAGGTTCCTGGTGGTCTGCAAAATCAAGCTGGGACGAGCCGCGGATGGTGAACTGGGTAATCGTACCGCCGAAATCCGTCACCAAAAGACCGGGGACCATATCATCCAGTTGCAGTGTTGAAGTAATGCCCAACTGTTTAAGCTGTTTTCCGGAGAACGCGGTAATGGAAATACCGACATCGGAGATGTCCTGCTCGCGTTTTTGCGCGGTGACGGTAATTTCTTCGAGAACCGCCGAGTAGGAAACGGTCGATAACAACGATAACAGGACCGTACCGAATAAAAAACTGCCAAAACCACCAAATGTTTTTGCCTTCATTTGAACCTCCCCTCGTAGTTATTCTATGAAGTACAACTCATTTTCCAGTTACCGCCCTGGATCACAATTTAACACACCCATCGCAATCCGGGTGCATTTTTTGTTATTGCAGTCAGTTACATCGTCGGCGCACGCGCTGACCGCCACCAGGCAATCCGCTTCCGCCCTTAATTCAATGTAGTCGTCTTTTTTGGAGGGGGAAGCTGCAACGAATAATTCACCATCTTCCCGCACCCCGGTATTCATGAAAATATTGAAGGGGTCAGGCAAGTTATCGGAAGAGATCCCGAACGGCTCCACTGCCGCCGACAGGTTCTCGAAACAGCCGTTGCGCGGGCCGACACCAAGAAGGTGTTCGTAAACATGAGAATGGCAGGGAGAGAAAACAATATCGTGAACGCCGACGCTGTCCGCCACGATCGTAAACATGACATTGTCGCGGTTGGAAATGAGTTCAGAGCCGGCCGAAAGGCGTGTGGTCCAGTTGCGCACCCGGGTTTTGGCCTGGGAGAACTTTTCCGCGTAATCGTCCAGTGAGAAGCAGACGAAATCCGCGACCTGGCCGCCGTCCATGTCTTCTACCCGCAGAACCTGTCCCTGTTTCACCCGAACTGCCCGGCCGGATTTAGGTTCGATAATAATCTTGTTATCCATTCACCACCCCATGTATGCTCCGCATTCTGTATGATTATCATATTGTTTGTCAAAAGTTGATGATCGGGCCAATCCTTTGTAGCATCAAATAAATCTACCTTGCCTGTAGCCTCCATGCCTAAACAGATAACCATGATAAGCACGGTTGCCGTATGCCTTGCTTACACAATCGCCCTGGTACCGGGGAATTTAAGCCCCTTGATTGTCGGAGGACTCATCGGCGGTCTCGGACTGGGTGTGGCGGACGCCGGCATGATCCTCAGTATTGAACTGTTGCTCATGGGTATTGCAGCAACCGGCCTGGCAACGCGGATATCCCGTATCGATGCCCGACACGCATGCCTGGCAGGGGCGGTTATATTATTTCTTGGCCATGGATTTGCCGCTGTGGCCGGGAACCTGGAGGAAGTGATCGTATGGCGCAGTCTTGCGGGTGTAGGGGCCGGCGTTGTGCTCGCTGCTGTCAATGCAACCATCGCCGGCTCATCCAATCCTCCCCGGTTATATGGGTTGACGCTCATGGCCCCGCCGTTAATCGGCGCCGTTGTCGCGTTCTTCATGTCACGCGCAATCGCTGTTTTCGCACATGCCGGCGCCTACGGTGTCCTGGCGCTGCTCACCCTGTTGGTATTACCAATACTTGTCGTGTTTCCCGATTATCGCAGGGAAGCTATGTCAACACAGCCGGAACCACTGCAAAATCACGGTCCGGGAGTAGCTCTCCTGCTCGCAACCTTCATCATGGGAACCTGCATGATGGCGTATTTTGCCTTCCTTGAACGCCTTGGCGTCAGGCTGGACCTTTCGATAGAACGGATAGGTGATATCTTCACAGCCGTTGTGGTCGGCGGCGCCGTTGGCGCCGGTATTGCCGGTGTTCTTGAGAAACGCATCGGGCTCCGTCTCCCGTTGGTGGGTGGTATCATACTTCACGCAACAGCCATAAGCTTGGTTGTTCAGATCGAAGTATTGCCGGTATATATTGCAGGGGCATTGCTCGAAGGTATTACTCTGGTTTTTTTACTGACGTTCCTGCTCACGACAGCAGCCCTGCTCGACCCGCTCGGGCGCTGGGCGGCCGCAACGGGCGGCGCTTTCTCGTTAAGTCTCGGCGCGGGACCTTATCTTGGAGGGGTGCTTATCGAGGCAGCAGGGTTCGAAGCACTAACCATTCTTAATATTGCCGGGGCCGTTGTGGCAATTTTTCTCATCCTGTGGGCGACGAAATACGTTCGGACCGATCAATAGAGTTTGAATTCGTAATCAGGATCGTCAATGATCGCAAGTTCCCCGGCTGCCAGCTTGATCGCCAGTTCATCCCGCAAATCAGTTGCGTATTCCAGCATCAGGTTGAGTTGCTGCCTGAGTTGTTCCCGGTAATCGGCCTCATAGTAAAGGTTCGCGGTTTCCCCCGGATCATTGACCATATCGAACAGGGCATTGCTGCGCGCCCTGGGATCCGCCGTGAAATCACGCAATATCAGTTTCCAGCGCTCCGAACGCATTGCGCGCTCGTCGTACCAGGAGTTCTCGATGGCAGCCTCCGGGACGTTTTGCATGAATACCGGAGTCGGCCAGATATCCTCGCCGGATCTGACCTCGGCAACCAGGTCCCTGCCGTGAAAAGGTGATCCTTCCCGCCCGGTAATGATTTCCATGATACGGCTTTTTGTATTGATGCCCGTAGCGGCAAGTATTGTCGGCGCAATATCCACCAGGTTGACGCCGGACCTCCAGGTCACCCCTTGCGGCAGGCCCTCGGGCCAATGCATTATCATGGGTATCCTCGCCGCCTCGTCGTAGGCGATGCCTATGCCGCGGTATGAGCCCGGCCGCTCCTGAAACGAACCGCCATGATCGGTGGAAAGGATAATCAAGGTGTTATCGAGTAATCCCCCTTCTTCCAGGGTCCGGATAATACGTCCCACGTTATGATCCAGGCTGGTTACGGACGCATAATAGTTTTTGTGGTCGATTTCCCTGTCTTTGTACAGCTCGGCATACCTGCGTGGCGGCTGGAACGGCGCGTGCGGTGTGTAATAGGACTGGTAGAGGAAAAAAGGCCGGTCCGTATTTTCCTGGATAAAACGGATGCCTTCGTTGGTTTGAATATCCTCGCGGTATGCGGATTCGTCCGGGGCGCCGACCCAGTGCGGCATCAGTGAATTAAAAGACTTGAACAAGTCGAAAAGCCCGGGGTTGCCGGTGCCCAGGTGCCACTTGCCGATGTGGGCCGTGGCAAATCCCGAATTGGTGAGATATTTCGGGAAATTAATCGCCAGGTTGAAGCGTTCGTCGGCAAAGGGGTCGGCAATCGGGTCGTGGTACATGGTGGGCAGGTTGCCGGTGATGCCGGGCTCGTACATGGTCTTGCGTACCCCGTGTGCATGGGGGTAGAGCCCGGTCATGATCGAGGCCCGCGCCGGGCTGCACAGGGTAGCCGGTGTATAGGCATTATCGAAGCGGACACCGCGCTCGGCCAGCCTGTCCATATTAGGCGTTGAAACGTCTTTATCGGAGTAGATCCCCAGTGCATCGCGCCTGCCCCAGTCAATCAGGATGAGAACGACATTGGGCGGGCGCTGCCGGTCATCTTCATAGATGGGGTGAAGGGAAGCCTCCTGTGTCCGGGCCGTAAGGACGCCTGTCAGCAGAAACGTGACGACGCCTGCCAGGGAAAGACAGACGGCGCCTGTTACGATATTCTTACACCTGATGAACACAATATACTCCGTAATTCCCAAAACGATAATTAAAGGTACTCGTTGTACCCGAACGGGTCAACATCTGTGTGATACGGAGTAACGCATGAGACCCGGGGAATTCGTAGAGTCATTGAGGAAACTGGAATTTGAAAACACGTTCAATCCCTATTCAAATCGGTGCGCCGTATATGACCTGGACAATGCATCGCAGCGCCGGACACAAACGCTGTTGTACATGCTTGAAATAGCTACTCAAAGAGGAGTTGATTCCCTGTGGATTGGACGCGATCTCGGTTATCGCGGCGGCAGGCGAACCGGTCTTGCATTTACGGACGATGTACATGTTCAGGCTCACGCGAAACGCTGGGGATTATCAATGAATCGTTCAACAAAAGGAGAAGAGGTCGCAGAACGGACTGCCGCGGTCATCTGGCGGGTTCTGTCACAGGTCAGGGCATCAATTTTTCTCTGGAATGTCTTCCCGTTACACCCGCACGAGCCTGGCATTCCTTTCAGCAACCGGACTCATAACTCTCAAGAACGCAGGACCGGCGAAGAGTTTCTCTCACAACTGATTGCTCTTTTGCGGCCACATCGATTTGTTGCAATCGGTAATGACGCGGCACAGGCAGCACGTCGTTTATGCGATCAACGCTCTATCATTCAGGTGCGCCACCCCAGCCATGGTGGACAAACCAGGTTTTTAACACAAATCAATGAACTGTATCCCGGGCTATAGTTTTCCCTGGTCATTCATATCTGCACAAAGAGCGTAAGTTCCGCACCACGGGCGCCAAACCGGCCATACTCATACAGGGTTACATCCATGCCATTGCCTTCGTGATATTATCTGAATGCCATGAATCAGGCAGTATTGGAAAACAAGCTCCTGCAGTTGGCTACCGGGCACCAACTGGCGGCCGCTTTGTACTTCGTTACGGTCAATAAAATTCCCGATTGCCTGAAAGAAGGGCCGCGAACCGCAGAGGAAATAGCGACTGCAATCGGATTGCCGGCCGGGTCTGTTTACCGCCTGCTGCGGGCGATGACCACATCCGGGATATTCCGTTTGGAGGACGGCAGGTTTTCATTGACGGAAATAAGCGATCTGTTGCGTACGGACCATGCCCGGAGCCAGCGTTCCAAGATCCTGCTCGCTGCAAGCGACCTGGATGTATGGTCCAGGTTGGGCGAGGCCGTGGAACTGGAGGACGCCATACCCGATGTGAAAAAGGACTGGTACCTGGAATGGGGCAAAGACGAAGATCCCATCATGATTTTCGACAAGGCGATGCGCTCCTACTATTTTGATGCGCCGGCGCCTCTCCTGGGGGTTTATGATTTCGGCAGCATCAACACCCTGGTGGATATCGCGGGCGGTGATGGCGGTCACCTGGTTGAAATACTGAAGGCACAGCCGGACATGAAGGGTATTCTCTTCGAGCAACCTGAAACAGCGCGACGTGCGGAGGGCTATATCAGTGAAGCAGGGTTATCGGGAAGATGTATGTGTGTCGCTGGAGACTTCCTCAAACCGGAATCCATACCTGGTAACGGTGACGCCTACATGATGCGAAACATCATGCATTGCTGGGCCGATGAGCCCTGCAGGCAAATTCTGACAAACATCGCTGCGCGCATGCCGGATACTGCGCGTATCCTTGTCATGGAGCAGAAGCTCCCCTCAAGTGATCAACAATTGAATGACTGCGTGGAACATTGGGGCGTCACGCCGGCGTGGTGGGATATGTTGATGTTGTTATGGTTCGGGGGAGCGGAACGCACCGTAGAGGAATTCGAAACCCTGTATGCGTCTGCCGGCTTGAAGCTGACCAATGTTCTGGAGGGCAGGCTGGGTACTGTTGTTTATGAAGGCGTCAAAGTTTAGCAATATTTTTACAAAGCAAGCGGCATATGATTACTGATATTGATGCGTTGATGGACCGGCGTCAGACCGGTTACAGCCTCCCCCGGCCGTTCTATACCGACGCGGACGTTTACCGGTTGGACACCGGGCATGTTTTCAGCAAACTCTGGATGCTGGTCGGTCATGTTTCCCAGATCCCGGAACCAGGCGATTATTTCCTGGCTGAAATTGCCGGAGAATCCATATTCGTCGTACGCCGGGATAAAGAGGATATCGGCGCTTTTTACGACGTGAGTCCCCACGCCTGTCATGTGCTGCTGTTCGAAGGGTTGATATTCATCTGTCTCGCCGGGGATTCTCCGCCTGATGTCGATTCCACGCTGCAGGAAATAGCGCCTTTCGTGAAACCGCAAAATCTGGCAGGCGCCAGGGTCATTCACGAAACCGTCCTGGCTACCGATGCAAACTGGAAACTGGTCGTCGAGAATTTCTGGGAATGTAATCACTGCGAACCTTCGCATCCTGAATTCATGACGGTCCATGGTAGAAACTGGGTGCTGGCGATGGGCGCGGGCCTTGGCGCGTGCGTCTCGGAACAGGCTGAAATGGACTACCGGGAGGAATTCAAGGCATTTGAAGCGCGCGCTCAATCGCTGGGGCATCCTTTCGGTTCAGCCTCGAAGTTGGGCCTGGCGTCAACGGAGTTCTGGCAGGTCCTGCGTTCTCCGTTGGCGGAAGGTTGTTACTCGGAGACGCGGGACGGCAGAAAGGTGGGACCGTTGATGGGAGACCTCAATGACTTTGACGGCGGGATGACCCACATCAGTTTCAATCCGCTGGCTTCACTCTGGTTGTGCAACGATCATGCAGTCACATTCAACTTTCGGCCGATGGGGCCCATGTCTACGGATGTGCATATGATGTGGCTGGTGAACGGGGATGCGGAACCGGACAGGGATTTCACCGTGGAGGAAGTCGCATGGATGTGGACAACGACCGGGCTTCAGGACAAGACGATCACTGAAAATAACCAGTCCGGCATTAACTCGAGTCGCTATCGGCCGGGGCCGTACTCACTGATGGAGCGGCAGCTTGAAGACTTTGTGCAATGGTATTTCGCACGGCTGCGAGAGGCCGGCGCCGGCTCCTGAACAATTTGAACAGCGATACGCAAGGGGAGGCACTGAAGATGGCCAAGATTAAGGCGGTGTTATTCGGCACCGGCAACATGGGCAGGTTGATAGCCGGATACCTGGTTGAGAAAGGCGTGGAGATCACCGGCGCCGTCAGTCAAACACATGTAGGACAGGACCTCGGCGATGTGACCCGGATCGGCCGTCCTGTGGGAGTCACGGTCAGTGGGGACCCGGAGGAAATGCTGGCAGGGACCGAAGCCGATATTGCCGTGTTGGCGACCTGCAGTTCGATGGCGGAACTGTATCCTGACGCCAGCTTGTGCCTGCAACGGGGAATTAATGTGGTGACGATAACGGAAGGGGCGTTTTATCCCTGGACTTATGACCCCGACATGGCTGCAGATTTGGACAACCTGGCAAAACAGCATGGCGTGACGCTGACGGCCACCGGGGTGCAGGACATATTCTGGATAAATTCCATCGCTCTACTGACCGGCGCCTGCCACCGTATAGACAGTGTCGAGTTTGAAGGCACGGCCGATTTCGGGACTCTCGGGCCTGCCGTATTGAACAACCTCCCGTTGGGACTGACACCTGAGCAGTTTCAGGAAATGGCCCCTCCGCCGGGCGCAAAACCGCCCGCGTCGATCGTGGGAATGGGGTTTGAGGCATTGATCGACAAGTTGCGCCTGACTATCAACAAGGTCGATGGCGGGATAGAGCTTGTGCTGGCAGGTAACGACGTCGAATGCATCGGCCTGAACAAGGTAATCAGTGCGGGCCAGATAAGCGGTCTGCGGGAAATCATGACGATTGAAACCGCCGAAGGTCCCGTGTTCCGTGCAAGATTTGCCGCGAAAATATTCGAACCGGACGACCGGGAAAACTATACATGGAATATCAGGGGAGTTCCGGATATCCACCTGCAGCAGAATGATGTGCCCAGCGTGGAAATAACCTGTGCTTCAATCGTTAACCGCATCCCGGATGTGCTGAATGCGGCACCGGGATTTGTAACTGCAGAGAAGCTTGACAGTCCATTTTACCGGACATCATCACTGGAGAATTATATTGATTAACCCACCTTTTCGCGCCGAACACGTAGGCAGTTTACTGAGACCGAAAGCCCTCCTTGAGGCCAGGGAGCAGCTACAGGGAGATGTTTACAGTGAATACAAGGGAAGTCTTGCCATTAATGAACTCAGGGATCTTGAGGATCAATGCATAACCGGGATCATTAAAATGCAGGAAGATATCGGCCTGCAGGGCATCACGGACGGAGAGTTCCGCCGCCGCTCCTGGTTCCAGGACTTCATGCTGGAAATGAACGGCGCGTCAATCAGGTTCGTAGAGGGGACATTCGTGGACGGCAAAGGGCACAAACTTCCCACACCAACTCCCCATTTTGATGAAAAACTCCAACCCCGTTCGGGAATTACCACTGAGGCGTTTACATTTCTGGCAAGCAAAACAAGCCGGACAGCCAAGGCAACCATACCCTCACCGAACATGGCTCACGTATTCGGCGGCAGGGCTGCCATCAGTGAAACCGCTTATCCGGACCTGGATGAATTCTGGGAGGATCTGGCGTTGGTATACCGGCAGGAACTGGTCCACCTGGCAGAACTCGGATGCCGCTATGTCCAGGTTGACGATTGCGCGTTCACGATGCTCCTGGATGACGATGTACGCGGCCGGCTGGAGGAACGGGGCGATGACACGGAACAACTGTTGGACACGTATATCCAGGCCATCAACCTGGCCTTGCAGGACCGTCCGGAAGGGATGGTGATAGCAACACACCTCTGTCGCGGCAACAACCGGGGGCACTGGCTTGCTTCCGGAGGCTACGATGTTGTAGCGGAAAAACTGTTCAACCAGTTGCAGGTCGATGCCTTTTTTCTCGAATATGATTCGTCACGCGCCGGCACTTTTGAGCCGCTCCGCTTCATGCCGCGGGATAAAACCGTCGTACTGGGGCTGATTTCCTCCAAGGTACCGGATCTCGAAAACAGCAACGAGGTCAAGCAACGAATTGAAGACGCGAGTAAATATGTTCCTGTTGAAAACCTCTGTCTGAGTCCGCAGTGCGGATTCGCCAGCGTTTTTCAGGGCAACCCGGTCACCGATGAGCACCAGCGCGCCAAGCTGTCACTGATTGTTGATGTGGCAAACGATGTGTGGGGCGGCCTGGAGTAAGTTGCTGACGCTCTGAACAAGTCCAGAGGTTCCTCACGATTACAAAGTTAATTCCCGGACAAGATCGCCTGTCAATGGGAAAAATCTGTCAGCGACGTTCTTCAGTTCGTTTGACGGATCGGCCTGGTATTCAAAAAAAGCATTCTCGACTTTCTTGCCGTGTCTTTGTACCGCTTCGATCGCGGGACGCAGCGCCGGGCGGCGGCTGATGACAACGGCAATATCATAACTGTCGTTCATGCCTTGCTCGAACATGTCCAATGCCAGCATGACGTCAACCCCCTGGTCCAGGTACATGCCTCCCCGCACCTGCATCTCCGTCGCCCTGGTGCTGAAACCCTGATCGGCCATAAGGCCCAACAATTCACGCTGTGCCGTTTCCTTTTTCGGGTAGCACTGCCCCGGATAAATGGCAAGATAGGCAGACTTGCCGGTTACCGTGCGCTCGCCTGCGATGCGATCTACCAGGGCTGAATAATCAATCCTCCAGGGCATGCCCTGTCCCCTGAGCCCGTCCAGCAACCAGCCGGCGTCGACGAAAGCGCTTACACGGGTTTGTAGTTTCTGTGTCGTCATGATCTGTCTTGTCCCCGTTACTATATCAGGCCATGCCCGTTTCAGCAGGACTCGGCAAAACGCAGGATCGCCTGCGAGATCTCGCTTTCTGAATAAAACAACCTGAATATGTTGGTGGTATGGTCTTCACCCTCTACGTCGAGGTAATCGGCCCGCAACCCCTTATTTCTCCATGCCTCTGTAAACTCCTCCGATTGCCTGTGGAACTCGACCGACTCCTCCGCCCCTAACGCGACAAGCAATGGTGGTCCCGAATCGGGAATGTGAAACAGCGGACTTTCATTGAATACGACATCACCAGTCAGTTGCAGCTTGGCCTGCAGCCAGCAGTAGCGAAACGGCCGCAAATCAAACAATCCGCTGATCGGGATACCTCCCCGGATTACGTCAGCCGGCATTCCGTAATCCTCCCAGTTGGTAACAGCCAGCATTCCCACCTGGTGGCCACCGGCAGAATGGCCGGTCACGAAAATACGGCCGGCATCACCATTGATACTTTCTGCGTTTCGATAAGCCCATGCAACCGCAAGCCTGCTCGCGGCCGTGATGTCCGGAATGCCGACCTTTGGACACAAGGCGTAATCACTGGAAATACATGCAAACCCCAGGTCGGCAAGTCCTTTTATGCAGAAGTTGAACAGCTTCCGCGTCCCCAGCCGCCACCATCCACCGTGAATGAAAATAATGATCGGCGAGCCTTTTTCCCTGGCAGGGAATACATCGATCCGTTCCTCGTCACGGGCCCCAATGGGAATATCAAGTTGATGCTCAAGTGATTCAAGCGTCCGGGCACTCCTGTGTATAAACGTATCGAAATAGGGAATGATGTCCCACAGGTGATTCTCGATATCGAGTTGCGGATCAATCTGCGCTTGATCCATGAAGTTGTCATAGGGGTTCACTATCTTATCCTGTTATTCACTATTCGAATATTTCCGGGGCGGATGATTGCAGGCTTTCAATATACCACTTGTGGAAGTGCCACAGTGTTGCTTCGCTATGTGAGGTCCTCCCCTGGACTGCAAAACCGGACCGTTTTCCTCTGTACATCTGCGTAATGCCCCAGAAATCCTCATCTATTACCAACTTGGCGCTCTGTTTGTAGGCTTCAAATTTTTCCGTGAAATCCGGCGCTGCTACCGCTTCTTTGCTGACCCCGATTCCATAGCGTCCCGTTGTCCTGTTATGGGTCTGCGGGTTTATCTGCGTGATAAACAAAAGATCCGGATTGAAGTACCAACTGAAATTGGGAAATACGATACCCCCCACCGCAGCATTCATGTCGGATTCATCGAGGTTGCCGGGCAGGGCAAAACCTCCCGTCAGGGAGTAATCGTCGGGGTTCAGAATGTCCGAGTTGTCACCTGAGGGAAGACGAAACAGGCAATATGCAGGCATATTGGTGTTTTCAATTACTGTCTTGCCGGCCGGAACAGAATCGCCCAGTGATTTTTCATGGACTGAATCCGTATGGTAGTTTTCCGCAAATATATCTACTACACATTTCCAGTTCGCTTCAAGATCAAATTCCCCCATTTCGAAATAAGCCATGTCATCCGTCTCATGG
The DNA here is from genome assembly GCA_965220815.1 of Gammaproteobacteria bacterium. Classification (GTDB taxonomy): domain Bacteria; phylum Pseudomonadota; class Gammaproteobacteria; order Eutrophobiales; family Eutrophobiaceae; genus JAAXHV01. Next base: position 553,002 of record OZ244846.1, read on the forward strand.
CGCAGGAACTTCGGTTCCAGGTCAGCGAGTCGGGGAGCCAGGTCCGGTACGGGCCCGCGTTCCATGTTCACGAAGATAAACCCTCGCCAGACTTCCAGGTGAAATTCGTGGAGGCGCCAGTCCCTGGCTGAAAAATCTCTTGCATTTTCCATGAGTGGGGCGCCCCGAAGCCGGCCATCGAGATCGTATATCCAGTTATGGTAGCGACACCTGAGCAAATTGCAGTTACCACGATCATGGGCAACAGGAAAATTCCGGTGCACACACACATTGGATAACGCATGCAGTTTATTGTCCCTGTCCCGTATTACCAGTACCGGCTCCTCACAAAAATCCACGGTGAAGTAATCGCCGGGTTTGCCGACCTCGCTGATATGACCGACGGGAATCCAGGACGATTTCAGCAAATGCTGCTTTTCCAGTTCAAAAACAGCGGGATCACTGTAGAAGCGGGGGGGGATGGTCGTCGCAGAGTTATATTCGAGCAGGCAACCTTCCACTTCCTCTGCTCGAAACCGATTCGATACTTGCCTGGTGCTGACTGGGGTGGTAGACATTGAAAACCTCTTTATATGGTCATATTACAGGGCGCCTCTGAAGTGTATCATTTCACCTGAATACCTCCATATACTCAATGATAAGTTCCCGTTGTTCCGCGTTGCTCAACCCGACAAATGCCATGCGGTTGCCCGGCACCAGTTCGGCCGGTTTTTCCAGAAATTCGTTCATGTTCTGTGCAGTCCATATTTCGCCGTAAGCCTGCATCGCCCTGGAATAGGCAAAACCTTCAACAGAGCCCGCCGCCCTGCCGAATACCCCTGCAAGAGGCGGGCCGACAACAGACGGTTGGCCCGGTTCCACGGAGTGACAGGCGCCGCAACGAAGCCTGAACAGTTTTTCGCCTTCACTGTTGATTGCGCCCCTGGTTATTTTTGTGACGGCTACATGCCCGTCCTCCTCGCCGCGCATGGAACCGGGCGTATCGCCATTACAGCCGGATATGCAGCAGGCTGCCAGGACCAACATGCTACATATTCCGTTGCTACACCGGGAGCGCGGCATCCTTTTTCAGTGAACGTTCAATTGTAAGGAATAAATACCAGGAGAATGAATTGGCAATCAATACGATCCATCCCATCGAAGCGGCGCCAAAGTTCTCGATAATATATCCGCCGAGATACGGGCCGACCGCACCGGTCAACAGGAAAGCTCCTGCAGTAATGGCAGCATCACGCCCGGATGGGTCCTGGTCTGCCGCATAGCCAAGGAAATAGGGCACAAGGAAGTACATGCCTACAACGTTGAATGCCGCTCCCAGGCGAAATGCCAGCGGGTGGTGCCAATGGGACATCGTATTGATCGCGACAATCAGGATAAGGATGCCCAAGGTAAGTGGAAGCAAGCGTCCAAACCTGGCGCCGACCAACGTTGCCGACAAAGCGCCGAATACTGAAACCAGCGCCGCCATTCCAACCGCGTTGTGAGTCTCTCCTTCACCCAGACCCGCCATGTCTCCCAGCAGGTAATAGAAAGACCACATGGCGCCGGCCCCGAGAGATACTACAAATACGGCAATAACCAGTGTTACGAGTTTCAGGGAGAAAATACCATGAGCGGGGAGCGTAGCGGGGGTTAAGCGGACTCGTCCCTGGTCAGCAGTGCCTGACAACAGGGGTATGAGCAGTGACAAAACGGCTATGCCGACAAAAATCGTCGGAAAAACGATATATTCCAGATTGAAATATCCGGCCGTTATGGGCAGGGAAAAAACGGCCGCCGAACAAAACAGGATGGCGGCGATGTTTATTATCCCGTAGGCCCTGTCGGGTTCCCTGAAATTTGCCAGTGAAGCGCTGGCGGCAGCAAGCATTGCCCCCTCGCCAAAACCGGTAATCGGGCGAGAAATTAACAGTAAATCGTAATCCTGGATCGTAATCGACCAGGCCGCACCGGAAAGTGTGACAACGGCGCCGATAGTTGCAATCCGGAGTAATGACAGTTTGTCGAGCAGTTTACCGAACAGGGCAGCGCTCAAAGCGATTGTAGCCATCTCCACCGATGCGACAAGGCCTCCTGCGGCTTCTCCCACGTCATATCGAACCATTACCTCATGTATGAGGGAAGGTTGCAGCCACCAGGCAAGATTGGCAATACAATAGGCCGCTACGCTGCCAATGAGGACCCTGCCCTGAAGCGAGACTGGCGCCATAAACTGTCTCTTGTCTCCGGTTAACGGCAAAATGACATCATAGCCTATCCCACAGTTACATTCCTGTGTAACATTTAGTACTCTTTCCAGTTAATATTGACATGTTCAGGAGGGCGAATCATGGCTAAATCAGAAAGAGAGTCCGGAACACATGGTGGCCGGGAAGGGGTAAGCCGCAGAAGCGTGTTAGGTGGTATGGCGGCCATTGGAGGCGCTGTCGCCACCGGGTCCGCGCTGCAGGGATGCACGGACGGCAGGGATGCGGAAGCGCCGGATGTCATTGTGATCGGTGCAGGGTTTGCCGGTTGTGTCAGCGCGCGGGACCTGGCTCACCGGGGTTACAAGGTCACATTGCTCGAGGCGCAGGGGCGGCTTGGCGGCCGCGCTTTTACCTCTGAGTTTGCCGGGAAGATTTACGAGGCCGGCGCACTGATGTTGTCCTGGAAAGAACCCTTCATGTGGGCAGAGGTGACGCGCTACGGACTCGAAATAGAACCCATAGTCGGTGCATTGGCCCCGGAGGTGTGTTACTGGATTACCGACGGTAAGGCAATGAGCGCTCCGGCTGAAGAATTCTACGAGGTTTACGTGCCGCCGATATTCAAATTCTTCGAGGATGTCGGGGCGGTGTTTCCGTATCCCTATGCGCCTTTGACAAACAGGGAAGCCGTGGAGAAACTCGACAAGCTGTCTGTCATGGACCGGGTTATGACATTACCAACCCAGCAGGAGCGGGATTTCGCCGATAACTGGGCCTCAGCTCCGTTGGGGCGCGCAGGGACTGAAGTCGGCCTCGCATCTTCAATGGCGCTGACCAGCGCTTTCGGCGGTGTCCAGGCGTCATTGGAAGGGGCCAGTTACCGTCTGAAGAAAGGAACGAGTAACCTGGTGGAGAAGATCGTTGAAGATGGAGGATTTGAGTACCGTCTGCAGTCACCCGTTTCCTCCATTGAGCAATCCGGTACGGAAGTAACAGTTACCATTGAAAGCGGCGAGACTTTCACCGCCTCTGCTGTCGTATTGGCGACACCGGTCAATACATATGAAAACATCGATTTTACGCCACCCCTGAGCACGGAAAAACTGACCGTGTCAAAGGGGAAGATGGCAGGCGGGAAAGGCGCACATATCAACGCGAGATTGAAAGGTAAAATGCCGCCTGTACTGGCTGTTGCTCCCAGTCACATGCCGCTGCACCTGCTGCTGACGACAGATATCCTGGAAGACAGTGTTATAGTCGATGGCTACGGACCGGATGCGAGCCTGTTTGACGGGGGAGACCCGGAGGCGGTTCAGGAGGTCATTCGCCAGTGGATACCGGATGTTGAGGTCATGGAAACCGTTTCATACAGGTGGGATCTGGATCCTTTTTCACAAGGCACCTGGTGTGGTTTCGGCCCGGGTGTCCTGAGCAAATATTATGAAGCCCTGCGCGAACCGGAAGGCAACGTATATTTTGCAAGCGGTGACAGCGCGACAGCGTTCAGAGGCTTTATGGAGGGGGCGATCGAGTCGGGCGTACGGGTTGCCCGGGATGTCCACAATGCGCTGAACTCCCGCAAGCAGGACCTCGGATAAAACAGATAATTGCGGATAACGGAGAACGTTCCATGAGTCAACTTGATCCGGGTTCGCTGCATTTAATCCCGGAAACAGGGCCGTCAAAAAACGGGGATCAACAACAGGATGTTTCGAGCGGCAAGAATTTCCGTTTTTTCGATAACAGGCAAAAATACCTGCTCTTTGTCAACACCTGCAGCGAGAAGGAGATCATTGCGAAACGGGTGGGCATGGAACTGGCGAATATCCGGCCAACGCCTCCCGCGTTACGCATTTTTGATGCTGGAATGGGGGATGGTTCGGTTCTCACCCGGGTCATGCGCGAGACGCACCGCCGTTTCCCGACCATTCCGCTCTACATAGCATCGAAGGAAATCAGCCTCGAGGACGTCAGGCTGTCCCTGTCAAAGATGTCCGACCGTTTTTTTGAGCATCCCTCAACGGTCCTGGTGCTCACGAATATGTATTATTCAGAGGCGCCATGGATGTCCCCGAAAAAGGTTGAAGCCGCCCAATCCATGGTATGGAAGGAGGTTGCGCTTGCAGGGACGTCCGCACACGAGTTCGACGAGCAACTGGATGATCTGGACGGTTTTCTCGCCCATAACTGGCAGGCTTCGCACAGCCCGGTAACGGGCAACCCTGTCTATGAGCGGCCTGTGGTGCTGGTGATATACAGGGAAGATTACCGGTTTCTCCTGGACGATGTTATTCCCCGGCAAGGTAAGGTCAGGGCCGGATATGACCTGGTGATTGCATCACAACCCTATCGGTTGAGAGTTTCAGATGAATTCAAGGCCGGTAAAGTATTGAGCCCCCTGGTCCAGGCCCTGGGGCGGGGCGGCCGGCTGCTTGGCATTCATTCCTGCGGCAATGATCCGGGCCTGGAAATCATCAGGGAAGTCTGGCCCGACGAAGATCCCTATAAGAGCAACAGGCATCAACTACTGCGTGCGTTGAAACTCGAGTTGGGTAAAGAAGCGAAGAAATACAATTTCAATGCCTATTCGGACAAACGCTCAATTTTCAGGTATGACATGCATACCTTGCCTACGGAGATATCAGCCAGTATCGGGACTTCCACCTTGTTTGCGGCCTGGAACTCGGCCGTGTATGTCGCCCAGATAGAAGACGAACGGTTGACTGAGGCAATCACGGACAACAGGTATCTTCTTGCGACCGACAAGATATTAAAGAAACACGGCGGCCTCTGGTTTTATGACGAATCTTTTGCGGTGTCGCGTAAAAAAGAACTCAGCAAGCTCTGAATTAAAAGGTCCCTTAGTCTCTTATAAATTATGTGCGGAATAGTCGGATTATTCAGTAAATCACCGGTCATCGAAGAACGTCTGGGCGAGTTGCTGGCGCGCATGCTCATCGAGATGACGGAACGGGGTCCGGACAGCACCGGTGTCGCCGTTTATCGTGATCGTGCGCCCGGAGCAATGACCAAGATAACCTTGCTCAGCAGGGAGGGTGAGTTCGACTGGCAGGCGATGAATGATGAGATTTCCCGGGTTTTCCCGGGCTCCGGCAGCTTGAGGCCCACGGAAAACCATGCCGTTGCGACCATTGACGCACCGGCGAGCCGGTTTCGGGAATGGGTTGCCCGGGAACACCCGGATCTGTATATCAACAGCACCGGCGCCAGTATGGAGATCTACAAGGAAAAAGGCCTGCCGTCTGATGTAGTAGACCGCTTCGGGGTCTCCGGCATGCAGGGCACCCACGCCCTGGGGCATACGCGCATGGCGACGGAGAGCAGGGTTACCACTGAACATTCACATCCTTTTTCCACGGGCGAGGATTTATGCCTGGTCCATAACGGTTCTCTCTCCAACCATAATCGACTACGTGAGTTTCTGAAAAAGAAAGGCATAGATTTCCATACGGATAACGATAGTGAAGTGGCGGCGGGCTACCTGACCTGGCAATTACGGGAGGGCATGTCATTGGATGAAGCCCTGCAAGCGGCATTGTTGGACCTGGACGGTTTTTATACGTTTGCCATAGGCACCAGGGACGGGTTTGCCGTACTGCGCGACCCTATTGCCTGCAAACCCGCGGTGATGGCGGAAACCGGCGACTGGGTGGCGATGGCGTCCGAATACCGGGCCATAGCCGTATTGCCGGGCGCCGACCAGGCCGAATGCTGGGAACCGGAACCGGCGACGGTCTACAGTTGGAGCCACTGAAACAGATGCGCGTGTTTAACCTGGACGAGGTCAGTTTAAGGGAACTGAACCAGGCATTACACGATTGTAACGGCAGTGATGAGGCTTCCGCCTGGACGGTGACGAACACAAAGGGAAAACATGCCGTCGCCGCGGGTATTGACGCTCCACTTGAAGTCACAGTTAACGGCCACGTAGGATATTATTGCGCCGGCATGAACAAACAGGGGCAGGTCACGATCCGGGGTAATGCAGGTCCCGGGGTCGCGGAGAACATGATGTCGGGACTGGTGCGGGTGACGGGCAATGCTTCACAGTATGCCGGCGCCAGCGCCCACGGCGGACTGCTGGTTATCGAGGGCGATGCCGGTTCCCGCTGCGGCATCTCCATGAAGGGCGTGGATATTGTCGTCAGGGGTTCCATCGGGCACATGGGCGCATTCATGGCGCAGAAAGGACGCCTGGTGATCTGTGGTGATGCCGGAACGGCCCTGGGCGATTCGCTGTATGAGGCGCGTATCTACGTAAAGGGAAAAGTTGCCGGCCTTGGTGCGGACTGTGTGGAGAAACCGATGGCGGAAGAGCACGAACGGGAGCTTGAACAGTTGCTGGAACAAGCCGGCATCAACGGCGTGGATGCAGCCGGTTTCCGGCGTTACGGTTCCGCCCGCAAGCTGTATCATTTCAACGTGGATAACGTGGATGCGTATTGATGCCTGAAAAAGATATCACGGAATGGTTGCGCGAATCAGCCACGTTCCCGCGTTCGGTCATTGCCGATATCCAGCGCGCCGCGCGCACCGGCATATACGATATTCGCGGTTTCGGCGCAAAACGCGCACTGCCGACGTTCGACGACCTGGTGTTTCTCGGCGCCAGCATGACGCGTTATCCCCTGGAAGGCTACCGTGAACGTTGCGACACCAACGTGACTCTGGGCACGCGTTATGCGAAGAAGCCGCTGGAGTTAAAAATACCCGTCACGATTGCCGGCATGAGTTTCGGCGCATTGTCGGCGCCGGCAAAGGAAGCATTGGGCCGTGGCGCAACCGAAGTGGGCACCAGCACTACTACCGGAGATGGCGGCATGACCCAGGAAGAGCGGGAGCATTCCGAACTGCTGGTTTACCAGTTGCTGCCATCCCGCTATGGGATGAACCCGGATGACCTGCGCCGGGCGGACGCCATTGAAGTGGTGGTGGGCCAGGGCGCTAAACCGGGGGGAGGCGGCATGCTGCTGGGCCAGAAGATCAGCGCCCGGGTTGCGGAGATGCGCGACCTGCCGGAAGGGATCGACCAGCGCAGCGCCAGCCGCCATCCCGACTGGACCGGGCCTGACGATCTGGCGATCAAGATCCGGGAACTGCGGGAGATTACCGATTGGGAAAAACCCGTCTACATCAAGATAGGGGCTTCCCGGACTTATTTCGATACCATGCTGGCGGTCAAGGCCGGGGCGGACGTCATCGTCGTTGACGGAATGCAGGGCGGCACCGCAGCAACCCAGGAGGTCTTTATCGAACACGTCGGCATCCCCACCCTGCCGGCGGTAAGACTGGCCGTGGAAGCCCTGAAAGAAATGGACATGCACCGCAAAGTCCAGTTGATCGTATCCGGTGGGATACGCAGCGGCGCCGACGTGGCCAAGGCGCTGGCGCTGGGCGCCGATGCGGTTTCCATCGGCGTGGCAGCCCTGATTGCCCTGGGCGACAACAGCCCGGAATTTGAAGAGGAATACCGCAGGCTGGGCACGTCGGCCGGCTTTTATGATGACTACCAGGATGGTCGCGACCCGACAGGAATTTCCACCCAGAGCGATGAACTCGCGGCCCGGTTTGACCCGGTCAAGGGAGGCAGGCGTCTCGCCAATTATCTCCGGGTATTGACGCTGGAGACCCAGACCCTGGCGCGCGCCTGCGGCAAGAACCACGTGCACAACATGGAACCGGAGGACCTGGCGGCGTTGACTATTGAGGCGGCCGCCATGGCCAGGGTGCCGCTTGCCGGCACTGACTGGGTTCCTGGTGAAGACAGACCAAAAAAGTAAATGAGGAGAAAACCGTCATGACAACCGATCTGGCGCAAGTTGCAAAAGAGAGAGGCATCAAATATTTCCTGATCAGTTTCGTCGACCTGTTCGGCACGTTGAGATCGAAACTGGTCCCGGCGCGGGCAATAGCGGATATGCAGGCGGAAGGCGCAGGTTTCGCCGGGTTCGCCGCGTGGCTGGATATGACCCCTGCTGACCCCGACATGTTCGGCATACCGGACCCGGACAGCCTGATCCAGTTACCCTGGAACAGGGAGGTCGGCTGGCTGGCCTCCGACCTGTGGATGAACGGCAAGGAAGTGGAAGCCTCGCCGCGCATCGTCCTGAAACGGCAACTGGCGCAGGCGGAGCAGGCGGGTTACCGGATGAAAACGGGCGTTGAATGTGAATACTTCCTCATCAACCAGGAAGGCACGGCCATCTCCGACCCGGCCGATATACAGAGCAAGCCCTGTTATGATCAACAGGCATTGATGCGCCGCTATCCCGTCATCAAGGCAATATGCGACTGTATGCTGGAACTGGGGTGGGGGCCGTACCAGAACGACCACGAGGACGCAAACGGCCAGTTCGAAATGAACTGGGATTATGCCGATGCCCTGACAACGGCCGACCGGCATGTCTTTTTCAAGTACATGGTCAAGACCATTGCGGAGCAGCACGGCTACCGGGCCACGTTCATGCCGAAACCCTTTGCCGAGTTGACCGGCAACGGCTGCCATACCCATGTTTCCTTGTGGGATGCAACAGGCCGGACAAACCTGTTCCTGGATGACGGCGATGAAATGGGCCTGACCGCGCTCGCATATCATTTTCTTGGCGGCATCATGCATAATGCCACTGCGCTTTGCGCTCTGTTCAATCCTACCGTAAACAGCTACAAGCGGATCGATGCGCCGCGTACCCTGTCAGGCGCATCCTGGTCGCCGAGTTCGGTCACCTACACCGGCAATAATCGCACACACATGATCCGAATCCCGGATGCAGGCCGGTTCGAACTGCGCCTCATGGATGGCTCCACCAATCCGTACCTGTCCCAGGCCGGCATCCTCAGTGCCGGGCTGGATGGGATGAAGAACGAACGTGATCCGGGGAAACCCCTGCATATCGACATGTACGCGGAAGGACACAAGGTGAAATCCGCACGCAAGTTACCGGCAACACTGCTGGATGCGTTGCGCCTGCTGGAAAAGAGCAGGATATTGCGCGCCGGCCTGGGCGATGAGTTTGTGGATTCCTACATCAAGCTGAAAATGCAGGAATGGGGGGAGTACACCTCGCACCTCAGTGACTGGGAACGCAGGAATACCCTGGATTGCTGAACCCGGACAGTCCCTTACCCCGCATAACGCCTCAGGGTAGCATCCAGGTCCGCCTCCTCGAAATCCGGCGTCACTGCCGCCTTGCCTATCTCCTCCAGCAACACCAGGTGCAGGCGGCCGTGGCGGGCCTTCTTGTCCACGGCCATGAGTTCCCTGAGTTGTTCCCGGCTGATTGTGTCCGGCAGGCTCACGGGTAGTCCCGCTTTCTCCAGTAATGAATTCACCCGCCGCGCGTCGCTCTCCCTGAACCCGGTCGTCCTTATCGAGAGATGGGCCGCCATGGACATGCCCGCGGCTACCGCCTCGCCGTGCAGCCAGGTCTCGTAATCCAGGGCCGTCTCAATGGCATGGCCGAAGGTATGCCCCAGGTTGAGGATGGCGCGCAAACCGGATTCCCGTTCATCCCGGGCCACGATCCCTGCCTTGTTGCGGCATGAGACCTCGATCGCATGAGCGAGGCAGGCCGCGTCCCGTTGCAGCAGGCCTTCCATATTGTCCTCCAGCCAGCAGAAGAATTCGTTGTCATTGATCAGTCCGTACTTGATGACCTCGGCAACCCCGGCGCGAAACTCACGCGCCGGCAGGGATTCGAGCACGTCCGTATCGCTGATCACTGCGGCAGGTTGATGGAACGCGCCGATCATGTTCTTTCCCAGCCTGTGATTCACCGCGGTTTTGCCCCCCACCGCGGAATCAACCTGGGCAAGCAACGTTGTGGGGACTTGGATGTAGCGGACACCGCGCTGGTAACAGGCTGCGGCAAACCCGGTTACGTCGCCGATAACTCCTCCCCCCAGGGCAACCAGGGTACAGGTACGGTTGAACTGCTCTTCCAGAAGCCGGGTAATGATCCCGTTCAGGGTCTCCATAGTCTTGTGCCGCTCGCCATCTTCAATGATCAGGGTGCGGGCAGGTTTGCCTGCCAGCCCTTCCAGCAGTGTGTCCAGGTACAAGGGAGCAACGACGCTATTGCTGACGACCAGGGTCTGCTCGCTCAGTTGCGCGCCGGCAAGCCCGGCGGACCGCTGCAACAACCCGGCGCCGATATAAATCGGGTAGGAACGGCTCCCCAGTTCAACGGCAAGTTGTTTCATGTCTCTTTAATCATTTTGCTGATTTCCCTTACGACACGGGGGATGCTCCTGTTATTGGTCTCTACCACCATGTCCGCCAATTGTTGATAAACCGGCTCCCGCTGGGTCATCAGTTCACGTATTTTTGCAAGTTTATCACCAGTCTGCAGCAACGGTCTGCGCCGGTCCAGCTTGACCCTGCCAGCCAGGTGTTCCGCCGATGCCTTCAGGTAAATGATCAGACCGTTGTCCCTGAGTAACTGCCGGTTTTCCGATGCCAGTATTGCCCCACCACCGGTCGCCAGTACGATCCCGCGTTCCTCCACGAGTTCCTGCAACATCCTGGTCTCCCGCCGGCGGAACCCCTGCTCTCCTTCTATGTCAAAAATCACGTCTATGCTCACGCCTGTCCTTTTTTCTATTTCACTGTCGGAATCCCTGAATTGCTTGCCCAGTTCCCGCGCCAGTTGCCTGCCTATGGTAGATTTGCCGGCGCCCATCAAGCCGACGAGAAAGATATTACCGGTATTGTTCGTTTTCATCCGGGTCAGGGCGCACGCTGTGTAAAACGGTATTATGTACCGGTAATAAATCTATTACACTACTTATCATGCGGGCCATGTCCTTATTCAAAGCACTGGCGGTGGTATTTGTCATAGCCGCCGGCGCCGCGGTCTATCTTATCGTCTCCAACCTGCCGGATATCGAAGTGCTGCGCGATGTGCGCATGCAGGTCCCCTTGCGCGTGTACAGCCAGGACGGGTCGCTGATTGGGGAATTCGGTGAAAAGCGGCGCGCGCCGGTTACCATCGACGAGACACCGGAACAATTGATACAGGCCTTTATAGCCGCGGAAGACGACCGCTTCTTCGACCATCCCGGAGTTGACTGGCAGGGACTGGTGCGCGCCGCTATCTCCCTGGTCAGGACCGGGGAGAAAAAACAGGGCGGCAGCACCATCACCATGCAGGTTGCACGCAATTTTTTCCTGTCGCGGGAAAAAACCTATATGAGAAAACTGAATGAAATTTTCCTGGCGATCAAGATAGAAAGAGAACTGACCAAGAACGAAATCCTTGAGCTTTACCTGAATAAAATCTACCTGGGCCAGCGCGCCTACGGGGTTGGCGCCGCAGCCCAGGTCTATTACGGCGCTGATGTGGCAGACCTTGACCTGGCGCAACATGCCATGCTGGCGGGGTTGCCCAAGGCGCCTTCCCGAACCAATCCGGTGACCAGTCCTGAACAGGCAGTTAATCGCAGGGCGTACGTGTTACGGCGTATGCTGGAACTCGGTTACATTGATCGCCGGCGTTTCCACGAGGCTGACAGCGCGCCCGTCACTGCATCGCTGCACAGTCCGAGCATCGATCTTGAAGCGCCTTATGTCGCCGAGATGGTGCGTAAACACATGGTGGACGAGTACGGCGAGGAATCCTACAGCGCCGGTTATGTCGTCACCACAACAATACGCGATGCTCTTCAACTCGCTGCAAACGGCTCCCTGAACCGGGCATTGCTGCAATACGATGAACGGCACGGATATCGAGGTCCCGAGGACCATTTTGAGTTGGATCATGGTGACGCCGAGGAAAAATGGGACGAACTGCTGGAGCCGTATTCCGTCATCGGCAACCTGCAGCCGGCGCTGATTACCGGGGTGCGCGGTTTTTCCGCGACAGCCTGGCTCTTCGGCCTTGGTTCAATCGAGCTGGACTGGAACAGCCTGGGCTGGGCGCGCAGATATATTAACGAGAACGCACGGGGTTCTGCGCCCAAAAATACCGGAGAGATCGTCAGGGTCGGGGATCTTGTCAGGGTAAGAATGGATTCGCAGGGAAGGTGGCGCCTGGCGCAGGTACCCGCTGTTGAAGGGGGGCTGGTTTCACTGGACCCGCATAACGGCGCGACCCTGGCCCTGATAGGCGGCTTTGATTTTTATCGCAGCAAGTTCAATCGCATCACCCAGGCTGAACGCCAGCCCGGTTCGAGTTTCAAACCCTTCATATACTCGGCTGCCCTGGAAAACGGTTTCACCACGGCCAGCATCATCAATGACGCGCCCATCGTCTACGATGATGCCAGCATTGAAGACCAGTGGCGCCCGGAAAATTACAGCGGCAGGTCGTTCGGTCCCACCCGGTTGAGAGAGGCATTGCGCCGTTCAAGAAACCTTGTCTCGATCCGGCTCCTGCACGCCGTAGGAGTTGGCAATACGATCAGGCACGCGGCAAAATTCGGTTTTGATACCGGCCGGTTACCCAAAAATCTTTCCCTGGCGCTGGGCACCGGTGTAGTTACCCCCTGGCAGCTTGCCGATTCTTATACGGTGTTCGCCAACGGCGGTTACCGCGTGGAACCGTTTTTCATCGAGCGCATAGAGACCTATACTGGGGACCTGCTATTCCAGGCGCATCCTGTTACCGTTTGTCCCGGTTGTCCGGAGGCGGCAGAGGACGGGGAGGGAATTGAATTCCGTCCCCAGGCAGGTGAAGCCGCGGCAGTGGAAACCCTGGAAGCGGAAGATCCCGGGCAAGACCCCCCGGAAACAGTCCCGGTCGAGCAAAAAATTGCCGAGCGGGTAGTCAACCCGCAAAACATCTGGATCATGAATGACCTGACCCGGGACGTCGTCCGGCGCGGCACCGGCGCCAGGGCCTACAGGGAATTGAAAAGGGATGACCTCTCCGGGAAGACAGGCACCACCAATGAGCAACGCGATGCCTGGTTTGCCGGCTTCAATCCGTCCGTGGTGGCTGTCGCCTGGGTAGGGTTCGATGACTTCAGCCCCATGGGCCAGGGCGAGACAGGCAGCAGAACCGCCTTGTCGATATGGATAGAATATATGCGCGCCGCCCTGAAGGATATGCCGGTTAACCCGGTGGCGCGGCCGGCTGATATTGTTACCATCAGGATCAACCGGGAAACCGGTTGCCCGGTAAAGACCGGTGACGGCAACGCGGTATTTGAAGTCTTCAAGGCCGACCGCGTGCCTGATGCCGTTGAGTGCAGCAGGCTCATTATTCCCTACGATACCACCTCAGAATCAAGCGAAGCGCCCAGCCGGATCTTTTGACCTGTGAATAAACGATATTTACAGGTTGCGCTGCCGGTACCGTTGCGCAGACATTACGCCTATGTCATCGGCGATCCGTTCAGCCATATCGAGTTTCTGCCGGGCATGCGGGTAAGCGTGCCTTTCGGGCGCCGCAAGGAGCAGGTCGGCATGGCGCTGGCGGTCTCCGACCGGACGACGCTCCAACCCGACCAGCTTAAATCCCTCGGCAACGTCATAGACTACGAACCTCTTTTTTCACAACGCCACTTTGAGTTTCTGTGCTGGGCCGCCGACTATTACCATTATCCTGTCGGCGAAGCGCTGTTCAGCGCCCTGCCGGCGTTGTTGCGCCAGGGAAAGGCGCTGCCCGGACAGGACCGGGAGGCGCAGACGGCGCCCACGGCAAACGTGGTTGAAAACAGGGATTTTGACCTGAACACGCAACAAGTCCAGGCGATTGACGCAATCACGGCAAATACGGACGTGCACGGCGTGCACTTGTTGCGGGGAGTAACGGGCAGCGGCAAGACGGAAGTTTATATAGAAGCGGTGAAACGCGTAATAGCGCAGAACAGGCAGGCATTGATCCTGGTGCCTGAAATCGGCCTGACCACGCAGTTCATCGACCGGCTCCGGCAGCGATTGCCGGTAGATATCCGGGTCCAGCATTCCGCGCTGAGCGAGACGGAACGCCTGCGCAACTGGCAGGCGGCAAAAAACGGCGCTGCGCCGGTGATAATCGGAACCCGGTCTGCGATCTGGACACCGCTCAAATCACCGGGGCTGTACGTCGTCGACGAAGAACACGATCCATCCTACAAACAGGACAGCGGATTCCGTTATTCAGCCAGGGACATCGCGATAGTACGGGGCAAGTTCGATGGCGTACCGGTCGTGCTGGGTTCCGCCACGCCCTCTCTCGAGACCCTGAAAAACGTGAAAACCAGGAAATACACGCAACAAAACCTGCCGGCGCGGGCATCCGGAGCGAAATCGCCGGAAATTCACGTTATCAACCTCCGGAATGAAACCCTCTCCGGCGCGGTATCGAAAACCCTGCTGAACGAGATTTCCTCCACCCTGGACCGGAACAACCAGGCGCTGTTGTTCCTGAACAGGAGAGGTTATGCGCCGGTCATTCTGTGCCATAGCTGTGGCTGGTATGCCGAATGCAGCCGCTGCAGCGCAAAGATGACTTTCCACAAGGATAAACGCTGTCTTATCTGCCACCACTGCGACTCCCGCAGGGATCTGCCCAAAGAATGTCCGGACTGCAGCCAGGACGAACTGATCGAAGTGGGTCATGGCACCCAGCGCCTGGACCGTACCCTGGCCGAACATTTCCCGGGCGCAAGCATACTGCGGATAGACCGTGACAGCACCCGGCGCAAGGGATCCATGGAGAAGATGATAAGGGAGATCACGACAGGCGATGCCGACATACTGATCGGCACCCAGATGCTCGCCAAGGGCCACCATTTTCCGCGCTTGACACTGGTGGGCATCATCGATGCGGACGCGGGTCTGCTGAGTACTGACTTCCGCGCCAGTGAACGCATGGCTCAACTTATCGTTCAAGTGAGCGGGCGGGCCGGACGCGAGGACAGGCCCGGCGCGGTGTTCATACAGACCCACTTCCCCGGGCATCCGTTACTGCAGACCCTGGTAACACGGGGTTACGCCGGGTTCGCCGGCCTGCTGCTCAGTGAGAGAAGGAACGCGCACCTGCCTCCCTATGCGCATCTCGCGTTACTGGGCGCCGAAGCTACCAGTCGTGAAACAGCAGAGAAATTCCTGCGCGAGGCACGCGATCATCTGAATGACACCAGCGCCCTGAATATCTTCGGTCCGGTCGCCGCGCCCATTGAGAAGAGAAGAGGGCGTTATCGCAGCCAACTGCTGATCCAGTCCGGCAACAGAAATACCCTCAGGAGGGCGCTGACTCCATGGTGCCGGTCATTGGAATCAATGCCCGGTGCAAAGCGCACGAGGTGGTTTCTGGATATAGATCCCCAGGATATGTTATGAGTCAGCGCAACTCAATCAACATGAATTCTATGTTGTTGTCTCTCAATCTGCGGCGCACGTCCCGCATCTCGTCAACGCTGGTATAAGGCCCCAGGCGAACCCGGTGGCGGATGTCCTGCTCATTGAGCATGACCCGTTGGACGTCGGCAAAGATACCCAGTAACGCCAGTTGCGCCTTGACCTGGTCCGCCGAACTGAAATCCTTGAAAGAACCGACCTGGAGGACGTAGCCGGTTACATCATCGTCCGCGTCCCGGTCAAGGGCCGCGTACTGTTCCTGTTCATCAACGCTTTCCCTGCTCTCCTCACCTGCCTGAACCTGATCTGCGGCCTTGTCATCCGGTTCTTCACGGGCGTCCCTGTCACCGGCCATCCATTCGGAGATATTGACTTTCTTGTCACGCAACGTGTCATAGAAAGTGAATTTGACATCCGGTTTATCCCGTTCGGATTGCGCCCGGCTGTCTTTTGCAGGAGCGGCCGGTTCACCGGCCGAACCAGGCTCAACAACCTGGTAACGGAGAAAGACGATGAAAGCGACCAGCAGACCGACGGATAACCCGGAAAGAAAGGACAGGATGTTGCCGCCGATAAAGGCCCGTTCCCGCTTCGATATGTTCCTGGTTATTTTACGGTCTTTCGACATCGGCCTCCGAAGTCTATCACAGATATTTGACTGCCGGCATATTTTAAAATGCGGCAATCAGGAATGCGATCGAAGCAACGGCAGCCGCCAGTGCTGCATACGGCAGTTGCGTAAGCGCATGCTCGATGACACCGCAACCACTGCCGTGCGCGGAGAGCACCGTTGAATCGCCATAAAAGCAAGTATGGCTGCCGAACGCGCTGGCTGAGATCAATGCACCGATCACCAATGCCATGTCTGCTTCAACACTCACCGCAAGCGGTATGACGATAGGCATGGCTACGGCAAATATGCCCCAGAATGACCCTGTTGCAAAAGCTATCAAGGCCATGGTGATGAAAGTAACCAGGGGTAATAACAGCGGCGTCATGATGGGTTCAACGATGCCTATCACGTAGGAAGCCAGTCCCAGTTGGTCATTGACCTCCTTGAGCATGAAACCGGCCACTACCGTTCCCAGGGGAAGCAGCATCGACTTGAAACCCTCAAGCATGGTGTCGAAAATCCGCGCCGGCGGCAATAACCGTTGAACAAGGACGGAGACAATGGTGATGCTGAGGGCGACGATTACTCCATTCAGAATATCGACCCCCAGGTACCAGGTAAAGAAGAACAGTGAGAGAATGGGGACGAAAAAGTTCAACCCCGCCCCGCCTTTATTTCCATTATCCGCGTCATCTGCGAAGCCGCTTTGCTCCTCAACCGGCTTCATCTGATACTTGCGGGCGTTCTCATTTTCTGCCCTTGCCATTGCGCCAAGATGGGGGATTTTTTTCAGGATAACCAGGGGGACGATTACTACCGCAGCCCAGGCATAAAACATATAGGGAATCGCTTCCATGTAAAGCAGAAGTCCTTCCCCGGTGCCGGCCCCCGTATTTTCCTCCAGCAATGCAGCAAAGTATACGGCCCACGTTGACAGGGGTACCAGCACACAGATGGGCGCGGCGGTTGAATCCACCACGTAAGCCAGCATTTCCCGGGAAACGCCGAATTTGTCCGTTACCTTTTTCATCGACGAACTGATGGTCAGGGCATTCAGGTAGTCATCAATGAATATCGCCAGGCCCAGCAACCAGGCGGTAATCAACGCGCCTGCCCGGGTTTTGACCCTGCCCGCCACCAGTCTGCCGAACGCAGCCGCGCCCCCGATGCCCGCCAGCAATGCGATCAGACTCCCCATAAGTCCGCATACCATGATGATCCACCCTATGGTCTCATCGCCCATCACCGCCAACATTACGCCGGTAAAATTGGTCAGCAGGTCGGACGGGGCCAGGATCAGCAATCCGACAAGAGAACCGGCAATGAGAGGCTCTATGGTGCGTCTTGAAATAACTGCCAGCACCAACACCACCAGGGTGGGGATAAGGCAAATGATTCCGTACTCGGCCATAACACTCCCGGATCAATCAACTCGCCATTTAATCTGCCGTTAATGTCATCAACAGATGCCTGCAGGCTGCTGTTGTATCAGGCAGTGAATTCCGCCGCCCGCGTAATTCAATGGGGTCGGGTCTATCTGTACTACGTCACGACCGGGATAAGCAGTTTTAAGCACCGTTGCGGCTGTATCATCTTTAGCCCGATCTCCATACCTGGGGGCGATCACCAACCCGTTGGTAACAAGGTAGTTAGCATAGCTCGAGGCCTTGATAATATGCACCGGCTCCCCCGTGGGAAATGCCGGCGCGCTGTCCGGATAAGCCAGGGTTGCCAGGAAATCCCTGTACATAGGCTCATCGGGTTGAATAAGCATAAACTCGACATCAGGAACCGGGATGCGGATAATCTCGAACGGCTTGCCGTTCACATCACCCGCTCCGGACAGAATTCGATATACCTCTTCGAGGCGCTGGTAGTTGATGGCAGCGACCGGATCCGCGCATGCTTCCTGCTCGCTCACCTGGGCCAGGATTATCCGGTTGGAACCTGCGAACTGGCAGAGTTCATCCAGGTGACCGCCCGTTGTCTGGGGGCCATACAAGTAACGTGTCTTGCCGTCGGCGTTTGCATACGGGACAGGTCCGTTGTCCGACTGTAAATCCTCAAGCAGGCCCTCGTTCAACCAGATGATTCGGATGGCGCCCAATACTGTTTTGTAAGCGGCTTCCAGCTCTGCTTCCGTCTTCTCAGGATTGCGCCGGAGTTCCAATGCTCGGTTAACAAGCAGGACGCCTTTACCATTATGGATCCGGCCGCCACCTTCACTGATTACCCCGGTACGCAGAACAGTATTTATACCGAGGAACCCGGCAATCGAACCGGGTAATTCCGCCATCCTTAATGAAGTGTCATCGGCAATATCGGAGTATCCCCACTGGTTTTGTGCGAATGACGCGATTGCCAACCTGTCAGTTCTACGGTTTTTCAGAAATATCGGACCAAAATCACGTATCCAGATATCGATTTGCGGTATGGGCAGAAAATTCATGTACGGCGTAATCGGCCAACCATGTTGCCGCATCCAGTCCCGGGCCGCGGCTATACCCTCCTCATCCGTACATAAAATGTTTGAGTTGATCCGATAAAACGACAAGGTTTGCAGGATCTCGGCGATGGTTTGCCGGGTGTCCAGGCGCGGATCGGTGAACCATTGGAAGCGCGGCCAACCCAGCCATAAGGATGAATGGGGCTCAAATTCTCCGGGCATGACATAGGCCGGCGCCTGCGCAACGCTTCCGTTTCCCCTGGACATTTCTTAACTATGCCGGATAAGGGCTTTAGTGACAATAATCGGGGTCAGAATCGCAGTGATACGTCTACGCCATAGGTTCTCGGCATGCCGGGCGTCCTGAGTATGGAGCCGAATGCCTGCAGGTTGTTCACGTAAATGAAATATTCCTTATCGGTAAGGTTCCTGCACCAGACGCCGACAGACCAGTTGTCTGTTTCGGAACCCAGGCCGACCCGCGCATTGAGCAGTGTGTAACCATCCAGTTCGCTGAAATTGATGTTGTCGGACTCACCCCAGTGGTCGGAAAGGCTGGTAAAATCGAACTGGGCATGCCCCTTCCAGCCTTCAGCCATGAGCATCTGGTACCTGATCATGCCGTTTGCGCTGAATTCGGGCGCATAAGGCAGTTCATTGCCGTCCAACCGTTCCTGGACGTTAAACGGACTCGTGGGTATTCCTTCAGTCTCCGTATCCAGGTATGTAACTCCGAATTTGATATCCAGGTCCTCGGTCGGCGCAAACCAGATCTCGGATTCGACGCCGTACACCTCGGCATCGGCTGCGTTTTCATTAATCAGGAGGGAATCAACCACGCCGGTGCCATCGACGGACAACGCCAGAATGGCGTCCTCGTAGTCGTAATAGAATAACGACGTATTCCAGCGTAGCGTCCCGTCCAGCAGGTCGGATTTCATGCCGATCTCGTAGGCAGTGAGTGTCTCCTCGTCATAAGGTTCCTGCAATATCTCCTGTACCGTTATGTCGCCGATGAAACCGCCACTCTTGAAACCATTGGAGATACCGGCGTAAACCATGACGGTATCGGAGATATCCATGCTGGCGCCCACGCTCCAGGATACCTCGTTGAAACTGATCTCCCTGTCGATATAAGCCTCGTCAAAAACCGACGGATCGGAAAAGTCACCCGGTAGCGGGCCGGGAGACGGCACAAATTCGCCGCTCGCGGTCGGGCCGCTGCCGAAATCCACGTTAATGGTGCCGCCCTTGAAGGATCGCTCCTCGTCAGTGTAGCGGAGCCCTGCCGTTACGGAGAACCGTTCCGTCAACCGGAACTCGTTATGCAGGAATGCCGCGAACGAATCCGTCTGAAGAATATAGGCGTGGTTCTGGCGAAAATCGAAATCACCCGCATCCGTTTCCGTACGCGGTGTCTCCAGTTCGTCCGTCGAATAGAACAGGCCGAAAGTCCAGACCCAGCGACCATCATCGGGAGAAGCCAGGCGCACTTCTTCGGTGAACTGCTCAAAATCGGTTTCATAGCCGACGTCAATACTGCGAACAACGGTACCGTCAGCGTCTTCCTGGGATTTCCGGTCAACAGTATTGTATGTGGAAATAGACGTGAGCGTTGCGAACCCCAGGTCATAGTCGGCGCTGAAAACAACGCCGAAAGCGTCGATCTCATCCCGATTGATAAGGGCTTTCTGCAGGGTATAGGGATCGTCATCGTCCCTGAGGATCGCGCCTTCTCCATCGAAAGAACAGGCGTCGGACAACCCCAGGTTGCCGGCTGTGACCGGATCACAGATATTGAATTCAGCATCGTTGGTGAACGTGGGAACGCCTTCATATTGATTCCCTTCGGAGTCGTCCTGGCCGCCGAATACCAGCAGATGCGCGCTAAGATCTTCGGAAACATCCCACAATAATTGTCCCCGTACCGCATAGCGGTCCTGTTCGCCAATCTCGCCCAGGGTCGGATGAGTGAACGGGCCGCCGTCCTGCTGTGTCACGCTGAAAGATATCCGGCCCGACAATGTCTCGCCCAGGGGACCGCTCACGAAACCTTCAACGTTGTATGCCTCGTAATTTCCGTAACCCAGATCCAGTCCGGCTTCGAATTCCCGAGTGGGCCTGTTTGAAAAGAAGTTGACCGATCCGCCGGTTGAATTGCGCCCGTACAGGGTGCCCTGGGGACCCTTCAGCGCCTCCACCCGTTTGATGTCGAATAACTGGAAGTTCAGGAGCGTTGAGTTGCCGTAATACACCTCGTCGACATGAACGGCTACGGGAGAACTCTGGATCGCGGTAAAGTCGTTCAGGCCGATGCCGCGCAATACAAAGTTCGGAATGGCATTGGTGGATGAATAGGAAACTATCAGGCCGGGGATCTGGTACTGCACGTCCGCAGCGGTGCGCATACCCAGCGCATCGATTTCTTCACCGGTCAGCGAGGTAATTGCAATGGGCACGTCCTGGACACTCTGTGCACGCTTCTGCGCAGTGACGATGATTTCCTCAATGGTGGTGGCGGCTGTTTCCGCCATACCGAAAACAGCGCTGAAGAAGACCGGCGCCGCAACGAATTTAACCATCATCGATCCTGCGTATTTGAAGATACTCATTAGCCCTTCCTCCAACACTCATTGTCAGTCTTAAAGACTAGCAACGTGACCTGGATCGGACTATATGACTTTTGTTATAGATGCGGCTTTACGTCCGTAGCGGCTCAAATGTCTGGTGCCGGGAGCAGGCGCGCCAGGGGGTCCGCGTTGCCTGACGGGTCCATGTGCTTGAGGGCTTCGATTACGAGAGAAAAGAGTTCATTCTGTGAACCGATGTCCAGTTTGGAATAAATGCTGTGCCGGTGGATACGCACGGTCCCTTCGGATACGCCCAGGCGTTCAGCGGTGACCTTGACGGAATACCCGCGCAACAGATGATCAAGGATCATTTTCTCCCGCGGGGTCAGGACACTGGTTCCAAGCCTGTCCATAGCCTCCTTGAGTTTTACATGGAAACCGGCTCTCAGTTCCGTATCGATAATGCCCGGACGCTGTTCGGACTTGCCGGAGGACCGATCCACGATCACCCGTAAAAATTCATGGACCTCGTCCAGGACGGCGCGCGTATCCTGTTCAAACTTGCGTGACCCCGTTTCCCTTCCCAGGGATATTGCCACGGATTTTCCGTCGCCGGTCTGAAAGAACACGTTGATTTCATCCATCAGTCCGTAAGCGGCGAAAAAAGTATTGTAATACTCTCCTTCCTTGAAATCGCCGGGCGAAAGCTCGGCAAGTGTATAACAACCTTCCAGGGGTCCGCCGATGCTGGCATGAAAGAATGGATCAAGCAGGTAGGCGCCCTGGATATAGGCAGTGATGCGCGCGCCGGCCGGGTCATCGGCAGCATGGGAAAACAGCACCAGGGGCATGGTATCGCCGAGATACCGTATCACGCTCATACTGCTGATATCCAATGCGTTCTGGAGTGTAAGAAAAATATAACGCCAGACTTCATCGATATCGGACGTGCGCAGAATTTGCGCCAGTTCGGCATTCCAGAGCAAGGCAGGATTCATGTCACGCAATGTACGTCAGCAAGTTTGTCTATAACAATTGATAAATGGCGGGCGCCGCTCCTGTCAATATAATTCTACACACAAGAGTTGGTTTTCAGGCTGAAAATCGGACAGGAGACCCCAATGAATGATGTTCTCAAGAACATACACCACGAATACGACCTGAAACACATTCTGCATCCGTTCGCGGAATTCCCGCGTTTTCTGAACGAAGGATCGCGGGTTTTCGACAAGGCGGAAGGCGCTTATGTCCATGATGTGGACGGGAAGAAATATCTCGACGGAATCGGCGGACTCTGGTGCGTAAATATCGGTTACGGCCGGCAGGAAATGGCTGACGCCATAGCCGAACAGGTTCTCACCCTGCCTTACTATAATACTTTTACCGACATGTCTTCCGTGCCCGCATCGGCCCTGGCCGCGAAGCTGGCACAGCTTGCTCCCGCCGACCTGAACCATGTGTTCTTCACCACAGGAGGCTCGACATCAGTCGATACTGCGGTCCGGCTCGCCCATTATTACTTCCAGGCCAACGGGCAGCCATCCAGAAAACTGATCATCGCCCGCGAGAACGCCTACCACGGCAGCACTTATCTGGCAGCCTCCATCACCGGCATAACGCGGAATTACACCGGCTTTCATACCCTGGCCACGGACGAAGCGCCGCTGGTGCATCATGTCTCGTGTCCGAACGTTTACCGACCATTCGACGGCATGTCCGAGCCGGAATACTGCGATGCATTGATTGCCGAACTCGAAAGGAAAATCAGCGAACTCGGGGCAGAGAACATCGCCTGCTTCTTCGCCGAGCCGATCATGGGAGCGGGCGGGGTAATCATGGCGCCGGACGGATACCACAGGCGCGCCCTGGAGGTCTGCCGGCGTCACGATATACTCTACGTGTCCGACGAGGTGGTGACGGCATTCGGCCGGTTGGGACACATGTTTGCATCGGAACGCTTGTTCGACATCATCCCCGACATTATCGTGACGGCAAAAGGCATTACGTCCGGTTACATACCCCTGGGCGCAACCCTTTTCTCTGATCGTATCTCCCGGGCGATCACCGATGACGGCATCTTCGCCCACGGGTTTACCTATTCCGGTCATCCCGTTGCCTGCGCCGCGGGACTGAAGAACATCGAGATCATCGAGCGCGAGAATCTCTGCGGCCACGTGCGGGAAACCGGACCTTATTTCGAGCAATCGCTGGCAAATCTCAAGGACCTGGATATCGTCGGCGACGTACGCGGCAGATGCTATATGCTTGCCGTTGAATTCGTCTGCGACAAGGCAACAAAACAGAATTTCGATAAATCCGTCGAGATCGGACGGCGGGTTGCACTTGAGGCATACCGGCGCGGCCTGATTGCGCGTAACGTGGGAGACTTCATCATCCTGTCACCTCCTCTTATCCTTACAAAAGAACAGATTGACTTTGTTGTCGACACGTTGCGCGCGTCTGTTCTCAAGGTGATGGATGAACTGAAAAACGCTGGAGGCTGATTTCCGGGGACGGACTTAAGTCCGTCCCCCAGGCGAACCGGGTATTCCGGCTCACCTGCGGACAAAATTACGGTCTGCCCGCCTCTATCAACGCCTCGGCCAGGAGCTCCGGGTTGGTATAACAAACCTCGTGACTGCCCGGCTTCTGCACCACCCGGCACAGGCCCAGGCGCTCCGCCATCTTGGGATACCAGGCGTACTCACCGTGGGGCAGGACGATGTCATCGGTGAAGTTGATGTAACTCCTGGGGACATTCAGGCGCTGAAAACCCTGCATGCTGATCTTTTCATTCTGTGAATAAACGCAGACTGGCTTCAGACCGGCGTAGACCCGTTTGGCTGTTTCCAGGTCGGCATCGTTGATGAACACTTCCCGAAAAACCTCGAACGGTATCATCCAGTTGGTTCTCTCGCCTTCTTTCTTGATGATCGCATCAAACATCTGCCGGTGCCCGGGTGTTACCACATCATAGATGCACTCCCCGTCTTCCAGCACCATGGCATTCTGGAATACCACCCGGTTAACGCGGTCGGCTACCTGCTCGGCGACGTTCGGTATCACGATCCCGGCAAAGCTGTGGCCGGCCAGGATGAAGTCGCGGATGTTTTGCTCCAGGATGTAGTCCACTACTGACTTCACGCAATCTGCCTGGGTGAAAAAGTTGCCGGCATCATCGCCGTGGCCGGCCATGGTCGGCGCATAGGCAACATGGCCCTGCCTGTTGAGTTCCGCAATCACCCGGTCCCAGCAGGAACCGTCGTGCATGGAACCGTGTACCAGTACAAACGTAAGTTTCAAGCCTGTTTCCTCCTGAATTTTATTTATTGGGACTGTCGCCCAGTTCCCTGATGACTTCATCGACGGTCAGCACCCGTCCGAACAATTCGCGTATCGTACCCAGGGCAGCTTCATGCAGGCGGGTTTCAAACGCTGCCGTACCGTCACTGGTAAAGGCGACCTTGTAATTATGTTCAAATGCGCTGCGCGCCGTGGATTCACAACAACAGTTGGTTGTCACGCCGGTAATGATAACCGTGTCCGCGCCGATATTCCTTAGCAGGGTATCCAGGTCGGTTCGATGAAACGCATCATACTTATGTTTGACAACATGAAATTCGTCCTCAAGGGGCACAGGAAGATCCGAAAACAACTCAAAGCTATGTGTCCCCCTGAACAATACCCGCTGCTCCCGCAAGGGCGGATACTTGTCCAGCAGAAGACCGCCATAGGGAGCGCTGCTGTCGAGCCGGATCCAGATTACCGGCACTGCCATTTTTCTGCACTCCATTATCAGCCCTGAGAGCCGGGCAATAATCTCACGGCCCATAGGCGTCTCAAGCATTGCTCCAGGTTCAAGGAAGGCGTTCTGCATATCGATTACCAGCAAGGCAGACGATTTCCGATTGATGCGGAAAAATGCTTCTCCCACCCGGGTCGTTTCACGCGCGCTACTCATTGATCTGTCGCTGAATGCTGCCATGAGGAAGGCATTCTATATGATCGACATACAGGACGGAAACGGTCAAGGCAGGCGCAGGAAGCTGCTTATTGAGCAAGCCCTGCTTCAGATACCGATTCGGCGCGCGCCGAATCCCAGGCGATCAACGCCCTCTTTCGTTCAATTCCCCAGTGATAACCACCCAGTTCCCCCGATGTGCGCAGGATGCGATGGCAGGGTATCAGGTAGGAAACCGGATTGGCTCCCACTGCGGAAGCAGTGGCTCTTATGGCCGAGGGGTTAGCGGTCATTTGCGCCAGTTGCTTGTAAGATACGAGAGCACCCTCCGGAATTCTGAGTAGTGCGCGCCAGACATTGACCTGGAAATTGGTCCCTTTCACGAACAGTCGAAATCCGGCCTCATGCCCGGCTTGTTCCCTGTTGCTGGAACTGAATAACCTGCCGGCGGTCGGCGCGGTACGCTGCGGAGCATGGGAAACCTGCGCGGCAGGCCAGCGCCTCTCCATATCTTTTACTTCCCGGTCGAGCACTTCCATAGAACCGAATGCCAGTTCACAGATCCCCTTATCGGTCAAAGCCAGAAACATCAGCCCGAACGGGCTGGGATGAATGCCATGATAAATCTCTAAACCGCTGCCCAGACGCTTGTACTGGCCGGGTGTGATGGCTTCGATGGATACAAATTGATCGTGCAACCTCCCCGGCCCGGACAAACCGAGGTCCAGCGCGGCATCCAGCACACTGGCCGACCTGTCCAGTAGTTCCTTGGCGTGCTGTACTGTCAGGAACTCCAGGAACCGCTTGGGACTGACCCCCACCCAGGACCTGAATTTGCGCTGGAAATGCCAGGAACTCAACCCGACGTGGGATGCTATCTGTTCAAGAGATGGCTGCAGGACAGCGTTATCACGGATAAAGGCAATTGCCTGCGCGATCTGTTCGTAATCCTCTGCCGAACCTGAGCGGGAAGCGGTATTCATGGGGAAAGTATAAGTTATTCACTGATTCCGGCCACCCGAATCTTGCTCCCGCCTCACAAGGTGGACTGTTCGCCTTATACAGTCCGACCACAGATATGACGCTTCGATGACTTACAGGATTGTTTTTGCGGCCAAAAAGTGCGTTTTAAGCCTTAAAACAAGCGATTAATCATCCCTTTATTCTGCAAAGTCAATGGGTTATGTTGGTCCGACCCCATCCATCGCCAATCTGTTCCCCGTGTTGAAACATTGACCGTGTTGTGCTACGTTGAAGCCTAGTGAGGCCGATAACCCCAAGGCAAGGGCTTGCGGCCTTGATTTTCTGGACCCGGGCGGGACAATTGCCTGCTTAAACAGTAGCCGGCCCCCCGCCATGACTTAAAGGAGAACGCTAATGACAGCTGCTAATGAAGCCTTATCCACCGATACCCCGGCAACGGTGACCTTTGACACCCTGAAAGCGACGCAGGAGTTGAGAAAAACCGGCTTTGAAGACCGGCAAGCCGAAGCGGTAGTGACGACCATCAACAAAGCAATGAGCGAGACCGTAGCGACAAAAGCCGACCTGCAATTAGTGAGGTCTGACTTCGATTTACTGAGATCCGAATTCGAAATATTGAGATCCGAGTTCGAATCACTGCGGCAACACGTAGATAGCAGGCTTGATGCGCTTGAGAACAGGATCATCCTCAAGCTCGGCGGCCTGATGGTGACGATGGCCTTTTTGCTGCTGGCCATCGGTCCGTTTTATATTCGCTGGGTGATGTCCCTGATGGGCACGTCGTAAACGCTGATTGAAACACTCGCAGGGGACGGACTTCAAGTCCGTCCCCGCAAATCCAGGGGTCAGAGTAAAAATTCTTCGAATTTCTTACTCTGACCCCGTCTGTCTCTGACCCCATCTGCTCATCAGCGGTGTGTGCATTGTGCGACCTGACCCCATCTATTTCGGCGCCCAACTCGTCATGCCGGGCTTGACCCGGCATCCAGTGGAATATTGTGTCGCCCAGGGGGCATGTCACTGGAGATGAATTGCTAAGCGCCGAATGGATCAGTTGCAGGGGGCAGGTCATATGATGAATTTCCCTAAACGGTTCGTGGATCAAGAACGGGGAGAGGGTCACCGCCCTCGTACACCAGCGTGCCGGTCTCACAATCCACCTCCACGTAACGGCGGCCGCCGGCAGAGGCGTACCCATGACGGGTTGCCGTTTCCCCGTTGACCCGGGTACAAAACCAGCGATTGTAATCGTCCTCTGACGCCATCGTGCGCGGCGCCGATGGGCTGCCCTGTGCAGGCTGGCCGGACCGTGTCCCCTCATGGCAATGCCGCGGCAGTTTGCCTGCGTGGCAGCCCTCGGCGTCCGTGCGTCCGGGATGTCCCTGGATTGGCAGCGTTATCAACGACAACAGGCTGAGAGCCAGCAGATTCATCAGCAACCTTTTGGTGCGGGTTAATGCCATTACAGGGGTCTTTTCAATAGGGTATCGCAGTGTCGGGAATCACATTTCATGGTTGAAAACATAGCTGGCAATATACCATGAAATATTAGTAATATCAAATACATAACAGTATTTTCGAGGTCGTTTACAAGAAGGAAGTTGCCGTTGCCCGGGTTGCCGACTATAATACCCGGAGAGGACCGGCGCCGGCCGCCGTCACCGCCAAGGGAGTGACGGCGAGCGGTCGCCTGAGAGGAATTTGATTGAACTGAAGGAGGTGGATAAGATGGAAACGACGATGCATACCATGAACCCCGATACGGCAATATCCCGTGCTGAAACGGCGCCGGCAGAGACGGCGCCGGAGCGTCAGGCCAACGCGGTGTCGCGCGGTGAATTCCGGTTGTTGCTGTGGATGAACGCGTTTGCGCTGACTGCGATCCTGGGCGGGATGACTGTGTTATACACGGGGATAACGGACCTGCGGGTTGCCATGGAATCGCAACGTGCGGACATACTGAATGTCGTACGTAGTGAGATTGGAGACCTGCGCGAACGTGTCGTCAGAATAGAAACCCGGCTGGATACGATAATTTCGCCTCCCGCCAAGAGCGGATAGTCCAGGCGACGGCGGAGAAAACTAAAACAACTCGTCCGGACTGATAAGGATGCCGTCCTCATCGGCATAGAGATAGTTTCCTGGAGTAAAGGTTGCGTCAGCAAAATTCAGGATGATGTCGCGTTCGCCCTCGCCTTTCTTGACGCTGCGCCTGGGGTTTGTGCCGAGAGCTTTTATGCCGATGTTTAGAGTTGAGACGACTGCCGAATCCCTGATGCATCCATTGATTACCAGTCCATCCCATCCGTTCTTCATGGCCAGTTCCGCTAGCTTGTCGCCCACCAGGGCGCAGCGGATTGAGCCGCCGCCGTCGACCACCAGCACGCGGCCCTTGCCGGGTTCTTCCAGGGCGGCCCGGACCAGGGAGTTGTCCTCGAAACACTTTACCGTCGAGATGGGGCCGGAGAAGCGGGTCTTTTGCCCGAAAGACTGCATGAGGACGCTGGCCACCTGGACCTTGCCTTCATGGTCATCATGGAGATCTGCTGTGGAGAATGTCATGTCTGTAATTCCGGGGTCAGAGTAAAATTTCTGGCGAAATTCTTACTCTGACCCCTTTTTCTTGCTTGCGCGCTTCCAGTCTTTCACGACTTTCGCTTCCCGTTTGCTCATTGCCAGGGAACCGGCCTCTACGTCTTTGGAAATCGTGGCTCCCGCGGCGATGGTAGCGCCGTCGTTTATCTTGAGGGGGGCGATGAGCTCGGTATTGGAGCCGATAAACACGTCATCGCCGATAATCGTCCTGTGTTTCTCGACCCCGTCGTAGTTGCAGGTGATCGTCCCGGCGCCGACGTTGACCCGTTCGCCTACTTCGCTGTCGCCGATATAACTGAGATGGTTCGCTTTTGACCCCTGGCCTATTTCCGATTGTTTTATCTCGACGAAATTGCCGATATGCACGTCTTCGTCAAGGCTTGAGCCCGGGCGTATTCTGGCGAAGGGCCCGATCCGGTTTCTTGCGCCGATATCGGCATTATCGATAACGCAGTTGGCAAGGATATTCGCCCCGTCTCCGATCCGGGTGTCCCGGATCACGCAGTTGGGGCCGATTGATACCTGGTTGCCGATACTGACCTCTCCTTCGATGACGACGTTTACGTCGATAAACACATCCTCGCCGGCTTCCAGGTTGCCGCGCAGGTCGAAACGGGCCGGATCGGCCAGGGTCGTTCCCTTGTCCATCAGTTCTCTGGCCTGTAAATGCTGGTAGTGTCTTTCCAGCTCCGCCAGTTGGGAGCGGTCATTAACGCCTTTTATCTCCATGACCGAAACGGGGGAAACGGTCCGGACGTCGATTCCTTCGGCAACGGCCAGCCCGACAATGTCCGTCAGCAGGTATTCCTTCTGGGCGTTATCGTCGGTCAACATGCCCAGCCATTTTTTCAGCAGGTCGGCGCGTACGGCCATCATCCCCGTATTGATCTCGCACAGCAGTTTTTCCTGCTCGTCCGCATCCTTCTGCTCAACGATCCTCAGGATATCGCCTGCCTCGTCCCGCACTATGCGGCCGTAACCTGCCGGGTCGTCAAGAACAGCGGTAAGCAGGCTGAACCCGGTATCTCCCGCCGCCTCTACAAGCGCGTCCAGGGTCTCCCCGGTGATCAGCGGCACGTCGCCGTAAAGTACAATAACGAGATGGGCGGCGGGAATGGAATCTATGACCTGTGACACTGCGTGCCCCGTTCCCAGTTGTTGTTCCTGCATTATCCAACGCGCGCTGAATACCTGGTGGGCCGCGCGGACCTGATCGCCTTCGTGCCCATGGACGATGTAAATTTCATCACAGGACAGGCGATCGGCGCCAGCGTATACATGAGATAGCAGGGTTCTGCCCGCCAGGGTATGCATTACCTTGGGCAGGGAGGAGCGCATGCGCTTGCCCTTTCCGGCGGCAAGGATAACGGCGCTCAGTGGCATGGCGATAAGGGCGAGGTTAGCCCGGATGCAATGGGATCAGCTGCGTCCGGTGCGTTTGCGCATCCTGCGGATGGCCTGAAGTTGTGCTACGGCTTCTGCATTCTTTGCCAGCGCCGTTGCGTAGTCTATTTTCGCGTCCCGGTCATGCAACTGGCGTTCCGCTTCCTCCCTGGCCTTGAGCACCGCCGCCTCATCCAGGTCCTCCGCCCGCATGGCCGTATCCGAGAGCACGGTCACCACCTTCGGCTGGACCTCCAGCATCCCGCCGGAGACATAGAAGCCTTCCTCCTCGCCGTTCTCCTGCCGGACGCGGACTTCTCCCGGGGCAAGCCTGGTAACCAGCGGCGTATGGCCCGGTGCGATACCTACCTCGCCCAGTATTGCCGGGGCAAAGACCATCTCTGCCTCCCCGGAGAAGATCTCCCTTTCCGCACTGACGATATCGACTTGAATGGTTGCCATGTTGATGTCCGGACCGGTTTATACTCCAAGTTTAGACTGATTTGCCCTTTTCCACCGCTTCTTCTATCGTCCCGACCATGTAGAACGCCTGCTCCGGCAGGTGGTCGTATTCGCCGTTGACGATGGCCTTGAAGCCCTGGATGGTATCCTTCAGGGACACGTATTTTCCGGCGGTGCCGGTAAAGACTTCCGCCACGGTGAAGGGTTGCGACAGGAAACGCTGTATCTTGCGCGCCCGCGCCACCACCAGTTTATCTTCCTCGGACAATTCATCCATACCCAGGATTGCGATGATATCACGCAGCTCCTTGTAACGTTGCAGGGTATTCTGCACGGACCGGGCCGTTTCGTAATGGTCCTGCCCGACCACCAGCGGGTCCAACTGGCGCGAGGTGGAATCCAGCGGGTCAACGGCCGGGTAGATGCCGAGTTCCGCGATCTGCCTGGACAACACCACCGTCGCGTCCAGGTGCGCAAAAGTCGTTGCCGGTGAAGGATCGGTAAGGTCGTCCGCCGGCACGTACACCGCCTGGATCGAGGTAATGGAACCCGTCCTGGTGGAGGTGATGCGTTCCTGCAGCCGTCCCATCTCTTCAGCCAGGGTCGGCTGGTAGCCCACCGCGGACGGCATCCGCCCCAGCAGCGCCGATACTTCGGTACCGGCCAGGGTGAAACGGTAAATATTGTCGATGAACAACAGGACGTCGCGACCCTCATCGCGGAATTTTTCCGCCAGGGTGAGGCCGGTCAGGCCGACCCGCAGCCGGTTGCCGGGCGGTTCGTTCATCTGCCCGTAGACCATGGACACCTTTGATTCTTCCAGGTTTTCAATATTGACCACCCCGGCTTCCTGCATTTCATGGTAGAAATCATTGCCCTCGCGGGTGCGCTCGCCCACGCCCGCAAACACGGACAGCCCGGAGTGCTGGGTGGCAATGTTGTTGATGAGTTCCATCATGTTGACCGTCTTGCCGACCCCTGCGCCGCCGAACAGGCCGACCTTGCCACCCTTGGCAAAGGGACAGATCAGGTCTATCACCTTGATCCCGGTTTCCAGCAGTTCCGTCGTGGGGCTGAGATCGGTAAACGTCGGCGCGTCCCGGTGGATGCTCCATTTTTCTTCGGCATTGACCGGACCGCGTTCGTCGATTGGATCGCCCAGCACGTTCATGATACGGCCCAGAGTCTTCTCACCGACCGGAACCGATATCGGCGCGCCGGAATTATCCACCTTCAGGCCCCGTTGCAAACCGTCCGTGGAACCCAGGGCAATCGTGCGCACGACTCCGTCGCCCAGTTGCTGCTGCACTTCCAGGGTGGTCTCCACGCCTTCGGCATCTACGTTCAGCGCATCGTAAACTTTCGGGATGGCGTGGCCGGGAAATTCCACGTCAACTACCGCGCCGATGATTTGTACAATGTTTCCAGCACTCATCAGTTTCTTGTCCTCATTAACCAATATGATCTCGTTGTTATACACCGGCAGGTCTGCATGGCATTTTCAAGACACGCTGTGAATACATCCATGTACGCTTGCCTCCAGCCATCCATGGCTTCCAGACAGTCTTGAAAATGCCATCCAGACCTGCTCCCTCATACTTACACCGCTGCAGCACCGCCTACGATCTCCGAAATTTCCTGGGTGATCGCGGCCTGGCGCGCCTTGTTGTAAATCAATTGCAATTCGTCAATCAGGGTGCCGGCATTATCGGAGGCGCTTTTCATAGCGACCATGCGGGCGGCCTGTTCACAGGCGATATTTTCCACTACGGCCTGGTAAATCAGGGATTCCACGTAGCGTTGCAATAACTGGTCGAGCACTTCCCTGGCGTCCGGTTCATAGATGTAATCCCAGATATGTGTAAGGTCATCGTCTCCCAGGTGACGTATCGGGATAAGCTGTTCCACTCCCGGCCTCTGTGTCATCGAATTGATGAATTGATTGGACACTATATGCAACTCGTCGATTTTCCGTTCCAGGTAGGCGTCCAGCATCACCTTGATGGCGCCGATAAGGGTATCCAGCCCGGGCGTATCGCCGATATGGGTCGTCTGGGCGACGATGTTGGCGCCCAGCCTCCGGAAATAGGCGACTGCCTTGTTGCCGATGATGCTGAGGTCGATCTCTACACCGGCATCATCCCATTCTTTCATTCTGGCAAGCACATCCCGGTACAGGTTCGAGTTCAGGCCGCCGCACAGGCCGCGGTCCGTCGAAATGATCACCAGCCCCACGCGTTTCACCTCTGCGCGGGCAACCAGGTACGGGTGCTTGTACTCAGGGTTGGCCGCGCCCAGGTGCGCTATCACGTTGCGGATTTTGTCGGCATAGGGCCGCGCCATGCGCATCCGTTCCTGGGCCTTGCGCATCTTGCTGGCGGCCACCATCTCCATCGCCTTGGTGATCTTCTGGGTATTCTTCACACTCGCGATCTTGGTGCGGATTTCTTTACCTACTGCCAACTGTTATCTCCAGTTTCGGTTCCCGTCAGCGCCAATTACCAGGTGTGGTTCTTTTTGAATTCTTCCAGGCTGTCCTTCAATGCAGCCGCCACCTCGTCGGTGTACTCCGCCTTCTCCTGAATGTCAGCCATGAGTTCCTTGCGTTCGCTGTGCATGAAGTTGTGCAGCGCCGCTTCGAAATCGCCGACTTTCTCCAGTTCGACATCATCGAGATAGCCGTTTTCCACTGCATACAGGCTCACGGCTATGCCGGCCACGCTAAGCGGGGAATACTGCTTCTGCTTCATCAACTCCATCACCCGCTGGCCGCGTTCCAGTTGCTTGCGGGTCGCCTCGTCCAGGTCGGAGGCGAACTGGGCGAATGCCGCCAGTTCGCGGTACTGGGCCAGGGCCAGGCGGATACCGCCGCCCAGCTTCTTGATGATCTTCGTCTGCGCCGCGCCGCCTACCCGGGATACGGACAGGCCGGCATTGATCGCAGGGCGGAAGCCGGAGTTGAACAGGTCCGTTTCCAGGTAGATCTGGCCGTCGGTGATGGAGATCACGTTGGTGGGCACGAAGGCGGAGACGTCGCCCGCCTGGGTCTCGATGATGGGCAGGGCGGTAAGCGATCCGGTCTTCCCTTTCACTTCGCCGTTGGTCAGTTTCTCCACCGCATCCTCGTTGAGACGCGAAGCCCGCTCCAATAAGCGGGAATGCAGGTAGAAAACATCGCCCGGATACGCTTCGCGTCCCGGCGGCCGTCTCAGCAGCAGGGATACCTGCCGGTAAGCCCAGGCCTGCTTGGTCAAATCGTCATAAATGATCAGTGCATCTTCGCCGCGGTCACGGAAATATTCACCCATGGCGCAGCCGGCATAGGGCGCGATATACTGCATGGCCGCCGAATCCGAGGCCGTCGCCGCAACCACGATGGTATGTTCCATGGCGCCATGTTCTTCCAGTTTGCGGATCACCACGTTCACGGAGGAAGCCTTCTGGCCGATGGCCACGTAGATGCATTTCACCCCGGTGCCCTTCTGGTTGATTATCGTGTCGACAGCCACCGCGGTCTTGCCGGTCTGCCGATCGCCGATGATCAGTTCGCGCTGGCCGCGTCCGATGGGCACCATGGAGTCGATGGATTTCAACCCGGTCTGTACCGGTTGCGCGACGGATACTCTCTGGATCACGCCGGGGGCAATCTTTTCTATGGGTGAGGAGTCACTGGCATTTATCTCGCCCTTGCCGTCAATGGGATTCCCCAGTGAATCGACCACGCGTCCCAGCAGGGCTTCCCCAACCGGCACCTCCAGGATGCGCTTGGTGCACTTGGCGGTATCGCCTTCGGAAATATGCTCGTAATTCCCCAGGACAACGGCGCCCACCGAATCCCGCTCTAGGTTCAGGGCAAGACCGTAGGTATTGCCGGGAAACTCTATCATCTCTCCCTGCATGGCGTCGCTCAGACCGTGGATACGGGCAATCCCGTCAGACAGGCTGACGATGGTGCCCTCGGTACGGGCGTCGGTATCCAGATCGAAGTCCTGTATCTTCTTTTTTATCAGTTCACTGATTTCTGTTGCACTGATTGACATCGCTGTTCCTCTTTTAGTTATATCCGCATCATTATCGGGCAAGTTCATTGCGCAATTCGGTCAGCCGGCCTCGCAGGGATGCATCGATGATTGAATCGCCTGCCCGGATGACGGCGCCGCCGATTAATGATTCGTCAACCGAAGTACTGATATTCACCTGTTTGCCCAGGCGTTCGGATATCGTTTCGGCTATGCTGGCTTGCTGCTGGTCGTCCAGCGCATATGCCGCTACGACCTCTACTTCCACTCTGCCTTCTGCAGCAGCCCGCATCTGTTCATACTGGTTTTTTATAGAGGGCGCGTATTGCAGGCGGCCCGCTTGTACCAGGACCTTCACCAGGTTGCGTCCCAGGCCGGACAGTCCGTCACCACATACTTCGAATACCAGGTCCTGAAGCTGTTGGCGGCTGATCTTGGGATTGGTCATCAGTTGGCGCATATTCTTGTCGGAAGCAAGCACACCCAGCAACTCCAGTGTGGCCGACCACTCCTCAGCCTGGCTCGTTTCCTGAGCCAGTTCAAATACCGCGCTGGCATACGGTCTGGCAATGGTTGAATTCTCAAGCATTTTGCGGAGCTTATAATTCGGCGCTTATCCCGGCCAGAATTTCGTCATGCGCGTTCCTGTCGACTTCGCGCATGAGTATGCGTTCCGCGCCGGCCAATGCGAGCACCGCCACCTCCTGCCTTAACTCGTCCCTGGCCTGGGTGCGCTCCCGTTCGATTTCGGCATGTGCCGCTTCGATCAGGCGGTCGCCCTCCACCCTGGCTGCGTGCTTGGCTTCTTCCAGGATCTCGTCCCCGCGTTTTTGCGCCTGGACGATGATGTCGTTGGCTTTCTGCTTGCCCTCGTCCACCAGTTCCACCAGGCGCCGGTCAGCCTCGATAAGCTTGTCCTGTCCTGCATCGGCGGCTGCAAGTCCGTCGGCAATGCGTTTCTCGCGCTCCTGCAGGGCATTGATGATCGGCGGCCAGATGTATTTCATACAGAACCAGACGAAAATGAATAATGAAATCGCCTGGCCGATCAGTGTCAGGTTAATATTCATTCAGTTTATCCCGGGTCGACTTCACTGACCCTGGCTGCATGGTCGGTCGCTTCATACTGGACCACGAACGGGTTGGCGAACATCAGGAACGCGGCGAATGCGATGGCAATAATCGGCACCGCGTCGGTCAGCCCGAGCATCAAAAACATCCTGGGCGTCAGGACACCGGCCAATTCGGGTTGGCGGGCCAGGCCTTCCAGGAATTTACTCCCCAGAATACCGATGCCCACGCCGGCGCCCAAAGCTCCCAGACCGATCATGATGCCGGCCGCCAAGGCTGAAAAACTGATAATTGATTCCATAGAACCTCTCCTGTCAGGTGTTAAATATTAATGGGTTTCATGCGACATGCTTAGATAGACAATCGTCAACATCATAAAGATATAGGCTTGCAACGTGATAACCAGTATATGAAAAATCGCCCAGGGCACGGACAGGGTCCATTGCGCCCAGAAAGGTATCAGGGCAGCGATTAATATGAATATGAGTTCCCCCGCAAACAGGTTGCCGAACAAACGTAACGACAGGGAAAGCGGTTTGGCAAACAGCGAGACCAGTTCCAGCGCCAGGTTGACCGGGACCAGCGCCTTGCCGAACGGTTGAAAGGCCAGTTCTCCGAGAAAGCCGCCCACCCCCTTGACCTTGATGGAGTAAAAAATCATCAGGAAAAATACCGCAAAGGCCATGCCGAATGTCGCGTTGACGTCGGTAGTCGGCACTACCTTCATGTAGGGAATACCCATCAGGTAGGTGCTGTGGGGAATAAAGTCGACAGGTATCAGGTCCATGAAGTTCATCAGGAATATCCAGACAAACAGCGTCAGCGCCAGCGGTGCAATAAGTGGATTCTTGCCGTGGAACGTTTCCTTCACGGACTTGTCGACCAATTCGACGATGGCCTCGATGCAGGACTGCAGGTGGCCGGGGTTTTCGATGGAGATGGAAACGGCGATCCTGCGGAACAACCACAAAAATAATATTCCCAATGAAACCGACCAGAACATGGTGTCCACGTGGATGGCCATGAAGCCCATGTCCGTCGCCTCCTGTTGCGAATGGGCCAGGCCCCAACTGCCGTCGGGATGCCGTCCGAAAGTCAGGTTATGTAAATGATGCTGGATATACCCGGCCGGGGTGCCTTCTGCCAATGTTCCGTTCTCCGTTTTCTCGTCTGCCGGTTTATCCCCGCCGGGTACGCATGCCCGCGGCCAGCGCCCAGGCGTACACGGCCAGGGTTGCGGCATAGGTGGTTACGAACACCGGGAAATTGACCGGCACGGTCGCAAACACGATGCAGAACAGGGCGATCACCAGCAGTATTTTCATGAAATGCGCCAGGTACAGGTTCCTGACGAACTGCTGCGCGGTCTTCGCCCTGCTACCGAATACTTTTCTGCCCGTATACCAGGTCGACAACGCGCTGATGCCGCCCGCAAGGACCGCAGACAAGGCCGCGACGCGGCCCAGCGCCGGCAGCAGCAATGCTCCAGCACACAGCGCCAGACCGATTTGTATCAATGCAATTCTATCCGGAACGGCATTGATGCTCGGAGATTTCAAAAATCTGTCCACCAGGTACAACTCCTGTGTGCAAGATGTGTTCAGTTGTGGGATCTGACCGTTCAGTCGTTGATTTTTCTCCACGTGAACGGGCAGAGTTGCGGGATTATAAATAACTTGTCAGATTAATTCAAACGTTGCGTTGCACAAATGTTACCGCACCGGCAGGGTCAGCGCCGGTACCTGCGGTTCTGTCCGGCCTGCCTGCAGGTCAAACAACTGGCGCAACAACATGAACGTGGATTTGGATTCGAGGTCTGTGTCCTCTATATAAAACCAGTTGCCCCGGTAACGGGTGGCGACATAGGCATTCTCAGGTTGCTCCTCGCCGGTCCTGACCTTGAACAGGCGTCCTGCGGGGGTATCGCCCCAGTCGAAGGGTCCTCCGCTCCTGCGCATGGTGTCCGTTACCAGCACGCCCCGGTGACGCGTCGGGGCCTCGACGTTGTGTGACAGGTAATAAAGCAGTCCGGAGATGGAGCGGGGACGCACGGTCCATTGCTTATTGCTCATATCCAGAAAATCCGTATTCAGGGTGAATTCATCCTCGCTCCTGTCGAGTTCCAGCAGGTCATACACCCGGTCGATTTCATGCCGGTGCCTGTCGTTGTCCGTAATCAGCTTGATTACAATGTCCTGTTCCTCTTCTTTGCCCTCTCTCTCCCTTTTGCCGATTTCCATGAGTTGGGCTTTTTGTAACACATGCAGCGCATCCATCAATTCTCCGAATTTCTCATAGGCGGGTTCCAGTTCCGGTGTAGGTCCGGATGCGTTGGGCGCGTTGTAAAGATTGTTGATCCTCTCGAAACACAGCCCGAACACCCGGCTGATATTCCAGCCTGATTGCGTCAGCACAAATATGGGATCCAGTTCCAGGTGCCTGAGGATACTGTTCAACAGGTCTTCACCCTGCAGAGGGGTGTAGGAAATTGTCGGCTTGTCGGAATAGGCGATACCCGCGCTGGGACTCACGGAATCGCCTGCGCCGAAATTCACGTCGGCGTTTACCCCTGCGTTGGCGCCCAGGGACATACTGGCGGTCACGCTGCTTACTTCCAGGAAAAAGGTAACATCCCGATACCGCATCCGCACCAGGTTCAGCAGCATCTGCTCGTTGATGGAGGAAATGATCGCTTCGTTATATGCGGGATGGGTGCGCTCCAGGGCCTGCGGGCCGAATGCCGACTGGCAGCCGGAGAGCAGGGCCGCCAGTGCCAGGACCGGAACAATGCATAAGTGCCGATAACGCGTAATCATACCGGCGGGCAGTTTACCGGATAGCGGTGCCAACATGAAGAAGATCTTGAACCATCGAAGCCGGTGGAGGACAATACCAGCGGACGGGCAATTACCCTGCCCGGGTACCTGCATTCCG
The DNA here is from genome assembly GCA_965220815.1 of Gammaproteobacteria bacterium. Taxonomy (GTDB): domain Bacteria; phylum Pseudomonadota; class Gammaproteobacteria; order Eutrophobiales; family Eutrophobiaceae; genus JAAXHV01. The sequence goes on from OZ244846.1 coordinate 591,532, forward strand.
CATTGAAACGCCTGCGCAGGTTATCGGATATTGTAACGGAGAGAACAACATGAGCTGGCAACACCGGATATTACGGGTCAACCTGACCGAACTGAACTGCACCATCGAGCCTTTGAACGAGGAGTGGGCGCAATCCTACCTCGGGCAGCGGGGTCTTGGTACTAAATACCTGTTTGAAGAGATCGACCCCGCGGTCGACCCGTTGTCTCCTGAAAATAAAGTAATCTTCGCCACCGGGCCGTTGACCGGCACCATGGCCTCCACCGGCGGGCGCTATTCGGTCATCACCAAGGGCGCGTTGACCAATGCCATCGCCTGTTCCAATTCCGGCGGCCAGTTCGGCGCCGAACTGAAACTGGCCGGCTATGACCTGCTGATCCTGGAAGGCAGGGCGCCGGAGCCCGTTTACCTGCATATCGAAAACGAGAACGCCCGCCTGCTGCCTGCAGGACACTTGTGGGGCAGGACCGTTTGGGAAACGGAAGAGACCATCAAGCACACTCACCAGGACCCGCTGATCCACCTGGCCTCGGTCGGGCCCAGCGCCGAATACGGTTGCCGCTTCGCCTGCGTGGTCAACGACATGCACCGGGCCGCGGGCCGCTCCGGCGTGGGCGCGGTAATGGCGTCGAAACACCTGAAATCCATTGCCGTAAGAGGCACCAAAGGGCTTAGCGTGGCAGACCCGGAAGCCTTCATGCGGGTGGCGCAGAGCACGGCACAGGCCATGCGGGAAGACGCCGGACGCAAGGGACTGACCGGGCAGGGCACCATCGCCATGATGGATACCACTAATGTCTATGGCACACTGCCCACCCGGAATTTCCGTGAGGTCCAGTTTGAAGGCGCCGACAAGATAAACCTGGGCGCGATGCAAACCCCCAAGGAGAACGGCCACGTCAACCTCGTTACCAACAGCGCCTGTTTCGGCTGCACCATCGGCTGCGGGCGGGTCTGCCACATCGACCCGGAACATTTTACCGTCAGGGACAAACCGCAGTATCACGGCGCGTCCGGCGGACTCGAATACGAAACGGCCTATGCCCTGGGTTCCGCCGCGGGAGTAGCCGACATCGACGCCGCCACCTATTGCGGTTTCCTGTGCAACGAATACGGCATGGATCCCATTTCCCTGGGCGGTTCCATATCTGCGGCGATGGAACTGTTCGATATCGGCGCGATCGATGAATCGGTGACCGGCGGCATCAAGCTGGAATTCGGTTCCGCCGAGGCCTTCTGCGCAATGACGGAAGCCGTTGCCAGGGGCGAAGGGTTTGGCCGGGACGTCGGCATGGGCTCGAAGCGGCTGTGCGAGAAGTACGGCCATCCCGAACTTTCCATGTCGGTCAAGGGCCAGGAATTCGCCGCCTACGACGGGCGCGGCATGCAGGGCATGGGCCTGGGTTATGCCACCAGCAACCGGGGCGCGTGCCACCTGCGGGCCAGCCCTTTCGAGGACGATTTCACGACCCTGGAAACCGCCGGCAAGGCGCAGGTGGTCAAGGAATCCCAGGACTATATCGCTGCGGCCGATTCCAGCGGATTATGCCTGTTCTCGGGTTTCGCCGGCTTTTCAGAGGCGCTCGTCGCCGACCACATCGATGCCGCCTGTACCGGGGACTGGGACCTGAAGCGTCTGCAGCAGACCGGGGAACGCATCTGGAACCTGGAACGGCAGTTCAACCTGGCTGCCGGCCTGACCGGCAAGGACGATACCCTTCCGCCCAGGATCCTGACGGAACCGGCGCCGAGCGGCGTCGGCAAGGGGCATGTATGCCGGCTGGACGAGATGCTGCCGAAATATTATGAACTGCGCGGCTGGAGCGAGACCGGCGTACCCGCTCCGGAAACCCTGGAACGGCTGGGACTTTCCTAGCCCGTTACGGCAACGTCGATACCGTCCAGCGTCATGGTTGTAACCGGATTGGCGCTTCCACCGCGCAATGCCGGCATTGGTCGTAGTGAGTACACTTTTCCTTGGCATGCCTGACAATCAGCGCGTGGTATTCATTGTACAGCCTGTGATCAGGGGGCAGGCAGGATTCAAACATTTGCCTCAGGGTTTCATAATCCTCCGCGCCTTGAATCAGTCCCAGCTTTCCTGACAACCGCCGGGTGTAGCTATCAATCACGAATACCGGGCGTTGAAAAGCATAGAGCAGGATGTCATCCGCCGTTTCCGGGCCAATACCGTTGATTTCCAGCAGGGACTGCCTGAGTTTGCCGGTACGCCATCCTGCCAGTTCATCCAGCCCTCCCTGTGACTGCAACCATTCGCACAGGTTCTTCAGGCGTTTTGCCTTTACGTTGAAGAAACCGGAAGACCTGATCAACCCGGCCAGGTCATCCTGTGACAACGCAACGATATGATCCAGGTCAAGATTGCCTGTCGCTTTCAACCTGGCGATTGCCTTTTCGACATTCTTCCAACTGGTGTTCTGGGTCAGCACGGCGCCGACGATCACCTCGAATGCGGATTCCGCCGGCCACCAGTGCTGTGGACCGTAAGCGTCCAGCAGACGATCGTACAGTTCGGTCAATTTGTCGCAGCGGTTCATTTGTTATATTTTCACGATAACATGGGTAGCCAAAACTACATAGGTCGCTTCGCCCCTACTCCCAGCGGCCCGCTCCATTTCGGGTCCATTGTTGCGGCGCTGGCAAGTTATCTTGACGCCCGCCATAACGGCGGTAAATGGCTGTTGAGGATCGATGATATCGACACGCCGCGGGTGCGGGCCGGATCTGACAGGAAGATCATCGATACCCTGGAAATCCTCGGGCTGGAATGGGATGGCGATATCGTTTACCAGAGCCGGCGCATGGAACTTTATGAGCAGGCATTGGCGCAACTGTCGGACGGAGACATGTTGTACCGCTGCTGGTGCCCCAGGCGCATCACCAAAGGCAGACCATACCCGGGCACGTGCAGGGCACGTACGGAAACGGCCGGAAAACCTTATGCCTTGCGGGTAAAAACACCGGACAACCCCATCCTTTTCGCGGATGTAATCCAGGGGCGGCTGACAGGCAGGTTGAACGAGTTGACGGGAGATTTTATCCTGCGCCGCTCGGACGGGTTGATTGCCTACAACCTGGCAGTCGTGATAGACGATGCTGCGCAGCATATCACCCATGTGGTACGCGGCGCGGACCTGCTCGACACCACTTTCAACCAGGTTTACCTGCAGTCCAGCCTCAATCTCCCTACCCCGGTGTATGCGCACCACCCGCTTGCGGTAGATGGCAGAGGCAGGAAAATCAGCAAACAGGACGGTGCAACGGACGTCCTGGCCGGGGTTTCTCCCGAAACAGTGCTGCTGCGCGCGTTACGTTTCCTGGGACAGACGCCTGATGCGAAACTTGCGCAAGCCGGCAAGCGGGATATCCTGGACCGGGCCGTCGCTGACTGGAAAATAGAATTGGTAACATAACGGCGTACAAATCATAATAATGGGGAAATCAACAAACAGTCTCGTACTATTTACTGACCCATGCGCGTAATCATAATCGGCGGCGGCGTGACCGGAGTCACGACCGCTTACTACATGCAGCAATACGGAGCTGATGTCACAGTCCTGGAACGGAGTCACGGCGCCGGACTTGAAACCAGTTTCGGCAACGGCGGCGGTCTGACTGCAAGCGTTGTCGAACCGTGGAATGAGCCGGGAATTCACAAAGTGTTGCTGCAATCCCTGGGCAGGAAAGACTCGCCCATACTGTTGCGGCTGACTGCCATCCCCGGGATGATGTCGTGGGGCATCCGGTTTTTACGGGAGTCGCGTAAAGATCGATTTATCCGCAACATCAAACGTAATTACGTTCTGGCCAGCTACTCTCTCGATCTCATGAAACAGATTCGGGAAGAGACCGGAATCCGGTACAGGCTTTCCGATACGGGTACATTACTGATCTACCGCGATCGGGCTTCCCTGGACAGCGCTATTGCGCATTACAGATTCCTGGGCGAAGAGTATGGCGTGGAGCACAGGATACTGGATATTCATGAGTTGATCGTCCTGGAACCTTCCCTGCAACGGGTCAGGGACAGACTCGCAGGAGGAATACTCTTTCCGGATGACGAGGCCGGTGACTGCCATATTTTCTGCGGGAACCTCGCTGAAATACTGGAAAACAGGAAAGTACAATTTCGCTACAACGTCAACGTTGCGAAAATAATCCGGCGCAACGGATCATTCAACGTCGAACTGGCAGACGGCGAAATGCTGAAGACGGATGCGGTTATCGTCGCGGCCGGCTCTTACAGTCCGAAGCTCACGGCCCCGCTGGGCATCCGGCTTCCCGTTTACCCGGTCAAAGGTTATTCCCTGACGATTCCCATGGAAGGCTGGACCAACAGGCCGCGCTACGTGATAGGCGACATGAATCTGCACGCGGTAGCCAATCCCCTGGGGGGAGAAGTCTTGCGGGTAGCCGGCACTGCGGAGTTCACAGGGTTCGACAAGACTGTTCCTGCCGAGCGGACGGCAAACCTGGTCGGGCTTGTGGAGGCCATTTTTCCTGAATTTGCAGAGATCATGGACCGGGATGCGCTCAATCCCTGGGCAGGTTTACGACCGATGAGCTGCGACGGCGTACCCATTCTCGGAACAACCCCGGTTGAAGGACTGTTCCTGAATACCGGCCACGGCCACCTGGGCTGGACCACGGCAGCCGCATCGGGCCGGACCCTGGCGGACACCATCATGGGGCGCTCGCCGGAAGTGGACTTAACCCCTTATTCGGTGGACAGGTTTTAATGCCGGCATGATTAGAACTTGTCAGTCAACATGTGTATAGTAATTTGGCTATCCTGATGACGGGAAACATACATGCACGCGCAAGTCGAACCACTGCATAAACTGGTCCCGGTAACTTCCCACTGGGGAAATTACCTGGCCGAGGTCGCAGGCGACAGGCTGGTGGCGATCCACCCCTACGCCACCGACCCGGACCCTACGCCTATCGGCCAGTCGCTCCTGAATGCCCAGGATGAGAACGTCCGCGTTCTCCAGCCGATGATCAGGCAGGGGTACCTGGAAAAACGCCACGACAGCGACGGCGCGCAGCGCGGCATTGAACCGTTTGTCCCGGTGTCATGGGACACGGCGCTGGACGTGGCAGCCGATGCCCTGCAACGGGTCAGGCAGGAGTTCGGCAATGCATCGATATACGGCGGCTCCTACGGCTGGGCCAGCGCCGGGCGTTTTCACCACGCCAACAGCCAGGTGCACCGTTTCCTTAATGTCACAGGAGGCTATACCCGCTCAATCAACTCTTATTCCACTTCCGCTGCGGAAGTGATAATGCCTCACGCGCTGGGCATTGGTTTTGCAGACCTGATGATGCAGGCGCCCACCGTTGAGGATATCGCAAAACACACCCGGCTGGTCGTGTGTTTCGGCGGCATCGCCATGAAGAATACCCAGATCATGGCAGGCGGCCTGGGCGCGCACACGGCCAGGGACCAGTTACAGGATCTGAAACAGGCCGGGGTCAGGTTCGTGAACGTCAGCCCGGTCAAGGACGACATGGCGGATTACCTCGACGCAGAGTGGTGGCCGTGCCGGCCCAACAGCGACGTCGCCGTCATGCTGGGGATGGCCCATACCCTGGTGGTGAACAACCTCCATGACCGTCATTTTCTCGACACTTACTGCACGGGGTTTGAGCGCTTTCTCCCCTACCTGACGGGCGAAGAGGACGGCATCGCCAAAGATGCCCGGTGGGCGGCGCAACTGGCCGGGATACCGGCGGAAAGCATCGAGGAAACCGCAAGACAAATGGCTGCGCAACGTTGCCTGATCGGCATAAGCTGGTCGTTGCAGCGCAGTGAGTTTGGCGAGCAGTCTTACTGGATGGCGACTCTATTGAGCGCCCTGCTGGGTTACGTGGGCCTGCCCGGCGCCGGTGTCGCCTATGGTTACGGTTCCGTCCACAATATCGGTTTTGCCGGCCGGCGCCTGCCGCAATTCAAGATAGCCGCGTTGCCGCAGGGAAAAAATGCCGTGAAAACGTTTATCCCGGTGGCCAGGATTGCCGATATGCTGTTGAATCCGGGCGGGCGGTTTGACTATAACGGGCAGAGCCTGACCTACCCGGACATCCGGCTGATCTACTGGGCGGGTGGTAACCCCTTCCACCATCACCAGGATTTGAACCGTTTGCGCCGCGCCTGGGCAAAGCCGGAAACCATCATCGTCAATGAGCCGTTCTGGACGGCTACCGCCCGGCATGCCGACATCGTGTTTCCATCGACCACTCCCCTGGAACGTAACGACGTCAGCATCAATCCATACGATTTCCATCTTGCCCCCATGCCCCGCGCCTTGCCGCCTCTCGGACGGTCGAAAAACGATTATGACATCTTCTCCGGTCTGGCAAAGCGGTTGGGTTCGGAGCAGGAATTTACCGAGGGCAGGGACGAGATGGACTGGGTGAGACACCTGTATGACAAAACCAGGGAAGCGGCGGCAGGCCTGCATGTGTCCTTGCCTGAATTTGATGAATTCTGGCGCGGCCGCCAGATTTCGGTGGAGGAACAGACACCGGATCGCGTGTATACCCTGGAGAAATTCCGTGCAGATCCGGAAACAAACCCGTTACGAACACCATCGGGCAGGATTGAACTGTATTCGGAAAAGGTCGCCGGCTTCAACTACGATGATTGCGCCGGTCATCCGAGGTGGTACGACAAACAGGAATGGCTGGGCGCTGAACGGGCTACGGACTATCCTCTGCATTTAATCTCCAACCAGCCGAAGACCCGGCTGCACAGCCAGTACGACCATGGCGTCACCAGCCGCAACGCCAAACTCAAGGGGCGTGCGCCGGCCAGGATGAACCCGGGTGATGCAGCGAAACGAAATATCACGGATGGTGACGTCATCCGGCTATTTAACGATCGGGGCGCCTGCCTGGCCGGGGTCATCCTCACGGAAAACCTGATGCCGGGTGTGATCGAACTGGAAACCGGGGCCTGGTATGACCCGCAGGACCCGACCGATCCGATGTCGCTGGAGGTACACGGCAACCCCAATGCCTTGACGCGCGACGCCGGCACATCGAAGCTGGCCCAGGGACCGTCCGCACACAGTTGCCTGGTTGAGGTGGAGAAATATACCGGCGAACTGCCTGAAATCCGGGTGTTTTCGCAACCAGATACAATCAGCCATTCTGACTGAAGCAGGCAGGATGAACACCTACGTTCGTCATGCCGGGCTTGACCCGGTATCCAGTAAGATAATGTCGCAGGAGTTAACCGATGAATGAGCAAATCGTAATCGCGGGCATGGCCCGTACACCACAGGGCGGACTGCAGGGCGACCTGTCAAGCGTGCCCGCCCCGCAGCTGGGCGCCGTTGCCATCAAGGCTGCGCTGGACAGGGCGGGAATTAACCCGGCGGAAGTGGACGAAACCATAATGGGTTGCGTGCTGCCGGCCGGCCTGCGCCAGGCGCCGGCGCGCCAGGCATCCATGGGCGCCGGTATCCCGGCCGGCACGGGTTGCACTACCGTGAACAAGATGTGCGGTTCGGCCATGAAAGCCGTGATGTTGGGTTTTGACGCAATCCGGGCAGGCTCGGCCGACTGTATCGTTGCGGGAGGCATGGAGAGCATGAGCAATGCGCCGTACCTGGTGCTCAAGGCGCGCAGCGGTCTGCGCCTGGGACACGGGGAGATGGTGGATCACATGTTCTTTGACGGCCTGGAAGACGCCTACGACCAGGGGAAGTTGATGGGATCATTCGCGGAAGACTGCGCGGGCAAATACGGTTTTACCCGGGAGATGCAGGATGCATACGCCATCGAGTCGCTGACGCGTGCGCAAACCGCCATCAGTGAGGGGAAATTCAGGGAAGAAATCGAACCGGTCGTGGTTAAAACGCGTAAAGGCGAAACCACAGTTGATACCGACGAGCAACCGGGCAAGGCGCGGATCGACAAAATTCCCACACTGAAACCGGCATTCGCCAAAAACGGCACCGTGACGCCCGCCAATTCCAGTTCCATATCGGACGGTGCGGCGGCCGTGGTTTTGCTCAGGGAAAGTGACGCAGCATCACGCGGCTTGACGCCGTTGGCAGTCCTGCATGCACATTCCACACATGCCCAGGAACCCGGTTGGTTTACCACGGCGCCGGTAGGTGCGATAAAGAAAGTACTGGAAAAAACCGGCTGGACGGTGGACGATGTCGATCTGTTTGAAGTGAACGAGGCTTTTGCCGTCGTCGCCATGGCGGCCATGCATGATCTACGGATTCCCCATGACAGGCTGAACGTGAACGGCGGCGCCTGTGCCCTGGGCCATCCCGTAGGTGCATCCGGCGCCAGGATTATGGTGACATTGATTGCCGCCCTGAAGGACCGCGGGTTAAAGCGCGGCGTGGCCGGCCTGTGCATCGGCGGTGGCGAAGCCACGGCGGTGGCCCTGGAACTGATTTAACAGCCAGTTTGGGGACGGATTTAAATCCGTCCCCGCGTTGATGGAACAACTTAATCTGCGTTAATCTGCGTAATCTGCGGATTGAAAATCTGCACTGACAACCCTCCGACAATCAGCGCCAGCCCAATGACCGTCGTCACGGCAATCTCTTCACCGAGGATCCGGCTGATGAAGACAAGCGACAGAAATGGAGAGAGAAAGATCAGCGTGCTGACTTTTGCGGCAGCTTCCGATCGTTGCAGCGCGGCGAGCCACAGGATATAGGTAACTCCCATTTCAAACAGTCCCACGTAGACTCCCGCCAGGATGCCGTTAATTCCAACGTAGGATACATCAGACCAGAACCGGCAGGCGGCCGCGATGAACGGAATGCTGAACAGGAAACTGACGAACAGGCCGAGTACGGGATCGATAGGGTCTTTTGTCTTGAGCAACCAGTAAAACGCCCAGATAATCGTGCTGCCCAGGGCCAGCAGGATACCTGCGCTGCTTAAGTCCCCCGCCGGTAACTGCGCGCCGCTGAAACAGATCACCAGGACACCGGAATAACAGATGACGGTAGCGCCGTAATCGGAACGGGTGATCCTGTGCTTGAGGAGCGGTACCGACAGCAACATCAGCGTTATCGCCCAGGTGTAGTTCAACGCCAGGGCCACCTGCGCAGGCAACAGGTCGTAAGCCTTGAACAGGACCAGGTAGTAACAAAACGGGTTCAGTATGCCAAGGTACGCCAGCCGGAGATAATCCCGCCTGCCCGTACGTAATAGCAGCGGCGTCCTGCCGGTTGCGAGGACAATGATAAACAGGCACAAGGTTGCCGTTACGCTTGCAACCAGAAGTAGCTGAAATACATCCAGGTAACGCAGGGAAACCTTGAACGCGGTCGCAACCGTTGACCACAGTAATACCGCGCTCAGCGCAAACAAATAAGCCTTGTGCTGCCTTGTCAGCGCCATTTAAAGAACTGCTCCCGCTAATTTATGATATCGAAAGTGTACCAGCAGTTACCGTCTGCATATACAACAGTTTCCTGCATCTATAGTAAACTATAGACGTGACACATTGAGAAACATCCACCATGGCTACAACTGCACGAATGCTGACCGAAGAACCCATCCTGCTGACCGGGACAAACGCCGGTATAGCAACCTTGACCCTGAACCGGCCGCGCCAGTACAACGCCTTGTCCGAAGACATGCTGGTCGCCCTTCAATCTGCCCTGGATGAGATCGCCGGGGATGAAACCATCCGGGTTGTGGTGATTGCGGCTAACGGCAAGGCTTTTTGTGCGGGACATGACCTGAAGGAAATGCGTTCCAGCGAGGACCGGGCCTATCACCAGTCGCTGTTTGACCGCTGTGGGACGATGATGCAGACCATCAATCAACTGCCGCAGCCGGTCATCGCCAGGGTGCAGGGCATTGCCACCGCCGCGGGCTGCCAACTGGTGGCGCAGTGCGACCTCGCGGTTGCTGCGGACAGCGCCCGCTTTGCCGTGTCCGGTATCAACGTCGGCTTGTTCTGCTCTACGCCGGCGGTGCCCCTGAGCCGCAACCTGCACCGCAAACAGGCCATGCAGATGTTGTTGACGGGTGACTTCATCGATGCACGGACGGCAAAACAATTCGGCCTGGTCAATGAGGTGACATCTCCGGAGGAGCTGGATGAGGCGGTAATGTCACTGGCGCAGAAAATCACCGGCAAGTCACCCCTCGCCGTCGGCCTGGGCAAGAAGATGTTTTACCAGCAGGTGAACATGGACCTTAGCGCCGCCTACCAGTTTGCCGGCGAACGCATGACCTGCAACATGGACAGCGAAGACGCCCGGGAAGGGATAGACGCCTTTATCGAAAAACGCAAGCCGGTGTGGACCGGAAGGTGAACGTGGAGTAACCAGATTTATCCCGAAAATACAACCAGTTACGGCAATACTGTTGTCAGTATATTCCAGGCGATAGAATCCTACGGCGTGGATGGGCACGCCATACTCAGCGATGCCGGCCTGGATTTGCACCAGGTAAGCCAGCCTCTTTACCGGGTGCCCGGTGAAGCCCTGGCCCACCTGGTTATGACTGCTGAGGCCGTTACCGGCGATCCCTGTTTCTGCTTCAGGGTGGCGAGTTACATCCATCCCACCACTTACGGCGCCCTGGGCTTTGCCCTGTACTCAAGCAGTAATATCCGTGCATTCTGCCATCGCCTGTCACGGTTTCATTCTTTTATCACTACAAACCATGATTGCATTTTCGATGAAGCGGGCAAGGAGCCGAGACTGCTGATCAAGCCGGCCGATACCGCGATTGACCAGCTTGTCTACCGCTCCCTGGTTTCCGGTTACATGGCAGTCATGGTGCATTTCCTGCGGGAGATCAGCAGCCCGGATTTTCACCCTCTCAGGGTAGACATCGCCTGCGAGGCGCCGGGAGGTTGTGAGCAGGTATACCGGGATTACTTCAAAACAGAAGTGGTCTTTTCGACCGCGGATTACGCACTGGTCTTCAATATGGATGATATAGACAAGCCGTTTCCCGCGGCAAACGTGGAACTGGCGCGGCAAAATGACCAGATTGTCATGAAAATGCTCGCTGATACGGTAAAGGGAGACCTGGTAATGCAGGTCAGGTCCAAGCTGGTGGAATTATTGCCTTCGGGAGAATGCAGCAAGGAAGACGTCGCCAGGGGGTTGTACATGAGTGTGCGTACGTTACACAACAAGCTGGAACGGCTGGATTCCAGTTACCAGCAGGTCCTGGATGATACCCGGAAAGAACTGGCCGAGCAGTACATGCAGCAACAGCAACGCTCGATAAGCGAGGTCGCTTACCTGCTCGGATTTTCCGATTGCAGTAATTTCTCACGCGCCTTCAAACGCTGGACGGGTGAGTCGCCAAGCCAGTTTCGTTCCGGCAAAATAGCCGGTTCGTTCGCCTCAGGAGGCTGATAAATGTTTATTTCGAAATTCTCAACCCATCTGATCAGGCTTGTGGCTGTTGTACTGATGGTTTCAGGGTGTGTTGTTCACGCCGGCGAACCACCGTCAACAATCTACATTACGGGCGTTGATATCTTTGATGGCAGTAATGAGAACCTGCACAGGAACATGAACGTGCTGGTGGAAGGCAACCTGGTAAAAAAAATCTCTGCCGGCGAGATTAATGACGTGCCGTCCGCAGCGGTTGTCATCAATGGCGCAGGCCGGGTCATGGTGCCCGGGTTGATCGATACCCACAGCCACCTGTCCCTGACAGGCAGTCCTGGTGAAATGCGGGACTGGAGTTGGGAGCGCATAGGCGTTTTGATGGGGAAACGGGCAGAAACGACGTTGATGTGGGGCTTTACGACCGTGCGCGACCTGGGCGGCCCGGTCATGGGCCTGAAGCAGAATATCGATGAGGGGCTGGTGCCCGGTCCGCGCATATTCCCCTCACTGGCATTTATCACCCAGACCGGCGGCCACGGCGATTTCCGCGCCTGGACCGACCCGCACCCGCGCTGGTTTGACGAGACGGCCAACTGGGAAAGACTGGGTTATTACCGGCTTGCCGACGGCGTCCCGGATGTGCTGGCATCGGTCAGGGAGAACCTGTCCAGGGGCGCGACCCAGATCAAGCTCATGGGCAGCGGCGGCGTGGGTTCCGAGTATGACCCCGTCGATTCCGTCCAGTACACGCTGGAAGAACAACAGGCAGCGGTCCGCGCGGCGGAAGACTGGGACACTTATGTCGCCGCACACCTGCACAACGGCCCGGCAATCAAACGCGCGTTACAGGCAGGATTGAAAAGTATCGACCACGGCTTCGGCATTGACGAGGAGGGCATGAAAATGCTGGTGTCCCGGGGCGCTTTTCTGAATACGCATTTTGCCTGGAATCAAATGGTGCTGGAAGTGGATTTCCTCAACGAATTTCAACTGGCCAAGGCCCGCGAGGTCGTCTCCTGGTCTGACAACATGGTCAGACTGGCAAAAAAATACCAGCCGAAGATGACCTATTGCGTCGATGCCTTCGGTTCCGAGGAATTGTTCAACGCCCTGTATGCCATGGAGTTCAGGGCCCGGTCCGAACATTTCAGCCCGTTGGAGATTCTCAGGCAGGCAACTTCCGGCGCAGCTGAATTACTGGAACTGAGCGGCAAACGCAATCCTTACCGCCAGGGCAAACTGGGCGTGATCGAGGAAGGCGCTTATGCAGACCTGCTACTGGTAGACGGCGACCCGCTGGCGGATATCACCGTGTTTTCCGAACCGGAAAAAAACCTTCGCCTGATCGTCAAGAATGGAATTGTTTATAAAAATACATTGGAGAAATAACCGGGCCACTTCCCCGCGCCTCCCGTAAAGACCGGTAATAAGGAGAATACAAATAAACTTGCAGAACATGTGGCCCAGGCGTTTTACCCTGGTAGGGCTTTGTTTTCTTGCCATGGTCATCGCCTATACCGACCGGGTCAATATTTCCGTTGCCGCAATCCAGATGCAGGACGACCTGGGCTGGTCGGACGCGACCAAGGGCCTGGTGCTGTCTTCTTTTTTTGTAGGCTACTTCTTCTTCCAGGTGCTCGGCGGCTGGCTGGCAAACCGCTATGGCGGAAAGATTGTACTGGGCATCGCTGTTATCCTGTGGTCCGGCTTCACCCTGTTGACGCCGCTGGCCGCCTTTACCGGATCGCTGGTCCTGTTGCTGGGCGCGAGAATCCTCCTGGGCGTCGGTGAAGCCTCGGTGGCGCCGGCGGTATTGAACCTGTTCAGCCGCTGGGTGCCGCCCGATGAGAGGGCCCGGGCCGTCGCCTTTTTTTCCAGCGGGGCGATTGTCGGCACCCTGTTCACCCTGCTGGTCACCGGCTGGATTATCGTTGAGTTCGGCTGGCCCATGGCGTTCTATAGTTTTGCGGTACTGGGATTCATCTGGGCCGTGTTCTGGTTCAGGTTTGTCAGTAACAACCCCGGCGAGCACCCGGACATTACGGAAGCGGAACTGGGGCTGCTCGCCGAGGTCAGGCAGGATGATACGCAGAGCAAAGACATCCCCTGGCGCCTTATTTTTTCACACAAGGCGGCCTGGGCGCTGATAATTACCAATTTCTGCACCAACTGGGGCCTGTACGTCGCCCTGGCCTGGCTGCCCAGCTATTTCTACGACACCCAGGGAATTTCCATAGTCGGCTCCGGCCTGTATTCCATGGCGCCCTGGCTGTCCATGTTCTTCGCCATGAACATCGCCGGGTGGCTGGCGGACCGGGCGCTCGGCGGCGGCATGGATGCAACCCGGCTGCGCAAGATTGCCCAGACCATCGGACTGGGCGGCTCGGCAGTATTCCTGTTTGCCGCTGGCAGTGCCGCCACGCCCCTGGTCGCGGTGTCGACCATGTGCGGCGCGCTGGCCTGCCTGGGGGTGTGTTATTCGGGCTTCGCCCCGGCCGCGCTGGAAATGGCGCCCCGGCACAGTGATATATTGTGGAGCATCAGCAACACGTTCGGCACCATACCGGGGATCATCGGCGTGGCGGTGACCGGCTGGCTGGTGGGTATCAGCGGCACTTATCTTGCCGCGTTCGCCCTGGCCGCGGCGGTGCATATCGTCGGCGCAGTAGTATGGTTGTTATTCGGGACGGCCAGACAGGTCATTCACTGACTGATAATAAACAAAGGTAACGGGTAACATGTTCAGAATTCTTATCATTCTGTGCGCGACATTACTTCTTGCTTGTGACGATCCGAATGAGATGTTGGTTGAGGAACCGGTATCCGCCTTGACCACATCCACTGCGGCAACGACGGTTTATATAAACGGCGACATTCTCACCATGAACGATACACAGCCTGTTGCCGAAGCACTGGCTGTCCGCCAGGGAAAAATACTGGCGGTCGGCAAGCGTGAACTGGTGGAATCGGTTTCGGGCAGGGATGCCGTACTGAAGGACCTGGACGGTGATACCCTGTTGCCCGGTTTTATTGATAGTCACGGTCACATCTCCGCGGTGATGTCCTTCATGGCTTTTGAAAATATCGCTTCACCTCCCGTCGGACCGGTGAACTCCATCGCCGGCATACAGTCGCTGTTATCGGCAAAGGCGGAGGAAGTGCCTGCAGGCGAATGGATCATGGCAGCGGGCTATGACGATTCCCTGCTGGCCGAACAGCGACACCCGACAAAATTTGATCTCGATGCTGTTTCAACTCAACATCCGATCATGGCATGGCATGTCTCCGGCCACCTGATGGTCTGCAATTCCCCGTGCCTGGAACTGGCGGGATATACACCTGACAGGGAAGATCCGGAAGGCGGTGTCATTCGCAGGGTTGAAGGCAGCAGCGAACCCAATGGTGTACTCGAAGAATCAGCCGTGTACGGGATATATTTTGATTTGTTGCCGATTCACGAAGTTACTACCCGTCTCGGCCTGCTGCAGGAAGCCCAGGACTATTATGCACGGTTCGGCGTAACAACGGTGCAGGATGGCGCAGCGACTTTGGCTGACCTTGAAACATTGCAGACAGCCGCCGGACGGGGTGGGTTAATGCTTGACGTAGTTGCCTATCCGTTTTACCGGTATGCAGAAGCTCTCGATGGGCAGTTTCCTTTTTCACAAAGCTATGCCAAACGCTTCCGGGTCGGTGGTCTCAAACTGGGTCTTGATGGTTCACCCCAGGGCAAGACCGCCTGGCTGACGGAACCCTATCATGTGCCGCCACAGGGGAGGGACGCAGATTATGCCGGTTATCCCATAATGAAGGACGAGGCGCTTAACGATTATGTTTCGGACATGTATGAAAGGAACATACCCGTTATCGCCCACGCCAACGGCGATGCCGCCATGGACCAGTTGATACGCGCCGTCAGGCGCGCCAATAAATTGTACGGCAGGGCTGATCGCCGTACCGTGATAATCCATGCACAGACCGCCCGGGATGACCAGATTGATGCATTCAAAGCCGAGGGGATGCTGCCGTCCTATTTTGCCGCGCACACTTATTTCTGGGGTGACTGGCACCGGGATTCGGTACTGGGACCCGAACGGGGCAGCCGTATCAGTCCCCTGGCATCCACCCTGGCGCGCGGGGTGCCCTATACCATCCATAACGATACTCCCGTGGTGCCGCCGGACATGATGCGGCTGGTATGGGCGGCGGTGAACCGCACTACCCGCAGTGGATTAACACTGGGTGAGGAACAGAAGATATCCGTGGAAGATGCGCTCAAGGCGATTACCATAAACGGCGCTCACCAGTATTTTGAGGAAGGCAGCAAAGGCAGCCTGGAAAAGGGGAAACTGGCGGATATGGTGATCCTGTCGGACAACCCGCTTGATGTGGACCCGTTGACTATCAAGGATATTCAAGTAATTGAAACGATAAAAGAGGGCGCTACGGTCTACCGGAAAGACCGGCTTCTTTGAACTGACCGTTGAATTAATAATGAACATAATCATTATCGGCGCCGGCATCCAGGGAGTCACAACCGCCTGGTATCTCAAGAAACATGGGGTTGACGCCACTGTTCTGGAACGTTACGAGGGACCCGGCCTGGACTGCAGTTTCGCCAATGGCGGCGGGTTAACCGCCGGCTTCTGTGAGCCATGGAACGCGCCGGGGATACACAAAGTGCTGTTGCAGTCCCTGGGCAGACAGGATGCGCCGATACTGTTACACCTGAACGCCATTCCCGGGATGTTGTCCTGGGGCCTGGGGTTTATACGGGCATCCCGTCAGGAAACGTTTTTCGAAAATGTCAGACGCAATTGCGCGCTGGCCGGTTATTCAATCGCGCAGATGAAGGAAATACGGGATGAAACTGGCATCGAATACCGGTATTCCGATGCGGGCACTTTGCTGCTGTTTCGCAACCAGGAATCCCTGGATGGACATATAGAACATGCCGGCTTTCTGCGCGATGAATGCGGGGCGGCAAGCAGGTCATTGGACCGTGATGAACTGGTCGCCCTGGAGGCTTCGCTGCAGCCGATCCGGGATCGGCTTGTGGGGGGAATACACTTTCCTGGTGACGAGACCGGGGACTGCCATATTTTTTGCAGGAAGCTCGCTGAAATATTATTGAACAGGGGCGTGAATTTTCATTATGACACCAGTGTCTCACGGATAGTCCGGGACGGTTCATCGTTCAAGGTTGAGTTGCCCGGAGGTGAAGCCCTGACAGCGGATGCGGTTGTGGTCGCCGCCGGCGCTTACAGTCCGAAGCTGGTGCGTTCGCTGGGGATCCGCATCCCCGTCTACCCGGCAAAAGGCTACTCGCTGACGATCACTATGGACGGCTGGGAAAACCGGCCGCGTCATATCATGGGCGACATGGACTTGCACGCCGGGATAAATCCGTTGGGCGATGAAGTCCTGAGAGTCGCAGGCACCGCAGAGTTTACCGGCTTCGATAAATCGATTCCTGCTGCTCGGACAGGTAACCTGGTCAGGCTGGTAGAAGCTGTTTTTCCTGAACTGGCTGAGATCATGGATCGGGACTCGCTTAATCCGTGGACGGGGTTAAGGCCTATGAGCAGCGACGGTGTGCCGATTCTCGGGAAAACACCCATCCCCGGACTTTTCCTGAATACGGGCCAGGGACATCTCGGCTGGACCATGGCGGCGGCATCAGGGCGGGTGGTGGCGGATATTATCCTCGGCAGGGTACCGGAGGTTGACGCGGACCGTTATTCACCAAACAGGTTTTAATGCCTTGAAGTTACTGTTATCTGCAATTTTCATCATAGCCCTGGCGGGTTGCACCGGACCGGCGACGGAATACGATGTTGTGATCCTCAATGGCCGGGTCCTGGATCCGGAAACGAATTTCGATGCGGTGCGTAACGTTGGGATTACAGGCGGCAGAATCACAGCGATCACGGATGAGGACATCACGGGCAAACGGTCCGTCGATGCCGGCGGTAATGTAGTGACTTCAGGATTCATCGATACCCATACCCACAGTCTTGATCTTTTTTCGGTGAAATTACTCATGCGCGACGGCGTAACCACGGGCATGGACCTGGAAGTGGGCGCATGGTCGGTGGGTCTCTGGTATGACGAAAAAAAAGATAACTGGCCGATTAATTACGGCACCACCGTAAGCCAGGAGATAGTGCGCATGTCCGTGCATGATGCAGGTGACGGCATCGACTTTTCCCGCCCGATTGATGCTACTGGTTTGAGCGCGGCGCGTGCCGCAAGCCTGAAGGACGGCGTGGAGGGCTGGTCGGCAGCAATCAGCGACCGCGCGCAAATGAACGAGATTACCCGCCGGCTTGACCAGGGTCTGCGCGAGGGCGCCCTGGGCTTAGGCTCCACCATCGGCTACATGCGCAAGGGCGTGACTACTTACGAAATGTTCGAAGCACAGCGCGCGGCGGCGCGTTATGGCCGGCTGACTGCCGCACACCTGCGTTTTCACCCGATGAACAAAACACCAACGGAATCACCCATCGGGTTTGCCGAAGCATTTACCAACGCGGTGACCTTGAAAGCGCCATTGTTAATCTGCCATAACAATGACTACGGCTGGTGGGAGATCGAAGAGAAACTGGCCCTGGCCAGGGAACAGGGACTCAATATGTGGGGCGAATACTATCCCTATACCGCAGGCGCCGGTCCCCTGGGCAGCGAGTTCCTGCGACCGGAAATGTGGGAGGATACGCTGGGTTACAAGTATGAGGAAACCTTGTTTGATCCGGTACAGAACAAATTTTTGAACCGGGATGAATATTTTGAGGCCGTTGCAACAGACCCGGGCCGAACGATCATAGCCCATATCCCACCACGTAAACCCTGGTTGCGTAAGTGGCTGAAGGTACCCCACATGGTTGTCGCGGGGGATACCATGTGGAGTACGGACAAGGACGGCAATTCACTCAGTTGGGAGGACCCTTACGAAGACTATGTCGGACACCCAAGGACGGCAGGAACGCGGGGCAGGGTGCTCCGGCTCGCCCGAGAGGAAAACATCCCCCTGATGTTTACCTTATCGCAATTAAGTTACTGGCATGCAAAACACCTTGGCGATGCCGGTATTGAGGCCATGAAAATACGCGGCAGGATGCAGGAGGGCATGGTGGCGGACATCGTCGTATTCGATCCGGACAGGGTAACGGACAATGCGGATTTCGGACCCGGCGCGAATGGCCGGCCGACTACCGGCATCCCGTATGTCCTGGTCAACGGCCGGTTTGTCGTGGACAATTCGAAGGTTAAAAAAGTCATGGCAGGCCAGGCAATCCGCTATCCCCCTGAAAAAACCGGCCGGTTTATCCCGGTAACTGAAGAACAATACCCGCTGACGAATAAATAGAACAACCGGATAAGGAGTTACAGACTTACCTGTCCCCGGTGCCCAATCTATTGATTTTCATTTTAAGATAACAAAATTGAACATACTGATTAATGGTATCAGTGTGGCGTATGACATACTGTGTTGTTGAAATGGATACTTGTTTACAACGATATGCCCGGTGCGGGCGGTTTTTTCTCTATTTAGGGGGAATAATTACAATGAGATGTATTCCGGCCTGTAATTTCAAAAATTTAATTCTGTCGGTTCTGGGTGTTGTATTGTTCGCGCCCAATGCCTTTGCTGAACTGGAAGAAGTTATCGTAACCGCAACCAAGCGCGCCGAAAGTTCCCAGGACATTCCGCTATCCATCGAAACCGTGTCGGGAGAAACGATGATGGATATGGGTATCACCGATCTCGCCGAACTTGCGGACACCGTTCCCAATTTACAGGTTGGCTATGGTGTTACATCCCAGGCTATCACCATCCGCGGCCTGGGAACAGGTCAGGAACGCAGCTTCGAACAGTCAGTCGCCATGTTCATCGATGGGATTTACATGCCTCGTTCACGTCAGTACCAGTCCCCCTTTCTTGACGCGGAACGGGTCGAGGTGGCGCGGGGTCCGCAGTCCGTCATACATGGCCTGAACTCGACTGCCGGCGCGATCAGTATCGTCACCAACAAGACCCGCCCGGGAGACGCGGCTTTCCTTGACCTGACTGCGGACTATGAACTGGAACATGGCGGCCCGTCACTGGTTGTCATCGCCGGCGGTTCCCCGTCCGACACATTGGGACTCAGGGCCGCCCTGAAAATTTCCGGCCGTGACGGGTACTTCAATAATTCATTTACCGGTGAGGACGAAGGTGATACCGATGAGATGTTACTTCGTATCAGCGCGGTGTGGCAGTTGAGTGAGGACATTACCCTGACTGCCAAGTATGAACGGGCTGAAAAGGAGATGGAAGGTAATACAGGTGAGTTGTTCGGTGATGACGCCGGCACCTTTGCCGCAGGGACATCATTCGCCGAGCCCGATGACGGCGTATTGAACTGGACCCGCTCCTCAAACGGCTGTAACCCTGACCGCAACGGTTTGCCTGATCCCATTACGGTGACTGGAGCCCAGCCGGAACTCTGTCCGGAGCAACGCACACAGAATAATACCATCATAGCCGGCCTTGAATGGCAACTGCCCGGTCATGTGCTGTCCATTTCCGGCGGCCATTCGGAATTCGAATACGATATTTCTCTCGACCTGGACACGACATCAGATGCATTTGTGGTTGCGGGCATCGATGAGGACTTTGAACAGGACTCCGTTGAAATCAGGTTGACTTCAGAAAAAGGCGGTATGCTCGATTACCTGGTAGGGGGTTATTACCAGAAATGGGAAAATTACAACATAAATCCTGCACAGTACGGTCCGGCATTACTGGGTGGTTTGTTGAGCGCCGCAGGCCCGTTCGGCGCTAACGTGATGGTAGATACCGCGGCATCCTTCCTGCAAGAGTCCGAATTATGGTCGATGTTCGGGCAGGTTACCGTGAATGCTACAGACTACCTGCGCATCACCGGCGGTGTTCGTTACACGGACGAAGACAAGCAGTCACTTTATGACGCGCGTTGTCATCTTGGCTTTGTCGATTCTGGATTATTGATACCTCAACCTTTACCCGGACCATTACGCCTGTGTAACACCGACCCCTCATCGGTTGGATTATTTGTAGACCGAAGCAGCGACAACTGGCTGCCGGAAGTGGCGTTGCAGTGGGACGTAAATGAAGACATCATGCTGTATGCCAAGTGGGGCGAGAGCGCCAAGTCAGGTGGTTTTACCTCCGCCCAGAGAACCGCTCCGAGCGGGATGCCCTTTGCGCCCGAAGATCAGGAATACCAGGATGAAGAGGCCACAGGCTATGAAGCCGGTTTCAAGTCACGCCTGCTCAATAATTCCGCTGAACTGAACGTGGCCTTCTACCGCACCGAGTTTGACGATTTGCAGGTGAACTCATTCACACCGTCCGGCGCGGTTATCGTACAGCGTGTAACCAACGCCGCCTCTGCCGTATCGCAGGGTGTGGAAGTGGATGGGCGCTGGCAAGCCGGCGAATGGTTACTGCTGGGCGGTTCATTTGCCTACACCGATGCGGAATACGACAGCTTCGTGAACGGAACCTGTAATTTTGCCAGCGGCATGACCAGTCCCTGCGACCAGTCTGACCGGCCCTTGCCCCTCGCGCCGGAGTGGACCGGTAATATCTACGCCAACACCAGCTTTCAGATTGCCGATAACATCAACGCGATTGCCGACCTGAACGTGTCATTCAGTGACGAGTTTTATACCGATGCCTCGCTGGAACCGGCAGGCTTGCAGGATTCCTATGCAAAACTGTCTGCGCGCATCGGGGTTGAAGCGGCAGACGGTAAGTGGAGCCTGACCGTAGTGGGCCGCAACCTGACGGATGAAGAAGTATTGTCAAGTTCACAGAGTTTCCTGGCTTCCCTGTTTCAAACAACCTACCTGGGATACCTGGAACCGCCCAGGACAATCATGGTTCAGGGGAATTACCGGTTCGGTGGTGAATAATCTTTTGGTCGTCTGCGGGGACGGATTTAAAATCCGTCCCCTCTGCGGTCAGGCGGCCTCAGGTTGCCTGACCGGATTGCGCCAGCACTCCCACAGTGATTGCAGTTTGGCACGCGTCCTGGCGACGTTCTCTGTCTTGATGTAACCATACCCTCGCACCTGTTCCGGCAAACCGGCAATCTCGATTGCCAGCGGATAATTTTCGTGGTCCAGGGTCTGCAGTAATTCGGCAACGGTCTGCTCATATTCGCTGATCAGTTCCCGTTCCATCTTCCGCTCAGGTGTACGGCCAAACGGATCGAACGGCGTACCGCGCAGGAACCTGAGCCGCTTGAGCAAGCCGAACAGCGGCAACAGCCAGGGGCCGAATTCCATTTTGCGCGGCCTGCCGGTGACCCTGTCCTTACGGGCCAGCAAGGGTGGAGCAAGGTTGAAACGCAAGCTGTAGTCGCCTTCAAACTGCTCATCCAGTTTTTGTCTGAATGCCGGGTCGCAATACAGCCGCGCGACCTCGTATTCATCCTTGTAGGCCATCAGCTTGTAGGCATAGCGGGCAACCGCGCGGGCCAGTCCGCTCTTGCCGGGAGCGCGTTCCCGCTCGCCGTTTCTCACCTTTTCGACCAGGGCCGTGTAACGCTCGCCATAGGCTGCATCCTGATATTCAACCAGGTCGGCCGCCCGGCGTTGAATAAAGTCGTCCAGGGAACCATCGGCCGGGGTCTGTTCGGTATCAACAGGCATTTCACAAAGCCCTGCCACGGCGCCGGGGTTGTGGGCGGCGCGGCGGCCCCAGCGCCAGGCTTCCCGGTTCCAGTCAACGGCAACTCCATTAAGTTCAATTGCCTGCATGACAGCCTGCTCCGATAGTGGGATGAGGCCCTTCTGCCAGGCATAACCTATCAGAAACAGGTTGCCTGCTATGGCATCGCCGAGCAGGCGCGTCGCCAGCCGGGTGCTCTCCAGCATCTCCAGGCGGTTGCTCCCCAGCGTTCCTTCCAGACGTTTCCGTAACGACGCGCCGGGATAAAGGAGGTCGGCGCTGCGCGTGAAATCTCCGGTGATGGTCTCGTGAGCGTTTACTATTGCCCGCGTCCTGTCAGGATTCAGCAGCGGCAGGACGGTGTCGCTTGCCGCCACGACCAGATCACAACCCAGTAACAGGTCTACAGCGCCGGCATTCAAACGGACCGCATTGATTGTTTCAGGTGCGGAACCGATACGCACATGGGTCAGTACGGGTCCGCCCTTCTGGGCAAAACCCATCTGGTCGACAACGGCAATGCCGCGGCCGTCGATGTGCGCAGCCATGCCCAGCAGCGCGCCGATGGTGACGACCCCGGTGCCGCCCACCCCGGCGATCAGGATGCCGTAATTGCCTGATGCGAGATTGGGTTGGTCGGGTTCAGGCAATGCGCGTAACGCTTCCGGTAATGTATCGAGCGTATGTTGCATTCCCCTGCCCTTGCGTACGTCGCCCCCGACAACCGTGACGAAACTGGGACAGAAACCGTCCGCGCAGGAATAGTCCTTGTTGCAGGATGACTGGTCTATGACCCGCTTACGGCCGTAGTCCGTAGCCAGTGGCTGCACCGACACACAGTTGGATTGCACGCTGCAATCGCCGCAGCCTTCGCATACCCGATCATTGATAAACAGACGTTGGGCAGGATCGGAAAATGCGCCGCGTTTGCGCCGCCTGCGTTTTTCCGCAGCGCAGGTCTGGTCATAAATCAGGATCGTCGTTCCCGCAACCTCGCGCAGGTCGCGCTGGACCTGGTCCAGTTCCCGGCGATGGTGAACGGTGGTGCCGGGGGCAAACCCTGGAGCCGAACCATATTTTTCCGGCTCATCGGTGACAATCGCTACCTGTTTTACCCCTTCTGCGTGAACCTGGTGGGTAATCTGTTGCACCGTCAGGGGTCCGTCCACAGGTTGCCCGCCGGTCATGGCGACTGCATCGTTGTAGAGAATTTTATAGGTGATGTTCACGCCGGAGGCAACGGTGGCCCGGATGGCCAACGTCCCGGAATGGTAATAGGTCCCGTCTCCCAGTTGCGCAAACGTGTGCCCGGTCTTCACAAACGGCGCCTGGCCGATCCAGGGGACGCCCTCGCCGCCCATCTGGGTCCAGCCATACACGTCCCGTTCCATCCAGGTCGCCATGAAATGGCAGCCGACACCGGCGCTGGCGCGGCTGCCTTCAGGCACCCGCGTGGAGGTGTTGTGGGGGCAACCGGAACAAAAATAAGGCAATCGGGCGATCTCCGGCGCCTCCCTGAGCCTGGCCTGTTCCTGCTGGTTTTTCAGGAAGGCGAGTCGTGCCTGCAGCCGGTCGGTATTATGGAAGTATCGGATCCTGGCAGCGATCAACCGGGCAATCCTGTCTGCATCCAGCGCTCCTGCCGGATCGACCAGCAGTTCATCGTGTTCGTCACAGCGGCCGACAATGCGCGGACGTTCAGATGCCGGCAACAGGTAACAGGCCTTGCGCATCCCGTTCTCAATCTGCTCCCGTTTGTCCTCTATCACGAATACTTCTTCCAGTCCCCGGGCAAATTCACGGTACGTCATCTCATCAACCGGGAAAGGCATGCCCACCTTGAGAACCGTGATCCCGACAGCCGCGGCCATACCCTCGTCGATGCCGAGGTCCAGCAAGGCCTGCTGCACGTCGCGCCAGGTCTTGCCCATGGCGGCGATCCCGAACCGGGGCTTGTTACAGGCGTGGGATACGTAATTGATGCGGTTGGCGCGCGCGAAAGCCAGCGCGGCAGGCAGGCGGTAATGGCGCAGACGGCGCTCCTGCAGGGACCACAGGTCACCGGGACGGGAATTGACCCCATCGGGAGGAAATTCAAATTCCGGGGTCACTATTTCAACCTGCAGGTGATCTGCCCGGATGGAAGCCGCGGTTTCTATCGTCTCCGGCAACAGTTTGTAACCTATCCAGTTGCCGCTGAACCGGGACAGGGCGATACCCAGCAATCCCATGTCAAAAACCTCCTGGATATCCGCCGGGCACAATACCGGCATCAGCAGGTCCTCGAACAGCAGTTCGGAATGCCAGGCGGAGATCGTGGACGTCATATTGGGGTCGTCGCCGGACAGCACCAGCACACCGCCGTGTTTGGCCGTGCCATGCCAGTGGCCCTGCCGCATGGCATCCAGGCTGCGGTCCACTCCCGGCCCCTTGCCGTACCACATGCCGAAAACGCCGTCATAGTTGGCGTCGTTGTAATAATGAACCTGTTGCGAACCCCACAGGGCTGTTGCCGCCAGGTCTTCATTGAGGCCGGGCCAGAATTTGACGTGATGATCCTGCAGGTGCTTTTCGGCGCGCCACAACTGCTGGTCTATGGCCGTCATGGGTGAACCACGATAACCGGAAATAAAACCTGCCGTATTCAATCCGGCGGCAAGGTCCCTGCGCCTTTGCGACAGCAACAGCCGCACAATAGCCTGGGTGCCGGTAAGGTATACCCTGCCCTCGTCCAGGGTATATTTGTCATCCAGCTTGACTGCGGCCAGCGCCATTGATCAGTAGATTTCCAGTTCGGCCTCGACCTCTACCGGGATCCCGAACGGCAATTGTCCCATGCCGACTGCCGAGCGGGTGGCCAGGCCGCGCTCCCTGCCGAAAATTTCCAGTATGGTATTGGAAAAACCGTTTATCACCAGCATCTGGTTCGTGAAATCCGGCGCCGAGTTGACCATGCCCAACACCTTGACCCAGCTTTTGATCCTGTCCAGTTCGCCCAGTTCCCGCTGGATCGTACCCAGCATGGACAGGGCTGTCTTGCGGGCCGCTTCAGCGCCCTGTTCCACGGTCAGGTCGGAGCCGACTTTGCCCAGCGGCCGGGCGATGCTGCCGTCAGCTTCCTGGGGGCCGTGACCGGAAACCAGCACCCGGTTGCCGACCACCTTGATAAAGGCTAGCGGGGCATCTATACCCGGCGGTATTGCCAACGGCGCCGGCAATACCAGGCCGAGTTCCCTGATTCGCTCATCAGGATTGATCGATTCTTTGCTCACTGTTCGTCTCGCTGCGATGGAGGTATAGGGAACGATATTATGCCACCGCCCCGCCGCCGGGGTTATCAAAATCGGCATTGTGCCTGTCCCGAAGCAAACACCGTGCCGGGAAGGATAAACCGCCTGCCTCTAAAGATTGGTATTTGGCGCCGTCAGGCAGGATAATGTCCGCAAAACCGATCACGGTTACGGAAACACCATGCCGGCAATATCCCGACAATCCCGATTGGACGACTGCCACAATATCGATGATCTGCGCGAACTGGCCAGGAAGCGCCTGCCCAGGTTTGTTTACGACTACCTTGAAGGCGGCGCGGATGATGAATTTACTCTGTCCAGGAACCGCAGCGTGTTTTCGGAGTTATACCTGCTGCAAAGAATCCTGGTCGACATCTCCGGGATGGATACCTCAACCACCGTGCTGGGTGAGAAGGTCGGGGCGCCGATCATCCTGACTTCGACCGGGGCCAACCGGCTTTATCATGCTGAGGGAGAACTGGCCGTCGCCAGGGCGGCAGCCACAGCGAACATCATCCAGGTGCTGGCGTCAACCGCCATGGTCTCATTCGATGAGGTGGCGGCGGAGACGGACGGCCCTAAATGGTGCCAGATGTATGTACTGAAAGACCGCGGCTTCACTCGCGAGTTGACGGCGCACTGCCGTGACCTGGGTTACAAGGCCATGGTTTTGACGGCGGACTGCGCGGTTGCCGGCAACCGGGAACGGGATTATCGCAACCGGTTTACCCTGCCTCCCAGGCCTACCCTTAAGGTATTGCAGCAATTAGCCGCGCGGCCCGGCTGGTTATGGGAATATCTGAGAGCACCGGCCTACAACTTTCCCAATTTTGCCGGCGCCCTGGACAACCATGACGACGTCGCCTCCATCGTACAGTGGTTCGGCAACCAGATGGACACCACGTTCACGTGGAAGGACGCGGCCAGGCTGGCGGAAGAATGGAACGGGCCGTTTGTCGTTAAGGGTATCACTCATGTCGAGGACGCGCGCCTTGCCGCTGAGACAGGCGCTGCCGGCATCTCGCTGTCCAGCCACGGCGGCCGGCAACTGGATCACGCGCCCTCACCCGTGGAAGTGCTGCAGGAGGTTGTGGACGCCGTCGGAGACAGGCTGGAAGTATTTATCGACAGCGGCTTCCGGCGCGGCACCGACATCGTCAAGGCGCTCGCGCTTGGCGCTCGCGCCTGCCTTATCGGACGCCCCTACCTGTACGGCCTGGCTGCCGGCGGTGAAGCGGGTGTTGCACGAACCCTGGAGATCTTCCGGTCCGAACTGGAACGGGACATGGCGCTCATGGGCATCACAAGCATCGCAAAGATATCATCCGATTGTGTACGGCGGCGTTAACCAACCGGTTGCTGAACGAATACGCTGACGCTCTGGTACTCTTTCAACCTGATATTGTCATGTTCAGCGGGTCGGGAAGCGGTTGAGCGCAAGGCGCGCCGTGCCGGGAATGGCGCGCCCTTGCCAAGCGGCGCAACGACGCGGGCGACCGCTTCCCGACCCGCTGAACATGACAATATCAGGTTGAAAGAGTACTGGAACACGTGAACGCATTTGGAGATTTGTAATACAATCAACATGGCGACAAACCTGAATACACTATGCCCGTATTGAGCGAAAAATCTCCGGTAACTTTTCGGGACAAACTGCCCGAAGCCGTTGACGTAGTCATTATCGGCGGCGGTATTGCCGGGATTTGCACCGCACTGTTCCTGGCAAGGGACGGAATCTCTGTACTGGTCTGTGAAAAAGGCCGGGTGGCCGGTGAGCAATCCAGCCGCAACTGGGGATGGGTCAGGCAAATGGGGCGGGATGAGGCGGAACTGCCCATCATGATGGACTCCATCCAACTCTGGGAAGCCCTGGCAGGGGAAACTGACAACCAGGTCGGCTTCGGGCGCGGCGGCGCAATGTACCTGGCGGATAACGAGGAAGAACAGGCAGAATTGGAACAGTGGCTGCCGGTCGGGAAGCAGCACGGTCTTGATACCCGCGCGGTAAGCCGGGGCGAGTTGCAGAAGATGCTTGCCGGCGCCGCCGACAAATGGTGCGGCGGCCTTTATACCGCCAGCGACGGCCGGGCCGAGCCGTTCCAGGCCGTCCCTGCTATCGCCCGGGTCGCCCAGGCCGCGGGCAGCCGCATTATCGAAAATTGCGCCGTGCGCAGTATCGATGCGGAAGCCGGCAGGACTTGCGGCGTGATAACGGAATTGGGGCGTGTACGCGCCGGCGCCGTAGTGTGCGCGGCCGGGGCCTGGTCCACCACGTTCCTGGGCAACCTGGGGGTTTCACTGCCGCAACTCGTGGTGCGGAACACGGTGGCGCGCACCGGACGGGCGCCGGAAGTTTTTCCCGGTTGCGCCGGGTCTCATCGCTTTGCCTTCAGGCGCCGCCAGGACGGTGGCTATACTTTGGCGCTGAGCGATCACCTGGAGCATTTCCCGGGCGCGGACAGCTTCAGGTACCTGTTCAAGTTCCGCCGCGCCTTCAACCAGATCCGCCATGCGCTGCGCCTGCGCCCGGGCAAGGGCCTGTTTGCCAGGTTGTTTCCGCAACGCAGGTGGCAGGCGGATGAGGTGACTCCTTTTGAGCGCACCCGGGTGCTCAACCCCGAACCTTATCCCTGGGCGGTCGAAGAATTGCGCAGGCGGATGGCCGAACATCTGCCGGGCCTGGCAGGGGTGGATATCGAGGAGTCCTGGGCGGGAATGATCGAGGCGATGCCTGATTTCGTCCCGGTGCTGGACCAGGTTCCCGGTTATCCCGGCTTTTACCTGGCCACCGGTTTCAGCGGCCATGGTTTCGGCATAGGACCCGGCGCCGGCCGGGTCATGGCGCGCCTGGTGCAGGGCAAACCGCCGGGTTACGACCTCACCCGCTTCCGCTTCGCCCGTTTCAGCGACGGCAGCCCCATCATCCCCGGTCCTGCGGTATAGTTTACCCCTGTCGTCCCCATGGACTTTTCACCGACACAGGAACAGCAGATAGCGCTGGATTCGTTCCGGCGCTTTGCCGAATCCGAGATCCGGCCGGCGCTGGAAGCTTACGAGGACAGCTTTGTTCCCAGGGAAGAGATGCAGTCGCTGGTCAGGCAACTCCAGCCTTTCGGCGTCATCAACGGACCCGTGGCGGAGGAAGACGGCGGTTTCGGCCTTGATATGGTCACTTACGGCCTGCTGTTCGAGGAACTGGCCCGCGCTTCCGCAGACCTGGCGGTAGTCGCCCTGTTGCAGATGGAATGCAGCAAACTGCTCGCCGGTGTTCCCGGCGATTTGACCGGGCCTTACCTGCAGGCCATCGCCGAGTGCGAAAAGTTCGGTTCCATCGGCATCAGTGAGCCCAACGTGGGCTCAAACATTGCGGAGATCAAGACCCGCGCCCGGCGCGACGGCGATCACTTCGTGGTCAACGGGGAAAAACAGTGGATTTCCAACGGCCACTACTCGGATTTCAATATCTGCGTGGCGCAGGTGGAGAATGACAAGGAGAAAGAGGGGCTGGCCCTGCTGCTGGTGGACCGGGAACACGGCTACGCCAGCCGGAATATTCCCAAGATGATCCTGAACAGCCAGTCGACGGCACAGTTGTTCTTCAGCGACGTGCGCGTCCCGGCGGCCAACCTGCTGACCGCGCCGGGCAAGGGGCTTGGTAAGATGCTGGGCCTGCTGGAAGCCGGGCGCCCCCTGGTCGGACTGATGGCCGTTGCCGTGGCGCAGGCGGCCCTGGATGATTCCATCGAATACGCCCGCAACAGGAAGCAGCACGGCAAGTACATCGCCGAACACCAGCTTATCCAGGCCATGATTGCAGAGATGGCGACGGAAATAGACGCCGCAAGGCTGTTATGCTTCCGCGCGCTGGACCGGGTTGAGAAAGGTCTGGGCAGCGCTGTCGAGAGTTCCAAGGCGAAACTGTTCGCCACCGACATGGCATTGCGCGCCGTCAACAAGGCGATGGAGATTCACGGCGGCAACGGCCTGACGACAGAGTTCCGCGTGGAGAAACTCTACCGCCTGGCGCGTATCTTCCCCATCACCGAAGGGACAGCGGAAATGCAGAAATTGATAATCGCCAGGGATTTACTTGGAGTCTCAGCTTTTTAATATGAACAAACGAGGCATTGCAATCATCGGCATCAGCGAGGTTCCGACCCGGCGCATGCCGGAACGGACCCGCTGGGATATCCTGCTGGATGTCTGCATCGGCGCGGTCCGGGATGCGGGTATCAGTAAAGATGACATCAATGCGGTAATTTCACCCAACCCCATGGCGCAACCGCAGATCGCCCTGGAAATGGCGCTGGGGAGAATCCCGGAAGTGCTGGGTTTGAACGGCTGTCGCGATATCTGCGTTACCAACGCCGGCGGCACGTCGACGACCAACTGTATCCGTATCGCCGAGCAACTGATCGACTCCGGCCAGGCCGATTTCGTGCTCATCCCCCATACCACGGTGCAATCGGACATACCGGTACAGGACCTGATCAATTTTTTTGCCACCGCGCCCCTGGACAAGGAATGGGAATACCCCTGGGGCGTGTCGTTCAACGGGTCCATGGGCCTGATCACCCAGCGCTACATGCACGAAACCGGGGCAACGGCGGAGGATATGGCGGCAGTGACCGTGGGGCTGAGGGCCTGGTCTGCCATGGACCCCAACTCGATCTTCTACGAAAAACCCGTCACCCTCGAAGATGTTCTCAACTCCCGCATGATCAGTACGCCCCTGCATGCCAGGGAGTGCAACTTCCTGGCCGATGGCGGTGGAGCGCTGGTGTTGACCTCCCATGAGATTGCCGGAGAACTTGGCGGCAAGGCTGCCTACAAGCTGGGGCATGGGACCCGCTTCATGAGCGCCACGCCGGTGCTGCGCAAGGACGTCTTCCATCGCCGGGCCTACAGGGAAACCAGTAGCGATGCCCTGGAGCAGGCAGGGTTGTCGATTGAGGACATGGATCTTCGCCAGATCTACGGCGCCTATCCATACACTCAATGCTCTGCCCTGGAAGCCTACGGTGTCTGCGCCATCGGTGATGGGGCAAAACTGTGGGCCGAAGGCCGTTGCAGCCCGGGCGGCGACCTGCCCTGCACCACCATGGGTGACGCCACCGGCCGCGGTCACGTCGGGTCGGGTGTAAGCATGGCCTTCTATATCGATACCGCCAGACAGTTGTTCGGCGAAGCGGGTGAACGCCAGGTTCCGGATTGCGCGCATGCCATTCTCACAACGTCAGGCGGTTCGGTCATGAACGCCTGTACCACGGTATTCGGAAGAGAACCGCGATGAGTGAACAGCGACGGCCGCTGCCTGAGATACAACCGTTTTCCAGACCGTTCTGGGACGGAACCCGCGCGCACAAACTGCTGATCCAGCATTGCTGCGACTGTGACGCCCTGATCTTCTACCCGCGCCGGGAATGTCCGGAATGCTGGTCGACAAACCTGGATTGGAAGGAAAGTAGCGGCAAGGCAACCTTGTATTCTTTTTCGGTTACCTACGAGGGCGTGGAAGAGAAGTTTGCCGACGACCTGCCGATCATCCTGGCGTGGGTGGACCTGCCGGAAGGGATCAGGATGACGACCAACATCATCGATTGCGAACCCGAAGACGTTTACATAGGCATGGAACTGGAGGTTGCGTATCGCCCGCTGACCGAGGAAGTAACCCTGCCGTTCTTTCGTCCGGTCAAATTGTAAGCAGGGCATATCGACTGGTGAACTATGGGGCTAAACCGGGCTGGGGAAAATGGGGAACCTGGGAAGAGACCGAATCTTACCTGGGCAAGGTCATCGGCGTCGCGGAAGGCGCGGACGCCGTGGAACAGGGCACCATCCGGCGCTGGATGGAGTCCAAGGAATTCGATTGCCCCATCCACCTTGACGATGCGGCCGCACGGGCGGCAGGCCACAAGGGGGTGACAGCGCCGGATAACATGATCTTCACCTACGGCCTCCCGGCTTACTGGCAAAGCGGCGATCCTCATGAACAACCCGGCGCCGAACCCAGGCAGATACCCATCCCGGTCATTTTCGACGTACCCGCGCCCTGCAACCTGAGCTTCGCCTCCAATATCGACATTGAGTATTTTGTGCCAATGTACCTGGGCGATCGGCTTACTCGCACCAGCCGTCTGGTCAGCATCAAGCGCAAGACTTTACGTGTCGGTGACGGCGCCTTTCTGCGCCAGGAAGATACCTATACCAACCAGCACGACGAGGTGGTCGCCATCGTCAACCTGGATATCTTCAGGTTTGTGGCGCCTGACGACAAGGAAGACTGAAATGGTTGACTGGTCCAGGCAGATAACCCTTGACGATGTAGTCGTCGGCGCGGAGATTCCTGAAATCTCCATGCCCATCACCCTGCAACGCCTGGTGATGGAAGCCGGCTCCAACCGTGACCTGTCGCTCATCCACCATGACAAGGAAGTAGCGCAGTCAACCGGCGCCGCCGATGCCTACATGAATACATTTTTCATCATCGGCCTGTTCGAGAGGATGCTACGGGAGTGGATGGGGACCAGAGGCAGGCTGAAAAAGATCGGCTCCCTGCAGATGAAGTCCTTCAACGTCGTCGGCGACGTCGTCTATTGCCGGGGCAAGGTAACCGGCAAGCAGGATGACGGGACGGTGAACCTGGACATCCGGATGGAGAATGAGGAAAGGGTTACTGTTACTGCGGTTGCAGAGGTCGTTCTTCCTTTGTGTATTGAATTTGCCTGTTCATAGATTTTCTTCCCATTCCGCCAAAACAACAATTCTTATTATACCGTAAGGAAGAATATGACCACTTGAGATCACAATCTGTGATCTCAAGTGGGGTGGACGGCGTTATCCGCCTTATGCTTTTACTGAACAAAGTGTGGCTATGCTCCCCAGCGTATTGCGAAGTGGGCAATTCTAATAAAATCTACCTGAGAACCTGAAAATTCATGGGTGTCCTGATTCTCTGTTCCAGCATATTCATGGATATCGGATGATACAGCGTGAATGGCAAGGGTTTTCAGCAAAATATTCACTTTTATTTTTAAATTATTAGTGAATAAAAGATATTTCAGCAGTTTATTCACGATATATTGACGATATATCGTGAATAAGGCACAATGAGAACATGGCGAGCACACGGCTGATACGAAACCGCATCCAGGGCTTGAAACAAGCGTACGATACCATGCGTCAAGGCAAGGAAGCGTTGCTGGCGATGATTGACGAAGTAGAGATAGCCGAGAGTGTATATAACTCGAACGCTATTGAGAATTCGACCCTCTCTCTTGAAGAGACAGAACGAATCCTGCTGGAACAGACGTTGTCGCGAAATGTCTCTGTGCGGGAAGTTTTTGAAGCGAAAAACCTGGCCCGCATCATCGAATACCAACGAGGCAAAGTTCAACACCGCGAGCTGGGAAAAGACCTGGTACTACTCTTGCACCAGATGCTCATTGGCGGCATCGATGATGACATCGCCGGACGCTTTCGCAAGCAGGGAGAATACGTGCGTGTGGGGACTCATATTGCGCCGGCGCCCGAACACGTCGAGCGCATGATGGATGACATCCTCATCAAGTATTCCAGCGACCTTGACACCTACTTTCTGGATAAAATTGCCCGGTTTCACCTGGATCTTGAGACCATCCACCCCTTTTGCGACGGCAACGGCCGCATGGGGCGGGTTCTTATCAATTTTCAACTCCTTCAACTTGGGCTGCCGAACCTGACTATCCGTAATTCGGAGAAAGCGCGCTACTACCAGACGCTCAGGGACTATGACAGCCGGCGAACGACCAGGACGATGGAAACTATCCTGGCCTTGGCGCTGGTGGAGTCGCTGCACAAGAGGCTAGGCTACTTACAGGGAGCAACGATTATCCGGCTGTCGGATTATATCAGACAGCATGGTCTTTCGGCGCCTGCAGTCACCAATGCTGCCCGCCGCCAGACCATTCCCGCTTTTCGCGAGAAGGGGGTGTGGAAGATCGGAGCCGAATTCGTTTATCGGACGTTCAGTCGAACAAGTCAGCGTGTGTTCCGGTCCGAACCAGAATGAGGGCATCATGCTCCTGGTCCCAAATCAATAACCAGTCCGGTTCGATGTGACATTCCCAGTAAGGAGACCAGATAAGCAGACGCATGAATTAACCATGTCCGGCTTTGAGATTCTCCAGGTTGTCGTATTCAGTGAGACCCTTTCCGGAGCGTGCCTGGCGAAGCGCTTCTATGGTCTCAGCATTGGGAATCTTTACATCATCAAGCACATCAAACCCAAGCACAATCCTGAGATACTCCTCGACCACTGCCAGTTCCTGTCCGGTCAATGTCGTCAGCGTCTCGTTGGAAATCCGCCTGTTGTCAATGGTTCTTGCCTGGTCCAGCACGACCTCGGAATCCGATCGCAGGTCATCCCTGGCGCTGATCCGGTATCGCAACGGGACCGCATTGTCTACCAGTCTGCTGGTGAGAGGAATGACTGTTGTGCTCGGGTGCCGGGCGTCATTCAGTAGATCGCTCTGGATAATCAGGCATGGCCTTATCTTGCCGGGTTCCGTACCCTTCGCGGGGTTGAAGTTTGCAAGACGTATCTCGCCTCGCCTACAAACCATCGGCGTTGGCTGCTTCTAATTCGGATGTGTACTCCAGGGTTTCCTCCCGAACTCTCAGTGATGCTTCCCGGACCTGACGTCCCAGGGAAACCCGTTCCACGTGGTTCTTGTAATTTATCACTGCAGCACGCATGACTCCGCTCTTTGTGGTATCGAGATCCCTTGCAAGTCCTGTCAGCAGGGCATCAAACGTATCATCGGCTTTAAGGGTAATGGTCTTCATTGCTGTATAAGGTAATACTATTTTAAGTAATTATAACGGGAAGGGGGATGGATTTCAAGGGAGAATCTATGCGAAAACAGAAAAAAACATTGACGACGATGACCTCGGCAGAGTCATAATGACCAACAGCCACGTCATCACGCGCCGGAGGGTGGCAGCCTTCAATTGCTAAATCTCCAGCAGGTTCATCCCGACGAAAAAGTAAAAAGAGACTGTAGTTATGAGTAATACAGCTAATCGTACAATCGATGATCAGTATTCAGATACACTGATAAAAAAATACCTGGAAAAAACCGAAATATCGGCTGAACTGGCCCAAAAAGCCAGGAAATTTATCCCGGGGGGCGATTCTCATGGGCCATCCTATCACCCTCCCTATCACCTCACTTATACCCATGGAGAAGGCTCCTATATATATGATGTAGATGGCAATCGTTATCTTGATTACTGTAATCAATGGCTCACCATGCCCCATGGCCATGCTTTCCCACCAATGGTTGAAGTATTACGTAAGCGAATTGGAGAATCCGTAGGGTTTGGATTTCCGACGGAAATACAATATCAATTCGCCGAACTATTATGTAACCGTGTTCCATCCTATGAACAAATGCGTTTTGTTGCCTCCGGCAGCGAAGCAACATTGATGTGTATCAGGGCTGCCCGCGCTTATACCGGGAAAAAGAAAATAATGAAACCGGATGGCGGTTATCACGGTACTCACGATTTGGGAGAGTACAACTGGTTCCCCTCCTGCAACGCTGACTCATTAGATAATATCCGGACAACGTCTCCAGATGCCGGCGTCAGTGGAAGTGACAGTCAGGATGTCATTGTATTTCCCTACAACGAACCGGAAATATTCACCAGGATAATCGAGCAACATGCGAGAGAAGTTGCCGCGGTAATCATGGAGCCCATGATCGGACCATTAGGAATGATAGAGCCCGTGCCGGGTTTTTTGGAAACGATAAAGTCATTAACCGAAAAACACGGGGTCATTTTGATTTTTGACGAGGTGGTTCAATTTCCGACGGCATTCCACGGGGCGCAGGACTTGTTTAAAGTTACACCCGATCTTACCGCGTTAGGAAAAGCCATTGGCGGAGGGTATCCCATTGGAGCCTGGGGGGGACGTCGGGACATCATGGATTTATGGAACCCTGAAAAGATGGGCCATGACGTCATATTGCAAGTAAGCAGCCATGCGGGGAATGCCGTCTCTATTGAGGCCGGCTTGGCCACTCTTTCACACCTTACAGAGTCTGCAATATCCAGCAGGAATATCATTTTTCATGAACTTCAACAAGGGCTCAACAAAGTCTTTGCGGACAAACAAATAAGAGGTCAGGTAACGGGAACAGGCTACGGATTTGCCATCCATTTGACAGACAGGAAAATCATGAACCCGAGTGACAGCTTCAGTACCGCAATGGCGTATGAGGAAATATCGGGCCTGATATTCATGGGTTTGAGATTTTATGGTATCGCGGTGTACCCGCCACTCTTTGGAATTGTCACCACTCAAATGCGGGAAGAAGAAGTGAAAATAACAACAGAGGCAATGGAAAAAACACTTGCCGATATTATGCCTGTCATTGAAGCTGAATACCCTCAACTGCTTATCCAGGGTAAATAGAAATATGAACATTCATAAATTTGAAGAAGGACGATCATGAGTATCGAAACTCTGACAGCGAAGTATCTTGAAAACACAAAAAACTCGGCCAGGTTGGCGGAAAGGGCCCGCCGGTTTATGCCCGGTGGTGATACCCATGGACATTTTTATAATTCCCCGTATCACATCACCATTAAACATGGTAAGGGAAACTCATTATACGATGTAGACGGCAATCAATATCTGGATTGTGTAAACGCTTATTATATGCACATTCATGGACATTGTTTCGCCCCCATAGTAGAGGCGCTCGATAATCAGATCCGGTCAGGTACGGCTTTTGGCATGCCGACTGAGACCCAGATCGAATTTGCTGAACATCTTTGTGGAAGAGTTCCCTCTCTTGATGAGATTCGGTTTGTTTGTTCAGGTAGCGAGGCTACCAGTATGGCGATTAGAGCAGCAAGGGCTTACACAGGAAAACAAAAAATCGTCAAGCTGGAGGGTGGGTATCACGGGAATCATAATATTGGCGAAATCAACTCCTTTGGGGGTTCCCTTGACAGGGAGGAATTAGCATTCTCCCCGGAGATTGGCTGCAAAGGAAGTGAGTTAAACGATGTAATTTTATTTCGTTTTAATGACGCAGACCAACTGCGGGAAATTGCCAAGGCTTATTCAAATGAAATTGCCGCGCTGATAATTGAACCATTGATCATCCCCTCGGGTACTATCCCGTTTGAACCAGGATTTCTTCAGGCAGTTAGAGAAATTACAAGGGAATCCAATATTGTCCTGATTTTCGACGAGGTCGTTACCCTGCCTTTTGAATATGGCGGCCTGCAGGAACACTATGGTGTAGTACCGGATCTCACAACCATGGGGAAAGGCATTGGTGGAGGTCTTCCCATTGGGGCCTG
Organism: Gammaproteobacteria bacterium; assembly: GCA_965220815.1. GTDB lineage: Bacteria > Pseudomonadota > Gammaproteobacteria > Eutrophobiales > Eutrophobiaceae > JAAXHV01. Next base: position 628,251 of record OZ244846.1, read on the forward strand.
GGGTGGCAGAAAGGAGATTATGGAACTGTGGAATCCTGAAAGGGGCGAAGATGCCGTGTTGATGGTGAGTACGTCTGCCGGCAACCCCATGAGTATGACAGCCGGTTTAACTGCCATGCGCCACCTGACCCTGGAAGTCATCGAAAAACGCAATAAGTCAGGACAGCGTCTCAGGAATGAAATGAATGAAGTTTTTAATAAAACAGGGGTTCGAGGTCAGGTCACAGGAGCGGCTCACTCATTTTGGCTGCATTGGACCGATGAACCTGTTAAGAGTCCCCATGACGTCGGTATGGCTATATCAAGAGCAGGTGATGAAATAAGGAACCTGTTGTTTCTGGGGATGAGACATTACGGTGTATACCTTTTCCCCAGTCCAAGTATTTTTGGCCATATCTCGACCGCCATGAGGGAAGATGACATAGACACAATAATCAGGGCCTTTGAGCAGACCTTATCAGAGATAAAACCTTTCATTAAGACCGAGAGTGATCTTGTTTACGCTTGATGTGCTTTAGCGGCTTTTATCGTTAACCAACTCACCACCAATGATCAACTGCCTGACTGGACATCCGGATGAAGAATGAAGAAAGGGTTACTGTCACCGCGGTTGCAGAGGTGGTCCTTCCTGCTGACCGATTTTTCGATTTCCCTTCTTTTCCGGTCTAACCGTCTCCCGCAACATCCAGCAGCAGTTCACGCTCATTCAGCGGCTGTACCGGCCGATTGTTGTCGCCGACAACGGCTTTGAATGCGGAGATCTGGCCCCCAGACAGTTCAATGGGCGTTGTCAGCACATTCCATTTGACGCCTTCTGAACAGGGAGGCGTAGTCAACGAACCATCATAGCGATAGGTCTGCCTGTCACCCGGCAGCAAGTCCCCGGCATCAATGGTGCCGTTATCTATGCTGTTCGTTACACCAGGCGCGCCCGGCAAATTGGCCCACATGGAATTGAACGCCGCATTATCGCTGCCCTGTTCGATCAAAACGCCGATGACTGCCAGGGCGCCCTCCGCGTTACTGTGCACGAGGTGCATCTCCATATCAAATGACCGGCCGGCCACCGTGTGTTCGCTTGGCGCGTGGAAATGGAACTGCAACAGTTCATACCTTCCACCATCAACCTCCATCCAGTTTTCTGCGGCAGGCGCTACGTCAATCGTGTGGCCGTTATGGTGGATATTTACCGCCGCCGGGCTATAGTTGAAGACGATCTCAGGAAGTTCCGATGACACGGCATTGACTAGGTCGATGGGAGACTGCAGCGTTCCTTCAGCACATAAAGCAAAGTCAGGACTCAGCCGGCCCCAGACGTCCGCCCCGTGCTCTGCTTCGTAACCCCACACCACCTTCTCAGCATGGGGTGGCGGATCCTCTGACTCTGAACAACCGTTTATTCCGATACCAATCAAACAAATAACACTGACTAATTTGAGCTTGTTCATTTGTTCCAAACCTCTTATGAGCTACAGCTTCAATATACATGAATACGTTTTTCATCATCGGCCTGTTCGAAAGGATGCTGCGGGAGTGGAAGGGAATGCACTATTTCACCAACTCCCCACCGATAATAAGTTGCCTGATCTGCACAGTCCCGCCGCCGATTTCCAGCAGTTTGCCGCAGCGGTAGAGCTGGTTTATCTCCGTCTCGCGCATGAAGCCCATGCCGCCGTGTATCTGTACGCCGTTGTCGAGCACGCGCATGCAGGCGCGGCCCGTTTGCAGGAACACCGCGGCGCAGCGTTTCTGCAGTTCGCCCAGGTTGAAACCTTCCCGGTTTTCAGCGTATAGCTGCCCGGCGGTCTGGTAGGTGAAGGCCCGCATGGTTTCCACGTCGGTGTACATGTCGGCCAGCATGGCCTGCACCAACTGGAAATTACCGATGGGACGGCCGAACTGCTCGCGGGTCCGGGCATGTTCGATGGATAGATCCAGGGCACGCTGCGCCACGCCCAGGTTATAGAATCCCAGCACCAGGCGTTCGACATTGAGGCCGCCCATCATGACTGCAACCCCCTTGTTCTCGCCGCCCATGAGGTTTTCCGCCGGCACCTCGCAGTCCTCGAAAATCAGTTCGCCCGTGGGACTGCCGCGCCAGCCCATCTTGTCCAATTTCTGGGCGCTGTTGAAACCGGGAAACTCTCTCTCGACGATGAAGGCGGAGATGCCGTGGTGCCCCTGCTCCGGGTCAGTCCTGGCATAGACAACCGCGATATCGGCCACCGGCGCATTGGAAATGAACATCTTGCGACCATTAAGTATGTACTTGTCGCCCTGCTTTTTTGCCGTTGCCCGCATGCTGCCCAGCGCGTCCGAGCCGGCGCCGGGTTCCGTCATCCCCATGGCGCCTATTGCTGTTCCGTCACAGAAGCGCGGCAGGTATTTCCGTTTCTGCCCGTCATTGCCGTTACGGACAATATTGTGGACGCAGATATTCTCACTTGAGAGCCATGCCGCGCAAAACGAGTGGCTCCAGTAGGACATGGCCTCACCGGCAAAACACTGCGCGAGAAAATCCAGCCCCTGCCCGCCGAACTCTTCGGGGACCGTCAAGCCCAGCAACCCCACATCGGCAAGCGAGCGGAAGCGGTCTTCGGGGAACCAGTCGTCCCGGTCCATCCTGTCGTTCAGCGGATGCAGTTCTTCGCGGCTGAAGCGATACACCGTATCGTAAATCTGCTGATATTCATCTGCGAAGCCGTAAGAAGACAATTTAATCATGACTGATTATCTTTGAGCATTCCCAATTCTTAATTCCTAATTCTTGATTATATTATCAGCGGCCAGCTCCGCGATCCGTTCCGCACTGAACCCCCAGTCAAGCAACACCTCTTCCGTGTGCTCTCCGGGTTGCGGCGGTGGCGATTGTATCTCCGCACAGGTACGGCTGAAACGGGGCGCCGGCGCTGGTTGCGTGATGCCGTCGACATTTATATAGGCATTCCTTGCCTGCGCGTGAGGGTGTTGTGCCGCTTCCGTCAAGGAGAGCACCGGCGCAAAACATGCGTCACTGCCGGCAAATATTTCACACCATTCATCCCGGGTTTTAGTCAGGAATTTTTGCTGGAGCAGTTCCGAAAATTCCCGCCATCGTTCCCGGTTGAACTGTTGCGCGAGCAAGTCCTCGTCGGTTATATCGAGCTTGTCCAGCAATTCCCGATAAAACCGCCCCTCTATGGGCGCGACGACCACATATTGATTATCCCTGGTCCGGTAGGTGTTCACGAAATGGGCGCCGCCGTCAAGGACGTTACTGCCCCGCTGTTCTTTCCAGAGCCCGGCGGCGAGCAACCCGTAAAATACCGTCATCATGGAGGCGGCGCCGTCGACCATAGCTGCATCCACGATCTGCCCCTTACCCGATTTTGCCGTTTCCAGCATGGCGGCCAGCAGGCCCATTGCCAGGTACAGGGCGCCGCCGCCGAAATCGCCAATGAGGTTCAGGGGATAGGCGGGAGCTTCATCCTGTTTGCCGATACAACCCAGGACTCCGGCGATGCCGATATAGTTGGGATCGTGCCCCGCGCTGGTCGCCAGGGGGCCTTCCTGCCCCCAGCCGGTCATCCGGCCGTAGACCAGTCTTTCATTCCGTTGCATGCACTCAGCGGGCCCCAGCCCCAGACGTTCCATGACCCCGGGCCGGAAACCCTCGAACAGCGCGTCCGCGCCTGCGCACATATCCAGGACGACGGCCCTGCCCTGCGCTTTTTTCAGGTCAACCGCTGCGGATCGCCTGCTCCTGTTCATCAGCTTGTATTTATCGGGCATGGGGACACCCAGGTCCACCGGGCCCGGGCGCACCACCCGTACAATTTCCGCGCCCATATCCGCCAGCAGCATGCCGGTCAACTGGGTCGGTCCGACACCGGCTATTTCAATCAGCTTATAGCCGGACAACGGCCCTTTGGCATTGCTTGCAGACATGGGACCAGCTACCAGTAACGCAACAGGAAGGCGCCGACGGCAACCGGCTCATCCCGTCCGGCGCTGTTGAAAGTGACGTCGTAACAGACGGTGATGGCCTTGTCCTTTTTCACCACACTGGCGATGCGCGTGGTTGCGGTTAACCTGGCGCCAGCTACAACCGGCGCCAGCAGGCGAAACCTGTCCGTGCCGTAAAACAGGGCATTGATGTTGCCGTACTCGAATGACTGGAAGAACAGGGTGGGATACAGGGCGGGCAGCAGAAATAACGGCGCGATGACTCCGCCGAACTGCTCGTTGCAACGATCCTCGTCCCAGTGGACCCATTCCATGTTATCTATGGCCGAGCAAAACGCCTGTATCCTGTCCGTGTCTATCTCGAATGGTTCGGAGGTGGCGATAATCTCCCCTTCACGCTCCATAAACCATTGAATATCATTGATAATCGTTTTTTCCGGCATGATTGTTGTCATTTAATGTAGTTAGCCTGTCCAGATGACGTAAAGAGCGACTGGTATAATGTTTGGCCGGTTTTTATTCGCTATACTAATTCTAACTCTACACAAAATTCAAAATATGGCAAAGACTGCACAATCCGGGTCAAATCCTGCCGGCCCCTCGGACGAGGAACAAAACGCGATCGAGGCGGCCATACTGGAACGCATAGAAGCCGGCGAGATCTTCGAGGACATGGATGACCTCTCACCGAAGTTCCGGGCAATACTGAAGATGACCGCCGACCTGGCCGCGGTGAGTGAAGTATCGGTGCTGACCTGGGCGTACACGGCTTACCGCACCGCGCCCGACATCGGCGCCAAGATCGCGGTGTGCGCCACCATCCTCGACGAAGTGGGTCACGCCTACCACCAGGGACTGCTTGCGGAACGCTTCGGCGTCGATATGCACCAACGAGCCTTTGAGGACGATATAGAGACCATCTGGACCTGGCCGATCATGGAGGTGCCGCTGCGGAATTACATTGAGTTCGTCGTCATGCAGGCGCTGCTGGACCGCGCCGGCCTGCACTGGACCAAGGACATCGAACTGCATTGCAGTTTTGCCCCCTACCGCAGGACCCTGAGAAAGGTCAATTTCGAGGAGGGCTTCCACATGCGCCACGGCGCTTTCTGGACCGAGTTCTACTGGAACCACTCGGAAGAGACCCGGGAATGGGTGCAAAAGGCGGTGGACTGGCTGTTCCCGTTCGGGGTGATGTGGTTCGGCAAACCCGACGACCTGCGCAACCGGCCGGACATGCTGAAATATCGCGTGCGCGGCTGGGGCAATGATTTCATGCGTGACAAATGGCTGCAATCCGCCAGCGCCTTCTGTGACAAGCTGGGAATAAAGATTCCGGCAAAATTCGACCAGGAAAAGAACAAGTGGGTGCTGGATATGCCGTACCCGATGCTCTATGACGCGGAGAACTATCAATGGTCCTGGGAACAGTGCACCCAGAAGGAATACTGGTCTCACTCCCGCAAGGGTGGGCCGATGCGTCCCGGCGCCTATGAGCGGTTGCGCCGCGAGGAATGGGGGGAAGCCCTGTGGTAGTCGCCGCGGAAACGGTGCGCGCGGCGGTGGGCCGGGTGCTCGACCCCCATATCAACGTCAACCTCGACGAGATGGGGATGGTGAGCGATATATCCGTCGGGAAAGACGGAGACGTGGAGGTATCGATTGTCTTTCCCTGCCTGGGCTGTCCTGCGTACACCATGTTAAAGGAACAGGTCCGGCACCAGGTATCCAGGGTAGACGGTGTCAAATCTGTCCGGGTGAAGGTTGACTGGGAAGGTCGCTGGGACCGGTCGCAGATGTCGGACCGGGCTAAAGAATACGCACAGCAGCACGGCTATCGCATCTGACCTGAATCATGCCCCCGGACAACGCTGACAGCAACGGTAACATGACGTTCGAAGTATTCGGCCGCGATCAACTTGAGCGGCCCCTGTCGCATATCGGCAGTATCCAGGCGCCTAACCAGGATCTGGCGGTCGCACGCGCCCGTTTCATGTATTCGGAACGGCAGTGGGTCGAGTTGTGCGTGGCGCCCTCGGAATCGTTCGTTGCCTGCCTGTCTCCGGTAAGACGCGGCAGCATCGGCATGGCCTGATTATCATGCCCATCCCAGCGGACCAGCATGCCGGCAACAACGGCGCCCCTGTGAAACGACCTGATCGTGAAGTCCTGTGCCCGTGGTGTGAATCCCCGAACACCAGGATGGTCAGTCCTTACGGCCCCAGCGTCGCGGAAATGCTGTTCAAGTGTGAGGACTGCCAGGGCAGTTTCGGCTGGCTGAAGTGGGAACAGCGCCTGCCCGAATAAGGTGGCCCGGACAAACAGGAAAAAATGCAACTGACTGACAAGGTAAAGCCCCTGCTCCAGGCAGAACTGCTGTGCATCGCCGACAGCAACTGGATACTGGGCCACTGGTACATCAACTGCATGCTGAACGGCCGCGAGCTGACAGATTTTACCTCCATGGCCGGGATCGCCGAAGAGAAACTGGGACATACGCGGGCGCTGTTCAGGTTTTTTGAAGAATATTTTGATCTCCCTGAGTTCCAGCTTGAGTTCGGCCGTGACACGGACCGGATTCACAGTCCCGAATTTCTCGACCTGCCTCCGGAAAACTGGGCCGATTTCATCACCTCCCTGTTCCTGGCCGACCTGGCGTTATGGCGATTCTCCGAGACCTTCATGGAAGGTAATTTCGCCCCCGTTGCAAATCTCGCCAGGCGTTTCGGCGAAGAATGCTATTTTCACCAACTCTGTATCGACGGCTGGATGAAAAATTTCTCTGCGACCGAAAAAACCGAAGCAGGCCAGGCTTTGATAAGACGGTTGCCCCGGGCTCTTGAATGGTTCGGATCCGAACGGCAATCATCCGCCGATATATTGCTTGAAGAAGGGTTCAGGACCGGGTCCGTGTGGTCGGCAAGGGAAAATTTTTTCAACGACATAGTCGAAAAATTATCGCCGCATATCGAAGTATCCGATGAAAAGCTTGCCGATGCAGCCAGGCAACCTTTGCTTGAAAAATGGGATTCCCTGCGCCGGCGCCAGGCAGGCAGTAACATACCGGCCCGTCTTTGGGAAAGCGTGATTCCCACCAGCGAAGCCGCACAGATTGCCCGGCGCCCCCTGGCCGTGAGCATAAAGGACAACATAGACCTGTTCCAGACGGAAAAGAAGGACGAGACGGAACCGGTGTTTGAAAGAAATTAATTATCCGCTATACGGAGTTTGATTCCCTCAAGTTCATCGGTTACCCGGATCTGGCAGGCAAGACGGCTGTTGCTGCGGCGCCCGGGAACTGCACACAGCATGGCCTCTTCCAGGTCTTCCGTGACCGGTAATCTGTCCAGCCAGTCTGAATCGACATAGGAGTGGCAGGTGCCGCAGGCCGCGGCTCCGCCACATTCCGCCAGCATTCCTTTCAACTGGTGGTTATACGCCCCTTCCATCAGGGAATAGCCTGAATCTACGTCAATTTCATGACATTTGTCATCAGCGTCGATATAACACACTCTGGGCATGCCGGTATGATAAAAGATTTATACAAAAGCGGCTAAGGTCTTTTTTCTATAGTAAACTATGATGTTTAACGGCTGACCGGTATTTTTTCTGAAGTTGATGATAAAGAATGAACGCTGAACACATCTATGAAGCCGGTCTGGGTAAAAATCAGGCCAATTACACCCCATTGTCGCCGCTGACCTTCGTCGAACGAGCGGCATCCGTTTATCCCGACTATATTTCCGTTGTTCATGGCGAAACACGTTACACCTGGGCCGAGACCTATACCCGCTGTAAACGCCTGGCGTCCGCGCTGAGCAGGCGGGGTATCGGCAAGAACGACACGGTGTCGGCCATGTTGCCGAACATACCCGCCATGTACGAGGCTCACTTCGGCGTGGGCATGGCCGGCGCCGTGTTAAATGCGCTCAATTACCGGCTGGATGCCGACGCCATTGCGTTCATGCTGGACCACGGTGAATCAAAGGCGATTATTACCGACCGCGAATTCTCCGGCGTCATCAGGGAGGCCATCGCAAAATCAGGCCGGGAACTCATCGTGATTGACGTCGATGACCCCATGTACGACGGAGGTGAGTTGATTGGCGAGATTGACTATGAAGCCTTTCTGCTGGAAGGGGATGCGGATTTCGAATGGAGTTTGCCGGAAGACGAATGGGACGCTATCGCCTTGTGTTACACCTCCGGCACTACCGGTAACCCGAAAGGGGTTGTGACCCATCACCGCGGCGCCTACCTGAACGCGATCTCCAACCTGCTGGTATGGAATACTGCAGCCCACCCCGTTTACCTGTGGACACTGCCCATGTTCCACTGCAACGGCTGGTGTTTCCCCTGGGGCATCGCGTCAGTGATCGGGACCAACGTCTGCCTGCGCGCGGTAAGGGCGGATGACATTTTCTCCCTGATCAGGAAGGAAAAAGTGGACCATCTTTGCGGCGCGCCCATCGTATTGAACCTGTTGGCCAACGCGCCCGCCGAACTGAAGCAGGGCGTAGACCACCAGGTTAAGGTAATGACCGCGGCATCGGCGCCGCCGCCCGCGGTGCTGCAGGCCATGGAAGAGATGAACTTCCCCGTCACTCACGTATACGGCCTCACCGAGGTCTATGGGCCTGCGGTCGTCTGCGCCTGGCGCGAGGAATGGAACGACCTGCCCATAGAGAAGCAGGCCGAAATCAAGGCTCGACAAGGCGTGCGCTACCCGTTGCAGGAAGCCATAATGGTGGCGGACCCCGAGACCCTGGAACCGGTTCCCAAAGACGGCGAAACAGTCGGCGAGATATTACACCGCGGCAATATCGTGATGAAGGGCTACCTGAAAAATCCCGGGGCGACGGAGAGCGCCTTCAAGGGAGGCTGGTTTCACAGCGGCGACCTGGCCGTCTGGCATGAGGACGGTTACGCGGAGATCAAGGACCGCTCGAAGGATATTATCATTTCAGGCGGTGAGAACATTTCCAGCATAGAGGTAGAGAACATGCTTTACCGTCATCCGGCTATCATGGAAGCGGCGGTGGTCGCCAGACCTGACGAGAAATGGGGAGAAGCCCCCTGTGCCTTCGTAACCCTGAAAGATGGGGAAACGCTGACTGAAACTGAAGTGACTGATTTTTGCCGCGCTAATATGGCCGGGTTTAAAATTCCCAAAACCATCGTTTTCGGGCCGCTGCCGAAGACTTCAACCGGCAAGATCCAGAAATTCATCCTGCGCGACCAGGCCCGGGACATGAGCGGTTAACCGGCATGTTCAGCATCACCAGCAATGAACTGATGGAGATCTTTTCCACCAACAAGAGGGTGGCAGTGGTCGGCCTGTCAAACGACCCGATGCGGCCCAGTTACTTTGCCGGCAAGTACCTGCAGGAACACGGGTTCGACATTGTCCCGGTCAATCCGAATTACCGGGAAATACTTGGAGAGACCTGTTATCCCGACCTGTTATCCATTCCGGGGAAAGTGGATATTGTCGACCTGTTTCAAAAACCGGACCGGGTCATGCCGTTCGTCCGGCAGGCTATTGAGATCGGCGCACGCGTCGTCTGGATGCAACTCACCATCATCAATGAAGAGGCGGCAGAACTGGCGCGCAACGCAGGCATGAAAGTGGTCATGGACCGCTGCATGAAGATTGAATATGCCCGTCTCTACGGCGGGCTGAACTATGCCGGCGTGAACACCAGGGTGATCTCCGCCAAACGCCACCTGTTTGTAAATCGGTAAAGTTGCGTGGGGACGGATTTAAAATCCGTCCCCGGAGTCTGTACATTCATGTTAAATTAATTTATGGCTGACAAAGAATTCGGTATCGAGACGCTTTGCCTGCACGCAGGACAGATACCTGACGCGGTGACCGGTTCCCGCGCGGTGCCGATCTACCAGACCGCGTCCTACGTGTTCGACGACCCCAGTCATGCGGCCAGCCTGTTCGACCTGCAAACCTTCGGCAACGTGTACACGCGCATGATGAACCCGACCACTTCCGTGTTCGAGGAACGCATGGCGGCGCTGGAAAACGGGCGCGCGGCCCTGGCCGTGAGTTCCGGCATGGCCGCGCAGATGGTTGCCTTGCTGACCCTGATGGAAGAGGGAGACGAACTGGTGTCCGCCACGACCCTGTACGGCGGCACCTACTCCCAGTTTGACGTGACCTTCAGGAAGTTCGGGATCAAGGTTGTTTTCGTCGATTCTGACGACCCGGAGAATTTCCGCCGGGCGATTACGGACAGGACCAAGGCTGTCTATGCGGAAACCATCGGCAATCCGCTGAACAATATCCTGGACCTGGAGGCCGTTGCCGCCGTTGCCAACGAGGCAGGGATACCGCTGGTGGTGGACAATACTTTCGCTTCGCCGTACTTGTGCCGGCCGCTGGACTTCGGGGCGGATATCGTAACGCACTCCGCGACCAAGTTCATCGGCGGTCATGGCACATCGATTGGCGGCGTACTGGTCGAATCGGGCCGGTTCGACTGGGCCAACGGTAAATTCCCCGGCATGACCGAACCGTCCAAGGGCTATCACGGCGTGCGCTTCTATGAAACCTTCGGCGATTTCGGTTACACCATGAAGGCGCGCTGCGAAATCCTGCGCACGCTGGGTCCCAGCCTGAGCCCGTTCAATTCCTTCCTGTTCCTGCAGGGGCTGGAAACCCTGCCGGTGCGCATGGACCGCCATTGCGAAAATGCCCTGAAGGTGGCGCAATATCTTGCCGGGCATGACGCGGTCTCCTGGGTGAAATACGCCGGTCTCGAAGACAACGAATACCATGAACTCGCCAGGAAGTACCTGCCCAAAGGCGCGGGGTCGATCCTGTGTTTCGGGGTGAAAGGCGGTGTGGAAGCCGGGGTCAAGTTCATCGAGAACGCGCAGTTCCTGAGCCACCTGGCCAACGTGGGAGACGCCAAAACCCTGATTATCCACCCGGCATCAACCACTCATCGCCAACTCTCCGAGGAAGAGCAGTTGTCCGCAGGCGTCACCCCGGACATGGTGCGCATATCGGTGGGCCTGGAGACCATCGACGATATACTCTGGGACCTGGACCAGGCATTGCAGAAATCCCAGGTATAAACAGACTTTATTATCCGCAGATGACGCAGATTACCGCAGATTATTTTTTATTTGTTCTGTGATTCCGTGTCCTGGCTGATTATATTGCTGCCGACTGAACTTAAGAAAACGTGAACAACAATCATCATTTCATCTGCGTCATCTGCGGATAAATCCTGTACATCCATGTAAATGAAAAAATCAAAAACCATCCAGCAGAAAATCGGCGAGGTCCGGGACGCGGCGCTGGATTACCACCGGAACCCGCCCCACGGCAAACTGACGATCCACTCGACCAAGCCTCTGGCCAACCAGCACGACCTGGCCCTGGCCTATTCACCGGGCGTGGCCGCGGCCTGCGAAGAAATCGTGCGGGAACCGGCGGAAGCGTCCGTGCTAACGACCAAGGGCAACCTTGTCGGGGTCATCAGCAACGGGACTGCCGTACTGGGTCTCGGCCCTATCGGCCCGCTGGCATCCAAACCGGTCATGGAAGGCAAGGCGGTGTTGTTCAAAAAATTCTCGGGTATCGACGTGTTCGACCTGGAAGTGAATGAGACCGACCCGGATAAACTGGTGGACATCATCGCCAGCCTCGAACCTACCTTCGGCGCCATCAACCTGGAGGACATAAAGGCCCCTGAGTGTTTTGTCGTCGAGCGGAAGTTACAGGAACGGCTGAGCATACCGGTTATTCACGACGATCAGCACGGCACGGCCATCATCGTCGCCGCGGCCATCACCAACGGATTACGGCTGGTGGGCAAGAAAATGGAGGAGATCAAGCTGGTCACCTCGGGAGCCGGGGCCGCTGCCCTGGCCTGCCTGGACCTGCTGGTTGCCATGGGCCTGAAGAAAGACAATATCATCGTCACCGATATTGCCGGTGTGGTCTACCGCGGCCGCAGGAAACAGATGGATCCCTTCAAGGCCCGCTACACCCGGAAGACAAGGGCGAGAACGCTGGGAGCGGCAATAAAAAATGCGGACGTGTTCCTGGGGCTTTCCGTCGGTAACGTGCTGAAACCGGCCATGCTCAAAAGCATGGCAAACAAGCCCATCATCATGGCCCTGGCAAACCCCGTGCCGGAAATCGCGCCCGAGGTGGCGAAGAAGGCCCGCCCCGACGCCATTATCGCGACCGGGCGGTCCGACCTTCCCAACCAGGTCAACAACGTAATATGTTTCCCGTACCTGTTTCGCGGCGCGCTCGACGTGGGCGCGACCAGCATCAACGAGGAGATGAAGATCGCCTGCGTCAAGGCCATCGCCGACCTGGCCATGGCGGAATCATCGGAAGTCGTAAGCCGGGCCTACGGCGGGCGCGACCTTACATTCGGTCCCGACTACTTCATCCCCAAACCGTTCGACCCGCGCCTCATCGTGCGCCTGGCCCCGGCCGTTGCCAGGGCCGCCGTGGACAGCGGCGTGGCGACCCGGCCGATCGCCGATTTCAAGAGCTACCGCCAGCGGCTGATCCAGTTCGTGTTCCAGACCGGCACCATCATGAACCCGGTGTTCGACCAGGCCGCGCGGGACCCGAAACGGATTGCATACGCCGAAGGGGAAGAACGCCGGGTGCTTCAGGCCGTACAGCAGGTAATCGATGAAGGCCTGGCGCGGCCGTTGCTGGTCGGGCGCACGGAAGTGATCAACCGGCGCATCGGGGAACTGGGCCTGGCCATGGTCAAGGACAGGGACTTCGAGGTGATCAACCCGGTCAAGGACCGGCGTTGCCTGGAACTGGCCGACCTGTATCACGGCATCAAGGGGCGGTCCGGCATCTCACCGGATGAGGCGCGCCGCATCGTGCGCACCCAGTCCACGGCGCTTGCCGCCCTGCTGCTGATGCACGAGGATGTGGATGCCATGCTGTGCGGCACCATTGGGCCGTTCATCAACCACTTGACGCACGTGCGCGACATCGTAGGCAAACGCGAGGATGTCAGGGATTTATCTTCCGTGACGGTGCTGGTGCTTCCGGAAGGCACGTTTTTCCTCTGTGATTCCCATGTCTTGCCCGTCCCCGAAGTTGACGATATCGTAGCCATGACCCTGCTTGCCGCGGAAGCCGTCCAGCGTTTCGGCATCAAGCCGCGCATCGCCCTGGTCTCCCATTCCAACTTCGGCACCAGGAATAACGCATCTTCCGAAAAAATGCGCGCAGCGGCAAAAATCCTGCAGCAGCGCGAACCGCAACTGGTGGTGGAAGGCGAGATGCATGCCGATGCCGCCATATCGGAAGTCATTCGCGCCAATGCGTTTCCCAACTCCAAACTGCGCGGCCGCGCCAATACCCTGGTGCTGCCCAACATAGACGCGGCCAACATCTCTTACAACCTGTTAAAGATGCTGGGCGGCGGTGTCACGGTAGGACCCTTGCTGGTAGGAGCTGCCCGTCCCGCCCACATCCTGACGAACGCCTCGACCGCGCACGGCATCGTCAATATGTCCGCCCTGGCCGTGGTGGAGGCGCAGAGCCGGGTACGGGCGTAAGGTAAATCTATCCCCTTTTCCGGCGGGAGAATACGACGTTTTCAGGCTTTTTCCGGACCACTACCGTCCCCGACAACTTGTCGTGCCAGCCCTGTTTCCTCTTGTCGAATGCTATCCAGATAAAACCCAGCCCGAGCGGTAGAAATGACAACAGGTAGCCGACATACCTGGCGATATACCGGGGAGTGGACGGATGTTCTCCGGTAACGGCATCAACCACCTTGGCGGATATGGCCATTTTGCCCGGAGTCGCCCCATTGAATACCCAGAACAGGATTACATATGCCGCCGGCAGCAAGGAGGAGACGAGAAAATCCATGAAGAGATCTACCGATGCGATGTATGCGCCGCCGAAAATGATTGAAGAAAGGGGTGTAGTAACAAGCGCAATCAGAAAACCGTCAATGAGGAATGCCCAGGCGCGTATCCAGAAACCGGCATATTCAAGATCATCGCGCTCTGTAATCTGCATATGGAAAATCTCTACCGTCATTAATCAGTTTCAGTGGCCGGAATTATAAATCAGTTGTACTCTCTATCTTCCGCGTTTTACCGTAAATCAGAGGTTCCTGCATTTCTAAGAGGTAGCCCCGGAATTTATGGCCTTGCGAGCATTCTGACTAAGTACATATGCCACCAACCAGGATAATATTCCGCAAATACCAAGTATCCATACGAGATAAGATGTCGAAACGTCTTTAAACATGCCTATAAGTTGGAAACCCAGTGCGCCCGCCATAATCTGACCGAATCCTGACAAACTTGCGGCCGACCCTTTCAACTCCTTTGCGCTTGCCAAAGCGCCTGCCCCACAATTTGGCTGGGTGATTCCATTGGTCAACGTCCAAAGAAATGCCGGGCCAACAATAGAATACAGGTTCACTACGCCGAGAACGTGAAATCCCCCAAAAATTATGACGCCAATACAATAATTGCCAGCCGCAATCATTACGAGTTTCTCCGCCCCTATTTTGGCTACGACCTGCCCGGATATTACGTTTCCAACTATGTAACCAGCTGTTAAATAAATGAAAACCAGTCCATATTGAACAGCTGAAAATCCTAAAATTTCAATTACCAGATAAGGCGAAGCTGAGATGAAAGCATAAACTCCTATCTGGACCGCAACCAGGATGCCCATATTAAGAGCAAACCCTTTCTTCGATATCACAACTGCGAAATCTTGAAATACGCCTCGTTGGGCAGAATTTTTTGCCGAACCTCGCGGAGAACTTTCCAGCGATGTTGCAACCGCTAGCGCCATCAAAAGTCCTAATCCTGTTAATATCCCAAATATGTGTTGCCAATTTGAGTTATCCACCAAGTAACCTCCAATGATGGGGGCAATCATTGGACCAACCACTACAACAATCATCATATGACTCATTGCCTTATTTAGATTGTCTCCTTGATAGACCTCCGCGGCGATAACGCGCGACAATGTTGATCCTGCAGCGGCGCCAATCGCTTGCATAATTCTGGATAGCACAAGAAATTCAAAACTATTGCTATACATTCCAATAAGTGAACCAACTCCAAACACGAGCATTCCAAAAACAAGAATTTTCTTTGGATCAAATCTATCAGCCATTGGCCCGTACACGAGTATTGCGAATGCTAACGTCACGGAATACGAAGAGAGCAAGACCTGAGTCTCAGATAACGATGTATCGAAAAAAATTCGAATAACCGGAAGTGCTGGAACAACAATTTGCAATGCCAAAGGGCTGAGTGCATTGCATGCGGAGATAGTGGCTAATAATCTGATTTTATTCATTTTATGATCTCTTTCTCGATGTCGCCCTCCACTGTGGGATGAGTCATAGGAACCTCTATTTTTTGACGTTTCCAGACGTTTTTCCATCTTGGGAAGGTCAGCAGACTCTTCTTGTATATGATTACATGGAATAGGGGGGGCTCTGCGTCCCTACCCGCTCGTTTATCGGGTTTTTTGTGTCCCAAAGTGTCTGTTTGACACCGTTTTTTCCCTGTTTCCCGTCAAGCAGGCGCATTAACCCCTTGCAGGTAACACAAGCGTCGCATTTTATACACCAGGTTCATCATGCCAATCGCCAGGGAACTGCACTTAAGCCCGATACACCGTACCCGCTTCATCCGGGTGGTGCACTACGCCCCCAACACGTGCTCCACCCGCACCGTCGCCCGCGTGCGGTTGCCTTGCTGCTCCATCGCCGTCAACGGCTTGTTGCGCGTGCCCTTGTGCTGAATGTGACTGTCGTACTTCTTCTCCCGCAAACGTTGCTCCCGCTCCTCAGAACGATACGCGCTGTCCGCCAGAGGGCCTTGTATTATATCATTACGCACCGACATCATGTGCACATGGTCCGGCATCACATGCGCTTCTTCTATCCGACTCTCCTTTTGCCCTGCCAAACGATGAAATACGTGTCCCAACTCCCAGCGTATCTGCACGAATAACACCTTACGACGACACTTCGGGATAAACACTAGACTGAACTTCCAGCAGAAATTCCCCTGTATTCGTCTTTAACCTATTGATTTGTCGGGTATTATTCAGGTTTTTTGTTTGTCTCTTTGTAGCCATGTAATGATGTGACATAAGTGTATTTGTGACGATTATATCTTGACATTATCCGATATTGTGGCTATTGTTAGTAGCCATGTACATCGAATCCGTCCCCAATCGCAACTCCCCGCCCGCCATCCTCCTGCGCGAGTCCTACCGCGACGCCGGTAAAGTCAAAAAACGCACCCTCGCCAACCTCTCCCACTGGCCCCCCGCCCTCATCGAGGGCCTGCGCACCCTGCTCAAAGGCGGCCACGCCGTCGCGCACCCGGACGAGACCTTCACTATCATCCGCTCCCAACCCCACGGCCACGTCGCCGCCGTGCTCGGCACCCTCAAAGCCCTGCGCCTTCCCCGCCTCATCGCCCGCCGGGACAGCCCTGAACGACAGCGGGTGCTGGCGCTGATTGTCGCCCGCCTCCTCCACCCCGGCTCGAAACTCGCCACCGCCCGGGGCCTGGCCGCCGCCACGGCGCGCGACTCGCTGGCCGACACACTGGCGCTGGGCGAGGTGAATGAGGACGACCTGTACGCGGCCATGGACTGGCTGCTCAACCGCCAGGACCGCATCGAGCGCGGCCTGGCCCAACGGCATCTCAAGGACGGCGCCCTGGTGCTCTATGACCTGACCGCCGTGTACCTGGAAGGCCAGGCCTGCCCCCTGGCCCGGCGCGGCTATGCGCGCGAGGGCAAGAAGGGCAAGCTGCAGATAGTGTTCGGCCTGCTCTGTGACCGTGCCGGCTGCCCGGTGGCCGTGGAGGTGTTCCCGGGCAACACCGCCGACCCGGTGACCCTGGGCGCCCAGGTCACCAAACTCAAACAACGCTTCGGCCTGGAGCGGGTGGTGCTGGTGGGCGACCGCGGCATGGTGACCGAGGCGCGCATCCGGGCAGAGGTCGAACCGGCCGGGTTGGATTGGATCGGCGCGCTGCGCGCCCCGGCCATCCGCCAATTGGTCGAGGCCGGCGTGATCCAATTGTCGCTGTTCGATGAGCAGGACCTGGTGGAGGTGCGCAGCGATGCCTATCCCGGTGAACGCCTGATGGTGTGCCGCAATCCGTTGCTGGCCGGGCAACGGGCGCACAAGCGCGAGGACTTGCTGCAGGCCACCGCGCGGTTGCTCGATGCGGTCGTGGCGGCCACCCGGCGCGACAAACGACGCCTTCAGGGTAAAGACAGGATAGCGCTGCGGGTGGGCAAGGTCATCAATAAGTACAAGATGGCCAAACACTTTGAGTTGACCATCACCGAGGAGTCCTTCACGTACCGGCGCAAGGCCGAGTCCATCACCGCCGAAGCCGCCCTTGATGGGCTGTACGTGGTGCGCACCAGCCTGGGTGAGGACGAGTTGAGCGCCGCCGACACGGTGCGCGCCTACAAACGCCTCAGTGCCGTGGAACGGGCCTTTCGCAGTCTGAAGAGCATGGACCTGAAAGTGCGTCCGGTGTTTCACTACACCCCCGAGCGGGTGCGCGCCCATGTGCTGCTGTGCATGCTGGCCTATTACGTGGAATGGCACATGCGCCAGCGCCTCAAGCCGTTGCTGTTCGATGATGAGGACCCCGCGGCGGGGGAGGCGGCACGGCGCTCCGTGGTGGCGCCCGCGCAAGTATCCGACTCAGCCAGGGCCAAGGCTCGGCGTAAGCGCACCACCAAGGGGCACCCGGTGCACAGCTTCCGCACCTTGCTGGACGACCTGGCCACCCTGTGCAAGAACCGGGTCGTGGCCAACGTGGCCGGCGCCGAGCCGTTCGAGATGCTGACCCAGCCCACAGCGCTGCAACAGGACGCCTTCAAACTGCTGGGTGTGCGCTTGTAGTGTACCCAGTAACGCACACCCGCTTTTTTAAATTAATCCAAAAATCAACAGGTTGGCTCGTTTAGGGGCTGGAAGTTCAGACTAGATGATACTTACATTCCCAGCGGGTATGTCTTAAACTGTTGACTTCTCTCGTGGTTCCTTCTGCGCGTGATGCTTGGCGGCTCACACCGGGGGGATACCATGAGATTCCCGGAACTGTCAAACTCCGTTAGTTTTTCCAGCTTAGCTGGAGGTTTGCATTTCTTACTAATAAATATCTTAGTAAGAAATTTATGTATTCTTAACTTATACAAGAAGGTAGATCATTAAATGAATATTTGGGGTTCACACAAATGCGATTAAATGCGGAAATTCCATTCCCGGCAGGACCAATTGGGTCTGCGCCTCCAGAATATCATTATTTACGGAAGACAATGCCTATAGTTCAAGTAAGGCTTCGTGATGGCACACCCGTGTGGCTTATGACAAAATATGACGATATCAAATTCGTCCTTTCAGATAGACGCTTCAGCCGTTCATTAGCAGCAAAGCTCCCGGGAACGGGTTTTGGGCGATCCGGCGACATAGGGCCATTTCAATCACTGGTAAACAAAGACGGTCGCGAACATGCCAACCTTCGCAAATTGGTTGCATCGGATTTTGACAGAAATATCGTCCAACGACATTCAGACTTCATTGAAGAAACCTCGATCCAACTTCTTACTGCTATGCAGTCTGACGGAAATAATGCCGATCTTGTGGAAGAGTATTCGATTCCACTTGCCAGCAAAACGATTTGCAAAGTGATGGGGATAGATTGGACGAAATGGATGGCAAGTATAGAGGATGGTGCTTTGCGCCGTATCATGTCAAGAAATGACGGGGCCGGAAATAGCGTCGACACTAGAAAAAGTCTTGTTAGAAAACTTTCTTGTTACCTACAGGATTGGAATTATTTGCCTGATACAGTAGGCCATAAATTAGTCATTGCGTTGAATGCAAAACAAATCTCCGAAATTGAATTCTGCGATTACATTTTGAGTTTACTAATCGCTGGCCATGAAGGTGTCGCGACAGCTCTGACGAAAGCCGTCGTGTTGCTCCTCAAACATCCTAATCAGCTGAATGCCCTGAAATCCAATCCAGATATGTTCGACCGCGCTGCGGAGGAAGCGGTTCGGTTTTACGCTTCAAGTAACGAAAGCGTACTCCGTGTTGCTTCGGAGAATATTGAGATTTCAAATATCACAATTTTGAAAGGTGACATCGTAATGACTCCCGCTGTGGCTGCAAATCGTGACCCAACGCGCTTTAAAAATGGGGACAATTTTGACTATTTGAGAAATTTTTCTGGTCATCTGGGATTTGGGGCAGGGTCACACTATTGCATCGGAGCGTCGTTGGCTCGGCTTGAACTCAAAATAGGCCTCCAAACCTTATTCAAATTCCTACCAACTTTAAGCATTCGGGATGACGTAAACAACCTATTCGATACGAGCGAATTCTTGCTCAAATTTCCTTTTCTTAATGTTGATTGGTGAGGTCAGATAGCCTTTTTGAGAAAACATCAAAATGAAGACTGAATCTTTAGTTGTAATAGCAAAAAATGCGGGCACCCCTTCTTGCGAGCTTGAAGTTGTTACTGAGTTAGTAGAACGCCCACGGAGGTCTGAAGCGCTGCTAGAGATAGAGGCAACGCCAATTCAACTTAGCGACATTTATTCGCTATATGGCAAAGTAGACCTCTTTCAAGCTACCGATAATTATACTCCCGGGATGGGGGGTATCGCTCAAGTAATTGAAACAGGCGCCGACGCAAATAAATTTGAAATCGGACAACGAGTATATTTACCGTTTGGTGTCTGTGGAAAGGGCGCATGGCGCCAAAAAATTAACGTTCATGAAGCAAACTTAGTAGAAGTCCCAGAGGGAGACGCTCTTCAGCTATGTATGGCTCCTAGTAATGGGTTGACAGCCTTTGCTCTATTGAACTGTGTAACCGAACTCAACGCAGGTGACTGGGTAATTCAAAACGCAGCAAATTCGAATGTAGGTAGATTTCTCATCGCATTGGCAAAACTTCGGGGCATTAAAACAATAAACATTGTTCGACGATCAGGCGTATTTGATGATTTGAAATCGCTTGGGGCTGATGCAGTCCTAAAAGAGGGACCAGACCTCTCTCAACGAGTCAGGCAGCAAGTGGGTTTAGACGCCAAAATCATGCTGGGAATTGATTCAATAGCAGGAACCTCCTGCCAACAAATTATAGATTGCGTATCCGATAGCGCGACTGTGGTAGTCTATGGTTTACTCTCCGGTTCGCCACTAAGAATATTTGCGGAAACGCTTTTCATGCGGGATATAAGGCTAAGAGGATTTTTCACCCATTTCGCGACAAGGTCACTGAAAAACCATGAGAAAGAGAAAGCAATGCGCTATATACTTGGGTTAATCAATAAGGGGGTTCTTAATTCGAAAATTGCGGGCACATATTCATTGGATAAAATAGATGCTGCTGTACATCACGCCGGATTGGATGGAACTGCCCGTGATGGAAAAGTAATTCTAGTTCCCAATCTGTAGAAGTTTATGCCTCACCTGAAAGCTATTGCAATCTGTGTAAATTGCGAATCTTGCGCTTGCCGACGCCGACGAACTAATCGTTTAACTTTTCGAATACCCGATAAGACATATTAATAACCGGCGCTTCAGTCTAACCCGAATATCTCACTAATTCACTTGTCGCCGTCGGATAGATGTTTGCTATCAATGAGTTATGGTATTCTGCCCGCTATGTTGCAATTACACACTGCGCTTTATGTGCCTTCGCTGGTCTTTTTTGCGTCAGCGGGCACGTATTCATTTCGCACATCAAAAAATCCGGCGCGATCTTCGCATCAATTGGTGAGATATTCGGGTTAAATCTGAACTCGCCTATGACTGGGAGACAATAATGAGTTCCGTCGGCGTTGATATCGGCGGCACCTTTACCGATGTCGTCGTCATGGGTGATGACGGTTCGGTAAGTACGACCAAGTCGCCCTCGACTCCGGGACGGCTGCAGGAAGGCTTGCTGGCGGCTCTCACGGCGGCGGCAGAGAAAGAAAAAACCGATCTCGCGACACTGCTGGGCCGCATCGACCGTATCGCCCATGGCACCACCGTTGCGACCAACGCTTTCATCGAGCGGAGCGGCGCCAGGGTGGCCTTGTTGACTACGCGCGGCTTCGAGGACACCATGATCATGCAACGGATGATGGGCATGACCGCCGGTCTCAGTCCCTCCGAGTTGACCGATTACTCAAACAGGCGCGTCCCCGACCCGATTGTTCCCCGTTCGTTGATCTTCGGCATCCGCGAGCGCATCGATTACCGCGGGGATGTGATCGCGCCGCTGGTCGAACAGGACGTGCACGACGCAATCAGCAGGATTAAGGAGGCCGGGATTGAGGCAATTGCCGTATCCTATCTCTGGTCTTTCAAGAATAGCGCCCACGAAAAGAAAACCAGGGAAATCCTTGCCGGGGAACTGCCGGGCCTATTCCTCTCAGTCTCCCATGAACTGGCGCCGCGCCTGGGAGAATACGAACGCACGGCAACCACTGTCATCAATGCCTGTCTGGGTCCGCTGGTGCGCGAATATACCGGTCAGCTTAACCGGCGCCTGCGCAACAACCGCCTGTTTTTGCTGGATTCCAGCGGCGGCGTTATGACTGCTGACGAGGCAGGCCGCGCGCCGGTACGCCTGTTACTCTCCGGCCCCTCCGGTGGTGTCACTGCAGCGAAGTACATGGGCCGGTTATGCGGCCACGAAAATATCATTTCATTCGACATGGGCGGCACTTCAACGGACGTAGCGGTCATTGCGGCAGGCCAGGCGGGACAACGCAGGGAAACCGTGGCCGGCAAGTATCACCTGTTGCTTCCCATGCTGGACGTGCGGGCCATCGGCGCCGGCGGCGGTTCCATCGCGGGCGTCGAGCAGGGCGGGTACATCTACGTAGGACCTGAGAGCGCCGGGGCCGAACCGGGTCCCGCCTGTTACGGCCTCGGCGGGGAACGTCCGACCGTGACCGATGCCGACGTGGTTCTCGGCATCATCGACCCTGCCGGGTTCCTGGGCGGGAAACTGGCCCTGGACCGGGAAAAAGCGCAGGAGGCGATTAAGGTTCATGTGGCCGACCCGCTCAGACTGTCCATTGAGGAGGCGGCCGCCGGCATCAAACGAATCGTGGACGCGCGCATGGCGGACCTGCTGAGGACCGTCACCATCGAGCAGGGCCACGATGCCCGCGAGTTCGTGCTGTACGCCTTCGGCGGCGCCGGTCCCACCCATGCGCCTGCTTTTGCCCTGGACGTGGTGGAAGAGGTGCTGATCCCCGCCAGCCAGTCCGTTTTTTGCGCTTTCGGCGCAGTCGCCTCCGATATCACGTTGAGCGCGGGACGGGCGGAACCGAAACGTTACGGCAGGGACGGGAAAGGCGCAGTCGAACTTGCAGACATGGAAGATGTCTTCCGTAGTCTTGAGAAACAGGCCGATGAATCCCTTGAACAGCAGGGTGTGCTGCCGGAACAACGCCGGTTCCGGCGTGTGGTGGAGGTGCGTTTCATCCGCCAGACCAAATCCCTGTCCGTACCGTTTCCGGGATCGATCGAGGGTCTGGTAAAGAACTTCCTGGATGCCTATACAAAGCGCTATGGGGCCGAAGCCGTGCCCGAAAAAGCGGGCTTCGAGTTCGTCACCTACGTGGTTGAAGCAGTCGGCCGGCTACCCCGGCCCGACTGTGCCCGCTATCCGTCAGCCGGGACGGACCCGAGTCATGCGATGAAATGCAGCCGTCCGGTTTATGATATGGTTGAACGGGGTTTCGTTGATACGCCCATATACCGGGGAGAAGCATTGCAAAACAGCAACCGCATTATCGGGCCTGCGATTATCGAATATGAGACTACGACCGTTGCCATTCATGCAGGGCAGGTCGGCACAATCGATGAGTTCCTGGGCATATCCATCAGGAGAGTGTAATGACTGGTAAAGACGATTATGTACTGGGCCCGGCCGTTGCCGATTGGGACACATTGAAAAAACCGCTCGCAGTGGACCCCATTACCTTCGAGATCATCCGCCACAAACTGGCCGCGATCAACGAGGAGCAGGCCCTGGCCCTGAAAGCGGTATCGGTCTCGCCCATCGTCGCCGGCGCCGGTGATTTCAATAATGCCCTGTTCACGGCTGACGGCAGGCTGGCCTCCATGGGCCCCCAGGTGGTGTTCCACTCCGGGGCCATGCCGATCATTCTCAGGCATGTCATGGAGGATTTTGCCGATGAGGAGTTTGCCGACGGGGACATGTATATCGTCAATGACCCCTACAAGGGCGCGGTACACCATCCCGACGTGAGCATCATGGCGCCGCTGTTCTTCGAAGGCCGCCTGGTCGCCTGGGCCGGGGTGACCGCGCACCAGGTGGACATGGGCGGCATGGCCGTGGGCTCCGTATCGGTGCGGGCCACGGAAAAACAGCAGGAAGGGCTGATGATGCCGCCCATGCGCATCATCGAAAAGGGCAAATTACGCAAGGACGTCTGGCGCATGATCATGAACATGACACGCCAGCCGCAGATGGTCGGCCTGGACCTCAGCGGTTTCATCGCCTCCAACGTGGTGGCCCGTGACCGGCTGACCGAACTCATGGAGCAGTACGGCGCGGACACCGTCCTGACCGTGATGGAAGAACTGATCCGGTATTCGGAACGGAAAACCCGGGAACACATGCAGGCTTTACCGGACGGTGAGGTGAGGACCTGCGGCTACCTGGACCATGACGGCAGGGAGAACAGGGTTTACCGCACCGATGTCAGGATCATCAAGGAAGGTGACCGGTTGACCATAGACATGTCCGCATCGTCCCCGCAGGCATCCGGTTACATCAACTGTACCGAGGGCTGCCTGGTAGGCGCCGTCTTCGGCGGTGTGGCGCCCCTGCTGGGGTCCGGCATTCCCTGGAACCATGGAATCCTGAACAGCATCGAAGTGATTGCGCCAAAGGGCCTGATATGCAATGCGGTCGCGCCAGCGGCCACCGGCGCAGCAACCATCGGCCAGGGCTGGATCATTACCCTGACGACCGCCCACGCCATCTCAAAACTGCTGGCGCTATCGGATGACAGCCGCAAACATTCCCAGGGCGTGACCCACGGCACCATGGCGGCGTTGTTTACCGGCGATACCAACCAGCACGGCGAGCCTTTCGGCAACCAGTTGATCGACGCTCAAATCGGCGGCGGCGGCGCCAACCCTTTCGCGGACGGAATGGACCAGACCGGGTGTTTCGTCTCGCCCAGGCCGCATATCCCGAATATCGAGTACAATGAAATCCACAGCCCCATGCTGTTCCTGTACCGCTCCTTCTTCCCGGATACGGGCGGGGACGGCGAACAGCGCGGCGGGCGCGCGGCCGGCACCGCGTGGACACCCCACGGCGTGGAGCGCCTGCGTTGTTCCCTCACCTCCCACGGCGTTGAAGTGCCTATTTCCTACGGCCAGTTCGGCGGTTTCCCGGGAGTGTGCAGCAGTGCCATGATCATCCATGAATCGGACGTAAAGGATAAATTTGCTCAAGGTGAACTGCCGCTGGAGTTGGAAGATGTCCGTGCACCCATAGACCTTGATGAACTGGGTGGCCGGGCACAGGTGCTTGAGGCCAAGCAGGACGAATTACCGCTGTTCCCCGGCGACATCGTGCAATACACCTGGCAGGGCGGCGGCGGTTACGGTGACCCGCTGCTGCGTACGCCGGATGCGGTGGCAGCCGACGTGGCAGCCGGGTATATCTCGGCGCGCCGGGCGCTGGACGTTTACGGTGTCGTCCCCGGCGAGGCCCCAGCAACAACGGAGGAGCGGCGCAAGCACATGCGCGCGCAACGACTGGCAAACGCCAACCAGCCCTCCCGGGGATCCGGCAACGGTCTCGAAAGAGGCGCAGCGCTGTCCCGCTTCGGCGCCGGCCTGGTCCTGGCGCAGACTCTACAGGAAGAACTGCAGTTCGAATGCGAATGCGGCCACGTATTCTGCAGCGCCGGAGATAACTGGAAAGACCATGCCGCCTGTCACAGCCTGCGCGAAGAGGAACTGCCGCCCGGGATAAAACTGCACGAAATCATGGAACTGGTGGGTTACTTGTGCCCAACCTGCGGCCGGCAACATTCACTCGACGTAAAAGAGCGCGGCGCCGCCCCGTTACATGATTTGAAGATCACCCGCTGGACAGTGGTATCGTAACCAAGGGGTCAGAGCAATTGCTCTGACCCCAAATATCCGGTAAATACAATCCTTAGAAATATGCACTCCCAACCTCGTTTCAAATTCTTCTTCGGTTCCAGCGTCATGCTGGCCTGCTTCGTCGGCATGATCGGCAATACCGGAGTGATCCTGTTTGCCGGAACGGGGGTGCTGATCACGCCCCTGAGCGAGGAGTTCGGCTGGAGCCGGGGCGACATATCCCTGGGCCTGACCTACCTCACAATCGGCATCGCCCTGGGGGTGCTGCTGACCGGCAGGTTGATAGACCGCTACGGCGCCCGGCGGGTGGTCTGCACATCCATTGTCCTGTCTATCCTGGTCATCCTGTCGGGGCCGTTGTACGTCACGACCCTGCCTTTGTTCTACACCATGATGGCGCTCGCCGCGGTGGTCGGCGCGCCGACAAACACGATCGGCTATGCGCGCGTTATTTCCAACTGGTTCGATAAACGCCGGGGACTGTTCATCGGCATCAATTCAGCCGGGATTGGGCTGGGCTTTACCTTCGCGCCCCAGATTTGCAACTGGGCCGCGGGAATCGGCGGGTGGCGCGCCGGGTATTTCAGCCTGGGCCTGATTCTGCTGATCGTCATACTCCCCATGGTCTACCTGTTCCTCATCGACAAACCGGAAGACGTGGGCTTATTGCCGGACGGCGCAGAAAAAAGCGCAACAGGCAACCAGGGAACTGCAGAAACCAGTACTGACCTGTCCCTGGGTGAGGCGCTGAGGACTCATGTGTTCTGGCTCATGATAATCATCATGTCATGTGCCGCCTTCTCGCTGAACGGAATCTTCAGCCAGTTGGCGGTGCTGGTGACCGACCGGGGTATCGATCTGACCACTGCCGCCCTGGTCGTTTCGACCATGGGCGCCAGTATGGCCGTCGCCCGTATCGCTGTCGGTTATATTATCGACAAACTGTTTGCGCCCAAGGTGGCGTTCGTGGTCTTTCTCACGGTACTGATTGGAGTAGCGTTATTGATCTACGGGGATCACCTCGCGCTTTACTTCATTGCCGCCGTCCTGCTGGGATTTGGCATTGGAACGGAGTCCGACCTGATGGTGTACCTGACCAGCCGCTATTTCGGCGTGCGCCATTTCGGGACGATCTTTTCCTGGGTCTTTATCGCCCACATGACCGGCACCAGCTTGGGACCTTATATCATGGGCCGGTCCTTCGATATCCACGGCAACTATATCCCCATACTCCAGGTATGCCTGGGGCTGCTGGCGCTGGCCACCGTCCTGTTTATGCTTTTAGGGAGATACGACCAGTTTACCGGCAGGAAAAGGTAAACATTATCCCGGCGTCGTCATTCCGGCGAAGCTCGTCCCTGCGAAAGCAGGGAACAGGAATCCAGCCGGCAACTTTCAACTCCTCTCCCGCAACCCTTTCTCTTCCAGCCTGGGCAGTACTTCGTCGCGGAAATACGGGAATTCCCCGGCGAAATCCACGAACGACAGGGTGGCGCCAGCGCAGCCAATCCCGTGGAGTCTTTCCAGTTCAGCCACCACCTTGTCCGGCGTCCCGACCAGGGGCATGCCGCCATGGCCGCCGGCCATTCTCTCGCGTAACATCTTGATCACGTCCTTGGGGAAGGATTCCGCGTTGGCGAACATCAGTTCGATGACGCGGTCCACCGCGCTCCAGTCGGCATTGTCGCGAGCATACCAGTCGTGGAACTCGTCCGCCTCTTTTTGCGTGGGCCGGCAGACGGCGTAGGTCAGGGCGAATACGCCGACCTCGCGGCCCAGCGCCCAGGCCTGCTGTTTCAGGTCGTGGATGTCTTTCCTTGACTTTTCGTGCTCGATCACCGGTGTGAACAGGTAGTTCGCATTGCGGGTGGCAAACGCCTTGCCTTCTTTCGAACCGCCGGCATTGAACACGGGAACAGTGCCGTTCACCGGCTTGGGAAAACTGTGCACTCCCTTCAGTCGGTAGAACTCGCCGTCCCAGTCGAAATCGCCGTCGCCTTCCGACCAGCATTTCCTGACGATGTCGTACCACTCCTGTCCCAGGCGGTAGCGCGTCTCGTGATCACCCGGAAGCTTAAACCCCAGGGCTTCGTACTCGGGTTTGTTCCAGCCGCAGACGATATTGACGCCGGCCCGGCCGTGGCCGATCCGGTCCAGGGTAGCCAGTTGCTTGGCGGCGATGACGGGGTTGTGGAACCCGGTGTGGGTCGTGGCGAAGATCGTGATGTTCTTCGTCTGCGCCAGCAGGCCCGCGGCCCAGGTCAGGGTCTCCAGTACGTTGTGCTGAAAATTGGTGGCGCCGCCATAACCGATCCAGCGGGCGATGGGCAACTGGAACTCCAGGCCCGCCTCGTCGCTGAGTTGCGCCTGTTTCAGGTTGTTGTCCCAGGAACTGTCCCAGCGTTCTTCAATTTTGGTCATGGCCTGCCCGCTGGAGCAGTTCGCGGAAAAGATCCCCAGTTTCAGCTTATTCTTGCTGTCAAGCAGGGCAGACATTGATTTATGTCGGCTGAACGATAACCATGAATTTAATCATAACAGATCGTTTTCATTTATCAGCCAACACCAGCAACTCCACCCCCTCTTCCACCATGTCGCCTGCCCGGTAATGCAGAGACTGCACCGTGCCGTCATGGGGCGCAACAATGGTGTGTTCTATCTTCATGGCCTCCAGTACCAGCAGCGCATCGCCTTTCTCCACCTGTTGTCCCTCGCTCGTCATGACTTCAATGACCGTGCCGGGCATGGGGGAGATGAGGTTGCCGGTCGCTTCCTCTTCTGCGGAATGGCCGTCATCCGATAACTGTTTCAACCGGAAGGTATTTCCCGCTTCAAAGATAATCAGGTGATCATGGTCTTCAACCACATCGGCGCGCCGTTGTGTTGTGTCAATGATTGCCGTCAGTCTGCCGTCCGCTTCAAACCGGCCGGATGCGCGCATCACCTGTGCGCCGGTTCGGATGACGTAATCCGGTTCCGACTGCTCACGCCTGTTGCCTGTAACGGCTATTCCCACTTCACGTTCTTCGATGCCGTCGTGGAAACTGAAATGTTCTTCCTCCACCAGGTTGGGCCGCCAGTTGTCGGTTGCCCACCAGGGAGACGCCGGGTCGGCTGAAGATGCTGCTGCCCGCCTGGCAAGGGATGCGCGCCGGAGGACCTGGTACAGGACGGCAAGACAAAGGATATCGGGGGGAACAGCTTCCCTGTCCCGAAAAAGATCAGCCTGGTGACGTTCGATAAAACCGGTATCGAAATCCGCCGCCTGGAACGCCTCGTGGGAGATCACCGATGTGAGAAAGTCAACATTGGTCGTTACCCCGGCTACCTGTGTCTCACCCAGGGCCCGGAGCATACGATGCAAACAACTTTTGCGGTCGTTGCCCCGCACGATCAGTTTCGCGATCAGCGGATCATAGTGGACAGAAATGGAGTCACCTTGCCGCACTCCGGTATCCACCCGCACATCGGATGTGTCAGCCGGAAAGCGCAGGTGGCTCAAGCTGCCGGTGGACGGCAGGAAACCGTTATCCGGGTCCTCCGCATAGATGCGCGCTTCCAGGGCGTGGCCGTCGATGGCAAGTTGATCCTGGCTTGCAGGCAGCCTCTCGCCGGCGGCGACCCGGAACTGCCATTCGACCAGGTCCTGCCCCGTGACCAGTTCGGTCACCGGGTGTTCGACCTGAAGGCGGGTGTTCATTTCCATGAAATAGAACGCGCCATCCGAAGCGGCGATGAACTCGACCGTGCCGGCCCCGGTGTAATCAATGGCCCTGGCGGCGCTGATAGCGGCATTACCCATCTCATTGCGGGTTTCATCCATCATGCCGGGTGCAGGAGCCTCTTCCAGCACTTTCTGGTGGCGGCGCTGGATCGAACAGTCCCGTTCAAACAGGTGTACTGCATTGCCATGTTGATCGCAGAATATCTGGATCTCGATATGCCGGGGCTGTTCCAGGTATTTTTCCAGCAGCATCTTCTCGTCATTGAACGCGCCCTGCGCTTCCCGCTTTGCCGAACGCAGCGCTTCGCTGAATTCCGCCGCGCTGTTCACTACCCGCATGCCCCTGCCGCCGCCGCCCGCCGATGCCTTGAGCATGACCGGGAAACCGATTTTTTCCGCCTCGCCCAGGAGAAACGTTTCGTCCTGGTTGCCGCCGTGGTAACCGGGGACAAGGGGGATGCCGGCCTGCTGCATGATGGTTTTGGCCGCGCTTTTGGATCCCATGGCCTCGATTGCCTTGGGAGACGGACCGATGAAGGTAATGCCGGCGTTACTGCAGGCTTCGGCAAAACCGGCATTCTCCGAGAGGAAACCGTAGCCCGGATGGATCGCCTCCGCGCCGGTGCGTTCAGCCGCGCTGACCAGTTTTTCCACTGCCAGGTAACTGTCCCGGGCCGGCGCCGGACCGATGGCGACGGCTTCATCGGCCAGACTGACGTGACGCGCATCGATGTCTGCCTCAGAATAGGCCGCCACCGACCGGATACCCAGCCGTTTTGCCGTATGGATTATGCGGCAGGCGATCTCGCCGCGGTTGGCAATTAAAATCCTGTTAAACAATGATCACTTCATCCACGCCGGTTTGCGCTTTTCCAGGAAGGCGGACAGCCCCTCTTTGCCTTCCTCCGAGGCGCGTATGTCGGCGATGCCTTCGCTGGTCTCCTGCAGCAGTTGCCGGGTAACGGGTTTGCCCGCCACGTCAAACACCAGTTGCTTCGCCGCTTTCACCGCTTCGGAACTGTTGGCCAGGATAAGGTCAATGGTTTTATCCACCGCCTCATCCAGCGCGGTTTCATCCATAACTTCGGATACCAGGCCAAGTTCCAGCGCTTTCCGCGCATCGAAACGTTCCGCCGTCTGGAAGTAACGGCGCGCCTGCTTTTCGCCGATCGCGCGTATCGCATACGGGCTGATCGTGGCGGGTATCAGGCCCAGTTTCACTTCGCTGAACGCAAACACGGCATTGCCGGCGGCCAGGGCGATATCGCAGCATGCCACCAGGCCGCAACCGCCGCCCATGGCCGCACCCTGTACCCTGGCAATGGTGGGAACGGGAAGGAAATTGAGTCTGTAAAGCAGTTCCGCCAGGGCATTCGCATCGCGCACGTTCTCTGCCCGTGTGTACCCGGCCATGCGTTTCATCCAGTCCAGGTCCGCGCCGGCGGAGAAATTTTTGCCGTTGGAACGTAATACCATCAGCTTGCAGTCCCGGTCCTGGCGGATTTCGTCAAGGGCGCTGCTCAATTCCGCAATAAAATCCTCGTTAAAGGCATTGTGTTTATCGGGGCGGTCCAGGGTAATCGTGGTTACGCCCCGATGATCGGCGCTACAGGTGATATATGTGTATGTCATGTCATTTAGTGTATCAGTGCCCATCCATTCCTGATTCCCGATATTTGGGGTCAGATATTTGGGGTCAGAGTAAAAATTCTGGCCGAAGCCCGGGGTCAGAGTAAGAAATTCGCAGAATTTTTACTCTGACCCCAAACATCCTGGCTCACATGCGGAATAACCCGAAGCGGGTGTCTTCCAACTGCGCGTTCAGTGCGGCAGAGATACCCAGTCCCAGGACCCGCCGGGTGTCCCGCGGCGCGATAATCCCGTCGTCCCACAGGCGGGCGCTGGCGTAATACGGATGCCCCTGGGTTTCGTATTGCTGCCGAATTGTTGACCTGAACTCCTCCTGTTCCGCCTCGGGCCAGTTGCCCTTCAGGTTGTCCAGCCGTACCTGCGCCAGCACATTGGCCGCCTGTTCACCGCCCATGACCGAGATCCGGGCATTGGGCCAGGTCCACAGGAAGCGCGGGCTGTAGGCGCGCCCGCACATGCCGTAGTTGCCGGCCCCGAAACTGCCGCCGATAATCACGGTGAACTTCGGCACCGAGGTGGTGGCAACCGCCGTCACCATCTTGGCGCCATCCTTGGCTATGCCGCCGGCCTCGTATTTTTGTCCCACCATGAAACCGGTGATGTTCTGCAGGAACACCAGGGGGATGTACCGTTGGCTGCATAATTCGATGAAATGCGTTCCCTTTAACGCCGACTCGGAGAACAGGATGCCGTTATTGGCAACAATGCCCACCGGGTAGCCGTAAATATGCGCGAAACCGCAGACCAGGGTGGTACCGTACAAGGGCTTGAATTCGGCAAATTCGCTGCCGTCCACGATCCGGGCAATGACTTCACGCACCTCAAAAGGCTTGCGCGTATCCGGGGGGATCACGCCGTCAATCTCCTCGATTGCATATTCCGGTTGCACCGCCTCCCTGACCTCCAGACCGACCTGCTTGCGGACGTTAAAGTGAGCAACGGAGCGTCTTGCCAGTTCCAGGGCATGCCGATCGTTCAGCGCGTAGTGGTCCGTAACGCCCGACTGGCGCGAATGCACGTCGGCGCCGCCCAGTTCTTCCGCGCTGACAACTTCTCCTGTTGCCGCCTTGACCAGGGGCGGGCCGCCGAGAAATATCGTTCCCTGGTTTTTGACGATGATGCTCTCGTCGGACATGGCCGGCACGTAGGCGCCGCCGGCGGTGCAGGAACCCATCACCACGGCAAGCTGTGGGATACCCCTGGCCGACAGGTTGGCCTGGTTGTAGAAGATACGGCCGAAGTGGTCCCGGTCCGGGAATACCTCGTCCTGTTTGGGAAGAAACGCGCCGCCGGAATCCACCAGGTAGATACACGGCAAATGGTTCATCCCGGCAATTTCCTGGGCGCGCAGGTGCTTCTTCACCGTGAGCGGGTAATAAGTGCCGCCCTTGACGGTGGCATCGTTAGCCACGATCACACACTCGCGCCCTGCCACGCGGCCGATACCGGTGATGATCCCCGCGGCCGGCACGGCATTGTCATACATGCCCCAAGCGGCAAGCTGGGACAGTTCCAGGAAAGGCGAACCCGGATCGCACAGGTGTGTTATACGGTCGCGCGGGAGCAGTTTGCCGCGGGACTGGTGTTTCTCCCGGGCTTTATCGTCTCCACCCCGGGCCACGATACCGGCCTTGTCGTTCAGGTCATCGACCAGGGAGCGCATGGCGGCAGCGTTGGTCTTGAACTCCCCGGAATCGGGCTTCAGCGCTGTTTTCAGGACAGTCATGGGCAGTCAGGCCGATTCCTCGAAGAGTTCGCGGCCGATCAGCATGCGTCGGATCTCACTGGTGCCGGCGCCGATCTCGTACAATTTCGCATCGCGCAGCAGGCGTCCGGTAGGGAATTCGTTGATGTAGCCGTTGCCGCCCAGGGCCTGGATAGCCTCCAGCGCCATCCAGGTCGCTTTTTCCGCGGCATAGAGGATGGCGCCCGCGGCATCCTTGCGGGCCGTCTCCCCGCGGTCGCAGGCCATGGCAACCGCATAAACGTATGCGCGGCAGGCATTCATGGTGGTGTACATGTCGGCGATCTTTCCCTGCATGAGCTGGAACTCGCCGATGGGGCGGTCGAACTGCTTGCGCTCATGAATATAGGGGACAACCACGTCCATACAGGCCTGCATGATTCCCAGCGGTCCTCCCGCGAGCACGGTCCGTTCGTAATCCAGCCCGCTCATCAGCACCTTGACGCCTTCGTTCACTTTACCCAGGACATTTTGCCCGGGCACCTCGCAGTCTTCGAATACCAACTCGCAAGTATTGGAGCCGCGCATTCCCAGCTTGTCCAGCTTCTGCGCGGTGGAGAAACCCGTGAAGCCATGTTCTATGATGAACGCGGTGATGCCGCGCGGACCTGCCTTCGGATCGGTTTTCGCGTAAACCACCAGGACCTGCGCATCGGGCCCGTTGGTGATCCACATCTTGCTGCCGTTGAGTATGTACCTGTCGCCCTGTTTATCCGCCCGCAGACGCATGCCCACCACGTCGGACCCGGCGCCGGTCTCCGACATGGCCAGCGCGCCGGGGTGTTCGCCGCTGATCAAGCCGGGCAGGTATTTTCGTTTCTGCCGCTCATCGCCGTTGCGGCGTATCTGGTTGACGCACAGGTTGGAATGGGCGCCGTAAGACAAGCCCACGGAAGCGGAGGCCCGGCTGATTTCCTCCATGGCCACTACGTGCTCCAGGTAGCCCATGCCTGCGCCGCCGTATTCCTCTTCGACGGTGATCCCGAGCAAACCCAGGTCGCCCAGCTTGCGCCAGAGTTGCGCGGGAAATTCATTGGACCTGTCTATGTCATCAGCCAGTGGAGCAATTTCCGTCTGTGCAAAATCATGTACGGCCTCACGCAGCATTTCCGCGGTCTCACCGAGGTTGAAATTCAGGCCAGGATAATCGGCAATCATCATAATTCCTTTGTTAAACTTACGTTAACGTCAATATATACCATATTGCTGTTCCTCACTGAAGTTTTCCATCAGCTTGCCCAGACACTTTTTTTCCACCTCATCCATCAGTTTCAGGGTGGCTTCCATGGCGTTCATTTTTTCCAGCAATGCACTCCTGTGTTCGGTAATTTTCTGGCAAAGACGTATCAGTTGCTGGGTGTTACTCGATTGTGAAGGGTCATACATATCTATGATTTCACGGCATTCTTCCAGTGAAAACCCGAGTTTTTTGCCGCGCAGGGTGAGCAGCAGGCGGGTCTTGTCACGCTCCGAATAAATGCGCGTCTGCCCTCTCTTGGCCGGCGCCAGCAGACCCTTGCTCTCATAGAACCGCAACGCCCTGGGGGTCACATTGAATTGTTCAGCCAGGTTTTGTATGGAATAGTCGGACATCGGACATTTCGATGTTACTTTACGTTAACGTCAAGTTTAGCTGAAAACCCGAAAAGATCAAGGTGAGATACGCTGATTAATGGGGACGGAATTAATTCCGTCCCCTTTCACCACCAGGTATTGCCTGTGTCCGACAGCAGGACAGCTAACTTTTTTCCGTAGCGACACCCAGTATGATGGCAGTGGTGCAGTGATAAATCGTACTGTTCTCCATGCCTACACACCAGTTGATGTCGTTATTGGAAAAGGCGCGGTAAGGGGGGGTATCTCCCACGTTGTTATTGCACAGACAGCGGCTGCAAGACGTCTTGCCGCAGCAGTCGTTGTAGGAAATGATGTAGTTCAGGTCGTCTGCCGGGTTCCTGCAGGTGCCGATCCAGGTCATGGGGTTCATGCTGGTTCCCGGGGGACAGGAAACGTGGGTGCCGCCGCAGCAACTGCAGAGGAAGCCGTCTACGGCGCAGTAGCGCCAGTAATCGCAGGAGGCGGGGTCGCCCGGGTCTGCATCCGGGTTGCCGCTGGTCTGTGGCGCCACCCCGTGGTAGCCGCTTCCGCCACCGGTGTCCGCGGCCCGGGCCACAGGCAGCAACGGCACCGCAGCGCCGCCGGCCAGCGCCAATCCTATGCGCTTCAAGAGGTGCCTCCTTGACGTGCTGTTCGCAACCTGCCGGGAAAATTTTTCGGTGATCTTGTCGAGCCAGTACATTTATGCTGCTTCCGGGTATTTATTCTTAAAGGGGACGGATTTGAAATCCGTCCCCGGATACGGAATTGTCGTGCCGACGTACATTATCATCTTGACGCATGAAGAATAAAAGGCGTCTCAAACGCCCTGCCGCCGATAAAACGCAACCATTCACCCGAGTCCACGGAATACACGTCCAGTTCCATATTGCCGTTGGTTACAGCCAGGTAAGGCTGCTCGCCCTGGGTGACTTCGATGGAAACTCCCCACTCCTTGAGATTGATACGATCAACACGCTGTTTCGCATCCACGTCAAACACCCAGACCTCGCTGCCGCCGCCTTTATGGGAACCGTTTTCCCCATCCGGGTGCATGAGTACGAACAGCCGCCTGCCGGCCTCGTGGGCCGTTGCAATCTGCCAGCCGCCGGGGCGCCAGTTTTCCTGCCGGTCCTGCTCCTGCAACAATGACCAGGCGTCAAGCATCCCGGGGTCGGCCGCGTTCATATCGACCGGGTGCACCATGCCCTTGAACGAGGGGAAATAATATACACCGCCAATAACCGCCGGTTTGGCGAAAATCGGGTCGGTGTCGGCGTCAAAAAAGGTGGAGGTACGTTCCTGTTTCGCGATCATTCCCTTTTCATCCAGGTGCGTGACAAGCATGGTGTTATCGTTGCACAGGCTGCCGAAACTGCGTTGCCTTGATGGATAGATCATGGCGCAGCCGCCGATACCTGCTTCCGCCAGGAACGCGCGTTTCTCGATATCAACCACGCTGACGGAAGTGCTCGGAGTGAAATTGTACACCAGCAGCAGTTTTTCATTGTCCAGGAACTGCAGGGTATTCTTGTGGGTGACGATCATGCCGCGCCTGGCGCCGGGCAGGATCACTTCGCCGATGGGGGCGAGATTGACCTTGTCGTAGATGGTGACCAGGTCCGTACGTTCTCCGCGCATGCGCCGGGAGTAAATTGATTCTGTGACGTACACTTCCGACCGGGTGGTTGCGGCGAGAAAGGACGGAAAATGGGACGAGGGGATGGAGCCTTTGTAATGCCGGTTCTCCGCCGCCACATCCACCAGGACTACCTTGGCATCACTAAGCGAGAAAAAATTGGTGTCATGGGCATACACCCAGGTGTCCGGGTAACTTGCCGGCAGCGTCTCCACCTTCGGGATCGTTTCCACCGGCAGTTCCGCCAGTGGAGCCGCACACGTGAACCCGAGCATAAAGCCGAGTATGGCTCGCTTCATTATTGCCTCCCCATTACTTCCAGGATAACCAGTTTACCCTAGAAATGATAGGCGATACTACCACCTACCCAGCGCGGGCGGCCGTAATATTCCTCGATCCATCCCAGCACCGCGGCAATGTCGAAAGACTGCACCACGTAATTCTCGTCGGTGATGTTTTCGGCAAATACGGCTGCCTCCCATTTGCCACCGGCACTCGTATAGGACAACCGGGCATTGGCAATATGATAACCGTCTTCGGTAACGGCATCGGCCCGCGTCACGGAATGGTAGTGCTTCGAGCGATAATGGATGTCTCCCTGTATGGCCATGGAACCGCCGTTGAATGCCGGCCATTCATAACGGACCAGGCCGTTCACGTTCCATTTCGGCGATTGGATGGACGTGGTCTTGCTGCCGTCCGCCAGGGTAACATCCATATCGTTATAGGAAAGGCCGAAAGCCACGTCCAGGCCCTCTGCGGGGGTCAGGAACAGCTCGGTTTCAAAACCGACGCTCTCCGCATCCGGGGCACTGACCACGTTGGTCGCCAGGCTGACGATGGTGAACGCCTGGAAATCCTTGTAATCATTGTAGTAGGCGGAGGCGTTGAAGCGCGCCAGGCCGTCCATAAGGCTTGACTTGAAGCCGACCTCAAAGGCATTCAACTCTTCTTCTCCAAAAGAGAATTGCACATCAAATTCATCCTGGGATGACACAACCCCTTGCGGCTGCGCCAACACCAGCAGGGGATTGAGCGGTGCATTGAACCCACCGCCTTTCACACCCCTGTTCCAACTGGCATAAGCCAGCAGGTTATCATTCGGCCGCCAGTCCAGTTCGACCTTGGCCGACCACAAACCTTCATTATATGCGCCGTCGTAATCCAGCTTCGACAGGGGCGGATAGCCCAGAATTTCGATAAACGCCGCGGTAGGAACGGCAATGTTCGGGTTGCCGTTGCGTTCCACGCTGCCGTCATTGGGGAACCAGACCACGTTGCTTTCGTAATGGAAATCCACAGTCTCGTCAATCCAGCGAAATCCGCCAATGACCGTAAACTGCTCGTTGAGTTCGTACTCCAGCTGCCCGAACAGCGACCAGGAATCCTTTTGTTGCTGGTAGGGGTTGTCAACACCGACATAAGCGCCGGCCGGGTCGGGGATCCCCAGCGCCGGTCCGGAAAGACCAAAAAGCCCTGCTGCCAGAAAGGCGCTGACGGGGTCAAACCCGAAAGCCTCAAAGTTCCCGACACCCACGGGGTTGCCGCCGGTGCCCATACTGTCCGTACCCAGCCCCGGTATCTCCGCGCCGTTGGCGTCGGCGATATCGATATCCAGGTAATAATACCCGGCTACCCAGCGCAGCCTGTCAGTCTCTCCGTCCAGGCGGACCTCGGTGGACCACTGCTCGGCGTCGGTATTGAGGAAAAAGTTGAAATCGGCATGGGGGCTGGCATCTGAATCTTCGATATAGTCGCGTTCCACACCCTGGCGGTCCATAATCACGGTCAGCAGGTTGTCGCCCAACTGCCACTTCATGGTGCCGGTGAAGCCATAGGTCTCCAGGTCATTGTGGCCCAGCTTGTCGTAGTCGCCGGCAAAGTTGTCGCCGTCGCCATCGCAATAACCGTTAAAGTTTGTATACAACGCACAATTGTTCTCCTTGACGCCGTTACCCACTTCATCCAGTGAGCTACTGACGTTTTCAAAAAAACCGGTACGGATCTCCTGCAGTGAATAACGGGCATTCAACAACAGGGAAAAATCCTCGTTGGGTTCAAACAGGAGCTGCATCCTGCCCGCATAATCGTTGGCATTGTTCAGGTCGTTGCCGGGGTCCAGGCGGTTCTCTACGTACCCGCTGTTGTGGTGGGTGGACACGGACAGCCTTGCGGACAGTCCTTCCGTCAGCGCGCCGGTGACAGCACCCTGGAATTTTACCTGGTCATATTCGCCCACGGTGACCTGCCCGTAACCGCCGAACTCCTGCTCCGGCTTGTTGGTGACGAAGTGGGCCAGGCCGCCGGTGGCGTTCCGGCCGTACAAGGTGCCCTGCGGACCGCGCAGGATCTCCACCCGTTCCATGTCGAACAGCATGAAGCCGGCGCCGGACATCTGCGAGATATATACTTCGTCCACGTACATGGAAACGGGACTTTCCTGGTTGGCGACGAAGTCGCTGTTGGCCGCCCCGCGGATGGCAAGAGCATAGTTTGCCTCGCCGTTCGGCTGTACCGTGTGAACGCCGGGCGCCAGCGCGGTGATCTGCTGGGCGTTGGTATAACCCAGTTGCCGCATCTGCTCGCCGGAAAACGCGGTAATGGCGATGCCGACATCCTGGATATTCTGTTCACGTTTTTGCGCGGTGACGATGATCTCTTCCAGCACCTGGGCGTTTACCGGCCCGGCAATGGCGAAAACCATCACGATGAGTATGCTTCGTTTTACCATTTGATACCCCCTCGGACACGGGTTGAAGGAAAAATTTCTGTGTCCGAATGTATTTGTACAACTAATTCTAGGACAAACGTCTTAATAGGTCAATAGTCCTATCCAAATTCAGGAAAAAATTTTTTCGATACCTTAGAATGCCGGTATAACGCAGCATATTCGTTACGCAGACAATCATGTTGATACGAGAACGCAAGGCCCTGAACCGTTCCGGGACGGCTACCCAGGAGAAAGGGGTAACGCGCCTGGTCAGTATCCTGGATGCGGCGAGGGAGGTCTTCATGGAGGCCGGGTATGGTGGGTTCACCATGCGCAGGATTGCAGCCCGCGCCGGCATCACCATCGGCAACCTCAACTATTATTACCGGACCAAGGAAGACCTGTTGCAGGACCTGCTGGAATACGTCATCAATGATTACCTGGTGGAATTCGAGCGCCGGCGGCTGATTGCCGGCCACTCTCCGGAAAAACAACTGCTGGCGGTGCTGAAATTCTGGATAGACGACCTGGGCACCCAGGAAACCACCATATTCTTCCCGGAACTCTGGGCGCTGGGAAACCATGAACCCCGTATCGCCGAACTGGTCGATGAACTGTACGCAAAGGCGCGGCTGCCGTTGAACGAACTCATCCCGCAAATCAACCCCACCCTGACCAGGAAGGAAGCGGAACGCATGGCCCTGTACATGTGCGCGGCGATGGAAGGTTTGACGGTCTTCGTGGGCAATGAGAAGGCCTGGTCCAGCCAGATCGAGGAAATAAAGCGGATCACCATCCGGAATTTCCTGGATATGATCAAGAACACGAAAGGCAAACGCCAGATTAGGGGCCAGGGACTAGCCCCTGGTCCCTGACCCCTGGCCCCTAAATTCAACTTGCCTTCTCTTGTATCTGTGACACACTACGCACACTGAATCATACCAATATAAGGAAAACAGGACATGAGCGAATCGACCAAATACCTGTTACAGGAATCCGACATACCTACAGCCTGGTATAACATCGTCGCGGACTTGCCTGAAGCGCCGCCGCCGGTACTGCATCCGGGGACGGGCCAGCCCATCACGCCGGACGACCTTGCCCCGCTGTTTCCGATGGCGGTTATCGAACAGGAAGTCAGCGGTGAACGTTACATTGATATCCCGACTCCGGTGAGAGACGTTCTCAAACAATGGCGGCCTACGCCCCTGTACCGGGCGCGCCGCCTGGAACAGGCCCTGGATACCCCTGCACGCATCTATTACAAGTACGAGGGCGTGAGTCCGGCCGGGTCCCACAAACCCAATACTGCCGTGGCCCAGGCGTTTTATTCCAAACAGGAAGGCGTGAAGCGCATTACTACGGAAACGGGCGCCGGCCAGTGGGGTTCGGCGCTGGCGCTGGCAGGCGCATTCTTCGGCCTGGAGATTGAAGTTTACATGGTGAAGGTGAGTTTCAACCAGAAACCTTACCGCCGCGCTTTCATGGAGAGTTTCGGCGCCACCTGTATCGCCAGCCCCAGCGATACCACGGAGGCGGGCCGCGCCATACTTGCGGATAATCCGGACAGCACCGGCAGTCTCGGCATCGCCATCAGTGAAGCGGTGGAACGGGCGGTGCAGCGGGACGACACCCGCTACGCGCTGGGCAGCGTGCTGAACCACGTCCTGCTGCACCAGACGGTAATCGGACAGGAAACCATGAAACAACTGGAGATGGCCGACGACTACCCCGATATCATCGTCGGCTGCACCGGCGGGGGCAGCAACTTTGCCGGTATCGCGTTTCCTTTCCTGGGGGAGAAACTGCGCGGCGGGCAGGACGTGCATATCATCGCGGTGGAACCGGCCAACTGCCCGACCCTGACCAAGGGCAGGTGCGCCTATGATTTCGGCGACACCGGACACCTCACGCCGCTGGTCAAGATGCACACCCTGGGATCGACATTCGTGCCACCGGGATTTCATGCCGGCGGCCTGCGCTATCACGGCATGGGGCCGCTGGTGAGCCAGACGGCTGAACTCGGCCTGGTGCACCCACGCTCCTATACGCAATCCGAATGTTTTGATGCCGGCGTGCAGTTTGCCAAAGCGGAAGGTATCATCCCGGCGCCGGAAGCCAACCACGCGGTTGTCGGCGCGATCGAGGAAGCAATAAAATGCCGGGAAGAGGGCAGCAGCAAGGCGATCCTGTTCAACCTCTGCGGTCATGGAAATTTCGACATGCAGGCCTATATGGACTACTTTGCCGGCAAACTGTACGACCAGGAATATTCCGAGGAAGAACTCGCCATGGCCCTGTCCGGCCTGCCCTCGGTGGCAGCCGCCGCC
This sequence comes from Gammaproteobacteria bacterium, assembly GCA_965220815.1. GTDB lineage: Bacteria > Pseudomonadota > Gammaproteobacteria > Eutrophobiales > Eutrophobiaceae > JAAXHV01. Next base: position 668,792 of record OZ244846.1, read on the forward strand.
TGATAAGTCCGGGCAGCGGAATGGAGTATCATCCGCTTGGTTCATAGCCAGATTAAAATCATCCTGCTGCTCCTGGTACTGGCAGGCTGCGACCAGGCAGGACCGGTATCCCGTGAAACCCCGGGCCAACCTGTCATTGCCCTGGTAATGAAATCGCTCGCAAACGAGTTCTTCATCACCATGGCAGAGGGGGCAAAACAGCACAACGCCGGCCACCCGGTACCTTACAGACTGATTCTCAACGGCATAAAAAACGAGAGCGACCTTGCGCAGCAGGTCGCGTTGATTGACCAGATGATCGCTGCCGGGGTGGATGCGATAGTCATCGCGCCGGCGGATTCCAAGGCGGTCATACCTGCCCTGGCCCGTGCGCGGGAGGCCGGCATCGTTATCGTCAATATCGACAATAAACTGGATGCCGGCGTGCTGGCCCAGTATTCACTCCGCATTCCCTTTGTAGGGCCGAACAATCGCGCCGGCGCGCGCATGGTGGGAGATTATCTTGCCGGATATCTGTCGGAAAACGACCAGGTCGCAATACTTGAGGGTGTGCCTACGGCGTATAATTCCCAACAGCGCCGGGCCGGTTTTGAAGACGCCGCAAACGCTGCGGGACTTGAGATCGTGACCGTGCAAAGCGCGTTCTGGGACCAGGCCCGCGCGGCGGAGCTTACTGCCGCAATCCTGGTCCGGTTTCCGCAACTGAAGGCGCTGATGTGTGCGAATGACAGCATGGCCCTCGGCACCGTATCGGCCCTGCGCCAGATCGCCCGGGACGGTGATATTCACGTCGTCGGGTTTGACAATATTTCCGCCATACAGAAACTGGTCGAGACGGGCGTCGTGCTTGCAACCGCCGACCAGCACGCTGACCTGCTTGCTGTGTATGGCATTGAATATGCCCTGCATGTCCTTGATGAGGGAGGGGGGTTGAAAGACAGGGAAACCCGGGTTGACCTTATCACTCGCGCCTCGTTTTAACAGTTTGATTTGATCGAATGCGGCCTCCTCGCCTCAGCGTAAACGATTTGCATAAATCATTCTCCGCGCCCGTATTATCCGGTGTAGACCTGGTCGTAAAGCCGGGAGAGATCCACGGACTGATCGGCGAGAACGGGGCCGGGAAAACGACATTAATGAACATCCTTTCGGGATTAATTCCCTGTGACCGGGGCGAACTGTTTCTGGACGGCGCAAGGTATCTGCCCGTGAATGCCGGTGACGCCTTCCGGCGCGGTATCTCCCTGGCAGCCCAGGAACTCAGTCTTATCGACACCCTGTCTGTTGCGGAGAATATTTTTCTGCGGCGATTGCCGAACCGAAATGCGGTTATCCGATACCCCGAACTGCTGGACAGGGCCGGGAAGCTGATGAGGCTGGTCGGTTTGGAACAACTGGATCCGGCAACGCCTGTGAACCGGATACCGCTGGCGCAACGACAGCTTACAGAACTGGCGAAGGCGCTGGCAAACGTCAGCCGGCTTCTGATCCTGGACGAACCCACCGCGGCATTAACCGAACCCCAGGCGCAACGGCTGCACGAGATCATACGGGACCTTGCCGCACGGGGCACATCAGTCATTTATATCAGTCACAGACTGAAAGACGTCCTTGCTGTGGCAGATGCCATTTCCGTACTACGGGATGGACAGGTGGTCGATAGTTCCGTGGCCGGAACCGTTACGATAACAGATATGATCAGCCGGATGTCAGGACGGAAAAACAAGGGAGGCGGCCCCATCTCGTCCGGCGCGGCAAGTCGGGGCAACCTCACCCTGAAGATAGACCGGCTGAAATCGAAGCAGCTCCCCCATCCTGTTTCCCTGGATTGCTTTGCAGGCGAAATCGTCGGCATTGCGGGTCTTGCCGGTTCCGGGCAATCCGAGTTGCTGGAAACGATATTCATGTTGAAACCGGTTGAGAGCGGCGCGGTATCACGTTTCATCGGCAACGAACGGGTCAGGTTGCATAACCCGCGCCAGGCAATAGAGCTGGGAATCGGGTTTTTGCCGGAAGACCGGAAGCGGCAGGGAATATTTGCCGGTCAATCCATCCGCCTGAATCTGACGCTGCCGGGCATACGCAAATTTGCCGGCAAAGCCGGCATCATCAGGGCATCTGACGAAGACCGCGCTATAGACAGGCAGTTGGATCAACTGTCCGTCAAACATACAAACGCGGACCAGCATATTGACCTGCTGAGTGGAGGCAACCAGCAGAAAGTCCTGGTCAGTCGCTGGTTGCACAATGACTCAGGGATACTGCTGCTGAATGAACCCACGCGCGGGGTCGATGTACACACAAAACATTTCCTGCATGAAATTTTCATGGGCATGGCCGCTCAAGGTAAGACACTGCTTATGGTTTCCAGTGAAATCGAGGAACTTATGAAGCTCAGCAATCGCATCCTGGTGTTATCCAATCGTAAACCGGTCAGGTTGTTTACTCGGGACGAATGGGACTATAACGCTATCCTGCAAGCAGCCTTCAGTGAATACACCTCCAACCGCCTGCACTAATCTCCTCTTGCCGTAATGACCCATATTAAAACTCTGCAACGATACCTGGAGCAGTACTTCATCGCAGGCTCGCTGGCGCTGTTGATCATCTTCTTCAGCATTGCCTCGGACAACTTTTTTTCATTGACTACGTTTACTTCAATCCTCAACCAGCTTCCGGCGTTGACGGTTGTCGCCGTCGGCATGACCCTGGTATTGATTGTCGGTTGCATCGACCTGTCCGTCGGGTCTGTCGTGGGACTGAGCTCCGCGGTGACCGGAATGGCCGCTGTGGTGCTGGGAATTCCACTGCCTCTTGCCTTTATGCTCGGCATCACTACCGGAACCCTGTGCGGACTGGTCAATGGCTGCCTGAGCAGCTATTTTGCGCTACCGTCGTTCATCGTTACTCTCGGCATGCTGGAAATGGCGCGCGGCCTGGCTTATATGACCACCAATTCGCAAACACTGTTTATCGGCGCATCCATCCAGAAATTATCACTGCCCATAACGGGTCTGGGCATATCTCCTGCTTTAATTATCGCCATATCAATCGTCGTCCTCGCCCATTTCATCGTGAAACGAACCGTATTCGGCCGGTATATCATCGCTATAGGCACCAACGAGACTGCCGCGCGCATGTCCGGTATCCCGATACACCCTTACCGGATCTCCGTCCTGGCCCTATCGGGGGGGCTGGCGGGCCTGGGCGGTTTGTTCAACGCCGCTTACCTGGGCGCAGCCGACCCCAATGCCGGAATTGGCCTAGAGTTGTCCGCTATCGCTGCCGCCGTGATAGGGGGCACCAGTTTGATGGGAGGTCGGGGTTCGGTGGCCGGCGCTTTTACGGGGGTGCTGATTATTGCCGTACTGCAGAGCGGCCTGGCCCAGATGGGAGTAACGGAACCGGTCAAACGCCTGATTACCGGCGGTGTCATCATCGCCGCCGTCTTGTTTGATTACTGGCGTTTGCGGAGAGGGAGCGGGCATCGATGAGTCGGGTATCCGGATTACTTCTCAGTCAGGGAACGCGGACTGTCACATCCGCTTTTCGACCTCAGCTCGCACAGGGATCGAGGTGGCGGCGCCGTGACGTTCAACGGAAATTGATGCTGCCGTAACCGCGAACCGGACTGCCTCATTCAACGTATAACCATCGGCCAGAGCGGCCGCCAGCGTTCCGCAAAAACAATCACCGGCGCCGGTAGTATCCACCACATTTGCCCGCCTGACCGGAATCAGCTCGCTCCGTTCTCCGTTTACGACAACAGCGCCCTTCTCTCCCAGGGTAACAATTACGGCCTGTCCCTCCCGTCCGACCAAATTTCCTGCGCCATCAATCGCCGTCTCCACATCATCGGGCGGCTCAGGCAGCCCCGCGTAAGCGGCAAGCTCGGACTCATTGAGGATAAGAATGTCTGTCAGCGGAAATAACCCGTCGCCTTCAGGGAGAGCAGGCGCGGCATTCAGTATGGTTGTCCCGCGCCGCGCAGCATCGCTGGAGAAGAATGATTTTATTGTTTCGACGGGGCATTCCAACTGCGCCAGGAATATTCCACAGCCGGTCAACCTCTCAAACCGGATATCGGCTGGCGTCAAGCCGGCATTTGCGCCCGGAACGATGACGATGGCATTCTCGCCGGTTGCGGACACATTGATAAAGGCCTGCCCGGTAGGCTGCCGGGAATTGATCCCGACCATTTCGGTATCCACACCGTTCTCCTGCAAAAAAGCCCGCATCCAGTTCCCCGGCTCATCTGCGCCTACCGCTCCAATCATCAATGTTCCGGTCCCCATTCGCGCCGTTGCCACCGCCTGGTTCGCGCCTTTCCCGCCGGGAAAGTGCGCAAAGTCGCGGGCGACGACCGTCTCACCCGGAAGCGGCAACTTTTCTACAAAGGCAACGACATCCTGGTTGATCGAACCCAGCACGCAAACACCCTCATTTCCCAATCGAACCATAATGGTTTAACCTGCCTGAATTGGTGTTGGTCCCATAAACGTGAATGGTAGCATCAAAATGCCGGGCTACGGTGGCAATATGTCTGCATGTCTTGCTTACAAATCCAATCGATAACTTACCGGACAGACAAAGCTCAATGAAAAAACGGTCGCAACACGAGATTGTCATTGTCGGTGGCGGTGTCGCGGGCATCCACCTGGCAACAAAACTGGGACGGGAGGCTCGTTCCAGGCCGGAAATATCGATCAAGCTGGTCGATGCTGCGCTGACTCATGTCTGGAAACCGTCATTGCATGAATTTGCGGCGGGGTCCCGCGGCATAGGGGACGATGAAGTCGGTTTCCTGCCGCACTCGGTAAGGAACAACTATGAATTCCGGCTCGGATGCCTCGCGGGGGTTGATACTGAAAAACAGGAAGTCACACTCGACCCCGTTTCTGACGACGCCGGTAAACCTGTTGCGCCAAGACGTACTCTTGGTTACGACACCCTGGTCCTGGCCATCGGCAGCGTTTGCTCCGACCTCGGCATTCCGGGCGTCGCTGAAAACTGCCTGTTCCTGGACAACAGGAAGCAGGCGCAAAGTCTGCATCGCGAATTCCTGAACCTGTGCCTGCGCTATGGCAGCGGGGCATTGCCGGACGATACCGATTCAATCCGCATCGCCATTGCCGGCGGTGGCGCTACCGGCGTGGAGCTGGCGGCAGAGATGCGCGAGGCCACCCATAACGGCATCGACACTCTCGTGCCTCCGGAACGCGTCCGCATCAGCGTTATCGAAGCAAGCGACCGGCTTGTGCCGGGGTTGCCGGATCGGCTGTCGCGCGCGGTCCGGCGCGAGCTTGAGAATCTCGATATCGGCGTATATGTGAACAGCCGCGTGATGGCCGTAACCCGGGACAGCATAATCCTGGATGCTGGCCGGACCATAGATGCGCACCTGAAGATCTGGGCCGCCGGTATTGCCGCGCCTGATGCAGTCCGGTCACTCGATCAGTTTGAACACGACCGGATCGGACGTATCAGGGTCGGCAATACCCTGCAGGCTGCCGGATACGACAATATCTTCGTGCTGGGCGACAGCGCCTGCTGTCCCTGGACCGGCAAGGATACCCCGGTTCCCCCACGCGCCCAGGCCGCCATACAGCAGGCCGCCTTTATGGTCGGCCAGATCCGGCGCCGTCTGGCCGATGAGCCGCTGTTGAACTTCAAATACAGGGACCGGGGATCCCTGGTATCCATCGCCGATCAGTCTGCAGTCGGCACATTGATGGGCAAAGCCCTGGGAGTCATTACCTTCGAGGGTCGCCTGGCCCGCTGGGCCTACCTGTCGCTTTACCAGATGCACCTGTTAACGGTGCTCGGTGTAACAAAAACAATATATCTCAGCATCGCAAGCTTCTTCGCGGGGCGCACGCGTCCACGGTTGAAGCTTCACTGAAGCGGTAAAGCTGACACCCGTACGCTTGAAATTCGGGGCAATAATATCCGTTTTTTCGGAGAAATGTTTGTATAGTTTGCGTTTTTCCGGTAAAATCGCTAACTATGTACACAAGATTACTGCCCAGCCCCTCCCAGTCCGTGTTCCTGTTCGGCCCTCGCGGAACCGGCAAGTCAACGTGGATTCGCGCGCGTTTTCCGAATGCTGTTACTTACGACCTGCTTGATACGGGCGAACTACTGAGGTTCAATAAAGAGCCCCAGGTCTTGTACAGTGAACTTGCAACGTTGCCTGCCGGTAGCTGGGTAGTCATTGATGAGGTGCAAAAAGCGCCTCAGTTACTGAATGAAGTCCATCGCCTGATTGAGTCCAACCGCCTCCGGTTCGTGCTTTCCGGTTCCAGCGCCCGCAAACTCCGGCGCGGTCGTGACGTGAACCTGCTGGCCGGCCGCGCTATTACGACTTCCCTGTTCCCACTGGTATCCGCCGAATTGGACTTCAAGCTTGATCTGGAGCGGGTTTTACCCTTCGGCACCCTGCCGGTGGCGGTTACGGGTGACAACCCACAGGAGTACCTGCGCACATACGCCGAGACTTACCTCATCCAGGAAGTGCAGGCCGAAGCATTGACCCGCAACCTGGGCGCTTTTGCCCGGTTTCTCGAGATAGCCGCACGTCAGAATGCCCAGGTTACCAATCTTACCGGGATTGCCCGTGACGCAGGCATCAATCGTCAGACCGTACAGAATCATTTTGAAATACTGGCAGACACGCTGCTTGGCTACTGGTTGCCCGCCTGGAAATTGAAATCCTCGACAAAACAGGTGAGACAGAGCAAGTTCTATTTCTTTGATTGCGGTGTGGCGCGGGCGTTGACCGGCAGGCTGCCTTATCCGCCCGTGACGGAAGAGCTGGGACCCTTGCTGGAAACCTTCATTCTGAACGAGTTACGCGCCTGCCTCAGTTATACGGGCAAACACTACCCACTTTATTTCTGGCGCAACTACGATGGCACGGAAGTGGACGCGCTCTGCGAGACGGCGACAGGCTTCGTCACCATTGAAATCAAGGCCGCAACACGCTGGGACAAGCGCTATAACCGTGGACTGCACCGGGTCAGGGAAGCCCTGGGTAAGGGTAAAACGACGTGTTACGGCATCTACCTGGGTGACCGCCCCGCGCTCTGGGATGACATCCATATCATGCCGGTCCTTGATTTCCTTAAGGGGCTTTGGAGTGGTGAGATTATTCAGTAACTGAACTCCCCTGGCCAACCAGTGAATCACAGATCAGCGCTCACCTCTCTCCTTCCAATAAAAAGGTTCTCTTCGATTATGGGCAACGGCAATAATCAGAATATGCTCGTTTTCAACTGTGTATATTATCGAATAAGGAAAACGTGAAACCAGACTCCGACGAAAATTCCCTTGGATAATTTGCCCGATTTCAGGATGCGCTCGGACCCGGTCAATTGAACGCTGAATGTCGTCGAGATAATCCATTCCCAGACCAGGGAATTGTTCTTCGTAGTACAGCGCTGCTTCGGTCATCTCTACTTCCGCAGGAAGCAGATACCGGTAGTCGATCACTTGAGGCGTTGACGCACTCGCTGCATTGCTTTGTCCCCAGGAACCACTTTGACTTTGCCCTCCTGGTAAGATTTATAACGACGCTCTACTTCCTCAGCCCATAATTTTTCCGAGGCTTCGTCACCCACATCATCCAAATCTTCAATCAAAGAGCGAACCAGATAAGCTTTTTCCTTTGTACTCAGGGAGTGAATTTCCTTTTCTATTCTTTCAATTTCGGTAGCCATAACCTGATTATACCAACTTCTGTAGCAAAATATTTCTGACTTTGGAGTGGAGATTCTTCAGTAACCGGGTCCAGCCTGAACTTCCTTTTGATCGTCCATAATTATGCGAAATAAAATGCCCCTGGGGAGCCGTAAACGGCATAGTCCCAGGGGGGGTTAGAAACTACAAAACTACATTGGGATAGTACTTTCAGACACAGCATCTTGTCAAACGATAGAGTATCGGAAAATGCCGGTCAGGGCAGTATGCCCCAGGTAACCAGGTAATGAGGGCTGGTTGCAGGTCTGTTCATCGTTGTGGTAATTACCTTCCTTTTTGTTTGTCTGGCGCGGAGAATCTCCAGGTTGAGCGTTAACGCCATCGCCTTGCCCCAGTTGTTTGACAGCTTCATCACCTGTGTGCCCGTATCGTGCAGGAGCAGGGAGTGTTGAACCTTATCTCCCGGAAGATAGCGGTGCTCGCCGTAAATCACCATTTTACCGCCCTGCTCCCGCGCCAGTTCTCCCATTACAAAGGCGGCGGCGCCTTTGCTGCAACCGAGTACGGCAGCATCTGTCCGCAGGATGCTGGTCAGTTCACGGAAAGTTTCCGCCGGGTCATGCCTGAGGACATGAATACTTGAGGCCCGGCGCTTCAAGGCATCCTTGAAAGCAACACTTTCCGCAATCCCGTCTTCATAGACCACTACGACCGGCGCCGACAACACCTGTTTCGAGATGACAGAAACCGGAAAGGCTGAGCCAATGATTGACAGCGTTGTGGATTTGAGAACAGTCCGTCTCGTAGGCATGTTGGTTACCTGCCCAAAAAGTCCGCCAGAGCGTTCAATTCAGCTTCACTGATCTCCGTGATGCGGAATGAGGGCATTTCGTCCAGGCCGCGGCGCACGATGAAGTGGATGTATTCCCGGTCCAGGTCATCACGTTCGGTCAGCAGTGACATATCCTCACCCTTGTCCCAGGCCAGGCGCAAGGTGCCCGGGCCGCTATTGTCCTCACCATGACAGTGGATACACCACTGCTGGAAGACTTTTTCTCCCGTTATCAACTCGGTTGCCTTGGCTGCCGGTAACGTAATGCTGATGCCCAGGATCAACAAGATTAGCAACCGGGTCATTGCTTTTTCTCCCGCAGGTGCTTCGGCCAGATCCCCTGCTTGCCCGGCGCCAGTATGCCGTTCGGGTCCAGCGCGTCCTTGAGCTTGTTGTTCAGGCGCGCCAGGGAGTTGTCATTCCAGTTGTAGGTGGCGGCTATCTGGTCCATGAAGGCAAGATGAGTCCGGTACTCACCGTAGCCCGCCGCCGCGGCCTCACGGATCAGGATGTCGAACAACCGATAGGCGCGCTGCTTCTTTTCCGGGTCGTTCTTGTCAAAAACCAGGGTGTAGATATGGTGCATCTCGCGCCAGCCGACGATGAATACGCCCATGTAATCGAAACCGTGTTCATGGGCGCGCTGTTTCACCATGTTGAATTGTTTGATGGCATCCGGACCGGTGGTCGGGGAGACCGGAGAGAAGTCGATATGGCCGCCACCGCCGACCCAGTTCACCAGTCCGAATTCGGTCAGGGTCGGGACCCCGGCCATGGTTTTGGCGCGGTGATGGAGGACGTCGTTCTTGTTTTTTCTGTCTTCGGGAAAATAAAATTTTGCCCCGGGGATTGATGCAAAAGAATCCCGGATAATCTCCCAGTGGGCATCCATGATTTTCGGCGGCCCGTAAAGCGCGGCATAAAAATTCCACGCGCCTATGTCATGGTCGGCCATGATCTTCCTGCGGATGCTGTCCGGCAGCGGCCCGTCGCCGTCGTAATACTCCGTCCTGCTGGTATTCAGTGATGCGACCAGGTGCAGGTCGCGTATGGTCGCGGCATTCTGTATCACCAGGTTGACCTTGAGCGGGCGGATGACCTCCACGGCCTGTTCGATATCCTCGTCCCGTTGAAAAGTGATCAGGTAAGGCCGATAGCCGGGAGGTTCCGGCATCAGCCAGACTCCCAGCTTGGTGACTATGCCGTAGTTGGACTGGGTGAATATGCCGTCGTGATAGGGGCCGAAACCGTATTTGAACAGTTGCCAGGTATTATTGCCCGGCATGGAGCCCATCCCGGTGCGCACAACGTCGCCGTCGGCCAGCACCACCTCCATACCGCACTGGCGCATGAAGTGGTCGCCATAAGGCGTGTAACCGGCGCCACGCTCCAGGGTCGTCCCCACCACGCTGCCCCAACCGGGGTCGGGCACGTCCAGCCAGAGTTTGATGCCGCGCGCCTGGATATGGTTGTACAGGTCATAAAAACTGACCCCGGGCTCAACCAGGGCATAACCAAACTTTTCATTGACCTCAAGCACCCGGTTCATGCGTTTCAGATCCAGCACGACGCTGCCCGGCAGGCGCGGCGCGGCGCCGCCGTAAGCCAGGTTTTTTCCGCAGGACACCGGCCAGAGGGGGATGTTGAAGTCATTGGCGACGTTCAGGATGGCGCGGATTTCCTCAACGCCATCCGGCGCGATGGATGCCGAAGGACGAAAATGCGCTTCATCGACTATCGCGTAGGGGTCGCGATAGCTCACCAGCTCATCAGTTTCTTCAGCGAACACCCAGCGATCGCCCACCACTTCACGGAAAGCGGCGAGCGCCTGGTTGAACTGTTTGTCAGAGACATCCGGCGGAAGTATTTTTTTCATGGCGCGCCTTCATTTTTCTTCCGATCTTAACGCAATACAAAAGCTAATTCACTTCCAGCCGGTCAGCAGTTCCTGCTGACTTCGGCAAGATAGATGGGGTCAGAGTAAAATTCTCGTTATCGTGGTCGATGCCAGGGTATGGGGTAATCTTACTCTGACCCCCAGGGCAACCGCATACTTTTATATGTCTGCTCCGAACAGGATTTCCGCCCGTCTGGTATCACTCCACCCGGCCTGCTTGAGTTTCCCCCGCATGCTGTTCTTCCTGGGGTCCAACCGCGCCAGGTTCAGACAGAAGCGCCGGATAATCGCCACGTTCTCCGCCCCGTCCCCCTTGCGGATGCGACTGTCATCCTCCTTAAAGGCCACATCCAGCACCCAATGCGCCTTGTTCTCCACCTCCCAGTGCCGCCGTATCCCCTGCGCCACCCGCTGGGCATCCACGGGCAAGGAGCTGATATAGTAATGTATCTCCGTCTCCACCGCTTTCCCGGGCAGGCGCCGCTCCCGCTCCATCTCAATGAGGGTTTGCAAGCCCGGCCACCTGGCCGCCCCACTCACCCACTCATCCACCGGCAACTGCCGGCAGGTGCGTTTCTCTATCCGGCCATGCCCGCCGTCCACCTCCTCATGCACCGCTACCTGCTGCGGCGCATCGCGCGTAACCTTATGAAAGTACGCCTGTATTTCCTTGCGCAACGTCTTGTGATTGTCCTTCAGCGACAACGTGTAATCGCCGCCTTTCTTGTGAATCTTCTGCGCTATCTTCTTCTGCGTATTCATCGCATCCGCCGTGATATGCGCCCCCTTCACCTGCAACAACTCCAGCATCTCCATCACCGACGACTGCTCATTCTTCTTCCCCTGTGACTTCATCTGCGCCAATACCAACCCGCACTCATGTCCCCAGGCCGTGATGCTGTGCAGGGCCGTGTGTTTCTCCCCGTCATGAGACCGCCGCAGGGTCTTCCCGTCCAGCGCTATCTGCTCCTGACCGGACGCCGCCCGTACCTCATTCACCCAATCGATAAACGCCCGGTTGAACTGCTCCGGGTCCAGCGCCCGCACCACCCGCGCAATCGTGTCATCCACCGGCATCCCGTTCAAAAACGGCCGGTAGCGACGCAGCCAATCCAGCTTCTCATCACCGAATTCCTTGATGTCTTTCCAGCCTTCTGCCCCCGACAGCACCGCACTCACTGTCAGAAACAGAATGTCCAATAACTCATGCTTCTTGTTAATATCACGCCGCGGGTCGTCAATCGTCGCCAAATGGGTCAGTAAACTCATGGGAATCTCCTCAGTTTGGGGTAATTACTGATCTGATCCCCGCAAAACCCATGAGTTCCCCACTTATCTATATCTTATTGGAATAAAAAACCTCTTACTTATGACAAAAAGTATGATCTTGCCCTGCTCTGACCCCGGAGTTTACGGTTAGGATAGTTGTCCTAATCACCTTGGTATATCATAATTCCGGATGTGCCTGATATATGAGATCGCAAGACGCAAATGAAAACACAGCTCAGCTTTGTCAGCGGCGCCGGCAGTAAACCACTGATCTACCAGACCATCGGCAATGCCCTGGTGGAAGCCGCGCAGAGGTTTCCGCAGCGGGAGGCCCTGGTGGTACGCCACCAGGACATCCGTTGGACCTACGCGGAGTTGCTGCAACGTGTGGATGACCTCGCCTGCGGATTGATTGCCCTGGGCTTTGAACCCGGTGACCGGGTCGGTATCTGGGCGCCCAACTGCGCCGAATGGGTGCTTACCCAGTTTGCCACGGCCCGGGCCGGCCTGATCCTGGTGAATATCAACCCGGCATACCGTACCCATGAGCTCGAATATGCCCTGAACAAGGTAGCCTGCAAGGGACTCGTGACCGCGTCAATGTTCAAGAGCAGCGATTACCTGGCCATGCTGGCGGAACTGGCGCCGGAGTTGCAGACTGCCGAGCCGGGACGGTTGGCATCCGGCAGGCTGCCTCACCTGCGGACCGTCATCCGGCTGGGTGTGGAGGAGACTCCCGGTTGTTACAACTTCGATAAAATAGCCGCCCTTGGCGGCGCTGCCGAACGCCGGAGACTGGAAGAGTTATCCACCCTGCTGCAACCGGACGACGCGATAAACATCCAGTTCACCAGCGGCACCACCGGGTCGCCCAAGGGCGCGACCCTGACCCACTTCAATATCCTCAATAACGGCTATTTTGTCGGTCAGGCCATGAATTTCACCGAAGCGGACCGGCTCTGTATCCCGGTGCCTTTTTATCATTGCTTCGGCATGGTGATGGGCAACCTCAACTGCACTATCCACGGCGCTGCCATGGTCATACCCAACGATGGTTTCGACCCGGCCCTGACCCTGGCTGCCGTCAGCGAGGAGAAATGCACCGCCCTCTACGGCGTGCCTACCATGTTCATCGCCGAACTGGACCTGCCGGATTTCGGGGAATACGACCTGTCCAGCCTGCGCACCGGCATTATGGCCGGGTCGTCCTGTCCCATCGAGGTCATGAAACGGGTCGTGGCCGAGATGAACATGAGCGAGATCACCATTGCCTACGGCATGACGGAGACCAGCCCGGTCAGTTTCCAGAGCAGCACCGATGATCCGCTGGAGCGGCGTGTTTCCACCGTGGGCCGTATCCATCCCCATGTACAGGTGAAGGTTATCGACCCGGAGGGACGCACCGTGCCTGTGGGCGAGAAAGGCGAACTGTGTACCCGGGGTTACAACGTCATGTCAGGCTACTGGGACGACCCCGACAGGACGCGGGAAGCCATTGACGCGGCCGGCTGGATGCACACCGGCGACCTGGCCACCATCGATGCGGAGGGCTATTGCAACATTGTCGGTCGGGTGAAGGACATGGTGATCCGCGGAGGCGAGAACATCTACCCGCGCGAAGTCGAGGAATTCCTGTTCGGCCATGACAATATCCAGGACGTCGCCGTGTTCGGCGTGCCGGATGACAAGTACGGGGAACAACTCTGCGCCTGGATAAAACTGAAGGAGGAGGGGACGCTGGACGAGGCCGGGATCAAGGCATTCTGCAAGCACAGCCTGGCTCATTACAAGGTGCCGCATTACGTCCGTTTCGTCGACGAATTCCCCATGACGGTGACCGGCAAGCTGCAGAAGTTCATCATGCGCGACAGGATGATAGAGGAACTGGGACTGACGATCCGGGAAACCGCTTAGCCCAGCTTTTCCGACAGCAGTTGGTTGACCTGCTTCGGGTTGGCCTTGCCCCCGGACTTCTTCATCACCTGCCCCACGAAATAGCCGATCATTTTCCCGCGCTTTTCCGGCGCCGCATTTTGATACTGTCGTACCTGCGCGCCGTTCTCGGCGATAACCTCATCCACCAGCCTGCCTATTTCACCGCTGTCGGTAACCTGTTTCAGTCCCTGCTTCTCGATGATGCCATCGACATCACCTTCGCCATTCCACAAGGCTTCGAATACCTGTTTACCCAGCTTGTTCGAGATCGTGCCGTCGGCAATCCGTTTAACCAGTCCGGCCAGCATCTGCGCACTTACCCTGCTGTCGTTGATGGAGATATTCTCACGATTCAGGGCCGCGCCCAACTCACCCATGATCCAGTTCGCAACCGGCTTGGCCTGCTCCGGGACTTCGGCCATGGCGGACTCAAAATAATCCGCCGTTTCCCTGTTCGCCACCAGGTAGCTGCTGTCGTACTCCGACAGGCCGTATGTCTCCATGAAGCGTTGCTGCTTTTGTTCCGGCAACTCCGGCAATTGCCGGCGCACAGATTCAATGTAGTCGTTATCAATCACAACCGGCGGCAGGTCAGGGTCGGGAAAGTAGCGGTAATCGTTTGCCTCCTCCTTACCCCGCATCGGGCGGGTTTCGTTCCGGTCCGGGTCGAACAGGCGGGTTTCCTGTATGACCTCCTGTCCTGCTTCGACAAGGCCGATCTGCCTGTCTATCTCGTAATTGATCGCCTGTTCCACAAAGCGGAAGGAGTTGATGTTCTTTGTCTCGGTACGGGTTCCCAGCCTGCTCTCGCCTGCAGGTCTGATGGATACGTTGGCGTCGCAACGGAATGACCCCTCCTGCATGTTCCCGTCGGAGATTTCCAGGTAACGCACCAGGGCATGGATTTTCTTCATCAGCGCCACCGCCTCCCCGGCAGAACGCAAATCCGGCTCGGAAACGATCTCGATCAGCGGCGCCCCGGCGCGGTTGAGGTCTATCCCGGTAGAGCCGGTAAAACCCTCATGGACGGACTTGCCGGCGTCCTCTTCGAGATGCGCCCGGGTAATGCCGATTTCCCTGGTAGTCCCGTCAACCTGGATTTGTACTCTGCCCGTGCTGACTATGGGCAATTCATACTGGCTGATCTGGTAGCCTTTGGGCAGGTCCGGGTAGAAATAATTTTTCCGGGCAAACACGGATTGTCCGGCAATGCTTGCATCGACGGCCAGGCCGAACATCACCGCCATGCGTATTACTTCCTCGTTGGCAACCGGCAATATGCCGGGCAGGCCCAGGTCAACGGCGCATGCCAGGGTGTTGGGGGGTTCGCCGAAACGGTTGGCCGCACCCGAGAAAATCTTGCTCCGGGTCGCCAGTTGCACATGCAGTTCCAGGCCGATGACGGATTCCCATTGCATAGTCATCAGCAGTTCGCGCCAATTTTCACATTCAGGACGTTAGTCACTGTTTTTCACTCCAAAGCTTTTTTCTCTGTGCTCTCTGTGTTCTCTGTGGCTTACAGCCAGTCTGCCGGCGCCTGTTCATGCCAGTCGGTCATCTGCTGGTATTGGTGAGCGACGTTCAGCAACCTGGCTTCCTGGAAATAGTTGCCGATAATCTGCATGCCGATCGGCAGGCCGGCACTGAACCCTGCCGGGATTGAAATGGCGGGCAATCCGGCAAGATTGACTGAGACGGTAAAGATATCGGACAAGTACATGGAAACCGGGTCGTCAATACGGGAGCCCAGGGGGAACGCGGTCGTCGGCGAGGTGGGCGTCACGATGACATCAACGAGGTCCAGCGCGGCGCGGAATTCGTCCCGCAGCACGCGCCGCAAACGCTGCGCCTTGAGGTAATACGCATCGTAGTATCCTTCGGACAGGACGTAAGTCCCGATCATTATCCTGCGTTTGACCTCGTCGCCGAAACCCTCCCCGCGGGAGCGGCAAAACAGGTCGTTGATATCCTCGGGCTCAGCACAGCGATGGCCGTAGCGCACGCCATCGTAACGGGACAGGTTGGAGGAACATTCGGCTGACGCTATCACGTAATATACCGGGATGGACAGGTCCGTGTGGGGGAGTTCGACGTCGATAACCGACGCGCCTGCCTGCTCCAGCAAATTCAGCGCGGCAGTGACGGCATCCGAGATGGGCTGTTCCAGTTCCGGGGTAAAATATTCCCTGGGCACGCCGACTTTCAATCCCCTGATGTCATTATTCAATGCGTCCAGGTAGTTATCCGCCCGGACGTCCGCGCTGGTCGCGTCCTTCGGGTCAAATCCCGACATGGCCCCCAGCAACATGGCCGCATCCTGCGCGGTTTGTGCAATGGGACCGCCCTGGTCCAGGCTGGAGGCGTATGCAATCATGCCGTAACGGGACACCCGCCCGTAGGTGGGTTTCAATCCGGTCACGCCGCATAATGCGGCAGGCTGCCTGATTGACCCCCCGGTATCCGTAGCGGTCGCCGCCGGTACGATCCTGGCGCTGACTGCGCAGGCCGAGCCGCCTGAAGAACCTCCCGGCACCCGCTCCGTATCCCATGGATTGCTCACGGGCCCGTAAGAACTGTTTTCGCTGGATGAACCCATGGCAAACTCGTCCATGTTGGTTTTACCGATCATCACGGTCCCCGCCGCATCGAGTTTTGCCATGGCGGTCGCCTGGTAAGGGGCGATGAAGCTGTCCAGCATTTTCGATGCGCAACTCGTTTTGAAGCCCGCCGTACAAAAAATATCCTTGTGCGCAACAGGAAGTCCCGTCAAGGGTCCGGCCTTGCCGGCGGCAATGGCCGAATCAGCCGCTTTTGCCTGCTCAAGCGCATGTTCAGGAAACAGGGAAATGAAACAATTCAGGGCGCCGTTGTGCCGTTCAGCGCGTTCCAGACAGGATTTGACAACTTCCGTACTGCTGATCGCCCGTTCGCGCAGCAGGCGGGATAATTCCGCGAGCGTATATCCGGACATAATTATGTACGAACGCTACTCTACGAACCTGGGCACAATATAAAAACCGTCCCTTGTCTGTGGCGCTGTTTGCTGAAAATCCTCCCGGCGGTTTTCCTCGTTCACGCTATCGGGCCGGAGTTGCGCCGCTATCTCCAACGGATGCGCCAGCGGCTCCACGGCAGACGTGTCGACGGCCTGCATCTGTTCGACCAGGGCGAGGATATCAGCCATGTCCTTCGCATAGCCGGCCATGGCTTCATCTTCTATGGCCAGCCTGGCAAGCCAGGCAATTTCCCGCACCTGTGTTTTCTCGATCGGCATGAATCCCAATCTACCATATTTACCGGCATATTTCTTGGGCTTGCCCAAAATACGCGCCACTGTTAAAGTTACATTTTTCAGCTCGAGTCAGAAGGAATGTTAAACAGGTTAAGAGGGTTTTTCTCCAGCGATTTGTCAATAGACCTGGGCACCGCCAATACCCTGATCTATGTCCGCGGTAAAGGCATCGTATTGGACGAACCTTCGGTGGTTGCCGTCGGCACGACAGAACATGGCGTAGTCAACATGAAGGCGATACGCGCCGTCGGCAGCGCGGCCAAAACCATGCTGGGCCGGACGCCCGAACATATCAGGGCAATAAGGCCCTTGAAGGACGGAGTGATCGCGGATTTTACGCTCACCGAAAAAATGCTTCAGTATTTTATTCACTCGGTACATGGCGACACGTTTTTCAAACCTAGTCCCAAGGTGCTGATCTGTGTCCCTTGCGGTTCCACCCAGGTGGAGAAAAGAGCGATTCGCGAATCCGCGCTGGGAGCAGGGGCAAGAAGGGTATTCCTGATAGAAGAGCCCATGGCGGCGGCCATGGGCGCGGGCATGCCGGTAGGCGAAGCAAGCGGTTCAATGATCCTGGACATCGGGGGCGGTACGACTGAAGTAGCCGTGATTTCACTGAACGGTATCGTATATTCGGAATCAGTAAGAATCGGGGGCGACAAGCTCGACGACGCCATTATCAATTATATACGACGGAATTACGGCATCCTGATCGGCGAGGCTACCGCCGAAACCATCAAAAAGAAGATCGGCTGCGCCTTTCCGCCGGACGAAGTAAAGGAGATGGAGATCAGGGGACGCAACCTGGCTGAGGGAATACCCCGCAGCTTTACCGTAAGCAGCAATGAAATACTCGAAGCATTGCAGGAGCCGTTATCAGGCATAGTGGAAGCGGTCAAGGATGCGCTGGAAAAAACACCCCCGGAACTGGGTTCCGATGTTGTCGAACGCGGTATCGTGTTGACCGGCGGCGGCGCTCTCCTGCAGGACCTGGACCAGTTGCTGATGAAGGAAATCGGCCTGTCCGTTATCGTTGCCGAAGACCCGCTGACCTGTGTCGTGCGCGGCGGCGGCCGTTTCCTTGAGTTGCTTGATCAATTCGGAGAGGAAATCCTGGTCTTTGAATAGTGAATAATCATCAACGGGTGGAAAGAGCCAATTAACACATTATTTGTCAGCAGCGTTTCCTCACACGTAAAGATATTTATCTTCGTGCTCGCCTCGATAGCGCTGATGGTGGCCGACCACAAAAACTCCCACCTTGAAATTCTCCGCAGTTCCATTTCGACGCTTGTTTATCCGCTCCAGTACACGGCGGGGCTGGCCGCTGATCTTCCCCGGAAGGTTTCGGCAATGATGGTATCCAGACAGGCATTAATGAACGAAAATGAACGGCTTCGCGATGAACAACTGCACATGTATTCCAGGCTGCAAAGGATTGCGACGCTGGAGGATGAAAACCGGCGCCTGAGGGCCTTGCTGGAATCGTCGGTTGAATTTTATGAACGGGTGCTGGTGGCGGAACTCGTAGGCGTTGAACTGGAACCTTTCCGGCAACAGATTATCATCAACAAGGGACTGACACACGGGGTGTTCAACGGCCAGCCCGTGGTCGATTCCGGCGGCATCATGGGCCAGATTATCCATGTCTCTCCTTTTTCAAGCACCGTGTTGCTGATCACCGACCCCGCTCACTCAATACCTGTACTGGTGAATCGCAACGGTCTGCGCTCCGTCGCGGCCGGCCTGGGGCAGGATAATGTCGTTTCACTGGAACACATTCCGGTCAATGCCGATATCAAGGAAGGAGATTTGATCGTCTCATCCGGTCTTGGCAGGACATTCCCCAGGGGTTACCCGGTCGGCACCGTATCCAGCGTCACGCGCGTCCCCGGCGAACTTTTTTCCAACGTACTGATCTCGCCCAGCGCAAAATTCGGCGTGACCCGGGAAGCATTGCTGCTGTGGCCGGACCAGCCGGGCGGCGCAACTTCCGACCTGGCGATGAGGCGTTGACATGCCCGTCAGACACAACGGCGGGCATGTGATCCTGTTCAGTTTCGTAATCGCCCTGCTGCTGACAACCATACCGCTCCCCGGACTGCTGACTGACTGGCGCCCCGCCTGGGTGGCCATGATGCTGCTCTACTGGTGCATCGTATTGCCTGAGCGGGTCGGCGTCGGCATTGCCTGGCTGCTGGGGCTGATACTGGATGTGCATACCGGGGCGCTATTGGGCCAGAATGCCCTGGGGCTGGCACTGGTTGCATATCTAACGTTACGGCTGCACAAGCAAATCAGGATATTCCCGCCTTTACAACAGTCGGTTCTCATCTGTGTTTACCTGTCAGTGTTACAATTTTTTACCTTGTGGATTCGCGGCATCATCGGTGTTCCCCCGCAGCACTGGTCATTCTGGGCGCCTGTCGCCAGCAGCATGTTAATGTGGCCGGTATTTTTCTATATCATGGGGGGTATACGGCGCAAATATAATGTTTTTTAATGGCGACATTGACCACCAACATCAATGTGGAGCCGAATTCCAACCTGGTCCACAATAGAATCTACCAGACGGCGGTGCTGATCCTGATAATCACCTTTCTGATCCTGATGCAGGTTTTCTACCTGCAAATCATGAGACATGATCACTTCACAACCCTGTCGAAGAGTAATCACATAAAAATTTTGCCGGTAGTGCCGTCCCGGGGGCTGATTTTCAGCAGCGACGGTGTCATGCTGGCGGATAATCGCCCTTCGTTTACGCTGGAACTGGTGCCTGAGCGAGTCGCGGATGTGGAGTCCGTTATAGACCAGTTAAGCCGGCTTATCACTATTACTCCGGACGATATAGAGCGTTTCAGGGAATTAAGGAAGCGAAGCCGCCGGTTTGAAGGTATCCCCCTCAGGTTCAGCCTGAGTGATGAGGAGGTCGCCCTGATTTCGGTAAACCGGCACCTGCTCGCCGGAATTGACGTTGTCGCGAGTTTAAGCCGGTATTACCCCCTGGCCGAGAGCCTGTCGCACACGGTAGGCTACGTAGGAATGATTGATGAAGGTGAGTTCGAAAAACTCAACAAATCAAATTACCGCGGCACAACCTATATCGGTAAATCAGGAATCGAAAAAGCATACGAGGGCCTGCTGCACGGCCACGTGGGTTACCAGCAGGTAGAGGTAAACGCGCAGGGAAGAAAAATACGCGAAATATACAGGGAGCCTCCGGAACCGAGTAAAAACCTGTACCTGACTATTGATGTGTCCCTGCAGATCCTCGCCGTCCAGGCCCTCAAAGACAGGCGAGGAGCGATAGTTGCAATGGATACCCGCACCGGTGCAGTGCTGGCTTCAGCCAGTTCTCCCGGTTACGATCCCAACCTCTTCATCGACGGTATCGACAGAAAGATTTATGCCGAATTGCTGCAGTCCAGGGGTACTCCGTTATTGAACCGTACCTTACAAGGCAAATATCCTCCCGGTTCGACGATCAAACCCATGCTGGCGCTGGGGAGCCTGAACCTGCGAATGCGCGAAGCCGGCGCAGAGACCTGGTGTCCCGGCTGGTATTCAATCAAAGGCAGTACCCATCGCTACCGGGACTGGAAGAGAGAGGGACACGGCCACATGGACATGGTCAATGCCATTGCCCAGTCCTGTGATGTGTATTTCTACGTCCTGGCCCGGGACATGGGTATCGACGAGATTCACCGGACACTGACCGGTTTCGGTTTCGGCGCGCCGACCGGTATCGACATCGGCGGCGAAGCATCGGGACTGATCCCGTCAACCCAATGGAAACGCGAGGCGCTGGAGCAACCCTGGTATCCGGGGGAAACCCTGATCGCCGGGATAGGCCAGGGGGCCACCCTGGTTACGCCCATCCAGTTGGTCATGGCTACGGCGGTCATCGCAAACCGCGGCAGGCAGGTACGCCCCCACCTGCTGGCGGAAGTAAGGGATTCAACCACGGGACAAGTAGTAATCAAAGCGCCTGCCCGGGCAGGCAAAACGATCATGTCCGCCGACGTTGAAAGCTGGGACTTGATAATTCACTCCATGGTGGAAGTTTTACATGGTAATAGAGGCACGGCGCGCGGTTCCGGGAATGGGGCGGAATATCACATTGCCGGAAAAACCGGCACGGCCCAGGTGATCAACATAGGGCAGGATGAAGAGTATGATGAAGACGAGATCCCGGAGGAATTTCGCGACCATGCCCTGTTCATCGCGTTCGCTCCGGCTGAAACGCCCGAAATAGCCTTGGCCGTGATCGTCGAGAACGGCGGCGGCGGTTCAAGGACGGCGGCCCCGATAGCCAGGGAATTGCTGGACCACTACTTTCACAGAAAAAAAGGGGCAGGATGAAACAGGAAAGCCTGGCACAGAAAGTTCATGTTGACGCGCCCCTGTTGCTGGGGATACTGGCATTGAGCCTGATCGGATACGTGGTGCTGTACAGCGCCAGCGACCAGAATATGGATTTGATTATTCGCCGTTCAATCCACCTGACGATGGCCCTGGTGGTAATGTTCGCCATTGCCCAGATCCCGCCGGCTCGCTTGTCCGGCGCTTCGCTCTGGTTTTATCTCGTCAGTCTCGGTCTGCTGGTCATGGTGCTGTTTTTCGGCGAGATGGGCAAGGGCGCCCAGCGCTGGCTGGGCCTGGGGCCGTTTCGGTTTCAACCGTCGGAACTGATGAAACTGGCCTTGCCCATGGTAATTGCCCTGCACCTCAGCAAGAATACGCCGCCTCCCTCCGTCAAAAAGGTGTTTGTTGTGTTGTTGTTTATCAGCGCCCCCGTATTGCTGGTTGCGAAACAACCGGATCTCGGCACGGCGATGCTGATAGCCGTCAGCGGCTTCGCCGTCCTGTTCATCGCCGGCATAAGCTGGAAACTGTTGGCGGGTTTTGCAGTGGTTGCCCTCTCTTCAGCGCCGGTGATCTGGAACCTGATGCATGATTACCAGAGAAACCGGGTGTTGACGTTTCTGGACCCGGAACAGGACCCGCTCGGTTCCGGTTACCACATCATTCAATCCAAGATCGCAATCGGCTCCGGCGGACTTTATGGAAAAGGCTGGCTGAACGGAACCCAATCGCACCTGGAATTCCTGCCGGAAAGATCCACCGATTTTATTTTTGCGGTGTTTTGCGAGGAGTTCGGATTGATCGGAGTACTCGTCCTGGTGAGCCTGTACCTGTTCATCATTGCCAGGGGGCTGTATATTTCCCTGCAATCCCAGCATTTATATGGAAAGCTGCTGGGCGTGGGTGTGATAGCAGGTTTTTTTGTTTATATTGCCGTCAACATGGGTATGGTGTCGGGACAATTGCCCGTAGTCGGGATTCCCTTGCCGCTGATCAGCCATGGCGGCACATCCATGATGACTATCATGGCAGGTTTCGGTATCCTCATGGCGGTTCACACCCACAGAAGACTGTTGTCGAATTAATATGAAATACATACCGGTTATTGCAGGCGTTACCGGGGACGGAATTCAATTCCGTCCCCATGGTCGAATCAGCATGAAATTCAGTATAGCCATTGCCGGATGTATTTTATTACTCTTCAGTCATGCACGCGCGGACCTGCTGCAACGCACGGAAGTCGCCTCATTCATCGATGAAATGGTTGCAGAGTATGGATACGACGCCGAAGAATTGAATGACGTCCTCGGCAGGGTGGAACTGTCGGAAAAAGTCATCGCCGCCATTACCAGGCCTGCTGAAGCATTTCCCTGGCACCGTTACAGGGCGATATTCATCAAACCCGGGCGCATACGGGGAGGAGCGGAATTCTGGCGCAGGAACCAGGCACAACTTGAACGCGCCGCGGAAAAATACGGCGTTCCGGTGGAAATTCTGGTTGCCGTTATCGGTGTCGAGACTAAATACGGACGTATTACGGGCGGCTTCAAGGTCATCAATTCACTTTCGACCCTGGCATTTGATTATCCGAAACGGAGCAGGTTCTTTACCTCGGAACTCAGGCATTTTTTACTGCTTGCCCGGGAACAATCCCTGGACCCGCACACGTTGTCGGGTTCTTATGCCGGGGCAATGGGCATCCCGCAATTCATGCCGAGCAGTTACCGGGCTTATGCCGTTGATTTCGACGACGACGGGCTGACCGATATATGGGACAACCCGGCGGACGCGATCGGCAGTGTCGGAAATTATCTCAAGGAACATGGATGGAGGAAAGACGCGGGAATAACCAGCACTGCAACCGTACCCGACAGTGATATTTCCGCCTTGCTGACCAACGGCCTCGAACCGAAACTGACCATGGCGGACATGGTTGAAGCCGGCGTCGTCGCCGGAGACGAAGTCGGCGCTGCAGAAAATGTAAAACTGCTCCAGCTTGAAAATAAGGACGGATACGAGTACTGGCTGGCGCTGCATAATTTCTACGTGATAACGAGATACAACCACAGCGCGTTGTATGCCATGGCGGTTTACCAGTTGGCGGAGGCAATCAGGGAGCAGCATGGGACACAGGGGACAGACTTGAAGTCTGTCCCCGAATAGACCTGTGCCCTCCGTGTTAAAAGTCATAACGCTGGTTTCTCTGTTTTTGTGCATTACGGCCTGTTCCACCGCGCCGAAAAAATCCGCTGCGCCGAAACGGTCGCCTGCGGAACTGGCAAAAATTCCCGACGCCGTGCCCAGGGTTGAACCGAGAAGCGAACTCGGCAACATGAAAACCTACGAGGTGTTCGGCAAAAGGTATTTCGTGCTGGACAGCAGTGACGGATTTACCGAGAAAGGCATCGCTTCCTGGTACGGGCCGAAATTTCATGGCAAGAAGACCTCGAGCGGCGAGATTTACGACATGTACGCCATGACCGCGGCCCACAAGACACTGCCTCTGCCCTCCTACCTGGAAGTGAAAAACCTGGAAAACGGCAGAAAAATCATCGTGCGGGTCAATGACCGGGGACCGTTTCACGACAACCGGGTCGTTGATTTATCCTATACGGGCGCCATCAAGCTGGATATGATCGGGAAAGGAACGGCGCTGGTGGAAATTCGCGCAATCAATCCCGGATCCTACAGGGGCGGCGGCGCTCCCGTTGAAACCCGATCGCGGCCGCAGGAAAAACGCACGCCGCCGGACTTTTATATCCAGGTGGGCGCCTTCTCCGATTACAGTAATGCCACAAAAATGAAAAACAAACTGCTGGCGCTGGAAGCCCCGGTCAGGATAGAGGAAACCATGCTGAACGGCGCAGCCGCGTTTCGGGTTAAAATCGGTCCGTTGAATAACATCGATATCGCGGACAGCATTGTCGACCGCCTGGACCTGTTTGATGTCCACGACCACCGTATCCTCCTGGAATGAATGAATAATATGAAATACCTGACGCTTAAACTGCTTGTCCTGCTTGCCGGAATCTGCTCGAACATCGCTTCCGCCGCCGTCACGGTGGTGCCGCCGCCGCCTGAGATCGAAGCGGTTTCCTACCTGATCGCGGACTCGGACAGCGGATATTACCTGGTGGAGAAAAATATAGACCGGCGAGTGGAACCCGCCAGCCTCACCAAGATGATGACCGCCTACGTGGCGGCCAGTCAAATCTCCGCAGGCCATATCACCATGGCCGATCAGGTGACCGTCAGCGAGAGGGCATGGCGCATGGGAGGCTCGCGGATGTTCATTGAAGTGGGGAACCAGGTCAGTGTCGAAGACCTCCTGAAGGGCGTGATCATCCAGTCCGGCAACGACGCCAGCGTCGCGCTGGCGGAACACATTTCCGGCACGGAGGAAGCCTTTGCCGATCTCATGAACCACTATGCCGCCGAGTTGGGAATGCAGCACTCCCGTTTCATAAACAGCTCCGGCTGGCCCGACGAAAATCATTACACGACGGCCCGGGACCTGGCTACCCTGGCGCGCGCCCTGATCAGGGATTACCCGGAGATCTATGCGCTGCATGCCGTAAGGGAATTCACTTATAACGGCATAAAACAATCCAACCGGAACAGCCTCCTGTGGGCGGATTCAAGCGTTGACGGAATCAAGACCGGACATACCGAAAGCGCCGGATATTGCCTGGTAGCCTCGTCCGTACGGGACGGAATACGCCTGATCTCGGTAGTCATGGGAACCACCGGCACCAGGGCCAGGACCAAAGCCACCCAGGCATTGCTGAGTTATTCCTACAGGTTTTACGAAACCAGGAAACTGTACAGCGCGGATGAGACGATAACCAGCATCAAGGTATGGAAAGGGGAACGCGACAGTCTTGACCTCGTGGTGGAAGATGATCTCGTATTGACCCTGCCGCGGGTACAATACGACCAGGTTGAGACGGTGACGACAATTGAAGAAAACCCGATCGCGCCAATCGAAGCGGGGCAGAAACTGGGGCAACTGGAACTGTCTCTGGATGAGGAAGTTATCGCAACCCTGCCGCTGGTCGCGTCCGAAGCCGTACCGGCGGGGAATTTATTTATCCGGCTGAGAGACCATATCATACTGCAACGGAAGCTTCATAATTGACAACGGTATACCTTAACGGCAACTTCATCCCGCTGGAGCAGGCACAGGTACCGGTGTTGGACCGGGGGTTCATTTTCGCTGACGGGGTCTATGAGGTCATTCCGGTATTTTCCGGCAAACCGTTCAGGTTGAAGGAACACTTCGAAAGATTGCGCAACAGCCTGGACGGGATCTCCCTGCAACTGGATTACGATGGCGAAAAATGGCAGTCATTGACAGATCAGCTCCTGACAATGAACCGGGTCACGGGAGATGCGTCCATTTACCTCCAGGTTACCCGGGGAGTGGCCGAGAGAAACCATTTCTACCAGGCAGGTTCCACCCCGACTGTTTTCATCTATTGCAAACCGTTGCAGGAGACGGACGTGAGCCGGGGCGTCGGCGCGGTGCTGCATGAGGATATCCGCTGGGAATACTGTCACATCAAAGCGGTGGCGCTGCTGCCCAACGTCATGCTGAAACAATACGCCCGTGAAAGAGACGGCTCCATCGAGGCAATTTTATATCGCGACGGATACATTACCGAAGGCGCCGCAAGCAATGTTTTCATCGTTGCCGGAGACAGCGTACGCACACCCCCCAAGAGCAACCGGTTGCTGCCGGGAATCACCCGCGACCTGGTGGTTGAATTGATCGGCACATCCCCGTATCAATGCCGGGAAGTCCCCGTCAGCAAGGCGGAATTGATGCAGGCAGATGAAATATGGATCACCAGCTCCTCCCTGGGCATTGCGCCGGTAGTCAGACTGGATGGCCGCCCGGTGCGCGACGGCAAACCCGGCCCGGTCTGGCAGGATGTTGATGCGATTTACCAGGCGTTCAAACGCGGCGAATAATGCCTCTCCTTCCGTACACAACCACATAAGCAATACCGTTTCGTCATTCCTGCGAAGGCAGGAATCCAGTGAGCAAACACTCATTATAAGGAAATGTTTTATTGACTGGATTCCCGCCTTCGCAGGAATGACGAACAGGGGGTCGCTACTGATAAGGGATTATTCCAGCACCCGTCCCGGGTTCAGGATATTGTTCGGGTCCATGGCCTGTTTCAACAGTTTCATAAGCGCCAGTTCTTCCCTGCTCCTGGATTGATGCAGGTAAGACCGTTTCATCATTCCGATTCCGTGTTCGGCGGAGATTGAGCCGTTGTATGCCCCGACCTGCCTGTACACCACGTCATAGATTGTCTTCTTGTCTTCCTTCCGGTCTACCGTGAACACCAGGTGCAGGTTGCTGTCTCC
Organism: Gammaproteobacteria bacterium; assembly: GCA_965220815.1. Classification (GTDB taxonomy): domain Bacteria; phylum Pseudomonadota; class Gammaproteobacteria; order Eutrophobiales; family Eutrophobiaceae; genus JAAXHV01. The sequence continues at coordinate 695,459 of OZ244846.1, forward strand.
GATATGGCCGAAGACCAGCAAAGCGGTATCCGGCAGCAGCGCCTTGATTTCCGATTCAAGCTGATTGAGGAAATCCGCCATTGCATTAATCGGCACACTCACGTCAAAATTGGCATTATCCATTATCACGGCCATGGCGTCTCCGACGCCGTCACGGATTGCCCAGACGGCCTCCCTCTCCCTTTCGGATTTACAGATCACGGCATCCAGTATCCTGTCTTGCTCCAGTTCACCTGCCAGGGCATCTTCGAGAATGCTGTTGCCGGGCCTGTCACTGATCTCGGTCAGCACGTAAATGGGATAGCGCTCATCAAACGGGCTGCTCACCGTCGGAACATGTTCAATGATGTAATCATAGTAACTGTCCCACATGACCTCGAACGAACTCAGCGACCCGCTGAATTCCCGGCTCATGAAATGCAGGAACCGGACCACGTCCTCGAAAGACTCCAGCGCGACCAGCGCGGTGCTGCGTCCCTCCGGTTTGGCGAACAGGCGCAACACCGCGCGCGTGACGACGCCCAGCGTGCCTTCGGTGCCGATAAACAGGTGTTTCAGGTCATATCCGGCGTTATTTTTCAGCATCTTGTTGAGCGAGGTGATGACGGTTCCGTCCGCCAGCACCACTTCCAGCCCCAGGATGAGATTACGGGTCATGCCGAACCGGATCACCTCGTTGCCGCCGGCATTGGTGGAGATGTTACCACCGATATTGCAGGAACCCCGGGCGCCGAGATCCAGGGGAAACAGGAAGCCGGCCGCATCCGCCGCATCCTGGATGGCCTGCAAGGGAGTACCCGCAAGGACGGTCATGGTCGTGGACGACTGGTCCAGTTCCTCAATGCCGCTGAGCCGTTCAAGGGAGAGCGCAACTTCTTCCTCCTGTGGAGTGGCGCCGCCGCATAACCCCGTCAGCCCACCCTGCACCACGACTTTCTGGTTTGCGGCAGAACAGATGCGCAGGATATCCGAGACCTGTCCGGTCGACGCCGGCCGGGCAACGGCAACTGGTGGATGGGCTGTTTCTCCCGAACTGTCGGCGTGGTATTTTGCGGAAATATCAGCGCCGGTCAGGATAACGTCCGGACCCAGCTTTCCGATCAACTGTTTGATTGTATTGTTCATTATCTCTTTGGCGCAACATCATGCTCCTTATCATATACGGTATACTTGCCGGATGAAATCAAAAAAGAGGCATAAATACGCATGACTGAGAGAGCGCCATTCCGTGCAGACCAGGTAGGCAGTTTGTTACGGCCGTCCCGGTTGAAAGCCGCCCGCGCCGACTATGAAAACGGCAAAGCAGACTCAGAAGCACTTAAATCGATTGAAGACGAATGCATCCGTGAAGCGGTCACGCGCCAGGAAACCGCCGGCCTTCAGGCTGTCACGGACGGAGAGTTCAGGCGCGCCTGGTGGCATTTCGACTACCTTGCCGGTCTGGAGGGGGTGGAACTGGTTCAAAGTAAGCGTGGCATCCAGTTTCACGGGGTACAAACGAAACCGGGAACCATCGCGGTGACCGGCAGGGTCGGTTTTGACGGACATTACATGCTGGACCACTTCCGCTTTCTTCATGGCATAACCAATGTCATACCGAAGATGACTATCCCGGCGCCCTCCGTGCTCCACTTCCGCGGTGGCCGGGTCTCAATCAGCAAACAGGTTTATCCCGGACTGGATGAATTCTTCGCGGATACCGCGGAGGCATATCGCAGGGCCGTGCACGCGTTCTACGCTGCCGGTTGCCGTTACCTGCAGCTTGATGACACGGTATGGGCTTATCTTTGTTCCGCAAAAGAACGGCAGGCTGTGCGTGAACGGGGAGATGATCCCGACCCGCTGCCGCGCATCTATGCCGACATGATCAACCACGCACTGAAAGACAAACCGGAGGATATGGTGATAACCACCCATGTCTGCCGCGGCAACTTCCGTTCAAGCTGGATCGCGGAAGGAGGCTATGGACCGGTAGCGGAGATTATGCTCGGAGAAACCGCCTATGACGGTTATTTCCTGGAGTACGACACGGAACGGGCAGGTGGATTTGAACCGTTGCGGTTCCTGCCAAAGGGCGACAAACGAGTTGTTTTAGGCCTTGTCACCTCCAAGTCCGGGGACCTGGAAGACAGGGACGCCATCCGGCGGCGTATCGATGAAGCCTCCCGGTTCGCCGACCTCGAGCAGTTCTGCCTGAGCCCGCAATGCGGGTTCGCCTCAACCGAGGAAGGCAACATACTGACCGGGGATCAGCAGTGGAAAAAACTGGAGATGATTGTTGAACTGTCCCGGGAGATCTGGGGCTAGAACGTTGCCGGCACCGGCGGCAGTTCGCCGCTGGCGTAGCGCTTCTCCAGCCCCGGTGTCAGGTTCTCCCAGACCAGCAGCATGGAGCGCTTCGGGGAGAACCCGCGATGGCGTATGTCCGCCGGCATGCAGGCCACGTCCCCTGCCTTCATGGTGACCACAGACATCGGGGCCGCGCTGTCCTTGTCCGCCACCCTCCAGGTGATCTCATCGGACATCTGGATAAACCACTCCACCCTGTCGTTGCCGTGGTCCACCGGCAGGATATGCTCTTCCGACGTCGGGCAGTAAGCGCTGCTTCTCACGATGGAAACGATAGACGGATTCCAGGTAACCGGCGAGCGTGACAGATATTTGAACAGGTTGAAGGCCGCGAGTTGTCCTTCAAAACCGGTTTCCGCATGGACTTCCGGCTCGGACTGGTCCACGTCGGCGAACTGCCGGTTGACCGGCCGGCCGTTTTCATCGGAGCGGATCGGGGTGTCGCCGGGCAGACCGACGAAACGGTCCGCCAGTTCCCGCTGAAAATTGACGGCTTCATCGTTGCTGCCGTTTTTAGGCCCGCGCCCGCTGCCGGTTTCCAGCGGCGCGGCGAAGGGATTAAAACCGGCATTGGTCCAATCCAGCATCAAGCCTTTGAAACAGGCCTGTAACACGCCCGGTTCAAACCGTTCGGTAAAGTCGGTGCCGGAATCCTTGTAGGCCTGGTTATAGGCGCCCATGAAGACGTCGACGCTGTCGTAATTGTTTACGGTGCCGAACACCTCATCAAAGTTGACCCAGCCGTAAAAAAATCCCCAGGCCACGTCCCGTATCATCGAGCGCATAAAATTCTCCACGTCCATTACGTGGGTCACGGTCGGGCACCGGATGCGGGCAAAGTACTCATCCCGTTCAAACCTGAATGAGCCGATTTCAAAACGCTTGTAACCGTTGACCGGGTGCGGCGCGCTTTCACGATGCGCTTCGGTAAGAACCGGCAGGTCGGTAATTTGTTCTGCTGTGGCTGCCATGGTTATTTCCCCCTCAAATCAGTGCTGGCAGATTTCCGCCCATTTTTCAATGGACTCATCACCAAGTAAGGTTTGCAGTAAAATAACGCTCAATTCACCGGCGCGAAACTGGTAGGCCGCGCCGGCCGGCAACAGGACCAGGTGGCCCCGCGTGGCCTTGACATGGCCCATAACCTCACCTTCAGGTTCACCCGTGAGTTTGACGGACCCTTCGTTCTCTTCGGGTGGGGCCAGGCCACTGTCCGCAGGTTGAATGAATCGTACTTCCATGCTGCCCTGCATGAGCAAAGCGGTCTCATCGTGGCTGCAGATATACCAGGGGCTGTCTCCTTCCGCGCGGATGACTTCAATGGTGTTCTCCAGGTTTTTGGCGATAACGATACGTTCCCAGGGCCGTGCGTTGCCGGCCACCTCGTACATATTGGAAAACAGGTAATCCCGCGCCTCCTCATTGCCGGTGATTTCAACGCCTCCCTTTTCGAATTTGTCTATGCTGCCGAATACTGTTGTTACGGACATAATCCCCCTCGCAAAGTCAATGACCGGAAATTCATTTCACATGGTAGTATAACATCCGCGACGAACGGACAAACATATATGAGCATCAGTCAAAAATCAGGCAAGACAAAGCAGCAGACTGCCGCGCCCGTTGTCAAAAAAATGCGCAGGGACGCCATACTCAAGCGCAAGGAACTGATTAAATACGCCACGGATATGTTCATGGAAATGGGCTATGAAAAAGCCAGCATGAATAATCTGGCAAAACGCTCCGGCTCATCAAAAAGTACCATATACAAGCATTTTCGAAGCAGGCAGGCACTTTTCATTGCCGTACTGGATGAGAAATTACGTGACCACCTGGCTCCCATAGAAAAACTGGACCTTACAACCCTCAGTATTGAGGAGGGCCTGAAGTTGATTGGGAGGACAAGTATAAAGGTCATCACATCGAAAGATCACATTAATCTATGCCGGATCATATATGCCGAAGCTGAACGGATACCTCAAGTAGGGAAAACATATTATGAGCATGGACCGAAACGCGGTATGGCGGGCGTGGCAAAATATCTCTCTACAATGGTGGAAAAGAGCAGGATCAGGTGTACAGATCCATCTTTGGCGTCACAATACTTCTGGGGCATGATACTGCATAAGCCCATGCTGGAAAGGTATTGCGGCATCAAGGGCCCGATGACGGCCCGGGAGCAAAAAAGCTATATAGATAAAGTTGTCGACTCCTTCATTTCCGCTTTTATTGAAGAGATCGAATAACCGGCGGTATTCTCACTACCCATAATGCGGGTTTCCCTGATTCTTGACTATTGCAACCGAAACTACTAACCTGTACAAGGTAGTTCGGTTTAATAAGATGACGACACGCTGATTTTAGTTTATATTTCATAAGCAATTACATACCAGACATATATACCCGGAGGAGAACCAACATGCCAGATAATCTGCCCGGCACGAGCCTGACCGGTCATCACCATATCACGATCGGAGTCGGCAACGTGCAGGAAGACTTCGATTTTCACACCAAGGTGCTGGGCCTGAAATGCGTCAAGCGCACCCTGTTCTACGACGGAGCCACGCCGGTTTATCACCTGTACTACGGAAATGACATCGGTGAAGAAAGCACACTGCTCACCACGTTCCCGGTGGCCCACATCGGCGTGAAGGCAAAGGAAGGCAGCGGGCAGGTCAGCTTCGTGAGCCTGTCCGTGCCGGAAGATTCGCTGCCCTACTGGAATAAACGCCTGGAGGCGCATGGCTTCGAGGTGACGGAGACCGAGCGCTTCGGGGAAAAACACCTTGATTTCCGTTCCCCGCACAACATCCGCATCTCCCTGGTCGGCGTCGACGACGATTCACGGGCGCCGTATTCCGATGGACCTGTGCCTGCCGAGAACATGATCCGCGGCACCCACGCCGCCGGTGTTTCCACCCGCGACATGGAATTCATGGCAGAGTTCCTGGAGGTGGCGTGGGGCTCCCGCAAGGAAGCGGATGATTCCAACCTGGTTCGCTACAGTATGGGCGAAGGCGGCACCGGCACCTACACGGATTTTGAGGTCGAACCGGACCGCAAGCCCGGTTCCTGGACCGTGGGAGAAGGCGCCATCCACCACATGGCCTACAACGTGCCCAGCCGCAAAGAGCAGGATGCCATCAAGTTTTTTACCGAGGGACTGGGTTACACGGATTTCTCCGACGTGAAAGACCGCGGTTACTTTGATTCCATTTATATCCGCACTCCCTCAGGCGCTTTGTTTGAGGCCTGCTGCTCGCACAAACCTGCGTTCACCTGCGACGAACCACTTGAAACGCTCGGCACCAAGTTGATGATGTCGCCGCAGATCGAAGCCGATAAAGACGAGGTGCTGAAAGTGATTGGTGAAATCAGTGACGACTGAGACAGGTGGCGTCAGGATAGATGGGGTCAGAGTAAAATTGTGACTATCGTCGTCGATGGCACGGTTCGGGGTAATTTTACTCTGACCCCTGCAGTTGTTGATGAATTTTAAGTATAAAGCTCTTCCCTGGAACATCATTTTCGGCGCCGGCGCCCGTAAACGCCTGCCTGAAGAGCTGGCGAAGCTGGGCCACTCCCGCGCCCTGGTGCTGACGACGCCGAACCAGGCGGATACCGGACAGGAGATAGTCAGCCTGCTGGGCGACAAGGCGGCAGGACTGTTCGACCGGGCCATAATGCACGTGCCCGGCGAAACACTCGACCAGGCAACAGCGGAAGTAAAGCGGCTTGGCGCAGACTGTACCGTTTCCATCGGCGGCGGTTCCACCACCGGCCTCGGCAAGGCCCTGGCTTTCCACCTGGACCTGCCCAATATCGTGCTGCCCACCAGTTATGCCGGTTCGGAGATGACCAACCTGTGGGCGGTGACCCGGGACAACCGTAAAACTACCCGGCGCGATAGCATCGTCGTCCCGACGCTGTCCATCTACGACCCGGAACTGACCTTGACGCTCCCGCCTGCATTCGCGGCCGCCAGCGGCATGAACGCCATGGCCCAGGCCGTTGCCAATGCGGCCGCGGAAGACGCCAATCCCTTCAGTGCCGTAATGGCGCTGGAGGGCATCCGCGCCCTGGCGGAGAACCTGCCCCTCATCATTACCGAACCCGGCAACATGGACGCGCGCGCCGGGGCACTGTACGGCGCCTGCCTGGCTGCCGCCGCGCTGGGGACAGGCACGACCGGCCTGCACCATCGCCTGTGCCATACCTTCGGCGGCACGTTCAACACACCCCATGCCGAGACCCACACGATCCTGCTGCCGCACAGCGTCGCCTACAATGCCGGCGCCAGGCCGGCGGCGACCCACCGTATTGCTGAGGCCCTGGGCGTCAGCAACGCAGCAACCGGGCTGTTCGACCTGGCGGGAAATCTCGGCGCCCCTACCGCACTCAAAGACATAGGGGTAAAAGAGACGGACCTTGACGAGGCCGCCGCGGTGACCGTGGAGAAACCGGTCAACAACCCCGAGCCTGTCACCCGGGAACGGGTGCGGGCCCTGCTCGATAACGCCTTCCACGGCAAGCCTCCGCGCGCCCCCGTCATTCCCGAGAAGGCGGGAATCCAGTGAAAAAATATTCCTTATAAGGAGTTTTGTTGTCTACTGGATTCCCGCCTTCGCGGGAATGACGGGAGAACGCAAATGACGAACATAGCCAGACTTATGACGTTACGTATAGCTATAATATATGCCCCATGAGAAACGTACCGCAGATAACCCTGGATCAGGCCGCCGCCAAGGTGCGCCCCGGCGATGTGCTGATCGTCGGCGGATTCGGCATGACGGGCAACCCGACCAACATCATGCACGCCATTGCCGAAACCGGGGTGAGAGACCTCACTTATATCGGCAACAACGTGGGCGAACCCGGCCTGGCCGGCGGACGCTGCCTGCGCCAGGGACAGCTCAGGAAAGTCATAGGGTCATTCTTCACCAGCAACCCGGAAGCCGTTGCCGCGGCACAGTCCGGGGACGTCGAATTCGAACTCCTGCCCCAGGGCACCCTGGCCGAGGCAATCCGCGCCGGCGGGGCCGGCCTGGGGGGGTTCTTCACGCCCACCGCGGCCGGAACGCCGCTGGCGGACGGCTGTGAGACCAGGGTCATCGAAGGAACGGAGATGGTGTTCGTTCCCGCGCTGCGCGCCGACGTTGCCGTCATCAGGGCCTGGCGCGCCGATACCCTCGGCAACCTGCAGTACCGTATGACGGAAAACAATTTCAACCAGGCCGCCGCGACCGCCGCGGACCTGGTCATCGCCGAGGTGGAGGAGATCGTCCCCGCCGGGGCGCTGGACCCGGACTTCATCCACACCCCGGGCTGCTTCGTCGATTACCTGGTCCAGGCCGACCTCAACCCGGAGCACCTGGGCACTTCGGCATCGGTGGCGGCGAGCCTGAAAAAAGTGGATGAAGCCCGCATGATGATGGCAAGCCTCGCGCTGGCCGAGTTGAAGCGGGGCGACATCGTAAACCTGGGTGTCGGCATCCCCACCCTGGTGGCGGACCTGATCAAGCCGGATGACGGCATCGTCCTGCATTCCGAAAACGGCATGCTCGGCGTGGGGCCGGAACCTGAAACCGGCGGCGCCATGGAATACCCGATCAATGCCGGCAAGGTGCCGGTGACCGCGTTGCCCGGTTCCAGCTATTTCGACAGCGCCGCTTCCTTCGCCATGATCCGGGGCGGCCACGTGGACGCGGCCATCATGGGCGGCTTGCAGGTGGACGAACAGGGCAACCTGGCCAACTGGGCCGTACCGGGCAAACCGCTGCTCGGGGTCGGCGGCGCCATGGACCTGGCATCCGGCGCCGGCAGACTGATCGTGACCATGACCCATTGCGACAGGAACGGCAACTCCAAGGTGGTGCAAAAATGCAGCTTGCCGCTGACCGCGCGCAATGCCGTCGATGTACTGATCACGGACCTCGCGGTATTCAATTTCGACGATTCGGGGATGCGCCTGGTGAAACTCCTGCCCGGCGTCACGGAAGACGAGGTGAGGGAGAAGACCACAGCGAAGTACAACCATGTTTAACCTTACCTTCGATCCCGCGCTCAATCTCATTGCCGCGCTCATACTCAGCTACGTATTCGTGCTGGCGGGACTGCACAAGTGCAAGGCGCCGGCAGAGTTCGCGACCACCCTGGCGAATTACAAAATTCTGCCGGAGAGCCTTGCCCGCCAGGGCGTCTACCTGGTTCCGGTAGCTGAAATCATGACCGGGGTTGCCTTGCTGATACCTGCCACGGCGACGCTTGCGGCTTTCTCTGCAGGCACACTGCTGTGTATCTACATCGCCGCCATAGGCATCAACCTGCTGCGCGGCCGGCGCAATATCGACTGCGGTTGCGGCGGCCCGGCCCAGAAACAGGCCATCAGTGAATGGATGATCGTGCGCAACGGACTGCTGCTGGGTCTTGCTTATATCGCCGGTAGCCAGACGCTGGCGCGCCCGCTGCTCTGGCTCGACTGGCTGACAATCATCCTTGCGACCATCATGGGTTGCCTGTTCTACAATATCATCAACCAGTTGCTGGTGAATAAAGACCTGCTGAGATTACTGAATCGCGAGGAATACCATGCTTGAAGCGCTGATCGTCTCCAACCTGCTGCTCTGGATCATAGTAGTGGTCCTGGGCGTGATGGTATTCGCCCTGGTCAGGCAAATCGGCGTGCTGTACGAGCGGGTGGCCCCGGCCGGCGCCCTCATGGTGAACCAGTCACTACGGCCCGGGGACGCAGCCCCGGAAATGGAATTATTGACTGTTGAGAATAAAAAAATCCGGGTCGGCGGCGTGCGGGAGCCTGCTCGCAGCCTGTTGCTGTTTTTTCTCGCGCCCGATTGCCCGGTGTGCAAGACCCTACTGCCGGTGCTGTTCTCCGCGCACAAGGAGGAAAGCGGGTGGCTGGACATCGTGCTGGCCAGCGACGGGCCGGCCGAGCAACACCGCAAGTTCATCGAGCAGCAGAAGCTGTCACGCTTCGATTACGTGCTGTCGGAAATCCTCGGCCGCAGTTACGGCGTGGGTAAACTGCCGTACTCGGTGCTCATCGATGAGCAGGGCAAGGTCGTCACCATGGGCATCATCAATTCCAGGGAACATCTTGAGAGTCTGTTCGAAGCGAAGGAACGGGGAGTCGCTTCCATCCAGGAATACGTGAAAAAGTATCATACATCTGACCCCAAATCTTTTTCAACATAATCCAGTACTTCGTACAACACATCCGTGTCGCCGACGTGGTTCGCCAGCATAAGGATTACCTTGGCATTGACCTTATGACTCTGCTCGGTCGTCAGTCCCTCGTGCAGTTCTATCAGGCGGGCGTAAAAATCATCCGGGTCGGCAACGCCGAGTTCGGTCCGGAGGCTCACCCTTCCAGCGCCTCCCACATCTCGGAATCCCGTTCCGCGGTCCAGATCTGCGGGTCGGCAATGCCCGAAGCGATGTCGTAAGCGCGCGCCACGTCAAACGGCAGGCAGTGGTCGAAGATCACCCATTCGCCGAATTCCGGTTTCAGGGCCGAATAGGTTTCCTTGTAAATTTCCTTCAGGTCTTTCCCCTGTTTTTGCCCTGCCTCCACTGAACGGTACATGGCGGTGACGAAGGCGCGTGTGCCGTCTATGCCTTCGCGTATGGTTTTCTGCGTCACCAGGGCGTCGCCCCGTCCCGGCACCAAGGCTCGTGGTTTCAGCGCGGTGATGTTGTCCAGGGTGGCGGGCCAGTCCAGCAGGTAGGCATCGCCGGTATACGGCGTGGCCCCGTACTCCACCAGGTCGCCGCTGAACAGCACCTGCTCTTCAGGCAGCCAGACCACGGTATCGCCCTTGGTATGGCCGCGTCCCAGTTGCATGATCCTCACTTCCGTATCGCCCATCCACAGGGACATCTCCCCGGTAAAGGTTATCGTCGGCCAGGTCAGGCCGGGAATGGTCTCATACCCGTTGAACAGTCTCGGGAACCGTTCAAATTCCGATTTCCAGTCCTGTTTCCCGCGCTCGACAATGAGGTCGTATGTATCCCGGCTGGATATGATGTGTTCCGGCTCGTAGGCGGCGGCGCCCAGCACCCGCACCGCGTGGTAATGGGTCATCACCACGTATTTCACGGGTTTGTCCGTGACCGACCGTATTTTTTCCAGCACCCGTTCGGCCATCAGCGGCGTGGCCTGCGTATCGATAACCATAACGCCGTCGTCGCCGATGATCACGCCGGAATTCGGATCGCCTTCGGCGGTATATGCGTAGGCGCCGTCCGCCAGCCGGCTGAACGTCACCTGTTTCTCGCCAAGGTCCGCCTTGGAAGCGAATTCTTTGACCATGTTTATCTTATCCTCTGTTGAGTCTGATTGCGGGGAGCGTATTGTAGTACCTGGGAATGACTGCCGCAATGATTTACAACATCTTGCCGCATTTATTGACTATGAAGGCGGTTCGGCTAGACTGAGACATCCGACACGGCAAAAAGGTGAACACAATGGGGAACAACAGGTTGCGGAACAAGGTCGCCATCGTAACAGGTTCGGGCCAGGGGATCGGCGCGGCCATTGCCCGGGTGTTTGCGCAGGAAGGCGCGCGGGTCGTCGTGGCGACGCGCACTGAGAAAACCGGCAGGGAGACGGTCGAGCAAATCAGGGCAGAGGGCGGCGATGCAATCCTTGTCGGCGCCGATATCGGCGCGAGCAGCGCAATAAACAGGGTCGTGGACACGGCGCTGGATACCTACGGGCAGATCGATATCATGGTACATAACGCCGCTTCATTCCTGGGCGGAATGATCGAGGAATACAAGGACGAAGACCTGGACACGGTGCTGGCGGTCAACCTGAAAGCCTGCTTCCGCCTGACCCACGCCTGCATCCCCCACATGAGAAAACAGGGGGGAGGCCGCATATTGGTTACTTCGTCCGTCACCGGCCCGAGGGTCGCCATGCCCGGCACGTCCTACTATGCCGCGTCCAAGGCGGGAGTGAACGGCTTCATCCGCACCGCCGCCGTTGAACTTGCCGCGGACAACATAACCGTCAACGGAGTTGAACCGGGGTTTATCCTGACCCCGGCCATGGACCTGCTCGCCGACGAGAACGCCCGGGCGGAAATGGCCCGCTACATCCCCAAAGGCGAGCTGGGGGAACCGAATGACATCGCCTATGCCATGCTCTACTTGGCCGGCGATGAAGCCAAATACGTCACGGGCCAGACCCTGGTTGTGGACGGCGGCTCGACACTGCCGGAAAGCCCCGTCTATATGAACGAAACGGAAGGGGTGCAGACCTTACAGGGGTCGTGACCGGCACAGCCATATTGCAGACGGGTGATGAACGCTGGATGCGGCAGGCGCTGGACCTGGCCGAGCGCGCCCGGTCGGAGGGCGAAGTCCCGGTGGGCGCCGTCCTGGTCATGGACGATGACTGCATCGGCGAAGGCTGGAACCGTCCCATCTCGGCCCATGACCCGACAGCCCATGCAGAGATCGCGGCGTTACGCGCCGGGGCCGCGCGTATGGACAACTACCGCCTGCCCGGCGCTACGTTATACGTGACCCTGGAACCCTGCGCCATGTGCGCCGGCGCCATCATCCTGGCCCGTATCAAGCGCCTGGTCTATGCCGCCGCCGACCCCAGGTCGGGCGCCGCCGGCAGTGTGTTCAACATTCTTCAATCCGCACAACTGAACCACCGCGTCGAACTGGCCTCCGGGATACTGGAGCAGGAAGCCGCAACGCTGTTGCAGACGTTTTTCCGCGAACGGCGCTGACCCGCGTCGCTTGAGACAGAATGTGCCTGTCCCTTTTTGAATAACGCCCTCAAACGAAGTAGTATCGGTACCAAATGGCAGACCCCCGGTTTCACACCCTGCTCCTGCAACTCAGTGAGCAACTGATACAACAACATAAAATGCTGGTCACGGCCGAGTCCTGCACCGGCGGCGGCATCGCATACGCAATTACGGAACTGCCGGGCAGTTCCGGGTGGTTCGAGCGCGGGTTCGTCACCTATTCCAACCCGGCCAAGCAGGAGCAGTTGGGCGTGCCCCATGAACTGATCGCCAGGCACGGGGCCGTCAGCGAACAGGTAGCCGCGGCCATGGCGCTGGGCGCCCTGCAGCACAGCCATGCAGATTTCAGCGTGGCGGTGACCGGGATAGCCGGCCCGGACGGCGGCACAGAGGAAAAACCGGTCGGCACCGTCTGTTTCGGCTGGGGGCAGCGCGGCGCCGGGGCCAGGACCGCGCGCATAGTCTTCGACGGCGACCGCCGGCAGGTACGTGAGATCTCCATCCTGACAGCCCTGCAAGGCCTGGCGGACCAAGTAGAAAACTCGGGGTCAGAGTAAGTGTCGCAAGAATTTTTACTCTGACCCCTGATATCACTCATACACCAATGAAAAGACTGTTCTTCGCCCTCTGGCCCGATGACGAAGTACGCGCAAAACTCCTTGATAGAACCCGGTTGTTACCCATCAACACAGGCCGGCGCGTGCCGCCGGAAAACTTCCATATCACTCTGGTGTTCCTGGGCAACGTGGAGGAGCAGACCATCTCCGAACTCACCGATGGGGCGCAAGCCCTGAGCATCCCCGGCTTCAGTCTGCAGATAAACCACGGCGGGTGGTGGAAACGGGCAAAAGTCGCCTGGCTGGCGCCCGCATACACGCCCGAACCGTTGCCGGAGCTGGTGAGGCAACTCAATCACCAGGCCAGGTTAGCGGGCCTTCCCGTCGATGAACGGGATTACAGCCCCCACCTGACCATCGCCCGCAAACTTTCCCGCCCGCTCAAATCATGTACGCTCGAACCGGTCCACTGGGACATCAGGGAATTCTGCCTGGTCGAGTCCGTGACCCATGAGAAGGGGGCAAGATACCGGGTAATGCAATCCTGGGCGCTGGCTTGATTAGAATGTACGGGTTATATGGGTGTCCTGCAAATACTGAACGTCTAAATGATGTAGTATATTCATCATATTGATGCTATACTGGCGCCGAGATAATTTTTTCAGGATAACGGCAAGATGAATCAGACACTACACCAGGACACAGGCCCCGGCTGTCATATTGAGGGTATTGATATCCCCGCAGCGGTGTTCTCGGATCGGAACTCTCTCATTCAGGCCGCTCGCAAGGGTCTGCCGGGCGAGGTGATCAGGCAGGCGGTGAGTGTTCTGGGGTACCGCGAAGTGTTCGTCCGCCTGCTGGAAACGACCGGAGGAAACCTGAACCGGTATTATCGCCGCAAGGCGCTCAGTCCGGTCCAGTCCGAAGCGTTTCTTGACATGTTGTATGTCTTCGCCAGGGCCATTACGGTCTTCGGCGATATCGGCAGTGCGCGCGAATGGCTGGAGACCGCCCTTCCGGCCCTGGGCGGGCACAGCCCCCTGGAAATGTGCGATACCTTTGCCGGTCGCGCGCTGGTGCAGGGCGCGTTGAACAAGATAGAGTACGGCGAATTCGCCTGATGCGGCTGTACCGCATCTGCCCTGAAAACCTGTTGGAAAATTACAGCGGGCGGGGAGCAAGCTACCAGGATGGGGGCCGCTGGAACAGGGCTGGTTTGCCGGTCCTGTATTTTGCCTGTTCCGCCAGTGTGGCTATGCTGGAGATGGCCAACTACCTGCGTTCACCCGGATTGGTTCCGAAAAGCTACCGTCTGGGCATCTTTGAGACCGGCAATACCGGCTATGAGCAGTGGGGTATTGAAGACCTGCCTGCGCGCTGGAACGATTATCCATACCCCGCCGCGACCCAGGCGCTGGGTAGCCGCTGGCTCCAGGCAACAACCTCGGCGCTGCTGCTTGTGCCGAGCGCCGCGATACCCGGCGGGCTGGAGAATATTGCCCTGGTCAATCCCGCACATCCCGATGCGCGGCAGTTGAAGCTGGTTTCTGTTGAAAAAGACATCTTCAACAAGCGGGCGTTTTCGCCTGAGAATTGAACAGACCCGAAGCGGCAATTGGGGTCACGGCAATTGGGGTCAGGTCGCACAATGCACATGCGGAACCATGGGGGGCAGGCTGACGGGGGCGTCGGAACATCTTGACAAATCTTAAATAGAATTTTAGATTTGTCAAGATGTACAAAAATCGGCATCTTTTCAAACCCCTTACTACGGCCTTAACTCAATTTCCGGCGGTCTTGATTACCGGCCCGCGGCAATCCGGAAAAACAACTTTTCTCAGGACGGAACTGGGTGAATCATATCGCTACGTATCATTTGATGCGCCTGTCGAGCGGGAATTTGCGCTGCAGGACCCGAACGGCTTTCTGGACCGGTTTACCGGCAAGCCGGTGATACTGGATGAGATTCAATACCTGCCGGAACTCCTGCCCTACCTGAAAATACGTATCGACCGGCAGCGGAGTGAATACGGCCGCTGGGTGTTGACGGGGTCGCAGCAGTTTTCCCTGATGCAGAACGTCAGTGAGTCCCTTGCGGGCCGAATCGCCCTGTTGGAACTGCTTCCCTTCAGCTTGACGGAACTGCAACACGGGCGGGATGCCCTGCCGTATTTTATCTGGAATGGCGGCTACCCGGAACCTGCCCTGCAAACCGGCAAACGGGAACTGTGGATGAACTCGTACATCCAGACATACATCGAGAGGGATATCAGACTGTTGCACAACGTCCGGGACATTCGTACGTTTGAATCGTTCATTTCCCTGTGTGCAGGACGCCATGGGCAAGTGTTCAACAATGCTGCCATAGCCAGGCAGTGCGGTGTATCGGAACCGACGGTAAAATCCTGGGGCGGCCTGCTGTATGCATCATATCTCGGCTGGTTCCTGCCGCCTTACTTTCAGAACTACAATAAACGGATAATCCGCTCTCCCAAGTTCTATTTTATCGATTCAGGACTGGTCTGCGCCTTGACCAGGCAGCCGGACGCTCATGCTGCCCTGGCAGGACAGATGGGAGGGGCGCTGTTTGAAGGAATGGTTGTGCTCGAGGCTGTGAAAACGTTTGTCAATCGAGGACAAAGGCCTGATTTGTATTTCTGGCGCTCCCATGACGGCCTGGAGGTTGACCTGATCATCCGGGTCAAAGGGCGCCTGCTGCCTGTTGAAATCAAGTTGACGGCAACGCCTTCCAGCGGCTTCCTTGCGCCGCTCAACAAATTCAGGGAATTGGCAGGGAAGGATGCCGCCGCTACCGGCGTACTGGTGTGCCGTACGGAAACCATACAACAAATGCCCCATGGAAACCTTGCGCTGCCATGGCATCAATTTCCGGCCTGGTTGGATGGGCTATTGACCTGACCAGGAAGGGGTCGGACCATCCTAACTACCTGTTTTCGTTCGGTTTACATGCCGGTTTTGCCCGTTATTTCCCCTTAAACCCCCCTTTTTGCCATTAAAATAGAGGCTGTAAGGTTTCTATACCGCACAGGACACCCACGGCAACATGACCAGGGAGAAACTGGGGGTGGCACCGTGCGGGAGATGGGTCAGGCGCCGGGTGTCGATTGGTTTTCGAGGGAAAAAATCAGACAGAAGTTCAGAATCATCCGAAGTTCAGAATCATCTTGACAGCAAATATATTGTGCATCATTATGTATCTCATGCGTACAACAGTGACATTAGAACCGGAAACAGAACGTTTGCTTCGTGAAGCAATGCACCAGCGCGGGCAAAGCTTCAAGGAAACGTTGAACCAGGCTGTTACCAGGGGGCTCGCTGACCTGCTTTGCGATGCTGATAAAACCTCTTTCGTTCAGCAGTCATTTCCTATGGGTCTGCGCACCGGCTACGACCCGGTACATCTCAATTCTCTCAATGATGATATGGAAGTGGATGCCTTTCTCGATCTTTCGCGCCGTTTGAATAAACAATCCTCAACCGGATGATCGTGCCGGATGCAAACCTGTTGCTGTATGCGGTCGACTCAAAAAGTCCTTTTAACAAAGCAGCAAAACAATGGTGGTCGAATTGTTTGAGTGGCGCAGTTCCTGTCGGGCTTTGCCACCCTGTCGTGTTTGCCTTTGTCCGTATCAGTACTAATCAGCGCGCGTTCGAAGATCCATTATCATTGCTTCAAGCTACAGAGATCGTTCACTCCTGGCTTGATCGTCGAATCACGCAGATACTTTATCCTACTGCCCAACACACTCGTAATGTATTGGATCTGCTTGCTGCTGCAGGGTCCTCGGGAGGCA
This sequence comes from Gammaproteobacteria bacterium, assembly GCA_965220815.1. Lineage (GTDB taxonomy): Bacteria > Pseudomonadota > Gammaproteobacteria > Eutrophobiales > Eutrophobiaceae > JAAXHV01. The sequence continues at coordinate 711,962 of OZ244846.1, forward strand.
ATATGGTCACCGATGCACAGATCGCTGAGTATGCAATTTCACATCAGGCTGAAGTACATACGGCCGACCACGATTTCCGACGTTTTCCCGGTCTGGATTGCAGGTTTCCGTTGGACGCGACATGAACGCATATTGAGGACCGGGAGGCACGCGGAAACGGGGTCAGGTCGCACAATGCACAGAGATAGAGGGCGTCAGAGTAAAATCACCGCTGTTCCAGCCAACTGCCGCCTTTCTTGCGATTTTACTCTGACCCCTGGGTTTGCGGGGACAGACTTGAAGTCCGTCCCCTGCGAGTGTTTCAACCAGCGTTTACGATGTGCCCATCAGGGACAGCACCCAGCGAATATAAAACGGGCCGATGGCCAGCAGCAAAAAGGTCATCGTCACCATCAGGCCGCCGAGCTTGAGGATGAGCCTGTTCTCCAGTGCATCAAACCTGCTGTCTACGGATTGCTGAAATAACTTGAACTCCGTTCTCAGTGCTTCGTTATCGGCTTTCAGCTCTGCTCTCAATGCTCCAGTCTCGGCCTTCAGCTCTGCTCCCATCGCTTCTATATCGGCCTTTGTCACAGCGCTTTGTAATTGCAGGTCGGCTTTTGTTACGGCGCTTTGTAATTCCAGGTCGGCTTTTGTCGCTACGGTCTCGCTCATTGCTTTGCTGATGGTCGTCACTACCGCTTCGGCTTGTTGTTCTTCAAAGCCGGTTTTTCTTAACTCCTGCGCAGCGCTCAGGGTGTCAAAGGTCACCGTTGCCGCGGTATCGGTGGATAAGGCTTCATTAGCAGTTGTCTTTAGTAAGCCCTTGCCTTGGGGTTATCGGCCTCACGAGGCTTCAACATAGCACAACAACGGTCAATGTTTCAACACATACGCCATGCCCGATAATAATCGGCCCAGCACCCGTCCAGGATTCAATATGCTTTTCAGAAAGAGCGTCCGCGGATCCTCAATCGGGTCAGACCACCCCAGCCCCAATCATCACATAACCTCAACACCAATCAGCCAGTCGTGCAGCGCCATGATGAACACCAGGTAAAGCAACAGGCCAATCACCACGACGAGAAGATCGTTCACGGGGCTTTCCGGAAAGCCGGGCACGGGGCGATTTTTTCGGCGTCTCATGGAGATGCGGCCGATTACCGCCCAGGCCAGGAAACAGCCGAACAGCAACACGTCGGCAAGGGCGCCGTTGGTCAGCAAATGGGCGAACGCCCAGATCTTGACGGAAGCGAAAACCGGGTGTTTCACCGCGGTTTTGATCTGGCCCGGTAACAGGCTGGCCATGAACAGTGGAAACACGAACAGCATCAGCAGAAAGTTGACGTAGAACAACCAGGCAGGCGGCGTGTAGAGGATAACGGGGTCGCTCCTTGCGATTCCGTAGCCCCATATCAGCAGGACCAGACCCGCCAGGGACACCAGGCTGTACAGGCCTCTCCAGGCGGCAGTTCCCAACCGCTCGGCCATGGCGTCGCGCCAGCCCACGTTGACGATGGAAATGGAATGTGCGGCAAAAAACAGTATTAAACCGGCAATGAACAGTAACATAGCTTCACCCATGACGAATTCAGGACTGCTCCGGCATGATAGCAGCGGGCGTGGCCCGTTTCCATCTTGTTTTAAGTAAGCTCTGAACAAGTCCATCCTGGACTTGTCAGAGGTCCCTTAAATTTTTTTTCAAAAAAAACTTGACCTTCTGATTTTATGGCATAGGATATATTTCATAGGATGCCGTCGGGCGCCGGGTGGCGCAGCGGCGGTGTTAGAACCACCACCTTTACGGATAGCGAAAGGCATGGATTAGATGAACGGAGAACCCGTCAACAGTTATCACGGCGCGTACAGACCCTTTAACGGGTTTGTGCTTTCGTATACAGGCTCCCTGGTGGGGGCCATCGAAATAGACGGCATCGACCCGGACGGGATGTCGCAGAAGGACATGGAGGCGTTCTCCATCGTCATCAGGAACCTGCTGAATATCCTGCCCCAGTCCGTTGTACTGCAGCAGTATTACGTCCATTACCGCGATCTGAAGGTGCAATTCGCCCCGCGCGCGAACCCGGTGTGTAATGCGCTGAACCGCTACCGGGAAAGATACCTGAACCGGATGCGCCTGGCGGGCGCTCGCTGCGTGCTGTTCGTGGAGATGTATCCGGAACGCCGGGACCAGTCCAGCCTGGCGCTGTTTCTGCGCCACCTGCCCAGGTGCCTGCACAGTGAAGAGTCCAGGGATCATATCAGGCGCTTCATTACATACGGGTCTGCCCGCAGCGCCTCGCACAGCGCCCTGGAAAAGCTGGCCCCTGCGCTGGAAACCCGGATCCGGGATATCGTCAATTACTGCAGCGGCCTGTTTCGGACCCGGCAACTTGACCTTGATGAAACCTTCCGGATGATGAAATTCCTGGCGACCCTGGAGGTGAAATATCTCGATTCCGGCCTGCACTGCCCGCAGGCCATCGATACTGACCTGTCCGACGGGCAGGTCACGCCGGTCACCATGAACGGCACGGACATATTGCGGCTGCAGAACCGCAACAATACCTACGCCCGCGTCCTGTCGGTGAAACAGTTCAACTTCGACCGGTTTACCCCGGGACTGTTCGCCAGGGGGCCGATCAAGACACCGGGCAACTATGTGCTCACCACCCGTTACAAGGGCATGAGCGAAGCCTCGAGAACGTTGTTTTTCTTCAACCGCAAGAAGGAACTGGAACGGGAGACGCTCAGCTTTTCGGACTTTATCAAGGGACTGGATGACGGCGCGGAAAAAGACCGGGACATGCAGGTGTTCCGCCCGTCGCTGATACGGAAGTTCCAGGAACTGGACGAGGCGGCTTCTCTCGAGGACAACCTGGGACTTGTCTCCACCCACGCCGTGGTTTTCGATACCGACGTGAAGGAGTTGGAAAAGACCACGGAGCGGCTGCAATCCTCATTGCAGCAGAACCAGTTCAGTATATTGTGGGAGACGGTAGCCCAGGTAGATGTTTTCTTCGACCTGCAGCCCTGTGCCGACCACCGGGGCCGGTTCTTCCGGGACATTCCGCTGAACACCTCGCAGTTCTCCACCCTTGCGCTGTTCTACAAATCCGCCCAAGGCGCAAAAACCGTTGAGGACCTGGGGAACGAAGAGGCGCAATATATCTTCCTGTCCGGTGACGATTCGCCGTATTACTTCTCACCGTTCGCCGGTGGACGCGGCTTTTTGATTGGTGTGGGCCCGGTCCGCAGCGGCAAATCGTTCCTGCGTACCTGCACGGGTATCCACTGGCCCAAGTACGGCGGCTTTTACCGGGCCATAGACATCGACCCGGGTTCCGAACCCATTGCCCATGCATTCGGCGCCGATGCCGGCATCGTGCGTTTCGACGGCGCACGTGAACGCGGCTTCAATTTTTTCTCCCAGGCAAGCGGCCCTGATGACAGCCGGTTCATTGCGCACCTGAATCAACAGCTCATGGCCATGATTGTCACTAACGACTCCGGGGACCTGCAGCGGCTGACCGGCGCCGACCAGCTTGCCCTGGATCGGGCCATACGGCAGGTTCTCAGGCTGCCGCCCCATCTTCAGACCCTGACCACACTGGTGAAACACTGTCCTGCTCCCATACAACGGAAACTGGCGCGGTTTGTCGGGGCCGGCTCATATGCCTGGCTGTTCGACGCGCAGCGGGACGCCATCGGTTCCATGGACAGGAAGGTGGCCGTCTACAACCTGGCAGGCATCAGGGACGACACCGTCACCAAACCGCTGGTGATGGCGGAGATAGCCTACCGGGTCCTGCAATTCTATGAAAATCCGGACATACGGGCATGTCCGAAATGGCTCGACGTAGATGAATGCCACCATATCCTGTCCAACCCTGAACTGACCCGCACCCTGTTGCTGGACAGGGTTCGCACCTGGGGCAAGTTGCTGGCCGGTATCGGCATGTGGACCCAGTCCGGCATCGAACTCGGCAATATCGAAAACTGGGAAGCGCTGCGTAGCGCCGCCTCGACCTTTATCTTCACTGCCGACCCGGAGTTGAACAGGGACGCCTACCGATCGATCTTCAACATGAAGGAGGGAGAAATGGAAACCATCAGGGGAATGATCCCGAAGCGGGAGTTTTACCTGATCCAGCGTGACCTGAACGTTTCGAAGAAGTGCATCCTGTCCGTTGAACCGGAGCAATACGCGTTGTCGACGTCCAGTCCGGCGGAACAGACCCTGTATTTCGAGAATGTCGAACGTTACGGGTTTAACACCGGCGTCGCAAAGACAGTGGCGGCGCTGGCCAGCAACCGGGAAGCGGAAATCCGATGAACAGGCTGATACCCGTGCTCTGCTGTTTTCTCGTCAGCGCGGCTCATGGCGCCGGCATTCCTACGGTCGATGCCGGCGTCATTGCCCGGCAGATCATCGCTTATCAACAGCAATTGCGCGATTTTGAGACCCAGTTGCAACAGGTGAATCTCAACAGCGAACAGTTGGCCACTCTCAACAGGCAGTTCAGTCAGACCCTGAAGCAATACGATGACTACCTGCAACAGGTCAGGGGACTGCAGCGGGTGATCTCGCGTAAGGACTGGAACGGCCTGTTCCAGGTGCTCAAGAATCAATACGGCATCAGCCCCTACTCGCGCATAGCGAAGATCGGCAGGAGCGGTAGCACCGGCAGAAGCGCCATCGACGCAGAGGTGGACAAACTCTACCGGGTGCCGGCGGAGGCCGACCAGGTGCGCCGCAGGTTCACTGACGCCGGGATCGACCCGGCGCCCTGGGAAGCCCAGGCGCAACGTCACCGGGCGCGCTACGAGGCTTACCGGGACCAGTTGGAACTCGCCGGTGACGGCAACCGGGAACTCATGGAACGTTACCGCAAGGTCGGGATCACAAAAGAGAATTTCGACCTGGGCGACAAGAGCGACCTGAACGCGTTGCAGACGGCGGTAACGACCAACTTCCATATCATCGACGAACTGCAGGCCCTGAATAAAATCCAGAACCAGCGCCTGCTGCATGGCAACCATGATTATATGCACGCGCTGTCAATGGCGGAGGCCCAGCGCCGCGCCGAGGCTGAGCGACTGGAACGGGCAGCCAACCGGAGAACAGCGCCGCGATCGTTCCGCTGGCGAGATTTGAGTATGAGGTAGCGTCACTCCCGGGGGCGGTCGGGGACGGACTTCAGTCCGTCCCCGGATGGAGCAGGAGCAGGATAACGGGCAACCAGGAAAAACAGGATTATTTAACGAGGATCAACACATGATGTCACAGCGTTTCGCAGCCGGCGTACTCGTAACGTTACTGCCTTCCCGAGTCCTGGCGGCGCCGATCGATCCTGCCGGGTTCCTGGGCGAATTCTTCAACAAGGCAAGCCGGCTGACCGATGACCTGATAAGCGTCTCCACGGAACTTTATCGCTTCTCGGAACTTGAATGGACCACGTTTACCGTCTTTGCCCTGGTCATCGTCCTGATCAAGTGGACCATCGGCGCGGCGGCGGTGAAGGATGTGATCTTCGTCGTGCTGATGATCCTCATCGCCCAGTCACTGCTGCAATCGTACGATTACATACTGGCGTTGTTGTGGGAAATCACCACGGTACTGTCCGACGACATAAACCTGAACACCTACCGGGCGCTGAACCTGCAGGCTTCCGGTATCGAATCAACCGGGGTGTTCCTGCTGGATATGATCAACCACATCATGGAGCGGATCACCTTTGAGCCCGCGACGGGAAAGTCCGGATTCTTTTCCATGTTCACCAACTTCGCCATCGGCGTGCGCGACGCGATCTTCCTGGGTATATTCTTCCTCGTACTGTTCATCGTCTTCGCCGTGTCCTGGATCATCTCGGTGGTCGGCCTGTGGAGCCTGCTGCTCGGCAAGGTACTGGGACCGATCTTTATCCCGTTCCTCATATTCAAACGCGCCAGCCCCTATTTCGATAGCTGGCTCAACTTCATGCTGGGTTCCGTGGCCTATTTCATCGTCGCGCAGATCAACATCGCCTTTACCACCTTGATCATTATCGAACTGTTCGATTCGATCATCGTGGCCGGCGAAATAATGACACTGACCCCCGATGATTTCCTGCAACTGCTCAGCTATGCGGGACTGCTGGTGGTGGCGGTGTATGCGATGTTCAGGACCGACCGGGTGGTAAGCGACCTGATCCAGGGAGGCGTGAGCGCGTCGGGCGCGATCAGCCAGGCCGCCTCCATGCTGTCCACGAGACTGGTGAGGTGACCCCATGGAAATGACAGCAAAGACAATTGGTTCCGTGCCGGACAGGCTGACTGCACACCTCAACCCGGACAATATCCCGGGCCTGGTGGTAACCAACAACAGGCTGCTGGTCGGCAACCTGGTGCTGTTGGCGGCATTCATCTGCGCCCTGGCATACGGCATCACAGCGACTGTCATGGCAAAGAACAATGAAAAGCTGATCTATGTGAAGCTGTCGCCGGACGGCACCTGGTTTATCGACACCCGGTTCGCGCATAAGGATGAGACGGACTTCTTCCCGGCCACCATCGATCATTTGTTGAGCAACTACGTCACCCGCCGGTTCCGCGAGGACCCTGCCACCGTAAGAAACGACTACGGTTTTGCGCTGGTCCTGATGGACCAGGCACTGGCGCAGCATTTTAAATCTCCTTCCGGTTTTGACGCGGCAGGCAAGGCGGCCAGAATCAGGGCCTGTTCGGGTTGCGATACCAGAGAGGTGGAAGTCAGGAATATCTACCACTTCGACATGGACCGCCTGGCCGGAGGCAATCCCGGTGACGCCAGCTACCGGACTAACGTATACGTCAATGAATTACTGCGCTCGGCCGCGGACCGCAACGTACTGAATACCAGGAGGGCCATCGTCACGCTACGCTGGCGTCTCACACCCAGGTCGGCCCTGTCCAGGGACAGGAACGTGCTTATGGCAAACCCCATCGGCCTGAAAATTATCGAGGAGAAAGTTCTGGATGACCCCGCTTGAACCGCCTATTGCGCATAAAGCGCCACGTCCGTCATTCCCGGTCAAGGTGTTGATTGTACTGCTCATGGTCTTCCCGATGAACGCTATTGCCGAAGGCGAACAGTGCCGCCTCGTCAACCATGAACAACACAGATTTGTCCGCATCAAATCCAGGCTGCACCACGGCACCCATATCGAACTGCCGGAAATCCTCATTGCCAGGCCGGTCACCGGAAACCGCGACCTGTGGGATGTTGAAGGCGAAAACCGGCATATCTTCGTCAAGCCGAACGATGCGGGGACAGAGGAAGGCAGCAGCACCACCATCACCGCCGTCTCCCGGAGCAACCGCGCCTACCATTTCATGGTGGAACGCTCGGACGATGATTTTGACCTGTGCGTAGTCGTTACCCATGACGGTGAATTCCTCCCGGAAGGCGCGTTCTCCGGCTTTGCGCGGCGCGCCGACGAGCACACGGCGTTGTACCGGGAGCAACTCGACGCGCTGCAACTGCGCCTTGACGAAGAGCAGCAGAACGCAGCCGACAGGGTGAGCGCGGCGCTGGATGAATACCGGATGCAACTGTTCACCGGCTACCACTGGAAGGGCGGACGCCCGCCTTACGGGAAAGACCTGGTCAGCGATGTTTACGATGACGGGCGTTTCACCTACATCCGGGTGCGCCACAACCTGGAAGGCGCCATGTCGTTATTCGCCGATAACAACGGCAGGGAACAGTTCATCGAGTACCGCTACGACGAAGACAGGCGCATGTACATCGTGACCGGCATTTTCAACCGTATCTTTATGAAGGCTGACGCCAGGACGCAGATCGTTATCAAGCGCCGCAGCGATCACCGCGGCCAGCGGGACCTGTAAACCATGACGTCAAATATCAACGAAACAAACCAGGTTGAAGAACAGCCGGCAACCTACAACCGGAACTTTCAGCTCCTGCTGATTGGCGGACTGGTCTTCGTTGTCGTCGTGATGGTGTATGCATCCCTGTTCCGATCGGGGCCGGCAGACAGCCGGATAGAAGAGCAGGTGCAGCGGGAGATCAGGAAACAGGCGCTATCAAACCCCGAACAGGAGTTCCGCGACCAGATCAAAAGTCAGGAACAGCGCCTGGAGAAACAAAGGGAGCGGGACCTGTCCGAACAAAGGGATTATATCGACAAAAAGACAGACGCAGTATTGCAAAACAATGAACAGGTATTGCAGGAATTGCTGAGCGGCACAAAATCGGCGCTCGAATCCTGGGATGAGAACGAAACCGTTCGGGTGCGCCAATCGCGGCAGGCGGACTTCAACTTCGAGTTTTTTGCCGGCGCACCCGAAACGGCTCCTCAGGATGCGCCGGATCCATACAGCGGGTTCCTGCAAAGTGAAAGGTCAATCCTGGCGGCGCTGCGCCGGGAGGTTGAACCGGGGCAGCAACCGGCTCTTTCCGCGACCCTGGGGACGGACTTCAAGTCCGTCCTCCCGTCCCGGGTTGCATACCCGGCTTTGCAGGACTCGCCCGGGGGTCCGGCAGCCGGTGATGCCGCGGCGCAGGAAAACCCGCGTGTGTTCAACCTGGCCGGCTATCCGGAGTCAGACCTTTCCCAGCCACCAGGTAGGGAATACGCGTTACTGTCCATCGGTTCGGTAATGCACGCAAAGCTGGACCAGAAAATCATATCCGACTACGCCGGCCCCTACCGCTGCCGGATTGAACAGAACGTCATGGACGTTACCCAGAAACACGTATTGATTCCGGCAGGTTCCCTGTGCACTGGACAGGTGCTGCAGACCGGCTCGGCGCACCCGAACCGCGTTATCAACAACCGGATGGCCCTGTCCGTACGCTGGATAGTCCGCCCGGACGGCACCAAGATCAAATTCGTCAGCCAGGCTCTCGACCACGAAGGCATAGGCGCGCTGAAAGGCAGGACCAATTATCATTTCCTGGCCCGGTTCGGCGGCGCGGCGGCGTTTGCCCTGTTGTCCAGCGAGACCGCGCGGGCGGATTACAGCAGCGGCGGTTCCGGCGCGACTTTCGAGTCTGACGTGGGCCAGGCCCTGCGCGAGGGCGGCGCCGACCTGGTCGCGCCGTACGCAGGCCTGGTGCCCACACAAACCCTTGATTACGGCCGCAAGCTGAGGCTGTTCGTCTCCGAGGATATATACATCAGGCCCTGGAGAGCGGTGTACCAGCGTCTTTTGAGTCAACGCTGATGGGACAGCAAGCAGGTAAACAGCACAGCCCCGCCCGGCAACCTCAGTCCCGGCCGCTGACGTTGTTCGCCTGCCTGTTGCCGGCGCTGTGCGGCGCCTGTTCCTGGGTCGAGGCATTGCAGGATAACTTCAGGATGTCCTTCGGCAATGCCCCGGCGCAACCGCTTGCTCTGCCCGTCACCGAGGTGCGGGTGCGAATGGTCTATCCGGACGGGACAAACACCGTGGACAGGGCTGTGAGTTATATGCTGGAACCCCACTCCTACCGCCCGTCCTACCGGGATGGTCACGCTGAGCTCATCGCGCAGCGCAGTTTCATCGGTAATTTCGACAATGAACCGGTGCCCATGTCTGTGGCGATGGAACGGCTCGTGGGGCGGAACGGGCAAGTCGTCCTGGACCGGGACAGGAAGCTGTATGCGTTCCGATTGAGAAATCCCGACGAACCCGGCGTTGCCTTTGGCGACCTGGGCGTTGAGACCATTGGGGCTGCCACCAGCCCGGCGTCCTGGGAGCGGCTGGACCAGCCTGTCCCCGGCCCGGACGGAAATGTCGCGCCGGGCAAAGGATCGGCATCGACCTTCGCTGGCCTGTCTCCTGCAGATGTTGAAGACGAAATACACTCTGCTGAAGACAGGGACTTCTGCCGCTCCATTCAATTCAGAAACCGTGCCATGTTGTCCGCAGCCGTGCGGAAGTACTTCCTGAAGTGTGGTTTTGATCAAGTTTCCTGGAAACTCGGCGAGCCGGGCAGGTATGCCGACTACCGGCTGTCGCAGGATGTCGACGTGCCCTTGCCCGAGCGCCATTTGGACCTGATTGACCTGTTGCAGACCCGTTTCGCGATCAAGACCCTTATCAATGAAGACAATAGTGTCGAATTCCACGATGAAAACAGTACTCCCTGATATAACAGTCCGTATTCTCCATCCCGCGCATCGCGCTCTGGTTGCCGGATGCCGGCTGGCGGGCCTGCTGGCCGTGCTGGCACTGCCTGCGTGCAGCGAAAACATCAGGCAGCGCGAACAGGACATCAGCGATGCAAGGAAACGCCACCGTCAGCTCCTGGAAGAGCAGCAAATCGCACGCGCCACCAACACACGCGCCAAGCGGGTTGACGTGCCCAAAGAAAGAGCCTGGCTCTACCGTCCCTTTCGGGCCACTTACCGAAACCAGGGTTTGCGCGAGACTCTGGAACGGCTGACGCCGGGTTATCCGGTGGCGTACGCGCTGCCGGGCAAGTATAACCCGCGCGTCAGTTCAACCCCGGACGCAGTCACCGTGGAGGATCACCTGGACGCGATCAGCCTGCAAGCCAACGTGGGTTACGAATTCCACCAGGGCATCCTGCTGGTTACGCCGATGGTCACGAAGGAATACGAGGTCCCGCTGTACGGCGGCGGCAACAATATAATCAATGTCAGCAGCAACAACCTGGGACGGGAACAGAACAAGGCAAGCGGGTTTGAAAACAACGTCACCAGCCAATTGTCGGCGGAGAACGACGTTCATCAACTGGTGAATACCGTCCTGGGCATTCAATACTGCCAGCAGGAGCAGGATGAAGATGACGGGACGGTCGCCATAGACACCTATACCTACAACGACCAGGAATGCTACAGCATCAGCGCCACCGGCAACCTGCTCTCCATCACTGCCAGGCCGCAACGGATCGTCCTGTTTGACGACGCCTATGAAAAATGGCTGGAAACCGTGACTCGTCAGGCCAATATCAAAATTACCGTCGTTCGCCTGGACGTGACCGACCTGGCGCAGCAGTACGTGGACCTTTCCCTGGTTCGCAATGCCAGCATCGCCGCCAGCATAAGCAACCTGACCCAGGACCTGACTGCCACTGAACTCAACGCCGGCGGTGGCGTGTTAAGCCTTAAAATCGATGATCCCGGCAGTCCGTGGAACTCGTCGGAAGTCATACTCAAGGCGCTGGCCCAGGTCGGCAATATTTCGATTGACGACACCAAGGAAATGTTGGTCTATAACAACCGCCTGGTGACCATCCGCAATTACCGCATCCACCGCTACGTCGAGCGCACCAGCATCCAGCAGACCGACGCCGGCGGCACCAGCCTGTCCACGCCCACCGTGGAAATCGGCGAACTGGAGACCGGGCAGGCCATCAACATTCTCCCGACCCTGACTGACGAGCTGATTGCGCTGCATATCGTCATCAACGAGGCAAAAATCGATTCCCTCGATACCTACGACATTGCCGGTTCCTCCGGTGTGCTGCCGACCAGTTCCGGCAACGACAATATCTTCGACGTCACCCTTGAAGACGGCGAGACGGTGCTGCTCGCCTCCACTCACCGGGAAGAAGTAGAGGTAAGAACCGACCGCTCCGGGCTGTTGCCGGTGTGGCCGTTCAACCGGCTGACGGGGAATTCGGAATCAGGCGGCAAACGCCTGACCCAGACGCTGTTCCTGATCCAGGGGAGTTTCAGGTCATGATCGAGACCATCAGCATCGGCGCGCGGGAAATCAACCTTTGCATCAACGCAGAGAGCCAGACCCTGCCGGAAGAACGGCGGCCCTGGCTGTACGTGAACAAACGCCTGAGCGCGCTGAAGAAAAAATATTACCTGGAATCTGAGGGATTCATATTTTTCGATGAAGGCAAGGCCATCTCCATCGCCGCGCAGATCGTCAAGTGGATTCATACGGACATACGGACCGGCAGGCACTATATTTTCCTGCCCTTCGACAACATCGTCTATGTGGGGACAATCCGCGTACAGTCAGATTATATCCTGGTGGAAAAGGAAGACCTGCTGGCATTCGAGGACTGTATTGAGTTGATCAGGAGCAACCCGCTGGAATGCCAGGTGGCCGAACTGGGCAGACTCAGCGACGCCTTCACGCAGCATAACATTGCCCTCAAAGACCTGCATATCAATCTCGATCCGGGGAAAAACAACCCTTTCCTGCTGAAACGGGGCTGCAACCTGGCGGAGCTTTCCCTGTTGGCGCTCGTTCCCTGCGCCGGCGCGGGACTGGTTTCCCTGTTCTTATCAACCGTTGACGTGAGGGAGATAAAGGAAACCAGGGTACAACCCGTGGTAGCCAGACCCACAAGCGCGATTCGAGTTGCCACGGACCTGGAGGCCGTTGCGGCGCTGCTGGACGAGTTCTCCGTGCTGCTGGCATACAACCTGGACAATATCAGCATCAAAAAGACAGCAACAGGTTACCTGACCAGCGCCACCGGCCGCTACGATCAATCCTATTCGCTGGCGCGCCTGGACCGGATTGCAGCGGACCTGGAAGGCAGTTTCTCCCTGCAAAAGAACAACTGGACCCTGAATTCATCCCTGTTCAAACCGCCGCCCGGGAAAACCGCCGACCCGGTTCCGCTGGCAACCAGCTTTGAGCAATACCGGCAGTTCGCCGCGACAAGCAATGCCCGCTTCAGCATTATCAACAGCAGCCGCAAACGCGACGCGGCCCGGGGACTCATCGAACTGAGCATCGATTACCCGAACCGCCAGATCCTGCGGCTCTGGGGCCGGCAACTGCAACAGGCCGCGCTGCACGGACAATTGCAGAACACCGGGATTGCCGCAGGCAGGCATTCGGGCTGGAAAACCCTCACTTTCACCATTGAAATCACGGGGAGCTGATATGAAACCCATCGCATTCACGTTGCTGCTGTCGGCCTGTATAGGCCAGGCCGGCGCGCAGCAGGACAAACCGGACCAAATCGCAGCCGGGGCCCGGTCCTCGGCGCTCGAAAAACCGGCAGTGGTACCCGAACGACCGGCAAAGGCGCCCGAACAACCGGCAAAGGCGCCCGAACAACCGGCAGCGAACCCCGGGGACATTCCCTGTCCCCGTTGCAACCGCGACGAACAACTTGTCGTGGACCTGGTTTACTACAAGCAGGTCCTCGATATCCTCGAGGAAATCAACCAGCAGCGGAACGGCATCGATGCCGGCCTGTTGAAATCCGTCCATGCCGAGTTGATAAAGATCAGGCCGGACCTGGCCGGCCTGCTGAAAACGCGCGCCGAACCTCCGGCGCGCCCTGCTGCGCCGGCAAAGAAACCGAAACAGCCCGAGAAAAAACCGGCAAAGCCCAGGAACAAACCTGCCCCGAAACAAGGCATCGACGGGCTGACGGTCGGGCACGTCAATGATGAAAACCGGGAGCTCGGCATCAAAGCCAGCGTGGTGCTGATCAGTAACGGGCGTCCGCGTTCCCTGACCGTCGGCAGCGTTATCGAACATAACCGGCGCAGGTTCAAAATCGTCAAGGTGGATTACGTCGAAGACCGGGGCAGGGGCAACCGGCACGAGGTGCACCTTGAAGACCAGACCAGCAAACAGGCCCACGTGGTTCCCTGGCAATGATGTTCAAGGCACTTAAAAAACGGAACCCAGCGCTGCCGCTGCCGACCTTCGAACAGGAGACGCCGGACAATACGCTGAAGGAAGCCCCATTGATCACCAATTACGAAGAGCTGGAGAACATCAGGCTCACCACCAACGCCAACATCCTCTCGGAGACCCGGAAGATGAACGGCGCCTGCCCGGGCTTTATCGCCGAGGATGCGCAACTGTACTGCATCGACCGCAGCGATCTAAACAAGCATGAAGCGCTTGCATTGAATCAACTGATCAACCTCATCAGGGAAGTGCATCACAAGGAACCCGTCATCCGCGAAACCACGCGCTCGGTATTTGAATCCTTCATCAACAGGAACAAGGAGATCTCCCTGCAACAACAGACCCGGGAAAGCTCCAACCAGGTCAATGAACTGCTGTGCCAGGCCATCAACAATAACGCCACGGATATCCACCTGGAAATCAAGAACAACAAGACGACCGTGTACCAGCGTATCTACGGCCGGCTGTCTGTCAGCCAGTCCTTCGACAAGAGCCAGGGGATCAAGATCATCGCCGCGGTCTGGAATATTTACGTGAACCAGCCGTTCAGTAACGGCGACGTGGCCAAGGACGGGCGTTTCAACTTCGACCACAAGGGGCAGAAATGGCTGTGCCGTGTATCTTACGGGTATTCAAAGGTCACTGACGAACGCAGCCTGGCTATCCGCTTGCGCGATATGAAACATATCCCCGATATCGCCACCCTCGGCTACCACGAGACCCAGTTGCAGACCTTGAAACGCATTTCGGCCAACAAGGGCATCACCTTGATCATCGGCGCGGTCAATTCAGGCAAATCCACCACCCAGACCGCGCTCATGAAAAACCGGCCGGCGCTGGAGAAGAACCTGGAAATCTCCGACCAGATCGAGGTAGAACTGGACAATTTCGTGCAAATCCAGTTACCCATTGAAGGCACCGAGGAGATCATCCGTGACAACAAGGAAAAACTCAGGCGCATCTCCACCCGCCACGACGTGGACTTCATCGCCATCAACGAGATACGCGACCGGGAAACTGCGGTGATGGCCTCTTCCATGATGCTCCAGGGCACTACCGGGATTGCGTCCATCCATGGTTCCGGGTGGGTTGACGCCATCAACCGGCTGGTCTCGAAGACCGACCTGGGGATCAGCCCCGATATCCTGTTCTCCGAGTCGTTCCTGAGCCTGATCATCGTCCAGTCCCTGATAGGCGTGTTGTGCCGCCGGTGCAAACTGGAACGGCACCCCGACCCGTTCTGGCAGGAATACTACCGGAGCGGTTTCGGCGCCTATGTCAGCCGGAACGTCCGCTATCATAATGCGGGCGGCTGCGAAGCCTGCCGGCATTCGGGAATCGAAAAGCTGACCCTGGTGGCCGAATGCATTCCGCTCACCGAGGCGAACCGGCGCCTGTTGATGGACACCTCAAATCCCCAGGCGCTACGGGACTGGATGCAGGATAACGGCGTTTTGAATATCCACCAGCATGCCTGTACGAAAATCTTCGACGGCGAACTGGACCCGCTGCTCACCCAGCGCAAGATAGGCAATTTCAACAGGGGGAACCTGTACGATGCCTGGCTTCATTGAAAAACGGCTGCATCTTCTCAAGTCGTTATACCTGCGCTCCCTGCTGTTCAATAACGATACCAGGACGTACTTTTACGCAACTCTGCGCGAGTACCTGGGGAGCCAGTTTCCGTTGCTGGGGATTTTCAACCACATCCAGCAGCAAAGCAATAACCCGGCCGTGCGCGAAATCGCCAGACTCAGTAAGCGGGCCATCCGCAACAACCAGCCTTTCGCTACCCACTACTACGCGACCGGGCTGTTCACCGAGCAGGAAAGCAGCCTGCTGGCGCTGGGGGAACGTTATGACTGCATGGATACCATCACCGACCTGTTGCTGGACCAGGACGATCGGGGGGCGATGGCACTGCAGATCCTCTCCGGCAGCATCCAGTGGATATTCATGTGCCTGGTCATTACCGCCATGTCCATATATACGCTGCCCTACCTGAAAAACTATACCAGCGGTTATACCCTGTTCTTCGATTACGTGACTTTCGTCGAGTCATGGTGGGTGCAGGTTGCCGTTCTGTCAGCCGGAGCAATGATTCTTTACCAGTGGTCTTCATACCGGCTTACCGGGCCGGCTCGTACTGCTCTCATGGCCTGCGGCTGTTTCCGGGTGCGCGCCATGCTGACCGAACTGCGGTTCCTGAAAATCAGCCGCGCGCTGATTTCCACCCGCCTGCCGCCCGACGAATTCCTGCGCCTGATGGAAACCACCTTCGCTGAACACCGGCAGTTCGCGCAGGCGTTGCGCAACAGCAGGACCCGGCTGAAAGAGGCCTCGCTGCTGCAGGTTCTCCGGGACGTGCTGTCACCCTATGCCTATACCCACGTTCTGTCCTGCACACCGAACCAGACCCCTGACGAGATTGCCAGGGGCTTCGATATGGCCGGGCGGATGCTGGACATCAGGCTGGCAAGGGCCGTCAAGGCTTACCGGGCCTTCTACACGGCCCTGTTTTTAAGCCTGAGTCTCGCCATCACCATTCCCTTTGCCCTGGTTTCGATGGGCATGGGAATTGAAATTTAACCAAAGGAGGGAACTGCCATGAACCAGGTTGCCATTGTATTCGGATTAATCATCGCCAGCGTCGTGGGATTCGGCGCTTATACCGCGTTGGCGCCGCTGGTTACCCAGTCGGAGAACCGTAACATGGAGGCGGAGATCATCAACGTGGTCAACGCGGCGTCGGAATATCGCTGGGTGAATCGCAATGACAGTGGTTTGGCAACCGCTGACTTTGAGGACCTGGTGGATAACGGCTACCTGGACTCCGAGTTGTACGACGACGGCGGGGATGAAAGTGTGATCGAAACGGATATCACTGCTTCGCCAGGCGCCACGCCGCCGGTTGTCACCTACGACGCCGGGGACGCGGAGAGCTGCAACTGGCTGCTGGACCGGGCGATAACGAGCAAGTGGACCAACGTGGATGCGGGTAACGCCGCCAATGCCTGCGCAACGGCAACGCTGACTGTGGTTATTGAGTAATCGATGCCTGCTGTGCTCTACAATTTCGCCCTGGCCCTCGTTTTCATAACGGGCATCACGACGATGCTGCAACCGCACCGGCAAACCCGCGCCTTCATGCAGGCCCTGGAGGATGTCCAAGGCGCGGGCATCGAGTTCATCGGCGCGCAGTGCAACGCCCTGCCTGACACAGTAACCGGCGCCGGGTTGCAGGCTTCAGGCCACCTGGACACCGGCTTCGACGCTCAAGGCGTCCTGTTCACGTGGCGCCTGGCGGAGCACCCTGCCGTCAGCGTCAATGCCGGGGGCGATGCCGCCTACCTGGCATTCCTGGGCGGGCGCACCCTCGGAACGTTTGAAGCGGACGGCTCCTATACGTTCATCCCCGACCACGACGCCACTTACTACCGCGCGGCGAACAACTGGTACAACCTGTTTGCCTACGCCGAAAACGATTTTTCCTGCAATACGCCATGAATATATTGCCTACCATTTATTTCATGCTGGTGTTCAGCCTGCTGTCGGCGGGCCTGAGTTTCAGGATAGAGGAACGCGCCCGCTCCCTGGTCCCGGACCGGGTCCAGAACGGCATCATACAACTGGCCCTGGCCCAGCACCGCTATATCTCGGATCCGAACAACCCCGATGCCGGCAGTTATGCCGGTGATATCGCTACGCTGAGTGGTTACCTCCCAATCTGGGAAGCGGAGCCGGGTTTTGCAGCCCCGGTGTTCAATTTTCCCTCGACAGGCGGCTTCACCATTCGCTATCGCGCGCAGGATAATGCCGAAGCCGGACGCATCGCGGCGCGCATCGGCGCGGTGGCCCGCGTCAGCGGCAACGAGGTTACGGTAGGCTTTGCCGACCCTGTCGACCTGGCCCTGCTCGACATCTTCATCAGCCGCGAGGATGCGGAAGATGAATTCGTCAGGAGGGCCGGAGATGAAATGAGCGGCGCCCTGAGTTTCACCGGCGGCATTGGCGCTGCCATCGACCTGAACCAGAATTCTCTTACCGACGTGTTGCGCGTCACAGCCCGCAACCCCGGCGCCACCGGCACCGTGGAAGCAGACATCATTATCGGCGCCACCGCCACCTTCAACGACATACTCATCAACCCATAAGGACGGGAACCATGCGCTGTAAATTCAAAACGATGACCTTCCTGTCCGGCATACTGCTGCCGGCTCTCCTGTTAATTCATGCAACCGTCGCCCAGACCATCAGCGACACCGTCAAACGCGCAAACAGCTATGGTGACCAAGGTTACTGGCAAACAGGCCAGCCTGACGTCATGATCCTGTGGCCACAGGACCAACAGAATATCGTCAAACGGTTTACCGGCGGCGCGAAACACCCCTACCCATACCGTTTGTGGGTAGCTCCCGGGCGCGCCGGCGGCTTCCCGGTAGTGTTGAAAAATGCTTCAACTTTCAATAACTTTCTAGAACATATCAAGGCGAGTCCCGACAAGGACTGGTGCCAGTTTGCTGAAACCTGGAGCAACTGGCACGGCAATCCGCCCACGGTTTGCGGCGCGCACAGCTACACCGAGCGGCGCGCCTGCTCCATCGCCACCGATGCGCTGAAACCCTGCCCCGATCTTTGCAAGCCCGCAATTCAGACCCGCGCCCGGACCATCGATAACGGCCCTTGCAAGCCGCTGCAACCACCGGGAAAAAAATGCTCGATCAGCGCGTGGGCTCCGGCAACCACTACTGTCTGCGCCGGCCAAAGCTTCACCCAGACCCGCACCCTGGGCGATTGCAGCAGCGACAGGCGCACGGCTACCGGGAGCAAATCCTGCCCGAAGACGTGCACAGTCAGCGCCTGGTCGCCAGGCAGAGATACAACGTGCAGCAGAGATACCTTGACTCAAACACGCACACTGTCCGATTGCAGCACCGGCAAGCGTACGGTAAGCGGAACCCGGTCCTGTCCGTCAAACTGCACGCCCACTTCCTGGACACCTTCCACCAACACGGTATGTAGTGGAAAAACATTTACTCAAACCCGCACCTTGGGCAATTGCTCCACCGGCAGCCGTAGCGCCACCGGCACAAAATACTGTCCGCAAGTATGTAAAGCCAGTTCATGGAACCCCACAACCGGCACGGTCTGTAGCGGAAAACAATTCACGCAAACCCGCAGACTGAGCGACTGCTCCACCGACAGCCGCAGCGCCGCCGGCACAAAATATTGCCCGCCAAGCTGCAACACTACTTCATGGAGTCCCGCAACCGGCACGGTCTGCAGCGGAAAACAATTCACCCAGACCCGCAGACTGAGTGACTGCTCCACCGGCAGCCGCACCGCCACCGGCACAAAGTCCTGTCCTCGGGACTGCGCGGTTACCGGGTGGCAACCCTCTGCTGGTACCGTATGCGCGGGCAGCAACTTCACCCAGACCCGCACCTTGAAAAACTGCAGCACAGACCGTCGCAGCGCCAGGGGAACCAAATGCTGTGGCACAGTGACGGGATGGAGCCCTGACCCCGCCGGCAAATGCGGCACTTTCACCCAGACCCGCACCAACGCCTGCGGGAAGACGGAATCCCGGTCGGCGAAAGGGACAGCGTCCTGGTGCGGTTGCAGTTGGGGGCCATATACCCCTTCCCCCGGTACCGTCTGCAAGGGTAAGACGTTTACCCAGAAGAGCTATTATTCCTGTGCCGGCAGAACCAACAAGCCGAGGACGCGCACCGCAACAGGAACGAAGAGTTGTCAGAAGGCAGAATGCAGTAACGGTCAAAGCTACTGTTCCGCATACACAAGATACCTGTGCAGAAATGGCAAATGGAAAATTATAGCCCAAGGCCCATACGCTTGCTTTACCCCTTGAACGAAGAGCAGCAATTCCCGTTAAACTCCGGGGTCAGAGTAAGAAATTCGCAGAATTTTTACTCTGACCCCATTTATCTTGCCGAAATCAGCAGGAACTACTGAACAAACGGACTCGCAATGAAAAATAGAAAACACATGAAAGAATCATACCCGCTCCGCGGGATGATCGTGTCCCTCGCGGACATGACACAGCAACCGACCCGAGGGCTGCAATACGCCCCCGGGCGTATTCCTCTCGTGGTCCAACCACAGGAGAAATATGATGAAGATATCACTGAAATACCTGGTGATTGTTTTTGTACTCCTTATCGTGGGCAGCCAGGCCGTAGCCAGTCCGTACCTGGCCGAGGCAAGGAAAGTCATGCTCAAGTGCGCCCTGACGGAGGTAAAGCCGCAGATCGTTTATCGTGCATACGAAAAGACCGGCAATACCACCCGCAGGAGCAGGAAAGTCGATAAGAAGGAAAGCCTTGAGGACGCGTTGATACGAAGCAACCTGGGTTGCATCGTGAAGACGATCGATTCAATGCTGACCTACAAAAAACTGGAAAAATTCATCCAGTAGCTTCATTCGGTCTGCTGACCGAAAAGCCGACCCGGCCTCCGGGTCGGCTTTTTCTTTACCAGCCTGACTATGCGGCGTATGGCGCAAATCACTCATTAAGATAGAGTGCAGGAAAGCTGCCGCGAGGAGTACCGGCTTTGGGCGCCGCATGCCGCCGCCCTGCGAGCAGGAATGCTATCAATCGCTTGGGGCACATGGACGTGGAGCGATTAGAAGATAAAGTCCGGGGCGTCCAGAAGATTAACCAGGCGCAGGCCGCGAAAAGCTGAGAAGCCGCGGTCCAGGGTGACCCATTCACAGCCGTGTTCAAGCGCCAGGGCAGCGTGGTAAGCGTCAGGGATTCTGTTGCCCCGCAGGTTCATCATGGACAACATACCCCGAAATATGCGCCAGTGGCCGTTGCCCGGGCGTAACGTAACACTGGCCGGCTGGGCAAGCAACGCGTCTACAAACGCATTTGCCGCCTCGGTGGGGGTCGGGGAATTGAATATCCCGGGATGTGTCAATACACGCAATACACCACTCAACACGAGTTCGGAGAAGCCCACCTGGTCACGCCCGGATACAGCCTCATTCAACCATACCCGGCATCGATCATGATAGTCAGCATCCTGCCGGAATGCATTTACCAGAACATTGACGTCAGGGCTCTGCACGCATGAGGTCCTCAAGCGCCGCGTTGTCCGTCAGGTCAACTCCGGGCTGAACGCCTTGTCCCCGAAATACGGGAATCGGCGGCGCATCGGCAACCACCGGGCACTCCAAAGACGTCAGAAATTCGCGTAGAGCCTGTTCAACCGCCATCTTCAAGGTCTTATGTTCACTGGCTGCATACGCTTTGGTCGCTCTCAGCAGCTCATCATTGATGTCTATAGTCGTGCGCATGCATAAAAGCATATCAAATATTATGAGTTTATGCAACACTCACACACAGCGATGTCGATGTCGAATTCTACTTTACAAAAAGGCGTAATATTGGATATTATAGATTCAATTTTACGCCAATATTGAATTTATGCGCTCCCGTTCCTTGCTTTCACAATTACGCACACTCGCCACTACCTCGTCTCTGGGACGTATTATTGTATTGACCGGGGCGCGTCAAACCGGGAAGACTACGTTGGCCCAACGCGGGTTTCCTGAGTATACCTACCTGTCACTGGAAGATCCTGTAACCCGGCCTGAATACAGCGCACTCAGCGCGGCGCAGTGGCGGGCCAGTTATCCTGTCGCAACGTTGGATGAGGTGCAAAAGGCGCCGAGTCTGATCGAGTCGATCAAGGCAGCTTACGATGCCTGGCCTGAAGTACGCTACTTGTTGCTTGGTTCCAGCCAGATACTGTTGCTTGAGAAGGTACGGGAAAGTCTGGCCGGACGCGCCGCCCTGGTGGAACTGTATCCTCTTACACTGCCGGAAATGTTGACGGAAGGTTGGAACAACCCGGTGTCGGAGTCACGTTTTATTTCCTGGTTGAGATGTGGTGCCGAGACGGTTTTTACGGGTATTCCAAAGGCCGAATCCGATTATGTCCGCAGTGAACTTGCCTTTCGGCAATATCTCCAATTCGGCGCAATGCCCGCTGTTGCGGCAGGTGAGTTGAGCGAACCGGAACGCTATGACTGGTTGAGCGCTTATGTACGTACTTATCTGCAAAGAGACCTGCGGGATCTTGCCAACTTGCGGGATCTGACTCCTTTTGTACGTGCTCAGAAAAGTCTTTCCGGTCTGACCGGACAGACGCTCAACATCAGTGAACTAAGTCGCCTGGCAGGCATTACTGCGCCCACTGCAAAACGTTTTATTCAATATCTTGACGTCAGTTACCAAATCATATTGCTTGAACCCTGGTCTCGTAACCTTGGGAAACGGCTGGTAAAGGCGCCCAAGTTACACTTTCTCGACCCGGGCATTCAGCGCAGCCTGTTGCAACGCCGCGGCGAACTCACCGGGGCTGAATATGAGAGCGCCGTGGTTGCCGAAATTTTTAAGCAACTTAAAAATAGCCGTTTACCCGTGAGCTGCTATCACCTGCGCACGGCTGACGGTCGCGAAGTGGATTTACTGCTGGAATTGGAGACAGGCTTTGTGCCAATCGAAATCAAACAGACTGCGCGAGCAACAGCAAATGATGCGCGCCACCTGAAACGGCTCGAAGACATTCTGGACAAGCCCGTCCTGCATTCCTTACTCGTATCCAACGATCCCCGGATTCAGTCCCTGGCAGACGGCGTTACCGCACTTCCGGCCCCTTGGTTACTGGGTATTTCTGAAAAGCCTTGATATAGGTCCTGTGCCCCGTTACCTGCGACAATGTTTGTGAACAAACTCCAGAGCAAGATCAGCGCCGGTTTCCCATGCAATAGTGTCAAATTTAACATGGACGCTTTTGAAAACGTCAGGCTCTTGAATTTTTTTGAATACCCCGAAATTCAGGTAAGGCTTCATATCCAATAATCCATTCTCCCCGTTATCAAAAAATACCGAGAGGATATAATCTCCCTTGTCCTCAACTGAAGTTATAGCCGGATACACCGGTTTCTCCTCATTGTAGTGGCTGAATCTTGAACGGTTCTTCACCGTTCATTACGAGTTTCCAATTTGCCATTAATTCCTCCTGATGGAGTTCTGCCCAAGCCAAGACCAACTTGGTCTGCCTATTTGGAAGCCTCCCGTCAGTTATTTCACAAGTTTGAATATTCACCTTTTCTTCACTGTCATACGCACCCGCACCGAAAAGCTGCTTGATTTCGTTAATCAGATTTTCCATAGGTCAGGTTGATGTTTTGCAGTAATTATCCCGGGAAATACTCGAAATTGTAACATGATTGTGGTTTCGGACAATTGAGACGAGATGTTCAAACGTGAATTCCGAAGGGACATATCTCTCCCTCCATATAGCCAGTTCCTTTTTCGTGTACTCCATGATGATGCCTGGCATGCTCAGTCAAAATTGCTCCAGCCTCGTTAGTTGTTCAATGAACCGGGTCTTGCGGGAATGCCTGGAGCGAAGGGCGCGCACGCGCTCCGAATAGGCATTCAACGCATTGTCTTCTTCTGCCAGGACGCGCAAGTCGGCAAGCAGATCCGTTGCCCGTTCATAGCCGTTAATATTGCGTTTTTCAATCTCATTTTCGATCTCGTCCCAGACGGCCAGGCCGCGATGCCTGAGGATGTTGAGACGTGCGCGCCGCGCTTTTTCAGCTTCGCGCGCTCGTTGCTGACGCTTTGCTTCCTTTCGTGCGGCTTCGGCAACTTTACGTTCTTCGCATATTTCTGCGGCGCGGGCGCGCAGGATTGATACCGTCCGGCGCCTGTTTTGCGTTTCATCTGTGGCTGGTGTCTGCGCCTCCTGAACCTTGCCGCGAACCTCCGCCATCACATGAGGGTCGCCCGCAGCCAGACGCTCCAGTAATGCGGCCTTTTCCTCGTCCGGAATTGCTGCGACAGCCGCTGCGCGGGCTGAAGCCATCGGCAGCGAATCGCCGCTTGTGTATGGAGACTCCTCGGTGGCAGCCTGCACGAGATCGCGGTCTATATGAAAGAAATCAGCGAAGGTCTCAAGTCCGCTGTTAAGCGGGCCGATGCCTGCCAGCGGTTCCCTCTCATCGTCTTTGATTGTCCCGGTTTGCGCCTCCATCAGCCATAGCAGGTAGAACATCCGCCAATCACCCGCCAGCAGGTCGGCCCGCAACGGCGCCAGTGCGCCGAGCCAGCCGGAGCCGTCGTCATCATCAGTAAATTTTGGGGGTTCATAGTCGTGCCAGATATCGATAATCACATTTTCTCCCGACGTTCGTATTTCGACGCTACCGACGCCGCGCAGGAAAGTATCGAGTTTGTCTCGATTGATAAGTCGCTTCGGTAAGCGGATCATGAGTTGGCGTGACATCCAGTTCGCAAAATACAGGTGCAGGTCGAACCAGCGGTTCATCAACCGTCTGGGGTCGCCCTTGAAGTCGCCCCAATTGTAATGATTGGTAAAGCTCGTAGCGGTGATGCGCGCTCTCGTGGACAGCGACCGCAATGCTGTTATATCCTGCTTGCTGAGAGGTTTGTCAATTGCCAGGAACTCGTAATACTGGTATTCGCTCAAGAATGCCTCATAAGTAATGTGTGCTTACACAGCGACAGGCGTAAGGGTAAAAACGCGTTTTTTCTTTTACTCATTTGGGTCTTAGCTCGAACCCGGGTTCATTTCAGAATTTCCACGCTTCCATCCTAACACATAATGGCTACACCGGATTAAGATGGAAGCGTGATGAGGCGGAAGCCCAGCCATGGAGCTTGAAGATTTGGAAGACCGGCGCAAGGGACAACCGGCTACCCTCGGTCCCGTATCCGGTTAAACGGATTTCATATCTCAACCCTTCCTATAGTTCGATTTTAATCCAGTCCTCATCAAGTGCATCCTCCAGGCGTCCGACGAACGTATCACCCACCGCCATACTATAGACAGTGTAGATATCGGCTTCTGCATCGCCTATAGATTCTGTGACAGTTGCCAAAAATTTCCCCTCTTAATAGAAAGGCATCAAGTTACTTTAACACCTGTTGTTGAAAGTACTCATCATTCAACAATTGTGTGACCAGATCAATGAGTACATTCAACCTGCTGTTTTTCCAAAATCATAATATTCCCCCTCAGATTACGAATTGTCTGTGACATACAGGTTTCCTCAATCAGACTTGCCCGTTCGTAAAATCGCTCATCGCCAATATAGTATTTATAAGTTTTTTCCTTTGAGGGTTCATTCAGCCGTCCGTATAAATCCTTAATCAGGGCCTTGAAAGTAACGCTGTAAAGTCTTTGAGTTGTTGCGTGAAAATCCTCGTCACTGTCCCCAAACCAGCCATCTATTTCCTGGTATGGTCGAGAGGAAGTAGTTTGCGCCATATTTTCGAAAATAATCTGGTCAGGCGCTGAGGAAAGAAACGCTTTTAACTGGTGCCGCAAGATAATTGACCTTTCATCCTGACTCATAAAATACGCGGGGGACGTCTCGACGACAATATAATCTCCACCTGAGATATCATCACCATCCATACTGAATTTAACAGCATCCCTTGGATAATTACGCAGTGCGAACTTGACAAGGTGTTTATGGGTAAGTTTCTCGATCAGTTCACTATAAGGCGTGAGTACTTGATTGGCCTGCTCCTGTGCCTTGAGTTGTTCTTTATTTTTGACCTCATTTGCGACCAGGGCATGGAAAAGAATCTGTACAAATAAACCTTCAATTCCTGCGTCACCCCAGTACATCATGGACCCTGGTTCTCCATCTGCCTTTTTAAGGTCGGGCATTCCATAAAATGGCGCGGGGCTGTGCAGGTCCGCCTTGATTTGTACCTGCGTTGGCAAATTCTCCTGCGCTTCCCTGCTTAGCTGAACTGCAGCGGTATTAGTGGAATGGCCGGCCACACTGATACATGAACCTAAAATCAACCATTGTAAGAGCCGTTGATTAACCTCCTTGAGACGATGCAAATATGTCGAGTAAATCATCTTTAACGGTTTCTACAACGCTGTAGTACGCATTGCTGAGTCCTGGAAATGTCGGCGGTTCTTTCCATTCACCCTGGGCACTTTGATAGAGTTTGATTGGTAAATACCAGGTGTAAGAATTGTCTTCGAGATTCACCATATATGCAGCACCGCTGATGGTTGCCTGCGGGTCACCTTTTGGGATATAACTCGAATATTGCCGCACAAAACCCAGGTGTTCAATGTTGATTACAATCAGGTGAGTAATATCCTGCTCATCTCCCAAAGGAGAAAAGTCTCTTTTCGCTGTATTTTCGGATTGAGACCTCACAGATTTGTATTTTTTCAGTTCCAAATCCTCCGTGATCAATTTGGCGGATATTCCGCTTTTAGTCAGTTGCTCCCTTATCAGGTCATCAAATTCGAGTACATCCTCCGCGCTTAATGTTTTGGCATGACCCGACAGGTCTGAATTGGCTGCGGCCGCGGCAAGAAGACATAAAAGGCAACCCGCTCCGGGGTATAACATGGAAATTTCCGGCACTGCAGTCATTGCGATTCCAACCTTGATATCACCCTGTTCAAGGACAGTCGGATTAAGTGAAACCGGTTGCTGCGGGGTAACAGCGCAACCCGTGATACAAAGCAATATCAATACCAGAGTCAGTGTTTTTTTCATGATTGTCCGCACTTTCAAGGATATATAAAGATACTCTCTTGCAAAAATATCTTTACCACTCTGACAGACTACCATAAATTGAATCCTGGACGGTAGGAGGAGGTTGACAAAAGTTCCCGGCGCGCTATTGTTTTGACAAAGGATTCCTATGGAATAACGAATTACAATTGGAGGTGATTTATGAACTACCTGAAAGAATTATTTACTGCTCTTGCCGGCATGGTTGTCGTTGTCGGCGGTATCTACGCCATTACTGTCTGGTCTGTTGCCAAAGCCGAGAGCATCAAAGAAAACACCAAATCAATCAATGCTCTGAGGATTGAGGTATCTGAAAATACGGAGGCAACTCATTCCTTGCAACAAAATCTCGAGTCCCTCCAGCAGGATGTTGAGAAAGGCTTTGCGGCTGTGGACGAGGATTTCAAATCCATAATGGAGTCTGTTGAAGAAATAAAGACCCTGTTGACTAATGGTAAAGCTGCGGGGACGGCTATTTGAACAGCGGGGAGTTGCGGGAAAACGGGCTCAGGCCATCTCTTCAGTAAAGAATGCGAAGTGTGCGTCTGTCAGGTCGGTTTCGTTGAAGTTGTGCAGGGTGATGGTGCCGCCGCCGTGTGGTGTTAAATCAATCAGCAGGTTCTCGCCCTCGAAATACCGCTCGTACATGGCGTCCAGATATTCGCTGTCCGTAGCGAGGTTGCGTCCGTAGCGGTTATTCCCCGGGACGACAAACTTCGGTGCACAGTAGATCTCGTGTATCGCCCTGATGTCGGCGATCATCGGCGTGACCGGATAGGCATACGTCGCGTTGACGAAAGGGTTTTCGTCCTGGTCAACCTAACTCATGACTGACGTTTGCCACGATTCCTGTATGGACTCACCATTCGCAAGGAAACCGGCATCATCGGCGGCCCGCCAGTAGTCACCGGAATAGCCTAGCCCAAGGGCATGGCCGACCAAGTGGACCAGCGCGTGCATAGTAAAGCTGTCGATGCCCGTACCGAACTGATCAACGACTTGCTGACCGGCATAGATGGTCGATGCCGTAATAAGCCCACCACGACTCTCCGTGTTCGTCGACGCGCTAAGTTTGTCTTTAATGACAAAGGTAATCATAGCGGGCGGTCGTTGACATAAGCGAAAAATGACATATATTAGGCAATACATTTATTGAACCCCAAAAAGCGAAAAGGCGGTCTCCCCGGAGACCGCCCTTCCGATTAACCCTTATGTGGGAGGGCTAACTTGACAAAGTCAAGTCCCATCGTGTTCGTTTGTATGCGCCGTGTCAAGGGCCTCCCTGCGCCTTATTATGAAGATCGACATGACACGTACTCCCGATTTTGATTCATACAAGCCCTTATTCACTTGGCCTGATGAAAACCAGTCTTACATTCTTATCCCGCGGCGTAAGGATGCCGAATCACAGTCATTCCGAATCACAAAACATCCAATCAAAGATAGAAGGGCACTATTAGAACGGGAATTTCAGGCGATCACGAAGGTACTTGGATCCACCACAACGGCAATGCTAGACAAACTGATCAAGGACGCGTCGCCGTTGTCCAGTGAGATAGACAAAGCTGTTAAGTCGGCGGGGCTCACGCCATATCCATTGTATGGCTAATAACTTCCGTGCTTGTCGAAACTGCCGATACTGGCAAAAACCGAAAGCGAAGGGACCCGGAGAATGCCGCATTTACCCTCCCTCACGACACGGCACATTCCCGAAAACTGAGGAGCACGTATGGTGCGGGCTCTGGAAAGGAAAGAATCATGACTCCTCGCCGGCGCAGTAATCCTTGACACGCTGCGCCGGTGCTTTTTATGGGCTTCGAGCTATTCAGAGTTGAGGAAAAGTCGATAGGATCAATTCGTACCATCTATGGCCTTCAATTACAACGCCCCTTTTTCCAGTCCGTCCATACGCTGCCCCAGGGAGGACATTTGATGTTCCAATACGTTCATTCTGTCATGTAGCCTGCTGATGCCTGGACGTATGAATCCGATTACAACCAGGCCGGTCACGATGATGGTTGAGATTATCGTTATAAACTCGTAGTCAGGGTTCACGGAGGTTCTCCAAGGTGCATTATTCTTCATTCCACAGCGCGCATACAACCAGCACAAGCACGCCGACGGCCAGTAACCAGGGCCATTGATTGATCAGTTCATTCATGGTCAAAAAAGCTGCCGGAAACAGGAATGGGGGCGGCCCAGTCAGGCCGCAGTTGTTCCATCACTCAAAAGTGCAACATTACCCTGCTCCCGGCAAGCATATCGTAAAAAGTACCGGTCTGATGAGAAATATTAGAATTAAACAGAATGTATTGCAAATTATAAAAAACCACTTATATAAACCTCTTTACAGGCCTGACTATTTTCGTACATAATTATCGTACAAGCTTGCTCACAGGTTAGCGACATGATACAGGTAAATATCAGCGAGTTCAGGACCAACCTATTGAAATATTTAAGGAATGCCCAAAGAGGAGAACAAATCAACGTTACCTCGAAAGGAACATTGCTGGCGACTGTTATCCCTCCGGCCAACCAACGCGAGGCCGCCAAGGCTGAACTCTCAACATTGGCAAAAACTGCGGTGATACATGATGTGGTCTCTCCGCTCGAGAATGACTGGGACATCATGGAATGATACTGCTGGATACCTGTGCGATAATCTGGGATGCACTGGAGCCCGAAAAGCTGACAGTCGAAGCCAGGCGTGCAATCGAGCGCACCGGGGACGAACTGGTTATCTGCGACATCTCTTTATGGGAGATTGCAATGCTTATCAGCAAAAAACGGCTGATGGTCGATAATACGGCATCCGGATTTACCAGGCTGGCGCTTCAGGCCAGGGACTTCCAGGTATCGGAAATAACCCCCGAAATTGCTGAACTATCCGTTAATTTCGGAGGTGAGATTAGTAAGGACCCCGTCGACCGGATCATTGCCGCTACGTCAATTGTAAGGAATGCCCCTGTCGTCACTGCCGACCGGAACCTGAGAGATGCGAATATTATTGAAACTATCTGGTAGTGCCTCCATCATGGATGAGCCGGCGATTGAGCGGCAGTCCGGATGAATGCACTTCCCGAAAGCGTTGCGCCCTACGCGCGCACCGCCACGTTTTCGACCCATTCGATACCTGAGAAGCTTCGCAGGTCCCATCGGACAAAGGCCGGCACCTGGGCGAAAATTGTTATCCTGGAGGGAAAGCTCCGCTATCGCATCCTGGAGCCGGACATACGGGAGTTCGAGTTGTCACCAGATCGCCCAGGCGTGGTACAGCCGGAGGCGCCGCACGAGGTCGAAGCCCTGGGCGACGTGCGGTTCTACGTGGAGTTCTACCGCTGAAAGAAACGCACCAGGTCGCCATGGCGCATCACGCCTGCTATCCGAGGTGATTGTGGACATGGAACTGCGCTGGGAGGGTGTGCCGTTATGGTCAACATGCATTAATACATCTCAAAGTGTTATGCCTGTACCGAATGACATCAAACGCAACAACCTGAGTTGTGCAATCCTGTCTGCGCTCACGGCCACGGCCGTCAGTTCTCCCGCCAACGCCCAGATCGAGGAAATTATAGTCACCGCAACCAAGCGCGCTGAATCTACCCAGGACATCCCGGTATCGGTCTCCGCCCTGCAGGGTGAGGACCTGCAGGAACTGCGCATCAGCACCTTCGATGATTACGTCAGGTACCTGCCCAACGTGGTCACCATGGGCACGGGACCGGGACAGAGCGAGCTCTACATCCGCGGCGCGGCTACCGAGCAATCAAAAATTACCGTATCGACCATCCAGGGCGCCGCGCCGGCGGTGGCCTTGTACGTGGATGAGATGCCGGTTGCGTTCGGCGGGCGCAACCTGGACGTGTATGCGACGGACCTTAACCGTATCGAGGTATTGCCCGGCCCCCAGGGCACCCTGTTCGGCGCCAGTTCCCAGTCCGGCACCGTGCGTTTGATCACCAACAAGCCGGTGATGGGTGAATTTCAGGCCGGGGCCAGTGTTGACGTGTCCACCACCAGAGGCGGGGACGTCAGCAACTCCCAGGAAGCCTACCTGAACGTGGCCCTGAGGGACGACCTGGCAGTACGTATCGCCGCTTATCACGATGACCAGGCAGGCTGGATCGATAACATCAACAATCACGACCGTAACGGCAACGTGATTCCGGGCGGGTTTGAGACCAATGACGGCGGCCTCATTGCCGTGCTGAACCGGAATGATATTTCACGGGCGCCGGTCCATCCCGACAGCCCGTTCGAGGCCGCGGACAACAGCGCCCTGGTGGAAAATGACTTCAACGACGCCACTTACCTGGGTGGACGCGTCAGCCTGGCCTATGAACCGAC
Source organism: Gammaproteobacteria bacterium (assembly GCA_965220815.1). Classification (GTDB taxonomy): domain Bacteria; phylum Pseudomonadota; class Gammaproteobacteria; order Eutrophobiales; family Eutrophobiaceae; genus JAAXHV01. The sequence goes on from OZ244846.1 coordinate 742,521, forward strand.
AGACAGCTTCGGCCTGCTGGTGCAACACACACGGCAGTCCCTGGAGACGGACGGGGTGTTCGCCTACGACCCCAACCTCGACGGCACGAGTAGCACAAACCGCTTTGGCCGCGATGCCGGCGAGGATGAGTTTGGCCTGACCACTCTGACGCTGAATGGCCGTATCGGCAAGCTGGATATGATCTACACCGTCGGTTACCTGGACCGGGAGATGGATACGCTCATCGATTACACGGACTATACCGCCGGTGGCGGCTACCAGGTTTACTACCTGTGCGCGCCGGTCAGAGACTGGGGCGGCAATGGGTTCGTGGGCCACGGCGGCACGGTAGGTGTGAGCGAATGCTGGGACCCGAAAGGGCAGGATATAGACAACAGCGACGGCAGCCGCATCACGCAGGAGTTTCGCGTGTCCATGCCGGATGACCAGCGCGTACGGGTAACCGCGGGCGCGTTCTTTGACGAACAGACCACCCACGGCACCGCCGCCTTCGAAATCCCGGCCACCCAGGACGATGGCGACGGCTCCTGGTTGCCGTTGGCTTTGGTAGGCGACCAGGTACCAGGCACAAACGCAGACCCCAACGTGCCCTTCAATCCCAGGGTCAGTTTCGTCAACGACTATACCCGCAAGACCGAGCAGATGGCCTTGTTCGGCCAGCTTGATTTCGATATCACGCCGGCGCTCACCGCCAGTGTCGGCGCGCGCTGGTACGATATCGACTTCGATTTCAAGGGCGCCAGCAGTTTTTCTTTTGGTTGCAAGGACTTCAGTGGAGCCATCGGCGATGAGGCCGGTCCGTGCGATTCCAGCTTAGGGCGCGGCGGTTTCGACGCGACCAGTCCCACTTCCGGCAACAACGTCACCGCCCGGCTTGCCGCCCTGGGTGATGGGTCCCTGGAGGCGCTCTCGACCGTCAATGCGGATGCCTGCCGCCCGGACGCCGCCCGCTGTAGAGGTGGCGCCGGCGACATGTTTGGCCTCGGTGGCGCTGAGGCGGTCTATGCGGCCATCCAGGATGGCTCGCTGAACGTGGACAACCTGGACAACGATGGCGTCCTGAACGAATCAGACGTTATCTTCCGGGCCTCCCTGGACTGGAAGGTGACCGACGACATCCTGTTGTTCACCACCTTCGGCCAGGGCTTCCGCCCGCCGGTGACAAACCGCAACGCGGGCAAACTCTCCAACAACCAGACCGGCGTCTACCAGGGTTACCGGGTGCCGGCCATCGCCGTGACCGACAAGATGAATAACTACGAGTGGGGCATAAAGGCAGATTTTCTTGATAATACCTTGCGCGTCAACGCCACCGGTTACTATTCCGAAATAGATAACTTGCAAACGTCCCGCTTCGATCCAGCCAACGTGGCTTTCCTGGTGTTCATTGAGAATGTGGGTGATGCCGAGATCCTGGGCGCCGATGGCGATTTCACCTGGATGCCGACGGCGAACCTGACCATTGCCGGGGCGTTCAGCTTCGTGGACAGCGAGATCACCCGCCTGAACCCGCAGTTGGAGGGTATTGCCGTGCCGGAGGGCAGCGAACTGCCGTTTACCCCGGATTTCTCCGGCAACCTGCGGGCGCGCTATGAGTTTGGCGTGCCGATCATGGGTGACGCACGCGCTTATCTCTCCGGCGGTCTCAGTTACACCGGCGAGAGCAAGTCAGGCATTGCCGGCAGCGCTTTCCACGTCGAGGACACACTCAGGCTGACCCATGGCGGTCGGGGGTCGGGGCTCAGGATTGCCGAGGAAGGCGGTGATTTTGTCGGTGGCAACTGCGGTACGTACGATAATCCCGTCTTTTGTAAAAACGGCAGGTACGTGCAGGATGACTACGTGCTGCTGGACCTGGCAATCGGTTTCAGGAGCAAGACCTGGGGCGCGGAACTGTTCGTAAACAATGTAACGGATAAACGGGCCCAACTGCACGTCGATACCTTGCAGTACGTGCCCAAGGTCGTGACCAACCGGCCGCGCAGCTTCGGCGTGCGTTTTTCCTACGATTATTACTGAGTATCCATCACCTGCATCGCGCATTTTCCTGCTAAAATGCATCCTATGGATTGGGATAAATTAACAGCAGGCATGAAAGGACAAATCGCGGCATCAGCAATGAGACGACTGCGGTCATTGAGTACGCGGCCGGGGTAATGAAAGAACTGATAGTTGTAGGCAACGGCATGGCGCCCGGTCGTACCCTGGAAAAGCTCAATGAACTGGATCCTGATGCCTATAACGTCACGATCTTCAATGCCGAACCACGCGTCAGTTACAACCGCGTGATGCTGTCTCCGGTCCTGTCCGGCGAGGAAGATTTTGAGAAAACCATCATCCACGGAGACGACTGGTATTTCAAACACAACTTTATTCTCTACCGGGGTTGCCCTGTTACCGACATAGATCGCGAGGCCAGGATGGTGAAAGCCGCCAACGGGATCGCCGAGCCTTATGACAGGTTGGTGATTGCGACCGGGTCATCGCCAATCAAGCTGTCCGTCCCCGGAATTGACAAGAAAGGCGTACTGTCGTACCGGGACCTGGATGACGTAAAGGCAATGCTCAGCGCGGCTGAAACGCGGAGACAGGCAGTAGTGATAGGCGGCGGACTGCTCGGTCTCGAGGCGGCTGCGGGACTGCGCAACCGGGGTATGGAAGTGACGGTAGTGCACCGTAATCCCACGCTTATGGACCGCCAGTTGGATGACACCGCCGGACACCTGTTACAGCGCGCCATTGAATCACTCGGTATCCGGGTATTGACAGGGCGGCATACAAAAGCAATCACCGGCGATGAGCATGTCAAGGGGGTATTGTTCAAGGACGGCAGCAGTATCCAGGCGGATATCGTCGTTATGGCGGTTGGGATACGTCCCAATGTCTGGCTGGCGGAGAACGCCGGATTACAGATTAACCGCGGGATTGTCGTTGACAAACACATGCGTACATCCGATCCCGATATCCTGGCAATCGGCGAATGCGCTGAATTCGAAGGAGAAGTATATGGGCTGCTTGCGCCGCTTTACGAAATGGCGAATGTCGCAGCTGCCACCCTGCTCGGAGACGAGGAGCGGCAATTCGAAAACCGGGTTACTGCGGCGCAATTAAAAGTAACGGGGATTGACCTGTATTCCGCCGGTGACTTTACAGATGGTGATAACCGGGAGGAGATCGTTTTACGGGATCCGACCCAGGGTGTATACCGGCGACTGGTCATCGAAGACGACCGTCTGGTTGGAACCGTTCTCTATGGTGATACCTCCTCCATGGGCTGGTACTTCCAGATGATCAAGGACAAGACGGATATCTCCGGTATTCGTGATTACATGATATTCGGCCCCGGTTACACGGAAGGCGCGGCCCAGGACCCGACCGCAGCCGTTGCATCCTTACCGGATGACGCGGAGATCTGCGGCTGCAACGGCGTATCAAAAAGCGCTATCAGACGCGCTATTGATGAGAACGGCCTGACCACGCTGGAAGGTGTGCGCGAATACACCAAGGCGTCTGCTTCCTGCGGCTCATGTACCGGACTGGTGGAACAACTGTTGCTGCTGAGGCTCGGTGATGCGTACCAACCCGCACAGGTAAAACCCCTGTGCGGATGCACGGACCTGAGTCACTCTGACGTGCGCCGGCTCATCAGCGCGCGTACTATCAAAACCATCCCCGATCTCATGCAGGCACTTGAGTGGAAGAGTTCCGGGGGTTGCGCCAAATGCAGACCTGCACTGAACTACTACCTGTTGGCAACCTGGCCTGGCGAGTACGTTGACGACAACCAGTCCCGTTTCATCAACGAGCGCGTTCACGCCAACATCCAGAAGGATGGCACCTATTCCGTTGTGCCGAGAATGTGGGGGGGTGTCACGTCTGCCGGTGAACTTCGGGCCATTGCGGACGTAGTTGATAAATTCAGTGTCCCGACAGTCAAGGTAACCGGCGGCCAGCGCATCGATATGCTCGGTATCAGAAAAGAAGACCTGCCTGCCGTCTGGGCGGACCTGAATAAAGCCGGACTGGTTTCAGGACATGCCTACGGCAAAGCGATTCGGACGGTAAAAACCTGCGTCGGAAAGGAATGGTGTCGTTTTGGAACGCAGGATTCCACGAAGCTGGGTATCCGTCTGGAAAAGTTCTTATGGGGGTCATGGACGCCTGCAAAAGTAAAAATGGCTGTGTCGGGATGTCCGAGAAACTGCGCTGAAGCGACTTGCAAGGACATAGGTGTGGTGTGCGTGGAATCCGGCTATGACGTTCACTTTGCCGGCGCTTCGGGAATGGATGTAAAGGAAACCGAACTGTTAGGCCATGTCGATAACGAGACTGATGTAATAGAAACAGTAGCCGCGGTAATTCAACTGTATCGGGAACAGGGACATTATCTCGAAAGAATCTATAAATGGACCAGGCGCGTGGGTGTCGATTCGATTCGGGATGCAGTTGTGGAGGATGCGGCCAATCGCAAGGCATTGTGCGCAAGGTTTGTCCATTCACAGAAATTTTACCAGGTTGATCCCTGGGAAGAACGGGTCAGAGGCCATGATCAACATGAGTTTGCCCCGCTCAAGGAATTCGGCACCGTGGAGTTGGCGTGATGTCCTCCGACTCGTGGACCAGCATTGGAAACGTGAATGATATACCGGTTGCCGGCGCGCGCGTCGTCACTTTGCCCGGTTGCCGGATCGCGGTCTTCCGGACTGGGGACAATCAAATCTTCGCCCTGGAAGATCGATGCCCGCATCGCGGCGGCCCAATCAGCCAAGGTATCGTTCACGGTAAGAAAGTGACCTGTCCCCTGCACAATCTTGTGATTAATCTGGCTGATGGTGAAGCGAGTGAAGACGGCTGTGCACCGGTATGCGCCATAGCCGCCCGGGTCGAAGAGAGCGGGGAAGTGCTCCTGAATATCGAGGATATCCGCGCCAGGCTGGAGACCGGCGCCGGATAGCAGTCGTCCTGGGCCGAACCGGTACGCGAATACCCGGGGTCAGAGTAAAAATTCTGCGAATTTCTTACTCTGACCCCGGGTTTCCTAGCCCCGGGAAGCAGGGCGCAGGTTCAATCAAGTTTGCACTAACGATATCAAAATGTAATCATGTAATAAACATTGTCATCCAAGCGGCGCGACTCGCAGAAATGATCGATCATCCTGTTTACGATTGTCTCTACCTTACCTGTGCAGAGGCAACGGAGTCGGCGCTAGTCACTGCTGGCCACAAGTTTACCGATGAAGTACTGAATACCTTTAAACCCGTTGACGTCCTGCTCCTGGGTAGTAACAGCTTCGCCAATGAAATTACTGCGGCAAAGCTGAACTGATTTTCCGGTGAAAGCCACATGCTGAAAATCGGCCGTAATGACCCCTGCCCATGCGGCAGCGGTAAAAAATACAAGAAGTGCTGCCTGCACAAGGCCACCTCTCCGGTCGCCAGCCTGGGGCGGCGCAAGCTGCGCAGGGTAGAGAGCGAACTGGTGTCTGCGTTAATGAAGCACGCGGAAAAGCATTACGGCCCGGACGCTCTGCTTGAGGCATGGGGTGAGTTTATCCTGTGGGACGAGGCGCCCATGGACGCGGAACTCGAACCCGAGCTGGACACATTATTCGTTCCCTGGTTTCTGTTCAACTGGATACCGGACAATGCCGAATTAGATGAGGATGAACGTTATCCCGACATGCAGGTAGCCAGACATTACCTGGAACACAGCAGCGCGCAAGTCGATTCATATAAACGCCAATTCGTCGAAGCGACCTGTTCACAGCCTTTCAGCTTCTTCATGGTGACCGGGGTGGTGGCCGGCAAACAGTTGACCCTGAGGGACCTGCTGCTGCAACGGGTGGTCACCGTCCAGGAACTCCAGGCTTCGACGATGCTGGACAAGGGGGCGATATTGTATGCCCGCATAATTACCATGGACGACTGTTCCATTATGCTGGGCTGCGGGATGGCGGTTATCCCTCCCTCATTTATCGATGACTTCATCTGGACACGCGAGGAATATGCCGCCCTGTGCCCCGGGTTTGGTAAAGATTACCTGCTTGAGTGTGATGCCCATCTGCGCGACCTGTATTTCGATATCCGGGAGCAAGCGCTCAACCCGCTTCCGCCGGCGCTGCAAAATACGGACGGTTCTCCCTTGCAGCTGACCACGCTCAGTTATGACCTCAACTGCCCACCTCTCGAAGCATTGACGGCATTGGCAAGCCTGGCCTTGGCGGAGAATGCTGCTGAACTTGAGCAAACAGGCACACAGGACCGGCACGGCAAACTGGCATCCATTGAGTTCCCTTGGCTGAAGAAGGGGAATGAACAACATGAGACCTGGGATCACACCGTGATGGGACATATCATGATCGATGGCGCTGAGCTGACCGTTGACGTTAATTCACAGGAACGCGCTGATATCATCAAGCGTAAGATAGCGCGTCGACTCGGACAACGGGCGCAATTCCGCGATCAGGTAGTCCGGACCGCGGAAGACCTGCTCGAAGAGATGCAAAACAGGCCGCCTGATGAGAAAATAGAGGAGGCCAGGCAGAAAAACAAGGAATTGGCGGCATTGCCGGAATCACAACAGGTGTTGAAAGACATGGCGGAGAAACATTGGAACAGCTGGCTGGACAAGCCTCTTCCCATCCTCCGCCATGAAACCCCGCGCGAAGCGGCAACAACGGCCACCGGCAGGGAACGCCTGGAAGCGCTGTTCTGGCAGTTTGAGCGGCAACCGGCAGGAGACAACGCGTACGCGCCGGACATTCCCCGGTTAAAGAAAACCCTGGGTATGGAATAAACCCGGCCTCCGGGAGTGAGTGTGAGTGAGCGTGTGAGTGAGGATTGAAATTCTAATTGTTCAGAGTTACACTGTGTGGTCATAAGGCCGTGCCCCGCTTGTGTTATAACTTATTGATCGAAAACAATTTTATAACACAAAACACGGCCTTATTCAATTCATTGGTGAGAAATGCGGGCTAATCGTTTCGATGAACATGATCTGATCCCGAGATGGTTGGCGGAAATTGCGGGGTTTGAAGATGTGTGTGTTGCCCGTGAAGTTCCATTCATGCGTGCGCCGAATACAGGCCGCGAAGCGGGCAGGATAGACATCGTGCTTGCGGACAGTTCAACAGCTTCAGACTGGTATGGTTTGGAGATACAAGCCGTTTACTTCTCCGGTGACAACATGACATCTGACTTCGAAGAATTGTTGATACACGGTGATAGTGCGCCTCCAAAACCCGGCAAAAGGCGGCCGGATTGGAGATCCTCCAGCGCCAAGAGATTAATGCCTCAACTGGAAGTGAAAGCGCCCACATTGCACCGATGGGGAAAGAAACTGGCGGTGTCTGTAGATTTACCTTTCTTCATGGCAATCGGCGGCCCCAGTGAGCAACCATCGCACGATATCAATTAAGGTGATATTTTGTGGTTGGTGCCGCAGATTGACCCGGAACGCGGACTAATCAGGCATCACTGGGAAGTGCTATCCTTGGAAGCATCAAGCCATAAGCTTTTAGCGGCAACACCGGTTAAACGCGAGGAGTTTGAAACCGACCTGCGGAGCAAGCTGTCACGGTTGGACAAAGGGTGTTAATTCCCTCCAACGCAGATGCGCAGTGAGTGGTTCGCCGCTCTCTCAGGTGTTATCCTTTGAATACTCATGAGCATCATTACTGAAAAACTTTTGCGTTCAATGGCGGGCAGTTCCAGGTTTCAGCGGGGGCAGGAATATTACCAGGGCGGCGCGGTAACCGGCCTGCGTCAGTATCGGGGCAGGACCAGCGCAACCGTGGCAGGCAGTCGGGATTACCGGGTGAATTTATGGGAAGAAGATGGAAAACTGAAATTTGAATGCAATTGTCCTGACGGTATGGACTATGCATTCTGCAAACATTGTGTCGCGGTGGGACTGGCAATGTTGGAGCAAACCCGAACTGAAGACACTACCGAGAACAAATCCACCCGAAAAACGTCCCGGAAAAAAGCCCACAAGGAAATCAACGCCGAAGACATTCATGGCTGGCTGAAAAAACAGGATGCCGCAGCACTTGCCGACCTGCTGGTGGAACAGGCAATGGCTGATCAGGACCTCTACCGGAAACTGCAACTGAAGGTCGCCGGGGATCTTGGTGGAGATGCCAATATCTCAACCGTCAGGAAGGCGCTCAAAGAAGCAATACTTCCCGGCTATTTCATTGAATACCACCATGCATACGACTATGCCGGAACTGTCCATACCGCTATCGAGGCCGTAGAGGACCTGCTCCACGACGGCCAGGCCGAGGCGGTCATTGAGTTAACCGAGTTTGCCCTGCATAAGACAGAAGATGCGATGGAGAACATAGATGATTCCAGTGGTCACATGCACGCTATCCTTGAGAATTTGCAAGCCCTGCACCTGGAGGCGTGCAAAGACGCAAAACCCGATCCGCAGGCCCTGGCAGAACGGTTGTTCGAATGGGAGGTGGCGGGGGAGTGGGAGATTTTTTCGGGAGCTGCCGCCCGTTATGCCGACATGCTCGGCAAATCTGGTGTAGAACGCTACCGTGAGCTGGCCCGGGCAGAATGGCGCAAGGTCAAACCCTTGACTCGCGGCGCTGATACGCGAGCAAGTTATGACGGCAGGCGTTTCAATATCACCCATATCATGAAGACCCTGGCTGAGCAGACCGGCGACGTGGAGGCGCTGGTGGAGGTATTGCGCCACGACCTGTCTCAACCTTATTTATTTCTGAAAATCGCCGAGGCTTACAAGGAAGCCGGCAAAGCCGATAAAGCCCTGGAGTGGGCCGAGCGTGGGGTCAAGACGTTTTCCGACACACCGGATTCACGCCTGCTTGAATTCGTTGCGGATGAATACCATCACCTGCAACGCCATGAGGAGGCTATGGGATTGATCTGGCAATTATTCACCGGCTACCCCAGCCTGGAAAAATATCGCCAACTGAAACAACACGCAACCCCTTGTAAACAGTGGCAGATGCTCCCGCTAACATCGACAGTTGGCGGTCTCATCGGGTCGGTTTCATTTTTTTCACACTGACCCGACCCTCAGGGGATGCGTAGCCCTCCGGCTGTGCCCGGTCGTTGGTCTCATTGGCCTGGTTTCCCCTGAAGTCCCCCGCCCCGAACTGCCCGACCACGGCGTGTGCTCAGGAGGTGTCATAGGGCACAATCACGCTGGGCGGCGCGCCGAATGCCAGCGCTTTATAGAGCGTCTCCCAGTCCGGCAGCAGCCAGGTGAAGAAGAAGCTTCGCAGCTTCTCCCAGAAGTAGCGCTTGCGGCCCTGTTTGGCCAGCGCCGCCCGGAACAGCCCGCAGCAATGCTGCTGCACCTGGTCCACCAGGAACGCCAGCATCATCAGGTGGGCGAACACCGTGGACAGGTGCTTGTAACCATGGCCGAAGTTATGCTCGAAGTGGTAGCCTTGGTTCTTCAGGGTATTGAACGTCTCGTTCTCAATCTTCCAGCGCGCCCGCGCCCCGCGCATGATGCGCATCAGGTTGTGCTTGTGCAAGGGGATATCCGTCACCCAGGTAAAGCGCTGACTCTTCCCGTTGCGGCGCTGTTCTTCATAATCCAGGAAGTTCACTTCCAGCTTAAAGTGCGACTCGTTCAACGGCGCGCCGTTCAGGTAACGGAACCGGTGCACCGTGCCGTCCTGGCCGGTTATCTCTGCCGTCTTCACCCCCGGCGTGGTCGCTACCCACTCAAACAGGAAGACATGGTCGCCGGGCTTGACCCCCAGGATATAACGCATCTTCAAGGACTGCAGCAACTCAATGTGCGGCCCGTTCGCGGCCAGCGCATCCTCCACCACAATCAGCTTCAGGTGCGGGTGTTCCCGGCGCACGTCCGCCAGCAACCGCTTGGCCGCATTGCGCTCACAGTCATTCTTGCTGCTCCCGTCTTCCCGCATAATCGGCTCCGGCGCCAACGGCAGCACCACCCGTTGCTCAGGATGCACCAGCGCCGCGCCCAACACCTGGTGGTAATAACTCACCCGCCCGTCCCGGTGATGCTTCTCACAACACTGCGCGCAATGCACGTTGTCCGAATAAAAATACCCGGTGCCGTCCACCGACAACAGGTAATGACCCGCCCACCAGAGGAAGTCCTCCAGCCCCTTGCCCCGCTGCAACAGGTGCAACACCCGACGGAACGCGCGCCGCAACAACGAGGGGTCCACCTCGTCCAGCCGTTCCCGCAACGCCGTGTCCGACGGCGCCCGCGCAATGCCGTACAAACTCTTCAGGTTCGAGGCCACCACCGCATCCTCACGGCCCGCATCAAACTGCAACAGCGACGGGTACTTCAACCCGAACACCGCCAGCCCCGACATCAGGTAATCGACCAACTCAAACCCACGGCCCACCGTGTCATCCTTAATGGCTTGAAAACAACGGCGTACTTCACTCAACAAACCAGGGGCACTCAGGGACTTGCGCAAGGAAGAACGGGACATGGCCTCACCTCACCTTTGACTTGAATAGTGCCTCTTATTATACTGAAACCATGCCGAAAGTTTACGAAAACCTTTTTTTACCCCGCTCCAAAACCCCCGTTTTTATCGGGATTCCAGCACCCAACAGGCGTTAGCGGGAATTGCTGAAACAGTGGTCACACTGGCGTATGCAGGCTATGGATCACCTTATTGGACTCTTGCAGGACAAACAGGCAATGAAAAGGAACCCGGGAAATTTTTATGCCGGTTATTCTTCTGGCCCCCGTTCCATTCTGGTGGAGATACACCTGTGGGAAAACAACGTGGAGGCTGCCTGGGAATTGGCGCAGGAAGGTAACCTGCACGAAGAATTGTGGTTAAAGCTGGCAGACAAACGCGCAAAACAACATCCCGATGACGCCATCAGGATTTACCGCAATCAGGTTGAGTCTGCCGTCGGCAAAACCAACAAAAAGGATTACTCAGTAGCCGTCCATTACCTGAAAAAGATCAGAACACTGATGAAGGAATCCGGCCCGGAAAACGAGTTCAGCAGTTACCTGGATACTTTGCGCGTCACCCATAAGAGAAAGCGGAGTTTCATCGCGATGATTGAGAAGCTGTAACGCCGTACAGGGAATGGGTTTATCTGCCTGGTAGCGACTCCATTGAACAAGGCGCTACAAACCGAACAAATGCTCATCTTTTTTGCCAAAAATGTGAGTTTTCTCACATTTTTGCTGATTTTTTGCTTTTCAGGTTAGCCGAAACGGATAAAATCATCCTTGCCTGAAGGATATTAAGGCCCCGGTCAGTACGGTATGAACAAGAAGAAACAACGCCTGACGACTGGTCGAATGGAATTTGGGATGTCGTATGCCCGCATGCCCGAGGGCGGCCCACGGTCAGCTTTCTCCTGGGCCACGGATCAGGGACAGCCCAAGGGCGCCAGGGGGGGTGGATACCTGTCTTCCGCTTAATGTCACCTCTCCACTCCCCTCTGGCAGGGGCATACCGGGAAACGCACAGACTTCCTGAACGCGATGCCTCTGCCGTCACGCTCCCCGGGGGAAGAAAACAGGTGCGTTTAGTCAGTGAGATTACTGGTTTTACTCTGACCCCTGGCATCACTCCTTATTCAGAATTTCTGGGTGACTCCGAAGAACAGGTAACGGCCCAGGGTATCCCACATTCCCGGGATTGTGTTGCCGTTGCCATATACCGCCACGTTGTTGAAGAAACCGCTGACCGGCGGGTCATTATCCATGAGATTGCTGACACCCACACTCAAGGTGGTTTCGCCGATATCGATGAACTTCGGCGTATAGTCAACGGACATGTCGATGTAGTTCTCGGAACCGGCACTGAATCGATCGTTGGCAAACTCGTCAACACCGCTGATATATCGCCAGCTTCCTGCGAATGTCAGGTTCCAGGGCGTGGTCCAGATCGCGCCCAGGGTGTAGCGCCATTCAGGCCTGGGACGGGTGCATGTACTGCCATATTGGCCAGCACAATCTTCGATGACGGCGCCGGGGGTGAGTTGCTGCTCAAATTTCTCCAGCCAGGTGCCGCGGAAGGTGAATTCCACTGCGCCGTAATTGCCTGCTTTTATGCTGTAGTTGCCGAAGAAGTCAATCCCGGCGGTCTCGAAAAAGCCTATGTTGATATTTGTCGAGACGATGTTGGGGGCAGTCGCGCTGCTGCCGATCCAGAGGTTGCCGTTAGACCCGCGGTTGACCTGTGTGCAGAAAACCGGGTCACCGGTCAGTCCGCACTGGTTGACGATGAACTCCGGCTCTACGTCATCAATTGCCTCCAGGATCTCAATGCGCCAGTAATCAACGCTTACGGTCAGTCCCGGGATAATGTCTTCCGGGGTAATGACCGCGCCGACGGTGAACGTGTCGGCCTTTTCCGGTGTGAGTTCCGTGTTGCCGCCGAATATGGCGTTGTACTGCCCGGCGGGGCTCAGGGGAATTTTACCGTACTGCTCTGCCGTCACTCCCGAGTGCGCGCACTGTGCCGCCGTCTGTATCGGCGTCGGACCTGCACAGGGATCGACACCGGACCATAAGCCCAGGTTTTTCGGTTCAAACAACTCCCTGATGTTGGCGGCCCTGACCGCGCGGGAATAACCGCCGCGCAGCTTGAGGCTTGCTGCCGGTGTCCATTCAGCGAGCACCTTCCAGGTATCCGTGGTAACGCCGGGGTTGTAATCGGAATGACGATAGCCGGCGTCGACGGTCAGGGATTCGAACCAGGGCCGGTACTCCACCAGCGGGACCCTGGCTTCAACGAAAAACTCGGTGACATCGACCGCACCGGATACGGCTTCGGTCGGACCGCCCTGACCGGCGCCGTCACCCGTCCTGTATCCCAGGTCAGGATTAAAGTCCATTCTCTCGTCCCGGTACTCGCCTCCAAAGACGACTTGTATGCCCTCCTGCGCCATGGGACTGGCGATCCCGTAGCCGGTCAGGTCACCGGATATGAAGGCAACGTACTGATCCTGCTCCAGGCTGCCCGTAGCGCGCAGGGCAATCCGCAGGTAGTCGAGCGCCTCCTGCGTCACGCCGCCCATTTGAAAGACGTTCCAGGGCACGCAACCGGGATCGCTGCCGTCGATCACGGAGCGGCAGGTGGGCGCGCCGGCGACCTCAACCACGTCCAGTGCCCGGGTGATGCGGGTGACGGACATGTCATTGTTATACATTCCGTCGTAGTCCGTACGCGAAATGTTGACGTGCGCATCGTAACTCCATGCGTCATTGATATCGCCTCTGATGCCGCCCAGGCCGCGGTACGAGGTGTGAGTGATGTCGTTATTCCGAAAACCGCCTTCGACGTTGCGGCGGCCGATATATAACGGTACTACGTCAGCCGGGGACTCACAGCCGATTGCGGCGAACTGCTGGGCCGAGAGGAACGCGTTGCTGCAGTTCAGCGTGGAAGTCACGAAGAATGCGCCCGACGGCGCGATCTGTGCGTTGGTGTGATCATCCATGAACTGGAATTCCACGTACCCTTCCAGGCGCTCGTTAACCTCGTAGTAACCGAACAGGCCGGCCGTGTAACGCTCGTCTGGCCGTTGAAAGTGGTTCGGCGGGCCGTAGTTGTACAATGTGGAATCCCAGGGCACGAACTCATTCCCCTCCACCGTGTAATCGAAGGTGCCGTCGAAAGGCGTAAACCGGCCGGCCGGGATCGTTGAGGACCCGGCGCAGGTGTCGCCCCCGCCTGTCCCACTCAGGGTACAGGCGCTGAAATCGCGTTCGGACTGGGTCAGCGCATTGGTCTCCCGGTATCCCAGGTAGCCGGTGACATTGCCCCTGTCATCGGGCGTGTCGATGCCGAAGATGATGTTCACGTCGTGCCCGCGGCCGTCAAAGACGCTGTCCGGGGCCTGCTCGAAACCGCTGTCGGCAATGGCGGATTGAACAGCCTGGTTCCCTGAATCGTGGTGATGGCCGGAATACTGGTAGTCGACCTGGATGCCTTCGAAGTCCTTTTTCATGATGAAGTTGACGACCCCGGAGATCGCGTCCGAACCGTAGGTTGCGGAGGCGCCGCCGGTCAGGACCTCGACCCGTTCGATCAGCGCGCCGGGCACCTGGTTGATGTCCGGCGCCAGCGCGAAAACATTACCGAACCCCATGCGGTGCCCGTTGGTCAGAACCAGGGTGCGCTCTGAAGACAGGCCGCGCAGGTCAATCGTTGCCGACCCGGCGGCGCCGTTGGATTCATTGGCAGTCAGTTCAGGAACGATCGACGGCAAGTCGTTGATCAGGTCCTCCACGCGGGTGATGCCGCGCAAGCCCAGCTCTTCCGACGTGACCATGGTGACCGGGCTGGACGTTACCAGGTTGGGGTCCGCGGTGATGCGGGAACCAGTGACGACTATCTCTTCCAGTATTTCCTGCTGTGCCTGCTGGCTCCAGGCAACGGCAGGGATAGCGCCTGCGCAGATTGCCGGTAGCAGCAGGATGGCTTTCATCTGTTCCAGAATTCCCCCTACTCAAAAACCCCCGCCCGCTAAACCGATTGAAGCGGGCGGGGAAACTGGACGGTCCATGGCTACAGGTAGCCGCACGATTTCCACCACTCGACCAGTAAAGTAGTCGTGCCCTGCTCCCGGCGAGCGATCAGCCATGTTTTCGGTTCTCACTCGAAATTCGATTTTATTTCCAATAAATACAAACTATACTCAGTATTTATTCATTATAAATCTGAAAACAGTCGAGTGTTGAATGATTTTCTTAACAAGTCAGAAATTATCCCTGTTCTCCACGGGTTCAACGCTTGGTGGAGTGGCCGGCCAGCTTCGGTTCCCGATTTCAGACGTCTTGCTTTTGCGGCTGCCCGGGACTTCCTGGGTGATGCCTCGTTGTGTGCCTGAACACGGGCGGCATCCTGGCGCATAATACCTGCGCCAGGGCCCTGGAGACCTCCGCCGGCACGGTTGCCAACCATTTTTCGTTGCTTGAACAAGCCAATCTCATTTACAAGCTGCCCCCGCGGCGTTGGGGGGAAAGAAGGCGCTGAAGGCGCGCAACAAGTATTACCTGGCCGATGCCGCGTTACGTAACGCCATGCTATTGCGCGGGGAGGAAATATTCTCCAACGGTGAAGAGATGGGCCTTATCGTGGAAACTACAGTGCTGAGACACCTGTATGCTTATTACTACTACGATACGCCCGAAATCGCCTACTGGCGAGCGGCAGCTACGGGCAGGGAAGTAGACATCATTGTCCGCAGTCCTGCTTACGCGCTGCCTTTTGAAATCAAGTACCGGGAAAAACCTGAACTGGAGGAAAGGAGCGGGCTGGTCACCTGGTGCCGCGTGGAAAAACCGTCCCAGGCGTATCTCGTCACCCGGAGTGACAGCGATTTCAGCGTGTCACAACTTGATGATCTGCCCACCCGTTTCCTCAAGATCCCGGCGCACATCCTCTGCTACCTGCTGGGACAGACGGAAAGCCGACTTTAAATACATGCATCTTTCCTGGAATGAAATTCGCGCACGCGCCGCCGGCTTTGTACAGGAGTGGTGGAACACGGTACGCGAGCGTAGCGAAACCCAGAGTTTCTATAACGACTTCTTTGAGATATTCGGGGTTAAACGGCGCACAGTTGCCCGCTACGAACAGCACGTAAAGAAACTGGATAACCGCTCTGGATTTATCGACCTGTTCTGGCCGGGTGTTCTGATCGTTGAGCAAAAGAGTATTGGGCGTGATCTTACCAAGGCTTATGACCAGGCCGGTGAATACTTCGACGCCTTAAGAGAGAGTGAACGCCCTCGTTACATCCTGGTCAGCGACTTCCAGAGCTTTGAACTGCGCGATCTGGATGAACGCAAGACGTTAGCTTTTCCACTGAAAGACCTGCCTGAGCATGTGGAGGCATTCGGTTTTATCCTGGGAGTACAACGACGAACCTTCCGCGATCAGGACCCGGTTAACATACACGCCTCCGAACTGGTCGGTCGATTACATGACGCCCTGTTCGAATCGGGTTATCGCGGGCACGACCTGGAACGCTTCCTGGTGCGCATTGTGTTTTGCCTGTTCGCCGACGACACCGGCATCTTTGAGCCGCGCGATATCTTCCTCGATTTCATCGAAACACGCACGGGGGAGGATGGGTCGGATACTGGCGCCCGGCTGATAGAACTGTTTCAGGTACTCGATACCCCTGAAGACCAACGCCATAATACCCGCGATGAGGACCTGACCCGGTTTCCCTATATCAACGGTGATTTATTCAATGGACCGTTACGTATACCGGCCTTTGATTCAGCCATGCGCAGGATACTGCTTGATGCCTGCCACTTCGACTGGTCAAACATATCACCCGCCATCTTCGGCGCACTGTTTCAATCGATCATGGACCCGGAGGAACGCCGTGCGATAGGCGCGCACTACACAACGGAGAAGAACATCCTGAAAGTGATTGAACCGTTGTTCATGGATGACTTGATGGCCGAGTTTTCTCAATTGAAGTCCAGGAAAGACAGCCGTCGTCTCGCTGAGCTTCAACGGTTCCAGGAAAAGCTGGGGCAAATGCGGTTCTTTGATCCGGCCTGCGGCTGCGGCAACTTCCTGATTATTGCTTACCGGGAATTGCGTCTATTGGAAATGGAAGTGCTGAATGAAATCCGTCAAGCCGGGCAACTCGATGCCCTGGCGCAAGAATTGTCATTGATCGATGTAGACCAGTTTTACGGCATCGAACTGAAAGAGTTTCCGGTCCGTATCGCAGAGACGGCTTTATGGATGATGGATCACATCATGAACAACCAGCTCAGCCTGGAGTTCGGCCAGACATACGCACGTATCCCGTTGCAGACCGCGCCGCATATCGTTCATGGCGATGCGTTGGAAACCGATTGGGATACATTATTACCGGCTCAGGAATGTTCTTTTGTGTTCGGAAACCCGCCTTTTGGCGGAGCAAAGTTTCAGACTCCGGAGCAACGTGAACAGGTACGCAGGATTGCGGCGCTGGGCAAGAGCGGCGGCACCCTTGACTACGTCACCGCCTGGTTCATCAAGGCGGGAGAGTATGTTAAAACCGGTGCAGCCCGTATCGGCTTTGTCTCCACCAATTCCATCACCCAAGGTGAGCAGGTGGGACAGCTCTGGCCCGTCCTGTTTGACCGATGCAAACTGGAGATTGCCTTTGCCCATCGGACCTTTGCCTGGGGGTCGGATGCGCGCGGCAAGGCGCACGTGCACGTCGCTATTATCGGTCTGGATAAACGGGAACAAGCACGAGCAGGTAAACGGCTGTTCAGTTACCCTGATATCAAGGGTGAACCGGAAGAAACTATCCATTCCGTGATCTCGCCTTACCTATTCGATACCGGTAGACTTATCGACCCGCATCTGACTGTGCGGGAAGAAAGCAGCCCGATTAACGGAATGGGAGAATTGATTATCGGTTCTAAACCCATAGATGGCGGTCACTTTATATTCGACAAGAAAGAGCGGGCTGTATTCTTGGAAGCAGAACCGGGCGCTGAGACTTACTTTCGCCCCTATGTCGGCGCCAGAGAATTTCTGCAAGGCGGCGACCGTTGGATTCTTGCCCTGCATGATGCGGCCCCCGGTGAGTTGGCGAAGTTGCCCCGTGTTCGCGAGCGTATCACCGCTGTCCGTAATTATCGTCTCGCCAGTAAGAGCGGCCCTACGGTGAAACTGGCAGAAACACCAAGGTTATATCATGTAAATGTTCTACCAACCGACGCATTTATGGTTATTCCCGAGGTCAGTTCGGAACGACGCGATTATGTACCTATCGGCTGGCTGGAACCGCCAATAATTCCAAGTAATAAATTACGGCTACTTACAAAGGCGACGCTGGCTGATTTTGCATTACTGACCTCTACCATGCACATGGCTTGGATGCGAACGGTGACCGGACGTATGAAAAGCGATTACATGTATTCTGTTGGCGTCGTCTACAACACCTTCCCGACACCGCCGGGCTTCGGAACTGGAAGCGCAGACTGCTCGAAACTGGACCCACTGGCACAAGCCATTCTGGATACTCGTGCTGCCCATTCAAATGCGACACTGGCTGAACTTTATGATCCTGATCTCATGCCGCCGAACCTGCTCCGCGCGCACCAAGCCCTCGACCGCGCCGTGGATCGACTCTACCGCAAATCTGGTTTCGCCTCCGAACGCGAGCGCGTGGAGCACCTTTTCATGCTCTATGAAAAAATGCAAATGCCGTTGGAAGCGGGAATGAAGGGGAGCCAAAAGCAGCGCCGAAATAGCACTTTGTGAGTAAAACATGAACACGATATTCTTTCTCGTAAAATTCCTCACCGAACAAGACCATGTCAATAATTTTATTCAAGGCAAGATCTACTTCAATAAATTATCTGAATTCAAGGAAATCAAAGACAGCGAAGCATCTAGACGCAATGATCAGTACGAGGGAACGGCTGCATGGTTGCAACCAGAGAAGGTACGCATGGAAATCAATAGCATTGACTTTTCAAATGATCTCGCTGGACCACTTACAATTCAGATGAATAGATTGAACCATCTACACATATTTTGCGTCCACGCGGTTCATAGTGGGCATTTGGACTTGACAAAACTGTCGGGAGATAACATTGAAAGCCTGCGAGATGAACTAAAAATACCGGACGATTGTTTATCTCTTGGGGAACATGCTGTGGTCATAAATAATATGCCCGAATTTATCAAACGTGTGGAAGATGCAGCAGTAACCAACGGTTATAAATTAATCAAAGGGCGGGTCAAATATTACAATCCAGAGACCCTTCACGGTTACTTTCAGAACATGGAAGCAATATTCAGGAAACGGGATGAATATAGTTACCAGCGAGAGTACAGATTCGTGTTCGACACCAAGACTACAGATAACTGCCCACTTATTTTGGATATCGGCAATATCAGGGATATTACTTTGCAACTGAAGTCGAACGAATTAAACGGTGAAAAGTTCTTGGGTGGGAAAATATCCTTAGCCTGAAATTACCTATACCCGTTGTGATTTCACGATTATTGAAAGTTGCCTGAACCCAAAGCCACTCCTCATTGTACTGTGGTTATTCAAATGGGTTAACTTCATAAACGAAATCTTCATAAACGAAATCAAGAAGTATAGGGTCAGACCAGTCCGGCTTGGCAGAACCTATTGAATAGTAAAGGAAAACTGACGCAAAAGACGCGCTGTCCTACGCTTAGACTGCGTTTTTCATAGACAAAAACAGGACGTTAAGAAGTATCAGATACTGCGCAAGTAGGTAGCGACGAATCAGGAGGGTAATGCCGTCAAACAGGGATGGGGATGTCAACGAGCAATCGATAGCCTGACATCAAGTGCATCCAGTACCCTGAATAAAGTACCGACCCGCGGGTTGCCTCCTCTGGACAGCGACCGGTACAGGTTTTGCCTGCCCAGGCCGGTGGTTCTGGCAACTTTCATCATGCCTTTGGCGCGGGCGACATCTCCGACAGCCTTGACGAAGAAATCGGAATCACCTTCTTCAAGCGCAGCATTGAGGTATTCAATGATTGCCTCATCACTACCGAGGAAGTCAACTACGTCAAATTTCTTGATTTTCATGAATACTCGTGAATCTCTTTCAGCATTTGATGGGCTTGCGGGATGTACTCGTATTCCATAGGGCGTGTCCTGTATAGAGGACACTATAGCAGGACATAAAAACTGGTACAAGCCCCGGAGTATAGTGCGGCCTGACCCCGTATTTTTAAGAACGTCCTTGCCGGCGGGGTTGGGCAACAGCGGGGTTGGGCAACACTAACACTTGACATTATACGCATATTGCGTATAATAGGTTTGGTGAATCTGGTATTCCTTGAAGCCCCATCATTTACCCGACTGTTACCTGATTATATGAGTGATGAGGGTTACCAGGAGTTGCAACTCGCGTTGATGGATAACCCTGGGCGTGGGGAAATCATGCCAGGTACAGGCGGGTTTAGGAAACTACGCTGGCGTGACCCCAGGCGAGGCAAAGGTAAACGTGGTGGCCTTAGGGTCATCTATTACTATCTGACGTCTGACCACCAGATCTGGTTTGTCACGATTTACGATAAAGATGAAATGATGGATTTAACGGTTGAAGAAAAACGCATACTGAAACGGGCGGTACAGACAGAACTGGCTGCAAGGAGACAAGAGTAATGAATAACAAGCGCAAACTGATTGATGAACTTCTTCAAGGTGTTGATGCCATGCGCGCACATCGCGAAGGCAAGATCACGCTACGAACGCATACTGTAGAAGATTTGCCGCCGTTATCGATTGATGCCGGCTTAATCCGGGACACGCGCGAACAGCTCAATGTGTCACGAGCGGTGTTTGCCCGGCATATTCGCGTATCCACGCGCACACTGGAAAACTGGGAGCAGGGGCGCGCCAGGCCCAATACGCAAGCTGCCGCCTTGATCATGCTGGTTCGACAGTATCCCGATACACTGCAAAAACTCCATTCCCTAATCTGACTCAATTGTATAAACTGGCCGCGCTGCTGGACCTTGAATTTGAAGTTTCTGTCAAGGCAGCCTGATTAGCCGCTCATTTTGCAGGTAATGTAATACGGGGTCAGGTCGCACAATGGACAATTCTTAGCAGACACGTGCATTGTGCGACCTGACCCCGTATCCAGACCCCGTATCTATTCCCGTCAAACAGGGATGGGGATGTTACGACCTCACTTGAATCTGACGACTCATCATTTTATGCAACTCTTAATACGCTCGATAAACCAGGATCAATAGCGGCAAGCAATTCGTCAAATTTTTCTATCGTGGGAATATTTTTTCCGTTTTCATAGCGCCCATAAGCATTGGGGGACGACTGGCCCAACCTGCGGGCGACATCCCTGACGCTGAGTCCGTTGTCAATCCTTTTTTGCCGGAGGATCATCGCGAGTATTGGCCCTGTATTATTGGCGATAATAAAAAAATTATTGTTTTGAGCAGGTTCGATAGTGACCTTGAACCCTTCAAGATTGACAACGAGTTCAATGGCTTCTTTTGCCATTTCACAGGCTTCTTTTTTAGTTCTTCCTTGAGTAAATATGCCAATTTCGGGTATATCAACTCCCCATAATTTTTCACCTGCTTTTTTTTCCAGTTTTCCTTCAATCTTCATCAGCGCTACTCTTGATTACTTTCTTGACCTGATTGACAATGGCTCTTGCCGTGCCTTCCCTGATTTCCCGGTGCCTGGGAATGGGAAATTTATAATCCCATATGCTCCATATTTCATGATTTCTACCTTCTCTCTCAAACCTGCATCCAAGCTCTCCAAGAGCTTTTTCCAAATCTTTTTTCTTCATGAGTTATTGTACACAATATTGTGGACAGAGTCACTTCATTATCACCTTTCCCTTCGCGTACTATCCCCAGCCCGTGCTTATCTGCGCCGCCTCCGGCAAGGGCAACAACTATTACCCTCCACTGTGCTCCATCACGCCGGGACTCATTACCAACGGGCATTCGGCCTGAGCACAACAACGACGACACGACCGAAAGGGATACGCGCCCAGGATAGATGACGCGGATGATAAGCCGGACAGGTACGTCTAGCGGTGCGGGTGAAAATGCGGGCGGTAATCGGGGTTGAAGGCGTACCAACTGCTCAGTCTGTCCGTCCAGTAGCGCATGTGGACCGTATCCATGTGCTGCTGCAAAGCTGCCTGCTTTTCGTAGAAGTCATGCTGTTTGTGCGCCGGGCGGGGCACGGCCAGTTGGCGCTGTTGCACTGCCGCCAGCTGATCGTAGATTTTATGCAGATCACGGGGGCACGAGTTGCCGATATGGTCGCAGGGGTTGACGCCGGCCGCCGGTTGCGGCGGCAGCCAGACCCAATCGTGCGCCGGGGCCGTGATGGACAACGCCAGCAGGGCCAGGATGAGTAATCGTTTAATCACGGCAAAGAGCATAGCACGACATTAAAACTTTGCCGGAACCAACAAGGATGTCCCTGTTCATCAAACCGCAAAAATGCTCATCTTTTTTGCCAAAAATGTGAGTTTTCTCACATTTTTACTGATTTTTTGCTTTTCAGGTTATCCGAAACGGATAAAATCATCCTTGCCATAAGGAAACGGGCAGCGGTCAGAACGGTATGAACAAGAAGAAACAACGCCTGACGACCGGCCGAATGGAATTCGGGATGTTATATGCCCGCATGCCCCAGGGCGGCCCACGGTCAGCTTTCTCCCGGGCCACGGATCAGGGACAGCCCAAGGGCGCCAGGGGGGGTGGATACCAGTCTTCCGCTTAATGTCACCTCTCCACCCCCCTCTGGCAGGGGCATGACCGGGAAACGCACGGACTTCCTGAACGCGACGCCTCTGCCGTTGATGCTTATGAAGAGACCGGGCAGCCGCAGGAATTTGAGTGGCGGGGCAATAAGTATTGACACAGGTTGCCTTTTGCAATCCGTTCGGCGTGCCCGCGCGCCATGATCTGGTTCAGAAAAAGCGTTTCATTCAACAGAACGTGTTCGGGACGTGCTCTTCTCCAACGCCTCTATAATCCAGCTGTTGAGGCTTATACCGTTTTCCGCCGCGCAGCGAGCAACACGCTGGTGCAGGTCTGGACCAAGCCGGACGTTGAGCTTGCCCGAAAAAGGTTTGCGCGGCTCGACGCCATCCTCCTTACAGGCGTTGAGGTATTCATCGACAGACCTTTGAAACTCGTCTCGAATCCCTTCCACATCGGTAGCTTCAAAGGTGGCAATCGGATAGGCGCCGCTGTTTACGACCCGCCCGTGAAGACGCCCTACGGAATCGTCAAACTCGACCATAGCGGCGTATCCTTTGTACTCTATCATGGCTTTACTCCAGTGGCATTGAGGAACGCGGCGATGTCACGCACGGTCGCTCTCCCCGTTTCAGGTTCAGGGTGCGGCCGGTGAACAACCATCCGCTCCGCCCCCTTCTTCAGAAGCACGCGCGAACCTGACCGTTGAGAGACCTCCACGCCCGCCGCCTCCAACATGGAAACAATGTCCGCCCACCGGATACC
The DNA here is from genome assembly GCA_965220815.1 of Gammaproteobacteria bacterium. Lineage (GTDB taxonomy): Bacteria > Pseudomonadota > Gammaproteobacteria > Eutrophobiales > Eutrophobiaceae > JAAXHV01. Next base: position 765,518 of record OZ244846.1, read on the forward strand.
GGCCGGCGTGGGTGTCCTGAACACATTCTCCAGGGTGCGCCGATGCTTCGTCCGCATACATTAAATGATACCAGATAAAGTACCATTCATCAAGGGGGGGTCAGAGTAAAAATTCCCAAACTACGGGGTCAGGCCAACCCAGCCGTAACCTTCTGCTGCGGGTGAATCAGGTTACGGGGAGGAAGTCACCGGCGCCATTACAAGTATCCGGTTTTACGTCCTCTCCACAATATTCGCACAAAACTCCCGTATGCCGTCCCTGTCAGGATCCGGTATTCCGCAGGCATCGAATACCGCCTCGTCAATGTTCTCTATGAACCCCGGCAACTCTGCCGGTCCCGGCCGGGCTTCGTATGCCTCTCGTGCGGTCTGTTCCAGTTTCTGGCGTACTGCAGCGGGCATCTCCGGCACCGGTATCCTGGCAACATACCCGGCGGTGATCATGTTCGACCTGAGCAGCACCCCGCGCACCAGGTAGTTGCACAGGGAACTGTTCAGGTAGGCCAGCAGCCACCAGCGGTCTTTTTCTTCTGGGAACAGGTTGGCATTGACGCCGAACGCCGAGCCTTCCGGGAGGATGGCGGCCCCGAACGCCACGCCCATGGACGAGCAGGCGATGCCGGGCCGGCCGATGTACGACCTGTTGCGGATGATGAAGTTCTTCCTGTTTTGCGCGGCTGTTTTATAGTCGCCGCGCAGCCAGGCGTCCGGCTCCGTGTAGAACCGGCGCTTCCCGGGGTTCTTGTAAAACGGCACGCTGAACCCTTCCCGCCGTTCGCGTGACAGGTACGCCCTGTCGTTCCCGGTGGATATGCCGGTCCTGCAGGGAAAAAGTTCGCCCAGGCGCGGCATGGCGAACAGCGCCCGCACCGCCTGCGGGACTTCCACCACAAACTCGCCCCGGTCCCTGGGGGATGACAGGCGCACATCTTCGGGCGCACAGGTACGGAACGCATCGGTCTTCAGGACTTGCCTGAAGCGTGCGGTTGTCTCCGGCCTGCCGGCCACCTCGATCCGCTGCGCGTCCTGCGGGCCTTTCTGCAAAACCAGGATGGCGGTGCGTACGTCCGCGCCCTGGTCCCGGAACAGGTCGGTCGGACACAGCAGCAGCGAGTGGATGCGGCACTCCCTGCGGATGAACCGGCGCAGTTCTTCATGGCCCCTCGCGGTGAGGAAGGAATCGAACGTGATCAGCCCGATCAGGCAGCCGGGTTTTGCGCTGCGGATGATCGCGTGGATGAACAGGGAGTAAAGGTTGAGGGCCGCGCCCCTGCCGAAAGCCAGGGCGAAGCGTTGCTTGTGTTCCCTCAGGTAGTCATGTTCGTGGCAGTTGTACGGCGGGTTTGCGACGATGATGTCGGCATCCGGCAGCCCGTTCGCGGACGGCTGCCTGTCTTGCGCTGCTGCCGCGAGCAGGAAGTCGAGCCGCTCGAATTCGAAGAACCCTTCGGGTTGCATGTCCATGATGTCGAACCCGCACAGGCGCGCCCCGCAATCCCGGAACGGGGCCAGCAGTTCGCCCCTGCCGGCGCAGGGGTCGAACACCAGTTTCGGAGCCGGGTTAAGTGATAACAGTTTTCTCCTGAAGAACTCCGCGACCGGTTCGGGCGTCGAGTAGTAGCCGGTGTCGCGCCGGTCGATGCCGGCGCCGGTCAATACCGCCTTGCTGTGCCTGCCCATGAGCTGAATATCGGGGTCAGAGCAACGTCCCCTACTTCCCGTACACTTCCCGGCCCGACACCACCGTCAGCAGCACCTGCGTATCGCTGATGTCTTCCGGCGGGATCTCGAACAGGTTCCGGTCGAGGACGATGAAATCGGCAGACTTGCCCGCCTCGATAGTGCCGGTACGGTCCGCCTGTTTCCCGGCCACCGCGCCGTTGATGGTAAAGATGCGCAATGCGGTCTCCAGGTCGACGGCCTGTTCAATCCACAACGCGCCGGGGAAGTTGCCGTACGGATCGCGCCGGGTCACCAGGGCCTCGACACCCGGCCAGGGGTTGGGATCGGGCACCACCGACGGCCAGTCGGAGCCGTAGATGACATGCGCGCCGGCCTCCAGCAGGGCCCTGGCCGGCCAGAAGCGGTTGGCCCGCTCTTCGCCTATCACCTGGGTCATGACCTCCACCAGGGGCGAGGGATACCAGAGGATCGGGGAAAATTCCGCGATTACGTTCAATTCATTGAAGCGGGGGATGTCATCCGGATGGATCAGTTCCGCATGGGAGATCTCGTGCATCATGCCCGAGTCGCCGTTGGCCTTGCGCGCCGCTTCGACGGCATCCAGTGTGACCCGTACTGCGCGGTCCCCTGTCGCGTGGACCTTCACCGTCAATCCCTGGCCGTCCAGGTAGATCATGTCCTCGGTGAGGCGCTCGGGAGAGTGGATCAGCTTGCCGGTGAAACTGTCGCCATGCTTCTCGTCCGGCAGGTATGGGTCCAGCATGGCGGAGGTGCGGGTGGGCGGGATGCCGTCCAGCATGATCTTGATGAACTCGGTGCCGACATTCTCCGTTGCGTACCCGGCGCGTTCCCTGACGTTCTTCTCGTAATCGGTCCAGAGCATTCTCCAGGCGATGCTGGTGCTGACCTTCATGGTGAGCCGGCCGCTCTCATCCAGTTCCTTGTAGGCTTTCAGCGAACGCCCGTCCGTCAAAGCGTCCTTGACGGTGGTCACGCCGACCTTGTTCATTTCGCGCATGGACCATTCCAGGGCATCCCTGTATTGGTCCTCGCTGTAGGCCGGCAGCTTCGATATGATGTTATAGGCCGCGTTATCGATCAGTATGCCGGTCGGTTCCATGCTCCCGGACTCCCTGATGATGACGCCGCCCTGCGGGTCCGGCGTGTCCGCGTCAATTCCCATTTCGGCCAGGCCCCGGGAGTTGAGCCAAGCGGCGTGCACGGTTGAATCCCCCAGGTAAATGGGGTGGTCGCGGGTGATCGCATCCAGGATGTCCTTGTGGGGCACCGTGTCGGTTTCCATCAGTTCCATGGCCCACTGCCCGCCGCGGATCCACTCCCCCGGCGGGGTTTCGGCCGCGCATTCCGCCAGTTTCGCGACGATCTGGTCCACCGTGAAAGTGAAGGGGAAGGCGCACTGGAAGTTATATTTCTCGCCGGCTTCCATGGGATGGGCGTGCATGTCGTGGATGCCCGGCATCAGCATCCTGCCTTCGAGGTCCACGACCCGCGCCCGCTCCGAAACCTGCGCCTGTACCTCCTCGTTGCCGCCCACGGCGATGATCACCCCGTCCCTGACTGCCAGCGCTTCGGCCGTCGGTTGTTCGGGATTCACCGTGTAGATAAAGCCGTTGGTATAGACGGTCTCCTGCGCGTTATCGGCACAGCCGGCGATGTAAACCAGCGCCGCTATCAACGTATAGCGAAAGATTCTCGGTATTTCGACTTTCATCACTTAATGCTCCTCTGGCAATTCTATAATCCTGCCGGGGACAGACCCCCGCTTACCACATGCGGGGGCATGTTTGAAATCTGGCCCCTGTCCCCATCATTCATAATGGCGCTTCCCGTTGGTAAAACCCATTTTCAACTCATCAAATACCACTACGTCATTTTCGTCAACGTATTGTTGCCACAGCGCCAGCATGTCCTGCAGTTTCCCGGGCCGGGACTGCGCCAGGTCATTCAGTTCGCCCGGGTCTTCCTCCACGTTGTATAACTCCCAGCTTTCCTTGCCCCAGGGCCGGTTGTTATACATGAGCTTCCAGTCACCCTGGCGGATCATGCGGCGGTTGAACAATTCAAGACCATAAACGTGTTCCGGGGGGTGCACGTCAGCTTCCCGGTCCGCGAGGTGTGCAAAGAACGGCTTGCCGATCATCGGGTGAACCCGCCGCCCATTGAACTCCGGCGCGGGATGCGACACCTCCGCCAGTTGCAGGATAGTCGGCGCAACGTCGAGGATGGTGATGAACGCATCGGAACGGCTGCCTGCTTTTATCCTGTCCTGAAATACCGCGATGGTGGGTGACAGCAGGCCGCCCTGGGTGGGGAAGCCTTTATACATGTGAAACGGCGTGTTGCTGACGTGCGCCCAACCCGGACCGGTGGAAGCATAAGAGCCGGGTTTCCCCATGTTTTCATAACTCAAATCAAAATTCTGCGGCACCCAGGTGGGGTTGCTGGCGATATCATGCGGGTTGTTGCCTTCCGCGCCGTTATCGGAGAAGAACAGGATAAAAGTATTCTCGTATTCGCCCGAATCTTTCAGGTACCGGATCAGCCGGCCGATATTCTCATCCAGCGCCTCTACCATCGCGGCGTAGAGTTGCATGCGGCGCACTTCAAGGTTCTTCTGCTCCTCGTTCAGTTCCTCCCAACCCGGCCATTCCGGATGTTGCGGCGCGGGTATCTGTCCTGCTTCCATGAGGCCGGCGGCCCGCATTCGCTCGATGCGTTTTTCACGGATCCCCTCATAACCTGCATCATAGACACCCTCGTACCTGTCGACATATTCCTGGGGCGCCTGCAGCGGCCAATGGGGCGCGGTGTAGGCGGCGTAACCAAAGAACGGTTTGCCGTCAGCACGATTTTTGTCGATGTATTCAATCATCTTGTCGGTGAAATAGGCGGAAGAATAAAAATCATCGGGCAGCGCCTGTAATTGCTTCCTGCCTTCTCCCCAGTAAGCATCTTCACCGTATTCGGTTATGCCCCGCATATCGGAGTAGTGGCTCGCACCGCCGAATTTCAGCCAGAAAGCCTCCTCGAAGCCCCGGTCCAGGGGGTAATAGCCATCTTCATAGCCCAACTGCCACTTGCCGGACATGTAGGTGTGATAACCGGCCTCCTTCAGCAATCTCACGAAAGTGACGATGTCCTTGTTCAGGAACCCCTCGTAGCCGGGCCTGCCTTCCTGCTCTTCCGACCACAGCCCGTTCATGGTGCCCAGGCCGGCGCGGTGGGCATCGGCGCCGGACATCAGCATCGCCCGGGTGGGCGAGCAGGTGGGCGCAACGTGGAAGTTGGTCAACATCCTGCCGGCGCCGGCCAGCGTATCCAGGTTCGGGGTGCTGATCTCGCCGCCGAATACGCCCAGGTCGGAATAGCCCAGGTCATCCGCAATGATCAGCAGGATGTTGGGCCGCGGATCGGTTTTACCTGGTCCGGCCTGGTCTGAACAGGCAGACAAACCCAGCAAACCTGCGGCAATCAGTAAACTGGTCAATATACGCATATAAAATTTCTCTTTTGACATGAATGGGGGCCGGCCTGAGCCTGTCCCCGCTTTTTTCCAACAGGACGGGGACAGAATTTAATTCTGTCCCCTCTTTCTGTTCAACTGCGGCATGACTTTTGCGGCAAACCGTTCCAGCGAACGCATTTCCTCGTCGTGACCGATGTCGCCGAACGCGGGTTGCAGCGCGAGGTAATTCACCCCGGTTATCTCCACTTGCCGGGCAAGCGCATCGGCCACCCTGGACGCGCTGCCGTGGACGATCATGCCGATTTCCTCGGCCGTTTCAAACCGGGAGATCGGACCCAGGTGCGGAGCCTCGACATTTTTCTCCACCCATAACTTGTGCAGTTTGGCGAACCAGTCGTTATAAGCCTGGCGCGCCACTGCTTCCGCCTTCCGCTCATCTTCATTCACGTACAGCATGCGCCAGGCGCCGATGAAAGGCTGGTCCGGCGCCCCCGGCGGGCGCAGCGGATCGTCCCGGCTTGCGAGCCACTCGGCGCGGTAGTTTTCACTGGTCTGGCGGATGAGATCAGTAGAACCCAGGGAAATCGTGTGCATGCCGCGCTTCGCCGCCTCGGCCTGCCCCCCCGGAGACATTGAAGCGCTCCACAGCGGCAGCGGGGACTGTACCGTTTGCAGGACCATGGGCACATCCTCGTAGCGGTAGTTCTTGCCCTTGAAGCTCAACTTCGAGCAACTCAGTCCCTTGATGATCAGGTCAACACCTTCGATAAACATTTCCACGGCAGAATCCGGCTCCACGCCGAAGAACGCGACCTCTATCGGTGACACGCCGCGACCCAGGCCGATTTCCAGGCGGCCGTTGCTGAGATGGTCCAGCATGCAGATCTCTTCGATAAGGCGCAACGGGATATACAGAGGGACGAGGTAAACCAGGGGACCGATGCGGATGCTGGACGTGGCCTGCGCCAGCGCCGCCAGGAAAATACCGGGAGACGGCGCCGCGCCCAGGGGCGTGCCGTGGTGCTCCGCCAGGTGGTAGCCCCTGAAACCCGCGGCTTCCGCTGCCTGGGCTACTCTGATCCTCTCCGCGTAGGTCCTGTTCAAAGGCTCGGCGCGCATATCCAGGTGGTCGAAAATACCGAATTCTATCGTCATATTTTTATTGTTCCCCGTGTGCTCATTACCAAACCGGGCCATTGTACTCTTAATCTTCCCAGGTTAAACAGGATATGCGACACATCGGATACAGCAATTCCCGCTAACGCCTGTTGGGTGCTGGAATCCCGATAAAAACGGGGGTTTTGGAGCGGGGTAAAAAAAGGTTTTCGTAAACTTTCGGCATGGTTTCAGTATAATAAGAGGCACTATTCAAGTCAAAGGTGAGGTGAGGCCATGTCCCGTTCTTCCTTGCGCAAGTCCCTGAGTGCCCCCGGTTTGTTGAGTGAAGTACGCCGTTGTTTTCAATCGATCAAGGATGACACGGTGGGCCGTGGGTTTGAGTTGGTCGATTACCTGATGTCGGGGTTGGCGGTGTTCGGGTTGAAGTACCCGTCGCTGTTGCAGTTTGATGCGGGCCGTGCGGATGCGGTGGTGGTCTCGAACCTGAAGAGTTTGTACGGCATTGCGCGGGCGCCGTCGGACACGGCGTTGCGGGAGCGGCTGGACGAGGTGGACCCCTCGTTGTTGCGGCGCGCGTTCCGTCGGGTGTTGCACCTGTTGCAGCGGGGCAAGGGGCTGGAGGACTTCCTCTGGTGGGCGGGTCATTACCTGTTGTCGGTGGACGGGACCGGGTATTTTTACTCGGACAACGTGCATTGCGCGCAGTGTTGTGAGAAGCATCACCGGGACGGTCGGGTGAGTTATTACCACCAGGTGTTGGGCGCGGCGCTGGTGCATCCTGAGCAACGGGTGGTGCTGCCGTTGGCGCCGGAGCCGATTATGCGGGAAGACGGGAGCAGCAAGAATGACTGTGAGCGCAATGCGGCCAAGCGGTTGCTGGCGGACGTGCGCCGGGAACACCCGCACCTGAAGCTGATTGTGGTGGAGGATGCGCTGGCCGCGAACGGGCCGCACATTGAGTTGCTGCAGTCCTTGAAGATGCGTTATATCCTGGGGGTCAAGCCCGGTGACCATGTCTTCCTGTTTGAGTGGGTAGCGACCACGCCGGGGGTGAAGACGGCAGAGATAACCGGCCAGGACGGCACGGTGCACCGGTTCCGTTACCTGAACGGCGCGCCGTTGAACGAGTCGCACTTTAAGCTGGAAGTGAACTTCCTGGATTATGAAGAACAGCGCCGCAACGGGAAGAGTCAGCGCTTTACCTGGGTGACGGATATCCCCTTGCACAAGCACAACCTGATGCGCATCATGCGCGGGGCGCGGGCGCGCTGGAAGATTGAGAACGAGACGTTCAATACCCTGAAGAACCAAGGCTACCACTTCGAGCATAACTTCGGCCATGGTTACAAGCACCTGTCCACGGTGTTCGCCCACCTGATGATGCTGGCGTTCCTGGTGGACCAGGTGCAGCAGCACTGCTGCGGGCTGTTCCGGGCGGCGCTGGCCAAACAGGGCCGCAAGCGCTACTTCTGGGAGAAGCTGCGAAGCTTCTTCTTCACCTGGCTGCTGCCGGACTGGGAGACGCTCTATAAAGCGCTGGCATTCGGCGCGCCGCCCAGCGTGATTGTGCCCTATGACACCTCCTGAGCACACGCCGTGGTCGGGCAGTTCGGGGCGGGGGACTTCAGGGGAAACCAGGCCAATGAGACCAACGACCGGGCACAGCCGGAGGGCTACGCATCCCCTGAGGGTCGGGTCAGTGTGAAAAAAATGAAACCGACCCGATGAGACCGCCAACTGTCGATGTTAGCGGGAGCATCTGCATCGGATACGGGGTGATTGCTTAATTGGCTGATTTCCATGTATCCTTGTCGCTTTTCCTGTCCCGACAAAGAGAGAACGCATGAAAATTCTGGTCCCGATAAAACGCGTCGTCGATTACAACGTCCGCATCCGGGTGAAAAAAGACGGGAGCGGCGTGGAAACGGCCAACGTGAAGATGTCCATGAACCCGTTCTGCGAGATCTCGGTGGAAGAGGCGGTACGGATTGTAGAGGCCGGCAAGGGGGATGAGATCGTGGTGGTGACCATCGGCGGACGCCAGTGTCAGGATATCCTGCGCACCGCCCTGGCGATGGGCGCCGACCGGGCCATATTGATTGAGACGGACGTGGCGGTACAACCCCTGGCCATAGCCAAACTGCTGAAAGCGGTAGTTGAAAGAGAGGAACCGGGGCTCATCATTACCGGGAAGCAGGCCATTGACGATGACAACAACCAGACCGGGCAGATGCTCTCAGCCCTGCTGGGCTGGCCCCAGGCCACGTTCGCATCGGACATCGGGTTTTCCGGTGACGGCATCCGGGTCGCCCGGGAGGTGGACGACGGCATCGAGACCGTGGACATGAAATTGCCGGCTGTGGTTACCACCGACCTGCGCCTGAACGAACCCAGGTACGTGAAGCTGCCGAACATCATGAAAGCCAAGAAAAAGCCGCTTGACGTGATGTCGCCGGATGACCTGGGCATAGACGTGACCCCCAGCATAGAGGTTCTGCACGTCGCGGATCCCCCGGCCCGTTCGGCCGGAGTCAGGGTGGCGGACGTGCAGGAACTGGTCGATAAACTGCATAACGAAGCGAAGGTGATATGAGATGGGTATCCTGGTTATAGCAGAGCACGACAATCACGCCATCAGGGGGGCCACGCTCAACACTATGGGCGCGGCCGTGCAACTGGGTGACGATATAACACTGCTGGTTGCAGGCAGCAATTGCAGGGCGGCGGCCGATGCCGGCGCCGGTATCGCCGGGGTAACCCGTGTGCTGCACGCCGATGCGCCGCACTATGATCACGGCTTGGCGGAGGAACTGGCGCCGCTGGCGGCCGCCTGCAGTGAAGACATGACTCATGTCCTGGCGCCTGCGAATACGTTCGGTAAAAACCTGATGCCGCGGGTGGCGGCCCTGCTTGACGCGGGCATGATCGCCGATATTGTCCGGATTGAATCTGCCGATACCTTCGTGCGCCCCATTTATGCGGGCAATGCCATGGCCACTGTGAAGAGCAACGACGCGGTCAAGGTCATTACCGCCCGCGCCACGAATTTTGACGCCGTGGATGCCGAAGGCGGCGCGGCCCCGGTCGAGGCCGCCGGCAACCTGCCGGATCCCGCCGGGTTGTCCGGTTTCGTCAGTCTGGACAGCCCCGAATCGGAACGGCCCGAACTCACCAGCGCAAAAGTCATCCTGTCCGGCGGGCGCGGTTTCGGCAGCGGAGAGAACTTCCGCATGCTGGAAGACGTGGCCGACAAGCTGGGCGCAGCCATCGGCGCATCACGCGCTGCGGTTGACGCGGGCTACGTATCGAACGACTACCAGGTGGGCCAGACCGGCAAGATCGTCGCGCCCGACCTGTATATCGCCGTGGGCATATCCGGCGCCATCCAGCACCTGGCCGGGATGAAGGAGAGCAAGGTAATCGTGGCCATCAACAAGGACGAGGAAGCGCCCATTTTTGAGGTCGCCGATTACGGCCTGGTCGCGGATTTGTTCCAGGCCCTGCCGGAGTTCTCCGCCGCGCTGGACAGGCTGGACTAATCGGCATACCGGCGACGCGGGGGACGGACTTAAGCCCGTCCCCAAACGCATAATGGAACGTCAACACCATCCCTACCTGGCGGCGGCATACATGCTCATGGCGACGGTCTTCTTCTGCCTGTCCGACGTATTGGGCAAATGGTTGACGGAAACCTACCCGGTGGTACAGGTAGCCTGGTTGAGATACGTTGTCGGCATTACTGCCCTGTTTACCATCATTGCCGCCACGTCCAACCTGGATAAGCTGAAAACAGCGCGACCGCTCTGGCATGGAATACGAAGCCTGGCCAGCGCCTTTATGGTGTTCTTCATTTTCTACGGCCTGAAACACATTCCACTGGCTGAATTTGTCTCATTGACCTTCTCAATTCCTTTTTTCGTCGCGTTGTTCTCTCCCTGGTTACTGAAGGAAAAAGTCACGCGACAGTCCTGGGTTGCCATCGGGACAGGTTTTATCGGAGTCATGTTCATATTGAGGCCGACCCCCGACCATTTTCATATCGCCCACCTGACGACCCTGGCGCTGGCGTTCATGGCCGGCCTGATGTTTATCAGCGCCAGGTACCTGTCTTCGACTGAGAACAGGTGGTCACTCAATTTTTACCTGTCTATTGCGGGTATCATCCTGTTTGGTTACTGGGCGCTGGGTGGCTGGGTTAAACCGGATCTGACAGGCTGGTTCATGTTTGTTGCCCTGGGGATGTCACAGACAGCCGCGCTGGCCTGTTTTATAGAAGCATCGCGGCTGGAGAGTCCATCAGCTATCGCCCCCCTGGACTATATACGTTTAATCTGGACGATCATCGTCGGCTACGTCATCTGGCAGGAAATCCCGGATCAATATACCTGGACCGGGATCGTCATCATCGTCGCTAGCGGCATCTACATCGTGCGCCACGGCTACGTGAGCAGGACGGAGCATCTTTAAGTGGAACCTGCGCTACTATAGCCATAATTATTTATCTTTGACTAATTAGCCATTTTCGGATAATGTTGGCTAATGGCTGGAAATCATTGGCACTTCCCACGGTCGGAGTTGGCAGAGACAACCCTGAACCTGATAGTAAACGGTCCAACCAACGCGATCACGATGTTTGGTCCCCGCCGGATGGGTAAAACGGAATTCCTGCGTGACGACCTCGGGCCGCTTGCGGAGAAAAGAGGACACCGGGTAGTTTACATTAATTTCTGGCAATCCAAACTGTCCCCTCTTGCCGTTTTGTTAAACGAACTCGAGAACGGATTGACCAGGACTTCGTTTGCGGAAAAATTAAGGCGCGCCACGGAGAGAGTATCACCAAAACTGAAACTGTCAGGGTCATTATACGGAGCGAAGCTTGAGGGTGAAGTCGATCTTACGAGGCTTCAGGGAGAGGCGCCGACGGAACTTTTACTCTACCTGGATGATCTCTTGCGACGCGTCGGAGGGAAGAAGAAACGAACACTGATTTTTTTCGACGAAGTACAGGAACTGGCGCGGGCTCCTGAAAATGACAGCCTGGTTGCGGCATTACGCACCGGCCTCGACAAACAAAAGAACGGCATAGGTGTCGTGTTCACCGGCTCTTCCAGGGCTGGTCTTGCAGCCATGTTCTCTGACCGGGAAGCGCCATTCTTCCATTTTGCGACCCAGGTGGATTTACCATCATTTGGCGACGATTTTGTCGAGTACCTGCTGAATGCATTTGCCGCGGCAACAAAGCGGAGACTTGATCGCGGCCTGGCCGTTGAAGCGTTCAGGGAACTGCATAAAAATCCTTATTTTTTCCAGGGGTTGCTGGAAATAATGCTCTATAACGACAGCTTGAGTATCCTGGAAGCTCTGGAGCAGCAACGCAGTCAAATAAAAACTGAGCTTCAATATCCTGAAAAATGGCTGTCGCTGACGCCTGTTCAACGCGCCTGCATCCTGATGGTTGCACAAGGTGAAAAACCGTTTACAAAGCAAACACGTGAAAAAACAGGACGCCTGCTCAACGAAAACACGCCCAGCGCGGGCCGGGTCCAGGCTGCACTGCGTAAACTTCAGCGGGATGGTCTCATTGATCATTGGCAAGGTGAATGGATGATTGATGACGTGGAGTTTGCCAGGTGGATTTGTACGCGTGAAAAAGATATTTGACAGCCAACTCCTGGCTGATGGGATGATCCAGTACACCATTCCTGACAAACCCACAAGTCGATTGCAGAAGTATCAACTTTTTCAAGATCGCAAAAGCCCGGCATGACTACTGACCAGATATCCATCAACATCAACGGCCTTGCCGTCGATGTCGTGCGCAAGAAGATCAAGCATCTCTACGTCGGCGTTTTGCCCCCCCGCGGACGGGTGCGGGTGAGCGCGCCGTTGCGTCTTGACAATGAAGCGATCCGGCTGGCCGTGATTTCCCGCCTGGGCTGGATTCGCCGTAAACAGGTGCAGTTCGAGCGCCAGGAGCGGCAATCCGCGCGGGAGTTCGTAACCGGTGAAAGCCATTACTTCGAGGGGCGCCGTTACCGGCTGGAGGTGGTTGAGCAGGACAGTCCGCCCGCCGTGGTGCTGCTCAACAATAATACGATTGTGTTAAGCGTGCGTCCGGGCGCCGGTCGCGACAAGCGGGAGGAGGCGCTTTATCGATGGTATCGCAGCCAGCTGCGCGAGCGTCTGCCGGCGCTGGTCGCTGAATGGGAACGGAAGATCGGAGTACAAGTCAACGAGGTTCGCACCAGGAAGATGAAAACCCGCTGGGGCACATGCAACAGCCGTGCTCGCCGCATCTGGTTGAATGTTGAACTGATGAAGAAACCCGCGTCATGCCTTGAATACGTGGTCGTGCACGAGTTGGTCCACCTGCTTGAGCGCAAGCATAACAACCGGTTTCGCAAACTGATGGACAAACACATGCCGCAATGGCGCCGGTATCGGGATGAGCTTAACCGCGCGCCGCTTGCTCAAGGGAACTGGGAGTATTAAGAATAACTGGGGTCAGAGTAAAATCTTGAGGCGCGTTGCCGGCGGCACGACCGGTGGCGATTTTACTCTGACCCCTGCTGTATCAAATAACCGCCTCTATCAGATTCGGCCCCGGCTCGGCGAGATAAACGGCCAGTTGCCGGTTTAATTCATCGGTAGTCGTCACGCGGCAGGCGGGGACGCCCAGGCCGTTCGCCAGGTTGACCCAGTCCAGGTCCGGGTTGTCTATATCCATCATGGAACGGGCCCTGGCGCCCGGCGCGCCGGCGCCGACCCGCTGGTATTCAATGTTCAGGATCCGGTATTTACGGTTGGCAAGGATAACGGTGGTCACGTCCAGGGATTCCCGGGCCTGGGTCCACAACGCCTGCAGGGAATACATGCCGCTGCCGTCCGCCTGCAGGCACAGCACCTTGCGATCCGGGCAGGCCAGCGCCGCGCCGGTGGCATTGGGCAGTCCCTGGCCGATGGCGCCACCGGTCGTGAACATCCAGTCATGGGGTTCCGTCGTGGCGGTGGCCGGTATCAGGTTACCTCCCGAACTGATCGCTTCCTCAGCAACGACGGCATTCTCCGGCATCAGGGCGGCGACACTGAGGGCAATGGTTTCCGGTGACAACTTGCCCGCAGGCAGGGGTGGTTTCTCCAGCGGCATCAGGGTCGGGGAGACGCTCCCGGCGCCGAGTTCGTCGATCACCCTGGCCAGGGCATCAACCACGTTGTCTCCGGCCGCGGCCAGGTGGTGCACCAGGCAGTCTTCGGGGACCAGGTTGCTGGGCAGGTCCGGGTAGGCAAAGAAGCCGACCGGCGGCTTTGCGCCGGCGACGACCAGGTGCCGGATACCCGTCAGCGTTTCGATAATCGCTTCCGGGAAGTACGGCAGGCGCTCGATACTGGTCCTCCCGGCGCCGCGGGTGATGCGGGAGGTAAACGTATGGGAAAACACCCGGGCATTTACGTGGTTGCCGATCACGCTCGCCAGCCGGGCGCCCTCCTCCAGCAGGGCGTGATCGCCCAGCAGCAGCGCCGCCGGTTCCCCCGTGCGCAACGCCTCCGCCACTTCCTTCACCGCTTCATCTGCTACCCTGGGACGGGCCGGACGGGGTGCTTTTTGACCGGGCTCGGCGGGGCAGGGGTCCCAGGAACAATCCGCCGGGATGATCAGGGTCGCGATATGCCCCGGCGGCTGCATGGCGGCGGTGATTGCGTCCACGGCATCCGCCGGTATGTCCGCGGCTGTCCTGCTTTCCCTGATCCAGGCGGAAACCGGTCTGGCATAGGCGGCCACGTCCGAAGCCAGCGGCGCGTCATACTGTTTATGGCTGGTGGCATGGTCCCCGACAATGTTGACGATGGGCGAACCGGCGCGCATGGCGTTGTGTAAATTTGCCAGACCGTTGGCCAGGCCGGGACCAAGATGGAACAACGTCGCCGGCAGGTCCTCGGACATCCTGGAGTAACCGTCTGCGGCGCCGGATGCCACCCCCTCCGCCAGGCACAGCACGCAGCGCATGTCGGGCACCCGGTCCGCAGCGGCGACAAACTGCATTTCCGAGGTGCCCGGGTTGGTAAAGCAGGTGGTGATATTGTTGTTGACCAGCGTTCTTAAGAGACTTTCAGCTCCGTTCATGGTCCTGTTTTCCGGTGATTGCCAATGGCCGACAGTATATCGCCGTCAGATGAATAGTGTGATATATTATCGGCCAGATGATTTGAATGGGAAAGGACCCGCTTGTTATCTCATATCGGTGTTTTCCGTCTCAATCTGTTAGGAGAGTAACCATTTCTTCCAGACGCCAGCTTGCCAATGCTATCCGGGCATTGAGTATGGATGCGGTTCAGCGCGCCAACTCGGGACACCCCGGCGCGCCGATGGGCATGGCGGATATCGCCGAAGTGCTGTGGAACGATTTCTTCAGGCATAACCCGGCCAATCCCGGCTGGGTGGACCGGGACCGCTTCGTGATGTCTAACGGCCACGGTTCCATGCTGTTGTATTCCATCCTGCACCTGACCGGCTACGACCTGCCCATGGAGGAATTGCGGAATTTCCGCCAGCTTCATTCAAAAACACCCGGCCACCCGGAGTACGGCTATACCCCCGGCATAGAGACCACGACCGGACCCCTGGGCCAGGGCCTGGCCAATGCAGTAGGCATGGCCATCGCCGAACGCACCCTGGCCGCGCAATTCAACCGCGCCGGCCTGGATATCGTCGACCATTACACGTATGCGTCCGTAGGCGACGGCTGCCTGATGGAGGGAATCTCCCATGAAGCCTGTTCGCTGGCGGGCACCCTGGGCCTGGGCAAGCTCATCGTCATCTACGACAGCAACCGGATCTCCATCGACGGCGAGGTGAAAGGCTGGTTTACCGAAGACGTGCCGCAGCGCTTCGACGCTTACCGGTGGCATGTCATCCCCGGCGTTGACGGCCATAACCCGGACGATGTGAGCCGGGCCATCCGCGAGGCGCAGGCGGTCACCGACAGGCCCAGCCTCATCGACTGCAAAACCATTATCGGCCTGGGTTCGCCCAACAAGCAGGGTAAGGCTTCCAGCCATGGCGCGCCCCTGGGCGCGGACGAGGTTGCACTGGCGCGGGAAACCATCGGCTGGTCCTGGCCTGCGTTTGAAATTCCTGCGGAAATCTACCGGGGCTGGGATGCCCGGCAACGGGGCGCGGAGTTCGAAGCGGAATGGAATGAGAAATTTTCCGCCTACGCCGAACGTTACCCTGAAGAGGCGGCCGAGTTCACGCGCCGGGTCAAGGGCGACCTGCCGGAGAACTGGCAGGAAACCAGCCGGGCTTACATCAAGGCCACCCGGCAAAAAGCGGAAACCATCGCCTCGCGCAAGGCGTCACAGAATGCCCTGAACGCTTACGGCCCCACCCTGCCGGAGCTGATCGGCGGTTCTGCGGACCTGACCGGCTCCAACCTCACCCTGCGGCAGGATTCCGCCGTGATCAGTGATGCGGATGCAGACGGCAATTACCTGTATTACGGCGTCAGGGAGTTCGCCATGGCCGCCATCAATAACGGCCTGGCCCTGCATGGTGGTTTCATTCCTTATGGCGGGACCTTCCTGATCTTTACCGAATACGCCCGCAATGCCCTGCGCATGGCGGCGCTGATGAAGCAACGCAATATATTCGTCCTGACCCATGATTCAATCGGCCTGGGGGAAGACGGCCCTACCCACCAGTCGGTGGAACAGGCCGCAACCCTGCGCCTGATCCCGAACATGTCGGTCTGGCGCCCCTGTGATGCGGTTGAAACTGCGGTCGCCTGGAAATCTGCCCTGGAAAACCGGGACGGGCCCACCTCCCTGTTGCTCTCGCGGCAATCCCTGCCCGTACTGGACAGGACCGCGCAACAGGTCGAGTCCATTGAACGCGGCGGCTATATCCTGGTGGAACCTGAAGACGAACCCGATCTGATCATCATCGCCACCGGTTCGGAAGTCGCCATAGCCGTTGAAACCGCACGGCAACTGAACGGGAACGGCAGCAGCGTACGGGTCGTCTCCATGCCTTCGACGGATGCGTTCGACAGCCAGCCGCAGGAATACCGCGAACAGGTTTTGCCCCCTGCCTGCCGCCGGCGCATTGCCGTCGAAGCGGGCATACCCGATTACTGGCGCAAGTACGTCGGCCTGGACGGCAGGATACTGGGAGTGCCGACCTTCGGCGAGTCGGCGCCCGGCGGCGCCGTGTTCGAGCATTTCGGCATCAACGCGGAGGGGTTGATGCGGCTGGTTCAGGAAGTCTGATCACTAAAACCCGGAGTTATACATAATGACGATAAACGTAGGAATCAACGGCTACGGCAGAATTGGCAGAAACATCTTGCGGGCGCTGTACGAGAGCGGGCGCACCGACGAGGTCCGCATTGTCGCGGTCAATGACCTGGGCAATGCCGAGACCAACGCGCACCTGACCCGCTACGATACCGCCCACGGCAAGTTTCCCGGCACGGTGGAGGTGGACGGCGATCACATGGTAGTCAACGGCGACCGGATACGCGTCCTGTCGGAACGGGACCCGGCAAAGCTGCCCTGGGGCGAACTTGGTGTGGATGTCGTCCATGAATCCACCGGGTTTTTCGCCAGCAAGGCAAAAGCCGGCGCGCACCTGCAGGGCGGCGCAAAAAAAGTCATCATCTCCGCGCCCGGCGGCAAGGACGTGGATGCGACCATCGTCTACGGCGTCAACCACGGCGTACTGAAGAAAACGGATACCGTCATCTCCAATGCCTCCTGCACGACCAACTGCCTGGCCCCGGTGGTCAAGGTGCTGCATGATCACATAGGCGTGGTAAACGGGATAATGACTACGATCCACGCGTACACCAACGACCAGGTACTGAGCGACGTGTACCACACCGACCTGCGGCGCGCCCGTTCCGCGACGTTATCCATGATTCCGACCAAAACCGGGGCGGCGGCGGCTGTCGGCCTGGTGCTGCCGGAACTCAACGGCAAGCTGGACGGCTACGCGGTGCGGGTGCCGACCATCAACGTCTCCGTGGTGGACCTGTCTTTCCAGGCCGCGCGCGCCACCTCCCACGAGGAGATCGATGGACTCATGCAGGCCGCGGCGGATGGTCCCCTGAACGGCATCCTGGCCTGCAACCGGGCGCCGCTGGTTTCCATCGACTTCAACCACGACCCGGCATCGGCGACCTACGATGCCTCGTTGACCAAGGTCATCGAGGGCACGACGGTAAAAGTGGTCGCCTGGTACGATAATGAATGGGGGTTTTCCAACCGCATGCTCGATACCACCATTGCCCTGATGAACGCCGGTTAGCAGTGAGCGTTGGGTTCGTTACCCTGGATGACCTTGATCCGGCAAACAAGCGAGTCCTGATACGCGCCGATTTCAATGTGCCCGTAAGCGGCGGCGTCATTCAGGACGACACGCGCATCCGCGCCTGTCTGCCCACCCTGGAGCGTTTGCTTGCCGCGCCTGCCGCCATTATCCTGGTCTCGCACCTGGGACGTCCGAAAGAAGGACAATATGATGATGAATTCAGCCTGGCCCCGGTCGCCGGGCGCGTTTCCACCCTGCTGGACCGGGAGGTGCGCCTGGCGTCCGACTGGGAACAGGGAGTTTCGATACGGCCCGGAGAAGTGGTGATGCTGGAGAATATCCGGTTCATGCCGGGAGAGACGAAAAACAGCGACGGGCTTGCCCGGAGCCTGGCCGGCCTGTGCGATATCTACGTGAATGATGCTTTTGCCACGGCACATCGCGCCCAGGCTTCGACCCACGGCGTGGCCGGGTATGCCCCCGCCGCTTGCGCCGGACCCTTGCTGGTGGCTGAAATAGAGACACTCACAAAAGCCCTGGAACGGCCCGGGCGCCCCATGACCGCGATCGTCGGCGGGGCAAAGGTCTCGACCAAGCTGATGGCGCTGGAAAACCTGATCAGGAAGGTGGACCGCCTGCTCGTGGGCGGCGGGATTGCCAACACGTTCCTGAAAGCCGCCGGCAGGCCAATCGGCATTTCACTTCATGAAGAGGGCCTGGTCGGCGCGGCGGCAGACATTCTGGCCTATGCCCGGGACCATGGCAAGGAGATCCCCTTACCGGAAGACGTGGTCTGTGCGAAATCCCTGGCGCAGGATGCGGAGGCGCAGGTGAAGACCCTGGCCGAAATCGAACCGGACGACCGGATCCTGGATATAGGCCCCCGGGCAATCGAAGAGAATGATCGCACGATCGGTTCATCCGCAACGATCCTGTGGAACGGACCTGTCGGGGTATTCGAGCTCGAACAGTTCTCAGCCGGCACCGCTGCGCTGGCCAGGGCCGTTGCCGATAGTCCGGCATTATCCATTGCCGGGGGCGGCGATACCGTGTCGGCTATTGCCCGGTTCGGCGTCGCGGACGGTATCTCCTGTATCTCTACCGGCGGCGGGGCGTTCCTGGAACTGTTGGAAGGCAAAACATTGCCCGCCATCGCCGCATTGCAGGAGGCAGCCCGAAGGGACACTTGTCACTGATGCGCAGGACCAAGATTATAGCCACCATGGGTCCGGCCACGGACAGGCCGGACACGCTGGAAAACATGGTTCAGGCCGGTGTGGACCTGTTCCGTATCAATTATTCACACCAGACCCACCTGGAGCACAGGGAACGGGCCCGCATACTCAAGGAAATCAGCGCCAGGGAGGGCCTGGAGATCGGTCTGATAGCCGATTTGCAAGGTCCCAAGATCAGGCTCAGGCGTTTTCATAACGGCGTGGTCCTGTTGCAGGAAGGGGATGAATTCATCCTCGATCCGTCCCTGCCGGAGAGCGCGGGCAACAAGACACAGGTGGGCGTCACATACCGGGCACTGGCCCAGGACGTCAATCCCGGGGATACCCTGCTCATAGACGACGGGCGAATCGTGCTGGAAGTGGTGAACCTGGTCAAGACGCAGGTGCACTGCAGGGTTGTCACGGGAGGAAAGCTGTCGGACAACAAGGGGATCAACCTGAAGGGGGGCGGTCTGTCCGCAGGCGCCCTGACCAGGAAAGACCGCAAGGACCTGCTGCACGGGGTTGAGATCGGCGCCGATTATTTCGCCGTCTCATTCGTCAGCAGCGCTGCCGATATCGAGGAGGCCCGGGGGTTGTTGAAAGAAGCGGGATCCAACGCAGGGATCATCGCGAAATTTGAACGGATGGAAGCCCTGGAAAATGCCGCGGCCATCATAGAAGCGGCCGATGCCATCATGATCGCCCGGGGCGACCTGGGAGTCGAAATCGGCGATGCCGCATTGCCGCCGGTACAGAAAAAACTCATCAAACAGGCCCAGGACATGGACCGGCCGGTGATCACTGCCACACAGATGATGGAATCCATGATCCACAACCCGATCCCCACCCGCGCCGAAGTATTCGACGTGGCCAACGCGATCCTGGACGGCACCGATGCGGTCATGCTGTCAGGAGAGACGAGTATCGGCAAGTTCCCTGACAGGGTCGTCCAGGCCATGGCCCGGATCTGCGAGGAAACGGAAAAACAGAAGGAAACCCGGGAATCACACCACCGCATCAGCCAGGAATTCAAACGCATTGACGAGGCCATCGCCATGTCTGCCATGTATGCCGCCAACCACATCAAGGCAAATGCCATAGCGGCCCTGACGGAAACCGGGTCAACCTGCCTGTGGATGTCGCGCATCAGCTCCGGGATTCCGATCATGGCGTTCACCCGCCATGCGTCGACCATGCGCAAGGTAAGATTGTACCGGGGCGTCTATCCCATACAATTTGACATCACCCACACGGACCCGCTGGAGGCCAACGAGGAACTCATCGCCATCCTGCTCCGGCGCAAGCTGGTCAGTGAAGGCGACATAGTCCTGATCACGAAAGGCGATCTCAGGGGGCACCGCGGCGGCACCAACAACCTGAAAATCATTCGGGTGGGCGATGTAACCACGCAAGACATTTAATACGCGTCGCTGGGGACAGAATTCATTTTGTCCCCAATATTTACACAAAGAGGAGGACAAAATGAGTCAGAACGAAGAAGCCGGCCGCGCACGTGCGGTCATCCAGGAATACGTCGATGCCTGCGCCGCGGGCAGCGCCGAGCGGTTGCGGGCCATCTTTCACGATAATGCCCTGATGTCGGGATACATGATGGGCGACTACCTGATGGGTTCGCCGGAACCTTTTTTCCAGGCAGTCGAAAATCCACCACCTGGGGCAGATACAGGCAGCGCGTACCAGGCTGAAATTACCAACGTCGAGATTTCCGGCCCAATCGCCAGTATCACCCTCAAGGAAGCCGGTTTCATGGGGATTAACTTCACCGATTATTTCCACCTCGCAAAGGTAAACGACGAGTGGAAAATCATCAGCAAGACCTTTAACCCGGAAATGCCCTGACCGGCAGTTTAAGCAGGCCGGGTTTTGCCTTACAATTAAGGAACCTGGTATCAAATCAGGGCTATCTTGAATGAACCAATTTGCAGTGCAGGAGTAAGTACGAATGAGTGATATGACCGAACAAATGGCGCAAACGGCCGCCGCCATGGTGGCCGAGGGCAAAGGCATTCTTGCCATTGACGAGAGTCTGCCGACCATAAAGAAACGTTTCGACACCATCAATGTCGAATCCACCGAGGAAAACCGGCGCGCCTACCGGGAGCTGCTTATCACCGCGGATGGCGGGGAGGAGTTCATCAGTGGCATGATCCTGTTCGACGAAACCCTGCGGCAGAAGACCCGGGACGGTGTGCCGTTCCCGCAGGCGATGATAGCTAAAGGCATTATGCCCGGCATCAAGGTGGATACGGGCGCCAAGGACCTGGCCGGACATCCCAGCGAGAAGGTGACCGAAGGTCTTGACGGTTTGCGCTCTCGTCTTGCTGAATATAGCGAACTGGGCGCCCGTTTTGCCAAGTGGCGCGCAGTGATCACCATTGGCGATCATATCCCCAGCAACGGCTGCATCGAGGCCAATGCCCATGCCCTGGCCCGCTACGCGGCGCTGTGCCAGGAGGCCGGCATCGTGCCAATGGTGGAACCCGAAGTGCTGATGGATGCCGACAATGACATCGATGTCTGCTACTGGGCCACGGAAAAGACCCTGAGAACAGTCTTCAACGCTCTTTGCGACCAGGCCGTGGCGCTGGAACATACCATCCTGAAGACCAACATGGTCCTATCAGGCAAAAAGTGCCCGGTCCAGGCAGGCGTGCAGGAAGTCGCTGAAAAAACCCTCCGCTGCCTGTTGAACACGGTGCCGGCGTCGCTACCGGGCATCGTATTCCTGTCCGGCGGCCAGAGCGCAACCCTGGCAACGGCCCACCTGAACGAAATGAACCGGAACCATGACGGCCTGCCCTGGCCCCTCAGCTTCTCCTACGGACGCGCCCTGCAGGAACCCTGCCTGAAGACCTGGGCGGGCAACCCGGAGAATTTCGGCGCCGCACAGGCGGCCCTGCTGCACAGGGAAAAATGCAACAGCCTGGCCTGCCTGGGGCAATATTCAGACGCGCTTGAAGAAGCAGCGTGATAGTCCATCATACCAGGCCTCCTCACGCTGGTCCGTCATGCCGGGCTTGACCCGGCATCCAGTGGAATACCGTGTCGCCCAAAGGGCGACTCTTTGTCTTACTGGATTCCGGCCTTCGCCGGAATGACGATTTGCACGGTGACTGAAGATCTCAGCCCGGAAACCGCGGCCGCCTGGCAGGCCTACCAATCCATGTGCGCCAGCAAGGATGAGTATTTCTCCCTGCTGAAATCCCTGGATGAAAAATACAAGAACGGCGGCGAACCCGGAATCGCCGAAAGCTTGAAACTCGAGCAATTACTGGGCGAACACGATAAAAAGGTAAAATTGTTCAACCAGGCAGTGTCCGCCATCACCGACCCCGGCGCGAAACAGCAACTGGTGGAACTCCTGAAGGTGGCGGCGGACCCCAAAGCCAGTCATTGAAAACCGTTTGCTGATTTCCCTATCATTGCCGGATGCAAAACCCTGACCTGACCCGTTCCAGCCGGAGGATGGAGGCCGTACAATCCCCTGTCGTGCCCATTGTGGCTGACCTGATCAGGAAGACGCCGGGGACCATCTCCCTTGGGCAGGGTGTGGTCTGCTATGGGCCGCCGGAGGGGGCCTTGCGCAACGTCATTGCGCATGGAACGGAACTGGACCAATTTTATGGTCCCGTGGAAGGTATTCCTGAACTCGCCGGGATGCTGACGCGCAAGCTGACTGAAGAGAACCGGATAACCGCCGGTGATGATCGGCGCCTGATGGTCACCGCCGGGGCCAACATGGGTTTCCTGAACGCTCTGTTTGCCATTACCGACCCCGGCGCTGAGGTGATATTGCCGACTCCTTATTACTTCAACCATGAGATGGCTGTCAGGATGCTGAACTGCGTGTCGGTCTGCGTAGCGACCAACAGCCATTTCCAGGTTGACCCGGCGACCATAGCCGCGGCAATGACCAAGCGAACCGCCGCGGTCGTGACCATCTCGCCCAACAATCCCAGCGGCGCCGTTTACCCTGAAGAAACCCTGCGGGCGGTTAATGAACTGTGCGGGGAACGGGGGATCTACCACATCAGCGATGAGGCATACGAATACTTCGTGTACGATGACCGACGGCACTTCTCTCCGGCCAGTATGGATGATTCGTTCCAACACACCATCTCCCTGTTTTCCCTGTCCAAGGCGTACGGGTTTTCATCCTGGCGCATCGGTTACATGCTTATCCCGGCGCACCTGCGCGATGCTGTGCGAAAAGTGCAGGACACCAACCTGATCTGCCCGCCGCTGGCTTCGCAATACGCAGCCATCGGGGCGCTGGGAGCCGGTAAGGATTACTGCATTGACAAGATTAGTCGGATTGTCCGCAGTCGGAAGTTTGTGTTAGGCGAGTTGAAAAAGCTGGACTGTATCATCGGCGGGGTCCGCTCTGACGGTGCGTTTTACGTATTCCTCCGACTCGATACGGAACTGCCTGACATGGAGGTCGTCGAAAGGCTGATCCGGGAGTACCGTATAGCGGCAATGCCCGGTAGCGCCTTCGGCATGGAGAAAGGCTGTTACCTGAGAATCTCTTACGGAGCGCTGGACGAGGCAACCCTGGAAGAGGGCATGCACAGGCTGACCTGCGGACTCAATGCAATCCTCAACAAATAGTATTTAAGGAAGCTCTGAATAAGTCCATCCTGGACTTATCAGAGCACGGAAAACAAAATCAATGACTTATTGTCATTGATTTTGGCGATACATCCTTGTATCGCAGGAAACTCTGACTTAATCAGAGTTTCCTTAAAGCGCTTTACCAGCGTAGCGAAGCGGAAATCCATAGATGGCTTGTTGAGATGGAAGCAGCCAGCTACATTTAACTCTGTTACATTTAACTCTTGAACACCGAATGTAATTACATTATACTTACTTAAAATCGTTTAATGTACAAAGGTCACGCTCATGGCTCACTTAGTCAAAATTGGTAATTCGCGGGGTATCAGAATTCCGAAACCACTCATAGAACAAGCCCGGTTGGAAGGAAGAGAGCTTAAATTACAGGTAGTCAGTAACGGCCTCCTGGTTACTCCGAGCAAGAGGGCAAGGGAGGGCTGGAAAGAATCCATTGAAGCAGCAATAGCCGTACACGGTGTTGAGGCAATTGATAATGAATGGCTGGATGCAATATTAACATCCGATGAAGAACTGGAATGGTAATGCCGGAAATTGCCCGCTTCCAGGTCTGGCTGGTACAGCTTAATCCGACCAAGGGCAGGGAAATCAGCAAAACAAGGCCTTGTGCCATTATTTCACCCAATGAAATGGCTGCATTATCTACTGTACTGGTAGCGCCGATGACGACAAAAGGTTTTCATTTTCCCTGCCGGGTCGCCTGCGAATTTCAGGGGAAGAAAGGGATGATCCTCCTTGATCAAATCAGGGCGGTTGATAAATCACGGTTGGTAAAAAAACTGGGTATTATTGATGAGACCGCCCGGAAGGAGACATGCAGGTGCCTCCAGGAGTTGTTTGCGTACTGAACCGCACAAAGGCTGTTGCATCAGGATTGCACAATGGCGGGAGATATATCCCAAGGCCGACATAATGGGTCGCCTTCGGCGACGCAGTATACCAGGAGTTGACAACCTCGGCAGGTGAGCGTAGATTGCAGACATGGGCGGAAGCGAAACAACTTCCGGACCAGGAACGTAACGTTAAACTTAAAAGGAGGTAACCCGTATGAGCAGTGTTCCACTCTACCAAGCATTTATTGAAGCTGGCGTATCGGAACAGAGCGCATCAAAAGCGGCGGAGGACGTTATTCAAGTGTCACAGCTACCGCAACTGGCGACAAAGACCGATATCGCACTTCTGGAAAAGAAGGTAACGGCTGAAATTAGCTCCTTGAGAACCGATATGGCGGAGCGGGAAAACCGGCTTATCAGATGGATGGTCGGCTGCGGTTTCGTGTTTGCCACCATCATCGTTGCGTTGACATAGTTATCCAAATCCTGTAGCCCCCGGGAGTTGTTCAGAAATCCAGGGGTCAGAATCAAATTGAAAGGGTACTACCTCCCCCGCTTCGACCAGCGCCTAGCGGCGTTCTCCAGTTGATTATGGTCCCCCTGCGGCCAGCGGCTTACTCGCCGGGTGAAGCGTTTGGAGCCGTGGGCTTTGTGGAACAGCGTGACGTTGCCGCTCTTGAAGAACGGGATCAGCACCATGCCGGCGACAAAGCCGCCGATGTGGGCGAACCAGGCCACGCCTCCCCCTTCCGATGAGGTGAGGGCGGAACTGATCAACTGCATCGCGAACCACAGGCCCAGTACCCACAGGGCCGGCAGCCTTACCAGTTGCATGAAGAACCCCAGGGGGATCAGCACCAGCACCCTGGCGCGGGGATAGAGTATCAGGTACGCGCCCAGCACCCCGGAAATCGCGCCGCTGGCGCCGATCATGGGTATCCGGGAGCCCGGATCCTGCAACACCTGGCCGAACACGGCCGCCACCCCGCACAGCAGGTAAAACACGATGAAACGGCCATGCCCCATCGCGTCTTCCACGTTATTACCGAAAATCCACAGGTACAGCATGTTGCCGGCCAGGTGCATGAAGCCGCCGTGCAGGAACATGGAGGTGAACACGGTTACGGTGGGGGGGACCAGTGCCAGTTCCACGGGTAATGTAGCCTTGTTCAACAGCACCGCAGGGATAACGCCCAGGGCATAGACCGATGCCTGGTAGCCCTGCTGGCCCAGGGACATCTGCCACAGGAACACCAGTACGCAGGCCGCGATGAAGGTCACGGTCAGTACCGGGAAGATATGCGTGGGGTTGTCGTCGTGGAGCGGAATCATTTCAGCTTGTTACGAGTCCAGCAACCTGTCCTGGGCCTCCCTGTACTTGGCGGCAGTCTGCCGGATCACTTCCCCCGGCAACGCCGGTCCGGGCGCCTGCTTGTTCCAGTCCAGGGTCTCAAGGTAGTCGCGCACGTACTGCTTGTCAAAGCTGGGTGGGCTGATGCCCGTGCGGTAGGAATCCGCCGGCCAGAAGCGGGACGAATCCGGCGTCAATACCTCGTCTATCAGGTATAACTCCCCGTTCCGGTCAAAGCCGAATTCCAGCTTGGTATCGGCAATGATGATCCCCCGTTCAGCGGCAAATTCCGCGGCCTGCCGGTAGATGGTCAGGCTGAGTGTGCGCACCTTTTCGGCCAGTTCGGCACCCAGCAGTTCGACGGTTTCCGCGAAACTGATATTTTCATCGTGTTCCCCGGCCTCCGCCTTGGTGGATGGCGTGAATATCGGTTCCGGCAACTGCTGCGCCTGTTGCAGGCCGGCGGGCAACTCGATGCCGCAGACGGCGCCGCTACGCTGGTAGTCTTTCCAGCCTGAGCCGATGATATAACCGCGCACGATGGCTTCCACCGGCAACGGCTTCAGCTTCCTGACCACGATGGCGCGGCCTTCCAGTTGCCCGGCCTCGTCATTGCCGAGACCGACGGAATCCAGGCTGCGGCCGGTCAGGTGGTTGGCAACCAGGTTCTCCGTCCGGGCAAACCAGAAATTGGACACCGTGGTCAGCACGTTGCCCTTGCCCGGGATCGGGTCGGGCAACACCACGTCGAAGGCGGAGATGCGGTCGCTGGTGACGATCAGCAGGTGGTCGTCATCCACGTCGTAGATGTCGCGGACCTTGCCCCGGTTCAGCAGGGGCAGGCTGCTGATTTTTGATTGATAGAGTGATGTGTTTGAGTTTGTCATCCTGGTTCCAAATTGAATATTGTTTATCTGTCATTACCTTCGTCATTATAAGGTGCGCTTGCAGCGCTTGTCTGCTTACTGGATTCCTGCATTCGCAGGAATGACGAACAACGCGCCCACGCCCGTCCTGCCATTAGGTTTTGCTTATCTTCGCCCAGGTATCGCGCAACGTCACGATGCGGTTGAATACCGGACTTTCCCGCTGCCGGTCTTCCCTGTCGGCGCAGAAGTATCCCAGTCGTTCAAACTGGAAGCGCTGCTCAGGTTCTGCCTGCGCCAGGTCCGGTTCGATGAGGCACCCGTCAAGCGTCTCCAGGGAATCCGGGTTGATGCAGGTTTTCCAGTCCTGTTCGCCCCGGTCCGGGTTGGCGACGGAAAACAGCCTGTCATAGAGCCTGACCTGCGCCGGGCGCGCATGCCGCGCCGACACCCAGTGGATCGTTCCCTTGACCTTGCGGCCGTCGGGAGCATTGCCGCCGCGCGTCGCCGGATCATAGCTGCAGCGCAATTCAACAACCTCGCCGGTCCTGTCATCCCTGACGACTTCGTTGCAGGTGATAAAGTAGGCATAACGCAGGCGGACTTCCCGGCCCGGCGTCAGACGGAAGAACTTTTTCGGCGCATCTTCCATGAAATCATCCCGTTCAATATAAATCACCTTGCTGAACGGGACCTTGCGCGCGCCCATGGATGGGTCCTGCGGATGGTTGGCGGCGTCCAGCAGTTCCTCTTTGTCATCGGGATAGTTGTCGATCACCACCTTCAACGGGCGCAACACTGCCATGCGGCGCGGCGCATCAGCGCCCAGTTCGTCCCGGATAACATGCTCCAGCACGCCGGCGTCGATCCAGGTGTCGTTCTTGGTCAGGCCGATACGCTCACAGAATTCCCGTATGGACTTCGGCGTGAACCCGCGCCGCCGCAGACCGGACAGGGTGGGCATGCGCGGGTCGTCCCAGCCGCTCACGTGGCCGTCCTCCACCAGTTCGATCAGCCTGCGTTTGCTCAGCACCGTGTACTCGAGGTTCAGGCGGGCGAACTCGTACTGGCGCGGGCGCGAGGGCGTATCCAGGTTGTCGATAAACCAGTCATACAATGGCCGGTGGTCCTCAAACTCCAGGCTGCACAGCGAGTGGGTGACATGTTCCAGCGCATCCGACAGGCACTGGGTGAAATCGTACATGGGATATATGCACCAGTTATCGCCGGTGCGGTAGTGGCTGGTCCTGCGAATCCGGTAAATGACCGGGTCGCGCAGGTTCAGGTTGGCGGCGCGCATATCGATTTTAGCCCGCAGCACCAGTTCGCCGTCGGCAAACTCACCTGCCTTCATCCTGTGGAACAGGTCCAGGCTCTCGGCAACCGGCCTGTCGCGCCAGGGGCTGTCGGTCCCCGGTTCCGTCAGGGTGCCGCGGTATTCCCTGATCTGCTCTGCACTCATGCCGTCCACGTAGGCCTTGCCCTGCTCGATCAGGCTGACTGCAAACTCGAACAGCCGCGCAAAATAATCCGAGGCAAAAAACAACCTGTCCTCCCAGTCGAACCCCAGCCAGCGGACATCATCCTGAATAGCCTCCACGTACTTCATGTCCTCTTTTTCCGGGTTGGTGTCATCGAAGCGCAGGTTGCATTTACCCCGGTACTCCGCCGCCATCCCGAAATTCAGGCAGATGGCCTTGGCATGGCCGATATGGAGGAAACCGTTGGGCTCGGGAGGGAAACGCGTGTGGATGCCGTCAGGACAGCGGCCCTGTCTTATATCATCGTCGATGATCTTGCGGACAAAATGTGTGGGGGTCGTATTATCCATCAGGTTGCGGGGCCTCAGTTACCATTAACCAGGTCCGGCAAATCGCCGGCCAGGCCCGTAGCCCGGCGCATGGTGAAATTTTTCACGGCCTGGAAAGAGTTAAACAGTTCCATCCCGGCATTCCTCAACCCCGGAATGGGTAAGGTCTGGTTTTCAAACAGGTATTTTAAACCCTCAAGGGTCATCATCACCATATAATTTTCGCCCTTGCGCCATCTCTCGTACTTTCTCAGCAGCGCTGTGCCGCCGGGATCCCGCCCTTTCCTGCCCGCCGTGTTGATGATCTGGAACAAGGCGGCCACGTCCAGCAGGCCCAGGTTGGCGCCCATGCCGGCCAGGGGATGGACGCAATGCGCGGCATCGCCGACCAGGGCGATGCGGTCGGAACAGTAGCGCAGCGCCTGCGCTCGCTGCAACGGAAAACCCTGTCTTACGCCACCCCCGGTCACCGCGCCCAGGGTGTGTTCGAACGCCTCCCCGAGAGCTTGTTGAAATGCCGCCTCATCCATGGCAAGCAGGTCGTCCGCGTGTCCGGGCGCGGTGGACCAGACCACCCCGCAATGGTTCGGGTCGGCCATGGGCAGGAACGCCAGCGGGCCGTCCGATAAAAACCGCTGGCGGGCGACCTGCCCGTGGTTCAACTCGGTCCGGACGATGCCCGCTACGGCCGTCTGCCGGTACTGGTGTACCGGGTACCCTATGCCGGCAAGCTGCCTGACCTTCGACCCTGTGCCATCGGCCGCGACCAGCAGTTTTGCGGACACCTCCCGGCCGTCACTCAACGTCACACTGATGGCGTTGCCTGCGTCGCTGAGATGCGCCGGTTCGGCGCCTGCATGCACCGAAATACCGTGCAGGCCGGCGCGGGCCGATTCCAGCGCGCCCACCAACAGGTTCTGTGGGACAATATGGCCCAGGGCAGGCAGGCCGATATCGGCGCTGTCGAAGAACAGGCTGCCGCTGCCGTTCTCATCCCATACGTGCATCTGCCGGAACAGGCCGATGTCCTGTTCCGCAAGCTGCTGCCAAGCCTGCACCCTGGTGAGGATTTTCCCGGATGCCGGGGTCAGGGCCAGCATCCGGGCGTCTTCCGTCCGGGCTTCCGTCGCGGGCCGCCTGTTGCGCTCGACCAGGATACAGTCAATGCCGGCCGAAGCGGCCAGTAACGCCATGGTGCTGCCGATCACGCCACCGCCTGTTATGAGAAGTTCCGTATCCGGGGCGCGGGACGCGCCGGCGCCGCCCCCGGCAGGCGAGCGTCCAGTGCCTGTCTTCAGTGGCGCGCCCGGCTTGCCCAGTCCCCTGAAATCAGGCATGTGTTTTGGCGGCGGCGTGCGCAGGCCTGTTGCGCGGCTGATGAATTCCTTCTTCATGCCCGGCAGCGTATCCAGCGCCAGCATCATGCTGCCGCGTAATGCAGACTTCAACGAATTGGCGGCGCCGGACGTCCTTTGCACCATGTCCGTGAAACGGACAACCTGGCGCTGGTCGGCTTCCCTCAATGTCGTGTATGCGGCCAGGACGTCAGGGGCGCCTGCGTCGCCGCCATTCTTGAGTACCCGGCGCAACAGCCCTGCCAGCGCCGCCACATCCCGCAAGGCCAGGTTAAGCCCCTGGGCGCCGTTGGGGTGAACAGTATGGGCCGCATTACCCAGCAGCACTGTACGGCCGGCGGCCTGCCGTTCCGGCTGCAGCAAAAACAGTGGGTAGGACTGCCTGGGGCCGGGACCGGATAATTGTCCCAGGCGCTTGCCGAATGCGTGTTGCACCAGCTTGAGATATCCCTCATCGTCCAGTTGCATGTAACCGTCCGACTCCTCTGACGGCGATACCAGCACCGAGACGCAACGCAACCCGCCGTGCAACGGCAGCATTGCCACCAGGCCGCCGGGAATAAATCGTTCGTATGCCGTGTTACGGTGGTCCCGGGAGACTGAGATATTCGAAACGATGGCCGATTGCCGGTAGTCATGGACCCTGGTTTTGATCCCGGTCTTGTCCCTAAGGTTCGAAAATGCGCCCTCCGCAATCACCAGCAGCCTGCACCTGATGACTGTCTCCCCACCGGCCTGCCTGATGCGCACGGCAACCGACCCGGATTCAGTTTCTATTCCTTCGGCTGTCGCAGGACAGAATATGTCGATATTATCCTTTCCGGTAATTTCCCGGTACAGCGCGCGCCCCAGTTCATGCGCGGGAACCACATAACCCAGCGCATCCTGATCGAGCATGCCGGCGGACATCCTGACACAGCCGAAACGACCCAGGGTACTGACGTGTATGTGCTCGATGGAACAGGCGGATGTTTCCAGTTTCGGCCATAACCCTGTCTCGTCCAGTATCTTCCGCGAAGACAGCGATAATGCCATGCCCCTGGCATCATCACTGTGGGGGTGGTCATCCCGCGCCGGCCTCTCCTCCACCAGCGCAATGCCGGCCTTCTCTCCGGCAAGGGCACAGACAAGGCCGGCGCCGGCCATGCCGCCGCCAATTATCGCAATATCGTACATCGCGACAGATTACCTGTTTGCTGACATCAGGGCCTCGATTTCAGGGATGCTCTTGGGCGCATCCCGGCTCAGCACCTCATGGCCGGATTTCGTTACCAGCACGTCATCTTCAATACGCACGCCGATGTTCCACCACTTTTTGGCAAGGCCCTTCTGCGGCGGAAAATACAACCCCGGTTCAACGGTCAACGCCATGCCGGGTTCCAGCATGCGCCACTCATCGCCTAACTTGTAATCACCGACGTCGTGTACGTCCATCCCCAGCCAGTGACCGGTCTTGTGCATGAAATAACGTTTATAGTCCTCTTTTTCTATATGCGTTTGCGCTGACCCCTTCAGAATGCCCAGGGCGACCAGGCCTTCGGTCAACACCTCAACTGCTGAGTCATGGGGTTGATTCCAGTGATTTCCCGGCTTTACCGCGTCAATGGCGGCAAGCTGCGCGGCCAGGACTACCTCGTACACGGCGCGCTGATGGTCGCTGAAACGGCCGCTGACAGGAAATGTGCGGGTAACGTCGCTGGCATAACCTTCGTATTCGGCGCCGGCATCAATCAACAGGATGTCCCCGTCCTTCATTTCCCTGGTGTTGTCGATGTAGTGCAGGACGCAACTGTTCGCCCCGCTGCCCACGATGCTGGGATACGCCGCGCTGAATGCGCCCCGGCGCATGAATTCATGGAGCAACTCCGCCTCGACCTGGTATTCCATCATGCCCGGCCGGCACGCCTTCATCGCGCGCACGTGGGCTTTGGCCGAAATAGCTGCGGCATCGCGCAGCTTGCTGATTTCATGCCGGCTTTTATACAGGCGCATGTCATGCAGGATGTGGTTCAGGGATATGAACTCCTCCGGCGCGTGCACCCCGGTACGGATCTTGCCGCGCACCTGGTTGACCCAGCCGAGCACACGCTGGTCGAACGCGGTGTCGTTTCCCATGGTGTAATAAATCCGTTCCCTGTTCTCCAGCAATCCGGGCAGGATGTCGTCCATATCGGTAATGGGATAAGCGTCATCCGCGCCGTAATCATTGCAGGCGCCCTCCAGACCCGCACGGGAACCGTGCCAGATTTCCTGTTCCGGATCACGCTCGCGGCAGAACAGGATAAACTCGCCCTGATTGCGGCCCGGGATCAGCGCCAGGACGGCCTCAGGTTCCGCAAACGCAGTCAGGTAAAAAAAATCGCTGTCGGGACGGTAACGAAACGCCACATCCCGGTTGCGTATTTTCTCAGACGCGGCGGGCAGGATGGCAATACTGTCATCTCCCAGCATGTCCATGAGTTTCTTGCGGCGCTTGCGGTATTCGGTGTGTTTCATGTGGCGGAGCACGAATTTCAGGTATGTCTTACGGTACCTTGACGGAACGCCAAAAGCAATGATGAAAAGTATTCGACTTCTGAATCTTGACCGCCTCGCAACCGCGTTCTATATTGATACATAAACACTTGCGTTTAATGGGGATAACCAGCCGCGGAAAATATATCAATGCCAGAAAAAAACCATGAAAATGTAGACTTGGGGGTGCTGGAGGCGCGGGTCGATGATCTCATCAAGACCGTTGACTCGTTGAAAAACGAGAATTCCGCCTTGCGTCACCAGCAAAAAAACCTGATCAGCGAGCGCGCCGTGCTCATTGAAAAAACAGAGCAGGCCAGATTCCGTGTTGAATCCATGATTGCGCGGTTGCGGGCTATGGAAACCCGTTCATGACAGAGTCCAAACCGGTCAGGGTATCGATTCTCGACAAGGAATACCTGATATCCTGCCCGGACGATGAGCGCGAGCAGTTACATGCCGTAGTGGATTTTGTCAATGACAAATTGCTGGAGGTGAAAGGCAGCGGCAACGTGATCGGCACTGAACGCATAGTCATTATGGCGACTCTGAATATCGCCAATGAACTGCTTGCATACAAACGCAAAAATAAGGACTATACTGAATCTGTGGACTCGATTGTGAAACGCCTGCAAACCAAGATTGACGGCGTTCTGGTCGGGAATGAATGATTTTGGGTATCTTCTGTCGTGTTCGCCAGCGGGCCTACAGAAACTTGAGCTTATTTCCTGTAATGTAGGGAACTGAACCGCGCTATTGTGTGCAAGCCCACTTAAGGTGGGAAGCCTGATATACCGCCCGCTGTTCCCACTTGAACCTTTGGTTCAAGTTTATTGCCCGCAACGGCACGATGGTTGATACCCACCAGTGCAGAAAAGGGGGGGTGGATGGAAATCCACCCCCCCTAAACGTCTGGCGGTTGATACCCACCAATCAGTTGAGAAATATCCTGTAGGCAGGATTATTCGTCTCTTCCGAATACTCAATCCCCAAGCCGTCCAGGAATTCCTGGAATTCGCCGGTCTGGTCCTCCGGCACCTGTATACCCATCAGCACCCGCCCATAAGCAGCGCCGTGATTGCGGTAGTGGAACAGGCTGATGTTCCAGCGCGAGCTCATCTGGGTAAGAAAATGCAGCAGCGCCCCGGAACGCTCGGGGAATTCAAACCTGTACAGCAGTTCATCGGTAACCCCGGGCGCATGGCCTCCTACCATGTAACGGATATGCATCTTCGCCACTTCGTCATTGCTCAGGTCGATGACCTGGTAGCCCTTGTCCCGCAAATTTGCCAGTAACTGGTTCTTCTCCCGGACGCCGTGGCGCAACTGCACACCCACGAAGATATGCGCCTCTTCGGTATCGCAGTACCGATAGTTGAATTCCGTGATCTGGCGCGGGCCCAGGTCGTGGCACAGGGTGCGAAAGCTGCCGGGGCGTTCGGAAATCGTGGTACAGATCAACGCCTCCCGCTGTTCACCCAGCGCGGACAGTTCGGCGATATGGCGCAGCCGGTCAAAGTTCACGTTGGCGCCGCTGAGAATGGCGATAAGGCGCCTGTCCTTCAGGTTCTCCCGCTGGACATATTTTTTTAACCCGGTCAGCGCCAGCGCGCCGGCGGGTTCCGGGATGGAGCGGGTATCCTCGAAAATATCCTTGACCGCGGCGCAGATCTCGTCGACGTTGACAGGGAGGACCTCATCGACCAGCTCCCGGCAGATGCGGAATGTTTCCTCTCCCGCCTGCCTTACCGCGGCGCCGTCGGCGAAGATGTCCACGTGATCCAGGGTGACCCTGTCACCGGCTTTCAACGCCCGGTACATGCTGGCCGCACCGTCATGCTCCACACCGATGACTTTTGTCCCCGGGCTGGTCGCTTTCACGTGCAGCGCTATCCCGGCTATCAATCCGCCGCCCCCGACCGGGACGAAGATACAGTCCGGCTGCTCATCGCACTGCCCCAGCAGTTCCACGCCGACGGTAGCCTGCCCGGCGATGACCAGCGGGTGGTCGTAGGGGGGGATGAAGGTCCTGCCCTCCCTGGCGGCCAGTTCTTCCGCGTGCAACCGGGCCTCGTCATAGGTATTGCCGTGCAGGACCACCCTGGCGTCGAGACGCCTTACTGCGCTTACCTTGATCTCCGGCGCGGTCTTCGGCATCACGATGGTCGCGCTGATATTCATTTTGCCGGCCGCCAGGGCGACTCCCTGGGCGTGGTTTCCGGCGGAAGCGGCGATGACGCCGTTGCTTTTCTGCTCGTCGTTCAGTGTGGCAATCAGGTTATACGCGCCTCTCAATTTATAGGAAAACACCGATTGCTGGTCTTCCCGCTTCAGCCAGATATGGTTGTCCAGCACCCGGGAAGCCTGTCCGGCGTAATCCAGGGAGGAGCGCCTGGCGACGTCGTAAACCCTGGTCGCTGCTGCGCTGATTAACGGTTGGTATTCTGCAAACATGCGTATAAGATAACATCACGCCGGATTTCCGCCAAAGCCTGCCCCTGTATGTCGTAACCAGGCGCCTGCCCCTGCGCAATCCGGCAACCCGGGATTTACCAACAGGACATGCCTCCAGATGAGCCAGGAAAAAAAACAACGGGTCGCCAGGGCCGCGATCGAATACATAGAAGACGATATGGTCGTGGGTGTCGGCACCGGCAGCACGGTCAACTGCTTTATAGATGAACTGGCGCGTATCGGGCACCGTATCGACGGCGCCGTGGCCAGTTCGGTCGCGACCGAAACCCGGCTGAGGCAACACAACATTCCGATCATCGACTTGAACGGCGTACGCGAACTGTCGGTGTACGTGGACGGCGCCGATGAAGCCACACGGCACCTGCAACTGATCAAAGGTGGTGGCGGCGCCCTGACCCGGGAGAAGATCACGGCGGCTGTCAGCGACCGCTTCATCTGCATCGTCGATGACTCGAAGATGGTGGACGTCCTGGGCGCTTTCCCCCTGCCCGTCGAGGTGATCCCCATGGCCCGCAGCTACGTGGCCCGGGAAATCGTCAAGCTGGGCGGCCAGCCTGTGCTGAGAGAAGACTTCATCACGGACAACGGCAACGTCATCCTGGATGTGCACAATCTTTCCATCCTCAACCCGGCGGAACTGGAGCAGCAACTCAACCAGGTTGTGGGCGTGGTCACCAACGGCCTGTTCGCCAGGCGCCGCGCCGACCTGTTGCTGGTTGCCGATGATCAGCAGGTAAAAACGATTGCATGATCGGACTGATACAGCGCGTTACCGAAGCAAAGGTGGAGGTCGATAACAGGACCGTAGCGCAAATCGGCTCGGGTATTCTGGCGCTCATCGGTGTAGAAAAACAGGATGATTCGGCGACAGCCCGGCGACTGGCCCAAAGGATACTCCAGTACCGCATATTCCCCGACGCCGACGGGAAAATGAACCTGAGCCTGCAGGATACAGGCGGCGAACTGCTGCTGGTCCCGCAATTCACCCTGCCGGCTGACACCCGTAAAGGCAACCGTCCCGGTTTCAGTTCAGCCGCGCCGCCGGAAACGGGCCAACGCCTGTTCCTGGAACTTGCAGACCTTGCCCGGGAAACCCATAGGCAGGTTCAAACCGGCGTGTTCGGCGCAAACATGCAGGTCAGCCTGACGAATGACGGTCCCGTGACGTTCTGGTTGCAGGTTTGACGTATGAAAATTAAATCATCGCACCTGTTACAAACCTTGTTTCTTGCCTGTTGCATTGTCTTTCCACTATCCGCAGCAGAACTTGTCAGCATCGATAACGTCACGCTTATTCACGCCGGCCTGAACGATGGCGACAGTTTCATGGTCAATGCCGACGGCCGTGAACTGCACCTGCGCCTCTACTATGTCGATTGCCCGGAAACCACGTATAACAGCAAACCCGTACTGGAAAGAATCCGTGAGCAACAACGCCATTTCGGCCTCGAAGACCCCCATGACGTGGTACGCTACGGCGAACTGGCTGCCGAATACGTCAGGCAGGCACTGTCACAGCCGTTCACGATTCACACCAGCTATGCCCAGGCGCCGGGACGTTCAGCGCTGGTTCGCTATTACGCCTTCGTAGAAACCCATGATGGTCATGACCTGGCTCATCTCCTCATTGAGCAGGGTTTGGCCAGGGTACACGGCAAGACCCGCCCGGCTCCCGATGGGACACCAAGCCATACCGTACTCGAAGAACTCCAGGACCTTCGCACCATTGCCTTGTTGAACCGCGCCGGGATATGGCAGTCAACCCAACCCGGTATCCTGGCCGACATGCGCAAACGCCAGCGGGAGGAGGCCGAGGAACTGAAAACATTCCGCCAAAAGGTGGCGAAGATACGTACCCGTGATGATCAACCCCTCAATTTGAACAGCGCCACGAAGGACGAACTCGAACAAATCCCCGGCATCGGACCGGTTACTGCAATCAAGATCACCGATGGGAGGCCGTATGAGTCTGTTGATGACTTGCGGAGAATTCCCGGCATCGGGCCTAAGACGGTGGAGGCTATAACGCCTTATGTTACGGCGGGTGCTAAGTAATTCTTGACCTTACAATCTCAATTTTGATATCAAAAAGGGAGCTTTAAGAAGAAATAACCGGCGATATTGGCACCTGAACTGAACTAAAACAAATAGTTAATCAGGTCCGACCCTATCCTCCGACCTGATAGTCCGGATCCCGACTCCATTTCTTGTGTAAATCACTTATCTTGATCATTTCAATATTTCTTTTTCATGGTCATATTTCCAAAGTCTGAACGCCGTTTTTTTCGGCTGCAACCTGTAATCCATGAAGCATGGGTTTAACTTTCCTCCGACTCTTCCATTCTCACCTTCGATAATGCAGACGCCAGCAGTCCTGCCGGAATAGCGACTATTCCAAGGCCAATCATTAAGATAATAAAGGTAAAGATTTTTCCGCCTGCTGTTATCGGATAAACGTCGCCGTAACCTACAGTCGTCAGGGTGGTTACCGCCCACCACAGGCTATGGATGACGCTTTTGAACGCCTCCGGCTGGGCTATATGTTCGAAATAGTATATGCCGACGGCTGACAGGTACAGGAGCATCGCAGTCACCACGCTGAATAATATGATTTCCTCCTTTGCGATGATAAATGCACGCGCAAACCTGCGCATGGCCGTGCCGAAACGGAGCAGTTTCAACAGCCGGAAGAGCCGAAACATTCGGAATACCCGTAGCGAGCGGAGATCAATGCCGGAAGCAAGATAAAAAGGCAGGATTGCCAACAAATCGATGATGCCATAAAAACTCAGAACATAACCGAGTTTCCTGTCCGAGACATACAGGCGAAGCAAATATTCAATGGTAAATATTATTACGATGACTACTTCCGTCGCATGAAGAAATTTTCTGGTATCGGCTTCAAGGTCCGGTAACGTTTCTACGGTAAACGTGATGATGGAAATTAATATCAATGACTGCATAACCAGGTCGAATGTGCGACCCGGTAATGTATCGTTTCTCTCAACTATTGTTTTTAAATCCATGGTTGGCTCCGTTCTACTGAAATACTACTGACTCTCTCAAGTGACGTTGCGTAAGTTTAACGCCTTGTGCTTGTCGCCGCTGACAGAATACGGTGGCGCTCAGATTAAATAGTTAAGCAGGTCCGACCCTATCCTCTTATCAACGAAGGCCTGAAACGCTTAACATTCAGCCCGCCAATAAAATGAAAATCCCTGTAATTAGCTGTGCACAAAGTCTCGTGATGATGAAGTGCCGTGGCTGCGATAAATGCATCACCCGGACTGAGATTGTTACTCAGTGCATATTGTCGGGTTAAAACGTCGGCAGTGATGCTGATTTCATTGGAACAGTGCATAATCCGGCATTTTACTGTCTGCAAAAAGTTCTCCAGGACCGCGAGTTCTTTTTTATCCCGGCAACCCTGCACGAACTCCATGCGGGAAACCACCGATATCTTCAGGTCCTTCTCTCCAAGAATAACTTCCTGCGCTTTTTAAAATGCGCGTTCCTCAAATTCTCTCTGACGTGCCTGGTAGCCGTTCAAGCGCCCAGCAGGCGCCGGCTTAACAGGGTTTGCATATCCCTGCGTCCGTCAGCGATCAAATAAACATAAACGCTTTTGTCCTGTACACGATAAACGATACGGTAGGGCTTGAAGAAGACTTCCCTGTATTCCTTGATACCAAGGGATAACAGCTCACCCGGATAGTTTCCGCGCTCCGGCATGTCAGAGAGGCTGAGAAATGCCTGTTCTATCCTGCCGATAACATACCCTGCTTTTTGCGGTGAGTCGGCCGCCGCAATGTAGTCATCAATATCTTCAAGGTCGCGCAATGCATCATCGGTCAGGAAGACCTCGTACATTACGATTGCTGTTTACGTCTCGAGCGAATGTGCTCCAGCGCCGACTTGGCAGGCGTGACGTTTCCCTGTTCGATTTGACTGTTGCCCAGGGCAAGTATTTTGAGCAGGGCAAGCGTCTCTTCATTCTCCTCGTAGCTCTTGATGTCCTGCACTACAACTTTGGCTTCACCGTTTTGCGTAATGATAAGAGGTTGTTTCTGCTCACTCAGTTGGCGAACGATATCAGCAGCATGGGCCTTGAGATAACTGATTGGTTTTATTTGCGAAGATAATTTCATCATGGACACTCTTACAAAGTTGTCAGCGTCAATGCGACCAAATATGGTCTAAATATGGTTATTTGTCAAGAAAATGAAACTGGCATTATGCAACTCTGTTAAATCGATGCGTACCAAAAAGTGCCTGAGCCAAACTGAATTTGCAAAGTTAATTTCGTCCAGCCAATCGCGCGTTGCCAAAATAGAAGCAGGAGACGCTTCCGTATCCTTCGACCTGGTAATGAAATCTCTATTGACCCTTGGCGCTTCCAAAAAAGACGTGGCCAGACTGATTGCATCCAGCGAGTAATCCAATAATTTTTTGTGTTGAGTAAATATCCCCCGGCAAAGCCGGGGACGTAACTACTCGGCCCTCTCTTTCGCAGCTCGCTGGCTCCATTCTATCCAGGAGCCGTCGTACAGGTGCAATCTTTCGACGGGGAATCCCATGAGGTAGAGCGCGAACAACGGCGTGGCGGCGCGTACGCCGGAATG
Organism: Gammaproteobacteria bacterium; assembly: GCA_965220815.1. Taxonomy (GTDB): domain Bacteria; phylum Pseudomonadota; class Gammaproteobacteria; order Eutrophobiales; family Eutrophobiaceae; genus JAAXHV01. The sequence goes on from OZ244846.1 coordinate 804,811, forward strand.
GCAATAGAAGATGTGATCGTGTTCGGGCTCAAAAGCCGACTGTTTCAATAACGCGCCGATCTCGGCGGCGGTCCGGAACTCCGACGGGCGGCCTTCGGATGCTTTGCGGAAATCCTTCCAGCCGATGTATTGTGCCCCATCGACGCGCCCTGCCGGCAAGCTGCCGATGGGCGCCGACCCGTCCCATTCCGCCGGACCGCGGGCGTCCCAGACATGGGTCCCCGCATCCGAGCGGCCCTGTTCCACGTCGGCCATATCGGCCGTCCAGCCGGTGAGGGCGGGCGTGGCGATGAAATTCCCGGTTTTCCCCGCTGAGTGCCCGGGGCCGCGCTCAACGTTGTACCCTGCGTCTTTCCAGGCATCCAGACCGCCGTCCAGCACCCGGACATCGGGTTTTCCGTAAAGGTGAAAAAGCCACCAGAGACGAGCAGCGTCGTATCTTTCGTCATAGACTACGACTGTGGAATCGTTATCGATGCCCAGCCCGCGGGCAAATTCCTGGAAGCGTTCACGGTCCACTGCCATGCCGGCCTTGCCGGTGTAGGCCTTGCGCGGGGCATGGAAGGCGCCGGGAATATGCTCAACCAGCCAGGAGACCTGCTTTACCGCAGCCAGTACCACCAGTTTCCTGCCCTGTCCGTCCAGCATCGATTTAACCTCGGCCGCGGTAACCAGGGCATGCCCGCGCGGGAAGCCCTTGTATTGTTCGGCCTGCAACGGGCCGCACAGGAGCAGGAGAACGAGAGGCAGCAGGAAACATGGGGTCAGGTCGCACAATGCACACACAAACCTGATTTGTGGCAGTTTCCCGGTAATTCGTTGTGTTTGCATTGTGCGACCTGGCCCCATGTTTCCCATCTTTCCGATTATATCTTATTCAAGCCAGTCACGGGGCGTGAGAAACTCTTCGACCAGGCGGGCTTCATCCGAGCCCGGTTCCTCCTTGCGGTTGTATTGCCATTGCACGCGGGGCGGCAGCGACATCAGGATTGACTCGACCCGTCCATCGGATTGCAGGCCGAATAATGTGCCGCGATCGTAAACCAGGTTGAATTCCACGTAGCGCCCGCGCCGGTATAACTGAAAATCTTTCTGCTTCTCGGAATATATCGCGTCCTTCCGGCGTTCGACGATGGGGCGATACGCAGGCATGTAATGGTCGCCCACGCTACGCATGAATTCAAAACACCTGGCAAATCCCCATTCGTTCAGGTCGTCAAAAAACAGCCCGCCAACGCCCCGCGCCTCTTTGCGGTGACGAATGAGGAAGTAGTCATCGCACCATTGCTTGAATTTCGGATAAACGTCTTCTCCAAAGCCGCGGCAGGCGGTACGGGCAACGCTGTGCCAGTGCCGGGCGTCCTCCTCGAACCCGTAACTCGGCGTCAGGTCGAACCCGCCGCCGAACCACCACACGGGTTCCGCGCCGGGCTTTTCGGCGATGAAAAAGCGTACGTTCATGTGGGAGGTGGGCACAAAGGGATTTTCCGGATGGATCACTGCCGACACCCCCATTGCCCGGAAACTGCGGCCCGCCACCTCCGGCCTGTTGACGCTGGCGCTTGCCGGCAACCGGTCCCCATGGACATGGGAAAAATTCACGCCCGCCTTCTCGAAAACGGCGCCGCGCTCCAGTACCCGGCTGATACCGCCCCCGCCCTGCCGTCGTTCCCAGATATCCTCCTGAAAACGCGCGCGGGCATCAACCTCCTCCACTTCGCCACAAATCCTGTCCTGCAGCGCCAACAGGTAGGCTTTTACATCATCTGTACTGATTTTATCGTTCACAAATGCAGTACTCTTTCAACTTGATTTTGGCATGTTCAGTATTCTACTCTTTTTCCATCCTCTGTCCTCTGTCCCCTGTTTCCTGTATCCTGTGCGCTGATTCGGATTCCAGGCGACACTTTTCCATTATTTCGGCAAACAGACATGAGCAATGAAAGACAGGCCTCCATTGACAGGTCGACAAAAGAGACGCAAATATCCGTCGAACTGAACCTGGACGGGATGGGCGGCGCCGAGCTTGACATCGGCGTTCCCTTTCTCGAACACATGCTTGACCAGGTAGCGCGGCACGGCATGTTCGACCTGGCCGTCAAGGCAACGGGCGATCTTGAAATCGACGCGCATCACACCGTCGAGGATGTCGGCATCTCCCTGGGGCAGGCCTTCAGGCAGGCGCTGGGGGACAAGCGCGGGATCCGCCGTTACGGGCACGCATACGTGCCCCTGGACGAAGCGCTGTCGCGGGTGGTCCTGGATTTCTCCGGCAGGCCCGGCCTGGACTACCACGTCGAATATCCCCGGGCCCGGGTAGGTAATTTTGACGTCGACCTGCTGCGGGAATTTTTCCAGGGGTTCGTCAACCATGCGATGGTCACCCTGCACATAGATAATATCCGCGGCAGGAACACGCACCACATCGCGGAGACGATCTTCAAGGCCTTCGGCCGCTCCCTGCGCGTTGCCGTGGAGCTGGACCCGCGCATGGAAGGAATTCTGCCTTCCACCAAAGGCAGCCTGTAACCCGCCATCCGTCCATGTGCGCAACCGCGCGTAAAACCGTCGCCATCCTGGACTATGGTTCGGGCAACCTGCACTCAGTGGCAAAAGCGCTCGAATACGTGGCGGGCGGGGATTATCACGTGCTCGTCAGCGATGACCGCGACACGGTGCTGGCGGCCGAACGTATCGTCTTTCCCGGACAGGGCGCCATAGGCCAGTGCATGCAGACCCTGGTTGACAAGGACTTTCCGGCCCTGCTCAGGGATTGCATCCTCAACAAGCCCTTCCTGGGTATCTGCCTGGGCCTGCAGACCCTGATGGATTTCAGCGAGGAGGACGACGGAACTGAAGGCCTGGCGCTGATACCGGGGAAAGTGCTCAGGTTCCCGCCGGCTGCCAGGGATGAACGCGGCGACCCGTACAAGATACCGCACATGGGCTGGAACAAGGTAACACAGACAACGCCGCATCCCCTGTGGAACAACATCAGGAACGGCGAACGGTTTTACTTCGTCCACAGCTATTACGTAAAGCCGGAGAATGACAGCGATTCAACCGGGGTCACGGAATATATCGTCCGTTTCACTTCCGCGGCGGCGCGGAACAACCTGTTTGCCACGCAATTCCACCCGGAAAAAAGTCAGCGTCCCGGACTCACGCTGCTCAGGAATTTCCTGGACTGGCGGCCGTAGCCGCCGTTGGTGAAACACCAATAAACGACAGGGGGCAGTCCTGAACTGCCCCCGATACCTGTTCGGGAAGCCAAAGAAGCTCTGAACAAGTCCATCCTGGACTTGTCATAGCACGCAAAACAAAAATGCGATTTTTGTTTTGCTCACAAATTCAATGACTTATCGTCATCGAATTTGGCAATACATCCCTGTATCGCAGGAACCTCTGACTTGATCAGAGGTTCCTCAAGAAACTGAGTCTTTCAGAGACTTCAGCAGCGTTGCGCGCACGGCAACGGATGCCGGTTTTGCCGCGATGGTGATTCTCTCACCGGTAGCCGGGTTTATGCCGGGACGTTCCGGACGGGCGGGTTTAATAACCCGGCTCAATTTAACACCCATTGAAGGGATGGTGAATTCCCCGGAAGCGCCATTCTGCAGATGACGTACGGCCAGCCCGGCCATAGAGTCCAGTACTGCCCCAACCTGCTTTTTTGTCAGGCCCGTATCTTCTGCAATATGTGTCAGGATTTGAGATTTGGTTTGCTTCACAGCAATCGCTTGCGGTCTATTAGACATGTCTGCCTCTCTCTATGGAAGTATGTGTTTAATGTTTATTGTTCGTGTAATCGGTCACTCTCTGATACAAAGTAATCCCTGACGCAGCTATTCACAAAAAATGTCTTTGGAAAGCCCCTTCCCCAAGTTACGATTATATTACAAAATAAAATGGAGTATAGGGAAATATCCTAATTTTTTCGCCCTTTTCGGCCAATTATTTCATCTGGTACTCTTTCCTGTTGCACAGGAATCGGAACAGTTCCCTGTTGCCGGCAGAAACAAATGCGTCAAAACGGCGCTGGTACATTTTTTTCGTCGTTTTTTCCCGCCGTCCGTATATCCTGCCCAGGTAATCCATGGCGGCCTTGACATCACGGTGCCGTTGCCCGGGAAAATTTTCCTGCCATTGGCTGAGATACTGCTGTTGAACCTGGTAATCTACAATATCTCCGAGCACATCCTGGAGTTTGCGTAGCTGCCTTATTGCCCGATCCACGTCCCCTGCGGGATACAGGCTGCGGAACGCTTCCAGCAGGTAACGCAGTTTTTTGCAGGAAATGCGTAATTCATGCAGAGCTTCGTCGGACTTCGCGCCTTCCGCTTTGCGACCGTGTTTTCGCACCCGTTTCCAGGCCTTCCAGATAGCATCCCCGGCCGCGTCGACCACCCTGGGGCCCGTCCCCGTTTCATCCGGGGGCTCTTCCTGCAGGGCTTCCCGCCAGTCGTGCACGTAATCACGGAAGCGGTCCGAATCCAGCGCGCTCAGAAGACTCGTTCTTTCCGTCCCACGGCGCTGTTCCAGGAATGACTGCAACGGCATCAACTGCTCATAGGTCTGCGCGGGCAGCATTTGCCGGTACTGCCGGAAGGCGAGCAAAAACACATCTATGTCGCGCAGGGTGGAAGTCTGTTTGCTGAGCCAGGAAAAAAACTCCCTGCCCAGGTCCCGAACCGGCGCCGGCAGGGCTTCCTTGAGACCGGTGATCAATGATCGGCTGCGCCGGTTGGCGACCCTGAAATCATGCAGAAACTCCGTGTCGATATCATCCCTGATCCCCGGTATATTGCTTTCCATCATATCCAGTTGCGATAGCAGTATGGCCGACAGCGCCTGGCGGACCGTCATACTCCGGTCCAGATGCACATTCATTATTTCATGTTCCGGCAATTCCCGGCGTTGACTCCCTGGCGAGCGCGCGGTATGCGATATCGGTGCGGTAAAACAGGGCGTCACAATCCACGGCTGCAACCGCCCGGTACGCCTTGTCCCTGGCGCCGGTGACGCTGTCGCCCAGGGCAGTCACGCACAGCACCCTGCCACCGTTGGTGAGAACCTCGTCCCCGTCCCTCCGGGTTCCGGCATGAAATATCTTCACGGTCCTGTCAGCCTGTTCCAGGCCGTTAATCGCCCTGTCCCGGGTCGCGCCTTCGGGATACCCCGACGAAGCCATCACTACGCCCACGGCCGGGCGCGGGTCCCAGGATACCGCATCCGCGCGCAACCGTTGCGACAGCGCCATATCGCACATTACCGGCAAATCTCCCTGCAGGCGCATCAGGATGGGCTGGGTCTCGGGGTCGCCGAGGCGGCAGTTGAACTCGAGAACTTCGGGGTTGCCGTCTGCATCCACCATCAGCCCGGCATACAGGAACCCGCGATAAGGGGCGCCTTCCTCGCGCATGCCGGCAACGGCCGGTTCAATGACACGCCGCATGATCCTGTCATGCAGGGTGTCGTCCATGATGGAAGAAGGGGAATATGCACCCATGCCGCCGGTGTTGGGCCCGGCATCACCGTCGTCCCTGGCCTTGTGATCCTGGGAACTGGCCAGCGGGACTGCTATCTCGCCATCGCTGATCACGATGAAACTGGTCTCTTCTCCGTCAATGAAATCCTCTATCACTACCCGTTGTCCGGCTGCACCGAACTTGCCGCCGGACATCATGCCGGTCAGCGCCCGGGCGGCCTCGGCGCGGGTCCGGGCAACGGTCACGCCCTTGCCCGCGGCCAGTCCGTCCGCCTTCACCACTATCGGAAGGGTCCGAGTCTCCAGGTAGTCCAGGGCCGCGCCAAGTTCCGTAAAGCTCTCGTAGTCGGCCGTCGGTATGCCGTGCCGGCGCATGAAGGCCTTGCTGAAGTTCTTTGAGCCTTCCAGCATGGCGGCCTGTGCGGAGGGACCGAAGCAGCGCAGCCCGGCTTCCGCAAACGCATCCGTGATACCGGCAACCAGCGGCGCTTCGGGGCCCACTATGGTCAGCGCCGCGGCGCGCGCGCGGGCAAATTCAACCAGGCCTTCCGTATCAGAAGGCGCAAGGGGGACATTCTCGACCTTGTCCTCCAGCGCCGTGCCTGCGTTGCCCGGCGCCACATAGACTTTGTCCACCTCCGGCGATTGCGCCGATTTCCAGGCCAGGGCGTGTTCCCGCCCGCCGCCGCCGATGATCAGGACGTTCATCAGTGGCGAAAATGGCGCATCGAGGTGAACACCATTGCCATGCCGTGTTCATCCGCCGCCGCGATAACCTCGCTGTCCCGCACTGAACCACCGGGCTGTATCACGGCCCTGATGCCTGATTCTGCGGCGGAATCGATGCCGTCCCGGAACGGGAAAAACGCATCCGAGGCCATTACCGCGCCGGCGACCTCAAGACCGGCATCGGCGGCCTTGATGGCGGCGATGCGGGCGCTGTAGACCCGGCTCATCTGGCCGGCGCCGATACCCACCGTCCGGTTGTCCCTGGCATAGACGATGGCGTTTGACTTTACGTATTTGACCACCTGCCAGGCGAACAGCATGTCCTTAAGTTCCCCTGTGCCGGGTTTGCGCCGGGATACCACGTTCAATTGATCCGGCTTGACCGTTCCGGTATCGGAGTCCTGGACCAGCAAACCGCCGCTGACGCGTTTCAGCTCCAGTTGCGCGGGCCGGGATGTCTGTTCACCAGTCACCAGCACCCGCACCCCAGGCTTTGCTTCCGTGATGGAAAGGACGCCCTCCTCCAGTTCCGGCGCCAGGATGACCTCCACGAACTGCTGTTCGATGATCTTCTGCACGGTCTCCCGGTCCAGGCTGCGGTTGAAAGCGATAATGCCGCCGAACGCGGAGACCGGATCGGTTTCATAAGCCGCCGCGTACGCATCCTTGAGAGACCCTGCCGCCGCCACGCCGCAGGGATTGGCATGCTTGACTATGACGCAGGCAGGACCGTCAAACCCCGACACGCATTCCAGGGCCGCGTCGGCATCGGCAAGATTATTGTAGGAAAGCGCCTTGCCCTGCAACTGGCGGGCCGCGGCCAGCGTACCGGCGGCGGGTTCCGGTTCCGTATAGAACGCCGAGGACTGGTGGGGGTTCTCGCCGTACCTCAGTTCTTCGGCGAGGGCGAACTGCATGGTGTAGGTGTGCGGGTAATTCCGGTTGTTGCCCTCGTGGTCCGAGGCGCCGAGGTAGTTGGCCACGTTGGCGTCGTAGTTCGCCGTGTGTGAGAAGACCTTTTGCGCCAGCCGGAAACAGGTCTCCACACTCAGCCGGGCGCCGTTCTCACGCAGTTCCTTCAGGACCGCGGGGTAGTCCGCCGCATCAACGATGACGCCGGTAGATTCATAATTCTTGGCTGCGGCCCTGAGCATCGTCGGCCCGCCTATATCGATGTTTTCGACCGCCTCGGCCAGGGTACAATCGGCGCGCTTGACGGTGGCCTCGAACGGATACAGGTTGACGACAACGAGGTCTATGGGCGGGATGTCCAGCTCTTCCATGATGGCGTCATCAAGTCCGGGGCGGCCGAGCAGGCCGCCGTGGATCTTCGGGTGCAGGGTTTTTACCCTGCCGTCCATGATCTCCGGAAACCCGGTGTAGTCGGATACGTCCGTGACCTGGATGTTATTGGACCCGAGCAGCCTGAACGTGCCGCCGGTGGAGAGCATCGCGATACCCATCTGCTCAAGCTCGCGGCAGAATTCCACGATGCCGGATTTGTCCGAGACGCTGATCAGCGCGCGCCTAACATGAGCCGGCATTTCTTACCATCTCAGCGCACTATACCGTATTTCTTCAATCGTCCCAGCACCGTTCCCCTGTTCAGGCCCAGGGCTTGCGCGGCGCGGGTAATGTTACCGTTATATTGATTTAATACGATTTCGAACAGCGGTTTCTCGACCCGGGAAATGACCAGTTCATACAGGCCCGAGGTATCCTGGTCTCCCAGGTCATCAAAATAATTTGTCAGGGCCTTTTCGACGCAGCCGCCAAGGTGTTGTGGAGCGGGCGATTTTTGAGTTGAATCCCGTTTAGGTGCTGTCATTGATTGTTTGTGATTGCGGCTTTATAGTTGTGATCCTGCTTCGTCCTTTCCCTGATTTTTTTTTCACAATAGCAATCAATACGCTTTCATGCAATCTCTTTTGGTGTACAAAAGGAGGCGCCCAACGGGCGACACAGCATTTCACTGGATTCCCGCTTCCGCGGGAATGACGACAGGTGGCGGAACTGAAACCCGTCAGTGGAAGCGGAAGCGAAAACTTACCGCTTCCTGGGACGTGCCGGAAAGTTCAAGACCGAAATGGATCGGTACGCCGGGCGGCATGCCGCCGGAAGGGTTCACACCGGAACCCAGGTATTCCTCAGGCTTGAAGCGGCCGCGGGAAATAACCTGACCGCCGGTTGAGAAAATCAGCACTACGATGTCGGGAAACGGCTGAATGGATTCGGCATTATTGACCATGGTGGCGCTTGCCAGCAGGGCGTTCCGGTAACGCGGGTGCTGTGTTACCTGCCTGTTCAGCAGCTCAATGGCCGATACGTCGCGAAAACGGATCGGATCACACTGCAACCTGTCACAGACTTGCTCCACCCAGGGAACCAGCGCCGGGTATGCGCGCAACAGCCCGTCCCTGTTGAACCAGGCAAGCTGCGCAACGGCGATGAGGGACAGGACAAAAACCAGGCTGCCCCAGATGAGGCGCGCGGGTGAAACGGCTTGATTTTCCGGATCACCGGCAAGTACGGGCGGCAGGTCAGGCAACGCTTTCCAGGTCTCGTCCGTATCAGTTGTTTCGGTCTTGGCGGTTTCCTGCTCCGGCGTCAACGGCTCATCCGGTTGCGGGACAGTCTCAACCGGCTGTTCCGGCTCGATATCTTCCGGAATTGCTTCTTCGGGGGTCGCCTCTTCGGGGGTCGCCTCTTCCGGGGCTGCTTCTGCAGCGATGGGTTGATACTGTTCCGGTTCCGCCTGCGCGGGTTCGGCCGCTTCCTCCTGTTCCGGTTCCGCCTGCGCGGGTTCGACCGCTTCCTCCGGCTCCGCCTCGATGCTTACTGCCGGCGGCTCTACTGCGGCTTCATCTGTCTGGCCCAGGGTCGGCAGTTGTTTCAGCGGGGTGTCGGACAGCCGCTCAAGCGCATAGAACGTCTCTCCGCAATTGCCGCACCTGACCCAGCCGTCGGCAGCCCCGAGCTGGGCCGCTCGTATGCGGAACTGGCGCTCACAGTGGGGGCAGTCAGTGAACATTACATGGCGATATTACCTGGAAAGAGTACTTACTTGAGGCCCAGCTTGTTTTCCAGGTAATGGATATCGGTCCCCCCGGCAACAAACGCTGCGTCATCCAGCAATCTTTGCTGCAAGGGGATATTGGTCTTGATGCCTTCAATGACGAGTTCCGACAGGGCCGTGGACATGCGCGCCAGGGCAAGATCGCGGGTCTCGGCGTGCGCTATCAACTTGGCGATCATCGAATCGTAGTGCGGAGGTATGCTGTAACCGTCGTAAACATGGGTCTCCACGCGAATCCCCGGCCCGCCGGGCTGGTGAAAATGGCTGACCCGGCCCGGAGAGGGCATAAACGTATCGGGGTCTTCCGCCTGGATGCGGCATTCCAGCGCATGACCGCGAAACCGGATGTCATCCTGCCGGTAACTCAGCGCCTCGCCGGCCGCGATGCGCAGTTGCTCCTTGACGATATCCACACCGGTCACCATCTCGGTAACGGGATGCTCCACCTGGATGCGGGTATTCATTTCTATGAAGTAGAACTCGCCGTCCTGGTACAGAAATTCCATGGTGCCGGCGCCGCGATAACCCATTGACTTGCAGGCCTGAACACAGGTCCTGCCGATCCTGTCCCGCATTTTGTCCGTGACCCCGACCGCCGGCGCTTCCTCCATCACCTTCTGGTGGCGCCGCTGCATGGAACAGTCCCGTTCCCCCAGGTGTATGACGTTGCCGGCTTCATCCGCCAGGACCTGGATTTCGATATGGCGCGGGCGTTCGAGAAATTTTTCCATGTACAAGGTGTCGTCGCCGAACGCGGCAGCCGCTTCGGCGCGGGTTACCGCTACGGCATTGCGCAGGGTCGCCTCCCCGCGCACCACGCGCATCCCCCGCCCGCCGCCGCCGGCCGCGGCCTTGATGATGACCGGGTAGCCCAGTTCCCGGGCGACCCTGCCGATCTCATCGATATCGTCGCCGATATCGCCATCGGAACCGGGCACGCAGGGCACGCCGAATTTTCGCATCTGCTCCCGCGCCGAGATCTTGCTGCCCATAAGACGGATGGTGTCGGCGCGCGGACCGATGAAGACAAACCCGCTTTCCTCGACCCGTTCGGCGAAATCGGCATTCTCCGCCAGGAATCCGTAACCCGGATGGATCGCCGCGGCATCGGTGACTTCCGCTGCGCTGATGACGGCCGGGATATTCAGGTAGCTGCCCGCGGACGGGGCCGGACCGATACAGACCGCTTCATCGGCCAGCAGCACGTGTTTCTGTTCCCGGTCCACCTCGGAGAACACGGCCACGGTCCTGATGCCGAGTTCGCGGCAGGACCGCAGGATACGCAGGGCAATCTCACCCCGGTTGGCAATGACCACTTTTTCAAGCATGGTTATTTTTGGGAGTCCAGCGGAATACTGTGTCGCCTGCTCCTCCCTCGTCATGCCGGGCTTGACCCGGCATCCAGTGGACTACTATGTCGCCTGAATGGCGACTCTTTTCACGCATCACGGATAATGAACAGGGGCTGCCCGTATTCCACCGGCTCACCGTTGTTGGCCATGATGCGGCTGACAACGCCGGCCTTTTCGGATTCCACCTGGTTCATGATTTTCATCGCTTCGATAATACATAGTACGTCGCCTTTTGCCACGGTCTGGCCCAGTTCGACGAAGGACGGTTTACCGGGGGCCTGGGCTTCATAGAAAATTCCCACCATGGGCGAGCGCACGATATTGTCTTCGGGCTCTTCAGCTTCCGCCGGTTCGGGAGCCGCGGCTGGTTCCGAAGCGGCTGTGCTGTGCTGGGCGGCGGCCTGTATGTCCCTTGCCGGGGCGGCGGCCTGTACCGGCGCGTGCTGGTTACGGCTGACCCTCACGGAATCCTTGTCCTCGTGGATCTCGATCTCATCGATGGCGGATTCCTCCAGCATCTCGATCAGTTTTTTTACTTTTCGTATATCCACGCGTTCAGCCCTTTAATTTTTCCGCGGCCGCCTGCAATGCCAGGCCGTAACCCGGCGCGCCGGCGCCGCTGATCACCGCCACGGCCAGGTCCGACAGGTAGGAATGGCGCCGGAATTCTTCCCGGGCAAACACGTTGGACAGGTGGATCTCGATAAAGGGGATGGCAACGCCGGAGAACGCATCCCTGAGGGCGATGCTGGTGTGGGTAAACGCCCCGGGATTGATGATGATGAACCCGACGCCTTCCTGCTTTGCCCGGTGGATGCGGTCGATCAGGTCATGCTCGGCATTGGACTGGAAACAGTCCAGGCTGTGGCCCATGCGTTCGGCGGTCGCCACCAGGTTCCGGTTAATGTCATCCAGGGTGGTCGTTCCATAAACCTCCGGTTCCCGCTCCCCGAGCAGGTTCAGGTTGGGCCCGTGTAATACCAGTATCTTTGTCATAACAGTTATATTACCAGATAAAATCAGGATAGATCGCTGCAATTTGCTACATAATAGCAGAAAATGGACGAAGATGTTTGAGTCAGACCTGATAGAGCCGGGCGCGACAGATGCGGACGATGATGATCCGTATCCTGTCGAAATGCGCAGGCCAGAACGTTGAAGTCAGGGCTTTGCATTCATCATATCTCCAAGCTCTGCATTATTCGTCAGGTCAAAACCCGGCTGGGCACCTGAACCCCGAAATACCGGAACCGGCGACGTATCAGCTGCAGCCGTTTATGTTTGCTGCAGGCCGCAGAAGGAGCACGTAAGGCAGCTGACCTGCGGAGCGCTTATACTGACTTTGATAGCAAAAAGAGCGTTTTAAGGAGAAACAACAGCCGTATCCGGCATATAAACTCTATAAACTAATAGTTGGACTGGTCCGATCCCAGAATCATGGGATCATCATCTGTCCACATCAGCAATCTATTTGTTAAGGAGTGAAAAAAGTCTGTCATACTCTTTGTTATACTCTGACATGAGATTTTTAATTTCTCTATGAGTCTCATAGTATTCGGGACAGTTGTCTTCATTTAGGTCTTCACAGTGAGACTGTCGCAATATCCCTTCCCTTTTTTCCTCCAAAGGAAACACTGTTAAAGCCATCTCCTTCATCAAGCGGCAAGATTTCACGGTAGCTTGATAGCGACCCGGATTAAAATGCGCTTTTTGAGGCTGGCTGGCGCACTCACCCGCATAACGAATGACATTATTCAAGCTATCCCGCATATAAGAGTTATACTTGGGATAGGTCTCTTTATCGCGATCCCCTTGGTAGCTGGGGGACTGTAAAAGACGCTTACGATAATCACCTACAATGCCCAGTTCATATTTGAGAAGATACAAATGAGGAAGTCCATAAGCGGAATTTAATTCTAATTGTTCGAAACGTTCAATAAATTCATAAGGCTCCGGATAGTGGGGCATGAGCTTTATAATCGCTTGGGTATGCATGCGATACTTAATGGCCTCATCTATTGTAACGTGTGTCCAAGGGTTTTCAAGCCTTCCATCTGTTGTCAAATAATCTGCTAAAAAATCACTGGCCAGCAAGTGGCTATGATGATCGGCTAAAATATAAAGATGGGGCAAGCCCTCGCTGTCGCGTCCTTGAATGACAAGGCATGAATAGTAGAAATATTGAGCGTCTAAGTCTTCAGGGTTTAGTCTGAAGTCTTCTTCTGACCAATCCGTGCAAGCATACCTTCCTCTTTCATATTCTTTATAGTCTTCATATTCTTCCGCTAAGGCAGAGAAAAAAGGCAGGATTAACAGGCTGACAGCCAGCAGGAAGTTCGTCATTTGCCCTCTGTTCATTTACAACCGCCCCCGGGACGGAACACGTGATACAGGTCATCAGCACAATTATCCCGTGTCTTGAGCTATAGTTCTACAAGCATTGAATCGGGAATCAGGATATGCAGCCACTGTATTACTACGCGATTCTTCGCTCAACTTTTCCAGGTTTTCAACAAAACAGCGTTCCACTATTCACCGCAACTCCTCATCGGTAACGACAGGAAATATCTCTTCATAAACCCCCATAACACTATAACCTGTTTGTCTTGTTCCTGCACTTCCCCTGCTGTCACCCCGGAGTTTAGCGGGAGCCGCTGTTTTCGAGGGGACAGATTGAAGTCTGTCCCCGGTTAGATGGCTGAAGCGTGCGGATAAAATCGGTGATGCAGGAAGGACGAAAACCTGTTAATGTGTGAGCTGGAAATGGGTGTATCTCAGGAAATCAGGATTAATGTAAAGGAGTAACAAAGTGTCTGAATTTCTCACGTCACTCGGTATATTTGTGGCTTTGCTTCTGAGCGTGTACAACTTGTACAGTTCAATGCAGTCACGTCGCAGGAAACGGCAAAAGCTCGTTAACATCGTCTATTACCATGTCAGGCATGCTATAGACGCTCTGCAACAACAGCAGAAAGGGAACGAATCAATTCGAGAAAAGATCAGGAACGACGGTTCCTACACGCCTTACGTGGCGGCTTCACCTGCCGATGATCTTACCTATGACCATATAATAGAAGTGATGGAATGGCTGGATAAAAAAGGAGAAGAGGCTGTATCGTTTTATTTCCATACCCAGATGGGTCTTCACGCGCTGGGGAAAGGTTTCGACCTGGAGTTTGTCAGGGGCTGGCCTCCGGACAGAAAATTGCGATTATGGGAAATCTTTGAAGAATATCAGAAAGATACGCTCAAATATGCGGAAAAAGCAAAAAACATCCTGGAAGAGCAGCGCTTCCCCAAATAAACGGACAAGCAAAAACAGGCTTCGATTAAGCGGATGGAAGTGGTTTTAAGATGAATCGCCTACACCTAAACGACGGGAAGAGTGCCTGGGCTGCAATATACCATCATTTTATCCTCGTTTACGGTATGAGTATGGTAACCGGAGTGGGTGGAGCGCGTCAATCAAAATGAGTAACCTGCGCTCCGCACAGCCTTGAACTCCGCCTGCGTGTCCTCGCGCAACTCCTCAAGTCCGCCCTGCAAGTCCATTATCTCCCGCGCGCTGGCTGCTTTGAACGTTCAGGATGAGAGCGGCCAGCGCCACATCGGCGCCTATATTGTTGCCGTAGGCTTCCGCCAGCTTGATGACCTCCGGTTCACCGGCCAGCATCGGGTTTCACCTGGTGTTCCGCGACGAACCCGCGCATGTCTTCCGGCTTCTGCAAGGCGATGCCGATAAACTGTAATCCCTGCGCGGTACTTCTCCTGCAGGGAGATAAACTCGGGAACTTCCTTCAGGCGGGGCGGGCGCCAAGTTGCCCGGAAATTAGCCGCAAAAGCCCGCAAAAAGGGTCGGATCACCTTAACTATCTGTTTCCATTCAGTTTATATGCCGCTTAGACCTGTTCCAGCAGGCAAACCACAGAGATTGATCTGTTAGAATGCGGTTTTGAACATCGAAGTCTGACGACTCCATGAAACTTGCCAGTTTTGAAGCTGTAGCCAGGGCGCTGCAAGATGCGAGCGTGCGCTATCTGGTGGCAGGAGGGTTTGCCGTGATTGCCCATGGCCACTTGCGGGTAACCGGCGACATGGAGATAGTCATACAACTCAAACCGGATAATCTGATTCCCGCGTTTCGGGTGCTGGCAGATCTGGGCTATCGCCCGACTGTACCCGTGACCGCGGAACAATTCGCCGATGACAAACAACGCCGGCAATGGATCAAGGATAAAGAAAAAAGTCTCGAACAGGGCACGGGATATTGATGACGTTGAGCACCTGGAAATGCTCCGGGGACAAAAAGATAACAATGACACAACTACCTGATGAGAACTGGTCATCCGTTACCTGGGAGGGCAGTCGCCGGGAACAACTGCAACGCGCTCAACGCCTGGCGATTCGGGAGCGTTTGCAGGCCGCAGAGGAGTTAAGTGAGTTGTTGAGGCATTTCCGGCAACTGAGATCTGCGGGGAAATTCAGGTATGAGGGCCGGCATTCGGAAGATGAACTGCAGGCCGCAGAATGAGCAAGTAAGGCAACTGACCTGCGAGGTGCTTATACCATCGATTTTGATAGCAAAAAGAGTATTTTAGACTGAACTTCCAGCAGAAATTCCCCTGTATTCGTCTTTAACCTATTGATTTGTCGGGTATTATTCAGGTTTTTTGTTTGTCTCTTTGTAGCCATGTAATGATGTGACATAAGTGTATTTGTGACGATTATATCTTGACATTATCCGATATTGTGGCTATTGTTAGTAGCCATGTACATCGAATCCGTCCCCAATCGCAACTCCCCGCCCGCCATCCTCCTGCGCGAGTCCTACCGCGACGCCGGTAAAGTCAAAAAACGCACCCTCGCCAACCTCTCCCACTGGCCCCCGCCCTCATCGAGGGCCTGCGCACCCTGCTCAAAGGCGGCCACGCCGTCGCCCACCCGGACGAGACCTTCACTATCATCCGCTCCCAACCCCACGGCCACGTCGCCGCCGTGCTCGGCACCCTCAAAGCCCTGCGCCTTCCCCGCCTCATCGCCCGCCGGGACAGCCCTGAACGACAGCGGGTGCTGGCGCTGATTGTCGCCCGCCTCCTCCACCCCGGCTCGAAACTCGCCACCGCCCGGGGCCTGGCCGCCGCCACGGCGCGCGACTCGCTGGCCGACACACTGGCGCTGGGCGAGGTGAATGAGGACGACCTGTACGCGGCCATGGACTGGCTGCTCAACCGCCAGGACCGCATCGAGCGCGGCCTGGCCCAACGGCATCTCAAGGACGGCGCCCTGGTGCTCTATGACCTGACCGCCGTGTCCCTGGAAGGCCAGGCCTGCCCCCTGGCCCGGCGCGGCTATGCGCGCGAGGGCAAGAAGGGCAAGCTGCAGATAGTGTTCGGCCTGCTCTGTGACCGTGCCGGCTGCCCGGTGGCCGTGGAGGTGTTCCCGGGCAACACCGCCGACCCGGTGACCCTGGGCGCCCAGGTCACCAAACTCAAACAACGCTTCGGCCTGGAGCGGGTGGTGCTGGTGGGCGACCGCGGCATGGTGACCGAGGCGCGCATCCGGGCAGAGGTCGAACCGGCCGGGTTGGATTGGATCGGCGCGCTGCGCGCCCCGGCCATCCGCCAACTGGTCGAGGCCGGCGTGATCCAATTGTCGCTGTTCGATGAGCAGGACCTGGTGGAGGTGCGCAGCGATGCCTATCCCGGTGAACGCCTGATGGTGTGCCGCAATCCGTTGCTGGCCGGGCAACGGGCGCACAAGCGCGAGGACTTGCTGCAGGCCACCGCGCGGTTGCTCGATGCGGTCGTGGCGGCCACCCGGCGCGACAAACGACGCCTTCAGGGTAAAGACAGGATAGCGCTGCGGGTGGGCAAGGTCATCGACAAGTACAAGATGGCCAAACACTTTGAGTTGACCATCACCGAGGAGTCCTTCACGTACCGGCGCAAGGCCGAGTCCATCACCGCCGAAGCCGCCCTTGATGGGCTGTACGTGGTGCGCACCAGCCTGGGTGAGGACGAGTTGAGCGCCGCCGACACGGTGCGCGCCTACAAACGCCTCAGTGCCGTGGAACGGGCCTTCCGCAGTCTGAAGAGCGTGGACCTGAAAGTGCGTCCGGTGTTTCACTACACCCCCGAGCGGGTGCGCGCCCATGTGCTGCTGTGCATGCTGGCCTATTACGTGGAATGGCACATGCGCCAGCGCCTCAAGCCGTTGCTGTTCGATGATGAGGACCCCGCGGCGGGGGAGGCGGCACGGCACTCCGTGGTGGCGCCCGCCCAGGTGTCCGACTCAGCCAGGGACAAGGCCCGGCGCAAGCGCACCGCCAAGGGGCACCCGGTGCACAGCTTCCGCACCTTGCTGGACGACCTCGCTACCCTGTGCAAGAACCGGGTCGTGGCCAACGTGGCCGGCGCCGAGCCGTTCGAGATGCTGACCCAGCCCACAGCGCTGCAACAGGACGCCTTCAAACTGCTGGGTGTGCGCTTGTAGTGTACCCAGTAACGTACACCCGCTTTTTTTAAATTAATCCAAAAATCAACAGGTTGGCTCGTTTAGGGGCTGGAAGTTCAGTTTAGGGAGAAATAACAGCCATATCTGGCGTATAAACTGAATGGAAACAAATAGTTGGATTGGTCCGACCCCAGAATCCAGCGCATTGAGTTGTGCTTGCAACCGGCAGACGAGGCGCTTCAGACGGCGCACCGACAGCTTGCGTCGGCTAGCTGCGTTGAGCTGCAGCCGTTTATGTTTACTGCAGGTCGCAGAATGAGCACGTAAGTCAACTGACCTGCAACGCGTTTATACCATCGATTTTGATAGCAAAAAGAGAGTTTTAAGGAGAAATAACAACCGCATCTGGTGTATAAATAGAACAAAAACAAATTATTGGATTGGTCCGAGCCCAGAGTACTGCGGTGCCCGTTGCATACTTATTTGTGAGACATTAAACCGGAGATACGAAATGACTGAACAATTACCAGCATTGCTTACTTCAGCCACACTTTCAGCATTAATAGCCGCAGTCACCGCTAATCACTTTTCCAAAAAGCAGCATGACGTGGATACCAAAGCGCTTTTGAGTGATAAAGGTTCGCATCTTATGGCTCTACTCGTAAGCCACCCAGAGCTTCGACCGTATATTTATGGTAATAGAGAACTGTGCGAAAGTGGGACTCCCGAATGTGAAGAACTGAGACAGCGAGTGTTGGCGATAGCTGAAATGTGGATTGATTTTTCAGAGTACGTTGTATTAATGAAAAAACACCTTTCCAAAGAAGACGAGGCGGGATGGGAGCATTATCTTTGTTATGTATATAACACCAGTCCAGTGATACGACACTACATTAGCGAAGAGGAAACCAGGAAATTTTATGACAAAGATTTGTTAAAAATATGGGATGGTTGTGCTGAAAATACTCAAGCTGACCAGGGTTGAACCGCCCTGGAATCTAGGAGGTTTGCCACGCCAATTCATAAAACCATACACATTACTTGCATTGCTTCTGCTTCCACTCCAGTTGTTCATTTTTGTCATCCTTTGGCAGATTAATGGGAGGGTTATCTTCGTCAGCGCAGGCGCTGTCTAGTTGATCCTGCGTAAGTCTCTTTGCTCTGGTGAAGTCCGCGCCACTAATATCGGCATCCGTCAGGACCGCTTTCTTGAAATCCGCTCTACTGAAGTTAACTTGATATAGGTCGGCGCGGGTAAGGTCGGATTTCGAAAGAGCTGCTCCTGAGAGATCCGACCGTGCAAGATCGGCATTAATAAGGTAACTGCCGGTGAGAATCGCGTCCTTCAGGCAGCTCTTGTACAATTCAGCTTCCGCCAGCGTGACACACGTAAGGTCCGCGTTCCGAAGATTGGTGTTGTGGAGGTCGGCTCGCGAAAGATCCGCGTTCTTAAGGTTGATTGCGTATTCCGGTTGAAAGTGAACGCGTATTCCGGTTCAAAGTGAACACCGATTCCGGTTGAAAATGAACGCGGATTCCGGTTCAAAGTGAACACCGATTCCGATTGAACGTGAACACTTTCCGGGCAGTACCGGAATCGGTGTTCACAACCCCGGAATCCGCGTTCACGTTGAACCGGAATCCCCCGCAACGCATGGGACTTGTAACCCGGTGGTACGTTGTTCCTTTTTTTGGGAGCAACCTGCCATGTCCAACAAGAGAACGACCATGCGTAAACTACGCGAGATACTACGGCTCCGGCTGCAAGCCGGCCTGTCCATCCGCGCCATCAGCCGCAGCACCAAGCTGAGTGTCGGCGGGGTACAGAAACTCCTCAGCCGGGCCGAGGCCCTGGGCCTGACCTGGCCCTTGCCGGTCGAGCTGGACGATGCCCGCCTGGCCGCGCTGTTCTACCCTGGCGCCGATACCGACGCCAGCCCGCGCCGCGAGGCGCCGGACTGGGCGGCGATCCACGAGGAGTTGAAGCGCCCCCACATGACGCGACAACTGGTCTGGGAGGAATACACCCAGCGCTACCCGAACCGGTGTTACGGCTACTCCCAGTTCTGCGACCGTTACCGCGACTGGCTGGCCCGGCAACAGCGCACCATGCGCCAGACACACAAGGCCGGCGAGAAGTGCTTTGTGGACTACGGCGGGGATACCGTGCCCGTCATCGATGCCGGCACCGGCGAGACACAACCGGCACAACTCTTTATCGCGGTGCTCGGCGCATCGGACTACACCTTCGCCGAAGCCACCTGGACCCAGACCCTCCCCGACTGGCTGGCCAGCCATACCCGGGGCATGACCTACTTCGGCGGCGTCCCCGCCGCCATCGTCCCCGATAACCTGCGCAGCGGGGTGAGCCGTGCCTGCCGCTACGATCCCGACATCAACCCCAGCTACCAGCAATGGGCCGAGCACTACCAGACGGCTATCCTGCCGGCCCGCCCCCATAAACCCCGTGACAAGGCCAAGGCCGAGCAGGGCGTGCTGCTGGCGCAGCGCTGGATCCTGGCCCGCCTGCGGCATCATCAGTTCTTCGCCCTCGATGAGTTGAACCGCCATATCGCCACCCTGCTTGACGAGCTTAACCACCGGCCCTTCAAGCGCCGGCCCGGCTCGCGCCACGCGGCCTTTGAGACCCTTGATAAACCGGCCTTGAAGCCGTTGCCCCCACAGCCTTACGAGTATGTCCACATCAAGCCGGTCACCGTGCACATCGACTACCACGTGCTCTACCAGCAACACTACTACTCCGTGCCGCACCAGTACGTCGGCGAGCGGGTCGAGTTACAGGCATCTGACAGCTTGATTGAACTCTACTTCCACCAGCGCCCCATCGCCACCCATGCACGCCGGGACGGGTACGGCTTCACCACCGACCCGGCCCACATGCCCGAACGCCACCGGGCACAGCAGCAATGGTCCCCCGAGCGCCTTAAGCGCTGGGCTGCCCAACTCGGCCCTGACGTGCACACCTGGGTCCGCCACCAACTCGAACGCCGGGCCCACCCCGAGCAGGCCTACCGCACCTGCCTGGGATTGCTGCAACTCAGCAAACGCTATCCCGCCAGCCGCCTCAACGCCGCCTGCCAACGGGCCAACCAGGCCGGGCTCGTGCGCCTCAAACAGGTCACACACCTGCTGGAGTCAAACCAGGACCGGCTGCCTGATACCCCTGACGCAGACACCCTGACCACCCCCACGCTGCCCCAGGACCACGAGAATGTCCGCGGGCCGCACCACTTCAACTAACCGGAGAGACACCATGACATCAACCACACAAACCCTGACACGCCTGCGCGACCTGCGCCTGCCCGGCATGGCAACCGCCCTGACACAACAAACCGAACAGCCCGCCACCTATGACCCCCTGCCGTTCCTCGACCGCCTCGCCCTCTTAGTCGAGTCCGAGTGCCTGCAACGGGAACAACGCAAACAGGACCGCCTCATCCGCCAGGCGCACTTCAAACTGCGCGCCCGCCTCCAGGATATCGATTACGAACACCCCCGCAACCTGCAGCGCACACAACTTACCCAACTCGCACAGGGCGAGTGGCTGCAGCGGGCCCACAACCTGCTCATCACCGGCCCCTGCGGCTCAGGCAAAACCTTTATCGCCTGCGCCCTCGGCCACCAGGCCTGCCGGCTAGGTGTCTCCACCCGTTACTATCGCCTCGCCCGGCTGCTCCTTGCCCTCACCCAGGCCAAGGCCGACGGCAGCTACCACAAACTCCTGCACCAACTCGCACGCACCGGACTGCTTATCATCGACGACTGGGGCATGGACACCCTCAATACCGCACAGCGCCATGACCTCATGCACATCATGGACGACCGCTATCACACCGGCTCCACGCTCATGGCCAGCCAGTTGCCCGTCGACCAGTGGTATGCCACCATCGGCGATAACACCCTTGCCGATGCCATCCTCGACCGGCTTATCCATAATGCGCACCGACTGACCTTGAAGGGGGAATCCATGCGAAAACAACAGGCGTCTATTGACTCAGCGTGAACACTTGAGGTAAAAAACACAAACACGCCATGCGTTGCGTTAACAGGTGTTCACAATGAACCGGAATCACTGTTCACGTTCGACCGGAATCGGTGTTCATATTCGCCGGAATACGCAGTTGATGCCACGGAGTCCCTTTTTTATCTCTCGCCTACTTCGGACGATAACGAGATTGACGTCATGAGCGATAATATCGCGTAGGCTAGGTTCGATGCGCGCCAGGCGTTCAAGTGTCGAAATCTGGCCTACTCGAGCGGAGAACTGCTCCTTACCTTCTGAACACTTCCATCTTACCTTTCCGTCCTTTCTGTTCTCTTTCTTGGTGGCACGTTTACCGGAATCCATTTTGCGAGCCTCAGCCAGCCCCTCCATTGCCCACCGGGACAGTTGCGTCTCACGCACCCTTCGACTCTCTTTGATCTCATAGATCGTCACAATAAGAGCAACGACAGCGACCAGCAGAGACAGTACGGGAGCCAACGTGACCGAGGGTTTTATCGTGGCCAGGAAATCGGAGATCGGCTTCGCTATGCACCAAGCAGCAAATCGCTGGAGACGGGAGTTTGGTAATTCCGTCATGACTCTCTCTTTGATATTGATTCACAAAATTCAGAGATAAAAAACGCCTGAAAAAATCGTGGCAGTCCATCTCCAGCTATGTGTGCTGGTACAAGCCATCGGTTTAGACAGGCCAAGCGTTGATTTGTTTGCTTCATCACTCTCCCGGTTCATTATAGCTCGCCTGTGCAGCGTTTGATTCTTCTGCTTAACGCCTTGTTTTTACGCATGAAAACCTCTGCTTAAGACCGGCAGAACAGGTATCTTGTTGTCGTTTCTCTTTATTATTCAAGAGATTGCATCAGTCTGGACTGGTCTGACCCCATACTTTTTCGCCCTAATCATCAGATGAGACGCAATCTTGAACTGGAAGCGACAATCGTTGAGAAGTATGCGGCGGTGGCGGCGCATCTTGATGAGCGCGGGCGTCGTATCTGGGCGGCCACGGAGTCGCGTGCCATCGGGTACGGTGGCGATGCGCTGGTGTCCGATGCGACGGGCCTGTCGCGTCCGACGGTGCGCAAGGGGCGGCGGGAGTTGGCGGCGGGCGCTATGGCCCCCGGTCGCCTTCGCCGTCCGGGGGCGGGTCGACCGGGCATTGAGCAGTCGCAGCCGGGCATCCGGCGGGCGTTGGAACGGTTGGTTGACCCGTTGACACGGGGCGACCCGGGCTCGCCGTTGCGGTGGACGTGCAAGAGTCGGGCCCAGCTGGCGGCGGCGCTCTCGAGTGCGGGTTGGACGGTGAGTTCGACGACGGTGGGCCGGTTGCTGCATGAGCTGGGCTACAGCCTGCAAGCGGTGCGCAAGAGTCGGGAAGGGGCCGCGCACCCGGACCGCAATGCCCAGTTCGAACATATCAATGCGCAGGCCGAGGCCTTTCTGCAACGGCGCCAGCCGGTGGTGTCGGTGGATACCAAGAAGAAGGAGTTGGTCGGTGACTTCAAGAACGGCGGTCGGGAGTGGCAGCCGGCGGGGCAACCCGAGCAGGCGCTGGTGCATGATTTCCCCCAGGACTCGCTCGGCAAGGCGATTCCCTACGGTGTCTATGACATGGGCCATAACGAGGCCTGGGTGAACGTGGGGCAGGACCACGACACGCCCGCCTTTGCGGTGGCCTCACTGCGACGCTGGTGGGAGGAGTTGGGGAAACAGCGCCACCCCGACGCACAGGACTTGTTCATCACCGCCGATGCGGGCGGCAGCAACGGCTATCGCGCGCGGGCCTGGAAGCGCCACTTGCAGCAGTTTGCCGATGAGACGGGACTGCGCATCCACGTCAGCCATTTCCCGCCGGGCACCAGCAAGTGGAACAAGATTGAGCACCGCCTGTTCTGTCACATCACGCAGAATTGGCGCGGCAAGCCGTTGCGTACCTTTGAGACCGTTGTCGACCTGATAGGCAGTACGCGCACCGCCGCCGGCCTGCGTGTCAAGGCCAAACTGGATACGAGACAGTACCCGACCGGCGAGGCCGTAACGAACGCGGAGATGGAGGCGCTGTCGCTCCATCGCAATGCGTTCTAAGGTGATTGGAACTACGAATTACGTCCGCGATGAAGTTGGGAACTTAATATAGATCAGAGCCCTAATCAGGTTATTCAGGGACGACTATTTAGCCGACTGGCATGTTTGGGCGTGTAGTGAAACTCCAGTTTGCGCAACAACCGCCACGCCTCCAGCGCCGGGAACGCCGGTACAAAGAAGCGGGCTGGTGTGGGCCCTGATTGTCCATTACCCCCCGTATGCGTTCAGCCTCGGGATAATGCCCATACACCAATTCACACATTAACGCCGCAAATAGTTTTATTGGTTAGATCCCAGAATCCCAGAAGCGCCGCGTTATGTCATAAATCCCAACTCCTTCTCCTCTCAGACCTATCATGTCGTCTGCTGGGGTAGTCCGGTAATCCTTCAGAAAAGTTAGCCCAAAAGGGCACTATACCAAATTCTCTCTTCTGTGCCCCCGATGTATAAACCTCGAACTCTATACCAATATTGAAGGAACTATCTCTGAAATAGTCAGGATAATTCGGGTGCGAGAAGTCGAACGACGACCTTAGACGGACAATAACGGTATCCCCCGCGGCTAAAGCAAACTCCACATCGGGTAAAGCAAAATCAGAATAGATGTCTTCGACAAAGGTTCCGACGGATGTGCGATATTGAGCATCTTCAAAACTATTTACGTCTTTTCCAACCAAGAAGAAGTGGATATTTGTGACCATGATTTGTCTATCCCCATCATTGGAAATCGCTAAATCTACATACGACATTTGTTCCCTGTTGCTTATGTCGTCAGCCGAAGCAGATATGCGTTGCTTAACGTAAAAAAACTCCAAGTAAATCGCAAACGTTGACATTGCTAATGCAATTAATGAAATGATAATTGTGAACCACTCGGTTTTCTTCATATTCAAGGTTCCCTAATGTGTGAAATTTTAATAAAAAGCCGCTGATGGTATCCGGGACGGCTTTGAGTAAGGGCCGCTCAAAAGGAAAACCGTGAATCTCTGGTTTCGCTCATTGTCTATCCTCTTGTTGCATTGTTGATACTCATTCTCCGGTTTCAGGGGTAAAGTATGCCTGAAACAGCGCAGCCCGGCGCGGTGCACCGGGCAGAATAAGGGGAAAGCACAAAGGGGATCATGGTAGATGTTCATGTGCAGGTATCCGGTATCACACCATCGTCCTACTCGTCTTGGGCCAGACGAAAGCCGATACTGAAGTGGCGGACCGGGCGGGATTCCCAGTCGCGTTCGGCGGAAAACAGACCCTCCGGAAAGTGGAAATGGGAACCGCCCCGAATCACGCGCTGGCTACAGTCGCCACTCGTCCAAGCGTTGCCATCTTTTGGGGCGCCCTTATAACTGTCATTGTAACAATCCTCTACCCACTCCGCCACGTTGCCGTGCATGTCGTGCAAACCCCAGGGATTGGCAGGGAAACTGCCCACCGGGGCGGTGTAATCGTAACCGTCACCACACCCAGACTCCTCGAACTCGTAACAGTTCGCCCGGTTGCTGCCGATGTAATTCCCCCAACTGTACTTTGTCTTGGTGCCAGCTCGGGCCGCATACTCCCATTCCGCCTCACTTGGCAAACGGTAATTGCCACCGGTGCTGCGGTTCAGCCAGTCAATGAACGCCTGCGCATCGTCCCAACTCACACAGACAACCGATTGGTTATCGCTCACGGGGTATCCCGGATTTTGCCAACCTCTGCCGGGGACCCAACCCCAATTACCATCCGACTGCCGGGAGTAACAACCCCCTTTTCCACCTGTATTCCGCTCCGCATCCGTGCGGTACTCAGTCGCCACCACAAAGGCCCGAAATTGGCCCACAGTGACCTCGTACTTGCCCAGCCGGAAGGCCGGCACCGTCACACGATGAGCGGGTTTCTCACGGTCAGATGCATTCTTGTCCTTGTTCCCCATACGGAACTTGCCGGCGGGGATGGAGACCATTTCATCAGTACGCACTGGCTTCCTTATTCTCGCCTCGATTTGCTTGCGCTTCGCATCTTCCTCCTCCTCCACCTCCGCCCAGGTCTTGCCGTCCAGCAAGGCAAGCACGGCCGGCGGCTCGCCGTTCCCTCGTGCGGCATTCGCATCACCATATCTCCTTATTGCCACGTCTACCGGTGTCTCGCCCTTGGGTCCCCGAACAGAGACCGCCGCGCCCGCCTTCATCAACAGTTCGATAATCTCCGTGTGCCCGTGCGCTGCCGCCATGAACAGCGCGGTGGCGCCGTCTGGAGCGCGCACGTTCACGTCCGCCTGCGCCTCCAGCAATTCTGAGACCAGCAGCGGGTAGCCCTTGTCCACCGCGTGCATCAGCGCGGTCCGGCCGCGGCTGTCACGCGCGTTCACGTCCACGCCGGCAGTAACAGCCGCTTTCAGCATCTCAATGTCACCTGCCTGCGCCGCACTGTGCAGGGCGTCCGGCCGGACTTGTGGTTGAGGAGTGGCGCTTGAAGGGACAGCCGGCGGAGCTTCGGTGCCCGTCGTATCTGTACCGGTTTGTGCGGCGCCCTGACGCGCCGCGACGGACTGCATGGCGCGCAGTGCTTGCGGGGTTAATGTCTCTGCCTGCGGTAGACCTGTGTCGCGCAGAAATGCTTGATAAGCTGTTTGCGCGCTCGGACTCCAGACACCATCCGCCGGGCCGGGTTGATAACCGAGCGCTTCCAGCAATGATTGTGCTTCACGTATCGCCTGTGGAGGAGGTTGGTTCGCGTCGGTAGATGAAGCGCCCGCAGGGGGTGGCTCCCCGGTTTGCCTGCCGCCGCCGGATTGCCAGGCTGCGGCCCGTGCCTGGGCCGTTGCCAACTGCGCCGGCGTCATCTTTGCTGCCAGCGTATCCCGCGCATCCAATGCCTCGGTCACGCCCCGACTGGCAGCCAGGTTAAACCACTTGTGCGCTTCCACGTAGTCCTGGATGACGCCCAACCCTTGCAGGTATAACCGCCCCAGTTCCAGCATGGCGCGACCATCGCCGTCATTGGCTGCCTGCTGCCATTGGACCACTGCCTCGTCCACGTTTCCTGAGTCCAGGGCGTGCTGACCTGCTTCGTAATCAGCGATTACAGTGGACACAGCAGTGAGCGCGAATGTCAGAATTACTATTCGGATGATCGTTGAACGCATATTTATCCCTCGCTGTTTTATTCAGACAGGTCAGTAACCATATGCCCCTTACCTGCCGCTGGAACCAAGCACGTCAGTGCACGGCCGAATTAAGCATTCCACATAGCCTATCGTAGGCCCGCCATGCCGATATTGTTTTGGCATTTACCGGTTGCAACCGGGACCATCCCGATGAAAACGACCCTCAGAATCGTAGTAATTTATATTACAACCGGTTGGTATTTTGCTGGTAGACCTGCTCCCTCTGGTTGTTCCACCTCCACCAGTTGCCCCACTGCCACCAGTCGTACCATCTCCGCTGTACGCCCGGATGAGGTCGCCCAGGGCCTGGCCGAGTTGCTGAGCCGCCTGTCGATCATATTCCAGCTGTTCCTGCCGCCGCTGCGCTGCCAGCCGCTCTTCTTCTTGTCGCGCCTCATCTTCCAACCGCGCCTGGCGCTCACGTTCCTCCGCCTCCAGGCGGCGTTGCTCCTCTGCCAACAGGCGTTCCTGCTCTTCCTGCGCCTCCAATTCATCCAACGCTGTCAGGTAGTCGTCATCGCCCAGCACGGCGGCATCTTCGGATGACGCTTGGTTGGTATCTTCATTTGGGCATTCGTTGCGCTGCATCCGGGTCAGCATCAGGTCGTATAACCCGGACTGCTTCGACACGCCGTAGACACCCCAACACTCAGCGGCAAAGACACCGACCCGCGCCGCGTCCCGGTCTGCGTCGCTGTAGCGGTCATCGGTCTTGTCCCAGCCCGCCCAGCCGTCGTCCTCGGCGGCCCATTCTCCGGACGACCAGTCGGCGGCTCCAGCCCGGGATGAGTCCTTAATCAGGGCAGCGGTGGGAGAGGCAGCAGGTATATCAGCATCCACCTGACCA
The DNA here is from genome assembly GCA_965220815.1 of Gammaproteobacteria bacterium. Lineage (GTDB taxonomy): Bacteria > Pseudomonadota > Gammaproteobacteria > Eutrophobiales > Eutrophobiaceae > JAAXHV01. The sequence goes on from OZ244846.1 coordinate 832,007, forward strand.
AAACATTCGGGAGGCAGGGTCTCCGGGTCCACCACGCCGTAGCAGTGCGGGTTGGCTTCCTGTTTGGCGATGACCCATTTCTCGAAGTCCCAAGAGGAGCCGGCAGACTTGCCGCCGGTCGCTCCAGGCTCAGCCTCTCCCTTAAGTGCGGCGAGTACTTCGGCCGGGGATTCATAGTTTTGGGATGCGAACAGCGTATCGGCCGGGGCCTGCAAGGGGCCGCCTTCCAGTAACGTAGCATCGCTCCAGCCTCCGTTCTTGTTGTCTCCGTCAATCGCCAGTGCCGCCCGCGCATCGGTCAGGGTCTCCCCGACCCCGCCGACGAAACGCTCAAGTCGCTGTTTTGCGGACTGTAGCATATCAGCGACCGCCTGCGGCGCTTCCAGCACCGGGAACGCCCGCTTAATCAGTTTCCCCGGTGTCTTTGCCACCTCACCCACAAGCTCGGAGACCGTTTCATCATCACCTTCAATAAAGGCGCTGACCATCTCGCCAAAGATGCCGGTGTTCTCCGCCAGGGTTTCCTTCAGGGAATGGCCGGCGCCGGCGCCGCCGACGGCGCCACTCAGCCCGGCCACGGCGGGAAATGTGGACAACAGCAGGATGCTTACTGCCACTGTCACAGCGGGACGAAAGACGTTGTGGAGACGTATCCTCAAACAGTTCATCTCAATCATCAGTGTATCCTCCGTTTCTGGTGTGGATTATAACTCTCTCAGTCTAACAACGATACCAGCACGAAGCGGCGCAGTACGCAGGCATCGGCGTTGAGACTGCACAGGGCCAGTAGGTAGGTATCGCCATCACCGGCTAAGGAGGCGATCAACAAACGATCGGTTTCTCTTGCTTCAAGCGCCATGTCGAGTTCAAGACCGGCAGCAAAGCCGGCGGGCAGCGCCGCGAGCGTGGACGCGGTATCTGCATCGGTATCAGGCGCGGCAGACACCAACGCAGCCGGGTCACGCGCGGCCAGGGCCTGCTCAATCCCGACGAGAGTGGGACGCAGCCAAGGCCGTGCAGCTTCGGTCCATTGCGCACGTTGCGCAACGTGCCAGCCCAGACGCGGCAGTGCCGCGCGCAGGTCCGCGGCGGCGACGGCAAAGGTAACGGTGTCCCGTCCGGGCTCGGACGCCTCGGTCGGATGGTCCTGACGAAAAACGCCAAGACGCTCCGCCGTGGCGTCGGCCAGCGCCCCGACTGCGCCGTCCTGTGCCGACATCCAGGCTGGTTCGACCGGCGCCTCGGCGTCCGGTACTGCCAGTCGCTCACCGGGCAGGGCACGAATGGATTGGACGCGATAGCCTGCCTGCTCCCGTGTCCAGAAGGTCAATACCGCGATATCAAGCAGCGGGTTGTAATAAAAAGCAACCGGGGCGGACGAAGGCAGGCGCCCGAGCTTGACGATCGCGTTCGCAAAGAACGGGCCCCATAGGACGGGCAATGTTTCACGGGCTACCATCCCCGCCCCTGGCATGGCGGCCAGAACCTCCAAAGCCCGTTCCTCCCCTGCCACAGACGCAGATCGCAAGGTGAGCGCTGAGGCGGCAAACTGGCGGGCGGGTGATTCCTCGGCGGCATGTGCCGGCAACGGTACGGGTAACACCATGATGATCAGGACACAAAAAGTGCCCAATCTCATAAACATTCGGACGAGTCCTGTCCATGCCTCCGTGCCCTTGTAATTGACAATGTGGGGATCAAATACAATCGCTTTGCTTGTGTGTCCATCATAGGATTTATCTTATTCCCATCTCCGCGCTACGGACTCATGCTCGGCGGCGTGGACTTTGCCTCGCCGGCGGGCGCAAACCGGGCTGTTTTTTCATTCACGTAGCGCATCAGGCTTGGAATGCCGGGCTCCCAGTCCAGCCCAGGGGGCTGACGCCAGAGATAACCCAGCGTGGCCAACTGTTTGATCTGCGATTTGGCGACCGCCTCAGCCGGCGCCGCGCCGGCCTCCACCAGGGCGTCCCGCAGCGTCCGGCTGTCGACCCGCTCGTTGGCACGGGCACAAACGTTGCCTACGACCATAGCTGCAACCAATAGATCGCTATTCTCCATCTCGGTGTAGCGGTCCTGGTAATAATCCTCGCGCTCCTGGTCGACCCCGGGCCTGGCACGCGCCACGATATCGAGACTGATCCGGGGCGCTCGGTGCTCGACCAACGCCTCGCACAGGGCCTGCCCCCAGACCTGGGTAAAATACGGATAGCCCTGACAGTCCTCGACCACGGCGTCCACCGCCTCCGGGTCAAACTCCACGCCCTTGTCCACCAGCGGCCGGGTCAGCGCCTGCGCAACGGCCTCCGGGATGAGCCGGCCTATCCCCAGCTTTCTGCCGCGCCCCCAGAAGGTGGCGCTCATAGCGCCTAACCGGTCGCGCAGCCCGGGCGTGCCGGCCAGGACCAGCAGGAAGGGAGCGCGGGCTTTGCCGCGCACCAGTTCGGACATGTTCAGCAGGTGTTGTCCCACCGCAATATCCAGGGTATGTGCCTCGTCCAGGGTGACCAGCAGGGGACGCTCCAGACAGCGCGCAGCCAGTAGTGGGAACAGGCGCTCCAGGTTGACCTGCGCCCGCTCAGACGGGGACATGGCCTGCCAGCGAGCGCTGGTGAGACCTGGCAGGCTGACGCTCAGCGCGGACGGGGTAAGCCGACCGAGCAGGCCGCCCAGGGCGTCATGGTCGTTGTACAGCAGTTGTTTTGCCAAGTCCAGGGCGCTCGGCACCTGGGTAGGACGCAACGCCAGGGTATCCACCCCGGCGCGCTCGGCGAGACGCTCAATCTCGCGCAGCAGCACGGTCTTACCGTTGCCGCGCGGGCCGTACAGGACGACATCCGAAGCAATCTCATCGCGACAGACAAGCGAGTCCAGACGTCTGCTTAAAGTGCCAAGTTCACCATCCCTGCCGGCCAGTACTGGGGGGCTCACGCCGTTGCCGGGTTTGAACAGTGTGTGCAGACGGCGGCAATAGTCAGGATTGTCGTAGTCGCGCCGCATCGGTTTCAAAATGGGAAGGCTCCCGAAAAGCTGCTTAGTGCCAGTATAGCACAAGCAACAAACCCGACGCGCATTACAGAAAGACCGGTCAGCGATAAAACTCCAGGTAGAAATGCACTTTCCCGATGGGTTCGACCTGGTGCGGAACATCCGGTTCCACCACACCGTAGCTACCGGGAGAAAGTACGGTTTCTTCCGGGTACGGCCAGCTTCAAAGCAAGCCGTTGATGATGTTTTCCGCTTCCTCGGTGGGCAGGATGCCGGGCTTGACGCGGACTATCTGCCCGTTCCTGTCGATGATCACGGTATATGGCAGGGCGCCTATGCTGTTGCCGTAGGCTTCGGCCAGTTTGATGACTTCCAGTTCGCCGGCCAGTATCGGGTAGTTCACCTCGTGTTCCGCGACGAACTCGCGCACCTCCTCCGGTTTCTGCAGGGCGATGCCGATGAACTGCAATCCCCGGGAGCGGTACTTCTCCTGCAGCGAGACAAACTCGGGGACTTCCTTCAGGCAGGGCGGGCACCAGGTTGCCCAGAAGTTCAGCGCGACCACCTTGCCGTCCCACTCGGTGATCGAGCGCTGCCGGCCATCCAGGTCCGGCAGGGTGAATTCGGGTCTGCGGGCGCCGACGACCTGCGCTTCCATGGCGGCCTGTGCCCCTGCGCCGGTTGCCTCCGCCGGCGAGCGGGCTGTCCCCTCCTGCTGGTAATGATACAGGCGATAGCCCAGGTAGCCGGATGCGAACACCAGGCAAGTCAGCACAGTCCAGAACACAACCTGCTTCATGACGCCGGAAACCTGGAGAGAGTACTAGCCAGGTGGCTCAGAAACTGTTCCGGTTTGACATAGCCGATGAGGCGGTACTCCTGCAACTCCTGCCGTTCGGTATTGAAAAACAGGATGGCCGGTGGCCCGAACAACTGGAACCTTTCCAGCAACTGCTGATCCTCGGCATCGTTCCGGGTGACGTCCGCCTGGAGCAGGACGACGCCGGACAGTGCCTGTTTGACTGCCGGTTCGGAAAACGTGTCCTCTTCCATCTCGATACAGGTAACGCACCAGTCCGCGTAGAAATCCAGCATCACGAATTTGCCGGCGGCGGCGGCGGCGAATAGGTTCTGTTCCAGGTCCGCGGCAGTCTTGATGCGCCGAAAGTCCAGGCTGCTTCTTGCTGGAGGCTCCCCGGCCAAGTGCGCGAGGGGCCGCAGCATGTCCTGTGAACCCGACAGCGCGCCGACGATCAGGGCGCCTGCGTAGACCAGGCCGGCGATGCCTACGGCCTTGAATGCCCTGCCGGTACTCGCGCTGCGGTCCAGCGCGCCCAGCAGCAGCGCGGCAAGTATGACCAGCAACGCCCACAGGACCATGGCGATATTGCCCGGGATGACGCGTTCCAGGAACCAGACGGCAACGCCCAGCATGATGATGCCGAAGCCCTGTTTGACTTTCTCCATCCAGGCGCCGACCCGGGGCAGTAACGACCCGGCGGATGCGCCGATAACCAGCAACGGCACGCCGAAGCCCAGCCCCATGGAGAACAGCGCCGCGCCGCCCAGCAGCGCATCGCCGGTCTGGCTGATATACAGCAGCGCCCCGGCCAGGGGCGGGGCGACACAGGGGCCGACGATGACTGCGGACACCGCGCCCATGAGCGCGCAGGAATACAGGCCGCTGCCGTTCCGGGGCTCAGACAGGGAAGACAGCCGGGTCTGCATGGCAGCCGGCATGCGTAGTTCATAAAAACCGAACATGGACAGGGCCAGGAGGACGAACACCAGGCTGAACGCGCCGATCACCCATACGTTCTGGGAGGCGGCCTGCAGGTTCACCTGGAAGGAACCGGCCAGCACGCCCAGCAGGGAGTAGGTCAGCGCCATGGCGAGCACGTAGGACAGGGACAGCAGGAAGCCGCGCCGGGCAGTCACGGTCCCGGACTGGCCGACGATGATGCCGGACAGGATGGGGATCATCGGGAACACGCACGGGGTCAGTGAAAGCAGCGCGCCGAAGGTGAAGAACGCCAGCACGTTCAGGATGAAACTGCCCTGTTTCAGGCGCGCGGTGATGCGGTCCTGGACAGAAAGCCGGCCCTGGCTGAGGGGTTGCAGGGATGCGGCGGCGACCTGCCCCAGGTTTACCTTGATTTGTTTTTGTTGCGGCGGATAGCACACTGAGCCTTCCTTGCATCCCTGGTATCCCACCTGGAACAGGGCTTCGGTGATGCCCGCCCCGGCATGGAGCAGCGGTGTTTCGACAGAGACGAGTCCGGTGTTCACCTCCACCTCACCGAAGGATTCATCCTGTTTGACCTTGCCGCGTGGCACGTGCACGGCCGGGCCATCTAGTCTTACGCCGTCCGTCAATGAGGCGAAGGAAAACTTGTCCCGGTAGAGATAGTATCCCTCCTCGATTATCCAGTTGAAGCGCACCGCGTCGGGGCCGAGCGGCGTTGCCGACAACCGGAAGGCCTGGTCCGGGGCCAGGATTCCGGCACTGCCCGGGTTGTTGTCAACCGGGTTGACCAGGTTTTTCAGGCGCTCGCCGATGGATTGCGCGGACGCGGCAAGGGCTATCAGGCACATCAATGCGGCGATGATCCGGCGCGGGTCAGTCATCTTGTTGCGTACTGTCATTGCGCCCATCCCTGGGCGCAACCCTACGGGCGGCTGGCGCCGTGCAAATCGTCTGTCCTGACGATTTGTCATTTATCCAGGACAAATATTCAGGTAACCCCTTACTCACAGGGACTCCGATAATTTCCGGAAGTTCATAGGGGTGCAGTTCCAGGATGCGCCGTTCCAGCGCCGGGTAGCTGGCCGAAGACGTCTTGATCAGCAGCAGGTGTTCTTCCTCGCGATCCACTTTTCCGTCCCAGTGGAAATACGATTGCAGGCCCGGCAACACCTGCACGCAGGCGGCCAGTTTGCGGTCCACCAGGTCCGCGGCGATGCGGCCGGCCGTCTCAGGGTCCGGACAGGTATTCATGACCACCAGGTGTTCGGATGACTCGGCGATGACTGTCTCTCCCATGCTTGCCGTGCCTGCCCGTGCAGGCCGAATAAAAAGGATATAATACCCCAGGCTGGTAGAAACCTGCTTGAAAAATCATGTCCCTGCCAATACATTGAGAATCATGTCAACGATGCGTTGCCGACCGGTATAATCCTGTGTTCAGGATCCTTTTCCTGTTGTTTCTTACCGTTCCTCTTGTTGAGATCTACTTTCTCATCCAGGTCGGACAGGAAATCGGGGCGTTTTCAACCGTACTGCTGTGCATTTTGACGGCAGCCCTCGGCGCCATACTGCTGCGCATCCAAGGCATCCTGACCTTGATGAACGCACGGGAAAAACTGCGCCAGGGAGAAATACCGGCCGATAACCTGCTGGAGGGATTGATCCTGCTCGTCGCCGGCGTGCTGTTGCTCACCCCGGGCTTCGTCACCGACGTGATCGGGTTCCTGTGCCTGGTCCCCTCCCTGCGCTCCATGCTGGCCCTGAGGATGCTGCACCGGGCATTCCGTGACGACTTGCGCAGGAGAAACATCATCGTGGAGGGCGAATTCTGGGAAGAGGATGATCACCGGCGACTCAGGTAACCTGCCTGGTTCGTCATGCCGGGCTTGACCCGGCATCCAGTAAAATACTGTGTCGCCAAAGGCGACTCTTTACTGATTCGGAGTAATGAACGAAGACGTACAGCAAAACATCATCGATTACCTGTCCAGCTTCATCAACGAAGAACGCAGGCAACGCCTGCAGCAAATTCTAAGGGAGAGGACCCGCCATATCACCGTTGTGCTGGAAGACGTCTACCAGCCCCAGAACGCCAGCGCGGTGATACGCACCTGTGAATGCCTCGGCATCCAGGAACTCCACGTCATCGAGAACCTTTATGAGTACCGCCTGAACCCCGCGGTGGTGCAAGGGTCGTCGAAATGGATAGACCTGGTAAAACATAACCGGGAGGATGAGGACAATACCCGGCCCTGCATCGAAGAACTCAAGCAGCGGGGTTACCGCATCATCGCCATGGACCCCGCGCCCGGAGGCAAGATCGTGGATCAACTGGATGTCGGCGAAAAACTCGCGCTCTGCTTCGGCTCGGAAGAGCCGGGCCTGTCCGCAACCCTGCAGGCGCTGGCCGACGAAACCGTCAGAATCCCCATCCATGGCTTTACCCACAGCTACAACCTGTCGGTCAGCGCCGGCATCAGCCTGTACGCGCTGGTCACGGCGTTGAGAGGTTCCGGTATCGACTGGCGGCTGGACGAACGCGACGTCACCGACCTCTATATCAAGTGGCTGGCGCAATCTACGCCTGCCGGTGAGCAGTTGCTGGAGAAATACCTGAAGCAAAAGGAGAAATTGCAATAATTTCTCCTTTTTACCCTTACTTTCATCAAATGAGTCCTGATATTTACCCTTACTTTTTGTGACATAATACTATTTTTAACCTCTAATTACATTGATGCACCTCATTATCTGGTAGGCTAATGAACGCTCCTCGCCCGGGTGCTGGTCGGGTACGTCCTAAAGTGTCGGTGTTCCTTAGATTGGTTTACAGGCATGACAAATATATGAGGGCTTTAACCCCTATCAGGCACGGCGGGCACTCTGTATAAATCAAGCTGGTTATTTGTGTGGTACTATTGACATCAACGGCTAATTTACGCGAATGGCGATTTCAGGCAAGAAGCGCCTGCTAACTGACTTGATGTATTATCACAAATTATAAGAAACGGATTAACCCATGACTGATTCCAGTCCGCTTCCCTTGATCTACTTTCGTTCCCTTGAGTTGAAGAACGTGCGTTGTTTTGGAGAGCGGCAGGTTTTGAAGCTTGTGGATGACCAGGAAAAACCAGCGCGATGGACATTACTGCTTGGAAACAACGGTGTCGGCAAGACGACACTGCTTCAGTGTTTGGCCTGGATGCGGCCTGTTCCTTATTATGGTACCGGGGAGGAAGAAGATACGCCAAAAGAAATACAGCCGGCACTCACAGACGAAGAAAATGATGTGCTCTCTTCTTTATTGCGAGCAGGAAGTGAAGTAACTCTTGAACTCAAGGCAAGTGTCACAATCGGTCGAAATCTCCCCGGAAATGATACGGTGCAGGCTGCAAGTGAACCAGAGGAGAGTAACATAGAAATAGGTATCAGCATGGAGGGTGAAGAGGGCCGGTTACAGGAGTTAGAACCAAATCGAGCCACTTATGAAGACGACAATATTGCCTTGATTGAACCACCTTTGTTTGCCTATGGCGCAGCGCGACATATGGGAAAGTCAAACCTGGATAATATGGAACTTGCTGACCCGCTTGCATCGCTGTTCTCCAGCGCGATAGAACTGTACGATGCTGAGGAACGTCTATTAGATCTTGACTACCTTAGACTGACAGATGATAAACATGAGAAGCGACTACAGAGAATAAAACAGGTCTTTGCAGCCATTCTTCCCGATGTTTCAGATGAAAGCAGCATCCACATTCTGGGACCAAAAACCGGAGAAGATTTTGGCAAAGCAAGTGGAGTTCGGTTTACTACTCCCTATGGAGATGTGCCACTTTCTAGGCTAAGTCTGGGTTACCAAACGACCTTGGCCTGGGTGCTTGACCTCGCCATTCGACTTAACAAGCACTATCCCGACAGCGAAAATCCTCTGGCAGAACCAGCTATCGTACTGGTGGATGAGATCGACCTCCACCTGCATCCCAGCTGGCAACGCCAAATTGTAACGTACCTGACGCAACACTTTCCTAAGACCCAATTTATTGCCACTGCGCATAGTCCTCTGATAGTGCAGTCTGCAACTGATGCCAACCTAGTAGTGCTGGAAGAGGAAGATGGTCAGGTAAAGATCGAGAACCGGCCACATTTCGTTGAAGGGTGGCGCGCGGACCAGATTCTTACCAGTGAATTGTTCGATGTACCTGCTCGTAGTCCCCGCATACAGCAGTTGATTGATGAAAGGAATGATTTGCTGGACAAAATGGAACGGACTCCAGAAGAAGAGCAACGGCTTCGAGAATTGGATGAGGAATTGGACAATTTGCCTACCGGTAGCCATGAGGATAACGCGGCCATGGAGATTATTCGAAAGGCAGCAAATCATATCAGGGACCAGAAATCTGAGTGACAATGATAAGGGTAGCGAGACCTCCAACGACGCCGGATATTCTATTAACGAAAGGCGCTGAACAGACTGAGCAAGATGAAGCTGCCTATGACTCTGATCTTGATAGTTATCGTTCCGGTAACCGAAAGTTTCAGTTTAATAGAACAATCCACGGCGATCAGAGTGTAAAACAGGTTCTGCTTAGTGCGCAGCATGGCAAATGCTGTTATTGTGAGGAAATATCCTGTGGAGAAATAGAACACTACCGCCCAAAAGGGGCAGTTAAACAGTCACCTAAGTCAACTAACCAATATCCTGGATACTATTGGCTGGCGTATGACTGGGATAATCTTTTAGTAAGTTGCACTGACTGCAACAGGAATAAAAGTATCTTGTTCCCTCTTGAGGATGAAGCCACGCGCGCACGGGACCATCATGACAATATTGGAGGTGAAGCTCCACTTTTAATCAATCCAGCAAGCGTCGACCCGCGAGACCATATTCAGTTCCATGGGGAGGTACCTGTAGGTAAAACCAATTTAGGGAGAATGACTATTGAGGCTTTGAATTTAAGAAGACCCGACTTGGACGAGAGTCGAAGGACTCTGTTGAAGCAATTAAAATTTCTTCATAAAGTGATGGTTAGCAGGCAGAATGGCAATATTCCCGATATGCTGGCACAGGAAGCAAAAGAAGAACTCAAAACAGCTATTAGTCAAAAAGCCGAATTCAGTTCGATGGCCCAGGATTTTCTGCGTCCAAGAGGCTTCGCACAATAATAGACCCCCATATTGTAAGCGTAGGACTTTCCTGGAACGTCCTGATCTCACCAATCTGCCGAGAAATTTCTTCACGCCGGTTTTTTATATAACTTGCTTCGGTGACAGAAAGCACGGAAAGAGTTTGCAATCGTTCAAAAAACCTGTCGATGACCCGAAAAACGTACAAGGCGTGCAGCACTCCCTGAGGTGGCCGGCATGTATCTTTCCAAGGGGAAAAATGGGTAGAGGCAGATGTATCAACAAGGGGCAAGTCGTGCTCAATCAGCGTTAGTTGTAAATGCATCGCTTCATGTATGATGGATTCGGTAACGCGTAAGACATCGTTTGAGCAGTGTTTAAGGGGAACAGATACGAAGATGGAAAAGGGCACTTGGGGGTCGCTGTGGCTTATATCGTAATCATCGTCTTTGGGTTTCAGGATGTGACAAATCCTTACCAGGGCCGCAATCGTTGTTTGTAACGTCGCTTCATAACGTAAAAGATTGACGGCTTCCTGCAGGCAGTTGAGAACAGCGGGCCGCTTTGTTTCATCCGGTGTGCAGAAAACGAGGCCCATATCCTGGTATCGACGCCTGTCTTCCGGTGATAGAGCTTCAATCAACGTGGCTGGTGTATTCTCAATATCCGGGCATATCGGTAGACGCGCCGTGATATTGCGTGGCGCATCAGGTCTGCTGGCCAACACGCGTGCCGTTCCATAGTCGGGAACCGAAATGTCTGTACGAGAATACAAAGTTTCCCCGGCGTTTTCTACAAGCGCATCCGTCAGTTGTGGCAACCAGGGAGCTGTTTGCAGGTCGGTCAGAGAAGCCTGGATTTTACCAGTGACACTATCCGATTTTTTTCCGCTCATAAAACGAATAGACGAGTGTAAAGCGTACACCCGCATGGAGTTTGGAGACGGCATGATTTGAGTCGGATGAAATAACAAAGCCAAATGCGCTGTTATGCAACGGTTGGAAAACCTTATGAATATCAGCTGGGTCAGGGCTGTTGAACAACATAAGAAGCCCGCCGTTCTTGTCATGCCAGTCCCGGTTGAATTGGATAAATAGCCGATGTGTCTCAGCGCCGGGAATAAAATCATTATGGAGGCGGATCCGTTGGCCTGTAATGAGTTTGTGTGCCGTTATGTCGAGTCGGTCGTCCAGGGCGATTTCAAACAGTTTTTCAAGCTTTGTTTTAATAGCCGCCAAAAAACCAGGTGCGCGTAAAAATGAAAGCGCCGCAGGGACTTCAGCTTCCCATAAACTGAATTCAAATTGTTCGTAAAAGTCAGTTTCTACCAGTGTCCATGCCTCAGAGGTTTCAAACCATTTCAGTACAGTATGACTCACGTCAGGGTTGAGGGCTTCCGGAGAGATCAGGTAGCGAAACGGCTCGGAATATACGTTAACGGTGGATAACCGTAATGGTATATTCATGAAGATTATGCAGCCATGAGGGCAGTGAGCTGGTTTCGTATATGCCCGATCAGCAGGAGTTGATCAGCACAATATACGGAAGGGTTGTCATAACCATTGCCGTTCCGCCAGCGGGTTACAGGCATGCCACCTCCACATACACCCAGTTCAGGACAAGAAAGACAAGCAGAAGCGGTAGGGCGTAAAAGTGAATGGTATGCTTCAAACTCAGGGGTTTTCGTCAACTCGCTGAGGCTATGCCTGTGAACTGACCATTCCTGCGCAAAATGATCAGCACCGTTAAAATTGCTTTTCAGTGTGTCGTTTTTTCTTACAGATCCATCCGTATCGATAATGACAATGCCAAACTCGGCGTTTCCCACCCCTTCCTTTGTTCCCTGGCCGCCCAGGATGAGTTTTATCACATCGTCAAGAAGGCGTATGCGGATGGGCGCCGGGTCTGAGAGATAGATATCCAGCAATCCGGCCAGCCACAGGCCATACTCTGTAGATTGAAACGACGCCTTGCCATAAGGCAGTTGAGAATGATCGCCGTCGCGATATAGAAAGTCGATGCTGGGCGCGCCCAGGGTTTTGAAAAAACGATACACTTCGCCAGGACTCGAAGTCGGGTCGATAACGGCTAACAATCCTTTATATAATTGCTCCATATCCCGATGCTTCCGTAAACATTCAATACCTGCCAACACTTTGTCGAAAGTTCCTTCGCCCTGATGACCGACGCGGTGCCGGTCATGAAGGTGTTTCGGCCCATCAATGCTGATACCCAGACTCGTGTGGTAGGTGGAACATACGTCGAGAATCTTTTGGGTGATCAACATACCGTTAGTCTGTATGCTCAACGGATATTCGACTGGCAGGACAGAACGCAGTCCTGAGAGTAGAAAGGCAAGTTTTTCCGAACCGAGCAACAGGGGCTCACCGCCATGTATCACTACGGCAAAGCGGCGTTGCTGTGTACGCCCTAATTCGCAGAGATTCAGAACTGTCGCTTCGACTGTTTCACGCGACATCTGCTTGGGCATATTTGCCCAGTTTGTATCCCCCATATTGTAGACATAACAGTACCGGCAGTTGATGTTGCAACGGCTCACAACTTTAATCAGAACCGTATCAATATTTATCACAGCCGGTTGCCCGTTTGAAATCTTTATGTGCCTGTGTATCCGGCGACCGCACCTGAACATGTAAAAGCAGGCACTGACGAGCGCCAATCATCAGGAGTGAAAATGACTTGCAGTCAGAGATATGCAGGCTAGCGGCCGCGATTGTGCCGATTATGCGTCCGGTCGTATACTTGTGTTGCCATTGTTACTTTCTCATTGCGTACTTCTTCAATCAGTTCGGCAAGTACAGGACTGGAAATTTTGCTGATGTCAACTTCGTTGAATTCACGGACAGCAGTAACTTCTGCCGTTTCAGGAACGCCTTTTGTAATCATGGTATTTTCTCCCGCTATAATAACAAATGCCAACCCGCTGTATTCTCTATTATAGGGAAAATCGACCAAGCTATCAATGTACAAAGATATATGTAGCTGACTGATTTATAAACGATTTTATGCTACGGCCTGACCGCATCAATCCTGACAAAGGTGAAAGGAAGACATTATACCCTCATTTATATTAGCAAAAACAGTAAGTTATGAACTTACTTTATCCTGAAATCAGGGCAACCGCATACTTTTATATGTCTGCTCCGAACAGGATTTCCGCCCGTCTGGTATCACTCCACCCGGCCTGCTTGAGTTTCCCCCGCATGCTGTTCTTCCTGGGGTCCAACCGCGCCAGGTTCAGACAGAAGCGCCGGATAATCGCCACGTTCTCCGCCCCGTCCCCCTTGCGGATGCGACTGTCATCCTCCTTAAAGGCCACATCCAGCACCCAATGCGCCTTGTTCTCCACCTCCCAGTGCCGCCGTATCCCCTGCGCCACCCGCTGGGCATCCACGGGCAAGGAGCTGATATAGTAATGTATCTCCGTCTCCACCGCTTTCCCGGGCAGGCGCCGCTCCCGCTCCATCTCAATGAGGGTTTGCAAGCCCGGCCACCTGGCCGCCCCACTCACCCACTCATCCACCGGCAACTGCCGGCAGGTGCGTTTCTCTATCCGGCCATGCCCGCCGTCCACCTCCTCATGCACCGCTACCTGCTGCGGCGCATCGCGCGTAACCTTATGAAAGTACGCCTGTATTTCCTTGCGCAACGTCTTGTGATTGTCCTTCAGCGACAACGTGTAATCGCCGCCTTTCTTGTGAATCTTCTGCGCTATCTTCTTCTGCGTATTCATCGCATCCGCCGTGATATGCGCCCCCTTCACCTGCAACAACTCCAGCATCTCCATCACCGACGACTGCTCATTCTTCTTCCCCTGTGACTTCATCTGCGCCAATACCAACCCGCACTCATGTCCCCAGGCCGTGATGCTGTGCAGGGCCGTGTGTTTCTCCCCGTCATGAGACCGCCGCAGGGTCTTCCCGTCCAGCGCTATCTGCTCCTGACCGGACGCCGCCCGTACCTCATTCACCCAATCGATAAACGCCCGGTTGAACTGCTCCGGGTCCAGCGCCCGCACCACCCGCGCAATCGTGTCATCCACCGGCATCCCGTTCAAAAACGGCCGGTAGCGACGCAGCCAATCCAGCTTCTCATCACCGAATTCCTTGATGTCTTTCCAGCCTTCTGCCCCCGACAGCACCGCACTCACTGTCAGAAACAGAATGTCCAATAACTCATGCTTCTTGTTAATATCACGCCGCGGGTCGTCAATCGTCGCCAAATGGGTCAGTAAACTCATGGGAATCTCCTCAGTTTGGGGTAATTACTGATCTGATCCCCGCAAAACCCATGAGTTCCCCACTTATCTATATCTTATTGGAATAAAAAACCTCTTACTTATGACAAAAAGTATGATCTTGCCCTGATCCTGAAATATAAGAAAAATAGGTTGTTGAAAGTTACCCGAAGATGATTCTGGCCTGTCGAATTATGTTATTCTTCAATTTGAAAGTTGGGAGAAAGCAGCATGACGAAAACCGCCCGAAGTCTGAGTTCAGGTCCTGCCTTACCAAGTAGTACGGCAGCTTCCTCGTATCACCTGCCGGAATCACTGGATTGGTCAAGTTTATCCACTCAGTTGAAAAACCGGACGGTTCTCATCCCCACCTACCTGAATACAGGGTCAGAAAAACACCTGTGTGCGAAATGACAGGTACTCCGGGTCGCCATCGCCGATGCCCCAGTCACAGTTGTCGCTGCCGCCGCTATCACAGAACGTCTTGACGTAGTTCAGCTTGAACATCATGTTGTTGTTCACGTACCAGTTCAGCGCGGCGGTGAGCACGTCGCCGGAGTCCGCGCCGATGCCGGCGCCGAGGTCGGTGGAGCTGTAGCGCAGGCCCACTTCCCAGCCGCCCCAGCCGCCTCCACCTAACGGGTCCTTCACCTTGACACTGGAGAACGCGCCGTTTTTGTAACGGCGGTTCTCCCCGGTGAGGAAATAGCTGCCCTGGACGTAGAAGCCTTCCATGTCGGTAGCGCCGGTCGCTCCCGTACCGTCAAAATCACCGTAATAGTATTCCGCGCTGGCTGAAAACGGACCCCAGATGCCTGCCGCTTCCAGGTTCATTCCCAGGAAATCATCGGCCTTGAGGGAGCCGTCTGAATCCACGATTCGGTCCCCTTCGGAGACCCCTGGCCGTACCCGGAAGCGATTCACCGTTTTATTGGGATAATGCTTGTAACCGAACGCGGCGGCGGTATGTACCAGTTGTTTTCCTGAAACATTGACCGGCAGCCAGGTGGCTCTTGCGGTGACTCCCCAGCCGTCGTCGATTTTGCGCTCGCTGATGGAGTCTGCCTCGTTGCCGGAACGTTGCCGCATCAGGTAGAAACCGCCCGCGAGTGTGTGATTTTTGCCGGTGTTCTCCAGGGTGATGCCGGGAGAGCGCCCGCCGATGCCGATGGATTCCGAAGTAAACAGGCTGGACGGCACGGCACGTTCGATGAACGTGATGTACTTGGAGCTGGTCAACTCGTTGAGTGAGAACGGCGCCTTGCGCTGGCCGACGGTGACGGAAGCCGGCCCCCAGTCTTTGTACTTTATGAAGGCGTCTTCTATGGACATACTGCTGTCATCGGCGTCCTCCAGGTCGAACTGGAACTTCCAGTCCCAGTGTTCCCAGGCGGTCCCGGACAGGTAGATGCGCGCCCGGCGGAATTGTTGCTCACTGCTGCCCACGCTGCCGTCGCCGTCGTTGCCGACCAGGGTGAAGTCATGCTGTGCGCGCCCGCCGATGCGGAACTTGTGTTCATCCGTCTTGAATTCCAGTTTTCCCTTTGTAGTAATTTCGGGCGTCGGCCTGGCGGCTGCGATGACCTGGGGCGCGGGCTCGGCAGGTGTTGGCGTGGGCTTCTCCGCCACGGTAGCCGGCGCGGGATTTCCTGTCTCCGCCAGGGCAGTGTCCCTGAGCAGGTCATACTCCTGCTGGGTGATGCCCCCCTTGTCCCTGAGGATTTTAAGCAGTTCCAGCAACGCGCTGTCGTCTGCATGGACCGGCGCGGTCAACATTGCCAGTGCGCTTGTAAGAAACGCGGCGCATAGTAACCTGAAGGTTGCTTTAAGCATGTTTGTTCTCCTTAGAACCATGGGAATTTATGCCTGGGGGCCGGAACGACCCCCTCCTGAAAAGAGTGCGCGAAATAAATTACATTTATATTAATTCCGGGTGATCATTCTGTTACAACACGCAAGGACAGCGGCGCTTGCCATGACCCCGGACAGGATTAAAATCCCCGGTGTTCCTTGATGCGTTCGTAGGCCTGGCGAATCTCGTGGGTGCGCTGGGTGGCAATTTTCATCATTTCTTCCGGCAGGCCTTTTGCGACCAGCTTGTCCGGGTGGTGCTGGCTCATCAGGCGTCGGTAGGCTTTTTTCACTTCGGCATCGCCGGCACTTTCCGGTACGTCCAGTACCGCATAGGCGTCGTCCAGTGAGATCCGCCCACTGCTCTGGTTGCGATGGTGCAGTTCGGCGGAAACCGAAGCCAGGATGGACTCCAGTTCGTAGCTGGAATAGCCGATTTCATCACAGACCAGGAGCAGCACATGGTTTTCCTCGGGGTGCAGGACTCCATCGGCATACGCGGCATAACAGAGAATTTCAACGAACATCCGCTGCAGGGTGGTGCGCCGGGCAATCTCCCGGCGAAACTGCGTGAGTACCGCGTAGATATCGAAGTCATCTTCCTTCCCTTCATTGAACAGGGCCTTGGCCGCCTCGCGTTGCTGGGGGGAGAGATTCATATCCTCCATGATGCGTGTGGCCATGCGGATCTCATCCTTGCTGACCTTACCGTCCGCCTTGCTGATGTGTCCCATCACGGAGAAGATCGCGGTAAAAAAAGCTGCCTGGATGCGGAACTGGTGTCCGTGCGGGAGATTATCCGGCTGTCGGGATCTCGTGCGCCTCCCGCCGGGACCGGGATGTTCGAAGTTGCCGCTTACGCCCCTGTCAAAATTACGGCCCAGCGCCGCGCCCAGCACCGCGCCGATGGGGCCGCCCAGCATGAAGCCGAATGCTCCGCCCGCGAGTGTCCCCCACCATGACATTATCCGGGCCTCCTTTTCATATTTCGTTCGGCCTCACCAGGTGCAACAGCTCGCCTGCTGCGGTTGTGCTCATCGAGTCAGTGTCGTTGAAAGCGAGCACCGCCAGCGCCGCAGTGGTCATCAGCTTCCCGGTTTCCGTCAGGGGCGGTTGTGTCCCGCTCAGGAAACACAATAATTCGTCCATGCCCGGATTATGCCCCGTTATCATGAGATTGCTGCAATCCCGGCTGTATTTTTCAACCAGGCCCAGCAACGCGCCGAGAGATGCGCCATAGATGGCATCTTCGTATACAATATGCCCGACACCGAGTTTGTCATTGACCGCTGCCAGTGTTTCCCGGGTGCGCACGGCCGGCGAACACAGGATGATCTCCGGCACGACGCCGTTTTTTTTCATCCACTTCCCCACGCGGGGAGCATCCTTGCGGCCGCGGGCCGCCAGGGGACGGTCGAAATCGCCCGGAACGCCGCTGTACCAGTCGGACTTGGCGTGCCGGAGCAGGATTAAACGGGCTTTGTTCGACATATTTTTCAGAGAGCACAACCGGAATTTGATTGTACAACATGAGTTCCCCCATGAGTGAAACTTTTGCCGCCGTCGATCTCGGGTCGAACAGCTTCCACATGGTGGTTGCAAAGCTAGAGGACGGCCAGGTACGGATTATCGACCGGATCAAGGACATGGTGCGTATCGCATCGGGGCTGGACGACAGCAACAACCTGACCGAAGAGGCGGTCGAGAGATCCCTGGAGTCCCTGCGGCAACTCGGGCAACGTATCAGGGAAATCCCTAGGACCAACGTGAAAGCGGTGGGTACCAATACCTTGCGCATGGCGCATAACGGCAATGATTTCATCCGGCGCGCCCGGGTGGCGCTGGGTCATAACATCCACATCATTTCCGGCCAGGAGGAAGCCCGGCTGGTATTCATCGGGGTAGCCCACAGCGTCTATAACCACGACGGCGCCAGCCTGGTGATCGATATCGGCGGCGGCAGTACCGAGATCATCATCGGCAAAGGGTTTCAACCCAGAGTAGCTGAAAGTCTGTACATGGGCTGTGTCAACGTCAGCCAGCGCTTTTTCCCGGATGGGAAGATTACCGGACGGCGCATGCGGGACGCGGTATTGTTTGCCCGTACGGAACTCGAAACCATTGAAGCCGGTTACCGGCGTATCGGCTGGGATACCGCCCTGGGTTCATCGGGGACGATCCGGGCCATCGCCGATATTGCCGTCGCACAGGGCTGGAGTGAAGGCGGCGTTACCCGTGAAGCCGTTGAAACCCTGCGCAAGCAGCTTATTGCCGCAGGCCACCATGACAGGCTGTACCTGGAAGGATTAACGGAACGCCGCAAACCGGTCTTTGCCGGAGGTGTCGCCATCCTGAACGCCATCATTGAGGCGCTCGACCTGGATCATGTTCAGATATCCGACGGCGCCCTGCGGGAAGGGATCCTGTATGAACTTATCGGCAGGTACCAGAACCAGGATATACGCAAGGCGACCGTTGCCGATATCGCGGCCCGTTACGGCGTAGATCAGGAACAGACCGATAAAGTGGCCAAAACCGCAGAGAACCTGTTTGACCAGGTACGCAAACACTGGCGCTTTGATGACGCTGACCGGGATACCCTGCTGTGGTCGGCGCAACTGCATGAAATCGGCCTGGCCATCGCCCACGCGCAATACCACCGTCACGGCGCTTACCTGTTGTCCAATTCCGATATGCCGGGTTTCTCACGCCAGGAACAGCAAAACCTGTCTTTGCTGGTACGCGCCCACAGACGAAAATTCCCGGTCCTGGAATTTGACCAGGCGGCCCTGGACAACCGGGAGAAAGTCACGCACCTCGCCATCCTGCTCAGGTTATCCTGCGTCATGAACCGGAGCCGCTCCTATACGGCGACGCCGGATATCAAGGCAGTTGCCGACACGGACAGCCTGTCACTGAAATTCCCCCGGGACTGGCTGGACAACCATGCCCTGACCCGGGCCGACCTGGAAGCCGAGGCGGTGTACCTGGAGACGATCGAGTTTACGTTGAAGTTCGGTTGAATCGACCCCTCCTGAAGCGGCTGCCTGCCCCCAGCCGGCAACAACCCGGGGTGCAGGTCATCAAGCGGAAAGGGCCGGTGGGAGATTATCCAGATTCCAGCGGGTTGCCTGCTCATAAGCGGCGGCCATTTGCAGTGTCCCAAAATCAGCATAACGTTTGCCGAGAACCTGCAACCCCATCGGCAGGCCGGCGGCGCTGAAACCGGCCGGCACGTTAATAACCGGGCAGCCGGACAAGGTTCCGGGAACCACCACCTCCATCCAGCGGTGATAGGTGTCCATGTTTCGCCCCGCAATATGTTTTGGCCAGTGGATTCTTGCGTCGAAAGGAAAGACCTGCGCCGTGGGCAAAACCAGGTAATCGTACCTGGCAAACGCTTCCAGCAGGGCTGCATACCATCTGCCCCGGGCAGCGGATGCCGTTGCAATCCGGTCGCCTGTTATATCTGCCCCACCCTCGATTTCCCAGATCAGTTCCGGTTTGAGTAAGTTACGAAATTCCGTGTTCTCATACAAAGGCAGCGCCCTGGCGCGCACCACCCAGTGACGAAATGTCAGCCAGGTTTCCCAGAGCTCCTCCATTGAGAAATTCAAAGTCACCTGCTCTACAATACAACCCGTATCCCGAAAACCCTGCAAGGCTTTTTCACATAGCTCAAGAATACCGTCTTCCATGGCCAGGTAGCCATTGAAATCACCCAGCCAGCCAACCTTTACACCCTTGAAATCCCTGTCCAGCGGGCGGGTAAATTCTGCAGGATTATGGTTCAGCGAGCTCGGTGACGAGGGATGATGACCTGCGATCGTCGACAGCACCAAGGCCGTGTCCTGGACATTCCTCCCCATGGGACCGTTACAGGGCAGTTCTTCAATATACGAATCACTCAATGGGACCAGGCCCGGCGTCGGGCGAAAGCCGATAACATTATTAAAGGCGGCGGGATTACGCAATGAACCCATCAGGTCGCTGCCATCGGCAACGGGCAGCATTTGCAGGGCCAGGCCTGCCGCCGCGCCGCCGCTGCTGCCGCCGGCTGTGCTGCGTCCGTCATAGGCATTCAGAGTGGGACCGAAAACCGGGTTGTAGGTATGCGAACCCAGGCCGAACTCCGGCACGTTGGTTTTACCGATAATGATGGCGCCCGCCTTCCTTATTCTCTGCACAAAAACAGCATCACTCGTTGCGACATTATTTTTGAAGATCGGCGAGCCCATCGTGGTAGGCAACCCTTGCGCATCTGCGATATCCTTGACCGCGTGGGGGAATCCATGCATCCAGCCACGCTGCATGCCTTTGGACAGCTCACTGTCACACTGATTCGCTTCCTGCAATAATTCTTCGCTGCCACGCAGGGAGACTATCGCATTGAATACGGGATTGAGCTTCCCGATATGATCCAGATAGGCGCTCATCACTTCCCTGCAGGACACTGCACGACTGAGAATTGCCCTGGAGAGTTCCACAGCGCTTAGTGAAACGATACTGTTCCTGTTTTCCGCCATTGCCAGGGCGAAGGAACCGGGCAGGCCTTTCAGCGCCGCCGCTCCGGCGAGACCGGTACCTGCCTGCAACATAAAATGACGGCGGGAAATCCCCAGGTTGGTGGCGCCGGAGCCCATGAGAAAATTCTTGCCCCTGATCAGCGGCTGTAATTTTCCAGCAGTTGCTGCTGGGTGTTCCTGGGTTTCTGGTTGCCCGGGCGGGCTTTCCGGTAGGTGCCGTCGCTCTGCAGGATCCAGGCCTGGGTATTATCGCTGAGATAGTTCAACAGACCGTAGTTGATGACCTGGTCCTTGGGCCGCTTCTCCTCGATAGGGAAGCATGCTTCCACGCGGTGATGCAGGTTGCGCGGCATCCAGTCGGCGGAGGAGCAAAGCACCAGTTCCTCGCCCCCGTTGAAGAAATAGAAGACCCGGGTATGTTCCAGGAAGCGGCCGACAATGGAGCGTACATGGATGTTTTCCGACAGGCCCTTGATGCCGGGACGCAGGCAGCAGATACCGCGTATGATCAGGTCTATGCGCACGCCTGCCATGGATGCATTGTACAGGGCGCGGATTATTTCCGGGTCCACCAGGGCGTTCATCTTCGCAATGATATGCGCTTTCTTCCCGGCCCTGGCGTTGACGGCTTCGCGTTCTATATATGCCAGCAGAGACTTGTACAAGGTAAAGGGTGACTGCAGCAATTTTTTCAGTTTTGACGCCCGCCCCAGCCCGGTCAACTGGAGGAACAACTTGTTGACATCTTCCGCCACGGCCTTATCACAGGTCAGCAGTCCGTAATCGGTATACAGCCTGGCGGTCCGGGCATGGTAATTGCCGGTTCCCAGGTGTACGTAGCGGCGCAGGCTTCTGCCCTCCCGGCGCACCACCATCACCATTTTTGAATGGGTTTTATAGCCGACCACGCCGTAGACGACATGGGCGCCGGCCTCCTGCAGTTCGTTGGCCAGTTCGATATTGGCCTCTTCATCAAACCGGGCGCGCAACTCGATCACCACGGTGACCTCCTTACCGGAGCGGGCCGCGTCTTTCAATGCATCGACCAGGGCGGAGTCATCCCCGGTACGATACAGGGTCTGCTTGATTGACAGCACGTTGGGATCGTTGGCCGCCTGCCGGACAAAATCGATGACGGGGGCGAAGGATTGAAACGGGTGATGCAACAGGATATCGCCGTTCTTCAGGACGTCAAACATGCTGACGTTCTTCTGCAGCCGCGGCGGCAGGTCCGGGGTAAACCCGGCAAAGGTCAGTTCCGGTTTATCCACCAGGTCGCAAATGGCCATCAGCCGGTTCAGGTTTACCGGTCCGTTTACCTTGTAGAGGTCATCTTCATCCAGTTCAAACTGTTGCAACAGGAAACCGGTGATATCATCGGGACAATTATCCGCCACCTCCAGCCTGACCGCGTCATTGAACCGTCTTGAGGGCAGTTCGCCTTCCAGCGCTATCAACAGGTCATCCACTTCCTCGTCGTCTACAAACAGTTCGCTGTTCCGGGTCACCTTGAATTGGTAACAGCCCGTCGCCGTCATGCCGGGGAACAGGTCATCCACGTGGGTATGGATGATGGACGACAGCAGCACGAAGTTCCATTTTCCCTTGCTGATATCTTCCGGCAGGTGCACCACCCTGGGCAGTGAGCGGGGCGCCTGGACGATAGACAGGCGGGTTTCCCTTCCGAATGCGTCCTTGCCGTCCAGCGTAACGATGAAATAGAGGTTCTTGTTCAGTACCCGGGGGAACGGGTGTGCCGGATCCAGCCCGATGGGACTTAGCACCGGCAGAACATTGGTATTGAAATATCGCTTGACCCAGCGCGAGACCGCGGGTTTCCATTCACTGCGCCGCAGCACGTGTATCTTCGCACTTTCCAGTTTCGGCGTAATGGAGTCATTCAGGACGGAATATTGCGTATCGACCAGTTCGTGGGCAAGCCTGCCAATCTGGTTCAGGGTTTCCACCGGGCTGAGGTTATCGGGCCCGGTCTGAACGGAACCGTACTTCACCTGCTGCTTGACGCCGGCAACGCGGATCTCGAAAAACTCATCCAGGTTGGTGCTGGCGATGCAGAGGAACTTCAATCGTTCCAGCAACGGCATGGATTCATCTTCGGCCTGGGCGATTACGCGCCGGTTGAATTCCAGCAGGCTTAATTCGCGATTGATATAAAATTCGGGATTACTTAGGTTTAGCGTGTCCACACATATTCAGGTTCGTTATCGCTGCTGCCGGCACGCAGAACCGGGTTTAGCCGCCTCTTACTTCGTCTTCCATCTGCTCGATGCTGATATGGCGCACATCCTTGCCCTCGACGAAATATATAACATTCTCGCAGATGTTGCGAGCATGGTCGGCTATGCGTTCCAGCGCCCGCGCCACCCACATTGCATCGATAATGCTGCTGATGTTGCGCGGGTCTTCGATCATGTAGGTAATGAGTTGCCGCAGGATAGCTCCGTACTGCTCGTCAGATTCCGGCTCTTTCCGGGCTGTTACCAGGGCTTCCTGGCTGTCCATGCGGGCAAACGCATTCAACGCGTCGCGCACCATGTCCCTTACGAAAACACCCATGGTGTTTATCCCGACATAATGGGACCGCCGGCCCGACTTGTCTGCCAGGCTGATGGTCATCTTGGCTATCTTGTCTGCCTCGTCGCCGATGCGTTCCAGGTCGGTGATGGTCTTGATCACCGCAATCACAAAGCGCAGGTCGCCGGCCGCAGGTTGCCGGCGCGCCAGCAGCATCACACATTCCTCATCGATGGATACCTCAAGAGAGTTCAGGCTGTCCTCGTTTTCCATTACCTTTTCCGCACGGGAAACATTGAGCTCGATCAATGCCTCCAGCGCATCGGAAAACTGCTGTTCGGCAAGGCCGCCCATGGCCAGCACGTCGGATCGTATGGTTTCCAGCTCATTATCGAATTGCCTGGAAATATGGTGTGGAACGTTGCTCATGACATGTCTCTCAAGAATCAGCCGTAACGTCCGGTTATGTAGTCTTCCGTCATTTTCTCCCCCGGGTTGGTGAACAGTGTGCCGGTGTCGTTAAACTCAATCATTTCTCCCAGGTACATGTAGGCAGTGTAATCGGACACCCTTGCCGCCTGTTGCATATTATGGGTCACTATGACGATAGTATAGTTGGCTTTGAGTTCATAAATCAGTTCTTCGACTTTCAGGGTGGATATCGGGTCCAGGGCGGAACAGGGTTCATCGAGCAGCAGGATTTCAGGTTCGATTGCAATAGCCCGCGCAATCACCAGGCGCTGGGCCTGACCGCCGGAGAGACCCAGGGCATTATCGTCAAGCCGGTCCTTGACCTCATCCCACAACGCTGCGCTCTTCAGGGCCTTCTCAACCACGGCATCCAGAGTCTGCCGCCTGTTGATGCCCTGGATCCTGAGACCATAGGCAACGTTTTCATAGATGCTTTTCGGAAACGGGTTGGGTTTTTGAAAGACCATACCGACTTTCCTTCTGAGTTCCGCCACGTTCACCGCCTTGCCGAAGATATTCTCTCCACCAATCCTGACCTCGCCGCTGGTATGAACATTGTCGATAAGGTCATTCATGCGGTTAAAACAGCGCAGCAGCGTCGATTTGCCGCAACCGCTGGGACCGATGAATGCAGTGGCCTTCTTCTCAGGCACTACCATGCTGATGTCTTTCAAAGCCTGCTTCTCTCCGTAATACAGGTTCAAGCTGTTGACGTTGATACAGGGTTTTTCATCTGTCAGGGACAACTTTCCCGTATGCCCGGTCAGGGCGCCCAGATTCACGGCGTGGGCGCTTGGTACTGTTTTGTCCATCTCGGTCTGGTCGTTCACGTATTCTTTATTCCGGTCAGTTCTGCTCGGCTGCCCGATACTTTTCCCGCAGGGTGTTGCGGACTTTGATTGCGGCCAGGTTCAAAAAGATAATGATCAGGATCAACAAGAAAGCGGTCGCGTAAACCAGCGGCCTGGCCGCTTCCACGTTCGGGCTCTGGAAACCCACGTCGTAGATATGAAACCCCAGGTGCATGAATTTCCTGTCCAGGTGCAGGTACGGGAAGTTCCCGTCCAACGGCATGGACGGGGCCAGCTTGACAACACCGACAAGCATCAGCGGCGCGACCTCACCCGCGGCCCGGGCAATGGCCAGTATCAGTCCCGTCAACATGGCTGAAGCCGTCATGGGCAGGACCGTGCGCCACAGTGTCTCGGCCTTGGTGGCCCCCAAAGCCAGGCTGCCCTCACGGATTGCCCGCGGCACCCGCGCCAGGCCCTCTTCAGTGGAGACGATAACCACCGGCACGGTCAAAATGGCCATGGTCAATGACGCCCACATAATGCCCGGCGTGCCGAAAGTAGGCGCGGGAAGGGACTCGACGAAAAACAACTCGTCTATGGTGCCGCCCAGGAAATAAACAAAAAAGCCCAATCCAAATACGCCGTAGACGACCGAGGGCACACCGGCCAGGTTGTTGACGGCAATACGTACCAGCCTGGTAAACGGACCCTGCCGGGCATACTCCCGCAGGTAAACTGCCGCGACCACGCCAAAAGGCGTTACCAACACGGCCATGATCATCACCATCAGGACGGTGCCGAAAATTGCCGGGAAAATGCCGCCTTCGGTATTCGCTTCCCTGGGGTCTCCCGACACGAATTCCCAGAGTTTCTCGAAATAAAACACTATTTTGCCCGTAATGCCCATGGCATTGGGGCGGTAGGCCCGGACCACCTTGGCAAACGGCAGTTCGACTTCCCGGCCTCCGGCCAGTGTCGCCACGAAGGATGCCCTGTTCAATCGTTCATACAAATCAGTGAGGCGCCCGGTATAGCCGTTGTATTCCTCCTGCAGGGAGGCGCGTCGAGCCTCGATTTCCCCGAAAGCCGGGTTGCCTGGCGGTTCGTTGTTCAATACCAATCCTCTTTCCCGCAGGCGCAGGCGCTCCATCTCGTAGTTGACTGCCCCTATCAGGTCTTTCTCGATATGGTGTATTTCCCCCAGGATTTTCTCACTTTCTGCAATGTATCGCTGGAAGGACTCCCAGTCCGGGGCCGCATCCACCACTTCGCCGTTTTCCTTGACGGCCTTGAGGTAGCCGTAGAAGTTCCCCCATTCGTACCTCTCTACAGCCATGATGTCTTCCGGGTAGTGCAGGTTGTGAATAGCGGCGTCGAGCACCCAGTGGTAGTCAAAACCCGTGTAATCCCGGTTGCCGACCCTGACCAGGCTGCGGTCAATAACCTCAAGGTCTGCCGGGATACGGCTGTCGTTACCTGCCTGTCTTGCCCGGGGCACCGATTCGGTATCGACAAATTCACCTGCCAGGGCGACGACCGTACCGTCAGTATCGGTGTAATCAAATGCCGCAACATTGCTCGGCCAGAAATGGCCCAGGCCGCGCACCATGATAAGTGCGACGAGCCCGACAACCATGATAAGGGAAAGACTGACTGCGCCGGCATTCAGCCAGATATAGGGTTCGCCGCTGTTGAACCAGTCCCTGAATGATGACTTAGCCCGCATATCTCACCAGTTGAAGCGCCTTCTGCTCTTCATAACGAACTGTACTTCACCCGCAATCTCTGCCTGACGACTTCGGCTATGGTGTTGAACAGGAATGTCGCCAGGAACAGCACCAGGGCAGCCAGGAATAAAATGCGGTAGTGGGTGCTGTCCACTTCGGATTCCGGCATTTCAACTGCGATATTGGCAGACAAGGTGCGAAACCCTTCAAAGATATTCATGTCCATGATAGCCGTATTGCCTGTCGCCATGAGCACGATCATGGTCTCGCCCACCGCCCGGCCAAAACCAATCATGACCGCGGAGAAGATTCCCGGGCTGGCGGTCAGCAACACCACTCTCACTGCGGTCTGCCAGGGGGTTGCGCCGAGGGCCAGTGATCCCATCGTCAGGTGTTCGGGCACACCGTAAATCGCGTCTTCACAGATGGTAAAAATAATGGGAATGACGGCAAACCCCATGGCGATACCCACGACCAGGGAGTTTCTCTGGTCATAGGTGATCCCGAGTTCATCGGTCAGCCACAACGGCATATTGCCGTCGAACAACGCAATCTCCAATGGCTGGCTGAGGGCGAATGAAACCATGCCCGTACCGATGATAACGGGCAAAAGCAGTACCGCCTCCCAACCCTCGGGGATCCTGTGGCGAAGGTCATCAGGGATCCTGTTCCAGCAATAAGCCGCGATGATCACGCTGAGCGGCAACAGGAAGAAGCATAAAAACAGGCCCGGCATGTTCTGCTCCACGAATGGGGCAAACCACAGGCCGGCGAGAAACCCGAGTATGACCGTAGGCAAAGCCGCCATGATTTCAATAGTGGGCTTGACGATGTCCCGCATAAATGCAGACATGAAGTAGGCGGTATATACGGCGCCCATGATGGCCAGGGGTACGGCAAACAACATGGCGTAAAATGCGGCCTTCAAGGTGCCGTATACCAAGGGCGTCAGGCTGAATTTCGGTTCGAAATCACTGCTGGCGGATGACGACTGCCAGATATACTCCGGTTTGTCCCGGCTCTCATACCAGACCTTGCCCCAGATGGACGACCAGGATATTTCCGGATGCTCGTTGTCTATTTCCCAGAATTGCAACGCGCCGGTGTCATCTTCCACCAGCATGGCATTCGCCCGCGGCGCCACCGCCAGTTGCGTCAGCCTGTTATCACTGATTTTTTCCAGTTCCACCGTACGATGCGCGGTGGTGTGGTAAATACCCAGGTAGCCGGCAGCATCCGTTGCCAGGAACCCTTTCCTGAAATACTCCGGCGCGATGGATATGATTCTGGCTGATTGTGAGTTGAAACCGCGTATTTTTTCCAGGGTGTAGTTGTTCTCCCGGTCGCGCACGGGAAACCACTGGAAAATATTCCCGTCTGAGTCGCCGACCAGTATGGAAATACCGCCACTAAGAAACGACATGCCGGTAATCTCCGTAGGTATGTTGACGGCCTGTACTCTTTGCACCAGCTCCGGCTCGGCCTTGTCGCTGATATCAAAATAGGAAATCAACCCACCCTGTTCGGCAACGTAGAGTTCCCGGTGTTCTACGTCCATCAACAGGAATGTAACCCGGCCCGCAACCGGGATTTGGCTTCTTGTAGTCGTGATTTCAGCCTCATCGCTCAAAAACGACTCTTCTTCGACCATATTCAATAACAACAGGCGCTGATCCTCCGTGAGTGCGGCAATGGTAGTCTGATCCTCATCGTACTGCGTTGCGATCATGGTAATTGCCTTGCCTGTGTCGTCCATTTTTACCGGCTCCCTGCCTGCCGGCCAGCCTATCTCCGGGTGAATAACGCGTATGTTATCGGGGTATGTGACCCGGTATTCATGCAAGGCCAACAGGGCGGTGCCGTCGTTCAATCCCAGAGCCAGCAGTCGTTGTGAAGGATCCCCGGCGGCAAACGCAGTAACTTGAGCGCGGGTTTCCTGCAACAGGGATTCCCGGTGTACCAGGCTGCCGTCTGCGGTATTGAAAAACACGGCATTACCATTACCGGTAACCCGCAGGCCGATTTCACGTTGTTCTTCCATGGCGTAATACAAGCTTTCTGTTTTCGTGCCCGCGGGAACCGGGTATCCTGTCACCCGTTCTATGTGCGCCGACTTGAACATGGGCAGCACCACGTAAACCAGGTAAAAAGCGATGAGCACGATGGCTATAATGACGCTGATGCCGCCCAGCGCCATCATATAGCGCATCATGACATCCTTCAGATGGCGGTAATAGCGATGTTTTTGCGCTTCGGCTGAGTTGAAATCAGCCAGCAGGGAGGTTGTGCTCACATCGCTCATGGAAGAACGGATAATGGGGTCAATTGCTGGCTACGTCAACTGCGCTGATCAGGGCAAGCTGTTTCATGGCAACCCTGGCAGGCAAGGGAATATAACCATCCTTGACGACCACTTCCTGTCCCGTCCTGGACATGATCATCCTGACGAATTCACGCTCCAGGGGAGGCAGGGGATCATTAGGCGACTTGTTGACGTAGACATAGAGGAAGCGCGCCAGGGGGTAAGTTCCGGCAATGGCATTGGACGGCGTGGCATCGGTAAAGTCGATGCCATCCATGCTCAGAGGCACGGCGCGCACGCCTGATGTCTTGTAGCCGATACCGGAATAACCTATGCCGTTGATCGACTTGGTTACCCCCTGCACGACGGAGGCCGATCCGGGCTGCTCGTTGACATTGTTCTTGAAGTCTCCCTTGCACAGGGCCTGTTTCTTGAAGTAACCATAGGTGCCTGACACCGAATTGCGGCCGTATAACTGAAGCGGCCTGTTGCTCCACGCGCCGGTCAGTCCCAGTTGGGCCCAGCGCGTAATATCTTCAGCATAACCGCATTTGCGCGTCGCTGAAAAAATAGCATCGACCTGGGGGATGGTCATTCCCTCTACCGGGTTGTCCTTGTGCACGTACACAGCCAGGGCATCAATGGCCACCGCGACAGGTGTCGGCTTGTAACCGTATTTTGTCTCGAAACTCGCGATCTCCTTATTCTTCATCCTGCGGCTCATGGGCCCGAAGTTGGAGGTCCCTTCCGTCAGGGCCGGCGGTGCGGTCGAAGACCCGGCTGCCTGGATCTGTACGCTGACATTGGGATAGAGTTTTTTGAACTCCTCCGCCCACAGGGTCATCAGGTTTGCCAGCGTGTCGGAACCCACACTGATGATATTGCCCGATACGCCGCTGGACTTACCGTAATCAGGCAGGTCAGGGTCCAGATCGACCGCCACAACCAGTTTGGATACGATAGTTGTTGCCAGGACGGCTGTACTCAATAGAAATTTGTTTTTCATGCTGTCATCTCTCCAGGTTATTCGCCGTCATTGCGGCGTTGGTTTGTAGCAGAATCCAATTGAACAACAAAATTATTAAGGAAATATGACAGCAGCACCTATTCAGCGGCAACCACCCGATGTGCCGGAAGATGGCATGTTACCGTTGTGCCCCTGCCCGGTTCGCTGCTTATTTTCAGTTCGGCTTCGTGCTGGACCATGACGTGTTTGACAATTGCCAGTCCAAGTCCCGTTCCCCCCTTCTCCCTGGATCGCGCCTTATCCACCCGGTAGAATCGCTCCGTCACACGCTGTATATGCTCAGCCGGAATTCCCTCTCCGGTATCGGTCACTTCCAGGCAGGCGCCGGTACCGGTCCGGTACCATTTTATGCCGACTACACCGCCTGAAGGCGAGTATTGCACCGCGTTGAAGACGATATTGGAAAAGGCGCTGTAAAGACTGTCCTGGTCTCCTTTGACTACCAGACCGGCCTGAATTTCCAGGTTGAAAGTATGAATCTGAGCGGCGCTTAAGGTCTGTGCTTCGTCGTGAATAACCGATATCAGTTCGGTGATATCCACCTCGTTGTCCAGGTCTGCAGAGGGTTTGCTCTCCAGCCTGGATAATTTAAGCAGGTCTTCTATCAGATTCTGCATGCGCCGCGCCTGGTTGCGCATCTGTTTTATGCGCGCCTGCCACCCCGTCGAAAGCTCGTCAGTTTCATTGTCGATGGCCTCCAGGTATCCGGCTATCACGGTGAGGGGGGTCCTTAATTCATGGGAGGCGTTGGCGATAAAATCCTTACGCATACGGTTGGCGCGCTGTATGTCCGTAACGTTGCCTGCTACCAGTAACAGTGAAGACCCGGCATACCTGGTAATCCTTATTTCCAGGCTGATGTCTGCATTGACGGGGGACGCGATTAACAGACTTTTTTGCGGGTTATCCTTATCTTCCTGGGCCAGAAAATCCAGCAACTCGGGCTGCCTGAAAATATGAGATAAACGTTGCCCCCGGTCCCTGGGACTGCGGATTCCCAGATATTCGGAAGCTTTTTCATTGGCCCATTCCACGTGGCTTTCTGCATCCATGACGATAACGGCGTCGGGCAAGGCTACTATTGCTTCCTCAAAGCGCGACAGTGTACCGGTGAGCTCATCCTCGCGCTGCTTATGCCGGGCGCGCAGGAATTCGATCTCTCGTACTATCTCATTGACGATGCCGGGAGTATCAGGTGGCTTCTGTTCGCCGTCGTTACGCAGGAATGTGCTGATGTTTTTCAGTCTGCGGTATTGCCATATCAGGCAGACGAGAAACCCGAGTGTCAGGCCTGTAAGGAAATTGCCCGCAAGCAGCCCGGCAGCCCCGGAAAGGATAACTACGAAACCCAGCCGCAACAGGTCAGGATGCATTGTCTGCCGCAATTAAATCCTGGTGGAAAACCGATAACCCACACTACGAACTGTTTGAATCAAATGATTATATTTATACGGTTCCAGGGTCTTGCGCAGGCGCCGTATATGAACATCCACGGTGCGCTCTTCAACATAGACGTTCTGGCCCCAGACCTGGTCCAGTAACTGATCCCGGGTATATACCCGTTCCGGATGGGTAATGAAAAAATGCAACAGGCGAAATTCAGTAGGGCTGATATCAACGTCTTGTTCGTCAACCGTAACCCTGATTGTCACCGGATCCAATGTCAAGCCTTTGACAGAGACAACACCCTCACCGTCCCGGTTTTTTGTGCGCCGCATAACAGCCCGAATACGGGCCAGGAGTTCCCTGGTTGAAAATGGTTTGGTTATGTAATCATCAGCACCGATATCAAGCCCGCGCACCTTGTCCGCTTCTTCACCTCGCGCAGTTAACATGATGATAGGGATATCTCTGGTATCAGGGTTGTTACGTATACGCCTGGCATAATCGGCACCATTCATGCCCGGCAACATCCAGTCAAGCAGAAGAAGATCAGGTCTGTCATCGGCAATCAGCGGCCGGGCCTCTTCGACGTCTGCCGCTTCCCGGAAAGTATAGCCTTCCTTCATCAGTGTATAGCCCAGCATTTCCCTGATAGGGGCTTCATCCTCTACGAGGAGAATTTTGCCTTTCATGGAGCGACTTTCCTGAAACATATGACTATTACACAGGCATTATATTACAACATGATGACAGGCCGGGCGGGCTAATGACGGCGGCCTCACAGGACCGATGCTACATCGTCAGGATGCTGAGCAGGTTCTTGTAGTCTTCCTCAACCCTGTTGTCGTGTTGCCGCAATTCGGCAACCTTCCTGTGGGCATGCAACACAGTGGTATGGTCGCGCCCGCCGAAGGCGTCGCCGATCTCAGGGAGGCTGTGGTTGGTCAATTCCTTCGCCAGGGACATGGCCAATTGTCTGGGGCGCGCGATGGAACGGCTTTTCCGCTTCGAAAGCAGATCCGCGACCTTGATCTTGTAATACCCGGCGGTTACTTTCTGGATGTTTTCCAGGGTAACCTGGCGTTCCTGCAACAACAATAAATCGCGCAAGGCGTGCTGGACAAATTCGATGTTTATGGGTTCGCCTGTCAGCCGGGAATTGGCGATGACCCGGTTCAGCGCGCCTTCCAGTTCGCGCACGTTCGAGACGAAGCGTTTGGCAATGAAAAAGGCCACGTTGTCCGGCAGATCTATCTCCGCGTTTTCAGCCTTGGACTTGACGATGGCAACCCGGGTTTCGTATTCCGGCGGCTCTATGGCAACGGTGAGTCCCATGCTGAAACGGGATCTCAGCCGGCCTTCAATCCCGTCAACTTCCTTCGGATAACGGTCGCAGGTCAGGACCACCTGGTTCTTCCCTTCCAGCAACGTATTGAACGTGTAGAAAAACTCTTCCTGCGACCTGTCCTTGCCGGCAAAAAACTGTATATCATCAATCAGCAGCACATCCAGTGAACGGTAATTTCGTTTGAACTCGTCAATGGTATTGTGGCGCAATGCCTTTACCATGTCGGCGACGAACCGTTCAGAGTGCAGGTAGGCAACGTTCATCCCCGGCCGGTTCTCAAGAATCGAGTTGCCTATTGCGTGCATCAGGTGGGTCTTGCCCAGTCCGACACCGCCGCACATGAACAGGGGATTATAAGCCGAGCCGGGGTTTTCCGCGACCTGTATGGCTGCGGCCCGGGCCAACTGGTTTGATTTTCCTTCCACGAACGTTGTGAACCTGTAGCTGCGGTTGAGGTTCTCGGGGAGGTAGTTGCGGCCGGGGGTTGCCTCTTTTGTCTGCTTCGACTTTCTGCCACCCCTCTTCTGGCTGCCGACCTCCAGGGATAAAGCCAGTTTTCCCCCCTTGTCCTCCGAACGCAGCAATTCATCGATACGCTGCAGGTACTTCTCGCTGACCCAGTCCAGGACAAACCGGTTCGGCGCGAGCAGGCGCAACCTGTTTTTGTCCTCGATGGCCTGAAGCGGACGAATCCAGGTATTGAACTGCTCCGGGGGCAGCTCTCCGGCAAGGCGGTCAAGACATAATTTCCAGACTGACATCAATGAACAGCGCCCTCATCGGAACAAAAGTGGGAACGGATCGCCAAGTGTATACGCCTTGGACAGACTTATCCACAACTCTGAAACAAAAAAGTGGAGCATGGGGTCAGGTCGCATGCTCCTATCTGATTGACAACGCGTAACTCAAAAAAGTAAAATGCCCGCGGTTTCCTGAAACTGCACTGATCGATAATGAAACGTACATACCAGCCCAGCAATATCAAGCGAAAGCGCCGCCATGGTTTTCGCGTTCGCATGCGTACCAAAGCCGGGCGGCAGATCCTGAAGTCACGCAGAGCCAAAGGCAGGAAGCGCTTGTCCGCTTGAGCCGTTTCCAGCAAAAACACAGACTGAACAGCGAAGCGGATTTCAATAACGTATTTAAAACATCCTGCCGCTCCAGGGACTCTCAGTTTGTTGTCCTGGCGCGCAGGAACGAGCAGACATTTGCGCGGCTCGGACTGGCGATATCCAGGAAGGCGGTGAGGACCGCCGTATCCAGAAACAAGGTTAAACGCGCCATACGGGAAAGCTTCCGTACGCACGCAGATATATTGACAGGGCTTGACATAGTGGTCCTGGCGCAGCAACAGATAAAGCCGGGTGAAAGCAGGATAATGAACCAGTCTCTCAGATCACATTGGCAAAGGATTCTGCAATGCGCCCAATAATCTCCAGGGCACTCGCCGGGGCGATCCGGTGCTACCAGCGCTTTATCAGTCCTTTGCTGGGAGTGAATTGCCGTTTTTACCCGTCATGTTCCAGCTTCGCCTGCGAGGCCTTTGAAAAACACGGGACACTGCGCGGCGCCTGGCTGAGCATCGGCCGTCTTTGCCGCTGTCATCCGTTTCATCCGGGCGGGGTTGACCCCGTTCCCTGACCCCGGCCCGCCACTCCCAACCGCCTGCAACACATGGACACCCTGCGTTTCATTCTCGTCCTGGCCCTGGCGCTGGTATCCATCATGCTGTGGGAAGCATGGCAACAGGACTACGGGTCTGCATCGTCCCGTTCAAACGGTCAGGCATCGGCGCCGGCAGACGAAGATCCGGGAATTCCACAGATAAAGCCCGACGACCCGGCTACGGCGGATTTGCCGCGCGCAGACAGCGCGGCAGAGACAGGCGGCTCCCTGGTGACGGTTGAGACGGATGTCATGCGCCTTGGAATCGACCGGGGCGGGACCATCGTGTATGCCGAACTGTCTGATTATCCGGTGTCCCTGGACAGAAAAGACGAACCGTTTGTATTGCTGGATGACTCCGCTTCCCTGTACCACGTCATACAGAGCGGCATCGTCGGCGAGTCGGCGCCGACACACAAGGATACGTTCTCGGCAGAACGGCAGGTCTACACTCTCGGCGCCGGCGCGCAGGTCCTGGAAGTGCCGCTCAGGTGGACGTCCCCCGATGGCGTATCGGTAACCAGGGTATTCGAATTCGAGCGCGGCTCTTACCGGATACACCTCAAATACATCATCGAAAACGGGTCTGCCGGCGACTGGGAAGGCCGCCAGTACACCCAGATAAAACGGGATGATCCGTCCAGGGAAGGCAGGAGACTGATTTATACCTATACCGGCGCGGTGCTCTCCAGCCCTGACGACCGCTACGAAAAAATCAGTTTCGACGACATGGAGGACAGGGATGAGGACGCGCAAATCAGCAACGGCTGGGCGGCCATGATACAGCATTATTTCCTGACGGCTGTTCTCCCTTCCGACACCCAGGCGGTGTACCGTTATTACACCCGCGCATTCTCTTCCCGGTATTATTCCATCGGCAGCGTTTCCCCGACCCTGCGCATCGCCCCCGGACAACAGGGGGAACTGACCGGCTACGTCTATATCGGCCCGAAACAACAGTCCGTACTGGAAACCCTGGCGGAAGGACTGGAACTGACGGTTGACTACGGCTTCCTGTGGTTTCTTGCCAAACCCCTGTTCTGGTGCCTGGAGTGGCTGTACAGCCTGACCGGCAACTGGGGCTGGTCCATCATCCTGGTGACGATCCTGCTCAAGCTCCTGTTCTACCACCTGTCGGCAGCCGGTTACCGGTCCATGGCGAACATGCGCCGGGTGCAACCCCGCCTCATGGCCATCCGCGACCGCCACAAGGACGACCGCGCCCGCCTCAACCAGGCGATGATGCAGATTTACAAGGAGGAGAAAATCAACCCGTTCGGCGGCTGTTTCCCGATCCTGGTACAGATTCCCGTGTTCCTCGCCCTGTACTGGGTGCTGCTGGAGAGCGTCGAACTGAGACAGGCCGACTTCATCTTCTGGCTCAAGGACCTGTCCAGCAAGGATCCGTTTTACGTGCTCCCGATCATCATGGGCGCCACCATGCTGATCCAGCAGAAACTGAATCCCGCCCCCATGGATCCCATGCAGGAAAAAGTGATGAAGGCCCTGCCGTTCGTCTTCACGGTATTCTTCGCGTTTTTTCCATCCGGGCTGGTGTTGTACTGGGTGACGAACAACATCCTGTCCATCGCCCAGCAGTGGCTGATCATGAGAAATCTGGAAAAAGAGGGACTTTCCGCTTCCAAGTGAGGGAGCGCTCGTGGTCGGGAAGCCGGAACACGCAGATACCATTGCAGCCATCGCTACCGCGCCGGGGCAGGGAGCGGTGGGTATCGTAAAAATTTCCGGGCCGGACAGCGGCAACATCGTCTCGGAATTGTGCCGGCTCAAGCCCGGTCCCCGGGAAGCCCGGTACACGGCATTTTACGACGGGCAGGGCGAGGTCCTGGATCGCGGCCTGGTGCTGTTTTTCCGGGGCCCCGATTCCCATACCGGCGAAGACATTGCGGAGTTGCACGGTCACGGCGGCCCGGTGGTCATGAACCTCCTGTTGCAGCGGGTCCTGTCACTGGGGGCGCGTTATGCGCGTCCCGGCGAGTTCAGTGAACGGGCGTTCCTGAACAACAAGATCGATCTGCTGCAGGCAGAAGCGGTGGCAGACCTGATCAGCAGCGCTTCCGAACAGGCGGCGCTGAGCGCGGTGCGTTCTCTGGAGGGCGCGTTTTCCTCCCGGCTTGAAGAGTTGGCGAACAAGGTGATCGAACTGCGCATGTTTGTCGAAGCCACGCTGGATTTTCCCGAGGAGGAGGTCGACTCCCTCGCGCAAACGGAGCTGCATGACCGCTTGGCGGACTGCCGTCAGTGCCTGGCCGATATTTCCACCCGGGCGGAAACCGGCAGACTGCTGGCGGAAGGCTTGAAAATAGCGATCATCGGCAAACCCAACGCGGGGAAATCAAGCCTGCTGAACCGGCTGGCGGAGGTTGAGCGGGCCATTGTCTCGCCCCTGCCGGGCACAACCAGGGATACCATCGAGCAACAGATCCTGATTGACGGCATACCGGTCAGCGTCATCGACACCGCGGGTATAAGAAAGGCCGGCGACCACATCGAACAGGAGGGAATCAGGCGCGCCCGCTCGGCAGCCGGCAGCGCGGACGTCGTGGTCCTCATAGCCGATGCGACCAGGGACGATATCCACGACCTTCAGGCTATCGCCGCGGACCTGGGAACGGAGAAAAAACTGTTGTACGCATTCAACAAGATCGACCTGTCGGGTCATGAAGCCGGCAGGTCCGAACCGGCAAGCGCTGCGCGGGAAATATATATCTCGGCAAAAACGGGCGCAGGGATAGCCGAGTTGAAACGGGAAATAAAGGATATCGTGGCGGGGTCGGACTTTTCCGAGAACAGCTTCATTGCCCATACCCGCCACATCAACATCCTGCGCGCGGCCGGGGAGTTGCTGGAACAGGCCGCGGCACAGTTCCGGCGCACGCGGGCAGTCGAACTGTTCGCGGACGACCTGTCCCGGGTACAACGCACTCTTGGCGAGATCACCGGTGAGTATACAGCCGACGACCTGCTCGGCGAGATCTTCTCCCGGTTCTGTATCGGAAAATAGTCCCTTGGGGATAAGGAGCAGGTTTGGACAGGCATTTTAAGGATGTCATCCGCAGGGACAGCGGATGATAAAGCGTACAGGGACGTATTCACAGCGTGCCTTAAAATGCCTGTCCAAACCTGCAAGTCTCAGAAAGGAATGGAGGGGTCAGAGTAAGAAATTCGAAGAATTTTTACTCTGACCCCTGAATTTTGCCTGTATCAGATCAGGCCACTTCCGCCGCTTCGCCGATGAAGAACACGAAGTGGGCGTCCATCAAATCTGCCATATCGAAATCCCGCAACGTAACCGTTCCGCCGCCATGGGAAGCCAAATCGATAACGGCGCCGGTTGCCTGCTGCTGTATGTCCAGGTCCTCAACAGACTGAATCTCCGCAAACGCGGCAAGGTCTATCCTGTCTGCTCCGTTGCCGAAGTCCAGGATGGTGTCATTCCCGCCCCCGGCGGCGATGAAGAAGACATCGTCGCCTTCGCCTCCATCCAGCATGTCATCATCGGGACCGCCCCTGAGCTGATCATCGCCGGGGCCGCCTTCCAGGGTATCATTGCCGATGCCCCCGTAAATCCTGTCGTCACCGGCACCGCCCATGAGCAAATCATCGCCACCGCCGGGACCGCCGTATAACTCGTCATCGCCGCCGCCGCCGTTAATCCTGTTGTCCCTCAGGTCGCCCGCCAGTATGTCAGGGAAGGAGGAACCGTCGAGGTTTTCGATATCGGGGACCTCCATCGTTACCAGGTTGCCCTCGGAATCGGTATATTCGACTATATCCGTGCCCGCAAACGTATCGCCTTCGGCTTCGCCGCCCCGGGCCGTGCCGTTATGCAAACGCACTTCCACGCCGCCTGTAAACGAGAAAAAGTAAGAAGCGGTATCATTGCCCTCGCCGCCGCGCAGCATATCCGCGCCGGGGCCGCCGTCCAGCCAGTCATCACCTTCCCTGCCATCCAGTTCGTCATCGCCGCGGAAGCCCCCCAGGCGGTTGGGTCCATGGGCGCCGTCCAGTATGTCATCGAACTCAGAGCCTATCAGGTCCTCGATATCGGGCACTTCAACCTCCATGGACTCTCCCGCCCGGTTCACGTATTCAACCGTCTTCATGCCCGGAAAGGTATCACCTTCGGCGTCGCCGCCCCGAGCAGTCCCGTTATGCAGGCGCACTTCCACGGCCTCGTCTGAATACGCGTAAGAGGCGAGATCATTGCCTTCCCCGCCCCGCAGCACGTCCGCGCCGTCCCACCCCTCCAGTAGGTCATGGCCTCCCCTGCCATCCAGTTCGTCAGCGCCACCAAAGCCTATCAGCCGGTTGGAGCCATGGGTGCCGATCAGTATGTCACCATGGTACACGGAACCATACAGGTTCTCGATATCGGGCACTTCAACCTCCCGTGTTTCCCCTGCAGAGTCCGTATACTCAATTATCTGTCTGCCGGGAAAAGTATCGCCCTCGGCATGGCCGCCACGGCTGACGCTGTTATGCAGGTCTATTTCCACTCCTTCATCAGAATATGCGTAAAAGACAGTATCAATGCCGGCGCCGCCGATGAGCGCATCCGCCCCGGCGCCACCGATCAGGAAGTCACGGCCTTCCTTGCCGTCCAGCATGTCATTGCCGTAGTAGCCCTCCAGCCAGTTGTTGCCGTAGTTGCCCACCAGAATGTCATCATGGACAGAACCAAACAGTCTCTCGATATCGGGGATTTCGATCTCCTCGGCTTCCATATCATCCTGCCCGAAGATAATTGAAATAATAATTTCCTCAATTTCGGGGACTTCGCTACCCAGCGCTTTTTCACCCCGTTGCACATATTCGATAGTCTTCCTGCCGGCGAACGTATCGCCTTCCGCATGACCGCCCCGGGCCGTGCCATCGTCCAGGCGCACTTCAACGCCGGCATCGGAATACTGGTATGAGGCAATATCATTGCCGGCGCCGCCAATGAGTATGTCTGCGCCGGCGCCGCCTTCCAGCCAGTCCCAGCCTTGCTTGCCGTCCAGTTCGTCGTCACCCGGGCTGCCTTTAAGTCTGTTGTGAGGAAAGTAGTCCCAATCGTTGGTTCCGGTCAACATAAGCGAAGTTTCCGCTTCATGCACCGCCACCAGGTACCGGCCCGAATTGTCCTGGATCGGGTTGCCCCTGTAGGCGCCGGCGCTGATGTAATAGACGCCGTCGGCATCCGGGGAGAATGTCAGTACTGAATTGACCTTGCCCGCCGCATAGTCCACGTCATCGTGAAAGCCGACCTCTTCCCCTTCGGAGTTGTAAATCCTGAGCACCGTATCCGTGTCCGCGTCAGGCCCGATGCCGTTCAGGGTGACGTCGTAGGTTTTCCCTTCGACCAGGTCCAC
This sequence comes from Gammaproteobacteria bacterium, assembly GCA_965220815.1. GTDB lineage: Bacteria > Pseudomonadota > Gammaproteobacteria > Eutrophobiales > Eutrophobiaceae > JAAXHV01. The sequence goes on from OZ244846.1 coordinate 871,128, forward strand.
CCTGATCCAGTCTTCGTCGAACTTGTCGTCGAGGGTGCCCTCGAACCTGTCGCCAACCGCCATGCCGTAGGGGGTTTCGGCATGATTATCCTTTTCATCAAACACCGTGACCTCGTATGTTCCCCAGTCGTCGAAAGAGTTGTCCGGATAAACGCTGGCGCTGATGTAATAGTCGCCGGTGGTGTCCGGGGAAAACTCCACCATCGAATTAATCTGCACCGCTTCGGAGTCGACATCGTCGTTATAGGCAACCTCCTCCCCTTCAGCATTGAAAATCTTCAGCACGGTATCAATCACAGCCTCGGGCCCGACACCCCGAAGCCTGATGTCATAGTTTTCCCCTTCCACCAGCTCAACCCTGATCCAGTCTTCATCGGACCCGTCCGCCAGCACGCCCTCAAAACCTTCGCCTACGGATATCGTGTACGTGGTGTCAACGGATGCGGGGGCATCCTGCGTCTTATCTTCCACAGAATGTGTCATGACTTATGACCTGTAAAATATGAATCGAAGCGCCACCCCAGCCGGGTTGCACTTTCTGACCCTAACAGAACAATCGTGAGGTTACCGTATGGATATGACGGCTAATTGTGAGTTTATCGGGAAACAGGCGGGATCGGGCCGCAAAATGTACAGGGATGGATGGGGTCAGAGTAAAAATTCTGACGAATTTCTTACTCTGACCCCGTAGGTTGACCGGGGACGGACCTCAGGTCCGTCCCCACATTGTTTGCCTGTGTCAGGTCAGGCCGCTTCCGCTGCTTCGCCGATGAAGAACACGAAGTGGGCGTCCATCAAATCTGCCATCTCGAAACCCTGCAGCGTAACCGTTCCGCCGCCCTGGGCAGACAAGTCGATGACGGCGCCGGTTGCCTGCTGCTGTATGTCGAGGTCCTCAACAGACTGAATCTCCGCAAACGCGGCAAGGTCTATCCTGTCTGCTCCGTTGCCGAAGTCCAGGATGGTGTCATTCCCGCCCCCGGCGGCGATGAAGAAGACATCGTCGCCTTCGCCTCCATCCAGCATGTCATCATCGGGACCGCCCCTGAGCTGATCATCGCCGGGGCCGCCTTCCAGGGTATCATTGCCGATGCCCCCGTATATCCTGTCGTCACCGGCACCGCCCATGAGCAAATCATCACCGCCGCCGGGACCGCCGTACAATACGTCATCGCCGGCATCACCGTTAATCCTGTTATCCCTCAGGTCGCCTGCCAGTATGTCATCCTGGGTGGATCCGTGGAGATTCTCGATGTCAGGTATAAACAGCAGCTGTATCATATCCTCTGCGTCCCCAAATTTGACCGTTATGTCAAAACTGTCACCTTCGGCTTCGCCGCCCCGGGCCGTGCCGTTATGCAAACGCACTTCCACACCTTGGAACGAGAAAAAGTAGGAGGCGGTATCATTCCCTTCGCCGCCCCGCAGCAGGTCCGCGCCGGGGCCGCCGTCCAGCCAGTCATCACCTTCCCTGCCGTCCAGCTCGTCATCGCCGCGGTAGCCCCCCAGCCGGTTGGGACCGTGGGCGCCGACCAGTATGTCATCGTGGGCAGAGCCTATCAGGTCTTCAATATCCGGCACTTCAACCTCCATTGTATCTCCTGCGCGGTTCACGTGCTCAACCGTCTTCCTGCCGGGAAAGGTATCACCCTCGGCGTCGCCGCCCTGGGCAATGCCGTTATGCAAACGCACTTCCACGGCCTCGTCTGAATGCGCGTAGGAGGCGAGATCATTGCCTTCCCCGCCCCGCAGCACGTCCGCGCCTTCGCGTCCCTCCAGCAGGTCATGGCCCCCCCTGCCATCCAGCTCGTCATCGCCTTTGAAGCCTATAATCCGGTTGGAATTATGGTTGCCGATAAGTGTGTCATCGTGTTCGTAGGAACCATACAGGTTCTCGATATCGGACACTTCAATCTCCCGTGTTTCCCCTGCAAGGTCTGTAAACTCGATCCTCTGCCTGCCGGGAAAGGTGTCGCCCTCGGCATAGCCGCCCCGGCCGACGCCGTTATGCAGGTCTACTTCCACCCCCTCATTTGAATCAAAATATGAGGCGAAATCAATGCCGGGGCCGCCGATGAGCGCATCCGCGCCACCACCGCCGAAGAGCCCGTCATTGCCTTCCTTGCCGTCCAGCACGTCATTGCCGTAGTAGCCCGTCAACCAGTTGGCGCCGTAGGTGCCGACCAGGATGTCGTCATGAGCGGAGCCAACCAGGTCTTCGATATCCAGGATCTCGATCTCCTCCGCTTCCTCATCCTCCTCTTCCTCACCAAAGACAATTGAGATAATAAGTTCCTCAAATTCGGGCACCTCGCTGTTCTGCGGTTTTTCACCATCTTGCACGTACTCGATTGTCTTCCTGCCGGGAAACGTATCACCTTCGGCGTCACCACCCTTTGCCGTGCCGTCATCCAGGCGTACTTCCACACCCGCATCCGAGTATTGGTATGAGGCAGTATCTTCGCCGGCGCCGCCGATGAGGACGTCTGCGCCGGCCCCGCCTTCCAGCCAGTCCCAACCTGATTTTCCATCCAGCATGTCGTCACCCAGGCTGCCGGTAAGCCTGTTGTGCAGGTAGTAGTCGCTACGCGCTGTGCCTGTGAGCACGAGTGTGTCAGCGGCATCCGCGCCATACACCGCCACCCGGTAGGGGCCGGAATTGTCCTGGGTCGGGTTGCCCGTGTAGGCGCCGGCGCTGATGTAATGGGCGCCGGTAACATCCGGAGAAAATTCCAGCCTGGAACGGACCTGTCCGGCCGCGTAGTCGACATCATCGTTCCAGGCAACCTGCTCGCCTGCCGGGTTGAAAATCCTGAGGACCGTGTCGGTCCCGACGCCGGCGCCAATGCCTTTCAGCCTGATGTCGTACGTTTCCCCCCTGACCAGATCGATCCTGATCCAGTCTTCATCGAACTTGTCGTCGAGAGTGCCCTCGAAGCTGCCGCCGACCGCCATGCTGTTGGGGGTTTCGGCGTGGTTATCCTTTTCATCAAATACCGTGACCTCGTAGGTCCCCGTGTTGGCGCGGTAGCTGCCCCGGTAACCGCCGGCGCTGATGTAATAGCTGCCACTGGCGTCCGGGGTAAACTCCAGCATTGAGTGCAGGTTCAGGGTTTCGCCATCTATATCGTCGTTTTCAGCAACTTCCTCACCCTCGGAATTGAAAATCCTGAGGACCGTGTCCAAGACTCTATCTGGTCCGATGCCTGTGAGCCTGATGTCATAGCTCTCGCCTTCAACCAACTCGACCCTGATCCAGTCTTCATCGGTCTTGTCCGCCAGGATGCCCTCAAAGCTGCCGTTGACGGAAATCGTGTACGTGGTTTCAACGGACGCGGCGGCATCCTGCGTCTTCAATTCCACCGAATGTGTCATACCACCCATATTTGCCATATCCTCAGAATGTGCCATTGCCTCTCTTCACGCAATCTGAATTGAATCATGCATATATAGTAAACTGATTTGACTTGCATATCAGTTTCAAACTTGACGCAGAACGACCAAATTGTGACAAGTCGCACAGGGCGCTTGTTGTTCATCACGCTGAGCAATATCGGCGATGCGCTGCTGACGACCCCGGTATTGCAGTCTCTGCATCGGTATGATGAAACCGCTGTGATCGATATCGTCGGCGACGAGCGTTCGTCCACGCTGTTCCTGCACTGTCCTTACCGGGGTGAGATCTATCACAAGCAGAAACAACGGTTTTTACGCGGCGTGCCGTCCCTGTTGTCAGAACTGCGCCGCAAACGCTACGACCTCGTCGTCGATTTGCGCACGGATATCCTCGCCTGGCTGGTGAGGGCAGATAAAAGACTTGTGAAGATAACCGGGGGTGGCCATGTCCACGCGGTTGAACGGCATTTTGCCGCCGTATCATCATTAACCGAAGGTGAGGAAATACCGTCCACCACCTTGTGGCTGGGACAGGAGGACAGGGATTATGCCGATGGGGTTTGCCGGCAACTGCCCGGCAACAAGTGGTTGTGCATCGGTCCGGGCGCAAACTGGGAGAAGAAGATCTGGCCGGCGGAAAAATACGCGCTTGCGGCAACCGAACTCAGCGGCGGGTTCGACGCGCTCGTGCTGCTGGGCAACAAAGCTGACAACCGGCAGGCGGAACTCGTTACCGCGCGCACCGCGTTGCCATGCGTCAACCTTTGCGGCCGCACGACACTGCTGCAGGCCGCCGCCATACTGGCGCGGATGACCCTGTTTCTCGGCAATGACTCCGGTCTCGGTCACATGGCCGCCGCCGTCAACACTCCTTCCTTTACCCTGTTCGGTCCCGGCAGTCCTCAACGATACCGCCCCTGGGGGCCCCGCGCTGCCTGGCTCACCGCCCCCGACAGCAATATTGAAAACATTCCCGCGAGCATCGTCGTGGAAAAAGCCAGGGAGCACCTGACCCGGGTGGGTTAGCCCGGATATACGGTTTCTGCTGTTTGATGTTAGAATTGCGGTTTGAATTATCGGAAAGCGGGGCAACGCTCAAATGTTAAAGGAGACGTCAGATGACAATGGCTGATCGCGACGGCGTAATATGGTTTGACGGCGAACTGGTTCCCTGGCGGGAGGCGAACGTGCACGTACTTACCCACACGCTGCATTACGGCGTGGGGGTATTCGAAGGCATGCGCGCCTACGAGACGCCGCGCGGTGTTGCTATTTTCAGGCTGCATGACCACACCCGCCGCATGGAGCGTTCGGCGCACATCCTGGGGATGCGCCTGCCCTATACGTTCGACGAGATTAACGAAGCCTGTGTCACGGTGGTGCGAGAGAACGCCCTGTCGGCGGCTTATGTCCGGCCCATCGCTTTTTACGGGTCCGAGGGAATGGGCCTGCGCGCGGACAACCTCAGCGTTCACGTGGCGGTTGCCGCCTGGGAATGGGGCGCCTACCTGGGCGATGAGGGATTGGAGAAGGGCATCCGCATCAGGACGTCATCCTTCACCCGGCACCACGTGAACATCTCCATGTGCAAGGCCAAGGCCGTGGGCCATTACATCAATTCCATCCTTGCCTTGCACGAAGCGCTGGAATGCGGTTACGACGAGGCGCTGCTGCTGGACAACGAAGGCTATGTCGCGGAGGGCAGCGGCGAGAACATCTTTATCGTACGCGACGGCATGATTTACACCCCGGACCTGACCTCCGCCCTGGAAGGCGTGACCCGTGATACCATCATGGTGTTCGCGCGCGACCTGGGCATGGAGGTAAAGGAAAAACGCCTGACCCGGGACGAGGTCTATATTGCGGATGAGGCGTTTTTCACCGGCTCTGCGGCGGAAGTGACTCCCGTAGTGGAACTGGACAACCGGACAATCGGGACAGGCCGGCGCGGGCCGGTGACCAGGAAACTCCAGAACATGTTTTTCGACCAGGTTCATGGCCGCAAGGTCAGGCACCCGGAGTGGTTGACATACGTGGCGGAACCGCGCGAGGTGGCTCAGGCAGTATGAGTTCGGTGGGGGCCAATACGCCGAATGACCGGCAACATTATGAAATCAGCCGTAAGGACCTGCCCCTGCATTGCCCCCTGCCGGATATGAGCCTATGGAATTCTCATCCGCGGGTGTACCTGCCCATAGAGGAGACGGGCTGGGCGAAATGCCCATACTGCGGAGCCGAGTTCACGCTGGTATCCACCAACTGACCCGGATTGAACCCTGCCGCCCTAACTGAAAACAACCCTGTCATCCTCTGGCAGATCTGTGACGGAAAACGCGGTCACCTGAGCCAGTCCACCGGGTTGGTCGAGGCCTTGCACCGGCGCGTCCCGCTGGCCGTACACCGGGTGACGGCGCCGCCGTTGAGCCAATCCCTGGCATCCTGTCTCACCGGAAAAACTCCATGGGCGGGGGACCTGCCGGCGCCGCAGGTGGCGGTCGGGGCCGGCCACGCAACCCACACAGCGCTGCTGGCCGTCAGCCGGGCCTACCGGGCCAGGACCGTCGTGCTCATGCGCCCCAGCCTGCCCCTGGATTGGTTCGATTACTGCCTGGTGCCGGCCCACGACGACCCGCCGGCGCGGGATAACGTCATCGTAACGGCAGGCGCCGTCAATCCCATGCAGGCAACAAAGAACCACGACCCGGAACGCGGCCTGATCCTGGTCGGCGGCCCTTCCCGGCATTACCGTATGGAAGCGCCGGCACTGCTGTCCCGCATCAGGCAGGTGCTGGCGCACGCATCACCCCGTTACTGGACCCTGTCCAACTCCCCCCGTACGCCCGCGCAACTGAACCGGGAGCTGATGGGGTTGCAAACCGCGGGAGTCGAGGTGGCGCTGTGGGACAGTTGCGGACCGGATTGGCTTGATGAAGTCCTGGCGCGCACCCGCGACGTATGGGTGACCGAAGACAGTGTCTCCATGATCTATGAGGCGCTGACTTCCGGCTGCCGCGTGGGCCTGCTGCCGTTGCCGAGAAAATCCGCAAGCCGTCTGCACCGGGCGATAGACCGGTTGCTTGAGCACGGCTTTGTGTGTGCGCATAACGGGCGGGGCTCCGGTGCGGAACTGACCGTACCGCCCCGGATACTGGATGAAGCAAACCGTTGCGCCGGGTTGCTGCTTGAGAAGGGGCTGCTGTCGGACAGGCCCGGGTCGGCAACATGCCCCTGACCGTGCTGCAAACGCTACCGGCCCTGGAGACGGGCGGAGTGGAGCGCGGAACGGTTGACGTGGCCGCCGAACTGGCGCGCCGCGGTCATCGGTCGCTGGTAATATCTTCCGGCGGGGCGTTAACAGCCGAACTCAGCGCCGGCGGCTCCAGCCACTACGCCTGGCCTATCGGGAAAAAATCCCCCTTCACACTGCTGCTGGCATCCCGGCTACGGCGTTTCCTGCAGGAGGAAAAAGTGGATATCCTGCACGCTCGCTCGCGCCTGCCGGCCTGGATCTCCTACCTGGCCTGGAAAAATATGTCGGCAGAGAACCGGCCCGTATTCATCACCACCGTGCACGGCCCCTACTGCGCAGGCCGCTACAGCGCAGTCATGACCCGCGGACAGAAGGTGATAGCCATTTCCAGGTATATCCATGATTACATAATGTCGAATTACCCCGGGGTTGACCCCGGAAAGATATCGATCATTCCCCGCGGGGTTGACCCCGGACGTTTCCCCTGCGGATACCGGCCTGCCGCAGAATGGCTGGAACACTGGCGCATGGACCGCCCCTGGCTGCATGACAAGGCGCTGATTACCCTCCCCGGGCGCATCACCCGCTGGAAGGGCCATACGGATTTTATCGACATCATCGGGCGCCTGAAGCAGGCCGGCGCCCATGTCCACGGCCTGATTGCGGGCGGCGCAGAGCCGCGCCGTGAGAGGTTCCTCAAGGAGTTAATGCGGTCGGTCAACCGTCGCGGCCTGGGGAACGACATCAGCTTCCTGGGACAGCGAGACGACCTGCGGGAAGTGCTGAGCATCTCCGGCGTCGTCCTGTCACTGGCAAATATCCCCGAGGCTTTCGGCAGGACAGCGCTGGAAGCCTTGTCGCTGGGGCGCCCGGTAGTCGCCTACGCCCACGGAGGCGCGGAAGAAGTACTGGGGGAATTGCAGCCGGACGGCCTGGTCGAACCGGGGAATACGGCTGCCGCAGCCGGGAAGGTTCTTGACTTCCTCAGGGATCCGCCGCACATCGCCCCCAACCGGAGCTTCACCCTGCAACGGATGCTGGACAAGACACTGGCTTTGTATGACGAGGTATGCGGCTGATGAAAAATCCCTTCGGCAATCTGAGAGAACGCCTGTACCAGCGCTTCGTGCATAAGTTCTTTGCCCGCGACCTGTTGCTGGAACTGCAACTGCAGGCCCGGCGCGAGACCCTGGAATACATCAACGCCAACATGCGGCACTGCCTGATCTGCCGCAACAGACGGGCGTTGTTCGAATACGCGCTGGGCCATGCCGGCCCTGATGGCCTGGTTACCGAATTCGGCGTGGCGCGTGGCGACAGTATCAGGCTGCTGGCCGGGTTGACCCGCGCTACCGTTCACGGTTTTGATTCCTTCCTCGGCCTGCCCGAAGACTGGGCCGGCGCCACCGAGAAACGCGGAGCGTTTGCAGGACGCCCGCGGCGTCTGCCTGGAAACGTCAAAATCCATGAAGGCATGTTCTCCGATAGCCTGCCGGCGTTCCTTGAAAAACACGACCAGGCCATGCGTTTCGTGCACGTGGACTGCGACCTGTATGCGTCCGCCCGTACCGTATTCGACCTGCTGAAGCCGCGTATCGGACCCGGCACGGTGATCGTCTTCGATGAGTATTTCAATTACCCGAACTGGCAGGAACACGAATTCAAGGCGTTCCAGGAATTTATCGGGGAGGAAGACAGCAGCTACGAGTACCTGGCCTTTTGCGCCAGGGGCGGTTCAGTGGCGGTCAGGATCACCGCCTGATCAACCCGTGCCGGATGGCGATTCGCAGGGACATTCTGATCATCAAACTCGGGGCGCTGGGCGACGTGGTCATGGCGACCGGCCTGGTTGACCGGATTTTGCGGCATCACGCGCCCCGCCGCTGCGTTCTCCTTACCAGTCCCCCCTACGGAGAATTGTTTGCGGCCCGGCCTGACCTGGAGTTGAAGACTTTCGACCGCAGCAGCCTGCGTTCCACACTGGCAACGGTACAGTGGATACGCAGACAGCGGTTCGGGCGGGTATACGATCTGCAGTCGAACGACCGCACCGGCGTAATGTGCGGGCTGTCGGGCATACCGGAACGGGTCGGGAACCACCCGCGTTTTCCCTACAACCTGCACCCGCAGGGCCGTTATACGGGACAATGCCATATTCACGCCAGGATGCTGGAAGTACTTGGGGCCGCGGGCGTCTCCACAGACAAAGCCGTCCCCTGCCTGTACCCCTCCGACCAGGACCGGGAAAAAGTCCATGCATGGTTGCAGGTTCGGGACTTGACGGACCGGAAACTCGTCATCATGCACGCGGGCGCCAGCGCCCGGCGCCCGGAAAAACGCTGGCCCTGCTTCCGGGAACTGGCTGTATCCCTGGCGCAGCGCGGATTTCTCACACTCTGGGCAGGCGGGGAGGAAGACAGGCACACAAACGCCGACCTGGCCCGCGTCACGGGCGCCGATGCAACCGGTGCGTTCTCTTTCCTGCAACTGGTTGCCCTCACGGCCCACGCCCAATTCGCAGTGACCAATGACTCGGGCCCCATGCACCTGCTGGCCTGCGGTTCCATTCCCGTCTACGGCCTGTTCGGCCCGAGCGACTGGCGCCGCAACCACGCAGTGGGGCAACGCGAACGCGTCCTGTCGTTGAACAGGGACGAGCCTGTATTCCGGACAACCAGACTGGCGGAACTGAAGGCCGGACAGGCATTACGGCAACTGGAACAGGACGGTGTCCTGTAACCGGCCAGTGATGTGTGTTAGGCTACACTCAATGAGAGACATTCATGCCAACTGAAATTCCGCCCGTATCCCCTGCGCCCGCGGATCGGTTAATTGTCGCGCTGGATTTCGACAGCGCCGCAGAGGCAAACCACCTGATCGAAAAACTGGAAGGCACGGTCAACTTTTACAAGGTAGGCTGGCAACTGTTCCTGGGCGAAGGCTGGCCGTTCATCAGGACCCTGCTGGAAGCCGGCAGGAAGGTCTTCCTGGACCTGAAAATCAACGATATTGATCGGACCGTGCAGGCAGCGCTGGCGAACATGCCCAATGAATTTGCCGGCAGGCTGGAGTTGTTGACCATTCACGGCGGCAGTTCGACGGTGACGGCAGCGAAACAAGGGCGGGGAGACAACGACAAACCTTGCCTGTTGATGCTTACCGTGCTTTCCAGCATGGACGCCGCGGACCTGAAGGAGTTTGCTCCCGGCGGCGCTGTGCCGGACACGGACGCCATTGTCATACGCAGGGCCCGGCAGGCTCTGGATGCCGGCTGTGAAGGTTTGATCGCGTCCGGTTCTTCTGTGCGCGCCCTGCGCCGGGAGTTATGCGACCAGGAGTTCCTGATCGTTACCCCGGGCATCAGACCGGCCGACACCGGCCAAGACGATCACAAACGCACCCTGACACCCCGCCAGGCGATCGCTGACGGCGCAGACTACCTGGTGGTCGGCCGCCCGGTCACGCAGTCGCCCGACCCCCTGCAGACCGTACAATCCATCATCGCAGATATACAAGCCGGGCTGGGCGAATAACAGTCTTCCCGCCGGGATTCCGGCACGTCCGGTATCCATCAATGCTATGATTAAGGATAAAAATCAACTTTAACCCTTGCTGAGGAAGACAAAAAATGGTTGCCGAAGTTAACCCCAAACAGGCTTGGAAAATGCTCCAGGAAAACCCGAACGCGATCCTGCTGGACGTGCGCTCGAAGGTCGAGTTCGATTACGTAGGCCACCCCGTCGGCGCCGTCCACGTTCCCTTGCAGGAGTTCCCGGACTGGCAGACCGACCCGGATTTTTCGCAAAAGGTCATCGAGCTTCTTGGAACGGCAAGCAGGGACGTCACGGTTCTGACTTTATGCCGCAGCGGTAAACGTTCCATGCTGGCTGCGCAACTGCTGGAGGCACAAGGCTACAAAGACACGGTCAACATTGCCGAAGGCTTCGAAGGCGACCCCGACGAAAACCGCCACCGGGGCAACGTGAACGGCTGGCGCTTCCACGGGCTTCCGTGGGAACAGACCTGAGAGAATAATAACAGAAGGTCGAAGGAACGGACGAGTCGCCAGCTTCAATTTTGACCACACGTGATTGACTGGACAATTTAATTCAAGAACTATCCATATACCCGCCGGCTCTCGAAAACGCCGGGACTAAAACGCTTGCCGCCGCTGCGTAACAGGCGTTTCAGCATGAAGTCGAACAGGATGGGGTTGTGCCGGCGCACTTCATTCAACACCGGTTCCGCGGCTTCGGACAGGAAGCCCCGTGACCGCAGCTTACGCAGTGATATCAGCGGCACGACGCCGGGCAGGGGATAGTCCGAACCGTTTACCAGTCGCCCGTGCCAGGCATCGGTTTCCAGCAGCGTTTTCAGCACTGTCGCGCGCCTGTTGCGCTGGGTCACGGCTGAGATATCGCCGAACAACAATCTTTCAAAGCGGTGATCATTCATGAGGCGCGCAAACAGGCTGAAATTGCTCACCTCGGGGCCGCCGGCGCCCTTGTCCAGGTCACGGCCCTGCCCCAGTGAGGCGCAATGCGCCACGATCACTATTACACCGTGCTCCAGCGGGCGGCGCAGCAGCAGCGGGTTGCCGTAGTCCTGACGGTCACTGCCGTGCACGGCTTTTTCATCTCCGGCGTGGGTCAGCAGGGGCAGGCCCAGCCGGGCCAGGGCCGTGTAGAAGGCGTCGCAACGCGGCGCGGCGGGGTCCATGCCCATGGCGGGGGGAAGCCATTTCACGGCCCGGGCGCCGGCCTTGCTCGCCTGCTCCAGGGCCTCGACGGCATCCTCGCGATAGGGGTGTACCGAGGCAATCCATTCAAAATCCCCGGGGTATTCCCGGTACAGGCGGGCGGCCATTTCGTTGGGGGTGTGAAACGCACTCAAGTCGGGACGGCGCCGGCCGGTCTCGTCGTAGCTGTAATCGAACGCCAGCAGCATGAATCGGCTCTCCGGCGGAAACCCTTGTCTCAGAGACAGTAGCCGGGCCAGAAAACTCTCGTCCGCGTTGTCCTCTGCCGCGCAGGATGCATTTAGGTAGAACCGCAACTGGGTATATTGCAGGGGATGCCGGATGGATTGCAATTGCGGGTTTATCCAAGCGCCGCTGCCGCTGTCGCCGGTGCCCAGCAGGTGTACATGGCTGTCCCGGATATAGTCGGGCCGCAAGCCGTCGAATGCCTGACGCACCAGTTCGTTATTCGCCAGGGACTCCGGCAGGCGCGCGGGCAGGCAGGGATTGAACAGTATGGGTCCCCGCAAGCAACCGCTCATGCTCATCCCGCCCAGCAGAGTAAGGAAATGGCGCCGGGAAATCACCTGCAACTTATTCCGTTGCCGAGGCGCTGTCTTCCGGCGTGTCCTCTGCCCGGCGCTTGACAAACCGGCCCAGGATCAGGCCCAGTTCGAACAACAACCACACGGGCACCGCGAGCAACACCTGGGAGATGATGTCCGGCGGGGTCAGCAACATGCCCGCCGTGAATGCGCCGACGATAATATAGGCGCGTTTCCTCGCCAGTGATTCAACCGAAGCAAGTCCTGTGTAAACGAACAGGATAATGGCGATGGGCACTTCAAAGGCAACGCCGAACGCAAAGAACATCTTGAGGATGAAATTCAGGTAATGGCCGATGTCGGTCATTACGGTAACGCCGACTGGTGCAGTGGACGTCAGGAACGCAAACAGCAGGGGGAACACGATAAAGAAAGCGAAAGCGCAACCCAGGTAGAACAGCAGCACGCTGCTCGATAGCAGCGGCAATACCAGGCGCCGTTCATTTTGATACAGTCCCGGCGCGACAAACGCCCAGGCCTGGTACAGCAGGTACGGTACGGACACGAACACGGCGGCAAAGAAGGTGAGTTTGAACGGCACCAGGAAAGGCGATGCCACTTCTGTGGCAATCATGCTGCTCTCATCAGGCAGTTGCGCCAGCAGCGGGCCGGCTATCAGCGCGTAAATGTCGTTGGCGAATAGGCTGAGGCCGAGGAAAATGACAAACACACAGGCCAAGCAGCGCAACAGCCTGTTACGCAGTTCGGCAAGGTGAGCGATGAGCGGCTGTTCCGTATCGGTATCGGGACGGGGAGAATCGTCCGCCATGGGTTTCAATCGTCGGTTGTCTTGATCTTGCCGTGTTTGTCCGGGGCGATATCCATCAGTTCGTCCATCCGCTCCACCTCTTTGCTGAAATCCTTGACCTCATCGATGCGTAACTGTTGTTCGAACTCGTACTTGGCCTGCATGACATAACGGCGCAGTTTTGCCGCCCACCTGCCGGCATCTCTCACCAGTCCGGGCAGCCTCTCGGGACCGGCCACCAGCAGCGAAACCACGGCAATGACCAGCAGCTCCCAGAAACCGATGTCAAACATGGAACATCAGACGCGCTGTCAGGATTCGGCCGGCTTTCCTTTCTGGCCGTCCTCTACCTCGCCTTCAATGACCTTGCCGCCTGAAGATTCTTTTCCACTGTCGGGATCATCGTCTTTTATCGCATTGCGGAAGCCTTTGATTGCATTGCCCAGGTCGCCGCCGATACTGCCCAGCTTTTTGGTTCCAAACAACAGGGCGACGATTACCATAATGATCCCCAGTTCCCAGATACCAAAACTCATAGTTCATCTCCAGCAGAATATATACCAAGGTTAATTATGACACATATTTGGGCCCATTCACTCTCTGCCTGCCTTTTCGTCATGGCCGGACACGCCGAAACGTCTTTCCATTTCAGAGAGAACTTCGGCAGGATGGACATTCAGGTGGGACAACAGAACCAGGGTGTGAAACCATAAATCGGCAGTTTCGTGTATGACTTCGCGTGATTCGCCGGCTGTTGCCGCTTCAACCAGTTCCCATGATTCCTCTTCTATTTTTTCCAGGATACCGGCTCTTCCCTTCGCATACAGGGAAGCGACATAGGAAGAATCCGGGTCTGCTCCTTTCCGGTCTATCAGCACATCAGCGAGCTCATTTATTATATTCATTTAACGTACTCCCCATTACTTGTTATAGATTGCCTCCGGGTCCTTAATGACCGGATCGGCTTCCTCCCAGCCCGCCTCGGTCTTGCGCAGGAAAAAGCAGCTTTCCCGGCCGGTGTGGCAGGCAATTCCTCCTTGCTGATCGACCCGCAGCAGCAGCGTGTCCCGGTCGCAGTCCAGCCGGATTTCCCTGATCCGCTGCTCGAAGCCTGATTGTTCTCCCTTGCGCCACAGGCTGTTCCTCGACCTGGACCAATATACCGCGCGGCCTTCTGCGCAGGTGAGTCCCAGGGCTTCGCGGTTCATCCAGGCAAGCATCAGGACCCGTCCGGTGGTATGGTCCTGGGTGATCACCGGAAGCAGGCCGTCCGCGTGCCAGTTAACCTGCTCCAGCCAATCCGGTTCATTCATAGCCGACATGGATTAACTCCTTACCTCGATACCGTGTTGCGCCATCTTCTGTTTTGCCTGCCTCACCGTATATTCACCGAAATGGAAAATGCTGGCCGCCAGCACTGCATCGGCCTTTCCCTCGATAACGCCCTCCACCAGGTGCTGCAGGTTCCCGACGCCACCGGAAGCTATCACGGGAATACTGACGGCAGTGCTGACCGCGCGCGTCAGGGACAGGTCAAAACCGTCCCTGGTGCCGTCCCTGTCCATGCTGGTCAGGAGAATTTCCCCGGCGCCGTAACCGGTCATTTTTTCCGCCCAGGCTACGGCGTCTATTCCCGTTTCACGGCGCCCGCCATGGGTAAAAACCTGCCATTTTGGCCGTGCGCCGTTAGCGCCGGCCTGCTTTGCATCAATCGCCACCACAATACACTGTGAGCCGAATTCCCGAGTGGCCTCCCTGACAAGCTCAGGGTTATTTACTGCCGCGGTATTGATACTGATCTTGTCCGCACCCGCATTCAACAGGCGGCGAATGTCATCCAGCGTGCGGATGCCGCCTCCCACGGTGAGTGGAATGAAAACCTCTCCGGCGACCGCCTCCACCACGTGCAACATGGTATCCCTTTCCTCGTTGCTGGCCGTAATATCGAGGAATGCCAGTTCGTCGGCTCCCTGCTCGTCATAACAACGCGCTACTTCCAGCGGATCGCCCGCATCCCTGATATCGACGAACCTGACCCCCTTGACGACGCGGCCGGCGTCCACATCCAGGCAGGGAATGATACGTTTTGCCAGTCCCATGACTATTCAAAAAAGGGCATGTCTATCCGGAGTGCCGATCGGGACCGGGCCACCCGACCTACCGCGCCGAATCAGGCGCCATCAGAGTCCTGGATCCGGCAAAGTTCATCGACCAGGTCAAGGGCTTGTTTCAGATCGAGACTGCCCTCGTAGATAGCGCGCCCGGTGATCGCTCCCGCGATGCCTTCGGCGGCAACCGAACACAAGGCTTTGATATCCTCCAGGTCTTTTATCCCGCCGGAGGCTATGACCGGAATCGTCACTGATCTTGCGAGCTGCACGCTGGTCTCTATATTAACCCTGCTCATCATCCCGTCACGGCCGATGTCGGTGAAAATGATGGCGGATACCCCGTCCTGTTCGAAGCGCTGGGCGATATCGATGACGTCGTGATGGGACAGTTTGGACCAGCCGTTCGTGGCCAGCTTGCCGTTTTTTGCGTCCAGGCCGACAATAACATGCCCCGGAAACTCCAGGCAGATATCGGAAACAAAGTGGGGTGTCGTCACCGCGCGGGTCCCGATAATTACGTAGTTGACCCCTACGTCCAGGTAGGTCTGGATCGTGTCTTCATCCCGAATCCCCCCGCCGGCCTGAATTTCAATGTCGGGATGCTCTTCGGCTATGTCGTGGATAATATCGGCATTCACGGGGCGCCCGGAAACCGCTCCGTCAAGATCGATGATGTGCAGCCTTTTTGCCCCGGTCTCGACCCATTTTGTCGCCATCGCGACCGGGTCGTTGTTGTAAATGGTTTCTTCGCCCATATCTCCCTGGCGCAAACGGACACATTTGCCGTTCTTTATATCAATCGCGGGAATTAACAGCATGGCGCGTTTCCGGATTTATAAAAATCAGATACCCCGATTATCCTGGAGAAGAACCAGGGAGATATATGTAAGAAACGAACACATTTGTAGTTAATGTTAGCACAGTATTACAACAATGCCGGAAAAGTTACCGGCCATCTTCTAATGCGCTTCGTCCCAGTTGGCGCCCGTACCGATGTCAACGATCAAGGGCACGCTCAACCCGGCCGCGCCCGACATCAGGCTGCGAATTTCCTGTGTATATTCAACCACCTCTGATTCTGCAACCTCAAATACCAGTTCATCATGAACCTGCATGATCATCCTGATATTTTTTCCGGAACGCAACAGTTTTTTATCAATTTCGATCATCGCCAGTTTGATGATATCGGCTGCCGTTCCCTGCATCGGCGCATTGATGGCGGTGCGCTCCGCGTATTGGCGTCTGGCGGCGTTGCGGGCCGCGATATCGGGCAGGTACAGGCGCCGTTTGAAGACGGTTTCCACGTAACCGGCCTCCCTGGCCCGGATGCGGGTCGTGTCCATGTATTCCTTTACCCCGGGATACCGTTCAAAATACTTATCCACGTAGCGCCGCGCCGAACCCCTGTCTATTCCCAGTTGCCTGGCCAGGCCGAATGCCGACATGCCGTAAATCAGGCCGAAGTTGATGGCCTTGGCCGCCCTGCGTTGTTCCGGGCTGACACCGGCCATGCTCACCCCGAAGACCTCGGCCGCGGTGGCCCGGTGAATATCGCTGCCCGCGGCGAACGCGGCCAGCAGGGCAGAGTCACCGGAGAGATGCGCCATGATCCGCAGTTCAATCTGGGAATAGTCTGCGGCCAGCAACACGTTTCCCGGCGCAGCAATGAATGCCCGGCGTATTTTCCTGCCTTCCTCGGTGCGTATCGGTATGTTTTGCAGGTTGGGATCCGATGAGGATAACCTGCCCGTCGCAGCTACGGCCTGGTGGTAGGAGGTGTGGACTCGCCCGCTGGTCGGGTTGACCTGCTCGGGCAGGCGATCCGTGTAGGTGGATTTCAACTTGCTGAACTCCCTGTGTTTCAGGATCAATGCCGGCAGTTCGTGCTCCGCGGCCAGTTCCTGCAACACGGATTCAGCGGTCGAAGGCTGTCCCGTCGGGGTTTTGGCCAGCACCGGCAACTGCAATTTATCGTAGAGGATTTCCGAAATCTGCTTGGGAGAGCCGATATTGAACGGCTGGCCCGCCAACCGGTGCGCCTGTTGTTCCGTTTCCTGCATCTGCTCCTGCAACTCCTCGCTTTGCCGGTTCAGCATTTCCTTGTCGATCAGGACTCCGTTGCGTTCCATGCCCGCAATGACATTAAGCAGGGGTATCTCGATACGCGTATACAGTTCCCGCAACCCCGGCTCCGCTGCCAGTTTCGGCCAGAGAGTCCGGTGCAGGCGCAGGGTAATGTCCGCGTCCTCCGCCGCGTAGGCAGCCGCCTGCTCTATGGGCACCTGGTTGAAGGAAACCTGTTTGGCGCCCTTCCCGGCTACATCTTCATAGTCGGTGACGGTTTTATCCAGGTATTTCCTTGCCAGGCTGGTCATGTCATGGCGGGTGCCCACGCTGTCCAGCACGTAGGATTGCAGCATGGAATCATGGGCTATGCCGTTCAGCCCAATCCGGTAATTGGCCAGCACGTTGCGGTCGTACTTCAGGTTCTGGCCGACAACCCGCGGTTTCTCCGCTTCCAGCAGCGGGCGCAGTTTCTCCAGGACCTTGCGGCGCGAGATCTGCTTCGGCGCCCCGTCGTAATTATGGGCAACGGGCACATAGGCCGCTTCGCCGGGCCGTATGGAAAACGACAGGCCCACCAGTTCCGCGCGCATATAATCCAGGCTGGTGGTTTCCGTATCGAAGGCAAAAATGTCCGCCCCGGCCAGCTTGTCGACCCAGCGTTCCAGGTGTTCGACCGTCAAAACCGTTTCATAGTTTTCCTCCGGAGTGTCAACCTCTTCCTGGGTCTGTAAACCGGAGGATGCTTCCTGTTCCGGCGCGGGCGCTTCACGCGGCGCGCGACCGGCGCCGTTTACGTCCGGCAGCCAACTGCGAAAACCCCAGCGCCGGTAGTGTTCCCTCAGCGCGACCTTATCCTGGTCGGTGATCAGCAGCCGCTCCGGCCCGACCGGCAGATCCAGGTCGGTTTTCAGGGTGACGAGTTCCTTGCTTAACGGGATCTGATCCAGGTTCTCACGCAGGTATTCCCCGACCTTGCCGGGAAAGCTGTCCGCATTGGCCACGATCCGGTCCAGGCTGCCGTGCTCCGCCAGCCACTTGACTGCGGTCTTGGGCCCCACCTTGGGAATCCCCGGCACGTTGTCCGACGTGTCGCCGATCAGCGCCAGGTAATCGACGATACGCTCCGGCGGCACCCCGTACTTTTCGATCACGCCATCCCTGTCAAAGCGGGTATTGTTCATGGTATTGATCAGGTGAATATCGTCATTAACGATCTGCGCCAGGTCTTTATCGCCGGTGGATACCAGTGTCCGCAATCCTGCGTTCGACGCCCGGGCCGCCAGGGTAGCGATCACGTCATCGGCTTCCACGTTGTCGATGAGCAGCAATGGAACGCCCAGGGCCCGGATAATTTCATGCAAGGGTTCTATCTGGGCCACCAGGTCGGGCGGGGCAGGAGGACGGTTGGCCTTGTACTCAGGATACAGGTCGTTGCGAAAACTCTTTCCCTTGGCATCGAACACAACCGCAAAATAATCCGGCTGCTCTTCCTTGAGCAGTTTACGCAGCATGTTTATAACGCCGAATATGGCCCCGGTCGGCTCTTTCTGCGCGTTCGTGAGGCCCGGCATGGCATGGTAGGCACGGAACAGGTAATAGGAACCATCCACCAAGGTCAATAATTTTTTTGGCATAGGCGAGCAATCTGAAATCAGGTCATATTATGAAACACACATTGAATCTTGCCAATATTCGCTGTATTTTTTTTCTTCGTCGGTTATCCTTTAATAACAAAACGGAAAAAGCCCATGAAATATCTTGTCGCTTGTATATTCAGCCTGTCCCTGCTTACTCTGGCCGTAGCGCAGACTTACGAAGACGAAGAACTTGCGCCGGTGCCTGAGCCGCCGACAATACCCGACCCGTTACAGAGCGGCCAGACCATCGAACCGCAGGTGACCATCATCCGCAAGGACGATGCCATCATTGAAGAATACCGCCTCGACGGACGGCTTTACATGACCAAGATTATCCCGGCGGTCGGTCCTGCTTACTACCTGGTGGACCGCGACGGAGACGGCCAGATGGAGACACGGATGAGCGAGATCTACGATGACTTCACCGTGCCGCAGTGGGTGCTTTTCAGCTGGTGACGGATCAAGGCAACAGGAATATTGTCGCAAGACCCAGGAAGGTCATAAACCCCACCACATCCGTTACGGTGGTCAGTATTACCCCGCCGGCGATGGCAGGATCGACACCGAACTTTTTCAATATCAGGGGAATCATTGAACCGGCCAGAGCGGCGCAGATCAGGTTGATGATCATCGCCAGCCCGATGATCATGCCCAGTCCCTGATTGCTGAACCACAGGGTAGCGACCAGCCCGACAACGGTTGCCCATATCGCGCCGTTGAATAACCCGACTGCGCATTCCTTCAGAATCAGCGAGCGGGCATTCTGCCTGGAGATCCGGCCCAGGGCCAGGCCGCGCACGGAGATGGTCAGCGCCTGGCTGCCGGCGATTCCGCCCATGCCGGCGACGATGGGCATAAGAATGGCCAGCGCCACCAGTTCCTGTATGGTAGCCTCGAACCGGCCGATCACCCAGGCGGCAAGAAACACGCTGAGCAGGCTGATGCCCAGCCACACCGCGCGCCGCCGGGTGCTGGACAGGACCGAGGCAAACAGGTCGTCCTCGCCGAGGCCGGCCATGCTGCGCATGGTTTGTTCCGCCAGGTCCTGGATCACGTCCACCACGTCATCGATGGTGATCCTGCCAAGCAGTTTCCTGTTCTCGTCCAGTACTGCCGCGGATATCAGGTCACGTTGTTCAAACAGCCGCGCCACGTCTTCTGCCGGCATATCCGCGGGAAGCCCGACGCCCTCAGACATGTGTTCGCCGACACTGTCCTCCGACCTGTTTATCAGCACGTCCGCCAACGGGAGCACACCCAGGTACCGGTTTTCCCGGTCCACTACTATCAGGCTGTCGGTATGTTCGGGAATCTCCCCCAGTTGTCGCAGGTAGCGCGCCACGACATCCAGTGACACGTCCGCGCGCACCGAAACGACATCCGTATCCATCAGACCGCCGGCCGTGTCTTCCGGGTAGGACAACAGTGAGGCGATCCGTTCCCGGTTCTGGGTATCCATCGACAGGAGGACACTGTCTACCAGTTCTTCCGGCAGGTCCTGCAATATGTCTGCGGCTTCATCCGTATCCAGCCCCTTGGTCATCTCTGCCACTTCCCGGGGCTGCATCCGTTCCAGCAGACCGGCGCGCACCACGTCCTGGACCTCGGTCAGCACGTCGCCTTCGACTTCCGGATCAACGAGACCCCAGAGCGTCCTGCGGTGGCGCCCGGGCAGACTCTCGAGCAGGTCGGCTATTTCCGAGGGGTGGAAAGTCTCCAGTAGCGACCGGACCTGGTCAAAATTGCCGTCCTCCAGGAACTCAAAAAGTTGTTCTTGCCGGGTTAACTCACGCATAGGGATAAAGGATAGAGTAAAAGGGGACAGATTTAAAATCTGTCCCCGTTTCTCCTGGCCGTGGGGGGATTACAGTTGTTCCAGCAGTTTTTCGACGTCTGCGGCGGTGCTGGCCTGCAAGGCGGCGTCCGCAATGCCGGACAGCCTGCCCAGGTTGCTCTCCAGAATGTTTTTTTTGACTTCGAGCAGGTAAGTCGGATGCACGCTGAATTCACGCAGGCCCAGACCCAGCAGCAACTGGGTAAACTTGATGTCTCCCGCCATTTCCCCGCACATCGCGACCGGGATGTTGGCCCTGTCGCCCGCGTCAATCGTCATTCGTATCAACCTCAGTACCGCCGGATGCAGTGGTTCGTAAAGATAACTCACCTCATCATCAACGCGATCTATGGCGATGGTGTACTGGATCAGGTCATTCGTGCCGATTGACAGAAAATCGAGTTGGCCGGCAAAAATATCCGCGCAGATGGCGGCTGCCGGCACCTCGATCATGGCGCCCACGGGGATATCTTCATCAAATTCCACCCCCTGGTTGCCCAGCTCCATCTTGATTTCATCGATCATCTCCAGGACCTGCCCTGTTTCCTGCATGTTGGAAAGCATGGGGATCATCAGCCGGATGCTGCCGTGGGCGGAAGCCCGTAAAATCGCACGCAACTGCGGCCGGAACAACGCCGGTTCCTTCAGACACAACCGGACGGCGCGCAACCCCAGTGCCGGATTTGCCTGAACGGAGCCACCCCCCTGTCTTCCGCCATCCACCTGCTTGTCTGCCCCCAGGTCAACGGTCCGTATCGTCAGCGGCAATCCCGCCATCGTGTCGAGCACTGACAGGTAGGTTTCATAATGCTCCTCTTCCTCAGGCGGAGTTTCCCTGTTCATGTACAGGAATTCCGTCCGGTACAACCCAACCCCGCTGGCGCCGACCTGTCTGACAATTTCAAAATCCTGGGGCAATTCAACATTAGCGTGTAACCTTACCGGAACATCGTCCAGGGTTTTCGCCGGTGTTTCTTTCAACCGTATCAGGCCAGCGTAGTATTTCCTGTCTTCCTGCTGTCTCTTCCGGTAATACCGGAGGCTGTGCTCATCCGGGTCGACCAGCATGACACCGGTGTTGCCGTCGACGATGACCATGTCGTCCTCCCGGGCAATCCGCCCGGCTTCATGAAGACCGACGATTGCAGGAATGACCAGGCTTCTGGCCAGGATGGCGGTATGGGATGTGGGGCCGCCGTATTCCGTCACAAAAGCGAGAATACCGTGAAGCTGCATCAGTACGGTATCTGCGGGCGTCAGGTCATCGGCGATCAACACGTATCCGCTCAGGCGGCTGTCCGGTTCTTCATGGCGTAACGGTTTCTGTTTCAGCAAGATCCTCTGAATGCGATTTACGACATGATCTACATCGTCTTTGCGGGTCCTCAGGTACGGGTCTTCCATTTCATCGAATACGTGCATCAGCGTATCCCGCTGCAATTGCAGCGCCCACTCCGCGTTGTGTGCTGCTGATTTGATCAGGCGCAACGGTTCCTGGGTCAGGACTGCGTCATCAAGCATCAACAGGTGCGTATCTATGAAGGGAGCAATATCCGGGGAAGTTGCTGCCGGGATATGGTCCCGGATTGCCCGCAACTGCTGTTTGGCAAGGGAGACTGCGTCAACAAGACGCCGGGTTTCAGTTTCCACCTGGTCCTTTTCTATGTGATATTCGGGAATGTCCAGCCGGCCGCGCTCGATGATATGCACGCGGCCTATGGCAATCCCGCGGGAAACGCCCATGCCGTGTAGCGACAGGGTCATATCTCTTCCTCGAATCGACTTTCGATCAGTCTCACCAGCGCCATAATTGCTCTTTCCTCGTCTCTGCCATGAACGATCAACTCCACGTTCGCCCCTTTTGCCGCGGCAAGCATCATCAGTCCCATGATGCTTTTCCCGTCGACGGATTTATCGCCGCATTTAATCCTGATATCGGATTCATACGCGGCTGCAGTTTCCACAAAACGGGCGGCCGCACGGGCATGCAATCCCAGCTTGTTGATGATGACTACGGTTTTTTTCAGCAAGCCCGGTCACCCGTCAACAGTTCATAGATGGTTTCACTGGATTTTTGCCTCCTGAGCCGCGCCAGGAACTCCGGCTTGTCGAACATTTCGGCAAGCTGCGCCAGGATCTGTAAATGTTCCTCGGTCGAGTTTTCCGGCACCAGCAAGGCAAACATCAGGTCAACCGGTCGGCGGTCGGAAGCATCGTAATCCACGCCATGTTTCAGCTTGATAAACGCGGCAGTTGTGGAAAAGCTGTTCTTCAATCGACCGTGGGGCAGAGCGATGCCGTTGCCCAGTCCGGTGCCCCCCAGCCGTTCCCGGGATAACAGGCTGTTGAAGACTTCCTGTCTGGTCACGCCGTTACCGGCGCCCGCAATGAGGCTCGCAAGGGTCTCCAGCGCGGCCTTCTTGCTGGACAGGGTTACGTTACATAGAATGCGCTCGCGCGCCAGAATGTCTGATATTTCCATTGAAGGTATATCGCCCGGACACAAGAGGAGCGATCAGCCGCGGTGATCCGATAACTTTTCCTTATGCTTCTTCACCTGCCTGTCGAGTTTATCGATCAACCTGTCTATGGCCGCATACATATCGTTGTGTTCCGCATCGGCGAACAGGTTTCCCCGATTCACATGTACGGATGCTTCCGCCTTTTTACGCTCCTTCTCGACCGACAATACTACGTGTGCGGTAATGACGTGGTCAAAATGGCGTTCTATGCGGTTAAATTTTGTCGCTACATAGGAACGCAACGCAGGCGTGATGTTCAGGTGACGGCCGGACAGGTTGATTTGCATGGTATCCTCATATTCTCCTTTTTCGTTCACTTGATGATGGAATGGACATCCCTTCGCGGTACTTGGCAACGGTTCTGCGCGCAACCTGGATGCCCTGTTTCGCAAGCAGTTCGACAATTTTATTATCGCTCAGGGGTTTCTCCGGCTTTTCAGCCTGAACAAGTTTTTTAATGAGCGCCCGGATAGCCGTGGCCGAACGGGTTCCGCCCTCCTCGGTACCCACGTGGCTGGAAAAGAAGTATTTCAGTTCAAACACGCCTCTGGGCGTATGCATGTATTTTCTGGTAGTCACCCGGGAAACTGTCGAATCGTGTAATTCCAGGCTCTCCGCCACGTCATGCAATACCAGCGGCTTCATCGCTTCTTCACCGAATTCGAGGAATGCGCGTTGCTTCTCAACGATGCAGGAAGCAACCCGCAGCAGGGTTTCGCTGCGACTCTGCAGACTTTTTATAAACCAGCGCGCTTCCTGCAAATGATTTTTCAGTGAGACGTTATCCGCGCTGTTGTCCGCCCGGCGAATCATGCCTGCATAATCCGTGTTGATACGCAAGCGCGGTAACGCATCCGTATTGAGTTCCACTTTCCATGAAGCGCCTGCCTTTTTTACCAGTACATCCGGCACCACGTATTCGGCGCGGGTATCCTGTACCTGGCTGCCCGGGCGCGGGTGCAGGGACTGTATCAGCGCGATCGCCTGTTCCAGTTGTTGCCGCTCCAGCTTCACCTGTTTCGCCAGGCGCTTGTAATCGTGTGCGGCCAGCAATTCCAGATGTTGGTCGACCATCGTGCGCGCTTCATCCAGCCAGGGAGTATCATGCGCCAGTTGCGCCAACTGCAGGCCCAGACATTCAGCCAGGTCGCGGGCGCCGATGCCGGCCGGTTCGAAGGTTTGAACAAGGTGTAATACTGCCTTTATCTCATCCGTTTCAGCCTCGAAATCGGCAGCCAGCGTGGCGCGGATTTCTTCCAGGCTCGCGGTCAGGTACCCATCATCATTGATTGCGTCGATCAAGGCGATGGCGATGGCCTTGTCGGTTACGGACAGTGTAACCAGGTCAAGTTGCGACAGCAGGTGGTGTTGAAGATTACGCTGTCCGATGTCCCGGTACTCATCGGAGTAGGTCTCCGCCATATCACCGCTCCGGGGATAGTACGTTGCGGCCTCATAGATATCTTCCCAGGCAGTATCGACCGGCAGCTCATCGGGGGTTGCGTCATGATCGAATGCTTCGGGGTAGTCCGAGCCGTTGACTTCCACAGTATCGGGTCCTGTGACGTTGTCCTGAAATCCGGCTGTATCATCTTCGTCCAGTTCCAGCATCATGTTGGAATCCAGCGCTCCCTGGATTTCCAGATTCAATTCCAGGCTGGACAACTGCAGCATCCGTATAGCCTGCTGCAACTGCGGCGTCATGGTCAAACCATGACTTAGTTTGAGTCCCAGCGATTGCTTCATGTCCAAAAGTGTAGCGCAAAAAAGCCGCCTTTGTCCCGTAATGCGGGTTACATCTTGAATTCGAAACCCAGGTAGACGTCCCTCACGGTTTCATTTGCCAGGATTTCATCCGGGGTGCCTTCTGCCAGGATCCTGCCGTCATTGACGATATACACGCGGTCACAGGCGCCCAGTGCTTCCCAGACATTGTGATCGGTTATCAGGATTCCAATGCCTTTTTCCCGCAGATAGCCTGTTATCCGTTGTATGTCGTTTATGGAAATGGGGTCAATACCGGCAAAGGGTTCGTCAAGCAGGAGAAATTGGGGCTCGGTGGCAAGCGCCCTGGCGATCTCAACGCGGCGGCGCTCTCCACCCGACAGGCTCATGCCCAGGCTGTCACGGAGATGGGACACATGGAATTCGTGCAACAGCGCCTCTGTTCGCCGCCTGGCTTCCGCCTTGCTCAGGTTCTTGCGCAACTCAAGCACGGCCAGGATGTTTTCCTCTACGGTCAGCTTGCGGAAGATTGATGACTCCTGGGGCAGGTAGCCCAATCCGAGTCGCGCCCGTTTTTCCATGGGCAGCAGGCTGATATCTTTTCCGTCCAGGAAAATTTCGCCGTTGTCACAGGGAATCAGGCCGACGATCATGTGGAAACTGGTTGTCTTTCCCGCACCGTTCGGACCCAGCAGCCCGACAATTTCACTGCTGTTGACGGTCAGGCTGATATCGCTCACAACCTGGCGCGAACGGAATGACTTGGAAATGCCCTGTACGGATAAAACGTTCATGCAACTTTACCGGAAAATTACGAACCGGATTCCTTTTTCTTCTTCAGTATCAATTTTACCCGGCTCTTTGTTTCGGCCGCGGGCGTTTTTGCCGCTTCTTCGCCATCGGGACGGCTCCATGCCTTCACTCGACTGAGTTCGGTATTGTACTCTATCCTCTCTCCCACAAGAGTCGAGGTGTCCTGTTTCACCCAGGCATCCCGAATCAAAATCACAAGATTTTTCGTCTCATGATACTCCATACGTATTGCCTTAGCCTGGTCGTGCACGCTGCTGTTGTCCGGCAATTGCTTGTAGGTTGCCGGGTTACCTTCGATGATAATATAGTCCAGTTCATCCCCGCCCTTGCTGTAAACAGTCATGACGTCGCCCGTCATGTGGATGGACCCCTGCCGCACGATTACGTTTCCACGGTAAATGCTGACATCATTCATATCATCGAGCTCCGCTTCGTCGGCCTCGACCTCTATGGGCTGGTCCTTGTCCGTGGACAGGGCAAATGCCGTCACGCTCCCAAGCAGGCAGAACAATATGATAAATACGTCAACTGCCCGGCGGGATATTCGCCTCATCCGGTCAGGAATCCGGGTTAATGGTGGTTTTTTCATGTTTGATTACTTCCAGTCGGTTCTCAGGTAAATACGCTCGCATGCCGGTCCCGGTAATGACGGCAGTACCGGTAACGATGGTCGCGTAATTGTCTGTCTCTGCATACTCCTCGTCGAGCAACACCTTCACATGGGAAGTGCTGACTTCCAGCACAGGCTTCCCTGTATCATCGTACTCCCACATTTTTACGATACCGTACAGCAGAATGGTATCATCATCTTCTGCCAGGCGTCCTTTTTCGGCATCAATATACAAGGGAAGCCCATCTTCACGGAATATTTCCATGCGCGGCCTGACCAGTTCGGTACTGTCATTATGCGGGTAGTGAGCGAGATAGTCAGCCGACAACCTGTTCTTGGGCTTGCCGTCCTGGTTCATGGTCAGGGTGGAGAAGTCCTCCATGTAATAATCCGGCGCCCGCGCATCGGTTGCCGGCCCGCGGCCGGGCTCTGCGGATAACCAGTTCAACAACCAGGCGCTGCCGGCGGCCGCACCGATCAGCAATGCAAGGCTCAGTAACCTCTGGACCATGGCTAGAGCACTTGCGCGCGCAGCAGGTCGTGCATATTCAGAACGCCTGCCAGTTGTTGATCCTCGTCCAGCACCAGCAAGGCATTGATCCGGTGTTCTTCCATCATCCGCAACGCCTCGGCAGCCAGACAGGTTTCAGCGATAGTCCTCGGGTTTCCTGTCATCACTTCGGCAGTGGTAGTGGTATGCACATCGAAACCGGCATCCAGCATCCTGCGCAGGTCACCGTCGGTAAATATACCCGAAACTTCACCCTGCTCATCCAGCACCGCGGTCATGCCCAACCCTTTTGCGCTCATTTCCAGCAATGTGCGGCTCAATATGGTCTTCTCATTCACCCTGGGGATATCGTCCCCGGTATGCATGACATCCCTTACGGATGACAGGCGCCTTCCCAGCGAGCCGCCGGGATGAGAACGGGCAAAATCATCGGCATTAAAGCCCCGGGCTTCGAGCAGTGCAATCGCCAGGGCATCTCCGAGAACCAGGCAGGCCGTGGTGCTGGCCGTGGGAGCCAGGTTAAGCGGGCACGCTTCCCTGGCGACGCTTACGTCCAGGCAGGCTGCAGCGGCCACCCCCAGGGTGGACGCCGGATTGCCCGTCAGCGCAATGAGCGGGATATCCAGGCGTTTAATCACCGGCAGCAGGGTGATGATCTCTGCGGTTTCTCCGGAATTGGACAAGGCGATGACCACGTCGCCGCGGGTGATCATACCCAGGTCGCCATGGCCGGCTTCGGCGGGGTGGACGAAAAAAGACGGGGTGCCGGTACTGGCCAGGGTAGCTGCAATCTTGTGGCCGATGTGACCTGACTTGCCCATGCCCAGGACCACAACCCTTCCCTCGCATGCCAGGATCAGTTGGCAGGCGCCGACAAAATGGCCTTCAATACGCTGCTTGAGGGCGCTTACTGCCTGTCTTTCCGTGTCTATAACCGCGCGTGCAGCCCGCATCAACTGTTGAGGATCAGGTTGTTTGCCGGGGCCGGACACTACAGGCAGCCCTGCATAAGCCATTTTTCAAAACCGCTCAACATCATAATGACACCAGTACTCTTGTTTTTCCCCAGATACGCTCAGCCCCGGAACAGCCAGTACTGGT
This sequence comes from Gammaproteobacteria bacterium, assembly GCA_965220815.1. GTDB lineage: Bacteria > Pseudomonadota > Gammaproteobacteria > Eutrophobiales > Eutrophobiaceae > JAAXHV01. The sequence continues at coordinate 898,796 of OZ244846.1, forward strand.
AACCGGCAAAGCATAGCAACAGTATGGCGCCTTCCACACGGCTGTACCTGTTTTTACCCGAACAAAACACCATCCACGCCATCAACAGGGTCAACCCCCACATAACGGAAAAATCCCGCAACAGGACTTCTCTGCCGAAGGTATCAGGATAAATAATACACGGTATGCCCAATACCATCAGCATATTAAACATATTGGAACCGATCACGTTGCCGATGGCGATATCCATTTCTTTCCTGGCAACGCTCATAAGGGAAGCGGCAAGTTCCGGCAGGCTGGTTCCGACTGCAATGATAGTCAGACCGATTACCAGGTCGCTGACGCCGAACTCCCTGGCAATATAGACCGCTCCCCGCACCAGCAGTTCAGCGCCCCCCAGTAAAACCGTCAATCCCACAAGCATGAAGATAATGGATTTCCCCAGGCCGGGAGTTCCTTCCTGTTCCCCTTGGGCGCGCCCGGCTGACGCTTCACGTCTTGCATGATTGACTATCCATGCCAGCATCAGCGCCAGCGAGCCCAGCAACAGCAGGCCGTCTATACGCGACAGACGCTGGTCGAACATCAGCACAAACGCTATCAGCATTGCCGCCAGCATGAGAAAAAACTCCCGTTTCAGAGTCCGCGACTGAACCACAATAGGAGTAAGCAGCGCGGTCGCTCCCAGCACCAGGCCGATGTTGGCGATATTGGAGCCCAGGGCGTTCCCAATCGCGATGCGGGTTTTTCCGTCCCACGCCGCCACACCGCCTACAAACACCTCCGGCATGGACGTGGCGATGCCCACCACGATCAAGCCGATGATCAAGGGCGATACTCCCAGCGCACGCGCGGTTCCCGCGGCGCCGGAAACAAACCGGTCCGCCCCCAGCACCAGCAGGGCCAGACCGCCCAGCACCGCCATCGTCGCTATCAACATATTCCCGTGTCCTAAAAGCCCGGCTCGCGCCGGGTCACACATCATTAAAATTGAAATGCACGCAGTTTATCACGTCATCCCCCGGCCTGCCTTCCATCGGTATCCGGCAAAGGATAGAATGTCCCGCTTAATCCCTCGAAGAAAACGAATGATGAGAGCGATGATTCTGGCAGCGGGCCGGGGCGAGAGAATGCGTCCCCTGACCGTTGACCTGCCCAAGCCGATGCTGCCGGTGAGCGGCAAACCGTTATTGCAATATCACGTGGAAGCCCTGGCGCGCGCCGGGTTTACCGAGCTGGTGATCAATCATGCCCGTTCCGGTGAGCGGATAGAGGCATGGTTCGCCGACGGCGCCGCATACGGAGTGAATATCCGTTACTCTGCCGAAGGTGATCATCCCCTGGGTACGGGAGGCGGCATCAAACGGGCATTACCCTTGCTGGGAGATGACCCGTTCCTGGTCGTCAACGGTGATACCTGGACGGATTTCCCTCATGAAACCTTGAAACCGGCGCTCTCAGGCCAGGCCCGCCTGGTCCTGGTCCCCAATCCGGCGCATCATCCCCAGGGCGATTTTGCCCTGCAGGAAAGCAAGGTTACAGACACCGGGGAACCCAAATACACCTTCAGCGGTATCGGGGTCTATCATCCAGGTCTGTTTCGCTCCGTAACGGACCCGGTATTTGCCCTGGCGCCGGTATTGCGCCGGGCCATGGAAAGCCGGCAGGTCACGGGAGAACTCTATCGCGGCCGCTGGTTCGATGTAGGCACGCCCGCACGGCTGGCGGAAGTGGAGGATTACCTTGGGAAATCCTGAACCGGCGCTCAGTTGGATGGAACACTCTCAGCGGAAACCGTTTCCGTTGCGATCCTTGTGAGCCGGTCCTGCGCCAGGCCGGCGGCCGTCGTCCCCTGGTATTGCTGAATTATTTCGTCCAGTTGCAGCCTGGCCGCGTCAACCTGGCCCATTTCATGCTGGCAGAACGCGGCCTTCAACATTGCCTGGGCCCGTTTAGGGCTATCGGGATAACGCTGAACCAGTGTACTGTATTCAACCAGCGCCTGGCCGAACCGGCTGTTCACGTAGTACGCCTCGGCCAGCCAGAACTGGGCGTTATCGGCGTGGCCACTGCCCGGATAACGTACCAGGAATTCCCGGAACGCCTTGATCGCAGGGTCGTACAGGGACTGCTTCAACAGCTCGAAGGCGTGCCTGTAAGCGGCCTCGATGAGCTCCGGGTCCACAGCATCCGGCGCTGCGGCGATAACGCCTTCAACCGCTTCCGGCGTTGCCTGTTCCTGCGCCGGCGTGTCGGCAACGCTTTCCCCGGGCGTTTCAGACAGTGCCGTTTCCTGCACCGCAGTCAGCGCCTCCCCGGCAGCCTCCGGAACGGTAACAGGCTCCGTATCGGAGACGGAACCAAATCCGTCCCCATCCTCTGCCACGGCGGCGCCAGTCGCCGGTTCCTGTTCGACCAGTTCCAGGGTCAACGGCGTTTCGGCCTGCTGCCCGCCTGTCACTTCCGTTCCCTGGAACGGCGACAGGGTTTGCAGCGGCGGCTCACCTTCGCCGGCCAAAGCTCCCGTTGCAGCGGTTACCGGGTTTTCCAGGCGCTGTATGCGCCTGTCAATGTCAATGTACAGGTCCCGCTGCCGCTTCCTCAGTTGCTCCAGTTCATGGGTTTGTTCTTCCATTTGCCCGCGCAGGCGGCTGATCTCGACCTCCAGGGATTGAACCTGCTGCACCATCTCCAGCAGGCCCTGGTTGGAAAACGCGTTTTCGATGCGTTCCAGGCGTTCGGCAATTGTGACCTCCGTATCGGCAGCCTCCTGGGCGCTCACTACGGCAATCCCTGCCTGTACGGCGAGCAGCAGGGTAAACGCCAGTCCGGATTTGTGACCGTCAGCCCGCATCGGTTATCGGCTCAGTAGACGAACTCCACGCGCCTGTTCAGACTCCAGGCCTGTTCGTCATGACCGGGGTCCGCAGGCCGCTCCTCACCGTAACTCACGGTCCTGACCTGCTCCGGCGAGGCGCCCAGCACAACCAGTTGTTGTTTGACCGCCTGTGCGCGCCGCTCGCCCAGGGCAAGATTGTATTCGCGGGACCCGCGCTCATCGGCATGCCCCTCCAGGGTGGTGACCACGCCCGGGTTGGCCTGGAGAAAACCGGCATGGGCCTGGATGATCTCTTCGAATTGCGACAATACGGTACTGCTGTCGTAGTCAAAATAAATAATGCGTACCGAGAGCAGGCTTTCCGGGTTCTCCAGTTCCTGCAGGGCGGTAGCCTGGTCCCCTTCCGCGCCGAATGCCTGCGCTTCGCTACCCGCTTCCGCATCGCTGGCGCCGTCATCCGCCATTTCTGCGCTGCCGGTCTTGTCTACAACATCGGGGCCCTCGCCCTGTTCAGGCGTCGTGGTACAGGCCGTGGCAAACAGGCCCAGAAAAAATAACAACAGAAATTTTTTAATCATTATCGTTCTCCGGTTATAAGACTAAGGATAGCACTCATTACGTTTCATGTTGATTCATAGTTCAGTCCGCCGGGAATGGTCCCCATGCCGGTTCCCGCACCTCGCCATCCTGCAAGGCCAGCCGCTGACGCACTTTGCCGTCTGCGGAGACCGCGGCCAGTTCGGAACCGTAGCGGCCGTTGGTGGCGTAGATGATCATGCTGCCGTTAGGGGAGAAACTGGGGGATTCATCCAGCCGGTTATTCGTCAGCACACTCAGGCTGCCGCTCCCCGTGTCGAGATAGGCGATCCGGTACGCGCCGTTACTGCCGTACACCATGGTTATGCCGGCGCCGTCGGGGGAATGGCGCGGCCGCGCAAAATAAGATCCGTCAAAGGTGAGGCGCCGGGGGGCGCCGCCCTGCAGGCCGACCTCGTAGATCTGCGGCGTCCCGCCGCGGTCGGAAGTAAATACGAGTCTGCTGCCGTCCGGCGACCAGTTCGGTTCCGTGTCTATGGCGCGGTGCCGGGTGATTCGCTGCAGCGAGTTGCCGGCCAGGTGCAGCACGTAGATTTCCGGATTGCCGTCTTTTGACAGGGTCATGGCCAAACGTCCGCCATCGGGGGAAAACGCCGGCGCGCTGTTTATCCCCTCGTGGGCAGCCACCTCTTCCCTCCGGCCTGTCCGAATATCCTGTACGAATACCGAGGAACTGTCTCCTTCAAAGGAAACATAGGCGAGGCGCTTTCCGTCCGGCGACCAGGCCGGCGACATCAGCGCCTGGTCCGATTCGAGCAGCACCTGCGGGTTAAACCCGTCGGCGTCGGCGATCTGCAAACTGTGCCGGTCCTGACCGGCCTCATCCTGTTTGACCGTAACGTAAGCGATCCGGGTGTCGAACGCGCCGCGCACGCCGGTGAGTTTTTCAAAGATGATATCGCTGATGCGGTGCGCGATCCGTCGCAACTGCCTGCGCTTGGCCTTGATCCGGAACCCGGTCAACTGGTTTGCCTTGTACACGTCCAGCAACCTGAACTCAATTTCATAGTCCCCGGCTTCCGTATGTTTCAGGTTGCCGATGACGATGTTTTCCATGCGCACCAGTTGCCAGTCACTGAAATTGACATGCGCGAACTCCACCGGGCGCTGCGGCATCTCGTTCTCACCCATGGTTGCGAAGCGCCCGCTTCTTGACAGGTTGTTGGCAATTGTCCTGTGCAGATCGATCGGTTGCTCGCCGGCCGCGCCGTTCCAGCCGAACGGTATCACGGCGATGGGCAGTATGTTCTCAACGCCGGTGTCGATGACAATTTCCAGTTCATTCTGGGCCTGGACCCGGGGCATGGCCGGCAATAACAGTATCAAAAGGCAGACGATGTATCTCACGCCATCAGTCCTCGGGTTTGAATATGAAGTTGAATTTTCTGAGCCTCAGGCGCTCAAAAACCGCCGGGTCCGAAGGCAACGGCAACGGCGAGGCCTTCTGGACCGCAGTCACGGCCCTCCTGTCGAATACTTCATTGCCGCTTGGTTTATTTATGGTCACGCTGATCACTTCGCCGCCGGGTACGGTTTGTACTGATAATACGCATTCCAGTCCTTTAGGCAAGCCGGTTTTGTTAAAGTTGCCTGCAACCATCCGATAAATTTCCGCAACGATATTCTGCAGGGTTATTTTATCCTGCGCCTGCTGTTCCAGCGCGAGTTGTTTGCGCCGCGCGTCTTCCTCCTCCCTCTTCCTCTTTTCCTCTGCTATTCGTTGCCGTTCCGCCTCCGCCTTGCGCTTCTCGTCTTCCAGCCGTCTTTGCTCGGCTTCGGCCTTGCGGTTCTCATCCTCAATACGTTTCAATTCCGCTTCTGCCTCGAGCTTTTCCTGTTTAATACGATCGCGTTCCGCGGCTATCCTGCGTTCTTCCTCCTTACGCTTCTTCTCGGCCTCACTCTTGCGCTTCTCTTCCTCCTTGCGTTTCTGCTCTGCAGCCTGTTTCTTCCTTTCCTCCTCTTTACGCCTCTTCTCCACCGCGCTGGCCTGTTCCTCCAGGTCTTTCAGCTTTTCCTCCATGGCCCGCTGCTTTTCCTGCTCCAGTTCCCTGAGCCGTTGCAGTTCCTGTTCCACGGCCTGGTCATCGACCGTCACCGCCTCGACGATGTTTTCCACGGGTTTCGGTTTGAAGACCGGCGTGCGCTCGGCGTCAAAATTAACGACCAGCCCCGTGATCACCACGGCATGCAGCGCCAGGGAATACAGGAACGAACGTAGCGTCAGGAACCCCATGGCGCATCATTGCTCAGGCGCTTCGGTGATCAGGCCGATGCCCTTCACGCCGGCGCCCTGCAGCAGGGCCATGGCCTGCACTACCCGCCCGTAATTAACGTCAGTATCCCCTTTTACCAGCACCGGGAGTTTGGGACGGTATTTCACCAATGCGCTTACCCTGTTGACCAGCACCTCGGGGGAAACCGGCTGGTCCTGGTCCTCGCCGTAATTGATGAAAAAGTTCCCGGCCACATCCACGCTGACGATCACGGGATCGCTGTCGCTGGCAGGCAAGGGTTCCGAAGGCACCTGGGGCAGGTCGATCTTCACTCCCTGGCTGAGCAGCGGCGCGGTGATCATGAATATGATCAGCAACACCAGCATCACGTCGATATAGGGAACGACGTTTATCTCGGACATGGGACGTTTCCGGATTCGGTGCCGCATGATACTCTCTTCAGCTATGGGCCTGGTGGTGGAGTATGGCGGAGAATTCTTCTATGAATGTGTCATACCGGTTTACCAGCCGCTCCACGTCGTTGGAAAACCGGTTATAGGCTATCACCGCGGGGATTGCGGCAAACAGGCCCATCGCGGTGGCGATCAGGGCCTCCGCAATGCCCGGCGCCACCATGGAAATCGACGCCTGCTGCACGTTTCCCAGCGCGCGGAAGCTGTTCATGATGCCCCAGACCGTACCGAACAGTCCCACGTATGGGCTGGTGGAACCTACCGAGGCGAGGAACGACAGGTGAACCTCCAGTTCTTCAACCTCCTTGTTGAGCGCGACCCGCATGGCGCGCTGCGCCCCCTCCATGACGACATCCGGTATCGCGCCCCTGTTATTCTGCAGGCGCACAAATTCCCTGAAACCGGCCTCGAACAACAGTTCCATGCCGGTTGCTTCGGCGCGCCTTTCGTTGATCTGCTGATACAGGGGCGTCAACTCCTCCAGCGACCAGAACTGTTCCTCGAATGCATCCGCTGCGTGCTTTGCCCGGTTCAGCCAGACGCGTTTTTTGAAAATCATCGTCCAGGACATGACGGAAGCGATAACAAGCATGAGCATGACCGCCTGCACCGGGATGCTGGCATTGGTGATCAGGTGAAAAAAGGACATGTCAGGAGTCATGGGCAAGGTCCATAATTATTGATTTCGGCATGCGTCTGGGAGTGTAACGTTCGGCGCTGAGACAGGTGAAGGTTATCCGTCCGGACTGATTTGATCAAATAAATCATTTTCAACGACCCGGCTCTTCGGTACGGGCAGGCCGAAGTGGGTCCAGGCATGCCTGGTCGCCATGCGGCCCCTTGAAGTGCGCACCATAAAGCCCTGCTGTATCAGGTAGGGCTCGATAACATCTTCTATCGTGTCCTTGACTTCGCCCAGCGCCGCGGCAATGCTGTCAATCCCTACCGGGCCGCCGTCGAATTTCTCTATGATGGCAAGCAGCAATTTGCGATCCATCATGTCAAACCCGGAGCCGTCGACGTTCAGCATGTCCAGGGCGCGGGACGCGGTGGCTTCGCTGATGCTGCCGTCCTCTTTGACTTCGCTGTAGTCGCGCACCCGGCGCAACAGGCGGTTGGCGATACGCGGGGTGCCGCGGGCGCGCGCCGCAATTTCGCGGGCGCCCGCGGGAGCAATAGGCACGTCCAGTATGCCCGCCGACCGGATAACGATATCGGACAGGTCCGCCGCTGAATAAAACTCCAGCCGTTGCACGATGCCGAACCTGTCCCGCAGGGGCGAAGTCAGCAGCCCCGCCCGCGTCGTGGCGCCGACCAGCGTGAAGTGGGGGACATCCAGCTTGATTGCCCGCGCCGCAGGCCCCTCCCCGATCATGATGTCAATCTGGTAATCCTCCATGGCGGGGTAGAGGACCTCTTCCACCACCGGGCTGAGGCGGTGTATCTCGTCGATAAACAACACGTCCCTGGGTTCCAGGTTGGTCAACAGCGCCGCCAGGTCGCCGGGCCGTTCCAGTACCGGGCCCGAGGTCTGGCGCAGGTTCACCCCCAGTTCATTGGCGATAATATGCGCCAGGGTCGTTTTCCCCAGCCCGGGAGGACCGAAGATCAGCACGTGGTCCATGGCCTCGGAACGCTTGCTCGCGGCGCCGATGAAAATTTCCATTTGTTCGCACACGACCGGCTGGCCGCGGTAATCACTGAGCCGGCGCGGGCGCAGGGTGCTTTCCACCGCCTCGTCCTCCGTCGAGCCGCGCGCTGAAATTACCGGGTTGGGTTCGCTCATGCGGGACCTCCTGCCGTCACGTCAGGGCGGCCTTCAGGGCGGCGCGGATAAGGGCTTCGCTGTCCATGCCCTCGGCGCTGACCGCGTGCACCAGGCGGCTGGCTTCCTGGGGCCTGTAGCCCAGGGAAATCATGGCGCCGACCGCCTCGTTGAGCGGGTCGGCAGCGCCGGGACGGGGACCGGCCCGTTGCTCGTCCCGCAGGGCGCCCGTATGCCATTCATCCAGGCGATCGCGCATTTCCACAATGAGGCGTTGCGCCGTCTTCTTGCCGATGCCCGGCAGGCGTTGAAGCCGGGTGTCGTCTCCCGTTTCTATACAAAGGCCGAATTCCGCCGCGCTGATTCCCGACAATATCGCCAGCGCCATTTTGGCGCCGACGCCGTTGACCCTGATGAGGGCGCGGAACAGGTTGCGTTCATCCTCGCTGCCGAAACCGTAGAGCGTGTGGGAATCTTCCCGCACCGACAGGTGGGTCAGGATCTCGACCTCCTCCCCCGCGGCCGGCAACTGGTAGAACGTGTTCATGGACGCCTCCAGTTCATAACCGACCCCGTGGACATCCAGGAGCAATCCCGGCGGTTGTTTTTTTACTATCCTGCCGCGCAGGCAACCGATCACTGGGAGTATTCCTGCCGGGCCGTCGCTATCTCCTTGAGGCGCAATATATTCTCCCGGGAATGCCCATGGCACAGGGCAACCGCAAGCGCGTCCGCGGCGTCCGCCTGGGGAACGCCGTTCAGGCATAACAGCACCTTGACCATGTACTGCACCTGGGTTTTCTCCGCATGGCCTTTGCCCACGGTGGCCTGTTTCACCTGGTTGGCCGTGTATTCAAACACCGGCAGGTTGAGCTCGGCGCAGGCCGTGATGGCAGCGCCCCGCGACTGCCCCAGTTTCAACGCGGAATCGGCATTGCGATACATGAAGACTTTTTCCACGGCGCACTCGTCCGGCTTGAATTCGCCGATAACCGCGTTGATGCCCCGGAAGATCTGGCGCAGTTTGTCCGACAGCTCCCCGGCCTGTGTCGTTATCTGGCCGTGAGCGACGTGTATAGCACGGTTGCCGTCCATATCGATCAGGCCGTATCCCGTATGCAGGGAACCGGGGTCGATGCCGAGAATTCGAATCGGTCCGGGCCTGCTCCCGGCGTTATCCATGATCAATCGATCCGGGCCAGGACTTCATCGGGGATTTCCGCATTGGAATACACTTTTTGCACGTCGTTCAGGTCTTCCAGCGTATCCAGCAGGCGAATCATGGTCTGCGCGCCGTTCAGATCCAGTGTCTGGCCGGATGCGGCGCGCATGGTGATTTCCGCCGCATCCGGCGGGTGACCGATATCAACCAGGCTGTCCCTGACGTCAAGAAAATCATCCGGTGTCGTCAATACGTCAACGGAACCGTCATCATTGCCGGCAACGTCGTCCGCGCCAGCTTCCAGCGCCGCCTCCAGTAATTCGTCCTCATCGGTCCCGGGGGGATAGGAAAGCAGTCCCACCTTGGAAAACAGGTAAGCGACCGAGCCATCGGTTCCCAGGTTGCCGCCGCACTTGGTGAATGCATGGCGCACTTCGGCGACGGTGCGGTTGCGGTTATCGGTCATGCAGTCGACCATTACGGCGACTCCTCCCGGGCCGTACCCCTCGTAACGCACTTCCTCCAGGCTGTCGCCTTCCGCGCCGCCCGCGCCCCGCTTCACTGCCCGCTCGATGGTGTCCTTGGGCATGTTGCCGGCCAATGCATTATCGATGGCCGCGCGCAGTCTCGGGTTGCCGTCGGGGTCAGGGCCGCCCAACCGGGCGGACACCGTGACTTCACGGATAAGCTTGCTGAATAATTTACCCCGCTTGGCGTCCTGTCGGCCCTTGCGATGCTGGATGTTCGCCCATTTGCTGTGTCCTGCCATAATCTCACGCGCTGTATCGTATCGGGGTATTTTGCCACAGAGGGCAGGTGATTTACCACAGAGAACACATGTTGCGCGCGCCCTGAAGTTAACGACCCTCTGGGATTAACTCAGCGCTTCCTTACTCACGCGTCACTGTTTCCGTATATGACCTGTCCGCGCCGGGCGGCAAACTCAAGAAGCCTTTCAATGGGTATGCGGGCGCGCTCTATGATGTCTCCATCAACGAAAACCTCGTTGGCGCCCGACCTCAGTGTATCCAGCAGTTTCGTGAGGCTGTTCATTGCCATCCACGGACAGTGCCCGCAACTCTTGCAGGTTGCGCCCCGGCCGGCCGTGGGCGCTTCGATGAAGGTCTTGTCCGGGGCGGCCTGCTGCATTTTGTAGAAGATGCCCCGGTCGGTTGCGACGATAAACGTATCCGCGTCCAGTTCCTTTGCCGCCTTGATGATGCCCGTGGTGGAACTGACCACGTCGGCCTGGGCGATGACCTGCGCCGGGGACTCCGGGTGCACCAGCACCCTGGCGCCGGGGTGTTCTCCCTTCAATTGCGCCAGTTCCCCGCCCTTGAATTCCTCATGGACGATGCAACTGCCCTGCCACAAGACCATGTCCGCCCCGGATTGCTCCTGCACGTATTCCCCCAGGTACTTGTCCGGCGCCCAGATGATTTTCTCCCCTTTTCCCGCCAGGTGCCTGACCACGTCCACCGCGCTGCCGGAGGTAACCATCCAGTCGGCGCGCGCCTTTACCGCGGCACTGGTGTTGGCGTAAACCACCACGATGCGGTCCGGGTGGCTGTTGCAGAAGGTGTTGAATTCGTCGATGGGACAACCGATGTCCAGGGAACAGTCCGCGTGCAAGTCCGGCATCAGGACACGCTTTTCGGGGTTCAGGATCTTCGCGGTTTCGCCCATGAAACGCACCCCGCAGACGACCAGGGTCGAGGCATTGGATTCATGACCGAAGCGCGCCATGTCAAGGGAATCGGAAACATGTCCCCCGGTCTCATCCGCCAGCAGTTGCAGGTCCGGGTCGGTGTAGTAATGCGCCACCAGCACTGCGTCCTGTTCCCGTAGCAGGTGTTTAATCCGGCGGATGTAATCGTCCCGCTCCTCGCCGGCGAGTTGTTCAACTACCGTCTCAGGCACCTGTTCCGGCGGCAACCTGAAATCCGGGGGTGTAATGGCGCTGTGCATATCAATGGCTTATTAAGCCTAGTGGATCAATTACCCATAATCAAGGTATTCAGGTGCCTGCCATGCCGCAGTCATCGGCAAGAAAATCCAGCAGGGTGCGGTAGAAATCCAGGTAATGCCGGTACCCCAGGGTGTCGACCGTGTGCGCGGCATCCACCAGTTTCAGGTACTTGTACGGCTTGCCGCGTTTCTCCAGTTCCCGGGCGAACAGGTCGCTGTGCTTGATGGGGACGATCAGGTCGCGGTCGCCGTGCACCAGCAGCACGGGCACGTTGACCGCGTCCATGTTCCGGATGGGGGACAGCCCGCCGCGCCATTTCTGGATCACGTCCCGGAACCGGTAATGCCATGTGTCCTTCTCAATCAGCTCCATGCTGCTCACCCCGGCGCCCGGGATCGCGCAGCGGTAGATATTGGGATTGCGCATGGAACCCACCATCGCCGAGTAGCCGCCGTAGCTCCAGCCGAAGATGGCCATCCTGTCCGGGTCGGCAATGCCCTGCTCCACCAGGTAGCGCATGCCGTCGTCCACGTCGTCCTGCATCCTGTAACCCCACTCCTTGTTGCCGGCGCTGTAATAGTCGAAACCGAAACCCGTGGAACCGCGGAAGTTGGGCTGCAGCACGGCGTAGCCGCGGGTCGCCAGCAACTGGGGCCACTCGTCCCAGAAGGACGAGTTCCAGAACAGCGAATCGCGGCTGCGCGGTCCGCCGTGGGGATGGGCAATGGCCGGATACGGCGGCTCGCCGGTAGTGGGGAGCGTCAGCACCGCGTTGATCTTCATGCCGTCCCGGGCCTCGTACCAGATGGACTTGCGTTCGCCCAGTTGCTCCGGTCCGATAGCGGATGCCCTGCCCAGGAACTGGATACGGGATTTGTCCCGCAGCAGGTAGTAGCGGCCCGGTTCACGCGGCCCCATGGAATGGACGATGATGTACTTGTCCTGGGCCGCCCGGTCAAGGATCCTGTTGAAGTTGCCCGGCGGCAGGACCGCGTCGATGGACTGTTGCAGGGCCGCGGCGGCCTCGTCGATATAATGAATGGTGTATGAGTCGCCTACGTACGAAAACCCCACCAGTTGCGGGTCCTCATCACCGTCCACGCACGCCTGCGAGATACAGGCCCTGACAATGTCCCTGGCGTCATAGCGGTTGATCGCGAACAGCAGCTCGGGCTCGGACTGCGGGCGCTCCATATCGAACAGGTAAATGCCTTCCGTGTCGCGATCTTTTGACCACAATACATAAGCCTGGTTGTAATCCGGCGGTTCGAAGCCCAGGATTTCCACGTAACGGTCCTCGTCCACGTCCCAGGTCAACCAGTCGGTCCAGTCACTCCAGTCGCCCTCCTTGCCGGTCCGGATCTGCATGGTGATGGTGTTGTCGTGGCGGTTGGCGCGGCTGCGCACGCGGGCGCTGCCGTCCTTGTCGAACTCGTAGCCGAAATAGTCTGCCGAGAACTTGAACACCGGCTGCGGCCGGCCGTTGTTGACGTTCACCTTGAACACCTCGGTGCCGCTCTCCTCGGAATTCAACCACTCGATCAATACCCAGTCCTCCTCTGCGGGAAGTCGCGACACCACCCGGGGACTGAACAGGCGCTGCACATAGGTCTCGAACGCGAAACGCGTGATGTTATTCTTGCCGGGCAACTCCACCCAGCGTCCGCCGTCGATGCCCACGGACAGCAGTTTCCAGGCATAGGTCTTGACCTTGCCGGCAGCGCCGATGCCCGCCCTGTTATAACCAATGCGCCTTCCCGGCACCTCCACCGGCTGGCGCGTGCGGATCAGCAGGCGCTCGTCATTGGCCCAACCCACTCCGACGATGTCCATGTGTTCCGACCCCAGCGTGTACGGGTCTTTCTCGAGGTGGGCGGTCTCATAGATGTCCACCACGTAGTTTTGGCCCGCTCCGGGCAGGCGCATGATCATCAGGTGTTCGCCGGAAGGGGACAGGTCAACGTCGCGTACCAGTGGCCGCATGGCGAACTCCTCCAGGGTCGGCGGCTCGGCAGCCGCGCCGGCGGGCGCAAACAGTAATAAGGTCAATTTTATGAGGGCGGCAAATTTGAACTTCATTACGCCAGAGACCCGATGTCCTGCTTGTTCAGAACAGTGAGGAGAGATCATAGCTGAACGAAGCGAAAATCCTGCGGTCGAACAGGCTGTAACCGGAGCCCAGGGGGATATTATAGCCGACAGCCGTTCCCGTGGACGGGCTGAATCCACTCCATCCCACCACCGGCGGGGATACGTCAAAAATGTTGCGCACGCCGACGATTACCTGGAAGCGCCGGTTCGGGTCGCGGTAGCGGATCGAGAGGTTGTGGAAGAACTTATCGTCGGCTTCAGCGACGTTGGTGACGGATTCATCTTCCTGCAATGAGTATACGGGTTCCTCATCGGTGGAACCCACGTAGTCCGCGGTCCAGATGAAGGTGAAGTCGCGCCACTGGAAGCGCATGTCCGCCTCGCCGCGCCAGTTCGCGTAGGAATGGCGGCCCGCGTAATTGGTCGGTTTCTCATCGCCCAGGCCGTACTGGTATGCCAGCAGGCGCGTGGCCAGGATATCCACGCTGAGGTCGCCGAACGAGAACTCGCGGTCTGCGCGCACGGTGATGTCATACCCCAGGGAACGCTCTACGGCGACGTTGATGTACGAGGAGTTGACGCCGGTAAGCTCTCCGTTCTGGTTGCGTCCGCCGACCAGGTCGCATTCCTCGGCGCTGAAGTTCAGGGAATTGTAACAACGGGACAGGATTTCGCTGGCGCCGAGCCGGGAAATGGAGTTTGTGAGGTCGATATCGTAGTAGTCGAATGCAACGCTCAGGTTAAGGCCGAGGGCCGGAAAGCGGCCGGCCAGGTCCGGCGTCAGGATGAATCCCAGGGTCCAGGAGTCAGACGTCTCCGCCTCAAGGTCGGGATTGCCCCCCGATGCGATCCGGATGCTCGAAGAAGGCGCATAGCCGGGAGGAATGATGCCCTGGTTCTCCAGCGCCTCACAGTTCCGGTACTGGTTGCTGGTCGGGTCCAGGTCCTGGGACGGGTCGCGGAACCGGTCACAGGGATCTGCCCGGGAAGCGGCAAAGCCGGTCACCGGCGCCAGGTTCAGGTGGAACAGCGCCGGCGCGCGGAACGAGGTGCCCAGCGATGAGCGCATACGCAACACGGGATTGACCGCGTAATTGAACAACAGGCGCCAGGTGGTATCGCTGCCGTAGGAACTGTAGTGGGTATAGCGCAGGGAGCCGTTCACCGTCAGTTCCTCCGCCACGCTGACACCGCCCAGCTTGACGCCCGAGAGCAGCGGCGCTTCCACTTCCGTATAGCCTTCTATCACCTTGTCAGCGCCTGTGGTGATCCCGGACGAGGTGAACCCCCACTGGTTGTCTTCCACCGACGCCGGGGGCGGACGGTCATTGAGGCTACGGCGGCGCCAGTCCATGCCCACTACCCCACGCGCCTCGCCAGCGGGCACATCAAACAGGCGCCCCTCCACGGAAAACCCCGCGGTCCAGAGATCGTAGCCGGTTTTGAGGTTCTGCCGATCTCTGATATATTCCGCCGCCTCTGCCGGGACCTCGCCGCGCCGCAGGGCGGCTTCGCTGAACAGGTCCAGGGGAACGCAATCCGGATCGGGACCTTCGGCCAGGACGCGGCCCACTATCGCGCCTTCGAAATTGGCGCCGTATAGGAGTTGTCCCGGGTCCAGGACGCAGTGAAGGTTCCCGTCCGGCCCGATCGCGGAGGACAGGGCGCGCGCCACCTTGTCCTTCAGCCAGACATCATAGGTCCACTCGCCGCGGCTCCAGGAATAGCCGCCGTCAACCTTCCAGGAGAACTCGCCCAGGTCTCCTTCCAGGCCCAGGCGCAAGGCGCCCACGTCGTTCTTCACCTCCGTGACCGGATCCAACAGGTTGTAGCTCATCACCACCGGCTGGCCGATGCCGCCGATAATGCCGAACGGGTTGGTCGGGTTGGCAGGGTGGACATAAGGAAAGAGTTGCCGGTATCCGCCATTGAGCTTCTCATCACGGTGCGTGAAATGAAACTCGTAGCTGGCGCTGACCGTCCCCAGCAGTCCGCCGAGGTCGAGATCCAGCAGCCCGTCACTGTACGCCTGGATGCGCCGGCGGTCCGGTATCAGGTGCTCCTCGCCCCAGTTGCGGTCATCCCGGTAGCCTTCTTCCGGCACCCGCTCTCCATCCCTGTCGCCAAGCTCACGCCAGGGAAGGCCGGTCCCGGCAAGGTCGGCGCCGGGGTCTCGCACCAGGGAGGTCGCCGGACCGAGCCCGTACACGTCCACGAAACCGAATACCGAACCGAAGCAACGGCCGCGCGTGGGCGCAAAAATGGAAGGATGGATTCCCCCGTCGGTCAGCGGGCGTTCATCGCAGAAACTGTATCCCTGTTCGTCCCTCCCCACCGGCCCCAGGCTCGAGAATTCGACCGCGGCGTCGATGTAACCGCGATCCCAGGTCTTACCGAACAGTCCGCTCACGGAGCCATAATCGAGCTCATCCTGGTAGTAGCCCTCGAGAATAAAGTCATCGAAGCGTTTTCTGGTGATGATGTTCACCACTCCGGCGATGGCATCGGCGCCGTAGATGGAAGAGGCGCCGTCCTTGAGGATTTCGATCCGGTCAATGGCGACATCCGGGATCGAGTTCAGATCGACGCTGTTGACCTGGCCCCGCGTGCCTGCCGGCGTAAAGCGCCGGCCGTTCACCAGGATCAGGGTGCGGCCCGGATCCAGGCTGCGCAGGCCGAACGTGTTGACGCCGGGACCGCCGGAGACCACGAACCCCCCGAACGTGTTGTCGATCTGCGTGCCCGAGGCCAGGGCGCTGGTCTGCAGGATCTCCGAGGTGTTGGCCATGCCCGCCAGGGTAGCGCTCTCGCTGGTGATGACCGTTACCGGCAAGGCCGATGTGAACGCATCGCGCCGGATGCGCGAGCCTGTCACTATGATCTCTTCGGTCGCGCTCCCTGTTGGAGCAGGTTCCACCGGCCGTTCTTCATCGACCTCCGGGGCTGCTTCCCCGGCGTCAGAAGTCTGGCTGCCGGCCTGCCGGGACTCCTCCGTTTCATCATTCGTCCCCTGTTCCGGTTCGGACGCCCCCGGCGCAGGCGGTTCAGCCGTATCCTGCGCCGCCGCTGCCGGCGCTGACAGCCACAACAGGCCAAGCAGGAACAGGATAAACAATGACACTTCTCGCCGCATGATGGTTGCCGATTTTCAGGTTAAATTCACCAACAGTAATTCAGGAGTTTAAATGAGTTTGACGCCCAGTTCCCGCAATTGTTCCGGAGATGCGGCCGCGGGGGCGGACGTGAGCAGGCAACTGGCGGTCTGGGTCTTGGGAAACGCGATGACGTCCCGAATCCCCTTCGCCCCGGCCATGATCATGACGATGCGGTCCAGGCCGAGAGCGATGCCGCCGTGGGGCGGGCAGCCGTATGACAGGGCGTCGATCAGGAAACCGAACTTCTCCCGGGCCTGTTCCTCATCGATGCCCAGCAGTCCCAGCACCTTAAGTTGCATCTCCGGATCATGAATTCGGATCGAACCGCCGCCCAGTTCCATGCCGTTCAGGACCAGGTCATAGGCCCGCGACAGGCTCTCATGCAGATCGCCGTCCTGCTCCGACACTTGCGGCGCGGTAAAAGGATGGTGCAGCGAGTCCCAGCGCTGCTCCGCATCGTTATATTCAAACAACGGGAAGTCCACTACCCAGAGCGGCGCCCAGTCTCCCTGCGGCAGGCCCAGGTCCTCGGCCAGCGCCGCACGCAGGGCGCCGAGCGAGTCGTTGACGGTGCGCGCCTTGTCGGCACCGAAAAAAACAATATCGCCGGTCTGTGCCCCGGTACGCTGCAACACGGCCTGCACTGTTTCCCCGGGCAGGAATTTCAGGATGGGCGATTGCAGTCCGGCATCGCCCTTCTCCATATCATTGATCTTGATATAGGCCAGCCCCCTGGCGCCGTACTTTCCCACGTAAGCGGTATAGTCATCGATCTCCTTGCGCGTGAGCGCATTGCCGCCCGGCAGGCGCAGCGCGGCCACGCGGCCGTGCGCCTGGTTTGCCGGGCCGGAAAATACCTTGAATTCCACCTGTTTCATCAGGTCGCCGACTTCAACCAGCTCCAGCGGGTTGCGCAGGTCCGGCCGGTCGGTGCCGTAGCGCTGCATGGCCTCATGGTAAGTCATGCGCGGGAACGGGTCTGCCAGTTCAATACCCTTCACCTGCCTGAACAGGGTGCGGATCATGTCCTCCACCAGGCCGATGACATCCTCTTCGTCGACAAACGACATTTCCATATCGAGCTGGGTAAATTCCGGCTGCCGGTCCGCGCGCAGGTCCTCGTCGCGAAAACAGCGGACAATCTGGTAGTAGCGATCCATCCCGGACATCATCAGCAGTTGCTTGAAAAGTTGCGGTGACTGCGGCAGGGCGAAAAAACCGCCGCGCTGGGTCCGGCTCGGCACCAGGTAATCCCGCGCGCCTTCGGGGGTTGCCCTGGTCAGGACGGGGGTCTCAATATCTAGGAAACCGCTCCCGTCAAGGTAATCGCGGATGGCCCGGGTGACCCGGCTGCGCAGTTTGATGTTTTCCTGCATGGCCTCCCGGCGCAGGTCCACGTAGCGATAGCGCAGGCGGATATCATCCTGCACGTTTTCATCGTCCAACTGGAACGGCGGTGTCCTGGCCTTGTTCAGCAGTTCCAGGGTGTGTCCCAGCACTTCCACTTCGCCGGTGGGCAGGTTCGGGTTCAGCGTGCCTTCCGGGCGCCGGCGCACCCGGCCGGTCACGCGCACCACGTATTCATTCCTGAGCGTCTCGGCCACGGCGAATGGTTCGGCCCGGTCGGGATCATAGACAACTTGTGCCAATCCTTCCCGGTCGCGCAAATCAATGAAGATCACGCCGCCATGATCCCGGCGGCGGTGTACCCAGCCGCATAATGCGACTTCCTCGCCGATCATGTCCGCCGTCAATTCTCCGCAATAATGGCTGCGCATGGATCGCCCCTGCTTGCCTGTCAGGTTACTCGCGGCCGTTCAGGAACCGGCAGCGCCGGCGCTTTCCTGCATGAGCCGTTTGATTTTTCCGTCGGGCACGATAACTCCCATGGATATGATGAACTTGAACCCGTCTTCCACCGACATGTCCAGCTCTATGATGTCCCGCTGCGGCAGCAGCAGGTTGAACCCTGAAGTCGGGTTGGGCGTGGTCGGCAGGTAAATTGACTGGAGCTGAAGGTCGGTGATGGCGCTGTCCGTATCGAGTTGTTCATTCACCAGGAAGCCGATACACCAGCTATCCTTGCGCGGATATTCAACCAGCACCACCTTGCGAAATGACTTGCTCTGGGATGCCAGCAGGGTGGTGGCTATCTGTTTGACGCTGTTGTATATGTTCCGTACCAGGGGGATTTTTCCCAGCGCCTTCTCCCAGATCAGTACCAGGCGCCGTCCCAGCAGGTTGGCGGCAAACATGCCGGTGAGAATCAGGACGCCGACAGCCAGGACTATGCCGGCGCCCGGTATGCTGAACCCCAGCAATGCTTCCGGCCGGTACTCCGGCGGCAACAGCAGGATGGTGCCGTCGAGGAGGTCGACCACGAATTTGATAGTGACCACGGTGATGATCAGGGGCAACCATACCAAGAGTCCGGCAATAATATATTTTCGCAAAGCAGTCATTGTTTTATTCAGAATTTTCCAAACCGGGCGCGCGGTGCAGGATAACACATCCAAACTCTCATGAGCAGGTCTCTACACAATGGCATGAAATAACCGCATCTATCTTGCCGAAATTAGCGGGAACTGCTGGCGGGTCAGCCGGCGGGAGAAGATGCGGCCGCGCTGTCGCCTGACGACTGGCTGGCGGACTTCGTTTCCTTGCTGGCGCTGCCGCTATCGGTTTTTGCTTCCTTCTCCTTGCTCTTGTCTTTCTTTCCCGGGGTTTTGGCGCTTTCGGATTCACCGGCCTTGTCATCTTCCCCGGCCAGGTTCCTGCGGGAGTTCTCGTCCTTGAAATCCGTTTCGTACCACCCGCTGCCACTGAGACGGAAGGCAACCGCAGACACCAGTTTTTTCAGGCCGGATTGCTCGCACGCGGGACAATCCGTCAGCGGCTGATCGGAGATCTTCTGCAATTTCTCCAGCCTGTGGCCGCAGATATGGCATTCGTATTCGTAAATCGGCAAGACGTTATCCTTTAATGTTACGGGACAGGAGGAAGATAGTGACGGCTTTGGGGAATTTCAAGTCTTCGGAAAGAATCCCGGGATTCAGAAACGGTAGGATGCTTCCACGCCCCATACTCGCGGCGCTCCGACGACACAACGCTGCATGCCTCCGCCGTCGACCGGGTCGACCAGGTTCAGCGTGGTAGCCAGGGCCTGGATAAATATCACCTGGCAGTAATCCTGGCCGAACACGTTGTGTACCAAGCCTGAAAATTCCCAGTCGTCGTTTGCGCCGCGCAACCCCAGGCGGGCATTGACGATGTCATAGCCCGGCTGCATTGTCTGCGGCGCCTGGTTGGTATCCGCGCCGACGTTCTGGTCGGAAATATACTGGTATTCACCCCGAACGAACCAGCCCAGGCCGTGAACCGGTACCCGGTCGGACCACTCGGCCACGAGCGACAGTTGCCATTTCGGCGAGAAGTGGTTCCTGTCTCCCGTCAGGTTCCGGGCCGGCGCCGACGCCGGAGGGAATCCCAGGAACCTGCTCAACTGGACGGATGTCCGGTACGTGGCGATGTCGGCGGGCAGGCTGGTGGCGTTGGCAAAGTTCCCGAAACTTGAATCCAGGTAACTGACGCCCAGAATAGTATAGAGCCGGTCCAGGGGGCGCGCCTGGATGTCCAGTTCCATGCCCTGCTGGGTAAGCTCCTCGACGTTCTGCATAAGGAAATTCACCCCGTCGAACCGGCGATCCTGGAGATCGTCGATCTGCGTATGGAAATAGTTCAGGCTGATCACTGCCCGGTTATCGAACAACCCGCCCTTGACGCCTATCTCGATATTGTCCACGGTTTCCGTCTCGTACACCCGGTCCGCTCCGGCTGCCTCGGCAACGGAATCGAAACCTTCGGGGTTGAAGCCTCCCGACCTGAACCCGGTCGCATAGGTGGCGAACAGCATCAGGTTTTCGACGGGAGAATAACTGATATTCGCCAGCCAGGTGATCTCTTCCTCATCGTACACAAGTTCGGGATGTTCTTCCGGTATGCGCAGATCGATGGTAAATGGATTCGCCAGCGAAGGCGGCGCGGAAATCGGGTTGTTGACCAGGCTGAGAAAGCTGCCGTTTTTGTTGCTGTCGGTCCAGCGCAACCCGCCGGTTACGCGCAGTTGTTCCGTGACATTGAGCGTCAACTGGCCGTACAGCGCATAGTTGCTGACTTCCTGCCTGAACCGGGTGGCGACGGCATCCCTTTGCGTTGCTGCACTACAGTCCCTGCTCACACCGCCGGCAATGGCGTTGGCTGCCTGGGGACTGAAGTTGAAACTGGCAAGATAACTCGCAAACAGGTTGCTGACAAAGGGAGAACAGAAGTCCGACCCGTGGTCGAAAGACTGGTTTATCCCGTAATCTTCCCGGTAGAAATACGCGCCGGCAACGTATTCGATGAGTCCGCCGGTCGGGGAAAGCAACTGTAATTCCTGGGACACGGTTTCCACGTCGTAGAAAGTGACGCGCCGTATCAGGTCCATGGGAAGCCGTATGACGGATTCATTCAGGGTATCGTTGTACCATTTCCGATAGCCGGTCAGGGAACGGACGGTATGCTCGCCCAAGCGCCAGTTGATATCGCCGGCAATGCCCCACTGTTCGTCCTCCGCATAGTCCCGGTGGTCCTGGTGGACTTTATTATCAAAGCCATTCACGGATTCGGGCACTTCCCCGGAAGGCATCGTGAGGGGATCTGTGGGGGACAGGAAGCTGCGGAGCGCTGCCAGGTATTCCGGCTGCACCGTGTCGGACAGCACTTCAATTACGCCGCCGCCGTTAATTATCCTGGAGAAATCCGCAGTCAGGGTAATATCAAGGTCCGGGGCAGGTTCAAAAAAGAGCTTGCCGCGCACGCTTCCATCTTCCCAGTTTCCCACATCACTGTCGCTGCCGTTTTCGGTGAAACTGTTCTCGCCGAAGCCGTCCCGGTCGGAATACTGGAATGCCACACGGCCGGCAATGTCGGGTGAGAATGAGCCACTCAAGGCGCCGGCCACCTGCACGTTGTCATAATTTCCGTAACTGGCCCTGATATTTCCGGAAAATTCTTCCTCCGGCTTCCTGGTGCGTATATTCAAAGCCCCCATGGAGGCGTTACGCCCGAACAAGGTGCCCTGGGGGCCGCGCAGGACTTCGACAATTTCCAGGTCCGTGAGGGTGCCTATGACCGAGGACGGCCTCGGGATATAGATCCCGTCGACGAACACCGCAACGCCCGGCTCAATGGCGCTGTTGCCCACCGAACCGACCCCGCGCAGGATGATGCGGTTGTTCGCCAGTTGGCTGGAAAAGGCAAGGGTCAGGTTGGGGGTATACTGGCCGAGTTGCTGCAAGGTGTCGATGCCGGAATCTTCCAGGAACTCCCCGGTAAAGGTGGAGATGGAAATGGGGACGTCCTGCAGTGATTGCTCCCGTTTCTGCGCGGTGACGATGATTTCCTCGATAGCCTGTGCGCCGGCTGCGCCGGGCGCTGCCAGGAGCACGAATACCGTCAACGTCAATATCACCGGATTACTGGGTGTCCCTGGCGCGGAATTTATCATTTCGCTTTCTCCCCCGAGGTAACAACGCAACGCTCCAGACTGATCAGGAACCAGCGTATTTTACCACAGATCGGGCGGGATTTCCTTAACTTTCCGCGTCCGGCCGCTTACTCTTCCGCCTTCATGCCGGTGGTCATGCGCCTGAGCGTATCGTCCTTCAACCGGAAATGGTGATACAGGGCGGCAAGCACGTGCAACCCCAGCAACACCAGCAGGATGATGGGAAATATCTCATGCAGGGCGCCCATCAGTTCATTCATGGCTTCGCTCTTTTCCATCGGGAACACCACTTCAAACATCCCGAAAAACGGCACCTTGTAGCCGGCCGTGGCGAACCGGGCCATGCCGCTCAGGGCCTGGGCAAACAGCACGATATAAAGTCCGTAGTGGACAATCCTCGACGCGATATGCTGCCAGTCCGGCACATGGGGCATGCGCGCCGGAGTGACGTTCATCCAGCGCCAGATGAGGCGCGCCGCCAGCACGAACAGGAGCAGCAGGCCGAATGAGGCATGCAGAAGTATCAGTTCCAGTTTTTCCTCTCCCCGGGGCAGGTCCCCGGATTTGGAGGCGATCACCAGCAGCACGATAACGATGACCAGCACCAGCCAGTGCCAGGTTTTGCTGACTACTCCGTATTCTCTTTCGGTATTTTTGACAAGCATTGTATTCTCCTAATCCGGCCCGGAGAGAGATCCGGGCTATTGGTGGGTCGTGCAGGATTATGTCCTGCATTGCAACCCGTTGATGTTGCTGGAATTTATAAAATCAATAATATACTTACCAACGAAAAAACCAATAGAGCGTTAAGGGTATTCCAGCGTTTCAGTCGTTATTATAGGCGAATTGTTCTCCAGGCGTTATTAAGCCACACAATCCCTCTGGCTGTACACAGCTTGATAGATAAGCCTACTCCTGTACGATTTCCCACTCTACATGCACCGTACACGCAGCGAGCTTTATCTGCTTGACTGTGATCTTGGCGTCGGATCGATCCAGGGACACGCGAGCTGAATTATCATAACCCGCATAAGAACAGTCAATTGTAGGTCCATCTGCGTTAAATGATGATAGCGGTGCATCCTGTAACGATTTGAAAATTTCACTGGGAACTTCAACAAGCTGATACATGGACGGAGTATTCTGTCCCTCGCGAAATGCCCTGAGCATCATGATCGAATCCACAGCCTGCATATACTCTTGGAACAAGGCCAATGTTCGATCCCGCCGCTCTTTCGCAGTGCGCATGTCCTGTATCCACGCGGCCTCAGTCAGTTTTGAGATATGCGCAGTGGTGCGGGAAAGGCGTTGTGCCGCTGTGGACTTCAGTGATAGTTTCTGTTCAGAAAAACCGTCACGCTTGATCTCCAGGTCCAAAAACCTCCGGGTTTCCGAACCTGGTTCCCCGACTGACCAACCAGTGGATTCACAGGCATTGCGGAAGACAGTTTCAAAGCCTTTTTGAGCAAGCGGTTCTGTAGTCGTGCCATGATGCACGGAAAGCGCCAGGCCGAAATACTCGATCCATTCTTCGGTTAACCAGGTTTCCTGCTGGACAACTCTCGCATGCGGAGGTTGGGACAGAGACTCAACCATCCTTGCTACAAATCGAATTCCTGCCGGCGAAAGCGAGTTCAGCTTTTTTTTGAGTTCCTTGAGCGTCACTTACTTGAAACCCTGCGTTTGATGAGGTCGATGAACGCAGGTTTCAATTCGATACCGACCCACCGTCTTCCCAGATACTTTGCCGACACCAGTGTCGTGCCCGAACCGGCATAGGGGTCCAGGATGACATCTTCTTTCCTGCTTGTAATCTCAATGCAACGCTGCGCAAGACTTGCCGGCATGATAGCTGGATGATCATCCAATGCGCCGTTATAGCGTTTACGGGGTTCAGTCGGAATTTCCCAGGTTGTCCGAAGACGACGGCCATTCGGTCCACGGACTGCATTTACGTTGTAATAGTAATCCTTGTTTTTTGACAGAAGGAACACCGTTTCATGTGCTTTTGTCGGACGGTCCCGAACGGATTCGGGATGAGCATTTGGTTTGGACCAGATGATTTCGGACCTGAGCCACCAGCCTGCATCCTGAAGGGCGAAAGCCAACCTCCAGGGAAGCCCAATCAAATCCTTTGGCTTCAGGCCATCAGGGGTACGGGGGCGCACGGACATGCTTCTTGCCCTGTTCTTCTTGTCGGGTGCACGGTAACGCCGATTCCCGGAAGTATAGGCATCGCCGATATTCAACCAGACCGTTCCGTCGTCTGTGAGAACTGGCTGAATCCTGTCAAATGTCTCAACGATACCAGCAATATAGTCTTCAAGTGCTTCATCGCAGCCAGTTTGTTGGTTGACGTCATAATCCCGGAGAGACCAGTATGGCGGAGATGTTACTACTGTCTGGATACTATGTTCAGGTATCAGGTCAAGAGCCTTGCTTGCGTGTCCTTGAATGAGTATGGATTGGTCAATCGACGGAACAGGCTCATCATCCACAGTCATTGAAAGAACACCTTTTAAAGGAGGAGAAGACGGTTTGTGGCTGTCATTCGAACGTACATTTCCTTCGTCTTTAGTGAGCGTAAAAAGCTCTAAAGTAGAAGTAGACATGATGGGAATTACCTGTCAGTTTTCCTTAGTACAATGATACCGATCTGGACACCCAAAAGTCACCTGCTTTTGATCGTCGAAACACTTTTTTTATGCAATAAGTTATTTGTATGCTATGGAAAGGCACAATAGGGGTAGATGGTGGGTCGTGCAGGAATCGAACCTGCGACCAACTGATTAAAAGTCAGCTGCTCTACCGACTGAGCTAACGACCCGGGAATAACATCGGCGCCCACAGCGCGGGGCGCCGCGCTCGCGACTGTTACATCAGGGGAGGATGATACCGGAGATTTCTTTTCCGGTAAATCGGATGGCTTGAGGTCTTTTGCTCTTGATTTGAGATTTGAGGGGTCAGAGTAAAATTTCTGGCGAAATTCTTACTCTGACCCCTGGATTTTTATATCACCGTGTGAACGATGTGAGCACCTGGGTGTATTCGCTCGGGTAGAGGTTCGGGATGGCGTATTCCTTGCGGGTCATCTTGACGAGGCCCACGCCCGGCGCGTACCACTGGGTCTGCTCGACCTTGATGATCCTTATGCCCAGCATGAGGCGGCTCGGCAGGTCCAGGAAGCCGATTGCATCGATGCGCAGGCACCGGGGAAAATAGCCGGCGGGCACGTCCACACTGTCTTCCAGGCTGGTTATGGTGTAATCCAGTTCCAGGTTGCTGCTGATCCTGTCCCAGGCGCCTTCCAGTCTTTTCGGCAGGTCGAACAGGTATAGCCGCGACCGGGCGCTCCACTCGTTGCCGACGTTCAACGGGTGCCCGATAACCGGGTCTGCGCCTTCGTGTCCGGGATTGCTGCGGCTGATCCCGTCTGCCGAACGGGTGAAATGGCGTATGCTGCCGTTCGCGTAGGCCTTCGGGTAGTAAGTGACGCCGTCAACCGTCCTGGCAGGCAGGTTGCGAACGATGGATTTCTGTCTGATCGGCTCATTGAATTCCGGGACGATCCTGCGTATATCATAGGTCCATTCATGGCCGGGAGTGGTTGGAAAATAACTCGTATCAGGAGATGAGCAGGCGGGGACGAGCAACAACACAAGCGCGCAGGCCCGGAGCAAGCAGGGACAGGCATTCCCCTCACCCCGCTTCATTTTCTCAGTTTCAAATCACGTTCCAACTGCAGTTCCTGTTCCAGGAACGCCATCCGGGCCTTGATGCGTTCCGTCTGGTAATAATCCGGGCGGGGCGCGTCCTGGCGTAAAATGTGCCTGAGTTGTTCGATGGCCACCTGGGTCTCCCCGGTCAGGAAATAATATTCCGCGTTGGCAATGCCGGATTCGACCTGGTCGCCCGCTTCAGCCTCGGCGCGGGTCAGGTAATCGAAATAAGTAATGTCCGGAGGCTGGAACCTGCCGAACTCGCGCAGTTTGTCGCGGGCCAGGTAGGGCTGCCCGCCCTTCAACAGGGCATTGCTGTAGTTCAGCACCAGCGGGCGATAGTCCGGATACAGTTTTTCCGCTTTTGAGAATATCGAAAATGCCGCATCGTAGTTCCCCTGCCTGACTTCGATGTCCGCCGCGGCAAGCAGGTAGGTGACATTTTCCGGGTCCTTTGCCAGCAGCCGCCGGGCCTGCTCCCGCGCAAGCGCATACTGGCCGTCTTCGGTCAGCGCTATGATGTAGCCGTAACGGTCTGCGTCCCGGCTTTCCTCATGCAGCGGGCCGGCAACCCGGCGGGAAAAAAAAGCCACCGCCTCCCGCGGGTTCGCGTGCGTCCGCGCCACCAGCTTTGCCCGGACCAGGTCAAAGCTCATGCTTTCATTGTAGGGACCCGTACCGGAATAGGCCGCCGCCCGCGCCGCGGCGTCGGCAATCCGGCGCGTGGTCAGCGGGTGGGTGCGAAGAAATTCCGGGGCCTGGGCGGAAAACCGCGAGCTTTGCTGCAGTTTCCTGAAAAACCCCGTCATGCCGCTGGGGTTGAAGCCCGATCGCGCCAGCAACTGGATGCCTATACGGTCCGCTTCCTGCTCGTTGGTGCGGGTGAAATTGATCTGCGCCTGTGCCGAGACGCCCTGCACCGCCATCAGGGCGGCCTGCCCGGCATCGGGGTTCTGGGTCGCAATCAGGATGGCCCCGAGCATGGCCGCCATTGTCGGGATGCTCATTTTTTTCGACATCTCCACGGACCTTGCCATGTGTTTCTGGGTCACGTGGGCGATTTCATGGGCCACGACGCCGGCGAGTTCGCTTTCGCTGTCGGCATTCATGATGACGCCGCTGTTGATCCCGACAATGCCGCCGGGCGCGGCAAACGCATTGATCAAGGGGTCATTGATAACGAAAAAAGTGAATTGCTGTTCGTTGTTGTCACTCTGGGAAACCAGCCGGTAGCCGATCGACTCGATATAGGTGTTGATTTCCGGGTCGGACACGAGGTCGGCCTGTTTCCTTACCTGGCTGAGAAATGCCTGGCCCAGGCGCCGCTCAAACTCCGGGCTCAGCAATTCTCCGGTTGAATCGCCGATATCCGGCAGGTCCAGGGTCGTCACGTCGGCCATTGCCGCGGCGCACAGGCATATGGCCGCCAACAGGCCGATTCCGGCCGGTTTCAATCGGAAAAGCTCTGTAATCATGTTGTATAGAGTTAACCGGATGTAATTGGTTCCCGTGGCATCATCAGCAATTCCCGCTAACGCCTGTTGGGTGCTGGAATCCCGATAAAAACGGGGGTTTTGGAGCGGGGTAAAAAAAGGTTTTCGTAAACTTTCGGCATGGTTTCAGTATAATAAGAGGCACTATTCAAGTCAAAGGTGAGGTGAGGCCATGTCCCGTTCTTCCTTGCGCAAGTCCCTGAGTGCCCCTGGTTTGTTGAGTGAAGTACGCCGTTGTTTTCAAGCCATTAAGGATGACACGGTGGGCCGTGGGTTTGAGTTGGTCGATTACCTGATGTCGGGGCTGGCGGTGTTCGGGTTGAAGTACCCGTCGCTGTTGCAGTTTGATGCGGGCCGTGAGGATGCGGTGGTGGCCTCGAACCTGAAGAGTTTGTACGGCATTGCGCGGGCGCCGTCGGACACGGCGTTGCGGGAACGGCTGGACGAGGTGGACCCCTCGTTGTTGCGGCGCGCGTTCCGTCGGGTGTTGCACCTGTTGCAGCGGGGCAAGGGGCTGGAGGACTTCCTCTGGTGGGCGGGTCATTACCTGTTGTCGGTGGACGGCACCGGGTATTTTTATTCGGACAACGTGCATTGCGCGCAGTGTTGTGAGAAGCATCACCGGGACGGGCGGGTGAGTTATTACCACCAGGTGTTGGGCGCGGCGCTGGTGCATCCTGAGCAACGGGTGGTGCTGCCGTTGGCGCCGGAGCCGATTATGCGGGAAGACGGGAGCAGCAAGAATGACTGTGAGCGCAATGCGGCCAAGCGGTTGCTGGCGGACGTGCGCCGGGAACACCCGCACCTGAAGCTGATTGTGGTGGAGGATGCGCTGGCCGCGAACGGGCCGCACATTGAGTTGCTGCAGTCCTTGAAGATGCGTTATATCCTGGGGGTCAAGCCCGGCGACCATGTCTTCCTGTTTGAGTGGGTAGCGACCACGCCGGGGGTGAAGACGGCAGAGATAACCGGCCAGGACGGCACGGTGCACCGGTTCCGTTACCTGAACGGCGCGCCGTTGAACGAGTCGCACTTTAAGCTGGAAGTGAACTTCCTGGATTATGAAGAACAGCGCCGCAACGGGAAGAGTCAGCGCTTTACCTGGGTGACGGATATCCCCTTGCACAAGCACAACCTGATGCGCATCATGCGCGGGGCGCGGGCGCGCTGGAAGATTGAGAACGAGACGTTCAATACCCTGAAGAACCAAGGCTACCACTTCGAGCATAACTTCGGCCATGGTTACAAGCACCTGTCCACGGTGTTCGCCCACCTGATGATGCTGGCGTTCCTGGTGGACCAGGTGCAGCAGCATTGCTGCGGGCTGTTCCGGGCGGCGCTGGCCAAACAGGGCCGCAAGCGCTACTTCTGGGAGAAGCTGCGAAGCTTCTTCTTCACCTGGCTGCTGCCGGACTGGGAGACGCTCTATAAAGCGCTGGCATTCGGCGCGCCGCCCAGCGTGATTGTGCCCTATGACACCTCCTGAGCACACGCCGTGGTCGGGCAGTTCGGGGCGGGGGACTTCAGGGGAAACCAGGCCAATGAGACCAACGACCGGGCACAGCCGGAGGGCTACGCATCCCCTGAGGGTCGGGTCAGTGTGAAAAAAATGAAACCGACCCGATGAGACCGCCAACTGTCGATGTTAGCGGGAGCATCTGTGGCATCATGTGTCCACGTGAGAAGCGCAATATAAACGTGTAACATATCGCATTTTGGTTATTATTTCATGGCAGGGAGATTTTTTTCGATGGCTGAAGCAAAAAACGCTTTTTACGCACAATCCGGCGGGGTGACCGCGGTTATCAATGCCAGCGCCTGCGGTGTGCTGGAAACCGCACGCCGGCATCCCGGCAGAATAGCCAACGTGTACGCCGGACGCAACGGCATCATTGGCGCCCTGACCGAGGACCTGATCGACACCGGGCAGGAAGCGCCCGAAGCCATTGCCGCACTCAGGCATACACCGTCCGGCGCGTTCGGTTCCTGCCGCTACAAACTGAAGGGGCTGGAAGAAAGCCGGGCCGAATACGAACGCCTGATCGAGGTCTTCAAGGCCCATGACATCGGGTATTTTTTCTATAACGGGGGCGGCGACTCGGCCGACACCTGCCACAAGGTTTCACAACTGTCCGCTGAATGGGGTTTCCCGATACAGGCGATACACATTCCCAAGACGGTCGACAATGACCTGCCCGTCACCGACAACTGCCCCGGGTTCGGTTCGGTGGCCAAATATGTTGCGGTATCCGTGCGCGAGGCCTCCTATGATGTCCGCTCTATGGCCAGGACGTCCACCAAGGTGTTCATCATCGAAGTCATGGGCCGCCATGCCGGCTGGATTGCCGCCGCGGGAGGGCTGGCCGCCGACCGCGACAATGACATTCCGGTGGTGATCCTGTTTCCCGAAGTCCCGTTCGACCAGGAGCGGTTCCTCGCCAGGGTGCAGGACTGTGTTGCACACCATGACTACTGTTCCGTCGTCGTGTCCGAAGGCGCGCGCTGGCCGGACGGCCGCTTCCTGGCTGAACAGGGCACGAAGGACGCCTTCGGTCATGCCCAGTTGGGCGGCGCGGCGCCGGTGGTGGCGGGCCTTGTCAAACAGGAACTGGGTTATAAATATCACTGGGCCGTGGCGGACTACCTGCAGCGCTCGGCGCGCCATATCGCCTCGAAGACGGACGTGGACCAGGCCTATGCCCTGGGCAAGGCCGCGGTGGAGTTCGCCCTGGCCGGGAAAAGCGCGATCATGCCGGTGCTTGTGCGCACCTCCGATAACCCTTACCGCTGGGAAATCGGCCAGGCGGACCTTGAGGAAGTGGCCAACGTGGAAAAATTCATGCCCGGGGAATTCATCAGCGAAGACGGTTTCGGCATCACGCCCGCGTGCCGCGCCTACCTGGAGCCGCTGATCCAGGGAGAAGACTATCCGCCTTACCGGAACGGGATGCCCGACTACGTGCGCCTCAGGAATGCCCCGGTGGCAAAAAAAATTGTGGCCGGGTTTGAACTTCGCCGCTGAATCTATAAACTTACCGGCTTCGATATTCGACTAACTATCAACAATCACAAGAAAGGAGCACGCAATGTCAACATTGGACCTCGCCCTGATCTGCAGTGTAATCGCCATCCTCTATGGCATCTTCTCGGTGCGCTGGATACTCGCCCAGCCCCAAGGCAACGAACGCATGCGGGAAATCGCTGCGGCCATCCAGCAGGGGGCCTCTGCCTACCTCAACCGCCAGTACACGACCATCGGCGGTGTCGGCGTCATCCTGTTCATCGTGCTGGGTCTGGTGCTCGACTGGTATACCGGCTTCGGGTTCCTGATCGGCGCCCTGTTCTCCGGCGCCGCAGGATACATCGGCATGAACATCTCCGTACGCGCCAACCTGCGCACTGCCGAAGCCGCCAACACGGGCATGAATGCGGCATTGACGGTGGCCTTCAGGGGCGGCGCGATCACCGGTCTGCTGGTCGTCGGACTGGGTCTCCTGGGCGTCGCCGGCTACTATGCCTTGCTGCAGAACCTGGGCGCGGAAACCGACACCATCCTCCATGCCCTGATAGGCCTGGGTTTCGGCGGTTCCCTCATTTCGATTTTTGCCCGGCTGGGTGGCGGCATCTTCACCAAGGGCGCCGACGTCGGCGCCGACCTGGTCGGCAAGGTGGAAGCCGGCATCCCCGAGGACGACCCGCGCAACCCCGCGGTGATCGCGGACAACGTCGGCGACAACGTCGGCGATTGCGCCGGCATGGCGGCCGACCTGTTCGAAACCTACGCGGTGACCGTGATAGCGACCATGTTGCTGGGCAGCCTGGTAGTCCAGGGAAACGAAAACGCCGTGCTCTACCCGCTGGCCCTGGGCGGCGCTTCCATCATCGCCTCCGTGATCGGCTGTTTCTTTGTCAGAGCGGGAGAGGGCGGCACGATTATGGGCGCCCTATACAAGGGACTGATCGTGGCCGGCATACTGGCTGCCATCCTGTTCTACCCCGTCACCAACCAGATGATGTCGGACGTCGCGGGCATGTCGGCCGGCGCCTTATACGGCTGCGCGCTGATCGGCCTTGCCCTGACCGCGGCCATGGTCTGGATTACGGAATATTACACCGGCACCGACTACGCGCCGGTCAAACACGTTGCGGCCGCTTCGGAGACCGGCCATGCTACCAACATCATCGCCGGTCTCGGCGTATCCATGAAATCCACAGCCCTGCCGGTACTGGCGGTCTGCGCCAGTATCTGGGGCGCTTACGAGCTGTCTGGACTGTACGGCATTGCCATTGCCGCGACGTCCATGCTGTCGATGACCGGCATCATCGTCGCTCTGGACGCGTTCGGTCCCATTACCGACAACGCCGGGGGCATCGCCGAAATGGCGGAACTGGATGAGAAAATCCGCAACATCACCGACCCGCTGGACGCCGTAGGCAACACCACCAAGGCCGTTACCAAAGGTTATGCCATCGGCTCTGCCGGACTGGCCGCCCTGGTATTGTTCGGCGACTATACCCACGCGCTGGGCCAGGCCGGCATCCACGTGGAGTTCTCACTGTCCGACCCGCTGGTTATTATCGGCCTGTTCATCGGCGGCCTGGTGCCTTTCCTGTTCGGCGCCATGGCCATGGAAGCGGTAGGCCGCGCGGCCGGCTCGGTGGTGCTGGAGGTCCGGCGCCAGTTCCGGGAAATACCGGGGATCATGGAAGGCACGGGCAAGCCGGATTATTCCCAGGCCGTGGACCTGCTGACCAAATCCGCCATCAAGGAAATGATCATTCCGTCCCTGTTGCCGGTGCTGGTGCCGGTGATCGTGGGCAAGGTGCTCGGCCCCGTGGCGCTGGGCGGCCTGTTGCTGGGCACTATCGTTACCGGCTTGTTCGTCGCCATTTCCATGACCACGGGCGGCGGCGCCTGGGACAACGCCAAGAAATACATCGAAGACGGCAACCTGGGGGGCAAGGGATCGGAGGCCCACAAGGCCGCCGTGACCGGCGATACCGTGGGCGACCCCTACAAGGACACCGCGGGCCCGGCAGTCAACCCGCTGATCAAGATCATCAATATCGTTGCGCTGCTGATCGTGCCGCTGATCTGATACCCGGTTACTGAACCGTGTCGGTCGCCTCGCTCATTTTGTTTGTTGTCCTTAATGAGCCGCACCAGTTTTCCGCGCTCGATTTATGGGAGAGAGAGTGCAATGAGGGCGATGCCGCAGCCTGTGAACGCCTGGAGAAAGCGCAGGCCGGGGCCGGGAAACTGGAGCGGCTGGACAGCCTGGCGCAACGCTACGGGGCCCGCGCCGACCGGGGCGAACTGGAAGAGGACGGCATGCCGCGTCTGGACCTCGCCTACTTACAGGTGATGCGGGATTTTATCGAGGCAGAACATGCCGCGGGCATCAAGGAACTGAATTATGACGAGGAAACCGTCAACTATTGCGCGGACCACTTCCATAACTACTGGAGAAACAGAAAACTGTGGTGGCCCACCGATGAGAACGGCGCCCCGAGCTGGACCGACATTTATTACTACATCGTCGATCACTACCACGGCATCTGCCTGAGGCGTTATTTCAACCGGCTTTGACCAGCCTCCAGGCGGATGAGCGGTTCCCTGAAGGAGAATTACCTGTAAGCCTCCAGCAACTGCGCGGTTTCATACAAAGGCAGCCCCATGATCCCGGAATAGCTGCCCTCTATTCTTGAAATAAATTTCGCGGCGCTGTCCTGGATGCCGTACCCGCCTGCCTTGTCATAGGGCGTTTCGCTGTCGCAATAGGTTTCACATTCCTCGACAGTGAGTTGTCTGAACCGGACCATGCTCTCACTCAGCCTGTAGTCAAGCCGCTCATTGAGGAGTACCACGGCGGTGAATACCCGGTGCGTCCTGCCGGACAGCGACATGAGCATGTCGATCGCGGCGCGGCGGTGCGGCGGTTTTCCGAGAATCCGGTTGTCCAGGACCACTTCCGTGTCCGCGGCGAGTATCGGCCAGGGGTTAGGCGCGGCCGCCCTGGCGGCTTCGGCTTTTGCCGCGGCCACGCGCACGACATAGTCTGCTGCCGGCTCGTTTTCCCCGCGTATTTCTTCCACGTCTGTGCCGATGATCTCGTAAGCTGCTCCGATCTGGTCCAGCAACGCCTTGCGCCTGGGCGATTTGGAAGCCAGGTATATTTGCCCCGGCGGATTGGTCACGGGAGACTGCCGGCCCTGTCGGTTTCCGCCCAGAGTTTTTCGAGTTGGTAATAGTCCCTGGTGTCGGGGTGCATGACATGGGCAATCACATCGCCGAAATCGATCAGGATCCATTCTCCCTGTTGTTGTCCTTCCACGCCTAGCGGCCTGATCTTTTTTGTTTTCGCCGTCTCGATGACCTTGTCCGCAATCGCCTTGACCTGGCGGTCTGAGCGGCCGCTGGCGATGATCATGTAATCCGTCATGGTCGTCAGCGCGCGTACGTCGAGTGTCTGCACATCCTGGGCTTTCAGGTCTTCCATCGTGTCGGTAATCAGGCGGGCGAAACTGTTCATGAGTATAAATTGTTCTCCCTGATGTAGTCGTGGATGCCGGGGGGCAGTATGTTTTCCGTATTCTGTTTTCCGTTCAGAAATGCGCGCGCCTGTGAGGATGAAATGTCCGGGACGCTGACCGCCGCCTTGTGGATACAGCCGCCGGGGCGCGTATGCAGGCTCAGCGGCGAGACGCAGGCATGCCCGGCATAATGGTCCTGCAGGCGCTGGTCCCGGCATCGCCCGCCCTGCTGCTTCCTGGCGATGATCACCAGGTGCGCATAATCCGTCAGTTCCTGCCAGCGGCGCCATGTCGGCAGTGTTGAAAAAGCATCCGCGCCCATGATGAAGCAAAGCGATTGCTCCGGGTCGCCTGCGCGCAGTTCCATCAGGGTGTCGATTGTGTACGATATGCCGCCTCTCCTGAGTTCGACGTCATCGACTGCCAGTTGCGGATACGGTTTCAGCGCCAGTTCCAGCATGGCCAGCCGGTGGTGTGGCGCAGCGACGGCTACGGCTTTATGGGGAGGGGTGTTCGCAGGGATGAAGTTGACCCCGTCAAGATCCAGGGCTTCCAGGCATTCGAGCGCAATACGGATGTGGCCGATGTGTACCGGATCAAATGCACCGCCTATCAAACCGATGGGTTTCCCGTTACTCACTCAACCTACGGGGTCAGGTCGCACAATGCACACACAAAGAAATTGAAGCAACGTTTTAACAGGACCTCTGTGTGTGCATTGTGCGACCTGACCCCGTACCCTCACTTTCTGATATGGCCATCACCGATAACGATAAACTTCTGCGAAGTCAGCCCCTCGAGACCAACCGGACCCCGGGCGTGAAACTTGTCTGTGCTGATCCCGATTTCCGCGCCCAGGCCGTACTCGTAACCGTCCGCGAAACGGGTCGAGGCATTCACCATGACCGAGCTTGAATCGACCTCGGCCAGGAAACGCCGGGCGTGATTCACGTTCTCCGTCACTATGGCGTCGGTATGCCGGGAACCGTAATGCCCGATGTGCTCCATCGCCTCGTCAAGATCGTTGACGATCTTGAGCGACATCACCGGCGCCAGGTACTCCGTGAAGTAATCCTCATCAGTGGCTGCCGTTATTCCCGGCAGGATCTGCCTGGCGCGCTCGTCGCCGCGGATCTCCACCCCGGCCTCTTCCAGCATCGGGCCGAGGCGCGCCAGCACCTCCTCTGCTTTCGGTTCCGCCACCAGCAGGCATTCCATTGTGCAGCAGGTGCCGTAACGCTGGGTCTTGGCGTTATAGGCAATTGTCACCGCCTTGTCCGCATCCGCATGGCTGTCCACGTAGACATGGCATACCCCGTCCAGGTGCTTGATCACCGGCATCCTGGCTTCCTCGCTGATCCGTTCAATGAGTCCCTTGCCCCCGCGCGGGATGACCACGTCGATATATTCATCGAGGGCCAGCATTTCCCCGACCGCGGCCCGGTCCGTGGTTTCGACGACCTGTACCGCCGTGCCCGGCAGGCCTGCGGACTGCAGGCCGTCGGCGATGCACGCGGCGATGGCGCGGTTGGAATTGATCGCTTCCGAGCCGCCCCTGAGGATCACCGCGTTGCCCGATTTTATGCATAGCCCCGCGGCATCCGCGGTCACGTTGGGCCGGGACTCGTAGATGATTCCCACCACGCCCAGCGGCACCCGCATGCGCCCTACCTGGATCCCGGTCGGGCGATAGTTCATTCCCGATATTTCCCCGATGGGATCGGCCAGGCCGGCAACCTGCACCAGGCCGTCAGCCATGGCTTCCAGTCGCGCAGGGGTCAATTCGAGACGGTCCAGCAGCGCGTCTGCCAGCCGGTTTTCCTTCGCCGCAACCAGGTCCGTATGGTTGGCCTCGGATAACTGCGCGCGTTGCGACAGCAACTGTTCGGCGACGGCGTTGAGCGCGGCGTTCCTGGTCCCGGTTTCCGCCCGCGCCATGGCTCGCGCCGCGTCCCGCGCGGCGCGGCCCATGGATCGCATGTAATCACGAATATTCATACTGTCATTGTGTTTCATCCAGCCTGTAGCCGGCCAGGGTAAACATAAACTTCTCCAGCAGGCGCCAGCCGTCCGCTTCGACTACCCCTTTCAGGGCCTTGTCCACTTCCAGGGCCTCGACCAGCAGCGCGGACATCCGGTCGGGGGTGAAGCGCCGCAGCAACATATTGAGGCCTTTCCTGTGCCGCTCCAGCACCCGGTAGGCACCGAAAACCTGTTCTTTCGGTTTTCCCCGGGCTATTTCATGGGCGATGGCGCCTGCCCGGCGAAACCCCCACATCAGGGCGCCGTAAACGTTGAGCGCCTCGATGCCTTCATTCCTGAGTCCCCGCAGCATCCTTGAGACCCGCTCCGGTTCGCCGCGAAACACGTTCTCAATCAGGTCGAACACGTCGTAGCGGGCGCTGTCCACCACCATATTCAGCGCCGCCTCGCCGCCGATTTCCTCCTGGTCCACCAGCAATGCCAGTTTATCAATTTCCTGTTGCGCCGCCAGCAGGTTTCCTTCGACCCGTTGCGCTATCAGCGCGGCGGTTTCCCTGGTAATCCTTTTATCCTGGCGCCGGCAACGGGCCATAATCCAACCCGGCAGTTCGGTGGGCTCAACCGGCCAGACCTGTATGCAGCACCCGCACTGTTCCAGCGCCTTGAACCATTTCGCCTGCTGGGCCTTCCTGTCGATGCGGCCCGAAGTCAACAACAACAGGTTATCGGGAGAATGGCCCGCCGCGTAGTCGGCCAGGGCTGCGCCGCCTTCCCTGCCCGGCTTGTGGTCGCCCAGCCTGAGCTCGATGATGCGTTTGCTGGAAAACAGGGACAGGTTGGCGCCGGCTTCCTGCAACCGGCCCCAGTCAAACCCGGCATCCAGTTCCAGGACGATGCGTTCGTCGTGGCCAAGTTCGCGGGCGCGGGCGCGGATCAGGTCTCCCGCCTCCTGCAACTGCAGGGGCTCATCACCGCTGATGTAATAGACCGGCAGGAGTTCGGGCCTGTTCAGGTGCGCCGGGAGTTGCTCTGACTTCAGCCGCATTCAGCCTGTTCTTGCCTCAATTCGCCAGCGTATTCAGGCGCCGTATGATCTGCGCCGCGGCCTGTTCGACCAGTTCTTCCCTGATGGTCTCCTCTTCGGAAAATTTTCCCAGCGCCGCGTCTTCATCAAATGCGTAATCGCCGCTGACCCTGATGTCCTGGCCCGTCACCAGGCCTTCCCCACCGGCTTCGCTGATGCTGATGCGGGCAGTGAAAACGATAAGGTATTCTTCTACCTTGCCGGTTTCGGGGGAAACGCTTGCAACCTGGCGCTCAAATGCCCCGCCGGACATGGTCAACACATAGTCGGCGCCTTTAATTCCATCCGTAACCCTGACGCCGGATATCGCCAACTGTGACATCACCGCATCTGCAAGCGGTCCGGCAGCGGCGCTTACGTGGATGCTGTAACCACCCTCGGCCTTGACCTGCGGACTCTGGCCGCGCAGGTGATAGCCGCAACCCTGAACCAGGATTACGGCCAGCACAACTACATGCACCGCAGGGGTTTTCATTGCCGCAAAGGATACGGCTTTACGCAATCCGACACAAGGAAAATCCGGAGGGGATCACCCGAGCGCGACGATGTTGACCAGGCGTTGCGGCACGACGATGACTTTCGCCACGGTTTTGCCGCTGATGTGCCGCTGTACGTTTTCATTGCTCAGGGCATCGGTTTTTATACTTTCTTCGCTGGCATCGGGCGCGGCAAGAATCTGTGCCCGCTTCTTCCCGTTTACCTGCACCACCAACTGCAGCTCGTCCTCAACCATGGCGCTTGCATCCGCCTGCGGCCAGCCGGCGTCTATGAGCGCGGTTTCCTTTCCCAGCGCGCGCCAGATTGCATCGGTGATATGGGGGATAATCGGCGAGAGCAGCAGCACCATGACTTCCAGGCCTTCTCGGCGCACGGCTGCGGCATTGGCGGATTGCTCGTTCATGCGCGACAGCACGTTCAGCAACTCCATTACCGCGGCAATGGCGGTATTGAAAGTATAACGGCGGCCGATGTCATCGTTCACCTTGACTATGGTCTGGTGGATTTTGCGGCGCACATCCCGTTGTTCCCGGGTATACGGGGCCGGACCGGCCGGCGCGGCGCGGCAATTGTTGCGGGCGTATTTCCAGAGGCGCTTGAGAAAGCGGTAGGCGCCTTCAATCCCTGAATCCGACCACTCCAGGCTTTGCTCCGGCGGCGCGGCAAACATGATGAACAGGCGCACGGTGTCGGCGCCGTACTTGTCGATGATGTCCTGCGGGTCGATGCCGTTGTTCTTTGATTTCGACATTTTCTCGCGTTTGCCGATGGTTACCGGCAACTTGTCCGAACTGAGCCTGGCAGCGATGATCCGGCCCTTTTCATCCCGTTCGAATTCCAGGTCCTTGAAATTGTAATACGTCCTGCGGCCGGCCTCCTCCCGGTAGAAGGTTTCTGCGACGACCATGCCCTGTGTCAGCAGGTTTTTGAACGGTTCCCCGTGACGGGTCAGCCCCAGGTCGCGCATGAGCTTCTGAAAAAACCTCGAATACAACAAGTGCAACACGGCGTGTTCTATTCCGCCGACATACTGGTCCACAGGCAGCCAGTAGTCGGCCCGCTCATCCAGCATCGCGTCATGGTTGTCCGTGCAACAGAAACGCGCGAAATACCAGGAGGACTCGAAAAACGTATCGAAGGTGTCGGTCTCCCTGCGCGACGGCAGCCCGGTGTCAGGGTGGGGGGCGTAAAGAAAATCATCCATTTCGTTCAATGGCGATCGGACGCCGGAAAATTCGACATTTTCCGGCAACACTACCGGCAGATCATGCGCCGGCAGCGGCACTGAGCCGCCATCCCCATCCGTAATCACGGGTATGGGGCAACCCCAGTAGCGCTGCCGTGAAATGCCCCAGTCGCGCAAACGGTAGTTGACCTTGCACCGGCCCGTCCCGGCTCCCTTGAGCCGGTCCGCAATGGCGGCAAATGCCTGTTCGGAGGTCAGCCCGTCGAATTCGCCGGAGTTTTCCAGTATCCCTTTCTGCACATATGCTCCCTCGTCCAGATTTATCCCCGCGCCGTCCGCCGGACGGATGACCGGCTTGATCGGGAGACCGTGTTTTGTTGCGAATTCCCAATCGCGCGAGTCATGTCCGGGCACTCCCATCACCGCGCCGGTGCCGTAGCCCATCAGGATGAAGTTGGCCACCCACACCGGCAAGGCTTCCCCGGTAAACGGATGAGTAACGTGTATATCCAGGGGAACGCCCTCTTTCTCCATGGCTTCCAGTTGAGCCTCGGACGTGCCGACACTGCTGTATTTCTGCACAAATGCTGCGATGTCTGCGCGCCTCTCCGCGGCGGCAACAGCCACGGGATGTTCGAAGGCCACCGCCATGTAACTGACGCCGAACAGGGTATCGGGACGGGTGGTGAACACCGTCAGCTTGTCCGGACCGCCGGCAATCGGGAAATCAATTTCAACCCCTTCGGAGCGCCCGATCCAGTTGCGCTGCATGGTGCGCACGGAATCGGGCCAGCCATCAAGGTTGTCCAGTTCTTCCAGCAGCTCCTCGCTGTAGTCGGTAATCTTCAGGAACCATTGCGGTATTTCTTTCCTTTCCACTACTGCGCCGGATCGCCAACCCCTGCCGTCTATCACCTGTTCGTTGGCCAGTACGGTCTGGTCCACGGGGTCCCAGTTAACCGGGGCGGTTTTCTTGTAAACCAGCCCTTTCCGGTACAGCTCGGTGAAAAACCATTGTTCCCACCGGTAGTAATCCGGCCTGCACGTGGCGATTTCCCGGTCCCAGTCATAGGCAAACCCCAACCGCTGCAACTGGGTGCGCATGTAGTCGATATTCTGGTAGGTCCACTTGGCCGGCGCCACGCGGTTTTCTATCGCCGCGTTCTCCGCCGGCAAGCCGAAGGCGTCCCAGCCCATGGGCTGGAGCACGTTCCTGCCCTGCAGGCGCTGGTAGCGGGCTATCACATCGCCTATGGTGTAATTTCTCACGTGGCCGATATGCAGCTTCCCGCTGGGGTAGGGAAACATGGAGAGGCAGTAGAACTTTTCCCGGCCGGGCTCCTCCCTTACCTTGAAGGCGCGCTTTTTTTCCCACGTCGCCTGGACTTCGGTCTCTATTTTCCCGGGCTGGTACGCTGTATCCATCTCGAATGAGTCTGTATGCATCAATCGTGGAAGAATACAGCAGAGGGGCTGTAATGAACAGGCCCGAAAGTTGCACAGGGGGACGGGCCGCCGCTGACTGGATACGGGAGGATGCCTTGAACCCGCCCCCGTCTGTGCGTTCTTTTATTCGGGACTGTCGCCGACCGTCAGCATCTCCCTGTTTTTTTCCACCAGGGTCCGTCCTATTCCCCTGATATTGGTCAGCTCCTGCACGGCCTTGAAACCGCCGTTCTGTTCCCGGTATTCGATGATCCTTTCAGCGAACGATTCGCCGACGCCGCGCAGGCTCATCAATGTTTCCTTGTCTGCCGTATTGATGTCAACCGCCCCGCCGGCAAACAGCGTGACAGGCAGGCAGAGCAACATGGCGGCGGCAAGATTCCTTAATTTTTTCATAATGGTCTCCTTCTGTTTTTCAGTTAAAAGTTATTTTGTCCGTGATCCTCGACCACACTGAACAGTCTATCGGCCGCCCGGCTGCCGGCAAGAAAAAAATCAGCAAAAATGTGAGAAAACTCACAAAATCAGTGAAATTTTTTGCGCAGGGCCCCGCCGAACCTGCAGGGCAAGATCATACTTTTTGTCATAAGTAAGAGGTTTTTTATTCCAATAAGATATAGATAAGTGGGGAACTCATGGGTTTTGCGGGGATCAGATCAGTAATTACCCCAAACTGAGGAGATTCCCATGAGTTTACTGACCCATTTGGCGACGATTGACGACCCGCGGCGTGATATTAACAAGAAGCATGAGTTATTGGACATTCTGTTTCTGACAGTGAGTGCGGTGCTGTCGGGGGCAGAAGGCTGGAAAGACATCAAGGAATTCGGTGATGAGAAGCTGGATTGGCTGCGTCGCTACCGGCCGTTTTTGAACGGGATGCCGGTGGATGACACGATTGCGCGGGTGGTGCGGGCGCTGGACCCGGAGCAGTTCAACCGGGCGTTTATCGATTGGGTGAATGAGGTACGGGCGGCGTCCGGTCAGGAGCAGATAGCGCTGGACGGGAAGACCCTGCGGCGGTCTCATGACGGGGAGAAACACACGGCCCTGCACAGCATCACGGCCTGGGGACATGAGTGCGGGTTGGTATTGGCGCAGATGAAGTCACAGGGGAAGAAGAATGAGCAGTCGTCGGTGATGGAGATGCTGGAGTTGTTGCAGGTGAAGGGGGCGCATATCACGGCGGATGCGATGAATACGCAGAAGAAGATAGCGCAGAAGATTCACAAGAAAGGCGGCGATTACACGTTGTCGCTGAAGGACAATCACAAGACGTTGCGCAAGGAAATACAGGCGTACTTTCATAAGGTTACGCGCGATGCGCCGCAGCAGGTAGCGGTGCATGAGGAGGTGGACGGCGGGCATGGCCGGATAGAGAAACGCACCTGCCGGCAGTTGCCGGTGGATGAGTGGGTGAGTGGGGCGGCCAGGTGGCCGGGCTTGCAAACCCTCATTGAGATGGAGCGGGAGCGGCGCCTGCCCGGGAAAGCGGTGGAGACGGAGATACATTACTATATCAGCTCCTTGCCCGTGGATGCCCAGCGGGTGGCGCAGGGGATACGGCGGCACTGGGAGGTGGAGAACAAGGCGCATTGGGTGCTGGATGTGGCCTTTAAGGAGGATGACAGTCGCATCCGCAAGGGGGACGGGGCGGAGAACGTGGCGATTATCCGGCGCTTCTGTCTGAACCTGGCGCGGTTGGACCCCAGGAAGAACAGCATGCGGGGGAAACTCAAGCAGGCCGGGTGGAGTGATACCAGACGGGCGGAAATCCTGTTCGGAGCAGACATATAAAAGTATGCGGTTGCCCTGGCCGAACCTGCAGGTTTACCCGGGCGGCGAACAGATGTTTGCGATTTATGCTATAATTTAGCGTCATTACCGGGCCATGCGATACAATGTTAAAAACCGGTAAAACAAGCTGTGAACAATTTGTATAAAATACGTCATCCTTTGACGGAGCACTGATTATCCACAGGGAATTAAACGGGAGTCGGCAATAAAATTCTTTTCGGTATGGAGCGTATCTTATTGATTTTTAAGGAGAAAATAGTTTCTTCCCGTTTTGCGTCCGTGCAATAAAAACTACTCTAAAAATATATGAAGCTTACAATTAATAGAGATATTTTCCTGCCTGCGTTGAACAATCTCAACGGTGTCGTGGAAACCCGCCCAACATTGGCGATCCTCGCCAATGTTTTGTTGAACGTATCTCCCCAACAGTTGCGTTTGACGACGACGGACATGGAAGTCGAACTGTCAGAGGCCATTTCAGGTGAGTTCGGGCAAACCAGCGACATTACCATTCCGGCGAGAAAAATACTGGACATCTGCCGGACATTGCCGGAAGGAGCTGAAATCACGTTATCGGTTGAGGACGAGCGCGTGAATGTTTCATCGGGAAGAAGCCGGTTTTCGCTGTTATCGTTACCTGCGCAGGAGTTTCCCCTCGTTGACCCGGGGGAAGCTGATACCAGGTTCACGCTTCCGCAAAAACAGTTCAAATCGTTACTGGACAGGACGGCATTCGCCATGGCCAGGCAGGATGTGCGATATTACCTGAACGGCGTATTACTTGAGGCGCAGAATGACAGGTTGCGTGCGGTGGCAACAGACGGACACAGGCTGGCCCTGTGCGATGTAGACATCACAATTCCCGCGGAAGAAAAAAAGCAACTGATCATACCGAGAAAAG
Source organism: Gammaproteobacteria bacterium (assembly GCA_965220815.1). Classification (GTDB taxonomy): domain Bacteria; phylum Pseudomonadota; class Gammaproteobacteria; order Eutrophobiales; family Eutrophobiaceae; genus JAAXHV01. The sequence continues at coordinate 941,231 of OZ244846.1, forward strand.
GCGTACAGGAACTGGTGCGACTGGTGGGGGAAACGGAAGCAGAAATGGAAGTGGTCATGAGCAGGAACCACATTCGTGTTGTCCTGGACGACCTGGTCTTTACCAGTAAACTGATAGATGGGAAATACCCTGACTACAACAGGGTAATACCGGAAATTTCGGCGAATCCTGTACTGGCGCAAAGGGAGACGCTGAAAAAGAGCCTCAGCAGGGCATCCATTCTTTCCAGCGACAAGTACCGGGGAGTAAAAATCTCACTGGAACAGGATAAACTGAGGTCTCTGGTGCACAACCCGGAGCAGGAGCAGGCGGAAGATGAGATTGACGTGGAATATTCGGGAGAAGATATAGAAGTTGGATTTAACGTGAGTTACCTGCTCGATGCGGTCAGCATCGTTCAAACAGACAAGGTAAGGCTTTCGGTTTCTTCCCCGAAGAGCGGTTGTCTGGTGCTGCCCGAGGAAGGAGGAGAGTGTAAGTACATCGTCATGCCGCTGTTGCTGTAGGCGCCAGGCTATATTGTCCAACAGGCGGCCGATGTACATTGAATGGCTGCAAGTCAGAAACGTTCGTAATCTATCCGATCAGAGAATTGAGCCGGGCCCGGTTCTGAACGTGATTTGCGGACCCAACGGCAGCGGCAAGACAGCGCTGTTGGAAGCGATACATATTCTGGGTCGTTGCCGGTCTTTCCGCACAACGGGCATCAACCGCGTTATCCGTTACCAACAAAAAGAAATACAAATCAGTGCGGGATTGCGATTGCCGGACCGGACGCTGGTGGTAACGGGCGTTGAGCGGAGCAGGACAGCGTTGAACATCCGTTATAACCAACGAACGGTGCGCAAGGTTTCGGAACAGGCAGCGTTAATTCCTGTCATCACTGTCACCCCGGAAAGCCACAGGCTGGTTTCCGGAAGCCCAATTTTCCGTAGACGCTGGTTGGATTGGGCAATGTTTCACGTGAAACCGGACTATATCGAGACCTGGAGGGATTACCATAAGGCCCTGAAAAACCGAAACAGCTTACTGAGGAAGAACAAGGCCGGCCAGCTTGCCCCGTGGGAACAAGCCATGTGGCGGGCCGCGAAAGAGTTGACAATTCAACGGACTGCATTCATCAGAGAGCTGTCCGATGCAATGGAAACGGCGATACGTCAACTCCGGATACCGCAGACCACGCTCGAGTACGACCGTGGCTGGCAGGCGGGTGTTGACCTGGACCGCTATCTGGCGGAGCAGCGCCGGGGGGATATGGAAAGAGGAGTGACGCGCCACGGACTGCACCGGAGTGATATCACGATTTGTCAGGACGGGAGAGAAGTCGGACACTTTTATTCCCGCGGACAGATCAAGCTGTGTATTACAGCGTTATCACTGGCGCTGGACAGCGTATTCAGAAACAGGACACAGCGCTCTCCTATTATCCTGGTAGATGATCTGCCGGCGGAACTGGACCATACGGGACAACAGCGAATCATTCAGGCGTTGGCCGGGCAGGGAGGACAGGTGTTTATAACGACAACAGGAAACCTGCCGCAGGTAAATAATTTGCCGATAAAGATGTTTCACGTGGAACAGGGCCAATTCGCCTCCTGACAAGCCCGAAGCTCTCACAACGCGCCGGTTCATGTTGCAGCGAACAATTGCGGCATGGTAATATAAGACTTTTCCGAAAGGACAGCGGTGGTGGAAAACAACAGCTACGATTCTTCAAAAATCAAGGTATTAAAAGGGCTCGATGCAGTCAAGAAACGCCCCGGTATGTATATCGGAGACACGGATGACGGAACCGGCCTGCATCACATGGTTTTTGAAGTGGTTGATAACAGCATTGATGAGGCCCTGGCCGGCTATTGTTCCGAGATAAAGGTCATTATTCACACCGATGAATCCGTCTCGGTCGTCGATAACGGCCGCGGGATTCCGGTTGGGGCGCATGCGGAGGAAGGGATATCCGCGGCCGAAGTGATAATGACCACCCTGCATTCCGGCGGCAAGTTTGACGATAACTCCTACAAGGTATCAGGCGGCCTGCATGGGGTTGGTGTGTCTGTGGTGAATGCGCTGTCCCAGTCGCTGGAAATGACGATATGCCGCGACGGATATATGTTCAAGCAGGAATACGCTGACGGTAAGCCGGTGGCGCCCCTGGAAAGGGCTGAACCTTCGGAACAGACCGGGACGGAAATCCGGTTTCTTCCCAGCAGACAGGTTTTTACTAACGTTGAGTTTCATTATGACATCCTGGCAAAGCGCCTGCGCGAACTGTCGTTCCTCAATTCCGGCGTAAGGATAGAGCTTCGGGACGAGCGCAACGGCAAACGTGACCTGTTTGAATACAAGGGGGGTATTGCTGAATTCGTCAGGCATTTGAACAGGAATAAGACCCCGCTGCATGAGACGGTTATAAATATCGACGCAGAGCGCGACGGGATCATCATCCAGTTGGCCATGCAGTGGAATGATTCCTACCAGGAAAACATTTTCTGTTTCACCAACAATATTCCACAGCGGGACGGAGGGACGCACCTTGCCGGATTTCGCGGCGCACTGACCCGCAGCCTGAATACGTACATGGACCAAACCGGTGTGTCTGCCAAGGCGAAGACCCAGGTAGCGGGGGACGACGTCAGGGAGGGGTTGACGGCGGTGCTTTCCATAAAGATTGCCGACCCCAAATTTTCGTCTCAAACCAAGGATAAACTGGTTTCGAGCGAGGTTCGGCCGGCGGTGGAATCATCGGTCCTGGAAAAGCTGCAGGAATTTCTGCTTGAGCGCCCTGTTGAAGCGAAGACCATCTGCGACAAGATAGTTGATGCCGCCAGGGCACGCGAGGCGGCCAGAAAAGCGCGGGAGTTGACCCGCAGAAAAACGGCCCTGGATATCGCAGGGCTGCCGGGCAAGCTGGCAGATTGCCAGGAAAAAGACCCATCAGCCTCCGAGTTGTTCCTGGTGGAGGGCGATTCGGCGGGTGGTTCGGCAAAACAGGGAAGGGACCGCCGCTATCAGGCGATTTTACCGTTGAAGGGGAAGATACTGAACGTGGAGAAAGCGCGTTTTGACAAGATGCTTTCGTCCTCGGAAGTGGGCACCTTGATCACGGCCCTGGGCTGTGGAATCGGCAAGGATGAATTTGACGTCAGCAAACTGCGCTACCACCGGGTGATCATCATGACCGATGCGGACGTGGACGGCTCTCATATCCGCACCCTGTTACTGACGTTTTTTTATCGTCAGATGCCGGAGTTGCTGGAGCGCGGCCATGTCTTTATTGCACAACCGCCGCTGTTCAAAATAAAAAAAGGGAAAAAGGAGCGTTATCTGAAAGATGATATCGAGAAAGAGGCATACCTGTTGGAGTTGGCCATGGTGGACGCTGAACTGGAGACCGCTGATGGTGAGCAGGTCGACGAAGCAAGGAAGGAAAAGCTGTGTGCGCTGTACCTGAAAATGAAACAGGAGCGGGAGCGGCTTGCCAGACACTACCATCCGGATGTGGTCGACGCAATCTGCAGCATGCCCCGGCTCAGCGCCGGGGACTGTTCCGACAGGGGGCGCATGGAAACCTGGTTCAACGAACTGCGAGAGCGCCTGGCTGCCGGGGATTCGGCCAGCACGCGATACCGCTCCGAGGTGTTTGCCGGGCCGGGGAGAAGAGGATATGGCGGGCGCATCGATATAGACGTCCACGGTGTCACCAGCGCCAATATTTTTAACCCGGGCTTCTTCGCATCATCCGAATATCGACGTCTTCTGGCGCCGGAAGAACAGTTCGGTGATGCCGGCATCACGATCCGGTCCAGGGAAAAGCATTATTCCGGCGGGTCGGTCACAGAAGCCGTTGACTGGCTTCTGGCCGAAGCGAGTCAGGGCCTGCACGTCCAGCGCTACAAAGGCCTGGGCGAGATGAACCCCGAGCAGTTGTGGGAAACGACCATGAACGCCGCCACGCGCAACCTGTATCAGGTGAACATCGAGGATGCCGTCGCAGCAGACGAAGTGTTCACGACCCTTATGGGCGATCAGGTTGAACCGCGTCGGGAATTCATCGAGGCCCATGCCCTGACGGTACAAAATCTCGATACCTGAGCGTTAATGCCTTACTGACTCTGGGGCGTAGCGCGGGCCAGGCACCAGACCTGCACATGTTGTGCGCCGTGATGTTTCAGCAGGCGCGCAAGTTCATCCGCGGTCGCCCCGGTCGTCAGGATGTCGTCCACAACGGCGATGTTTTTGTATCTCATTGTTTTTATTAATGAAAAAGCATCTCTGACATTTTTTTTGCGCTGTTCCGGGCGCAGTTCATACTGGTATGCCGTAAGTTTGTTTCTGCGAAGCAGTTGATCGTCAACAGGCAGAGACAGCCGTTGAGACAGGACGCTCGCGACCTCCCGCGCCTGGTTGTAGCCGCGGCTGCGCAGGCGCTTGCCATGCATCGGTGTCGGAACCAGGCAGTCGGGGACAACCTCCATGTCGCGCTCGAGATTTTCCAGCAGCGGCCGGGACAGGGCATGCGCCAAATCCAGCCGTGCCAGGTATTTCAGCCTTTTTATCATCTGGTCCACAGGGTAACGGTACATGCAGCCGGAGAAGCAGGAATCGAAAGCCGGCGCGCGCGGAAAACAGCGTGTGCAGTCGGTGGCGACAGCCTCGGGCCCTCCGCAACAGGGACAAACGCCCGCCGGCTGCAGCGGCAGTTCTGCGCGGCAGGCCCGGCACAGCCGTTCCCCGGACAGCTCAGCAGGCGCGCCGCAAAGGATGCACAGGATTCTGATGAACATGCCGGTTAAAGAACATCTGGTTTAGTCGGGGCTTCCCTGGAAAGAGTACTGGTATAAAACAGTAGTCAGCCCCAACGGGACGCCGGTGTTGACAAGACTGGCTCAGGCGATAACATATTCATCCATGTCGACTTATGAAACAGCACGGGAGCTCGCTCCGTTTACGGCTCCAAGACACGACTGGAGCCTGGATGAGATATTAACACTTTACCGGCAACCCCTGAATGATTTGTTGTCTCGGGCGCACTCGGTTCACCGCGGCTGTTTCGACCCCAACCGCATACAGCTAAGCACCCTGGTCAATATCAAGAGCGGCGGCTGTCCGGAAGACTGTGCGTATTGTCCGCAAAGCGTTCGTTATAAGACCGGGGTCGACAGCGAAGCGCTGATGTCCTGTGAACAGGTACTGGCCGAAGCGCGCCGCGCCAAGGCATCGGGTGCAAGCCGGTTTTGTATGGGCGCGGCCTGGCGCGGGCCGAAAGAGAAGGATATTGACAGGGTTGCCGAGATGATTTCCGGGGTCAGGGAGCTCGGGCTGGAAACCTGTGTTACCCTGGGGATGCTGAAACCCGGCCAGGCGGAACGCCTTAAAAACGCAGGTCTTGATTACTACAACCACAACCTCGATACATCGGAGAGTTTCTACTCCAGCATCATCAGCACCAGGACCTACCAGGAACGGCTTGATACGCTGCAGCGGGTACGCGACGCCGGGATCAATGTATGCTGCGGCGGAATTATCGGAATGGGAGAGTCGGTCGATGATCGGGCAGCGCTGCTGCAAACGCTGGCATGCCTGCCCCGGCAACCGGAGAGCGTACCCATCAATACCCTGGTCAGGGTGGCCGGCACGCCGTTGGCCGGAGAGGAGGACGCGGACCCCATAGAACTTGTCAGGACTATCGCCTGCGCTCGTATTTTGATGCCCCGGGCGTATGTGCGGCTGTCCGCGGGCAGAACCGGGATGAGCGATTCGACCCAGGCATTGTGTTTTTATGCCGGCGCCAATTCCATCTTTTACGGAGAGAAACTCCTGACGACCGAAAACCCGCAGTTTTCCAAAGATAAGGCCCTGTTTGCACGGCTGGGCCTGGTCGCCGATACGGATGAAGCCTCAGGGATGGCGCCGGCAGATCAAAATCATTGATGTCCCGCGCCCTGCCGGCCGATCCGTTTTCGTTAGCAAAAGGTCTGGACAGCATCAGGGCCGCGGGCCGGTTCCGGACAAGGCACACCGTCACTTCTGCGCAGGGGGCGGTTCTCCGGGCAGACGGGCGGAACTATATCAACTTTTCCGGCAATGACTACCTCGGTATGGCCAATGACGGCAGGGTGGTTCAGGCACTGCAGTCTGCCGCGGCCGTTTACGGGGCCGGCAGCGGCGCTTCCCAACTGATCTGCGGGTACAGCCGGGCTCACGAACACCTGGAACAGGCGCTTGCGCAGCAACTGGGCCGTTCCCGCGCGGTGCTTTTTTCCAGCGGGTACCTGGCCAATCTTGCTGTCGTAACCACCTTTGCCGCGCGCCGTGAAGATGTGGTCGTGATGGACAGGGAAAACCATGCGTCACTGATCGACGGCGGGTTACTGGCCCGTGCAGGCCTGCGCCGCTATCGGCATCTTGACATGGCGGAACTGGACAGCCTGTGCAGCAACGGCCGCTCCCTGGTCGCCACCGACGGGGTGTTCAGCATGGACGGCAGCGTCGCGCCGTTGCCGGAGATTGCCGCAATCTGCGCGCGCCGCGGGGCGCTGCTTGCCGTGGACGACGCGCACGGATTCTGCGTCCTGGGCAAAGACGGCGGTGGCACGCTGGAACATTATTCCCTGGACCAGACGCAGGTTCCGGTGCTGATGGGCACATTCGGCAAGGCCTGCGGGGTGTCGGGAGCCTTCGTGGCCGGCCCCGATGACGTTATCGAGACCTTGATTCAGACAGGCCGGCCCTACATTTACACGACCGCCATGCCCCCTGCACTGGCGGCCGCGATCCGCGAGTCACTGGCCATAATCATGCAGGAAACCTGGCGCCGGGAAAAACTTCGCGCCCTGGTTGCCCGGTTTATCCGGGGCGCCCGGGAACTGGGACTGCCGGCGATACCATCGGAAACACATATTCAGGGAGTGCTCGCGGGCAGTGGCGAGGCCGCGGTAACGATCAGCGGCCGGTTGCGCGAGCGGGGGCTCTGGGTGAATGCGATCCGTCCGCCCACGGTTGCGAAAAACACCGAACGATTGAGGATAACGTTGAGCGCAGGCCACAGTGAAGAACAGGTTGATCGCCTGCTTGACGCCCTGGCGCAGGCCTGGAAGCGGCAACGGTGATGAACGGCGATCCGTATCGGAGAGACAAGGCAGGAGTACGGCGCAACTTTGACCGCGCCGCGGGCAGATATGATCAGGTGGCCGTATTGCAGCAAACCATAGGCGAGCGGCTGCTGGATCGGTTGGACGTGATAAGGCTGGATCCCGGGCGCATACTTGACCTGGGCGCGGGCACCGGGCGCCTGTCGGCCAGACTGGCGCAACGCTATGATCTTGCTCAGGTCGTACAATTGGACCTGGCGTTCAATATGCTGAAACGGCCAGGCCGGGCAACCGGCGATGACGGCAGGCCCATGCTGCTTTGTGCCGATGCGGAGAACCTGCCTGTTGCCGATGAGTGCGCCGGATTCGCCTTTTCCAATCTTATGTTTCAGTGGCTCTCCCGGCCGGACGAGGCGCTGGAAGAAATTTACAGGTCTCTCCGGGCCGGCGGGCTGTTGCTGTTTTCCACGTTCGGTCCGGATTCCCTGGCGGAATTGCGGGACAGTTGGGCAAAAGTGGACGGCCATGTGCACGTCAACGCCTTCGCGGACATGCACGACGTGGGCGATGCCCTGGTGCGAGCCGGTTTTGTCGACCCGGTCATGGAGACCGAGATGTTTACCCTGGTCTATACCGACGGCCTGGCGCTGATGAAGGAACTGAAGCTCCTCGGCGCAACCAACGTGAATGCCGGCAGGCGTAAATCCCTGACCGGCAAGCGTGCGCTGCGAGCCATGCTGGCCGAGTACGAGAAGCGCAGACAGGATGACGGCCTGCCGGCAACATTTGAGGTAATCTATGGCCATGCCTGGGTGCCGGAGATGAAACGAGGGCGCCGGGAGGATCCGGAGCAGGGTGTTTTTCCCATTTCCTTTCGCTCCAGTACTGATGCCGGAACCAGGGTTTTGGATTTGTCCCCCGGAGCAGCATGAGTCACCTGTTTATCACCGGCACCGATACCGAAGTGGGTAAAACCTGGGCCACGCTGGGGATCATGGCGCGTTTTCAGGCCCAGGGACTGGCGGTCAAAGGCATGAAACCGGTGGCCAGCGGCAGCGAATGGCATGACGGTAAATTGAGAAACCCGGATGCATCCCTGATCCAGGCGCAGTCAAGCGGGTCGCCGGCATATGAGCAGGTCAATCCATACGCATTCGCCGAGCCTATCGCGCCCCATGTAGCAGCGGACAAGCAGCGCGTCGAAATCGATCTGGACAGGGTCTCGGCAGCGTTTGACGAGCTGGACAGGAGCGGCGACCTGGTCGTCGTCGAAGGCATAGGCGGCTGGCGGGTGCCGTTGTCCGGTGAGTTACAGACCGAGGACCTGGTCGGGCGGCTGAACCTGTCCGTGGTGCTGGTGGTCGGTCTGCGCCTGGGCTGTATCAACCACGCGCTGCTGAGCGCCGAAGCGATACAGGCATCCGGACTGCCCTTCGCCGGTTGGCTGGCGAACTGCATCTGCCCGGATTATGCGGAACAACAGGCGACGCTGGATTACCTGCGCGCGCACATACCGGCCCCGATGTCGGGATGCATTCCTTATCTGGATGAGCTCGACGCGGCAGCCATCGGCGCAACGATAAACCTGGCTGACCTGTGAACAGACCGGGAGGTTTGCCGGGGAATAGTTCCTGTGATAGTGTTGCTTACTTGACATTGAGTGCTGAGTGTGGATGATTCACGAACTGAAAGTCTCGCAGGATCAGCGGCGCACCTTTGTAATTGCGCCCAACCAGTCGATGTCGGGAAGAGAGCTGCTGCTGGTTTTCAGTGGTATCGCGGTGGTTACCCTGGCAATCGGCGGTTACTTCTGGTTGCAGGGGTTCACCCTGGTGTTGCCGTTTTCAGGACTGGAGGTGCTGGCCCTGGGCGCGGCGCTCTACATAACCGCCTGGCGCGGTGGCGCGCGGGAGGTTATAACCATTACCGATGATTCCATTTCTGTGGAAACGGGCCGGAGCAGGCCGGAACAACGCCATGACTTTCAAAGATACTGGACGAAGGTCGTGTTGCGGCGGCCCTGGGTAGCCTGGTATCCGAGTAAGCTGCTGTTGTGTTCCCGCGGCAGGGAAATAGAAGTCGGCCGGTTTCTCAATGAAGAAGAACGCAAGGGGCTGGCAAAAATTTTACGATCTGCAATACATCACTATGCCTGATGGTGTGGAGAAACAGAAGAAAACAACAATGACTCCGAGGAAGACTGTATGTCTGCTGGATACATGAAAAAAATCCGGGGAGCGGTGATATCCCTGTTCGTGCTGGCTGCACAGCCGGCCTGGGCTGAGTACGGGCTGAACATGCCGGAAGGCGTGACCCCGCTGAGCCGCAATATTTACGACCTGCACATGTTGATATTCTATATCTGCTGCGTGATTGCGGCAGTGGTTTTCGGCGTCATGTTCTGGTCAATTTTTCGCCATCGGAAGTCCCGGGGCGTAAAAGCGGCCCAGTTCCACCACAATACCACGGTGGAGATCATCTGGACCGCCATCCCGATGCTGATTCTCGTCCTGATGGCCATTCCCGCCACCAAGTCCCTGATACTTATCGAATCCACCGGCGATTCCGATCTGACCATCAAGGTTACGGGCCACCAATGGCGCTGGCATTACCAGTACATCGAAGAGGATTTCGGCTTTTTCAGCTCACTTGCGCCCGAGAGCAACGAGGCCAGGCAACTCAAGTCCGGAATTGACCCCAGCGAGATAGAAAATTACCTGCTCGAAGTGGATAACCCGGTGGTGGTGCCGGTCAATACGAAAATCCGCTTCATGACCACGGCCTCGGACGTCATCCATGCGTGGTGGGTGCCGGCCCTGGGCTGGAAACGGGATTCCATACCCGGGTTCATCAATGAATCCTGGGCCATCATTGAAGAAGAGGGCACGTACCGGGGCCAGTGCGCGGAACTGTGCGGGCGCGACCATGCGTTCATGCCGATTGTCCTGAAAGCCGTCAGCGAGGATGAATACTACGACTGGGCCGGGGATATGATGGTGGCGGTAATGGACGCTGAAGCCGGCGCCGATCGCGAGTGGGCCATGGACGAGCTGATGGAGCGCGGCGAGCAGGTTTACAGCACGTTTTGCGTGGCCTGTCACCAGGTCAACGGCATGGGCATACCCGGCGCCTTCAAGCCTCTGGTCGGCAGTCCGGTTACCACGGGCCCGCTGGACGGGCACATCGATACCGTCATGAACGGCGTGGCCGGCACGGCCATGGCGCCGTTCGGCATGCAACTGAATGATGTGGACATCGCTTCAGTGATCACCTACGAGCGCAACTCGTGGGGCAATGACCTGGGTGATCTGGTCCAGCCGTCCATGATTGCCGAGAGGCGTTGAGGCGCTGCGAAACCAAGAACAGATATTACGAGGGCAACAGCATGAGCTACGCTGACACACACGAACACCATCACGACGATCACGACCACAAACCGACAGGTCTGGGCCGCTGGCTGTTTTCCACCAACCACAAGGATATCGGCACCATGTACCTGGTGTTCGCCCTGATCATGTTCTTTATCGGCGGCGCCATGGCCATGGTGGTTCGCGCCGAACTGTTCCAGCCGGGAATGCAGTATGTCGACCCGCAGTTTTTCAACGCCATGACTACCATGCACGCGCTGGTCATGATATTCGGCGTGATCATGCCTGCCGGGGTGGGGCTCGCCAACTGGATGGTGCCCATGATGATCGGCGCGCCGGACATGGCGCTGCCGCGCATGAACAACATGAGTTTCTGGATACTGCCGTTTGCCTTTACCATGCTGCTGGCAACCTTTTTCATGGAAGGCGGCGCGCCGGCAGGCGGCTGGACCATGTATCCGCCCCTGATCACCCAGCTTGGAGATGGGTTTCCGTTCCTGATTTTCACCGTGCATTTTCTCGGTGTCTCTTCCATCATGGGCGCGATCAACATAATCGCCACCATATTCAACATGCGCGCCCCGGGCATGGGCTTCATGCAGTTGCCGCTGTTCGTGTGGACCTGGATTATTACCGCGTTCCTGCTGATTGCGTCGATGCCGGTGCTTGCCGGCGCGGTGACCATGTTGCTGACGGACAAGTATTTCGGCACCAGCTTCTTCGTTGCGGCCGGCGGCGGCGACCCGGTCATGTTCCAGCATATCTTCTGGTTCTTCGGCCATCCGGAGGTGTATATCCTGATCCTGCCGGCGTTCGGCATCGTATCGCAGATCATCCCGACGTTTTCCCGCAAGCCGCTGTTCGGGTATGAGTCCATGGTCTACGCCACCGCGGCCATCGCCTTCCTGTCATTTTTTGTCTGGGCGCACCACATGTTCACGGTTGGCATGCCCCTGGCCGGCGAGTTGTTCTTCATGTATGCGACCATGTCCATCGCGGTGCCGACCGGGGTCAAGGTCTTCAACTGGATTGCCACCATGTGGCGCGGCGCCATGACGTTCGAGACACCGATGCTGTTCGCGTTGTCCTTTGTGTTCCTGTTTTCCATCGGCGGGTTCTCCGGGCTGATGCTGGGGATTACCCCGGCGGACTTCCAGTACCATGACACCTATTTTGTCGTTGCGCACTTTCATTACGTGCTGGTCACCGGCGCACTGTTTGCGCTGATGGCCGGCGCGTATTTCTGGCTGCCCAAGTGGACCGGCCACATGTATGACGAGAAGCTGGGTCAGCTTCACTTCTGGCTTTCCGTGATCTCGGTCAACGTGCTGTTCTTCCCGCAGCACTTCCTGGGTCTGGCGGGAATGCCGCGCCGTATCCCGGATTACGCCGTGCAGTTTACCGAGTGGAACATGATTTCCAGCGTCGGCGGTTTTGTCTTCGGGATCAGCCAGTTGCTGTTCGTCTGGGTCATCATCAAGTGTGTTCGCGAGGGCAAAAAAGCGGACGAACAGGTATGGGAAGGGGCGCGCGGGCTGGAGTGGACGTTGCCGTCGCCGCCACCGTTCCATACGTTTACCATCCCGCCCAAAGTGGACGAGGCGACCGCTCACTCATAGCGTACGCGTGTGGACAGGGAACCTGAAAGAGATGACCGCGAGTTTATTGCCCGCCGCAGCAAGGCAAATATACGCCTGGCCATTTGCCTGGCCCTGGTTGCGGCAGCGGTATATTTCGGGTTCATAGTGAGCCACCTGTAGAGCAATGTCCGATAAAAACGTCAACAGGACCGTACGTAAACTGCTTCTCACGGCAGTGTGCATGTTCGCGTTCGGCTATGCCCTGGTGCCGCTCTACCAGGTCTATTGCGATCTTACCGGCCGCGGCACCGCCCGCGTCGCCGAGGCTGATGCCGGTATGGGCGAGGTTGACGCCGGGCGCCTGGTTACGGTGGTGCTGGATACCAATACCAGGGATATTCCCTGGACATTCAAGGCGGAACGGCACAAGACAAAGGTTCGCCCGGGGGAATTGTCCGAGGCAGTGTTCAAGGTTGAAAACCGCTCCGGACGGACGGTGACCGGGCGCGCGATACCCAGCGTTTCACCGGCTCAGGCGGGCGTGTACATCAGCAAGATGGACTGTTTCTGCTTTGAGGAGCAGGTCCTGGCGCCGGGGGAAAGCAGGGAGATGCAGGTCAGGTTCATAGTCGATACAGATTTGCCGGAACGGTTTTCATCGCTGACGCTGTCGTATACCTTCTTTGACGTAGGGGACCGCGCGCCGGCAGGCGCGCAAACGGGGCAAAAGGCCAACTCCTGATAACGAATAACGCTGAAATCTCGAGGAACACACATGTCAAATCCGCAAGATACCTATTTTATCCCTGAACCCAGCAAGTGGCCGGTATTGTTTTCCCTGGCCCTGTTTCTTGCTTTTTGCGGCACAGCCTTCATGTTTAACCAGTACCTCGCCACCGGCAACATGCCGGGATTCGGTTCACACCTGTTGCTGCTGGGATTTGTCGCCGTTTTCTACATGTTTTACGTCTGGTTCAGGGATGTGATTGATGAAAGCCTGAGTGGGGTTTACAACAATCAGGTGGATATCAGTTTCCGTTGGGGCATGGCATGGTTCATTTTTTCGGAAGTGATGTTCTTCGCCGCGTTTTTCGGCGCCCTGTTCTATGCCCGGGTGTACTCCGTGCCGTGGCTGGGGGGTGAAGGGGCCGGCGCCGCCACCAACGAATTCCTCTGGCCGGCCTTTGAGAATGTCTGGCCGCTGTTGACGACTCCGGATATGACGGTGGATGGACTGGCCAGCAAATTCACTGAGATCAAGGAAGTCATCCCCGCGTTCGACATCCCTGCGATCAATACCATCATCCTGCTGTCCAGCGGCGCGACCGTGACGTTTGCCCACTGGGCTCTGAAAAAGAACCAGCGCTCCGGGTTGTGCTGGTGGTTGTTTGCCACCGTGTTCCTGGGGTTTCTCTTTGTAATTCTACAGGCAGGGGAGTACATCCACGCCTACAACGACCTGGGACTGACCCTGAATTCCGGCATCTACGGATCCACCTTCTTCCTGTTGACCGGCTTTCATGGTTTCCACGTGACCATGGGCGCAACCATGCTGACCGTCATCCTGCTGCGATCCGTCAGCGGGCATTTCACCAAGGAAAACCACTTTGCGTTCGAGGCGGTTGCCTGGTACTGGCACTTTGTCGACGTGGTCTGGCTGGGCCTGTTCATATTTGTTTACTGGTTGTAGGCGATATCCCTGCCGACGGCAGGGAGCTATGGCAGCTTTTCAGTCGGGGCAGAAGGATTGATGCCGTGGGGTTTGATCAGGCCGGCTGCGAAACCGATGAACAGCAGGACAAACAGGGCAATGGACAACGCGATCCTGAGCGTCAGAGACTTTACGGTCCGGTCGCTTTTGCCCTTGTCCCGGACCAGGAAGATCAGTCCTGAAGCCAGGGAGATCAGGATGATTGCCAGTAGTACAACGACAACTATTTTAAATATTGCTGGCCCGCTGAACATGTCACTATTAACTGGAAAGAGTACCAGTATATCCTGTTTCGACTGTTCCCGGTCGCGGTATTTTCGGCCAGGCTGATGCGCCTTCACTTCAATCCGCTGCTTTTACCAAGCCTGGCGGCGCTTGCGGCATTCCTGTTGTTCGCCAGGCTGGGATTCTGGCAACTGGACCGCGCAGAAGAGAAGCTGGCATTGCAGACCGGTTATCATAATCACATCAACGCAGCGCCCGTCGACCTGGGACAGGCCGTCCCGCATCGGGACCAGGCCGACCGGATGCACTGGAGACGGTGCATACTGGATGGTCACTACGACACGCACAAGGCGTTCCTGCTGGATAACCAGGTATATCGAGGCGCGGTGGGCTACCAGGTCTTCTCCCGTTTCGTGCTGCAGGACGGCGCCTCCGTGCTGGTCGATCGCGGCTGGGCGCCGGCTCCCGAAACCAGGAACGAAGCGCCGCTAATCAACTTCGTTGCGGGGCGTCTGTCCCTGACCGGTGTCGCCAAGCCGGTGCCGGTCACAGGGATAAAGCTGGCGCCTGACGTACCTGAAAGCATGAGTGACAACCTGGTCCGGGTTCAACGCATCGATCTGGCTCAAATCGCCGCGCTGACCGGCTGGACACTGCTTCCTTATGTGGTGCGCCTGGACCCTGACGCGGCGGGGGCGCTGGTCTGGAACGGCACCGAGCCCGGCTTCAACAGGGAAAGGCACCTGGGTTATGCCTTTCAATGGTTTGCCCTGGCGGCAACGGTGCTGGTAATTTACGTTGTTCTGTACACAAAACAACGGCGGCGGGGAGGCGCTGCTGGTCCATGAAATCGCGGAAACAGGCAATTCTGATTATATTGTTCGCGGTGTTTGCGCTGCCGCCGCTGTTGTCCTGGTACGCGTTCAATTACACCGACCTGGGGAAACAACGAAGCACGGGCGGGCACGGTGCGCTGATTGCCCCGCCGCGCCCGCTGCCTGCCTGGGACCTGGTCGACCAGGAAGGGGCGGCTACCCCCCTGCACGGCAAATGGACCCTGGTATACCCGTTGAACGGAAAATGCGGGGAGGACTGTCTTCGGAACCTGTACAGAATGCGCCAGTTGCGCCTGGCCGTAGGCAAAAACGCCGGCCGGGTCCAACGCGCCGTGCTGGTTGTGAACGGAGACCGTAACGCCGTGACGGTAGAGCAATGGCAGGACTATCCCGGCCAGTTGCTGCTGTTCCCGGAAAATATGGATGGCGACGCGCTGAGGTCCCTGTTCGCGCTCTCCGCCGGAGACCGGCCGTTTGCCGGGGAACGGCTTTACCTGATCGATCCGCTGGGCAACCTGATGATGAGTTATGCCCGGACTGCCGACCCGAAGGGCATCATCAAGGATTTGAGCCGCCTGCTGAAGTATTCCCGAACAGGATGAGAAAGAGTACCAGCTTTCTGAATCTTTCCGTCACCTCTTTTCTGCTGGCATTCTGCGTGATTATTCTGGGGGCGTACGTACGCCTGTCCGACGCGGGCCTGGGTTGCCCCGACTGGCCCGGCTGTTACGGGGAACTGTTCGTTACGGAAGAGACCCGGGTCAACGCCGCGCAGCAGGCAAGCGGTTCCCGGCCGTTTGACATGGATAAGGCGGTTAAGGAAATGATCCACCGCTATGCAGCCGGGATACTGGGCATCCTGGTGCTCCTGATGACGATAATCTCCTGGCGCTCGCGCCACGATGAAAAAATTTCCTGCAGTATCCTGCTGGGCCTGGTTGCGCTGCAGGCGCTGCTGGGGATGTGGACCGTGACGGAATTGCTCAAACCCATTATCGTTGCCGCACACCTGCTGGGAGGCATGCTCATACTGGGCATGCTCTACTGGATTATTCTCAGGCAATTGCCGCGTCCGGCGTCCCGGGCACATCCGCCCACAGGAAGGCTGGCGCTGGCGGCGCTGGCCGTTCTTGCCGTACAGATGTTCACGGGCGGCTGGACCAGCGCCAACTATGCCGCGCTGGCGTGCCCGGAGTTTCCCACTTGCCGGGACGGATTATACTGGCCGGAGACGGATTTCAGTGAGGCGTTTACTGTCTGGCATGGAGAGCGAATTGATTATGAGGGAGGAATACTGGATGCGCCGGCGCGTACGGCGATTCACCTGACGCATCGCCTGGGCGCGGCGCTGACGTTCCTGGTTGTCCTCGCCGCGGCGCTTTGCGCCATGTTCCGGGCCGGGAGGTCTGCGCGCCTGACGGCAGCCTTCCTGCTGTTTGTGTTGTCACTACAGGTCACGCTGGGAATCGCCAACGTATTGTTGCGATTGCCGTTGCCCGTTGCCGTCGCGCACAATTCCGTCGCTGCGCTGCTGATGTTATCATTGTTGAGCTTATACCGGCATGCGCGGGCCGGCGGGGATTGAAACGGCAATGACAATGAAAACTGCTGTATGGCGGGATTATCTCGCACTATGCAAACCGAAAATTGTTTGCCTGATCGTGTTTACCGCGCTGGTGGGCATGTTGCTGGCTGCGCCCGGCATGGTGGCGCTTCCCCTGCTTGTATGCGCAACCCTGGGCATCGGTCTTGCAGCAGCGTCCGCGGCGGCAATAAACCACATTGTCGATCAGGAAATTGACGGGGTTATGGCGCGCACACTGAAACGGCCCTTGCCGAAAGGCAACCTTTCTGCGCGGGAGGCAATGGTTTTCGCCGCTGTCCTCTGTGTCATCTCCATGACGATCCTGGGTATTTACGTGAACGCACTGACCGCGTTCCTGACGTTCATCTCGCTGATTGGTTATGGCGTGATCTATTCCATGTTCCTGAAACGCGCCACGCCGCAGAATATCGTGATCGGCGGCGCCGCCGGCGCGGCGCCGCCGGTGCTCGGCTGGACTGCCGTGAGCAACAGCCTGGATCCCCACGCGTTGCTGTTGTTCCTGATCATTTTTGCCTGGACGCCGCCACATTTCTGGGCGCTGGCAATCGCCCGGCGCAAGGACTACGAGGATGCAGACATTCCCATGTTGCCGGTAACCCACGGACTTGATTTCACCCGGCTGCACATCCTGTTATACACCCTGCTGCTGTTCATTGTTTCCTTGTTGCCGTTCCTGACGGGCATGAGCGGGATAGCCTACCTGTTCGGCGCGTTGACGCTGGGCGCCGGGTTTATCTATTTTACCGTCAAGCTTTTGCGGACGGCGGAAGAGGCCACGGCGATGCGCACTTTCAGTTATTCCATATGGTACTTGATGGGCTTGTTTGCCGTCCTGCTGGTGGACCACTATATCCCTGCGATCGCGCGACTGGCGCTGTAGTAAGGAAGTGCAGCAGGGGACGGAATTGAATTCCGTCCCCAGGTCGGTCAGAACTCTGTCCCCGGCTTAATCAGCGAAAGCGAGACGCAGTTTTTTCATTGCGTTCGCTTCCAGTTGCCGGATGCGCTCCGCGGAGACGCCGAATTCCTCCGCCAGGGCGTGAAGCGTTACCTTGTCTTCGTTCAACCAGCGCTGCCGGATGATTTCCCGGCTGCGATCATCGAGAGTGAGTAATGCCGATGCCAGGTTTTGACGGTCGGTCTGGTCCGTCTGCTCCATGGCCAGTTGTTCTTCCGGGGAAGCGCTGCCGTCTGCCAGGTAACCGGCCGGAATGAAGCTGTCGTTTTCCGGGTCGTCTGCCACCGGGCCGTCGTACGATGCGTCGTTGGCATTCAGGCGTTTTTCCATTTCCATCACGTCGGCGGCGTTGACGCCCAGATCCCTGGCAACAGCGTTTACTTCGTCCTGGTTCATCCAGCCCAGCCGCTTTTTGCTGGAGCGCAGGTTAAAGAACAGCTTGCGCTGGGCCTTGGTCGTAGCGACCTTGACAATGCGCCAGTTACGCAGGATGAACTCGTGGATTTCAGCGCGGATCCAGTGTACCGCAAAAGAAACCAGGCGCACGCCCATCCCGGGATCAAAACGTTTCACGGCCTTCATCAGGCCGATATTTCCTTCCTGGATCAGGTCCGCCTGGGGCAGTCCGTAGCCGCGGTAGCCGCGTGCGACCCGGACGACAAAACGCAGATGAGACATCACCAGTTGCCGTGCCGCCTCAAGATCATGCAACTCATGCAGGCGCCGCGCCAGCGACTGTTCTTCCTCGGCGCTGAGCATCGGAATCTCGTTCACCGCATGAATATATGCTTCGATGGAGCCGGCAGGCAGCGCCGGCTGCAATGCTGTGATGTTATTCATGAAACACCTCCACAGAGATACAAACCACAAACTCTCCGGTTATTTAAGCCTGGGGAAGCCCTGATTTAATCAGAGGTTCCTTGATTTCCCCCCATGTTAGCACTCTTTTTAATAGAGTGCTAATATTTTTTCAAGTTCCATTGATATGGCCGCGTAAACCATTGTTTTTGCGTGGTTTGGACATGTCTCATTGGGGACAGAATTTGTCTGTCCCCGGCGTGACTATATAGGATCGATCGATCGCAGATGGCGTTTTACGGAAAGCCAGGAGCCTGTCAGACCAAGACCTGCGCCGATAAGCACCAGGCCCAGGACCTCCCCGGCGCTGAGGGTAGCCAGAAAAAACCGGCTGCCGTACAGGTCCGCCAGCCGGGCAACCGGACCCTGCAGCAACGTCATGGAAACCTCAAGCATCAGCCAGGCAAGCATGCTGCCGGCAATGCCGTGGAGCATGCCCGAATACAGGAACGGCCGGGCAATGAACGCATCGGTAGCGCCGAACAACTTGTGGACCTCAATCTCCTGCCGGCGATTGTGTACGGACATACGGATAGTATTGCCGATCACGAGCAGCACGGCGCCGGCGAACAGGGCTGCAGCAATCATCACCCCGCGCTGAAACACCTCGATAATCTGGTGTAACCGTTGCGCCCACTGCCAGTCGAACCGGCCGAATTCCACTTCCGGAAGCGAATTCAGCTCCGACAGCAATGTACTGTCGCCGGGAGACGTGGCGGATACGGATTGCGGACTGACGACCAGCACGAACGGCAACGGGTTCCTGCCGAGGGCGTCCAGGGCTTCGGCAAACCCGGAGTTCTGTTTATATTCGGCCAGGGCGTCTTCCGGGCTTAGCACATCAACTTCGGTAATATCCGGGCGGGCGCGCAGTTTGTCAGCCAGCGCAATCACCCGCTCTTCTTCAATACCCGGAGGCAGGAACAGGGATATGTGTGAGGCAACGTCCAGATGTGAGGTAACCCGTTGTGCGTTTTCCAGCAGCGCATAAAAGCCTGCCGGGAGAGCCAGGGAGATCCCGATGACGGCAATACTTATCAGCCCGCCCGCAGGCTTCCTGTAAAGCTGTCCAAGGCTGGAAAAAAAGGCGCGGGCATGCTGCAGCAACCAATGACTGAGACGGCCGTGGCGCGCGGGAGCCGGTTTATTTCTGCTGCGCTGCTGTTTCATTCCTGCCGTCCTAGTACTCTTTCAACCTGATATTGCCATGTTCAGAGCCACACAGCGGCGCCAATACGGCGTTGCAGCCCTTGGCAAGGACGCGCCATTCCCGGCGGGCCGCGCCTTGTCTTGACACCGCTGTGTGGCTCTGAACATGGCAATATCAGGTTGAAAGAGTACTGTCCGTCTCGGGGAGCAGGCAGCCTCCCTGGAGGACGATCACTTTTTTGTTCATTTTATTTATCGTGCCAAGATCGTGGCTTGCAATAAGCACGGTGACTCCCACCCGGTTGAACATCTCGAACAGTTTCATCGTTTCCCAGGACAGGGCCGGATCAAGGTTTCCGGTCGGCTCGTCTCCCAGCAACAGGGCGGGCCTGTGAACGACGGCCCTGGCAATGCCTACGCGCTGTTGTTCCCCCGTGGAAAGCGCGGTCGGATAAAGCTTTTCCTTCGACTGCAGGCCGACCTTTTCCAGGACGGCATGAGTACGTTTCTTTATGTCCTGGTAACGGTAGCCTGCAATGATCAGCGGCAGGGCGACGTTGTCAAAGACGGAGCGCTCATTCAACAGCCGGTGTTCCTGGAACATGAAGCCGATATTGCGCCGGTACAGCGGGATACGGCGGCGCGGGAGCCGCGCCAGGTTTTGGCCGTTGACGACTATCTGGCCGCGGTTATGCCGCTCGGCGAGAGCCAGAAGGCGCAGGAGGGTCGTTTTGCCGGCGCCGGAATGGCCGGTCAGGTAGACCATTTCACCTTGATCTATTTGCAGGTTGATGTTTTTCAGGATGTCCTTGCCCCCGTGGTACCGCATGTATACGTCGGTAAAGCTGATCATGCCGGGGATTCCAGCAGTGCGCGTACAAAATCATCCGCATTGAAGGGCTGGAGATCATCCAGTGTTTCGCCGACGCCGATATAGCGGATTGGCAAGGATAATTGTTGCGCCAGGGCAAAAATCACGCCTCCTTTTGCCGTCCCGTCAAGCTTGGTCAATACCACGCCCGTTACCGGCACAGCCTGCATGAACTGGCGCGCCTGCACGATGGCATTCATGCCGGTGCCGGCATCGACAACCAGCAGGGTTTCGACATGTATCGATGCGTCAAACTTATGGATAACCCGATGAATTTTCTTCAACTCTTCCATCAGGTTGGCCTTGTTATGCAAACGGCCGGCGGTATCTGCGATAACGATGTCCGTTCCCCGGGCCTCGGCTGACTGCAGGGCGTTATACAGCACCGCTGCGGCGTCCGCGCCCGGCTGTTGGGCTATGACCGGCGCGTTGACACGGTCCCCCCAGTGTTGAATCTGATCAATGGCGGCAGCCCTGAAGGTGTCGCCGGCGGCAAGCAACACCGAGTGTCCGTCCTGTTGCAGGAGTTGAGTCAATTTGGCTATGGTGGTTGTTTTGCCGACGCCATTGACGCCCACAACCAGGATGACGAATGGTTTTTTTTCCGGAACGTCCAGCGGTTGTCCAGTGTTGCCGAGCAGGGACACCAGGGCTTCGCGCAGGGCGGACAACACGTCAGTCTGCCCGGTTGCGTCCCGTTTGAAGGCGCTCTCAAGGTCTGCCAGTATCCCGGCTGTCGTCTCCACACCGACGTCTGCGCTGATCAGTTGCATTTCCAGTTCGTCAAGCAGCGTTTTATCAATATCCGATCTTGCCTTGAACAATTCCGCGTTAGCGCCAAGCAGGCGGGCGCGGGTCTTTTCCAGCCCTCGAGCCAGCCGGCGAAAAAAACTTCTTCCCGGCCCGCAGTGTTCAGGGGTAATCATAGATGGAACAGTATACCTGTATCGGATAACATAGGAAGCATGACGGGATTGAGGACAGGGTTTTTCCATACGGCAGGCAAACGTCTTTTAGCCTGTTGCCTGTTGCCGTTCGCCTGGTCTCCGGTCCAGGCCGAAGTCCATGAATATAACCTTGATAACGGCCTGAAACTGCTGGTCAAGGAGGACCGGCGGGCGCCGGTGGTGGTGTCACAGCTATGGTACCGGGTCGGGTCGAGCTATGAGCATGACGGGATAACCGGCATATCCCACGCGCTGGAACACATGATGTTTCAGGGAACGAAAAACTATCCCGGTGGGGAGTTCTCCAGGATCATTGCGGAAAACGGCGGCAGTGAAAATGCGTTTACCGGCAAGGATTACACCGCGTATTTTCAGACGCTTGAAAAATCCCGGCTGGAAGTCAGCTTCAGACTGGAAGCGGACCGGATGCGCAACCTGCTGTTATCGGACCAGGAATTCAAAAAGGAAATTGAGGTGGTGAAGGAGGAGCGGCGGCTGCGCACGGAGGACAACCCTGTTTCATACCTGTATGAAACAGGGTTGGCCACGGCGTACCAGACCTCGACCTATCGCCACCCGATCGTAGGCTGGATGGCGGACCTTGAGGCGATGCGCGTCGAGGACCTGCGGGTATGGTATGACCGCTGGTATGCGCCGAACAATGCCATCCTGGTAGTGGTGGGAGACGTTGACCATGAAGCGGTTCACCGCCTCGCGCAGAAACATTTCGGCCCGATCAGGGCGCGCGCGCCGGACCCGGCGCGGGCAATGCCGGACGTTCCGCAGCGGGGACTTAAACGGGTTACGGTAAAGCGCCCCGCAGAATTGCCGCACCTGCTTATGGCATATAAAACCCCGGTATTGCGCGCTGAAGCCGAGGCGCCCGCATCCTGGGAACCCTATGCGCTTGAGGTGCTGGCCGGAGTGCTGGACGGCGGCTACAGCGCGAGGCTGGAAACCCGCCTGGTGCGGGAACAGGAAGTGGCGGCCAGCGTCAGCGCATCCTATGACCTGACCGGCCGGCTGGATGGTTTATTCATTATCCAGGCAGTACCCGCAAGAGGAAAGACTGTCGCCGACGTGGAACGGGCAGTGAGGGAACAGCTGGAGGACCTGAAACATGGAGAAATCAGTGCGCAGGAACTGGCGCGGGTGAAGGCGCAGGTAGTTTCGGGTGATGTCTATGAACGCGATTCCATGTTTTACCAGGCCATGGTCCTGGGGGCATTGGAGACCGAGGGACTGCCCTGGCGCGTGGTTGAAGAGTACGTTCCGCAAATTCAGTCCATCGATGCCGAACAGGTGAAGCAGGTGGCGAACAGGTATTTCCGGGACGACGGGTTGACGGTTGCCGTACTCGAACCGCTGCCCAAAGGGGGAGAACAGGATGCGCAACGGCAGACCGGCGAAGCAGGCAATACGGACAGGTAAGCAGGTGAACACACTGAATATGCTCAAGAACCCTGCGCTCTGTCCGGCACGACGCGTAATCCGGGTCATGGCGCCGGTGCTGTTGCTGTTCCTGGCGCAAACCGTTTGGGCGGCACCCACCATCCTGAATTGGCAGACCGGCTCGGAGAGCCGGGTGTATTTTGTCGAGTCCAGGGAATTGCCCATGGTGGACGTGCGCCTGATATTTGATGCGGGAGCGGCGCGGGAGCCTGCCGGCAGGAACGGCCTGGCAGCGCTGGTAAACAGTTTGCTGGACGAGGGCGCCGGCGGGCTGGACGCCACCGGAATCAGTTTTGAGTTCGAGCGGCTGGGGGCGCGGTACAGCGCTGCCTCGGGTTACGATTTTGCGTCCGTGAGCCTGCGGTCGTTGTCGGACCCGGCATTGCTGGAGCCGGCGCTGCAGAACCTGCGCAGGGTCATTACGGAGCCGGAATTTCCCATGAAGGCGGTGGAAAGGCAGAAACAACGATTGCTGATCGCCATCGAGCGCAAACAGCAATCGCCGGCTGAAATAGCCCGGGACGCATACCAGGCTGCAATATACCGGGACCATCCTTATGCATACCCCAGCGACGGCACACGGGAAAGTGTTGCGAAACTGGGCCGCAGGGACATAGTGAATTTCCACAGGGGCTTCTACAGCGCCCGTAACCTCCGGCTGGTTATCGTCGGTGACCTGGACAGGGAACAGGCCGCGGCGCTGGCTGAAGATTTGACGGAGGGGCTGGAGCAGGGGCAGGCGCCGGGACCGTTGCCGGCTGTTGATCGATTGGAGCAGGGGGAGACGATACGTATCGAACATCCATCTTCACAGGTGCATATACTGCTCGGGCAGCCCGGCCTCAAACGCGGCGACCCTGATTATTTTCCTTTGTACGTAGGCAACCATATACTCGGCGGCGGTGGTTTTGTCTCGCGCCTGTATGAGGAAATCCGGGAAAAACGCGGCCTTTCATACGGCGCCTACAGCTATTTTACGCCAAGGCGCGAGGCGGGCCCGTTCACGGCCAGCCTGCAGACCCGGGGCGGGCAGGAAGAGCAGGCCTTGCAGGTTATGCGCGAGACCATCCGCTCGTTTATCGAGCAGGGGCCGACCCCGGAAGAACTGGAAGCGGCAAAAAAGAACATCAGCGGCGGTTTCCCCCTGCGCCTGGACAGCAACAGTAATATCCTCGGCTATATTGCCATGATTGCGTTCTATGGGTTGCCGCTGGGTTACCTGGATACGTTTATCGAAAAGGTCGACGCGGTGACGCTGGAACAAATCCGGAATGCCTTCCAGCGCCGTCTGCAACCGGAACGGTTTGTAACCGTCATGGTCGGGCCGGTCTCCGGGGACTGATGTGCGACCTGACCCCATCAGTCCCACATCAGTCCCAGCGTGAGCAGCACAGGAAAAATCAGGATCATTGGCGGAGAGTGGCGCGGCCGCAAGTTGAATGTAGCGAACCAGCCCGGCCTGCGTCCGACTCCCGACCGGGTCCGGGAAACCCTGTTCAACTGGCTGGCCGGCTCGGTCGGCGGCGCGCGCTGCCTTGACCTGTTTGCCGGGACCGGCGCGCTGGGGTTTGAAGCATTGTCCCGCGGCGCCCGCTGCGCGGTCATGGTTGAGGAGAACAAACAACTGGCGCGGCAACTGCAGGCCAGCAAGGCGGCCCTGGCTGCCGCAAGCGCCGAGATCTTCCAGGCAGAGGCCCTCGCCTGGCTGGGGGAACCGAGCGACCCTTTCGATATCGTCTTTCTGGACCCCCCATTCCACCGGGATTACGTGAAAAAAACTTGTGCCCTGCTGGTAAACAGGGGACACTTGGCGCCTTCGGCATACGTCTATACGGAAACTGAGCGAGGTGTTCCGTCACCGGCGCCGGGATTGAAAGAACTGAAACAGGCGCGGGCGGGCCAGGTTGAGTACAGGCTGTATCAATATTACAGGAGCGAAATGAATGAAGTTGACGGCAATATATCCGGGAACGTTTGATCCGATCACCAACGGCCATACGGACATCGTCGAACGCGCCGCCCGCATGTTTGACAACGTAATCGTCGCGGTTGCGGCAAGCACCGGCAAGTCCACGACGTTTTCAACGGCAGAGCGGGTTGCCCTGGCCGAGGAGGCCCTGGCCCACGTCGGCAACGTGGAGGTCGCGAGTTTTTCCGGCCTCATGACGGTGTATGCCAAGGAGCGCGGGGCCCGGGTCATCGTGCGCGGGTTGCGCGCCGTATCCGATTTCGAGTACGAGTTCCAGATGGCGAGCATGAACCGGCAGTTATACAGCCAGGCGGAAACCGTGTTCCTGACGCCGGCCGAACACCTGAGTTATATATCATCCAGCCTGGTGCGGGAGATTGCCGCACTGGGCGGCGACGTAACCCGCTTTGTCCATGATGCAGTAAACAGCGCGCTGCACGAAAAGTTTTCAAACTGAAAAAGGGGACCAGCATGAAGGCAAAAAGAATAACAACCACCGCCGCATCATGGCTGTTTGCCTGTGTGCTCATCAGCGCCGGCCCGTGCCGGGCGGAGGGCGCTCCTGCCCATGCCGTTGCCAGCGCCCACCCCCTGGCAACCGCGGCAGGCGTGGAGATTTTGCGGGAAGGGGGAAACGCATTTGATGCGGCGATTGCGGTCAGCGCCGCCCTGGGCGTGGTTGAGCCGTTCAGTTCCGGCTTCGGCGGCGGCGGCTTCTGGCTGGTTCACCGCGCCGCCGACGGTAAGCAGGTGATGATAGACGGCAGGGAAACCGCGCCGGCCCTGGCGCATGAGCGAATGTATCGCGACGCGCAGGATAACGTGATCAGGGACGCCTCGTTGAAAGGCCCGCTGGCCGCAGGAATCCCGGGCATGCCTGCAGGCCTGGTCCATCTTGCCGAGGAGTACGGTCGCCTGCCGCTACGCCAATCCCTGGCGCCGGCAATCCGTTATGCCGAACAGGGGTTCAAGGTAACGTCTCGTTACCACCGCCTGTCCGCCTATGTCGCCGATACATTACGGCAATACCCGGCTGCAGCAGGGATCTTCCTGCAGGACGGCAAGCCGCCGCGCATCGGTCACCTGGTCCGGCAGGAAGCGCTGGCGAAAACCATTGAAGCCATCGCGGAGAAAGGCCTGGATGGTTTTTACAGGGGTCCGATTGCGGAACGCATGGTGCGGGAAGCGCGCAAACACGGGGGTATCTGGAGTCTTCAGGACCTCGATGCATACCGGGTCGTGGAACGCGAACCGGTTGTCTTCAGCTACCGGGGCATGCGTATCGTTTCCGCGCCGCCGCCTTCCTCGGGCGGCATAGTCATGGCCCAGGCCCTGAGTATCCTGGAACAATTCGACCTGACCGACATGAGCAACGTGCAACGCAAGCATCACATCATTGAGGCAATGCGGCGCGCCTTCCGCGACCGGTCGGTGTTCCTGGGAGATCCCGACTTTGTGGACGTTCCGACCGCTCGCCTCCTGGACGAATCTTACCTGGAGGGCCTGGCGCTGACGATAGATGCGGCAAATGCAACCCCCAGTGACCTTCTCGGCAACGGCCCCACCCTGTTGCAGGCCGGGACTCAGACCACGCATTTTTCCGTGCTGGACAAGGAAGGGAACCGTGTGGCGGGGACCTTGAGCGTCAACACCCTGTTCGGCGCATGCTTTGTAGCGGAAGGAACCGGGGTGCTGTTCAATAATGAGATGGATGACTTCTCCGCGAAGCGCAATACCCCCAATGCCTACGGCCTGATCGGTGATGAAGCCAACGCGATTGCGCCGGGCAAGCGCCCATTATCCAGCATGACGCCCACGTTCCTGGAATTGCCGGACCGGGTCGGCATCGTGGGAACGCCGGGCGGTAGCCGCATCATCAGCATGGTGATGCTGGCGGTGCTGGATTTTGCCGACGGCGGGTTACCCCAATCCTGGGTCAGCCTGCGGCGCTTTCACCACCAGTACCAGCCTGACCAGGTCCAGTTCGAATTGCACGGCCTGACGGAATTCGAACGGCAGCGCCTGGCCGGAATGGGCCATGAGTTGAGGGAGGTCTCCCGCCGTTACGGCAACATGCAGGCGATTTTATGGGACAAGACGGAAGACAGGGTCTACAGCGCCAGCGACCCGAGGGGCGAAGGCCAGGCCGTCATTGTCGAATAATTTCAGAGCGCCGGGGACGGACCCCCGCCTACAACATGCGGGGGCATGCTTAAGTCCGTCCCCACCGGCAGGTCGTCCCGGTGAAATCACTCTGCCCCCACCCGTCATTCGGGGCTTGACCCCCTGTTCGTCACTCCCGGCTGGCCCCCCTCGTCATTCCGGGCTTGACCCGGAATCCAGTCAATCGACACGTCGCCCAACGGGCGACACTTTATCATCGCTGGCATTGCGCACAATAATAGGTGGAGCGCTGCCCCTGGCGAATCTGCCTGATGCTGCCGCGGCAGTTCCTGCAAGGCTCCCCGGCGCGATCATAGACATCCAGCTCCAGCCTGAAGTAACCGGGCGCACCGTCCCCGCCGACGAAATCCCGTAACGTGGTGCCGCCCTTCGCCAGCGCCGCATTCAGCACGCCCCTGATGGCGCCGACCAGCGCATCGTAGCGCGCCAGTGAGATATTGCCTGCCTTGCGCAGGGGATGGATGCCGCTCCTGAACAAGGCCTCGCTGGCGTAGATGTTGCCTACGCCGACAACGGTACGGCTGTCCATGATGAAACTCTTAACGGCTTGTGTTCTGTTCCGGGACAGGTCATACAGGTACGGGGCGCTGAAATCCCGCCCCAGCGGCTCCGGCCCCAGGTTGCGCAACAGGGAATGTTGCAACGGGTCCTGTTCGGTCCAGTGGATGGAGCCGAAGCGCCGAGGATCGCGCAGCCGCAGGCAGGTGTTGTCCGCAAACACAATGTCCACGTGGTCGTGTTTGTTGGGCGTCGTAGACGCATCCAGCACGCGCAAGCTGCCGGACATGCCCAGGTGCAACAGTACGCACCCGTGCTCCAGGGAAAAAAGCAGGTATTTTGCCCTGCGCCCCACGCTGCTGATATGCCGGCCCGTGAGCGCGCTAACCAGCACGGCAGGCACCGGCCAGCGCAGGCGCTGTTGCCGAATTACTACAGTCGCGATCGTTTTCCCGACGACGTGCGGCAGGATGCCCCGCCGTGTCGTTTCAACTTCGGGTAATTCCGGCATGCGCAGGAAAGACGAATGGGGGGCGCAGGAAAGACCAACGAAGAGAAGGTCCGGTTTGATTCTGGATTGAACAGATTGGGGGCCAGGTTAACGAAAAGTTGAAAGCGGGAGCGCCCTGTGGTAGAATCCCCTTAATAAGTATTGATGCCAAAACCTGTAACCTGTAACCTGTAACCTGGAGCTCACTGATGAAAAAGATAAAGTCTTTTCTTCTCACTCTCCCAGCCATTTTAACAATATGCCCACTGACGATACCAGCCGCACAGGCCCAGCAGTCCGAGGCCACGGTCATCGAAGAGATCGTCATCATCGGCAGCCGGCGCCAGGACGGGCGCTCGCAGACCGAGTCATTGGTGCCGGTGGACGTGTTCGGCGGAGAAGACCTGTCCAATATGGGTTCCACCGATATGGACGCGGCGCTGTCCAACCTGATCCCGTCCTACAAGGTCGACCAGCAGGCCATCAACGATGCCGCCACCCTGGTGCGCCCGGCCACATTGCGCGGCCTGCCGCCGGATTCCACCCTGGTGCTGGTGAACGGCAAACGCCGCCACCGCGCCTCGGTGATCACCTTCCTGGGCAACGGCGTGGCGGACGGCTCGCAAGGCCCGGACGTGTCCGTCATCCCCTCGATTGCGCTGAAGCGGGTGGAAGTGCTGCGTGACGGCGCCGCCGCCCAGTACGGTTCCGATGCCATCGCCGGGGTGATCAACTTTGAACTGAAGGACGACGCCGAAGGCGGCGCGTTCGAAGCGCGCTGGGGCCAGCACTATGAAGGCGACGGCGATGGTTTCAACTTCGCCGGCAACATCGGCCTGCCCATGAGCAGCAGCGGCTTTCTCAACCTCAGCATGGAATACAAGGAAGCCGACCCCACCAGCCGGGCATTTCAACGGCCGGACGCCCAGGCCCTGGTGGACGCCGGCAACCCGCATATTGAAGACCCCAGCTACGACCATGTGTTTCACCCGACCGTTATGGTCTGGGGCGCGCCGGAGTTCAAGTATGATTACAAGTTCTTCGGTAATATGGGCATCGATCTCAGCGACAGCTTCGAGGTTTACGGCTACGGCAATTACGCCAAGCGCAAGGTGGAGGGCGGCTTCTACTTCCGTAACCCGCACACCCGCAGCGGTGTATTTAATGGCGATATTGACCCCGTGAGTGGATACGACACAGTCAAGGTCGCGGATATCAACGGCCTGGGCGTAGGCGAGGCCTGCCCTGTGATCCGAATCATGAATGATGCGGCCAACCCCGGGGACATCGCCGCAGTCGAGGCCCGTCCCGACTGTGAATCGTTTATCACGCGCTTTCCCGGCGGTTTTGTGCCCCGTTTCGGCGGCACCATGGAAGACTACAGCGCGGCCTTCGGGGTGCGTGGAGACCTGCCCGGCGACTGGCACGTGGACGTGAGTGGTGTTTACGGGCGCCACAAGGCCTCGTACTTCATGCGCCATACGATTAACCCGCAACTGTTGGCCAAGCCAGATATCACGGCAGCCAATATCCCCATCGAGTACGTGCCGGGGGCCTACACGGAGACGGATTATTCCATCAACCTCGATGTGACAAAGCAGCTGGACCTGCCCATGTTCCATGCGCCAGTGAACGTGGCTTTTGGTGTGGAACATCGCCAGGAGGAGTTCAAGGTGACCCCGGGCGGCGAGAATTCCTGGTTCATCGACGACCGCCCGGCGGTTTGGCGGAGCAGGGCTTCGGCATCGGCTCCAACGGCTTTACCGGGTTCAGCCCCCGTATTTCCGGCACCTGGTCGCGTAACAGCTACGCCGGCTATATCGATGTCGAGGCCGAGTTGACGGACCGCATCGTACTGGGCGCGGCGGGACGCTACGAGGACCACAAGGGTGTTGGCGAGACCTGGGATTTCAAGATCAGCGCGCGCGCGGACGTGACGGATACGCTTGCCCTGCGCGGCGCGGTGAGCACCGGTTTCCGGGCGCCAACAGTGGGCCAGGCCAACGTACAAAACGTGACCACCGCGTTTACAGACGGCATGCTGGCGGATGAGGCTACGCTGCCGCCCACTCACCCGGCCTCGGCCCTGGTGGGAGGTAAACCACTGACGCCGGAGGAATCCACCAACTTTACTCTTGGCATGGTGTTCAACGTGGGCGATATGGACGTGACCATAGACTACTTCAATATCAAGGTGGAAGACCGCATCGCCCGTAGCAGCAAGAAAAATCTGACGGACGCGGACCGGCAGACCCTGTTGTCACAGGGTGTGGCGGATGCGCTCGCCTTCACGGGTGTACGTTTCTACGTCAATGATTTCGACACCACCACCCAGGGTATCGACATTGTCGCCACCCTGCCGTTTGAGATGGCCGGGGGCAACTCCAATCTCAGCTTTGCCGGCAACTGGACCGAAACGGAAGTGGACCAGTGGAACCCGGATGTAATTGACGACAAGAGGGTGACCCAGTTGGAGAAGAACCATCCAGAGTTCCGTTTCACCACCACGTGGAACCACATACAGGGACCGTGGCGCATGATGTTGCGGGGGCGTTACTATGACGGCTTTGTTGAGTTTACAACCGACAATGGCTCGGCGCTGCTGAATGCCGGTTCACGCTGGCTGATGGACGCCGAACTGGGCTATTCGCTGAACGACAATATCACGCTGGTGGCCGGCGCTGAGAACTTCACCGATACCACACCCACCCACCAGAGGAATAACGTCGGCTATCCGGGTGAGGTGTCCGGCATGACATACGCCGAGACCTCGCCGTACGGCTTTAACGGCGGCTTCTACTATTTCAGGGCGTTGTATAACTGGTAAGCAGCAGTACAAGCAGTTGACCATGAGAGCCGGGATGGAGTGATGACACACCGTCCCGGTTTCTCTTGTGTTGTGTTGGTTCCCCTTGGCTTATTCTTGCTCCCATTCGTCTTTCCTGCGAATGCAGGAATCCAGCAGACAAACGCACCTTATAATGAAGCCAATGTCTAACGAATCGTTGCTTTTCCAACGACGTGATGACAAAAACTATCAAAGATTTGGTTTCCATTGGGTAAATGGGTGGCGCGAACGCGTAAAATGGCTATACTGTCAGGATGGAACGTTGGCATTTTTCTTTAGTCAGGCTACTTGATGCCTGGCGTGCAGTGGGAGTGGTAATTACTGCCACCGGCGTGGTCAGTGCGCTCATTGAGGCCACTGAGTCCAAGAAGCCGCTGCTATCATTGTGGCTGGGTTGTTGTTCATTCTGGCCGGCACCTGGGAGAGGAAAGACCATGAGTAGCACACTACTTGTTGCCCTAGGCACACTCATCATCGGCGCAGGCCTGGTGACCTGGATCGTCTACAAGACATCTCGCCCCCCGCGGGCCTAGCGTCTATGCGCTGCGCCGGGTAAACATCGGCTTGTCCTGGGTGGACAACGATGCGTTGTAGTGGTAGCCCTCCAGGTCGAAGCCGTTCAGGTCTTCCAGGTCGGACAGACGGTTGCGGATGATGTAACGGCTCATCAGGCCGCGGGCTTTTTTGGCAAAGAACGAGATCAGCTTGAACTGGCCGTCGCGCTCCTCCTTGAACACCGGGGTCACGATGCGTGCATTCAGCTTCCTGGGCAATACGGACTTGAAATATTCATTGGAAGCCAGGTTAATCAGCACAGGGTTATCCTGCTCCGCCAGTTCCCTGTTAAGGGCCTGGCTAATGCGGTCGTCCCAGAAGTCATACAGGTCCTTGCCCCGGCGGTTTTTCAGTTTTGTGCCCATTTCCAGCCGGTAGGGCTGCATCAGGTCCAGCGGTTTCAGGACGCCGTACAGGCCGGATAGTATCCGCAGGTGCGCCTGCGCAAACTGCAGGTCATCCGCGTTCAGGCTGTCCGCGTCCAGCCCGGTATAGACATCGCCCTTGAACGCCAGCACGGACTGCTTGGCATTGTCGGCGGTAAACGGCAGTGACCAGTTGTGGTAGCGATTCGAGTTCAGGTCGGCCAGCTTCGGGCTGATGCCCATCAGGTCGCTCAGCCGGTAGGGTTCGAATCCGCGCAGTTCATCGATCAGTTCCGCCGAATCATCCAGGAATTCCGGCATGGTAAACGTCGGTACCCCGGAAGGGGTTTCAAAATCCAGTGTTTTCGCAGGTGAGATTACGATCAGCATGGCGCCGTGTTCGGGTGCGGAACTACTTGATCTTCCCTTCCTTGTAGATCACGTGCTTACGGATGACGGGGTCGAATTTCATTATCTCCATCTTGTCCGGCATGTTCCGCTTGTTTTTTGTGGTAGTGTAGAAATGCCCGGTGCCGGCGGATGAATTCAGGCGAATTTTGTCGCGTGCGCTGTTAGCCATGTTTGTCTCCCGTTTCCTATACTTTTATGCCACGCGCCCGGACATCGGTCAACACCTGGTCAATACCCAGTTTGTCGATGATGCGCAGCCCCTTGCTGCTGACCCGGAGTTTCACCCAACGGTTTTCACTTTCCACCCAGAACCTGCGCTCGTGCAGGTTGGGCAGGAAGCGCCGTTTGCTCTTGTTGTTGGCGTGGGAAACATTATTTCCCGACATGGGTTTCTTTCCGGTTACCTGGCAGACCCGTGACATGGCAGTGTTCTCTTGGTTCTACAAAAGGATGCGGATTATACACGGTTCGGAAATTTGTGACAACCGGCGCTCAACACCGGCGCTCAGAGTAGTACAAAATTACCCCGTAAAAACACAGCGGTTGTTCGATATCCGCGTTGGCGCCATTCCCGCGTCTGTTTTACTACCCTGCGTCTGGGAGAACAGTAAAACCCTCACGGTATGCCGCTTCACGCATTCGTTGATCAAAGGTAACAAGACCTTGATCAGTCGTGAGACCCTGGCACCATTGAATTGCAGCCGCCAGTTGCAGGGCATCTGCCGACCGTAAGGATTGGACTGCCAACAGCCGTTCAGCCATGCTGCGTAAGGCGTCACTTGGTTGAATTTCCGACCAGGACTGCGCCAGGGTATGCAACACATGACGGCAGGCGCGTTCTTCCGGGGAGGTTATGCTTCCGGTTCTTACCTGCCGCATCAATGCGGATATGCATTCGGTATGCGTGCCCCACCAGACGATTATGGAGGAATCCGCGGCAAGCAGCTCCCGTACCACGGACGTATTCGGTTCATGCACGTACAAGGGCACGAGGGCTGATGTATCCCAGAATTTCACCAGCCTTCTTCGCGCTCCTTCGATGCAGCGGAACGTAGCGCCGCTTTCGGGTCGGCGGGACGAGGCAGGTCCCAGAAATCATCAGGCAAGGACTTGCCGGCGCGTTTCAGCAGACCTTTCTTTTCCATCTCTGCCAGGTGCTCAGGCAAGGAAGCTATACCTGTAACAGGCAATAGACGGGCAACAGGCCGGCCATGCTCGGTGATCAACAATTCCTCTCCGGCCTTTACTTGGCGCAGGCAGGCGCTTATGGACATCTTAAGCTTGGAAACGGTGGTTGTCTGCATATTGACCTATTCGGTTAAAATATATTGACCAGTTTAAACAATTATTTGCCGGCAGGCAACATTCAATAATGGTGTCACATCAGACCTCGTTCGGCCATCGACGTCACCAGCTTGTCGCCGACTACCAGGTGATCCAATACGCGCACGTCCAGCAGGGCCAGGGCCTGGGTCAGCTTGATCGTGATCTGCCGGTCGGCCTGGCTAGGTTCGGCTATGCCCGAGGGGTGGTTGTGGGCGAAGATGATGGCGGCCGCGTTCAGTTCAAGACAGCGTTTCACCACCTCGCGCGGGTAAACGCTGGCGCCGTCAATGGTCCCGGTGAACAGGATTTCACTGTTGATGATGCGGTGCCGGTTGTCGAGGAACAGGCAGGCGAACACTTCATGGGGATATCGACACAACCAGGCTTTGACGTAGGTTTTGGTCTTGTCGGGATTACTCAGCGCCGGTCTGGCTCGCACTTCCGCCTCCAGGAAGCGCCGCCCCAGTTCCAGGGCAGCCTGTAATAATACCCATTTGGCTTCACCCAGCCCCTTGGTCTTGAGCAGGGTCTTGCGGTCCTGTTCCAGCAGCGGGCGCAGCCCCTGGGCTCCGGCCAGCATGTCCCTGGCCATATCCACGGCGCTGTGACCGCTGTAGCCGGAGCCGAGGAAGAGGGCGATCAGTTCCGCATCGGACAGGCTGTGCGGGCCGTTGTTCAGCAGTTTGAAGCGGGGTTGTTCGGTTTGCGGCCAGTGGCGGATTGCCATGTTGAACCTCCTTGTTCGGTAGATAAGGGTAATATGTGAGTAGAGCATACAGGATTATGATCCCGATGACAACACAGAATGAAAATATGCGCTTGCCCCGAATATCGGCTAAACTTGCGCCATGCAATCCTTGACTGACAAACGCATCCTGCTTGGCATAACCGGGGGCATCGCCGCATACAAGAGCGCGGAACTGACCCGGCGGTTACGCGATCACGGCGCCGAGGTTCGGGTGGTCATGACCCCGGCGGCAACCGAATTCATTGCGCCGCTGACCCTGCAGGCACTGTCGGGAAACCCGGTGCATACCGATCTTCTGGACCATGAAGCCGAAGCCGCCATGGGACACATTGAACTCGCCCGCTGGGCCGATGCGATCGTTATCGCGCCGGCCACGGCGAACTTTATCGCGCGCCTGAGCAACGGCCTGGCTGACGACCTGTTATCGACACTGTGCCTGGCGACTGCCGCGCCGCTGCTGATTGCCCCGGCAATGAACCGGCAGATGTGGCAGCACCCGGCCACGCAGGAGAACATTGCCCGGCTGCAGGCCAGGGGCGTCACCCTGCTCGGCCCCGCCAGCGGAGCACAGGCCTGCGGTGAAACGGGTCCGGGCCGCCTGCTCGACCCCGAGGAACTCGTTCAGGCGATTATTTCAGCCGGCAGGACAAACCAGCTTGCCGGGGTCAGCGTGCTGGTCAGCGCCGGGCCGACCCGGGAATTTATCGACCCGGTGCGATACCTCAGCAACCGCAGTTCGGGCAGGATGGGTTATGCCGTGGCCCGCGCGGCCGAAGAGGCCGGCGCCGCGGTCACCCTGGTGTCCGGTCCCGTTTCCCTGGCGGCGCCGGCGCGGGTCAAGGTTATAGAGGTGGTTTCCGCGGGGCAGATGCATGACGAAGTCCTTGCCGCGGCGCCGGCCAGCGACATATTCGTTTCGGCCGCGGCGGTGGCGGATTACCGAACAGGTAATGCGGCAGGGCAGAAGATGAAGAAGAAAGATGCCGACCTGCTGCTGCGCCTGGAGAAGACGCCGGACATCCTGGCGGAAGTCGCCGCGCTGGACAGACCGCCGTTCACGGTCGGATTTGCCGCGGAGACGGAAAACCTCCATGACAATGCAAAGAAGAAACTGAAGAGTAAAAACCTGGACATGATCGCGGCGAACCGGGTAGGAGACAACCTGGGCTTTGACCGCGAGGAAAACGCACTGGAAGTTTTCTGGACGGGCGGATCAGAGTCGTTGACAACGGCGCCTAAGGAAAAACTGGCCCGGCGACTGCTGGAAATCATCATCGCGCGTTACCGCAAAAAATCTTCGGAGCAACCGCACAAGTCCAGGTCCGGACTGACCATCAAGTGACTGACACTACAATTCCCGCGTCCATTTTCCGCGCCTACGACATACGGGGAATAGTGGGCCGGACATTAACCGCCGAAATCGCCCGCTTGATCGGCCTTGGTATCGGCGCTGAGGCTGCTGCCAGGGGCGAACAGGAGATTGTCGTGGGGCGCGACGGCAGGGACTCCAGCCCGGCGTTGTCGGGCGCCCTGATTGCCGGCCTGAGATCAAGCGGCCGTGATGTTGTGGATATCGGCATCGTCCCGACGCCGCTGTTGTATTTCGCCACGCACTGGTTGCCTGCCGAGAGCGGCGTGATGGTGACCGGCAGCCATAACGGCCCTGAATATAACGGCATGAAGCTGATCATTGCCGGAAAAACCCTGCATGGGGAAGACCTTCAGGCAATTTACCGGCGCATCGTTGCGGGTGACTTTACCCGCGGCCGGGGGAAGCTGTCGTCGTCCGACGTCAAGAACGACTACGTCGCCCGGGTAGCCGGCGATATATCAACAGCCGCGCGCGGCGCGGCGCTGAAGATAATCATCGATTGCGGCAACGGCGTGGCCGGCGTGATTGCCCCGCAACTCTTTCGCGCCCTCGGGCATCAAGTGGAAGAGATGTATTGCGAAGTGGACGGCGCATTTCCCAATCATCATCCCGACCCGAGCCAGCCGGAAAACCTGGAGGCGTTGATCGCGCGGGTAACAACCCAGGGGGCCGATATCGGGCTGGCTTTTGATGGTGACGGCGACCGGCTCGGCGTTGTCGACAGCGCCGGGCATATTATCTGGCCGGACCGGCAATTGATGGTGCTGGCAAAAGACGTGCTGTCCCGTAACAGAGGCGCCGGCATCATCTATGACGTGAAATGTTCGCGCTACCTGAAAACCGTGGTTGAGAACAACGGCGGCGTACCGCTGATGTGGAAAACAGGACATTCCCTGATCAAGAGCAAAATGGAGGAAATGCAGGCCCCTCTCGCCGGTGAACTGAGCGGCCATATCTTCTTCAGGGAACGCTGGTACGGGTTTGACGATGCGATGTATGCCGGCGCGCGGCTGCTGGAAATCCTGGTGCGCAGCGGGCGCAGCTCGAAAGAACTGTTTGCCGGCATGCCGGAGGGTGTTTCAACACCGGAACTGCGGGTCAGGTTGCCGGAAGCGTCACATCAGACCTTTATGGAGAAGCTCAGGGACAGCGCCGATTTCCCGGACGCGCAGATCATCCATACGGATGGCGTAAGGGTGGAATTCCGGGACGGCTGGGGCCTGGTGCGTGCGTCCAATACCTCCCCGGTGCTTACCCTGCGCTTTGAAGCCGACGACAAGCCCGCCCTGGAACGCATCCAGGAAAAGTTTCGACGGTTATTGCAAGCTACGGCGGATACGGAACTGAACCTGCCGTTTTAACAGGCTTATATTCCGTATTCCTTCCGATACCGGGTTACTTTCTCAAGTTCCTTTGAATATTCCGGTTGCCGCTGCAGGAATTCGCCCAGGTTATCCAGGGTGGCAATCGGCACGACCGGAATCCCGTAACGCCGCTCTATCTCTTCAATAGCGGATATATCCGCGTTATCCCGGCCCCGTTCCTGCCGGTCCAGGGCGATCACTACGGCTGCCGCGCTGGCATCATGGCGTTGTATCAGGTCAATGGAGTAATGCACCGATGTGCCGGCGGTGATCACATCGTCGATAACCAGCACCGACCCGTGCAGGGGCGCTCCGGCAACCACACCGCCTTCGCCGTGGTCCTTCTCCTCCTTGCGGTTGAAACTGTAGGGCAAGGAACGTCCCAGTTCACGTGAGTAGGCGATGGCAACCGCCGTTGCCAGCGGGATGCCCTTGTACGCCGGCCCGAACAACATGTCGAATTGCAGACCGGCATGCTCGATGGCCTGCATATAGAAGCTTCCCAACTGCTCAATGCTGCGGCCGTCGTTAAACAGCCCGCTGTTGAAAAAATAAGGACTGGCGCGGCCGGATTTGAGGGTAAATTCGCCGAATTGCAGTACCTTGTTGCGGATTGCGAAGTCGATAAATTCGGCTTGATAGTCTCTCACAGGGGCACTGTCATGGACTTTGCGGGGCCGGGCGCGGCTGTGCGGGCGCCGGCCCGCCGCGCTGCATGCGCGATTTGGTGCGCAGCATCAGGCAGACAAGCGGAGCATACCAGGGCTGTAACCGGGCAACGCCACCCTTGAAGGATGGCCGTTGTATGATGCGATCCCCCCAGTTGCGGATATTGGGATAATTCCGGAAGTCCACCGCGCCGACTCGCCGGTTCATGAAATACGTGACGAACCAGGCGATGTCGGCGTAACTGAACTCATCTCCCACCAGCCATTGATGCAGGCCGAGTTCCTTTTCCATGCCGTCGTAGAAAGCAAACAGGTTGCGCTCAGCTTCCAGGACCCGGTTTTGGTCGAAACCCGAGAGAGTTTCCCTGTGAAAGGCAATCAGTTCCTCGTCTTCCTGTTTTTTCAGGTAATTTTCCATCATTCCGGGTTTCTTCGACGCGCCCAGCACCGTGGAATACATGAAGGTCTTGACCACGCGGACATGATTTTCCGTCGCGGCATCCATCCAGTTGTCCACCTCCCGGCGCTGTTCCGGATCGGACGGATAGAGCGGGGGTTCAGGAAACTGCTCCTCGATGTAACGCAGGATGTCAATCGACTCGGTGACGACCGCACCGTCGTGCACCAGCGCGGGGACCAGGCCCTTGGGGTTGATCCTGAAGTATTCATCCGTGGTATTTTCCTGGGTAAACAGGTTTATCGCATGGGGAGTCCAGTCCTGCCCCTTCTCTTCCAGCGCGAGGGTAACGCGCTGGGCGCAATTCGACAGGAAGTAGTGGTATACATGAAGACCTTTCATTGACCTGATGTCAGGGTCGGTATTTTCGAAGACCGGCATGTCTGTTCCTCCTCGGAAGCTGGGAAGATACAATTGATTTTTATAATATTCCAGTCAGTATACCTCAGCCATGAAGATAATCACATTAAATGCCAACGGGATCCGCTCGGCGGACAGAAAAGGATTTTTTGACTGGATGCCGGGACAAAGCGCCGATGTCGTCTGTTTACAGGAAATAAAGGCGCAGACCGAACAACTGGACGACCGGGTTCTGCAACCGGACGGATATTTCGGGTATTTCAACAGCGCGCAGAAAAAAGGCTACAGCGGCGTTGCCCTGTATTCCCGGCGGGAACCGGCTAGTGTGAGCGACCGGCTGGGCTGGGACACGGCGGACCTGGAAGGGCGCTTTATTCAGGCGGATTATCCCGGGTTCAGCGTTGTGTCCCTGTACCTGCCGTCCGGCACCTCGGGTGAAGAACGGCAGACCATAAAGTATGACTTCATGGCGCGCTTCGAGCGGGTATTGGCGGACATCCTGCAGCAGGAAAAAGAATTCATCATCTGCGGCGACTGGAATATCGCCCACAGGCAAATCGACCTGAAAAACTGGCGCAGCAACCAGAAAAACTCGGGTTTCCTGCCCGAGGAAAGGGCCTGGATGGACAAGGTGTTCGGTGAGATGGGGCTGGTCGATGCATTCCGCGTGGTGAACCGGGAGGCGGAACAATATACCTGGTGGTCGAACCGCGGCCAGTCGTGGGCAAAGAACGTGGGATGGCGTATCGATTACCAGGTGGTCACCCCGGGCCTGGCGGACAGGGTCAGGGACGTCTCCATCTATAAGGAGCAGCGTTTTTCGGACCATGCTCCGCTGATCATCGAATACGATATTTGACAAAAGAAAGGGGACGGATTTCAAATCCGTCCCCCGTCAGTTCGTCTATTCCGTAAAAAACTGCTGCCGAAAGGAAAAACTCAGGGCGACAGTCTCGCCTTCGGGGACAATATTCAGGTCAAAGTTGAGGGTTTCTTCGTTATTAACGGAAGTTTCGGCGATGTAATAGATTGCTCCGTTACTGCTTAACTCCCGGGTATTCAGGTTCTTCAGTTGCCGGTTCAAATTGGTCGCAGAGGCTTCCACCTGCGCTTTCACCGGTTGCCCTGTCGTGCCCATGACTTTTTTGAGCACCGAAATATTGATGATGGCCCGGTTTTTGCTGCGGCGGATTTTGTAGAGCCGGGCGACCTCAGGCGACAGCAGGTCCGTGGTAAAGGCGGCATAGTGGATAGTGTAATCACCGAAAGTCTTTGATTGCTCGGCGTTGACGGTCAATCCGGCTACCGTTAACAACATTGCGATCAGGGCGATTGTAATGCGGGACATCGGTTACTCCTTGTTACTGGGAGATCAAGCATACTATACCAGGCCGGAAGCTGGCAACAGGGTTATGGAACCGGCGGCGGTAGCGGTGTCAGCCGGATAAAACCCGACCCAGGTCTGCGAGGGGTCTGACCAGCAGCATCAAGAACAGTTGCAAGGCGATAAACACCAGGATGGGAGAGAAGTCGATGCCGTGTGTGGAAGGCAGCAACCTGCGGGCCGGCCGTAACAGGGGTTCGGATAACTGGTACAGGAGTGCCGTAACCGGGTTATACGCGCCCGGATTAACCCAACTGAGGATGATCTGAACGAAAATGACGAACATGAAGATATAGATGATCAGCTTCAGCAGTTCGGCGGCGCTGAGCAGGAGCAGGCCGAAAAAAGCGAGAGTGACGCCGAAGGCAATCAGGCTGGTAAGAAACAGTTCAACGGCCTGGAGCGCTATCATCAGGATAATGCAGGACCAGTCCACCCCGGCGTACCCCGGAATGATTCGGCGCAGCAGGCGCAGGGGCGGGTTGGTCGCCGCCAACAGGAATTGTGAGACCGGGTTACGTGAATCGGCCCTGACGGTTTGCAGCATGAAACGCAGGACTACCAGTAGAATGTATAAGGAAAAAATCGTATTGATCAGGAACAGCATGGCATCGGACAGGTAGGAGACCCCCACCTTTCAATCCCCGTGTTTTGCAAGTTCTACCGAACGGTCCCGGCAGGCCGCCAGCGCCCGGCGCAGCAAAGGTTCCAGTCCCCCTTCCCTGAAAACCTGCAACGC
The DNA here is from genome assembly GCA_965220815.1 of Gammaproteobacteria bacterium. Taxonomy (GTDB): domain Bacteria; phylum Pseudomonadota; class Gammaproteobacteria; order Eutrophobiales; family Eutrophobiaceae; genus JAAXHV01. The sequence continues at coordinate 981,621 of OZ244846.1, forward strand.
TTTCTCAGTGGTGCCGCCCGGGGATGTGACCCGTTGCCTCAGGATTGCCGCGTCCTCGCCGGTCTCCTTCAGCATTCTTGCCGCACCCAGCGCAGTTTCAACGCTGAGCATATGCGCCTGTTCCCGGGACAAGCCCATGTCTGCGGCGATTCTTTCCAGCAGTTCGACGATGAGGAAAAAATAGGCGGGGCCGCTACCCGAAACGGCGGTCACGGTGTCCAGTTGCGACTCGTCATCCAGCCAGACCGCAGCACCGACCGCCTGCATGATATGCATCGCCATCCGGCGCTGGTCCGCGCTGACGTTTGCCGCGGCGTACAGACCGGATGCACCGGCGCCCAACAGGGCAGGCGTGTTGGGCATGGCGCGCACCACCGGGCAGGCGCCGCCGAGCGCCTTGCTGATGTTTGCGCTGCGCACACCTGCCGCGATGGACAGGACCAGCGGGCGTTCGGCTTGCAGGGCCGGCTTCACCTCAGCCAGTACGGCCGTGACGGTTTGCGGTTTGACGGCCAGCACTATGACGTCGGCGCCGGGAACGCCTTCAGCTATCGCGGCCGTGACGCGTACGTCATGCCGTTCCGCCAGTTTGCGGCGCTGATTTTCGTCCGGGTCAACGCCGGACAGGGAGGACGCAGGATGGCCGTTGGCGATAAGTCCGCTGATGAGGCTGGTCCCCATATTGCCGCAACCGAGAAAGGCGATCTTCTGATTCTGCATAACGTGAGCATCATATCAATGTTTGCGGTCCAAGTGGGGACGGACTTAAAGTCCGTCCCCGGTAGCAGGGGTCCGGCGCCGGTGGCTTCGGCATCTACCGTGTTCGCGGTCCGAACAACGCCGTACCGATCCTGATAATGGTCGCCCCCTCAGCTACGGCGGCGCGCATATCATTGGTTGTTCCCATGGATAAGGTGTCAAGCCGGTAGCCCTTGTCCATAAGCTGTTCCTGCAGGCGGCGGGTGTGCAGGAAACTGCGTCGTTGTTCTGAGAAATCCTCCGTGGGCGCGGGCAGCGCCATGAGCCCCCTCAAATTGAGCCTGGATAATGGAAGAACTTCCCCAGCCAGTTGTTCCACTTCGTTCGGGTCGATGCCGGACTTGGTGGATTCAGCATCAACGTTGACCTGTATGCAGATATTCAGGGGAGGCAGGTGCGCGGGCCGCGCCGCGTTTAATCGCTGGGCCACCTTTATGCGGTCCACGGAATGCACCCAGTCGAAATGCTCTGCGACCTGATGGGTCTTGTTGGACTGGATCGGGCCGATGAAATGCCAGGTAAGCGACTGCCCGCTTAACTGCCCGATCTTGGTCCGCGCCTCCTGGACGTAGTTCTCGCCGAAATCCGAAACCCCCAGTTGCGCCAGCGCCAGGACATCACCGGCAGCCCGGGTTTTGCTCACCGCCAGCAGTTTCACGCTCCCCGGTTCCCGGCCGAAACGCCGTTCCGCCTCTGCTATCTCCAAGCGCACCTGTTGCAATCGCTCATGCAGGTTATTCATCGTGTCAGTCTAAATCCAAACTGTGCCCGGTTCTGCAGATAATAATGAAACAACCCCGGATGAAGGTCCTTGAGTTCCCGGCGCAAGGCCAGATGTTCATCATTACTCAACAGCAACTCTTTAATCAAATCAAACGCCCGCTCCGGTCCGGTATCAGCGCCGCGCCTCTGTACAGACCGGGCCAGTCCCGGCTCATGCAGCATCACCCAGGCCGGATACCATTCAACGGACAGTTCGGGTTCCATATCGACGTTCATGGCCTGGTGGCAATGCTCCAGCAGAAAAGAGGCGGGAATACGCCCATGCCTGATCATGCCTTCAAAATACGCCGGCGCCAGCCAGCACAGCACAAACCATTGCTCAACAGCCCGGGCAGTCCGGTCGGTCTGCCAGAGCGCCCGCGCCATGCGTTCAAGTAAAACGGGTTGATGTTCACAATCGGGCTCAGCCTGTATCACGCGCAACACCGCGCGCCAGTCTCCGCACTCCAGGTAAGCGCGACTTGCATGATGGTCCGGGTGTTCAGGATTAAAACGGATGCTTTCCAGGGCCGGCCCGGTCGCGCGCCAGAGCGGCGCCAGGATTTCCTGCCCGTCGACGCCGAACAGGGTCTTCGCAGCCGGAGCCCATTCCTGTTCCAGCCTGTCCAGACACTCCAGGGCGGTGTTTGAATCATGCGGCAGCGCTGTTTTCAATGCATCAATCATTGTAGAGGCAGGTTCCAGCGCGTGGTGGTTGGGGTTACGCGTCCTGAGTTCTGTCAACTTTTGCTGCGCCTCTTCTGCGTTGCGCGTACGCAGGGCTTCGCGCAGTTCGTTCTCAGCGACCACCTCAGCGCTGTCCAGAAACAAATCAAATTGAACAGACACTGGATCACACACCTTGACAGAAGATACGATGATAGCAGCGACAGCCTGGTTTCACGGACTAACCATTATAACCCGCAACGTCAGCGATTTTACCCAACTCGGCGTGGAAATTCCGGACTCTTTTGCGCACAGGTGAAATTCCCAAACAAGTGAGGCCGGGACAGGAAACTGCCTGTGCCTCCGCCACAATATTGGCTGTCGAAACGCGGGCAGCAAAAAAGGGGCTTGCGCCCTGTTTGGAACCCGAAAAACCTTGACTTGCAACCGACCATACCCTTATTATGGTTTTCACTTAACATGTGAAATATAAGCCGGGGAAGATAATATGAATATTACGCTGAGTATTGACGAGGACATCATGAAGAAAGTGCGCAAGATAGCCATCGACAAGAATACGACGTTGACGGCGATGGTGCGAGACTACCTGACTGCTGTCGCCAACAGCGATACCGGCGTCAAGCAGGAGCGTATTGCCGCGCTCAGGGAATCAACCAGGCGGCATGGCCGCGACCTCGGCCCGCGCACCTGGACCAGGGAGGACCTCTATGAAGACCGACTTGGCCGCTATAACCGATAAGGTATTTTTCGATACCAATATCCTCGTCTATGCGTACGACCGGCGAGACCCGGCCAAACAGGAACGAGCCTTCGATATCATTGCTGATGCCATCAGCAATGAGAATGGTGTCGTATCAGCACAGGTTCTGGGCGAATTTTACAATGCCACGACCCGGCGCGTTTCCAACCCGCTCCCGGAAGAAGTAGTCAGGGAAGCAATATCCCTGTTTGCAACCCTGCCGGTCATAGACATTGACCTCGCGCTGGTGCAGCGGGCTGTTGGCACCTGTAGCCGCTACCGGATTTCCTACTGGGACTCCTTGATCATAGCTGCCGCGGAAAAAGCAGGCTGCACACAAATTTTCTCGGAGGATTTCAATACGGGCCAAACCTATCACGACATCCTTGTCGTCAATCCCTTTCAGTCCTGACCCGGAATTGGAAAATTGTGCTTCACGGATACTTGACATTCGCTTACAAACTAGTTATAAGCCTAGTCAGGTAAATTGCATTGTGAGGTGCTTATGAGTAACGTATGGCAAGTACAGGACGCGAAAGCGCGGTTCAGTGAACTGCTGGAAACCAGCCTCGTAAAAGGCCCTCAAATTGTCACCAAACGCGGCGTGGAGGCGGTAGTTCTGGTGCCGATTGAACAATGGAAACGGCTGGAGCAGATAAACAAACCCAGCCTTAAAGAACTGTTACTGACGCCGGAGGCGCGTACTGAAACTTTGGTGCCGCCGCGCAAGGCACGCCCTCAGCGCAAACCGCCAGACTTCGAGTAAGAAGTGTATCTGCTTGATACCAATGTGGTTTCCGAACTACGTCGTTCGAGACCAAATCCAAATGTAGTAAATTGGATAGCAGGCGTTGCAGACGATCAGCTTCATGTTTCCGCGGTCACAATAGGAGAAATACAGACAGGGATCGAGATCACTCGCGGACAAGATGCCGACAAAGCCAAAGAGCTTGAGGTATGGCTCGGCAAGATCGTCTCCTCTTACAATATATTACCGATGGATGCGGCAGTTTTCCGGGTATGGGGGCGACTGATGCATCGCCAATCACATACCTTGACAGAAGATGCAATGATAGCGGCGACAGCTATGTTTCACAGACTGACTGTAGTAACCCGAAACGTTAACGATTTTACCCAGCTTGGTGTAGAAATTCTGGACCCTTTTGCGTACAGATGAAAGAGGCATGGTGCGAGACTACCTGACTACTCCTGATCCGTACATACACCAACAACATCAATCCCATGACAGAAGAACAGAAGCAAGCGCTGGAAAGACAACTCTGGAACATTGCCAATGACTTGCGCGGCAAGATGGATGCGGATGAGTTCAAGGACTACATCCTGGGGTTTATTTTCTATAAGTATCTCTCGGAGAGACAATATGTGTTGGCCAATGAACTACTGGAAACCGAGGAAGTAAAGGATTATTACAAGGTCACGGATGCTGAGGATATTGCGGCCATCAGGGATGAATCGCTGGAACGGTTGGGCTACTTCCTGGCGCCGGATGAGTTGTTCTCATCGGTGGTGGCGAAAGGCCAGGGGGCGGCTGAGGAGCAGGATACCCACGTCATCGGCGACCTGAAAGCGATCTTCAAAAACATCGAGGCGTCCGCCAATCAGACGGACAGCGCCGATGATTTCAACAACCTGTTTGAAGACCTGAACCTGGACAGCAGCAAGCTGGGCCGGGAGGTGGATGACCGCAACGAGCTGATCGTTAAAATCATGGCGAGCCTGAATCGGATCGATTTCGGCCCGGAAGAAGCCAATGCGGACATTCTGGGCGACGCTTATGAATACCTGATCGGCCAGTTTGCCTCTGGCGCCGGCAAGAAGGCAGGCGAGTTCTATACGCCACAACAGGTCTCCAAGGTGCTCGCCAAGCTGGTCACCCTGGACCGTGACCGCATTCGCAACGCCTACGACCCGACCTGTGGTTCCGGTTCGCTGCTGTTGCGCATTGAAAAAGAAGCCAGGATGAACGCCCGTGAAGGTGACGAGGCCCTGCTGGACCTGTACGGCCAGGAGCTCAACCGCACCACCTACAACCTGGCGCGCATGAACATGATCCTCCATGGCGTGCATTTCAACCGCTTTGACATCCGCCAGGAGGACACCCTGGAGAAACCCCAGCACCGGGAGATGCGCTTTGAGTCCGTGGTCGCCAACCCGCCGTTTTCCGCCAAGTGGAAAGGCGACGGCAACCCGCTGCACGGAGACGATGAGCGTTTCAGCAAATACGGCAAACTGGCGCCGAAAGGCAAGGCCGATTTTGCCTTCGTGCAGCACATGCTCTACCAACTGGCGGAGAACGGCGCCATGGCCGTGGTGCTGCCCCACGGCGTGCTGTTCCGGGGCGCGGCGGAAGGGACAATCCGGCGTTACATTATTGAGGAACAGAACTACCTGGACGCCGTCATCGGCCTGCCGGCTAACCTGTTCTACGGCACCAGCATCCCGACCTGCATCCTGGTCCTGAAAAAATGCCGCAAACAGGATGATGACATCCTCTTTATCGACGCCTCACAGCATTATGAAAAGGCGGGAAACCAGAACATGCTGAGCGATGAGCATGTAGAGCGGATTATCGAGACCTACAGGAAACGGGAAACCATCGACAAATACGCTTACGTCGCCACCCTGAGCGAGGTTGAGGAGAATGACTGGAACCTCAACATCCCGCGCTACGTGGACACTTTTGAGGAAGAAGAACCCGTTGATATCACCGCCGTGTCTAAAGAACTAAAAACGCTGGAGAAGGACATGCAGGCAACAGATAACGCCATCGCGGGATATTGCCGTGAACTGGGGATAGAGAGCCCGTTTTAACTGAAGACCAACTAATGGCTGCAGCAACGCAAAAAAGCGCACCATCCTTACGGTTCAAATGTGAAGGCGGTAGGGATTATCCGGATTGGGAGGAGAAATTATTAGGAGAGTTTTCAAATTTTATTAAGGGGAAGGGAATATCAAAAAGCGACATCGTAAGTAATGGAGCAGTAGAGTGTATCCGATATGGAGAACTTTACACCCACTACGGAACTACAATTACACATGTGATTTCCAGTACTGATATACCGCCTTCTCGGCTGGAATTGAGCAATAAAAATGATGTCATTGTCCCCTCATCTGGTGAGACCGCATCAGACATAGCAACTGCTGCTTGTCTAAGACTCGACGGGGTTGCGCTGGGAGGTGACATAAATATAATTCGCTGCCAGCAAAACGGAATATTTCTTGCGTATTATTTGAATTACAAGAAACCTAATATAGCGAGATTGGCGCAAGGAATATCAGTTATTCATTTATACGCGTCCCAGCTCAGATTGCTCAAATTAAGCATTCCTTCAAAAAAAGAACAACAAAAAATCGCCTCATTCCTATCGGCAGTTGATACTAAAATCGAGCAACTGAACAGGAAGAAATCCCTGCTGGAACAGTACAAGAAAGGCATGATGCAAAAACTGTTCAGCCAGGAAATCCGGTTCAAGGATGAGGATGGAAGGGATTATCCGGATTGGGAGGAGAAGTACATCTGTGATTTTTGTGAAATAAACCCATCTGGCGGAAACCTGCCTGATACATTCACCTACATAGATTTAGAGAGCGTATATCAAGGCGCACTGATAAAGAAAAATACAATTTCAAGAAATGGTGCACCCAGTAGAGCGCAAAGAATGTTGAGAAAAAATGACGTACTTTTTCAATCTGTACGCCCGTATCAACAGAATAATTACTTTTTTGACTTGGACGGTGATTATATTGCCTCAACTGGTTACGTCCAACTACGAACGTCCACATCAGCACGGTTTTTGTATTATCTTGTGCATGAACAGAAATATGTGAAGAGAGTATTAGCTCGTTGTACGGGCACCAGCTACCCCGCAATCAACTCAAACGACATTGGCAAAATCAAAGTCTATATTCCTACTGTAAAAGAACAACAAAAAATCGCCAACTTCCTCTCCGCTATCGACCGAAAAATAGAACTGGTCACAAACCAGATTGAACAAGCCCGCGCCTTCAAACAAGGACTCCTACAGCAGATGTTCATTTAACACGCCCAGTCTGCATGGCCGCCCAGTCAGAAGCTGTCCTTGAACAGGAACTTGTCGCCCAGTTACAGACCCTGGGTTACGAGAAAGTCCGCATCAGCAATGAAGACGACCTGGTACGGAACCTGAAAACACAACTGGAGAAACACAACACTACCACCCTGTCCGGGAAGGAATTTCAGGACGTGCTGGTGACGCTCTCCAGGGGCAATATTTTCGACAAGGCCAAACGGTTGAGAAGCAAGCTGGACTACCACCGGGATGATGGCGAGGTGGGCTATCTTGAACTGGTCGATCAGATCAACTGGTGCAAGAACGAGTTTCAGGTCGCCCGGCAGGTCGAGATGGAAGGCGGCTGCAAGAATCGCTATGACGTGACCCTGCTCATCAATGGCCTGCCACTGTTGCAGGTAGAGTTAAAACGCCGTGGCCTGGAGCTCAAGGAAGCCTTCAACCAGACCAACCGCTACCAGCGTCATTCCTATTCGGCGGGCTGGGGGTTGTTCGAATACATTCAGGTGTTTGTCATCAGCAACGGCGTCAACACCAAGTATTACGCCAACAATCCGGTCAGACAGCGCGACTTCAAACAGACCTTTTTCTGGGCGGACAAGGAAAACCGGCGCATCACGCAACTCAGCGAGTTCGCCGATGTGTTCCTGGAGCCATGCCAGCTCTCCAAGCTCGTGACAAAATACGTGGTATTGAGCGACACCGACAAGTTGCTGATGGTGTTGCGCCAGTATCAATATCACGCGGTGGAGGCCATTGTCGAGCGGGTGAGGACCTCGGACAAGTTCGGCTATATCTGGCACACCACCGGTTCCGGCAAAACGCTCACCTCATTCAAGACCGCGCAAATCCTCACCGGCACGTCCGGCGTACATAAGGTCGTGTTCGTCGTAGACCGCAAGGACCTGGATTACAAAACCATCGAGGATTTCAACAGCTTCAAAAAAGACAGTATTGATGGGACGGATAATACCCGGACGCTGGTGAAACAGTTCAGCGATGACACCAGGCTGATAGTCACCACCCTGCAGAAATTGAATAACGCCATTTACAAGCGGCGGCATGCAGCCACCATGAAGCCGTTGCGAGACAAGCGTATGGTATTCATTTTTGACGAATGCCATCGCAGCCAGTTTGGCGAGACCCATAAGCGCATTCGGGACTACTTCCCCAGGGCGCAGATGTTCGGGTTCACCGGCACCCCCATTTTTGCCGAAAATTCGCTGAGCAATGAGTATGGCAGACGCACCACGACAGACCTGTTTGGCGAGTGTCTGCACAAGTACGTCATCACCGATGCCATTAATGATGAGAACGTATTGCGATTTTCCATTGAATATATCCGCACTTTCAAGGACAGGAAGAACGCCAGGGAGGACATACAGGTTGAAGCCATAGATACAGACGAAGTGCTGGAATCAGAAGATCGGCTGAGCGGGATTGTCGAGCACATTATCGCCAACCATGACCGCAAGACCCACGGCCGCGAGTTTAACACCATTTTCTGCGTCTCCGACATCAAAACACTGGTGCGCTATTACAAGCTGTTCAAACAGAAGCGGTTAAATGGGGAGCACGACCTCAAGGTGGCGACGATATTTTCCTACCAGGTCAACGAGGACGACAGCGATGCAAGCGGCGCGCTTGATACAGACTTCCCTGATAACGCGACAGGGTCAGCAAGCGCCAGCAACCAGGACCGCCAGGAGAATGTCATCCGCGACCAGGGCGAGCCTTACGGAGCGGTTGTTACCGCTGACGTTTCTCAATACACCAGCGCCCATAGCCGGGATACGCTGGAGAATTGTATCCAGGATTACAACAAGGCTTACGGCACAAACTATAAAACCGACACCTTTTACGACTATTACAGGGATATCGGCAAACGGGTCAGGCAGAGGGAGAAAAACAGAAATACGGGTGAATGCATTGATATCCTGCTGGTGGTCAACATGTTCCTGACAGGGTTTGACAGCAGGTGGCTGAATACCATCTACGTGGACAAGAACCTGAGATACCACGGACTGGTGCAAGCCTATTCCCGCACCAATCGTATGCTGGGGTCAAAAAAGTCACACGGCAACGTCGTGTGTTACCGCAACCTGAAACCTGCCACGGACGAAGCCGTCGCGTTGTTTGCCGACAAGGAAGCGGTAGACACCATCGCGCTTGAGCCTTACGAGAAATACGTTGAATTGTTCGATGAAGCAGTGGCAAAACTACTTGAGATCGCGGCAACGGTGGACAGTGTTGACGCACTGCAAAGAGAGGAAGAGCAACTTGCCTTCATCAAGGCATTCCGGGGACTTTTGCGTCTCATGAACGTGCTGGTCAGCTTCACCGAATTCAAATTTGCGGACCTGGCCATTGAAGAGCAGACCTTCGAGGACTACAAGAGCAAATACCTTGATTTAAACGACAAGGTAAAAACCGACAGGCAGAAGGAAAAAGTATCCATTCTCGACGATATCGACTTCGAGGTGGAACTGATCCATCGGGATAACATCAACGTCAGCTACATCCTTGACCTGGTCATCAGGCTGCGCAACACCAAACCGGACGAATACCGCAGGCAGGTTCAGGCTATTGTCAGCACACTCGAGAGCGAGCCTGAACTGCGCAGCAAAAAAGAACTGATACAACGCTTCATCGAAGAACACGTACCGGCGATACCGAAGGACGGAGACATTAAGCGCACTTTTGAACAATACCTGTCGGAACAGCGGGAACAGGCTTTGCAGATGCTGTGTAATGAGGAAGGATTGGACAGGGGCAGGTTGGACAAAGTAATCGGAAATTACCTATTTACAGGCAAAACACCCTTACAGGTGGACGTAATCCGGACCATGAACAAACAACCCAGGCTCAAAGAACGACGCCAGGTCGGCGAACGCATCATTGGCCGGATTACGTCGTATGTTGAAACGTACGTTGATGGGATGGATTGAAAGCCCAAGCCGGATGAACAGTATGTAACTTACAGTCGGTAACTGCAGCTAAAGCATTTCAACCATGCACAAGGCGCGCGCTCAACGGGTCCGCCATCCATGCCGGCATTACTGCCCGTGCTGCGGATAGTTCGTCCAGGTCTTCTGCGGAAAGCGAAGGAAGTACCGCATCCAGACCATCCTCTACTTCTTCAGGCCCGAGCCACGCCAGGGCGCGGATGACCTGTCCCGCTTTGCGGTATGGCGCGCTCAGTTGCCAGCGTGGAGCGTGGCGTAGTTCGACCGGGTGTGCCCCGAAATGCAGACGCCGACTGGGGCCTGACGTCAGATAGACCGAGCGAACAGGATTTTGTGTTGTCAAGCCGAGACAGTTGGCGGCGGAACCGCCGGTCGGCACGATTGTTACACCCCACAAGGCTGATAGTGTGGCGAGGCCCCTCTCAATGCTAGGCGCGCGTATACCGAAACGTGTTTCAATCGGGCGCATGTATACACCCTGGCAGATCCTAAACAGTTTACCAGCGCGCGCGAGCCGGGACAGGGCTTGGTCAATTGCCGCCCGGTTACCGAGGTGGAGCAGGCTGCCAGGGCACAATGGCGTGGCTTCCGGAAGCGCCTCGGCGTGTTCCATGATACGAGAAGGAAGGCTATGCATGTGGTGTCTCCAAATTCATTTTGTCAGAAATATAGCACCAAAAATGCCATTTACAACCCTGGAGATAAGGCAGGCAGGGTATGTTAATCAAGTGCTTTGTGGAAAAGCCGCAGAACTGGCAGCCGGAACGCAGGCAATAAGTAAAGGGCCTTACGCCCCCTTTTTATGCAACATGTGATATTCTCAAGGCTGTTAACAATGAAGATTGAAAAGTCCTTTACCGTAGTTGCGCCCCGTGAAAACGTTTGGGAGTTTATTACTTCGCCCGAATCGATTGCGCCCTGCATTCCCGGTTGCGAACAGGTCGAACAGGTCGGCCCGAAAAAATACCAGGCCGGTATCAGAATAAAAATCGGGCCAATCAGGACGAAGTTCAAGGTCGATATTGATGTCCTTGAAGAACGTCCCCCTGAATTTGCATCCTATCAGACCCAGGGGGTGGAGGGCGGCAAAGCGAGCAGGATAAAGGCTGTGAGCAAACTTTCGCTGACTGAGATTGACAGCGCTACGACGGAGGTGTTGTACACGTCGGAAATTAATCTGATTGGCCGTTTGGGCAAGTTCAGCCAGGGTATGATGAATAAAGTCGCTGATTCCATAGGGGAAGACTTTATTCTGGCTTTACGCAAGGAGATTGAGATCGATTAAGCCCATTATCCAGGTATTTGTTGCCGGCACTCCAAGTGAACCACGAGGAGCTGATCGAAACGCAGGCAATAAAAAAGGGTCCTGAGGACCCTTTTTTATACAACTTGTAATATCGTTATTACTTGTTGTTGATGTACATCGTAACTTCGAAACCGAAGCGGATGTCGCTGTATTCAGGAGTTTGCCAGTTCATTCTAATTTCTCCGATTGGTTGATATTAAGGGTTAAAACTTCTTTGACTTATATCCTGCAGGTTCCGTGCCAAAATTAAGAAAAATGCGCATAATTCTGTAAAGATTTTATATTTCAATGAGTTACGAGAACAGAAAAGGGCGTGAAAAATTTCCTGTAGCGGAATGTGGATCATGGTTCTGGTTGTAATTCTTCACTTTTCTGGTTGTTGCCAACCATTTCCGGAAACACTTCATCGGCCTGGAATACCGGGCCGTCCACGCATACGCGCAGCATGGAAACCTTCCCGTTCCTGTAAACGGGCGCGGTACAGCCGGCGCAACCGCCTACGGCGCAGGCCATGTATTCTTCCAATGAAACCTGGCAGGGAAGGGCAAATTCCCTGGCCAGGCCGGCAACGGCCTGCAACATGGGAGTCGGTCCGCAACTGAATATCTCTACCTGTTGCCGTTGTCCTGCATCGAGGCCGTCCAGCCAGATTCGCGCCAGGTCGGTAACGAGACCGTCGTGACAGCCGGGATAACCCTGCCTGCTGGTAAGGCGGCTGGGGATCCCCCAGTCTTCCAGCAGGGGCATGCAGGCAATCGCGTCGCCGGGAATCCCATCCACCATGATCTTTGAGGGTTTCGGCTTGAAAGGAAACGGGATCTCCGAGCCCATGATGGCAAAGGGTTTCACGGCCGGCGCCTGTTTCCTTATATGCTCGGCAAGGAACACCATGGGAGGGATGCCCACCCCGCCGCCGATGAGCAGGGGAACGCTCCGGTAATCCCGCAGTTTGAACGGTTTGCCGATGGGGCCGAGCAGGTTGATACAATCGCCGGCCCCGGCGCCGGCCAGTTTTCTCGTGCCCTGGCCGTGGGCCTTGTACAGGATGTCTATCCAGCCGGCCTCGGGGTCCGCCCGCATGACCGACATGGGCCTGCGCATGGGCAGGTCTTCATGACAGCGCAGGTGGACAAAGCTCCCCGGCAGGGCGCGCCTGGCGGTGGCGCCCGCCGCCAGGCGCAGGAGGTACTGTTCGGCGTCCAGCGACTGTTGTTGCAGGACCGCGGCATCCTCGATAAATATGGTGTCGCGGGTATCCGGGTGAATCACGGGGTCATACGTCCTCGAAAGCCGGCTTGCCGTCAATAATCGTATGGGTGACTTTGCCGTTCATCTCCCAGTCGTCGAAAGGCGTATTTTTCCCGGCGCTGGCCAGTTCTTCGGCATTGACGGTCCACTGCCGGCCTTCATCGAAGACAAACAGGTCGGCAGCGGCGCCCTCGGCCAGTGTCCCGGCGCCGATGCCTATGATTGATGCGGGCCGGCAGGTCAGCGCGCCGACGATTTGCTCCAGCTTGAAACCGTGGGTTGATGCCAGGTTGAACACCAGCGGCGCCAGGACCTCCAGTGTCGATGCGCCAGGCTCGGTGCTGCTGAACGGCGCAGCCTTGGCGTCTTCATCATGGGGCTGATGATCCGAACAGACGGCGTCGATGACGCCGCTCCGCAGCCCGTCCAGCAATGCCTGCCTGTCCCGGTCGGTACGCAGGGGCGGCCACAGGTGGCATTGGGAATTGAAACCGTCAACGTTCATCTCCGTGAGGTACAGGTAACAGATCCCGGCATCCGCGCTGACCGGCAGTCCCTGCTGTTTTGCCGCGGCCACCAGTTCCACGCTGCGGGCGCAGGACAGGCGGCAGAAATGTGCCGTAACTCCGGTCTGTTCGATCAATAACAGGGCGCGGCTGATGGCTATCGTTTCGGCAGTTTCCGGAATACCGGGCAAACCCAGGCGCGTGCTGATTTTCCCCTCGTGCATCACGCCCTGGTTTCTCAGGTAACTGTCTTCCGGGTGAATGAACACGGGCAGGTCAAAACCGACGGCGTATTCAAACGCGCGGCGCAGTACTTCCGTGTCTGTGATCGGTTTATCGGCATTGGACAAACCGACACAACCGGCCAGTCTGAGGGCAGCCACCTCCGTCAACTGGCGTCCTTCCAGTCCTTTGGTCAGGGCGCCCAGTGGAAATATGCGTGTCTTGCCGAGGCTGGCCTGGCGCTGGTGGATAAGCTCGACGACCGGCGGGTTGTCCGTTACCGGTCGTGTGTTCGGCGGGCACACCATGCTGGTTACCCCGGCGCGCACGGCCGCCCCGGTTTCGGATGCGATGGTCGCCTTGTGTTCGAATCCCGGCTCGCGGGTGTGGACGCTGAGGTCCACGATCCCCGGACAAACGAATTGGCCTTCCAGCGCTATCTCAAGATCGGCGCTGAAACCGTCAACCGCTCTGCCGGCGGACACTATCCTGCCGTCCGCGATGTACAGGTCGCCCAGTTCATCAAGCTGCTGCGCGGGGCAGAGCAGGCGGCCGTTGCGGATTATGATACGCATCACTCCCCAACCGTCCCGTCGCCGGGCGCGGCGCCCATGACCATGGCCATGACTGCCATGCGTATTGCTATGCCGTAACTGACCTGTTGCAGAATAACAGACCTTTCCCCATCTGCGACCTGTGAATCGATCTCAATACCCCGATTGATCGGACCGGGATGCATCACGATAACGTCGGGGTCGGCTATCCGCAGGCGCGCTTCGGTAAGGCCGAAACATTGGAAATATTCCTCCTCACTTGGAAGCACGGCATTGCTGATCCGTTCCCGTTGCAGGCGTAACATGGTGATGACGTCCACGTCGCGCAGACCTTCATTCAAATCATGGAAGACCTGCACGCCCAGGCTCCCGATATCTTCCGGTATCAGGGTTTTTGGAGCAATGACGCGAATATCACTGACCCCCAGGGTGTTGAGCGCATGAATTTTAGACCGGGCAACCCGCGAGTGCGCAATGTCGCCTACAATGGCTATTCGCAGGGATTCGAACTCCGGTTTATGGCGGCGGATGGTGAACATGTCCAGCATGGCCTGGGTGGGATGGGCATGGCGGCCATCCCCTGCGTTGATGACGCGGACATTTTCCGCCACCTGACCGGCAATAAAATGTGCTGCGCCGCTATTGCCGTGGCGTACTACAAACAGGTCGCAGTGCATGGCTTCCAGGGTATGCAAGGTGTCCTGCAACGTTTCGCCCTTGTTGGTGGCAGAGGTGGCGATATTGACATTCAACACGTCGGCGGAGAGGCGTTTGGCTGCCAGTTCAAAAGTCGTGCGGGTGCGCGTGCTGGATTCAAAGAACAGGTTGGCCACGGTTTTACCCCGTAACAACGGCACTTTTTTTACGGAGCGCCCACCGACGCCGGCAAAGGATTCCGCATAATCAAGGATACTTGTCAGAATTTGACGACTGAGGCCTTCCGTCGTCAGAAAATGTATGAGGCGACCGTGCTGATCCAGTTGAATAGAGTGGCCTGTCATTCTGCTGTCGTGATTTCCAGCGCCAGGGGTTCCGGGCCTGAGAGTTTGACATGCTGGTTTGTTTCCAGGTCCAGATGTTTTCCGGCCACATCTGCCTGTATGGGCAGTTCCCTGCCGCTGCGGTCCACCAGCACCGCCAGGCAGATGCTCGCTGCCCTGCCGTAATCGAATAATTCGTTCATTGCCGCGCGCACGGTCCGGCCGGTAAACAGCACATCGTCGATCAGAATCACGTGACGGTCGACCACATCGAAAGGCAGGCTGGAAGGCGTTACCCGGGGATGCAGCCCTATGCGGCTGAAATCGTCGCGGTAAAATGCGATATTGAGCTTGCCGAGAGGCTGGGATGAGCGGTACAGGGTGTGCAATTGTTGCGCCACCCAGACTCCTCCCGTATGGATGCCTATAAATAGGGGATTATTCCTGTTGTGTTCCTGTAAATATCGATCCAGCCCGGCTTTCATGTTCCGGATCAGCTGCTGCACATCGAGGTTGTTTTCCGGCATATTTTGGAGGTGATCCTGTACGTCAGTGATTATAACATTTTCTGACCTCTCCGCCATCCTGCAACCAACCCTCCAGGATTATCTGCGCCGCCACATGATCTACGGCATCATTGTTGCGCTGCCGGGCCCGGGCTTCGACAGTCGAGAGACGTTCATCGGCGCGCAGCACCGGCAAGCGGTAACGCCCTTGCAGTTTTCGGGCGAACGCGTCAACGGCAGCGCCGATGGGATGCCGGCTGCCGTCCATATTCAACGGATTACCGACGACGAGCGCCTGGGGCTGCCATTGGTTGATCAGCCTGCCAATCCGCTCCCAATCCGGGCGGTTGTTGCGTACGGTGATGATTTCCAGCGGCGTCGCCGTGTCAGTCAGTGTCTGGCCAACCGCCACGCCGATTCTTTTTGTGCCGAAGTCGAAACATAGCAGGGTAGTAGAACCGGGCACGGTTCAGGCGTGTCCGAAACCGGTCGATAGCTGGTGATGGTCGATGCCCAACAAGGCGGTAGCCGATGACCAGCGCAGTTCACAAGGTGTGTTGAAGATGACATCCAGGTCCGCGGATACGTTAAGCCAGGCGTTTTCCTTTATTTCCTCTTCCAGTTGACCGGCCGACCAGCCGGCATAACCCAGGGCGATCAGAAAATTATCCGGTCCCGCGCTTTCCGAGATGGCGTGTAATATGTCCCTGGAAGTCGTAATGCCCAGTGCATCACAGACGTTGATCGAGGAATCCCACTGACTGCCCGGTTCGTGCAACACAAACCCCCTGTCGGTGTGGACCGGCCCGCCCTGATATACGGGCAGTTTGGCGATGGACTGGTTATCCGGCGTCATCTCCATCTGCGTCAGGATTTCGCCCAGGGCACAATTCGCCGGGCGATTGATGACCAGTCCCATGGCGCCATCTTCATTATGCGCGCAGATATAGGTGACGGTTTGAGAAAAATTGGGATCTCTCAGACTGGGCATGGCAATGAGAAACTGGTTGGTTAAGCTATCGTGAACCATATCTCTAATAGTATCCCTAACGGCTTCGGAATGCCACCAGGAAGTTAAATGCTGCTATTTGAATCCGCTCTGGTCCAGGAACTGCCAGGTCCTGGTGATGTGCAGGACGTCGGTTTCCGCCCGGATCGCCTCGGGGAAAGGCGCATACGGCGCCGCCAGTTCCACGATCCTTATCGCCGCATCATCAAGTACCTTGTGGCCCGAGGAACTGCGAATGGTGATTTGATTTATCTTTCCGTCCGGGTTCAATGCGACGTCCAGCACCAGTTGACCGGAGATTTTTCTCCTCCTGGCTTCCTCCGGGTAATTCAGGTTCCCCACCCGCTCCACTTTTGCGCGCCATGCCTCCATGTAGGCGGCGTATTTATATTTACGGGTGCTGGCGGGTATGAAGGTCCTTTTTGGACGATTCGCCCTGGTCTCCAGTTTGCGCTGAACCTCTGAACTCAGGGCGGCCATCTTCAGGCTGTTGGTCATCAGTTCGGATGCGCTGGGGCGCTTTGTCTGAACAACGTCCGGGGTTTCCTCCGCTGCGGATGTGTGCTGTTCCACCTGCACGGCCAATTGTTCAACGGTTTCCTGCTCAGGCGGTGATGCCGGTTCCGGCGGTTCCGGTTCTGCTACAGGTTCGATCTCCTGCGGCGGCGCCGGTTCGGCCAATTCAGTTCGTTCCGCTATCTGCATGGGGGGCAGCGGCGATGCCGGGATAGACTCCGCGTCGATATCCCCACCCCCGATCAGGTTCGCCTGCGCCAGCACGTCGGCGTCTTCCGCGGCTTCGGTTGATTGCCGCACCAGGACGATGTCCATGTATTCATAGCGCGGACCCGCTTTTTCCTCCGGGGCAAAGACGATCCCTAAAATGACCAGGGCATGGAAGATCGCCGCCAGACAAAATGTCAGGCTCAGGCGGTCCTCCGGCAGCAGTTTCGGTTGCCGGGAACCGGCATTCGGCAACGCGATATCCGGTTGCTTCAAACCCTGGTGCATCGCCGCCGTAATGCTCAAGATGACTGTCCCGTTTTACCTGCAATGCAGTCCATTACCCTGCCCGCGATATCGCTGCCGTAGATCCGTTCCAGTTCCCTGACGCAAGTAGGACTGGTTACATTGATCTCCGTGAGGTAGTCACCGATGACGTCCAGGCCGACGAACACCAGGCCCATGGCGCGCAGCCGCGGTCCGACCTGCTCGCAGATCCAGTAATCCCGGTCACTGAGGTCCACGCCCTTGCCGGTGCCTCCCGCCGCCAGGTTTCCGCGTATCTCCCCGGGCTTCGGTATGCGCGCCAGTGCATGCTCATACGGCTGTCCATCAATAAGCAGAATGCGTTTATCGCCCTGTTTGATTGCCGCAAGGAACTGTTGGGCCATAATAAAGCTCTGTGCGTTTCGCGTCAGTGTTTCGATGATTATAGTCGTGTTGACATCCTCCCGGTCAACCCGGAAGACCGAGGCGCCGCCCATGCCGTCCAGGGGTTTGAGTATGACCTGGCCGTGTTGTTCGATGAAAGCAAGCAAGTCTTGCCGGTCACGGCTGATCAAGGTGGGGGGGATGCACTGGGGAAAATGGGTGATGGATGCCTTTTCGTTTATATCCCGGAGCGCTGCCGGGGCGTTGACGACAACCGTGCCCTGCTCCGCCGCGTGTTCCAGGATATAGGTCATGTAGATGTATTCCATGTTGAACGGCGGGTCCTTGCGCATCAGGATCACGTCCAGTTCCGGGAGCTCCAGTTCCGTGTGGCGATGAAACCGGTACCAATCGGACGCATCATCTGCAACGGTCAGGATGCGCGCCCGCGCCCGCGGCATGCTGCCGGCAAGATAGACATCATTCATCTCCATATAATAAAGCTCCCATCCCCTGTGCTGGGCCGCGAGCAGCAGCGCCAGTGTCGTGTCTTTTTCGACCTTGATCCCGGCAACAGGATCCATGATTACGCCCAGTTTCATCAAATTTATCAGCCAGGTTGAATAACAATGCAGGGGTCAGAGTAAAATCACCACACTTCCCGCCGCTGCCAATGCTCCTTGCGATTTTACTCTGATACTCATAAGCCAGTCTCCCTAACCTGCCGAGGCAGGTTAGACTGTTGGGTGGTTACCATTCAACATGAGGAGACTGACCATGACACTATATGCGGGGATTGATTTACATTCAAACAATAGTTACGTGTGCGTGATTGACGAGCAGGACACGCGTGTGCTGGAGC
This sequence comes from Gammaproteobacteria bacterium, assembly GCA_965220815.1. Taxonomy (GTDB): domain Bacteria; phylum Pseudomonadota; class Gammaproteobacteria; order Eutrophobiales; family Eutrophobiaceae; genus JAAXHV01. Next base: position 1,000,171 of record OZ244846.1, read on the forward strand.
GGCGTTTCAGGAACGATGCGGCGGTTATTACGGGGGCGCTCTCGCCCTATCAACGAGAGTTGGAGGCGGTGGCGGTGGAGTCGACCTTCAACTGGTACTGGCTGGCGGATGCGTTGCAGGGTGCGGGGTTTGCGGTGCGCCTGGTGAATCCGGCGAAGGTGGTGCAGTACCAGGGTCTCAAGCGCACGGATGACCGCTACGATGCGTTTCACCTGGCGCACCTGATGCGTTTAAGGATATTACCGACGGGGTATATCTATCCGCCGGCCTTGCGGGGTTTGCGGGACGTGCTGCGCAAGCGGCTGCAACTGGTGCAGGACCGCACCCGGCACCTGTTGAGTTTCAAGACGCAGTACCACCGCTTGACGGGGCAGGCGATCCCGGTGAGTGAGGTGAAGGCCAAGGGCTTCGAGTGTCCGGTGCTGGGCGATGCGAACGTACAGTTGGCGTTGCAGTGCAATTTGCATATGAGCCGGGCCCTGGATGCGCAGGTCAGGGCGTTGGAGCGGGCGGTGCTGGCGCAGGTGCGGGCGGACCGGGATTACCGGTTGTTACAGAGTGTGTGCGGCATCGGGCCGATCCTGGCGCAGACGATTTTACTGGAGACCGGGCCGGTGAGCCGGTTTGGCAGTGTGGGGCAGTATGCCTCCTACTGTCGTTGTGTGGCCTCTCGGCGGGAGAGCAACGGCAGGAAGAAGGGCGAGGGCAATCGCAAGAACGGTAATCACTACCTGGCCTGGGCGTACATGGAGGCGGCCAACCTGGCCGTCCGGCATCATGACAAGGCGCGTCGGTTCTACCAGCGCAAGGAGGCGAAGACACACCGGGTGGTGGCCTTGAAGGCGCTGGCGCATAAACTGGCGCGGGCCTGTTATTACATTCTATTGAGAGGGGTGCCGTTCGACGAAGACAAAGTGTTTGTATAGGGTTTGACGCACCCGGTTAACCCGCGGTGAGGTTGGGTCATAACCCGTGACTCTGATTGGTCCGGGTGCGTCACGTTGCACACAGAGAAGAGGATACGCCCACACCGTGAGCCGACCGATAGGGTGGTCGATGTCAAGGCCGTGAATCTGTTTAATGCCCGTGGACGCGGGGTGGTACTGATAGGTTTCTGGGGCGCAAGCCAGGGTCTCCTCCGGGGGACTTGATCCTGATGGGTGACTGTTGCGTAGGGGTAGACGACGACAACACTTGAGCGAAACAACAGGTGCGTAGCTCAATCTGGTGCTTGGTTTATAATACCTGTTTATTCAGGAGGGTTAATCTGTGCCACTTGACAACGACTGGCTAATGGGTGACCCCACCCATCTCACCGAGGTTAGCGAAAACCGCTAGCAACAACCCCGGCAATGTTGAATAAGTGTAGTCTACCCTGTTAGTGTATCCAGATTGTATAAGGGTTCAAAATAATAATGGCCGGTTCAATGTTGCGTATTGTTACGAGAGAAAGTCCTCTTGCCTTGTGGCAGGCGCAGTTCGTACGCGCCCGGTTGCAGGAAACGCATCCCGGCCTGAGTGTCGGCATCAGGACCGTAAAGACGATTGCTGATCGGTTTTTGCACAAGTCGCTGTCGGAAATGGGCGGCAAGGGAGTGTTCGTCAAGGAACTGGAGCAGGCGTTGTTGAATGACGAAGCCGACCTGGCGGTTCATTCGATGAAGGATGTGACCGTAGATATGCCTGCAGGGCTGGCGATAACGGCAATCATGGAAAGAGAGGATCCGAGAGATGTGTTCATCTCGAACCGTTACCCGTCCCTGGATGAAATGCCCAAAGGCGCGCGTATCGGGACGTCGAGTTTGCGCAGGCAATGCCAGCTCAATACAGCCTGCCCGGATCTGATACTGCAGGACATCCGCGGAAACGTGGGGAGCAGGCTGCAAAAACTGGATGACGGCGCGTATGATGCCCTGATACTTGCCGCAGCGGGGATGAAGCGGCTGGGTATGGAGCGCCGAATCAGGGCTTACCTGGACGTGGCGGATATGCTGCCGGCGATAGGCCAGGGAGCCCTGGGCATTGAGATCAGGTCGGATGATGCGCAGGTGGAACAGCTTGTCCGGCCCCTGAGCCACGAACCAACCCGGTTATGCGTGAGCGCTGAGCGCGCCCTGTCCCGGAAACTGTACGGAGGCTGTCACCTGCCGCTTGCCGGTTACGCGCAGATCTCCGGCGAGACCCTGTCCATGACTGCCCTGGTAGGCTGTCCGGACGGCTCCAGGATAGTGCAGGATGCCATCAGCGGCGCCGCAGTCGATGCCGGGAAACTTGGTTATGAACTGGCTGAGAAATTGCTGTTGCAGGGCGCGGAAGAGATTCTCGCCGAGGTCATGGGCGATGCCGGACAGTAACGCAACATTGTCGGGAATCAAGGTCTGGGTAACCCGGCCCGCGCGCCAGGCAGGCGGCCTCTGCAGGATGATTGAGCAGAAGCAAGGTGTTCCGCTGGCGTTACCTACCCTGGTGATACGGCCTTACGCGGAAGAGGCGCGCGCGGAGGAAAACAGGCGCCTTCTTGCCGCCGCCGATTTTGTCATCTTTATCAGCAAAAACGCCGTCAGCCACGCACTGGACCTGTTTCCCCATATTGCCGATACGCTACGGGACAAGACCGTCCTTGCCGTCGGCCAGGCCACTGCCCGCTGCCTGAAGGTATCGGGATTTGGTAAAGTCGGACAGGTTGACACCGGCGGTAGCGAGGCGCTGTTGCGTCTGCCGAAATTGAACGAATCCGCTATCAGGGAGAAACGGATTGTTATCATACGGGGACAGGGGGGACGGGAGGAACTGCGTGACGTGTTGCTGGCGCGCGGCGCCGTGGTGGATTACCTGGAAGTATACCGGCGCGACAAACCTGATATGAGTCAGGCGGAAATGACGGAATTCTGGCATGATCAAACACCGGATGCTGTAATCATCACAAGCCAGGCGGGTCTTGATAACCTGGTCGAGCTGACCCCGCCCGCCGAGAGCAGCCGGCTGTTGGGAACCCCCATGGTGGTGATGAGCGAGCGTATCAGGCAACACGCTACCGAGTCAGGGTTCATGCGAATTGCCGTAGCCCCTGATAATACCGATGCGGGCCTGGTTGAAGCCTTGCTCAATATCAACGAGAGCGTGAAACAGTGAATGACAAGGTTAATGAAATAACAGAAGAAGAGGTAACGGACGAGACCGCTGCAGGGACTGCCGAAGAGGCAGCCGTAGAGAGTGCGGAGCAAAGCGCTTCCCCGGGCGCCGCGGTACAGTCCGATACGCCGGACGCCGCCAACGGTGGCGAGCGGCGCAGAAAAGGCCGGTCCTGGCTTACCTCCCTGCTCCTGTTCATCCTGCTTGCCGCTGTTGCAACGGCGGCCGGGTATTTCATTTTTGACATCAGCAAGGGCAGGAAAGCCAACGAGGCCCAGCTTAAATCCCTGGCAGACAGGCTGGACATGCTTCAACAGAGCCATGACGGCCTGAGCGCCGGCATCCGCCGACTCGCCGACCGCCAGGACGGCATTGACGATCAGCTTACCGGAATACTGCATAACCTGAGCAGCCTGCGCCGTCAGGGAAGCGGCGATACGGGCTGGCAACTGGCGGAGGCAGGATACCTGTTCAGGATCGCATCCCTGCGCCTTGCGCTGGCGGGGGACGCGGAGACCGCACAGGCCATATTACTGTCTGCGGACGCAAGTCTCAGGGAGATCCCCGACCCGGCGCTTATCCCGGTGCGCGAACAGTTGATCGCGGATATCAACCGGCTTAAATCGGCTGCCGGGACGGATTTTACCGGTCTTGCCCTGGCGCTGGGCGACCTGGCCGGACAGGCGGACCGATTGCCGCTTAACCCGGGCGGTAGCGCTGTGCAACCGCCAGCGCCGATCGATAACCCGGCCGGAACGGAAAACCGGTGGCGCAGCCTGGCCCTGGGCATCTGGAAGGAACTAAAGTCCCTGGTGGTCATTTCCCGCACGGAGAGTAATTCTGTCGCGTTGCTGGCGCCCAGGGAGCGTTTTTTCCTGCACCGCAACCTGCGCCTGCAGCTCGAGGCGGCCCGGCTGGCGCTGCTGGTCCGGGATGAGAACCAGTTCCGTGTTTCCGTTAACGCCTGTATGGACTGGTTGACTGAATTTTTCGATACCGGCGATGCCCGGGTTCGCAACGCAATGGAGATTCTGGAGAGGGCGGCTGCCTCCGATCTGAATGAGCCAGCGCCATCAATCGATGCAACATTAAGCGCGTTTGATGAGTATCTGGCGCGACAGGACAATCCGTCAGCCGGAGGCGTAGCGCTGCAATGAGACTGTTATTCACCGTGCTTATTGTGCTGCTGCTGGCAGTCGCCTCGGGATGGGTGTTGCAACAATCCCCGGGAGAGGTGGTATTTACCTACAGGGGGTGGATAATCCAGACCAGCCTGGTCGTGTTTGTCATTATTGCCGCCGTGCTGTTCCTCGTGGCTTATGCGTTAATCCGCACGCTGGCGAGACTGCGACGCGCGCCCACTGATTTACGCCGCTGGTCCGAAAGCAGGCGGCGCGGCCGGGTTTCGGCGGAGCAGGCCAGGGCCGAGCAGTTGACCCTCCATTCCGGGTTGCTGCGCCAGGCCGGGGACGGGCAGGACGGTCCCGCGCTGGAAGACGCCTGGCGGCGCATTCCGAACAAGCTGAAAAAAGAGAACGCCCTGATTGGCGCGTACGTTACCGAACGCCTGCGCCTTGGGGACAGCAACGGTTGCGAAGTCATGTTGCGGCGCGCGCTGAAGCGGCAATGGGACCCGGAACTGGTGCGCCTGTTCGGCCTGGTCGAGGGCAGGAGCCTGAGACGGCAACTGGAGTTCGCCGAGAAGCGCCTGTCCCGGTCACCCGGGGACCCGGCGTTGTTGCTGGCCCTGGGGCGCCTGTGTAAAAGAAGCCGCCTCTGGGGAAAGGCCAGAAGCTACCTGGAACAGAGCATACAGGCCGGACCGGACCCCGCGGCCTGCCGGGAACTGGCGATCCTGCTGGATCAACAGGGTGAACACGACGCCGCAAGATTGTATTTGCAGCAGGGTCTGAACCTGGCGACCGACGCCCAGGAAGGCGGCGAGGCCGGAACTTCACTGGTCACTCCTTGGCAGCCATAATCTTCTTGACGAGGGGCTCAATGATCAACTGGATGGCAAAGTTGGTTTTACCGGCAGGAATCACAATTGTATAAGGCGTGGACATGAAGGAACCATGCAGCATTTCCAGCAGGTAGAGGAAGTCGACGGCCAGTTTGTCGCGATTACGGACGTGGATGACGGTAAAGCTCTCATCGCTGGAGGGTATGTGCACGGCGCCGAACGGATTGGCGGTGTCTATGGTGGGGACCCGCTGCAGGTTGATGTCCGTACGCGAGAATTGCGGCGTGATGTAGTGGACATAATCATACATGCGCTCCAGGATCATGCCGGTCGCATCTTCGCTGCTGTAGCCGCGTACTGTCTTGTCGCGCTGGATTTTCTGGATCCATTCCAGGTTAATTATGGGCGTGATGCCGATAAGCACGTCCACGTATTGGGCAATGTTCACCTGATCGGTGATCAGACCGCCATGCAGCCCCTCGTAAAGCATTAAATCCGTGTTCTCCGGCAGGGGTTTCCAGGGCGTCAGTGTGCCGGGCGTCCCGCCGTGGCGCGCGGCATCCGCATCATTATGAATATAGAAGCGCTGTTTGCCGGTGCCGCGTTCGGCGTACTCCCTGAAACCGGCTTCGAGTTCCTTGAGCAGGTTCCCTTCCGGCCCGAAGTGAGTGATATGCCTGCCCTCGCGCATGGCCTGGCGGGTTAACCGTTCCATTTCCTCCCGGTCATAGCGGTGGTAGCTGTCACCTTCTATCACTGCCGCCTTGATACCCTGGCGATTGAAAATCTTCTCGAAGGCCTCCTTGATGTTGGTAGTCCCTGCCCCCGATGAGCCGGTTACCGCGATAATGGGATGTTTTTTTGACATGGCTCCCCTTGCAAAATGGTCTGTGTGGGTTGCATACTCTTTAAGGCCGGATTCTAACCCGGGCCAGAGCCTATTCTGTTACATTTTGTCATCATGCAGCGAAACAAACCCACAGATCTTGCACTTTACTTGCGCTTGTTGACATATGTAAAGCCCTACCTGAGGATTTTTCTCGTAGCCGTGCTTGCGCTGGCAGTCCTTGCGCTGACCAGTCCGGCGATTGCCGCATTATTCAAGAACATTACCGAAGGGGTTTTCCGGCACTCCGAGATTGATCTTGTTACCGGCGTGGTGCTGCCGATAATCCTGGTCTTCCTGGTGGCCGCGGTGTCTTCATACATCAGCCGCTATGCCCTTGCCTGGGTCGCGGAGCGGCTGGTCATGGACCTGCGCGTGGAGATGTTCAAGCGCCTGTTGTCCTTGTCCTGCGCCACCCTGGACCGGCATACCGCCGGCAGCCTGGTCTCCAGGTTCACTTTTGACGCGGCCCAGTTGAAAGACGCGGCAACCAATGTCATCACTACCCTGGCAAGGGATACCTTGAGCATTATCGGGCTGGTGGCCTGGATGGCGTATATCGACTGGTTATTGACGCTGATCGCGTTACTGGCCGGGCCGGTTATCCTGTCGGTGCTGCTGGCGTTGCGCCGGCGCCTGCGCAGGTTGAGCCGGCGCGTGCAGGATTCCATGGCCGACCTGCACCACGTTCTGAATGAATCCATCGCTGCGCACCGGATCATTAAAATTTTTGCCGGACAGGCCCAGGAAGGCGAGAAGTTCAGTAAAACAGCCAATGCCAATCGCAGCATGAACATGAAATTTGTGGCGGCCTCGGCGGCAGGCACGCCGGCCATCAACCTGATCACCGCGTTGGCGCTGGGAGCCATCGTTTATGCGGCCGCGGCGCACGCGCAGGCCGGCAGCATTTCCGTGGCCGAATTCAATTCTTTTTTTGCAGCCCTGCTGATGCTGCTGAGTCCCTTGCGGCGGCTGGCGCGCATCAATGAGGACCTGCAAAAGGGCCTGACGGCCTGCGAGAGCGTATTTTCCTTCATCGACCAGGAACCGGAGCCGGAAGGGGACAAGGTATCCGTTGCCGGACTGACCGGGACAATCGAAATACGTGATCTGGACTTTGCTTATGACACGGAGAGCGGTCCGGTGTTGCAGGACATAACGGTGACTGCCGGGCCCGGACAGGTGATCGCCATTGCCGGCCCTTCGGGCGGCGGCAAGACCACCCTCGTCGACTTAATCGCCGGGTTTTATGAAATCACAAGTGGCGAGATCCGGCTGGACGGGCGTGATATCCGCGATCTTCCCCTGGCCGCGCTGCGGCAGAACATCGCCCTGGTCAGCCAGCACGTGGTGCTGTTCAACGATACGGTGTTCAATAACATCGCCTACGGCAGCAACCGGGACGCAACGCCGGAACAGGTCAGGGAAGCGGCGCGCCTGGCCGATGCCCTGGAGTTCATCGAGGCCCTGGATGACGGGTTCGATACGGTTATCGGCAATGACGGCTCACGCTTGTCGGGCGGGCAACGCCAGCGTATCGCCCTGGCCCGGGCGCTTTTGAAAGATGCCCCCATACTGATTCTGGATGAGGCAACGGCCGCCCTGGATACGGAGTCGGAACGCAGTATTCAACAGTCCCTGGATTCCATCCGTCAGGACAGGACCTGCATAGTCATCGCCCACCGGCTGAGCGCCATTGAAAAAGCGGATCACATACTGGTAATGGATAACGGCAGACTGGTCGAAGCGGGCACACACTCTCAATTGATTGCACAGGGAGGAATTTATACCCGGTTATATAGCATCCCACCTTCCTGACTTAACCGGAGGTTCCCTACTCCCCGGCAATGGTCATATTCTCAATCAGCACCGAGCCGGTTTTGATGTTGCCGCGGTTATCGACGTCGTTGGCGATGTCAACGATATGTTGAAACATGTCCTTCAGGTTGGCGGCGACGGTAATTTCCTCAACGGGGTACGCGACCTTTCCCCGCTCAATCCAGAAACCCGATGCGCCCCGGGAATAATCGCCGGTGACCTGGTTCACGCCGAAGCCGATCATGTCGGTGATCAGCAGGCCGGTGTCCATCTGCCTTATCAGCGCATCCAGGTCCTGCTCCCCGGTTTGCACCACGAGGTTATGCACGCCGCCTGCATTCCCGGTGGGGGTCATGCCTAATTTGCGGGCGGAATAGGCGCTCAATACATAGCTCTCCAGGACACCGTCCCTGACCAGGTGCTTGCGTTGGGTGGCCATGCCGTCGTTGTCAAACGGCGCGCTGCCCAGTTCTTTGGGCAGGTGGGGTTGTTCCTCGAGTTGTATCCGGGGAGCAAAGACCGGTTCGCCCAGCTTGTCCAGCAGGAATGAGGCGCGCCGGTACAAGGCGCCGCCGGAGACCGCAGTAATGAACGCGGAAAACAGGCCTCGCGCGACCGGGGCCTCGAAGATCACCGGCGCCGATCGGGTGGTCAGTTTTTTCGCATTCAGCCGGGACAGAGTACGGCGCGCGGCCTCCCGCCCTACCCTCTCGACGTTTTCGAGATCGCGCTGATCGCGGGCCTTGGTATACCAGCCGTCGCGCTGCATCCTGCCGTTTTCCTCGGCAATAACGGTGCAGTCGATGTTGTGGGAGGACCAGTCCCAGCCGTTGATGAAACCGTGAGTGTTGCCGTAGAGGTGGGAACCGGTATAGGTTCCTACCAGGGAGCCGTCGGAATTGGTCAGCCGCGCATCCTCCCGGCGCGCCGCGGTCTCACATTCAACGGCGAGTTCGATTGCTGCCTGGGGGGCAATTTCCCAGTAATGGCACAAGTCAAGGTCCGGGACGCTCGTTGCCAGGAATTCAGGGTCGATCAGGCCGGCGCAATCATCCTGGCTGGCGTGCCTGGCGATGGTGCAGGCGGCGTTGACGGTTGCCTCCAGCGCTCCATCGGAAAAATCCGATGTAGAGGCGGAGCCTTTGCGTCCGCCGATATAGACCGTTATTCCCAGGCCCTTGTCGCGCTGGTGCTCAATGGTCTCGACCTGGCCCATGCGCACGTTGACCGAGAGGCCGCGGCCGGTATTGATATCCGCTTCCGCGGCGTCGGCGCCCAGCTTGCGGGAACTGGTCAGGACATGGTCGATTAACGGGCGGAGATCCGGTTGATGAGATTGCATTGTTATTTCGACAGGAAGTTAAAGCCGACCATTCTAACACCGTTACACGGCACACGAGACATCCATATAAGTTACAGGACACCCATATACAGGGCAACCGCATACTTTTATATGTCTGCTCCGAACAGGATTTCCGCCCGTCTGGTATCACTCCACCCGGCCTGCTTGAGTTTCCCCCGCATGCTGTTCTTCCTGGGGTCCAACCGCGCCAGGTTCAGACAGAAGCGCCGGATAATCGCCACGTTCTCCGCCCCGTCCCCCTTGCGGATGCGACTGTCATCCTCCTTAAAGGCCACATCCAGCACCCAATGCGCCTTGTTCTCCACCTCCCAGTGCCGCCGTATCCCCTGCGCCACCCGCTGGGCATCCACGGGCAAGGAGCTGATATAGTAATGTATCTCCGTCTCCACCGCTTTCCCGGGCAGGCGCCGCTCCCGCTCCATCTCAATGAGGGTTTGCAAGCCCGGCCACCTGGCCGCCCCACTCACCCACTCATCCACCGGCAACTGCCGGCAGGTGCGTTTCTCTATCCGGCCATGCCCGCCGTCCACCTCCTCATGCACCGCTACCTGCTGCGGCGCATCGCGCGTAACCTTATGAAAGTACGCCTGTATTTCCTTGCGCAACGTCTTGTGATTGTCCTTCAGCGACAACGTGTAATCGCCGCCTTTCTTGTGAATCTTCTGCGCTATCTTCTTCTGCGTATTCATCGCATCCGCCGTGATATGCGCCCCCTTCACCTGCAACAACTCCAGCATCTCCATCACCGACGACTGCTCATTCTTCTTCCCCTGTGACTTCATCTGCGCCAATACCAACCCGCACTCATGTCCCCAGGCCGTGATGCTGTGCAGGGCCGTGTGTTTCTCCCCGTCATGAGACCGCCGCAGGGTCTTCCCGTCCAGCGCTATCTGCTCCTGACCGGACGCCGCCCGTACCTCATTCACCCAATCGATAAACGCCCGGTTGAACTGCTCCGGGTCCAGCGCCCGCACCACCCGCGCAATCGTGTCATCCACCGGCATCCCGTTCAAAAACGGCCGGTAGCGACGCAGCCAATCCAGCTTCTCATCACCGAATTCCTTGATGTCTTTCCAGCCTTCTGCCCCCGACAGCACCGCACTCACTGTCAGAAACAGAATGTCCAATAACTCATGCTTCTTGTTAATATCACGCCGCGGGTCGTCAATCGTCGCCAAATGGGTCAGTAAACTCATGGGAATCTCCTCAGTTTGGGGTAATTACTGATCTGATCCCCGCAAAACCCATGAGTTCCCCACTTATCTATATCTTATTGGAATAAAAAACCTCTTACTTATGACAAAAAGTATGATCTTGCCCTGCACCCATATAAATTCATTGGGTGTCCTGTAAAAGACATGGGTGTCCTGTTTTAGTATTTTTCTAACATTGCTGCACGGGTTACAATTCACCCATGGACGTATCCAGTGTTTTAGACGGACTGAATGAGGCGCAGCGCGAGGCAGTCGCCGCGGCGCCCGGCAATATCCTGGTGCTTGCCGGCGCCGGCAGCGGTAAGACCAGGGTGCTGGTGCATCGTATCGCCTGGTACCTGGACACGGAACAGGCTGCGCCTTACGGCATACTGGCGGTCACGTTCACCAACAAGGCTGCCGCGGAGATGCGCGCCCGGATTGAGACCTTGCTGAAACACCCTGCCGGCGGCATGTGGGTGGGTACTTTCCACGGGCTTGCCCACCGGGTATTGCGCCGGCACTGGCAGGAAGCGGGCCTGCCGGACAGTTTTCAGATCCTCGACAGTGAGGACCAGTTGCGTACCCTGCGCCGGGTAATACGCGGCTTGAACCTGGATGAGAGCCAGTATTCCCCCAGGGAGGCGCAATGGTTCATCAATGCGCGAAAGGAAGAGGGGCTGCGCCCGCAACATATCGACCTTCATGGTGGTCCTGTCCTGGAACAGATGGTCAGGATTTACCGCAATTACCAGCAGACCTGCGACCGCTCCGGGCTGGTTGATTTTGCCGAACTGTTGTTGCGAACCCATGAACTGTTTCGCGACCAGGACGACCTGTTGCGGCATTACCGGCAGCGATTCCGCCACGTCCTAGTGGATGAGTTCCAGGATACCAACGCGTTGCAGTATGCCTGGTTGCGCCTGCTGGTGGGCAGGGACAACCACCTGTTCGCAGTGGGCGATGACGACCAGTCCATTTACAGCTTCCGCGGCGCCCGGATGGAAAATATGCAACGCTTCCGGCAGGATTTTCCGGATCCCTCCCTGCACCGGCTGGAACAGAATTACCGTTCGACCACCAATATCCTGAATGCCGCCAACGCCCTGATTGCCAACAATGCGACCCGGCTGGGGAAAAACCTGTGGGCAGACGGCAAGGAAGGGGAAAAACTGGAACTCTACGCGGCCTACAATGAACACGATGAGGCGCGCTTCGTGGTGGAACGGATCAGCGCTGCGCGGCTGCGTAACGTCAACTACCAGGACAACGCCATCCTCTACCGGGTCAGCGCTACTTCAAGGGTACTGGAAGATGCGCTGATGCAGGCTCAGGTGCCGTACCGCGTGTTCGGCGGTTTCCGGTTTTACGAGCGTATGGAAATCAAGGACGCCCTTGCATACCTGCGTCTGGCCGTGTACCGGGATGATGACGCCGCGTTCGAGCGTATCGTCAATATGCCGCCCCGGGGTATCGGCCAGCGCAGCATGGAAGAAATCCGCGGCCGGGCGAGGCAGGAAAATATACCGCTATGGCGGGCCGCCGCCGGACTGGTGACGGACAAGCGCCTGTCGGCCCGCGCCCTGACTGCCCTGGGGCAGTTTCTCGGCCTGGTAGAGCAGGTGGCGCAATCCATCAGGGGCAAGAGCCTGGATGAAGCCATGGAGATCGTCATCAATGCCGGCGGGTTGATTGAGCACTACCGCAAGGAAAAGGGCGAGCGGGGGCTTGCCCGGGTTGAGAACCTGGAAGAACTGGTCAGCGCCGCCGGGCAGTTTGAAGTGGACAAGGAGGCGCACGGCGATATGGAACCCATGGCGGCGTTCCTGTCCCAGGCCGCGCTGGAGGCCGGCGAGACCCAGGCCGATGCCCATACCGACGCCGTCAACCTGATGACCCTGCATACCGCCAAGGGACTGGAGTTCGACCGGGTGTACCTGGTCGGCATGGAGGAGGGCCTGTTTCCCCACCAACGCAGTTCCGATGACCCGGCGCAACTGGAGGAAGAGCGGCGGCTCTGCTACGTGGGCATTACCCGGGCGCGCAGGAAGCTGACTCTGAGTTACGCCAGGCACCGGCGCATGCACGGAAACGAATTTTATCCGCAACCGTCACGCTTCCTGGGCGAGATTCCGGCGGAACTTGTCGATGACATCCGTCTTGGCGGGACCGTGACCCGTGATTTTTTCAGCAAGGCAGAACCCGCCGCGGATGCGCCTTTCGGCCCCGGCCAGCGAGTGGTGCATGCCCGCTTCGGCGAAGGCACGGTGTTGAACCTGGAAGGCCAGGGCAGCCATGCCCGGGTACAGGTCAATTTTGAACAGGCCGGCGCAAAATGGCTGGTGCTGGCTTATGCTAACCTGCAACCTGCCTGAAAACGGTTCAGAAGAAGAAAGGGGACAGATTTAAAATCTGTCCCCGGCCATGTTCGGAGAATAAGATAGTGAAAGAAAACAATACCACCACCTCCATGATGTCCGTGACAGGGCGATTGTGCTGCCTGCTCCTGGCGGCTCTGGTTACCGGCTGCGGCAACGATGCCCCGGTTGAAAGTGGCAGCGCGGGTGTTGACGCGAGTAAAACCTATCGCTGGAAGATGGTGACCACCTGGCCGGCGAATTTCCCGGTATTCCAGGAAGCGCCGGAGATGTTTGCCGAAAACGTCCGTATCATGAGCAACGGGAGACTTGATATCAATGTCTTTGCCGGTGGCGAACTGGTGCCGGCATTGCAGGTGTTCGACGCGGTGTCCCAGGGCGCCGTGGAGATGGGGCATGGGTCTGCGTATTACTGGGCGGGCAAGGTGCCGGCTGCGCAGTTCTTCTCCACGGTCCCCTTCGGCATGGAGCAGAAGGGCGTGGAAGCCTGGTTGTACCATGGCGGCGGACTGGAGCTATGGAATGAACTGTATGAACCCTTCAACGTTATTGCCCTGCCCATGGGCAATTCCGGAGTGCAGATGGGCGGCTGGTTCAACAAGAAAATAGAAACCATTGACGACCTCAAGGGTCTGCGCATGCGCATTCCCGGACTTGGCGGCAAGGTGCTGGACCGGGCCGGCGGCAATCCCATACTTATGTCGGGGGGCGAACTCTATACCGCGCTGGAACGGGGCACGATCGATGCCACGGAATGGGTCGGCCCCCTGCACGACCTGCGCCTGGGCCTGAACCGCGCGGCCACGTATTATTACTACCCCGGCTGGCACGAACCGGGATCGGAGCTGGAACTGCTGATCAACCGGGCGCGCTGGGACAGCCTGCCGGTTGACCTGCAGCACATAGTCAGACAGGCCGCAGCCGCGACCGGCGCATGGACTTACAGCGCCATGGAATACCATAACAGCCAGGCGCTCAAGGAGTTGTCCGGGAAGAAGAACGTACAGGTGCTGCCATTTCCGCAGGAGGTCTTGCAGGCACTGCGCGGCGTCACCCGGCAGACACTGGAGAGTGAAGCTGAAAAAGACCCGGATTTCAAACGCGTGTATGAATCCTACCTGGCGTTCCAGGACTCTTATCAGCCCTGGCATCGACTCACTTCAAAGGCGTTGCAGGCTGAATAAGCAGCCGGATCAGGTCTGAGATCTGCGCCCCTGAAGAGGGCGCCAGGGAAAACATCTCAGGCCGGTCCCGCCGGCGCGATGGCGCGCAGCTTCTCCCTGAACTCTTCCGTAATCTGCCGCACGTCGTTGCGGTCCACGACCACCCGGGGGGTTATCAGCACCAGCAGTTCCGTGCGCCGCTGCTCTTCCCGGGTCTCGCCGAACAGCTTGCCCAGCAGCGGGATGCGGCGCAGCCCGGGGATGCCGCTCTCGGCGTCGCTGGCGGTGTCCTGGATCAAGCCGCCCAGCACCAGGGTTTCCCCGGAGTGTACGGCCACGGTGCTTTCCAACTGGCGTTGTTGGATGGTCGGGGCGTCGATGTCCGATGAGGTGGTGCCCACGGCGCTGCTGACTTCCTGGCGGATCTCCATGGTCACCCGGCCGCTGTGGTTCACCCGCGGCGTGACCGTGAGGGTAATGCCGGTCTGGCGGAACTGGATTTCGTTCACGGTGGGTGAGTCCGGGTTGACGTTGCTGACGGACTGGCGCGCCGGCACCGGAATCTCATCGCCCACGTTGATGAACGCGGTCTGGTTGTCCAGCACCATCAGCGAGGGCGAGGAGAGGATGTTGACCCGGGTTTCCTGCTCCAGGGCATTGAGGGCAATGCGGGCCTGGTCGGCGTTGTCCAGCACGGTATAAGAGAACGAGGGCGCGGTGGCGGCAATCCCGGCGGCGCCCAGGTCCAGCGCGCCGCGCCCGCCCTCCACGTTGCCGCGCTCAAAATTGTTCTTGAAAAACCATTCCACCCCGTAGTCCAGCTCATCCTTGAGGCTCACCTCAATAATGCTGGCCTCAATCAGGACTTGCAGCGGCGCCCGGTCCAGCTCGGTCAGGGCCGCGAGCACCAGCTTGTACTCCTGTGGGCGCGCCAGGACCACCAGCGCATTGCGCATCGCATCGGCGATGATCTCGATGGGCTGGCCGTCCGACAGCGCCAGGCCGTCTGTGTCCAGGCCGGCATCCGACCCGTCAGACTGCTCGAGTGGCAGGGCCAGGGGCAGGTTTCCCCGCGTCCCGTCCGGCAAGCCGGCGCGGGATGAGACATTGAAAATACGTCCGAGCACGGCGCCCAACTCGTTGGCCTTGGCATTCTGCACGTGATACACGTACAAGCGTTTATCGACGCCCTCGCCGGCCCGGTCCAGGCGTTGCAACCAGGTCTCCGCCTCCCTGAGCGCGGCGGGGGTGGAACCCACCAGCAGGATGGAGCGCAAGCGCTCAAGGGTCACGATACGCACCAGTCCGCCCAACGGGTCCTCGCCCTCTTGCGCGTCCAGGGCGTTCAGGACCGCGTCCAGTTCAGCCTTCAGTGCGCCCGGGGTGACATGGTCCAGGGGATACAACCCTATCGACATGCCGCGCAACCAGTCCACGTCGAAAAGCGCCACCGCGTCCAGCAGCGCCGTTATCTCCCGTTGCGTGCCGGACACCACCAGCAGGTTGCGCCTGGCATCGATGCGCACGTTGGCGCCTTCCGCCATGAATGGCTCCAGCAGCGTCTGCATGTCCTCTGCGGCAAGGTACGTCAACGGGACAACCCTGACAGAATGCCCGCCTGTCCCGGCCTCGCCCGGCGTAGGGGAGAGCTGGCCCGCCGCCTGCTGTTTCGGCGCGATACGATACAGGTCGCCTTGCCGGATAAGCGCCGCGCCGTGCATGGCCAGCACGTCTTCCAGCAAACCCAGCGCCGTGTCCGGGCGCACCGGCCGGGCCGTGTTGAGGGTGACGCTGCCCTGCACATTGCCGTCAATGACATAGTTTTCGTTCAGTACGTCATTGAGGATCACCTGCGCAAACTCGCGCAGGTCGGTGTCCTGGAAGTTCAGGTTGATGCCGCCCTCGCCAGCGGTATCAGACCGCGTTGGAGACGGCGCCGTGTCGAGAAAACCCGTCGTGGCCTGCTCGCGCAAAGACAGCCGTTCCGGCGCGCCCGCCGGCTCGACCGCAACGACCCGGGTGTCCGCGTCCGCCGCCTCATGCGCCGGCGCCGCCACGCGCCCCGTTTCAGCGCCCGGCTGCAACGCGACCCCGTCCGCGGGCGGGGCATGAGAGCACGCCGACAGCGCCAGCGCAACGCATACGAGTTGGCACAGCAATTGTAACTTACCGGCCCTGCAACCAGTCTCCACTCTGATCACGGCTTCCCTGCGGACTGTTGTTATTCGTTCCTCAACACGACACATGTGGGTTTCCGTTATCTCCCGAAACATTCTTCAAAACGATGATTCCTCCAAGCATCCGGCATACGCGCAGGTAGCCCGTCATATTATTGCCGGGCGCAATCATAAGCGCGCTGAAACCATAAGACAAGCGCGTTTTTTGTCATGTAATAACCGGGGTCAGAGTAAAATCCTCATTATCCCGGTCGATGGCAGTATCGGTGGTGATTTTACTCTGACCCCTCATATTGACCCCTGATATTGCACAGCAAAAAAAAGCTTGACACGACTCAGCCCACGCTTTAGACTGAACTTCCAGCAGAAATTCCCCTGTATTCGTCTTTAACCTATTGATTTGTCGGGTATTATTCAGGTTTTTTGTTTGTCTCTTTGTAGCCATGTAATGATGTGACATAAGTGTATTTGTGACGATTATATCTTGACATTATCCGATATTGTGGCTATTGTTAGTAGCCATGTACATCGAATCCGTCCCCAATCGCAACTCCCCGCCCGCCATCCTCCTGCGCGAGTCCTACCGCGACGCCGGTAAAGTCAAAAAACGCACCCTCGCCAACCTCTCCCACTGGCCCCCGCCCTCATCGAGGGCCTGCGCACCCTGCTCAAAGGCGGCCACGCCGTCGCCCACCCGGACGAGACCTTCACTATCATCCGCTCCCAACCCCACGGCCACGTCGCCGCCGTGCTCGGCACCCTCAAAGCCCTGCGCCTTCCCCGCCTCATCGCCCGCCGGGACAGCCCTGAACGACAGCGGGTGCTGGCGCTGATTGTCGCCCGCCTCCTCCACCCCGGCTCGAAACTCGCCACCGCCCGGGGCCTGGCCGCCGCCACGGCGCGCGACTCGCTGGCCGACACACTGGCGCTGGGCGAGGTGAATGAGGACGACCTGTACGCGGCCATGGACTGGCTGCTCAACCGCCAGGACCGCATCGAGCGCGGCCTGGCCCAACGGCATCTCAAGGACGGCGCCCTGGTGCTCTATGACCTGACCGCCGTGTCCCTGGAAGGCCAGGCCTGCCCCCTGGCCCGGCGCGGCTATGCGCGCGAGGGCAAGAAGGGCAAGCTGCAGATAGTGTTCGGCCTGCTCTGTGACCGTGCCGGCTGCCCGGTGGCCGTGGAGGTGTTCCCGGGCAACACCGCCGACCCGGTGACCCTGGGCGCCCAGGTCACCAAACTCAAACAACGCTTCGGCCTGGAGCGGGTGGTGCTGGTGGGCGACCGCGGCATGGTGACCGAGGCGCGCATCCGGGCAGAGGTCGAACCGGCCGGGTTGGATTGGATCGGCGCGCTGCGCGCCCCGGCCATCCGCCAACTGGTCGAGGCCGGCGTGATCCAATTGTCGCTGTTCGATGAGCAGGACCTGGTGGAGGTGCGCAGCGATGCCTATCCCGGTGAACGCCTGATGGTGTGCCGCAATCCGTTGCTGGCCGGGCAACGGGCGCACAAGCGCGAGGACTTGCTGCAGGCCACCGCGCGGTTGCTCGATGCGGTCGTGGCGGCCACCCGGCGCGACAAACGACGCCTTCAGGGTAAAGACAGGATAGCGCTGCGGGTGGGCAAGGTCATCGACAAGTACAAGATGGCCAAACACTTTGAGTTGACCATCACCGAGGAGTCCTTCACGTACCGGCGCAAGGCCGAGTCCATCACCGCCGAAGCCGCCCTTGATGGGCTGTACGTGGTGCGCACCAGCCTGGGTGAGGACGAGTTGAGCGCCGCCGACACGGTGCGCGCCTACAAACGCCTCAGTGCCGTGGAACGGGCCTTCCGCAGTCTGAAGAGCGTGGACCTGAAAGTGCGTCCGGTGTTTCACTACACCCCCGAGCGGGTGCGCGCCCATGTGCTGCTGTGCATGCTGGCCTATTACGTGGAATGGCACATGCGCCAGCGCCTCAAGCCGTTGCTGTTCGATGATGAGGACCCCGCGGCGGGGGAGGCGGCACGGCGCTCCGTGGTGGCGCCCGCGCAAGTATCCGACTCAGCCAGGGCCAAGGCTCGGCGTAAGCGCACCACCAAGGGGCACCCGGTGCACAGCTTCCGCACCTTGCTGGACGACCTGGCCACCCTGTGCAAGAACCGGGTCGTGGCCAACGTGGCCGGCGCCGAGCCGTTCGAGATGCTGACCCAGCCCACAGCGCTGCAACAGGACGCCTTCAAACTGCTGGGTGTGCGCTTGTAGTGTACCCAGTAACGCACACCCGCTTTTTTTAAATTAATCCAAAAATCAACAGGTTGGCTCGTTTAGGGGCTGGAAGTTCAGTTTAGAGTGCGCCGCTTCCTGCGCTGTGCGTGGCAGGCAGGAACCAATAACAAACAACATCGGAGTCGTCTCTCATGTGTGATTCCCCCATGTCCGTGCCGGCAGGTCGCCGGTCGTTGCCGGATTCCGTCTGCGCCCTGCTCGGCAGGTCAGGCTGGCCTTTGCTGCTGGCTGTGTGCCTGCTGGCCGGTCTGTCCTTCCCTGCTGCGGCACAGACTCAGGTCTCGACCCTCGCGGTTTCCCCCACTACCAGCACGGACGGTTCGTACACACTGACCTGGGGCGCCCCGGCCAGCTCCTCGATCAGCACCAGGTTGCACGAGCGGGTGGGCAGCGGTTCCTGGTCGGTGGTCGGCACCTACCGTTCCACGGTCACCTCGAAGTCCTACACCGGCAAGGCCGCGGGCACCTACGGTTACAAGACCGAGCAATGCGGCACGTTTTTCGGCTCCACCACCTGCTGGGATGCGGCCGGGCCGGTGAGCGTGACAGTGTCCACAGGGCCCACCCCCAAGCCGACGGCCAGCATCAGTTGGACGCCGGCAAAGATAACGGTGGGCCAGTCCGCCACGCTGACCTGGGGTTCCACCCATGCCACGGCCTGTTACCTGAACACTAACAAGCGCGCGGCCAGCGGGAGTTGGACCACGTCCGCGCAGACGCGCACGCGCACGGACAAGTTGTACTGCACCGGGGACGGCGGCACCTCGCCCACGGTGTCCGCCACGCTGACGGTGATGCCCAAGCCTGTTTCCCCACCGGCCGCCCCGGCCAAGCCCGCCCTGACCGGTGGCGCCGGGCAGTTCACGGCTGCCTGGACGGCCCCTTCCGATAACGGCAATGCCATTACCGAGTACGAGGTTGCCTACCGGCGCAGCGGCGTCACTGCCTGGACGAGTAAGGCCATCGCCGCCCCGACCACCCGCGCCACGGTGACGGGCCTGGCCGCGGGCACGTACACGGTGCGGGTACGGGCCGAGAACGGCGGCGGCTGGTCGGGGTACAGTGCCACTGCCACGGTGGTGGTGACCGTGGCCATTGCCACGCCGGTCCTGACCATCAGTCCGGCCACCAGCAAGGACGGCAGTTACACGGTGGACTGGGACGTGCCCCGCTGTTACCGGGTGTTCCGGGCGCAGGTGTGCCGCACGTTGCAGGAGCGCTTGGGCACGGGCGCCTGGACCGCGGTAGCCGGTATCAGCGCCACGGCCACGTCCAAGGCGTTCACAGGCAAGGCCGCGGGCACCTGGCAGTACCGTATGCTGCTCGGCACGCAGGTGCTGGCCGGACCGGAGTCGGTGGTGGTCAGCCCGCCATCCCCACCGGCGACACCGGCCACCCCCACCGGCCCGGCGGCCAGCGCCGGCGCGCACACGGTGAGCTGGACAGCCGTCAGCCGGGCCACGGGTTACCGGTTACGTGCACGCAAAGACAGCGGCACTTGGACTGAGCATGCTTTACAAAGCACCCGCAGCAAAGCCTTCAGCGGTCTGGCGGCGGGGGAATGGGACTACCAGGTCAAGGCCTGCAACGGCGGCGGGTGCAGTGGCTGGAGCGGCACCCTGACCATTACCGTCTCGGCCCCCACCACCTTGACCGTCACGCCCGTCACCAGCACGGACGGGGCGTATACGGTGCGCTGGCCGGCCCCGGCCCTGACCATCATCAAGGTGCGCCTGTGGCAGCAGGTGGAGAAGAACGGCAAGAAGGCCGCCTGGACGGTAGTAGGCACCTACGCCGGCGCCACCACCAGCAAAAGCTTCAGCCAGGGCAGCGCCCCGGCTGTCTACTACCACAAGGCCGAGCACTGCATCACCGTGTTCGGCACCCAGACCTGTTGGGGCGAGAGCGCCACGGTGTCTGTGACCGTGCAAGCCCCGGTCATGCCGGCCACCCCGACCGGGCTGGCGAGCACCACCGCCGATGCCGGCGGTGATTACACGGTCAGGGAACCTCTATAAATAGACCATTTCAGGTCTGATCAGGTTCTTTTTCAATATATTTATATGTGGTAAGGTGATCAGGGCCTTCAATCATCTCGCCAGCGCCCTCATCGCGCCGTTTTATGACCCTCAGGGGTCGTTCTGACACCGTTTTCTGCCCGTTCTCCGTCAAGCAGGCGCACTGACCCCTTGCAGGTAACACAATCGTCGCATGTTATACACCAGGTTCATCATGCCGATGGCCAGGGCACTGCGCTTGAGCCCGATGCAGCGTATCAGCTTGGTCCGGGTCGCGCACTGCGCCCCGAACACGTGCTCCACCCGCACCCGTATTTTTGCCCTGCTGCGGTTGCCCTGCTTCTCCCGGTCCGTCAACGGCTGGTTGCGGCTGCCCTTGCGCTGAATGTGACTGCGGTAGTTCTTCTCCCGCAAACGTGCCTCCTGCTCCCTGGAACGGTACGCGCTGTCCGCCCAGATGGCTTTGCTGGTATTGTCCTCATCCAACAGCTTATCGAGCAGTTGCGAGTCATGCACGTTGGCCGGCGTCACCGCAAAGCTGCGTATCAGCTTGTGCTCATGGTCCGCGTTCACGTGGTTCTTGTACCCGTAATGATTCTTGCCGTGTTTCTTCGTCCAGCGCGCCTCCACGTCCTTCTGGCGCCGTTTGGGCTTGGCTTGCTCCTCGTCCCACTCGGCCGGTACCTCCCCGGCCTTGAGCTTTGCATTCTCCTCGCGCGTGTTGCGCTGCACCGGCGCCGGCACCAGCGAGGCATCCACCAACTGCCCCTTGCGCGCCCGGTACCCCAGGCCCTGCAACTGCCCGGTAAAGTGGGTAAACAACTTATCCATCAACCCCCGCTGCACCAACTGCTCCCGAAACGCCCAGAACGTCTTCGCATCCGGCGCCCTGTGCACATTGTCCAACCCCATGAAACGCTGACAAATCGTCAGGACAGACGATTTGCACGGCGTAAGCCGCCCGCAGGGTTGCGCCCAGGGAAGGGCGCAATGAAAACTGCGCCGGTCCTCAACCTGGTATTCCAACTGCTCATCGCTCAAGCCGTATAAATGCTGTATCACCAGCCCCTTGAACATCAGCACCTCGTCCCGGCGCGGGGCGCCCGCATTGCTCTTGCGTTCGGTGGGCCGGATGCGTGCCAATAACGGACGGAATGATTCCCAGTCCACCACCTGGCCCAACTGTGCCAGCGGGTCTTTCAGCTTCGTCAAACGGGCGTCCTGCAAGTCAAAAAAGGAACCGAACAGGTCTTGGGTCTTCTTCATGGCAGCACCTTCAAACAGAAAAGTGTGAGTTGAAATCAGTGACCCGTATTATATCATTGTGCTGAATTAATAGAGGTTCCTGTCAGTTGGACCGCCGTCAGCAATGCCACCCGCTATGAATTGCGGGAAAGCGACGATGGCGGAACCTCCTGGAACAAGGACTACACCATCAACAGCGGCGTCAGCCAGGCGTTCACGGACAAAGACCCGTTAACCTGGACCTACCAGGTGCGGGCCTGCAATGCCGCCGCCGTGCCGTGCAGTCGTTGGAGCGCCTCCATCAACGTCACGGTACCGATACCGCCTGCTCCCGGGAACCTGTCCAATACCACCCCCGCCGCCACGGGCAATTACACCATCAGCTGGGACACTGTCACCCACGCCACCCGTTATCAACTGCAGGAGCGGGACGAGGCCGATGCCGCCTGGGACACCACCTACGCTATCGCCACCGGCACCAGCAAAGCCTTTACCGGCAAGGCCGCGGGCGATTGGGATTACCGGGTGCACGCCTGCCGGCAAGGCAGCGCCACCTGCGGGAACTGGAGCGCCATCCTGACCGTCACCGTGCCCGGCCCGCCGACGCAGCCCGATGCCCCCACCCTGACCCCGGGCGACAAACAGCTCACCGTGACCTGGACGGCCCCGGCCGATAACGGCACGCCCCTGACCGGGTATAACGTGCGTTACCAGGCGGAGTCTGCCACCGACTGGACCACCCATTCCCATACCGGCACCGGCACCGACACCGAGATAAAGAGCCTCACCAACGGCGTGGCGTACGCCGTACAGGTGCAAGCCGTCAATGCCCG
This sequence comes from Gammaproteobacteria bacterium, assembly GCA_965220815.1. Taxonomy (GTDB): domain Bacteria; phylum Pseudomonadota; class Gammaproteobacteria; order Eutrophobiales; family Eutrophobiaceae; genus JAAXHV01. Next base: position 1,022,609 of record OZ244846.1, read on the forward strand.
GGGGGACTCCCCCTGGAGTGAGTCCGCCACGGGCACCCCGCAGACGCACCTGGCTGCGCCCGCGGGCCTGACGGCCCCGGCCACCAGTACCGGCGCCCATACCGTCAGCTGGCAAGCCTCACCCGGCGCCACCCGCTACGAACTCGATGCCAGCGATGATAACGGCCAGAGCTGGACCACCCACGAGACCGGGGCGCTGACCTACAAGGACTTCACCGCCCTTGACGCCGGCGCCTGGACCTACCGGGTGCGCGCCTGTAAGGGGATGCAGTGCGGAGACTGGAGCGCCACCATCACCGTTATTGTCGGCGCCGGCACGGTGCCGATGCCCCCAGACCCCGCCGTTACCGCGGCGGGTACGGTGATTGATAATAATGAGAAGAACGGAATCGATAAGGTGGGTACCCTGCCGGGCGAGTTCCGGGTGGCAGAGAGCGGCGCGGCCACCTACCGCATCGACCTGGCGTTACCAAAGGGCACCGCCGGCGTCACCCCGCCTCTGGGACTGCACTACAACAGCCAGCGCGGCAACGGCCTCGTGGGTGTGGGCTGGACCCTCGATGGGCTATCCGCCATCACCCGCTGCCGCCAGACCTTTGCCCAGGACGGCGCGGCAAAACCCCTCAGCTTCGATGATTCCGATCGCTTCTGCCTGGACGGGCAGCGCCTGGTGCAAAGCAGTGAAGACCGCGCCAATAAGGTGGCCTACGGCGCCCTCAACAGCACCTATCAGACCGAGATAGACAGTTTCCTCACCGTCACCGTCAAGGCCCTGGCGAACGAGCAGCCGGATTACTTCGAGGTGACACGCAAGGACGGCTCCACCGCCATCTACGGGGGCGAGAACACCGCCCGTGCCAAGCACAAGGTGTACAACCTGGACGGCGCGCAAAGCAATAACGTGCTCACCTGGGCGTTGCGGGAAGTCAGGGACAGCGCCGGCAATACCATCCGTTACAGCTACACGGGCGATAAGGACGGGCATCGCATCAGCAAGATCGGTTACGCCTACGGCAGCGGCAATACCGCCCGGGCCGAGGTGCGTTTCGGCTACGACGGGTCTCGCACGGACGACACCCTGGGCTACCTGGCCGGGCACCGGCTGCAGCGCACGCAGCGTCTGGCTACCATTACGGTGCATGGCGCGGGGACCTCGGGCAGTTTGCAAACGTTGCGCAATTACCGGCTGAACTACCAAACGGCGACGGCAACAGACAGCTTGTCGCGACTGGTCGGGGTGAAGGAGTGCGTGGGCTCGGGCACGGCGGTGTGCCTGCCCGAGACCAAATTTACCTGGTCATCGGCAAGTACCCTGTTCAAGTCAAAGGGGGCAACCACGCTGACGTTGAACACCAGGAAAGAGAAGGAGTGGTTCCCGGTGGACTACAAGCCGGCGGACCTCAACGGCGATGGCGTGACCGACCTGGTATGGACGGAAATTGACAGCAAAAAAGAAAACCACCGCATCCAGTATGCGCTGATGGACAAGGCGAACGGCACGCTGGCAAGGCGAGCCTTCACCAACGGCAAGTACGACATGCAGTATGGCGATGATTACGGCACGTCTGAGTTCGATGAGAACCTGCGCGTGCACACGGAGGTGGTGGACTACAACGCCGACGGACGTATGGATATCATCGTCTACAGCAAACAGGTGGGCCGCACCAAAGTGCACCTGTCGACACCCCAGTCCACCGGTGGCTGGCGGCTGGACAGCGCCGGCATCGACCTGATGTTCGAAGGACGTTACCGCTATGCAGATCTTGATTCGGACGGCTTACTCGATGCCTACCGGCTGGATGCCGTGTACGGAGAGAACAAGCCGGCGCCGTCGGGGTACAACCTGGTGGTGCGCTACCTCAAGCCGGCCTCGGGTGAGGACGTGACCTCAAGCCGCTACTATGCGTTCGGCGCGGCGCAAACCCTGTCCGTTGAGTTTACCCAACTGAAGCCCACCCCACCCCCTGACAATGCCCCGCCCACCACCCGGCCGTCCTATGTGCAATGGAAAACGCTGGAACAGGCAGACCTGCCGTTGGCGGACGTGGACGGTGACGGCCGGGCCGACCTGATTGTCTGGGGCTATACGTCCACTACGTCGCCCTTTGTTGGGCCCAGGCGCCACTTGCAGCGGATTGAGGTGTTCCGGCAGACGGACACGGGGTTTGAGCGCTATGCCGGCGAGCAGGGCGTTGCGCTGCTGAGTGGAACAGAAGGCGACCGACCCAAAGGCGCACGGGTGGCGGACCTCAATCAGGACGGGCTGTCCGACCTGGTGTACTTTGTGGGCAAGTGGTACAAGAAGAAGGGCAACTACCGGTGGCGCGGCACCTGGCAGTACCGCTTTAGCACGGGCGACGGTTTCACCGACGCGGAGCAGCTGCTGGCGGCCCCGCTGAGCGACCCGCAGATGCCGAGCTCGCCCTCGCTCTACGACGACAACGGGGACGGCTACCCGGACTTTCTCTACCACGACGTGCCGGCCCGTGCGCTGCGGGTGCTGCGCTTTTTGCCCGGGACCGGGGCGTTTGCCACCGCGCCGACCCGGGTGCGCACCACAGACGGCAAGGATGATCAGCAGTTCTTCACGGCAGACATGAACGGTGACGGGAACAGCGATTTGCTGCACGTGCCCGTGTCCGACAATGGCACGGAGAGGCTGGACATCTACCTGCACAACAGCGCCACCCGTCCACACCTTGTCACGGCCATCAGCAACGGCCTGGGCGCGGCAACGGAGATGCGCTATGCCTCGCTGGGCGTGACCGGCAACTACGTGCGCCATGCCGAGTTATACAGCACGCCCGAGGAAGAGCAGTGTTTTTCCGACTGGCAGGTGGGTGCGAAAGCGGTCTGCTGGATAAAGGAGTCGAAGCTGGAGGATGCGGATGCGTTTTACAAGGCCCTGAACGACCCGTGGGACAATTCGACCGACCCGTTGCCGGACTCCCTCACGGCCACTGCGGGCGACACCCCGGTGCTGGAGTTGACCGGGCCGTTGTACGTGGTAACCCGGGTGGACTCCAGCGCGCCTACCGCGGCAGACGCCACGGCCAAGAGCGGCATCGGTTACGTGTACGAGCGGGGCAAGGTGCAGGCCGCGGGCCGCGGGATGCTGGGTTTCCGCGCCCTGACCACGGTGGACCTGCAGACCGGGGTGCGCACCACGACCACGTACCGCCAGGACTTTCCCTACATCGGCCTGCCGCTCAGCACGGAGGTGAAGACACTGGAGGGCATGCTGCTGCGCACGTCCGGCAACGAGTGGCGCCTTAAGGGCTACCAGTCAACCTGGAACGCCCGCACGGTGGGCAGCGGTACCGGGGTGAAGACCGGCAGCGCCCGGCTGGGGGCGTTACAGCCCTATATCAGGGAGTCGGTGGAGACGGTCTATGACCTGCCGGGCACGGTGGACGGCACACTCACAAACGGGAAAAGCCTGCATACCCTCACCACCGTCACCGATGTGGATACCTGGGGCAACCCCACCAACATTACGGCCACCACCGAGGACCATGCCAACACCAAGAAGTTTCAGCAGGTGACGGAAAACATCTACGGGGCCGATAGTTCCACCTGGGAGAAGCAGTACGGCCGCCTTACCAAGTCCACGGTGACACACCGGCGCGATGAGGACAACGACGGCACGTATGAGACTACGGGCGAGCGCAGTTCCTCGTTCACCTATTACACCAACGGCCACAAGAAGGGCCTGCTCAGGACCGCGGTGAGGGATGCCATCACGGACGGGAGCAAGACCACCGTGCCGGCGCACACCACCACGTATGACTACGACAAGTTCGGCAACCGCATCCGGGTGGCGGTGAGTGCGGGCGGGATAACGCGCTGCAACACCAACACGGTGGTCTACGACAGTTACGGCCGGTTTGTGGTACAAGAGATGGATTGCCTGAGCCGGCCGGTGCGGACCATCAGCAAGTACAACGCGCACGGGCTGCCGCTCCAATCCGAGCAGGTGGTGGGCGTCAAGCACGACAACACCGCGGGCGCGGTGGTGCGTACCACGTACAGTTACACGGACGGCGGCCGGTTGTATTTTACGCACACGGCGGCCGGTACCTATACCGGTCAGTTCCGGGCCGCCTGCAAAGGCGTGACCCACTGTCCCACCGGCGCGGCCTATTACACCGAGACCCACCGGGCCGGAGGCGCCAAGCGGTGGGAGTACCGGGACAGGTTGGACCGGGTGGTGCGCACCCGGGTGGCGGGCTTCAAGGAAAACACCTGGATACACACCGACACCGAGTACGACCACCTGGGCCGGGTGGCCCGTACGAGCACGCCGTACTACGCCGCGGCGCCCACAACCCGGGCCTGGACCACCCACAGCTACGACCTCTTGGGCCGGGTGGTGAAGACTACATTGCCGGATTATGCCACCGACAGCAACGGCGTGGTAACCGTGAACAGTCTCATCACCCAGACTCACTCGAAGTTGTCCACGACCACCACCAACGGCAAGGGGCAGCGGACCACCGAGACCCGCAACGCCCTCGGCGAGGTGATAAGCACGGCAGACCATGCCGGCACGACGGTGACGCACAGCTACGATGCCTGGGGGCAGGTCACCGGCACCACCACCGCTGGCACCGGGGTGAGTGCGGTGACGGTGAGTACCACCTATGACGGGCGCGGCCGGCGCACGGGGGTGACGGACCCCGACCGGGGTACCTGGACGTATGCCTGGAACGGCTTTGATGAGCTGGTGAAGCAGACCGATGCGGTGGGCAATGAGCAGGTGCTGACGTATGACGCCCTGGGCCGGCTTGCATCCCGTAAGGACTACGCGCCGGACGGGGAGGATACCGACACCCAACCGGACCTGGAAGGGGACGTGACCTGGACCTATGACCCGCCCAACGGCTTGGGCCAGCTACACACGGTCAGTGATTCTGTCAGCGGCTACACACGCCGCCACAGCTACGACACCCTGGGCCGGGTCTCTGTTACCGCGACCACCGTGCGCACCGGCGCCCTGGCCAGCACGGAGCAGACCTGGTACAGCAAACAGACCTACGATGCATACGCCCGGCCCTACCAGACCTTCGATGCCGCCCGGCAGACGGAGACGTTCACCGACAACGTCACCGAGGTACGCTACAACGACAGGGGCTATGCCTACCAATGGGTGGACGGGGTGGTCGATGAGAATAACGACTCCAGGCAGACCTACCGCACGATAACCGCCCAGGACGCCCGCGGCAACGTGACGGGCGAGAAGCTGGGCGGCGGGGCGGTGCGGACCAGCCGCGCCTTTGATGCCAAGACCGGCCGTATCCAGTCCATCACCGGCGAGAAGGGGATAGATGATTCGATACAGACACTGATGTACGAGTGGGACCTGCTCGGCAACCTGCACAAACGCGGCGAGACCTCGCTGGGCAAGATGCGGACGGAGACCTTCACCTATGACACCCTGAACCGCCTGACCAAAGCGCAGGTCGCCGGCCAGGCCGCACAAACAGTCAGCTACGATGCCCTAGGCAACATCATGAGCAAGACCGGGGTGGGAAGCTACACCTACGGCGCCGGCAGCGCCGGTCGCCATGCGGTGACACGGATTGGCACGGACACCTATACCTATGATGCCAACGGCAACCAGGTGAGCGGGCCCGGACGCACCCTGACCTACACCGCCTTCAACAAGGTGGCCAGCATTGACCAGGGCGACACGACCACCACGGCCTTTGTGTACGGCCCGGACAGAGCCCGCATCAAACGCACGGACACGTTCGATACCGGCGACGGCACGAGTACCACCACCACGGTGTACCTCGGCAACGTGGAGCAGGTCATTGCCGAGGACGGCAGCTACACCTACAAGCGTTATCTGGCTGACGGCATCCTCATCGAGCAGACGCACGATATCAAGGGTAAACGCACCGGGGAGACAACCCGCCACCTGCTTTATGACCACCTCGGCAGCGTGGATGTCATCACCGATGACATGGGCACGGTGCTGCAAGACCTCAGCTTCGATGCCTGGGGCCAGCGACGGGCCCCCGATGACTGGACGATACTGGCCCTGCTGGAACAAAGCGACACCACCCACGGACGCTATACCACCAGAGGCTACACCGGCCATGAGATGCTCGATGCGGTGGGCATCATCCACATGAACGGGCGCATCTATGACCCGAAGCTCGGGCGGTTCTTACAGGCCGACCCCGTTATACAGTTCCCCCACTACAGCCAGGGACAGAACCGCTACAGCTACGTGCTCAATAACCCGCTGACCCACACCGACCCGACGGGCTACTTCATCGGGAAACTCTTTAACAAGCTGTTCAAGGGAGTGAACAAGGTGTTCGGGGACTTCTCCCCGTTTGTCGGTATCGCGCTGCTGGCGATACCGGGGATGCAGACCTGGGTGATGGAGTCCTGGCTGCATGCGTTCCAGTTCGGCTTTCTGACCGGGGGGATTGGCGCGGGCTCGTTCGAGGGCGCCCTGTTTGGGGGCATCAGTACGCTGGCGTTTGTGGGGATAGGGAGTCAGTTCGTGGCAGAGACCGGGTTTTTCCAGCAAGGGGGGCTCGGCCACGTCCTGACACACGGGCTGGCCGGGGGTATACTGGCAGAACTACAGGGCGGGCAGTTCGGGCACGGGTTCTTAGCGGCCGGTCTGTCCAAGGCGGTGATGGGGCGGTTCAGTTATGAGGACGGCAGCGCCCCGGCGGTGATGGGCCGCACGGCGATAGCGGCCATCGTGGGCGGGACTGTCTCAAGGATTACCGGCGGGAAGTTTGCTAATGGGGCACTGACCGCTGCCATGGCGCAGTTGTTTAATGCGGAGAGGACTGCCAGGGAACAGGCTGCTTTGAGGGAACAAAGCAACCGTATTGAGCTTTCGATAGGGTATACCGACACACCGGTAGGTGTGGGGAACCATGCATTGGTGATAGCGACCGACCCAATTACTGGTGAACAATATGCGACCAGAGCAGGACCTAGGCTAAACGATCAAGGTGGATGTTGCATAATTGAAGCTGTGTATGGTGAATATAATTCATCGTTCAGAGATGCACCATCTAGTGTACATACAACCCAGAATATCGGTTCATTGGATATATCATTGGCTGAATTTGCAAGCAGGGCTGGCGAGTTTGCGAATATTACCAACGCGAATCGCATTCCTTATCTTGGAATCACGTCAAATAGCAATTCCTATGCATTCACGTTTGCAAGGAGTCTGGGATTCAGTCCGAAACCGACTATCTCGGCACCGGGTTGGAAGGCGGGGAAGCCCTCTCCGGAATTGTCTTATCGTTGAGACAGTAGAACCGGTATGAAGGTAGCTCAGACAATCATTGCTTTGCTGTTTGCGGCCATATTGAACGTGGGTTGCAATGATGGAGAAAGGTTTATGCTGATGAATATCAATAAAACCAAGGCGGAAGAAGTCAGAGGTTTGATTGCAAACGAATTAAACGTGGGATCAAGCACACATGAGATTGAGGAATTTTTTATACGGCATAAGATCGATTATTCCTATGATAGGTTTGCTCACAGATATCAGGGCATAATTCGCGATGTGGATGATAGCCGAGTTATAGATCAGGCTGTAATCGTTCACATATATGTGGATGAAGAGAACTCGTTTTCGTCATCCGAAGTAAGTGACTCGTTTACCGCTCTGTAGGAAGAAAGCACGGGAAGGGAGGAAGGGGTCGGACCCAGCAAAGCCGAGGACGCTTTAGGAAGGGGTCGGACCATCCTAACCACCTGAAGTACCCGTCGCTGTTGCAGTTTGATGCGGGCCGCGAGGATGCGGTGGTGGCCTCGTCAGGACGGGGTCGGACCTGCCCAACTAATTGTTTCCATTGGATTTATGCGTCAGTTTCACCTGTTATTTTCTCTTAAACACCCCTTTTTGCCAGCAAAATCGAGGTGGTAAGATTTCCATGCCCGTCTAACCTGCCCACGGCAACCTGATTCCTGTCAACACCAAAAGGAAGGGCTCCGGCCTTTGAGCTTATGAATGGGTTCGCAGGACGGGGGCAGGACGGGGTCGGACCTCCCCAACTAATTGACATGCCTTTGGCTTCGGCTTTCTGGCCGGGGGGATTGCCACGGGCTCGTTCAAGGGCGCCTTGTTCGGGGGTATCAGCGCGGCGGCGTTCTATGGGATAGGGGCGCACTTCACGGCGGTGACGGGCCTGGCTGAAGGGGGCTTGGGTCACATCCTGACACACGGGCTGGCCGGGGGTATACTGGCAGAACTACAGGGCGGGCAGTTCGGGCACGGGTTCTTAGCGGCGGGTCTGTCCAAGGCGGTGATGGGAAGGTTCAACTATGATGACCTCAGCGCCCCGGCGGTGATGGGCCGCACGGCGATAGCGGCCATCGTGGGCGGGAGTATCTCAAGGATTACCGGCGGGAAGTTTGCCAATGGGGCACTGACCGCTGCCATGGCGCAGTTGTTTAATGCGGAGACACATGCTAGGAACCAAGCTAAACTTCGTTACGATAATGATATAGAAGCAGCATTAAAAGAGCTGAGGCAAACTTCAAAGTTTAATTTAATGGAGGCAGCAGCCAAAGCAAGGTTGGGCAGGTCAATTGAATATAGATTAATAAGTGGGCTGAGATCAGATGGCGATGGTAATAGAATTCCTAACCTACCTTGGGCTGATACAGAGGCTGGCATTGTCTATATTCCGCGGGGGTTTGCCGCACGCGCATCGTTTCTCTCTGGTTCTGACCGAATAAAATTTTCATTGCAAAGGGTAATCTTCCATGAGGTATACCATCAAGCATATACTTACGGTATTGAATTTTCACATTATTCACAAACCATTGTACCCACAAATACGTTCATGAGTAATAATTATGGTCAGAGGATGAGAACCGTAGATTCAGTTTGTATCGGAAGTAATTGTCGTGGTCCTTTTGCCATCGAATCAACTCGGTGAGTATCATGCTGAGCAAACTCCCAATCCGTTTTACGACTTTTCTTTACATCGCAGTAGCCTTTGGATTGCAAGCAAAGGCAAATGACTACTATGTGTATGACGATGTTTTTGAACCATCGCGCATGATTGTAATAAATGTGACGGAAAGTCGGATAAGTGTGGGAGATGTTGGCAGATCAATAAAGGTTTGTAATGGTGAGTTATATTTTTGTTTCAGTAATCAATATATTGCCTTTGCGGTACCGGTTAAAGACATTAAAACGCGACATGAATGGGAACATGGTGGCGTGCGTTTTATTAACTTCGGCGCTAGGGAGATAACATTTTTAAACAGCCACATCGACGTCTATCTCATTCACGCAAATATCGAGGGTACAGCTTTCCGTTTTCTCTATTCACAAGAATACGGATTAGTAGCAATCGGCATATTAGATCCGCAGAGTTTGATTGGTCGAACGTATCTTGTCAGAGGCCCATATGGTTTTGGGATGGTTGGGATGGGGTCGGACCTGCCCAACTAATTGTTGACCGCTACGAGGGACGGGGTCGGGCCTGCCCAACTAATTGTTTCCATTGAGTTTATGTGTCAGTTTCACCTGTTATTTTCTCTTAAACGCCCCTTTTTGCCAGCAAAACCGAGGCTCTAAGAATAAGAATCTGCAAGCCTGTCGGACGGGGAGCGGGCGGACGCTTACTCCCGCGCCCGCTGCCATTATAATCCTACGCATTTTGCCGGTCCCCATGCGGTGACACGGATTGGCACGGACACCTATACCTATGATGCCAACGGCAACCAGGTGAGCGGGCCCGGACGCACCCTGACCTACACCGCCTTCAACAAGGTGGCCAGCATTGACCAGGGCGACACGACCACCACCACGGTGTACCTCGGCAACGTGGAGCAGGTCATTGCCGAGGACGGCAGCTACACCTACAAGCGTTATCTGGCTGACGGCATCCTCATCGAGCAGACGCACGATATCAAGGGTAAACGCACCGGGGAGACAACCCGCCACCTGCTTTATGACCACCTCGGCAGCGTGGATGTCATCACCGATGACATGGGCACGGTGCTGCAAGACCTCAGCTTCGATGCCTGGGGCCAGCGACGGGCCCCCGATGACTGGACGATACTGGCCCTGCTGGAACAAAGCGACACCACCCACGGACGCTATACCACCAGAGGCTACACCGGCCACGAGATGCTCGATGCGGTGGGCATCATCCACATGAACGGGCGTATTTATGACCCGAAGCTTGGCAGGTTCTTACAAGTCGACCCCGTTATACAGTTCCCCCACTACTCACAGAGTCAGAACAGATACAGCTATGTGCTGAACAACCCCCTGACCCATACCGACCCCACGGGGTACTTTATCGGGAAACTGTTCAAGAAGGTGTTCAAGGGACTGAACAAGGCGTTCGGGGACTTCGCGCCCTTTGTCGGCATTGCCCTGCTGGCCATTCCGGTGATACAGGGCTGGGTGATAAAGTCCTGGATAAACGCCGGGAAACCAGCGTATTGGACCACCTACACCTACGACCTGCTCGGCCGGGTCGTCAAGACCACCCTGCCGGATTACGAAACCGACTCCAACGATGCGGTTATCAGGAACAGTGTTATCACCACCGCCTATACCGGCCTGACCACAACCACCACCAACGGCGAGGGACAGCGCCACACCGAGACCCGCAATGCCTTGGGGGAGGTCATCCGGGCCACGGATAACGCCGGCGCCCCCGTCACCCATACCTACGATGCCTGGGGCCAGCGCATTGAAACCGCCACCGGCGCCGGCGATGACCCCGTGCGAGTACAGTGGACGTATGATGCCCGCGGCCGGCGCACCGCGGTCAAAGACCCGGACTGGACACCAAAGACTAATACTGCCCGCTACACCTATACCTACAACGGCTTTGATGAGCTCATTACACAAACCGACCGCATCGGGAACGAGCAGGTCATGACCTATGACGGACTCGGCCGGTTGCTCACCCGCACGGACTATGCGCCGGACGGCTCCGATTCCGATTACGACCCCGACCTGACCGGCGCGGCCACCTGGACTTATGATGGCGCCATGAACGGCCTGGGGCAGGTCCAGACGGTCACGGACACCGTGAGCGGGTATACCCGTAAACAGGACTATGATACCCACGGCCGGGAGTCCGTCACCACCCTGGCTGTCGAGACCGCCCGGTTTGGGAGCCAGCGGCAGAAGACCTACGCCACCCGGCAGACCTACGATGAATACGGACGCCCCTACCAGTTCTTCGATGCTCGGCTTGAGACTGTCCGTCCGGAAGACCAGTTCACCGATAACGTGACCCAGGTCCATTACAACGCACGCGGCTATGCCTATCAATGGACGGACGGGGTGCAGGTCAGCGGCAAACCCCGGCGCACGTACCGGGAAATCACTGCCATGGACGCCCGCGGCCAGGTTACCGGGGAGAAACTGGGGGGCGGGGTGGTGCGTACCCGGCGCACCCATGAGGCACAGAGCGGGCGCATCACCGGCATCACCCACCGCAACGCCCTGCTGCGCGAGGTACAAACCGACAGCTACGGCTGGGACGTGCTCGGCAACCTTGACAGCCGCACCTCACGACGCGGGAACAACACCCTCGCCGAGACCTTCAGGTATGACTCCCTTAACCGCCTGACCGAGGCCAAGGGTACACATACCTACCATAACCCCGACACCCGCACGGATACTGCCAAGGACCTCGCCGCGCAGAAAGTCACCTATAACGCCCTCGGCAATATCACTCATAAGAGTGACGTGGGTGAGTATGCCTATGACAGCAACCACCCCTATGCCGTGAGCCAGACCGAGACACCGGACAAGACCACCGCCACCTACTACAACTACGACGCCATGGGCAACCAGACCTCGGGGGACGGGCGGATACTGGAATACACCCCCTACCACAAAGTCAAGGCCATCTTCCGGGGCAGCCCCGCCGAGGCGTACTTCACCTACGGGCCGGACCGGGCCCGCATCACCCGCACCGACGTCACCCGGGACAACAACGGCCGCAGTACCACCACCACGGTGTACCTCGGCAACGTGGAACACGTCATCGCCGATAACGGCAGCAGTACGTATAAACGGTACCTGGCCAACGGCGCCGTACTGATTACCCAGGACCATGACCGCTTCGATACCAGAACCGCCGAGGACACCCACTACCTGGTCAAAGACCACGTAGGCAGTCTCACGGGTATCCTCGACCAATACGGCGCTATCGACCAGTCCTTCAGCTACGATGCCTGGGGACAGCGCCGAAATCCCACCGATGCCGCCATCTTGAAACTGCTGACCTTGCGCAGCACCCTGCACAGTCAGACCACCCCCCGCGGCTTCACCGGCCATGAGATGCTCGATGCGGTGGGGATTATCCACATGAATGGGCGCATTTATGACCCCAAGCTCGGCCGGTTCCTGCAGGCCGACCCCGTGATACAGTTCCCGCACTACTCACAGGGACAGAATACCTACAGCTATGTGCTGAATAATCCGTTGGTCTATACGGATCCTACAGGGTATTTCCCGATCTTTACCGCCCTGGCTGTGGTAGGATTGATAGCGGCAGAGGTTACCACTACGGTCATCATTGCGGCGGTCATTGGCACGGCGGTATTTGCCGACTCCCTGGCGCAGGGGGTGCCGTTGGGCAAGGCATTTCTGGCGGGGGTGTCGGCGGCGGCGCTGAGTGCGGTATCGGTAGCCACGTTTCCGGAGGCCGGTTTCGGGTGGAATCTGGTCACGGCGCAGCACGTGGCGACGGTGGCGGTAACGGGCGGCATTACGGCGTCCTTGCAGGGCGGGAAGTTTGGGCACGGGTTCTTAAGCGCCGGGACAGGTGCGGCGGTGGGCGGCATACCGGGGTTGCGCGGGCTGGCGCCTGGCAAGATAGCGGCCCGGACAGTGGTCTCAGCAGTGACGGCGGGCACGGTCAGTGAGATTACCGGCGGAAAGTTTGCCAACGCGGCGGCAACGGCGGCGTTTTTCTCTTTGATAAGTAGTGCGGCACAGCGGGCAAGCAGGCCTAATTTTGATGATATGTCTAACCAAGAATTAGCAGATTGGATTCAGAAAAATGGTGCGGAATTTGGTATTGAAACTCCTGATGGGCTTAAGGTAGTAGCTATCGATGAGTATCGTCAATTTGATGAAGTTCTTGGCTGGGTAGAGTGTTCAGATGCACTTTGTGAAGGGCGGATTGATACGGTAATTTATGGTCACTATGATAAAAGAAGAAATCAAATCGAACTCTTTAAACCTGCATTTGAAGCGGGCGAACATTCATTTGCGTTATCTCAATCTGATGTCAGAGGCGCTGTTTTATCCAGAGAAGCTATCGCTGTTCAGAGTTTTGGCCATGAAGCCGCCCATTCAATGGGTATTGATATGATCCGTGACATGGCACCAACACACTATAATGCTGAGCGAATTGGTCTTGATGCGATGAGGCATTTTAGGAACAAATATGAATAATTTGAAAGTTAGAAAATTTTGTTGTTCTCTAGCAACATTCATAGTATTTTCTCAGCCACACGCATATGTTGATAAAAGTGCGTTTGACAAGCTTATTTCTGAAAGTGAAATTGTTGCCCAAGTTAAAATAAATGCTTCTAAAGTTACTTATGAACCTATCGGCGACGAAGTGATAAAGTGTGGAATCAGTTACACGATAAATATCATTGAATCATTTAAAGGCACATTACTTCCTTCTTCAACCATAACTATTTTCGGATGGCATTCTCTCAAAACCGACGCTGAATATTTACTTTTTTTAACCAACACGGGGGGTGGGGCACTGGATGGAACGCCTAAAATTGCGAAAAAAAAATGCATGCAACATGTTTCTACAGTCCGAATATCGGGCTCTTTTTTTATGGAAATAATTCAAGATAGCGAGGGCAAAGGCCACCCGAATTTTCATCCTCCACTCTTGGCAAAGTATGAAGATGCTGGCTTTCCTATACCGCCTGAGATGGGAATGTTTACAAGAAATTATGAGTTCTGTAATGATCCGGACGACATAGGGAACGGACCGTGCCACCCCTGGAAAACAACTTCTTTCTTGGATTGGGATAAATTATCCAATTACATTAGGATGCTCACCAGTACCTTTTCAAATTAATTCTGCAAGATGTAGAAGGAAGGGGTTGAGGAATTGAGGAACGGAGGAAGGGGTCGGACCTCCCCAACTAATTGTTTCCATTGAGCTTATACGTCAATTTTACCTGTTATTTTCTCTTAAACGCCCCTTTTTGCCAGCAATATCGAGGTTGTAAGGTTTCCGTGCCCGTCTGACCTGCTACAGGGGACAGGAGTAGAGGATCAGGCCAGTCAAACCTCGGCCAGTTGTACATGGTCAGTGATGCAGTGAGCGGCTATGCTCGCTGCCATAGCTACGATACCCTGGGCCAGGTCTCTCTCACACGAATACCACCACCACGGTGTACCTCGGCAACGTGGAACACGTCATCGCCGATAACGGCAGCAGTACGTATAAACGGTACCTGGCCAACGGCACCGTACTGATTACCCAGGACCATGACCGCTTCGATACCAGAACCGCACAGGCCACTCACTACCTGGTCAAAGACCACGTAGGCAGTCTCACGGGTATCCTCGACCAATACGGCGCCATCGACCAGTCCTTCAGCTACGATGCCTGGGGACAGCGCCGGAATCCGACCACCGCCGCCATGCTGGACCTGCTGACCCTGCGCAGCACCCTGCACAGCCGGACCACCCCCCGCGGCTTCACCGGCCATGAGATGCTCGATGCGGTGGGTATCATCCACATGAACGGGCGTATTTATGACCCCAAGCTCGGCCGGTTCCTGCAGGCCGACCCGGTGATACAGTTCCCGGACTACTCACAGAGTTGGAACAGCTACAGCTATGTGCTGAATAATCCATTGACCCATACGGACCCGAGTGGGTACTTTATCGGCAAATTCTTCAAGAAGGTGTTCAAGGGACTGAACAAGCTCCTGGGGGACTTTGCGCCGTTTGTCGGCATTGCCCTGTTGGCCTTCCCTCCCGTGTATGGCTGGGTGATGCAATCCTGGATGCATGCCTTTGCCTTCGGGTTTGCCACCGGCGGCATTGCCACCGGCTCCTTACGGGGCGCCCTGTTCGGAGGTATCAGCGCCGCGGCGTTCTATGGGATAGGCAAACACTTCGAGGCGCTGACGGGATTGCCCGAGGGGGGTCTCGGCCACATCGCCACCCACGGCCTGGCCGGGGGCATCCTGGCAGAACTACAGGGCGGGCAGTTCGGGCACGGGTTCCTGGCGGCGGGTTTGTCCAAGGCGGTGATGGGACGGTTCAGTTATGAGGACGGCAGCGCCCCGGCGGTGCTGGGGCGCACCACCATTGCCGCTGTGGTGGGCGGGACTATTTCCCGTATTACAGGCGGGAAGTTTGCCAACGGGGCCTTGACCTCGGCCATGGCGCAGTTGTTTAATGCGGAGAGGGCGGCTAGGGAAGCACAGAGGACGCGAGTGAGACCGCACGATGGTGAGATAGTTAAGAACCCGGATGGTAGATTTAGTCCAGAAGGTCATTTCAGACGGAATGCTGATGGTACACCCAGACCTCATTATGGAGTGGATTATGCAGGAAAGGTTGGAGATCAAATTGTGGCGGCAGGTGATGGTATGGTAAAGTTAGTTTGCCCTGCGTCAAGATGCGTGTCATCTGGAAATCAAATCTCTATTTTGCATGATGATGGCACATACTCTCGATATTTCCATTTGGAGACACTTTCTGTAAATCAAGGTGCTACTGTATCAGCAGGGCAAACGATCGGAACATTAGGTATAACTGGTAACGCGGTTAACACGCCACAACCGCATCTTCACTTTGAGGTTAGACAAGGTGGGATTACCGGAGCGCCACTTGACCCTGAGATTTGGTTGGGACAATAGATGATACTTCGCACAATTGATCGGTTTTACGTTATCGGCCTTATGTTGTTGTCTTTAAATTCAGTAGGGATGGAGATATCTAGTGTTGAAAATCTAGTTGAAGCTAGAGGGTATCACTATTCGGAGGAGTCAAGCGGGATGATGAAACTACCTTCTGGCTCCTATGTGTTGAGAGTATTTATAGATGTTGAGGATGGCCTCCTCAAGAAATCAGTTATTGTCGTCGTGAACGACGGGTCGGTAATACCGATAGACACGCCTGTATGGTCTGGTGATAGTGTTCAAATTCAAGCGCTTGATATCAACTCAGATGGAGAAGTCGATGTCGTCGTTAATGAATACTATGAACCGTCATTTAATGTAAGGGTGTTTTTTAACGAAGGCCCGATGACATTTAATAAGGTTCTCCAACAGGATTCCGCAAGCATGCCGGAATTTGTAGATTTAGGGGAATACTTTGGAATTACAGGTAGTGTCAAAGAGATAATTTTAACAAAAGACCCCTACCAATCACGGTATGCTCCTCTTTTTTGTTCAGCATTGTATGCATTTGATGGCAAAAATTTTCAACAGGTAACCATCCTATGATTGGAGGAATGGAGGAAGCGAGGGAGGTAAGGGGGCTAGGAACTAGTACCCTTTCAATTTAATTCTGACCGGTTAGTACCCTAACCCCCATGATAAGAAAAAAGTTCTTGTCTGAGGAAGTTCAGCACAACTACTTCGTACACGACTACTTCGTACACGAGTTGACCGGTCCAGCACCCATGATATAATTGCTTTCCGTGCGGCAATGCCGCATAATCAGATAATGCACATTTACAGCACTCGCACTTATGAACGCACCATTCGCAAATTACTTTCGGAAGACGCGCGTAAAGAAATGGAAACATCTGTTGCCGCCACACCCGATGCTGCGCCGGTTATCCGGGGAACCGGCGGCATCCGCAAACTACGCTGGACCGGTTCTGGCAGGGGTAAGCGGGGAGGTATCCGGGTCATCTATTTCTGGCATTGTGACCCTGAGACTATCTACATGCTGACTGCCTATGCCAAGGGGAAACAAGATGACATTACCGCGATGGATAAGAAGACATTCTCTCGTCTGATATCCACCATCAAACAAGCCAGGAGAAAACGATGACTAATGAACGAACAGCGCTCGGCTACGAGATCGAAGAAGCATTGGGCGAGGTCCTTGCCCACGTGAAGGGAGAGACCCCATTGTCCTGCCGCATTGTGGATGACCCCGCTGCCGAGCGGATTTCTGCTCTGCGCAAGCGTCTGAAGCTGAGTCGCCAGAAATTCGCGGATCGCTTTGGTCTCGATATACGGGCCGTTCAGGATTGGGAACAAGGACGGCGACGGCCGGACCGGGCTGCCCGCGTGTTACTGACAGTCATCGACTACAATCCCGATGCGGTCATACATGCACTTTCTGGCGAAGGAAGCGCCGTGGAAGATAAGGTTCCCGATTTATATAACAAGGGTATGAGTTCTGATGAGAACAACTTGACCGGTCAGAATTAAATTGAAAGGGTACTAACCTCTTATATCAGTTAGAATGAACAGCATTCCAGAAGGTGGAGAACAACATTATGGAGCAAATTGTTAATTTACATATCGAGAAGCTGCCGGAGGGTGTCTATCTTGCAACTACTGAGGATATCCCCGGATTGGTTGCCCAGGGACGCACTGTGACGGAGACATTGGAAATTGCTCGCGACGTAGCTAAGAGGCTTCTGGAATCACAAGTGGAACGTCAACGCCCCCCGATGCTTAAACATACCGGAGATTCTTTTGATTACCCCTTGGTAGTGAGCGGTTAATGGGGCGATTAGCCGGGTTTAAATATCGACAAATTATCAGACGGTTGAAGCGGTCAGGATTTGAGTTTGACCGACAGGCAGCCGGTTCTCACGAAATCTGGTATAACGCCAGAACGAATCAATATACAACCATCCCCAACCACCCGGGTGATATGCCTGAAGGGACTATGAAGGCCATTTTAAAACAGGCAGGTATATCCACTGAGGAGTTTTTGGGTAACCACTGAACTACCTTGTGTAGAGTCTGTAAGTAAAGTATCAGCGTAGAACATGGGGCACATCACTCCATTACATCCGGCGCGCTTGAAACAACGGAAATTATCCAGCAAGATCAGAGCGGAACCTGGTGAATGCCCTGTGCTATACTACACTCAAGAAACCCCAACCCCGTTTCGATAATCCGTACCAAACAAACAACTTCGAGAAAAGCTACGGCCACAATGATTTCTGAAGTCTATGAAGCATTCAGAGCAGCAGGTGCGCCGGACGACAAAGCCCGTGAAGCAGCAGAAGCCATGTCTTCCGAGAACCTGGCAACCAAAGCCGATGTCAACGATATTAAGGCTACGCAACGCCTGCATTCCTGGATGATCGGTTTTAACCTGGCCTTTACCATGGCTATTCTCTGGAAAGTTTTCGACTGAACTACCGCGGTTCCAGGTAGTTGCGGCACACTTGCGTGATGCTGAAACCGCAGCCGTCCCTATATCACCAGCGCATTCAATCCCATAACAGCCAGCAAGACGGAGTGAGAGGAAGGGGTCGGACCATCCTAACTTCCTGTTTCTACTCAATTTATATGCCGATAGTACCTGTTATTTCTCTTTAAAGCCGCCTTTTTACCATCAAAATCGCGGCTGTAAGATGTCCATATCACCCCAACACCGGCACCAACGGCTCAGGGACCAAGACCGTCATCACCCATGAGTCCTTAAGCCGCACCGATGCCTACGCCCGCATCGACGGGCTGCACACCACCACCACCACGGAAACGACACGCTGTTTCACCTGGGGCGGCGCCCGGTTCTGCTGGCCGGTGCAGACCGCGCACCTGAACGTCAACAACTTCTACACACCATCCTGGACACCTCCTGGGCCGACGAGGAGCAGTACTTCACCGCGGACGGGAACGGGGACGGGCAGGGGGACCTGCTGCACCTGGCCGACAGCACAGCATGGGGTCAGGTCGCACAATGCACAATGGAGAAGCAGTGCAATTGACGTGAACGCTATCCGGGACTTGATCCGGTGATGTTCATGGCTCCGTGCACCTTGATGAGTTTCCTGCCTGGGTCATCTTTCAAAATTGAAATGACTTCCGGAATAATTGGCTCAAGATAGGTTATTGAGCTACGTGGTGTCGATAAAACGATGACTGCAATGGGAAGCGTAGCCAGGTTCTGTTGATGTTCGATATTTTTATCAACGGTAATAAGGGCATTGAAGCCTGCATCAGCCGCAATTCTAAGCAGATCCCCATTTTTAGTTCCAGACCGCCCCATATCGCCGACGGTCTTGATATCAAATCTGTCTGGAAAATAAGCGGCTATAGCCCGGTCCACGGGTTCGTCAAGGAGCAACCTCATTTCCTGTGCCTGCCGTCAGTTTCTCAGTGGCCAGTTCAAGCAACTGAATTGCCTGTTCGCGACTGACAGTGGGGAAGTGATCCAGAAAATAGTCCAGAGTGTACCCTTCTTCCAAATGCTCTATCAGAATACAGACAGGTACCCGGGTGCCCATGAACACAGGGGTGCCTCCCAGAATTTCAGGGTCTCTGTTGATGACAGTGTTGCTCATTTGCGTATCCCCAGTTTTATGCCGTTGATGCAGAATGACAGATCACACATATCGGAGACGTGTAATACCTTATGCCCGATATCATAGCAAAACAAAGCGGATTGTTCACAAGATTTGAGCGCCTCAGCCTTGAGTAATCCGTGTCATCTTCTCAGTGGTTCCGGGTAGTTGCGGCACACTTGCGTGATGCCGAAACTGCAGCCGTCCCTATATCACCAGCGCATTCAATCCCATCACCGCCAGCAACACGGACGCGATGATCACGGCGACCAGGCCGCCCAAGCCCAGGATCAACAGCGGCTCCAGCACCGTCAGCAACCGTTTGATGCCGACCTGCACCTCCCGGTCATAGATGTCTGCCAGCCGCGCCAGCATGGGTTCGAGTTGGCCGCCGGCCTCGCCGATCTCGACCAGTTGCGTGGCCAGCGCCGGCCAGAGTTGCGATTCTTTCAGCGGGGCGGCCATGGACTGACCCTGTTCCAGGCTGCTTGACACGGCATCCAGCGTCTCGGCCATGCACGTGTTCCCGGTCGCCTCCCGCGCCAGCGCGATGCCGGTCAGGTGCGGCACGCCATGACTGAGCGCCGTGCCCAGGGTGCGCGCGCAACGGGCAATCTCCACTTGCCGGACCAGCGCGCCCAGCCAGGGCAGGCGCAAACACCCGCTATCAAAGCGCCGGCGGCGCGCCGGGTCGGCCAGGCATCTGTCCATACTCCACGTCAACAGCAACAACCCGGGCGCAGATGCTCCCGCTAACATCGACAGTTGGCGGTCTCATCGGGTCGGTTTCATTTTTTTCACACTGACCCGACCCTCAGGGGATGCGTAGCCCTCCGGCTGTGCCCGGTCGTTGGTCTCATTGGCCTGGTTTCCCCTGAAGTCCCCCGCCCCGAACTGCCCGACCACGGCGTGTGCTCAGGAGGTGTCATAGGGCACAATCACGCTGGGCGGCGCGCCGAATGCCAGCGCTTTATAGAGCGTCTCCCAGTCCGGCAGCAGCCAGGTGAAGAAGAAGCTTCGCAGCTTCTCCCAGAAGTAGCGCTTGCGGCCCTGTTTGGCCAGCGCCGCCCGGAACAGCCCGCAGCAATGCTGCTGCACCTGGTCCACCAGGAACGCCAGCATCATCAGGTGGGCGAACACCGTGGACAGGTGCTTGTAACCATGGCCGAAGTTATGCTCGAAGTGGTAGCCTTGGTTCTTCAGGGTATTGAACGTCTCGTTCTCAATCTTCCAGCGCGCCCGCGCCCCGCGCATGATGCGCATCAGGTTGTGCTTGTGCAAGGGGATATCCGTCACCCAGGTAAAGCGCTGACTCTTCCCGTTGCGGCGCTGTTCTTCATAATCCAGGAAGTTCACTTCCAGCTTAAAGTGCGACTCGTTCAACGGCGCGCCGTTCAGGTAACGGAACCGGTGCACCGTGCCGTCCTGGCCGGTTATCTCTGCCGTCTTCACCCCCGGCGTGGTCGCTACCCACTCAAACAGGAAGACATGGTCGCCGGGCTTGACCCCCAGGATATAACGCATCTTCAAGGACTGCAGCAACTCAATGTGCGGCCCGTTCGCGGCCAGCGCATCCTCCACCACAATCAGCTTCAGGTGCGGGTGTTCCCGGCGCACGTCCGCCAGCAACCGCTTGGCCGCATTGCGCTCACAGTCATTCTTGCTGCTCCCGTCTTCCCGCATAATCGGCTCCGGCGCCAACGGCAGCACCACCCGTTGCTCAGGATGCACCAGCGCCGCGCCCAACACCTGGTGGTAATAACTCACCCGCCCGTCCCGGTGATGCTTCTCACAACACTGCGCGCAATGCACGTTGTCCGAATAAAAATACCCGGTGCCGTCCACCGACAACAGGTAATGACCCGCCCACCAGAGGAAGTCCTCCAGCCCCTTGCCCCGCTGCAACAGGTGCAACACCCGACGGAACGCGCGCCGCAACAACGAGGGGTCCACCTCGTCCAGCCGTTCCCGCAACGCCGTGTCCGACGGCGCCCGCGCAATGCCGTACAAACTCTTCAGGTTCGAGGCCACCACCGCATCCTCACGGCCCGCATCAAACTGCAACAGCGACGGGTACTTCAACCCGAACACCGCCAGCCCCGACATCAGGTAATCGACCAACTCAAACCCACGGCCCACCGTGTCATCCTTAATGGCTTGAAAACAACGGCGTACTTCACTCAACAAACCAGGGGCACTCAGGGACTTGCGCAAGGAAGAACGGGACATGGCCTCACCTCACCTTTGACTTGAATAGTGCCTCTTATTATACTGAAACCATGCCGAAAGTTTACGAAAACCTTTTTTTACCCCGCTCCAAAACCCCCGTTTTTATCGGGATTCCAGCACCCAACAGGCGTTAGCGGGAATTGCTGACCCGGGCGGCAGGCACCACCAGTACGCCTGGAACAGCGCCGAGCCGGCGAACACCGCGCGCGTCAGCCACGGCAGGTCCTGGTTGGCATTCTCGAACAGGGGCACAAACTGTGGAATAACGAAGGTCATCAGCGCCAGCACCGAGGCCACAGAGAAGCCGAGCAGGATGCCGGGATAAATGAGGGCGTTCACCAGGTTGGCGCGCAGCGCCGCCATACGTTCCAGGTAGTCCGCCAGACGGGCGATGACCTGGCCCAGGGCGCCGCTGGCCTCACCGGCCCTGACCATGCTGACGTATAGCCTGTCAAAGGTTGCCGGGTGTTGCGCCAGGGCCGCGGACAGGCTGGCGCCGCCTTGCAGTTGTTCGGTGAGGGCTTGCACCAGGCGCCGGGCCGGCGTCGCCAGGTCAAACCCGGCCAGCGCCCGCAGCGCCTGCTCCAGCGACAGGCCGGCCTCCAGCAGGGTCGCCAGCCCCCGGGTCAGCAACACCACATCCTGGCGGGTTACCGCGCGCGCGGGGCGCCGGGACGTCAGGGCGCTGGGACGAAACCGGGACCACCCATCGGCCGCCTCCACGCGGATCGGCAACTGCCCGGCGCCCCGCAGTTCACGCACGGCAAGTTCCCGGGACGGCGCCTCGATGTCCCCGCGTAGCACCTCCCCGCCCGGTCTTGATAACGTCTTGTACCTGAATGTCGCCACAGGGCTACCGCATACTTTTATATGTCTGCTCCGAACAGGATTTCCGCCCGTCTGGTATCACTCCACCCGGCCTGCTTGAGTTTCCCCCGCATGCTGTTCTTCCTGGGGTCCAACCGCGCCAGGTTCAGACAGAAGCGCCGGATAATCGCCACGTTCTCCGCCCCGTCCCCCTTGCGGATGCGACTGTCATCCTCCTTAAAGGCCACATCCAGCACCCAATGCGCCTTGTTCTCCACCTCCCAGTGCCGCCGTATCCCCTGCGCCACCCGCTGGGCATCCACGGGCAAGGAGCTGATATAGTAATGTATCTCCGTCTCCACCGCTTTCCCGGGCAGGCGCCGCTCCCGCTCCATCTCAATGAGGGTTTGCAAGCCCGGCCACCTGGCCGCCCCACTCACCCACTCATCCACCGGCAACTGCCGGCAGGTGCGTTTCTCTATCCGGCCATGCCCGCCGTCCACCTCCTCATGCACCGCTACCTGCTGCGGCGCATCGCGCGTAACCTTATGAAAGTACGCCTGTATTTCCTTGCGCAACGTCTTGTGATTGTCCTTCAGCGACAACGTGTAATCGCCGCCTTTCTTGTGAATCTTCTGCGCTATCTTCTTCTGCGTATTCATCGCATCCGCCGTGATATGCGCCCCCTTCACCTGCAACAACTCCAGCATCTCCATCACCGACGACTGCTCATTCTTCTTCCCCTGTGACTTCATCTGCGCCAATACCAACCCGCACTCGTGCCCCCAGGCCGTGATGCTGTGCAGGGCGCGGTGCTTCTCCCCGTCATGAGACCGCCGCAGGGTCTTCCCGTCCAAGGCAATCTGCTCCTGACCGGACGCCGCCCGTACCTCATTCACCCAATCGATAAACGCCCGGTTGAACTGCTCCGGGTCCAGCGCCCGCACCACCCGCGCAATCGTGTCATCCACCGGCATCCCGTTCAAAAACGGCCGGTAGCGACGCAGCCAATCCAGCTTCTCATCACCGAATTCCTTGATGTCTTTCCAGCCTTCTGCCCCCGACAGCACCGCACTCACTGTCAGAAACAGAATGTCCAATAACTCATGCTTCTTGTTAATATCACGCCGCGGGTCGTCAATCGTCGCCAAATGGGTCAGTAAACTCATGGGAATCTCCTCAGTTTGGGGTAATTACTGATCTGATCCCCGCAAAACCCATGAGTTCCCCACTTATCTATATCTTATTGGAATAAAAAACCTCTTACTTATGACAAAAAGTATGATCTTGCCCTGAATGTCGCCATAAATTGCGTTGCCTCGTACTGCCGTTGTCATCCCCTTCGGCGCCTGCCGGCGCCGTTCAAAGCCGTGCATTCTGCCCGGATTGTAAAAAAATGCAAAAAAAAGTTGCAAAAAAAGTTTGACACGCGCCGGGCCGGGCTATAGAGTGCGCCCCTTCCTGCGCTGTGGCAGGCAGGAACCAATAACAAACAACATCGGAGTCGTTCTTTATGCGTGATTCCCCCATGCCCGCGCCGGCAGGCTGCCGGTGGTGGCCGGATTCCGTCTGCGTCCTGCTCGACAGGGCGTTACGGTCGTTGCTGCTGACCCTGTGTCTCATACCCTTCTCAGCCGGGGCACAGGTCTTGACCCCGACCCTGACTGTCTCGCCCGCCACCAGCACGGACGGGGCGTACACGCTGACCTGGAGCGCGCCGGTCAGTTCTGCTTTCAGCACCAAGCTGCACGAGCGGGTCGGCAGCGGGGCCTGGTCGGTGGTCGGCACCTACCGTTCCACGGTCACCTCGAAGTCCTACACCGGCAAGGCGGCGGGCACGTACGGTTACAAGACCGAGCAGTGCGGCACGTTCTTTGGTTCCACCACCTGCTGGGATGCGGCCGGGCCGGTGAGCGTGACGGTCACTTCGCCCAAGCCCACGGCCACGATGAGCTGGTCGCCGGCTTCGGTAGCCTACGGCGGCGCCTCGACCCTGACCTGGTCCTCCAAGAATGCCACGGCCTGTTACCTGAATGGCAAGAAACGCGGCACGGCCTACAGTTGGAAGGCCAAAGACCAGACGCGCACCCGCACGGACAGTTTGTACTGCACCGGCCCCGGCGGGACCTCCGCCACGGTCACGGCCAAGTTATTTGTGGACCCACCCCCGGCCAACCTGCCCGACGCCCCGGCCAAAGCCACCCTGACGGGCGGCGTGTTGCAGTTCACCGCCAGCTGGACGGCCCCGGATGATAACGGCGAGGCCATTACCGGCTACGGGCTGCGCTACCGTCTCGGCAGTGGTGCCTGGCAGGACGAGACCCCCAACGGCGCCGCCACCCGCGCCACGGTCACGGTCACCGCGGCAGGCGCCTACACGGTGCACGTCCGGGCGAAGAACCGCGCCGGCTGGTCCGGGTTCAGTCCCGGGGCCACGGTGGTAGTTAAGCCCAAGCCCAAACCGGTGTTACCCCCGCCCACCCCGGCCACCCCCACCGGCCCGGCAGCCAGCACCGGCGCGCACACGGTGAGTTGGACGGCCGTCAGCCGGGCCACGGGTTACCGGTTACG
This sequence comes from Gammaproteobacteria bacterium, assembly GCA_965220815.1. GTDB lineage: Bacteria > Pseudomonadota > Gammaproteobacteria > Eutrophobiales > Eutrophobiaceae > JAAXHV01. The sequence goes on from OZ244846.1 coordinate 1,047,730, forward strand.
TGTACGCAAGGACAGCGGTACTTGGACTGAGCATACTTTACAAAGCACCCGCAGCAAGGACTTCAGCGGTGTGGCGCAGGGCAAATGGGACTACCAGGTCAAGGCCTGCAACAGCGGCGGGTGCAGTGCTTGGAGCGGCACGCTGACCATTACCGTCTCCTCGCCCGCGACCCTGGCTGTTTCGCCCAACCCCAGCCCGGACGGCAACTACACGGTGAGCTGGACCCTGTCCCGGTGTTTCAATATTCCCTTTGGCGGCCCCGTGTGCCGGACCTTGCAGGAGCGCAAGGGGACGGACGGCGCCTGGACCACCCTCACCGGTTTGGCCAACACCGCCACCTCCTACACCGTCAGCGGTCAGGCGGACGGGACCTGGTACTACCGGCTGGTGCTCGGCACGCTGGAGCTGGCCCGCGCCAAGCCGGTGACGGTAGCGCGCCGGCCCACGGCCACCCTGGTCTGGTCGCCGACACGCATCAAGGCCGGCGGCAGCGCCACCCTCACCTGGGGCGCTGCCAGGGCGAGCGCCTGTTACCTTAACGGGGAGAGCACCGCGCGGGCCACCAGCGGCACACTCACGGTCACTAACCAGACTCAAAGTCGCACCGACAAGGTCTATTGCAGCGACGGCACAAACGACTCCGAGACGGTCAGCGCCACCCTGACGGTGGTGTCCCCGCCGGCCGTCCCGGGCGCGCCCACCGGCCCCGCGGTCAGCGCCGGCGCCCATACCGTGCGCTGGACGGCCGTCACCGGGGCCGAGGACTACCGGCTGCGTGCGCGCCTGGATGCGGGCGCCTGGACCGTGTCGGCCCGGCAGGACACCTTGAGCAAGGCCTTCAGCGGCCTGGCGGCGGGGGAGTGGGACTACCAGGTCAGGGCCTGCAACCTGGACGGGGCGCAGTGCAGCGACTGGAGCGCCACCCTGACCGTCCCGGTCAACCCGCCGCCGCCCGAGCTGACCGTCACCCCCAAGGCCAGCCCGGACGGGGACTACACCGTCACCTGGCCGGCCCCGGCCTATACCCTCATCAAGGTGCGCCTGTGGCAGCAGGTGGAGAAGAACGGCAAGCAGGCCGCCTGGACGGTGGTGGGCGCCTATGCGAGTACCACCACCAGCAAAGCCTTCAGCCAGGGCAGCACGCCGGCCACCTATTACTACAAGACCGAGAACTGCATGACGGTGTTCGGCATTCCGGCGTGCTGGGGTGAGAGCGAGACGGTGTCGGTCAGCGTGGGCGCGGCCCAACCTCCCCCGGCCATCCCGACCGGGCTGACGCACACCACCCCCGACGTGCGCGGGGATTACACCGTCAGTTGGGATGCCGTCGGCAATGCCACCCGGTATGAATTGCGGGAAAGCGACGCTGACGATGACACCCCGGACACTGACTACGCCATCAGCAGCGGGACCAGTAAAGCGTTCACGGACAAAGACCCGCTGACCTGGACCTACCAGGTCCGGGCCTGCAACAGCGCCACCGGGCCGTGCAGTGACTGGAGCGCTTCCATCGAGGTCAAGGTGCCCAGGCTGCCGGCCCCGAAGAACCTGTCCCACACCCCGCCCACCACCACCGGCAACTACACCGTCAGTTGGGCTGTCGTCACCCACGCCGCCCGCTACCAAGTGCAGGAGCGGGATGATGCCGATGACACCTGGGACACCACCTACGCCATCGCCGCCGGCACCAGCAAGGCCTTCACCGGCAAGGCCAAAGGCGTCTGGAGCTACCGGGTACGCGCCTGCCGCAATGCCCGCGCGGCCACCTGCGGGGAGTGGAGTGATACTATCGCCGTGCCGGTGGCCACCCTGTCCGCCCCGGACAACGTCAGCGCCACCAGCCCGGACGTGCGGGGTAACTATACGCTCAGTTGGGCTGCCGTCACCGGGGCCACCGGCTATGAGGTACAGGAGAGCGAGGATGCCGGGGACACCTGGCCGGGGCAGTACACCGTCAGCGCCGGGCGCCAGTTGGCCTTCACCGAGCAGCCGCCCGGGACCAGGCACTACCAGGTCAAAGCCTGTGATGCCGATACCTGCAGTCCCTGGAGCGCCGGGGTGCCGGTCACGGTGCCGCGCCTGCCTGCCCCGGACAATCTCACGGCCACCGTCCCGGATACCAACGGGGACTACACGTTAAGCTGGGATGCCGTCACCCATGCCACCCGCTATCAACTCCGGGAGAGTGACGATGGCGGGGCCAGTTGGGATACCACCTACCCCATTGCTACGGGGACGAACAAAGCCCTCACCGGCAAGACGCCGGGCGCCTGGGACTACCAGGTACGGGCCTGCCGCACGGACGCCGCCACCTGCAGCGAGTGGAGCGAGTCCCTGACAGTGACCGTCCCCGGCCCGCCGACACAGCCCGAGGCCCCGACCTTGAGTTCGGGGGATGCACAACTGGCCGTGACCTGGACGGCCCCCGACGATAACGGCAGTCCCCTCACCGGGTATAACCTGCGTTACCAGGCCGAGGACGACACCGACTGGACCAGCCATGCCCATACCGGTACCGATACCGACAGCACCATCATGAATCTTACCAACGGCGTGGCCTACGCGGTACAGGTGCAGGCGGTCAATGCCCGCGGGGAGTCCCCCTGGAGCCTCTCAGCCACGGCCACCCCGGCCGCGTACCTCAGCGCCCCCGCCGGCCTGTCCGCCCCCACGGTCAGCGACGGCCACCACACCGTGCGCTGGCAACCTTCCCCCGGGGCCACCTGTTATGAGCTTGGCGTCAGTAACGACGGCGGCCAGACCTGGACCATTATCAAGACCGGGGATGCGCCCTACAAAGCCTTCTCCGCCGTCAAGCACGGCGCCTGGACCTACCGGGTGCGCGCCTGCGACGGGCTGCAGCGCGGGGCCTGGAGCGCCACCATCACCGTCACCGTGGGCGCGGGCAGCATCCCCAAACCGCCCGCGCCCAAGGTCACCCCGGCCAACGAGGCCATCAGTGAGACAGAACAAACCAACAGCGACAAAGTGGGCACCCTGCCCGGCCGCTTCCGGGTCACCGAGCAGGGTAGCGCCAGTTACCGTATCGACCTGTCCCTGCCCCCCGGCAGCGCCGGGGTCACCCCGCCCCTGGCGCTGGCCTACGACAGCCAGCGCGGCAACGGCCTGCTCGGCATCGGCTGGGCCATCGAGGGCTTGTCCAGCATCACCCGCTGCCGTCAGACCCTGGCCCAGGACGGGGCCGCCCTGCCCATTACCTTCACCGCCACCGACCGCTTCTGCCTGGACGGGCAACGGCTGGTGCTCAGTGACGGCAGCGTGAACACCAACCGCACGTACGGCGATCCGGGCACCGAGTACCAGACCGAGATAGACGGTTTCCTGACCGTGACCGCCAACGGCGGCGAGGCCGGGCACCCGGATTACTTCGAGGTAGAACGCAAGGACGGGTCCACCGCGACCTACGGGGCCGCGGGCACATCCGATTCCGAGCACAAACTCTATGCCAAACTGACGGACAAGGCCCCCACGGAGAACATCCTCACCTGGGCCTTGCAGGCAGTCAGGGACAGTGTCGGTAACAAGATAACCTACCACTACGCCTTGGATGCCAACGGCCACCGGCTCACCCATGTCCGCTATGCTTACGGCGACCCCGGCGCCACCAATACGCACAAGGCCGAGGTGGCCTTGGCCTATACCACCGACCGCAAAGACCCCACCCGCGGCTACCTGGCCGGACACCCCGTGCAGCACGCGTACCGGTTAAAGCAGCTGACGGTACGCTCGGCCCCGAGCACAGGCGGGCTGGCCGCGCTCTACAACTACCGCTTGGACTACCGGCCCGTGGCCAAGGGCGCGGTGGACAGCCTCTCACGCCTGGTTTCGGTGCAGGGCTGTGTGGGCAGTGGCACGAGCGCCTGCCAGCCCAAGACCGTCTTTGCCTGGTCCGACCCCGCCAACGGGTTCGCTGCCAGCGCAAAGAGCCTGACGTTGAACAACGATGATAAATGGACGCCGGCGGACTTCAACCCGGCGGACATCAACGGTGACGGGTGGGTGGACCTGGTGTGGACCGAGATCAAGACCAATAAGGATAAACACCGCTTGCGCTATGCGCTGGTGAACAAAGACACCGGCCAACTGGAGGTTGCCAAGTTCGACAACGGCGTGAACGCCCTGGAGTACGAGGATGATTACGGCGCCTCCCCCTACGGTTATAACCTGCGCGTGCACACCGAGGTGGCGGACTACAACGGGGACGGGCGCCAGGACCTGCTGGTGTACAGCTCTGAGGCCGACACCACCCGGTTGCACCTGGCCGTGCCGCAAGCGACGGGCGGGTGGCGCCTCAGCGCCGGTACCGCGAAGGACGATGCGGTGCTGAGCGGGCGTTACTATTACGCGGACCTGAACGCGGACGGCCTGCTCGATGCGTATAAACTGGTCATCACCACCACCTCACCCTACGACAGCCGGGTGCCCACAGAGTACGGCCTTAAGGTGCGTTATCTCAAACCGGCCGGCAAACAGCCGTCCTCCAGCCGCTACTATGCCTTTACCCCGGCCGAGACCCTGACCGTGCCGTTCGAGCAACTGGAGCCCACCCCGCCGCCGGGCAGTTCCGACACCACGCTACCCACGTTCGAACGGTGGCGCGACCTGCTGCAGGCGGACATGACGCTGGCGGACGTGGACGGAGACGGCCGGGCCGACCTCATCGCCTGGGAAAGGGACTGGTATGACATCTTCAACCTGACCACCTCGGGCGCCCGCCTGAGAGTGTACCGGCAGGTGCACAAAAAGGACGGCGTCAAGTTTGAGCACTACGGCGATGAAGGCGGTATCCCGGTGGCCGCCTCGGGGTACGCGCCGCGGGGATTGCAGGTGCGGGACCTCAACCAGGACGGGCTCTCCGACCTGGTGTACTTCAGGGGCGGCTATAAGAAGGTGAAGGGCGAGCAGCGCTGGTTCGGGGACTGGCACTACCGCCTGAGCACGGGGGCGGACTGGGCCGCGCCGGTGGTCTTGCTCAAGGGCGAGAGTACCACCCCGTCGCCCACCTCCCTGTCCCTGTACGACGACAACGGCGACGGCTACCCGGACGTGCTCTGGCACGACGTGAAAGCCAAGCGGCTCAAGATCAGACGCTACCACCCCGGGACCGGCACGTTTGCGGCGGAGGCCGAAGTGCGCAACACCTTGGGCAAGGACGAGGATCAGTACTTCACTGCCGACGTGGACGGGGACGGGCAGGCGGACTTGCTGCACCTGGCCGATACCGGCGATACCGAGACGCTGAAGACCTACCGGCACAACACCACCACGCGCCCGCACCTGGTCACGGGCATCACCAACGGCCTGGGAGCGAGGACCGCGCTCACCTACGAATCATTAAGCCGCACCAAGGCCTATGCCCGTATTGAGGGCATCAGCACCACCACCGTCATGCAAAAAGTCTGCAACCCCTGGCGCCAGACCGTCTGCCGGGAAGTGCCCGTTACCGTGGCCGACGCCGATGCCTTCTACACCCAGCTCAACACCCCCTGGGCGGGCATGGCCCTGAGCGACTCCTTGACCGCCGTCACCGGCGGCGCGCCGGTATTGGAACTGATGGGGCCGCTGTACGTGGTCACGCAGGTCAGGAGCAGTGCCCCGACCCGAGATGATGCGAATGCCACCAGCGGCATTGGTTATGTGTATGAGCAGGCCAAGGTGCAGGCGGCCGGCAGGGGCCTGCTCGGCTTTAAGTCCCTGACCACGATGGACCTGCAGACCGGGGTTTCCACCACCACCACCTACCGCCAGGACTTTCCCTACATCGGCTATCCGCTCAAGACGGAAGTGAAGACCGGCGCCGGGCGCCTGCTGCGCGAGGCCGCCAACACCTGGCAACTCAAGGGCTATAAGGAAAGCTGGAACACCGCCCAACCCACCGTCGACCTCGCCCCGCTGCAACCGTACCTGGCAAAGGCAGTGGAGCAGACCTACGACCTGCCGACCACCCAGACCGGGAACGGCAAGACCACCACCGCGCAAGGAACCAGGCTCAGCACGGTGACCACTGAGAACACCCATGACGACTGGGGCAACCCCACCAGGATAACGGTCACGACCGAAGACCACATCAACAAGCTGACCTTCAAACAGACCACGGCCAACAAATACGGGAGCACGGACGAATCCAAACAATACGGCCGTCTCAGCGAGGCCAAGGTCACCCGGCAACGGGACATCAATGGGGATGATGACTACCTGGATGAGAATGAAACCCTCACCCGTCTCTCCCGGTTCGCCTACCACACCACCGACGCGGTCAAGGACCTGCTCAAGCGTGAAACGCTGGCACCGGACGACGCCCGGCTTAAACACCAGACCACCTATCACCATGACAGTTTCGGCCGCCGCATACGGGCCGCGGTGACCGCCGCCAAAGATGCCACCGGCAGCGCCACCGAGACTCGCTGCAATCATGACACGGTAACATATGACAGCGCCGGCCGTTATGTCATTGAAGAGTCGGACTGTCTGGGCCGGCTGCGCCGGCAGGTCACCGCCCACAACGGCTGGGGCCAGCCCACCACGGTCAAGCAACGCCTGAATGCCGACAGCACCAAGAGCCAGGCGCGCACCACCACCCATACCTACACCGCGGGCGGCTGGCTGGCCGTGAGTCAGGAATCCACCGGCGCCTGGACCGGTCAGTTCCGGGCGCATTGCACCGGCAGTGTTTCCCACTGCCCCACCGGCGCGGCCTACTACATTGAGACCCGGCAGGCCGGGGGCGCCAGGCAGTGGGACTACCGGGACGTGCTGAACAGGGTAGTGCGTACCCGTACCCTGGGCTTTGCAGCTGATTCGTACGTCATCACCGACACCGAGTATGACAACCTGGGCCGGGTGGCCCGGCAGAGTGCGCCCTACTATACCAAGGACACGGTGTACTGGACCACTTATACCTATGACCTGTTGGGCCGGGTTATCAGGACCACCCTGCCGGACTATGAAACCAACAGTGATGACACCGTCAAGGTCAACAGCCGCATCACCACGACCTATGCCGGGTTTACGACCACTACCACCAACGGTGAGGGACAGACGAGTACCGAGGTGCGCAATGCCCTGGGCGAGGTGATAAAAAGCACCGATGATAACGGCGCCGCGGTGAGTCACACCCATGACGCCTGGGGCCAGGTGATGTTGACCACCACGGGCAAAGGGGGCAAGACCGTCACGGTGGCCTGGGAATACGATGGCCGTGGCCGGCGCACCGTGGTGAAGGACACCCACTTGTTGGACCACTGGCAGGCCCGCTATACCTACACTTACAACGGCTTTGATGAGGTCATAGCACAGACCGACCGGAACGGCAACCGCCAGACAATGACGTATGACGCATTGGGCCGGCGGGTGCAGCGCACGGACACCCCGCGCGCAGGCAGCAATCCCGAGACCACCACCTGGGTCTACGACAGCGCCGGGAACGGCCTGGGACAACTGGCCCGTGTCACCCAGAAGACAGGGACGGGCACTAACCAGTATGAACGCAGCCATACCTATGACACCCACGGCCGGGAGTCGGTCACCACCCTCAAGCTGCATGCCGGGAACACCGCCGGCCGGCAGACCTACTACAGCCAACAGACCTATGACGAATACGGCCGGCCCTACCAGCAGTACGACGCCCGGCTTAAGACGGCCCGGGCGGAAGACCAATTCAAGGATAACATCACCGAGATCCAGTACAACGACCGGGGTTATGCCCACCGGTGGGTGGACGGGGTCTATGTCGAGGGCAAACCCCGGCGCACCTACCGCACGATTGAGTCCCTCGATGCCCGCGGCAACGTCACGAAAGAGACTCTGGGCGGCGGCGTGGTCACCACCCAACGCCGCCATGATGAGAAGACCGGGCGCATCACCGGTATCACGTCCAGGGATGCCATGACGCGACCGGTGCAAGCCGAGACCTACACCTGGGACATCCTCGGCAACCTCACCGGGCGCACCGCACAGAGCGGCAACAACACCCTCAATGAGACCTTCGCGTACGACACCCTGAACCGGTTGACAACGGCCAACACCGTACACGAGAAACGCGACCCCCTGACCCTGCAGGTGACCGGGACCCACACCCTCACCCCCCAGACCGTCACTTACGATGCCCTCGGCAACATCACCAACAAGAGTGATGTCGGGGACTACACCTACGATACCCGCCACCCCCATGCGGTGAGTCAGACCAAACAGGACGGCAAGGCCGCCACCCGCTACTACTACGACCAGCAGGGCAACCTGACCGGGGATAACCGGCAACGCCGCCTGACCTATACCCCCTTTAACAAGGTGGCGCGCATCACCCGGAACACCACCACCCACATCATCGACTTCGCCTACGGGCCGGACAGAGCCCGGTTTCTGCGCATCGACACCAGCAATACCAACCTGGGCGCCAGCACCACCACGACCGTGTACCTCGGCAACGTGGAGCACGTCATTGCAGGGGACAAGAGCAGTACCTATAAACGTTATCTCGCCGGGGGCAGTGTCCTCATTATCCAGGACTACGATAAACACCACATGCGCACCGGGGAAGATACCCGCTACCTGCTCAAGGACCACTTGGGCAGTATCGCCCGCATCCTCGATAAGCACGGCACCCTGGACCAGTCCTTCAGCTTTGACGCCTGGGGGCAGCGAAGAAGCCCGGACACCGCCGCCATGCTGGCCAGTCTCACCCTGACCAGCCCCATCCATACCGGTACCACCACAAGAGGTTACACCGGTCATGAGATGCTCGATGCGGTGGGGATTATCCACATGAACGGGCGTATTTATGATGCCAAGCTTGGCCGGTTCCTGCAGGCCGACCCCGTTGTACAATTTCCCGACTATACACAGAGTTGGAACAGCTACAGCTATGTGCTGAATAATCCGTTGACATATACTGATCCCAGCGGCTACATTATTCCGGTCTTTACCGCCATTGCCGTGGCGGGATTGATAGCGGCAGAGATCACCAGTGCGTTCATCATTGCGGCGGTGATTGGCACGGCGGTATTGGCCGACTCCCTGGCGCAGGGGGTGCCGTTGGACAAGGCGTTTCTGGCGGGGGTGTCGGCGGCGGCGCTGAGTGCGGTATCGGTAGCCACGTTTCCGGAGGCCGGTTTCGGGTGGAATCTGGTCACGGCGCAGCACGTGGCGACGGTGGCGGTGACGGGCGGCATTACTGCGTCCTTGCAGGGCGGGAAGTTTGGTCACGGGTTCTTGAGCGCCGGGATAGGTGCGGGGGTGGGCGGCATACCGGGGTTACGGGGGCTGGCACCTGGCAAGATAGCGGCCCGGACGGCGGTCTCGGCGGTGACGGCGGGCACGGTGAGTGAGATCACCGGCGGCAAGTTTGCCAACGGGGCCATGACGGCGGCGTTTTTCTCACTGGTCAGTAGTGCGGCACAACGGGCAAGCAGGCCCAACTTCAGCAAGATGACCAAGGAGCAAAAGGTTACATGGATCCGGGAGAATGCTGATAGACTTGGGTTGGATTTCTCGAATGTTGACAACATTAATTTGGGGAATGTCGATGATCATGTTTTGCGCGTACTTTCTGATGGCACTGTTATCACTTGCGAACCTACTTGTCCAGGAGACGAGATCTATGCGGATTTTAATACGAAAACGGGAGAGATGAGACTGTTTGCGGGAGCATTTATAGGTGGCGAAAAGGATTTAATCACGAGCCTACAATTTGATGGCTATGGTAATGTGGCAGGGCACACTAGAATACCTGTTACCTATACTGACATGGAACAGCTTGTCCATACCTTTGGTCACGAGTTGGCCCACTCCCACGGAATAGATGTTGGTGGCAAGTCAATTTATCATCCTAACGCGGAGTTATCTGGGCTTGGAGCAGTAAAAAGGTTCAGGGGGTTATAGTTATGCAGAAATACAATGTTTTTGCTGTCATTGTTTTATTCTCGATAATAACGAGCATCCAGGCTAGGACTATAGGATTTCCAACGGTAGAGAGAGAAATTCTTTGCAGATGTGTGGGAACCTATGCTCGATTTCAGTATGAGATTTTACAGGGTTCATTTATCAATATTAAAGTCATCGATAGCTCCTCTGATGAAGTATGTGATGAATATCATTCTAAAGAGCTTAAGTACTGGCAGAGAGGCGTGAATTATCCAGATGGAGTGGTTGGTATTGGTGTGCGGGGCTCTTCAGCGGCTGATAAAAATGTGAGCTTGGAAGAATGTTTAAGTGGCAAGGAGTTTGAAATAAAAGTATTTTTCTACCCTGAGGAAACAATTATTGATCTTGAAAAGATTAATCGTCCTTTAGAGTAGGTGTGAAAACAGAGAGGGGAAGGCTAAAAGGATGGCCTATGGTATGGATCGGGTCGGGCCTGCCCAACTAATTGTTTCCATTGAGTTTATGGGTCAGTTTTGCCTGTTATTTTCTCTTAAACGCCCCTTTTTGCCAGCAAAACCAAGGTTGTAAGACTTCCATGCCCGTCTGACCACATGGATGGGGTCGGACCAACGTAACCCCAGCAAACAGACCTACGATGCGTTGGGCCGGCCCTACCAGCACTACGACGCCCGGCAGGAGACAGCCCGCGAGGAAGACCAATTCAAGGACAACGTCACCGAGATCCAGTACAACGACCGGGGTTATGCCCACCGGTGGGTAGACGGGGTCTATGTCGAGGGCAAACCCCGGCGCACCTACCGCACGATTGAGTCCCTCGATGCCCGCGGCAACGTCACGAAAGAGACTCTGGGCGGCGGCGTGGTCACCACCCAACGCCGCCATGATGAGAAGACCGGGCGCATCACCGGTATCACGTCCAGGGATGCCATGACGCGACCGGTGCAAGCCGAGACCTACACCTGGGACATCCTCGGCAACCTCACCGGGCGCACCGCACAGAGCGGCAACAACACCCTCAATGAGACCTTCGCGTACGACACCCTGAACCGGTTGACACAGGCCGACACCGTGCACAAGGAACGCGACCCTCTGACCCAACAGGTGACCGGGACTCACACCCTCACCCCCCAGAGCGTCACCTACGATGCGCATGGCAACATCACCAACAAGAGTGATGTCGGGGATTACACCTACGATACCCGCCACCCCCATGCGGTGAGCCAGACCAAACAGGACGGCAAGGCCGCCACCCGCTACTACTACGACCAGCAGGGCAACCTGATTGGGGATAACCGGCAACGCCGCCTGACCTATACCCCCTTCAACAAGGTGGCGCGCATCACCCGGAACACCACCGCCCACATCATCGACTTCGCCTACGGGCCGGACAGAGCCCGGTTCCTGCGCATCGACACCAGCAATACCAACCTGGGCACGAGCACCACCACGACCGTGTACCTCGGCAACGTGGAGCACGTCATTGCAGGAGACAAGAGCAGCACCTATAAACGCTACCTGGCCGGGGGCAGTGTCCTCATTATCCAGGACTACGATAAACACCACATGCGCACCGGGGAAGATACCCGCTACCTGCTCAAGGACCACTTGGGCAGTATCGCCCGTATCCTCGATAAGCACGGCACCCTGGACCAGTCCTTCAGCTATGATGCCTGGGGGCAGCGCAGAAACCCGGACACGGCCGCCATGCTGGCCAGCCTGACCCTGACCAGCCCTATCCATACCGGCACCACCACCAGAGGCTACACCGGCCATGAGATGCTCGATGCGGTGGGGATTATCCACATGAACGGGCGTATTTATGATGCGAAGCTCGGCCGGTTCCTGCAGGCCGACCCTGTCATACAGTTCCCGGACTATACACAGAGTTGGAACAGCTACAGCTATGTGCTGAATAATCCGCTGGCTTATACCGATCCCAGTGGGTATATTCTGGGGGCAGTGGGCGGCATTCTCGGCGGCGTTGTCGGGTTTATTGCCTGCGGGCCGGGCTGTGCGGTGAAGGGCGCGGCTATCGGCGCGGGTCTTGGGACGAGCGCCGATGTGTTAAGACGGGGAGGCAGCCTGGGTCAGGCGCTCCTGGCCGGTGTGTCGGCCGCGGCCTTCACCTTTGCGGCCGGCGGCTTGTTTCCGGGGGTGGATGCGACATTTGGGCAGGTGTTGTTGTACGGGTTGCAGATGGGCGTGATAGGAGGGATTACCACGACGCTGCAGGGGGGTAATTTCGGGAACGGGTTCCTGGTGGCGGGGACGGCGGCGCTGGTAGGTGGTGCTCTGGCAAGGTCTGGTTGGTTTCAGGGACTGACCAAGGCCGGGAAGTTCGTGACCTCATCGGTAGTGGGTGGCACTGTTTCTCGTATTACCGGCGGCAAGTTCGCCAACGGGGCGTTGACGTCGGCGTTTGCATTCCTGGTCAATAGTGCGGCTCAGGCTGCCAGAGAGCTAACCCCGCAAGAGAAAACCTATGCGAGAATGTCTAGAGATGTGTATGATCTGACTCAGGCAGATGTAGACAGTGGTTATCAGATAGATGATTATACGCTGACTGAACTTGCAGAACATAGAAGTGGCCTGAAGGCAGCCCTGTTTGTCAACGGCGATGCACGAGTGGTTGCCTTTGCGGGTACCAACCCTGGTTCTTTTGCCAACTGGAAAGCAAACCTGCTGCAGGCATTCGGTTTTGAGAGCACCCATTACAATGCCGGTTTCGAATTTGCTCAGAGATTTGGAGGAAACGTGCATTATACGGGCCATTCGTTGGGCGGCGGCATAGCAGCTGCAGTTGCGATCAGATCAGGGGTGAGTGCCACGGTATTTAACGCGGCAGGTGTGCATATCAATACATTGGGTGGTGTTTTACCGGCAAATGGCTCTGTTGTTCACTTTCACAGCTCGTTTGATGTGCTGCAGTTGGTTAATACATTCTCGCCAGCCAGTGTTCCAGGTAGACAGGTGCCTTTGGGTGCGGCGGGATTTCATGGAATGGGTGGGGTTTGCAGGGCGGTGGGGTGTTAATCATGCGAGTAATTTGGTTGCTGGTATCAATGATATTGTTAGGTCCGATACTCTCTGGATGTAAAACACAAAATTCCTCGATTGATTTTGTGGGAATGGAGGCGGCAGAAAAAGCATTCAACGAGCGGCAACGAAGAAGGCTTGTTGCTTTTATGTCACTGGAGACAATGTTTCCGGACGAGAAGGCGCGTGCTTTGGCTAAAGCTGCGGGCAGAGGTCAGGTGAAAAAGATCGATGCACTGATAGCGCAGGCAGTGAATGTTAATACGCGCGGCACTAGTAGTGCGACCCCACTTTTTTGGGCACTGAAGAAGAGAAATTTAAAAGGGGTTACCAGGCTACTGGAACTTGGGGCAGATCCTAATATCATGTACGATGATGGGGGATCAGTCATCCATTGGGCAGCTAGTTATAGAAAGTATCCTTTGTTAAAGGCTGTTTTGGAGCATGGTGGAGATCCCAATTTGGTATCCATTGGCGATTTCAAGGAGACGCCTCTGTTTGGAGTCATTGATGTTATTTTTAGATCAGATGACATACGGTGTCTCAATTTGCTTGTGGAACACGGCGCTGATGTCGACGCGAGGAATTTCAGTGGCGTTACCCCTGCGATAAGTGCCGCGAGCCTAGGTCGCTTTGACTTGGTAAAAGAGTTGCTTGAACATGGAGCAGACTACCAATTGACAAACAATCGCGGAGAAACACTGCTTGATATCATTGCTTCAGATAAAGACATGTATATTCCCGGCAGCAAGCAGGAGAAGGCATTGATAAATCTCATCGAATGGTTGGAACAGCGCGGGATAAGCGTACCCCATACCCAATAATATGGATTAGGCCGTTCCAGAAGGAACGAAGGAAGGAGTCGGGCCAGCCCTCCTAATTGTTTCCATTGAGTTTATGCGTCAGTTTTACCTGTTATTTTCTTTTAAACACCCCTTTTTACCAGCAAAACCGGGGTGGTAAGATTTCCATGCCCGACTGACGACATAGATGGGGTCGGGCCAACATAACCCCAGCAAACAGACCTACGATGCGTTGGGCCGGCCCTACCAGACCTTCGATGCCGCCCGGCAGACAGAGACCTTCACCGACAACGTCACCGAGGTCAAGTACAACGACCGGGGCTATGCCTACCAGTGGACAGACGGGGTCCATGTCGAGGGCAAGCCCCGGCGCACCTACCGCACGATTGAGTCCGTCGATGCCCGCGGCAACGTCACCAAGGAGCAATTGGGCGGCGGCGTAGTCGCTACCCAACGCCGCCATGATAACAAGACCGGGCGCATCACCGGTATCACGTCCAGGGATGCCCTCACGCGACCGGTACAGGCCGAGACCTACACCTGGGACGTCCTCGGCAACCTCACCGGGCGCACCGCACAGAGCGGCAACAACACCCTCAATGAGACCTTCGCGTACGACACCCTGAACCGGTTGGCAACGGCCAGCACCGTACACGAGAAACGCGACCCCCTGACCCAACAGGTGACCGGGACCAACACCCTCACCCCCCAGGCCGTCACCTACGATGCCCTCGGCAACATCACCCACAAGAGCGATGTCGGGGATTACACCTACGACACCCGCCACCCCCATGCGGTGAGTCAGACCAAACAGAACGGCCAGGCCGCCACCCGCTACTACTACGACCAGCAGGGCAACCTGATTGGGGATAACCGGCAACGCCGCCTGACCTATACCCCCTTCAACAAGGTAGAACGCATCACCAAAAACACCACCGCCCACATCATCGACTTCGCCTACGGGCCGGACAGAGCCCGGTTCCTGCGCATCGACACCAACAATGCCGGCATGGGCGCCAGCACCACCACGACCGTGTACCTCGGTAACGTGGAGCACGTCATTGCGGGAGACAAGAGCAGCACCTATAAGCGTTATCTGGCCGGCGGCAGTGTCCTCATTATCCAGGACTACGATAAACACCACATACGCACCGGGGAGGATACCCGCTACCTGCTTAAAGACCACCTGGGCAGTATCGCCCGCATCCTCGATAAGAACGGCACCCTGGACCAGTCCTTCAGCTTTGATGCCTGGGGAGAGCGAAGAAGCCCGAACACGGCCAGTATCCTGGCCAGCCTGACCCTGACCAGCCCCATCCATACCGCCACCACCACCAGAGGCTACACCGGCCATGAGATGCTTGATGCGGTGGGCATCATCCACATGAACGGGCGCATCTATGACCCCAAGCTTGGCCGGTTCCTGCAGGCCGACCCCATTGTTCAATTCCCGGACTATACACAGAGTTGGAACAGCTACAGTTATGTGCTCAATAATCCGTTGGCTTATACCGATCCCAGTGGCTACATTATTCCGGTCTTCACTGCCATTGCCGTGGCAGGATTGATAGCGGCAGAGGTTACCACTACGGTCATCATTGCGGCGGTCATTGGCACGGCGGTATTTGCCGACTCCCTGACGCAGGGGGTGCCGTTGGGCAAGGCGTTTCTGGCGGGGGTCTCGGCTGCCGCCTTGACCTATGTGTCGGGAACAACGTTTCCAAAACTGACGCAAGGGGGTTTCGGCTGGAACAGTGCCACATACGGCCACCTGGCATCGGTGGCCACGGTGGGCGGCATTACCACGTCCTTGCAGGGCGGTAAATTCGGGCACGGGTTCTTGAGCGCCGGGATAGGTGCGGCGGTGGGCGGCATACCGGGGTTGCGTGGGCTGGCGCCTGGTAAGATAGCAGCTCGGGCGGGGGTCTCAGCGGTGACCGCGGGCACTGTCAGTGAGATTACCGGCGGCAAGTTTGCCAACGGGGCCATGACAGCGGCGTTTATGTCGCTGGTGAGTAGTACGGCGCAGTTGGCACGGGAAAATGCAGAAATCAAGGCTTACCAACGGGCGCTGGAAACCCGGAGAAAAGCGTTGCTCGAAAGTTTGGACCCGGATACACTTGAAGTGATAGAATTTCTGGAAACGCAAAAAAATATATTTCATGGTGTGGAAGATCCCATAATATTAGAAAAAGTGGCTGATGACTGTAGCACTGGGATTTGTATTGAATATGAACCTCCCGGCTATTCTGGTGTGGTGGATGACCTGGGGCTTCATTCAGGATATCAGCAACGTTTGCCCTCGCTTTCTCGGCCCGGTTCGTTTCATCTGACGGTGCAAAAACATGACATACTTGGTACTGGCATCTATGTTCACTATGATGCCATCGATCCAATGAGCGGACCGCTCAGCACATTGTCGCATGGCATACGGGAAGTTCTGCCTAGTCTCCTGTATAAAAAGCCAATTTATCGAGATGATTACCGAAACTACGGAGAGTAATCTTATCGTGATACTGCCACTAATACAGCGACTGATGGTTGTGATCATGCTCTCTGTTTTTATGGGGGGATGCGCGAACTCTGCCACATGTGTCCGCGGCGATGGAAGATGGTCTGATGGCTTTTATAGTCTGGGAAGCAAAGAAATCAAGAAAGGCGAAGATATTGATTATTTCGCAACCTTAGACTGTTGGGGGATTTATCGTATCTGGTTGGACCTGTTACCTCGAAAAATGTATATTCTCGGTCAGGGTGTTCACGAAGACGGAAGAAACAACTACTATGTAGAGGTCCCGGGAGAGGAAGGGACAGTGTATAGAAAACTTCTTCAGCCCTATTCTGTTCGTCTTGAAATGACAATTAGTAGCAGTGATAATACGGATAAAGAAATTACGATACAGAAAGAATGGGTGCAGCCACCAACCCCATATACTTTTACTGTTCATGTTTTTGCTGTTCCCAGAGATTTTTCAGCGGGGGAGAGTCTCCGGATTCGCTACTCTGTGTTTGCCGAAGAGGGTTTTTTTGACGAGTACGGGAGCGTTTTTAGCATGATCAACAGAAACATGGTCATTGACTAAATCAAAACCCGAGTATTTCCTGTCATGGAAAGTAACAAGCTAGCTAACGGAAGAAACTGTAGTTCTTTAGCTCTGTCTCGTTCATTGTTCTGTTGGGTGACCTTTCTGCTGGCTATCACCTCGGTGTTCTTGGGGATAGTTCCTTCCGCTCCTTCACAGGTGCAGGCACAAGACGATGCCTGGGTTGCCTACCTGAAGTCCGAAATGGTTAAGGTGCCCGGTGGCCGCTTTCGTATGGGCGACTTGAGTGGCGCAGGGAATGATACCGAAAAACCGAATCACCCAGTCACCATCAGCGCATTCAAGTTAGGAAAATACGAAGTGACGTATGCCCAGTGGGATGCCTGCGTGGCGGATGGGGGTTGTGGTGGCTGGCGGCGCGACGATGCAGGCTGGGGGCGGGGCAATCGTCCCATCTTCAATATATCCTGGAAGGATGTGCAGGGATTCATCAAGTGGTTGAACACCAGGACCGGAGGGCAATATCGTTTGCCGACGGAGGCGGAGTGGGAATATGCGGCGCGTGCGGGATCTGATACGGCGTATCACTTTGGGGACGATGAGGCGCAACTGTGTCGGTATGCAAATCACGCCGATCTGGATACTGACTACCCGTGGCGCAATACGGCCTGTTCAGACGGTGTGGATAAACGGACGGCTGAAGTGGGGCAGTATCAACCAAACGCTTATGGTCTGTATGATATGCATGGCAACGTCCAGGAATGGACAGAGGATTGCTGGCATAAGAATTATACCGGTTCGCCCAGTGATGGTAGCGCTTGGACTGATGATAAAGAGTGTAAACAGCGTGTAGTTCGGGGTGGGGGCTGGTATGGCTACCCGCTGGCGCTGCGCTCCGCCGCGCGCAAACCACTCCCCCACCGGCTTCGCATCAACGGCGGGGTCGGCTTTCGACTGGCACACGATCTCTAGACCCTTCTGTCACCCACAAGAGCGATGTCGGGGATTACACCTACGACACCCGCCACCCCCATGCGGTGAGTCAGACCAAACAGGACGGCCAGGCCGCCACCCGCTACTACTACGACCAGCAGGGCAACCTGATTGGGGATAACCGGCAACGCCGCCTGACCTACACCCCCTTCAACAAGGTAGAACGCATCACCCGGAACACCACCACCCACATCATCGACTTCGCCTACGGGCCGGACAGAGCCCGGTTCCTGCGCATCGACACCAGCAATACCAACCTGGGCACGAGCACCACCACGACCGTGTACCTCGGCAACGTGGAGCACGTCATTGCGGGAGACAAGAGCAGCACCTATAAGCGTTATCTGGCCGGGGGCAGTGTCCTTATCATCCAGGACTACGATAAACACCACACGCGTACCGGGGAAGATACCCGCTACCTGCTTAAAGACCACCTGGGCAGTATCGCCCGTATCCTCGATAAGCACGGCACCCTGGACCAGTCCTTCAGCTTTGATGCCTGGGGAGAGCGAAGAAGCCCGAACACGGCCAGTATCCTGGCCAGCCTGACCCTGACCAGCCCCATCCATACCGCCACCACCACCAGAGGCTACACCGGCCATGAGATGCTTGATGCGGTGGGCATCATCCACATGAACGGGCGCATCTATGACCCCAAGCTTGGCCGGTTCTTACAAGCCGACCCCGTTGTACAGTTCCCGGACTATACACAGAGTTGGAACAGCTACAGCTATGTGCTGAATAATCCGTTGGTCTATACCGACCCCACAGGCTACTTTATCGGGAAGCTCTTCAAGAAACTGTTCAGGGGACTGAACAAGGCATTCGGGGACTTTGCCCCGTTTGTCAGCATTGCCCTGTTAGCGATACCGGGGATGCCGGGCTGGGTGATGCAGTCCTGGGGACATGCCTTTGGCTTCGGGTTCGTGACCGGCGGGATTGCCACGGGCTCGCTCAAGGGCGCCCTGTTCGGGGGCATCAGCGCCGCGGCGTTCTATGGGATAGGAGAGCATTTCGCGGCGGTGACGGGCCTGGCTGAAGGGGGCTTCGGTCACATCCTGACACACGGGCTGGCCGGGGGTATACTGGCGGAGTTGCAGGGCGGGCAATTCGGGCACGGGTTCCTGGCGGCGGGTCTATCCAAGGCGGTGATGGGGCGGTTCAGTTATGAGGACGGCAGCGCTCAGGCTGTCATAGGCCGCACCACGATAGCGGCAATAGTGGGCGGGACTGTCTCAAGGATTACGGGCGGGAAGTTTGCTAACGGGGCCATGACTTCTGCGATGGCGCAGTTGTTTAATGCGGAGACGCATGCCAGAAATTCTGTGACAAAGATTAGTGAGGCTGGACTCAAACATATTATGGAGAGCGAAGGGTATAGTGCAACCGTATATCCAGATCAAGCGGGACATCCGACCATTGGATATGGTCATAAACTAACGGCTGCTGAAATGGAGAGCGGAATATATGATAACGGTATAACCCAAGTTCAAGCAAAGAAATTGTTACAACAGGATCTCAGTGCGGCTGTAAACGCGGTTGGTAAAAATGTTACGGTACCACTGGCGCAAAACCAATTCGATGCACTGGTATCTCTGACATATAATATTGGTGTAGGAAATTTCCGAAGCTCGACACTATTGACACAACTCAATTCTGGGAATTATGCTGGATCTGCAAATCAGTTTTTGTCATGGAATAAAATTACAGTTGGGGGAGTAAAAACTGTATCAAGAGGCCTGACCAATCGACGATTAGCTGAGAAATGTATGTTCCATGGGGGCTGTTAGTGAAACTATTACTTGTAATCACGTTTTATATATATGCTTTGGCTTCTAATGCTCTGGAAGCTACACCGGAACAAAT
The DNA here is from genome assembly GCA_965220815.1 of Gammaproteobacteria bacterium. GTDB lineage: Bacteria > Pseudomonadota > Gammaproteobacteria > Eutrophobiales > Eutrophobiaceae > JAAXHV01. The sequence continues at coordinate 1,067,373 of OZ244846.1, forward strand.
TGAATTTATAAACGAGTTGAAAACCGCAACACAGGTGGAAGATAAAGAGTGGATTTCGGAATACATCGCTTATCCGTTGTCAGTTTCACTAGTGAAAGGAAGTCGCGTACTACTTGAAACCAAGGCTGATTTTATAGAGTACTACGACTCTATTTTTAACGCTAACGTTAAAGAGGCCATTTTGCAACAGGGAATGACGGATCTGTTCATTAATTGGCAGGGACTGATGATTGGCAGAGGTCAGGTTTGGATTACTGAAGTTATCTTGGAAGACTGTGTAATAAAACAATGGATCATTGGTATAAATCCTACTGCTCCACCAATAATTCAAGAAACTGAAAAGTAAACTCCGACGTACGAAGGATGGGGTCGGGCCTGCCCAACTAATTGTTTCCGCTGAATTTATGCGTCAGTTTTACCTGTTATTTTCTCTTAAACACCCCTTTTTGCCAGCAAAATCGAGGTGGTAAGATTTCCATGCTCGCCTGACCTGCCCGCGGCAACATCACCCGGGAACAACTGGGCGGCGGAATCGTCTCTACCCAACGCAATCATGATAAGCAGCCCAGGCGCATCACCGGTATCACGTCCCAGGATGCCCTCATGCGACCGGTGCAGGCTGAGACTTTGCACGACGAGGACGGGATCGGACCTCCCCAACTAATTGTTTCCATTGGGTTTATGCGTGAGTTTTACCTGTTATTTTCTCTTAAACGCCCCTTTTTGCCAGCAAAATCGAGGTGGTAAGATTTCCATGCCCGTCTGACCACATGGATGAGGTCCGACCAACATAACCCAGACCGCCATCAACGGCGACAACCAGACCAGCACCGAGCTGCGCAATGCCCTGGGGGAGATGTGATAAAAAGCACCGATACCGCGGGACCCTCGGTGAGTCACGTCCACAACGCCTGGTTGCCTCGGCAACCTCACCGGGCGCACCGCACAGAGCGGCAACAACACCCTGGCGGAGACCTTCGCGTACGACACCCTGAACCGGCTGACACAGGCCGACACCGTGCACAAGGAACGCGACCCTCTGACCCAACAGGTGACCGGGACTCACACCCTCACCCCCCAGAGCGTCACCTACGATGCGCATGGCAACATCACCAACAAGAGTGATGTCGGGGATTACACCTACGATACCCGCCACCCCCATGCGGTGAGCCAGACCAAACAGGACGGCAAGGCCGCCACCCGCTACTACTACGACCAGCAGGGCAACCTGATTGGGGATAACCGGCAACGCCGCCTGACCTATACCCCCTTCAACAAGGTAGAACGCATCACCCGGAACACCACCGCCCACATCATCGACTTCGCCTACGGGCCGGACAGAGCCCGGTTCCTGCGCATCGACACCAGCAATACCAACCTGGGCACGAGCACCACCACGACCGTGTACCTCGGCAACGTGGAGCACGTCATTGCAGGAGACAAGAGCAGCACCTATAAACGCTACCTGGCCGGGGGCAGTGTCCTTATCATCCAGGACTACGATAAACACCACACGCGTACCGGGGAAGATACCCGCTACCTGCTTAAAGACCACCTGGGCAGTATCGCCCGTATCCTCGATAAGCACGGCACCCTGGACCAGTCCTTCAGCTTTGACGCCTGGGGAGAACGAAGAAACCCCGATGATGCCAGTATCCTGGCCAGCCTGACCCTGACCAGCCCCCTCCATACCGGCACCACCACCCGTGGCTTCACCGGCCATGAGATGCTCGATGCGGTGGGCATCATCCACATGAACGGGCGCATCTATGACCCCAAGCTTGGCCGGTTCCTGCAGGCCGACCCCATTGTTCAATTCCCGGACTATACACAGAGTTGGAACAGCTACAGCTATGTGCTGAATAATCCGTTGGCCTATACAGACCCGAGTGGATACTTCATCGGGAAGCTGTTCCGTAAAGTGGTGGGGGGACTCATCAACGGTATCTTCGGGGAGTTACTGTTCAGCAAGATCCCGGTGCTGCGCCAGTTCTCCACCCTGGCGCACTGCATGATGGGCAACGCCGTGACCTGCGCCGCCGCGGCCGCGGGGAATGCCTATGCCGGCGGGGCGTCCTTGAAACAGGCGTTGAAGGCGGGTATCTTTGCCTATGTATCGGCACAGGCGTTTACCGCCGTCGGGGATTACTTTCAGGCTATTGAGGCGACGGGCGGGCTGCTGCATCTGGGCGCGCATGCGGTGACCGGGGGTATTTTAACGGAGTTGCAGGGGGGTGAGTTCGGTCACGGGTTCCTGGCGGCGGGGGTGGCCTTTGGTGTGGGGCATTACGGTGAGTCGCAGGGCTGGGGGGTGGAGACACAGTTCATGGCGAGCGTGGTCAGTGCCGGGACGGTGAGCGAGGTGACGGGGGGCAAGTTTGCTAACGGGGCGACTACCGCAGCGTTTGCGTATTTGTTTAATCAGGCGAGGCATCGGGCTGAAAGAGCTAATGCGCAGGCACAAGCAGAGAGAGAGCGCAAAGAGAGGCAAATTGGGGAAGTGTATGGAAGAGGAGACAATTTGGTGTTTGATGGGGGAAATGAGATTAGAGTAGAACCTTATAGTTACACATTGGGTAGCGATCAGTTTGTGTATGAAGTGGATTACCGCTATGTGGATGCAGAAGGGAATCTCGTGCCCATGGCTACTCCATTGGATGGGTTTGGAAATCCCACACCAACTGCAAGTGTTCCTGTTATTACGGGATTTGGTGGAGGAGGCCCTGATAGGACGTTTGTAGTACCCTCGTACCAATATAATCGTGTTCGATGGCATATCAGAATACCGCATCAGCCAGCCACCAGTGGAAACAGTGCGGGATGGCGGCTAAGAGTCTATGAGATAAAGTAAATGCCCAAGAATATTTTGGCTGTTTGGACGATGTTCTCGCTGTTATCCTGCTCTGATGGTCATGAAGTCCAGGTAACCGCTCAGACATATAGTAATCTATTACAAATAGAGAAGAAGTACTATTTGAAAGAATGCATGGTTAAGATAAATTTTGATTGGGGCGAACCGTTGAATTATGCTTTTCGAAAGAGAATAACTGATGGTGTCAGCGAACAGATTAAGCAAGTGATTATTTTGAAAGTGTTTCCACTTTTTTCTGGCCACACAAATAACACTAGAGATTACTATGTATTATATTTTTCAGATAAGTGCGAGAACAGGCTCAATATGACAAACAGACTTATTCAAGATTATTTTTTTCCTGACATAAAAGGTTTTCCCACTTATTCAATTAATGTTGATGTTACTCCAGGTTTTGATGGAATTACTCCTAGCGGATGGTGGTTAGGTCATTAGTAAAAACTGGAAACCCCCCAGCTCTGCTGGGGAGACTAACAGAGTTTGACAGTTCCGGGAATCTCATGGTATCCCCCCGGTGTGAGCCGCCAAGCATCACACGCAGGAGGAACCATGAGAGAGATAGCCAGTTTAAGTCATACCCGTTGGGAATGTAAGTATCACGTGGTGTTTATCCCGAAGTGTCGCCGGAAGGTGTTATTCGGTCAGATACGCCGGGAGTTGGGCGAGGTGTTTAATCGTTTGGCAGGACAGCGGGAGAGTCGGATAGAGGAGGGGCATGTGATGTCGGATCACGTGCACATGATGCTGTCCAGGACGGGGTCGGACCTCCCCAACTAATTGTTTCCATTGAGCTTATGGGTCAGTTTTACCTGTTATTTTCTCTTAAACACCCCTTTTTGCCAGCAAGACCGAGGTGGTAAGATTTCCATGCCCGTCTGACTACATGGATGGGGTCGGGCCAACATAACCCCAGCAAACAGACCTACGATGCGTTGGGCCGGCCCTACCAGCGTTTCGATGCCGCCCGGCAGACAGAAACGTTCACCGACAACGTCACCGAGATACAGTACAACGACCGGGGTTATGCCCACCGGTGGGTGGACGGGGTCTATGTCGAGGGCAAACCCCGGCGCACCTACCGCACGATTGAGTCCCTCGATGCCCGCGGCAACGTCACGAAAGAGACTCTGGGCGGCGGCGTGGTCACCACCCAACGCCGCCATGATGAGAAGACCGGGCGCATCACCGGTATCACGTCCAGGGATGCCATGACGCGACCGGTGCAAGCCGAGACCTACACCTGGGACGTCCTCGGCAACCTCACCGGGCGCACCGCACAGAGCGGGAACAACACCCTCAATGAGACCTTCGCGTACGACACCCTGAACCGGTTGGCAACGGCCAGCACCGTACACGAGAAACGCGACCCCCTGACCCAACAGGTGACCGGGACCCACACCCTCACCCCCCAGACCGTCACCTACGATGCCCTCGGCAACATCACCCACAAGAGCGATGTCGGGGACTACACCTACGATACCCGCCACCCCCATGCGGTGAGTCAGACCAAACAGAACGGCCAGGCCGCCACCCGCTACTACTACGACCAGCAGGGCAACCTGATTGGGGATAACCGGCAACGCCGCCTGACCTATACCCCCTTCAACAAGGTAGAACGCATCACCCGGAACACCACCGCCCACATCATCGACTTCGCCTACGGGCCGGACAGAGCCCGGTTCCTGCGCATCGACACCAACAATGCCGGCATGGGCGCCAGCACCACCACGACCGTGTACCTCGGTAACGTGGAGCACGTCATTGCGGGAGACAAGAGCAGCACCTATAAGCGTTATCTGGCCGGCGGCAGTGTCCTCATTATCCAGGACTACGATAAACACCACATACGCACCGGGGAGGATACCCGCTACCTGCTTAAAGACCACCTGGGCAGTATCGCCCGCATCCTCGATAAGAACGGCACCCTGGACCAGTCCTTCAGCTTTGATGCCTGGGGAGAGCGAAGAAGCCCGAACACGGCCAGTATCCTGGCCAGCCTGACCCTGACCAGCCCCATCCATACCGCCACCACCACCAGAGGCTACACCGGCCATGAGATGCTTGATGCGGTGGGCATCATCCACATGAACGGGCGCATCTATGACCCCAAGCTTGGCCGGTTCCTGCAGGCCGACCCCATTGTTCAATTCCCGGACTATACACAGAGTTGGAACAGCTACAGCTATGTGCTGAATAATCCGTTGGTCTATACTGATCCCAGCGGCTACATTATTCCGGTCTTCACTGCCATTGCCGTGGCAGGATTGATAGCGGCAGAGATCACCAGTGCGGTCATCATTGCGGCGGTGATTGGCACGGCGGTATTTGCCGACTCCCTGGCGCAGGGGGTGCCGTTGGACAAGGCGTTTCTGGCGGGGGTGTCGGCGGCGGCGCTGAGTGCGGTATCGGTAGCCACGTTTCCGGAGGCCGGTTTCGGGCGGAATCTGGTCACGGCGCAGCACGTGGCGACGGTGGCGGTAACGGGCGGCATTACGGCGTCCTTGCAGGGCGGGAAGTTTGGGCACGGGTTCTTAAGCGCCGGGACAGGTGCGGCGGTGGGCGGCATACCGGGGTTGCGCGGGCTGGCGCCTGGCAAGATAGCGGCCCGGACAGTGGTCTCAGCAGTGACGGCGGGCACGGTCAGTGAGATTACCGGCGGCAAGTTTGCCAACGGAGCCATGACGGCGGCGTTTTTCTCACTGGTCAGTAGTGCGGCACAACGGGCAAGCAGGCCCAACTTCAGCAAGATGACCAAGGAACAAAAGGTTGCATGGATCCGGGAGAATGCTGATAGACTTGGGTTGGATTTCTCGAATGTTAAAGAAATCAATCTTGATTTTTCTAATGAATACAATGTGGTGGGTTTTGACCCATATGGAGTACCGATCAAATGTAGTGATTGCCTTCCATGGGGAGGAGTATTTAATACGGAGACTGGTACGTTGTATTTGTTTGGTGATGGGTTTGAAGGTGCATCAAACCTGCAAATACCTACTAGAATAGGAAGTGACGGGTCTTCTGTGTTAGATTCAGTTTCTAGAACGTATACACCAATGGAAAACCTGATTCACACTATTGGTCACGAAGTTGGTCACTCACTTGGATTTGACCATGGATCTGTATGGCATATTGATAGTGAAAGGATGGGAATGGATGCTGTTGATAGATTTCGGCGCATGTGATGACACTTTTCCATAAAAAGGTGAACTACTTCGTGTTTCTAATAATTTTGTTTATTGCTTGTAATCAAGCAGGTGCGAAAACAAATTATAATAAAGATTTTGTCGGCTCTCCTAAGATCACAGTAGATCTTCCAGAAGGATCGAACCTGTTGTGTCAGGACGGCTGGGTTGACGTTAGTTACGACATAGACGATACCAGCGAGATTGTGAATATACATATTTTGCGTTCTGAACCAGCCGACATGTTTGATCAGTATGTGTTAGATGCATTTAAGAAATTGAAACATAATATATCAAGAGCAAAACCGGTAGGTTTGAAAGGAATAATCCATAGGTTCACATTTGTGGCCAGAGATTCATGTAAATAACGAGGGACGTGCTGAGGACGGGGTCGGTGAAGAAAGGAAGGGGTCGGACCTGTCCACCTAACTGTTTCCATTGAGTTTATGCGTCAGTTTTACCTGTTATTTTCTCTTAAACGCCCCTTTTTGCCAGCAATATCGAGGTTGTAAGGTTTCCGTGCCCGTCTGACCTGCTACAGGGGGCAGGGGTAGAGGGTTAGGCCAGTCAAACCTCGGTCAGTTGCACACGGTTAGTGATGCAGTGAGCGGCTATGCTCGTTGCCACAGCTACGATACCCTGGGCCGGGTCTCTCACACACGAATACCACCACCACGATGTACTTGACATACAGAAATATGGCCTGTATGGTTTCCCATATGAAAACAACGCTCAACATCGACGACACCGTGATGCAGCGGTTGCGGGAAGAAGCGGCACAACGTGGCACTACTATGTCCGCCTTGGTTGAAGCAGGGATCAGGCGCGTCCTGACCGCGGGGACACACACCGATGCTCAGCCGGCTTCCCTGCCGCCACTGCCTACCTGGCATAGCGGAGGTTTCCGGGTTGATATCGCCAACCGGGAAGAACTCTACCGGGTCATGGCTGACGACTGAAAGGGATGTTGGTAATTGATACGAACGTACTGATTTACGCTGTCGACAAGGACTCACCATTTCATAATCCTTGCCGCTCTTTTATTCTGGAGGCCCGCCAGGATCCCTCACCGGCGTTCCTCACCTGGAATATCTGCTATGACTTTCTACGGGTAACCACTCACCCGCGTGTATCCAGGACACCTTGGTCATCACGGGAAGCCTGGAACTTCCTTGAAATGTTATTGGAGTCGCCCGGTTTCGATCTGCTTGTGGCCACGCCGCGCCATGCGGCGGTACTGGCTCAGACTCTAAAAGAATTACCGGATGTCAACGGAAATCTGTTCCACGACCTGCACACTGCATTATTGATGCGGGAACACGGCGTGAGTCGGATATGCACTCGTGATACGGACTTCTATCGGTTCCCGTTTCTTACTGTCATCGACCCGTCGCGATAGGAACTATCCGGGCACGTCAGCCTTGAGTAACCCGCGTCACCTCCTCAACGGTGGTCTCCCCGGCCAGGACTTTTTTGATCCCGTCTGTGCGCATGCTGTCCATGCCGGCGCGTACGGCGGCTTGTTGTATGACTTTGCCGTCCGCGCCTTCCCGGATCAGGGTGCGTAGGGTATCGGACAGGAGTAACAACTCCCCGACCACGGTGCGCCCGCGGTAGCCGGTGTCAGCGCAGGCCTCGCAGCCGTTGGCCTGGTACAAGGGTAGTGTGTCTGTATCCTGTGGGAGGTTGCCGTCCTCCTCCTCCGTGCGCAGCCATTGCTGTAACTGTGCGCGTAACTCGGGCGCCGGGGTGTAGGACATGCGGCACGCGGGGCACAGGGTGCGCACCAGGCGTTGCGCCAGGATACCGCTCAGGGTGGAGGTCAGCAGGTAATCCTCGATGCCCATGTCCAGCAGGCGGGTGATGGAGCTGCCGGCGTCGTTGGTGTGCAAGGTGGAGAACACCAGGTGGCCGGTGAGCGCGGCCTGCACCGCAATGCGGGCGGTCTCCACGTCGCGCATCTCGCCGATCATGATCACGTCCGGGTCCTGCCGCACCAGCGCCCGCAGAGCGGTGGCGAAACTCAGCCCGATCTGCGGTTTGACCTGCATCTGGTTGATGCCTTCGAGCTGGTACTCCACCGGGTCTTCCACCGTGAGGATTTTGCGCGCGGCCGTGTTCAGCCGTTGCAGGGCGGCGTACAGAGTGGTGGTCTTGCCGCTGCCGGTGGGGCCGGTCACCAGGATGATGCCGTGCGGCAGGGCCAGCAACTCGTGCAGCCCTTGCGCCACTGCCGGGTCAAACCCCAGCCGCTCCAACGTGGTGACCCCCTGGTCCTGGTCCAGTATGCGCAGTACCATGCTCTCCCCGTGCAAGGTGGGAAAGGTCGATACCCGCAAGTCCAGCAGCCGGCCCTGGGCGCGCAACTGAATGCGCCCGTCCTGCGGCAAGCGCCGCTCGGCGATGTTCAGTTTGGCCATGATCTTGATGCGGGAAATAATGGCCGCGCCGGAATGCGCCGGCGGCGCTTCGGCATCCTGCAGGATACCGTCGATGCGATAGCGCACACTGAGACGGTTGGCAAAGGGTTCGATGTGAACGTCGGAGGCGCGCAGGCTCAAGGCGCGGTTGATGATGAGGTTGACCAGTTGGATGATGGGCGCTTCAGCGGCCAGGGAGCGCAACTCATCCACGGAATCCTGCTCAGCTGTTGCCGCGCCGATGGGTATCGCCTCGACAATGTCTTCCATGGTGGATTTGTCATCACCATAGAGCCGGCGCAGGGCGTTGTTTACCTGGCTGATGCTTGCCAGCCTGAGCGTCGCGGGCTTGCCGCAGGCCAGTTCCACCGCGCGGAGGGTGAAGCGGTCTTCCGGATCGGTGACCGCCAGGATGATCTGCTCCTCGTCCTCGCTGACGGGCAGCACGCCAGCCTGCTCCAGGAAGTTATCAGAGAACACGCCCGGATTGATCGGCGCGCCGGGGATTTCATGGTCCACCAACCGGGCCAGGTTGTGGCGCTTGGCATAGGCGTTGACCAGGTCGGTTTCCGAGACCAAGCCCAGGCGCACCAGCAAGGGGCCGATGCCGTCCGTCTGTTGGTCATTGACAACCAGGGCCTGTTCCAGCTCTGCGGGTTGCAAGGCGCCGGCCTGCACCAGCGCCTCGCCAATGGTGGCTACGCTCATGGGGCTATTGCTCGATACGGGATCATTCCTGTTTCAGCCCCAGGCGTTCCAGCGCACCGTCTTTTTGCAAGGCCACGCTGTTCGTGTCCACCTCGCTCAGGGTCCAGCCGTGCACGCCCTCGCCCTGGCTCAGCCGCAGCGGCTTGTCGTTCACGAGATCGTGCAGCAGGGCGATCCGTCTCTCGCCGATGATGATGGTGGCGCGCAAGGCTACCTGTTCACTCAGGGGGATTTCCACCACCTGCGCGGGCGCCAGGGCCTGGACGATCTGCGGTTGCGGCGCGGTGTAGGGGCGCCGGTCGCGCCGGAACAGCGGGCGCTCAAGCGTTTCTGCGAAGGTCTCAAGGGGCGGCAGGTCGAGTGCGCCGGTGATGATGCTGTCCATCAGTGCGGATGCGTCTTCTCTTACGGCGGGCGTCGCGGCAGGCGCGGCATAGGGCCGGACCCATTCGTACACGGCGTAAGCGGCCAGGCAAACACAGACGCTGAGCAAGAGGCGGCGCAGGGAACGCACTGTTTGCGGGGCCGGCCTCATGGTTGCTCTGCCTGGTAGATAAAGGCGGTGAGGTCAAAACGGATGCCCAGTTCGTCCGGGACGGTGGGACTGCCGGTTGTGCGCGTCTGCACCAGCAGGTTGTCCGGTATCAGTACCGGCCGGTGGGTTTCAATCCGGTACAGGAGTTGGTGCAGCGTCTCCGTGTTGCCGTTCAGCGTGGCTTTCACGGTCACCGCGGGGAACAGGCTGTCCTCGGCGTTGTGCGGTAACACCTGGCTGCTGAGCAGCACGCCACCGGACTCGGCGATAAGCGCGCTCAATACCTGTTGCAGGTGCGCCGCGGCCAGGGCGGGCGCTTGTTCGGCAAGGAACGCCGCGGGGTCGGGGCCGATCAGCAACGCCGGGGCCGTATCCTGATCAGGGGGCGAGTGGGCAAGCCGGGCAAAGCGTTGTTGCTGGAAGTGCAGCGCGGCCAGGCGCTCGGTTGCCGCCGACCGGCTGGCCAATGCCGGCCACAGCAGGGCGTAACCCAACGCGCCCAGCATGACAAGCGTGATGCCGACGGCCAGCACGGCGTGCAGCCGGCGAGGTAATTGCCCGCTGCTCATGGCTATCGTAACCTCGCGGCCACGTGGAAACGCTCCCTGCCGTCCTGGTCGCTCTTTGTCAACGGCGCGCGGAACTCGACCTGCTCAAAATACTCTGATGCTTCGATAAGCCCGATGATCGAGGCCGCGGCCGCGGATTCCCCTTGTAACTGGATTTCATCCGCACGCAGGACCAGTTGCTGTATTGAGGTATGATCCGGCAGCGTCCGGGTGAGTTCCAGCAGCAGTTGCATGGCCGGCGCGGGGAAGCGTTGCCGGGTGGAGATGAAACGCGCCCGGTCCAGGGCGAGTTGTTGCTCGGCCGTCTGTGCCTGGGCTTGCAGCGCCTGGGCGCGGTTATCACGCACCTGCCCCTCAAGCTGTTCGGCCAGGGCGTCGTAACGTAACAGGGGCGTATAGAGCGCGACTATCAACAAAATCAGGCACAACAGGCCGGGCAGCATGAGCGGCCGCGCCGTGGCCGCGCCGGCGCCGCGTGCGGATTCCGGCAGAAGATTGATAAGGGGCTCAGGGTTGTCTGTTGCGACCGCGGTCGGCGGCACCGCCAGGAAACGCAGATCGTCAAGCTGCTGTTGAACGGTTTGCCGCAGTGCCAGGTACATATTGACGTGAAGCTGGCCGCGGTCCTCATCCCGGTGGCTGATGGCGTAGTCAAAATAGACCTGCTCGCTGCTGAACGGCGTGAGGCGCTCCACTTCAAACGCCAGCAGCGCGCGCAGCTCCGGCGCCGCGCTGAGGGGATACACCAGGTGTTTTTCCAGCAGGGCATCACGCGGCAGCAACAAAGTCAGCCCGGTATCCCGTTGCCGCCGGGCAAGCCAGCGGTTGAGTCCGGCCTGGGCGGCCTTGTCATTCGCCGCCATGCTGCGTTGCTCCAGCAACGCCCCGCTGTGCCCGTCATAGAGCCGGAACAGCAGGCCATCGCCCTGGCGCGTCACGGTTACTGTGTCAGGCGGGCTGAGCAGCCTGGCCGCCATGCGCGCCGGCAAGGCCGCCAGCAGACCGTCCGACCACCATGCCAGCGTGGCCTTGAAGCGGCGTTTAATCTGCGCCCGCATTAGCTGTCATCCTCACGTGGTGGCTGCGCATAAGACAGGCGGGACTCGCGCCAGCTTAATACTGAATAAGGCGGCGTCCGCGCCCGGTCCAGGGCGACCACGACGTCCAGCTGAAGGTTGGCGCGGCCTGCCCTGCCGGCGCTGGTGACGGTCAGGGTCAGCCCGTGCCGGGCGTTGAAGTAGTGGTGGTCCGTGTCCGTGATGGTGGCCGTTTGCCCCGGTTCGTGGCGCGTGGCCAGGTAGGCGTCAATGAGGTCGGGGCGGCTGCCGGGAATGGCCTCCAGCGCCGCCCTTGGCGCCGGCGCCGGGTTGATGCCCGGTTGCAGGGAGTGAATCGTGACGGCGTGGCGGATGTTGCGGTAAATCTCATCGCTCATGCCCGCGACCCGGCGCAATTCTTCGATGCTGTTGAACGGCCCGTCCTTGGCGTCATACGGTGCGGACAGGTAGTCCTCGTCTTCCGCGCCGGCGGCGCGCCGGTCCGGATCTGCGTCACGCCAGTCCAGCAGCGCGTCAAACAACGGCGCCACGTCCTGCCCTGGCGGGGCGGCATCGGCGAGCAGCCCTTGCAGCAAGGCATCGTCGGCGCTGTTGATGTCGATAAGGCCGGCTTCATCCTGGATGCGCAACCGGATGGTTCCGGCCGCAAAGTTGACCTCGATGGGAGTGCCGTCGTGCGGCCACCGCTGCGCCGAGGGCGGGCTTAACAGGTCCGCCACGGCCAGCCACACCCCGGCCTCGGCCACCGCGCGCGCCCTGGCCCGGTCCTGCGCGTGAATAGTCAGCCAGGTTTCGGTGCGCGTGGCGTAGCTGTGCGCGCCGGCCATGAGACTCAGCAGCGCCAGCAACCAGAGCGCCAGGACCAACACCACGCCTCGTTCGTCTTTCCTGCGAATGCAGGAATCCAGTCTATTAAACTGTCGCTTGCGACACATTATAAAGTGTCCCTCCAGGACGGTTTTTTCACTGGATTCCTGCCTTCGCAGGAATAACGAACAGGGTCTTTGGCCATATTGTGAAAGATTTTCCCTACGGGGTCTAAGTTGTGCCTGCTATTCCAGGTACAGCGCCAACTGTGGCGGGCGCCATGCCGCCTGCGCGCGCAGTGGGATCACCTGCGGCGGCCAGGCGTCCTGTTGGCTCAAGGTGAGGTCCATGCGGAGCAGGGACGGTAGCCATTCCGGGTTATCCCAATCCTCCCCCCACGCCGGCGCGTCCGCTGCCGTGTGGCGGCCAAAATACGCCAACTCCAGCCCCTGAACCGGGCGCGCCAGGCTGATCTGCTCGGCGTCGTCCAGGCTGTTCTCCGCGTACAAAGCCGGGGCGCGCGTCAGCGGGTGGTAACGGAGCACCAGTGCATCGTCCGCCAGGGATAACTCCTGCAAGTACAAACCGTCATCGGCCTGGTAGGAGGGCAGGGTGCCGACGAACCTCAACGTGCGCTCATCGCCGCGGAACAACACCTGCGTGGCGCCGTCGTCCACCGCGATCAGCGGTATGGCCTGCTCTATCTGTCTGCGCAGGAAGGACTGAACGAAGCGCTTGTCGTCGTTGTGGCGCAACCGGATATCGCTGGTGCGCTGGTAATTACCCGCGGAGAACAGCGCCAGGTACAGCATCAACAGGATGAAGGTGAACAGCACAACAGCCAGCAGCGCTTCGGGCAGGGCGAAGCCGTTGCTGTGGGTTGGCGAGAGGCTTGGGGGTGTCAGCACAACAGTTCACTTGCAAGTGGAGCGGGGACGGATTTAAATCCGTCCCCTGATTCTTGGATAGTTCTAATCACGCAGCACCGGCTTCAGTGTTTGCAGGGTCGTCTCGTGCGTTTTCCCGCGGCTTTGCCAGCGCACGCTCACTTCGACCAGCAGCAGGGTATAGGACAGGGATGACAACTCATCCAGGCTCACGCTGATGTACGTTGTCGCCGATAAGTCCCAGTCGAACCTGTCCAGTTCCCGGCCCTGTTGCGGCGTGCCGGTGACGGTTGTCTCGGCCAGCTTCGATTCCGCAATGGACAAGGCCGAGGCATAGTCCCGCGCCAGGTCCAGCGCGCCGGCGCCTTTTACATAGATTTGATACAACACACCCAGGGACATGGCGCTGATGAAAAACGCCACCAGCACCTCAAGCAGGGTGAAGCCGCGCTGGGCGGCTGCCTGGTTACCGTACAAGGTTGCTTACCCTTCCGCTCAACGCGTCCACTTCAATGCGGGATACCTGCTCGCCGCGTTGGAACGACAGCATCATGTCCGTGGCGCTCCCGTCCGGGTAGAAGCGCACCGCGTGTTCCTGTTCGGACAACTGCTCTGAAGGTGGGACCTGTATGCTGAGCGTCGCGTTATCGGGCAAGGCAAGACGGCGCTCTTCTTCCCCCGTCCGCATGACGCCGGCGCCGGTATGAATGGAAAAGATAATCACCCGTTGCGTGTTGATGGCCCGGGCCCGGGTAAACCGCAAGGCCGCGACGATTTCCCGTTGTGCCCGCTTGAGGCGGGCGCCGTCCAGCGCATGGGTCAGCAACGGCGCGGTGAGGCCCAGGAGCAGGGACAGGATAATCAATACCAGCAGCAACTCCAGCAGGCTGAAACCCTGCCGTGCCGTTGCGCCGGGTATGGCAACCGGCGTGCGCACTCCCACCTGGGTTAATCCTTATTGCTGCTTATTCCCAACTCACGATGTCCCTGTTTTCATCGTCCCCGTCAGCCTGGTTGTCGGCGCCGTAGGTGAACAAATCGTACACGCCGTTGTTGCCGGGCGAAGCATAGCGGTAATCATTGCCCCAGGGGTCTTTGGGCACCGCCCCCTTTTTCAGGTACGGGCCGTTCCAGCCCGCAGACAGCGTGGCCGGCGCCGAAATCAGCGCACTCAGCCCCTCATCGGTAGTGGGATACCGGCCAAGGTCGAGGTAGTACAAATCCAGCGCCGCGCCCAGGTCGTCAATCTGTATCTTGGCCGTATCCGACTTGGCCCGGCCCAGGTTCTTGATCACCTGCGGCCCCACCACCGCGCCGAGCAGGGCGATGATGGTCAGCACCACCAGCAATTCTATTAGGCTGAAGCCGGATTGAGACCGGGCCGGGTTTGTATTCTGACTTGTCATAATCATAATGCCGGGCGCAATCTTATACTTTAACTGGCTTCAGAACAAGTGTGTGCGCGTCAGTGTGCGCGTCAGTGTGTGCGCGTCAGTGTGTGCGCGTCAGTGTGTGCGCGTCAGGGTACTGAAACTGAATGAGCAGATAGGTCAAGCGTGAGGTTTGCGCCGGTTGTAAAAATAAAACGACACGCAAAAGACCAGCAACCATACCGAGGCCAGCTTCCCCACGAACGGATCAAAGCGGTTCACCAGGTGGGCGTGCGGGCCGTAGGGCATGAAATCGGCAACATGCTGGACGAACTTCTCCCCGGCTACCAGCCCGGCATGAATGCCGATACACAGGATCAGGTTGCCGGTCAGGAGGCGCATCAGGCCCAGTAACAGGCCCAGGAAAAACAGGGTGAGCATGGCATCGTATCTTGCCGGGTCGGCAAACTGGAACAGGGCAGCGGGCAGCATGGTCAGGCCGGTGTACCAGTGAATGGCCGCGTCCACCGGCAGGTCGCGGAATTTAAGATAATGCACGGCGGCATACACCAGGCTGACCACGACCAATGCAAGCGCCGTATTGGTCTGACGGCCCAGGCCGCCGAGCAGGGCGCCGCGGAAGATAAGTTCTTCGACAATACCCACCAGCAGACCGGTCAGCAGCCCTCCGAGCAATAACAGGGATAATCGTTCAAGAGACAACAACCGTTCTGCATTGAGGTCATGGATGCCAAGCGCCAGGAGATTGGCCTCGATGATTGCCACGATGATAAACCCGGCTGCCAGTCCCTGGATAAGCCTGATATGGGCGCGGTGGGACCGGATCCCGAGCCGGCGTAATGACAGGCCGTTATAGTGTGCGAAATAAAGCAGGCTGAACAGCAGGCCGCTGAGCAGCGTCGTTCGGGAAACTACTTTTCTGAACGGTACTTCACCGAACGATGAAAAAATCTCATATACGGGAAATGCGAGGAGAGCGCCGAACAGGATGGCGCTTATGAAGACAGCGGAAAAAACAAGCAGGGCGCGCATGGCCGGCCGGCTGGATATATTTTATCGGCCCGGTTCATCGTTTATTGGCTGTTCGCCACCATGTAATCGACGGCGGCTTTGACTTCTTCGTCCGTCAGGTTCATGTTGCCGCCCTTGGGCGGCATGGCAATGAGGCCGCCCTCACTGATAAATCCCTTGATGGAGTGCTCATACAGCAACGCCATTCCCTGGGCAATGCGGCTCTCCCAGGCGGCCTTGTCTCCGACTTTCGGGATATTCGGCAAACCGTTGTGGCAGCTTATGCAGAGGCCGTTGTACACTCGCTGACCCATTTCCACAGGTTCCTCGCTGGTGGCTACCGCTGCTACGGTAGCCACTTCCACTTCTTCTGCATCCTCATCAAGCAGGTTCACCACGCCTACCGGAACGGTATTCGCGGAGACCTTGGTCGACTGTTTGCGGGCAACGGCATCCTCATCAACGCCAAGATACAGCGCCAGCACCAGAAATATGATGATCATCACGGCCAGCAGGCCGATCACAATCGAATAATTATAAAAAAACACCTTATCTTTTTTCGAACTCATGGACACCTCCTCTATTGAAAATGATTAAGGAAACCCTGACCGACTCCAGGATGGACTTGTTCAGGGTTTCCTTGGCTCTGCCTGCTGTATTTTAACAATCCGGCGGGCAATGTCATACCATCTCGAGTCAGCGCCCGCCGGTGTGCCGGTTGTCCCTTCAGCCGCGGCTTTTGCTTTCAGGTAGTCTTCGATGCCCACTTTTTTCAGGACATCCTTGAATGCGCGGTATTGCGCGGGGTCGAACGGCTTTTCCACACCGTACTTGTCGTGCAAGGGGTGGGGCGGGTAGGCGTGCATGACGGCTTCATACCCTGGCGGAAGCACGGTCTTGTCCTTTCCCAGCAGTCCGGGCAACAGGTGTGTATGCGGCCCCGCTTCCGTATGGGCTCCCTTTTGCGGGATGGGTGTATAGACTTCGATGCGGCCCAGGGCGGAGACGACGATACGCTGCGGAGATGATTGTTGCAGCAGTCCGGGCAAGGCGTGTTGCTGGTCCGACAGTGTTTTCCCGCAGAATGAAGTTAATTCTTTTTCCAGGTTTGAATCGCCGGTTCGCACGCAGAAACGCGCCAGGTCCGACCCCAGGCCCAGGTCGAACAACTGTTTGTCCCGGTCCCGGGAACGGATCGCACCGGTATCGGCGCCAAGAGCTGTTATAACGTGGTTTGCCGGTATCCGCGAGAGTGGTTCCGGCAGGGCGAGCGCTATGGTTTGGGTCCATGACCTGGTGCAATGGGAAATGTCCTCGTAGGCGAAGCAGGCGAGTTCCTGCGCCAGGTTCACGGCGATGGCGCCCCGGTCCGTCACGGCATGTAACGCGGTTGCACTTTCTCCGAAGTCCACGCTTTCTCCCTTGTCGTACATGAATTCCGCGATGGCGCCGGAGATGCCGTTGCTCCAACTGCTCTCCGTTGAGTGCAGGTAGCGCCTGATCAGGTCGACCTTCGTTTCACGGGAGGTAATTACACCGGACTGCATGGCTGGTCTTCAGTGAAGAGTGGTTGTCTTTATATTAATGATCGTGACCGTGCAGGCGCCGGTGTTCTTCCTGCACCTCATCCCTGCAGCGTGTCAGCGCCTCGGCAGTAACCAGGCGTTTGTCTGCGACGATGCCCTCCAGCGCCGCCAGCCAGTGATGGTAATAGGTATTGCCGAGATCCGGGTCGCCCCCAGCGCGGGCTGCGGAGATGGCCCGGTTAAGTCGTTCCGCCCATTCCGCCCAGGTGAAATGCCCCTGTTCGTGCAACTTCAGGACCAGGGCAAACGCCTGCGCCTGCCAGGGCTCCCTGAACACGGGACCCTCCTCGTCCAGGGGTATTCCAGCCAGGGATTCGAGATCGGGGGCCTGCATAAACGGCTGTCTTATTTGTCCGGGTCCATGTAGTCATCGAACAGGTCGATGTAGAGGGAATCGTTGGCCGGGGCGTCTTCTCCCCACAATTCACGGGCGCTGAACCTGACGCTATAGACATGCTGCGGCTTGTCCGGACCGCCGTGGGCATTGGTATCGGGCAGGAGAAAAATGCCGTGGTCCATTTCCACGACCCCGCGCCGGCCCCTGATGTAGCGGGGTATGCGCGTGTGATGCGGCGGATTGATATTCCTGGCGATAATCGCATCGCCCGCCCTGAACATGGGCGGGATGTCGGCGTCCACGAAGACCGGCATGCGGTTTTTCATGCCGTACGCCATCCGCTCCAGCGAGGCGGCTTCGATGCCGGCCGTCAACTCCGGGGCCGACACCTCGCCTGATTCCAGTTCTTCCCGCGACACCATGTTTTTTTTCAGCATCATGTGTTCGAGGCTGTACAGCCATTTTTCGTAGTACGAGAAGGTCAGGTAGTCGGCGGGTGGGATGGTTTCCGTCATGTAGCGCACTTCATCGGTGACGAAAATCCCGGCGCCCATGGTGGCAAGGGTCATGGCATACACCCTCTTCTCCCAGTCTTCGTGAAATACGGGTTCGTCTTTTTCGATGTTCACCGAACCGATGTTGTCCATGCCGCCGATGTCATGAATGCTGTTCATAACGCGCTATCCTCCTTCCGTTATTGTTTAAAGAAGGGTTGCCTGGCCGGTGCCGACCATGGAATCGCGGGTGACGATTTCCTGCAATTCCGCTTCACTCATGTTCTCGGTACCCTCCGGACGTTTCGGCAACACCAGGTACCTGATCTCCGCATTGCTGTCCCAGACCCGAACCGCGGTCTCTTCCGGCAACTCCAGGCCGAACTCCCTTAACAGCCCGCGCGGGTCACGCACCGCCTTTGCGCGGTAAGGCGTGCTTTTATACCAGTTGGGCGGCAGGCCCAGCACCGGCCAGGGATAGCAGGAACAAAGCGTGCAGACGGTCAGGTTGTGGACCGCGTCGGTATTTTCCACCACCACCATGTGGCTGCCTTCGATCCCGGTGTATCCCTGATCCGCCAGGGTTGTCGAGGCGTCTTCCAGCAGTCTCGCCTTGAATTCAGGATCCATCCATGCCCTGGCTACGATAGCGGCGCCGATATGCGGCCCGACCTTGTTTTCGTAGTGATCGACAATGCCGTCAAGAGTCTCCCGATTGACCACGCCTTTTTCCGTTAATAGCGACTCCAATGCCCTCACCCGTAGTTGAACGTCTGACAGCGGGGCACGATGTGATGATTCCGTCATTTGGACTGCCTCTTGCTGTTGTTTTTGTGTGGAGGTCAGCATGACATAAAGCCCCCTGTCAATTCAAGCCGACATCCTGTATTGACCGCAATTTTCCAAACTGCGTTATACTGGGGACCGAAGTAACCTGAAAATCCTCTGATCAAATCGCGGGATCCCTGATTACCGGAACTTTACATTACGAAGGTCAGTCTATATGCGCCAGTCACAATTCGTACTGCTGATGCTTGTCGGGGGCACGATTGTTGCCGTCAGCATGGGTATCAGGCAGTCGTTCGGCGTATTCCTGCAGCCGATCGTCACTGATCTTGAGATTACCCGGACCGCGTTCGGACTGACCATTGCCATTCAGAACCTGATCTGGGGCCTGGCTCAGCCGTTTGCCGGGATGCTGACGGATAAATTCGGCAGCTTGCGGGTGTTAATCCTGTCCAGCCTGCTCTACATTGCCGGGCTGGTCCTGACCGCACATACCTCGTCTGCTACCGGTCTGCACCTGAGCCTGGGGATGATGGTCGGCCTTGCCATGAGCGGCACTACGTTCACGGTGGTATTGAGTGCGATAGGCAGGCTGGTGCCGCCGGAGAAGCGGAGCCTTGCGTTCGGCATCGTATCCGCCGGGGGCTCCATCGGCATGTTTACATTTGTGCCCCTGGGCCAGTTGTTCATCGGGCTGTATGGTTGGAGCACCGCCTTTTTGGTCCTTGCCGGATGTGTGACGATTGTGCCACTGCTGTCACTGATATTCCAGCGCCAGTCCAGGGAGGACGCGCCAGTGCCGGACCGGCCCGAAGAAACCTTGTCCCAGGCGTTGCGCAGCGCCGGCGCTCATTCCGGATACCTGCTGTTGAATTGCGGTTTCCTGGTATGCGGGTTCCACGTAGCCTTTATAGCCACACACCTGCCGGCGTTTCTGAATGACTCCGCCATTTCCCCCATGCGCGCGGCTTTCGCGCTCGGCCTGATCGGTGTGTTCAATATCCTGGGCACCTACCTGGCCGGGTTTTACGGGGGGCGTTACCGGAAAAAATACCTGCTGAGCGGACTCTACCTGGGACGCGCGCTGGTAATTGCCGTGTTTATTGCCCTGCCCCTGAGTGAAGTGAGCGTGATGCTCTTTGCCGCAGCCATGGGTCTGTTATGGTTGGGGACCATTCCGTTGACCAGCGGACTGGTAGCCGAGATCTTCGGGGTGCGTTACGGCGGCACCTTGTTCGGCATCGTATTCTTCAGCCACCAGATAGGCAGTTTTCTGGGCGCCTGGCTGGGGGGTTATTTATTCGAGACAACCGGTTCCTACACGCTTATGTGGCAGTTGGCGGTGTTGCTGGGCGTTATTGCCGCCCTGTTGCACTGGCCCATTCGGGATGAACCTGTGGCCGTGCAGGCAGCGCCGGCGTGACGCCGCCGGCGAGAAATGCGGGACAGGTGGGGTCAGAGTAAAATCGCCGAGAACATCGGCAACAGCAGGCCCGGTGGTGTTTTTGCTCTGACCCCGGCATTTATTGGGAATGCGGGTCGATGTTCAGCGGCGCCGTTCTTCCCGGATCAGTTCGTCAATGGTTTCAATCATGCGTTCGAATGATCCGGCCGATGCAGATACCAGGTATTTGCCGTTCACGATAACGGCGGGCACCCCGGTAATTCTGGCGTCACGGGCCATCAGGAATGCCTGTTTCATCTTCACTTCGGTCTCATTGGAGTCGTAATGCCGGGCAAACTCTTTCTTGTTGAGTCCGACCTCGGCGGCGAAATCGATCAAGCTGTCGCGGGTAAATATATTGCGCTGTTGCGCGTGCAGCGCCCTGAACAGGGGAGTATGAAACTGTTCCAGGGCGCCCATCTTCTCCGCCGCGAAGTAGCCTCGGGCATGAACCGCCCAACGACTGTTCAACACACCCGGCACGGGGCGGAATGCCACGTCTTCCGGGATGGTTTTAAGCCATGACTTGACGTGTGGCTCAAAGGAATAGCAATGGGAACAGCCGTACCAGAAGATTTCGACAACCTCGATCTTGTCGCCCGACCGGGTGGGCAGGGCAGGTTTGATCTGCGTCCAGGCAGGCCCGCCGTGGGAGTGTTCCTGGGCCGAGACATTGAGAACCCCCGCCAGTAACAGCAAGGAAGTCAGTAATCGTAATACACGCATTATAATTCACCGTAGGAATGTAAGCCGGAAAGAAACATGTTGACGCCCAGGAATGCGAACAGGGTTACGAACAGGCCCACGATCGCCCAGGCCGCCATGGCCGGGCCTTGCCAGTTCCTGCTGATGCGCATGTGCAACCAGGCGGCATAATTCAACCAGACTATCAGCGCCCAGGTCTCCTTGGGATCCCATGACCAGTATCCGCCCCAGGCCTCGGCTGCCCATAGCGAACCCAGGATGGTTGCCACGGTAAAGAAAGCAAAGCCGAGGGCGACGGCCTTGTACATCATGTCATCTATGTCGTCCCGAGCCGGCAGGCGGGCGAATACCGGGCGCGGGTTTGCATCGTCGCCCCTGGCCAGGTAAGCCAGACCCAGCATGGCGGCAATGCTGAAGCAGCCGTAGCCGATGAAGTTGGCCGGCACGTGGATCTTCATCCAGTAACTCTGCAGCGCCGGCACCAGCGGCTGGATTTCATGGGCGCCCCGGTCGAAGGTGTACCATAACAGGAAGCCGATGGCGGCGCTGATCACCAGCAGGACGAACCCGCCCAGGGCGCGGGTCCGGTAACGTTTTTCATAATGCAGGTAAATGATAGCGGTAGTGACGCAGAACAGGATGAAGACTTCATACAGGTTGCTTACCGGAATGTGCCCGACCTCGGGACTGATCAGGTAGGATTCGTACCAGCGCACCAGCATCCCGGTCAGGCCCATGCCCGCGCCGGACCAGGTCAGCCAGGTGCCTGTGGCGGCGGGGAATGCCGCACCTGAAAACAGGGCCAGGAAATAGCTCAGGGTTGCCAGCACGAACAGGAAGCTCATCCACATTACGGCCGACTGGCTGGCCAGGAAATACTGCAGCATAAAGCGCTCTTCCGCGAGGGACAGGTTGGCGTCATAGAGGTGGATGGAGAACAACGCCAGGGTGGCGACGATGAGCAGGAGGCGCCGAAGTTCGGGCCAGGCGATGCCGGCGTAACCCAGCACCAGGGTGAGGCAGGTGAATATCACCCACTCATAACCGTTCAGGTATTCCCGGAACCAGGCAAAGACAAAACTGAAGCCGCCCAGCAACAGCGCGCACCACAGGTAATCGGCCAATCTCAGGGACAGCCGGTTTCCTGCCGGGATGACAGCATCTGCTGTGGTCTCACCTGTCATGACGTTTGAGCGCATAGCTTATTTGTTGGACTCCGGCTTGGTACTCTTTCCAGTTAATTCATGTTCTATTGTACGTGAAATCTGCCTGAAGTAACGACTGAAATCGCGGGCATGGCGCGTGCGCGAGCCAGCCATCAATATTTCTGAACCTGAATCTCCGGGCCTGACAATCGCCCATAGCCGTTGATGAGGAACGTAGAATAACAGGAACACCCCGACAATCAGCAGGCTGAATCCCAGGTATACCCACTTGGCGCCCGGCGCGCGTGCGATTTGCAGTCCGGACGCTTCCACGTGTTCGAAGTCTGTCAATTGCAGGTAGTAAGGGGAACCGTACTGGTGCAGGGCCGATAAGGTGATGATGGCGTCGTTGAGAAACTGTATATCCCTGTCCGATATATCATCGGCGTCCATACCGGCGTCAGCCAGCATAGCCAGGTAAGCCTGTTCCAGCCCGAAGCGCAGGATTTTCATCGATGCGCTGCTCACGGTCCGGACGGTCTCCTCATCCATGGCGGAGTCGACCTGTTGTTGCAGTAACGGGAAGCCTCCGTCCAGGAACAGGCGGACGATCCGCAACGTCACATTACTGACGTCCTGTCCGGTGATTTTTCCGTCAAGATCTGCCCCTGACAGCAGGGTGGCCTGCCTGTCGGCATAAATGCGCCTGAGCCTTTCGGTGTCCTGTAATATATCAAGCAACGCCAGGAAACGGTCCGGCGAACCATCATCGTCCGCGGGGATGTGCAGGTAGCGAAACTCCTCATCGAGTGAGGAACGCACGCCGCTCAACAGGAATTCCCGCCCCTCCAGTGTTAAGGGATACATGTAGTTGAGGTATTCGTTTGCCCGTCCGTCGGTGCGGCGCAGTTTGAAATTAACGCTGGGACCGAAATCGCGGAATTTTTTGTCAATGGCCGGGTCCTCATTGGGGAAGATATTAAACTTGCGGAATTCCTCCATTTCCAACTGGTAATTCTCGCCATTGTGATCCAGGCTGACAGACCGGTTCACGTTTATCGTATGGTGGTGAACCCCGAAAGAAGTCAGGTCGTGCAGCATGAAATCGAGTTTCGAGCCGCCGTCACCGAAACTGGCCTGGTAAATGGTATAACCCCTGTAGTTGAGCGGATGATTGACGGCGATGGTCTTTGCCATGCGCTGCTCGCCGTCCTGGATGACCAGGTCGCTTTCGAAGGACTTGGGTTGGCCGCCGGGGTAGTGTTCCACCCGGAAATCTTTAAGCAATATGATGAACGGCAGGGGTTGCACCAGGTAGCCGGCGCCCAGGTTGACGAAGGCGGCGCCCGCGGCGCGGCCTTCGGGTATGGAAACGCTGGCGCGGAACGAAGTATTGTTTACCGGCAGCTTGCTCTTATCCGGTATCCGGCTGATGGGCAGGTCCCTGGTTTCCGCCTGCAACTGCCCGCGCAGGGACTGGATTTTCAGTGGAACGTTACTGTCCAGAAATCCGCCGATACAGATGATTACCACCGCGCAGTGTGTAAACAGGTAACCGAAACGGTTGCCTGCGCCTTTCATGGCCGCCAGGGTGGTGCGGTTTTCCTGCCGCTTAATCCGGTACCTGAATCCGAGGCGTTTGAGACACGCCGCCAGTTTCGTAACCGCCTCTTCATGGGCAAGGCCGGTGCGCATTCGGGTGTGATGCGCCAGGTTGAGCAGCTGCGCTTCCTGCATGTCTTCCCGGTACTGTTTGAGGGTGGCGAGGACCCTGGGGGCATTGCGATAAAGACAGATACTGGTGGTCGTCACCAGGAACGCCAGGATCAGGATGAACCAGCCACTGGAATAGATATCGTACAGTCCAAGTCGTTCGAAAACGCCGTGCCAGAATGGACCGAATTTGACTATGTAGTTCTGGTACGGTTCGTTCTGCTTCAGGATGGTGCCGATAACGGATGCCAGCGCCAGCGCAACGAACAGGGTGATGGCCAGGTTCATCGAACCGAGGAACCGTAACCCGGATTTCAACATGGCGGAATTAAGCGCCACTGTCGCCGTCAATGGTTATGCCGGCGCCTGGCCGTCAGTGAAGTCCCTGGAGATAATCCGCTACGGCTTCGATACTGTCGTTGGACATCCTGCCGGCGATATCACGCATGATGCCGTTGCGGTCGTTGGCGCGTTCCTCTGCCTTGAAGGCCTTCAGTTGAAGTTCCGTGTATTCCGCATGTTGTGCATTGATTCTCGGGTAGTTCGCGGCGGGATTGCCTGTGCCGGCAGGACCGTGGCAGGCCATGCACGCTGCGAGGCCCATTGTGGCGTCACCGGCGCGATACAGGCGTTCCCCTGCTTCCAGGTTCTCCGGCCGGGTCTGTCCTGTGCGTGGTTTCAGGCTGGCGTAATACACCGCGAGGTCGGCGATATCCTGGTCACTCAGGGACATGACAAGGGGCGCCATCTGGTCGTTTTTCCTGTGTCCGGCGCGGTAGTCTTCCAGTTGTTTCCTGATATATTCGGCATGCTGGCCGGCCAGGTTGGGCCATGTCGGGTTGTTGCTGTTACCGTCGGGGCCGTGGCAGACGACGCATGTCGCCGCCTTCTGCCTGCCTGCTTCGACATTTCCCGCAGCAAAAAGCGCGGGAGGGAGCAGTATCAGGACCAGGCTGCAGATCAGCTTGTAAAACATCCGGAGTTACCTTGATAAAACATATTAGATTTTGCGAAAGGCGCTATCTTACAGAATAATTGGCAAAAATGGGTAGCCTGTGAGGTATTATTTCCAATGCGAACCATGAACAACAACTCCTATCATAACACCGTTTACCTTCACAGTGTGCACCGGTTGGCGCAGTTGCCTGCCGACGCGGGAAGGGAGGCCGTCTTTGCCGGCCGCTCAAACGCCGGGAAATCGAGCGTGATTAATACGCTCGCGGGCCAGAAAAGACTTGCACGAACAAGCAGACAGCCGGGGCGTACCCGGCAGATCAATTTTTTTGCTGTCGGCCATGATACCCGCCTCGTGGATTTACCGGGGTACGGCTATGCCAGGGCGCCGGGTTCCCTGAGACAACATTGGGGACAACTTATCAATGCTTACCTGGAGCGGCGCCGGTGCCTGGCAGGACTGATCCTCATTGTCGATATCAGGCGTTGCCTGACCGAACCTGACGTGCAGATGCTGGACTGGTGTGAGAATAAAAACCTGCCGGCACACATCCTGTTGAACAAGGCGGACAAGCTTTCCCGCAGCGCCGGCAGGCAGGCGCTGGCAACGGTCGCGCGGGATCTTGGGAAGAATACCGGCGTTCAACTGTTTTCAGCCGCAAAAAAACAGGGACTGGATGAATTATGCGGGGTGCTGGATGAATGGCTGAAAAAAAATGGCCCCGGAGGTCAAAAGGGGGAGGGAGGTCCACCGGGGCCAGGAAACCCGGCAGAGGGTAACCGGGGTTCGTTAAGGATCACGTAACGTCCTTCGCTTATTGAGACCCCAATGGCATGAAAAAGTTCCGGTTCCATGTGGAAACGGAATTTTTATGCACAGATCGGGTTGTATCGGGAGGTTACTGCAGCAAAGCGCGGGCAGTTATGCCACAAGCGCACAATAAATCGACTAACTATTTGAAATATAAGGGGTTTATTTAAGTGTTCAAATTTTAACAGTTTTGTCACAAATCCAGTATTTTTCCGTATCTTCTGTCCTGCTCTCCCACTGTATCCACAAAGTTATCCACAGAAAATGTGGATAACAAATTAACTTCAATTATGACAAGCAGTTATGTTTTCAAACTTAGAATCTATGTCAAAGAAGTACGCTAACTTGGAGGGACAAAAAAGCTGCGGGACAGTTGTTGTCTTACTGACACAGGTAGTTCTATTATGCTGCAATGACCCCGGAATCACATGCTGTATTTACGGTTGAATTTGTCCACCCGGCCGGCCGTATCCAGGATCTTCTGTTTGCCGGAATAAAACGGATGGCACAGGGAGCACACTTCTATGTGCAGATCACCCTTGAGGGTTGACTGGGTTGTGAACGTATTGCCGCAACTGCAGGTGACGTTGATCTCATGGTATGCTGGATGAATATCGGCTTTCATCGTTGGCCCCTGTTTCATTTCCGGGTGCTGATTGTAGTAGAAACAGCCGGGTATCGCAACATTGTTTTGCCATAGAGAACACAGAGTTAATAGTTTTGATACGTCCTACTCTGTGATCTCTGTGTCCTCTGTAGCTATATTCTGAATTCGGCGACCACGGGCGTATGGTCCGAAGGCCGTTGCTGTTGCCTTGGCGCAAGGTCAATCCAACTGTCGGCGCAACAACTGCTGAGCGCGGTTGACGCCAGTACCAGGTCGATGCGCAGCCCGCGGTTATGGGCAAAGTCGCCCGCACGGTAATCCCACCAGGAAAAAGATTCCTGTTCCTGTTCGAACAGTCGGAAAGTGTCGGTAAGTCCGTAGGCCAGAAGCCCGGTCAGGGCATCCCGTTCCGGTTTGCTGCAATGAATCCGGTCGCGCCATGCCTCAGGGTCGTGAACATCGGCATCGCTGGGCGTGATATTGAAATCACCGAGCAGGATGAGTTTCTCATGGCGCTGCCGGAGGTCAACCGTAAAGTCGTCGAGTCGCTTCAACCAGTCAAGTTTGTAGGCATATTTGTCCGAACCGACCTCGGAACCGTTCGGGATGTAGAGGTTCAGTACGCACACATCATCTACCAGTGCGCACAGTACGCGTTTTTGCGGGTCCTCAAAGCCAGGCAGGCCTGTTTGTAACAGCCGGGCCGGATTGCGGCTGACAAGAGCGACGCCGTTATAAGTCTTTTGCCCGGAAAATTCCGCCTGGTAACCGACTTCATAAAAGGCCTGGATCGGGAAGCTCTCATCCTGGGTCTTGGTTTCCTGCAAGGCCAGCACATCCGGCCGGTGGGTGTCCAGCCATTGCAATACCTGCGGCAGACGTACTTTCAGGGAATTGACATTCCAGCTTGCTATGGTCCACATGGATTCGCCTCAGACGTGCGCGGATGTATCGGGTGAAATTCCTGAATGCCGCAGCAAGGCGTCTATTTCGGGTTTGCGGCCGCGAAACTCGACGAACAGGTCCATGGGTTCCCGCGACCCTCCCTGTTCCAGGATGGTGTGAAGAAAGTTCCTGCCAGTGGCGCTATCGAAGATCCCGTTTTCCTCAAAGCGGGAGAAGGCATCGGCGGAAAGGACTTCGGCCCACTTGTAGCTGTAATAACCGGCGGCGTAACCGCCCGCAAAGATATGGGCAAATCCATGTTGAAACCGGTTGTCCGGAGGCGCCCTGACAACGGCGACGTCCTGCCTGACCTCATCAAGCAAGGCTTGTATATCGTCCGTGTCGTGGCCGCGCCGTTCCTTATGCAGACGAAAATCGAACAGGGCCAGTTCCAGTTGCCGGACCATGTGCATGCCGGCATGGAACGTTTTGGCATGTTGCATCTTTTCGAACAAGTCGGTTGGAAGTGGTTCCCCGGTCTGGTGATGGCGCGCAAACAGATCCAGGGATTCCCGTTCCCAACACCAGTTTTCCAGGAATTGGCTGGGCAGTTCCACCGCATCCCACGGCACGCCGTTGATTCCCGATACGCCGGCATAGTCGATCAACGTCAAAATATGGTGCATCCCGTGGCCGAATTCATGGAACAGGGTAAGCACCTCGTCGTGGGTAAGCAGGGATGGTTTGCCGGATACCGGCGGGGTGAAGTTACAGGTCAGGTAGGCCACCGGTGACTGTACGGCGCCGTTGTTCAGCCTGCGAACCACGCATTCATCCATCCAGGCGCCGCCGCGCTTGTGCGGGCGCGCATACAGGTCAAGATAAAACCCGCCGCGCAGCCTCCCGCTGTCGTCCCTTATTTCATAGAACCTTACGTCGGGGTGCCAGGTTTCTATCCCTTCCCTGCTTGAAATGCTGAGACCGTACAAGCGGTTGACCACGGAGAACAACCCTTCAACTACCTGGTCTGCCGGGAAATAGGGCCGCAAATCCTCCTGGGAGAAGTCGAACCTCTTTTGCCTGAGTTTTTCCGAGTAATAGGGGATGTCCCAGGCCTGCAAATCCTGCAAGCCGTATTCTTCAGCCGCAAATTTCTCCAGGTCAGCCAATTCCTGCTGCGCTACCGCCTTGCTGCGCGCGGCCAGGTCATGCAGGAAGGCCATGACATCATCCGGAACGTCCGCCATCTTTTTAACCAGCGAGTATTCCGCATAGTTCCGGTAACCCAGCAAAGCGGCGAGCTCCTGTCTCAACGACAGGATCTCCGTCATCAGCGGTCCATTGTCCCATTTCCCGGCGTTGGGACCCTGCTCCGAGGCGCGGGTGTTATAGGCCGTGTACATTTCCTGCCTGAATTCCCGGTTGTCTGCATAAGTCATTACCGGCTGATAGGAGGGATACTCCAGCGTGAACAGCCAGCCGGCCTGATCCCTCTGGCGCGCAGTCTCGGCTGCCAGTTCAAGTGCGGTTGTGGGCAAACCGATGAGCAGAGACTCGTCCGCCACAGGTTTTGTCCAGCCGTGGGTGGCATCCAGCAGGTTCTCTTCATACTGTGTTTGCAGTTTCGAGAGACGCTGCTGCAACTCCTTGTACCTGTCCTTATCCCGCTGTCCGAGGTCGATGCCCGACAGGCGGAAATCCCGCAGGGCATTACTGATAATCTTTTGCCGGGGGATGCCCAGCCGGGAATATTCCTCGCCCTCGGCCAATGCCTTGCAGGCGTGGAACAGGTCTTCGTTCTGTCCCAGTTCGGTGGCGTGATCGGTCAACTTGGGCAGGCAGGCGTTATAGGCCCGGCGCAGGTCATCGTTATCGGCCACCGAGTGCAGGTGACTGACGGGCGACCAGGCACGATTAAGCTGATCGTCCTTGTCTTCAAGGGGCTGGAATAAGGTTTCCCATGTGTGTTCTTCAGGCTTATCCAGCACAGACCGCAACAAGACGCGGTGTTCTTCCAGCAGTTGGTCGATAGCCGGTTCAATGTGTTCGGGTCTGATGCGGCTGAATGCCGGCAGCGTTAAGTTTTCGAGTAACGGATTAGTCATGTTCTGATACTAATAATGATAATTATTTTCATTTATAAATCAATAACTTATGCTTTACAGACAGAAATTTTCCTGTTATGATTCAACAAAAGTTTCAACGTATTGGGCGAAACGCAGTTTTTTGTATCCACAGTGGAGACAGCTTGCGAGTTGCTCATAATTTATTTTCGGAGGTCTATTATGCAAGGTGACAAGAAAATTATCGAGTACCTCAACAGGGTACTCAAGAACGAACTGACGGCGATAAACCAGTACTTCCTGCATGCCCGCATGTGGAAGGACTGGGGCCTGAAGGAACTGAATGAGCACGAATACCATGAATCCGTTGATGAGATGAAACATGCCGACAAGCTCATCGAGCGGATCCTGTTCCTGGAGGGACTGCCGAATCTGCAGGACCTGGGCCGTC
Source organism: Gammaproteobacteria bacterium (assembly GCA_965220815.1). Taxonomy (GTDB): domain Bacteria; phylum Pseudomonadota; class Gammaproteobacteria; order Eutrophobiales; family Eutrophobiaceae; genus JAAXHV01. The sequence goes on from OZ244846.1 coordinate 1,096,794, forward strand.
TGTTTATCGGTGAAAATACCGTGGAGATGCTGGAATGCGACCTGAAACAGGAACATCTCGCCATACCCCTGTTGCGGGAGGCCATAGCCTGTTGCGAATCCGAACGGGACTATGTCACCCGCGAACTACTGGAAGATATCCTCGAGAACGAGGAGGAGCACGTGGACTGGCTGGAAACCCAGCTTGAACTGATAGAAAAGGTCGGCCTGGAGAATTACCAGCAGTCCAAGATGTAATCCGAACTTCAGGCAACAGGGGGACAGAATTTAAGGGAACCTCTATAAATAGACCATTTCAGGTCTGATCAGGTTCTTTTTCAATATATTTATATGTGGTAAGGTGATCAGGGCCTTCAATCATCTCGCCAGCGCCCTCATCGCGCCGTTTTATGACCCTCAGGGGTCGTTCTGACACCGTTTTCTGCCCGTTCTCCGTCAAGCAGGCGCACTGACCCCTTGCAGGTAACACAATCGTCGCATGTTATACACCAGGTTCATCATGCCGATGGCCAGGGCACTGCGCTTGAGCCCGATGCAGCGTATCAGCTTGGTCCGGGTCGCGCACTGCGCCCCGAACACGTGCTCCACCCGCACCCGTATTTTTGCCCTGCTGCGGTTGCCCTGCTTCTCCCGGTCCGTCAACGGCTGGTTGCGGCTGCCCTTGCGCTGAATGTGACTGCGGTAGTTCTTCTCCCGCAAACGTGCCTCCTGCTCCCTGGAACGGTACGCGCTGTCCGCCCAGATGGCTTTGCTGGTATTGTCCTCATCCAACAGCTTATCGAGCAGTTGCGAGTCATGCACGTTGGCCGGCGTCACCGCAAAGCTGCGTATCAGCTTGTGCTCATGGTCCGCGTTCACGTGGTTCTTGTACCCGTAATGATTCTTGCCGTGTTTCTTCGTCCAGCGCGCCTCCACGTCCTTCTGGCGCCGTTTGGGCTTGGCTTGCTCCTCGTCCCACTCGGCCGGTACCTCCCCGGCCTTGAGCTTTGCATTCTCCTCGCGCGTGTTGCGCTGCACCGGCGCCGGCACCAGCGAGGCATCCACCAACTGCCCCTTGCGCGCCCGGTACCCCAGGCCCTGCAACTGCCCGGTAAAGTGGGTAAACAACTTATCCATCAACCCCCGCTGCACCAACTGCTCCCGAAACGCCCAGAACGTCTTCGCATCCGGCGCCCTGTGCACATTGTCCAACCCCATGAAACGCTGGAAACTGCGCCGGTCCTCAACCTGGTATTCCAACTGCTCATCGCTCAAGCCGTATAAATGCTGTATCACCAGCCCCTTGAACATCAGCACCTCGTCCCGGCGCGGGGCGCCCGCATTGCTCTTGCGTTCGGTGGGCCGGATGCGTGCCAATAACGGACGGAATGATTCCCAGTCCACCACCTGGCCCAACTGCGCCAGCGGGTCTTTCAGCTTCGTCAAACGGGCGTCCTGCAAGTCAAAAAAGGAACCGAACAGGTCTTGGGTCTTCTTCATGGCAGCACCTTCAAACAGGAAAATGTGAGTTGAAATCAGTGACCCGTATTATATCATTGTGCTGAATTAATAGAGGTTCCTTTAATTCTGTCCCCTGCTAAAATTCAGGGGTCAGAGTAACATCACCCCCGCTCCCGCTATCTGCCAAGATAGCGACGATTTTGCTCTGACCCCGTCTATCTCGATCCCGCCACAAAAAATAGTTGCAAATAATTCTCATTTGTTTTACAATTCGTGTTACTAACCAATCTGCATGTAGAGAAAACTCTCAAATGTACGTATGTGTGTGTAACGCGGTAACTGAAGGGCAAGTCAGGCAGGCCATAAACGAAGGCGCCCTGACGACGTACCAGGTCAGGCAAAAACTGGACGCCGAGCGCGTGTGCGGTTCCTGCGACGATTGCCTGGAAGACTACCTTGCCGAGCCATTTACGTTCACACCCCCCGGTCTTGCAGTCGCAACCGCAAAGTAAATATTACTGATATCCAGCCGTTCAGAGTTTGTAGTCAAAAACTCTCCTTTTCTTGTTATCACGTTGTTGCCCACAAGGGCCGGCGCTCCCTCTTTTCAAAAAACACTTGACAGACCGTTTATAAAAGATAAACTAAATGATAATTATTCGTATTTATGGAAATATGAAATGTACAATTATCGCTTGGTCGGGGTCCTGGTCTTCCTGTGTGCAATGCCGTTGGCAGCGCATGCACAACAGCAGGAGGAAGAAATCATTGTCACTGGCAAGTATCTTTATACGGATCAGGTCAATGCTCTTAAAACGCCAACACCTATCATTGATGTGCCGCAAAGTCTTTCAATTATCACGGCTGACCAGATTACACTGCAGGGCTTCACGAGTGTCGGTGACATTATCAACTACACACCCGGCGTAAACACATCACAGGGCGAAGGCCACCGTGACGCGATTGTGTTTCGGGGGGTACGCTCAACGGCTGATTTCTTTATTGATGGCGTCCGTGATGATGTTCAATATTACCGTCCGCTTTATAACCTGGAGCAGGTGGAACTCCTGCGCGGCCCAAATGCGCTCTTTTTCGGGCGTGGCGGCACGGGCGGTATCCTGAACCGTGTCACGAAGAAAGGTGTGATCGGCGAAAACTTCACGGGTTACAAGGCGACTGCCGATACATACGGCGAATTTGATGTCCAGATCGATGGTAATTTTTCAGTCAGTGAGAACTCGGCTTTTCGCATCAATGCGTTTTACGAAGGCCTGAACAATCATCGTGATTTCTATGACGGAGATCGTTTTGGCGTTAACCCGACTGCCAGATTCGAACTGGGTCTGAATACGACACTTGACCTGTCTTATGAATATATCGATCACGATCGTTCTATTGATCGCGGTATTCCGACGGGGTCGGATGGACGACCGGTTAAAGACTTCGACGAGATTGTTTTTGGTGATCCTGAACGTAACTATCACCAGCTCGAAGCCCATTCGTTTCGCGCAGCACTGCAACATGAGTTTTCAGAAAATCTGAAAGGTAATTTCAGCGCGTTTTACGGCGACTATGACAAGCTGTACCAGAACTTCTATGCATCGGGGTATAACCAGGCGGCCACGCCAGACGAAGTGACGCTCGATGGATACGTCGATGCGACCAAGCGTGAAAACCTGGTGTTGTCAGGAAACCTGATCGGGGAATTTGCCACAGGATTTATCAACCACACCCTTGTCGCCGGCGCTGAATATATTGACACTTCATCGGATCAAAATCGCTTTAATGCATTCTGGGACACAACCTCGGATGACAATGAAATTTTCACGATTACCCGTCCTCTGAACCTGCGTGGAGATATTGGTGTCAACGCATCCGGTGTAACCGCAACAAACGATTTTACAGCCGACCTCAATGACGACACGCGGGTTGATATCGACGTGTTTTCCGCCTATATCCAGAACGAGATCGAGATTTCAGATATGCTGGATGTGATTGTCGGCGCCCGGTTTGACAGCTTTGACATCAAGGTCTTCAACGTTCCGGCGGATGAAACGCGGAGCCGGAAGGACGAAGAAATTACGCCGCGTGTCGGTCTGGTCTTCAAGCCGCTGGAAAGCATCTCGATTTACGGAAGTTTCAGTGAATCCTTCCTGCCGCGCAGTGGCGAGCAGTTCGCGAACATTAACGGCAACAACAACCAGTTGGAGCCAAACACGTTCACCAACCTTGAGGCAGGGATAAAATGGGACTTCAGCCAAGGTCTGAGCCTGACGGCCGCGGTGTTCGAGATTGAGCAAAGCTCGCCTCAGGTTGCCGATAATGATCCGTCAACCCTGGATGTCATCGACTCAAAAATTAAAGGTTTCGAGGCGCAGGTTAAGGGTCTGATCACAAACAGGTGGTTTGTGTCGGCCGGGTACAGCTATCTTGATGGTGAGCAGGTCAATCGATCCGGCAAAACAGGCTTACGCCCGCGTGAGTTGCCTGAAAATATGTTCTCAATCTGGAACAGCTTTCAGGTGACGGACAAGATTGGTCTGGGCGTGGGTCTGACCTATCAGGACGAAAGCTTCATCAATAACGGGAACAGTGCGGTCCTGCCGAGCTATACCCGTATCGATGCGTCGGTTTACTATGACGTGTCTGACAAGCTCCGTCTTCTGGTCAATGTCGAGAACCTGACCGATGAGCTCTACTTCCCGAACTCACACAGTACGCACCAGGCGACCGTGGGAACGCCCCTCAACGCACGTCTGACAGTCAGCGGGCGGTTTTAGCATAGAGGATTAATCTCAATGCCGAACAAGGGCCGAAGCTTCGCGGGAGGTGTACGCATTACGTTTTAATCAATTCCGCGACAAGGGTAGAAGACCCCTGTATATCCTGGCAGGTGAAGTGGGTCAGGAAAGGTGCTTTCAAACTCTCAGCAACGTAGCTCTTGTCGTATTTGGAACGGGGGCGTATATTCAGATGCGCCCCCTTTTTTTAGGATAAGGAATAACATGAGATTCATCCCACTTATAGTTTTACTGATCCTGACAGCACCGGCAGGGCCGGCACAGGAAGTCAACGTTTACTCGGGCCGCAAGGAGGCCCTGATTAAACCGTTGTTCGATGAGTACACGAAGGAGACAGGGATCAGGGTCAACCTGGTCACGGGCAAGGCGGATGCCTTGATCAAGCGCCTGGAGCTTGAGGGAGAAAACTCACCTGCCGACCTGTTGCTGACCGTGGATGCCGGACGCCTGCACCGGGCAAAGGAGTTGGGACTGCTGCAGCCAATCACGTCCGTGCTACTCAATGAAGCGGTGCCGGAAAACTATCGCGACCCTCAGGGATACTGGTACGGTCTGTCAATCAGGGCGCGGGTGATAGTGCACTCCAGAACAGAAATCAAACCGGCGCAGCTTTCCACTTACGAGGCCCTGGCCGACCCCGCCTGGCACAACCAGCTTTGCGTGCGTTCCTCATCCAACATTTATAATCAGTCACTGGTAGCCTCGATGCTTGCCCACCGCGGCCGGGAGGAAACGGAAAGATGGATCACGGGGATGGTCGGTAATTTCGCCAGGGACCCCAAGGGCGGCGACCGGGACCAGATCAAGGCGGTGGCGGCAGGGCAGTGCAACCTGGCGCTGGTCAATACCTACTACCTGGCAGGCATGCTGAGTTCAGGCATCGACACTGAAGTTGACGCGGCAGAGCAGGTCATGCTGTTCTGGCCGAACCAGGATGGCAGGGGCGCCCACGTCAATGTCAGCGGCGCCGGCGTAACGGGGTCAGCGAGGAACAAGAGATCTGCCGTTCAACTGCTGGAATACCTGGTCAGCATACCGGCGCAGGAGTGGTATGGAAAAACCAATCGGGAGTTCCCTGTCCGGGACGGGGTGGCCGGAGACAGCATCCTGCAGTCCTGGGGCGAGTTCAAGGCCGACAATCTGAACCTGGCAATACTGGGAGAAAATAACCAGGACGCCGTGCGCGCCATGGACCGGGCCGGCTGGAAGTAACCCGGAAACCGGTCCGGGGAGATATGGAGACTGACACGTTCAAGCTCAGGTTTCACCCCCCCTGGGTTGCCCTCACCTTGCTTGTAGCCGGGATCCTGTTGCTGCCCGTCATCGTGGTCGCGGCATCGGTCTTCCTGTCCAGCGGTGATATATGGCAGCACCTCTATGACACGGTACTCGCCGAATACGTTGCCAATTCCCTGTTGCTGGCGCTGGGCGTGGGCTGCCTTGCCCTGCCCCTGGGCGTGATACCTGCCTGGCTGGTAACCCTGTACCGTTTCCCTTGCAGCCGCCAACTGGAGTGGGCCCTGCTGTTGCCCCTGGCCATGCCCGCGTACATCATCGCCTACACCTATACGGGAATGCTGGATGTGGCCGGGCCGCTGCAATCCTGGTTGCGCGCCGCGTTTGCCTGGCAGTACGGTGATTACTGGTTCCCCGACATCCGCTCCCTGCCCGGCGCGGTGCTGATGCTGTCCCTGGTGTTATACCCTTATATCTACCTGCTGGCCCGGGCCGCCTTGCTGGAACAGTCAGCCAGCGTGGTCGAGGTCGCCCGGACCCTGGGCGTAAAGCCCGCAGGGGTATTTTTCAAGGTATTGTTGCCGCTGGCCCGGCCCGCGATCATCGTCGGCCTGTCCCTGGTGCTGATGGAGACCCTGGCGGATTACGGCACCGTGCAGTACTTCGGTGTCGCGACATTTACCACCGGCATCTTCAAGACCTGGTTCGGGCTGGGCAGCAGTATCGCCGCCGCCCAGTTGTCCGCGTTGCTGATGTTGTTCGTGCTGTTCCTCATCATCCTGGAACAATACTCGCGCAGGCAGTCCCGTTATCATGACACCAGCACCCGTTACAACCGCCTGGAGCAGAAACACCTGCGCGGCCTGAGCGGATTGCCTGCCCTGGCCGTTTGCGCGCTGCCGGTCCTGTTCGGCTTTGTCATCCCGTCCGGCCAGTTACTGATTTGGGGAATGCAGACCTGGCGAACATCGATGGATAGCGGGTTTTTCGCCATCGTAGTGAACAGTATCGAACTGGCGCTCATCACCGCCGTGCTTGCGGTCCTGCTGGCGTTGGCAGTTTCCTACGCCCGGCGCCAGCAACCCGGGATAATGACAAACTCGTTCAACCGCCTGCTGGGCATGGGTTACGCGGTTCCCGGCGCCGTGATTGCAGTGGGGGTATTGATCCCGTTCACCTGGCTGGACCGCCACCTGAACCACTGGTTCGGGTTACTGTCGGATACCGACCCCGGCCTGCTCCTGAGTGGCACTATCGCCATTCTGGTGTTTGCCTACCTTGTGCGTTTCCTGGCCCTGTCCCTGAACACGGTGGACGCCGGCCTGGCGAAGATCAAGCCGTCCATGGACGAGGCGGGCAAGAGCCTGGGTCTCAGCGGTTTCAGGTTGTTGCGCCGGGTCCATATTCCCATCCTGCGCGGCAGCCTGCTCACTGCCGTGTTACTGGTATTTGTTGACGTCCTGAAGGAACTGCCGGCAACATTGATACTGCGGCCGTTCAATTTCAACACGCTGGCGGTGCGTACCTATGAACTTGCCAACGAAGAGAGGCTGGCGGACGCCGCGTTCCCCGCCCTGGCAATCGTGCTGGCGGGGATTATTCCGGTTATCATACTCAGCCGAGCCATATCACAATCCCGTTCCGCAAATGCTTGAAGTTAAAAACCTCACAGTGATACTCGATGGCAAGTCCGTTATTTCGGATATCTCCCTGCGTCTTGGGCAGGGCAACATCGGTTGCCTGCTGGGTCCCAGCGGATGCGGGAAAACTACCTTGCTGCGCACCATAGCCGGGTTCATTCAACCCCGGAGCGGTGAGGTACGGATCAACGACCTGCGTGTCGCCGATGCGGCATCACCCGTTCCCGCGGAACAGAGGGGCGTAGGGATGGTTTTCCAGGACTTCGCCCTGTTTCCACACCTGACCGCGCGTGAGAATATCGCCTTCGGCCTGCATGAACTGGCGGGACGGGCGCGGCAGGACCGGATAGACGAAGTAGTGCGGACGCTGGAAGTCACCGGTTTCCAGCACAAATATCCCCACCAGTTATCCGGAGGGCAGCAACAGCGGGTCGCGATTGCGCGGGCCCTGGCGCCGAGTCCCAATATACTGTTGCTGGATGAACCCTTCTCCAATATGGATATCGAGTTAAGGGAGCAAATCGCACGGGAACTGCGCATGATCCTCAAACAGGCCGGCATGACGACGATCCTGGTGACCCATAACCAGCTTGAAGCTTTTGCCATGGCGGACGAGATCGGCGTCATCCGCGACGGCGCACTGCTGCAATGGGACACAGCGTTCAACCTTTATCACCGGCCTGCCGGCCCGCAGGTTGCCGATTTTATCGGTGAAGGCGTGTTCCTGGACGGTACCGTCCTGAACGCCACGGAGGTGGAGACCGAACTGGGTGTCCTGAACAGCTCCGTTCCCCACGGCGGCGCGCCACAATCACGGGTATCCGTATTGATCCGCCCAGATGATATCGTTCACGACGATAGCAGCCGCCAGACCGCAACGGTACGCGACAAGGTGTTCCGCGGCGCGGAATTCCTTTATACCCTGACCTTGCCCAGCGGTGCCCCCATATTGAGCCTGGTACCCAGCCACCACGACCACGCCATCGGAGATAACATAGGCATCCGCCCGGAAATCGACCACCTGGTGGTGTTTGAATAACGGGTTCTGGTTATACCCGTCAGAACTCGAAGCGAAATGTGGCCAGCAGGGCGTGGGTTTTCAGTTCGGCCTTCGTTTTGTCGATCTGGATAAGCAGGTCGTCCCTGCGACTGCCGTCCTGTCTGTATCGTTCAATGGTGATGTCGCCCACGTCGGTTGTTATGTCTCCTGCGTCTGTATAACGGTAGCTCAAGTCGAGTCGCGTGCGTGTCGTCACGGGTATGACCACGCCTGCGCTCACCATCCAGGTGAATTCCTGTCCCTTTCCAGGCGGGAGGCGGGTCAACGGGATTTCACCATTGGCGCCCCGGCGCAGGTAACCGTAGGGGTCATCGGGCGCGGGGAACCGTTGAACGAAGTCCTCCAGGTCGTAATCGGTGATGCCGGCGCCGGCTCCCAGGTAGGGCTGTATCCACAGACTGCGACTGACTTTCCACGACGGAAAATCGTAGAACCCGGCTAACAGGAGCTGCCGCATATCCAGTTCCGCTTCTGACGGCTGGCGCGCTCCCGCTCTCCGGTAATTCGCGTTACCGCGGTAGTCAAGGCCGTTGCTCATGCCGAATTCCACCTGCGCGCGCAGGCCGGGAGTGAACCGGTATCCCATCCCTGCCCGCCATTGAACGCCGGTATCAAAATCACCATCCGTGAAAGTATCAGGACTGCCGTAGAGTTTTGCGATACCGGAATCCGCCTGCCCGCCATCGGTGAAACGGGTTTCCTCAGGAAACACGGCGGCCAGTCCGAAACTGAAATAAGCCTTGTTCCCGAGCAGGCCCTCGCTGTTTGCCGTCAGGCTGTACGCTGCCAGGCAATACAGGATTAACAGCCGGGTGGTTACCCGGTTGAAGCGTCTCATGGTTGATTAATTTCTGACGAAAATAAAATAAGGAGATACCTCTCGTGAACCCTTATAATATCAGATATAAAGAGTCAGGCCTTATCCACCATAATGAGAAAGAAAAGTGTGACCGGGATTACCCGGCTCATCAATGCGGCAATCTATTCCTACCAGGGGCTGGTTGTCTGTTTCAGGACTGAGGCGGCATTCCGGCAGGAACTGGCCCTGGCGCTGGTGTTGGTGCCGCTGGGCCTGTGGCTGGGTAATTCGGGGATAGAACGGGCATTGCTGGTAGGCAGTGTCCTGCTGGTCTTGATGGTCGAACTGTTGAATACCGGCGTCGAATACGTCGTCGATCGGTTCGGCGGTGAAATCCATGAGCTTTCCGGCAAGGCAAAGGATATCGCTTCAGCAGCCGTGTTTCTGGCCTTGTGCAACGTTGCCGTTATCTGGGCCCTGGTCCTGTTTTTTTAATCATTCATTGACAGGGAGATTCAATTTATCCCTGTCAACCACGCTGCCGTTCTTGATGACTATATGGATGTCCTTGGCGTTGTTGATATCCTGCAACGGGTCGGCGTTCAATAAAACCATGTCCGCGAGCTTCCCTTCTGCAATAGTGCCCAGTTGATCTTCCTTCCCCAGAAACCTGGCTGCGTTGGATGTCGCAATTCGAATGACATCCGATGGAGCGATGCCCGCGGCGACCAGCAGTTCCATCTCCCGATGTACAGCCGCGCCGTTGGTTTGGTCGGTGCCCAATGCCAGAACTCCGCCTGCCTCGTGTATTTTCCGGAGGTTTTCCTGTGCAACCGGGGTCATCAACTTCATCCACCAGGTCCATTCCCTGTCCTGGTATTGCTGCCGCGTTTTTTCCTTCAGTTCCCTTATTTCCTCCTCTGAGAATATCGCACGGTAGAGCGGTTGATCCAGGTGTTCAGGGTGTTCTGCCAGGCGGCTGTAGTTTTCACCGATCGTCAACGTGGTCGCCATGGGAATCTTTTTTGCTCCCATGAGTTTCGCGAAGCTGTCGGAAACGGGACCGACGATCACAGGATGGGCCAGGGTATCGATGCCGGCAAATATTGCCTGTCTTGCGCGCAGTTCACTGGCGGTATGCGCAGTGGTGCGGATACCGTGGTCGTTGTAGTACTCGATAATTTTTCCCATCAGGGGCAGGGGCAGCTTCGGGATCATCGGCCGCATTCCCCAGCCGCGTTCCTCAAGTGTCAGCTTTAACATGTCCGGCTGGCGATGGATGTGCCTGTCCAGGGCAGGGATCGCTTCAGGCCAGTCATCAACTGTCGTCGCGCCGGGACCGTCGCCATGGCTGCCCGGGTAGGTCACGATACCGCCCGCGGCAAAGACGCGCGGGCTGGTTATCGCGCCGGAACGTTCCTGGTTTCTCAGGGCGAAGATATAATCGGGCACGTTTCCGCAGTCGTATATGGAAGTCACTCCACTGTAGAGATAGCCATGCAGCGCCCGGATGCCTTTGTGCGTATCGATCTCAACCTGTCGCAAACCCTGTTCCGTGACTTTTATGCTGCCTGCCAGGTGGATATGGACATCCATCAGGCCGGGGATAAGGTATTTCTGCGCGCCGTCGATGACCTGCGCATTTTCCAGCCCGGATGGATCGAATTTTCCTCTTTTGATTTCAGCGATGCGGTCATCCCGGATCAGGACGCTGACCTGGTTTACCGGTTGGCGGCCGGTGCCGTCGATTAGAGCAACGTCCTCGATCAACAGGTTTCCGCCGGCTGCATCGACCGTGACGGAGAGGATCAGTAAGAAAACAGCGGCGGATCTGTACATCCGGAACGCTACAACTTGAGTTCCCCGAAATAAACCTCGATATTGTCCTTGACGAACACCAGCCGCACCCGGGTGTGTTCCTGGTCCACCCGCTGCCCGTCCACCACCTTGGGCTTGAAGCGCCACTTCGGAGTGACGTCCAGGGTGACCCGGTCAAATAACCCTCCGGGCCTGGATTCAACGATGCCGGGATTCAACACGCGCCCGTCCGTGGTGACCGTGAATTCCACCAGGGCCCATCCAGTTGGCCTGGTGCCGTCCTCGAAGATCGGGTATCTGGGTTGCATCACATACAACGGCACGGCCGGTCCGTCCTTATCGGGCGTATAGCGGATCACCTTGTCGGCGTGGCCGGCAAATTTGTCGTCGCGCAGGGCGACGTACAATTTTGCCAGGCGGGAATGGTTTGCCAGGACAACAGGATCATCTTCCAGCAGGTTATCCTCGTATATGCGCAACGCCTCCAGGTATTTCTGTTCCGCCTTCTCAAATTCCTGGCGGGTCAGGTCGATATCGCCAAGCAGGGAGATGACGTCCGCAGAGCGTATGTTGTCTTTGCCGAAATTCTCGTTGTAAATTTCCAGCGCCTGGAGATAGGCCGCCTCGCCCATGTCCACACTCTCCTGGGCGACATGGATCGCTGCCTGCTGGACCAGGACGTTGGCGATACCCGGCGCCCTGTCGCCGGACTGTTTCGTAATGATGGAGATGATCGTGTCCAGTTCCACACGGGCGTTGTCCAGTTCCTGTTTGCTGGCGTAGATCTTGGCATGGTCCTCATGAATGGTGATCAGGTCCGGATTGTCCGCGCCGAGTTGCTTGATCATCTCTGCCTTAGCCTCCAGCAGTATGGGTTCGGCTTCCTCCATTTCCCCGGTAATGATCAGGGCGTGGGCCAGGTTGATCTGCATTACGGGAATCTTTTCATGGTCCGGCCCCAGTTCCGCGACGGCCAGGTCCAGCGCCTTGCGTGCAAGTTCGGCGGCGCGCACAAAATTACGTTGTGAATAGGCAGCGTTATAGGCGCGATAAGTCTTGGTGAACTCCCTGGAGATCTGTGCCTCCTCCTGGGCCGCCGTGAGCAGGCAGAAGAACAGCAGCAGGGCGCTGACTGTTATGGTGACAAAGCGCATTTTCAATCCGAAACAATCAATAGAACACTGGGTTACACGTCTGCATGCATTCTACCACACACGGGGCAATCGGGGTCTTTCGGCAGGACGGCGCTGTGCCATTCCATCGCCATTACGTCAATCAGCAGCAGCCGGCCTTGCAAGGTGTCGCCCAGGCCCATGAGCAGTTTCATGGCTTCCGTCGCCTGGATACTCCCGGCGATGCCCAGCAAGGGCGCCAGCACGCCGTTGGCGGTACAGGTCGCATCAACCTCTGCGCCCTCCTTGTAAAGACAATGATAACAGGGAGAAGTTTCACTCTGCGGATTGAACACGCTGACCTGCGCCTCGAAGCGGATGGCGGCGGCAGAGACCAAAGGTGTTCCGGTTGCGACAGATGCCCGGTTCACGGCAAAACGCGTAGTGAAATTGTCGCTGCCGTCGATGATGACGTCCGCCTGCCGCGCATAGTCCAGCAACTCATCTTCCGTCAGCGCGCGTTCAATCAGGGTCAGGTTGACGTCGGGATTGAGCGCGCGCAGGTGGTCCGCGCCGGCCTCCACCTTGGGCCGCCCGATATCGGTGGTTTTATAGAGTATCTGCCGCTGCAGGTTGGACAGGTCCACGTGGTCGAAATCGGTCAGTATGATATGCCCGACACCGCCGGCAGCCAGGTAAATCGAGCAGGCGGAGCCCAGTCCGCCCGCGCCTATCAGGAGGACCGTTGACTGCGCCAGCCGCAGTTGCCCTTCCGCATCTATCTCCGGCAGCATGATCTGCCGGCTGTATCTCAACAGTTGATCATCGTCCATTGGAGTCAGGCGCGGAAGGCGCAGGTGTAACGCTCGTGGCCGGCATGGTCGTGCCCGGTGGTGATATTGCGGTAATGGAAAACCCTGAATTGTTCCCTGACAAAACCACCCTGGTCGTGGGCATGTTCGATGATTATGAATCCACCCGGATTGATGTGTCCGGGCCCGTTGGAAATGACGGTTCGGATACAGGCTGTACCGTTATGGCCACCGTCGAGCGCCAGGCGCGGCTCATACCGGATCTCTTCAGGCGGCAGCCCGGTGTCCGGATACCGGACATAGGGAGGATTGCAGATAATCGCATCGAAGCGCCTATTGTGCAGGTTCCCGAACCAGTCCGATTGCTCGAATGATATGTTCGCGACATGGTTCGTCAGGGCATTCTCCCGGGCAACGGCCAGCGCGTCGACGCTCAGGTCTGCAGCCGTGACGGCACAATCAGGGCGCTCGGAGGCCAGGGCGACGGCAATGGCGCCACTACCGGTGCCAAGGTCAAGGACCCTGGACCCGTATTGGGCGGGAATTCGCTCCAGGGCAGCCTCCACGACCACTTCCGTTTCCGGTCTGGGGATCAGGGTATGACGGTTCACCCGGAATGTTATGGAACGGAATTCCTTCTCTCCGGTCAGGTAAGCGACCGGGACTCCGTTGCGCCGGCTGTCCAGCAGGCGCAGGAAATCCGCGCTTGGCCCTTGCGGGGCAGCCATTTCCGGGTGGGCATATAACCGGGATCTGTCCGTTCCGAGCGCGGCCGCGAGCAGCACCTCGGCATCAAGACGCGGTGTGTCCGAAGCGCCGAGGCGGGCGCTGGCAAACTGCAATAATTCCCCGACTGTCTGCATCTGTGATCCGTGTCAATCAGTCCCCCAGGGCGGCGAGCTGGTCCGCCTGGTGCTCGTTTATCAAGGGGTCGATGATCATGTCCAGTGCGCCCTGCATGATCTCTTCCAGCCGGTACAGGGTCAGGCCGATCCGGTGGTCGGTGACCCTGCCCTGCGGGAAATTATACGTTCTGATGCGTTCCGACCGGTCTCCGGAACCGATCAGGTTACGCCTGTTTTCGGCAATTTCCGAAGCCTGTTTCGCTTTTTCGGCGGCAAGCAGTTTCGCCTGCAGCAGGGACATGGCCCGGGCGCGGTTCTTATGCTGGGAGCGTTCGTCCTGGCATTCCACCACTATGCCGCTGGGCAGGTGGGTAATGCGAATGGCTGAATCCGTTTTGTTGACGTGCTGGCCGCCGGCGCCGGATGCGCGGAAGGTATCGGTCCTGAGGTCGTTCGGATTGATTTCGATTTTATTGATCTCACCGGCTTCCGGCAGGATGGCGACGGTACAGGCCGAGGTGTGGATGCGTCCCTGGGATTCCGTTTCCGGCACCCGTTGCACCCGGTGCGCGCCGGATTCGAATTTCAGCCTTGAATAAGCTCCAGCGCCGATGATGCGCATGGTAATCGCCTTGTATCCGTCGAGGTCGCTTTCCGTGGTGTTCAGCAGTTCAATCTGCCACTTGGAATTCTCCGCATAACGGGAATACATGCGCATAAGGTCGGCCGAGAACAGGGCCGCCTCTTCACCACCCGTTCCGGCGCGGATTTCCAGGAAGATATTGTTTTTGTCCGCCGGGTCCCTGGGCAGCAGCAGTCTCTGCAACTCCATTTCCAGGGCCTCGATCTGTTGCCGTGACATCTCCATCTCTTCAGCGGCAAGATCCCGGATATCCTGGTCACTGTCCTTCAGCATGGCCCTGGCATTGTCCAGTGCCAGTTGGCTTGACCGGTAATTCTTGAAACAACTGACGATTGGACCGATTTCCGCCGCTTCCTTGTTCAGGTCACGGTAGCGGTTCTGGTCGTTGATGACCTCGGGAACGGCCAGCAGCGAGTAGATTTCTTCTTGGCGGGCGCTCAGTTTTTCCAGCTTCGCTTGCAGACTCTCTTTCATGGATCAAATCCGTTTCCGGAGGTTACTCATCATCCCCGGGTTGCAGATCTTCCGGCGTCAGATTGTACAAGTCCCGGACGGCCCGGAGCATGACCTCTTTTTTTTCGGCATCAAGGCTGTTCAGCCTGGCGCTGGGGGGGTGGATCAGTTTATTGGTCAGGGTCCGCGTCACTTCCTGGAGCAGGTCCTCGGGCGCCGCGCCCAGGCGCAGTTTCTGCAACGCCGACTCCAGCACGTCTGCACTCACCAGTTCGGCCTGGTTGCGCAGCGCCCGGATGGTCGCAACGGCATCCCGCGAATTCACCCAGTCCATGAAATGGACCACCTCGGCGTCGATAATCTGCTCCGCCTGCCTCACAGCCTCGCGCCGCGTTTTGATGTTGTCATCAATAATGCTTTTCAGGTCGTCTACGGTGTACAGGTAGATGTCTTCCAGTTCGCCCACCTCGGGTTCTACGTCCCGGGGAACGGCAATATCCAGGACAAATACCGGCCTGTGTTTGCGCTGCAAAAGAGCGGCTTCGATCATGTCCCTGCGCAGCAGCGGAACGGGACTTGCGGTGGACGAGATGATGATATCGGCCTCGTCCAGGTGACGGGGTATTTCCTCCAGCGTGATGATATAGGCGGAATATTGCTGTGCCAGATTCTGCGCTCTTTCGAGTGTGCGATTGGCGACAATCATCTTGTGCAGACCGCTTTCACTCAGGTGTTTTGCCGCAAGCTCTATGGTTTCGCCGGCGCCGATGAGCAAAACCGTCTGTTTCGACAGGTCGCCGAATATCTGCCTGGCCAGGCGCACGGCCGCGTATGCGACGGACACAGGGTGGTTCCCGATCATGGTGTTGCTGCGCACGTCCTTGGCTACCTTGAATGAATGCTGGAACAGCCGGTTAAGCAATTTACCGGTGCTGCCTGCCTCCCTGGCGGTCTGGTACGCCTGCTTGAGTTGTCCGAGTACCTGGGGTTCTCCGATCACCATCGAATCCAGTCCGCTGGCCACACGCAACACGTGCTTGACCGCGCCGGGGCCGGGATGGGTATAGAGATAGCCATGCAGTTCGTTTTTCCGGCAACCGTGAAACCCGGAAAACCAGTCGATAGGCCAGGACTCATCGGAAGCATTCAGGTTGCAGTAAATTTCAGTGCGGTTGCAGGTGGACAGGATAGCGGCCTCGTCGATGTCTGTGTGCCCGGTCAATTCGGTGAGCGCCTCAGACAGCACGTCCTCGCCGAAGGTCACTTTTTCGCGCACCTCCAGGGGAGCAGTCGTATGGTTGAGACCAAAAGCCAGAAGCGCCATAATCCTTTATATTCTATCACGTTGTCGTATTCCCATTTCAGGATATAATCGTGAGGATGAGCACTGAACCGGATTTGAAAATACTCCGCTCCCTGGCAAGAATTGCCCTGCCGTGCGTTGTCGCGCTCATGGCGGTAGCCTGTGCTCCGGCAAACCTGGGTTCGGTAACGCCTGTAGAACCCGGGCCGGAACCGGAAGAAGTGACAGCGCAGGCGCGCATTACCGGCGTCGAACCGGTGCGTCCCAGGATACCCCTTACGGAATACCTGCTTTACAAACTGCTGCTGGCCGAAATTGCAGGGCACAGGGGCATGCTCGATACTTCAATCGAGTATTACCTGGACCTGGCGCGCCATACCAGGGACCATCGGATTGCAGAGCGGACCGCGCGCATCGCGGTTTACGCCCGGGACGATGCCGCGGCCCTTGCCGCGGCCCGGTTATGGGTGGAACTGGACCCGCGCAATCCGGACCCTCACCAGGTGCTGGCAATCATGAAATTGCGCGCCGGCGACCTGGAACAGTCCGCAGAGCACCTGCAGGACATTTTCGCGTATTCCGAAGGGGAGGCGGACGAGAAGTTATGGATGATTGCCAACCTGCTGGGAAGTGAAAAAGACAAGGACGCGGTGCTGGAGGTGATGGAGAAACTGGTTGCATCGCAGGATAGCTCCCCCGGCGCCCTGTATGCTTTCGCTCATGTCGCGGCCAGGCTGGAAGACCTGGAGCGCTCCAGGGAACTGCTTGAGGATACGCTGGCCCTGGCGCCGGATAATGACAACGCAGCGCTCAGCTATATCTCCATCCTGCAACGTATGGGCCGGGAACAGGAAGCATTGTCATGGCTGGAAAAGAAGCTGGCGATGAACGGTGAGAGTGATTTCAACCTGCGCATGGCTTATGCAAGGCTGTTGATGGAGGTCAGGCAATTCGGCAAGGCGCTGGACCAGTTCGAACTGCTGGTCGACCGGGAGCCCGAAAATATAGATGTCCTGTATGCCCTTGGATTGTTGTACCTGCAGAGCAACCGCCTTGACGAGGCAGAAACGCTTTTCACAAAATTATCGGTCCAGGAACACCTGACGGACACCTCCAATTACTATCTCGGACGCATCGCAGAGGAAAAACGGCTCTATGACGAAGCCGGCGCCTGGTACCAGGGCGTATATAAAGGCGAACACTATTTTGATGCCCAGGTGAGACTCGCCATGCTGCTGGCGAGAAAAGGGCAGGTGGACGAGGCGCGCAACCACCTTCAATCCATTCGGTCCAGGAGTGGGCAACAGGCGCTGGTCATAGTCCAGGCTGAGGGCGATTTGCTGATCCAGGCAGGACGTTACGAAGAAGCTATCGGTGTCTACACCGAAGCGCTTGATGACGGATACAACCCCGATCTGTTATACGCCCGGGCCATGGCTGCCGAAAAAACAGGCAGGCTGGACTTACTGGAACAGGATCTCAGGTCCATACTCGAGCGCGAACCGGATCACGCCCAGGCGCTCAACGCGTTGGGATACACCCTGGCCGACGCCACCGACAGGCATGCGGAGGCATACGAGTTGATTAAAAAAGCCCTGGAACTGCGCCCGAATGATTTCTATATCCTGGACAGCATGGGGTGGGTCCTGTACCGGTTGGGCCGCCTGGATGAAGCCATCGAGTACCTCAGAAAAGCCCTAAATATCAGGCAGGATCCGGAAATCGCCGCCCACCTGGGCGAGGTGCTCTGGGTCAGGGGCGAGAGGGAACAGGCGAAAGAAGTCTGGGAAACGGCCCTGCAGCAGACCCCCGAAGATACACGACTGCTGGATGTGATTGAACGTTTCGACCCTTGAAATCCGACCGCGCGTTACTCCTCCCTCCCCCCTCTTCATTCCTGCGAATGCAGGAATCCAGTCAATTAAACCGTCGCATCTTGCGACCCTTTATTCCAGGCCCTGTAACAGCAATTCTGCTGCTGGCAATTTCTCTGTCTGCCTGTGTACAAGCGCCGGTTGAAAACAGGATCATGCCTTCATGGGATGCCCGTAAGGACGAATTGATGGGGTTGGAAACCTGGAACCTGAAGGGCAGGATAGCGGTGCGCACGCCCGACGAATCCGGCTCAGGTTCCCTGCATTGGGCGCAACGCCGGGATGAATATGACCTCCGTGTGATTGCCCCTTTCTCCGGTGGCGTGTATGAACTGTCCGGCACTGCCGGCACTGTCTCGTTACGTTCCCCGGACAACAGCCTGTTACAGGCCGGAGACGCGGAGTCCCTGCTGTATGAGGCGGCGGGATGGCGCTTGCCGGTGTCCGAAATGGTCTTCTGGATAAGAGGCATTCCGGCCCCGTCCCTGCAGGTGGACCGGTTGCTGCTTGACGGGGAAAACAGGGTGAGCGAGTTGAGCCAGGGCGGCTGGTCCATACGTTATAAAAGATACACCGGGGTCGGCGGCGTCAGCATGCCGGCAAGACTGGACCTGGAAAACGGAGAGGTGAGAGTGCGCCTGTCCGTCAGGGAATGGAACCTGGACCGATGATGTCAGAACCCTGGCCAGCTCCGGCAAAGATAAACCATTTCCTGCACGTCACCGGGCGCCGGGACGACGGCTACCACCTGTTGCAGACCGTGTTCCAGTTCCTGGACCTGGCCGATGAGTTGCGGATTACCGCGACCGCAGATGGTCGCATCGTGTGCCGGCGCAATTACCAACAGGTGGCGGAACAGGATGACCTGGTGGTCCGGGCGGCAAAACTGCTCCAGGAACTTGGCGGCAGTTCCAAGGGCGCAGATATCCACGTAGATAAAAACATCCCCATCGGCGGTGGACTGGGGGGCGGCAGTTCCGATGCGGCGACGACCCTGGTGGCCCTGAACTGCCTGTGGGACACGGGTCTGACGACGGACCAGCTCGCCGAGGCAGGTCTGAGCCTGGGCGCCGACGTCCCGGTATTCGTGCGCGGGTTCGCCGCCTGGGGAGAGGGAGTTGGAGAGCAACTGGAACCCGTGGAACTGCCGGAAAACTGGTATCTGCTGATCTACCCCAATGTCCCGGTCGCAACCGCGCAGATATTCAATGCCCCTGAACTGGAACGCGCAACACCCAGGGTCACGCTTCACGACTTTCTGGAGGGGAGATACCGCAATGACTGCGAACCGGTAGTGCGCCGGATATGTCCCGAAGTGGCCGCGGCGCTGGACTGGCTCAATGCCCGGGCAAAAGCCCGGTTATCCGGTACGGGGGCGAGTGTGTTCGCCGCGTTTCCGGAGCAGGAGCAGGCCGCAAGTCTCCTGGAAGAGCTACCGGCCATCTGGCAGGGGTTTGTAACCCGGGGACGCAACCGGTCTCCGCTGATGGAGAGGCTTGCCCTGGAGACCGGGGGCTGAGGCGGATCCTTTCGTCGTCAGTTCTTTCCCAACCGCTGTTTGCGGCAGGCAGGGGCTGGCTCAGCAGGAGTTTCCATCGCTGTTTGATCAGCAACCTCAAAAGCCGCTTCATCCTCTGCTGCGGCTTCTTCCTCAGTTTGCGATTCATAATGGACGAGAGTCTCTTTGATGCGCTTATCGTTCCAACCCGGAGGAAACCTGTTCTGTTTCATTGTCTCTTTCTTCGTTGACGACGTTTATAAGCGCTAAGTGGCTTGCCGCGAAGAGCGTAAGCTGTGATGACAAAATTGCTGTCCGGGTTCTCCTGTAAATAAATCACCCTTAGATAACGCCCGTTCAAAGTTTGCCCGATTGCGACTCGTGCACCATTATATCCTGAGCGGTCCTCGCCAGGCCATTCCAGTATCTCTTCAACTTCCTGTTCTGAAACACCATGTTGATAGATTGACCATGAAATAGTAAATGCGGCCAGGACAATTGACGCCAAGCGGAAAAATTGACGTTAGACGCGCTCCGCCAGCTCCAAAGCATCCACGGGCCAGAAACACTCGGGACGAGGACGGTGTACATGCGGTTGTACGGCCGCAGGGCGGCAGTTCAGCACGCATTCGGTCCATTGGTCGGGAATCGCGTTCCAACCCCACACAGCGCCAAGAAGCGCGCCACAGATGGCGGCGTTGGTGTCGGTGTCTCCGCCGCGCATAACGGTGTCCACAACGGCTTCCTCCAGATTCGGGGCATGCAGAAGCTGCCACAGGGCATTGCGAAAAGCCGTCAGGACCCACCCCTGCTGGTGGACATAGTCGACGGGCGGAGCTTCGGCTGCACCTCGGACCGCCTCCAGTAAGCTCCCATCCACCTCCATGTCTTCCGCCCAGGTCACGACCTGCTCGTACAGACCGCGGGCGTCACACCCTTGGCGGACGGCATGGGCAATCGCCATCGTGAACAATGCGTTGGCTTGCTGGCAAACCGGATGGGGATGAGTGATCGCGGCATCCTGTCGCGCCCACTCGGCCACATGCTGCAAATCATGGTTGGCGCCGAAGATGCCCAGCGGGCTGATCCGCATCATCGCGCCGTTTGCCTGGCTGTCAGGATTGGGACGACCTCGCAGGCCTCTGGAAATGGTCATGCCGCAATCGAAGGGATCGGAGTCCAGCCAGAACAGGTAAGCCTTCCTGGCTTCCTCGGGGTCATACCTCCCCTGGTCTGCCAGCATGCGCGCCAGCAACAGCGCCATCTCGGAATCATCGGTCGGTTGGCCGGCAATCGTGCTCCAGGTTCCCCCGTCGGCAAGTTCCCGGACGCCGTTGGGAAATTTCCGACTGATCTGTTCAGGGGTCTCAAACTCAACCAAGCTTCCCAACGCATCGCCGGCAAGCTGTCCGAGCAGGCAGCCCTGAGCACGTTCCAACTTTTCTACCCGGCGCAACGGACTAATCATCTGACCCCCAAACCCCGTTGTAAGAAATGTCACTTGTCTTAACCTGGAATTTTTCGCTGTGAAAAATCTGTTATGCTCCTTATAACAGCGCGATATAAAGAATTTTATTCTTTCCGGAGCTTAAATTTACCGATTCCACCTAAAATTCCTGCGAGGGGTGTAGGTACCCCGGCCAGAGTACCTAATACAAATCCTTTAGCAAGTGCCGCGCCGGTATCATCCTCAGTCATGTACTTTTGAACAAGAAATACTCCGATCCCCGTAAACAAAAAGGCACATAAACAACTAAGCAGAGTTGACAAACCCAAAGTTACGGGTTCATTCCAGGACAACCACAAAACATATTGGAGTTATCTTGAAAGATTTGCACAGGGGGCGGTCAGGATTGGGTCTCGGGGTCAGGTCGCACAATGCACACTCGCGGCACACTCTATGGTGAAATCAAAGCCTGGCTGGAACGGCAGGGTACTGTAATCGGGCCTAATGACCTGCTTATCGCAAGTCATGCCCGTAGCGAAAGCCTGATACTGGTGACCAACAACACTGGTGAATTCAGACGAGTTGAGGGCCTACTTGTGGAAAACTGGGTCGGCTGATCTTTGCCGAATGGGGCCGCGGGAAAACGGTACTCAGGGCCGCGGGAAAACGGTATTAAGAGTTGTGGGAAAACGGTACTCATGGTCGGGAAAAGTGATATTATGCCGGCATGATGAGCACCTACAGGCACCGATTGATAGATCCGCTGATAACGGAACTTCTGTCTGAATTACCCGCTCTTCTGGTCGTAGGACCCAGGGCGACGGGCAAAACGACCACGGCGGCCCGGCACGCGGCCAGGATTGTCCGTCTCGATCGCGCCGATGAAGCCGCATCGTTCCGCGCCAATCCTGACGTTGCTTTGCTGGATCTCCCGGAGCCGGTATTGCTGGACGAATGGCAGGCTGTGCCTGAAGTACTGGGCGCGGTAAAACGGGCAGTGGACTCAGACAATCGTCCGGGACGCTACCTGCTGGCCGGGTCGGTGCGCGCAGATATTGATACGGAAACCTGGCCTGGGACAGGGAGAGTGGTGCGAGTCCCGATGTACCCGTTGACCGTCGCCGAGCAGACAGGGAATGTCACGCAGCCCCTGGTGGACCGGCTGGTTGGCGGCGAGGAACTGGTAGCCGCCGCAGATACGCCCGATTTACGCGGCTATATCGGATTGGCGCTGCAGGGAGGGTTTCCCGAAGCGGCATTGGCGTTATCCGGGCGCGTGCGCGAGCGCTGGCTGGAAAGTTACGTTGAGCAATTGCTGACCCGCGATGCGTTGACGCTCAACGGCAGCCGAGACCCGACTCGCCTGGGCCGGTACTTTGAAGCCTATGCGCTCAACTCCGCCGGCCTTGCCGATCACAAGACCATCTATGACTCGGCCGGCATCAACCGCAAGACCGCGCTGGCTTATGATCGGTTGCTTAAGAACCTGATGGTAGTGGATGAATTACCGGCGTGGACTTCGAACCGTCTGAGGCGTCTTGTCCTCTCACCAAAACGGTTTTTAATCGACTCAGCGTTACTGGGTGGGGTACTTGGTGTTGATACGGCAGGGGTATTGCGGGACGGCAACCTGTTGGGCCGCGTCTTGGAGACGTTTGTCACCGCTCAACTTCGAGCCGAAGCTACCGTGGCCGCTGCCAGGCCCAAGTTCTACCACCTCCGCACAGAGCAGGGACGGGTTGAGATAGACATCGTTGCCGAACTCCGCGGGCAACGCATCATCGGAATAGAAGTTAAGGCCGATAGCGCGGCATCCGGTCAGGACGCCCGCCACCTGGCATGGTTGAGGGATAATCTCGGCGACCGGTTCATCGCCGGGGTCGTATTTCACACCGGCCCCGCCACCTACCCGCTCGGAAACCGGATTGTGGCAGCGCCCATCTCGACTTTATGGGCGGGAAGCAGAAAGTGAATAATTATCGAACATGAAAAGGAGACGATTGATCCGGGTGAGAAACAAAAGGTTTAAATAACTTGGCCAGAATTTACCCATCATACATGCTCGGCTTTGACGCGCCGGATATCAATTCCGCAGAACTCGACACGTTAAGAAAATTACAAGCCGAACTGCCGGCTGACTATTCCATATTCCACAGCGTCCATTGGAGCCGGGCCTACGAGAAATATACGGCCTATGGAGAGATAGATTTCATCGTCATGAACGACACCGGCAAGGTGCTGGTGATCGAGCAAAAGAACGGGATGCTGGAAGAGACGCCGGATGGCCTGGTAAAGAACTACGGCCTGGAGAAGAAGAACGTCGAGGATCAAATCCAGCGCAACATCGGCAATATCCGCGATAAATTCAATAGACAGCACCCGAGAGGGGAGAAGCTCTATATCGATTACCTGATTTACTGTCCCGATCATAAGGTTATCAATATCAATGCGGCAGGGATTGACCGGGAGCGTGTCGTTGACGGAAACAGCAAAGCCGGGCTTTGTGACAGCATTAAACGCCTGCTTGACGTGGAGACTGATGCCTCCCCTGGGTTGATTGACGAATTACGTGGTTTCTTCCTGTCGAGTTTACGCATTGTGCCGGACGTGGCCAGTTACAAATCCAGCCAGGAAAAGGTTTACCGGCAGTTGCTTTCCGGTTTGTCCGACGTGATTGATAACCTGGAATTCGAACCCTTCAGGTTACGTGTCACCGGCACGGCCGGATCAGGTAAAACACAGTTAACCCTGGCATTCTGTGACAGGATGCTGGCGCAGGGTAAGTCGCCTTTACTGCTATGTTTCAATCGTCCGCTGGCGGATAAGTTCAGGGAGATAGCCAGGGACGGAGTGACGGTCAGTACCTATTACGACTTTTGTCTGCAAATGGCTGGAATGGCAGATATCCCACCAGATTCTCCAAAGTTCAAGGAAGATGGTTTTTGGACTCGTGTACAGGACAAAGTGGTCGATGTGGCTTCGACAGAATCGCTGAAATATGATTGTCTCATCGTCGATGAAGGCCAGGATTTTTTTGCCGGTTGGTATGAAATCATACAATTATTTTTGACCGAAAACGCCGTGCAACTCTGGCTTGAAGACCCGTTACAAAACCTTCGAGACACGGATGCTGTCCCTTTGCCCGGTTTCGTGACGTACAACGAAACATCAAATTTCAGGACACCAACAATCATAGCCAGGTTTATAAGGCAATCGCTGGGGCAGGAGTTCCGGCAACGTAATATGCTGCCGGGATTGGGCGTACAATTATTTGAGTACAATAAAAAAACACAGTTACAGGGAAAACTCGCCCACCGAATTAATGAATTGATTAAAGCCGGATTTAAACTCGACGATATTGCGATTATCTCTTGTCGTCGAATGGAAGCGTCGGCCTTAGGTGAAACGGATCAGATAGGTAATCATTCTATCAGGCGATTTACCAATGAATATGATGAGCAAAAAAACCAGGTGTACACAGAGGGGGACGTCGTTTTCGACACGATCTTCCGCTACAAAGGCCAGCAGGCGCCGGTCATCATCCTGACGGACCTGGACGAATCACTGGCGCTCAATGAAAGAAGCCGCAAGATCCTGTATTGCGCCATGACCAGGGCGACGGTGCTGCTGGAGTTGATGGTTGAGGAAACCTGTCCCTGGCTGGATATATTCAGGAAGAGCATTTGATTGACCCGGTTAATTATGAATTCACCCTCCCCCAAACCCTACCTCTCAAAATCCCGCCTGATCTCGGCTTGGCAGTGCGGCAAAAAACTGCACCTGGAGGCGCATCACCCGGAACTGGCCGAGACGAGTTCCATGGCAGAGTCGTTGTTCGCATCCGGCAACCAGGTGGGTGAGGCAGCCAAGCAGGTGTTCGGTTCTGGCGATGGTGTGGAAATACCCTATTCCACGAGGTTGAATGAGGCGCTGGCGCAGACGGCTGAACTGGTGGCAAATGGGCACGACGCGCCCATCTATGAAGCCACGTTCCAGCACGACGGTGTACTGGCCCGCGCCGATGTCCTGCTGCCCGTCAAAGGCGGCGGCTGGCGCGCCATCGAAGTGAAAGCGGCCGCCAGCGTCAAGCCCCACCATGAATTGGACTGCGCCATCCAATACTGGGTGCTCAGGAACGCCGGCCTGGACCTCAAGACAATATCCCTGGCCCACGTGGACACTGCGTTTGTGTACGAAGGTGGCGCTGATTACCGCGGCTTGCTGGTTGAAGAAGACCTCACGGCCAGGGCGCGGCAACTCCAGGACGAGGTGGTTGAGCTGATCAGCGCAGCCCGAACCGCCATTGCCGGCGCGGTCCCGGAAATGCCGGTCGGCAGTCACTGTTACAGCCCCTACGAGTGCGCGTTCATGTCCCATTGCTGGCCAGCGCAGGCGGAGTACCCGGTCATGGGCCTGGGCGGCAATAAGGCGGAACTGGCTGACTGGGTCAACGCCGGCTGTCGCGATATCAGGGACGTGGACGCAGCCGAGCTCACCACTGAGACACGCTTGCGCATTCACGCGGCCACGCGCAAAGGGGAGGCAGAGGTATCAGCGGATGCGCAACGGAGCTTCGACCAGTTAGGATACCCGCGCTATTACCTGGATTTTGAGACAATAGGCCCTGCCATACCCTTCTGGGCGGGGATGCGCCCCTATCAGTCCGTGCCGGTGCAGTGGTCGTGCCATGTTGACTACGGCGCTGCCGAAGGCGGGGTTGAGGATATCCGCCACCACGAGTTCCTGGATTTGTCGGGCGACCCGCCAATGCGCGCACTGGCGGAAAGACTGGTTGAATGCCTGGGGTCGAGCGGGCCGGTGTTTATGTATACAAACTATGAGAAACGCGTCATCAACAGCCTGGCCGGGATGTTTCCGGACCTGGCGGCGCCCCTGGCGGGAATCGTCGAACGCCTGGTCGACCTGCACCCCATAGTCAGGCAGCATTACTACCACCCGAAGATGCTTGGGTCATGGTCCATAAAAGCGGTCTCGCCGACTGTTGCCGCGGAAGTGGATTATTCGGAGTTGACGGGCATAGCCGAGGGAATGGCCGCAGCCGACGGCTACATCGAAGCGATAAACCCCGAAACCACCCCGGCAAGAAAAACGGAACTTGAAGAGCAATTACTGCGCTATTGCCGGTTTGATACCGAAGCCATGGTCAGCATTGTCCGGTTTTTGACCAATGCAGGGTAGACTGATAAGCTGGTAAACCGGATACAGGGGAACCGATAATCACGCCATGAACAACTTTTTTTCTGTGCTGGCAGTTTGTTTGTTGCTGATGAGCATGACTGTGAAAGCTGCGGGACCCGATGCGGCGGCGCAGGCCCTGATTGAACAACTTCGCCTTGTAGAAGCGGAACAACCCGTGCGCGAGTCGCCCGGTTGGAAAAGTCCCGAAAAAATTGTCGTAATGATACCTTCCAGTCGCCGGGGCGTACGCGCGGAATTGCTGGAATCGTTAGAGAAAGTCAGCAACAGTATCGAGATCGACACAATAATCGGCCAGGAATTCGGCGCTGAGGAAACCGCTATCCTTGAGGAGGCAGAAGTGATTCTTGGCATCTGCAGCCCGCAGTTGATCAGAATCGCAAAAAATTTACGCTGGCTGCAGCATTTCGGAACCGGTCTTGATCACTGTTTGCTGACCCCCGCAGCGCAGGAAATCGATTTTATCCTGACCAATGCGCAACACACGGGCGGACCGCCCATAGCGGAACACGTCATGGCCATGTTGATGATGCTGACCCGGAACCTGCAGTATTTTCATCGTATGCAGCAGGAACAGATCTGGCAGAGGCCGCCTGATACGCCTTCCCCCATGATTGAAATCGGCGGGAAAACCATGCTGGTGGTCGGCCTCGGCGGTATCGGCACCGAGGTTGCGAGACGGGCAGCGGCGCTGGGCATGCGGGTCATCGCCACGCGCCGGTCCGGTCGTGAAGGACCGGACTTTGTCGATTACGTGGGCCTGGCGGACGAGTTACCAAAGCTGGCCGCGCAAGCGGACGTGATCGTCAATGCCTTGCCCCTGACCAGGGAAACGACAGGGATTTTCGGCAGGGAGTTCTTTGCCACGGTAAAACATGGCGCTTATTTCATCAGTATCGGACGCGGCAGGAACACCGATACCGCAGAGCTGATCGCCGCGCTGAAAAGTGGCAGACTAGCCGGAGCGGGCCTGGACGTCACCGATCCCGAACCCCTCACCAAAGGCCACGAGTTGTGGACTCTGCCCAATGTCATTATCACACCCCACATCTCGGGCATGACCGACCGGGGTTTTGAGCGCAACCGGCTGGTCATCACGGAAAACCTGCGCCGCTACATCAACGGCGAGCGCCTGTTGAATGTTGTGAATATCGATCGGGGCTATTGAACACACCGTACGATTGACCCGGCTACATATCCATTACGGCGTCGATATCTTCAGCCGGCGGTTCCGGCGTCTGCAAGAGTGAGATCACGATAAAGCTGATCATGGACACCAGCAGCGCAATAAACCCGCCATGAATGCCCCAGGGTATTTCTATGGCGAACAGTTCCAGTGACAGGTTGAGCGCCAGGCTGATGATGATGGATGCGCATGCAGCAGCGGCGGTAGCCCGTTTCCAGTTCAGACCCAGGGCCACCACGGGCACAATCGCAGCCGCGAAGGTGCTCCAGCCGAAAACCCCGAGGATGGCCACCAGCCGTTCATTCACGTAATAGGAAAACAGGGCGAAGCCGGCAGCCGTCACGGAAAGCAGAACCGTGACTACCCGCGCCCAGAACAGTTCATTCTTCACCGCATGGCCGCGTACGGCTATCGGGATATCGTGAATTACGGCGGCGGTCCCCACGTTCAGGAAACCATCCGCGGTAGACATGATCGCCGCAAACAACGCGGCAAAGACGATGCCGGCCAGTACGGGGTTGGCGTAGAACTGCAGAAATTCGGCCGCAGCCATATCGGGCGAACCCAGCGGTGCGTGAGCGCCCTGAATCACCAGTGCCCGCATGGCAAATCCGAGCATGATCCACAACAGCCCGGACAAGGCATAGCCGAGGATCGATGCAGGGAGGACATAACGGTTATCGGCAAGATTCCGCGTCATCATCATCTTGGTTATGATGTGCGGCTGCCCGGCCAGCCCCAGTCCGAACACGAAATACCAGGACAGCGCGCAAATGATACCCTCGGTACCGAACGGCCCGATTGCCGCGGGGTCATCCTCGTACAGGGCCCGGGAAGCTCCGGCAAGGTTGCCGTCAAACACCGCGTAAACGGTAAACACGATAAGTATCCCTGCCACTGCCATGGCGAACCCCTGTATCACATCGGTATATACGGAAGCGATGATGCCGCCCGTGACGCAATAAAAGATCAGTACGGCTGAAGACACCGCCATGCAGAACAACAGGCTGGTTGAGCCGAACCAGCCGACGCTGTTGATAATGGATTGCATGACTACGGCCATGGCCAGGATCTGGACGGCCAGGTAACCCATCACCCCAAGCAATATGGCCAGGGCGGTTAAAAACCGCGCATGATTGCTGTTGTAACGGGCCGCGACGATGCCCGGCAGAGAGACGTTGTCGCGCAGTTCCGCGATCAGACGGATCCGCTTGGAAACCAGGAAAAATCCCATCGTGAAACCTGCCGTGGACACGATGACCATGAAGGCGGAACTCATCCCCATTGAATAAACCAGTCCCGGCCCGCCGACAAACCCGAAACCGCTCAGGGTGCTGGAAAAAATGGCGCAGGTAAGCACAATCGGACCCAGGGACCGGCCCGCCATGAAGAAGTCTTTTGTCGATCGTGTGCGCCGCATGGCCCACAGACCGAAGCCGATACACATTCCCAGGTACAGGACCAGGAACAGCAGGATAATCGGGTTGCGCCAGGTCTCTATCATGACCGTTTGCTTTCCAGGAGTTCCCGAAAGGTTTTTTCATCTTCCGGCGTGTATATCCAGCGCCTGAACCCGAGGATATAGATTAATGAGAACGACATCGGGGCTATCCACACCCCCAGCAACATGACAAGTGTTGGCATGGGAAACCCGAAAACAATCATGGGATCGCCTGTGAGCAGGTATTGCCGGAACAGGTACATCAAAAACGACCACATGCCCAATACCAGCAGCGTAGCCGCCGTATGGGCCAACACCAGTTTTCTGTCTCGTTTTGCCGGCTGCACACCGAGGTAGACCAGAGCGCTGATGATCAGGTAGATCAATATGCCGAGCAGGTAGCCCACACCGAAGACCGGGTCACTCTGCTGGCGGATATCGCCAACCTGGCGCATGCCATCCACGGTATGGTGGGCCATGCCATGACCGTTGATCGGTTCGGGGATGTACAGAATCCATGCGCACAACGCGAGCAGGGAGGCCAGCAGACCGAGCAGTACAAGGATGGGACGCATTAAGTTTCCTCGGATTCGAGGAAATATGTCTAACATGGATGGACAGGACACACAAGGGAAACTCTGAGGACGATACAACAATGCGCTATATTTATACAATGATCGATTTACTCTGGAGAAAATAATGGCCGGAGGATGGTCCCGAGACGGGGCGGTGCAGGAACAGATCGACGCCAGTATTGAAGACGCGGTAAAGCAGGCGCGCAGTCTGATGCCTGAAGGTGAGAGCTCTGCCCGGTGTGAGGAATGTGGGGAAACGATTCCTGCCGCGCGCCGTCAGGCTGTCCCGGGAGTGCGTTTTTGCGTCACCTGCCAGGCAGATCATGACAGTGAGCAGGCCTTGTTCAGTGGCTACAACCGGCGCGCCAACAAGGACAGCCAACTACGCTGACAGTTGTGTTATACTACAAAATTCGCCGCCGTTCTCCGTCGCAATCTCATTGAAGAAACCTCTTGTCAGGTCGGAGTTTCTTCAGGTTATGGCGTTGAACCGCAGTGCGCCGAAGTTCGCGTGTTTTAATGGGGCGTAGCCAAGTGGTAAGGCACAGGGTTTTGATCCCTGCATTCCCAGGTTCGAATCCTGGCGCCCCAGCCAGATAACCGTTAAATATCCGCAGGGAATATCTATGTCATTAGTCGATGTGATGCTGTTTTCCGGAAACGCCAACCCGGCCCTGGCGGCAGATATTGCGCGCAACCTGAACATGCCCGTGGGCAAGATTGATGTAGGCCGCTTCAGCGACGGGGAGATCATGGTGGAGATCGCCGAAAATGTGCGCGGGCGCAACGTGTTTATCCTGCAGTCCCTGTGCACGCCGGCCAATGACAACCTGATGGAGTTGCTGGTCATGGCGGATGCCCTGAGGAGAGCATCGGCCGAGCGGGTCACGGCAGTGATCCCCTACATGGGTTATGCCCGCCAGGATCGCAGGTCGAGGTCGGCCAGGGTGCCCATCACGGCCAAGGTGGTGGCGGATATGATTGGGATCATGGGGATATCCAGGGTCTTGACAGTGGACCTGCACGCCGATCAGATCCAGGGGTTTTTCGATATGCCGCTGGACAACGTATACGCGTCCCCGGTGTTGATGGGTGATATATGGAAACACAAGTACGAAAGACAAATCGTGGTGTCACCCGACGTGGGCGGTGTGGTCCGGGCACGCGCCATCGCCAAGCAACTGGACGATACGGACCTGGCCATTATCGATAAACGCAGGCCGAAGGCGAACGAGGCGGAAGTCATGAATATCATCGGCGACGTGAAAGACCGCACCTGTATCATCGTCGATGACATGGTGGATACGGCAGGCACATTGTGCAAGGCATCAAACGCCCTGAAGGATTTCGGCGCCCACAGGGTGGTGGCGTATTGTACACACCCGGTGTTGTCCGGCAAGGCGCTGGAAAATATCAGATCTTCGGAACTGGATGAGCTGGTCGTCACGGATACCATCCCATTGCGCGGCGCTGCCGCCGAATGTGGTAAAATCCGCCAACTCAGCGTTGCCACGATGCTTGCGGAAAGTATCCGCCGGATTTCCGAGGGAGAATCGCTGAGTTCAATGTTTATTGATTGAGAGTGATGAAATGCAAGCTTACGAATTAAGGGCAGAGTCCCGGACCGAACTGGGAAAGGGCGCAAGCCGTCGCCTGCGGCGTTCGGGCAGAATTCCCGGCACCGTTTACGGCGCCAGTAAAGATCCCCAGTCTATTTCGTTGTCTCATGACGAGGTGTTGCACCAGCTCGATCATGAGGCTTTTTACTCGAGCGTCCTGACGCTCAATGTGGATGCGCAGAGTGAGCAGGTAGTAGTAAAGGATTTACAAAGACATCCTTATAAACCTGACATTCTGCATATCGATTTTCAGCGCATAGATGAGAAACAGAAAATCACCATGCGGGTGCCGCTTCATTTTCTCAATGAGCAGCAATGTGTGGGTGTAAAAAGCGGCGGCGGAGTCATAAGCCGCATCATGACCGAGCTGGAAATCAGTTGTCTGCCCAAGGATCTGCCTGAATACATCGATGTGGACCTGGCAAACGTGAACCTGGGCGAATCCGTGCATCTCAGCGATATCGTCCTGCCCGAAGGAGTGGAAATTTATGCGTTGCTGTCCGGCGGAGACGCTTCGGCATCGGTGGCGACCGTGAGCCTGCCTAAAGGAATCCTCGAAGAGGAGGAAGAGGAAGAGGAAGAGATGGAGGAAGGACTGGAAGAGATGGAAGCAGAAGCAACGGAACAGACAGAGGACGAATAGAGATCGAACGGTCCGCTCTGAAGCTCATTGCGGGCCTGGGTAATCCCGGCGCGGATTATTCGGCGACGCGCCACAATGCCGGTTTCTGGTTTGTCGACAGGCTTGCTGAGGAACACAAGGTCCGGTTTGCGACCGATAAAAAGTTTTTCGGTGAGCTTGCCCAAATCAGGTCTCCGGGCGTGGATTGCCTGCTTTTCAAGCCGGCAACGTATATGAACAACAGCGGACGCGCGCTCCGGGCTGTTGCCGATTATTACCGGATAGAAACCGCCGGGATCCTGGTTGTCCACGATGAGATAGATCTGGATGCCGGCGTGATTCGCCTGAAAACAGGCGGCGGCCATGGCGGCCACAAGGGGCTGCGGGACATCAGTGAACAACTGGGCGACAGCGACTACCTGAGATTGAGAATAGGCGTCAGCCATCCGGGGGACAAGACCCGGGTGCTGGCGCATGTACTGGGCAGGCCCGACGGCGGCGATACGGAGTTGATCGGCAGCGCAATAGATAAAGGCCTGGAGGCCCTGCCCCTGTTGTTCGCAGGTGAGCCCGACAAGGCCATGACCCGCCTGCACACGCAACAAGAAAGCTGATGGGATTCAAATGCGGGATCGTGGGATTGCCCAACGTGGGCAAGTCCACCCTGTTCAATGCCCTGACACGCACCGGGGTCAGCGCCGAAAACTATCCGTTTTGCACCATCGAACCCAATACCGGTATTGTTCCGGTACCCGACCCCCGGTTGCAGGCAGTCGCCCGCATAGTCGGACCGGACAGGGTCATCCCCGCACAGGTGGAGTTTGTCGACATCGCCGGCCTCGTGGCCGGCGCTTCAAGAGGAGAAGGGCTCGGCAACAGGTTCCTCGGACATATTCGCGAGACCCACGCCATAGCCCAGGTATTGCGCTGCTTTGAGGATGACAATATCACTCATGTCAGCGGCAGGATAGATCCGCTTGCCGACCTGGATGTAATCAATACGGAACTGTCCCTGGCAGACCTGGAAACCTTGCAGCGGGCTTCGCAGAAAGCTGAAAAAGTCGCGAAGACCGGTGACAGGCCGGCAGCGCAACGCTGTGATTTACTGGCTTCCCTGGCCGCGCATATCGATACGGGCGCGCCTGCCAGGTCATTGCCTGCGGGTGGCGCGGAGCGTGACCTGGCCCGCGAACTGGGTCTGCTGACGGAAAAAAGCATGCTGTATATCGCCAACGTGGAGGAAGCCGGAATCACGACCAACATTTGGCTGGAACGACTGGCTCGCCGCGCCGCAACGGACGGCGCCGGGTTAATCGCCATATCCGCCGTGATCGAGACCGAGATCGGCGAACTGGACGAAGCAGGCGAAACGGAATTTCTGGGTGACCTTGGTTTATCCGAACCCGGCTTGAACCGGTTGGTCCGCGCCGGTTATGACATATTGGGACTACACACCTTTTTTTCCACGACGTCTCGTGAAGTCCGGGCCTGGACCATCAGGAAGGGAACCGCCGCTGCCGCCGCTGCCGGCGTCATCCACACGGATTTCGAGAAGGGTTTCATCCGGGCAGAGGTCGTCGCCTATGATGATTTCATTGAACACCAGGGCGAACAGGGCGCGAAAAACGCCGGCAGGTGGCGCCTTGAGGGAAAGGACTACATCGTCCGGGACGGCGACGTGATACTGTTCCGGTTTAACGTCTGATAGCCGCGCTGTTCCAAGTTCTATATAATCCGCGCTTATGTCCGATTACGTTATTGCCCCATCGATACTGTCTGCCAATCTGGCCCGGCTGGGTCGGGAAGTGGAAGCGGTCCTTGCGGCCGGCGCCGATTACATCCACGTGGACGTGATGGATAACCACTACGTGCCCAACCTGACGTTCGGCCCGGTGGTCGTGCGCGCCCTGCGGGATTATGGGATAACTGCGCCCATGGACGTGCACCTGATGATCGAACCGGTGGACCGGATCATCCCGGAGTTCGCCGCGGCCGGGGCCGATATCATCACCTTCCACCCGGAGGCGAGCCGCCACGTCGACCGCACCCTGCAACTGGTAAAAGATCAAGGTTGCCGCGCCGGGCTGGTGTTCAATCCGGCAACGCCGCTGGACCATGTCCTGCACGTCATCGACAAGATTGACATGATATTGATCATGTCCGTCAACCCCGGTTTCGGCGGACAGGGGTTCATTCCGGCCGCTCTGGACAAGTTACGGGCCGCAAGAGACATCATCGACGCGTCCGGCAGGGATATCCGGCTTGAGATCGATGGCGGTGTGAAAGTGGATAACATCGCGGAAATCGCCGCGGCCGGGGCGGATACGTTTGTAGCCGGCTCGGCTGTGTTCGGCAGTGATGATTATGCCGGCGTAATCGGCGCGATGAGAAAGGAATTAGCCCGGACGGGGTGAGAATCGATGTTGTTGATGATCGATAATTACGATTCCTTTACCTACAACCTGGTCCAGTACTTCGGCGAACTGGACCAGGAAGTGAGCGTATACCGGAATGATCAGATTACCCTGGAGCAAATCCGCGAACTGGAACCGGAACATATCGTGATTTCACCCGGACCCTGTACCCCGAATGAAGCCGGGATATCTGTTGCCGTGATCAATGAGTTCATGGATAAGATCCCTATTCTCGGAGTGTGCCTGGGACACCAGAGCATCGGGCAGGCGCTGGGAGGGCGCATAGTTCACGCCGACCGAATCATGCACGGCAAGACGTCCGATATCCATCACCGGAATTCGGATGTGTTCAGCGGCCTGGAA
Source organism: Gammaproteobacteria bacterium (assembly GCA_965220815.1). Classification (GTDB taxonomy): domain Bacteria; phylum Pseudomonadota; class Gammaproteobacteria; order Eutrophobiales; family Eutrophobiaceae; genus JAAXHV01. The sequence continues at coordinate 1,131,011 of OZ244846.1, forward strand.
AGTCCGTTTGTGGCGACCCGTTACCATTCCCTGGTGATTGAGCAGGCATCACTGCCCGATTGCCTGGAAATTACGGCCTGGACCCGGACGGAAAGCGGGGACATTGACGAGATCATGGGGGTAAGGCATAAGGATCTTCCCGTTTACGGGGTGCAGTTTCACCCTGAATCGATCCTGACGACGTTCGGCCATGACCTGCTCAGGAACTTTCTGCAGATGGACGTGCATTGATGAATTTCCGGTCCGCCTTGAACGAAGTCATCAACGGCGGCGACCTGCCCGATTCCACCATGCGGGCCGTCATGCAGGACATGATGTCCGGGAAGCTGACGGATGCGCAAATCGGCGGGTTCCTGGTGGCCCTGCGGATGAAAGGGGAGACCATTGAGGAAATCAGCGCGGCGGCGGCGGTTATGCGTGAATTTGCCGTGAGGGTGCACGTCGACCATCCGCACCTGGTCGACATAGTCGGCACGGGTGGCGACGGCGCGCGTACATTCAATATTTCCACCGCTGCCTCGTTCGTCATCGCGGCCGCCGGAGGGAAGGTCGCAAAGCACAATAACCGTTCCATTTCCGGCATTTCCGGCAGCGCCGATGTGCTGGAGCAGGCCGGCGTCAAGCTGGGACTGAAACCGGAGCACGTGGCGGACTGCATCAACCGGATCGGCGTGGGTTACATGTTCGCCCCTGCCCACCATCCGGCAACCCGTTACGCGGCGGGGCCGCGCAGGGAACTGGCGACGCGCAGCATATTCAACCTGCTGGGTCCGTTGACGAATCCGGCCTACGTCAAACGCCAGTTGATCGGCGTGTACCAGGCGGACATGCTGGATGTATTTGCCCGGGTGCTGCAACGGCTGGGCAGTGAGCACTGCATGGTGGCGCGCTCCCTGGACGGGCTTGATGAGATCAGCAACTCGTCTGCAACCGAGGTGGTCGAACTCAAGGACGGACGTATCGCCAAATACCAGGTAACGCCGCAACAATTCGGGATACAACCCGGGGCCTTGTCCGACCTGATCATCAACAGCGCCGAGGAAAGCCGCGACATGATGCTGTCGGTGCTCGAGGATAACCCTGGACCGGCCAGGGATGTCGTATTGCTCAACGCCGGCGCCGCCATTTACGTGGCCGGTCTCACGCCGGACATGGAACAGGGGGTCGAACTCGCCGGGCAGGCCATCGCCTCGGGACAGGCATTGAAAAAATTACAGGAGCTTGCGTCCCTGACCACCCGGCTGGCGGGCTGATTAATCACTCTCCGGGGACATCTTCTCCGGGGACAGACCCCTGCTTACTACATGCAGGGGCATGCTTTAAATCTGTCCCCTCTTATGGATATTTATAATGAATACAACTGACATCCTGGCAACCATTCTGGAATACAAGCGGGAATGGGTGGCCGCAAGAAAAGAGTCTCTGCCCCTGGAACAACTGAAGCGGGAGATCGGGAATATCGGTCCTTGCCGGGGGTTTTACAACTCCGTACGCACAGCAATTGAAAACGGCCGGCCCGCGGTCATCGCCGAGATCAAGAAGGCCTCCCCCAGCAAGGGCGTCATCCGGCCGGATTTCGACCCGGCCGGACTTGCCCAAACCTATGCCGAAGCCGGCGCCGTGTGCCTCTCCGTACTGACCGATGAAAAGTTTTTCCAGGGTTCGGACCTGCACCTGCAACAGGCGGGGGCAGCAACCGGCCTGCCGGTATTGCGCAAGGATTTCATCATCGACCCGTACCAGGTCTACGAGGCAAGAGCCATCGGCGCGGACTGCATATTGCTGATCGTGGCGGCCCTGGACGATGCGCGCATGCAGGAACTCGCGGCAACCGCGGCCGGTATCGGCCTTGACGTACTGGTGGAAGTACACAACCGCGAAGAACTGGAACGCGCATTATTGCTGCGAACGCCCCTTATAGGAATTAACAACCGTGACCTGCATACCTTTGAAACATCATTGCAGACAACCCTGGACCTGATGCCGGACATGTTCCCGGACCGGACCGTGGTAACGGAAAGCGGCATACACAGCCGTGCGGATATCGAACTCATGCGCAGCCGTGACGTGCATGCCTTTCTGATCGGTGAAGCGTTACTGAGGGCCGACGACCCCGGCGCGCAACTGCGAGAATTGATTGGTTAGTCGCCTTTCAGGCCGAACAGGTCGTCGAGTTCCTGCCTGGCCTGATCTGCCGTTGCGGATGTTCCGCTTGCCCCTTCCCCCGTATCAAGACCGAACAGGTCATTCAGGTCCGTAGCAGCCACGTCGGCTTGAGAATGGTCAGCGGGTTCCCAGGCCTCCGGGTTTAACTCGAGGTAATCACAGAAATTCGGCCTGTCCTTGTCCTTGACCGCGTCGGCGACCGGTTCACGGCACTGTTTAGCGACCCGGGGATCGTAAAACCGGCACATCCTGCATACATGCAGCGCGGCCTCGCAGGCCTTGCAGTGAGCGTTCCTGGACAGGGGCATGAGCAGGTAATCCAGGCCGGCGCCGCATTTCCAGCATTTCAGGTTTTCCGGTATGGTCTGCATTCTTGACCCCATCTATCCTAACTGAAGAACAGCAGCTTGACGATGATCAGCGCCAGCACGGTATTCAGCGCCAGCCTGATGATCCGCTCGCCCTGGGCGACTTGCACGTGCGCGCTGAGCCATGCCCCGATGGAGGTGCCGGCGGCCAGGGTCAGGCCCAGGACCCAGAACAGCTCCACCTGCCAGGCAAATACGATCAATGCGGCCGTGGTGTACACGGTGATGATGAAGCTCTTGTGCATGTTCACCCGCACCAGGTCAATGCCCAGAGTCTTGTACAGGATCGGCATGAACAGGAAACCCGCCCCGACCTGTATGAAGCCGCCGTAAATTCCCAGGACAGCCATCAGGACATGGGCCAGGACCAGGCGCGGCTTCCCGGGCAGCGCCCCGGAATATTCCGGGGTCTGTTTTTGCGTCGCCATCACCAGCATTACGACCAGCATGATGACGGCGAGGGTCCGGTTGAACAACACCCCTTCGAGACGCACGGCCACCACCGCGCCGGCCACCGCGCCGGGCACGGCCGCCAGGGCCAGGGACAGGCTGAGCCTGAAATCGGAATAGCCTTTTCTGAAGAAGGCGACGACCGCGGTAGCCATCTGCGCCAGTATGGCTATCCGGTTGGTGCCGTTGGCCACCGGCGCCGGCACTCCCAGGAACAGCATGACGGGGAGGGTTAACAGCGACCCGCCGCCGGCCATCACGTTCACGAAGCCGACCATGATGCCGATGAGAAAAAGGATTGCGTATTGCCAGATTTCCATTGGTGTCAACGGCCGGCGACCTGCCCGGTCAGGTCAATCCTGTTTGCCATAGTCCTTGAATTTTTCCAGGTTGACGTTCATCTCGGACTCGTCCAGCAGCACGGGAGCCCCGGCCATGCGGCTGAACAGGTATTGTTTTGCCAGTTCCTCCACGAGTTGCGCCATTTTGAAGGCGGATTCCACGTCCTCGCCCAGCGCAATCACCCCGTGATTGGCCAGCAGGCAGGCCTGGCGTCCGGCCAGCGCAGCCAGGGCGTGATCGGACAGGGCCTGGGTACCGTAAGTGGCGTACTCGGCGCAGCGGATGGAGGAGCCGCCCGCTCCGGCGACCATGTAGTGGAACGCAGGCAGGTCCTGGCGGGTGCAGGACAGCGCGGTAGCGCAGGGGGAATGGGTATGGACGATGGCGTCTACATCCGCGCGTGCGGCATAGATATCCTGGTGGAAACGCCATTCACTCGACGGTTTCAGGTTACCCTTGGCGCGGTTGCCGCGCATGTCCATACTGACGATATCCGCGGGCGCCATCGCTTCGTAATCCATCCCGGTAGGCGTGATCAGGTAGCCTTGCTCAATCCTGGCGCTGACGTTGCCGGCCGTGCCGACGCCCAGTTGATGTTTATGCAGGGACCGGGCTGCGGCTATGACGGTTTCGCGTAAAGATGTATGATCCATGAGGATAAGGAACCTGTGACCTGATCAGAGTTTCCATAATAGTATGGAAGTTCTGAAACCGGAACCACATATTATTCGACGGTGGTGGGAATATGAAAAACAAGTCTCTGCAGTTCTGTGCCTTGCTCCTGTGTTTTTGCCCGGGTGTTGTTGCGTTTGCGGACGAACTGCAACAACCTTTGAGTGCGCGGCGAATGGTTGATCTGACCCATGTCCTGCACAGAGACATGCCGTTCTGGCCTGGAACCGCGCCGTTTGTAATTGAGCGGCTGGCTGACTATGACAAGGGCTATCGAATGCACCGGTTTTCCCTCTGGGAAAATATCGGCACCCATATCGATGCGCCGGCGCATTTTATCGAAGGGGGAGCCTCCGTTAACGAACTGGGGCTGAACGACCTGGTCGCGCCCGTGGCAGTCATCAACGTCCAGGACAGGGTTGCGCTGGATCCCGACTATCAGTTATCTGTACAGGACGTGCTCACGTGGGAGGAGCGAAACGGACAAGTCCGTCCAGGCAGCCTGGTGGTCATGAACACGGGCTGGTACAAAAAGTTTTCTGATCCGGAAGCCTATGTCAACCAGGACGAGCAAGGCGTGTTGCATTTCCCCGGGTTTTCCGTGGCAGCCGCCGAGTTGCTGGTCGAGCGGGACGTCGCCGGGATTGGCATAGATACCCTGAGCCTGGACCCCGGCAACGATTTGAGTTTTCCCGTGCACAGGATCATCCTGGGGGCCGGAAAATTCCAGGTGGAAAACCTGAATAACCTGGATGCTCTGCCTGCCGCAGGCGCCATTGCCGTTATCGGCGTACTGCCGGTTAAGGACGCCTCTCAGGCCCAGGCCAGGATCTTCGCTTTTACGGAATAAATAATGGCGCGATTGCAAAAGCGCAAGCAGGGAACGGCAACCAGCACGTTCGGGACACCCGGCAGGATCAGCCATGATTCCTCGAAATTTTACGGCGCCAGGCTGTATGAAGGATTGGACAGCGGCGGGGAAGTGAATCATGTTGAGAGCACCGTTCCTCCGGAGTATTTGAACAGGGTCTTCTGCAAATCCAGTGAGGCGATGGATGAACTGCCCGACAACAGTGTGCACCTGATGATTACTTCGCCGCCTTATAATGTTTCCAAAGAGTACGACGAGGATTTAAGCCTTGATGAGTACCTGGCCCTGCTGAATGCCGTCTGGCGGGAGACCTGGCGGGTCCTGGTTCCCGGCGGCCGGGCCTGTATCAACGTCGCCAATCTGGGGCGCAAGCCATATATCCCGCTGCACAGTTACATTATTGCTGGGATGCTGGACATCGGATTTCTCATGCGCGGAGAGATTCTCTGGAACAAGGGTTCCAGCGCCAGTACCTCCACCGCCTGGGGCAGTTGGCAGTCCGCGGCGAACCCGGTCCTGCGGGATGTTCACGAGTACATCCTGGTTTTTTCCAAAGACTCGTTTTCAAGAAAAAGGGGAGACAAAGAGAACACGATCAAAAAAGAGGAATTTCTCGAATGGACCAAAAGTGTCTGGGACTTTCCGGCGGTATCGGCCAAAAAGATCGGCCATCCGGCGCCGTTCCCGGAAGAACTGCCGCACCGGTTGATCCAGCTATACTCGTTCAAGGACGACGTGGTTCTCGACCCGTTTGCCGGCAGCGGCACGGTGTGCCTGGCGGCCCTGAAGGATAACAGGAAATTCGTGGCATATGACATCGATCCGGACTATATCGAACTGGCGGAAAACAGGATTACGGCATATAGAAGCGATTTATAACCCCCGTCCGTCATTCCTGCGAAGCATGCCCCTGCATGCTGTAGGCAGGGGGCAGGAATCCAGTGGATAAACACGCGCCGCAGGCGCTCCTTATGGAAGGCAATGAGGTTTGTAATAATTCAATAACCGTCTTATAGTATTTCAGCTATAAAACACCCAGAGGTTTCTTATGCACGCAATCATAATCGGGGCAGGAATGGGGGGGCTGTTTGCCGCCCTCGCCCTGCGTGAATCCGGACAGTTCACTTCTGTCGATGTCTACGAACAGACCGCCGAACCAAGTACCGCCGGCGCGGGCATTACCATGCCCCCCAATGGCGCCCGCCTGTGCAAATCGCTCGGCGTAGATCTTGCCGGCGGCGACCCGAAAGGTCCGCACGGCGCCGTGGATGGCGGCCGGGCTGCGATTCTTGAAACCACGCGCATGGTTATGGATGACGGGACTATCTCGGTGAAACCCCTGGATCATAATACCGCGGCGAATGACGGCGCCGGTTATCATCATATGCACCGTCTTGACCTGTTGATGTGCCTGTACAAGCGATGCTTCGATTTTGGTCCTGATTCCGGTGAAGATTGCCCAATCCGGATACATATGTCAAAACGCCTGGATTCGATGTCCCAGACTGACGATCTGGCTACTGTCACATTCAGGGATGGCGCCACGGATACGGGAGAGCTTGTGATAGGGGCTGATGGCATCAATTCCGTAACCCGCCAATTCGTGTATCCCGCTGCGCCCCCCAGGCGCTGGACATTTGTAGTCTGCTATCGGGGTCTGATTCCACGGGAGGAAGTGGCGAAACTTACCAAGGAGGATGGCAGCCCCATGGACTACAACCCCATCGATTCAGCCAGTATGGACGCGCGCAAAACGGAATTCGGTTATGTAGTCACATACTGGGTGCGTGGCGGTGAGCTGCTTAATGTCTGGATGGGCTACTACGAGCCGAATGCGGATGAATTCGAAGGAGATGAAGGTGACTGGTTTCCCGCAGACCGTGCGGAGATGATCAGAAACATGAAAATAGCCTTCAAGGACGATGTGCGCATGGATGACGTGGTTGCACTGGCGGGCAGCATTGTGAAGCCCACGAAGTGGGGCCTGTATGATCTCGATGCTTTTCCAAGCTGGCATAACGGACGGGTTGCCGTATTGGGCGACGCCGCCCACGCGGTATTGCCGACGTTCGGCCAGGGCGCTGCGCTGGCGATTGAAGACGGCGCTGCTCTCGGCAAATGTTTCGAGTTGCATGGAAAAGACGTCTACAGTGCGTTGCTGCACTATGAGCGGGTCCGCCACTACCGCGGCACACGGGTGCAGTTTGCCTCCAAGTTCCTGCTCAGGCATCTCGAGCCGGAAGATTCCCCGGAGCGGCAAAAGATCCTGAAGGCGTTGAACGAGCGTGATTACCCGGTTTTTGACCATGCTCAACGCGCGGGAGGCGATGATTCCTGGTTGTATGCTTTTGATGCCCGGGATATCGGTGACAAGATACCTGCCAAGCGACTCGGCCCCTGGGATTTCCGCTCGGTGGAAGCGGTCCGTGAGGCCAGGATCGAGGTGGCGCGCAATCTCTGGGTGCCCGAGGTGTCCCTGAAGGGCGATCGCAAGGTGACCCTGGAGGAAGTTCAGCAACATAACACCTTTGACGATTGCTGGATCATAATTCATGGCAAGGTCTACGACTTCAGTGAATGGAAGGACCACCATCCGGGAGGGCCTTTTGTGGCCAGGATGTATGCAGGTAAGGACGCCACAGCCGAGTTCGGCACCTACCACAGCAGATTGGCCGAGAAGCACATGGCCCACTTTTGCGTGGGGGATGTCATCTACTGATTCAGAACCGGCTGACTAACGCTCTGAGTGGCAGGTATCAGGTAACAGGCGCCAGGTATCCATGCCGCGCCAGTGCCCACTCCACGTGTTCGCGCACCAGGGCGGAGGGGTGGTCCTCGCGCCGGTTCAGGGCGTTGACGACCGGGGCCGAGGTGGGGGCGTTGCCCAGGGCCACTGCGACGTTCCTTAGCCAGCATTCATAGCCGATGCGCCTGATAGCGCTACCCTCCGTTTTTTCAAGAAATTCGTTTTCACTCCACAGGAAACATTCAACCAGGCTGACTTCATCGAGCGCGTGGCGCGGCTGGTAGTCCGGTTCTGATGAATATTGCGCGAACCTGTTCCAGGGACATACCATCTGGCAGTCGTCACAGCCGTAGATGCGGTTGCCCATGGCGACGCGGAACTCCTCGGGGATAGCGCCGCGGTATTCGATGGTCAGGTAGGATATGCAGCGCCGGGCATCCACCCGGTACGGCCCGACAATGGCCCGGGTGGGGCACACGTCGATACAGGCCCGGCAGCTTCCGCAGTGATCTTCGGTAAACTTTTCGTCTGTCGGTAGCGGCAGGTCGGTGTATATTTCTCCGATAAAAAACCAGGAGCCTGCTTCCGGGTGCAGCAGGTTGCTGTGTTTCCCGATCCAGCCCAGCCCGGCATTGCGCGCCAGCGCCTTTTCCAGCACCGGGGCCGAGTCGGTGAAGACGCGGTAGCCGAACGGGCCGATGACCGCTTCTATCCGTTGCGCGAGCTTTTTTAACCGGGTGCGCATGACCTTGTGGTAATCCCTGCCCAGCGCATAGCGGGATATGAAGGCCCGCTCCCCGTCTTCCAGCACTGCCTCGGCGGACCTGGCTTCGGGAGGCAGGTAATCCATGCGCGCAGATATCACCCGTATGGTGCCGGGCCGCAACAGGTCCGGCCGGCCGCGCTTTTTGCCGTGGCGTTCCATGTAAGACATTTCCCCGTGCATGCCCTTGTTCAGCCAGTCCAGCAGGTGGCGCTCGTCTTCCGTGAGGTCGATGCCCGTGATACCGACCTGCTGGAAGCCGATTTCCGCTCCCCAGGTCTTTATCCTGTCGGCAAGCGTGTCAGGTTGCATGACGCTATTGGGGACAGATTTTAAATCTGTCCCCTTTTCCTCTAGAATAATCGTGGAACATGTTCGACTTTTTGAGTAAGTGGTATAACCGGTATTTTACCGATCCCCAGGCTGCCCTGTTAGTTATTCTTCTGGCGGTCGGTTTTGTCGTCATGTATTTCATGGGCGGGATGCTGGCGCCGCTCCTGGCCGCAGTCGTGATTGCTTATATGCTTGAGGGGCCGGTCAAGAAACTGACCGGCAGGAACATCTCCCGAGTCCCTGCCGTATCGCTGGTATTTTTACTGTTTATCCTGGTAATGGGTTTCATCGTCATCGGCCTGTTGCCGATCCTGTCCGGGCAGGCAAGCCAGTTTTTCCAGGAATTTCCCGGTATGCTGAGCCGCGGCCAGGAACTGTTACTGCGCCTGCCGGAGCAGTATCCCGAAATTATCTCTGCGGAACTGGTCAACGAGATAGTGCTTGCCCTGCGGGGAGGAGTCGGTGATTTCGGCCAGGGTCTCGTGTCGGTTTCAATGGCATCCATCCCTGCCATTATCACGGTCCTGATTTACCTGATCCTGGTGCCCCTGATGATCTTTTTCCTGATGAAGGACAAGGATGCGGTCCTGTACTGGTTGAGCCGGTTTCTGCCGAGCGACCGTACCCTGGTCAGTCACCTGTGGCAGGAAATGGACGCACAAATCGGTAATTACATACGCGGCAAGGTCTACGAGATAGCCATCGTGGGGGTGGTCTCGTACATAGTCTTCAAGTCGTTCGGATTGAATTACGCTTCCCTGTTGTCCATCACCGTGGGTTTGTCCGTATTGATTCCCTATATCGGCGCCGCCGTGGTAACGCTGCCCGTCGCGCTGGTGGCTTATTTTCAGTGGGGTTTTGAACCTGTCTTCATCTGGCTGGTCGTTGCCTATTTCATATTGCAGTTCCTGGACGGCAACGTCCTGGTGCCTATCCTGTTTTCGGACGTCGTCAACCTGCATCCGGTCGCGATTATCGTCGCCATACTGGTGTTTGGCGGGTTATGGGGGTTTTGGGGCGTGTTCTTCGCCATACCGCTGGCTACCCTGGTCAAGGCCTTGATCAATGTCTGGCCTACCAGAGATGAGCAGTTGCCGGAAGCAGAGATGTAGAAATTATGGGGTCAGAATGGTGTTAAGAAACCCCGTCATGCCGGGCTTGACCCGGCATCCAGTAATATACTGTGTCGCCCTGCGGGCGACCTATTGTTTCACTGGATTCCGGCCTTCGCCGGAATGACGAACCTGTAGGATACCAGCGCGAGAATCAGAGGGCTTTAACCGCCTCCAGCACCTCGTTCACGTGCCCTTTAACCTTGACCTTGCGCCACTCATTGCGCAGTTTTCCCGTTTCGTCCATCAGGAACGTGCTGCGCTCGATTCCCATTACTTTCCTGCCGTACATGTTTTTTTCCTTGATGACGTCGAACAGCGCACATAGTTCTTCGTCTGCATCAGATAACAGGTCGAACGGGAACGACTGGTTCGTTTTGAATTTTTCATGGGATTTTATGCTGTCCCTGGAAACACCGAGTATAACCGTGTTGCGCTCCGTAAATGCTTCGATATTGTCCCGAAAATCCTGTCCTTCCAGGGTGCAGCCGGGTGTGCTGTCCTTGGGGTAGAAGTAGATGACCACGTTTTTTCCCTTGAGGTCCGACAGCCTGATGGTTTGATCACCGGTGGCCGGAAGCTCAAAATCCGGTACTGTATCGCCCGTGTTTATTGCACTCATACAATGTTCTCCAAATATATGGGGTCAGAGTAAAATTACCCCTTATCCTGCCATCGACTACGATAACGACCATTTTACTCTGACCCCAGGGATCCCGGCCCCTCATTTCACCGGTTCGATGATCGCGTCGAGGTTCAGCTGGTCGCAGAATTCCAGGAAGTCGTTGCGCAATGAGGAAATGGAGATCTCCACCGGGACGTGAATCGTCAAATGCAGTGAAAACATCTCGGTGCCGGTGTGAGACGCCTCGTAGGTCGTCGTAGATAAATCTCGAATCTGGATCCCGTTATCCAGGATAAAGCGGGTTATCCGGTTTACCACGCCGATACGGTCGCTGCATACCACGTCGATGGCATACGGCATGAGGTTTTTCTGCGACTTGTTAAGTTCGGTCCGGCGCATGTTGATGGATAAATCCTGCTCCTGTCCCAGCCTGTTCAGGGCGTCTTCAACCTTGACGACGGCATTCCAGTTTCCGGACAGAAGCAGGAGCATGGAAAACTCCTGCCCCAGAATGGTTATCCGGCTTTCCCTGATATTACAGCCGGACTCCGCGATAGCGCCGGTCACGCGTTCCGGCAGGGCAGGGTCATACTTACCGATTACGGTCAGGGCGAGGAACTGTATCATCTTTGTAATCCGGGTGAGGCATCCTTACAGGGCAAACCTTCATCTTGTCATCAGCGGGTCGGACAAGTACCATATCCGTCTTATTATACAGAAATGGACATATTTGCCCTTATTATACGTGATATGGACATTTTATGTGCCCTCGGCAGGAGGGCCGGCTATGTCTGGAACATATTAAATCTCTTTTGGTTTACCGCATTGCAGAATTCGAACGCCATGTTTACAGGTAGTCTTGTCGCTGTCGTCACTCCAATGAAAAGTGGCGTCGGGCCGGATACTCCGGTGGACATGGAGAGCCTTGAGCGCCTCCTCGAATACCACATCGAGCAAAAAACTGACGGCATCGTTGCGGTAGGAACGACAGGGGAATCGGCTACCTTGATGACGGAAGAACACTGCCGGGTGATCAAACGGATTGTGGAAATCGTCAACAGACGCATACCCGTCGTCGCCGGAACAGGGGCAAATTCGACCATCGAAGCGATGGAACTGACAGCCTATGCCAGGCAAGCCGGCGCCGACGCTTGTTTGCTTGTTACGCCTTATTACAACAAGCCGACCCAGACGGGTTTGTATGAGCATTTCAAGGCGGTTGCCGACAGTGTTTCCATCCCGCAGATACTTTACAATGTACCAGGAAGAACGGCCTGCGACATGTTGCCGGAAACCGTATCCAGGCTTGCCGGGGTCGATAATATCATCGGCGTCAAGGAAGCCACGGGCGACCTTGCGCGGGTCAAAACGATACGTGAAGATTGTGGAGACGATTTTTTACTGCTGAGTGGCGATGATGAAACAGCCTGCGATTTTATGCTTATGGGTGGCGATGGCGTGATATCCGTGACCGCCAACGTGGCGCCGGCGGCAATGCACGAATTATGCCGGTTGGCAACGACAGGAAACCGGGACGCGGCCAGGGCCCTGGATGCCAGGCTGCTGGGATTGCACCAGGCACTGTTCCTTGAGTCCAATCCGATCCCCGCCAAGTGGGCAGTGCAGCGCCTGGGCCTGATTGAGGACGGTATCCGTTTGCCCATGACCTGGTTATCGGAAGAGTATCATCCCCGGGTTGAGGCAGCCATGAGACAAGCAGAGGTAATGTGATTTATGAAGAGAGAGATCCCAGCCATTGCGGCATGTGTGTTCGGGATATGTTTTCTGACGTCCTGCGCTTATATGCCGGATATCGGGAAAATTCTTCCCGACAAGAAGAGTGAATACAAAAAAAGCGAGAGCATGCCGGATCTGGAAATCCCCCCGGATCTGACTGCCGACGCCATTAACGATTCAATGAACATCCCGAACGAAGCGCCGGTAACCTTGTCCCGTTACAGAAACCCGCGTACCCCGGGAAGTCCGGGGGTGAGTATCGGAACTACGGAAGCTGATGAGCAATTATTGTCCTTGTCCATTCCGGTAAATCTGCTCTGGCCGGACCTGATTGAATTTGTCGAGTCGAAAAACTACACAGTTGAACTGGAAGACTCGGAACTCGGCGTGCTTGAGACGGGCTGGTCACAGCCCGATGAGCAGACAGGCCTGCAATACCGTTATAAATACAGGATTTTTGCGGAACCCGGGGCCACGGCGGACGCTTCTGTCCTTATAATCAGCCAGGAGCGCCAGACCCGGCTTGATGACAACTCAGACTGGCTTGACCAGGGCAAGGACACGGCACTTGAAAGGCAGTTCGCGGCCGATCTCAGTTTGTTTATCGGCCCCGGCGAACCTGTCGGTGAACCTGCAACTACCGTTACCGCCGGCGCAGAGTCAGGCGCTGTGACCCGGAGCGGGCCGGGTAAAGATCTCCGTGTCGTCGACGCAGGAGAAGGCAAGATGTACCTGAGCATACCCGAAGCGTTTGAACTGGCCTGGAAGAATACCGGGGTCGCCCTGCGCAACAGCGGGCTGCAGATCGTCGGTGGGGATGCGGACAAAGGTTTTTACCTGGTTACAGGCGGGGCTCCGCAGCCCCGCGAGAAAAAAGGCTTTTTCTCCAGGCTGGCTTTCTGGAAAGGCGGCAAGGACGGCGATGCTTCCTGGCAGATCAATCTGACGGGTGTCGGCAACAGGACCGAGTTGATCGTGGTCAACGAAGATGACGAATGGGAAGCAACAGATGACGCTGCCCGCATACTGGCGTTAATTCGCGACCGTTATCCGGTGAATTAAGTTTGTTACCGATCATATCCGGATTTGCGTTCACGAACACGAAGCACTCTATCGGTTGACCATCGAAGAGGTGGGTATTGCTCTCGATGATGGCATCAAAGTCAATTACCCCAAATTCGGTCCGGCCTTGAAAAGATACCGGGCTTGTAAATTTAAGGAGGATTGATATGCATATCCGTAACCTGACGCTGGAAGGATTTCGCGGCGCTCAGCGTCTTGAGCTCAAACTGCACAAAAACCTGAATATCTTTGTCGGCATGAACGGAGCGGGCAAGACGACCATTTTGGATGCGTCCGCAATCCTTCTCTCCTGGTTGGTCAATCGCATCAAAAGAGCCAGAAATCCCGGCAAGCGTATCAAGGAAGCAGATATCAGGAATGGATATCCTTACTCCACACTTGAGATTGGCCTTGATTACGAAGACGTTTCCTATTACTGGGAATTAGTCAAAGTTCGAAAAGGTTATGACAGTAAAAAACTTGCTTCAGGATTGGCTGACTCGTCGAAACTGGCGCAGCGATTTCGGTTCAAAATCACAGATAACGATGAATATGTCAACCTGCCTCTTTTTGCCTATTATCGGGTCAATCGTGCAGTGGTTGATATTCCGTTGCATATAAGGGGACAACAAGGTTTCAACTTGTCGTCGGCGTATGACGACGTCTTTAGTGGAGGCGCAAATTTCCGAACTTTCTTTCAATGGTTTCGGGAACGTGAAGATCTGGAAAATGAAGCGAGAAGAGATGCTCAATTTTCCAATGCCGATAGATCCAACGCTGGCTTCCCTGATTTGCAATTGCAGGCGGTGCGGAATGCCTTGTCTTCGTTTATGCCGGAATTCAAAAACCTGACGGTGCGGCGAAATCCCCTGCGCATGGAGGTTGAAAAAGAAGGTGAGCGCCTGACGATCAACCAGCTCTCAGACGGGGAGAAGTGTTTGATGGCGTTGATTGGAGACCTGGCGCGACGCATGGCCATTCTCAACCCTTTAAGCGACAATCCCTTGGGCGGCAAGGGAATCATCCTGATTGATGAAATTGACCTTCACCTGCATCCCAAATGGCAGCGTATGGTAATCCCCGAATTGGCGCGCGTATTCCCGAATTGCCAGTTTTTGATTACAACTCATTCACCTCATATCATTACCCACGTAAAGCCGGAAAACCTGTTCCTGTTATCCATGGAAGATAATGAGTTAGCCTCAGAACTCCCAAACGAATCTTACGGCAAGACGGTCGAACGGGTTCTGGAGGACCTGATGGGTCTGAAAACCACCCGCCCGGACACCGTACAGAATGATCTCGGAAAAATATACGAAAAAATCGATAGCAATGACTTCAAAGCAGCCCGCGATCTGATCGGGAAACTGAAGGAACTGATTGGCGAAGATTCGGAATTGGTCAAAGCAAAAGTGTTGATTGAACGCAAGGAGTTGATCGGCAAATGAAGCACTTTACAAAACGCCAGGAACCTGAGACGTTCACCCGGTGGAAAGGAGAAGCCAATGAGAATTGGCAGCCCACCTATGAGGGGATGCCAGGCGATCTCAAGAAAACCGTTAAGGAGAGCTTGCGGTCTGAGCAAGGCAACCTCTGTTGTTACTGTGAACGTGAACTGTCAGATAATGACTCCCACATTGAACATTTCATACCGCAAAGCGCCTCGGATGTTGATCCGCTCGATTACTCCAATTTGCTTTGTTGTTGCCAAAATCGTATAGAGAAGGGTAAGCCGCGCCACTGCGGTAGTCTGAAAGGAGACTGGTATGACCCGATCTTGCTGATTTCACCACTGGCTCCCGATTGTGAAGAGCATTTTGCGTTTACTGGTGACGGTTCGATTAAACCATCAGCGCACAACGATGCGGCGGCTTTAAAAACCATAAAAAAACTGGGATTAGGCATTCCAAAGCTCAATGACTTACGCGCCAAGGCGATCGAACCCTTTCTGGATGAAGGTTTATCGGGGGATGAGATGGCCGACTTTGTTTCCCGTTACCTTAGAAGAGATACAGCAGGACATTTCAGAGCTTTCTGGACAACGATTCATTACCTGTTCAGAGAGTACGTCCGCGTGTGAACGATTGCATAGCACAGACCGGCGGGACCGGTCACGGACGCACTGCACGAAGTTATGAATCCGTGGTTGGGTGAACCGAACTTAGAAACAACTTTTCACAAAACCCGTGACAGCCATGAGACAGTCTTTTCCGTATCAAAAGCTTTTGCGCCATAAGCTGTATTCAGTATTTGTTCCGGTAATAAATGGTCAAATTTTTCCGTGTGTTTGTTTTTTACCGCCTTGGCCAGTTCAGTATTTTCAGGTATCGGTGAAGATATTATAGATTTCAGACATTCGCTAATTTCAGAGCTGTTTGCGTTATTGATTTCAATTATCCCTGCGAAAGCGCCGGCCTCATATCCAGAGGACTTCAGCATCGCAACCAATGTATTTACCAGCTTATCTCCCATCCATGGAACAATGAAAACATCACTTCCAAGTTGGACGATGCGGTCAAATTCAAGATTAATATCTCTGAAGTATTTAAGACCCTCACGGAACAAGTCCTGACCTATCTCATCCATGAACTCCAATTTAACATCTCCAACACTAATTCTATGATCGCCAGACCGATATATTTCGTACATTTCCTGTCTGATCCGGTCATGAATCCCCATACCAGTCCCCCCAAACCTGGGTGGTTCCCCTCCTTTTGCAGGCGTAACAAAGACTGTCTTCTTCTCACTGTCAACATCTTTGACCTTCCAGCGGCGACCACCAAAAACAATATGCTGATCGGGTAATATCATGGAATCTATGGGGAGTGTACCCAATGTTTTTCCCTCAACAACGATTCTGTATTCCTCAGGAGTTTTGAATACAGAATAAAAACTATAGTGGTTTACAAAACGTTCACCCGTTTTGCCCAGGACCAGCTCTCCACTATTAAGCTGAACAATGAGATCTGTTTCTCCCATGTGTGTAAGCAACGCCTTGAAGTGGTCAACTGTAGTCCGCCTGAAAGGGCCACTTTTACATAAGAGCCCCCAGATTTGGTCAGGCCTTACCCCGCCCCATTGCGCAATGACGGCCAGGATTTGATGAAGCAGTGTCGAAAAATGATACAAATGCGTATCAGGCGGCTCATACCATTTTTCACTCACTAATAAACGGAGCATGGCTATACTTTGCAACAGTTCTAATCTGAGCTTGTCCCCCAAACTGGAATTAACATTCAACTCGTCTTCTGATATATACATTCTGAGAATTGCCGGTTCTCCTCTTCTACCCGACCTGCCAAGCCGTTGCCTTAAACTGGCCACAGAGTGAGGAGCAGTCACTTGTGCAATTGATTTGACCTTTCCAATATCGATTCCAAGCTCAAGCGTCATGGTACAAACTGCTGTGGTAGGCAAGTTTTCTTTATGAAGACGGCCTTCCAGTTCAGAACGCAATTCTTTAGACAGTGACCCGTGATGAGGGAAAAATTCATTAGGTACATGATGCCGTTCGCAGAGGTCGCTCAGTGATACTGCAAAGTGTTCAGTTCTCCGCCTGCTATTTGCAAAAATGAGATGGGATTCGCCGCGAAGAGTCTCGAACAAATCATCCGCTATTTTTTCATCCGCGCTCGAAGGTTGGCTGATGATCCCCTCAGGATTATGGGTTTTCGGAGGAGGCTTATTTAAATAGCCGCGTACTTGTATTTTTAATGTGTTCCGGGCTTGCTTACCCTCTATTAACTGACAAGGAATGAGTCTTGATGGCCTCAAATAACTTTGAACGCTATCCATGTCCCCCAGTGTTGCACTGAGTGCGATTCTTGGTATCGGTTGTTTATGTCTATCTATGATGTGTTCTAATCGGTGCATCAGCGATTGCAAGTGACAACCGCGTTCAAATCCGACAAACGCATGGTATTCGTCAATAATGATGCCTCGTATCGTTTCAAAGGCCGACCTGACCCAACCGGGTTCCCGCATCAACAGGGACTCAAGAGACTCCGGCGTAATTAATAATATTCCCTCAGGATTCTGTTTTGCGTATTTTTTTCTGGCTTGAGAACTGTCTCCATGCCAGGCAGTAACGGCCATATCGAGGTCATCACAAAGGCTTACAAGCCGTCGGTATTGATCATTAATCAGCGCTTTTAACGGGCTGATGTACAGGATACCGAATCCTTCCTTTTTGTCCGCCACTAAACTGCAGGCAGGTAAAAAAGCGGCCTCGGTTTTACCCGCGGCGGTAGAGGCGCTGATGACAACATCGGTATCGCCAGCGAGAATGGGAGGTATCGATTTTTTCTGGATATCCCTCAGGTCTTGCCATCCTTGTTTATAGATCCATTTTTGAATTCTTGGGTCAAGGCGAGCAAAGTCGCTGTCCTTACTAAATTGTGAAACTTGCCAACTCATCCTCTCTTATTGTTTCCACCTCTGGCATATCGCTCACTTTGTCCTCTTCAATGTCTATCTTCTCAATAAGATTCTGCCAGTTGATACCAGGGTTTTGCTCAAGAACGGCAAGCATATCCACAAAAGCTTTAATCGTATTGCGAGGGGTTCTGAAGTAGGCATCGCCAATTTTTTGGCTGCAATGATTTAAGAATGACTTCAGCGCTTGATCTGGCACCAGATAGTTGTCTTCCTCACCAGAAGCAAATACATGCCTTAAGTTACCAAGCAGGATATAAAGTTCCTCAGGGGTCAGATTCGCCAGATGTAAGGCCGGCGAGGAGTAATCAATCACGCCCGCTCTTTGTGCAAAGGAGTTTTCAGCCAATCTTGACTGCAAAGCTTCATAGCTATAGAGACCTTTACGAGTGTCCAGGAGAAATTCAGGAGTGCCTCCCATCAGGAAACCAATATATTCAGCGGTTCCCTGTAAACAGTCATTTAGTATGCGCAGTATTTGCTCATAATTTGATACCCTTGCCTGCGTATTATTAAGCTTGTAGAGATTAACCATCTCGTCCAGGTTTACCAGAAGTCCTTCATAACCCGCCTGCCGAACAAACAGGCTGAGTAATTTCAGCGTATCGTAAAATGAAGTATCGGAAATAATTGTTCTGATACCAAGATCCCTTTTTGCGTCTGTCTTTGTTGTGTATTCCGCACGTAGCCAGCGAATAGCATTTGCTTTTAACATGTCGTTATCTGTTTCAAAGCCGTGCCAATAGGCTTCTATGACTTTGGCAAAATCATAACCACCCACAAGCTCGGTCATCATATTCAAACGCTGTTTTATAACAGAGACTACGGTTTTGCCCTGGCTATCTGCTTCTTGCCTTGCCAATGTTATAAAGCGCTCGACAACACTGTTGATTGCGTTACCCTCCGGTTTATTCCGGGTGGCAAGATTACGCATAAGTTCAGAATATAAATTTCTTGCCTGGCCGCCCGAAGCATGAAGGCGCCTGTCAGGGGAGAGATCAGCATTCACCGTCACCATTTTCATTTCCAGAGCGATGGTCCTCACCACACTGAGAAAGAATGTTTTGCCGGAACCGTATTCGCCAATGATAAGCCTGAAAACAGCTCCCCCGGAAACCACCCTTTCAATATCTTTATGGAGTGACTTTATTTCATTGACGCGGCCTACTTGGATGTGCCGAATACCCACTTTTGGGGTAACGCCGGATTTCAGTGATTGGATAATTGAGTCGCGCTCTTTTTGCCGTATCCTGCTCTTCACCACAAATACTCCTCGAAACTAAGGCGCACGTATTTCCTGTGCAACCTCAAGGTCAATATAGATAACGCTCCCGTCGTTAATTAAAGGAGCATCAACATTATCATAAGTCCAATCATTGATGACTTCAATCGCTCCATCAACCATTAGATTCAACTCTTTACAGATATCTTCAACTTCTTCAGAGGACCATTTTTCTTTGCAGGTTAACTTTTCGAAGAAGCGTGTATGGGCCTCATCCAGCCCTGTTACTTGTGGAGTTGGAACAATATCATCGCTGATATTCTCGTTTTCATCCTCGATATTTTCTTCGACAAAGATTGAGTCAAGAACAGCTTTAACGCCCTCGGTTTCTTCTTTATACACATCAAGCAGTTCTGGATTAAGCGAAATTGCAGGGGTTGATACATTACTTACCTTCGTTTGTGCCTGACTGCCATAAGGCGAAGATTTGATTTTCCTTGATTTCAGGTTATGAATATCGCTGGTAACCATCGCTTCATCAAGTCCCAGCGAAGTATATAATTTGCGAAGCTGTTTTATTTCTGTTGGCTCAATCTTTCCGTCTGCGAGAGCGACATCGACAAGAATATGACTGATTGCTGACTTTTCAGGATCATTCAAGTGCTGTAAGCGGTTCTTCAGGCCACTCATATCAGGCCTTGTGTTGAGACGCCAGTGCAAATAAGCGTGTAACGATTTCTTTTCAGTATCCGACAGGCGGGAATTATCAGCTATTAACCTGTCAAGTGCAGATACTTCCACATCGTCAACTCGTCCATCTATTGTCGCAACAATGGATCCCAAGCGAAGAATCGTCCCAACATGATTAAACTCTTTACCAGGATTGAAGTCTGGACCGTGCCCATTTTCAAATAAAACCATACACCCACTAATTTCTGGTTTAGCGTGGTGGAACCGCATATCAGGCGCCAATCCAAACCCAGCTTTTTCAACAAGATTAGCGAGCATTTCAGCTTCTTTTTTATTGATCTTTACAGGAGCATTCTCCCAAACCTGTGATGTGAGTTCCTCTGTCTGCACAATACCGACAGAATTTGTCATCTTGGAGCGAATCCAGGATTTCAGGTTGCTGAACCTGGTGTGCTCAACCAAACTGGTTAATATATCCGGTAGATATATGATTGCTGTGACTGCTTCTTTAGAGTTGGCCGGTTTCCCTATATATCGACTGTAGGCGTCCAGTTCGTCAGTGCATGACGTTGCGACTTGCATTAGTTTTGTGACTGGACCTTTTAAGCGACTGGGGTCAGGAAGATCCAACTTGATATCCTGATATCGGTGAATGGTAGGACTGGCAGGATAATAGACCAGTTGCAATCTGGTTTTGTTGGGTTTAATAGTAATTCCCTGTCCAAATTTTTCCTCATAACGAAGTTTAAACAACAAGTCGAACTCTGTTGCGCAACGCCTGGTAGGAGTGCGGAGACTATATTCCGGATGACTTCTTACCCAGGTTAAAGCAAGTTCACTTGAAACAGGGGTACCCTCATCAACTGCCTTGCCCAATAAATACTTGAATACAGATGTAAATTCTCGTGTACCGGCCAGCAATGATTCATCGGGCTGCTCCTCACGGTTATATAAGGCCCAGGCGTGGGCTAAAAGGCCAGTGGCATATCTGTTGAAAGAATGGTTGCCGCCATAAATTCGTTTTAATCGCAAAATCTCATCAATTAAGGCTCCTCGCTCAGAAGATGATATATGTTTTCCGTCAATAAGAAGTCTGCGTTCAATGCCGTAAAAATACAGCAAAACATAGCCTATATAACAAGCCGGATCATCGCGGTTGCTCGCAAGCCATTCGAGATAGGCTGCACGACTTTGAGGGGAAATATTACAATAATAGGACCAATATCCCATTTGATCTCCGTTATAGTCCGGAGATGAAGTATCGACTGTTAATTCAGGATCTATCAGTGATGCTTCTTTTCCGCTATTACCATAATAATGCAGGGCTTTTAATTGCCCTCCCCAATAAAAATAGCCGCCTTTGATATTAAAATGGGCAATCTTTACAGTTTGTCCGGGAGGTATCCACCTTGCAGGCTCTCTGTTTTTTGATACGGGTTCCCTGACACGGCTGGAAGGGATGTAAATTGGGACTCGGAAATCAGATAAATCCGCGCCTGAACTATCATCATCTGATCTGTCAGTTTTATTTTCTGATACGCGTTGCTTTGGCCGGTTTGCGAGCAAGCGCATAGAACGTACCCACTCGGCAGGCTCTCTGTTTTTCGATACGGGCTCTCTGACATGGTTAGAATTGATATAATCAGTTTGTCCATGGCGACCAGCAATGCGCGTCAGGGCCTCAATCTCCTCTCTGAGACGGGCCTCAATCTCCTCTCTGACGCGGTTGGAATTGATATTGTCAGTTTGTCCAGCATTTATCCGCTTGGCAGGGGTCCTATTTTTTGATGCGGGTTGCTCTGACCGGCTTGCGCTCAAGCGCATCGAACGTACCCACTCGGGAGGTTCCTTGTTTTCTGAAGCGGGTTGCTTTGATCGACTTTCAGTCTTATTTGCTGATACGCGTTGCTTTGACCGGTTTGCGGGCAAGCGCATCGACTGTACCCACTTGGCAGGCTCTTTGTTTTTTGATACGGGTTGCTTTGATCGACTTTCAGTCTTTTTGCTCAGGATTGAGTAAATGTAAATACCGACACCAATTAAAATTAACCACTCCATCAGCTTGTGAACAAGTCAGGGGGTCTTGGTATTGTTTGCCTGTGCTGTTTCGGTTGCATCAGTGAATGCGATATCCAGCTTGCTCTCAACCTTGGACATACATTGTTGCAGGTCGTTGATTTGTGATTGCATGATGCGCATGTCCGCACGCAACTCCGAATCGCCAGCCTGCACAACGCCAATGACGGCAGCAGTTGCAACGGCCAGGCTGATAAATAATCCGATTATGCCAATTAATTCTTTGCTCATTGTCAGTCTCCCTTGATTGCAACTCTCTGCAAGCCTATCACTTTTTC
The DNA here is from genome assembly GCA_965220815.1 of Gammaproteobacteria bacterium. GTDB lineage: Bacteria > Pseudomonadota > Gammaproteobacteria > Eutrophobiales > Eutrophobiaceae > JAAXHV01. The sequence goes on from OZ244846.1 coordinate 1,152,958, forward strand.
CTGGAGTGCTCAATCAAACGGCGGCGTTTGCGCAACTGGCGTTTGTTGAGTGTATTCCCGGATGCCTTGTAGGGATTATCGCCGTGCTTGAATTCGATGAATACCGGCGTCCCCGTCAGGTTCATTCTTTTCCGAAAATAATTGGCCAGATAACGGCGGTAATGGGCCGGAGTGTCGCGGGTCTGGTTGCCGTGGATGATGATGCGGATGGGGTCGTGTCCTCCCAGGTGGGCATACTTGAGCTTGATGCGCCGGCCCCGGACCAGGGGCGGAGGATTTGCCGTCAAGGCATCGTTCAGGAAAGCGGTCATCGTTGAAGCGCTGAAATCCTGCCGCCATGAGCGGGTAATCCTGCCGATGCTCTCAAACAGTTGCCCTACCCCCGTTCCATGCAGCGCCGATATGTGGTGGATACAGGCATAATCGACAAACCCGGTCTTCCTGTCCAGTTGCCGCCGGATGGCCGATTTCTGCTGCCCGCTGAGGCCGTCCCACTTGTTGACCGCAATAATCAGCGCCTTCCCTGCCTGGTTGATCATCCCGAGCAAGGTCTGGTCCTGGTCGGAGATGACATCCCGGGCGTCCGTCACCAGTATCGCGACCTGGCATGTTTCGATGGCTTTCAGGCTTTTGATGACACTGAACTTTTCAATTTTATCGGTGACCTTGCTGCGCCTGCGAATGCCCGCCGTGTCGGTGATCAGGTAATCGATTTGCCGGCGCCGGTGTGGTACTGCAATGCTGTCCCGGGTCGTCCCCGGCAACGCCGAGGTCAGCATCCGTTCTTCCCCGGTAATCCGGTTCAGCAGGGTGGACTTGCCGACGTTGGGCCGGCCGATAATGGATACCTTTACGATACCGGGGTTTTCCTCCGGCGGGGCGCCCTTTTGCGGAAAAGAATCGGAGATGGCGTCCAGCAGCCTGTCAATCCCGTCGCCTGTTTTCGCGGAAACGGGAACGGGCGGGGAGAATCCTCCAATGGAATGAAACTCGGCGGCTGCGGTCTCAGGGCCGATCCCGTCGATTTTATTAACTACGAAAAAAACCGGCTTTGCCAGTGTCCTCATGGTCTCGGCCAGTTCCAGGTCCCCTGCCGTCGGGCCTGAACGGCCGTCCGTCAACCACAGGACGGCATCCGCTTCATCGATCGCCTGTATGGTTTGTCCGCTGACCGAATCGTGCAGTTGATCGGAGTCATCAGGGCTGCCGGCTATTCCACCCGTGTCAATCAACAGGATGGCGGTATGATGCAGATCGGCATAGCCGTACTGTCTGTCCCTGGTAACGCCGGGTTCATCCGCGACCAGCGCCGAGCGGGAGCGGGTCAGGCGGTTGAATAATGTCGATTTCCCGACGTTGGGACAGCCGACGATAGCAATGACAGGAGTCATGACAAAAGAGGGTCATCGGTAAGTATAAGCTGCCAGTCTGCCGTCGCTGCAATAAGCGTAAATTATATTGCCTACTACAATCGGTTTTGCAATAACAGGCTCCTTGCAGAGTCGCGTCCTGGCAGTGAATTCACCGGTGCTCTTGCTGATCCAGTGTAAATAACCCTCAAAGTCCCCGACGACGACCTGATCGCCGACGGACCCCGGCGCGGTTACCGCGCGGGCGTGCAGGTCTTCGAGTTCCCACAGCACCGAACCGCTGAACCTGTCCAGCGCCCATACATGGCTGTCCTCGTCGGTCACGTAAATATTCTGATCATCGGCGCTGAAACCGGCATAGGAAGACAGGTCGTTGCTCCACAGGATACGGCCGGATTCCAGTTGCACGGCCGCCACGTGGCCCTGGAACGTGGCGATATAGACGGTGCCGTCCACTATCGTTGGCTGCGCATCGATATCCACCATACGCTCCAGCTCGGAACGCCCCCGCGCGGCAGCGATGCTGGCCTCCCAGAGCAATTTACCGGTACGGACGTCCAGGGCAGCCATCTTGCCGCCGTCAAATCCGGCCACCACAATGCCGCTGTCAATGGCAGGCGTGCTGGTGCCCCGGAGTGTCAGCGGCGGCACCGTCCTGTCATAAATCCACAGCCGTCTGCCATCGTCGGCGTCGAGACCGAACACCTTACCGTCGATGGTTCTGACGATAACGATATCCGCGTCCCTTTGCGGAGCGGACAATACTTCGCTCGATACCCGGGTGCGCCATAATTCACTGCCGTTTTCGGCAGACAGGGAGACGACTTCTCCTTCAAGGGAGCCGACCAGGAGCGTGTTTTCCCCGTAACCCGGCCCTCCCGTAATGTGGATATCTTCGCCGCGAAACCAGCCCGACTCGCCGTCAATCGATTCCGATGCGTCCATTTTCTTCTGCCACAGCCGTTTGCCGTTTGTGGCATCCATGGCTCCGATGCTACCGGCCGAATCGACCACGTACAGGCGCTGGTTGACGACCACCGGGGCGAGTTTCAGGTACTGCTCGTCCGTGCCCACCCCGTTATTCTTCTTCCAGAGTTCAATGACGTTGATGAGCGGCCTGAATTCGTACAGTGGGTTGGGAGGTTCGGCATTATCACTGCCGCCCTTGAAATAATTCGTTACTCTTTCCGTCGCCGCGCAGCCCGACAGGACCAGCGCAATGGACAGGATGGCAACGGGAAGGTTAACCCGCATTGCTCACTGCTCCCGCGCAATGCCAAAACAGCCCGTCATGTCTCAACTCCTGCGCCTGGGAACAAGCGTTGCAAGGACAGCCGGAATTACGGCTGCCCGATATTGTTGAGCTTGAGTTCAAGGGTGGAAACGTCACGTCCGTCTGCGCGCAACTTGTTGATCGCCTGCTGCCAGGCTGTGCGCGCAGCCCCGCTGTCCCCCTTCATGATGCTGATGTCTCCTTGCAGTTCGTCATAAACGGCCGCGAACGCGCCTTGTTCCTGCCGCGTCGAGAGTGCGTTTGCCTGGTCCAGTTCATTCCGGCTGATGAGAATCCGGATCAGCCTGGTGCGGATAACGTGAGAAAGTGACTCATCTCCGCTTTGCTCCAGGGCCCGGCGCAGGTGCGTTTCGGCAGCAGCCAGGTCATCATCGTCCACGGCCAGCCCGGCGAGCGACATCAGGGCAAAAACACCGTACGTGGTGTTTCCGTATTCGGCCAGTATCGTATCGGCAGCTTCCCGCGCCTGTGTACGGTTTTCGTTCTGCAACGAGACTATCATGTCCGAATACAGGGCGGACGCGGCCTCCGCGCTTTCAATCTCCACGCCCTGCCAGTAACGCCAGCCGAATATCCCCGAGACGCCCAGGGTCAGGCCGAGCACAACGGACAAGCCGTTTTCACGCCACCATTTCTTGATATCTTCGATCTGCTGCGCTTCAGCAGTGTATACGTCCAAGGAGGTCTCCGGTAACCGACAAAACGCTCATTATACATTATCATCCCTGTAAGGGACTAGGGACCAGGGGCCAGAGAATCGTCATTCCGGGCTTGACCCGGAATCCAGTCAAAAAAACCTTCCTTATAAGGAGTTTTCTAATCTACTGGATTCCGGGTCAAGCCCGGAATGACGAACTGAACATCTATCCCCCCATCAGCCTGGTAATTTCCTCTGCCAGTTTGTCCTGGGGGATTTCGTACTGAGCCGCGTCTGACCGTAACGGTTTGATGAGGACGGTGTTCCTGGACACCTCGTCGGCGCCCAGGATCAGGGCGTATTCGGCGCCGGATTTATCCGCTTTCCTGAGCTGGCTTTTGAAGCTGCCTCCGCCACAATGCAACATCAACTTCAGTCCGGGCATTTCATCCCGCAGGCGCTCCGCAAGCAGTGACCCGGATTTCACTGCCTCCGCGCCTGCCATCACCTGGTAGAAACGGGGAGCATCCGTATCCTGCTCATCCTGACCGGGTTCCATCAATTCCAGTATGCGTTCAAGTCCCATGGCGAAGCCGACGCCGGGGACAGGCTTGCCGCCGACCTGGGCGACAAGATCATCGTAGCGCCCACCGGCGCAAATGGTTCCCTGCGCGCCCAGCCTGTCGGTAATCCATTCAAATACGGTGCGGTTATAGTAATCGAGTCCGCGCACCAGCCGCGGGTTGATCTCATAATCCACGCTGTTGGCGTCGAGCAGTTCCCGCAGAACGGAAAAGTGTTCGGTGGATTCGTCATCGATGGAATCAAGCAACGACGGCGCGCCGCTGATCAGGGTTTGCATTTCCGGATTTTTGCTGTCAAGAATCCGTAGCGGGTTGGTTTCCAGGCGCCTGATACTGTCACCATCAAGTTGATCGCGATGATCGGACAGGTATTCGATCAGCAGGTTGCGGTAACGTTGCCGCGCGCTGTAAGAACCCAGTGAGTTCAGTTCCAGGCAGACATCGTTAATCCCCAGGGCGTTCCAGATGCGCGCGCAGACCAGTATCAGCTCCGCGTCGATATCGGGGCTTTCGATGCCGAATGCCTCGGCGCCGACCTGGTGGAATTGTCTTTGCCGCCCTTTCTGCGGCCTTTCATGGCGGAACATGGGGCCCTGGTACCAGACCTTTTGCGGCCCGGAATGAATCAATCCGTGCTGTAACAGGGCGCGTACGCAACCTGCGGTGCCTTCCGGGCGCAAGGTGAGAGATTCGCCGTTGCGATCCTGGAAGGTATACATTTCCTTGTTCACGATGTCCGTGCCGGCGCCGATACTGCGGGAAAAAAGTTCGGTTTTTTCAATGATGGGAAATCGGATTTCCCGGTAGCAATACGAGTGCAGAACGGATTGCACCGTCTGTTCGAGCCGGCGCCACCCGGGCGTATCGCCGGGAAGCGTATCGCGCATCCCCCTGACAGCCTGCATTTTCTCCATTAGGGAGTGTCCCGGGTTTATTCTGTCTCACCCAGCACGAAGCGGGCGATACCGATGCCTGTTACATGCGGGGTGATGTCGAAGGGGGTGTTATTGAATTCAACAGTGGCGGCATCTGCGTTGCCGAGCAGGACGGAAAACGGAGCGGCTCCGCTCAATACCAGTGTCTGGCCGACGCGGGCAAGGTCATAGAAGACTTTTTCGTTGTCCGCATCGAATATTTCAATCCAGCAGTCGATGGACAGGACCAGCTTGACCGTGTCCGGGCCGACACCGGCGGTAATTGTCGTTTCCTGATATGCGGCAGCGGGTTCAGGTTCGCTGCCGGCGGCCGTCCGGGTCTCCGGCAATTGCGCCTGGGTGGCGAGAGACTCGCCAGCCGGTTCCGGCGCGGGCTCAGTCCCTTGCGCTGTCTCCTCTTCCCGCGCTGCCTCCGGTTCCGGCGCTTCCGCAGACGGCGGTGTCTGTCCGGGTTCCTCCATTTCAGTACTCGGCGCCAGGTCGGACGGCCTGTCGGGATGTTCGACAATCGTGATGGGGTAGTCCAGACTGCCTGTTTTCGCTACGGGTTCCTGCGCATACTTGCTGCGCCACAAGGCAAGCGATGCCAATACAAGGATGAAGAGGACAAGATAGATGATCGCGTGCGACCACTTTTTTGACTGCTTTGTTTTCGGTTCCGGTTTAACTGGCGTTTTCGTAACCTGATTCTGCGGTTCCGCAACCTGTTCCCGCGGCTCTGCCGTGTCCTTCTTGTACATCGCCATGACCTCATCCACCGGCGCATCAAGTATTTTGGCGTAATGCTGCAGGTAACCGTAGATGTAAAGGCGTCCGGGCAGGCTCTCATGGTCATCCTGTTCCAGGGCTTCTATGACCTGGGGATGCAGGTACATCTTTGCCGCCACTTCAGCTACGGAAATGTTCTTTTCATTACGCAGGCGCTTCAGGTATGCGCCGAGAGTAGTCGGTTCCCCAGTATTCTGCTCGGTCATTTTTAGGCCGTTTGTTGCTCCCCGGTTGCGCTGTCCTGTCTTTGCCTGTTCCGGGCGCGTGCCTGGACGCGTCCGACCAGTTGGCCGCAGGCCGCATCGATATCATCACCGCGGGTTTTCCGGGTAATGGTAATGATGCCGGAGTTAACCAGTATATCCCGGAATTTGTCTGTGGTTTCCATGGAAGATCGGCTGAACCCGGTACCCGGGAACGGATTGAAAATAATCAGGTTGACCTTGGCAGGGAAGCCTCTCAATAATCCGGCAAGTTCCCGGGCGTCACTTTCGGAATCGTTTACACCGCTCAATAACACGTATTCAAAAGTAATCAGTTCGCCCCTCGTGGCTTCACTATAGCGGCGGCATGCCGATAACAACTCGCGAATCGGGTAAGACCTGTTAATCGGCACCAGCTCATCCCGCAGCGCGTCGTTGGCGGCGTGCAATGATACCGCCAGGCTGATCCTGCTGAACTGGGACAGCTTGATGATGGCAGGCACGATCCCGGCAGTACTCAGGGTAACGCGTTTATTTGCCAGCCCGAAGCCCAGGTCATCGGTTATCAGTTCAACCGCTTTGACCACGTTATCGAAATTCAGCAACGGTTCACCCATACCCATCAGCACGATATTTGTGATGATACGTTTGCGGCTGTCGAAATAACCCAGTTGTTTGTTTGCCAGCCAGACCTGCCCGATAATTTCCGCCACTGAAAGGTTACGGTTGTATCCCTGTTTGCCGGTAGAGCAGAAGACGCAATTCAGGGCGCAACCGACCTGCGAAGAGATGCACAGGGTGCCGCGGCCGGGTTCCGGGATGAAAACAGTCTCGATCGCGTTATCGCCGTCAACCTGAAGCAACCATTTACGGGTACCGTCTGTTGAGACCTTCTCAGAGAGGACGGTCGGGAGATTCGAATATGCGTTACCGGCCAGGCGATCGCGCAAAGCCTTGCTCAGGTTGGTCATATCGGCAAAATCGGTGATTCCCTGGTGGTAAACCCACTTCATCACTTGCGTGGCGCGAAAAGGTTGCTCCTCCATGCCGGTAAAATAATTCCTCATGGCAGTGCGGTTCAGATCAAACAGGTTTACACTGGGGTCCATGGGCGGATTACCGGGTGCGCGGGCAGATTTCCTCTGCGCGGAAAAAGAAGCGTATTTCATCCTGTGCCGTATCCGGCGCGTCAGAACCATGAACCGCATTTTCTCCCTGGTCGCCGTCGCGATCGCAGAAGTCTGCCCGGATAGTGCCGGGTTCGGCGTTCCTGGGAAAGGTTGCCCCCATCAGTTCGCGGTTCCTGGTTATGGCATCTTCGCCTTCCAGCACCTGTACCATGATGGGGCCTGAAATCATGAAATCCACCAGTTCGCCGAAGAAAGGTTTGTCGCTGTGCACAGCGTAAAATTCGGAAGCCCGCTGCTCGTCCAGGTGCAGCATTTTTGCCGCAACGATTTTGAGTCCGGCGTCTTCAAAGCGCCGGTATATCGCTCCAATCAGGTTTCCGGATACAGCGTCGGGTTTGATGATTGACAAGGTTTGCTCGATGGACATTTTTTGTTGCTTTTTTGCTGTGTAAATTTATGGGGACAGACACATTCTGTCCCCGGCCTGAATTAGATTTGATTCTACTAATAATAACGGGCAGTTGTCAGCCATTGGTAATACGGTTACAACAATCCGGTTTCAAGGCGCGCCGCTTCGGTCATCATGTCCGGACTCCAGGGCGGGTCGAATGTGAGTTCAACGTTTACCTCGTCTACGTTCGGCACCACGGCTATTTTAGACTGCACATCTGCCGCAAGGAAATCACCCATGCCGCATGCAGGCGCGGTAAGTGTCATGAGTACATCCACCTGGTTATCCCCGTCATCCGAGCGTGATATCCGGCAATCATATACCAGGCCGAGTTCGACAATATTTATCGGGATCTCCGGGTCATAACAGGTGCGCATCTGCTCCCAGAGGTGCGCTTCGTTGACCGAACCGTCCGCATTGGGTTCCAGGTCCAGGTTGACAAAGTCGGTTGAATCAAAGCCGAGGGCATCAGCATCCTTCGGCCCCACCTGGGCCAGGTTGCCGTTAATATTGACCGTGTAGTTCCCTCCCAGCGCCTGGGTAATGAACACCAGGCTGCCTTCCGGCAGCGTAATCGGAGTCCCGGTCGGGATGAGTATCGCGTCGCACTCGCGCACTACCGTAACAGGGTCGTTGGTATACATGATTATTCCGTAGACACCGGGGCATGGTCGCCCGCCAGCAGCGCCCGCAGGGTGTGCCAGCACAAGGTCGCGCATTTCACCCGGCTCGGGTACTCCCGCACCCCCGCCAGGACTGCCAGTTTTCCCATGCCGGCCAGGTCGATATCCTGGGTGGTATCGGTCAGCAGTTCGTGGAAGTCGGTGAAGATGGTCCCGGCTTCCTGTACGGACTTCCCCTTGATGCCTTCCGTCATCAACGATGCCGATGCAATGGAGATGGCGCAGCCGTGGCCGTCGAAACTGATGTCGGAGATACGGTCGTCATCCAGGTCCAGGTACAGCGTCAGGCGGTCGCCGCACAGGGGATTGAACCCCTCCAGGGTCCTCCCGGCGGGGTCCAGTTTGCCGAAATTCCTGGGGCTGCGATTGTGATCGACGATCACTTCCTGGTACAGGTCTTTTATGTCGAACATAACGGTTATTTAAAAATGTTTTTTGCCTTGTCGATTCCGGCAACCAGTTTGTCCACCTCTTCCCTGGTGTTGTAGAAGGCGAACGAGGCCCTCGCCGTGGCGGGTATGCCATAGCGTTCCATGACCGGCATGGCGCAATGGTGGCCGGTCCTGATGGCTATGCCGTCATGGTCCAGTATGGTGCCGAGGTCATGGGGGTGGATCCCGTCCATGACGAAGGACAGGATGCCTGCCTTTTCCGCTGCCGTGCCGATCAGTTCCAGGCCGGGGACGCCCGCGGCCGCCTCGGTGGCGTATTGCAACAACCCGTGTTCATAATCCTGGATACGATCAATATCGACGCCGTTGACGTAGTCGACTGCCGCGCCCAAGCCGATGACGCCGGCGATGTACGGTGTGCCCGCTTCGAACTTGTAGGGCAGGTCGTTGTACAGGGTTTTTTCGAAAGTGACCATCTTGATCATGTCGCCGCCGCCGTGGTACGGAGGCATGGCATCCAGTAACGCCTGTTTCCCGTACAGCACGCCGATACCTGTCGGTCCGAACAGTTTGTGGCCCGAGAAGGCGTAGAAGTCACAATCCAGCGCAGCCATGTCCAGTCGTGTATGGGGCGCCGCCTGGGCGCCGTCAATGACCGTGACGGCGCCGGCTGCATGAGCCAGGGCCGTGATCTCGGCGACCGGGTTGATGGTGCCCAGAGCATTGGAGATATGGCCGATTGCCACGATCCGGGTATGCTCGCCCAGCAGGTTTTTATACTCGTCCATATCGAGTTCGCCGGCGTCATTGATGGGGATGACTTTCAGCAGTGCGCCGGTTTGTTCGCATAACAATTGCCAGGGAACGATATTGGAATGATGCTCCATTTCAGAGATGATGATCTCATCCCCGGCGCCGAGCCTGCTCCTGCCGTAGCTTTGCGCCACCAGGTTGATTCCTTCCGTCGTTCCGCGCACGAAAATGATTTCCTGGTGGGATGCGGCATTGATGAAGGTCTGTATCTTCTTGCGGGCTGCCTCGTAGGCTTCCGTCGCCAGTTCGCTCAGGGTATGCACGCCGCGGTGTATGTTGGAATTGTAACCGCGGTAGTATTCGTCCAGCATGTCGATGACCTGGCGCGGTTTTTGCGATGTCGCGGCATTGTCCAGGTAGATAAGCGGTTTGTCCCGCACGCGGCGCGCCAGGAGCGGAAAATCCGCGCGGTACCGGTGTACGGGAAATTCTGAATCGCCTAGTGGTTGTACAGCGGCCGTCATTGCATGAACTCCTTGATCAGGTCGGTATCGGGTAACTCGCCGGCAATGCCGTGTTCCAGCCGTTCGCGTATCTCCGGGAACCTGATGTCACGGATGACCTCATCGGCGAATGCATAGGTCAACAGGCTCCTGGCGGTGTCCTCGTCCACCGCCCGGGAGCGCAGGTAGAACAACATGTTCTCATCCAGCCGCCCCACCGTTGCGCCGTGGCTGCACTTGACGTCATCCGCGTAGATCTCCAGTTCCGGTTTGGTGTCGACCTCCGCGTCGGCGGAGAGCAGCAGGTTGGCATTGGACTGGTGCGCTTCGGTTTTCTGGGCCTGTTCATGAACGATTACCTTGCCGTTGAACACGGCGCGCGAGCGCCCGTTCATGATGCCCCGGTAATGCTCGTTGCTGGTCGTGTGGGGTTGTTTATGTTCTACCAGGGTATGGTTGTCGACGTGTTGCCGGTCACTGGTCAGGTAGAGGCCGTTCAGGTTTATTTCCGCGCCCGGCTCGACCAGTTCGGCATCAATGTCCCAGCGCGCCAGTTTCCCGCCCAGGGACAGGGCATGGCAATCGACGCGGCTGTCGGCCTGCTGGCGTATCCGGGTCCTGCCGATATGGTATGCGCGCCGGCTTTCCTGCTGGATTTTGTAATAGTCCAGGCGCGCGCCGGCCTGCGCCCGGATGCTGGTATGGCTGTTGGTGAAATATTCCGAACCCGGGATGCCCGCGTAGGTCTCGATGATGCTTGCGCCTGCCTGACGGCCCAATGCGATCAGGTTGCGCGGATGTGACATTGGTGATGGCTGGGTTTCGTCCTCCCGGCCGCCCAGGTAGATGATATGTATCGGCGCCGGGATTTCCATGCCGTCCGGGACATGGATCAGGACACCGTCATTGAGAAATGCCGTGTTCAGGGCGGTAAACGCGTGCCCGATTTCCTCGTTGCCGAAATAACGCTCCAGCAGTTCGGCATTCCCGTTCGATTGCAATGCGCACACGGTTGCACCGGACGGCAGGCGCAGGTTGCGCGACAGTTCGGCGCAAAAGTTGCCGTTCATGAACACCAGTTCGTGGCAGTTGAGCCGGGAGAAGCGCAGCTTCTCCACCGGCGCGTCATCGACGTGCGCCCCGGGGAGATTCCCGAGAGTGAATTTTCTCCTGGTAATGGGGGAGACATCGGTGTATTTCCACTGTTCCGCCCTGCGCGTGGGGAAGCCGTGTGTCTTCAGGTATTCCAGGGCATCGGCGCGCCGCTGCGCCGGCCACGAGGCTGCCAGGACGTCCCGGAACCGGTCGTACTCCGCCAGATAGTGGTTGACGGCTGCCTCGCTCATGCGGCTTTGGCCCCCTGTCTTACCCAGTCGTAACCTTTTTCCTCGAGTTCCACGGCCAGGCCGCGGTCGCCGGACCTGATAATTTTCCCGTCCGACAGCACATGCACGTAATCCGGCACGATGTAGTTCAGCAGGCGCTGGTAATGGGTCACCAGGACAATGGCGCGGGATTCGTTGCGCAACGTATTGACGCCTTCCGCAACGGTTTTCAGCGCGTCGATATCCAGGCCCGAATCGGTTTCATCCAGGATAGCCAGGCGCGGTTCCAGCACCGCCATCTGGAATATCTCGTTGCGTTTTTTCTCGCCGCCGGAGAAGCCTTCGTTCACAGAACGGTTCAGCAGGCTCTCATCCATATTCACCAGTTGCATTTTCTGCCGGACTACCTGCAGGAATTCAACTGCGTCCAGGGGGGGCTGTCCCTGGTGTGCGCGGATTGCGTTCAGCGCGGCCTTGAGCAGGTAGATGTTGTTCACTCCGGGGATTTCCACCGGGTACTGGAATGCCAGGAAAATGCCTTCCCGGGCCCGTTCTTCCGGGGAAAGTTCAAACAGGTCGCGCCCATCGTATTCGACCGCGCCCGCCGTGACATCATAACCGTCCCGCCCGGCCAGCACGCTTGCCAGGGTGCTTTTGCCGGAACCGTTGGGACCCATGATGGCATGCACTTCCCCGGCGTTCACTGCCAGGTTCAGGCCTTTCAGAATTTGTTTGTTCTCAATCCTGACCTGTAAATCTTTAATCGTTAGCATTATCCGACTGCTCCTTCAAGAGTGATATTCAGCAGTTTCTGTGCCTCCACGGCGAATTCCATGGGCAGTTCCTTGAAGACGTCCTTGCAGAAACCGTTGACAATCATGTTTACGGCGTCTTCCTCGTCAATCCCGCGCTGGCGGCAGTAAAACAACTGGTCGTCGCTGATTTTGGATGTGGTGGCCTCGTGTTCGACAATGGCGCCGGCGTTCCCGGTCTCGATATAGGGAAAGGTATGGGCGCCGCAGGTATCGCCCATCAACAGGGAATCACACTGCGTATAGTTGCGGGCGTTGTCTGCGTTTTTGCTTATCTTGACCAGTCCGCGGTAGGCATTCTGCGCTTTCCCCGCGGAGATGCCCTTGGAGATGATGGTGCTGCGGGTGTTCCTGCCGAGATGGATCATCTTGGTGCCGGTATCGGCCTGCTGGTAATTGTTCGTTACCGCGACGGAATAGAACTCGCCGCTGGAATTGTCGCCGCGCAGGATGCAGCTCGGGTATTTCCAGGTAATCGCCGAGCCGGTCTCGACCTGGGTCCAGGAAATCCTGGAACCGCTGCCGCGGCAGTCGCCGCGCTTGGTGACGAAGTTATAGATGCCGCCGACGCCGTTTTCATCGCCGGGGTACCAGTTCTGTACCGTCGAGTACTTGATCTCCGCGTTATCCAGGGCGACCAGTTCCACCACTGCCGCATGCAACTGGTTTTCATCACGCATGGGCGCTGTACATCCTTCCAGATAACTCACGTGGCTGCTTTCCTCTGCCACGATAAGGGTTCTTTCAAACTGCCCGGTATTGGCCGCGTTGATGCGGAAGTAAGTAGACAATTCCATCGGGCAACGAGTGTTTTTCGGGATAAAGCAGAACGAACCGTCGGTAAACACTGCGGAGTTCAGGGCCGCATAATAGTTGTCCGAGGCTGGGACGACGCTGCCAAGGTATGCCCGCACCAGGTCGGGGTGGTTCTGCACCGCCTCGGAGAACGAACAGAAAATAACGCCGGCATCCGCCAGTTTTTCCTTGAACGTCGTCGCCACGGAGACGCTGTCGAACACTGCATCCACCGCAACGCCGGCCAGCATCTTCTGTTCGTGCAGCGGAATGCCCAGCTTCTCGTAGGTTTCCAGCAGTTTCGGGTCCACCTCGTCCAGGCTCTTCGGGCCGTCCGTCTTGGCTTTCGGGGCCGAATAATAGGAAATGGCCTGGAAATCGATGGGCGGGTAATGCACGTGCGCCCAGGCCGGTTCGGCCATGCGGGTCCAGTGCCGGAACGCGTCGAGACGCCATTCCAGCAACCACTCGGGTTCTTCCTTCTTGGCGGATATCAGCGCTATCACGTCCTCGTTCAGGCCGGGCGCGACGGTATCCGTGTCGATATCCGTGACGAAACCGTGTTCGTATTCCTTGTGTACCAGTTCCTCGACTTTAGCCGTTTCGTCTGTCATGGTCTATTCTCAATCTGTCTGATCATCGTCAATGTTGAAACTCTCGCCGCAGCCGCAGGTCTGGCTTACATTGGGGTTGTGGAAGCGGAAGCCCTCGTTCAGCCCTTCCCTGACGAAATCCAGCTCCGTCCCGGCCAGGTAACGCAGGCTCTGCTCGTCGATCACGACGGTGACGCCGTTCGTCTCAAATTCGGTGTCGTGGTCATTTACGGCCTCTGCCGCCTCGATCACGTACTGGTAACCGGAGCAGCCCGTAGGCTTCACCCCGACCCGCAGGCCGATGCCGCCACCACTTTTTTCCAGGTAGCTCTTGACGTGCTCTGCGGCGCGATCGGTTAATGCAATTTCACTGTTCGACATTTTTTACCTCTCAATCACAATTGAAACATGACGTGGTCCTGCCTCGCCGATACCTGTTTTACCGAACGCCGCTCAACCAGGTCCGACAGGCTGATAGCATTCAGAAAGCCTGTAATATGCAGGCTCAGGTCTTCCCACAGGTCGTGGGTCAGACAGCGCTCGTCAGCCTGGCAGTTCTGGTGGCCGCCGCAACGGGTGGCGTCAACCTGTTCATCAACGGCGCGAATCACGTCCGCCACGGAAATGTCGGAACGGGATTGCGTCAGGCGATAACCCCCGCCCGGACCCCGTGAACTGGCTATCAGACCTTCCTTTCTCAAGCGCAGAAATAGCTGCTCGAGGTACGCCAGCGAGATCCCCTGCCGTTTGGATATATCCATCAGGTTGACAGGCCCATAGTTTTCGTGCAGGGCAAGGTCGAGCATGGCCGTAACGGCATAGCGCCCTTTCGTGGTCAATCGCATAACAGGTGTCTCGATTTATTAAAGGGCGCGTATCCTTACATATCCGACTAATTTAGTCAAGTATTTTTCCGACTAAAACAGTCGGATATTTGTGATGATGTAACTAACTGATGAGCCAACGGGGACGGATTTCAAATCCGTCCCCATAGTCTGCGTGTATTTTTATTCTGACCCCGAATATTGCTGGAACAGGTTTATCCATTTTGTGTATTTCTTATCAGGCGTTCCAGGCGCAACTGGGGCAGGACCCACTCCGGGGACAGTTCTATGGCCCGGCGGTAGTCAGCTTCGGCGTTGCCAAATTCCTTGTTGTTTTCGTAGGCCATGGCGCGGTTGAAATGGGCAATGTGGTTTTTCGTCAAGGTCAGTTCAATGGCGGTGGTGTACTGCCGTATGGCTACGTCGTACTTCTGGCTGAGCAGGTAGAGATTGCCCAGGTTCACATAGACCTCGCCTGTTTGCGGCCCCAGGTCTATCGCAGTCCGGTAGTCTTTAAGCGCTCTCTGGTAGTCTTCCATGGCGCCGTACAGAATGCCGCGATTGACGTAGGTGGCAAGCAAATCCTTGCGGGTCAGTCGCCCATGGAGGATAGCCTGGTCGCATTCCTGTATATCTGCATCAGATGCGGAGTTGAGCTGGATTGCCAGGGTGGAAGCCATGTAACAGTTCCGGGCGTACGAACCCCCGCCGATGACGCTCATTGACTGGGTATAAGCGGTTATGGGCAAGAATACGAAAACGGTCAGCGACACCTGTAAAATAAACCGAAGTGAGATCATTGGTAGCGCCTCATACCTGACTTTGACCAAAGTATAGATAAAAAACCCCCGTCCCGCCATGTTATAGTTACCCGCCGTCAACCATCCGATACTACAGAAAAAACTGGAAGGAATAACAAATGATCGACTTGTATTACTGGCCGACCCCCAACGGCTGGAAAATCTCAATCATGCTGGAAGAATGCGGGCTTGAATACCGGCTGGTCCCGGTGGACATAGGGCGTGGAGACCAGTTCAAGCCGGAGTTTCTGGCCATCAGCCCCAACAACCGCATGCCGGCCATCGTCGACCATGACGTGGAAGGGGAACCGGTTTCCGTGTTCGAATCAGGCGCGATACTGATGTACCTTGCCGAGAAGACCGGGCGTTTCCTGCCGTCAGACCCGCGCGCCAGGATGGAGGTTATGCAATGGGTATTCTGGCAGGTAGGCGGCCTGGGACCCATGGCGGGCCAACTCGGCCACTTTACCAATTACGCGCCTGAGAAAATCGAGTATGCCCTGAATCGATATGGTGATGAATACAACCGTTTACTGGGTGTCATCGACAAGCAACTGGCGGGCAGGGACTACCTGTGCGGTGACTATTCCATCGCCGATATGGCCTCCTGGCCCTGGGTTGTGGTACATGAGCGGATAAAACAGAGCCTGGACGAGTTTCCCCGCGTCAAGGCCTGGGATGAACGGATGCAAGCCAGGCCGGCAGTGGCCGTCGGAAAAGACCTGGGCAAGGAACTACGGCGTCCGCTGGAGAAGGATGCAGAAGCCCGCAGGATAATGTTCGGCCAGACGGCGTCGTCGGTGGCCGAGGCTGCTACCAGATAGAGAGGCAGGGGACGGATTTCAAATCCGACCCCTTTTCCAGGGAGCGGGCAATTCCAGCATATCAAGCTGGTTCTGCCGCAGCAATCAAAAGAGTAGTGGAACCGGAAGTGTTTACCGCCTGTGTTTCTTAAACAGACAGGTCCACAAGTTCTACCCCGGAAGCCTCAAAATCTCTCCGGTTTCGGGTTGCAAGCTGTAGCCCATGAGTGAGCGCGGTTGCAGCAATCAGGCTATCTTTGATTGGCATCGGTTTTCCGATAGAGCGCAGGTGCGCCAGGAGTTCTGCCCAGCGCAAACCCGTCTCGGCGTCCCATGGTAAACAATGTATGCGTCGGACAACCTCGTCGAACCACATTTCCAGGTCCTGACGCCGCCTTCCGGGAGGAAGCAGGAGGATACCGAAACGAACCTCTCCCAGGACTACCGGATCGACCGCCAGGTCACGTTCGTTATGCGTCAACCACCCGACCACACCGGGGTCTGGCTTTGGTCTGGTAGGTTCGCATAATACGTTGGCATCGACCAGAAACGTCACGGTGGCGCTTCAAGCGAGTCGGTAGATTCCGATTCGATCGGCACGAACCAGCCCTTGCTCGGACATGCGAGAAGCGTATCCACTAATCCCTGGTTCTTCGGGGGCTCGGCAATTACCAGACGATATTCGCCTCTGTCCAGCCGTTCTATATCAAACGCCTGACCGGCTTCAATTTTGTCCTGGTTACGAAAGTCGGCCGGGATGACGACCTGGCCTTTCGATGAGATGATAGTCTTCATATTGAGTAAGATAACGTCTTACCCCAACATTGTCAATGCATTTATCCTTGCGGCGATGATGATGCGGTCCTGGATAACCCGTTGCAGTTTCTGGATGAAAACCACTGCGGACTCGCGGCGGTTTCATCAAATTCGGCCATGGTTGCTTCGCCGCGGTAATGGTGCTGTAATTCCGATACTCAATGATACTGATAGCCTGATTTAAACAAAAACGGAGCCGACATGAACCAGGAAAACCAGCCTTCCCCCGAACTGTTTCTCAATGCCGTCATGGCCTATCGTGATTCCGCCGCAGTGAAGGGCGCGGTGGAACTGGACCTGTTCTCGGCCCTTGCCCGGGGCGTGAACACGGCGGAAGACCTGGCGGGTTATTGCCAGGCAGATAAACGAGGAATGCGCATCTTGTGTGATTACCTGTGCGTGATGGGCCTGCTGGAGAAATCCGGCACGACGTATTCGTTGACCGCGGATTCGGCGATATTCCTGGACCGGAATTCCCCCGCGTACATGGGAGACGTCGTGAACTTCCTGCTCGATCCGTTTTTCATCAGGGATATCGGCGACGTTGCCAGGGCGGTGCGGAAAGGCGGGGTGGCGACCTCGGCGGAAGGTTCCGATGTGCCGGGACATCCCATGTGGGTGACGTTCGCCCGCTCCATGACCGGGCTGAACCGGATGCCGGCAGGCCTGCTGGCCGATATCGTCTGTGCCGACCTGGCCGGCGCCGATGCCGGGGAACAGGTGAAGGTACTGGATATTGCGGCAGGTTCCGGTATCTTCGGCATTACACTGGCAGAGAAACACCCGCAGGCCGGGATTACTGCGGTCGACTGGCCCAACGTACTGGAAGTGGCGCTGGAAAAAGCGCAAGAGGCCGGCGTCGGACAACGTTACAACACTATTCCGGGCAGCGCCTTCGAGGTTGAGGCGGGGACCGGTTACCGAGTGATCCTGCTGTGCAATTTTCTGCACCACTTCGATGCGGCTACCTGCTCGAAATTCCTGGCGCGCATGAAGGATGCCCTCGCCGCTAACGGTAAAGTATACACACTGGAATTCGTTCCGAATGAAGACCGCATATCCCCGCCGTTCGTCGCGGGGTTCGACCTGCACATGCTGCGCCAGACCCCTGCCGGCGACACCTACACTGCTGCCGAATACGAGGAAATTTTTGCTGCTGGCGGACTAGAGATGACTGCATGTATCCCCTTGACCGGCACTGCGTACACGGTAGTCATCGCAGGCCACAAGTGAGAAAGGAGACAGACCCCTGCTTACCACGTGCAGGGGCATGTTTGAAATCTGTCCCCGTTGAGAGGTCGATGTCCGTCAAAGCCGAGTTGCTGGACCTGGTAGAAACCGTAGCAGAGCAGGTTGAGCTGCCACCGGTTGAATGGGTCTATATCCCTGAACCCAATCCCGGTCCGGGACGCCATACGGAGTTCGGCATCGTGACGCTCCGGGACGGCTCCGCCGGCCTTTACTACGCCTGGCTGGGTGATTCGCAGAAAGGCATGGGCAGCCGCTATGAGCCGGATGAGTTTATCGGCAGGCATCCGGTTGAACTGGCGCGCTACTGTGCCGGCGATGACGAAGCGGGTTGTTCCCTGGGCCTGGCGGCCATCAACGCCATTACCCGGCATGTTTACCGGCTGGCAGACTTCACGCCCGGTGACGCGCCGGATTCAATGGGCATCCTTGACATTGCAGCTGCCGACCACGTCGGCATGGTGGGCTATTTCCCTTCCCTGGTAAGGCGGCTCAGGAACGACGGGATCAGGCTGACGGTCATCGAGAAAAAACCGCAGTTCCACAAACGGCAGGACAATTTCCTGGTCAGCGCGGACATGCAAACCCTGGACGGTTGCAACAAGGTCATGATAACGGCATCCACCCTGCTGAATAATTCAATCGATGAGGTGCTTGAATACTCCCGCCAAGCGGAAAGAAGAGTCATGATCGGTCCCACGGCCGGCTTCTTCCCGGATCCCCTGTTTGCCCGGGGCATCTCCGCCATCGGCGGTTCCGAGATCCTCTCCCCCGACCTGGCGCGACAACGGTTAAGCGCAAACCAGGGCCTGGGCGGGAGCGCCCGGAAGTTCCTCCTGTCCGCGCCGGACTACCCCGGCATGGAGCGGATGACGCTGGAAATTAAGGGGTCAGAGTAAAAATTCTTCGAATTTCTTACTCCGACCCCCTGAACTCGCACAGGGCTGACAATTTAATGCATTGTCGTAAAATGGTCATGACTTTTTTACGATAAGGCTTCATTTGGTCAATGCGGTGCAGAAGAAATCGCCTCACGGCTTGGACTGGACCGGTTCCTGGCGCAACTGGTTTGACGAAAAATTCCTTAATCAGGTATTGCGCCCCCGAAAATTAGTATGATATATCTTGTTGATACATACCAGTGAGGTGCGTTGCTCATGAGCGAACAAGCCAAACAGTCTATTGCAAAGATATTCATGAGTGGCCAGTCCCAGGCTGTCCGTCTGCCCCGCGAGTTTCGTTTTGACTGCGATACGGTTGCGATACGCCGGGCAGGCCGCCATGTCATCTTGAGTCCCAGGTACAGTAGCTGGGAAGACTACTGGGAGCATGGGGCACGGCCTTCAGCGGATTTTGTTGAAGCGATGTTGAACCGAGGCAGCGATGAACTCCCGCTCGAGGAACGGACATTAATTGAACTATGACGGTGATGCTGGACACCGATCCTGCGTCCTTTTTATCGCAGGTATTCTTCCGTATAGAGTGAGAGTTCAATAAGTCGTTCGAGCAATTGTTCGCGCGGCAGTCCGGGGAAATTTTTGTTTATCATTTCTTTGGCGAACAGCCGGGTCATATAACGTAACTTCAAGGCCTTGGTTTTCTTTGAAGCGAAGATAAAGTCGCGGTGGCCGTTGTTGACGACAATCAGGTTCTGGTCGGTGTCGTAGCGCGAGCGCCAGAGTTGTCCCGGCGCATGTTCAAAGGTGTAGCCCGACAGTCCTCGACCGGTATTCGAATGTTCTTTCGTCTCCGGGAGCAGTGAGTCTGTAACGGTTATAAGCGCCTCTGCCTCACAGGCGGTTTCATTTTGGGCCGCAGTGACCCCGATACGTACCAGTCCCGGTTCTTCGGGCGCCTGGTAGGTTGCAAACTCGGAACCTGCTTCGTCCAGGTCTCCTGCGCCTTCGAGTATGCGCCAGTTAATGATCAGGTTTTCCTCAATCGTGTTGCCGTTACGGTCTCTGGCAATCGCATGCAGTTTACGGGATTTACCGACGGCCAGCGCGCAGGAGCCTGGCGAAATACGCACGCTATGCAAAGGGCCGGCATATTCAAAGAATTGCTTCTGCCGGGCATCGGATTCGGTATCGCCGTCCGTGACGGGTAGCGCAGCGGCGTTATCCGCCCCGTTTTCTCCATGATCTTCTGCCCCTGCCGCCCCACCGGCCTGGGCAACCCGCCGGCGGATATTGATGTCAAACCAGTCATATTCCTCCGCCGGCAGGGTCAGCATTGCCTCGCGAAAAGCGCGCTGGATTGCGCGCAGCGTCTCGCGGCTGGTTCGTTCTTCTTCCGCGAGTTTCTGCTCATCGATGATCTCTTTCAACCTGACGGCCACAGGAGCCATGGATTGTACGAAGGATTCAAACACTTCGTCCTGGACCACGCCGGCCCGGGTTGTCGGGGTGAGGTGCAGAAACGGCGCGTCCACGATCCCCTGGAGAAATCCCTCATTCCAGGGAGAGCATTGAAACGCGTCGAGTTGAGACAGTGATTTCAGGATACGCGTTCCCGACCGGTATAATCCAACCTCGTTTTCGGACCCGGACTCATTCAGGTACAACTCGGTATAGATATCGCCGTGCACGCTTTTGGCTTCCGGCAAATTATGCAGGAGTTGACCTGTGAAGTCGCGTGGCTTGACGGTATATTCCTTGCGCGCCTGGCGGTCGATGACCTTGATATGAACGCCGGATTGCCGAATGCGTTCACGTAATTCCGAGGCGAGGTACCACTGAAGCTTGTCTCCGCTCAACTGGCGAATGCCTGGAAGCAGGGGCCGTATTTTGAGTCGGGTTCCCGGTTCCGGGATCAGCGTGCGCCGCTTCACAATACTATAGCTCGGGTCTCCCTTGCGCATCCGCATCTCGTAAATGGTATTGTCGGCGGCAGCTGAACACATGGCAAGCTCCTCCCCCACGGTCCAGAAGCTCAACAGGCCGATTCCGAATTCACCCTGGATGGCCTGGGCGCCGTCTAGCTTGAGGCGGCGTTTGATGGAATCACAGATATGGGTGCCGACGAAATGAAAGTCCGGGATCCCTTCGGAATTCCTTGGTACGCCTTCACCGTCATCGGCCACCGTCAAAAAATGTTCTCCCCGTTCGCGGCCCCGGGTAATGATTACGCGGCTGGCGCGGGCATCAATGCTGTTTTCGACAAACTCAGCTATGGCCTTGAGAGGATTTTCCTGCGACAGGGCAATAATGGTGATCGCATTCCAGGCATCACCAATCTTGAGGCGTCCGGAATTTTTAGCCTGTGGGGTTCTACGTTTTGCCATGAAGCATCATTGGGGCCGCGCGCTGACGTCACATGCTTCATCCACGCTAATCTGCGTCATCCGCGGATTTATTCTCATCCAGTCTTTTCTTCAACTCTTCCATTTCCTCGTCCACCTTGTGCATGTGGTCCAGCAGGGTGTCGATAGCGTTCTGGACCGGGTCGGGCATGTCTTTACTGCCGCCATAGGCGTCAAAGCCGATTTTCCTGGCCATGGCTTCCCGTTGCGCCTTTTTCAGTTCATCTTCGGCTTTGGATTCTCTTGCGATCACTCGGCCCGGTATGCCGACAACAGTGGCGTTGTCAGGCACGTCCTTGACCACTACCGCGTTGGAGCCAACTCTGGAATTAGCGCCAAGGGTGACCGGCCCCAGTACCTTCGCGCCGGCGCCGATGATGACGCCGTTTTTCAGGGTCGGGTGGCGTTTGCCTTTCTGCCAGGTGGTGCCGCCCAGGGTGACGCCGTGGTATATGGAGCAGTCATCGCCGATCTCCGAGGTCTCACCGATGACGATACCCATACCGTGGTCGATGAACAGGCGGCGGCCGATGCCGGCGCCGGGATGGATCTCCACGCCCGTCAGGAAACGTGACAGGTGCGCGGTGAAGCGGGCAAGCAGGTAGAGCTTTTTTTTCCACAGCCAGTGATTCACGCGATGCAGCAGGATCGCATGGTAGCCGGGGCAGGCGACCAGCGTCTCCAGCGCGCTGCGGGACGCCGGGTCCCGCTCAAAGACCACCTGGATATCTTCTTTCAAGGTTTCAAACATAATTACTCAACTATCCATGGGGACGGACCCCCACTTACAACATGCGGGGGCATGCTTGAAGTCCGTCCCCGGCGCGTTCATTTAATCAATTTACTGATGCGTTCAAGCTGTTGGACCAGCCTGTCTGCGGCAGAGTTCATGTCCGCCAGTTTATCACGTTCCCTGCGCACAATTTCAGGGGGCGCCTTGTCGATAAAGTTCCGGTTCTGCAATTTCCCGCCGAGCCGCTCGCGATCGGCGTCAAGCCGCGCCAGTTGCCGTTTCAGTTTATCGATTTCCGCAACGGGATCGATCAGGTCGGCAAGCGGCACAAATATCGTCATTGCGCCGGCCTGGGCAGTCACCGCGTCATCGGGTTCCCCAGTGACAGTCGAGATGGAAGATACCCTTGCCAGAGTTTGGATATAGCCGCGGTCCTGTTGTAACCATTGCCGTTCCTGGTTGCTGCCGTCTTTTACCTGTATAACAAGCGGTTTGCCGGGTGGGATATCCCGTTCTGCCCGGATGCGCCTGACGCCAAGAACAAATGAACGGAGCCAGTCCACCTCGGCAAGAGCCGCATCATCTCTGGGCAGTTCCTGTCCGCTGGGATAACCCTGCAACATGATGGTCTCGCCATGCCGGTTTAACAGGGGCGCGATTTTCTGCCATAGTTCTTCGGTGATGAAAGGAATAAACGGATGCAGTAAACGCAGCAGTATCTCCAGGTTGATCAACAGGGTTTGTAATACTCCCCGTTTTTGCTCCGGGGTTGATTCCGTATCATTCAGCGTGGTTTTCGATAATTCCACGTACCAGTCGCAATATTCATCCCAGGTGAACTCATACAAGGCCTGGGCCGCTAGGTCAAAACGATAATCGGCAATTCCCTGGACGACCCGATCCGTGGTTCGGCCCAGCCGGGTACTGATCCAGCGTTCTGCCGTGCCGTACCGGACATCGCCTGTATTGACATCAACTTCCTGTCCTTCAATACACATCAGGACATAACGGGCAGCATTCCAGAGCTTGTTGCAGAAATTGCGATAGCCCTGGATCCGGCCCGTGTCGAAACGGATATCGCGTCCCTGGGTGGCAAGCTGGGCGAAAGTGAAACGCAACGCATCCGTTCCGAACGCAGGGATGCCGTCCGGAAAATGCTTGCGCGTCGCCTTTTCAATTCTTGCCTGCAACTGCGGCTGCATCAGGTTCTCAGTCTGTTTCGCCACCAGCGCATCCAGTTCGATGCCGTCGATCAGGTCCAGGGGGTCCAGGATATTGCCCTTGGACTTGGACATCTTCTGCCCTTCGGAATCCCGCACCAGGCCGGTGATGTACACCTCCCGGAACGGCACGTCGTCCATGAACTTCAGACCCATCATGATCATCCTGGCGACCCAGAAGAAGATGATGTCGAAACCGGTAACCAGGACGCTGGTCGGGTAAAACCGTTCAAGTTCAGCGGTCTGTTCCGGCCAGCCCAGCGTGGAGAAGGGCCACAGCGCCGAGGAAAACCAGGTGTCCAGCACGTCCGGATCGCGGGTCAACCCCACGGAGTCATCCAGCCGGTATTTGTCCCGGATGTGGGCCTCGTCCTTTCCGACATAGATGTTGTCATCATTGTCGTACCAGGCCGGAATCCGGTGCCCCCACCACAACTGGCGGGAGATGCACCAGTCGTTAATGTTGTTCATCCACTCGAAGTAGGTTTTCGACCAGTTCTCCGGGACAAAACGGATGGCGCCGCTTTTCACGGCGGCAATGGCCGGGTCGGCCAGCGGCTGTATCTTCACGTACCACTGGTCGGTCAGGTAAGGCTCGATCACCGCGCCGGAGCGGTCTCCACGCGGCACCACGAGGGAGTGATCCTCGATTTTTTCGATCAACTCCCGGGCTTCAAGGTCCCTGATGATCTTCCTGCGCGCATCGTAGCGGTCCATTCCCCGGTATGCGGCAGGGCCGTTCTCATTAATCCCGGCGTCGATAGTGAAGATGTTCACCAGCGGCAGGTCATGGCGCTGCGCCATTTCATAATCATTGAAATCATGGGCCGGCGTGATCTTGACACAGCCGGTGCCGAATTCCGGATCCACGTGTTCATCCGCAATAACGGGGATGGTGCGCCCCGTCAGGGGCAGTTCCACTGTCCCGCCTACCAGTTCCCGGTAACGATCGTCGTCCGGATGAATCGCCACAGCGGTATCGCCCAGCATGGTTTCCGGACGTGTCGTCGCCACCACCAGGCAGCCGTTGCCGTCAGCGCGCGGATAGCGAATATGCCAGAGATGTCCTTTTTCTTCCTCTGCCAGCACCTCCAGGTCGGAGACGGCAGTATGCAGAACGGGGTCCCAGTTGACCAGCCGCTTGCCGCGGTAGATGAGCCCTTCGTCGTACAGGCGGATAAATACTTCCTGCACAGCCCGGGAGAGGCCCTCATCCATGGTGAAACGTTCCCGGCTCCAGTCCATGGACGTGCCCAGGCGCCGGGACTGGCGGGTGATGGTGTCCCCGGAATGCTGCTTCCAGTCCCACACCGCCTCAATGAACTTTTCCCGGCCCAGGTCATGCCGTGACTTGCCCTTGCTCTCCAGTTGCCGTTCCACCACCATCTGGGTGGCGATGCCGGCGTGGTCGGTGCCGCATTGCCACAGGGTGTCGGTCCCGCGCATGCGCCGGTAGCGGATCAATATGTCCATCAGCGTTTGCTGGAAGGCATGCCCCATGTGCAGGCTGCCCGTCACGTTGGGCGGCGGCAGGGCGATGCTGTAGCAACCGGTTCCGCCCCGGGGCTTGAAATACCCCTGCCGTTCCCAGAGTTCGTACCAGCGCGCCTCTATGGTTACGGGGTCGTAAGTCTTGTCCATGTTCTTATGTGGACGGACGTTTGTAGTCAGGCATGCCCGGACTCGATATTATGGCTGTGCATCTCCAGCCCCCTGGCGCGGTAGTCCTTGTAGCGCTGCCTGGCCCGGTCACGGTCTGCGGGGTCCGACGGGACTACTTCGATAATGCGCTCGTAAGCGTCCGCGTGTTCGGGGGCGGCGCCGGACAGGTTGATTAAAACCTGGCGCTGCTGCGGCTCTTCGCCTTCCCAGCCGATGATGATCGGACTGTCCGCCCCGGAGTCCGCGGCGTCAATGGCGGCATGGGGCAGGAAGCTGATGTCCCTGAAGGTCCACAGCAGGTCATCGAGGGTCGCGGCCGCTTCCCTGGACGCGGTATGGATGTAGATATCGTATCCTTCATTCCTGGCTTTCTCGGCAAGCTGGCATACGAAACGGTAGGGAACGGCAGGCTCGGCGACGATATAAAAATCGGCTCTGGGCATGGTCTTTGCAGGTGTCTAGTTTTGCCTCTCGTACTGTTGGATCAGGTACTGGACCAGCAATGGCACCGGACGCCCGGTCGCGCACTTGTTTTTCCCGCTCACCCAGGCGGTTCCGGCGATATCCAGGTGCGCCCAGCGATATTTCTTTGCGAATTTTGACAGGAAGCAGGCAGCCGTGATAGTCCCGGCCTCGCGCCCGCCGATGTTGGCCATATCGGCAAACGGGCTGTCCAGTTGTCTTTCATACTCCTCCCCCAACGGCAGTTGCCATGCCCGGTCGCCGGCCGTTTGTCCCGCCCGCAACAGGTCGGCCGCGAGTGGATCATGGTTGCTGAGCAGGCCTGTGTTGTGTTTGCCCAGGGCAACTATGCAGGCGCCGGTCAGCGTGGCTATGTCGATCACCGCGGCGGGTTCGAAGCGTTCGCTGTAGGTCAGGGCATCGCACAATATCAGGCGGCCCTCGGCGTCCGTGTTCAGTACCTCCACGGTCTGGCCGGACATGCTGGTAAAGATATCGCCGGGTTTGGTGGCCGTGCTGCTGGGCATGTTCTCCACGGCCGGGGTTACGCCCACCAGGTTGATCGGCAGTTCCATCCCGGCCACCGCGGCGACTGCGCCGAACACCGATGCCGCGCCGCACATGTCGAATTTCATTTCGTCCATGGCGGACGCGGGCTTGATGGATATCCCGCCGGTATCAAAAGTGACGCCTTTCCCCACCAGCGCCACCGGCTTGCTGTCATCCCCGGCGCCCCGGTATTCAAAGACTACCAGTTTTGCCGGCTGGGCGCTGCCTTGCGATACCGACAGCAGGGAGTTCATGCCCAGGTCCTTCATTTCCGCTTCGTCGAGTACCGTAACCTTGAGCGATGCAAAGGTTTTGCCCAGTTCCACGGCTTGTTCGGCCAGGTGCGTCGGCGTACACGCGTTGGCGGGACGGTTGGCCAGGTCGCGGGTGAGTTTTACGCCCGTGGCAAGCGCAATGCCCCGGGCAAGCGCAGGTTCGTTTTGCTGCAACTCCCTGCGCCCGGGGACCATCAGGGTGATTTTGCGCAGGGATTTTTTGGGCTCGGTGTTTTTGCTCTTGAATTCCTTGAACTGGTACAGCTCATGGTCGATAAACTGTACCGTGTATTGTATTTTCCAGTGGTAATCCCGGCCCTTGACATCCAGACACGGCAGGAAACTGGCGGCTTCGGTCGCGCCGGTCTGTTTGACCTGTTTGACACTGTTGGCGATGATCCTCCGGTATTTCCTGTCATCCAGGTCTGCCTGTTTTCCGCAACCGATCAGCAGCAGGCGATCGGCAAAGATCCCGGGAACATTATGCAACAATAACGACTGCCCGATTTTTCCATCCATATCACCCCTGCGCAACAGGTTCGACAGAATCCTGTCACCGGCAACGTCCAGGGCCCGTGCCGCGGGTGTTAATTTACGGGACTCATGCACGCCTGCGACCAGGCATGCACTGCGCTGTTTTTCGGGGCTGCCACTTTTTATAGCGTATTCCATGATATTCTGTTCATCGTTTATGAAAAAATCAGGTGGTGAATATTATCTTATATTTGGGGTCAGAGTAAAAACTCATGCTGTAATTCCGGGGAAAGGCTGCCAATATCACCATGAGTTTTTACTCTGACCCCGTATATTAAGGTAAACCAGAGCATCAACGCCTCAAATGATCCTGCGACGTTATATTCACAGAGAAATTGCAGAGAAACTCGGCTGGATCATTGGTCTGTTGCTGTTGATCATCATGAGCAACCGGTTTGTCAGGTACCTGGCCGATGCTGCCGCCGGCACGTTTCCAGCCGACCTGGTGTTCCAGGCCCTGATGATGAAAATGCTGACGACCCTGCCGAAACTGATGCCCATCGCCGTTTTTCTGGCGGTGTTGCTGGGCCTGTCAAGACTGGCGCGTGACCGGGAACTGACGGCAGTTTCGGTTGCCGGGGGAGTGCGCCGAGTTGAATTGATATCGATATTCCAGTTTTCCCTGCTGTTTTCCCTGATTGTCTTCGCCACGAGTTTTTATATCTCGCCCTGGGCCGCGCAGAATACGGAAGCCTTGCGAACCAGGGCTGAAGTAGAAGCGGAAACCACCGGTATTGCCGCCGGTAAATTCAACGAGATGAGCAAGGGGGAACAGGTCATCTATATCGAACAGTCCTCGAGTGACAAAAGCCGGATGGAGAATGTGTTCCTGCAAACCAGGCAAGGACAACAAACCAGCTTGATAAATTCAGGCAGCGCAAGCTACAGGAACATGGAAGAATCGGGCGGCAAATTCATATTGTTCGAGAACGGTCGGCGCTATACCGGGAGCCGGGATTCCCTGGATTACCGTATCACCCGCTACCGGACTTACGCAGTCCTGGTCGAACAGGGTGATGCGGAAAGTCGGTACGCCAAGCTGGAATCGCTCCCGACGGCAACCCTGATTGGTTCCGACAGCCCCAAATATGCTGCAGAACTGCAATGGCGCCTGTCATTTGTCATCTCATCGTTGCTGCTGCCCGTGCTGGCGCTGGCATTGAGCCGTTATTCATTCAGCGAACAGAAGTACTTTTCCGCGTTCGTGGCCGTACTGATCTACATCGTCTACAGCAACATGCTGAGCATAGCGAAAACCCTGTTGAAGAGAGATGATATACCGTACTTCATCGGCCTGTGGTGGGTGCACCTGCTGCTGGTTGTCATGATTTTACTGGCTTTCCAGTTTCCGCGTTTGCGGCTGAGATGGAAGAAGGACCGGCTCAGACCGGTTCCCTGTTAAACTGCAGACATGCCGGCAGCATGAAAATCGTACAACGGTATTTTATCGTCAACCTGGTCTGGACCACCGCACTGGCCCTGGCCGTCCTGGTAGGCATATTCGCTTTTCTGTCCCTTATCGACCAACTGGAAGACGCGGGGCAGGGAAACTACGATGCATACCAGGCAATCACATACGTAGTTCTGACCCTGCCGCGGCTGGCCTACGAGATCATGCCGGTAGCTGCGATGATTGGGGGTATGACATGTATAGCGCTGCTCTCCAGAAACAGCGAACTCGATGTAATCAGGCTTGCCGGCGTATCGGAATATTCACTCGCCGGTTTTCTGGCAAAGGCGGCCCTGGTGATCGTGCTGCTCTCCATCCTGATCGGCGAACTTGTCGTCCCCGTAAGTGAAATAAAAGCCAGGTATCAACGCTCCATCGCGTTGACGGAACAGGTCGCCATGCAGACAAAATACGGCTTCTGGGCCAGGGATGGAAACAGTTTCATTAATATACGCAAAATATTACCCGGTAACGTCATCGAGGAAATTTACATCTATGAGTTCGACGACCAGGACAGGTTGCGCAGCAGTATTACTGCCGATAACGCCCGTTATATCGATGACCGCTGGGTACTGGAAGGCGTTGACAGAACCGTTATTGACGGTTCCGGGATCAGCCGGGAGCAATTCAGCCGGGCAGCCTGGGAATCCCGGGTCGATGACGGATTGATTAACCTGGTCATCATCAATCCCTTGTACATGTCCCTGTGGAACCTCTCCGAAAGCATCCGGGTTCTGAAAGCCAATTCACAGAGCACCGCGACTTATGAGCAGGCGTTTTACGGAAAACTGGTGCGCCCGTTCACAATCCTGGCCATGATTATCCTGTCCATTCCCCTGGTTGCCGCGCGTAACCGTTCAGACGGGCTGGGCCAGCATGTATTCACCGGGGCCTTGATCGGCGTGATCTTCTACTTTGCTAATTCCGCGTCAGGCCATATCGGCATAGTCTATGGCGTACATCCGATCATCAGTTCGTCCGTTCCGACCCTGCTGCTGTACCTGGTCCTGCTCAGGCTGTTTTACCGGCAAAAACCAGTATTGTCCCAGACAGCCGATCATGAAAGGTCAGACGTTCCTTATCGGCCAGGGCCCAGAGAAACCCGGCCCCCAATGCAGACAACGATACGCCTGCAAGAAAAAACCTGATGGTCAGGTCCTTCCATCCGGGCGGCGCGCCGGCCCGGGTTGTCAGGTATATATGCCAGGCGCGCATTCCAAGGGTTTGCCGTCCTGTTTTCCATTGCCAGACGAAATAGAACCAGGAGATGAGCAGCAGGTAAGCGGAATAAAACGGGTTGCCGGCGACAAAGGCATTTCCGCCGGTAACGGCAAGCGCCGGCAGGGTCGCGAAAAACAGCACGGAAAACAGCAGGCAGCAGTCATAGACAATGGCCATCAGCCTGCGCCAAAGTCCGCAGTGTTTAACGGCGGCGGGGACGGATTTCATGATATTTGGGGTTAGAGTAAAAGTTTGTTACAGCGGCATACCAATATACTGCTCGGCAAGATTGCGCATCGCCGCCTCGGACTTTGCCAGGTATTCGAGTTCGTTCTCCTGCATGCGCAGGTCGAACTCACCCTGGTCCGGAAAGCGGTGCAACAGGTTGGTCAGGTACCAGGAGATGCGCACCGCGCCCCAGACCCGTTTCAATGCAGTCTGTGAATAACTCTCCAACCCTGCGATATCGCTGTCGCTGTAGAACGAGGACAGCGCCCGGGACAGGTAATACACATCCGAGATAGCCAGGTTCAGACCCTTGGCGCCGGTCGGCGGCACGATATGCGCTGCATCGCCTGCCAGGTACAGGCGGCCGTAGCTCATCGGTTTGGCAACGAAACTGCGTAACGGGGCAATCGACTTTTCTATGGACGGTCCGGTAATAATTTCGTCCGCGATCGACCGGGGGAAGCGCGCCTTCAGTTCCGGCCAGAACCGATCATCGGGCCAGTCGGCGATGTCGGTATCCTTGTCGCATTGTATGTAGTAACGGCTGAGCCTGGGATTACGTTGTGACGCCAGGGCAAACCCGCGCGGATGGTTGGCATAGATGATATCCTCCAACGGGGGTGTTTCCGACATAATCCCCAGCCAGCCGAAAGGATACACTTTTTCATAAGTGCGCAGCACAGCAGCGGGTATGGCTTTCCTGCTGACACCGTAGGAGCCGTCACAGCCGGCTATGAAATCACAATCGATTCGCTGTTCCAGTCCATCCTTTACAAAGCTGACCCAGGGTCTGTCCGTGTCTGCGGCATGAGGCGCCACATCCAGCGCCTCATCGATTATCGTCCCTCCCATGGCGTCGCGAACTGCATACAGGTCCTCGGTAATATTGGTCTGTCCGTAGGCGACCATCTGCCTGCCTGCGTATTTTCGGGTGTCGATCAGGCATTGTCTCGCTCCCGCCCAGACGATCATCGAACCGTCGTGGAAAAAACCCTCACGGTCC
Source organism: Gammaproteobacteria bacterium (assembly GCA_965220815.1). GTDB lineage: Bacteria > Pseudomonadota > Gammaproteobacteria > Eutrophobiales > Eutrophobiaceae > JAAXHV01. Next base: position 1,183,315 of record OZ244846.1, read on the forward strand.
AGGCGTTCGCCGACACCCGCTTCACGCAGTATTTCGACGGAACCCCATTCAAGAAAACCTGCGCGGATGCGTTGCAGCACGTAGCTGCGGGAGCGCAATTCCAGGACTATGCTGTCCACTCCCCGCAGGTGCAACATCTGTGAAAGCAGCAGACCTGCCGGCCCGCCCCCGATAATCACTACTTGTGTCTGCATAGAGGGTGTATTATAAACTTGTGGAAACTCCCGACAAGTCCGTCCAGAACCTGTTCAGAGTTCGGGAAACAGCAATAAGAGCTCGCGCAAGTACTTAGTTTTTGTCATAAAATCAATGAGATATAGCCATTGATTTTGACAGTCCATCCCTGTATTGTAGGAACTTCTGATTACGTCAGAAGTCTATTGAATTGATGAACCCGCTAATCCAGTTCCTGCGCAGTATCCTGGTTCCGGCCGCCTCGATGGTGGCAGCATGTCTGGCGGTCAGCGCGCAGCTTATGGCATCGCCCGCTACGCCGAAATCGTCCATTCCGGGCAGGCTGGTGGACATCGGCGGCCACCGGCTGCACATTTATTGCGTGGGTGAGGGTGTGCCCAGCATTGTCTTCGATTCGGGAGTCGGTGGTTTTTCACTGGAATGGTCAAGGGTCCAGAATGTTCTGGCGCGCAGGACCCGGGTCTGCTCCTATGACAGGGCCGGCTATGGCTGGAGTGATCTCGGCCCGTTGCCGAGGACCAGCGAACGCATCACCAGGGAGCTGCATACCCTGCTGGAAAGGGCCGGAGTGGCCGGACCTTATATTATTGCAGGTCATTCGTTCGGAGGATACAACGCGCAGTTGTTTGCAAGAAATTACCCGGACCAGACGGCGGGCCTGGTCCTGATTGATTCCTCCCATCCGGAACAGATCGAACGGTTGCCGGGCCCGGAACCGGGAACGGTCAAACGGGTCAGGCCCGGCTCGAACAGCTATGTTGTGTCCTGGTTTTTCCCGCACCCCAACTTTCCCGATGAAAATGCGCTGATGGCCCAACGCATCATGCAGAGCTGGCAACACAAGATGACCTGGCGCGAGGAAATGACGGTGTTCTCGGTCAGCGCCAAACAGGTGAAGGCTTCCAGGCCTATGCCCGAAGTGCCGGTTCTGGTGCTGACCCGCGGCCGGAGCTTCTGGCCGGGTTACTCCAATGGCGATGAAACGGAACGGGTCTGGATGGAGTTGCAGGATGAGTTGTCCCAGCTTGGCGCCAACCCGGTGCACCTGATTGCGGAACGCAGCGGTCATGTAATCCATCTTGACCAGCCGGGAATCGTCATCACCGCCATGCAGACCATGCTGAATGCGAATTTTTCCCGGAAGTAAGCCGGCGCTCCCGACCGGGGGCGGACCCCCGCTTGCAACATGCGGGGGCGTGCCTGGAGTCCGTCCCCAATCAAATGGCGCTCCCTAGGGGAGTCGAACCCCTGTTTCCGGCGTGAGAGGCCAGCGTCCTGGGCCACTAGACGAAGGGAGCATGATTTATCAGGTATTATAATAATAAGCCATGAACAAAATCCACGACAAAGTCTCGTACCTGCGTCCCGAGCCGACCATTTATCCTCGTGCACAACACAACATCTCGACGGAAAATATCAGTGACGGCGCGCTGAAAGTATTGTACCGCCTGAAAAATGCCGGCTATGCCGGCTACCTGGTCGGGGGTAGCGTGCGCGATCTGCTGCTGGGACGGGAACCAAAGGACTTTGACGTGGTGACGGACGCCACGCCCCAACAGGTAAGAGAACTGTTCCGCAACAGCCGGCTGATTGGGCGCCGTTTCAGGCTTGCCCATGTCCGCTTCGGCGATGAGATCGTGGAGGTTTCCACTTTCCGGGCGCCCCACCATGATGATAATGGCGGAGGGCACGCCATCGATGGCCGAATTATACGCGACAACGTTTACGGGGCCATCGATGAAGATGTATGGCGCCGTGATTTAACCGTCAATGCCCTGTTTTATAACATCGCAGACGAATCGGTAGTAGATTACGTTAACGGCATGGACGATATAAAGTCCTGCTGTATCCGGCTGATCGGCGATCCTCGCCGGCGGTTTGTAGAAGACCCGGTGCGGCTGTTGCGGGCAGTGCGGTTTGCGACGAAGCTGGGTTTCAGGATCAGTCCTGACACCGAAACACACATATCCGGACTGGCAGCCTCGTTGAAAGAAATCTCTACCGCACGCTTGTATGAAGAATGTCTGAAAATGTTTTTTAACGGTTATGCCCTGCAGACTTTTGAACAATTGCGGCACTATGAGTTGTTCAAGGAATTGTTTCCGCAGACCGAAGAGGCGCTCACGCATCAACACGGCGGATTTCCCTATACGTTTGTCGCCAACGCGCTGCGCAATACCGACAACCGGTTGGCGCAAAACAAGCCGGTAACACCGGGGTTTCTCCTCGCCGCGCTGTTGTGGTTGCCCATGGACAGGCTGTCGCGGGACCATATAGCTCAGGGCCTGAAAGAAATGGATGCCATCATCCTGGCAGGGGACATCGTTATCTCCCGGCAAACCAGAACCATCGCGGTACCGCGCCGCTTCACCCGCATGGCGCGGGATATCTGGCAAATGCAGCCGCGCCTGGAACGGCGCACGCAGCGCCGGCCGCAGCGACTGATCGAAAACCCCCGGTTCAGGGCGGCCTATGATTTTTTGCTGCTGCGCGCAGAATCGGGAGAAGGGGTCAACGAAATAGCAGAATGGTGGACTGATTTTCAACGGAACAAGCCCGAGCAAAAGAGCCCTTCCAGGAACAGGAGAAACAGGCGTAAGCGATCCAGGGCGAGGACCAGGATATAAGAGATGGAAAGTTATATCGGGTTGGGCAGTAATCTGGATAACCCGGAGTTGCAATTGGAGACGGCCCTGGCGGCGCTGCGTGATATTCCGGGCACCAGCCTGGTAAAATATTCCTCGTTCTACCGTAGCATGCCGCTGGGCCCGAGTGATCAGCCGGACTTCATCAACGCAGTAGCGCTACTCAACTCCGGCCTGAAAGCGGGGCAACTGCTGAGTCAATTACAGTCGATTGAAAATCGCCAGGGACGGGTCCGGAACGGACAAAGATGGGGGCCGCGCACGCTGGACCTTGACATTCTGCTGTATGGTAACCAGGTCATCAACGAACCCGGATTAACAGTACCTCACCCTGGAATCAGGCATCGTAACTTTGTCCTGATGCCATTGCTGGAACTGGCCCCCGACCTTGAGATTCCAGGTCTTGGCAGGGTTGATGAATTATCGGACGCGGTGGGCAATGCAGGAATAACAAGACTGAACCTGGCGAGAAATGCGGGTTAAAGATAAATTCAGATATATCGTTGTGGAAGGTCCGATTGGCGTCGGCAAGACCGCCCTGGCAAGACGCCTCGCAGATACTATGGACGACCTCCTGCTGCTGGAGCGCAGTAGCGCAAATCCGTTTCTGCCGGAGGTGTATCGTCCCCCGGGCAACGCCGCCCTGCCGGCACAGTTACATTTTCTGTTCGAGCACGTCAAGCAGGTGCGGGGACTGCGCCAGGCAGACCTGTTTGTAGTCAGCAGGGTTGCCGACTTCCTGATCCAGGCGCACAGCTTGTTTGCCGAAGCCACCTTGACTCAGGACGAACTGGACTTGTACTACGAGGTTTACCACATGCTGGTCGAAGATGCTCCCGTTCCTGACCTCGTGATCTACCTGCAATCGACCGTCGAGGTAATGGTAAAACGCATCCGCTCCACGGGAGTCCCCGAGATAAAGATAGACAAGGAGTACCTGCAGAAAATTTCGGACGGATACACCGACTTTTTCTATCATTATGACGCATCGTCCCTGCTTATCGTCAACACCACGGACATGGATTTCACCAGCGAGCGCGGCGACTATGATATGTTGCTGGATTACATGGACAGGCTCAGGCCGGGACGGCATTATTTCAACCCGCAGGAACTATGACCGAGAAAATTACCATTGCCCGTTTGCACGGGATGAAGCTGGCAGGCGAGAAAATCGTCAGCTTGACCGCGTACGACGCGAGCTTTGCCGGAATATTGGATGCGGCCGGCGTTGAGATCGCCCTGGTGGGAGACTCGCTGGGCATGGTGCTGCAAGGCGGGGAAGACACCTTGAGCGTTTCCATGGATGATATGGTTTACCACAGCAGGATGGTCAGCAGGGCCTGCCAGCGCGCCCTGGTCGTGGTCGATATGCCGTACCGGAGTTTTGAGACGGCAACAGTGGCCTGTGAGAATGCCCGCACACTGGTGGAGCAGGGCAAAGCCGAGGTGGTCAAGCTGGAAGGCGGAGAGGAACAGGCACAGACCGTGGCGGCCCTGGTTGACCGGGGCATTCCGGTTTGCGGCCACGTCGGCCTTCAACCGCAGTCTGTCAGGGAATATGGAGGCTACAAGGTCCAGGGCAGGGAGAAACAACAGGCCGAACGCATCATGGCCGGCGCTTGCGCCCTGGAGGCTGCCGGCGCCTGCATGGTGGTGCTGGAATGTATTCCCGCGAGCCTTGCCGAACGCATCACCACGGAGTTGACAATCCCCACTATCGGCATTGGCGCCGGAGTAAACTGTGACGGACAGGTGCTGGTGCTCTATGACGTGCTGGGCATCTCACCGCGCAGCCCGCACATGGCAAAAAATTTCATGGAAGGGGCAGAGAGTATACCTGCCGCCGTGCAGGAATACGTACGTGCGGTAAAAACCGGGGAGTATCCCGGGCCGGAACATTCGTTCAAGTAACAGGGGCTACGATGTCTGATCTCCAGACTGCGCACAAGCATATCACCGCGCCCTTCACCGGGACGCCTATCATGGAGACCGTGTCAACCCTGCATGGTTTGCGTACCGTCATCGGCAGGTGGAAGCGGGAAGGGCATACCATTGCCCTGGTGCCTACCATGGGCAACCTGCATGACGGGCATATCTCGTTGCTCAATCACGCCCGTGAGCATGCGGACCGCACCGTCGTGAGTATTTTCGTCAACCCCATACAGTTCGGCAAGGGGGAAGATTACGAGAAATATCCCAGCACCCTGGCCGAGGACAAGAACAAGCTGGAAAAATACGGACTTGACCTGCTGTTCACGCCCGACCTGGAAGCGCTCTATCCCGGCGGCACGGATACCGACACCCGCATCAACGTACCCGGATTGTCGAACATCCTGTGCGGCGAGTTCAGGCCCGGCCATTTTTCCGGTGTGGCTACGGTAGTGGCGAAACTGCTCAATAACGCGCAACCGGACCTGGCCCTGTTCGGTGAAAAGGATTACCAGCAACTGCTGGTCATCAAGCGCATGGCGCGGGATTTGTGCCTGCCGGTCGAGATCGTCGGTTTGCCCATCGTGCGCGAGTCCGATGGTGTGGCGATGAGTTCCAGAAATGCCTACCTGGCGCGGGACGAACGGCGCAGGGCGCCGGAGATTTACCGGACCCTGAAGGCCGCTGCCGCCGCTTTGCGCAAAGGCGGGAAAAGCCTGGAAGAAGTTGAAAAGGCAGCTATGGACCGGTTGGAGCAGGCCGGGTTCAGGCCCGAATACGTCAGCATCCGGCGCTCCGATGATCTTAAGTCACCGAGGTCGCAAGATACCCGTTTGTCCGTCCTTGTCGCCGCCTGGCTGGGCCCGGCCCGGCTGATTGATAATATAAAGGTAAGGCTCAACCCGTCCTGATTGTTCGGACATCAGGTATCTGGAATAATACCAATAACGCTGCAACCCGCTGTATTGTTACTCTGTCCAAAATGTCAAGGCTGTTACTCGCAACATCATTATTCACGCTATGCCTGGCCTGTATCCAGGCGTATGCGGACGCGCCCGGTTCCTCCGCGAACAACGCCGCGGACCATGCCCCCATCGGCGTCATGGGCGACCACATGCACGAGAAGGGTGAATTCATGCTGAGCTACCGGTTCATGCACATGGACATGCAGGGCAACCGCACAGGCACGGACAGCATTGATGCGGACACCATAGGGACCGCTGTCCCCAACCGCTTTTTCGGCAGGCCCATGCAGCCTCCCACCCTGCGCATCGTGCCTGTCGAAATGAGCATGGACATGCACATGTTCGGCGCCATGTATGCGCCTGCAGAGTGGCTGACCCTGATGGTAATGGGCATGTATATGGAAAAGGAAATGAAGCACACCACCTATATGGGCGGCATGGGAACGAATGTGCGCGGCAGTTTCAGGGTGAAGACCGACGGTATCGGCGATACCCGGGTCTCCGGCCTGGTCAGGCTCCATGAGGACGGCATGCATCGGTTGCACCTGAACGCGGGGGTGAGTTTGCCCACCGGTTCCACCTCGAAGACCCACGAGATACTGACCCCCATGGGCGCCCGCCCCACCGTGCGGGTGCCCTATGCCATGCAACTGGGTTCCGGCACATACGACCTGCTGCCGGGCATCACTTACAACGGTCATTCCGGCAGGTTGTACTGGGGCGGCCAGTATATGGGCGCTTTCAGGCTTGGCGACGACCATGGTTATTCCCTGGGCGAAAAACACACCCTGAGCGCCTGGCTCAACTACCAATGGCAGCCGTTCATAAGCACCGCGCTGCGTCTGCAATTCGATACGCTGGGACGGATCAACGGTATGGATCCGATGATCGCGGGCCCGGTACAGACTGCCGACCCCGATAACTACGGCGGTGATGAACTGAGCCTGAACCTTGGCGTCAACCTGGTGGGCCAGACCGGCGCCCTGGCGGGCCATCGTCTGGCTGTTGAGTTGGGTCTGCCGTTGCATCGCGACCTGAACGGCCCGCAGATGGAAACCGACTGGACCATTACGGCAGGCTGGCAGTACGCGTTTTAGGGGCCATTTTTACTCTGACCCCAAATATCTGTTAAGCTGGCCGGGTGTCTTCAATCCGTGATGGCCTGACGTGAAACAACCCGACCCGATTACCGCCTGCCTGATCATCATAGGCAATGAAATCCTGTCCGGACGGACCCAGGATGCGAACCTGGCGATCATCGGAAAAAAATGTGACACGCTTGGGATCCGCCTTACGGAGACCAGGATCATTCCCGACGTTGAGGCGGATATCATCGCAACGGTCAACGACTGCCGCGCCCGGTTCACTTATGTCTTTACCACAGGTGGTATCGGGCCTACCCATGACGATATTACCGCAGCCGCCGTCGCCGGGGCATTCAATGTAGAAGTAGTGCGCAATGAGGAAGCCGTCAATGCCATGGATCGGTATTACGAGCCGCGCCGCCTGACGGAAGCCAGGCTGAAAATGGCGGATATACCTGAAGGCGCACGGTTAATAGATAATCCCGTGAGTGGCGCACCGGGATTCCAGCTTGAGAACGTATTTGTACTACCCGGTGTTCCATCAATCATGGATGCCATGTTTGACGGACTGACCGACAGGCTGGTGGGGGGCGATCCTGTTCTCACGGACAACATCACAACCAATCTCCTCGAAAGCGAGATAGCTGCCGGCCTGGGGGTATTGCAGGATAAATATCCCGATGTCAATATGGGCAGTTATCCCTATTTCAGAAAAGGAAAACTCGGGGTGAACCTGGTGTTGCGCGGAACGGATGCCGGCAGGATGAACGCCGCCGCGGACGAACTCGCAACAACGATTACGCTCCTCAAGGGCAAGGTGCTGAACCGCGGCCCCTTATGAAAATCGACGACGGCATCTCCGCGAAACGTTCTGCCTGGTCGTTCGGCGCCGGGGTGGTGGAAGCGTTTCCGGAACACGCGGAGCGATCCATACCCTGCTACCGGGAGGGACACGAACTCATCTGTTACCTGAGTGATTTTTTCGTGGCGACGGACAGTACCGTGTATGACCTGGGCTGTTCAACCGGTGAGTTGTTGCAGCAACTGGCCGCGCACAACAAGCATAAACCCGGCGTGCGCTGGATAGGACTGGATAAGGAGCAGGGCATGATCGACCGCGCACGGAAGACCTGCGCCGGGCACGAAAACGTGGAACTTCAATGCCAGGATATCCTGACCGGCGAACTCAAGGGGGCCGATATGATCATTGCCTATTACACGATCCAGTTCGTGGAGGAAAGGCACCGGCAGGCGCTGTTCGACAGGATCCACCAGGCCCTGAACTGGGGCGGCGCGTTCATCCTGTTCGAAAAGGTCGGCGCGCCGGATGCCCGCTTCCAGGACATGATGTCCTGCCTGTACCGGGAGTATAAACAACGCAGGGGTTTCAGTTCCGAGGAGATACTGAACAAGGAGCTCAGCCTGAAAGGCGTGCTCAAGCCCTTCTCCACAGCCGGCAACCTGGGTCTCCTTGAACGGGCCGGTTTCGTTGACGTGATGACGGTGATGAAATACGTCTGTTTCGAGGGTTTCCTGGCCATCAAGTAGGAATGCAGGTATCCGGCAGTGCTGGAAAAGCCGGCTGTTTTAAACTAATATACTAGATTCGAAGCCAGATAATTTGCACTTTTATGGACATGCAAGCAACCCCTGCGGTTGATCGCGACGATCAGAAAACCGGGACGAAAGTCGTCCACACCAATTGCCGCGCCTGCGGCCATGCCGGCTGCGGCGTGTTCGTCACGCTGGAAAACGGCAAGGCCGTGAAGATCAGGGGCGATATGGATCACCCCATCAGCAAGGGGTACCTGTGCAGGAAAGCGAGGGGCTTCATCGCCGATTTGCAATACCACAAGGACCGCCTGTTGTATCCCAAAAAGCGGGTCGGCGAACGCGGCGAAGGCAAGTGGGAAAGAATCACCTGGGACGAAGCCCTTGATACCATCGCCGAAAAATTCAACACGATCAAGGCGGAGAACGGGCCTGAATCCGTCATCTTCGGGCACGGCACGGGGCGCAGCCACCACCGCTTCGTCTACCGGGTCGCCAACATGTTCGGCTCGCCCAACGTGCTGGCGAACGGGCATGTCTGTTACCTGCCGAGGCTGGCCGTGTCCAAGCAACTGGGCATGTCGGTTCCCATCGTGGATTATGACAATCATCCCCAGTGCATCATGTCCTGGGGCAGTAACACGGTCAAATCCAATCCGGATGAATATATCGGTGTCAACCTGGGCTTGAACCTCAAGCGCAAACCGAAGTATATCGTCGTCGATCCCCAGCGCACCCAGCTTGCGGAAAAGGCCGATATCTGGTTACAGCTCCGGCCCGGCACCGACGTCGCGCTGGCCATGGCGATGATGCACGTGATGGTGAAGGAAGACCTGTACGACCACCATTTCGTCGAGAACTACACGACCGGCTTCGACAGGTTCTGCGAGCGCCTGGAAGAGTACCCGCCCGAGGTCGCCGAGGAGATTTCCTGGGTGCCGAAGGAAAAGATCATTGCCGCGGCCCGGTTGTTTGCGGAGACCAAACCGGCCGCCATACAGTGGGGCGTCGGGATCGAGCACGGCGTCAATTGTTCGAACTCGGATCGCGTGCTAATTTACATGTCGGCGCTGACCGGCAACCTGGACGCGCCCGGCGGCAATGTCATGTTCGGTCCGCCGCCCGGCCTGCCGCGCATGGAGTTCTGCGGCAACCAGTTCCTGGACAGTATAGACAAGATGCTCGGCGGCACCCGCTACCGGCTGGCGGCATCCATCAACCGCATCACTCCCCATGTGATATGGGACGCCATTGAGACCGGCGAACCCTACCCCGTCAGGGCAATGATTATCATGGGCAGCAACCCGCTGGTGGTCAGGGCGAATACGTCGCGGGTGTATGAATCACTGAAGAAAGTCGAATTCCTGGTGGTGGCGGATATCTTTCCCACCCCGACGACGGAACTTGCGGACATCGTCCTTCCCGCCAAGACCTGGATCGAGTTCGACAATATCGCGGATTACTGGAAATCCCACGGCTATATTTTCCCCAGGCCCAAGATCGTGGACGCGCCGGGCGAGGCGATGGCCGATGTCGAAATCCTCAACGAACTGGGCAAGAAACTGGGCTTTGAGGATTCCTTCTGGGAGAACTATGAAGAGTCCCTTGACTACATTCTGGAACCGGCCGGCGTCACCTGGGAAGAGTTCAAGGAGATGGAGTACCTGCGCAATGAGCCCCGGTTCCGAAAGTACGAGACCGAAGGATTCAAATCCGAGTCCGGCAAGCTGGATTTCTACATTCAGCAGAACGCGGACTGGGGCTACGATCCCCTGCCGTTTCACCAGGAACCACCGGAGAGTCCTGCAAGGGAACCGGAATTCCTGGAAAAATTCCCCCTGGTACTGACGACCGGGACCCGCGTCCAGGAATATTTCGGGTCCGAGCACCGGCAAAGCCCGTTGCTGCGCAAGACGCATCCCGATCCCCTGTTGTCAATCCACCCGGATACGGCTGCCGAGAGAAATATAGAACACGGCGACTGGGTATACATCGAGAGCCCGCGCGGCAAGGTGAAACACAAGGCAAAGGTTACGGACGGCGTCGACCCGCGGGTGGTTGCGGCGGAATTCGCCTGGTGGTATCCGGAAAGGAAAGCGCCGGATTACGGCTTCCGGGAATGCAACATCAATTTCCTCACCGATGACCTGAACGTCGGACCTGAATCGGGTTCCACCAACCTGAAAGGACTGATGTGCCAGGTCAGCAAGGTTTAATCAGGAATTTCCAGATCTCTCCGATATAGTTTCCTGTCCATCCGTCCATGGCGCACATGGAGGACTTCGACCACATCGTTGTTGATAAGATACAGCGCCCGGTAATCACCAATCACTAAATGGCGTATCCCCTTTTGGATGTCTGCATCCTCCGGCGCTATTGGACAACGCTCAGCTAATATATCCAACTTCTCAATGGCATCTATAATCTGAAGATACCAATTCACTGCATTTTGCGGTGAGTCTTCAGCTATTTGCCGGTATCGGCGTATCAGGTCATTTTCTGCAGTCGGCTTAATGTCAATACGATACTTTTTCAACGACTGATACCGTGCCTGGTCTCAAACTCTGCTGTGAATTCGTCCAGCGGCCGCCCTCGTTCTGCCATAGCCTGCCGGATACTTTGTACACTCTCGGCATACTCTGCCAATGCCGCCATCTTCTCGTAGGTTTCGGCATCCTGGACAACCACGGCAGCCTTGCCGTTAACTGTCAGAAGTTCCGGGCGTTTGCTTTCACTCAACCGTTTAATATGTTCCGCCGGTTTGCGGCTGAATTCAGTTACCGTATGAATATCTGAGCTTTGAAACATCTTAGCGCCTCCTGAACAGAGAATAATACAATTATTATCTGTTTACACTAATTCCCGCTTCTCGGCAAGTAAAAGTGGAGATATAACATCCCCAAAAGGAAACGGTCCTCGCCTCGCAATTACTTCATCTGATCCATCAAGGTATGAACCGCACGGGCCATCATGTTCAAACTCCCAATTGCTTCCATTCCATACAGATACTCGTTTCAAACATTCTGCAGATGATGACTGCTCTGTAGATAATGTTGTTAAAACATCGGAAACTCATCCGACAGCGGGAAACATCATTACCTTGGTCAAACTCCGGCCAGAGCGGAGAAGCCGAACCCAAAGGCTTTTTGTTTATACTGGTGCCGGATTAACTTTAGAAGTTTTGTTTAAGTCTCTAACGGGTATGTATCAGAGGAAGCTAGCCTGATAGCTGGTTGCGTCCAACGATACGTACTTGTCGAGAGGCGGATGCAGTTCAAACGCCCGGGGAGTACGCGCGAAGTTCCACAATCTCAGCAGTTGCCACTCATCGGGTTTCCTTTCCGCCACTGCCAGTTCGTTTCGCGTGATATAAAAAGGTGTGCGCTCCCATCCGTTCGTGGTCTTTACCTCAATGAGTCGGGGTTTTCCGTCTGGCGAGAAGCTCGCAATGTCGTATCCAGCTCCATCGCCTTCATCCCTGGACACCCATCTTACCTGTTCCGCCAGGTCATAACGGTCCGCTGCCATAAGGGTTGCCCTCTCATATGAAAATACACGCTCTTCTCCGGCGTTACCCAGGATACGGTTACGTTCAATCCGCCCCGCGACATCACAATATCGTGTGACCTCCCGTGTTTTTTTGAATTCTTCCCGCGCTAGCTGGCTGCCTGGAGTTGGCGGTGGGCCTACCTGGAACTCGACTGTGTCCCGGACACCAGTGACGTTGCTCACATCAGGCAGTGTGTGTAAATATTCTTTATCGTCACTCAGCCAACGCAGCACGGCATCGACGAGTGACATCTGGAAATTAAAAGCGGGTTTATAACCGGGAATCCAAGGTTCACCCAGAGTCATCAAAACGGCGCTGATGTTCTGGTGCTTGTATTCGATCGCGCCACGCTCGCGATTAATTCGCTCCTGCAGATTTCGGTTATGCTCGGCCTTGTTATAGTATCTTCCTGCAATGTCGGCCTTCAGCATCTCGAAATAGTCGGCGACAATCTGGTCGTTCTCGGCACTCGTCCAAGGCATGCGGCCAGGCTAACACCGGCCTGTATGCAGATCAACCACGGTTTCCTGCAATTTCAGCGCCAATTCCAGCAGACCTTCAGCATCGAAATACTCATGCGATTTTTCAACCGTGGATACCTGGCTGAAGTGATCACACACCAGCGCCATCTCCGTAGCTGATTGAACCAGGGTGGATTTGTCGAAAGAATCAGTTACATAAGTTAAATTCCAAATATGAAAAATGTAATTGAACATATAAAGCAACATCTCAAAAAAGTATAAAAGCGTATGCTATTCATCGCCTCAATACCATAAATATACCGATGCAGATCAGCGCCGCGCAGATGACGTGGTAGAGGTGCAGGCGTTCATTCAGGAAAATTATTGCCATGACGGCAGCAAAGACTGGGATCAAGTTGATGAACATGCCGGCCCGGCTCGGCCCGATGAGCTGGTTGCCCAGGTTCCACATCAGCGTACCGAATACGGTTGACACCAATGACAGGGCGACGATGGCGTAGATTGCGTTTGCGCTGATCGGTACCGGTTTGTAGACAAGTGTTTCAATGACATAGAACGGGAGCACGATGACACAGCCCGTCACGATAATTATGAACAGCGCTACAGGTGGGCTCAGGGTATTCGGGATTTTCCTCAGGTTGATCGCATAGAGCGAATATCCCACAGAACCCAGCAGAATCAGAAAGCCCCCCAGGTCGAATTTCACGCGCAGAAGGTTTGGTTCCAGTTCCATGCCTGTCATCATGGCTGTGACGCCAATGAACCCAAGCGCAACGCCGCAGAACTGTGACAGGCGCAGCCTGTCGTGCAGGATCAGCATGGCCAGCAACACCGTGGATACGGGTTGTATGGCATTGATGATGGAGCCGTTGATCGCCGTTGTGAAGTTCAGGCCGATCATTAACAGGGTCGCACTCGTAATCATGATACCGCCGAGCATGGTGAGCGGCCAGATATGCTTGCGTATGGCCGGCGCATTCGTTTTCAACCCAGGATAGATGAACGGCAAAAGGGCGAATGCCCCCAGCAGCCAGCGCCAGAAAGACAGCCCCACCGGCGGCACTTCGGTATGAATCCCGCGCCCCACCACGTGGGCAAAGGCAAATGCAGCCGAAGCCAGGGTCAGCACCAGGCAGGCGTATAGACCGGCACGGGATCGGAACAGGCTGTTGTCTGGCATGCTTATTACCTTCAGATAAAATCGCATCTTTCTGGCAGACCTGGAGTAGGTCATGCTCAGAATGTAAAAAGAAGTTATTAGACCAGCTGCACGAGTTTGGATTTCAGAATGCGTTTATCCCGTGTAAGCAGGGGTACGCGATTGACGATGCTGGTCGCAGCTATCAGCTCATCGGCGGGGTCGCCCCGGAAGTCCAGCCGGGTTGACATGTCGGCTACGTCCAGATCAATAGGCCATACATGTATCCCGGATAAAACGGTGTCCACGGCAGGGTCTGAGAGATCAAGCGCGATCCTGCCAAGCTGTATAAGCTTGGCCAATTCCCACAGTACGATGGCGGAAATACTCCAGGGATTATCCTGCAACAGGGCTCGTTCGCGGGGGCGGGCCTCATCATGCAACGCATGTATCAGCACATGCGTATCAAGGTTGATCATCGGCGTCCCACACCGTCCCGGTTGAGAATATGTCCCCGTGGACAGATATTTTATCCCGCAGAGCTCCGATCAATGCCCCGGGTTCTTTGGGATAAGGGATGAGCCGGGCGACAGGCCGGCCATGCTTGGTAATCACAAGCCCCTGGTTATCAAGATTGTCAAGCAATGCAAGGCACTGTTCCTTGAACTTTGCGGCGCCGACTGTGGTTATGGGTTTCATGATGCAAATATGTCCAGAATTTATGACCAGTCATATATTATAGACATATTATCCGGCCTGTCAATGCTGACAGCAGCGCTGCCTTGTTCAGAAATGATCAGTGGTGCCGGGAGAGGGAATAGAAGCTGTTAGATAACTGGTTGTTATTGTGAGCGAGTTATTTGCATCAAAATTCACGGTGAGGCAAGCTACGCGGTTTTCGGCAACTCTGCTGAATTCTGGCTGAACCTGTAGCAACGCACCAGGAAACCATCAAACCTTCACGTGTCTTATCATTGCATCAACGGCACTGTTCGTATTCGTTGCCTCGATGGAGATTTCCGGGTACTGGTTTTTAAACACACGGAATACCTCGTCCGCAAAACCCTGGCCTATTGAATTGACGCCTTTGAAATCGAGCATTATCTCCTGAAATTTGTGGAGGTTGTGCGTCAAGCGGCGTCCTTCGGACCGGGATATGTATTCGGATTGAAGCAGTTTTACCAGTATCCTGGTTTTCTGAAACTGGTAGTCGTAGTCTTCCGGCGCGAATTCGTCAAAAACTTCCTTCAATGTCTGCCGCGCAGTCCGCCTGATGGAAAACTGTACCAGGGTCCCTTTCAGGTTTCTGATTTGTGATACGAAAATATCGCCCCTGTTTCTGTTCCATTCCATGCCGGTACGGTGTGACCGCAATACAAACCTGTCAGCGATTTTTGAGGTAAAAAAAATGCCTTCTCCCGAATGTGCCGAAGGCATGGTTGTGACCTTGCCTTTAATCAATTCCAGCATCGCAGCCTGCTCGTCTTCAAGCTGGAATTTTGAAGCGATTGAATGAAATATACCTATGCCGTAATCACGGATCTCAAAATTAATCATCCCCTGGTCGAGCGTTACAGATACAGTCCCCCGGTCTGTTTTTGCATGGTCGATAGCGTTATTCAGCATCTCGGTAAACGCATAATGGATGATTGACTCAACATTGGTCTTCAGTTCAGATTTCAGGTTCAATGTTGCCGCCATCAATCCGTACACGTTGTCTTCATCGGCTGTTCCCAGTTCAAGTTGCCTTGAAAACGTAGAGGATGGCAACGCGGCGTCTTCCGGATAATACCGCGCGTTTTTTGTCGATCCGGTTTTGATGACTTCGCCGGCCGCAATCAGTTCCTTCAAATGGTGATTCAGCGCCTGCCGGCTTATGCCCAGGTACTGTGACAGTTGTTTCCCGGTCAAGGGCGACTGTGACGTCAGGCGGGCAAGGATTTTCTCTTTTGCGTTCATGCTGCAAGATTATTTATTTGTCAACTATTTGTCAAAATATAAAATAATACTTGTCAATGTTTCAAACTCCCTCACAGATGGAATAAGCTGGTCCAACGGGTGAAAGAGGTGTAATGGTGCCGGGAGAGAGACTCGAACTCTCACTCTGTTGCCAGAACCGGATTTTGAATCCGGCGCGTCTACCAGTTCCGCCACCCCGGCTTTTGATAATGGAATGAAGGACTGCCAAGTATAAGGAAACCGGCGGATTTGTTAAACAGTTTCATCGCATTTGTTACACTCCCCGGTCATGTTGCGCCAGGATTTTGATTTTGACCTGCCCGAAGAGTTAATCGCCCAGTATCCGGCGCAGAAGCGGGATGGCGGCCGCCTGTTGTTGCTTGACGGTGTGACAGGCGGGTACTCCGACAGGCATTTCAGCGATCTCGTCTCCCTGGTGGACCCGGGGGACCTGCTCGTGTTTAACGATACACGGGTAATCCCTGCCAGGCTGTTCGGGAGGAAGGAAACGGGTGGCCAGGTTGAAATCCTGGTCGAACGGCTGTTGGACAGTGACAGGTGCCTGGCCCACGTGCAGGCCAGCAAATCACCCAAAGAGGGCAGCAGGATCATATTGGACGGGGGGGTTGAATTGCAGGTCGGCGGACGCCGGGATAACCTGCTCGAACTGGTCCTGGCGGACGGCCCGGCGCTTATGGACGTGCTGGAGCGGCAGGGGCATACGCCGTTGCCGCCTTATATACGCCGCGCCGACGAGGCCCTTGATGCGGACCGGTACCAGACCGTGTACGCCAGGAAACCCGGCGCGGTGGCGGCGCCGACGGCTGGGCTGCATTTCACCCGCGAACTGATTGGTGAACTGGAACGAAAAGGTGTGGGGTGTGCGTATGTTACCCTGCATGTGGGCGCCGGAACTTTCCAGCCCATCCGAGAGGACATTATCGAAAATCACCGGATGCACAGTGAATGGTTCGAGGTAAGCAAGGCGGTGTGTGAACAGGTCAGCGCAACGAAACAGGCAGGCCGCCGGGTCATCGCAGTGGGCACCACGTCGGTCAGATGCCTGGAGTCGGCCACTTCGGAAGGACGGCTGCAGGAATTCCGGGGGGAGACGGATATTTTTATCTATCCGGGGTTCCGGTTTCAAACTGTGGATGCCATGATTACCAACTTCCACCTTCCCGGTTCGACGTTATTGCTGCTGGTGTGTGCATTTGCCGGCCGTGACAATATCCTGCGGGCCTACCGGCACGCGGTAGAGGCAGGCTACCGTTTTTTCAGTTATGGTGACGCCATGTTCATATCCCGCCACAAGCTGGGGACAGATTTGAAATCTGTCCCCTTAACCAGATGAAATTTGAACTGCTGGCACAGGACGACGAAGCCCGGCGCGGCCGTATCACCTGCGCGCGCGGCGTCATAGAAACCCCGGTGTTCATGCCGGTCGGCACCTACGGAACGGTCAAGGGCATGACCCCGGAGGAACTGGCGCTGCTGGGCAGCCAGGTCATTCTCGGCAACACGTTTCACCTGATGTTGCGTCCCGGCATGGAGGTCATCGAGCGTCACGGCGGCCTGCACGGCTTCATGCACTGGGACAAACCCCTGCTGACGGATTCCGGCGGCTTCCAGGTGTTCAGCCTGGCGGAAGCGCGCAAAATAACGCCGGAGGGCGTACATTTCCGTTCGCCGGTGAACGGCGACAGGGTCTTCCTGGGACCCGGCGAATCAATCCGGGTCCAGCACAGCCTGAATTCCGACATCATCATGGTCCTGGACGACTGCACCCCGTACCCGGCAAGCCCGGAACAGGCGCGCGCCTCCATGGAGTTGTCCCTGGACTGGGCGAAACGCTGCAAGGACATCCATGGGGATCACCCCTCTGCCCTGTTCGGCATCATCCAGGGCGGCATGTACAAGGAATTGCGGGAAATGTCGGCGGCGTCCCTGGTCGAAATGGGGTTCGACGGGTATGCCGTCGGCGGTCTGTCGGTGGGTGAGCCTGTCGAGATGATGCTGGACATCCTGGAACATACCGCGCAGCACATGCCCGCGGACTCGCCCCGTTACCTGATGGGTGTGGGCACGCCGGAGGACCTGGTTGCCGCGGTGCAGAGCGGCATCGACATGTTCGACTGCGTTATGCCCACGCGCAATGCCCGCAACGGGCACCTGTTTACCTCTACGGGCGACATCCGCATCCGCAATGCCGAACACCGCGCCAGCGAGAAACCCCTGGATGAGGAATGCGACTGTTATACCTGCAAAAATTACAGCCGCGCTTACCTGCACCACCTGGACAAGACCAATGAAATGCTCGGCTCGCGCCTGAATACCTGGCATAACCTGTATTATTATCACGGGTTGATGCGCGGACTTCGCGATGCCATAGAGAACCGGCGCCTGGCGGCTTTTGCGGCTGATTTTCGTGCCAAAAGACGCTAACCGCATGTTTTGCCATAAAGCCAATGACAAAGTCTCTTAACAGTATCAGTTCCATTGGTCGGTACCTGGCTGGCAACTACGCCTGGATGCTGGTAGCGGCCGCATTGTTGCTCTTGTCGACCGATACCCTGTCCCTGGTCCCGCTGGCAATGATGGCGGCGCTGGGGATTTACCGGGTCGGGCGGGAACCGCAGTCGATATACCGTGACAGGACGCAACGGGTTTTGCTGTTCCTGTTCTTATGCCTGTGGCTGCCGCAACTTGTTTCGCTGGTCGGCGCGGTGAACCTGGAACGCTCGGCGAGAATCGCCTTGTTATACCCCCTGTACCTGTTTTGCGGGGTCTTCATCCTGCGCGAACTGGCTCGCCCCGGCAATCTCACGCGCCTGTCCCTGGCGCTGCTGCTCATTGTCGTTTTCTGGTGCGTGGATGCGCTGGTACAGTACGCCACGGGAACAAACCTGCTCGGGTACCCCTACCAGGACGGCATGTTGAGCGGCATGTTCTACCCGAAGCTGCGCCTGGGCATCATCCTTGCCGTGCTTGTGCCCATTGCCCTGGAGACCGCCAAAAACGTCAACAGGGATAACGTCAACAGGGACAGCCTTTATCCCTGGCTGCTGCTGATCCCGTTCACGGTGGTGGTGCTGCTGAGCGGCAGGAGAAGCGCGTGGCTCATGCTGCTTATCGGTTTATCCGCCTACCTGCCCCTGGTCTTTATCTCCCTGTCCTCCAGGGCAAGGTATATCATCGCGGGCGCCTTGTGCGTAGCAGTAGTGCTGGTCGGGACGGTGTTTTACAAGAGCCCGGACATCAATCGCCGCATCGTGTTGCTGACCGGCATTCTGGGCAGCGAATACCAGGCCGAACGGGCGACCTCGATGCGCACGCCGATCTGGGATACGGCCGGGAACATGTTTCGGGACAACTGGCTGAACGGGGTCGGGCCGAGAGGTTTCCGCTACGCATACAGGGACTATGCGGAAGAAGACAACTACTTCGTGCGCCAGGGGCAGGACGGCCAGACCCACCCCCACCTGGTGTTCCTGGAGATCGCCGTAGAGACCGGGGTGATAGGGCTGGCCGGGTTTATCCTGTTCTATCTCGTCATACTGCGATACTGGTGGCGGGGAAGGCATTCCATGATCAACGGCGCCTGGACCGCGGCGTTGCTGGCCGCGACCTTCCCCTTGAATGCGCACCTGGCTTTTTACGGTTCCTACTGGAGCGGTTTCCTGTGGTTGCTTAGCGCCTGCACGCTGGCCGCGGTTCTGCCCCGGCAGAGTTAAGCGGGGACGGATTTCAAATCCGTCCCCTCTCGTGTGCGCACGCTTTCATACAGGTTTTCAAATTCCGGGATCACCATGTCGGCGGCGTAGCGTTCCCGGAACGACGTCCATGCCGTTAGCGCCCGCTGCCGGCGCCCGTCCGGGTCACTGATTGCCGTTTCCAGCGCGGCGGTCAACGCATCTTCATCCGCATCGCAAAGCCAGGCGCTGTCGTTATCCAGGATTTCCACCGGGCCGTGGCATTTTGTCGCGATGATGGGTATGCCGCAGGCCATTGCCTCCAGCACTGCGATGCCGAAAGGTTCATACCTGGACGGCAGCACGAACAGGTCGCCCTGGAGCAGGAAGCTGCGTATGTCGTCCTGCCAGCCGGCAAAACAGACCTTGTCGCCCAGGTTCAGTGCCGTAGCGAGATCCAAAAGCCGGCGCCGCTCAACGCCGTCCCCTGCGATATACAGACGGACATGATCAGCCGCTACCCGGCTGAAGCTGCGCAGCAGCAGGTCGAAACCTTTTTTATGCACGAACCGGCCGTGCGCGACTATTTTTGTCACTTCCCGTTTGCAGCTGACCCCGGTTACAGGGGAGAAACTGGAGAAATTGGGAATCAACCGGATTCTCCCGGCGGCAATGCCCTGGTTCACCAGGTAATCCCGCTGCGCCCGGGTGGTAGGGGTAAAAACGGCTGCGTCCCGGAAATATTTCAGGTCCACGAAATCATGGGTGTGGGCAACCAGCGGGATGCTGAGTTGGCGCGCTGCCGGACCTGCCAGGTGGGCCGCGCGTCCCAGTGACGTCTGTATGATGTCCGGCGCGAAATCCCGGACCAGTTTCAGGATGTTCCGGGGCGCCAGCGGGTCCCACGGACCCAGCACCCGGACCGACCGGCATTGCAGGTTCGCCCGCTTTTCAAGGCGTAGCGCAGCCCTGGAGCGGACATTGGAGATAGCGAGCACCTCATGGCCGCGGCGCGCCAAGCCGTTGGTCAGGTCCACGTAGAACCTTTCCGCCCCGCCGAACTTCCTGGCAAGCATGATCACGCAAATCTTCATCCTGCCCTGGTCAGTGTCCGAGGAAGGTATGGAATACCCCATTGGGGTCATATTTGTCTTTTACCGCCTGTATTTTCTGCCAACTCTCATTGCTGAACGAGCGTTCCGAACGGGCCGGCCCGGCCTCAAGATCGGCTTCGCTGATGAAATGGCCTGCGGATAGCGGCGCCAGTATCTCCTGCGACCGTTTCAACCAGGCGATGTTTTGTTCGTCATCCCGTTCATCCATCCACATGGAGTAGGGAACCAGGAACGTCCGGCGGCGCATGGAGTATGCGGTATCAAGAAACTTGATGGGCTTGGGTTTGACTTCACACAACACATTGGTCATCGGCGAAGGCGCGGCGGCAAAGTGGTCAACGAATTGTTCCATGACCTCCCGCATGGAGATATCGAAGAAAAACGTATCGGCCGCTGCCCGGCTTGGCCGGAAAGACAGATCGACAAGGTTGAACAGCGCATCGAATGAACTGGCGACGGCTTCATCCGCTGCGAGCGGTGTTGCCACGGAATGGGCCGCCTGCATGGGAGACAGGAGTTCGCGCGCCTCGTCTTCCGTGTCCGCGAAGGCAATGGCGGACACATTGACTGCCTTGGTGACGCCGTCCACCGGTTCCGGCAGGGTCATGAGGAACATCAACACCTCGACCTTGTCCGACAGGATGTAAGCGACATCCGGCAGCCACCCGGATACGGCAAGAGTGTCCTGCAGCGGCCAGGTATAACTGCTCATGTATATTGCCCGGGGCAGGGGGTAGAGGTCCAGGTGGTAGTTCGTGACCACTGCCGGAAACCCGGGGCCGGAACCCCGCGCGGCCCAGAGCAGGTCGGGATGATTGTTTTTATCGACCCGTACCGGTTCCCCCTGCGCTGTGACCACGTCCAGCGCGTTGACACTGTTGCAGGCGGCCCCGCCCCAAGAACCCCAGTTCCAGCTCTGGCCGCCGCCCAGCAGGTAGCCGCCCATGGGCACGCTGCCGCAATGGGAGACGGGAAACCCCAGGCCCTGGCGGCCCAGCACCGCGGCCAGTTCCCGGGCATAGATTGCCGGACCGACAACGGCGGTCCTGTTTTCGGCATCCACCTCGAGGTCGCGAAAGCGGCTCATGTCCAGCACCACCCCGCCGTCGCGAACCGCGGAAGACACCCAACTGTGACCGCCGCTGCGGATGCCCACTTTCATGCCGTTCCGACCGGCAAACTTCACGGTGTCGATCACGTCGTCCACTGATTTTGCCTGAACTATCGCGTCCGGCTCCCGGTTCGTCTTGCGCAGTTGCCAGGTCAGGCTGCGCCGCCGGGCTGCGTAATTCTCCTGGTCTTTGGTAATGACGTCCCCGGCGATTTTCGCTGCCAGGTCACTGAAGGTTTTGCTGCCTGGGGAGGGCGCTGAGCAACCGCCAAATGAAAAAAAAGCGGCAAGACCCGCGAACAACCGGCCGGTCAGCATGGAGAATTGACGACGGGACAGGTGCTTGATAATCATGAGTAACCCCCGCAGAAGCGGCTTGTCAGGCTATGGTATATTATACGGAAAAATCTGAACAAGTCCGTCCGGGACATGTCCCGGGGAAACCCTGAAATTTGAGAAATTATCATGCCGGAATTTATCGAAATCGTCGACGTCAGCCCCCGCGACGGCCTGCAGAGCCAGCCGGTGGCATTGAGCGTCGAGCACAAACTGGAATTGATTAACCGGCTCATAGACGCCGGCGTCCGGCGCCTGGAGGCGGTCAGTTTCGTCAACCCGAAGCGGGTCCCGCAGATGGCGGACGCGGAAGAGGTGGTGCGCGGCCTGCCGCAACGGGACGACGTCTCGTATATCGGACTGGCGCTGAACCTGCGCGGTTTCGAACGGGCCATGGCCTGCAACATCGATGAAGTAAAATGCGCCGTGGTGGCCTCGGATACGTTCAGTTTGCGCAACCAGGGCTCCACCACGGAACAGACCATGGAACTGGTCGCGCAGATTACCAGGGAGGTTGAGGCCGCCGGCATCGGCAAGGCCGTGACGATCAGCGCCGCGTTCGGTTGTCCCTTCGAGGGCGAAATGCCGATGGAGAAAGTCGTAAACCTGGTGCAGCGTCTCGCCGCAATGGGGTATCCCGAAATTTCCCTGGCGGATACCATCGGCGCCGCCGGCCCTTCAGACGTTGCCGCCATGATAAGGCGTATCAGGACTCTTGAACCCGACCTGATCCTGGGTTGCCATTTCCACAACACCCGCAACACGGCAGTGGCAAACACCTATGCGGCCATCCAGGAAGGCGTCAGGTCCTTCGATGCGAGCTGCGGCGGCGTGGGCGGTTGCCCGTTCGCCCCGGCCGCGACGGGCAACGTGGCGACGGAAGACCTGCTGTACATGATCCACCGCATGGGTTTTGAGACCGGCATCGACATAAGCAAAATCATCGAGACCGCAAAATGGCTGGAAGGCCCGCTGGGAGCATCCATGCCGG
Organism: Gammaproteobacteria bacterium; assembly: GCA_965220815.1. Taxonomy (GTDB): domain Bacteria; phylum Pseudomonadota; class Gammaproteobacteria; order Eutrophobiales; family Eutrophobiaceae; genus JAAXHV01. The sequence goes on from OZ244846.1 coordinate 1,206,059, forward strand.
CCATGCTCACCCGCGCCGGGGTGTTTCCTGCTGCCAAGGCGGCATAAGCATACGTTGGGATAGAGCTACTTCGGGATTTACGGCATTACCGCCTAAGCGGCAGAATCGTAATACCGGAATCGAAGCGATCCGTCTTGCCCTGATTGAGGGAGAAAAAAGTGGAATCAGCAACCAGAAGCCGGAAGATATCAGGGAGGAAGTGCAGGAGCAATTAAAGAAAGAAATGTAATTAATTAGAATTACTTCGCCAAACACGATGAGAAAAGTATTCTTCAGTTTTGATTGGGATGATGTGTGGCAAGCTAATCAGGTCCGAAACAGCTGGGTTGCCAAAGGTGGGTATTCCAATGCAGGATTTGTCGATAAGGCAGAGATAGAAAAACTGAAAAGAAGCTCAGACAGGGGAATCAAGAAATGGATTAATGAGCAGTTGCAGGGAACCTCCGTCACTTGTGTTCTTATCGGGAAAAATACCGATAAAAGCAGGTGGGTCAAATACGAGATTGAAGAAAGCATTAAAAAGGAAAATGGAATTTTGGGAATAATTATATCTGGCCTGAAAGACAACCAAGGTGAAACATCTGGCAAGGTAGCCAACCCTTTAAGTCCCTATAGTGAGAGTGATTTTGGCAGAAATATCAAGCACGCGTTAATCAGAGGGGCATCAGGATACGGCCTTGCCAGGTTGCTTTTTCCTCAATTAGCTGTTCCGGCAACTATCGTCGGCATAGCGTTTGCCCTGTTGAAGCCGGATGATGATTATAAAATTTATGATTGGGTCGAGGAGCAGGGATACGAAAACCTGGGTGAGTGGATAGAAAAAGCTGCCAGACAGGCAGGCAGATAAGAGTCCGGGTAAAGGCATGGACGTGTCGTTATATGACAAATAACTATCTCTATATTTTTCTGGATGAAGGGGGCAACCTGGATTTTTCCGTAAATGGTTCAAAATACTTTTCATTGAGTTGCATTGCAATGGAGAGACCCTTCGCAATCAACGCGGAAATGGACGCATATAAATATGATCTTATTGAATACAAACTGGATATGGAGTCCTTTCATTGTTCCCATGATAACGTCCACATAAGAGCAAAAGTTTTTGAGATTATTAAACGTCACCTGGAAAGATTCCAGATTGACAGCCTGATTATAGAGAAATGCAAGACCGCCCCTATTTACCAGAATCCGGCTAAATTTTATCCTGATATGCTGGGCTATCTCCTGCTCTATGTATTCAACAGAATTAAAGGCAGGAAATTCAATGACGTCGTAATTATCACGGACAGCATGCCGATAAAAAGGCAACGTAAGGCGATGGAGAAAACGATCAAGGAAGTATTGGCGAGAATGTTACCGAAACATACCTCTTACCGTATCCTGCATCACGCGATGAAAGCACATTACGGACTACAAGTCGTAGATTACTGCAACTGGGCTGTTTTCAGGAAATGGGAACAAAATGATCAGGAACACTACGAAAAAATCAAGCCCGCCATAAAAACAGAGTTTGACATCTTTCAAACCGGAACAACGAGGTATTACTGACGATATAATGTAATGAATGACCTCCCCGACTACTCCGTTACCGGAGAGATCCCCTTGGGATCTTGTCATCGGGGAGGGACCTTTTTCTGTGAGGGCGATTCACTCTACCACCAACGGAAAACACCCTTTTCATAGCATCATAATAGCAGATCTGGAAGGCAAATATAATATTGCAGGACCCATCTAGCCCATCTTTAACATGGGCCTGAACAAACTTTTTTATATCAGCCAGTTACGAAGATCTGACAAGCCGAGTGGCACTACATGTGGGTGCCGAGGTCCAGGTCGAAGGGTTCAGACGAGGTTTTTGCGGACACCTCCCGGTGATGAATCAATGCCCAGTGCGTCATAGATTGCCTGCTGCGGCGGCTCGGCCAGGGTGGCCTTGCGCACGTGCAGGGTGCGCCCGTCGTCCCGGCGGAAGGTGGCGGTGATGCGTTGTTGTCCTGCCAGGATGCGGCGCAGGGTGGTCCAACTGGCGTGCTCGCCAGCCTTACGCAGGCGGGTGCGTATCACCTGCACCAGTTGGTAGGCGATGACGGTGATGAACAGGTGCCCTTCGGCGCGTAGCGGTTTGTGGTGGTAGATGGGACGCAGGCCGAGTTCGGACTTTAACGAGCGGAACACGGCCTCGACGTCGGTGAGCATGAAGTAGGTGCGCCAGAGGGTGTCCTCGTCCCAGTCGGTCTGGTTGCTGCGCAGGCAGTACACGCCCGGGTGGGTGAGCAGGGAGCCGGGTCGGGCGTTGCGGGTGAAGCGCACCGCCCTGGCGCGCCGGCCGGTCTGGTCGGTCTCGACGGTGATATCGTAGTGCTGGGCGATGCCGTGGCTGTTTTCCTTGATACGTCCGATGCGCTGGTGGACGTGGTCGATACGTTTGCGGGTGCGCGGTTTTGTCAGTCCCTCGTTGAGTTGCGTGAGGGCGGTCTCGACGCGTTGGGCGAAGCGCTCGGCGATGCCTTGTTCCTTGGCGGCGCGGGCCTCGGAGTAGCAGTACAGGCGCACTTCCCCGGCCTGTTCATCCAGCACCCGCTGCAGGAGTACGCCCTGCTTTGAGGCGGTCTCGATGCGCAGGGCCTCATCGGGGTTGAACTGCCGGGTGCGTTCGCGGCTGACCACCAGGTAGCGGTAGCCCTGCTCGCGCAACCAGGCCAGGCGGTCCTCGGTGGCGATGCCGCGGTCCATGACCACCAGGGCGCCCGGCGGCGTATCCAGGGCGGCGAGCATCCCGGCCAGGGTGTGGTGTTCGCGCACGTTGCCGGCGAACACCTGTGAGCGGCGCACGAAGCCGCTGGCATCGAGCACCAGCCCTAAGGTGAGCAGCGGGCAATCGGTGCGTTTATCCTTGGCGTGGCCGCGCTGCGCCTTGGGCTGTTGGGCCGCCTCGCCCTCGAAGTACGTGTTACTCAGGTCATAGAGGGTGACGGTGGGCGCCAGCGTGAACAGGTCCATGGCCTGGTCGAACAGGTGTTGCTCGATGGCATCCCGGTGCGCCATGAGGGCATCGGAGGCGCGGTACAACTGTATGGGATGCTGAGTCTCAAAGTCCACCCCCAGCAGCTCGCCCAGGGCGCTGCGCTCACGCAGCCAGCGCGCCGCGGCGGCCTCCGAGCCGGGTTGCGCCAGACGGGCGACAATCGAGCCGAGCGCCGCCGCGCGCAGGGACGGGCCGATGCCGAGTGCTTCCAGCCGTGCCCGCAGGCCGAGTTGCTCGATGGCCCACAACGCAACGTGCTCGACCCCCACCGAGCGCGGGCGCACCAGTGCCAGCGAGCCCACGTCTACCGCCTGCAGGTCCCGGCCCGGCGGCGTCTCCCGGTGTGCGTCCCGGTCGCGGGCGAGCAACTGTTCGGCGATGTGCCGGGCATGGGTCTCCAGCGCCGGCGGACCATCGGCGTACAGGGCCATCTGACCGGCGCGCAGCGCGTCGATGCGCTGGCACAGTGCGGGCCAGTCCTGGCGGGCGACGTCGAAGTGGCGGCCGAGATTGAGCAGCGTGCGCTGACGCACTTTCTCGCCGATGCGTTCGGAACGCACGAGGCGGTGGGTGTAGTAGGCCTCGCCGGTGGTGGTGGAGCGGGTTTTGGTGCGACGGATAAACATAGGGGTAGAGGATACCGGGGGTGGCGGGAAAAATCAACAAGAAAATACACATTATGGCACTACATTGTTTTCCCCTCACTATAAATCAATGGGTTACGACCGAAAACCCGCCAAAATCACCCTGATTCCCCGTCCCGACAGGCGGAAAATGTTAAACTTGGGCTAGGTCAATACAGTTCCGCCGGACTGATTTCTTTTACGGAGTTGTTACGTTGATATTGAAATGGTTATAAATACTAAAGCAGCGACAAGTTTATAATGACGGTTCAGTATTTGTATAAGTACGGAAGCATTGACGAGTATTCCGAGTTTTTATTTACAACTCCCTCCGTCTGGTTCTCACCGCCGGTTCAACTTAATGATCCATTTGAATGCCGTCCAGGCCTTGAAGGAAGGCTGGGACTGCTCTTTTGCCTATATCTTCTGTTCCGTATCCCGTGTTCGCAGCGCGGTGGACGTGGAACAACTGCTTGGCCGGGTGTTGCGGATGCCTTATGCCCGAAGACGTAAAGCCAAGGAGTTGAATCAGGCTTATGCCTTTCTTGCGGAAGCCGACTTTGCCGAAGCCGCCCGTACCCTGGTCGATAAACTTATCGCAATGGGTTTTGAAGAAGACGAAGCCAGTGAAAATATAGAGTATGTACAGCCGGGATTTGAATTTGGCGAGGGAAGTGAGTCAACGGAGCTGGAGGAGACGCCTGAGTTGACGTTCTGTTATACACTGACGAAAAGATCCGAAATGCTGGGCGCTTTGCAGGATGCAGAACAGCATGGCGTGACCGTGCGTGAGACCACTGCTGGCGCTGTGGAGATTGAAGTTGTCGGCCTGATAGACACGGAGACGGAGCAACTGATCTATGACGCCATCCCGGTAGCGGAACGTCATGGGGTCGCCGAAGCGATTAAGTCCTACCAAGATCAGGTACAACGCCGGTGGTCGCCAGCCAGGCGTCGTGAGGTATTCAATGTTCCGGGACTCACCACGCAAATCCAGGGTGAGTTGAAGTTTGCGGACACGGACCTGCTCATGGAGCATCACGATTGGTCATTGCTTGATCATCCGGCCAGGTTGAAGGATAGCGAGTTTGCAATCCGTGAGACCGCTCGCAGTTTTGAGATTGATCTTGACGGCAAGCGCGTGACCTACCAGTTCGCCAGAGAACAGGAGCAGTTGGGACTGGAAGTTGACGTGGAAGGCTGGACGCAGGAGGGGCTTGTCCAGTGGCTGGACCGGCAGGTGCGCCAACCCGACATTGGCCAGGCCGAACTGCAGAAGTGGTTATCTGGTCTCACGACCTACCTGCTGAATACCCGCCAGTTGCACATAGCCGCGTTGATGCGTTGTAAATTCATTCTGGCCCGAAGGATTCGCGACAAAATCGACGAAATTCGCCGACAGGAGCGCAATAAGGTTTACCAGCAACACCTTTTTGCGCCCGGAGCGAAAGCAGAGGTTTCTTTCGACCACGTTTTTGAGTTCCGGGATGGCATGTACCGGGGCCATCGCCTCTATCGCGGACAGTGGAAGCCGGCCAGACATTTCCTGGGTCCCGACCAGGTTCCGGATTTTGACGGTAAGCCCGGAGGCGAGGAGGAACAGTGCGCCCAGGTTATAGATAGCCTGCCGGGGCTCAAATACTGGATTCGCAACGTGGCGCGGGATTCGGCTTCGTTCTGGCTGCCCACTGCGACGGGTAAATTCTACCCGGATTTCGTCGCGCAGATGGAAGATGAACGCCTGCTAGTCGTTGAGTACAAAGGCGAGCACCTTGCCGACGGGCTGGATACTGCTGAGAAACGGGCAATCGGCGAGTTGTGGCAGCGCAGGAGCAACGGCAGGGGCATTTTTGTTGTAGTTGAGAAAAGTGTTAAGGGGCGGGATATGCGGCAACAATTGTTGGACAGTATCAGACAATAATGCTCCTTGAATGATAAGGAAGTTGTGTCAACTGGATTCCCGCTTTCGCGGGAATGACGAAGGAAAAACGGGAGTGGCGGCAGAGTGCAGGAATGACGAGCGTAGGCTGGGTTCCAGATTTCGCCGGAATGACGGATGAAGGTCGCCGGATGACAATAGCAACTTCACATCATCTGCTTTTGCAACTCTATCAGGTAGTCAATCTCCTCCTCGGTGTTGAAGAAATGGGCGCTGATGCGCAGGTTGCCGATGCCGCCCAGGGTGCGCATTGAGATCTTGATCGGTTTCATACAGCGGCCCGGTGCTGCGCAGCGCTGGAAGAAGGCCAGGTCCTTGTCGTAGTCGCCGGTGGTGTAGGTGATCAGGCCGTGGCGTTTCTTCGGGTCGGTGGGACAGGTCACCCGGCAGCCGATTTCCTCCAGCCTGTCGATGGTGTAGGCGCCCAGGCACCGCACCCGTTCCTCGACGTTTTTGATGCCGATCTTCTCGTAGAACTTCAGCGTCGCCACCCAGCCGAACAGTGAGGGGCCGATGGTGGTGTCCTGGGAGAACCGGTTGGCGTTGTTCACCGGGGGATAGGACCAGCTAGCCATGTTGTCGTGGTCCCTGTCCGCGAACGGGATGGAACCGGGGATGTCCGCCCAGATGTAGTTGCGGTAACGGGCGTCGATGCGGTCCATGACGGAACGCTTGATGTAGAAGATCCCTGCCCCTTCCGGGCCGCATTGCCACTTGTAGGCACCCGATACCAGGAAGTCCACGCCGTCGTCCTTGACGTCAATGTCCACTGCGCCCAGGGTCTGCATGGCGTCATCCAGCACCAGGGCTCCCTGAGCATGGGCGATGCGGCAGACTTCCTTCATGTCGAAGGTAAAGCCGCAAAACGCCGTGGTGCGGTCAACGATCACCATCCTGGTATTGCCGTCCACCAGCTTTTCCATGTCTTCCATGAGGATCTCGCCGTTGACATTGCGCACCACCCGGATCTCGATGCCGTAACGGCGCTGCAGATCCTGGAGGATATAGGGGATGGAGGGGTAGGACAGGTCCGTGATTACCACGTTGTCGCCTTGCGCCCAATCCATCATGTTATACAGGATCAGGTTTGCCGTGATCGCCGGCCGGTAGGCGTTGGTGACCTCATCCTTGTCGGCATTGATGAACGCCGCGCTAAGGCGGATGCTCTCATCCCACTTGGCCAGCAGGAACGGATGCGTCGCGATGTCTGCTGCGGGTATGTCCTCCATGCGGCCGTATTCGACGAAGTTATAAAAGTCGCGCACCGCGTCCAACCAGTAATTGCCCGGCACCATCTGGTCGGCCGCGTTCAGGTAGACCCAGTGCTCCAGCAGTTTGAATTCGGCGCGGATTTCGTCCAGGTGTTCGTCTATGTAGTTGTTGTTCATATCCGGTTGTCTGTAAAATCAACAATTATAAGGAAAAATATAATAACCATGCATTTTGTTTTTTGTCACAAGTGACCAGAACTGCCATCCGTGAGAAATGGTCCTCCCGCACCGGGTTTATCCTGGCCGCGATAGGAGGGGCCATCGGTCTCGGGAATATCTGGAAATTCCCCTATATGGCCGGGTCAAGCGGCGGCGGAGCCTTTGTCATCGTCTACCTGTTCGCTGTCGCCCTGGTCGCCATTCCCATCCTGGTTGCCGAGTTGATGCTGGGCAGGTATGGCGGGCAGAGTCCGCCCACCGCCATGCGGTTGAACGCGGATAAGGAAAACCGGTCCCGCTGGTGGTCCGGCGTGGGTTGGGTCGGCGCCGGCGCCGGCTTCCTGATCCTCGGCTTTTACAGCGTAATCGGCGGCTGGGTGCTGGACTATGCGTATGGGTCGATGCGCGCCGGGTTTTCCGGGGTCGGCCCGGACGAGGCACAGGCGCGCTTTGCCGGCCTGCTGTCGGATCCGCTGCGCCTGCTGCTGTGGTTTACCGTGTTCCTGGGGCTGACCGGTCTTATCGTCAGTAGCGGACTTCGGAAAGGTATCGAACGGGCGACCGGGATCCTGATGCCGGCGCTGTTCATCATGTTGCTGGCCCTGACTGTCTACAGCGCCGTTGCGGGAGACATGGCAGCCGGACTCAGGTTTCTCTTTGCCGTGGACTTCGGACGGATCAACCCGGAGGTCATGCTGTCGGCGGTGGGACACGCGTTTTTTTCCGTCGGCGTATCCATGGGACTGATGATGGCGTACGGCGCCTACATCCCCCGGGAAATATCCATCCCCAGGACCGCCATCGTCATTGCCGGCGCCGATACGTTTGTCGCCATCGTGGCCGGTGTGGCCATCTTTCCACTGGTGTTCGCGAACGGCCTGGAACCGGGGGAAGGGCCGGGCCTGATATTCGTCACCCTGCCTGTCGCGTTCGGCAACATGCCGGCCGGGGGCCTGTTCGGCGCCTTGTTTTTCCTGCTGTTGCTGTTTGCCGCGGTCACCTCTTCCATCGCCATCCTGGAACCGGCAGTGGCCTGGGTGGAGGAGCGGCGCGGCATGACCCGCAGGAAGAGCGCGGCAGCTACTATTTCCGCCCTCTGGCTGCTGGGCCTCGGCAGCATGCTCTCATTCAACATCTGGGAAGAAGTCAGGCCCATCGCCGGCTTGAACATATTTGAACTGATGGATTACCTGACGGCGAACCTGATGATGCCGATAGGCGGCATGCTTATCGCCATCTTTGCCGGCTGGTTCATGCGGGACAGCACCCTGGCGGATGAATTGCGCATAAACACGCCATGGCTGTTTCGTACCTGGCGGTTCCTGATCAGGACCGTGACGCCGCTGGCCATTGCCGGTATACTCGTGACAAATCTGTTTTAGCATTCGTCCATGCCCTACGAAGTCATAAAGTTTATCCATGTCCTGCTGCTGGTTTTCTGGCTGGGGACCGACGTCGGCGTTTTGTTGCTGGCCCGGAGATTCCGCGATGCAAGCCTGTCCGTGGAGACGCGACTGACGCTGCTGCACATGGCGATGGTCATCGATACCCTGCCGCGCATCTGCTTTATCATCATGCTGCCTGCAGGGGTGCACCTGGCCAATGCCGCCGGGTTGCTCAGTGTCGATATACCGGGCCTGGTTGGCCTGTGGCTGCTTGCCGCAGTCTTGCTGACGGTCAACATGTCTGCGGCGAAACATATCGGCACTCCCCTGGGGGCCAGGCTGCAACGTCTCAACTGGATCGGCCTGGGTATTGCCGGACTGCTGCTGATCGCTACCGGGCTGGCCTCGATGGTCAACGGTACACCGGACATGGTTTCCTGGCTGGCTGCCAAGATTGTCATTTACGGCCTGGTCTACTGGTTTGCCATCGGCATAGACTGGATGTTCCTGCCGGTGGGCCGATTGACCGCAGAACTGGCGGAAAAAGGATCATCGGAGGAAGTCGAGGCGGGCATTACCCGGACCGTGGACCAGACCATGTGGGCCGTGCTTGCAGTCTATGCGTCAACCCTCGCTGCCGCCTGGATCTGCATAGCGAAGATCGATTTCTAACGCCGGAGATCCGGGGTCAGAATAAGAATTTCGCCAGAAATTTTACTCTGACCCCTGAATTTAAAACTGTGCATCAGGCGTGGCCTGGTCGATATCCAGGTATAGCTTCCATTCATTGTCTGCACTTCTCTTGTATATCAGCAGGGACCTTCCGGCGTCCCGGTAGGTATCACCGCCCGCCTTCGGCTCGCTTGTCAGGTAATATTTGCTCAGCAGGTGTGCCGTATCGCCGTGAATCTGTATTTCCTCGATCTCTATCTCGAACGTCACCCTGGATTTGCCCATCCCCGGCGCAAAAAAATTGCGGATCTGTTCCACGCCGCGTAGAGCGGGCCTGCCGTGCAGGGCGACGATGGCATCGTCCGTATACAAGGTCATCAACCGGTCCAGGTCGCCGGCGGTGTACAGGTCTATCCATCGTTGCGCGACCTGTTCAATGGCGGCGATATCTTTTGCCTCGTCCGCTACTGCCTGATTTGACAAAGCCAGGCCCAGGAGCATAAGCAAAGCTGGTTTTTTAAGCTCGTGCATGAATTTCATTGAAATCTGACCTCTCATGTTCCATTGGTTGCAGTTACGGACCGGCCTCATTCAGACCGAGTTGTCCCGGATTGAGCACCCCGTCCTTGTCCAGCAGGCGTTTTAACTGTTCCATCATGGACCAGGCCACGTCCCGGCGGCTGTTCTTGTAAGGGTAGTATTTCCCTATCTGAAAATGTACCGCGCCCTGTTCCAGGAAAATGCTGCGCACCTCGTTCCGAATTCTTTCGGCCTCAGTGCGAGCTTCCGGATTTGCCGGTACGGGTGTGAACCTGTTGAATACGTCGGGTTCAACATTGCGGCGGTGTACTTCATTCAATTCATCCGGCCAGAAAAAGACCGGTTCCACCAGGAACGTAGTATTGCCTACCGTACACAGCAGGTAACCCGTGTCGATGTTGTATTTTTCCAGTATCGCCTCGTTTTGCCGAAACAAATCCTGGATTTTGTCAATCGTTTGAGATGCCTGCGAATGAGCCACTTTCCCGTGTATCGGGACCCAGCGTTCGCCGTCCGGCCCTACCATTGAATTTGTCGGCGGGAAAGGGTGGGAGCCCATTATCACAGGCAAGCTGTTGGCTATGCCAGTACCGCCATTTTCATCCGCGATTTTATCGATCTCCGCCAGGGCATGGCCGGCGCCTGCTTCGCAGCGATCCTCGACATGGACGTGAAGCCCCCACTGCACTTTCCTGATAAACCTGCGGCCGCCGGCTGCGATTTTGATCGATTCTTTCAGGCCGCTTTTACCAGCTACCCGCGCCAGGGTCTTGACGTCTTCCACCACATCGGCATCGCCGCCCACCACGCGGCTGTTCTGCAGGAACGGATCGAAAGCGTAACATTCGGAGGCGAGGCCCCGGCGGCCGATCTCCGACATGGCCGCGCAGAGCTGCTGGTGAGTCTCAAAAGAAAACGAAGCGTATTTCACCACGGCCGGGATCGTTACCAGGCGCAGGGTCGCGACTGTCTTTATTCCCAGAGCGCCGCTGTCACCGATAAACAGTCCCGTCAGGTCGGGACCATCGTAACGCATGAACGGCACACCGTCCTTTTTCCCGTGCGCCCCGGTGGGCAGAATCTCACCGTTGCCCAGCAATACGTCCAGCCCGAGCACACTTTCCGCGGCCGTGCCGTGCGATGTTCCGCCCCAGAACACACTGTTTTGCGACAAGGCGCCGCCGATTGTGGCGCGCATGCCGGAAAGCGGCCCCCAGTAGGGTGGGCGCAGACCGTGAGGAGCAAGGGCCTCATTCAGTTTCTGCCAGGTGCAACCGCATTCCACTGTCACGATCATGTCCCGGATATTGATGTCGATGATCCTGTTCATCCTGCGCATGTCGATACTGACGCCGCGCGCCGACTTGTGCAGGTAAGAATCCGTATACGACATACCGCCGCCGCGCGTGACGATGTATAAGTTGTTCTGTTTGCACAACGATACGATTTCACGCAGTTGTTGAGGGTTTTCCGGTTGCAGGACAGCCAGGGCGGTTTCGAAGCTGCGGTATACGTCCGTCGAGTAATAGCTCAGTTCAGCGGGGTCGGTAATAACGAACTCGGCGCCGACGATGTCATGAAAGCCGGATATTACAGCCGGTGTTAATGTGTGGGTTTCGGTCATTGTCTGCCCTCGCGCCGGCATGCGCCTGTTTTGCCATGGGATTACTGGAATGTTATAACATTAATACATTCGATAACAGGTCAGTGACGTGATACATTCCCGTGTAACAATCAAACAGGAGGGTGGGTATATGAAATACCTGTGCAGGGCTTATGTTGTGCTGGCAATCTGGCTGTTATCCCCGGGGGGCATTAATGTTGCGGTTGCCGCTGAACAATGGCAACCCTTGCAGATCGTAGACGTCGGCAGCCATCCCTGGGACGCCAGCCCCCGGTTCAAATCAAAGACCAAGACGTTTTTCAAGGGGCCCAATGACAGCAGCCTGATCTACGCGCACTTCCTGCCGCGCTGGGACATGACGCCGCCTGTCGACCCTCTCGGGGTTCATTACCATCACTGGCATGAGTGGGCCTACGTGCTGGATGGGGATTTCGTCATCCATGAGCCGGTCAGTCCGCAGCAGAAATCCGGCATGCTCTCCCATTTTACCCAGGGCACCTGGCTGGACCGCCCCGCCTATACGCTGCACGGCGGTGTCTGGGAAGTCGGCGGGATGCGCCCGCAGAATGCCTGCACCCTGCTGATATTCGAGGAAGGCGACGGCAGTGTCGTCACCCTGGGTCCGGAAGGGGATCATTTCAAACCGGATTTTCCCGAAAAACCGGCCCCGTACCTGCCTGACTGGCAGGCGGTGCAGCAGTTCAACCACCCGTGGATAGTGCATACCACAACCGACCTGGAGTGGGAAACCGATACAAAAGTGCCGGGCCGCATGATCAAGTGGTTGAGTGACGACCAGAAAGAGGGCTTCCGCGCCAGGCTGGTCAAATTGCCTCCCGGCTGGCAGGCCCCGCAGAAACACTCGAAGAGTTATTACAAACAGGCCAGCCGTTTTATCTATATCATCTATGGCGACCTGACCGTCGAACAGCGCAGTGCCCCCGGCGCCGCGGGGGCACCGGTGACGTTGACGAAGGACTTTTTTGTCTACCAGGCCCCGTACAGCCTGTTCGGTTTTGCTGACGGACCTGCCACGACCGGCGGTGTGATATGGCTGGAAGTCGTGTATGCCTGGGGGCTTGCCGTAGGCGGCGGCAGGATTGAAATCCCGTCACACCTGGAGTAACGACTCGCCCGTAACCGCAGATGCCGGCCAACAGTACATCTCGCATCCACATTATCGGTGGCGGCATAGCCGGTTTGACTGCGGCCATCGCTCTCAGAAAGTATGGGTTCCCCGTCGTATTGTTCGAACAGTCGGAGCAGTTTGGCGACGTGGGCGCGGGTATCACCATCGGCCCCAACGCGTCCAGGGTGCTGCTGGCCCTGGGCCTGCAGGAAAGACTGGCGCCATACGTCAGGACGCCGCGCCACGCCGGTATCCTGCACTTCAGGACCGGGGATCGAATTTCCTACTCCCTGCGCGGCGACAGCTACATCTCCGAATTCGGCGCCCCTTTCTGGCATATCCATCGCGCGGACCTGCTGGGCGTGCTGGTGGATGCCCTGGCTGATGACCCCGGCGCTGAACTCAGGCCCGGCCATAAAGTGACCGGCATCACCCAATCGGCTGACGAGGTGACCAGCCGGTTCGCCAACGGTGTCGCGGAAAGCTGTGATGTATTGATTGCATCTGACGGGATAAAGTCGACGGTACGCGAGACGCTGTTTCCCGGCGCGCCGGCGACGTTTACCGGTTACGTGGCCTGGCGCGGCCTGGTGGATCTTGGGCGCCTGCCGGGACTTGAGATCGATCCTGATTTTGCGCTTTACGCCGGTCCGGGAAAAATCGTCGGCAGGTATGCGCTGCGCCAGCGCGGACTCATGAATTACGTCGCCATTTCCACCAGGGAGGACTGGCGGGAGGAAGGCTGGACGGTCCGTTCCGAGGTGGCGGAAGTAGCGTCAGAATTCCAGGACTGGTGTGAAGACATACAGGCGATCATCCGCGCAACTCCCCCCGATCGCTGCTTTAAATGGGCCTTGCACGTGAGGGAACCGCTGGACAACTGGGTGGATGGCCGGGTTGCGTTGCTGGGCGACGCGGCACACCCCATGACCCCGTTCCTCGGCCTGGGCGCCGGGATTGGAATTGAAGATGCGCTGGTGCTGGCCCGGGCCTTTTCCGGTTCCGATGACTGGGAAACGGCACTGGCGCGCTACCAGCAAGCAAGGGTCGGCCATGCCGCCAATGCCCAGCAAGCATCCGCCAGACAGGGCCTGCATCTCCTGAATGCAAAGCCGCAGCCAAGAGAAGGCAAGACTTTGTACAACGATGACATGCTGGGGCTGTATTCCTATGATGCGACAACCGTCGCTGTCTGAAAACTTGTCATCCCTGAGAGGCTACACAACATGAAAATATACCACGGCTGGTGGGTATTACTGGGACTGTTCCTGATCTACACGGCCAACAACGGCATACTCATCTACACCTTGCCGCTGTTTTATCCCGAACTCATCGACGAGTTTGGCTGGAATGCCGAGCAGGTTACCCGCCCGGCCGCGCTGTTCCTGGTTGTCGCCGCCCTGGCCGTTCCGTTCGCAGGCATATTGTTTGACAGGTATTCGACCCGGATTGTCATGTTGTTGGGCATCCTGGCCCTGGTGGGTGGTCTCTGGTTTTATCCTTCCATAACCTCACTTGGCCAACTGACCGCGATATACGTGGTGTTCGCCCTAGGTCTGACCGGTTGCGGGCTGGTGCCCAACATGCTGATACTGACTCGCTGGTTCAGGCGTCACCGGGGCCTGGCTGCCGGGTTGCTGCTGATGGGATCGACTATCGGCGGCGCTGTTTTTCCGCTGCTTGCCCGGGAGACACTGGTCACACAGGGATGGCGCGAGGCGGTGTTCATGATTGCGGTGCTGGGCAGTGTCATGATGATAAGCGCCGTCCTGCTCCTGGTTCGAAACCGGCCCGAAGAGATGGGACTGGCTGCTGACGGTGTTGAGTTGTCCGGTGAGTCCGATAGCGTGGACACAACGGCTGCAGCGGGTCCTACACTGAAGCAGGCCGTGACAACGCCGGTGTTTTATGTCCTGGCGTTCGTAACTGCCGCACTCTGGTTCGCCACCTTCGGTATGTTGCAGCACCAGTCCATTTTCATCGGTAAGGACCTGGGGGTCGATTCGGCCCGGCTGCCGCTGATATTCAGCATGTTCTTCTGGTTCGCAATCATGGGCAAGCTGCTGTTCAGTTGGCTCAGCGACAGGGTGGACAAGTTGCGGGTAATGCTCGTCGCGGTGCTGAGTCTGGTTGTCGGCCTGTTGCTGTTGCGTACCGTCTCAGCCGATAATTTTGTGGGCCTGTACGCTTACGCGGTGGTGTTCGGTGTAGGTTTCGGCGCCTCGTTCAGCATGATCCAACTGGTGCTTGCCGAGTATTTCTCCGGCGCTTCCTACGGCAAAATCCTGGCCGTGTTAACCACTGTGGATTCCCTTGCCGGTTCCGCCGGAGTAAGTTACATGGGGCAGGTGCGTGTCGCACAGGGGTCTTACCTGCCGGCGTTCGATTTGCTGATTATATTGTGCGCGGTATCCGCAGTCCTGGTGGTCATGCTGCTGCGGTGGAGACGTAAGCCGTCCGTCATTCCGGCGTAGGCAAGTGTAGTGTAGTGTTTGACTTTTATGATTGGTTTTGATACAATGGCCGTGTTTTCATGTTATCGAATCCTGGGAGTGAAAGAAATGGCTGAAGAAAATAAAGTTGAATCCAAACAAGAGTTGAGCGAAGAAGAATTGAAAAAAATTGCTGGTGGCAAAAGTGCGGGGAGCGGTGTCTACTCGAGCAATTCAGGAGGTATTCCTTATAGCCAAGCAACACAAAATTCGGCAAACAACGCTCATAGTAATACCGGCAATAATAGCTAAACTTGGCGCGCGTGCCCGGGCAACCTCAGCGTGGTTGCCCGGGTCGCTTGAAGTGCCTGTTTGAAGACTGTGGCGTAGCCGGCGGGTTCTGATTGCTGTCTGGCAAGGTTCCGGTGGGATAGCAATTCCGGTCCGGGGGTGCAGTGTTTCAGCCTGCATGACCCGGCTGTCCTGGCACTCCTTCCAGTTAAAGTAACCACTGAACTCTCATGAGCCGGACACTCGCGCCCCGACAAAGTGTAACTCCGGTCGGTGCGGATAGTAAACGGGGGTCCGTCCCCATAACTTTCATAGCAAAAATGCCATCCTCGGCATTTTTCGCGCGTTCTCTGCGACAAAAAAATTCTGTGCTAATCTGTGTGCACTGTGGATAAAATCATTGTCATACGAGCATGAAGGACATACCCGAGGACAAGCCCTTGGTGCGTCTCGGCGCGCCGGAGCATCTCGACCGGGCCTTGTACATCACCACGCCCAAGGGTTGGCTGGCGTTGCTGGTGTTGTTGGTCGTGCTGGCAGCCGTTGTAGCCTGGACCATACTGGGCAAAGTGTCCACTTACGTGGAGGCGCAAGGGATTATTATCAGCCGCGGCGGTGTCATTTTCGATGCCACTGCCGCAGCGGACGGCCGCCTCGTACGTGTGCTGCCCGAGGTAGGCGCTAACGTAAGCGCGGGTGAGACGGTTGCAGAAATAATCGATACGGAAATACTGGAGCGTCACGCCGGCGCACAGGCGCTGGCGCAGGAATGGGTAGAAGCCTTGCAACAGCGCATGGCCGAAGCGCGGCAGGAAAACGCCTTGATGGCACGCAACCTGGCAAAGCGGCGGACACGCCTTACGGAACTTGAGCAGTCAGGCCGTGAACTGGTGGAAAGCACCCGTGCGCGTCTGGACAAGGACAGGGCATTGCTGGAGCGGGGAATAGCGAACCAGAGCAGGGTTGAGCAAGGTGAGCAGGATCTGGACGAGGCGCAACGCAACCTGATCGATACCTTACGCCAACGCGACGAGATGGAGGCGGCAGACCTGCGCCGGCGCAACACGCTCAAGCTGCTGATCAGCGAGGCGCGCACAGAACTCGCCAATGCCCGACGCCGGGTCAATGAACTGGCTGCCGTGATGGAAACCTGGCGCATACCGGCCCCTGCTTCGGGGAGAGTGACCGAGATAAAGGCACAGATTGGCGCAAAACTGCAAACAGGTGAACCGGTACTCAGCCTTGAAACCGGCGCACGCCGCATCGAGGCGCTGTTCTTTGCTCCGCCCGCAGACGGTAAACGCATTGAGGCCGGCATGGCAGCCCTGGTGGCTCCGTCATCGATCAAACACGAAGAGTTTGGTTATATGCTGGGCGTAGTGGAAAGCCGCTCGGAATTTCCCGTGAGCATGGCCGGTATGATGGCAACACTGCAAAACGAGACCCTCGCCCGAACCTTCTCCAGAGCCGGCGCGCCTTACTCCGGACGCATACGCCTGGAAGTCGATCCTGCTAACGCCAGCGGCTATGCCTGGACTCTACCTCGCGGCGCGCAGGTAACGATAGAGCCGGGTTCCCTGGCCCGGATTGAAGTACGCGTGGCACGGCGTCGGCCGATAGCTCTGCTCGTGCCCTGGGCAAAGGAGAAACTCGACTTTTGAGCTCATTCCTGCCTAACCTGAAACCGGGGCGCGGCGGGCACTACCCAGTGCCCACTATGTTACAGATGGAAACCACGGAATGCGCGGCCGCGTGCCTGGGAATGATACTGGCCTATTTCGGTCGTCGGGAATCACTGGAAACGCTACGGGTGCGTTGCGGCGTCTCCCGGGATGGTAGCAACGCCGCCAACATGATGCGCGCGGCGCGTGAGTACGGCCTGGAGACAAGCGGTTTTCGCTGTCCGCGCGAGGACCTGTTCGACCTTCCTTTCCCCATGGTTATTTTCTGGAATTATAACCATTTTGTGGTACTTGAAGGCATCAGGAAGGGAACGGTATGTATCAACGATCCGAATGACGGCCGCTGCCGTATCTCCGTGCAGGAGTTTGATGAAAACTACTCGGGGGCATGCTTTTGCTTCCAGCCAGGACCACAATTTCAGCCAGGGGGTGCAGCGTCCCCAACTCTGTTGCGCGGTCTTTTGAGCCGCCTGGGGCATATAAAAAAGCCGTTGAGTTACGCAGCCTTGGCCACCCTGGGACTGGCGCTGCCGGGCGTGGCCGTGCCAACCCTGTTGAAGGTGTTTATCGACGAGGTACTGATAGGGCAAAACGGCTCATGGATGATGCCGTTGTTGTTTGGGCTGCTACTGGCGGCTATTATTCAGGGCGGCCTGACCTGGCTGCAACGACCCCTGTTGGCGCGCCTGGAGACAAAACTCGCCATCGTAATGACCACGCGGTTTTTTTGGTATATCGCTACCCTGCCCATGCTGTTCTTTGCGTTGCGTTACGTCGGTGATATCGCCGACCGGGTTGCATCCAACGATGAGGTGGCGCGCCTGCTCTCCGGGCAACTGGCGGTGAACATCATCAACCTGTTTACCATGGTGATCTATGCGGCAGTGATGTTTTCCTATGATGTTTCTCTGACGCTGATTGCCATGTCCATGGTGGCCATCAACCTGATTGTATTGCAACTGGCGGCCCGAGCCAGGGATAACGCAAACCGCATATTGCTGAAGGAGCAAGGCAAGGTTGCCGGCGCCTCCATCAACGGCTTGCAGATTATGGAAACGCTGAAAGCCAACGGCGCTGAAGATGATTTCTTCTCGCGCTGGGCTGGCATCCATGCCAACGCCCTGGGCGCGCAGCAGCGCCTGGGCCTGGTTACCGCACTGACCAACGTTGTACCGCCGCTACTTACCGCGCTCACTATCGTCGCCATTTTAGGTTTTGGCGGGCTGCGCATCCTGGATGGCGCGCTGAGCATCGGCGCCCTGGTCGCGTTCCAGAGCCTGACCCTGAGTTTCTCCGCGCCGATAGTCGGGCTGGTGAATTTCGGCGCCAGTCTGCAACTGATACAAGGTGACCTGGCCCGGCTTGATGACGTGTTGAAATATGAGCCGGATGCCCGCGCCGTGCAGGGCATCAGCAATCCCGAGCCGGAAGTAGACGCGCCGGCGCCGCGTGGTTTTATTGAACTGGACCGGGTTACCTTCGGCTATAACGTGGCGGACGAACCGCTGATCGAAGAGTTGAACCTGTCCATCAGGCCCGGACAGCGGGTAGCGCTGGTGGGTGGTTCCGGCAGCGGCAAGTCGACTGTCGCCAAACTGGTATGCGGGTTGTTGACGCCATGGTCGGGAGAGGTACGTGTTGACGGGGAAAAGCTGGAACAGATACCGCTGCACAGGTTTGCTGAAATAGTAGCCCACGTGGATCAGGAAATTGTCTTGTTCGAGGCAAGCGTGCGGGATAACGTGAGCTTGTGGGACAGGACTATCGAAGAACGCGACATCATACAGGCCTTGCGCGATGCCATGATCCACGACGTGGTCGCGTCCCGCTCGTTAAAATATGACACCCTCGTTGAAGAAAACGGACGCAACTTCAGCGGCGGTCAGCGCCAGCGGCTGGAACTGGCGCGTGCGCTGGCGCGCAGCCCGGCCATATTGGCCCTGGATGAGGCCACCGCGGCGCTGGACCCGCTGACCGAGATGAAAATTGATGACAACCTGCGTCGGCGCGGTTGCACCTGTCTTATCGTTGCGCACCGGCTGAGCACCGTCAGGGACGCCGATGAAATCGTCGTGCTGGAGCACGGCCGCATTGTGCAACGCGGCGTGCACGAACAACTCATCGCAGAACCCGGCCAATACCGGGACCTGGTGAGTTTGGATTAAACCGGAACGCCCGTGAGCAACATGGATATTATTGAACGTATCGGTGGCCGGCGTACGGAAACCGGCGCGCACAGTCCTTTTGTGCTGGATGACCGCGATCAGGCGTACTATGTGGAACATGGTCACCTGGAGATTTTTGTCACCCGGGTGCAAGCTGGACAGACAGTAGGCCGGCGCCACTTTGTCGCCCGGGTAGTTGAAGGAGAAATGGCCTTTGGCATCTCCCTGTTCACTACCGGGGAACATAGTTTCGGGTTGTTGGCCGTGCCTTCCCAAAGCACCGTCATCGTGCAAGGCGCACGCGCCGGTGTCGCGGCAACCGATTTCGATATTCACGCGGTCAACTGGATTGATGAATGGGTATCACACCTGTCGGAATTTCTGGCCCGCGAGCGCGCCCAGCGTCAACAGGCATGGTTGCTGGAAGCTGACCCGAATATTCCTTATCGCGCCGGGTCTGCGCTGTCGGCACAGCACAGGGATATTATCTGGGTCAGTTCGGACCAGCCGCTGCGTTTTCTTGGGCGCAAGGAGTTGATCAGCATGCCGGGGCAACCGTTGTTGCCTTTGACAGAACGCACCTGGTGCGAACTGGACGCGGACGCGCAGGTCTCTGCTTGCTATACGCCGGAAGCGCTGGCCGGCAAACGCCTGTGGGACGGTTTCGATCGTTTCAACACTCTCGTGCTTGAATATTCAGCGATGATGGAACAGGAAGCCGTGGCTGGTTTGCGGCAACAACGACAACGTATTTTTCAGGCAAAACAGCGCTCCATAGCCGCCGCCATGCTTGGCTTCGGCAAACTGCTGGGCCATGCGGGCAACTCCGACCAGCTTGCAGATAAGGAGGAAACACCCCTGCAACTGGCAACAAAACTGGTTGCCGAGCACTGCGGCGCGAGTCTTGAGATACCGGAACACGTCAGCGGCGAAAGCGCCGGCGAGATCATCAACATACTGGCCCGACGCAATGGCATCAAGACTCGCGATCTGGTACTGACACCGGACTGGTGGCGCCGCGATGGCCCTTCCTTCATCGGCTTCAAGACCGGCGTGGACAATACCTCCAGACCGCTGGCGATCCTGTCGGACTGGCGGGGACGCTATCGGGCGCTGGATCCGGAAACGGGGGGGGGGGGGGTGCTGAATGCCGCCACCGCCAAGGACATCGCCTTGCACGGTGTGGCTTTGTACACGCCCCTGCCCAAGCGGGTCGAGGATAAGGGGGCGCTGTTCCGCTATGCCATGCAACAACGCGGTGACGACCTGCGCCTGCTGATTGGCGCGGGTATCCTGGGCGGCTTATTGGCCTTGATGATACCGATACTGACCGGACAGATACTGGCTAACTTTATCCCGCGCGCGGAAATAGCCTTGTGGGTTGCCGCCTTGTGCGCGTTGCTGCTGGTTGCCGTGGGTTGCGCGCTGTTTGAAATTGTCCGGGCGTTGTCCCTGCTGCGTCTGGAGGGACGGGTTGACGAACGTTTGCAGAGCGCGATCTGGAGTCGGCTGGTTTCGCTGCCGGCGCCGTTCTTTCGCAACTACACGGCCGGAGACCTGGCCGACCGGGCCAACGGCATCAGCGAGCTGCGCCAGATGCTTACCGGCGCTGTGACACAGGCAGCCCTGAGCGGGGTTTTCTCTATCTTCAGTCTGGCGCTGCTGTTTTACTACAGTTGGACGCTGACCCTGACGGTTTGCGCGCTGTTGCTGCTGCTGGCCGGCGCGATCTGGTTCTTCTCCCTCGGGCAATTGCGTCACTACCGTGAAGTATTCCGGACGCACGGCGCGCTGTACGGCTTCGTGTTCCAGATGATCAGCGGACTGGCCAAACTGCGGGTAGCGCACGCGGAAAATTATGCCCTGACCCACTGGGCACAGCGTTATGCCAGACAAAAACAGGAAAACCTTGCCGCGTTGTATTGGGCCGCGGGACAATTCGTCACCGGCAGCGTATTCACTCCGCTGGCTCTTATCCTGGTACTTGCTTTTGTGCACTATCAACTGCTGGGTGGCGTGGAACAACCCGGCTTCGACCTGGCCGATTTTCTATCGTTTAACGCTGCGTTTGCGCAGTTGACCGTCGCGGTGATCGGCCTGACCAACGCCGCAACCACCTTTGTCAGCGCATTGCCGCTGTTTGAGCGGGTACAACCTATTCTTGCGGCAGAACCCGAATTAAGTTCGGAGGGAGTGGACCCCGGCATTCTCAAAGGCGAACTGGAGTTTGCCAATGTCAGCTTCCGCTACGCAGAGGATGCACCGGTAGTGATAGACAACATGTCGTTTCGCATTAACCAGGGAGACTACGTGGCATTTGTCGGCTCTTCGGGTTGTGGAAAATCGACGATTTACCGGTTGTTGCTGGGCTTTGAGCAACCGGCTTCCGGCACCGTGTTCCTGGACGGACATGACCTGGCCAGCCTGAACCTGACCGAAGTGCGGCGCAATATGGGCGTAGTATTGCAAAACGGCAGGATCATGGCCGGCAGCATTTTTGAGAACATCGCCGGCATGTCCCCACTGACCCTGAATGACGCCTGGGCCGCGCTGAGGGCCGCGGCGCTGGAAGATGACATCCGCGCCATGCCGATGGACATCCGCACGATAGTTCCGGAAGACGGCGCCGGATTTTCCGTGGGGCAGAAACAGCGTTTGCTCATTGCCCGCGCGCTGGCGCGCAAGCCACGCATCCTGTTGTTTGATGAAGCCACCAGCGCGCTGGACAATCGCTCTCAAGCGACCGTCCAGGCTGCGCTGAAGAAGCTCAACGTCACCCGTATCGTCATTGCGCATCGACTGAGCTCGGTGCGCGACGTGGAAAAGATCTACGTTGTGCAGCATGGGAGCATTGTGGAGAGTGGTGATTATGAGCAACTGATGGCACAGGATGGCGTATTCGCCGCCTTGTCGCGTCGACAACTTGCGCAAGCCTGAGTACTGCCACAACGCTGTTATAAAGGAGCAGAAGGGCCGGCGTCTGCTGCATATAAAGCAATCTCTAAAAATGCTCTCCGGATAAGTATTTACAATACGATAAAGCAATGATATGTTGATATAACAAGCAATCATCTGTAGATAATTTCAAGTTTGTAAGGGAGGTTCGCTGTGCGTCATTTCTCCAGTAAATTAACAGCATCACTGCTGTCGGGTGTGGTTTCTTCTATCGTTTTTTCGCCGTTGGCCTGGTCCCAAGGCATTGAAGAGGTCGTGGTGACTGCGACCCGCAGGGCGGAGAATGTCCAGAGTATTCCCGTTGCGGTTTCCGCATTCACCGATGATGACGTGGCCCGTCTTGGGGTCACGGAGACCCTGGATATCGCCAAGGTCGTTCCCAACTTTGTCGCCCATAACAATACGGGCCTGGGAACTGCCAACACCTATTCGTTGCGTGGCTTGAACAATACCGAGTCGATTGCCACGTTTGACCCGCCGGTCGGCACCTACGTCGATGATTTTTTCATCCAGCGGCAGAATTCCAATAACTATGCCATGTTCGACATCGACAGAATCGAGGTATTGAGAGGCCCCCAAGGCTCTTTGTTCGGTAGAAACACCACCGGCGGCGCGGTACGCGTTATCCTGAAGGAACCGGCTGAGGAGTTCGGCGGTTATGCGGAGATCGGTGGCGGGCGCTTCGACAAGATCAGCGCCAGGGGCAGCCTGGACATACCCGCGGCGGAGAACTTCCGTATGAAGATTTCCGGCTACTACATCAATGATGACGGTTTTGTCGATAACGTCACCACCGGGAAGAAAGGCCTCAACCATGAAGACAACGTCGGGATCCGGGGAGCGATATTATGGCAACCTTCCGACGCGGCCTCGTGGAATGCGTCACTGACGTACATAGAAAATGAACACGCCAACATGTACAACTACGTCGAGGATGACGACCGGTTTACCCGCACCGGCCTGGTTACTGACGGCGCCCCCTTTGCCGGCCTGCTGACCGGCAACAAGCAGAACTTTGACCTTGGCAATGAGACCCGGTCGCTGCATTTCACCTCCGATATTGAATGGGATACCGCTCTCGGCACAGTCAACATCCTCACCAGCTACCTGACGCTGGAGCAGGACTTTCTGCTGGATTTCTTTGAAGGACCATTTGCCAGCGGCGGGTTTACCATCGCCAACGAGGGCCAGCACGACCAGTTCTCGCAGGAAGCCAAACTTACCGGTTCAGTCGGTGACAAGGTGGATTACATTGCCGGCGTATTCTACTTTAACGAGGATAACGAAACCGACCTGGCGCAGATTTTCAACCTGGGCGCTATTGGTTTGTTCCTGCCCGGCGGTTTTCCCCTGTTTCAATATGACCGTACCATGGATAACGGCGTGGACTCCTGGGCGGTCTATGCCCAGCTTGATCTGCACGTGACCGATCAACTGACATTCACAGCCGGCATTCGCTACACCGATGAGGAGAAGGACTTCGGCATCACCGACAACGGCAACCCGGCCGCCGGCAATGTGTTTAACAGTCGTGACATTGAGGCTCTTGGAGTTCCGCTGGAACAAAGCGAGTCCATCGTTACGCCGCGCTTCGCCGTCGAATTTGAGGCCACCGACGATTTCATGGTCTACGGCTCGGTTACCCGGGGCTTCAAGTCAGGCGGCTGGAATGCCCGCGGCACCGCGGCAGGTACGTTGACGCCTTTTTCTGCGGAAAAGATCTGGAATTATGAAGGCGGCATCCGCTCCGAATGGTTCGATAACCGGTTGCGGGTGAACCTGACAGGCTTTTACTCCGATATCTCTGACTTCCAGTTACCCTCGGCCTACGTCAACCCGGTGGACGGGTCCATCACCTTCATTACCCAGAACTTCGCTGACCTGGAAATCTACGGTTTTGAAGCTGAACTGCTTGCCAACCCGGTTGACAACCTGACCCTGTTCGCCAACATCGGCATCATGGAATCGGAATACAAAAACCTGGATCCGTCCATTGTCGCACAGCGGCAGAATTGTCTGCAGAACGGCGCCCAATGCGCGCAAGGCATCGTCAATCCCCACGGCGGTATCGCGCCACCGGTGCGAGCGCCGGAACACCAGTTGTCCATCGGCGGCTGGTACGAGATTCCCATTACCAGTTCCATCAACCTGGTACCGCGCATCAACGTCATAGATTACGGCGAGCATAACATCAGCACCAGCGGCCAGGACGTTGCATTGCTGGACGGTTACACCATCATCAACGGCGGCGTCAGCATTGAGCATAGCGCGGGCTGGACCCTGACCGCCTCCTGCCAGAACTGCACCGACAGGGATCAATATGTGTCCTACCTGGCGGGCTTTGTGTACCTGCAGGACCCGGCCACCTGGTCGGTGACCCTTAATAAACAATTTTAACCGGCGTGAACTGAGGGGGACGGACTTAAAGTCCGTCCCCTGTCTGATTCTGATTTCCATTGACCAGTAACAGGTAGGCCGCCACTGTCAGGCTGACTGCGGTGACTACAGGCAGGGTCAGGCTCAGGACACTGCCGTTGTACACCTGGGCCGCAAGCACCGAGGCCAGCGCGCCGATTGCCATGGACATGCTGTTGGACAACCCGGATGCAGTTCCCGCCTTGTCGGGATGATCCGCAACCGCACCGGCCATGACCGGCGGGTTGACCAGACCGGTGGCAGCGAACAGGAACAGGAAGGGAGAAATGATGGCTAATATGCTGAGCGGGAAAGACCAGGGCACAAACAGGATGAGCGCGGCGCTTGAAAAAGTGCCGCACAGCCCAAGCTGCAAGGTGCGTGCAGAACCTTGCACGCGGATGATCCGGCTGCCGATCAAGGCCCCGAAGATATAGGCCAGCGCCATACTGCCCATGTAGACGCCAAACAAGGCCGGTCCCGTGGAGAAGTGGTCGGCAAAATACAGGGGCGCGGCGGTAAGAAAGGTAAAAAAAGCGGCATTGCCAAAGCCGTATATCAAGGTGTGACCCCAGAACGGTCCGGATTCGAACAGGTCACGGAAGTCTGCGTACATTTTACCGAAAGCATTATCCGCTTTTGATTTTGGGGAACCGGTTTCCGGTAATGCGCACACCAGCCAGGCGAAGATGACCAGCGCCAGGGCGGTCATAGCGTGAAAACTCACGCGCCACCCCGAAGTTTCTATCAGGACACCGGACAACGCCGGCGCCAGCATGGTGGCGACACCCATGCCGCCGGACAGGTAGGCGGTGTGGCGGGCCGCCCCATCGATATCGAAAACGTCCCGGAACACCGACCTGGTGACGACGGTAGCGGTGGCTATGCCCGCAGCCTGGATAAAGCGGAATACAGTGAGCCAGAACATCGTTGTGCTGAGCGCACAGGCCAAACTCGCCAGAATAAAGACACCGAACCCCAACAGGAATACCGGACGCCGGCCATACCTGTCGGCCAGCACGCCGTGAACAGGCTGCGCCAGGGCAAGGCCCAGCAGGTAAACGGAAATAACAAACTGCACTGTTGACAGCGGCAGACCAAACTCCGCGCTGATGGCAGGCAACGCCGGCACGAACGCAGTCATGGCCAGCGCCGAGAAGGCGCTGGCTACGATCAGCAAAGCGACTGACGATTGCTTCAATACGATCCCTTGTTGAGGTGCGGAAACCGGTAACGATCCGTTATCCGGCTATCCGAAAAGGTGTGATACTACTTTTTGTTATCGATATACTTCTTGAAATACGTCCAGCTGGTCTCGTTCGGCCGGGTGTCGTCGCCTGGCGGCGGGGCTGTGTATTCGGGGTAGTTGCTCCTGATTTCATCCTTCATCAATGCCGGCAAGTCGTCCCAGCTTTTCAGTTTGGCGCCCACGGCATTGAAATACATCAACCCGGCGCGGCCGCCCATTTTCATCCACGGCAACCAGGGAGCAATCCGTACCCAGGCGACGTTAATATCCGCAGTGTTTGTGGACAAGTCGGCAATATCGTTGATGTCCGCAGTGAAGTCAAAAATTTCCGTTGCGTGGTAGCTGTTGCCGGCATAAGGTTGATAATCTCCCCCCAGCGGATTGGTGTAGAACAACGGCACTTCAAACGCCATAAAAGCAGTATCACCAATGAGCACGGGTGTAAATGTGCGTTCCTTGCCGTCCCTGCCAACCGGGAACTGCGGTCGCTGGTTGACCGGATCATTGGCCACGTGCAGCACTTCCATCATCTCCCCGGTCCAGGGGTTCTCCCACTCACGTAATATCTCGCCGGTTTGCGGGTCCTGGTACAGCATGATTTCCCGTGACACCAGGCGATACCCCTCCCCTTTTTCCGCATCGTTGACAGTGACGCACTGCCTGACGTTCATGCCCAGCACCCGGAACAGCATCTTGTCCCGTTCTCCCGGAACGCGGGCATAACCCCTGCCCTGCCACATGTAGGTGACCGGGTCGTTATCTTTCAGGGAGCAATGGATTTTACGCTGTGCCTGCACATAACCTTTGCCGGTGGCAAAATCAATCTGTGCGGCCGACGCCCCGGTTGAAGCAAGCAGGGGTACGAAGGCGAGAATAATCAGTCTAATATTCATAAATACTCATTTGCGATGTTCGGAGAATGAGTGAACCACACCATTCCTACATTCCATTATAAGGCTGCCGGCGCCTTATACAGGCGCCGGCAGTACAAAAGGCCCGGAAAAACTTTGGGGGGATTGCTTTCCAAGACCTTAAAAGCGGTAACGTGCGGTGACGCCGACCCGCCGTTTTTCGGGCAGCGTCACGCCGATGGTACGGTTGAACGGATTGAAGGTCAGGTTGCTGGCCTGCACGTACCGGACCAGGGCAGGGGAGTCTTCGTTGTCGAAGACATTGTCCACCCAGACCTCGATGTCGAAATTCCCGCCCCTGACACCGCCACGCAGGTTGACTAACTCCCTGTTGCCGGTGTGGGCAAGGTTATACACCTGCGCATAACGCTTGGAGTTGTAGTTCAGGTCACCGCGCAGGAACCAGGACCAGTTCCCGTTCATATTGCCGTGGAAAGTATTGGACAGGTTGAGCTGATGCTTCGAGGACTGTGGTAACTGTGTGCCGGAAATAACAATGTCCCCACTTGGCGCATAACCGTTAATCAACGCTGCTTCGCGGAAAGCCGACCCTGCCTGTGCGCCGGCGTCTACCGACTGGATGAACTCATCAATTTCACCGTCGGTCCAGGCATAGCCCACGCGCACGTCCCAGAAGTCCGTCAACTGCGCGGCAAGATCAAGTTCAATCCCGTTGATAGTGGCTTTACCGACGTTTTCCAGGATGGAAAAGGTGCGCGGTTGGCCGTTAACCACCGCGGCTCTGGTGGAAGTGAGTTGCATGTCCTTCCAGTCAATATGGTAAACCGCGGCATTGGCGACGACACGGTTATCCATCCATGCGGATTTCATTCCCAGTTCAAAGTTCCAGGCTTTTTCCTCGTCAACTTCCAGGTCAGCCGCCGGTACTCCTTCATCCCGGTTCAAGGTGCCGGGTTTGTTACCCCTGGAGATATTGGCATAAACCAGGAGGTTATCCGCTGCCTGATAGCTTGCCGTGAACTTGGGCAGAAAAGCAGTGAAAGAACCTTTGACACTGTCGGCGTCAGCGCCGGCGGGAGTACTGTCGAAATCATCCTCGTTATAACGGAACTCGGCGCCGACGCTGAGTTTTTCCGTAAAGTCAAACTCCAGTGAACCGAATACCGACCAGCTTTCAATCTCTTCCGAGCCGTTGGGCCTGAACGGGGCGCCTTCATAAAAAGCGCTGGTGGAGACGGTGGCCGGCGCGAAGGTTGGAACGAAGGGAGCAAACAGCCGGGTTCCGTCGATGTAGGTTGACGTGGTGGTGTCGAAGGAGGTGATCAGGTCGCCCTCGTCTTCGGATTCATAATAGTAAAACCCAAGCATGGAGCGCATTGCGCCGTCGGCGTCATAACTCAGACGGATTTCCTGGGAAAAATCATCGAAATTATCAGTGTTTGCCGTCAGGAAACCCACCCTGGAGAAAATGCGAGGCGCCGCGGAGAACGGCTGCACCGTAAACGGCAGGCCGACGCCGACAACCGGCATCCTGGTATCGGCACTGCCGAAGGTCTGGTCCTGCCATCTCTCGGTTTCTATATCGTTGTAACCGGTCACCGATGTGATCGTAACGGCATCGGTAAGGTCAAATTCAGCCTTAAGGCCAAGGCGCAGGCTCTCCCTCTCGGTACCCGCGTCGTCGTAAAAACTGGTCTCGATCATGGCATCGCCGTTGTTGGCTGCCAGCACGTCGTCCACGTCCACGCGCCCGCAATAATAGCCACTGCCGTTATAACCGGCGGAACCGACCAGCGACGCGCTTGCTTCCGGCGTGCCTGCGGGAGGCAAGGGCTGCGTCAGAGGACCGCCGCGAGTGACCTGAAAACAGTTATTGGCGCTGGAGGACTGCATCGCGATGGCATAGTGATCGTCGTCAGTTTCCTCGTACATGACGTGTGCTTGCAGGCTTATCCTGTCGTTGAGATCCAGAGTCAGGACGGCCGTGATGCTGTCGGTTTCCTCATCGCCGACGTCGTTATTGATGGCCGGGGTACCCAGCGCGTTGCCCGGAAAGTGGTTATCCCATTCACCGTCGCGCTCGTAGTGGCTCAGGGTGATGGCAAAGCCCGCTGCGTCTCCCAAGGGGCCGCTGCCGTGTATTTCCGCCCGAAAATGGTCGCGTTCACCGTACTCTGCGCTGACTTCTCCGGCAAACTCATCGCCGGGCTTTTTCAACACATAGTTGACCGCGCCGGCCAGGGTGGAACGGCCATACAGGGCGCTTTGCGGGCCTTTTACCACTTCCACACGTTCCAGGGCGGCCATGGGGATGCTGGCGTTGCCTTCCTCGACGATGATGCCGTCGATAAACAGGCCGGCATTGGCGCGGCCGAGAATATTGGACTGGCCTCTTATCACCGGACGGAAGTCATTCCTGCCGAAGGCCTGGGCGAAATCGAAACCCGGCGTGAAATCGGCGATATCCTGCAGGGAAGTGATACCCCGTTCCTCCAGCGCCGATTCGGTAAACGCGCTTACGGTCAGGGGGATATCCTGCAGGTTTTCTTCGCGTTTCCTTGCGGTGACGATGATCTCTTCTATGGAGTCCTGGCCGTATGAAGCCAATGGAAATAACGAGGTCAAGGCGAACGCGATGACTGTCACCAGGCCTCCCGAACGGACATTACTGTGATGTAAGATATTCCTCGACATAATGGTTACCCCCTTCCCGCTCAAGGTGTACGAGAATCTTGACTCATGACTGCAACATGTAAGAATGTTATAACTTTATATCATTTAAGACGATACTTCAGTCAATGTCAACATTATTTTAACCGTAAGGGGACGGATTTGAAATCCGTGCCCGGTGGTTCCTTATTGAATCGGTGAAATTATATGAACAGCAACCAGAAAAACACTACCCCGGGCGCCCTGGAAGGGGTGCGCGTAATTGAACTCGGCCAACTTATCGCCGGGCCGTTCTGCGGGCAATTGCTGGCAGACCTGGGCGCTGAGGTCATCAAGATAGAGCTGCCCGGACGCGGCGACCCTATGCGTGAGTGGGGGAAAGGCGAGCCCTTGTGGTGGCCGATTGTGGCGCGCAACAAGAAATGCATAACCCTGGATGTGAGGAAGGGGGAGGGAAAGGCCATAGTCTCCGAACTGGTCGGGAAGGCGGATATCGTTCTTGAGAACTTCCGTCCGGGCACTATGGAGAAATGGGGGTTGGGGTATGCCGACCTGGCCGGGATCAACAAGGGCATAATCATGGTCAGGGTTTCCGGCTACGGTCAGGACGGCCCATATTCTTCCCGGGCCGGTTACGGCGGTATCGGTGAAGCCATGGGCGGCTTGCGCTACATTGTCGGCGACCCGTCCATGCCGCCCTGTCGGGTGGGCCTCAGCATCGGCGATTCACTGGCCGCCATGTTCGCCACCATCGGCGCGTTGTCCGCATTGCAATCCCGTAACCGTACGGGCGCCGGGCAGGTCGTGGATTCGGCGATATTCGAAGCAGTCCTGGGCGTCATGGAGTCCACGGTGTCGGAATACGATCAACTCGGAACCATCAGGGAGCGCGCCGGCGCAATTCTGGAAAAGGTCGCCCCTTCCAACGTATATCCGACCGCGGATGACGACATGATTATAATGGGCGCCAACCAGGATACTGTGTTTGCGCGCCTGTGCGAGGCCATGCAGCAGCCGGAACTGGCAGCGGATGAGCGGTTCTGCGGCCACGTCGTACGCGGTGAAAACCAGGCGGAACTGGACGAGATTATTTGCGCCTGGACCAGCCGGTTCAATGCCGTCGGTCTGCTGGCGTTGCTGGAACGGCACGCCGTGCCCGCGGGAAGGATATACCGCGCCCCGGACATGCTGGCTGACGAACACTTCATCGCCCGGCAAAGTATCGCAGAGGTGCAGCATCCGAAATACGACAACCTGAAGATGCAGAACGTGTTTCCCAGGCTGTCGGCCACGCCCGGCAGGATAAAATGGGCCGGCCCGGCGCTGGGACAGCATAACGGGGAGGTTTACCGGGAACTGCTGGGTTATGATGCCTCCGACCTTGAGCGCCTGCGCCAGGTCGGTATTATCTGATATTGCTATGTTCAGGCAAGGCGCTTGATGACCTCATGCGCGCCCCGCGTGCCGGATTTAACGGCCGCCTCCATCCCGGATGCAGAAGGTTCGGTGTGGGCGCCGATGAAATGCAACAGGCCCTCAGGCCGGCTTACCGCCCGGCTGAACCAGCCGACGCCGCCGGCCGGATAATGGGAAAACGCGCCATAGGCAAAAGGGTTTTTGCCCCAGGACATGACCCGTTCCACCTCGAGTTGTGATCTCGCCGCCGGTCGCGCCTGCTCCAGGGTTGACACTACATGTTTACCCAGTTCATCGTCCCGTATGCCCTCAAGCCGCCGGGCCGTCGAACCCTGTATCCAGGCGCGCAACCGTATCACTTCGCCCTGTTCATCAGTTTGTGTGAAGACCCTGCCCAGGTCCGTATCGGTCCACATGTTCGGGCTCAGGCCGTCGGCAAGCCAGAACGGGCTCCTGGGTTTCATTAACACATGGGTCACAGGGGTATATCCCATGCGTCTGATTGCCTGTTGTTTAGGCTGGGACAAATCTGCCTGCACGTCCAGCCGCCGCAGTACGCTGAACGGCAGGGCTACCAGACACAATTGGCAGGTATAGCTGTCGGAATCGGCGGTAAGCAGCCGGATCCCTGAACTTGCCGTATTAATTCTCGTGACCTGCTTGCCCGTTAAAACGAATGGATTGATTGAGTTATGCATGGCATCGGGCAACCGTTGCGTGCCGCCGCTGATATCCTGCGGCGCGCCGGCGCTCTGCAATACAGCCAGTTTGCGCAACAGGTCCAGGGCCGATAGCGTTTCAATGCTTTCGCCGTTCAAGTTGGCAGCTATCAGCCTGATGGTTTCGTCATCGGCGCCCATCTGTTTCAGGTACGCCTGCAACGGGATATCCAAGGCGGCATATTCCGGTTCCCACCAGTCCAAGGGGTCGGCCAGGAAACTGCCGTTGCGCAACAGCTTCGGCAACAACCGGTACGGAGGGGTGTCTTTCAGGGTTTCCGGCAACTGGTTGCCCGGACTGGTGGACCAGTTTTCGAAGGTGCTGAGGCGGCCATTGACCAGCAAGGTCATACCCGGAGCGCCGGGCCTGATATTCATCGTTGTTATATTCAACTCGGTCAGCGCCTGGTTGAGTGACCGGTAATTCGTGCCGACCTGTGTGCCGCCGGCCTCGGGCCGTCCGGGCAGGTCGTCCAGCGTATAAACCCGTCCGCCGATACGTTGCGACCCCTCAAGCAGCAGGAAATCCACGCCGTGCTGTTTTAACACGCGCCCTGCCTGCAATCCCGCAAGGCCGGCGCCGACGATAATGACGTCGAAATGTTGGCGGGCAGCGAAAACCGGCCGGCACAGGACGGACAATGCGGCGGCGCTGCCCGCCTGCAGCAGGTTCCGGCGCGTGAGGCCTGTTGACGTCAGCCAGGGCTTCATAGTGATTTAAGGGAGTTAGTTATTGATTCTAACCAGTTCAAATTCCGTCGTCGGCGGGTTCTGAATATGCGGCTGGTCCAGGATTTGCCAACTGACCCCGTCCGGGCCGGTAAAAAGGAATGAGCGTTCCGAGAATTCGTTGCGCATGATGGACGATGGCTGTAAACCATGTTCGACGGCAAGTTCATGCACGTACTCCAGCACGGGTGTATACAAGCTGTGCAGGGTTATGCCCGGTTCCCCGATGCGCTGGTGGCGGCTGCGGTCGCGCACGTACTCCGGGTCCAGCGCGGCGATGAATTTCAGTTTGCCGCAGATGTTGTTCGGTGAGACGAAGCCCAGGTACCAGTGGCTTTCTCCCGGTTCCATCAGGAACACCTGCCCCGGTCCCTTTTGCCAGTCGCCGTCGATCACGGGTTCATGTTCCGCACGCAAGCCCAGCACGGACATATAGTACTCCGTCACCACTGCCAGGTCGCCCCTGACGATGAAATCGTGGTGGGTAAATTCACTGGTCTGCAAGGGCGCCATATCGTTGACAGTGCCGTAGCCGGGGATCGTGTAACCGTAACGTTGAAAGAAAACGTGATTGAAAAGCCGCCCGTACACGCCATTCTCCCGCACGCCCACGCGCCGTTCCTTTATCGATACCTTACCGGTATCCAGGCCATACAAGTCGTCGAAAACCGGTTCCGTGCTCAACCATGGTTCACCTGCCTTGTTACGCAAATCGAGAAATATGTCGTGCAGGCGCATAATATCGCGGGTGCGCATTACCGCCATGCGCTGACCGATTGTTTCCGGCGGCGCATAGCCGACCCCGGGCCCCAGAGGTTGTTCCCACTCCAGTATGCGCAACAGGCCGTGACTATCGATGGCGCCGTTCTGCATACGGATTGAACGCAGGCCCGAATTTACTCCGTACAGAGTCTGCGCGGTTTCTGCGTCTATCCCGGCTTCATTTTTCACGCTGAAACCGAACTCGGTGAAGTACTCGACCAGTTGCCCGGCATCGTCGGTTCCGACCATAACCTCGTATACGCCGCTGACCCCCGTTTCGGGAAGCTCTCTCTCAATGTCGAATGCATGGGCTTGCCACATCGCAGGCAACAAGCCTAGCAATACCTTAATACCAGTCTTCTTCACGATTACCCACATAGCAGTTACCGCGGCATCTGCCGCTGAAAGCCGATCAGGCCTCTGTGCGCAACATGTCGGCACAGGCGCCGGCATAGAGCCGCAGGGTTACGGGAACCAGGAGCAGCACCGGCAGGCCGTATACGAAGGGCAGCAGCGCCATGGAATATTTCAGGCCCAGTTCGCCGAAGACCTGGTCGTTGAGAATGCCTATCGTGGTCGGACCCAGCAGCAATCCGGTCAGGCTGATGGCCATGTAATAGAATGCAACGACCTGGGCGCGTATTTCTCCGGGGGTCATGTTCAGCAAAGCGGTCACGCCGGTCGCGGTTATCATGGCGAGTCCCACTGCATTGACGCCGAACATCAGCATCGCCGTATTGCCGGTCGGCATCAACGGGGCGATAATCCCGGTAATCACCATGATGAACGCGCCGATGACGGCAATACGCAAGGCGGCGTCGGTTACCCCCCGGGCATACCAGCGGTCGCACAGCCAGCCGGACAGGTTCACTGTCGCCGGTCCAACAGCCAGTAACACGATGCCGTTCACCAGGGCGAACTTTGACGCTTCCCAGCCCCAGGTGCGCATGAACAGGGCGGCGCTCCAGCCCTGGCTGTAGGCGACGGTGGTCATCAGACAGAAGATGGTCAGGAAACTGGCGAAAGCCTTCCACCGTTGCAGGATGAATTTCAGGGTGTCGATCAACGAGGCGTTGCCCAGTCCGCCGGTTATGCCCCGTTCCTGACGCCGCGGTTCGCGCAACGCGAAAAACATCAATGCCAGGATAAAGCCCGGCATTCCGACGGCGATAAAGGCAAACTGCCATGGGGCAACGGCGCCGATCCACGGCAGGCTGGTTTCAGGGGAGGATTTGGCCCAGATCAGCACCGTGGCGCTGAACAGGGAGGCGATGGCCGCGCCGATGGATACGGCCATGCTGTAGAAGGCGATGGGCTTGGCCCGGCGCTCCCTGGGAAAGCTGTCGGAGATCATGGAGATGGCGCACGGACTGAGGGTCGCCTCGCCAATGCCTACGCTCATGCGGGCCATGAACATCTGGAAGAAATTTTTGACCAGGCCCGAGGCTACGGTCGCGGCAGACCAGACCGCGATACCCGCGGCGACAATCCAGCCGCGCCTGTAGCGATCCGCCATCCAGCCCAGGGGCAGTCCCATGGTGGCGTAGAAGATGGCGAAAGCGGGACCCAGCAACAGGCCGAGTTGGGTGTCCGAGAATCCGAGATCCGCCTTAATCGGCTCCACCAGCAGTCCCAGCATAAACCGGTCGATGAAGGAACATACGTAGGCGACGGTGAGCAGTATCACCATGTACCAGGCATAGCGGGCGCCGGGGTAGCCGTTATCGGCGCCTTGTCCTGATGTTGCGGAATTATTCATCGATACGCGTCAGTCCGGCCTGGAACCAGCGTACATTCAGCCCCACTCGATGCGACTCCGGGTCGGCCCAGGAATAAGAGAGAGTGTAGCCGGTCCTGTCATCGATCACTCCTACTTTCAGCACCGGCACCCGGGTTTCCTGGTAGGTCACGGATTCCAGGGACAGGGTATAGCCGGTCTTATTGCCGGATTCGTCCAGCAAGGGTATTTTCTGCCCCTGGTTATGCATTCGCTCTATCCGTGCGAATATCCACTCCGACAGGTCCGCGTCGGGTTCGACCCTGTGTTTTTTCACGGCCATCCAGCCTTTGTAGTATGTCACTTTCTCAAGCTCAGACGGTGTGCCGCACACGGGCGCAATGAACAGGGCTGGCGCCAGGACGAACGACAAAAAATCAGATCTGCTCACCTGCTCAACCACTGGTTGGCTTCGATAAAATAACCGTTCGGGTCGAAAAAGCTCATACACAATAACCTGAATACCCCGCCGCCGGGTTTCGGGTATTCGCTCACGTGTGGTTCACTCTGTATGTGCACTCCGGGCACCTCGCAGAGTTTCCTGTGCACTTCCTCAGCGTCTGCCACATTCATTACGAACACGGTGTCCCCGATGCCCAGTCGTTTCGGGTATTCGCCCCGTTCCAGCAGCGGCGGGTCCAGGTACTGCAGTATGCCGAGCATGCCGATATAGGGGTCGTTTGCCTGGAGTATGACCAGGCGCACCTTGCCGCCAGCTTCACCGGCCGGCACGCCCACGCCGGAAACAATGACTTCATTGTCATAATACACTTCCATGCCCAGGATGTCGCGGTAGATTTTCAAAGGTGTTTCGATCTCGTTGACCAGCATGGTGGCCCGGCGAAAATCGGTGGGAATTTTACTCATATCATTGCCCTCTCTCACTTATTGGGGACGGATTTAAATCCGTCCCCGGTTTCATTCAGCAACCCTGACGATGGCCTTGCCGAAATTCTCGCCGCGCATCAGTCGGCAGAACAGACCGGGCGCGGCGGCGAGGCCGTCCACGCAGTCTTCCCGGTAACTGAGCTCTCCCTGTTGCAGCCATTGGCTGACCTGCCGTTCAAATTCAGGGCGCAGGTCTTCATGGTCGTACACAACCAGGCCGCGCACAACGGCCCTGGCCTTGATGATGAAGGCCGGGTTGGGTCCGGGTGGCATGTCATCCGTGTTGTACTGTGCGATGAGGCCGCACAGGATGACCCTGGCGCCCAGGTTCAGCCGCTCCATGCATGCCTGCAAGGTGTCGCCGCCCACGTTGTCGAAATACACGTCGATGCCGTCGGGACAGACGCGCACCAGACCGTCGCGCAGCGCCCCTGTCTTGTAATTGACGCAATGCTCGAAGCCGGCCTGCTCCACCACCCAACGGCACTTCTCCGCGGAACCGGCGATACCGACGACACGGCAACCTTTGCGTTTGGCAATCTGGCCGACCATAGACCCGACCGGCCCTGATGCGGCTGAGACGACCACAGTGTCGCCGGCTTTCAATCCGGCAAGGCGGGTCATTCCGGCGTATGCTGTCAGGCCGGGCATGCCGAGGATACCCAGCAGGGTGGATAGCGGCCCGAGTTCCGGGTTTAACGGTCTTGCTGCATCTGCTTCGACGACGGGGTAGCTTTGCCAGCCGCTGTGGGCGGCGACAATATCGCCCTGTTTAAACCGATCCGACTTCGATTCGACCACCCTGCTGATGGCTTCCCCGGCCATGAGGTCGCCCACGTTGATGGCGCCTGATATGTGCCGTCCACTGATCTTGCCCCGCAGGTACGGGTCCAGCGACAGGTACAGGGTTTCACACAACAATTCACCCGCGGCCGGTCTGTCCATTGCTGTGTCGGCCAGTTCGAAATCCTGCTCCTCGGGAATACCCCCGGTTCTTCGTCTCAATAAAACCCGTGTATTATTCACGATACGGCTGCTCCGGTTTGTTCGGGTCAGGGTTTATTCTACAATGATATAATGTTATAAGTACAATACAACTTGACAAGCGTCCATTTGTCCCTTGGAAAATACAGCGGTAAATAAATCAACGGTGATTGAGGCCATCGCTACGATAGCCGGCGCCGATTCGGTCCTGACCGACGAACACAGTTGTTCTTTTTATTCCCAGGATATCTATACCAAAACCGTGCCTGCGCTGGCGGTAGTCCGGCCCGAGACGGCAACCCAGGTAGCTGAGATTGTATCCGTTGCAACCCGGCACGGCCATGCGGTTGTAACGCGCGGCGGCGGTATGTCGTATACCAGCGGCTACGTGCCGGCGGAACCAGATTCCATCGTGCTCGATATGCGCAGGCTCAACAGGGTAATGGAGTGCAATACCGAAGACATGTATGTCACGGTGGAAGCCGGGTGTACCTGGAAGGAGTTGTATGACGCGTTAAAGGAAACAGGCTGCCGCACCCCTTATTGGGGTACGCTCTCCGGCGTCAAGGCGACCGTGGGCGGCAGTTTGTCCCAGAACAGCATATTCTGGGGTTCCGGACGTTACGGCAGCGCGGCGGACTCCGTATTGAGCCTGGAAGTGGTGCTGGCCGACGGGACGATACTGGATACCGGGTCAAACGCCCAGATACACGGCGCTCCCTTCTTCAGGCACTATGGTCCCGACCTGACCGGCCTGTTTTGCTGTGACACCGGCGCCCTGGGCATCAAGACCAAAGCCACCCTGCAACTGGTCCCGGAATTGACTGCCAGGCGTTTTGCCTCTTTTGATTTCGATCATTACGGCCCCATGACCAAGGCCATGAGCACAATTGCCAGGGAGGGCCTTGCCATGGAGTGTTTTGGTTTTGACCCCTTTTTGCAACGCCAGCGGCTTCAACGCGAGAGTCTGTTGAAGGATGTAAAAGCGCTGGCCGGCGTGGTGAAAGCGAGCAGCGGCGTTGTCGCGGCAGTCAGAGACGGCGTGAAAACAGCCATCGCCGGAAGAGGCTTCATGGATGATGTAGCGTATTCGCTGCATGTCATGATAGAAGAGGCCTCCGAAGCCCTGGCCGATGGCCGGCTTGATCGAACCCGGCAGATTTGCTCAGATTGCCAGGGCCGCGAAATTGAAAACAGTATCCCCAGGATACTCAGGGCCAACCCGTTTACTCCCCTGAATAATGTCGTCGGGCCACAGGGAGAACGCTGGGCGCCGGTACACGCGCTGATCCCCCATTCCGGGGCCAGTACCGTCATTGATGGTGTGGAAAAAATCCTTTACGACCATCGGGAACTTATGGAACGCGAGGGCATCGGCGCGGGGTTTCTGTTTGCCACGGTATCGACAAATTGCTTCGTGGTTGAGCCGGTCTTCTTCTGGCCGGACGCCATGACCGAAATACACCAGGATACCGTTGAACCCGGCGTACTGAAAAGACTTCCCGGATTCGATAAAAACCTGGAAGCGCGTCATGCCGTAGCACAAATCAGACAGGAGTTGCTGGAGTTCTTCTGTAACATGGGTGCCTCGCATCTGCAGGTCGGCAAGGCCTACCTGTACAAGGAAGGGCTGAAATCACCTAACTGGGAGCTGGTACGGCAATTGAAGAACATTCTGGATCCGGGCAACCGTATTAACCCCGGCGCCCTTGGACTGTAACGCGTAGACTGTAACTCATGCAGCTCAGCCAAAACTATGTCAACATCGGCAGCGAAGAGCATCCGCAACTCGTCCATTTTCGCACCGCCGGCACGGGACCGGCCCTGGTCATGTTGCATGCCTCGCCTATGTCCTCTGCCGCCCTTTTGCCTTTCATCAGGGTGGCTGCGGAATACAACACGGTTATCGCGCCCGATACGCCGGGTTACGGCTGGTCCGACCCCCTGGCAGAACCGGCAGAAGATCTGGCGGGTTACGTGACTGCACTGTATTCGTTTACCAGGCGTCTGGGCCTGGAAACTTTCGGCCTGTACGGGACGGCAACGGGCGCGCAAATCGCCATAGAATTCAGCAAGACCTACGGCGCAAGGGTGGAATACCTCATTCTGGACAATGCCGCTCATTTTACCGATGAAGAAAGGGACAGCATCGTATCCGGCTATTTCCCCGATTTGACGCCGGATGCGACCGGCAGCCATTTGACCAGGATCTGGTCGGTGGCCCGGGACCAGTGCATGTTTTTTCCCTGGCATCAGGCAACCCCCCAGACCCGCCTGCCGGCAGGCGGCGTCAATACCGGAGTAGTACACCAGATGGCCATGGAGTTCCTGCAGGCGGGAAAGGACTATGACCGGGCCTACCGGGCCGCGTTTGCCAACGAAAAGATGGAGCGGGTGCGGCCTCTTACCGTTCCCGTGATCATCATGCGCTGGCAGGGCAGTATTCTGAAGTCTTATACCGATCGCTTCGACTCGGTGGAGTGGCCTGATAATTTCACCATGTTGCATAGCGGTCCGACCCGCGGTCAGCGCATCGAGGCATTCAGGAGCGTATTTACTGAACGGGTAGCTCATTCACGCGGCAGAGATTGCCAAATCACTCGTCCGGGAAAAACGGGTAGCCCGGGAAAAGGCTTTTTCGACCTGGACGGGGGGCAGTGCCATTACTTTTCGGCAGGGGATATACAGCAGCAGCCTTTGCTGGCATTGCATGATATAGGCAGCTCCCGGAGTTCCCTGTCCGGGCTGCTTGCTTCCCTGTCCGGGCAATACCATGTCGTCGCTCCCGACATGCCGGGACACGGCCTGTCATATCTGCCCGAAGAAAACCTGCGAGGGATCGACGCCATCGTCAACTCCCTCGTGGAGCTGGTCGATAGCCTGGGCTGGGACAGGTTCCGGATATTGGCCGACAGGGACAGCGCGGCCATTGCCGTGGAACTCGCTGAAAGATTGGGGCCGGCCATAGAGGAAATGAAGCTGCTGAATCCGGTCGATTATGCCGCGCTCGCCGGAGAGTGGGAGATCGAAAAGTTCTGCCATGATTTTAAACCGGACAGCGAGGGCGCTCATTTTCTCAAGACCTGGCACCTGTTGCGGGACCGGCAGTTATTCTGGCCCTGGTATGCGGCGGACGCCGGCCATGCCTTGCCCGGGCAGGCAAACCTGGACGCGGACTACCTGACAGGACGCGTCATTGAATTCTGGCAGGCCCATCCTGTCCTGAATACCCTGCGACGGCAGGTGCTGAGCTATCCTTTGGCAGAGCATTTGGATAGACTCGGCTGCACCGTGGACCTGTGCATGACAGCGACAGACCCGCTGGTGGAGGTTGGCCGGCGCAGCCTGCCGGGACGGAATTGTACGCTGGCGTCAAGCGATTTCACATATTGAGGAGAGCCAAGATGTCACTGAGAGAAAAGATGCCGTTGCTGGCGAGACACGAGGGCGTGTGGGACGGCTACTACCGTTATTTTGACAACAGCGGCAATAAGGTCGATGAGCACAAGTCCCGAATTCTGTGCCGCATGATCGGATCCGACGATTACCACCAGACCAATTATTATTTCTGGGCGGACGGGAAAAAAGACACCCGGGATTTCCCGGCCATCGTCAAGGAGGACCGTCTGGTGTTTTATACGGAGATCACCGGCTGGGCGGCGGCGGTGCCGCTGGATGAAAACAACAGGACCATCATGCTGCACTGGACCCGGAATAACGAACCTGATCTGTACCTGTATGAGATGATCCAGATCAGTGATTGCGGCCAATACCGGGCCAGGGTATGGCAATGGTTCCGCCAGGGCCGGTTGTTCATGCGAACCCTGGTTGATGAGCAGCGCGTGAGCATGGACTGGCAAGCTTACGACAACAAGGAGACGGATTATGCCGATGTCGCCGTTTTCTGATTACAATATGATTTTGCAAATTCAACCGGAAATACGGGGACAGGGTCAATTCCGTCTCCTGTTCCCGGGGAGAGATAGACCATGACGTTTAAAAATCTGTTTATTGACCACGAACGCTCCAAAGAAGAGGAAGAGTGGGTACGCGAGGAACTTGCAGAGCAGGAGCAGCGCTTTGCGAAGATCGACGGGCAGATGAACGAACTGGCGCCGACACGGGCAAAGTGGTACGAGGAATTCTTTGACCGGATTTCCCTGCGCGGTTTTAATGCCGACGGCGACCAGAAAGTTAAAATCAAGCGTGAAGACCTGCCGGTCAAACCCGAGGGAAGAGAAGACCGGGTTGTCTGGAAATACGGAAAAGATACTGAATAACAACACACAGGAGAGCCGATATGGCGCGCCCACATATAGAGCCTTTTGTTGACCGTGACGTTGCATTCAAGAGAATGCTGTTGCCGGGTTTCGGCAGGGGCATGCACTACAAGATGCTGAGCATGGATGGCGATACCGGCGCCTGCACCATGACGGTACAACTGGATGGCGGTTACAGCCAGCCGCCCGGATTTTCCTGGTCGGAATGGGAAATGATGGTAGTCGAGGGAGAGTTGCAACTGGATGGCCGGACGGTACGCAAGGGGCATTATTTCTTCGTCCCGGCGGGCTATGCCATGCCCGCGATCAAATCGGAACAGGGCGCAATCGTGCTGATGATGTATAACACGGGCGAGCCCAGCCTGGTCGAAGCCACCGAGCATCATCATCTTGCCCATACGAACCTGTACCACGACGTCGATTCCTACCTGGACATAACCTGGGTCCCCGGCAACATCGTCAAACCCGCGGTCGCATCCGGCGTGATGATCAAGCTGTTGAACTACAACCCGATCTCGCACGCCATGACGTTCATCTACTGCATGACTCCGGCGTTCTACCAGGACAACATCTCCTACCACGACTGCGCGGAAGAGTCCTACCACCTGTGGGGCACCTCCTGGATGATGCAGTTCGGCGACATTCCCACGGGCGGTTATTTCTGGCGTCCGGCCTACATCAACCACGGCGCGTTCGCTTCGGAATTCGGCTGTATTGCCCTGGGCAGGGTGGACTCGAAGCTGTTCAACTATTTTCACTACAACCCCTGGTCGACACCGCAGGAGAACCAGACCCGCGCGGCCGCCCGCGTCTACCAGCGCGATCCGTTACTGTACAAGTGGATGGTCAGCCATTCCCATAACCACCCGCACGGCCCGGAAGACTTCGAGCAGACGCAGAAATTACGCGGCCCGGAGTTTCCGGACAACGAACCGGAAACCGACGGCCACAAGCATAGCCACTGGCACACGCACAAGCATCACCATCATTCCCACGATTGAACTGCGAGTATTGCGGAACAGATTATGGAGCCTCCGGGATTAAGACAGAGGCTCCCTAAATATACACCGCGTCCTCAATGGGCACATTGGGTATCGACGTGCCCCTGGCGTAGGTCACCTGCAGCCATACACAGCCTGTTTCACTGACTGTGCCGTCCGCCAGGCCGGAGATGGCCATGGGCGCTTTTTCGAAGTAGAAGTCTTTTGTCAGCCTGACCTGTTCCGCCTTCTGCTCCGGTGACGCCCAGCATTGCAGTTGCAGGTCGCCGTTGAGGATGTAATTGAACTGGTGCGCCTGCTTGTAATAATGCGCCCTGCCGAATTGACCGTCACCGGTTGCTTTCCATCCGGCGGGCAGCAGCCACATGACCGCCCGGAACCCGCGTGCCTGGTCATTGACCAGGCGTTTGATGCCGATGTCGTTTGCGCCGTCGTAAGGCTCCCAGGGAAGTTCACTGATGGTGTCGATGATTCTGGGAACGGTCCATTGTTTTACCTGTTTCCATTCATCGCTGTAATTCGGATCGTCCGGAATGACGTAAATAGTTTTGCCACCTTCTTCCATGATCAGGCAGGTGCCGCCGACCTGGGAATCCAGCCGGCCCGGTTCGCCGCCGTGCAGGCTGTACGCGGGGCGGTCCAGGAAGACGCCTTCCCGGAACTGCTGGAAATCGCCGATGCGCTGCAATGGGCTGGTGTATTCGTTATTGACAAAATCGCCGGTCAGCCAGTAGGCCCATTCATGGAAAGTGTGATAGTGGTTTCGCCCCCCCGGCGCGCCGATGGGCACCCATAAGACCACCAGGCGATCTCCCGTTTGTTCGTTGTTATACAGGGTTTTCGCCTTCCAGCCCAGTTCATTGATCGGCGGCGACCAGGGCATTGCCGTAGTGTCGAGCACTTTTATGGGAGTAAACGGCGGGGTTGCCGCCGCCATGGTCCGGTACGGTTTATCCCCGGCTCCGGCAACGGGCACCAGCAATGAAGGTGCGGCGAGAATGCCCGCAAGCGTTGTCCCGTGTTTGAGGAAATGTCTTCTGTTCAGCATCTTCATTTTAATATGTTCCTGTAAATTTGAACGGAGAATACACTCACAACGCACTTTGGCGCAATGCCGATTTTGTCGTGATAGAGTAGTCGTTACAAAATCACCTGAGGAGAAAAAAGTCGTGTTGGTATCCATTTATTGCAAAGACGCGCCGGGCGGCGCTGAGCACAGACGAGGCAAAATGGCGGAACATCTTGAACATATTGAAGAGATCGAGGACAGGATAAAGGTAGCGGGACCCGTCAT
This sequence comes from Gammaproteobacteria bacterium, assembly GCA_965220815.1. Lineage (GTDB taxonomy): Bacteria > Pseudomonadota > Gammaproteobacteria > Eutrophobiales > Eutrophobiaceae > JAAXHV01. Next base: position 1,249,004 of record OZ244846.1, read on the forward strand.
GGGGCCTGACGGAGAAGGGCCGGTTGCCAGCCTGCTGATATTCGAGGTGGACAGCCTTGACGAAGCGGCCGCGATGCTGCACGCCGATCCCTATTACCGGGCAGGTGTCTGGCAGGAAATCAACATACAGGAGTTCAAGGGCGTTGTCGGTAGCTGGGTGGGCGGCAAGACCTGGTGACCTTACCGGCTGAAATGTGCGGAGATCACATCCGGCCAGTCATCAGAGGTTTCCTGGCAGGTCAGCGCCGGCAGCAGCGCCAGGGAAGAAAGTACGGTTTCATTACAGGGATGGGTTTTGCTCATCGTGACCGACAGGGACCGCGGCAGTGATCTCACATCATTGATGACGTCCGTTGCAAAAAACGCCTGCCAGATCTGGTGGTAATTGCCGCCGCACCGGAGCGCATCAAACAGAGACTGGTGAATATCCTCCGGGTCCAGGCTGGGCGTATGCAGGCGGATATTATCGGAAACAGGTTCATACCAGGGCCAGAACAGCCGGCCGTCGCGCAGGGCATACCAGAGTTTCGTGATATGAATCCCGTACTCATCCGGCTCGACAGGCAGGGCGTAACGGTCCCGTAACGCATTTCGGGTCATGGCATCCAGCAGCAGCGGGTTGTGCATGCCTGCGTTGAAGTGGATGCCCGGGTTGTGCCTGATCAGTCCCGGCACGAACGCGCAGGCTGCGCCCAGGCTCAACAGGTGATAAGCGTCATTGCCAAGCGTGGCCAGCAGTTCGGATAATGCCGTAATTGCAGCATTGATGGAAAACCCGGCCGTGAGCGTGCCGGCGCTTTCACCGTGTCCCGGCAGGTCGGGACAGACCACGTAATACTCCGGGGCCAGTGCTTTGACAAGGTCCTTCACTGAAGTTGAAGACCCGGCCAGGTCGTGCAACAGCAACAAGGCGGGCCGATCCGGGTCGCCTGCCGTTACCACGGCGATTTGTTGATCATCGATATCAATGTATCCGGGTTCCGTCGCCGTGGCGGGCGGGTTTTTATAGTGCCGGTAGCGCCACCCGGACTGCCTGCCTGCGGCGTGCTCTTTCAGCAATTCCATGATTCGCTCATCCAGTTTGCCGGGACCGGGAGGAACAATTTCCGCCCGGGCATGATCCGGCAGCGCCGGCAGGCGCTGGCGGTGGGATTCAAGCACGTCGCCGGTACGGTACAGCGCCGCGGTGGGAGGCGCTATATCCCTTATCGCAGCGCTGTTGTGATAGCGGAACGCGGCCCCGTAACCGCCCCGGTAATGATCGCCGGCGTACATGAAATCCATGAACCAGCCGTGCAGGTATTCCGCGTCCGGCATATCGTAATGCATGCGCGCCTCCCTGTTCTTCCTGTACCAGGGGAAGAAGATCACCTGTTCGCGCAACCGCGCCCATAACCAGGTAAGGTGGCTGCCGTCCCAGTCCGGTATGAACGGCGGCAGGTAATGCTCAAGGATGTCTGCGCTTTCTTCCTCGTTAAACAGGGCCAGGCCGTCAAGAATCAGGAAATCCGTTTTTTCCGGAAAACGCAGCCCGAATTCCAGCGCAATCTCCGCGCCGGTATGAACGCCGATGACCGTTGCCGGCGGGAGTTGAATGGCGGTCGTAAACTCATCCAGCGCATGCGCCATGTCCTCGATTGTCTGCGTTGTCATCGTCAGCGGGTCGGACAGGCCGAACCCGGGACTGTCGGGTGCGATTACGCAATAGCGGGAAACCAGTTTTTCCGCCAGCGGCAGCATGGCCGCAGAGGATTGAGGCGACTGGTGCAGCAGCAACACAACCGGGCCGGTCCCCCCCGACCGGAAGTGCACCCAGCGTCCCTGCACATTGATGTAATGCCGTTTAATCTGCTGCGACATTCCCGGGTCCCGTTGCTGCGCTTTCAACCAGTTCCATATACTCACCGCCGGCGCCGACAAGCACGCCGGCGCGCCGCCCCAGGTAGGGGAAAGATGTTTGCATGGCGGGCGCCGCAATGTACGGCAGGTCCGGATTCCACTCCGTCACTTCAAACGTCACCATGGCGATTCCGGCAGGCAGTGAACCCGGAACGGCATCTCTCGGCAAAGCCGCTTCGGGGTAACGGTCCAGTTCGACCAGGAATCGTTCCGACAACTGCGCTATCGACAGTTCGTGCCGGGTCTCGACCGGCATGCCATAAGCCCTGGACAACACGCCGATACGATACGGCGCCGGGGCGGTCACCGTCATACCCAGGACAGTTCGGTAGAACTCAGCCAGGGCGGTATGGTCGCGGGCGCCGGCAACCATGATGAACACCCGGTCGATGTATGTTCTGGCGGGTTGCAGCCCGAACCCGGATTTTTCCGGGTCGCTGATGTTGGTGAAATAGATCAGTTCGTTGGCGGGGCCGATCGCCTGCATGGCCTTGATGTTTTGCTTTTCCGTGAGATAGCGCGGCCGGCCCACAACGTTGAAATGTTCGGAACGCTCCAGGGCGGGCGCCAGGGCATCGGGGTCCTGCACCAGGATTTCCACGGCGTTCCAGCCCTCGGTTTTCATGGGTTCTACTGCCGCGCCGGAGGTATCTTCGATGAAGCGCAGGTAAACCGGTTCGTTACTGGAGGGCTGCAGTATCACATAGTCGCGGCCGGCAAGTGTTGCAGCGTTCCAGGAGGCAGCCAGGGCGCCTGAAACCGCGTCGCGCCCCGCGACCCGGTAACCCAGTTCATCCCGGTAGGCCTGCTCGACCTGCAACAGGTCGGATGCCATGATCGTGACTATAAGGATGGTTTTCAGCACTTTTCTAGTACCACCAGGGATCCCGGCATAACTGGGTATTCTCTATCAGCGCCTTGCTTCTCAGGAAGCGCCTTATGGAGGCCGGTCCCATGCGCGAGCCGCCCATGCCGGATGACTTGAATGCCTGTTTTTCACCCTCGTGCATGACGCTGGTCAATGCGGCATCGTTGATGCTGATGGCGCCGGCCTCCAGTTTGTCCGCGATATGCCTGGCTCGCCCAACATCGTTGGAGAACACGGCTGCAGAGAGTCCGTACACCGTATCATTGGCCAGTTCGATGGCCTGTTCATCCGTATCGAAGGCCATGACAGGTAGTATCGGTCCGAAAGTCTCTTCGGTCATCACCAGCATATCGTGGTTGACACCGGACAGCACCGTAGGCCGGCACCACAGCCCGCCGCCTTGTTCGGTAATGCCGCCGCCGCACTCTGTTCTTGCGCCTTTGTCCGCGGCATCCTGCAGGTGCTGTTCGATTATGTCACGTTGGCGTTCCGATATTATCGGGCCGATTTCGCCTTTGTCGATGTTGCCGGTATTCAATTTCAGGGAACGCGCTTCCTGCGCGATGGCCGCGGTCAGGTCATGATAAATCGGGGCTTCGGCATAGACCCGCTCAATCGACAGGCAGGATTGACCGGCATTCACCATGCCTCCCCAGCACAGGGCGGCCGCAGTGCGTTCTATATCCGTGTCGGCGGTGACTATCGCCGGGTCCTTGCCGCCCAGTTCAAGCTGGGCAGGAATGAAGTTCCTGGCGCAGTCCCGGGCCACCTGCCTGCCGGTTTTTACGCTGCCGGTAAAGCAGACCAGGTCGCCATGATCGATGAGCGCGCTGCCCAGGCTGCCGTCACCCGGCAGAAAGCGGAATACCTGAGCCAGGCCGGCAACAGCGGACAGTATCTCGCAAAAAGGTTTAACAAAGCGCGGCGTAATTTCACTGGGCTTGACGATGACCGCGCTGCCGGCCAACAACGCGGGAATGGCGTCGATACAGGACAACAGCAAAGGAAAATTCCATGGGGAAATGACGACGGTCAGGGGGTAGGGCGCAGCCTGCCTGCCGATCTCGATAAAGGGAATAGAGGTATGTTTGTCCCCCTTTGCTGCCAGCAGTTCAGGGGCAAGCCGGCACCAGCGTTCCATGCTGGATATGACTGCATTGATCTCCAGTTCGGTTTCCCTGACCCGCCCGGTGTCTGCAGTCAGGGCATTGAAAAGACTGTCGCGCTGTTGGGAGATGGCGGCAGCCAGTGCGAGCAGCGTCCGGCAACGCATCTCCACGCCGTCTTCGAGCCATTGGATTTGCGCATCACGCATGGCGGCTGTCAGGCGCGTCAGATCTGATGTCTCGACCTGCTCGAAACGATAGTCGATACTGCCGGTGCGCGGGTTGCGGACCTCGATGGATGGCATGGCTAAATCAGGTCTTGCCCGATGAGATCGTCAATGACCTTCTTCAGGGTCTTGATGAAATGGCTGCGCTCCGGAATGACATGTTTTCCGGTATCGTCCAGCAGGGTATTCGCCGGGTATCGAGTCTGCGGATGGGCGATGTGTGAAAACAATTCCAGGCGCTGGCGGGCCAGCAGGCTGGGCATGCCGGGACGCCGGCGGCAACGGCGCAGGGCAGCTATATCGATCTCGTGGTTGGCTACCATGCTTTCTCCGGCGCCGGCAGCCGCCAGCACATGGCCGTTGAAACCGATGATTTTCGACATGCCGTCCGTTGATGCCTCGGGGATGCCCGTCCCGGTGATGCCGCCGCTGTTGGCGGAGATGACAAACGCCTGGTTTTCAATGGCCCGGGCCCGTTTGGCAATGTCCTTGGGCGTCAGTTCCGGGCTGCCGACCTCGCTGGTCGAATGTAAAATCACCTCGGCGCCGCGCAATGCCATGGCCCGGGTGATTTCAGGGTAGAGGATCTCCTCCGAGGCAACCGTGGCCAGGCGTCCCAGTTCGGTGTCCGTGACCGGGAACACTCCCTCCAGCCCGTACAGGTCCAGGTAGCGTTCCCAGACGTCGTGGGGAGTCGGAGCGAACAGGGATACCAGGCGCCGGTACCGATGAACGGTGTCGCCGTTCGGCGCGATGATGAAGCTGGCCTGAAAGTAAAGACCCGGAAATGCCTTGTCCCGTTCATAGACGTTGCCGGAAAGGTAGATATCGTTGTCCTGGCAGACCTTGCCCAGCGCTTCGTACTCGGGACCGTCCACGTCCAGGCCGGCCTTTTCGGCCCAGTTTTCCACCGGGTCGCCCATGGGAAAGCCGGTCAGAAAGTATTCCGGCAGGACGACCAGGCGCGTATCCGGGCCAATGAAACCCTTGCTGGCCGCCACCTGCGCGGCGCATGTGTCAATGGCCGATTGAATACTGCGCCGGGCATCGGCAATGTTCAGGGCGTTGACCGCGCGGCAGCGGATCTGCAAGGCCAGGGCGTAATAATGTATTGAATGCGCCGGCATATTTTTGCGTTATAAACCGTCGGCCAGGAGTACGGTAACGTCCACCGCGCCTTCACGCACCTTTTTCAGTTCGGCATATTCGTCGGAGTGCCACATGCTGCGGGCCTGGTCCATGGACGGCCATTCGGAAATCACCAGGGCCTGGTGGCCCCAGTCACCTTCCAGGGTTTCCACTTCTCCTCCCAGCACCCGGTATGTTCCGCCGAATTTTTCAACCAGGGCCGGCATGCGCTCTGCGTATTCGGCAAATTGTTCAGGCTTGGTGACGGTGGCTTGTACGACCATATATGCGGGCATGGTGTTTCTCCTATCTTTCAAGTTCAACCAGTTCGTAGAATGTCTGCATGTAACCGCCCACTGCGCCGCGTAAAAAGATGTAATCGCCGTCAGCGGTACACCAGACGTCATATTCGGGATGCTCTTCGGGCAGTTGCCCGGCAGTATCGACATAGCGGAAATGATGCGCGTCGAACTCGCCGGCAGGCACCGTGATGCGCTCGTCGCCGACGTACTCGATGCCGAATCCCAGTTTGAACAGCAATGGTCCTGTTGCGCCCCGGTGGTCGGGGGAGGTGACCATCATGTCGGGGAAGAAGGTCCTGCCCGGACCGCCACTGAGGTCATAGATGGAAAACCCCATGCCGTCACCGGCTATGGGGTGGCTGGCCAGCCAGCGCGTGCGCCGTTCCAGATCAAGCCGTTGCGAGATACGGCCGTCATGCGCATTGAAGGATTCCGTTTCGGCACAGGTTTCCGAAAAACGCATCCAGCCGGAACCTTCGAACCGATCATCTATAGTCAGGCGAACGAAACAATCCAGGGGATAGTTGTCGGCATCCAGACTCAGGACCACGTCCCGCAATACGGTGGGAGGATCGTCGATTTCACACAAGGCGCGCAGGGTCCGCTTGCCGTCGGTATGCACCGTGATGGTAAAAGATTCGCGCCCGCGCTCTTGCCCCAGCCGTTCCGGCTTGTTGCTGGTGTAAAGGATTTTCCCGCGCAGAGTTGTGTGCTTCATCTTTAACGTCTGTCAGATTGTCTGCCTGTCTCTGGATTTCAGTGTATACAGGACATGCATACAGGATATTCGATTTGGGAATGAATGTCAGTGTAGTTCCGCACCGGGCGATGATTACCTGAGTCTTTGCTTTGCCCTCAAACCTGCGTTTCAGCGCATCAAAGATCAGGGTTGGCTTGACCGGGCAGCACTTCTATACGCAAAAAAGCGACCCGTAGGTCGCTTTTGCAATTTTGCGAATTCTCGCTTGTTAATCTCAGCGGAACCGCTTATTCCCATGTGTTAAGCGGGGATTAGTATAACAAATACAAAACATTAACAACAAACAATTTTTCTTGTTCTGTTGAAAAAGTTCTGAATTTGCTTTAAATATTGGGGAAAACTGAAGCTTAGGAGATATGATTTTCATGAAAAATGGGTACCGAATTGGATTGGATGTAGGCACAAATTCGCTTGGATGGTGTGTGTTGGAATTGGATAACATGAATAATCCAACTCGTATCGAAGCTGCGGGAGTGCGGATTTTTTCTGATGGACGGGACGAAAAATCCAAGGCTACACTGGCCGCGACCCGACGTGAAAAACGATCAGCCAGACGACGGCGTGACCGCTTCAAGCAGAGACAGGCATACCTGTTAAACGAGTTGACGGATGCAGGCCTGTTTCCAGAGATCGAGCAGGAACGTAAAGCAATGGAAAAGCTAAACCCATTAGAACTTCGCGCCAAAGCGTTGACGGAACGATTAACGCCAAGTGAAGTGGGACGCGCCCTGTTTCATCTGAATCAACGCCGCGGATTCAAAAGCAACCGCAAAGACAGGAGCGAGGAAGCAACCAGCGGTGTGGTTTCAAGATCGGCGCGGCAGCTATTGGAAGAAATGGGTTTGATAGCGCCACCGTTATCAAAAGAACAATACAAGGCATTATCCAAAGAAGAGAAAAAAGCCGCCCGGTTGCAAGAAGCCGAAGATCGGCAAAAGGCATTAACGACGCTCAGTGACACAGTAGAACTGACATACGGATCGTTTCTCTGGAAACGGCAGCGGGTTGGACTACCTGTGCGCGCCCGGCCCGGCGCCGGATCGGATGGTAAACTCTACGACGTTTATCCTACCCGCGAATTGTACGAGGACGAGTTCAGCAAGATATGGTCTTCTCAAGAGAAATATCATCCGAATCTGATGACTTGCCACAGACGGAAACGTATTCATCACGCCATTTTTACACAACGTAAGTTAAAACCGCAGACCCGTGGCCGCTGTATTTATATTCCAGATGAAGTCAGAACTTTTCGTGCAATGCCCAGCTTTCAACGTTATCGCATCTATCAGGAAGTGAACAGCCTGGAATGGACAGGGGGCAAGAGTTTACGTGACTATCCTGAGATCAGGAACTCGATAGTTACCATGCTCGAGAAGCCACCGTTAAAAGATGAGCCGACACATCGGAATGGACAAATCAGTTTTCACAAAATGAAGAAGGTCCTGAAAGATAACGAATTGGTCGAAGGACAGATACAGTTTAATTTTGAAACGCCGGCGCGGAAAGGTTTTGATGGGAATTTAACGTCTCATGTAATGCAAAATGAGGACTACGTTGGGCCGGTTTGGCATGAATGGCGGTTGGAGAAGCAGGACAGCTTTATTGAAATCATTCTGGATGATGAACTTGGTGATGAGGAAGTCATACGGCGGCTGATGAGTGAATATGGTCTTTCTGAAATACCAGCCAGGAAATGTATGGCTGCTCCTTTGGTCGAGGGAACCGCCAATATTTCGTTGCAGGCTGCCCGTTTAATGTTGGAAAAGATGGAAGGGGGCGTTGTGGATTATGAGACTGGTGAAGTCAAATTACCCCTGCAATTCGAAGCGGCACATGCTGTCTCTCAGGACCTGCCCGGACGGTTTATTAATCCAATGCGTCAGAGAAAAACTGATATGGAAACATACGTTCCTGAGGATAGACTACCTTACTACGGTAAAGCATTTGAAGATGGTCGCCATATTATCCCTGGCAACCGCGAGAGTGAGGACCAAGATAACGATTTTCTCTACTACGGTGGCGTTACCAATCCAACTGTACACATCGCCCTGAATCAAATTCGTCAGGTCGTAAATGAACTGATCGATCGCTACGGACATCCCTTTTCCGTCGCTATTGAACTTGGCCGCAATTTACCCGAAGGCCCTGAAGGACGCAGGAAAATCGAGAGGGAACAAACCGATAACCAATCAGTAAACGAGAAGCTGGACAAGACATTAAATGAACACGGACAGGTACCTAATCGGGATAACCGTTTACGTTTACGACTATGGGAGGAACTGGACGATGATCCAAATGGCCGTTGTTGTCCATTCTCAGGTGACAAGATTGGTATTACCGATCTGTTTAACGGCAAGGCGGAAATTGAACACCTGATCCCCTTCAGTAGATCACTTGATGACAGCCGTGGTAACAAAGTGGTATGTACCAGGCGGGCAAACAAGGATAAAGGAAATAAAACACCATTTGAGGCTTTCAGCGAAAGTCCGGATGGTTATGATTGGACCGATATTCTGGAACGAGTTAAACGTCTGCCTAACGCCAAGCGCTGGCGCTTCGGTAAAGATGCAATGGAAATATGGAACAGAGATTATCAGGATTTTTCCGAACGCCACCTTAATGATACACGCTATATTGGCCGTCTCACGCGGGAGTACCTGGAATGTATCTGCCATATCGACAAAATTAACGTGGTGACAGGTCGCCTGACCGGGTTATTACGTGGGCATTGGGGGTTGAATAGCGTATTGGATCAGGGTGGGGGAGCAAAAAAGAACCGCGACGACCACCGCCATCACGCGGTGGATGCCATAGTGGTTGGCATGACCTCTCGTGCCATGCTGCAGAAGGTATCGACTGCCGCAAATCAGGCAGAGGATTTGGAGCTTGATCGGTTATTTGCCAAAAGCCCTGACGGAAAAAGCCCCATCGACCCATGGGATGGCTTTCGAGAAGATGTCAGGAGCGTGGTTGGCGAGATTGTAGTGTCACACAAGGCGAGACGTAAACTACAAGGTCAACTTCATAAGGATACTGCCTACGGCATTATTTCTGGCCGAGACCAAGGCGGACGCTATGAAGTGGTAGAGCGGAAACCCGTCAGTGAACTTAAAAGCCGCAAGGATCTGGAAGACATCCGTGACAATGTTTTACGGGATGAATTTGTCCGCGCTTTTGATAGTGCTCCCGAAGGCTATAATGCTGTCATGGAACTGGCGAAACAAAAGAAAATACGCCGCATCCGCACGACGAAGAGGCGTAAGGTCGTTCCAATTTTGGATAAACATGGGGTAGCTTACAAGGCGTATTGGGCTCGTAGTAACTGGGCAATGGAAGTGTATTCGTTTCCACTCGGGCATCGAAAAGCCAGCAGATGGGAGGGCGTGGTTATTTCCCGATTTGACGCAAATAAACCAGATTTCAAACCAGGCCAGAGTTATAAGCCACATCCTGCCGCAACATTAATAATGCGGTTACAGATAGATGACTGCCTAGAGATAGAGGAGGAAGACAAAAAACATATTGTTCGTGTCCAAAAAATGAGCCAGCAGGGTCAACTGACGCTTGCCCCTTTACATGAAGCGAATGTTGACGCTAGGAACAGCGATAAAAGTGATCCATTCAAATATTTACTGAAACAGGCGAATGCCTTAGTACCACTCAATGCAAGGAAAGTACACATCAGTCCAACTGGAAGAGTGTCTTATGAAAAACGATAGTGAGAACATTTATTGGGGTAACGGACAATGGCCAGTCAGATTGTCGAAATTACTCAACCCGGTTATTGGCTGAATAAAACACGGGGGTTCCTGGAAGTTCGTAGCGAGGGAGAACAGGTAGGCCGGGTACCTCTGGATGACATCGCCACGGTAATAATCTCTGTTCCGGGTTGCTCAGTATCCACAGTTTTGCTGGACCAGTTGAGTCAACGCAATATTCCATTGGTGATTTGTGGGCAAAACTACCTCCCAAGTAGTTGGACGCTGCCCGTAGAGGGTAATAACCGACAATTTCAGATCATGAGGTCGCAGGTCAAGTTATCGGAACCACGCCGTAAACGCGCCTGGCAACGCATTGTCAAAGCCAAAATCAGAAATCAGGCAGAGGTACTGGAAGCCGTTGGATATAGTGGCAAACATCTCTTTCGCATAGTTGACAAGGTCCGTTCCGGAGACCCCGATAATTGTGAAGCGCAAGCAGCCAGGGCCTATTGGCAACGTTTGTTTGGCAAAGATTTCCGTCGAGACCGGTATGCATCCGGTTTGAATGTTGCCCTCAACTACTGTTATGCCGTTGTCCGCGCGTGTGTGGCCCGCGGGATCAGTGGTGCTGGATTACACCCCAGCTTCAGTCTACATCACAAAAATCCACAGAACCCCATGAATCTTGTGGATGATCTTATGGAACCATTCCGTCCCATAGCAGATTATATGCTGTGGCGTGATAGGCAGGGTAATCCAGATGATCATTACGAAGAGATGACCCCGGATACCAAAAGTGCCTTGGCGGCAATTACAAATGTGATAGTACCAACGGGAAATGAAGCTTCGCCCCTGTCACTTGTCACGGTCAAGGTATGCCGCTCCTTTGCCGGATATTGTCAAGGGCAAAGCAATGATTTCATTACCCCTGGCTTGCCTTCACCATTGGATATGGCAGCAATATGAAGCCCCGAAAATATCTCAGTCCTTACCGTATCATGTGGCTCTTCGTAATGTTCGATCTGCCGGTCGGCACAAAAAAGGAGCGGAAAGAAGCAACCGCCTTTCGTAACCACTTGCTTGATCTGGGCTTTGAAATGTCGCAGTTTTCAGTTTACTTGAAATATTCAGCCTCAACCGAGCAGGCGGAAGCGGCAGGCGGCAAGGTCAAGCAACAATTGCCTCCGGGTGGAAAGGTCGATATATTGATGATTACTGACAAACAGTTTGCAAATATGCAAAGATTTTATGCGAAAACAGTCATAAAAAATGAAGGGAAACCCAGCCAACTGCACCTATTCTGAACTTTTCCCCACCATCCTGGCAGGGAAAAGCCATTTAACATCAGGCACTTGCGCCGTCGTTATCTTAACACATGGGAATAAGCGGCGCTGAGACAACAGCAGCCAACGGATGGCTTCGTGGTCTTCTATCTTAACACATGGGAATAAGCGGCGCTGAGACAACTTCATAGTTTACTCTCCTAAAGTCATATAAATCTTAACACATGGGAATAAGCGGCGCTGAGACAACGGGACCTTCGAGTCGAGCATTGGCGCCGTGATCTTAACACATGGGAATAAGCGGCGCTGAGACAACACAAGGGGCAATGAATCCCTGTCCCTCAATATCTTAACACATGGGAATAAGCGGCGCTGAGACAACAGCCGGTGCGTTTGCCTGTAGGTTTATAATATCTTAACCCATCTTTAACATAGGTCTTTACGAACTTGTTGTATATCAGCCAGTTACGAAGATCTGGCCAGCCGAGTGGCACTACATGTGGACGCCGGGGTCCAGGTCGAAGGGTTCAGACGAGGTTTTTGCGGACACCTCCCGGTGATGAATCAATGCCCAGCGCATCGTAGATTGCCTGCTGCGGCGGCTCGGCCAGGGTGGCCTTGCGCACGTGCAGGGTGCGCCCGTCATCCCGGCGGAAGGTGGCGGTGATGCGTTGTTGTCCTGCCAGGATGCGGCGCAGGGTGGTCCAACTGGCGTGTTCGCCAGCCTTACGCAGGCGGGTCCGGATCACCTGCACCAACTGGTAGGCGATGACGGTGATGAACAGGTGCCCTTCGGCGCGTAGTGGTTTGTGGTGGTAGATGGGACGCAGGCCCAGCTCGGACTTTAACGAGCGGAACACGGCCTCGACGTCGGTGAGCATGAAGTAGGTGCGCCACAGGGTGTCCTCGTCCCAGTCGGTCCGGTTGCTGCGCAGGCAGTACACGCCCGGGTGGGTGAGCAGGGAGCCGGGCCGGGCGTTGCGGGTGAAGCGCACCGCCCTGGCGCGTTGGCCGGTCTGGTCGGTCTCGACGGTGATATCGTAGTGCTGGGCGATGCCGTGGCTGTTTTCCTTGATACGTCCGATGCGCTGGTGGACGTGGTCGATACGTTTGCGGGTGCGCGGTCTGGCCAGTCCCTCGTTAAGTTGCGTGAGGGCGGTCTCGAGGCGTTGGGCGAAGCGCTCGGCGATGCCTTGTTCCTTGGCGGCGCGGGCTTCGGAGTAGCAGTACAGGCGCACTTCGCCGGCGTCCTCATCGAGCACCCGCTGCAGTTGCACGCCCTGCTTTGAGGCGGTCTCGATGCGCACCGCGCCCTCGGGGTCGAACTGCCGGGTGCGTTCGCGGCTGACCACCAGGTAGCGGTAGCCCTGCTCGCGCAGCCAGGCCAGGCGGTCCTCGGTGGCGATGCCGCGGTCCATGACCACCAGGGCGCCGGGCGGCGTATCCAGTGCGGTAAGCATGTCGGCCAGGGTGTGGTGTTCGCGCACGTTGCCGGCGAACACCTGCGAGCGGCGCACGAAGCCGCTGGCATCGAGCACCAGCCCCAGGGTGAGCAGCGGGCAATCGGTGCGCTTGTCCTTGGCGTGGCCGCGGCGCGCCTTGGGCTGTTGGGCCGCCTCGCCCTCGAAGTAGGTGTTGCTGAGGTCATAGAGGGTGACGGTGGGCGCCAGCGTGAACAGGTCCATGGCCTGGTCGAACAGGTGCTGCTCGATGGCGTCCCGGTGCGCCATGAGGGCATCGGAGGCGCGGTACAACTGTATGGGATGCTGAGTCTCAAAGTCCACCCCCAGCAGCTCGCCCAGGGCGCTGCGCTCACGCAGCCAGCGCGCCGCGGCGGCCTCCGAGCCGGGTTGCGCCAGACGGGCGACAATCGAGCCGAGCGCCGCCGCGCGCAGGGACGGGCCGATGCCGAGTGCTTCCAGCCGTGCCCGCAGGCCGAGTTGCTCGATGGCCCACAACGCAACGTGCTCGACCCCCACCGAGCGCGGGCGCACCAGTGCCAGCGAGCCCACGTCTACCGCCTGCAGGTCCCGGCCCGGCGGCGTCTCCCGGTGTGCGTCCCGGTCGCGGGCGAGCAACTGTTCGGCGATGTGCCGGGCATGGGTCTCCAGCGCCGGCGGACCATCGGCGTACAGGGCCATCTGACCGGCGCGCAGCGCGTCGATGCGCTGGCACAGTGCGGGCCAGTCCTGGCGGGCGACGTCGAAGTGGCGACCGAGATTGAGCAGCGTGCGCTGACGCACTTTCTCGCCGATGCGTTCGGAACGCACCAGGCGGTGGGTGTAGTAGGCCTCGCCGGTGGTGGTGGCGCGGGTTTTGGTGCGCCGGATGAACATAGGGGAGAGGATACCGGGGGTGGCGGAGCGAGTCAACAAGAAAATAAATATTATGGCACTACACTACTCCCCCCTTACCATAAATCAATGGGTTACGACCGAAAACCCGCCAAAATCACCCTGATTCCCCGTCCCGACAGGCGGAAAATGTTAAACTTGGGTTAACACATGGGAATAAGCGGCGCTGAGACAACCTCGCGCAGGTTGCGATTGACCGTCTGCAAATCTTAACACATGGGAATAAGCGGCGCTGAGACAACCTGACTTCCCCCCCCCCCCCCCCCCCGCAATACGTGAAATCTGGCGCGGTTATGAAAATACACATTGGAGCACACGAACATATTCGGGTGTTAGGTGCTCTTGGCGTCGTTTATGCAGGAGTATCTTCCAGTATTGGAGAGGCCTCTACCAAGGTGTGATGGGTGCCATTGTGAGATAAATTCTGGCAAAGTTGTGCAGGGCAAGTACGATTGAATTATACTCTGATAGAATGCAAGGGAATAAGGGAAGCCAGTAAAATGTATTTGACATTATCGGAAGTGACGAAAGGAGGTGTATTTTGGATGTTTAATATCACGGGATTGGGCAGGGTGCCCAACAGGATTGGAAACTATTTCAATTCGCTCAGTTTTGAAAACCTGAAGGAACTTTGCGAGTTTTTCGGAAAGACGTTTTTTGTAACCGGCGTAATCACGGTAGTGGGTGCGCAGGAATTTACGGAAGGAATAATTTTTGTAATTATCAGCCTGCTGTTTCTGGCAGAGTCTTTCAGGAGGTAAGACAGTGGAACCCTTATTTTCAACCTCGTTAACCAGCGCGTTAATTCTGGCCGGATTCGCTGTACTTTGGATCGCGTTCGTACGCTATGTGGAACACGTACAGAAAAATCATGGCGATGACAACAAAGATCAGGCGTAAGAGGAAACACGGTAATAAATAACGAGTTTGCGCTCGTTATCTTGCCCGAACATTGCAGTCATGGATGTAGGATCAAGCTGGTTATGAGCCTGAGGGATTAATGCAGCCGTTCCGACAACGCTGCCTTGTCCGTTTTCCCCGATGTCGTTTTCGGTAATTTGTCGACGACTACGTAACGGGACGGAATTTTATAGGACGCCAGGTTTGTCTGGCAGTGTTCATTCAAGGCATTTGTAGTAATTGCGCCGTCAGTGACGATAAATGCAGTGACGGTTTCGCCGTATTGTTCCGACGCTTCGCCGACCACGGCCACTTCTCTGACCGCAGGCGATTGCATCAGGACGGCCTCGATTTCTGCGGGATAGATGTTCACGCCGCCGCGGTTGATGACGTCCTTGTCGCGGCCGCGCAGGATGATATGCCCGCTGTCGAGTTTCGCGGCAAGGTCGCCGGGATAGAACCAGCCTTCCCGGTTTGTCGCGTGCTCAGTCCCGTCGGCGTCGATAAAGCGTTCGGCCACGCCCGGTCCGCGGTAGCGCAGGCGGCCGGTTTCTCCGGTTTTTACCGGCCTGTTTCCACTATCGACGATTTGAATGTCGGTCCTGAAGGTGGCGCGCCCCGCCGTATGTGCGTAGTCGTTGAACTCATCGGTATTCAATACGGAAATACCGCCACCTTCGCTGGAAGCGTAATAACCGATCAAGCCGGGGCTGATTTTTCTGCGCATCTCTGTAGCCTCCGGCGGGTGTAACGCAGCGCCGCTGATCAGTAGTTTGTTCAGTCCGGGTAGCAATAAGCCATCTTTATGCAGCGGCAGCAGCGCGCGCAGCTGGGTTGGCACCATGAATGTCGCCGTAGCGGCGGAGGCATTGATAGCAACGGCCAGTTGCTCAGGCTTGTGCGGCGGCGGGTCAATAATCATCGTGGCGCCGGCGGCAAGGAAGGCCATGGCAAAAGAGCGTCCGGCGCCAAAGCACAGGGGCGTCAGCCCAATAAACCTGTCTTGGGAATTGAAACCGATGCTCACCCACTGGCTGACGAAGCGCTGGTACATCTGTTCATGCGTGACCAGCGCGCCCTTGGGCCTGCCGGTGGTGCCGGATGATAATGAGATGAGTAAAGCCAAGTCGGAATGATCTGGCATCGGGGGCAGGCAGCAGGGGTCGGTGTCGGGGCGGACCTTGGCCAACGTCACGGTCTCATGGCCGTCCGGCACGTCAGCGCCTTCTTCCAGGATGAGAAGTCTGGCGTTGAAAGTCTTCGCGGCCCCGGCTTTTTCGGTCAAAGTCCAGCGCTGGTCGAGCGGGAGAATCACCGCGCCGATCCGGGCCAGCGCATAGTGCAGTATCAAGTGGGAAGGATGTTCTTTCAGGGCAAGGCCGACCCGGTCCCCCGACCTGATTCCGCGCTCGTGCAGGTAAGCGGCACAGCCCTGGAGCCGCTGCCACAGTTCGAAATAACCGATACGTTCATTGTGATATTCAATGGCCGTTTTATCGCCATGACTGTCCGCATGGCATCGAAGTATGGAAGCCAGGTTCATGAATCGAAATCAGTCGAGATTGTAAATGCGGCGCACGTTGTCCCGGAGAAACTTTTTCATTACCTCCGGTTTCAGACCGAGCACGCCGATCTCCTGCCTGGTGCGTTTGAAATTCAACACGGGGAAGTCCGTACCGAAGATCACCTTGTCCTGGCCGTAGCTGTTCAGGTAGTTGACGAAGCCGGGCGGCCAGTATTTCGGACTGTGGGCGTCGCCGCCGATATACACGTTTTCGTGTTTCCAGGCCATGGCAATCATCTCATCCGCCCAGGGAATGCCCACGTGTATGCCGACCAGCTTGAGTTCGGGAAAATCACAGGCCACCGGGTCCAGCCTGATGGGCTGTCCCACGGTCTTGCAGGGAAACTCCTTTGAGTAGATCATGGATTGACCGACCTGAATTTGTATCGGGATATCGAGTTCGCAGCATTTTGCATAAAACGGATAGTATTTCGCATGGTCCGGCGCCAGTTCGAACCAGTGCGGGTAAAGGTGCGCGCCGATGAAGCCCATGTCCCCCACCGCGTGTTCGAGTTCCCTGACCCCGTCCATGCCCATGAACGGGTCTATCCCAAGCAGTCCGGAGAAGTGACCGGGGTATTTGTCCACGGCAGCAGCAACGATCTCCGGCGGCAGGTGATAACAACCCGGCAGTCCGGGCCGGCCGGCCTTGGCGGCTATCAGGAATCCATGCTCGATGCCGGCTTCCTGCATGAGGTCTATCATCTGTTCCAGCGACAGTCCCTGCATCAGGCCTTTCTCCGCTTTCATTTTGCCCGCGAAGAAATCGTCGCGCCAGCCGGGGCGATGCGACAACGCTTCCTCCGTCCAGATATTGACGACGGCATCAATGGCCTTGATGTTATCCGGCATGGTGAATCCTCATGAGTTCATAATGATACATCTTACTTGACCTTCGGTAATACCGCCTCCGCAAACAGCCGCGTCTGTTCAACCATTGCTACCTGTCTTGCCGAGTGCGGCGTTGCTACCGGGGAGCCGCCCAGGATATAAATATGGTCCAGATCATACTCCAGTATTGCCTGTAAACGCTCCAGGCATTTGTCCGGCGGACCACAGATGGAAAACCAGTCGACGAAATCGTCGTCGACCAGGGACAGGTGGGCGCCTTTATCCTGGGCGTGGTGTTGCATGTCATAGCCTTGCTGCATTTTTTCCGCCAGGGGCTTCAGTTGCGCCGGCAGGTGCTCCAGCGGCGCGTTCCGCATACCGGCGAAATGGGCGACCATGCCGGAGATCATCCTGCCCAGGTTGATCGCGGTCTGTTCATCCTTATCGCAAACCAGATTGATATAGGCGCCGATCTGAAGGTCGCTGCGCTTGCGGCCGGTCTCCTGCAGTCTCTGGTTCGCCGTAGCCAGCGCCCATTCGATTCGTTCCGGCGCGCTGCCGACGGCGAAGCTGACCCGGTCGGCCACGTCTGCCGCCATGCGGATGGTTCTGGGTCCGGTACAGGCAATATCAACCGGTACCGGGTTGACGCTTTCCGGCTCGAGCCAGCGTAATTTTGAAACCTGTTCCCCGCGCCGGACCGGCTCTCCACTGGAGTAGGCGCGAACCTGTTCGACGTAGGTTCTTAATTGCGCGGTAGTGGCGTTGCCGCGGCCGATGTGCGCCAGTGAAGAATCGCCGCGCCCGATGCCGCAGATGCAACGCCCGCCGGATTCCACCTGCAATGTGGCGATGGCTGAAGCGGTCACCGCGGCATCGCGGGTCAAAGGGTTGGTGACCCCGGTTCCCAGCTTCAGGCGAGTGGTATTTGCCGCAGCCAGGCTGAGCTGTCCATAAGGCTCAGGGCTTAAATTCTGTGTATCCGGGCATAACAGGATATCGAAGCCCATGGCTTCTATTTGTCCGGCCAGGTTTGCCGTGTGGCCGGGTGAAACTTCCATTACGATGCCGATTTCTCGCATGGCTTCCTCCATCAATCGTATCAACGCGGTCCCGATGCCGATTTGAATTCAGATTTTCCCCGTTGCACCAGCGCATAAATGTGCCTGGCTTGTCCGCCCGTATCCTGCAGCAGCTTCCGGTGGGTGGGTAACGACACCGAGCGCCATTGTGCCTGTTGTTCCACATTCAACTCATGCACGATCACGGCCATCGCGGGCAGGGAGTTCCGGAAATAATCATCCAGTGCGGCGCGGATCAGTCTCCGGTTCACCTCAGCGCTTTCGATGCTGTCGAAAATGAGCCGCCTGTGTTTTCCCGATAAGCCGTCATACCAGTCCTTGTTGGCCAGGATAGGCCCCATGTCAAACGCGTGCCGGGTCAGCACCAGGTGCGGTGCCGCCCTGGCGATGCCCGCCAGAGTGTACATGCCCACGCCCGTCTGGCCGCTTTCAATCAGGTTCGTCTGCAGGGCCGGGATAACTTCGGCAAAACTCAACGGAATAAGGTCCGCGCCGATCGCCTCGGCGAAATAGCGCGAACCCAGTGCATTCGAGGATCTCATGGAAATTCCCCTGGTCGCATCCGGCGTAAGCAGTGGCTGTTTGCCGTAAATATAAAACCAGCCCACTTCCGACCATTGAATCAGTGTCAGGCCTTTTTCCGCGAACAGCTTTGCATAGGCGTCAGAGAGGTAATGGTCCATCACGAAGGCTGCTTCTTCACGGGAATCGAACAGGTATGGCGCCAGCAACACATTGAGTTCCGGGATGAGGGTCGCGACCCCCTGTAATGCAAAACCGCCGATCTGTACCCGGCCCCTTCGCAGGTTTGCCAGCGCAGTCTCTTCGCTGCCCAGTTCACCTGAAATAAACAGGTCCAGGTCGATCTCGCCCCTCCTGTCGCCCTGTTCCAGCGCTGCTGCAAAACGCAGCCAGAAATCATGCCAGGGAGTATCCGGTATGCCCAGCGAGGTTACCCGCACCTTCAGTTGTTTGTCCGCGCTTTCAGCGCAACCGGCGCCAAGGGTAATGATGACCGCCAGTAACAGGGTTGCCAGGCCGGTGCGTTGAAACAGGAACACGGGGCCAGGTCGTACAATGCACATTCGACCCGGGAATTGGATTATGAGTTGTAATGATAACAGGCTGTGCATTGTGCGACCTGACCCCGTATTCTGAGAGTCGAATGTCCTTTTGTTATATCATTAATGGAATTCTATAGAAACCCTTACCGTTGTATGGCAGAACGATTTTTACAGACCCTGGGGCGCTTGGAACGCGTCATTACCACCGCTGCGTTTGTGCTGTTGATCGCAGCTATTTTCCTTGATGTGTTCAGCCGGGAAATTACCGGCGTGGGATTGCACTGGGCCCGCCAGGCCGGGGTATATGCGAATATTATCGTGGTGATGTTCGGTCTGGGTCTGGCCTCGGCAGGCGGCAACCACCTGCGGCCGCGTTTTGCCGACAACTGGTTGCCGGCGAGTTGGAATTCCGTTGTAATCCGCCTCCAGGATGGTCTGATGAGCGTCTTCTGCCTGTTTGCCGGCGCCGCCGGCGCGCAATTAACCTGGGAGTCGATACAACTGGGTGAGCGCTCGACCCTGCTGCCCATACTCATCTGGCCGGTCTTGCTGGCAGTCCCGCTGGCTTTTATCCTGACAGGCATACGCCACGCCGTTTATGCCGCCAACCCCGCGTTAGCTCCCCGGGACCCGTTGAGCGTCCATCCCGCTTCCCCGTCTGATGACTGAAACGCTACTGTTGACAGTCCTGATAGTGGTCCTCATCCTGCTGCGTCAGAATCTCGTGGTTGTGCTTGGTGTGGCCGCATTCTACGTCTACCGGGTGTTCGGCGAGGAACCGTTGCGGTTTGTCATCCTGGACGCCTGGCACGCGTTGAATAAGGATATCCTGCTTTCCATCCCCCTGTTTCTCCTGGCCGGCCAGATCATGACGCGTGGTTCCATGGCAGAGCGCCTGGTGCGCCTGGTCAGGGCCGCCAGCGCGCCGGTACCGGGCGGCCTGGCCGTGGCGACGGTGCTCTCCTGCGCCCTGTTTGCCGCCATTTCCGGATCGTCCACAGTAACGCTGCTGGCGGTTGGCGGCATCATGTACCCGGCGCTGTTGAAGGCAGGTTATTCGAAGGCTTTTTCACTGGGCGCGCTGTGCGCGGCCGGCACCCTGGGGATTGTTGTGCCGCCCAGTATCCCGCTGATTTTGTATGGTGTGATGACCCACACTTCCATTACCGACCTGTTTATCGCAGGGATCCTGCCTGCACTGGTCCTGACCGCGTTGATGAGCGCCTATGCGCTCTGGTTCAACCGCAATATCCCCGCCGGCAGGCTGGATCTGACTGAACTGTGGGAGTCCCTGCAGCAGGGTGTGTGGTCCCTGCTCATGCCGGTCCTGATACTGGGCGGGATTTACAGCGGCCGTTTCACGGCAACGGAATCCGCAGCCGTCGCCGTGGTGTACGCTTTCGTCGTGGAATTGTTCATCCATCGCGAACTGAAACCGGCGCACTCCCATGAAGTGATCGCCGATACCACCAGGCTGCTGGGCTCGCTGTTCCCGGTGTTGATGTTTGCCGTGAGCCTCAATACCTTCCTCACCTATGAACAGGCGCCCATGGCGGCCGCGGCTTGGTTTACCGAACACGTTGCCAACCAGCAGGGGTTTTTGCTGGGCGTCAACCTGTTTCTGCTGCTGGTCGGCGCAATCATGGACATCGGTTCGGCGATACTGGTCCTGGCGCCGACCCTGAATCCGATTGCCCGGGGCCTGGGAATGGACCCGGTGCATTTCGGCATTGTGATGATCGTCAACCTGGAGATCGGTTACCTGACCCCGCCGTTCGGACTGAACCTGATCATCGCCATGGGCGCGTTCAAGGTAACGTTCATGGAAGCCTGCAAGAGCGTGGTTCCTTTCCTCGCGCTGATGCTGGCCGGACTGCTGCTAGTGAGTTTTATACCCGCTTTGTCACTTTTGTTGTTGCGTTGACATGCCGGAGTTGCCGCGATGAGTATGCTTGACAGGATTGAAATGGTTACCCTGGGTTGCGCAGATCCGGCAGTGGTTGAAGCGGCCTACTGTGATCATCTGCATTACCGGACGGTGGGCGCCGGGCGTGTGTCGGATCAACTGGCGCAACTATGGGGACGTCAGGACGCCGCCGATTCAGAATATATCCTGCTGGCGCCCGCAGACGATGCGCGGCATTTCATCCGCCTGCTTCAGAGTGATGCAGGCCCCGGATACCGGCCTTTCAGCGCAGCCGGATGGAGCGCGGCCGAGATACTGGTGAATGATGTGGACAGCCTGGCGCACGGACTGGCCGGTTCGCCGTTTACCGTCGTCGGTCCGCCCGCCGACCTGTCATTCACTGATAAAATTCGCGCCTGCCAGGTAGCCGGTCCGGCCGGCGAGGTTCTCTACCTGACGCAGATCAAGGGGGATATACCCGGCTTCAGCCTGGCGCCTGCCGACCGGACCGTGGCCTGGTGTTTCGTCGTTATTCTTGCGACCGCTTCCTTGCCTGCCGCAAAGGAATTTTATGTAACCCGGTATGCCATCGCCGACGCCCCTGTCATCGATGCGCGGGTCACGATGATGTCTGCGGCTTTCGGCCTGCCGCGCAATCACCGGCACAGGATTTCGGCCCTCACCCTGGGCAACCCCGGGTACCTGATTGAACTGGATGAACTTCCGGCTGCCGGGGCTCGTCGACAGGCGCAGCAGGGCTTGCTGCCGCCTGGCATCGCTATGGTGAGCTTCAACTGCAGTAATTCCCCGGACAGCGACGAAAGCCGTATCCTGGCAGAGCCTCCATACAACGGCAGGCGGGTGAATTTCCGTACCGGCGTATCCGGCGAAATGCTGGAGTTGATTTATTCCTGAGAAGTGTTTCCGTGCGCGCCGAAGACGCAGTAGTCTTCCTTTTCCACCAGGTCGAAGACGAACAGTAACTTCGCCATGCCGCTCAAAACAGCCATGATCAATCCCAGTTCCAGCAGTTCGCCATCAGTGAAATGCCTTTTCAGATCATCGTACAGGGATTGTGACAATGCCCCATCTGGATTGGTAAGCAGCATCTGGTCCGCCAACCGCAATGCAGCCTTCTCCGCCGCGCTGAACGTGGCATTTTCATAATCGGACAGAGCATCGATTTCAGTCTCGGTCAGGCCCGCACCCAGGGCATCCACGCGATTGCCCTGGTTGCAGAAACGGCAGCCGTGGATGTTGGACAGGCGCAGGCGCACCAGCTCCTTGATGCGGCGCGGGACGGTGCCGCCATGGAATACCTCCCTGTAAAAACTTCTGGTATACCAGTCATACAACCCCGAATTATTTCCGAACACCTCAAAAAAAGCGGCATCGTCGCGCAGTTCCATGGATTTGCGCCAGGCTGCGCGCAGGTTATCCGGCATTTCATCCGGCGCAACGCGCTTGAGAAAAGGGTCAGGGCGACTTGTCATAAAACTATAATAATATAACATATTGGAGAGCCACAAGGGGACGGATCCCGGCTTACAATCCGCGGGGACAGGCTTAAATCCGTCCCCGAATATCGAGCAGGGTTAAACAACAGAAAATGACAGATAACGAACTACCGCTTTCCGGTATCAGGGTTGTTGAATTCTCCCACATGGTGATGGGGCCATGCGTCGGTCTGTTGCTTGCCGACCTGGGTGCCGACGTTGTCAAGCTGGAACCCCTGGGGGGAGATAATACCCGGCGACTGCGCGGTTCGGGCGCCGGTTACTTTTCCATGTATAACCGCAACAAGCGCAGTGTCTGCATCGACCTCAAATCGGAACGGGGCAGGGAAATTGCCATGCGCCTGATCAGCAAGGCCGACATATTTGTCGAGAATTTCAGGCCCGGCGCCATGGACCAGGCCGGTTACGGTTACGATGATCTGGCGAAGGACAACCCCGGGTTGTTGTATTACTCCGCCAGGGGCTTTCTTTCCGGCCCCTACGAGCAACGCACCGCGCTGGACGAGGTCGCCCAGATGATGGGCGGACTGGCATATATGACCGGTCCGCCGGGACAGCCGCTGCGCGCCGGCGCATCGGTGATCGACGTGGTAGGTGGCATGTTCGGAGTCATCGGCATCCTGTCGGCCCTGGAGATGCGCCGCCGCACCGGCCGCGGGCAGCGGATTGACAGCGCCCTGTTTGAAAGCACGGCCTTCCTGGTCGGCCAGCACATGGCGCAGCATGCAGTGACCGGAGAACCGGCCCCACCCATGCCGGTAAGGATATCCGCCTGGGCAATTTATGACATCTTCGACTGCAGGGATGGGAAACAGGTATTTGTCGCCGTGGTCAGCGACACCCAGTGGAAGAAATTCTGTGAACAGTTCTCCCTGGATGAGTTCGCCCGGGATAAGGCTCTTGCTGATAATGCGGAACGGGTGGGACGGCGGGATACCATCATCCCGCGGGTGCGTTCGTTGTTCTTGGGCTTCAGCGCGGGTGAACTGATGGAGCGGCTGGACCGTTGCGGCTTGCCCTACGCCCCCATTTCCAGGCCGGAGGACCTGTTTGAGGACCCGCACCTGCTGGCCTCCGGCGGCCTGCTGGACGTCACGACGCCGGAAGGGAAACACACCAGGTTGCCTGCATTACCTGTTCAGATGGACGGAGAGCGTCCGGGGTTAAGGCGCGACGTGCCGCAACAGGGGGAGCATACCCGTGAAGTCATGCAGGAACTGGGATTTACGGACACAGATATCAACGCGCTGATTAACGCACGGGTGCTAGCATAGATAAGCCCAGCCCCGTCTTTGTCTGTCTGCAGCCTGAAACTTCTCTATCAACTCCCTGTGTTTCAGGGTCATCTCGATGGCATCGAGTCCCTGCAGCAGCATTTCCTTGTATATGGGTTCGATATTGAAACGGAATCGCCGTCCCGTATCACTGCTGACTGTCGTGTTTTGCAGGTCAATGATGATGCGACCGGGATCAGGCGCGCCGGCATCAATGCCTAACGCGTTGATTGACGGCTCCGGCAGTCTCACCGGCAGCAAGCCGTTGCGCATTGCATTATGGTAGAAGATGGAACCGAAGCTGGGCGCAATAACGGCCCTGAAGCCGTATTCCAGAAGCGCCCAGACCGCGTGTTCCCGGGAAGAGCCGCAGCCGAAATTACTGCCGGCCAGTAATATGCTGGCACTCGTATACCCGGGCCTGTTGAGAATGAATTCCGGGTTGATTTCCCGTTTTTTCCGATCCCCGTTAAGATAGCGCCAGCCGGCAAACAAGCCCTCGCCCAGACCGCGTTTTGACACGTGGCGCATTTCCCGGGAAGGTATGATGGTGTCCGTGTCGATATTGACGCGCATTATCGGCGCCGCCAAGCCTTCATGGGTAACAAAAGGTTTCATGTGTGGACGCCCAGAGTACGAACGTCAGTGATACGGCCGCTCAGCGCCGAGGCCGCAACGGTCACCGGACTGGCCAGGTGGGAACGCACTCCCGGACCCTGGCGCCCTTCAAAATTGCGATTGGTGCTGGTAATGACGCGTTCTCCCGCGGAGAAACCCTCGCCTCCGGCGTAAAAACACATGGAGCAACCCGCCTCGCGCCACTCAAATCCGGAGTCCAGAAAGATCTCATGGAGTCCTTCCTGTTCTGCTGCCCGTTTAACTTGGCCGGAACCGGGAACGCAGATCGCCTTGATGCCTTTTGCAATCCTGTTGCCTTTGAGGATGCCGGCAGCCGCGCGCAGGTCGCTGAGCCGGCTGTTGGTGCATGAACCGATAAACGACGCGTCCAGAGGAACAGAGGCGATGGCGACGCCAGCATTGAGACCCATATAGTCCAGCGCGCGCTGCATCCCCTGACGCGCCGTTGCATTGAGTTCCTGACCCGGATCGGGTATCACTCCGGAAACGCCTATAACATGTTGCGGGCTGGTTCCCCAGGTGACGCTCGGATCGATTTGCGAAAGGTCCAGGTATAATTCCTTGTCAAAGGTTGCGCCCACATCGGTGTGTAGCTTGCCCCAGTAGGCCAGCGCCGCCTCCCGGTCTTCGCCTGCCGGAGCATAGGGGCGTCCGGCGATATATTCCAATGTTGCCTCATCGGGGGCGATAAGCCCCGTGAACGCGGAAAATTCCACGGCCATATTGCAGATGGTCATCCTCGCTTCCAGGGGCAATTTTCTGATGCCGGGGCCGTGGAACTCAATTGCGAAACCGCTCCCGCCTGATGCGGAGTATTTTCCGATCAGGTGCAGTATCACATCTTTTGCGGTTACGCCGGCAGCCAGTTCTCCCTGGAGATATACTCCCATTTGTCCCGGCTTGACGATCCTCAAGGTTTCGGTAGCCAGGGCATGTTCGCAGTCGGTTGAGCCGACTCCCCAGGCCATTGCTCCCAGCGCTCCCAGCGTACAGGTGTGGCTGTCCGGACAGACTACGGTCAACCCTGGCAGGGCGATCCCCTGTTCGGCGGAAATAACGTGGGAGATGCCCTGGCGCGGGTCGTTGATATCGAACAGGGTAATGCCTGCGCGCTTTGTTTCCCGCCGCGTACGAGTGATGAACTGGCGGCCGCCCGGCATTGTGGTTTTATCGCCCCGTCCGGGAAAAGTGTCGATGATATGATCCATGGTGCAGAACACATGGCCCGGATTTCTCACCTGGCGACGCTTCTCCGTCATGCCGCGCAAGGCGATGCTGCCGGTGCGCTCGTGCAGGAAAACGCGATCGATATGCAACAGGGAAGAACCGTCGCCCAGGTCGGCGATCAGGTGGTCCCGCCAGATTTTTTCGAATAAAGTATTCGGCATTACAGCATCAATTCGGCATTGTCTCTGGAATTATGTTATAAAAGTATATCATTAGAACTTTATTGAAGTTGCATAAAGACCGTCATGACAGTAGATTTGCTGATTAAGGACGTGAGAGTGGTCAGACCCGGCAGCAGTACGGTCGAGACTGCTGATATCGCGATCTCTGACGGCAGGTTCACACGGATTGCCCCGGATATCGATCCTGCCGCGGCGCGGCAAGTAGTGGACGGCAGACAACGACTGGCATTCCCCGGCGTTATCGACGCCCATATGCACACGGGTATTTATGCGCCGCTGGCCGAGGATGCGATCAGTGAAAGCCGCGCCGCAGCCATGGGGGGCGTGACCACCAGCCTGAATTACATACGCACGGGTAAGTACTACCTCAATAAAAGCGGTCCCTACAGTGAATTTTTTCCGGAAGTGCTGGAACAGTCCGAAGGGCGCTTCCACGTGGATTATGCCTATCACCTGGCGCCGATGATGGCGGCGCATATCGATGAGATCGATGAACTGGTGGAACGTTTCGGCGTGACCTCGTTCAAGATTTTCATGTTTTACGGCTCTCACGGTCTGCATGGCAAGTCCGATGATCAAAGCGGTTTTCTCATGATCGGCAAGGATGAGCGCTATGATTTTGCCCACTTCGAGTTTGTCATGCGCGGCATCCGAAGGGCCATGGACCGCTTTCCTGGCAAGGCACATCAAATCAGCCTGAGCATGCATTGTGAGACGGCTGAGATCATGCGCGCCTATACGCGCCTGGTCGAGGAGGAAGGCCGGCTCAGCGGTCTGCCTGCCTACCATGCCTCGCGCCCGCCCCACTCGGAGGGCCTCGCGATATTCATCGCTTCTTACCTGGCCCATGAGACGGATTGCGCGAACATCAACCTGCTGCACCTGTCATCGCGCAAGGCGGTCGAAGCCGCGCTGTTGATGGCGGACGCGTTTCCCCATATCGATTTCCGGCGCGAGGTAACCATAGGCCACCTGGTGCTGGATACGGAATCACAGAGCGGCGCCCTGGCCAAGGTCAACCCGCCGATCCGCCCGCGTACGGACGTGGAGTACCTGTGGGACATGCTGTTGGACGGAAAGCTGGACTGGGTGGTCAGCGACCATGCCTGTTGCCGGCATGAACTCAAGGTCGACGCCGGCGAACCGGATAACGTGTTTCTGGCCAAGTCGGGCTTCGGGGGCACGGAGTACCTGCTCCCGGCGCTGATCAGCGAAGGAAGACGCCGGAGACTGAGCCTGAATCGCATCGCTGAGTTGACCAGTTACAACCCGGCCAGACGTTTCGGCCTGGACGGCAAGGGCGATATCGCACCCGGCTGTGATGCCGACCTGGTCCTGGTTGACCCGGAAGAAAGCTGGGTTGTGCAGGCGCAGGATTCCCCTTCCACCCAGGGTTTTACCCCTTTTGAAGGGATCGAGTTGTCAGCCCGGGTGAAGCAGACCTGGCTGCGCGGGCGCCTGGTCTATGACGGCAATATAGTGGGCGAACCTTCGGGGAAATTCCTCAAACGGCCGTACCCGGAGTAGCAGGTTTGGCGCGTTACTTCAATGTAAGAGACATCCGGTACTGGAACCGGTCAGGGTTGTATACGGCGTTCAGATGATCAACCTGCTTGCCATCCTCACCGAACGATCGCCGTATCAGCTTCAACAGCGGCTTACCCGGCATGATGCCGAGGGCGCCGGCCGCGGGCGGGAACGCGGCTTCAGCGCTCAGGGTCTGTTCTGCGCGGGCTATCTTCACCCCCGATTTTCGCAGCAGTTCCAGGCGCGGAAATTTTTCCAGGGCCTGTTTGCGGATGGATTTGTCAAACCCCAGCGTCCAGCTTTCGTAGTAGGCAAACGGCAGTTCGCGGTTACTCCTGATGCGCACCATGTGACACAGCGTCTGTTCATCAGAGATGCCGAATTCATCGACGATATTCATCGGCGGGCGGATAAAGCGCAGGCTGAGCACCTTGATTTTCGTTTCTCTGCCCATGTGTTCGAGGCTTTCCAGCGCGCCCGTCAATGGAGCGTTGAGCAGTTCCGGGTGATAGTGGTAATTTACGAAGGTGCCGCGGCCGCGCTGGCGCGCAACCAGGTTTTCCGCCGCAAGGTCGTCGAGGGCGCGCCTTGCCGTGATACGGGACACCTTGAACGTAGTGGACAACTCCTTTTCGGAGGGCATTCTGGATCCGTCTTCCAGGACGCCGCCGAGGATACAGTCACGCAGCATGGAGTAAAGCTGGTGGTACAGAGGCGTCGGCGATCCCGGATCCAGGACTCCGTGGTGGTATTTGCTAAGCAATGTCAGCGTAGCATCCATAATAGAGGCATCAACTTGGTATGTTTTGTTGTAGATTTGTCAAAGTACATTGATATACCGATAAAATCAATTGCTGGCGCCCGGCGTTCCAATTTCTTTTATAATCAGGTTCATTCATTCACCTAAATATGTGAGGCAGGAACCATGCAGACCAGTGAACTCGAACAACATAAACACGCAATTCTACAGGAACCGAATCACGACGAGCTTGCCAGGCAACAGTTCGTGCGTTCTTTCAAGGAACATCTCGTCGCCCAGGTCCACCCGGGTAACCGGTTGGCGTTTGAACACCGGGTGAAACCGGTTTTTGTGAAGGAACATGGACGTGAACCGGAAAACCGGTTCGAGATACGCGACGTGATGGGCGAAGACCCGCATTATCGTATGTTCAGTGCGCTGCTGCGCACCAGCCAGGAAATGATGTGGTCGGCTTCGCAGCAGCCGGTGCAAAGAAACCTGGACGATTTGATAAAAAAAGCAAAAGATACGGGGAGTGCAGGCGGCAGCCTGAGGCTTGATCCGGATTTGGAAATTCCCCGTTACCACAAGGCCGTGGATATCCATTGCCAGCCGGGGGGGTACCATACCGAAGTGACCGAAGACGATGTCGCACCCGGAGCGATTTACGATCGCGCGGTGTTTATCTATGCCATGGGGCAGATGGGGCCGGACAACGCCGATATGGGCGCCAGCGCCGTTGCCTGGATCAAGGAGAACTACCCGGATTTCAACCCGGCGCGCATCCTGGATATGGGCTGTGCGGTGGGCCACAGCACGGTTCCCTATGCGCAGGGGTGGCCCGATGCGGAGGTGCATGCCGTCGACGTGGCCGCACCCATGCTGCGCTACGCCCATGCGCGGGCTGAGTCCCTGGGCGAAAAAATACATTTCTCCCAGCAGAACGCGGAACGGACGGATTTTGCGGACGCCTCCTTCGACCTGGTGGTATCCCATATCCTGTTGCACGAGACCTCGGAAAAGGCGATCCGCCGCGTGATTGCGGAGTGTCATCGCCTGCTGCGGCCGGGTGGCCTGATGGTTCATGCGGAGACGCCTCCCTACAAGAACCTGGAAGCGTTTGACGCGTTCATGCTGGACTGGGATACCCGCAACAACAACGAACCGTTCTGGGGACGCTCCCACGATATCGACTACGTCGAATTGAGCAGCAAGGCCGGCTTCGACCCTGAAACGGTATTCGAGGTCATGGCGCCCAGCGCCTACCAGATCGCCCAGGCGCGGCGATCCAAGGTATTCCAGGGCGGGGATTTCGGCGGCGGCGGCCTTTGGTTCCTGTACGGCGCCGAAAAACAGGGGGAACCAGGCCGATGACAGAACAACCGCGCCTGAAACGCAAGGCGAAGGGCGAAAGGCCGTATTTTTTTTCCGATCCCTCAATAGATAAATTACTGGCCATGCTGATGGGACTCGCGGGCGAGGTGTCGGTGCTGCGCGATCGCCTGGACACTGTCGAGCGCCTGGCGGAACAGAACAAGGTGTTCACCCGCGCCGAAATTGAGAATTATCAGCCGGATGAGGAGGCGCTCAAGGAACGTGCAGCGCGCCGCGCCGTCTTCCTCGGAGAAGTCACGCGTATTATCGAGGCGGAACTGGAGGGTATGCAGGATGAGGATGACGCCCCGTACAGCCAGGCGCTGGAACTGGTCAACAGGACGGAGTCCTGAACCATGACTTATCGCCTGGGTGTCGACGTGGGCGGCACCTTTACCGACCTGTTGCTGATCGATGAACGAAGCGGCGCGACATTCACGGCTAAAGTGCCGTCAACGCCGGAAGACTCCTCCATCGGGGTGCTGAACGGTATCGCCCGTATCTGTGATACACACAACATCGATGCCGGTAATATATCCCGGGTGATGCACGGCACCACCGTGGCGACCAATGCCGTGCTGACCGGGCGCGGCGCCAGGGTCGGCCTGGTCACGACAAAAGGATACCGCCAGGTGCTGCAGGTTGCCCGTTCATTCTGCCCGGGCGGCCTGGGCGGCTGGGTCAGTTACGTAAAGAAGCCGTTGCTGGCCCCCCTGGAACTGACCATAGAAGCGGATGAACGCATCGACGCAGGGGGCAGTATCATCAGGGAACTGGACGAGGGCGCATTGAGGCGGGACCTGCAAAGGCTGCGCGCCAGGGGTGAAGTGGAATCCCTGACCATCTGCTTCATCAACGCCTACATCAACGATGCGAACGAACGCCGCGCCGAGGCCGTCGCCGGCGAGGTTTTCACCGATATACCCATCTCCATATCCAGCAAGGTCGTGCCCGAGATGCAGGAGTACGAGCGCACCGAAACCACGGTCGTCAACGCCTACGTCAGGCCGGAAGTATCGAAATACATCACCAACCTGCAGGTCGCCCTGGCCGAGCAGATGGGCAGCGACGTCGTCCTGTCCATCCTGCGCTCAGACGGCGGACTGGCATCGGGTCGCGCTTCGGCGCAATCGCCTGTCAACATGCTCATGTCGGGACCGGCCGGGGGAGTGACCGGCGCCCTGTATTTTTGCAGCCGGGCAGGATACGACAACATCCTGACGTTCGACATGGGCGGGACGTCAACGGACGTGGCCCTGATTCAGAACGGCAAGGCCCGGGTGCGGCGGGAAACCATCGTCGGCGATGTGCGCGTTCGGGCGCCGTCGGTTGACGTGCGCACCGTAGGCGCCGGTGGCGGGTCCATCGCTTTTGTCCCGGAACTGACCCGCGCGCTGCGCGTCGGTCCGCAATCCGCCGGGGCCGTTCCCGGTCCGGCGGCCTACATGAAAGGGGGCGAGGAACCCACGGTATGCGATGCCAACGTGGTCCTGGGGTACCTGCCCGCGGACGTGCAACTGGGCGGCGCCATGGCGATTGATAAATCCGCGGCGGAGGCTGCGGTACAGAAGCTGGCAAACGCCATGGATATCGGTCTCATGGAAGCCGCCGAAGGGATCATAAAAATCGTGAATGAATCCATGTTCGGCGCGTTGCGCCTGGTCTCCGTGGAGCAGGGCTACGACCCCAGGGATTTCTCCCTGGTCGGCTTCGGCGGCGCCGGACCCCTGCATGCCAACGCCCTGGGTATCCTGACGGGCTCCTGGCCGGTCATCATACCACCCGGCCCCGGTGTCCTGTGCGCTTATGGCGATGCAACCACGCAGGTCCAGGATGAGGCGGCGCGCACCTATATCTCCATGGCGGAAGAAACCGGCACGGAAAACCTGTTGCAGGACCTGGAAGCCCTGCGCCGCCGGGCCTCGGAGTCCCTGACGGCCGACGGGGTCGCGCAGCAAGACCTGGAAACGGTCTACCAGGCGGACCTGCGTTACACCGGTCAGGCCTACCAGATCACCCTTGATTTCACCGCGGAAGAACTGGCGAACGGCGGCATACTCGGCCTGACCAGGCGCTTTGATGCCGAACACAAACACCTGTTCACTTTCGACCTGGGCGAAGACCATGAGATCGTGATGATACGGGCCATCGTCAGGGTCAAACAGAAGGACCTGGCCGAACTTGAGACCAGCAGTGCGCAGACCCGGCTGGAAGACTGCAGGATTCATGACAGCCGTTATTATTACGAAGGGGAGTGGCATGGCGCCGTTATTTATGCACGGGAAAAACTGCATGAAGGACTTATCGTGCCGGGCCCGGCAATCGTCTGCGAAATGGATTCCACGACCCTGATCCTGCCCGGATACCAGGCGGGAGTGGATGCCCTGGGCAACCTTGTCATCAACCCTGAATAACGGGTCGGGACAGAGGCAATGACCGGTAAAGTAATCGAACAGAATACAGCCCCCCTGGCACGCGTCCCGGTCGATACCGTCACCGTGGACATCATTGAGAATGCCCTGCGCAACGTGCGCGTGGAAATGGACGCGGTGTTGTTCCGTACTGCCATGTCTCCCGGCATCCGCGAGCAGGGCGACTGTTTTCCCATGGTGGCGAACCGGGAAGGCAAGATGGTGGTAGGCCAGTTCGGATCATTCATCCACGGCCTGATGGATGCCTACGAAGGAGAGCTCGAAGAGGGTGACGTCGTTCTTACCAACGATCCGTACATGTGCGGCGCGGCGGTATCCCACCTGCCGGACTGGATAGTACTGGTGCCCATCTTCAAGGACCACAGGCATATCGCCTGGTCCGCCATGTTCGGACACATGTCGGATAACGGCGGGATGACCCCGGGAAGTATCCCGGTACAGGCAACCACCATTTTCCAGGAGGGTATTCGCATCCCCCCGACAAAGCTTTACCGGAAAGGGGAGTTGCAGTCCGATATCCTGGAACTGATATTGCACAACGTGCGCACCCCGCAATGGAACCGTTTCGATCTGAATGCCCTGGTCGCCGCCTGCAATACCGCGGCCCGGCGCTGCATTGAACTGGCCGAACGTTTCGGCGATGACGTGTTCTACTCCACCATGGAACTGATGCTGGAGCGCAACCACACCGCCATGAAGCAGATCATCGAGATGATCGTGCCGGAAGAACCGCGCAGTTTCGAGGACTACGTGTGTGACGACGGCGTGGGCGGCGGGCCATACAAGATAAAGTGCAGCCTGTGGCGGGAGGGTTCCCGGGCCATATTCGATTTTGCCGGCACCGATCCGCAGGCGAAAAGCTCGATCAATTTCTTCCTGAGCGAAGATATGTTCAGGATGTTTTTCGGCGCGTTTACCATCAACCTGTTCGACCCGCAGATCCTGTTCAATGACGGCTTCTACGACCTGGTCGACGTGCGTATTCCACAGGGTTCGCTGCTGAAACCGGACTACCCCGCGGCCCTGTCCGGCCGTACCCATGCCCTGGGGCGGATTTTCGACGTGATGGGCGGGCTGCTGGGCCAGGGCGCTCCGGAGGCCCTGAACGCGGCCGGCTTTTCCGACAGCCCGCACCTGTTCTACTCCGGCTACGATGCGAACGGCGAGTGGTTCCAGTTGTTCCAGATCGGCTTCGGCGGCATCCCCGGCAGGCCGGCCGGCGACGGGCCGGACGGCCATTCCCTGTGGCCGAGTTTCACCAACGTGCCGAACGAATTTATCGAGGCTTATTTCCCCCTGCGCATAGAAAAATATGAACCGATAGCCGATTCAGGCGGCGCCGGCCTGCACCGCGGCGGCAACGGCCTGAGCGTGGCCTACCGGTTCCTGTGTGACGGCACCATTGCCATCCACGATGAACGCTGGCTGACTTATCCCTGGGGCGTGAACGGCGGCGAACCGGGACAGCGTTCCAGCAAACACCTGGTGCGCGCCGACGGCACCGATCAATGGTTGCCGTCCAAGTGCGAAGACGTAGAAGTGAAAGTCGGCGACATCCTGTATTTCAATACCTGGGGCGGGGGAGGCTGGGGTGACCCCTACCGGCGCGATCCGGAAGTCGTACGGCTCGACGTGGAGCGCGGCCTGGTCAGCGCCGCCGGCGCAAAACGCTACGGCGTGGTGTTGCAGGATGACGGCAACGTCGATGAGGCCGCAACCCGGTCATTGCGAGCGGAGTTGGCTACAGGGCGGGGAGAACCACCAATGTTCAACTTCGGCGGAACCATAGAGCAGATCAAAGCCAGGGCATTGGAAGACACCCACCTGCCGCCGCCACAGGCCCCAGGCTAAGGTGGGGTCAGCCTTTTCCTTTTCATCGTCATTCCCGTGCAAACGGGAATCCAGTAGACAAACACTCCTTGTAATGTTGTCTTTCTACCTGGCCTGCCATAGTTACTCCCGGGACAGATTTCAAATCTGTCCCCTGTCCAGACGCATATAAAAAATGAACACATCCGGAAACTCAATCAGGGTCACCGCCCTGTCGCTGCTGTTCCTGGTGTCGTTCTTCAACTACATGGACCGCTACATGCTGGCCGTGCTGTTGCCGGCGATAAAGGCCGACCTGCAATTGAGCGATACGCAAATCGGCTTCATCACCGGACTGGCGTTTACCCTGTTCTACGCCACCATGGGCATCCCCATCGCCCGGCTGGCCGACCGCTACAGCCGGAAAAATATCATTGCCATTGCCTTGTCCGTCTGGAGCGCCATGACCGCTGTATGCGGCCTGGCGCAGAACTTCGCTCAACTGGCCGTTGCCAGGATCATGGTCGGCGTGGGCGAGGCGGGCGCCAGCCCTCCGTCGCATTCCCTGATCGCCGACCTGTTCCCCGTGGAAAAACGCGCCAGGGCGCTTTCCGTCTATTCCCTGGGCGCACCGGTGGGTATATTGGTCGGGTTTATGCTGGGAGGCTGGATCACCCAGCTCTACGGCTGGCGCGCCGCGTTGTTTACGGTCGGCATACCGGGCATCCTGGTGGCGCTGGTGGTGTATCGCAAATTGCACGAACCGGCACGCGGCGCGGCAGACGGCCTGGCGCAAAAGTCGGAAGCACCCCCTCGTCATGCCGGGCTTGACCCGGCATCCAGTGAGGCAAACGGCCTGCCGCAGAAGATAGAAATGCCACCTTTCTGGTTTTCGCTAAAGACCCTCATGTCCAGCCCGACCTTCCGACATCTCTCGGTTGGAACCGGGTTATACACGGTAGTCTGGCTGGGCGTAGTGCAGTGGCTGCCGTCTTTCTTCACCCGCTCGTTCGGGCTCGAGATCGGCGAAGTTGGCACCTGGCTTGCGATCATCCTGAGCGTCTCCCAGATCATCGGCATGTTGCTGGGGGGCTGGCTGGCGGACCGGTTGGGCGCCGCCGATTTGCGCTGGTACGTCTGGGTGCCTTCGCTGGCCATACTGGTATCCACTCCCATGTTCGCGCTGACCTTCCTCACACAGAACCCGACGGTTGCATTCCTGTCCCTGTTCCTGCCGTTCATGATCGGAGTGATGCAGGGCCCGCCGAGTTTCGCCGTGGCCCAGGGCCTGGCCGACGTGAGGATGCGCGCCATGGCGGCCGCGTTACTGTTGTTGGTCACCAACCTCATAGGCGGCGGCATCGGCCCCCAGGCGGTGGGGATCATGAGCGATTACCTCGCCGCCGGGTACCAACAGGATTCCCTGCGCTACGCACTGCTGGCGGTCAGCCTGGTTTTCGGCCTGTGGTCGTCCCTGCACTATTTCCTGGCGGGGAAGACCATAAGACGGGAGTTCAGGAAGCCGTAACGGCCTGTGCAGGGGTTCGGGCGCGCGCCGAATCACGAATCAGTATCTCTTTTGCGCTATGCTGTAACCTTTAAACAAGGTGGCCGGAACCGGGGATAGAGGTCTGCATGTGGCGTCGTCGTCGCAAGTTAATCAGTGAAGCCGATTGGGCAGCGGCGCTCGACGTTCTCCCCATGCTTGACATGCTTGATGACGGCGAACGCGTACAGCTCAGGGAACTTGCCTCGCGTTTTATGGCAAGCAAGTCCATTGAACCGGTACGCGGACAGCGCCTTGAAACGGTTGATCTTGTTGTGATCGCGGCCCAGGCGTGCCTGCCGGTTCTCGCCCTGGGTCTTGAGGCTTACGTTCCGTGGCGGAGTGTTGTGGTCTATCCCGGGAGTTTCGTCGCGCGTGAACATGAGGTGGACGAATCCGGGGTCGAACATGAATGGGATGAGGCCCGCGCCGGCGAGTCCTGGTTTCGCGGCCCGGTCATCCTGTCCTGGGAGGATATTCTGGCGTCAGGACAGGGCGAGGGTTACAAC
This sequence comes from Gammaproteobacteria bacterium, assembly GCA_965220815.1. Classification (GTDB taxonomy): domain Bacteria; phylum Pseudomonadota; class Gammaproteobacteria; order Eutrophobiales; family Eutrophobiaceae; genus JAAXHV01. Next base: position 1,284,754 of record OZ244846.1, read on the forward strand.
GTCGTTATCCATGAGATGGCTCACAAGCTGGACATGTTGGATGGTGAGGCAAACGGTCGTCCGCCACTGCACCGGGATATGGATCCCGAGACCTGGCGCCGCGACTTCGGCGCCGCCTTCGAGGACCTGAAACGGCGTATCAACGCAGGCGACACGACGGTGATGGACGAATATGCAGCCACGGACCCCGGTGAGTTCTTTGCAGTGACAAGCGAATATTTCTTTGATACCCCTGGTGTACTTGAAGCTGAATACCCCCCTGTCTACAGGCGCCTGTGCGAATTCTATCGCCAGGACCCCAGCGCGCGCCTTGACCGGCCAAACGAAGTTCATCGTGAAAGAGTACCAGGTTCGCGCCAGGGTGGTTTGGATGATTAGCCTTTTTTTACTACAATGCCATCCCTTATGAATACTCATGCGCAAGAATACCAGGTGATTATCGTCGGCGGCGGCCATGCCGGGACCGAGGCTGCCCTGGCTGCCGCGCGCATGGGCATTAATACCCTGCTGTTGACTCACAGTATCGATACCCTGGGGCAGATGTCGTGCAATCCGGCCATCGGCGGTATCGGCAAAGGCCACCTGGTGAAGGAGATAGACGCCCTGGGCGGAGTCATGGCGGGCGCCGCGGACCGCAGCGGGATACAGTTCCGCATCCTCAATGCCCGCAAGGGACCGGCGGTGCGGGCTACCCGGGCACAGATTGACCGCAGCCTGTATAAAGGAGTCATCCGTCCCCTGCTGGAAGGCGCGGACAACCTGCACCTGTTCCAGCAGCCCGTGGACGACCTGGTTATCGAAGGCGGCCGTATCGAAGGCGTGGTCACGCAGGGGGGTCTGGACTTTCGCGCTCCATGCGTGGTGTTGACCGTGGGCACGTTCCTGGCCGGCAGGATCCATGTGGGCGAATCCGGCTGCCAGGGCGGACGCGCGGGCGAACCGCCGGCAAATACCCTGGCGAACCGTTTGCGGGACCTGCCGTTTCGCACCGGGCGTCTGAAGACCGGCACGCCGCCGCGCCTTGACGGCCGCACTATCGATTACAGCCGCCTCAGCGAGCAGCCGGGCGATGTCCCGACACCCGTTTTCTCGTTCATGGGAACGCCTGAGCAGCACCCGCAGCAGGTCTCATGCCACATCACCCATACCAACGAACGCACCCATGACATCATCCGCGCCGGCCTGGACCGCTCGCCCATGTACAGCGGCGCGATTGAAAGCGTCGGCCCGCGTTACTGCCCTTCGGTGGAGGACAAGGTCGTGCGCTTCGCCGACCGGACCTCCCACCAGATCTTTGTCGAACCGGAGGGACTGACCACGACGGAAGTCTATCCGAACGGCATATCCACCAGCCTGCCTTATGACGTGCAGCACGACCTGGTACGCTCGATCAAGGGCTTTGAGCAGGCCCGCATTACCCGTCCCGGTTATGCCATCGAGTACGATTATTTCGACCCCCGCGACCTGCACCCCTGGCTGGAAACCAAGTCCGTCTCCGGCCTGTTTTTCGCCGGCCAGATCAACGGCACCACCGGCTATGAAGAAGCGGCCTGCCAGGGACTCGTGGCCGGCATCAATGCGGCCCTGAGGGTGGGGCAACGGGAGCCCTGGAGCCCCCGGCGCGACCAGGCCTATATCGGCGTGCTGATCGATGACCTGACCACCCGCGGCGTCACGGAACCCTACCGCATGTTCACCAGCCGGGCGGAGTACCGCCTGTTGCTGAGGGAAGACAACGCCGATCTGCGCCTGACAGAAATCGGTCGTGACCTCGGCCTGGTGGATGATGAGAGATGGCGCAGTTTCGAGGAAAAGAGCGAAGCCATCAGCGCAGAACAGCAGCGCCTTGTCTCCACCCGGATAGCGGCGGATGCCCTGCCCGCGGACGTTGCCGAGGAGACGCTAGGACAGCCATTGCACAAGGATGTCAACCTGCTGCAACTCCTGCGCCGTCCCGGCATCGGTTATGCGGACCTGGCCGGCCTGCCCGGTTTCGAGCCTGCAGACATTTCTCCGGAGGTTGCCACACAAATCGAGGTGCAGGCCAGGTACCACGGCTATATCGAACGCCAGGAACAGGACATTGCCCGCAACAGGCGGGACGAGGACGCCCGCTTTCCCGACAACGTCGATTTCCTTTCGGTAACCGGCCTGTCGGCGGAGGTGGCGCAAAAACTCTCAGCGCAGCGGCCGGACACCCTGGGCCAGGCCTCCCGCATACCGGGAGTGACGCCGGCGGCCGTGTCCCTGCTGCGGGTGTACCTGAAGAAGCATTCCGTGCTGAAAAACGCATCGTAACAGGGGGCGGAATTCAATTCCGTCCCCGCTACACCAGTGAACGAAGGCCAGCTACTCCTGAGCTTGCACCAGGGCCTGACGGAACTGGGCCTGGACCCGCATTCCTGTCCCTGCGAGGCGTATCTCCAGTATATTGAACTACTGGCCAAATGGAACCGTGCCTACAACCTGACGGGAGTGCGGGATAAGCAACGCATGATCCATGCCCACGTGCTGGACAGCCTTGCCGCGTTGCCTTATATCCGCGGGAACCGCTGTCTCGACGCAGGCACCGGCGCGGGCCTGCCCGGTTTCATCCTGGCGCTGGCGCAGCCGGACGTGGAATGGACCTTGCTGGATTCAAATGGCAAAAAAGTGCGTTTTCTGCGCCAACTCCTGTTCGAGATGAAGACCGGGAACGTCGAGATTATCCACTCCCGGGCAGAGAAGTTCTTGTCTTCCGTTTCTTATTCATCCATTATTTCCAGGGCATTCGGTTCCCTGTCCGCCTGTTACAGGGCAGTGGAGCATTTGTTGCACCCGGGCGTCCGGTTGTTGGTGATGAAAGGCAGGGTGCCGGATACGGAATTGCAGGAAGTGGCCGGTTGGGTGAAATCCGTCACAGTGGAGGAATTGCATGTCCCCGGTATCGACGCGCGCAGAAGCCTGGTGCTGCTGGAGCGATGAAAAACAGGGTTCGGTCCGAATCAGCTAATGAGCAAATCCAGCGAAAAAGATGCCAGGATACTGGCGGTTACAAACCAGAAAGGCGGGGTCGGAAAAACCACGACCAGCGTGAACCTTGCCGCGTCCCTGGCTTCGGCGAAGCGCAAGGTGCTGCTCATCGATCTCGATCCCCAGGGAAATGCCACCATGGGCAGCGGCATCGATAAAACCGGGCTGGAATATACGGGTTATGACGTGCTGGCAGGAAACATGAAACTGGCGGATATACTGGTGGAGGCGCCGCTGTGCGGCTACGATCTGGCGCCCGGCAACTCGGACCTGACCGGCGCCGAAGTGGCCCTGCTGCAGGAGAAAGTGCGCGGGGACCGTCTGAGGAATGCGATAAAGCCGGTGCGTTCCCGTTACCAGTATATTTTTATCGACTGTCCGCCCTCATTGAACATGTTGACGGTGAACGCCCTGGTCGCCGCCGATACCGTGATTATCCCGATTCAATGTGAATACTACGCCCTGGAAGGTCTGACGGCCCTGCTGGATACCATCGAGAACATTCGCAGGTATTATAACCCGCAACTTGAAATCGGCGGGCTGCTGCGCACCATGTATGATTCCCGTAACAACCTGTCCAGCCAGGTGTCGGAACAATTGCTGGAACACTTCGGCGACAAGGTCTACAAGACGGTTATCCCGCGCAACGTACGCCTGGCGGAAGCTCCAAGTCATGGCCTGCCTGTTATAAAATATGACAGGACTTCCCGCGGCGCGGTTGCATATCTCAACCTCGCCGGTGAAATGATAAACCGTGAAAAACAGGCGGCCTGATTCCGTTCAATACAGGAAAACGCGAATGAGTACAAGAAAACGAGGACTGGGCAGGGGACTGGAGGCTTTATTAGGTCCCGTATCTGGAACCGACAGTGCGGTCGACGATCGCGCGGAGGAATTACGAACCCTGCCGGTCGAATTATTGCAGCGGGGCGCAAACCAGCCGCGCCTGGATTTTGACGCAGAGGCCCTGCAGGAACTTGCAGATTCAATCAGCGCGCAAGGGGTACTCCAACCAATCCTGGTCAGGCCGCTGGCCGATTCCGGAAGTTATGAGATCATTGCCGGTGAGCGGCGCTGGCGCGCGGCGCAATTGGCAGGGTTGCATGAGATCCCCGTAGTAGTGAGAAAGCTGGATGATCGCGCAGCGATGTGTATTGCGTTGATAGAGAATATCCAGAGGGAGGACCTGAACCCGCTCGAGCATGCCCGCGGCCTGGCGCGACTGGCGGATGAATTCGATATGACCCATGACCTCATCGCCGAATCTGTGGGGCGCTCACGCTCGGCGGTGACCAACATGCTGCGCCTGCTGGAGTTGTGTGATGAGGTGAAGCAATTGCTGGAAAGCCGGCAACTGGAGATGGGCCACGCTCGCGCCCTGCTGACCCTGAGCGAGCAGCAGCAGATGTGGGCGGCGCAGCAGATCATCAAGTCGGGTCTGTCGGTGCGGGCGACCGAGGCCCTGGTACGGCGTCTGCAGAAGGCAAAGACCGTATTGAAACCCGGGGAGGGCCGGGTTGATCCCGACATCAGGCGGTTGGAGACGGAATTGTCCGAACAGCTTGGCGCGGCCGTCACCATACAACAGAGAAAGCAGGGTAAAGGCACACTTCGTATCGCATACGGTTCCCTGGATCAACTGGATGGCATCCTGGCCAGGATCCGCAGCAAATAAAATATAAATGCCGCACTACCTTGATCCGCTGGTGCGCCCGGACAGCATCGCGGTAGTCGGCGCCAGCCGGCGCGCCGATGCGGTCGGCAATACTGTATTGAAAAACCTGCTGAAGGGAGAATTTCCGGACGCGCTGTATGCCGTCAATCCGCGTTACGATGAGATTGAGGGCGTGCCGTGTTACCCATCCCTGTCTGCTCTGCCGCAGCCTGTCCGGCTTGTGATCTTCGCAGTAAGTGATGAACGCCTGGAAGGTTTACTGGATGAGGCGCTCGCCTGCGGGATGGAGGCGGCAATGATATATTCTGCCCTGATGCCGGGAACAGATTCGGAGCCGCCGCTCAGGCAAACGGTTTGTGAGAAGGCGAAACAGGCAGGCCTGCTCCTGTGCGGCGCCAACAGCATGGGATTTTACAACTTCGCTCACAACGTCTGGGCCGGCGGCTTCCCGACGCGTTCCCATCACAAGCCCGGCAAAGCGGTACTGATCAGCCAGTCCGGGGCCGGCATGTCCGGCATTGTGGACCCCGATGAACGCATCGATTTCAGCTTCGCGGTATCAACTGGCCTGGAACTCACCGTAACAACGGAGGACTATCTTGATTACGCGCTGGAGCAGCCGGAAACCCGGGTAATCGGCCTGTTCCTGGAGACCAGCCGCCAACCGGGCAGAATGATTGCGGCGTTCAGAAAGGCCGCCGGCAGGAACATCCCCATTGTTGCCGTAAAAGTCGGCCGCACCGAACTGGCGGCGCAACTGGGCGTGTCCCATTCCGGCGCCCTGGCCGGCAGCGATGCCGTGTATGACGCCGTGTTCGACCGTTACGGAGTGCAGCGAGTCGATGACATGGAGCAGCTTGCGACTGCATTAATCATGTTTGCCCAGCCGCATCCTGTGGGCCCCGGCGGTATCGTTACTATCCATGATTCAGGCGGCGAACGCCAGTTGCTCATCGATCTGGCTGCCAGGCTGGGCGCTCCCCTGGCCGATATTTCGACCCGTACGCGGAAAAGACTGGAAGCCTTGCTGGATCCCGGCCTGCCGGCAGTCAACCCACTGGACGTCTGGAGCGCCGGCGGCGCTGATTATGAAGACAGGCTGGACGAGTGCTTCGCTGCCCTGTTGCAGGATGAAGCAGCGTCCCTGGGCGCGATTGTGCACGACCGGGCCGCACACGGCAGGATCTATCCCGATTATATCCGCCACCTGCGCAATGGTCACAGCGCTTCAGGCAAACCGGTTTTCCTGGTCTCCAATCGGCAAGGAACAGGGGCAGATCCCCTGGTGGTGGAAACGACCCGCGCCGGTTTTCCCGTGCTGGACGGCATCGCGTCCTTCCTGGTCGGCGCCCGGTGTCAGCTGTCTTATTGTGACTTTCAGGCCAGGCCCGGTATCAGGCCGCCCGTGCTGCCTGCCTCCACCGTGAGTGTGTGGCGCGGCCGCTTAGCTGAAATCGAGGACATCGATGAAATAGAGGCCGGACAATTTCTGCATGACTGCGGTATTCCCATGGTCACGGCACGGGCGGTGAATGACGAAGCCGAACTGGCGAGCCTGGGGGTGGAGATGGGTTATCCGTTGGTAATGAAGACGGCGATGTCAGGCATCCACCATAAATCGGACGTGGGCGGGGTGTGCCTGAACATTGGCAGTGAGGCCGAACTGTTGCATATCTATCGGGACATGTCCATGCGTCTGGGCAGCCGGGTTCTCATCGCTCCCATGCTGGATGCCCCGGGCGTTGAGATGATCCTGGGCCTGACCTCGGATGAACAGTTCGGCCCGATGATCGTCATGGGTATCGGCGGCGTGCATGCGGAACTGTTACAGGACGTTGTTACCATCGCCCCGCCATTCGATGCGGCCACGGCGCTGCGCAACCTGGACCGGTTGAGGATGCGCAAACTGTTGGAGGGCGCTCGCGGCGCACCGCCGGTGGACGTGCCCGCTTTCTGTGAAGCCGCCGCCACCCTCTCGGTCGTCGCGGTCGAATTTGCAGACCTGGTGAAGGAAATGGATATCAATCCCGTCAAGGTTCTGGAACGGGGTTGCCTCGGACTGGATGCGCTTATAAGATAACCCGTGATGAACTCGCCCGCCGCTGTTGATGACCTGACCGTTACCCTCGGAGTAGAGGAAGAATTTTTCCTGGTAGACCCGGAGTCCAGGGATTTGCTGGCAGACCCCGACCCGCAGATCTTCGAGACCTGCAAGGCGAACCAGGGACCTCACAAGGTGGTGCATGAATTCCTGCGTTCCCAGATTGAGATCAGCACCCGGGTCTGCACATCGGTGAACGACGTGCGCAGCGTACTTATGGAAACCCGGCGCCTGATGATTGATGGTGCCGCGCAACACGGCGTTGCGGTAATGGCCTCGTCCACCCACCCTTTTGCCGCATGGGATGAGCAGTTGCCAACACCCAATGACCGTTACGAGGCCTTTGCAAATACTTACCAGGAAAGTGTCAGGCGGCTGCTGGTCGGCGGCCTGCACATTCATGCCGGCTTCGGCGACCCGGAGACCCGCATCCCGGTGATGACCGCGCTGAGGCGTTACCTGCCGGTATTCAATGCCCTGTCCGCTTCGTCGCCTTTCAGCGGCGGAAGGGAAACGGGTTTCAAGTGCGGACGCCTCAACCTGATGGGCGCGCTGCCCCGTACCAGCGTACCCAGGGAGCTGAACTCGAAAGCGGAATTCGATCGCCTGGTAGCGGATTATCAACGTATGGAATTTATCGGCGACGGCAGTGAGCTATGGTGGGATATCCGTCCATCTCATACGTTTCCCACCATCGAATTGCGCATTTGTGATATCTGCCCGCGGCTGGAGGACACGCTGGGCATTGTGGCATTGTATGCCGCACTGGTACGCTGGTTGTTAAGACAGACGCGGGAAGGCAGGTTGCCGCCCGAACCTCCCACTGAAATCATCACTGAAAACGTCTGGCTGGCCCAGCGCTACGGCGTGCTGGCTTTTCTTGGAGACACCATGAATGGTGGACGCGTTGACATTGCCGATATGGTGGTTCGTCTGGTGGATGATCTCAGCGACGACGCACAGGCGCTGGGCTGTGAAAATGAATTGCGGCATATACTGGATATTATCCGGGAAGGCGCCGGCGCGGACCGGCAAATCGACTGTTACCGTCTCAGCCTGCTGGACGGCGCTACGAAGGAGGAGGCGTTACGCTCGGTCGTGGACATGACGCTGGCTGAAACCACATCAGGAATAGTAGAATAATCACTGCAATTTCTCCGGTGAGAGATAACATGGAATCAGCCAGGAAAATTCTGAAAGGCAGGGGAACTTCCTCAAAAGTCGATGCCCGGTTTCTTGAGCATCGGCGCGCTGAATACGATGACGGTTGGGCACTGGAACAGGAAGAGAAGGCCGTGCCCACGGAAATCTTCCGGGAAACCCCGCGCACGGTCATTACCCGCAACCAGTCACCGGATATCCCGTTTGAGACGTCTGTCAATCCCTACCGGGGTTGCGAGCACGGGTGTGTCTATTGCTACGCCCGCCCCAGTCACGCTTACGTGGATTTATCGCCGGGAATAGATTTTGAAACAAAGATATTCGCCAAAACCAATGCCGCGGAAATATTGCGGAAAGAACTTGGGAAACCCCGTTACGTCTGCAAACCCATCGCCATGGGCACCAACACGGACCCCTATCAACCTGCCGAACGGCAGCTTCACATCACCAGGGACATTATCCAGGTGCTGCATGATTGCCGGCACCCGTTGTCCATCGTCACCAAGTCCTGGTTGATCGAGAGAGACCTGGACCTGCTCGGGCCCATGGCTGCGGACGGCCTGGTCAAGGTATTCGTGTCGGTGACATCGCTCAACCATGACCTTGCCAGGCGCCTGGAACCGCGCACTACCGCCCCGACGCGGCGCCTGAAAACCGTGCAGACCCTGAACCAGGCCGGCGTGCCCACCGGGGTCATGTTCGCGCCGGTTATCCCCTTCATCAATGACGCGGAAATGGAAACCGTACTGGAACAGGCCGCGGCAGCCGGTGCCAAAGCGGCCGGTTATGTCATATTGCGGTTGCCGAACGAGGTCAAGCAGTTGTTCCGCGAATGGTTGGAGACCCATGAACCCGGGAAAACGGAACATGTCTTCAGTATCATCCGCGATCTGAGGTCAGGTCGCGAGAACGATCCCGAATATTTCACCCGCATGCGCGGTCAGGGTGTTTACGCCGACCTGGTCCGGAGCCGGTTCCAGAATGCCTGCCGGAAATTCGGCTTGAACAATGAAAGAGGGGAATTAAACACCGGTCTCTTCAAGCCGCCCGGTACGGCAGATCCCCAGCAATCCTTATTCTGAACTCCCGAAATTTCAGGGGTCAGAGTAAAATCACCCCGGCCCCCGCCATCGGCCATAATAGTACCGATTTTACTCTGACCCCATCTATCGATATGGTAGGATGTGCCGCCTTTGCATAACCATAAGCTACTAAGGAGAACAATATGGGATCCACCAAGAGGAATTCAATATCAGGTTCTCTGTTAACCTGCCTGGCGCTTGTCACTGCCTCGCCGGGCCAGCTAGTCCTGGCGCAGGAAGATGAAGAGCTGGTCATCGAGGAAATCATCACCATCGGCAGCCGCAGCCAGAGGCCCCGTTCGGCAGTGACGTCGACTGCGCCCATAGACGTGTTTTCTGCAGAAGATTTCAACCGCATCGGCAATGCTGCCGATATCACCGATAACCTGAAGGCGCTGACGCCTTCCTATAACGCCACAACAGCTTCCGGCGACCAGGATACTTTCGTGCGGCCCATCTCCATGCGCGGCCTTGCCCCTGACCAGACCCTGGTCATGATCAATGGCAAACGCCGGCACCGTGCGGCGCTGATCGCCGAATTCACCCCGGGCGCCGGTAAAGGCGCCCATGGTCCCAATATCGGCATGATCCCGAGTATCGCCATCAAGAACGTGGAGATCCTGCGTGACGGCGCGGCCGCCCAATACGGCGCCGACGCCATTGCCGGCGTCATCAACTTCCAGATGAAGGACGCCGCGGAAGGCGGCGCATTGCGGGTCCAGTACGGCGAATTTTACCAGGACGAGCAGAGCTACAAGGTGGAAGGCAATATCGGCCTGCCCCTGGGCGCGAACGGTTTTATCAACGCCAGCATGGAATACTCCGATAATGACGCCCTGTCCCGCGGCCACCAGCGTCCCAATGCCCAGACACTGATCGACAACGGCGTAGCGGTAGGCCAGGACACCCCGTTCGACGATGCGCCGTTCGCCCAGACCTGGGGTCGCCCGGCATCCGAGAATATCCTGCTGTTCGTGAATGCGGGGATCGATATCATTGACAATGCCGAACTCTACATGCACGGGAATTACGCGGAGACCGACGGGCGTTACCGTTTCTTCTTCCGCAACCCCGAGTTCCCGCTGGGCTGCAGTCTCAGCACCAGTACCACACCGTGTCTCGTGGAGCCGCACTCACACCTGAGGCCCTTGCGGGAAGCGGGCCTGAGCGGCCTGCCCGCGGGATTCACACCGTTCTTCGATGGCGACCACACCGATTTCAGCGTGGTTGGCGGCCTCCGCGGTGACGTCAACGGCCTGTTCTACGATGTCAGCGTCGGTTACGGCGAGGACGAACTGGATTTCCTGCTCAACAACACCATCAGCCGCGACCCGGCGCTGGCGGCCAATGCCGACGGCAGCCCCGGCCAGCGGGATTTTGACGTGGGCGCCTGGACCCAGGAGGAGGTCAACGTCAACCTGGACCTGTCGAAACAGTTGACCGAACGCCTGCACTTCGCCATGGGCGCTGAGTGGCGCGAGGAAACCTTCGTCATCACGCCCGGCGAACCTTCCTCCTGGTCCGGTGCAGGCGCCAGCGGCTTCAAGGGATTTGTCCCCGCTGATTCGGGTTCTTTCTCACGGGATAACTACGCCCTGTACGGCGAACTGGAAGTGGAGATGACGGACAGGATGCTGATGCAGTATGCAGTGCGCTATGAGGATTTTTCCGATTTCGGCAACACCATCAACGGCAAGCTGGCAGCGCGCTACGACCTGTTTGATTTCCTGACCCTGCGCGGCGCGGTCTCCACCGGGTTCCATGCCCCGACACCGGGACAGTCAAACGTACGCAAGGTGACCACCACCTTCGACGCCAATCTCAATGTATCGGTGGAAGAGGGGACTCTTCCCCCCGGCCATCCGCTGGTGCAGGCGGCTGGCGGCGCGCCGCTGAAGGAGGAGCAATCAGTCAACCTCAGCATGGGCTTTGCGGCTGACCTGACGGACCTGTTCGGTGGCGCCTACACGACCCTGACCGTGGATTTTTACGAGATAAAGATCGACGACCGCATCTACAAGACCAGCGGAGCGTTTCCAGCGCCCCATCCTGACAGCATTACGTCGGACTGTAACGACATCAGGGCCTTGTGCACCAATATTTCCTTCTTTACCAACGCCCTTGACATGGAATCCCAGGGGGTTGACGTGGTCCTGGCCTCCTCTCTGGACTGGAGCGCTGCGGTCAACACGGACCTGACCTTCGCCTTCAGCTACAACGAAGTCGACGTGACCGGCCAGAGTGAGATCAACGGCAAACTGCCCGTATCCGCATCGGACGTGCAGGATATCGAACACAGCTATCCGAACGAGCGCTTTGTCGTCAGTGCATTCACCACGTTCACCGACAAGGTGGACCTGATGATACGCGCCAACTACTACGGGTCCCACTACGACCAGCGCGGCACGATTGACGGGCCGTCCCCGTCCGCCAAACTGGGTTCGGAAGTGTTCGTCGACCTGGAACTGGGTTACAACTTCAACGACAACCTGCGTTTCCTGGTCGGCGCATCCAACGTGTTCGATGCATTCGTCGATAAAATCCGCCCGACGGACACCTGCGGCAGCCAGGGTCTGACCTGCGCCAACCGCTGGAGCCAGGGCATGCCCTATGCGCGCCGCGCCGCGGCTAACTACGAAGGCGGTTCCTGGTACGTGCGGGCCGGTTACAGCTGGTAGCGCCGCAAAGCAGGGGTCAGAGTAAAATCACCCAGGTCCGTGCCATCGACCACGATAACAGCGATTTTACTCTGACCCCATCTGTATTTTCTGCCCCTGATCGACGACGGCCAGGCCTTCCAGCGCCAGGCCGTAGCCCAGCAGTTCATGCACCGTGGTTTTGATCTGGTGCACCAGCAGGTTGCGCGTGTAGCGCAACATCAAGGGGTTTTTGGTCAATAGTTCTGCCGCCAGTTCACGGGCTCTTGGCAGCAGTTCATCCCGCGACAGGATTTCACTCACCAGGCCAAGGTCCTTGCACTCCTGCGCGTTCAGGGTCTGTCCCGTCATCAGGAAATAGCGAGCGCGGTTGATGCCCAGTAACGCGGGGAAGACGATGTGCATCCCATCGCCGGGTACGGCATTGACGATGAAATGCCCCGCGTCCTGTACGCTGCTGTCTTCGACTACCAGTACGATGTCGGCAAACAGGGGGATTTCCGGGTGCCGCAGAGCCGGACCGTTGATGCAGGCTATGACCGGCGCCTGGATATTCAGCAGGTTCATCACCAGTTGTTCGCCGTGCCAGCGGATCCCTTCCCATTGCTCCGGGCTCAGCACGGGGAATTTGAAATCTTGCGCGGGAGGACCGGAAAACGTAGCGCCGGTCCCCGCCATGATCACCACGCGAACGTCAGGGTTGCGGGAGATTTCGCCGAACAACTCCGCCAGTTCGTCATGTACTGCGCCGCTCCAGAGCAGCGGGCCTCCGTCAGTGTGAAAGGTGATTTCAAGCAAACCGCCCTCGAAATTTATTTTTGCATGGTTATAATCGGCTCTCATTTTCCTCTCCTTATCACGGGGTTTGGTATTGTAACCCACACTTTATTCATCTTTTCTCCGGGTGCTATGTTACCCTGACAAGGAGCAGATTGGAGATAATTGGTGTCGGAATTACTGAATTCGCTGGATGCATCATTGCCGGCTGGAGAGTTGGGTACGTTGTTGTCCTACCCGCCGGAACTGCGTTTCCTGGCCGCCGGAGGCAGGGGAAGCAAATTGTACGATGAGGATGGTAACGAATACCTTGACCTGTTGATGGGTTCGGGGCCGTTGATCCTGGGGCATTGCCACCCCGCAGTCATGGCGGCAGCCAAAGCGCAACTGGAGCAGTGCTCCACCTGTTACCAGCCTACTCCCTCCATCGCGGATCTGGCCTCCCTGATCGTAGCAGCCTCGCCCTGCGCGGAAAAACTGCGGTTTGTCACCACTGGGGCCGAAGCCACGTATTATGCCCTGCGTCTTGCCCGGGCCTTTACCGGCCGGGAAAAGATCCTCAAGTGCGCCGGCGCCTACCACGGTTGCCACGATTATTCCCTGGTGGGCTTCCTGGCCGGCGATTATGATCCCCTTGCCGCGCCGGTCAACAGCGCCGGTATCCCGGAAGGCTCAAGCCGGACCGTGATGCTCAGCGACTTCAACGACCTGGACATGGCGGCAGACCTCATGCAACAACACGGCGACAGCGTCGCGGGCATTATCCTGGAGCCGATACTGGGCGTCGTGCCTCCCCGTGACGGCTTTCTCCAGGGTTTACGGGAACTCGCGGACAAATACGGCTGCCTGCTTATCTTTGATGAAATGATCACCGGGTTCCGGCTGGCCTGGGGCGGCGCCCAGGAAGCATACGGCGTGGTCCCGGACCTGGCCTGCTACGGCAAGATCATCGGCGGCGGTTATCCCACTGCCGCGGTGTGCGGGCGCGAGGACGTGCTTAACCTGTCCGTCTTCGCTAACCGCGCAAATCCGGATTACGTCCTGTTCAGCGGCACGTTCTACGCCAACCCCATGGCTGCCGCGGCTGGCGCCGCTACCCTGCGGGAACTGGCAAAACCCGGTGTGTTTGACCGGCTGGACCAGGTGGGAGAGTCGATCCGGTCAGGTCTCAGGGATGTGCTCGACGAGATCGGGATTTCGGCCCAGGTCGTGGGCACAGGACCGGTGTATAACGTTTTCTTTACCGATCAGCCCATCGTGAACCACCGGCAGATCATGAGCAGCCGCATGGACTTGAGCCGCGACCTGTTATTGCGCCTGGCACGCGAACGGGTGCTGATTTCATCATCCAAGGGCTGGTTGTCAACGGCCCACGATGAGGCAGATGTAGAACGCGCGGTGGACGCCTACCGCAAGTGCCTGTCTGACATGGCCGAAGCTGGCTCGTTACAAGCTGCAAACTGATAGCTGACTATGCCAGCCGAGATCGATCCCATTACCCTCTCCGTCGTTCAGGGTGCGCTGCAGGCGACCCAGCGAGCCATGACCACCACCATGGAAAAGACCGGCCGTTCCAGCGTCTATGCCATTGCCCGGGACTATTCCAACGCCCTGTTCGACTGGGACGCCAGAATGATCATCCAGGGCGAAGACATACCGACCCATCTCGGTTCCATGGTACTGGCCACCAAGGCGGTAGCCCGTTTTTTCGCAGGACAAATCAACCCCGGTGATATCTACCTGCACAATGACCCCACCTATGATGGCAGCCACCTGCCGGATATGTGCATGTACAAACCTTTGTTCTTCGAGGACGAACTGGTGTTCTGGGTGGTGAGCAAAGGCCACATGGTGGATGTCGGGGGACCAGTCCCCGGCAGTTATAACCCGGATGCAAAAGAGATCTTTGCCGAGGGGCTACGGGTTCCGCCGATACGGCTGGTTGACCGCGGAGAGATGCGCCATGACGTGTTGAACATGATCCTGACCAACTTCCGTTCGCGCAAATACCAGAGCGGCGACATGAACGCGCAACTGGGGGCCATCACGCTGGGAGAGCAACGCCTTACGGCCCTGCTGGAGCGTTATGGAAAAGAGGTGATCAAGGCTTGCGTGGAACAATTGCTGGATGCGGCGGAAGCACACATGCGCGCCAGGATCCGAACCTTACCCGATGGTGTATATCAATCCAGTGTTGTGGCGGAGGACACCGGACACGGCCGCGGCCACCAGACCCTGGAAGCGGAGATCAAGGTAGTGGAAGATGAAATGGAAATTACGCTTTCATCACCGCCGCAACTGGATTTTTTTACCAATTCCTACCGCTCCAACACCTTGTCCGGCGTCTATGCCGGCCTGTTGATGTGGGCGCAGGTACAGCCCCCGTTCAATGAAGGATTATACCGCCCCGTCAGGGTGGACTTCGGCCCCAAGGGCACAATCCTCAACGCTGAAGAACCGGCCCCACATGTGAACTGCACCGGTGGCCCCCAGGAAACCATTTGCGACCTGATCCGTACCGGTCTGAACAGTATTGATCCGACACATGCCGTGTCAGGCTGGAACCATACCTGGGCCTTTAACATTGCCGGGAAGCGGCCGGACAGCGGCGAACCTTACCTGGACCTGTTGATCTCGTCACTGATCGGGGGCGCCGGCGCGGTCAACAACGAGGCCGACGGCTGGCACGCTATCGGCGCCCAGGCCGGTCTCGGCGGCGCGCAGATCGGGGATACCGAACTGGTGGAACTGCTGGCGCCCATCATCGTTACCCGGCTTGAACTGGCCACGGATTCAGCAATGCCCGGAAAATGGCGCGGGGGTTGCGGCCTGGTCACGGAAATTGAACCCATTGACCATGAGATGACGGTCATTGCCTGGGGAGAAGGCGCCCATCAACCACCACCCTCCACGGGTGAGGCCCGGAATCATCCGCAGATGTTTGACACCAAGGTTGCCCGGGGATGGCACCTCCAGGATGATGAAGTCCTGCACGAGATAGACCGCAACCAGGTGTTGGCGATCAGGCCGGGAGAACGTTATCGCAGCCGGACTTCCGGCGGCGGCGCAGCCGGTGATCCGTTTTCCCGTCCGCTCGAGGAAGTACAGGATGACGTCCTGAACAGGAAGGTTTCACTGAGAGGCGCAGAACTGGAATACGGGGTAAAACTGCATCCCGAAACACTGGAAATCGACGCTGCCGGCACGGCAGCATTAAGAAAGGATAAGGACCGATGAATTACCGCATCGGCATCGACGCCGGCGGCACCTTTACGGATTTTGTTGCCCTGGCGGAGGACCACTCGTTACTGGTTTACAAAACCCCTTCCGACCCGGTTAACCCGGTTTCCGTGTTGCTCGACGGATTATCGGGACTGGCCGCCAGAGCCGGTCTGGATTTTCCCGATTTTATCGGTCGGTGCACGGTGCTGGTGCACGGCAGCACCGTTGCCTTGAATACGCTGATACAGCGCAACGGCGCCAGGACCGGCCTGCTGGTGACCGAAGGCCACGAAGACTCGCTGGAACTGAGGCTGGGGCACAAGGAAGACGGTCATCGCTGGGATTTCCACTATCCGCCGGCCGGGATGATCGTGCCGGCGCATCGCCGCCTGGGGGTGAAGGAGCGCATCATCGCCGGCGGCAAGGTGCACATTCCCCTGGATGAGACACAACTGGATGCCCAACTGGACAAGCTGGCGCAGGCAGAAGTGGAAGCCGTTGCCATTTCCTGCCTGTGGTCCGTCGCCAATGACACCCACGAACGGAAAATTCTGGAAAAAGCGAGAGACCGCCTGCCGGGTTGTTATGTTACCGCCTCGGTGGATGTTCTGCCCAGGATCGGTGAATACACCCGCACCAGCACCACGGCGGCCAACGCTTATGTGGGACCGGTCCTGGACCGTTATCTCTCGACCATTGAAACTGCGTTGGTAGAACAGGGTTTTACCGGCCGTCTGTATGTCATGCAATCCAACGGCGGCGTTGCCACGCCCGAGGTGGTGAGGCAACGGCCGGTGGCAGTACTCAACTCAGGCCCGGCTGCAGGTCCCGTCGCAGCGCTCTGGTACGGGCGTCAACTGGGCTTTGAGAACGTGATCTCCATTGACATGGGCGGCACCAGTTTCGACGTGAGCCTGGTGCGAAACGGCCTCCCGGACGTCATCGACCAAGCCGATATCGCCCGCATCAGGGTCGGATTGCCCATGGTCAACGTGACCAGCATCGGCGCCGGTGGCGGCAGCATTGCCCGTCTGGATGAACTGAACATTCTGCAGGTCGGCCCGGACAGCGCCGAGGCCAATCCCGGCCCGGCCTGTTACATGAGGGGCGGGACCAGGCCGACGGTGACGGATGCCCTGGTGACAGCCGGATATTTCCCTGATACGGGGCTGCTGGGCGGCAGGATGAAGATAGACAAGACCCTTGCCCGGCAGGTAATCCAGGACAACATTGCCGTTCCTGCAGGTATCGACGTGTACCGCGCCGCTCACGGCATCATAGAGGTCACTGCAAAAAACATGGTGGACGGGATACGCATTGCCTCCATCGAACGGGGCTACGATCCCAGGGATTACCTGCTGGTAGCCGGTGGCGGCGCGGGCCCCGCTTTTGCTGCCATGCTGGCCAGGGAACTGGGCATTGAAAAAGTGTTGATACCGTCTACTGCCGGCGCGCTTTGCGCAATGGGCGAGGCCACTGCCAACCTGAGATATGATGCAATTCGCGCCTGCCCGGTACGCCTGGGTGATCTGTCGGTTGGCCTGGCCAACTCTTTGTTCGAGCAGATGGAACAGGAGGGAAGGTCAGCCCTGGGGATCGGAGACCGGGATCGGGCCCGGGTGGAACGCAGCGCGGAGATGAAATATGTCGACCAGATTCACTATTGTGACGTGCAGACGCCACCGGGAACTATGGATGCGGAAAAAATGGCCCGGCTCAGGGAAAATTTTCACAGGCGCCATGAAGAACTCTATACCTATTCGGAGCCGGATAACGAACCGGAAATCGTGTCGTTGAGAGCCAGCACAGTTGTCGATACCATTACGCCTGCCGGTGCCGGCGGCGTGGCAATACCTGAAATATCAATTGAGCCGCAGGAAACAAGGGACGTACTCATGCCGGACACGCGGGAGTTTGCAACAACACCCATATACCGGAACATGGGAGACAGTTTAAAATCTGCCTCTTTTTCCATTCAGGGACCGGCCATAATTGAAGAGGAAACCACAACCATCTTCATTCCGCCAGGCGATAGAATCCGATATGAACCGGCTGGATTTTACCTGCTGGAGGTTGCTGCAAGAAATTAGACTTGTCGTATATTCTCCTGATTCGCTACAATCGTTTCCATGAAAATTTCAATGTTCCACCTCATGCCCTACCGGGAACTGCCGGAGGGATTCGAGAAAACATACCCCTCCTCCTGGTTCACCCTGCCGTTCCCGAAGGTAGCCGATGCAGACAAGGCTGCGCAGTACTACAACTGGACGCTGGACGAACTCCAGTATGCCGCGGAGTCCGGGTTTGACGGCGTTTGCACCAACGAGCACCACCAGAATGCTTACGGTTTCATGGTCAATCCCAACATGATGGGGTCGGTGCTTGCCCGGGCGACCCGGGGTACCTCCACCGCTATCATCCAGATGGGCGAGACAGCCGTTTTCCTCAATCCGCCCATCCGCGTCGCCGAGGAGTACGCCATGCTGGACTGCATCAGCGAAGGCCGGATGGTCGCCGGGTTCCCCGTGGGCCTGGGCGGTGATTTTGCCCACAGTTACGGTTTCGCGCCCATGGAACAGCGTGGCCGTTACCGCGAAGCCCACGAGCTGATTACGAAAGCCTGGCAGGCGGAGGATGTGTTCTCCTGGAACGGCAAGTACTACCAGTTGCCCATGGTCAGTGTCTGGCCGAGGCCGGTGCAGAAACCGCACCCGCCCATCTGGGTGCCGGGGAACGCCAGTCCCAGTACCTGGGATTTCGTGCTGAAAAATGACTACTGTTATTGCTACCTGACCTATTTCGGCGCCAAGGGAGCGGACAAGACCGTCGGCGGTTACTGGAAACGGGCTGAAGAACTGGGCCGGGACAACAACCCTTACCGGCTCGGCTACCTGATCCCGGTAGGTGTCGCCGAGACCGACGCGGCCGCAGACGAACGGTACGCCAGGCACATTGAATATTTCTACCACAAGTTGCTGCACATCCCTGAGGCCCTGTTCATGCCGCCGGGGCACATGACCCACAGCAGCCTGAGTTACCTGATTACCAAGAAACCCTTGCCACCCTTCGATACCCTGAAAAAGAACGGCTACAAGGATTTCAAGGAAAACGAGTACCTGGTCACCGGCAGCGCCGCAAGCGTGACGGAGCAACTGCTGGGCATCATCAAACGCTTGCGGGTCGGCAACCTGATGCTGTTGCCCCATTTCGGCTCCATGTCTCACGAGGAGACCATTGAAAATATCGACAGGATCGCCAAAGACGTGTTGCCCCACCTGCGCGGCGTCTGGGATGACGAGGGCTGGGAAAACCACTGGTGGCCGGAAAACTGTAAACAACCGGTCCGGCGGGCAGCTTGAGCACGACCATGGCGGAAATCCGCAACGAAACCGTATCCGTCCTGGGGGGCATGTTGAACATCCGGGTGGACGTGGCAGGAACGGGCGATCCCCTGGTTTTCCTGCATTCCGCCGGCGGGTTGAACTGGGACCCGTTTCTGCTTGGACTGGCCGAGAAGTGTACGGTCTATGCGCCGTATTTCCCCGGCACCTTCCCCGGCGAGCCGAATGACATCGACCAGGTGGAAGACCTGTGGGATGCGGTGCTGGCCTATGATGACGTCCTGACCGGCCTGGGGATCGATTCTACACGGCTCATCGGCCATTCCTTCGGCGGCATGCTGGCCGCCGAACTGGCTGCCCACAGGCCGGAACGCATCAGCAGGCTGGCGCTGATCGCGCCCATCGGACTCTGGCATAAGGACTGGTCCTACACCGTTGCCGACTGGACTGCCAAGGATGCGGAGCAACTGGCCGCGGTATTGTTCCATAATACCGGTTCGGAACTGGTGAAGGCAGCGTTAACACAACCGGAGGATGAGGACGTTGCAAACGAAGGACTGGTGCAGTTCCTCTGGACCCTGGGCTGTACCGCCAAGGTAATCTGGCCCATCCCCGACAAGGGACTGAACAAACGCATCCACAGGATCAGCGCCTCCACGCTGGTCGTCTGGGGGGAAAATGACGCCTTAATTCCGCCCGCTTACGCTGACATTTTTGCATCCTCCATTAAACAGGCCGAAGTCTGCATGATCCCAAATTGCGGCCACGTGCCGCCGCTGGAACAACTGGACGCGCTCAACTCGGCAATGGAACGGTTCCTCGGCTGACCGCTTGTTAACAATCCTTTTAAGAGAGAGAAACAGATGAAAATTCAGACGCTCCTGGTCGTGGTAATCCTGTTACATGCCTCTTTACTGGGCGCCGAAGAAAGGCGTCATGGCCCCAAGGCTATCGAGGTCAAAGTGAGTCTCGGCACAGCGGATGAAGAAATGAAATTCGTCCCGGACACCCTTTCCTTCGAACGGGGCAAATACTACAAACTGGTGCTGCACAACCCCAGTTCGGACGACCATTACTTCACCTCGGATTCCTTCGCAACCCGCATCTTCACCCGAAAGGTGGAAATCGCTGACGCATCCGGCAAGACCGTCACGGAAATACACGGCGCCGTTAACGATATCGAACTCAAACCCGGCGCCACCGTCGAGTGGTTCTTTTATCCCATGACCAAGGGGAGGAACCTGAAGCTCTACTGCCACAAGGACGGCCACGAGCAGCAGGGCATGGTCGGAACCATCAACATCAGCGGCCCACCGCCTTTTACCAAATAATCTTTTACGTCGCTTTCCCCGGGACGCTGACGTGTCGTAAAATCCCGGGGTCAGAGTAAAATCGCCGGGAAAGTTGGCAACAGCAAAGCCGGTGGTGATTTTACTCTGACCCCACCCATCTGGCTGAAGCGGGAATTGCTGCCCTGGCTGCGTACTGCTTGACCTTTTCAAATAATCCGCTATACTGCTTAAAAAAGCAGTGCTAATATAATCAGAATGAAAACACTGACATCCAGACAATTGCAGGTGCTTGAATTTATACAGGACAGCATCAGGGTCGCCAATATGCCGCCCACCATCGCCGAGATTACCGTAGCCATGGGATTTGGTTCGACCAATGCGACCCGGGGGCATTTACAGGCGCTGGAACGCAAAGGGGCCATAGAGCTGATCCCCAACTCATCCCGGGGGATCCGCCTGGTACAAGCCGGCGCGTTTGAGCCCGGTCTCCCCCTGGTGGGTCGGGTTGCCGCCGGTCGTCCGCTGCTGGCCGAGGAAAATATCGAGGATTATCGCCCGGTTGACCCTTCGTTTTTTTCTCCCCGTGCGGATTATCTGTTGCGTGTACGAGGTGAGAGTATGCGGGATGCCGGGATACTGGATGGGGATTTGCTTGCGGTACACCGTAGTCCCACTGCGGATAACGGCCAAATCGTGGTGGCGCGGCTACAGGATGAGGTAACGGTCAAACGGCTGCGCCGGACCGGGCAGGTGGTTTACCTGGAAGCGGAAAACCCCGACTTTCCTGCCATTGAGGTGGACCTGAAACAGGGAACACTGGCCCTTGAGGGTATCGCCGTCGGCGTAGTACGCAACCTGTAGCGCTTTTCCCGTTTGCAAGAGAACCACGATGAACAATTCATTGCGAGAGCTGATACGCAACAATCCCCATCTATGGTCGGGTGATGAGGTCTGTCAGGGGAAACCGGACGGCATCCCTACGGGTCATGCTTCATTGGATGCAATACTGCCCGGTGGCGGTTGGCCGAAAAATGCCGTGGTCGAAATGATTACCCCGCATTGGGGTACGGGTGAATTACAGTTGTTGTTGCCATTGATGAAGTCCATGACACGGCGCAGGCGCTGGATACTCTGGGTTTGTCCGCCGTACATCCCGTATGCTCCGGCATTGGTGAATGCCGATATCGATATTAACTTCCTGATGACAATCGGCCCGAATATCTCCTGCCAGGATGCTCTCTGGACGATTGAAAAAGCACTGCAGTCAGAGCGCTGCGGTCTGCTCATGGCATGGTTGAGCCACCTGCCCAACGGGGTTATTCGGCGCCTGCAACTGGCTGCCGATGCCGGTAAAACGCCCTGTGTGTTGTTTCGCAATCAGCGCGGGAAAAATTCACCCGCAGCCCTGCAATTGCAGGTGGAATACAGTGACCGGGGCATCCATGCACGGGTTTTGAAAGCCCGCGGCGCCCATCAATACCACAGCGCGGACATCCCCTATCCAGGTTAACCCCGGTTAACCCCATGGTTTTCGGATATGCCCCGGCCAATTTCTGCTCTTTCTTTCCGGGATTCGCTTCCTTACCGGGAAGAAGAGGCATGTAACAAAACTGGCACCAGCACCGGGCAACAAACTCTGTGGCTTGCTGTTTGTCTGCCCAAACTGGCCCTGGAAGTTCAACCGCACAACGAAATCGCCCGGGAGAAACGACTGGAGGCGCTGGCAGCCTGGGCCTTGCAGTTCAGCCCCCTGGTCAGTTTGCATCCACCCTGCTCGTTCCTGCTGGAGGCGGGGGGAAGCATCAACTATTTTGGCGGCCTCGCCGCGATCCGGGATACCATCGCCCGGGAACTGACCGAACGCTGGAAACACGTTTTTTACCAGGCAACGACCCCCACGCCCACAGCCAGCCTGATGCTGGCCCGGGCCGGATGCAACCTGGTCGTCGAGCGCGGCGCAGATTTGCGCTCGGTCCTGGGGCCCTTGAGTATTGAGGTCCTGCCCCTGGATGACAAGCACAGACAACAACTGAATAGAACCGGCGTGCGTATCCTGCGCGACCTCTGGCGTTTGCCTTCAGGCGGGCTGGCGCGACGTTTTGGAACGGACCTGGTTACCCACCTGGACCAGGCCCTTGGAAAGTTGCCCGACCCCTTGAATGCTTATCGGATACCCCCCCGATTTTCCGATACCCGGGAATTTTCGTTTGAAATCGAGGAGCAACAGTCGCTTCTACCCACCATTCATGAGCTTGTGACCGGCTTATGCGATTTCCTGCAGAAACAGGATTTGTACACCATGGATTACCAGGTGCATTTTTATCACAGGCAGGACCCGGTAACGGTGCTCCATATCGGCTTACGCCAGCCGATACGCCAACCCGGTTACTTGATGCTGTTGGCGGAGACGAAGCTCAGCAGGACAGAGTTGGCCGCGGCCGTCGTCAGGGTAACGCTGACCGCCGAGCGGTTTTACAGGGTTGCCCCCCGGACCCGTTGTTTGTTTCCCGGCAGCGGCCTTGAGCAGGAAGATCAGGATATTGCGCCACTCCTTGAACAATTGTCCACCCGTCTCGGCACCGCTGCGCTGAAGGG
This sequence comes from Gammaproteobacteria bacterium, assembly GCA_965220815.1. GTDB lineage: Bacteria > Pseudomonadota > Gammaproteobacteria > Eutrophobiales > Eutrophobiaceae > JAAXHV01. The sequence goes on from OZ244846.1 coordinate 1,307,669, forward strand.
CATCACGACCCATGCGGACCATCGACCGGAATACGCCTGCCGCGCCGGCGAGCCGGTCAGCGCCGGGCCGGCGCCGCCGGACATCCGGCGTCCCCTGTGGTTATTGCCGAAGCCCAGGGAATTGCTGAACAAGGACAACGAAATTTACTACAGGAGCCGCATCCATTCCCTCATGGGGCCGGAGCGCATCGTAACGGGCTGGTGGGACAACCACGGCATACACCGGGATTATTACGTGGGTACCGATGACATCGCCGGACGTGTGTGGATTTACCACGACCTGACAACCAGGCAAAAATGGTATTTGCATGGATTGTTCGGCTGAACGCGCCTGCTTGCCGCCTTATGCGGAATTACACTGCATCAGCAACTTTACGTTTCTGCGGGGCGCCTCCCATCCGGAAGAACTGGTAGCCCGGGCAAAAGTCCTGGGTTACCGCGCCATCGCCATCACCGACGAATGCAGCTTGTCCGGAATCGTCCGCGCCCATGTCGCGGCCGGGAAAGAAGGTATCGACCTGCTTGTCGGCAGCGAGTTCCAATTACAGGAAGGGTGGCGCTTTCTATTGCTGGCCACCGACCGGAACAGCTACGGCAAACTCTCCCACCTCATCACCCTGGCTCGCCGGCAGGCAAAAAAAGGGGAGTATTTTATCGACCGGAACCTGGTTCAGGACAACTGCCCCACCGGTTGCCTGGCCATCTGGTTGCCTTGCCTTAACCGGGGGGAGATCGAAACAGACGGCTTGCGCTGGCTGGTCGGTCTTTTCCCCGGGGCACTGTGGATAGCGGTGGAGTCGTTGCTCGACGGCAACGATCAGGAACAACTGCGCCGCTTACGGGAAATCAGCGCAGGTTTTTCCATTCCCTTATGCGCCTGTGGGGATGTACATATACATGAACATAAGCGCCGGATAGTGCAGGATACATTGACGGCCATCCGTCTCGGCAAACCCCTCAGTGAACTGGGTTACGGGGTTTATTCCAACGGCGAGCGATACCTGCGTTCGCGCCGGCGCCTTGCGCAGCTTTATCCGCGCCCCTTACTGGAAGAGACCGTAAGGATCGCCGAGCGCTGTCATTTTTCCCTGGATGAACTGCGTTATGAGTATCCGTCGGAACTGGTTCCGAAACACCACACTCCCGGCTCATGGCTGCGACGGCTCACGGAACAGGGTATGCAGACACGCTGGCCCGGGGGCGCGCCGGAAAAAGTGCGGGCATTGATTGAACATGAGTTGGCCCTGGTGCAGGAGTTCAGCTATGAGCATTATTTTTTGACAGTTCACGATATTGTGAAGTTTGCCCGCAGCAAGGGTATCCTGTGCCAGGGGCGCGGTTCCGCCGCCAACTCCGCCACCTGTTATTGCCTGGGCATAACAGAAGTCAACCCCGACGCCATGGACCTGCTGTTTGAGCGCTTTATTTCCCGGGAACGCAATGAACCGCCGGATATTGACGTGGACTTTGAACATGAACGTCGTGAAGAGGTCATTGCTTACATCTATGAAAAATACGGGCGCGGGCGCGCCGCCCTGGCCGCAACTGTCATCACGTACAGGCCAAAAAGCGCGCTGCGGGACGTGGGCAAAGCCCTGGGAATGAGTACGGACCAGTTGGAGCGTCTGGCCGCATGCGTCTCCGGACACCATGGCAATACCCTGGAAACAGCGCAGTTGGATGGTTTTCCGGCGCACAGCCCGCTTGTAAGAAGGCTGGTTTACCTGGTCAATAACCTGATCGGCTTCCCGCGGCATTTATCCCAGCATGTGGGCGGCTTTGTCATCAGTCAGGGCCTGCTCTCCCACCTGGTGCCTGTTGAAAACGCGGCCATGCCTGAGCGCACCGTCATTCAATGGGAAAAAGACGACCTGGAGGCGCTGGGCCTGCTCAAAGTGGACGTGCTCTCCCTGGGGATGCTCACCGCCATCCGCAAGGCCCTGGCGCTGGTCAGCCAATACCGGAATGAACCGCTGACCCTGGATAAGGTGCCCACGGAAGATCCCGCCGTTTATAAAATGATGCAGAAGGCCGATACCGTGGGTGTCTTTCAAATCGAATCACGGGCGCAGATGAGTATGCTGCCGCGCCTCAAACCCGAAAATTATTACGACCTGGTGATACAGATCGCCATTGTTCGACCCGGTCCCATACAGGGAGACATGGTGCATCCTTATTTAAGAAGACGGCGCGGCGAGGAGCCGGTCGCCTATCCCGGCAAGGCAGTGGAGAAAGTGTTGAAGCGCACCCTGGGCGTTCCCATCTTTCAGGAACAGGTGATGCAACTGGCAATGGTCGCTGCGGGGTTCAGCGCGGGGGAAGCGGATCAACTGCGGCGTTGCATGGCTGCATGGCACCGCAAGGGCGGACTGGAGCCGTTTGAAAAAAAACTGCTGGGCGGCATGAAAGCGCGGGGCTACCCGGAAAGTTTTGCGCGCCAGATCTTCAACCAGATAAAAGGCTTTGGCGAATACGGCTTTCCCGAATCCCATTCCGCCAGCTTTGCCCTGCTCGCTTACGTGTCGTCCTGGTTGAAATATTATCACCCGGCCGCTTTCACCTGTGCCCTCCTGAACAGCCAGCCGCTTGGGTTCTACCGGCCGGCGCAACTGGTGCAGGACGCTCAGCGCCATGGCGTGACCGTCCTGCCCGTTGACGTGAACGAGAGCAATTATGATTGCACGCTGGAGGGCGCCCCGGGGCAGGCCGGAACGCCCGCAACCCTGCGCCTGGGTTTGCGCCTGGTCAAGGGCTTGTCCCGGGCCGGCGCCCACGTCCTGGCACTTGAGCGAAAACAGGGCAGGTATACCGGTGTACAGGATATTGCGGCGCGTACGGGACTGGATAAAGGAGACCTGATGAGTCTGGCAGACGCCGCTGCCTTGAACGGCATCGGCAAAGACCGTCACCGCGCCTGCTGGGATGTCCTGGACCCGGGACCGGCCGCTCCCCTGTTCTCCGCGCCTGACGAAGAAGAAACCGACCTTATGCTGCGCAAGCCCCGGGAAGGGGAAAACATCCTGGCGGATTACGCCAGTATCGGCTTTACCTTGCGCCGCCACCCGCTGGCCCTGTTACGCAAACGCCTGGACAAACGGGGCGTTACAACGTCAACAGGACTTTGGGAATTGGGCGACAACGCCTGGGCCCGGGCCGCGGGTATCGTCACCAGCCGCCAGCGACCCGCTACCTCTTCCGGAGTCATGTTTTTCACCCTGGAGGATGAAACCGGGTTTATCAATAGCGTGATATGGCCCTCAATCTTCGCAAAACAAGGCGCCATGCTGACGGCGGCCAAACTCCTGGAAATATCCGGCGTGGTACAAAAACAGGACGGCGTACTGCACCTCGTAGCGCGACAGTGTACCGATCTCAGCCCCTGGCTCGGAGATATGCAACTGAAATCCAGGGACTTCTGCTGAGAGGTCTTCAATGTCGTTTGCAAACACGTCAATCCAATCCTCGAAAGAAGTATCTATTTCTCAATTTTTTCTTAAAGAACCAACGTAGTCCCAATTCCCAGGTTCAGTCGTTCTGCCGCACTGCCGCCGTTCACGGCGATTTCGATCAGGCCCTGTGAATTGCTGTACCAGAGGGCATGGCCGTGAGAGACGGAGGAAAAGGTGCGGGCGTTGGGAACAGTGATGCCGTTAAGCTGTATTACCCTATTATTTTCCAGCGTTTCTGACCTGATCCCGGTCATGCAGTTACCGAAGTGGTCGATATAAACAATCTCGCTCAAGTCGTCCGGCCAGCCGTGCCGGTCTTTCCAGGTTATTGTCTCGCCGGGTGTCTCATTCTTCCTGATCATGGCCGCAGCCGGCGCGTATAAATCCCGGCCGTGAAAGCTGGCCGATAATATTTCGGGCCGCCAGTCGATGCGCCAACATTGCACCTCGGAACTGCGCCGGCAAACGATGTCGAACAGGCCGTTGTCAGGCCCGACGTACCATTGTCCGTCTGCCTTGATTACCACTGGCGCATCCTGGAAGCTTCCTACACCGGGATCAACCACGGAAAAGAAGATCGTTCCCAAGTCTGCGCCACATGCCCGGCTGAACGCGGCCAGCAGGTAAGCCGAGGCCTTGGGGTTGTTACGGGGGGCGTCGGCCAGCAGGTTGATGACCTTCTCATCCGGCAGGAGCCGGTGCAGCGCCGCTTCCACCTGTCCCAGGTAGGGTCCCCTCAAACCGTAGTCGGTAAACAGCGCGATCATGAGTCTGTAACGAATCGCAAGACCTTATCCATCCAGGCATTGATTTCGATGTAATTCGATTCTTCAACCCCGAGTATCTCCGCCTCGGACTGCACATAACGGGAGGGCTGCAACTCGTCCCGGCAGTGGTGAACGATATCCCGCGCTGCCTCCAGCGTGGTTTCCAGGTGGAACTGCATGCCGATGACCCGCCGTCCCAGTTGAAATGCCTGGTTTTCACAGGCATCACTCCGGGCGATCCGCATCGCGCCTTCCGGCAGGTCAAAGGTTTCACCGTGCCAGTGGAATACGAGTAACTCTTGCGGAAATAAGAACAACTCTCCCTCGCCATCTGTCGCTTCTCCTGCAACCGGAAACCAGCCGATTTCCTTTTCCTTATGGGGATAGACAGCGGCTCCCATGGCGCTCGCGATCAACTGTGCCCCTAGGCAAATGCCTATAACGGCCTTGTCGTTCTCAATGGCTGAACGGATAAACCGCTTTTCAGCCGCAAGCCAGGGATGGTCCCCCTCATCATTCACGCTCATGGGACCGCCCATAATGACCAGCAGGTCAAGGTCATCCACATCAGGCAAAGTCGGGTTTTCAAAGAACTTTGTGACCGTGACGTCGGCGCGCATTGACTGCAGCCAGGTATGGATGCTGCCCAACCCCTCGAACGGGACATGCTGCAAGTAGTGAGCTTTCATGAAAACGCCCACTCGCGCCAGCCGCGCAGCAGCGGGAAGTAAAGACCGAGCCGGATCGGCCTTTCGTCCATGGCAGATACGACGGCGGCATATCTTTCCAGTTGTTCCCGGTAGCGTTCCTCCTGGAGATCGAGAAACTCGTCGATGTCACCGGATTCGTGGCGCGAGGTTTTGTAGTCAACGATCCAGCGGGTGCCTTCCTCGTCTACAAAAGTCCGGTCGATGACGATATTGATGATGTCCCCGCGGTAGACCCCGGTGAGAGCATATTCGCTGTTCTGCTCCCGGTGGCTGGCCAGCACCCACTGCCCGCGCGGGTCTGCCAGCACGTTCGCCAATGCCTGTTCCACCCAGTCGCACGCCGTCTCCAGTTCTTCCCCGGGCACGTCCAATGCCCGTAGTGACTCCAGCGAGTTCTGCCGCAGTTCGCTGATTCTTCCGGTGTTCCACCGGGTAATTCCTTCCGCCGCCATCACCTGCAGATGGCGGTGAACTACGGTGCCCACATGCATGATCGTTCTTCCTGCCCACTGGTATTCTATCCTGGCGTCTGCGTTGTCTGGGTCCTGCTGTTCTGCGCCGGGCTCAGCCGACCCGGTCCACTTTATTGGGGACGGCGGGGCAGGTAACTGCCAGTCCGCGACCAGTCGCCGCAGGTTCGTGTCCCGGGTTTCTGCCGGCAAGGCCTCTTGTTCGTCCTGCCGGACCTGTACCCCGAGTTTTGCCTGGAACTCGTGTTCAATTGCAGGCCACAGTTGCGCCAGCAACGTGTTGTTCGGGGGAGGCGCCAATGCGTTATCTTCGTTCACATTGGCGCTGCCGATCAGGTGCAGTTGCTTGCGCGCCCGGGTCGCGGCCACATACAGCAGGCGGCCCTCTTCGTGATATTGCTTTTTCTTTTCCAGGCCCCTGATGAAATCATAGATAGGCGAATTGTCCTCGTCACTCGCCCTGACCGGCGCCAGCAACAGGTCGGAGCCGGCCGGCCTGGAATTCTCCGGCTGGGGATTTTCCGACCAGAGCAACAACTGCGGGTCGTCGCTACGGCTGCGCCGGGACAATCCGGGCAGGATCACATGATCGAACTCCAGGCCTTTTGCCCTGTGGATTGACATGACCTGCAGGGTATCATCGGCGCGGGTATCGGCGCGGGCGTACAGTCCTGTCACTCGCTTTTCAAGCTCATCCGTGCCGTGCAGGTCGCCGCCCCGGTCAAGCTCATCCAGCAGGTCGAAAAACCTGTCGGCGTTACGCAGGTCAGTGGCCGTTTCCAGGGTCGCCGGACCGCCCAGGTTGAGCCAGGCGCTCTCCACCCAGCGCCGCAACGGCATCCTGCCCTGCAGCGCGCAGGCTTGCCCAAGCACATCACACAGGCGCGCCGCCCTGTGCCGGCCGTCCGCGCTCAGCGCGGCAAGCCGTTGCTCGTCCTGCAGGCAGTTCCAGATGGTGTCGTTCCTGGAATTCGCGCTAAGCGCCAGCAGGTCCGCCAGTTTCAGTCCGCACCAGGGCGCGCGCAACAGGGCAAGCCAGGCCACGCGGTCGGCCGGATGATGCAGGGCCCGGGTCAGCGCCAACAGGTCCTGGATAACGGGCCGGGTCTCCAGGTGTTCAATCTCGACCGCCTGAAAAGGGACTTCGCGCTGTGCCAGCAAGGCTGTGATGGATTTCAGGTGAGGGCGGCTGCGCACCAGTATGGCGATGCTGTCGGAATCCGATGATGCGCGGATTTTCCTGATCTGCTCCAGCACCAGTTCCGCCTCCTGCGCATCCGCCCGGCTGCGGTCCTGACCCCGGTCATGTATGAAGATAGGATGTACGTGAGCGCCGTTTCCCCCGGGGAGTTCCCTGAACCCCGCTGCCGGTGTAAAACTGACCGCGCCGCGAGCCACGTCGGGTTCGCCCGGCAATACTTCGCGGTATGCCCTGTTTACCCAGTCCACCAGGGTTCGGTCCGAACGGAAGTTGACCTCGATTTTCTCCGGGTTCACGGGTACCTGTCCGATGCGTTGCTGTTCCCACGTGGCAAGAAACACACCGACTTCCGCCTCCCGGAAGCGATAGATGGACTGCATGGGATCGCCTACCAGGAACAGGCTGTGACCGTCTTCCATGGACCAGCCGGCGGTCAGTTTCTCCAGTAATTCATACTGGTTGATGGAAACGTCCTGGTATTCATCCACCAGGATATGACCGATACGGTAGTCCAGGTACAAGGCCAGGTCGGTAGGGTTGTCTTCCGGTCCCAGCGCCCGGAGGGCCGCCAGGGACAGCCCGGTAAAATCCACCTGGTTGCGCTCGGCAAACAGCACATGCAATTGGGCGTTGGCAAGTACCAGCAATTCGTATAAGGCCTCCAATACCCGCCATTCCCTGTCACTGTAGCCGGTCGGAGGCAGCGCCCGTATTTCCAGGAACAGTTCCCTTAATCGTTCACGATCTGCGAACTGCGCCAGCAGGGATTGAAACCGGTGCTTCATGTCTTTTCCGGCGTCACCCGGCGGGAATCCTTCCCTGGCGCTCACGCGCTGGCGCCAGTCGCCTTTCCCGGTCAGGCATAGTGAGACGATGAACCGCCAGCAACCCAGGTCGTCACCGCCTTTTCCGGGCAGTTCTTCAATGAAGCACGGGGGGTTATCCAGGTTGCCGGTGGCATATCGAAGACAGGCCGTCATCTCCGCTATGAATTCATGTGGAATCGCCTCCAGAGTATCCTCCAGGGTAGCCTCCACGATATGGTTGAGGGCGTCCTCCAGGGTCTTGCGGTCCGGGCGCCGGCCCACCAGGTGGCGCAGCCACTGGTCCCTTTTTTTCAGCATTTCCACCAGCATGTTCCTCGCTCCCGGCAGATCGTTGTCCAGGTGCGCCAGCAGGGTTTCAATGGCAGTTCCCCTGCCGTTCCGTCCGCCTTCCCGGGGATTGTCCTCGTCCATTTGTTTCAGGGTATTGTGTGCCGCTTCCCGGTACAGCTCCTCGGCATCCTCGATGATCTCCGGCTGTCCTGCCAGTTGTGACAACAACGGCATCTGTTGCGTCAGTCCCGCGCAGAAGGAGTCGATGGTCTGGATCCTCATACGGGCGGGATTCTGCGCCAGTTGCCAGTTGAGTTCCCGGTCCCTGGCCAGGGCCTGCGCTGCCAGCCTGCCGCGGGCTTTTGCAACGGCATCCTCCTCACTGCCGTTATCCGCGCCTCCGGGCTCCCCGGTTTTCAATGCCTCGATAATCCTGTTGCGCATCACGGCCGCCGCCTTGCGGGTAAAGGTGATGGCGACAATCTCTTCCGGCGCATCGACGACCGCCAGCAGGCGCAGGTAGCGCCGCACCAGCAACTCGGTCTTGCCCGAACCGGCCGGCGCCTGAACGATGAAGGACTGTTCCGGGTTTAATACCCGCTCGCGGGTGTCATGGTCGCCTGGATTCATTTTCCGGATACTTCGTGGATGCGGCACAGGAGGTGTTGATCGCACCAGTCACAGGCGCGTGGTTTCGGGTCCACCGAGGCGACGCCCCGGCGGAACTCGTCTGCCAGGTTTTCCAGTACTGCGCGCCAGTTGTCGAACATCTCCTCCCAGGAAGGCGTTGCCCCGGGCCGCGCTTCCCGGTCAGGAATAAACTTTTGTGCCCGGCGGTCCTGGTCAAAAGCCGCGGTACCCGGCAGGATGTCTCCGGATTCCGCCAGGCCGGCGAAACCGAAATCCCTGCCTCGTTTCAACCTGGCAAAGGCAACTGCGGCCACGGGCTCCGGGTGGGTAACGGCATACAAGGGCATTTGCGGCTCATCAGGCCGGTCGCCCGCCCAGGCGTTGATACTGGCCTGTCCCCCCTTGTAATCGATGATCACGCGGCGGCCGTCCTCAAGCGCGTCAACCCGGTCCAACCGGACGGAAAACTCTACATCGCCGATAACCAGGCGGGCGTCTTCTTCCACGTTCACCACTTCAAACGGCGCCCGTTGCAGTTCCAGTTCCAGCCATTCACCCAGCACTTGCGCCAGCCGTTTGCCTTCGATGGCAGCGAAACGTTTTGAAAATACCAGCGGGTAGCGCTTCCGGTACTCTGCAACCAGGCCCGTTACCAGGGTTTTGACCATGTCTTCCCGTTCCTCACGGTTCATGGCTGCGAGCTGCTCCCGGCTTTCCAGGCGCGACCAGGTATTTTCCATAAGCTCGTGCAACAGGCTGCCCCGCTGCATTGCATCCAGGCCGATGTCAGCCTGTCCCGGTTGCCTGGAGTGCAGGCGATGTCTGGCGAAGGCGCGGAACGGGCATTGTGACTGGTCCCTGAACAGGGAAACGCCGCCACTGTGCAGGCCGCCTACCGGCGGCGCTGCAGTGTCAATAATCGCTTCAATTTTGCGGCCGGCGAAGATCACCTGCGCGTAGCCCTCCACCTGTGACCCCTGTTCTTTCGCAGTTTTATGCCCCGGTTTGTTTATGTGGCTATCTGGTATCAGCGTCCTTGTCCCGGAAGGTAACTCCGGGTTAGTCAGCAGGGGACTCGCCAGGAGCGGCCGGTCCTCTTCGTTACGGGGATGGCTCAGGATAATCTCCGGCGTGGCGCGCACCAGCGTCGTTTGCAGGTTCCCGGCCTGCTGCAAGTTGCTGTCCGCGTCGGCGCCCGGCATGCCGTATTGTTTTTGCAGGGAGATGGGGACGAAGGGATTGGGCCGGGGCCGGGGCGGCCAGGCCTCCTCGGTCAGTCCGAACATCCAGACGCGATCGAAGGCCATGGCCGCGGCGCCTTGGGGGTCGAGGACCTGTATCGGGGTTTCCGCGGTCTTCGGCTGGAAGCTGGTCCTGCCGGCGATGCGCCGCAGTTGGGACAACGCATCGGCGCGTGACATCACCGGGTTTACCAGGCGCAGTGAAACAAGGCTGTCCAGCACCGAGTGCCATGATTGCACCTGCTGGTATTCAGTACTGTCCAGGCCGCGTTCCCCGGGCCAGCCGAAAATCTCAAGGAACCGGCTAAAGCTGCCGGTCCAGGCTTCCGGTGATTGCTTTGCCGGCAGTTCGTCCAGGACTGAGAAGATCTCTCGCAGCATGGCCGTCATGACCGGGATGGGCCGCCCTTTATCGCCGGCGGCGCCGGCGAGGTAAAGCAAATCGTTCCAGTTGAATGCGAGCTGGTTACGGGAACGGAGTTTTTCATCCAACAATGCGCGTCCGGCGCGTTCCTCATCGTGCCCCTTGATGAATGGCGTGCGCAGCAGGAAACCCAGGGTATCCAGGGCAAGCGGCGCTTTGTTCAAACCCAGGATGGGGAAGATCGCGTTGACAAGCGGATAGTCCGCCAACGGCTGCCCTACCGAGATACTGAAGGGCAGGGGCGCGGCAGCGTCCCGGTAGCGCAGGTTGCCGGGCGCCAGCACGTCCTCGAAAATATAACGGATGCGGGTACGCAGTTTGCGCAGGTCCGGTGTAATGACACCGACACTGACCCCGTCCTTTTTTTCAATACACCCGCGCGCCCAGACCGCAGCCGCCCGGATTTCCTCGTCTGCGCCGGCGAAATCCAGCACTTGCGTGGATACATTGCCGTCCTCTTGCCGGCATTCATGCACGCTAATGCTGGCATCTTCCAGTTTCTTCAGCAACATTGCCTGTTGCGGAGTCAACCGGTCAAACCCTGCCAGCGCCAGTCCCTTGCCGAAGATATCCGTATCGTCAGCCACGTTCCCGTGCAGGACGTCTGCCAGTGAAGCGTTATCGATCCAGTTGTTTTCCCCGCAGCGCAATCGGTATTCGTCTGCCCAGGACTTGAAAGCGACGGCATCTTCGTTCATGGGCGTACCACGGGGGAAAATCGGTACATGATATTGTTTCAGGCGCTGCCAGGCAGCGGCAACCTGTGCCGCTACGGAAGTGACCTGCAGGAGACTGTGCCTGTAATCGGACAGTTCAATGATCTGTTGCCAGAGCGCGTCTTCCTGTTCGCTGCTCAGCAGGAGGTTGCCGGCCCCGTTGCGCTCGCGCAGGGTAATCCAGCAGCGCCGCAGCCATGCCTGCCACGGTAATATATCCGGGGTCTCCCATGCGCGCCGGTTTTTGCGCAACTGCTCCTGCGCATACAGGTGCCTAAAACGATGAGCGAGCCGTACGTTGGCGCAGACGACGGTATGACCGCGCTCGATGTGATCGCCAATCCGCATGCTACCGGGAAAGCCGGCGGGCCAGGGACTTCAGTTTCGTAATGCGTTCAATAGAAGACGGGTGTGAGCCGGAAAATCCGCCGGACAGGTGCCGGGTTTTTTTATACACCAGTTCCTGCAGGCGCACCGCCCCTTGAGGGTCGTAACCGGCTTCAACCGCCCAGATCGCGCCCAGGTAATCAGCCTCGCGCTCGTTGTCGCGACTGTATTTTGTATTGGCGGCAGTCTGCATGTCGGTCCTGCGCCTGTTCTTGTGGTCTTTGCCGTGGTCCAGCTTCAGGTGGCCCAGTTCATGTCCGATGAGTGCGGCGGCCATGTGGACGTCCAGGCCAAGCAGGTCCAGCATGCCGAAATTGATGCCGATGATATTGATTTCCACGGCATTTTCCTCGTCGATCGGTTTCGCGTCCGCGATGGCACTGCCCTTCAGGCTTGTTTCGTCGGCGCCTGCATCGGACCCGTTCCCGGCGCCTGGATCTTTCCGCACCAGTTCCCCCATGGCCTTGGTTGCAAAGGCGTTGGGAATTTCGCCGTCGGTGATGATCAGTTCCGACCTGAGCTCCGTGACTTCCTCAATGGCCTGCATGACCGAATAAAGATAGATCATCTGTTTTGTATCTATCCTCTTCAGCAGCCTGTTGTTTTTATCGCGCAGTTCAATGGTCTCGGCGTTCCTGCCGGCCAGGTCCTCAATCCTCCAGGTATGGCTGAACGGTGCTGCGATGCTCTGACCGGCCGGCAATAGCGCCAGGCAGGCGATCAGGACAGTATGTTTACTCATGAATGTCATTTCCCTGTTACTTTTGTGAAAAAACAGGTAACCATGAAGTATAAACCGTTAGAGGACGCGAATGTATAAGTAGTTCCCCCCGACAGTTGATATTATTTACCCTGTCAAGGGAACGATTGACGAAATTTCCTATCTAAATCAGAGGTCGGAAGTAGTAACGCAACAGGAGTATGCACTATAATAATCAGGCACGGTTATTCGGACAGGGCTCATGAATTACGCAGGTAAACTCAGCAGGGTACGAAACTGTTTTATCATGATTTTCGCAGCGGCGCTTCTCGCGGCCTGCAATACAACTGCTCCCGTTCGGTCTTCAGGCGCTCCTGGATCTCCGGGCTCGCCAGGTTCACCCGGTTCACCAGGCTCACCGGGGTCTTCGGGCCCATCTGTTCAGGTGTCCGCACCGGGCATGCCTGGCGTACCGGGTGTGCCTGGTGTGCCGGGTTTGCCCGAGACCGGAACGGGCGGCGCGCCGGGCGCGCCTGTGCCCGGCAGGGTTTCCATACCTGCCCCGCAAGCCGGCCTGCCTTCCGGTGAGACCGGTGGCGTTCCCTCTGCGGGCCAATCTGGCGAAAGCCGTAAGCCGGCCGGGTCGCAGTCCGTTTCCGCTACCGGACGGGAAAAGAGTGATGATGAAATCCTGGCCGAAGCCCTGGAGGAACTCAGGAAAAGACCTGGCCGGGAACAACAGGGAGAAGGCGCTGCCGGGCAAATGCCCCAGCCCGGCGCAGGCAGTCCGGCCAGTACCGACGCCGAGAAGAAACAGGCCCTTGGTGAGGAACTGGAGCAGGGTTTTGCCGAGTTTGACCGGCTGATTCTGAGCGAACAACAGGCCAGCAATGAACAGGCGGAACAGGAAGGACACGGCGATTTTTTTGATGATGATCTTCTCGCAGAAGGCGATCACGCGCAAGCGCCTGCCGGGGAGCCGTTGCAGACTGCGATGGTTGATACCGACCCCGCTTCCATCGAGGGCGAGATGGATATCCCGACCCGCAGCCACAGCCAGGTTCCTCCTGATCTTGTCGATGCCAGCGGCGATGACATCATCGCGCGCCAGTTGCGCGAGGCTGCAATGAAAGAACAGGATCCTGAGTTAAGGGAAAAACTCTGGGACGAATACCGTAAGTACAAGCGAGATTTAAGATGAGAACAAGTCACATCAAGCTGGTATCAACCATTGTGCTGGCGTGTTTCAGCCTGGTTGCCTGCAACACGACCACGGTAAAGACGACCAGTTACGAGCAGGTGGACCTTGAAGCAGAGGTGACGCCGGAAGAATTGTTGCTGGACGTGGGGGTCGGCATCTTCAACCCCGGCACCGACGCCCTGAGCGCCGCGGAAGATGGCGTGTTCCCCAAGATCCGCGAGGCGGAGGCGCGTTTCATGCCGTACAAACTGATGGAGACACTGCAGCATACCGGCAACTGGGGCGTAGTGAGGGTCATACCGGACCGGCTCAGCGAAATGGATTTATGGGTGGATGGGGAAATCCTGAAGTCGGACGGTGAAAACCTGTGGCTGCAGGTAACCGTGGAAGATGCTTCGGGCAAGCGCTGGTTCAGCAAGAAATATACGGGCGTTGCCGGGAAATACTCCTATGACGACACCACCTCCAATCGCCGCGAGCCGTTCCAGAAAGTCTATAACCAGATAGCGAACGACATGCTGGCGTATCGCAACCAGTTCGACGCGGCTGAAATCAGGAACATGCGGACCATTGCTGAGTTGAAGTTTGCCAGGGACTTCTCACCCGAAGTGTTTCACGATTACCTGGCGCTCGACGAGAAGGGGCGTTACGTCGTCAAACGTCTGCCCGCTGCAGATGACCCGAGCCTGCAACAGATACGCCAGATCCGGGAACGGGACTACATATTCGTCGATACGCTGCAACAGTATTACGCCTCGTTCGTGAACCAGATGGAAGAACCGTACACGGAGTGGCGCGAGGCATTCTACCTGGAGAGCCAGGCGTTGAGGGAAGTCAAGTCGGAAGCGAATACCCGGCTCATTGGCGGCGCCCTGGCGGTGCTGGCCGGAATCCTTGCCCAGGGGGTTGACAGCAGGACGGCAAACACGGCCGGCTGGGTGGGCATAGGCGCGGGCGCGGCCGCGATCCAGAGCGGTTTGCAGAAGCGCGAAGAAGCCAAGATACACGTAGAGGCGCTGGAAGAAGTTTCAGCGTCCCTCGATTCCGAAATACAACCTCACTCCATAGACCTGGAGGATCGCACGGTCACCCTGTCGGGTACGGTAAATGAGCAATACGGTCAATGGCGCCGGATTTTGAAGGAAATTCATGCAACGGAAACCGGGTCCGCCGTTGACACCGGACAATGACGGGTAGCAAAGAACCCGGATTTGTTCCCATCGAACCGGCGGCAGTCGAACTGACTGCCGCCCCTGCGCAAGAGCAAAAAAAAGGACATTTCGGCAAACAGCCCATGCTGTGGCTGGGAACCGGCGCGGCCTTGCTCGTTGCAGCCGTTGTTTTTTTCCTGCTGCCCCGTTGGGCTGACAAACCCGTTGTCGAACTCGGCAAGGCGGCAACCCGGAGCGCCCCAGACGCGCCCGGCCCTGCGCTGCCCACAGGGGAAGCGCCAGGGCTGCCAGGGAGTACGGCCGCAACAGGCGATGCCCCATGGAGAAAAGCGCAACAGTTCGCGCTGCGCAAGGAGAGCCAGGAAATACTGCAACAGCTGCTGGACGCGCAAAAAACCCTGGAAGAGCGGGGAGTGACCGTGTGGGGCAGGAAGGAATACGAGCGCGCCATAGAACACGCCAGGTCGGGAGACGCCGAATACAGCCGGCAGAATTTCACCCAGGCCCATGGGCATTATGCCCGGGCGCTGGAAATTTTTACGGAACTGTTACAAGGCGTAGAGGAGCTGTTTTCCGATACCATGGAAACCGGCAACGCGGCCTTGACTGCCGGTGATGCCGCTACGGCCGAGAAGGCGTTCAGCATCGCCCTTGCCATCGATCCCATCGACCGGACTGCCTTGCTGGGCATGGAACGCGTAGGGACTCTAGACGAAGTCATGGGCCTAGTTGACAGGGGAGATGAGTTGTTGCGCAATGGCAGAGCAGAAGAGGCCAAAGCGTTGTACCAACAGGCACTGGAACTGGACGGCCACTCGGCGCGGGCTAGGCAACAGCTGCAGTCCACGGAAAGCAGGATCAGCGAGAATGCCTTCAACCTTGCCATGTCCTCCGGCTTCCGGTTGCTGGAACAGGAGAACTATGCGCAGGCGCAGGAGGCGTTTTCCAGGGCGCTGAAGCTGAAACCGCGCTCGCGTGACGCGCGCAGCGGTGTTGAACAGGCGCAACATCGTATCACCGCCGAAAAAATCAGCGGGTTGCTGAAACAGGCCGAAACAGCGGAACAAGATGAAGACTGGCAGGAAGCCGTAAGCGCTTACGAGGCTGCCCTGAAGCTGGACGACAACCTGGGCAATGCGCGGGAAGGCAAGCGGCGCGCGGCCCTGCGCAACGAAATACATAATAAACTCGAGCAGGCCATTGCACAACCGGAGCGGCTGTTTGATCGAGACGTGTACAATCAAACCGCGGCTTTCCGGGACAAAATCCGGGCGCTGTCCGAACCCGGCCCGGTCCTGTCCGGGCAGCTGGCAAAACTCAACCGGTTACTGGTCCTGGCGGACACGCCGGTAGCAGTACGGTTCAGTTCCGACAACCTGACTCGGGTCACGCTCTACAAGGTCGGCGAACTCGGCTATTTCACCAGTAAAAGCCTGTCCCTGCGTCCGGGCCAGTACGTGGCAGTGGGACGCCGTGACGGCTACCGCGACGTGCGTGTCGAATTTTTTGTCGATCCGGACAAAGCTATGGAACCGGTCGTCGTCAGCAGCAATGAAAAGATCGCCCTGGGGCGTTGACTTGGTCCCGAATAGGCATAAAGAAAAACAATGGAACAGAGGACAAAGAATCCGGTAGCGGACCCCGGTGCAACTACCCGAATAGAAGCAGCTGAGTTTGAACCACTGGCCTCTGAAAAGTCCACCTGGAGTATCGCGTTTAATCCACGACTTTGCCTGGTTGCGGTCCTGCTTGTAGTCGGCGCGTTCTGCGCCTGGTTCATGCTGACTGCCAGGGCGGTCTATATTGAAACCGAGCCCTTGAATGCCGATGTCGATATAGCCGATATCCTCAAGCTGAAAATAGCCAATCGTTACCTCATCCGCCCCGGCGCTTATGAGCTTGACTTGTCTGCGCCGGGTTATCGCCCGCTACGGGAAAGACTTGATGTCAACGAAGAGGCGGCCCAGCATTATATTTACCGGATGGAGAAACTGCCGGGACACCTCCGGGTTGACAGCGGCCAGGTAACAGGCGCTGACGTGTTAATAGATGGCATCAGCAAGGGAGAAACGCCTGTCAGCGTCAGGGACCTCCCAGCCGGTGACTATCTCGTGGAGGTTCAGGCAGAGCGTTATTTTCCTTTCCGCGCGGAAATCACCCTGGAAGGCCTCGACCGGGAACAGTTCGTCAGCGCCGAGCTTGAGCCGGCCTGGGCGGAAATCAGTTTTTCCTCGGTGCCGACCGATGCGCAGGTGTTCAGCGGCGATGAACTGCTCGGCAGCACGCCGCTGACGACGGAATTGCAGGAGGGCAAACACGAGGTTAGGATCAAGGCGGACGGCTACAAGGTCTGGCAGGACACGCTAGCCGTAGTTGCGGGCAAAGCGCAATCCATCACCCGCATCAGGTTGGAACCGGCGGATGCCAGCTTGTTCCTGGTGTCACAGCCGGCCCGGGCCAATACCACGGTAAACGGGAATTACCTGGGCTTGACACCGCTGGAAGTGCCCCTGACCCCGGGAGAGGCCACCCAAATCCGGCTGTTCAAACAGGGTTACAAACCGACCGCGAGATCTGTGACCGCGCAATCGGGCGAGCAGAAAAGAATGTCCGTCACCCTGGAACCCGAACTGGTCGCCGTCAAGGTGAACGTCGAACCTGCCGACGCACAACTGTACGTTGACGGCGCGCGGGTCGAGGCAGCAGACGGCGTCATCATGTTATCGACCCGTAAGCATCGGGTAGAAATCCGCAAGCAGGGTTACGTGGATTACGAGACCAGCCTGTCGCCCCACGCCGGCGTGGAGCAGGAACTGAACGTGCGCCTGAAAACTGTCAAACAGGCGAAACTGGAAGCCCTCAAACCGCTTATCAGCGCGCCGGCGGGGCAGGCCCTGAAGCTGTTTTACCCGGGCGAATTCACAATGGGTGCGTCGCGCCGGGAACCGGGGCGCAGGGCCAACGAGACCATCCGCAAGGTAAGGCTGACGCGCCCTTTTTACCTGGCATTGAAAGAGGTGACCAACAAGGAGTACAGGTTATTCGACAAGGGTTTTTCATCCGGCGCAGTCAGCGGCAACAGCCTTAATGGGGACACCCAGCCGGTGGCGAAAGTCACCTGGCAACAGGCGGCAAGCTATTGCAACTGGTTGAGTAAACAGGCCTCACTGAAGCCGTTCTATACCGAAAAAGAAGGCAGGATCACGGGTTTTGACAAAACGGCCGATGGCTACCGCCTGCCGACCGAGGCGGAATGGGCCTGGGCGGCGCGGGTCACGAACTCAGGCGAAATACTCAAGTTCCCCTGGGGCGGGGCGCTGCCGCCGGGGAAAAACAGCGGCAATTTTGCCGACCGCAAGGCCGCGGCCCTGTTCAGCAGGATCATCGCCAACTACGATGACGGCCACGTCGCCAGCGCGCCGGTGGGTAGCTTCGCGCCCAACAACAAGGGCTTGTTCGACCTGGGCGGCAACGTCGCGGAATGGGTCAACGACTTCTACGACGTGGTTATCAGCGCCGGTGGGAAAGCAGAGGTTGACCCCATGGGACCGGCAAGCGGCGAGTTCCACGTCATGCGCGGCTCAAGCTGGGCCCACGGCGCAGTCACCGAACTGCGCCTGTCATTCCGCGACTACGGCAGCAAGGCCAGGGAAGACGTGGGTTTCAGGATAGCCCGTTATGCGGATTGATGTTTATTTTAGAATTCCCAAGAATATCGGATATGGGAACTGATCTATGGGCCACAGCCTTAAGTACTTAATGGGAAATCCCGGCGATATTATCAAGCACGGTCTCCTGACCGAGTATGTTGCCTGGTGGGGTGAAACTCAAGACAATCGCGTCATGCGGATGGCTGACCCGTTTGGCGGCTGTCCATGGGGCAATCTTGAAGAACCTGTTAAAAACAGATTGGATAAATTATCGGGTGCCGTTCTTGCCGAAGCCCAGAATAACGGCGGCAAGGGCCGAAAATATTTAGGTTCCGGTCACCTGATACAGCAAGCAGCAAAAGATTGTGGTATAAGGGCGCGCGTTTTTGTATCAGATCGAGATGAAAATGCGCGGCGCAACTTGGAAGATTCGGGTTTGGAGTTGATAAATCCGCGCTTGCCGAATGATGACGGTTATACAATTCTTAATGTTGATCGTCCAACACAGTATGATTTGATTTTTTTGGATCCTTATCACGATTTTTTACGGGACGAATTTCTACCGAATGAGTGCACACACTTTAGCCGGATCATGGATGTAGTAAATAGTTATGCGGAGCTATTTATCGCTGTTTTTGTTTTGGATAAGGATCCCAGTAATAAAGTCGGTCGCAATTATGCAAAATACAAAGAAGCCGAATTATCAGGTTGGGCTTTCTCCATCCGCTGTCCTAAAATGGAAGGGTCCGGGTTTGACTGGGAAATTGTGCTAATCAGTCGACAAATCAAAGAAGGTAAATGCGAAAAGTTGTTCGCTCGCCTGCAAAATTTTACCAGGCAGGCTGAGCATGCATTGAATACGCAATTGAAACTATGGGGCGGATGATTTCAGAAATAACGAAGCGGAGCAAAGAACTAGAGCAACTTTGTATTCTGTACCATGTTCAGCGTCTCGACCTGTTTGGTTCGGCCGCAATCGGCTGTAGAAACCACGAGGACAGTGACCTGGATTTCATAGTGGAGTTCCTGCCACTGTCTGCCGGTGAGTATGCTGATACCTACTTCAGTTTGCTGGAATCTCTGGAACAACTTTTCGACTGCCCTGTGGACCTGATAATCGGCTCGGCCATCAAGAATCCCTATTTTCTCCAATCGGTTGAGCAAACGAGAACTGCGATTTATGAGACTTGAATCGCGGAAATATCTGTACGACATTCAGAGTGCTGTTGAAATACTGAGAGAGTTTACAACTGGAAAGACATTTTATCCTGTTCACTCAATCCTATCCTTAATCTTTTTGTTATTCCTCAGCAACCCACTACACGCAGAATTACGATTCTCATGGAGCATCAATGACCTTGTAAAAATAGATGCGCCGCAGATTGAACTTATGGCTCCAGACAGTTCAGCCAGAGGCAAATATTTTCCACTGAAAAGAGTAGAAACAAAACAAATGGTATACCTCTACTCCGTCATGAAAGCCATCGAGGAAGTCTCAGAAACAAGAGCAGAACTGTTTATAGTCACGGGTGAAAACGCAAACGCGTTTGCCAGTAGAAAAAAAGTATCAGTTATCCCTTCTGCTGATATGGAAATTATCACAGGCAAGAGCCACTCGCCTCGTATCAAAGCGAACAGAAAATACACCATCACCTATGATGAGAAGAAATATGGCTCGGTGGACGATACGACGGTACTGAACATCGTTTCAATAAACTTCGGCATGTTGGACCTGCTTGGATATGACGTCCATATTGCCGCCGCACTCATTGGTCACGAACTCGCCCACATCAAACTCGAACACGGAAAGACAAGAAAGAACACAGAGCATGGGCCTGGCGTGGAAGAAACGAGATTTATTAGAGACCAGGAAAGGGATGCCGATTACCTGGGTATGATATGGGCCATAGAAGCAGGTTATGATCCTGAAGGCCGTCTACGCCTTGAAGAAAGCAAAGAAGGCAAAAATCGTTATAGTAAAACCCATCCATCATCAAGAGAGCGTCTGATCAAAAGCAGGGCTCTCGCTCGTCGTCTCTCCCGCTAAGCCCTAACTTGGCCAGAGAACACCAGATAATCGCCACGGCTGGTCAATAAATCGTTGATATTAGCAATGGTATACAGGTACAAACAGTGCATGCTTGAGTCCTTCTTGCGCGGCAGTGATACAATACAAATATGCACGTGCAGTTTGATATTGTCTGGGATGACGCCAAGGCGGAGAGTAATTTACTCAAGCATGGTGTATCTTTTGCGCTAGCTGCTACCGTGATGCTTGACCCACTGGCGCTAACGGTATTCGATGCTGAGCACAGCGAAGCCGAAGAACGCTGGTTTACTCTGGGTCAAACCAGCGATGGACGTTTATTGGCCGTAGCTCATACGTATCAGATGTTGGAGACCAATATCGCAAGAGTCCGCCTGATTTCGGCCCGTGAAGCTACTCGGACGGAACGGCAACAGTACGAAAATGAACCCTGATGAGATGACAACAATGACATCAAAACAAGCGCACGACCACGACGATATACCCAATGAGATTGACTTTTCCGGTGGCGAACGCGGTAAGTTTTACCGCAAGGATGCACAATTGCGATTGCCGATTCACCTCGAGGCCGATGTGCAAAAAACGTTAACTGATCTGGCCAATGCCAAAGGCGTCGATCTTTCAGTACTCGTTAATGACTTGTTAAAGAAAGATATTGAACTGATTCAGATGGGACGTTAAGCGCCTGGGCTGAGGATTCCCCAGAAGGAAACATTCAGATGTATAGAATAGCTTTTTTTCTTGTTGTATTTGCTACTGTTACAGTGGTGGCGCAGGATGTGTCTGTAACTGCTGAACCTGATACAACCCAAGTGCAGCAGGAAAAGGGCGAGCGACCGGCTGAGGATCAGGTAGCGGAAAGCGCGCCGGAAACCTTTGACCCGACTGAGGAGGTCTCCGAGGATTACTCCATAGAGTTTCCGGTGGACATATAAACTTATCGGGCTACAGTGAAATTCAACCAGACCACAGATTTTTTCTACCAGTTGTTCACGCTGGTCGCCGCGGTCATCATTGTGCACGCGCTGTACGTGGCGGTGGTGCGCCCCAACGCAGAGGCGTTGCTGGAAGAGCAGCGTGTGCAGCAGGAGGCCGGGGAAGGCTACGAGGTAAAGCGCTCCGTTTTTATCGTAATCAAGGATTTTGAGCAGGAGGCCTGTTTTATCCTCGCCCTGTGGGTGGTGGCCATTATCGGTTTGAAGGCCAGGGTGGCGTTGGCTGAAAGGCGTCTACTGGGCCGTTCCCTGCTGGAGTTGCCGCCCGGCGCTACCATCCTACCGGAAGATACCCGGCAGTACGTCCGGCCGTTGCAGGCGCTGGCGGCGGATGAAAGGGAATACCTGTTGCCGCGCGCCTTGCAGGCGGCCTTGCAGCGTTTCGGTTCCACTGCGGACATACAGGACGTGTCCTCGTCCATCAGGGAGGTCTGCGAAACGGAATCCGACCGGCTGGACTCCGAACTTTCCATGATCAGGTATATCATCTGGGCGATCCCTTCCATCGGCTTTATCGGCACCGTGCGCGGTATCGGCGAAGCCCTCGGCCAGGCTCACCGCGCGGTCGAAGGGGATATCGTGGGGGTAACCGTCAGCCTGGGGGTGGCCTTCAACTCGACCTTTATCGCCTTGATCATCAGTATTTTCATCATGTTCCTGATGCACCAGCTACAGTTGTTGCAGGAACGACTGGTGCTGGACACGCAGCATTACTGCGATGTCAACCTGTTGCGGCATTTGCAGGTCAGGTAGGTAGTTTAGCCACAGAGGGCACAGAGATCACAGAGGTTGCATGAAGCTTCACTGTAAGTTCAAAACACCCTCAATCCACTCTGTGGCCTCTGTGGCCAATAAATCAGGCAAATAAATGAATACCGCAGTCATAGAACTGAACGATTGTGATGTGTGTATTTTCCAAGCCGGCGAGGTAGTGGCGCGTAGTCCCGGAATTGCCGTGCTGAAACAGGATCGGATCGAACTGGGGCAGGCGGCGCTGGAAGCTACCCATATCGACCCCCGCAACACGTTCAGCCGTTTCTGGAGCAACCTCAACCAGGATAACTTCAAACACCGCTCAAAACTGGCCCGGCATAATGCCGACCTGGCTTATGCCCATTTGCTGTCCCTGCATGAGATGGCGAGCGGGGTGGAGCAGGTGGCGCTGGCGGTACCCGGCAGCTTTGGTACGGAACAACTGGCATTGCTGCTCGGCCTGCTGGAAGCCTCTCCGTTTAGCCCGGTAGGCCTTGCGGACAGCGCGGTTGCTGCCGCCGCGGCAACAGCCGCCGCCGGGAGTTATGAGCACCTGGACATCCACCTGCACCACACCGTGGTTACTTCCCTGGAGGTCTCCGAGACGGCGCAACGCACGGCGGTAAAGGTCATCAACGAAGTCGGCCTGCTGGAAATTCAGGATAAATGTGTGAACCACGTGGCCGACCTGTTCATTCAGCAATCCCGCTTTGATCCGCTGCATCACGCGGTAACAGAACAGGCACTGTGCAACCGTATGACGCAATGCCTGCAGGCGCTGGCAGAAGAGGCTGACACACTGGTCGATGTCGAATTTGAACATGCCCGCTACCAGGCCCGGGTGAACCGGGAGCGGCTAGTGGAAGCGCTACAGCCGTTATACAGCAAAATCAGCGCTGCTGTTGACGCCGACCGGGTTGCCCTCGTGCACCCGCGCCTGGCTGGCCTGCCGGCGTTCACTGCCTATCTGGGAACAACGGTGAGGCACGTCGAAGTCCTGGATGATCGCGCCGTGTACGCCGGTTGCACGGGTTCTGTGCGGGAAAGCAATGATGAGGAAGGAGAGGTTTATTTCGTCACCCAACTCAAGGCCGCGGCGCAGCCAACCATCAGTTTCGCAAGCGCAGCAAGGCTTCCACAAGAATCTGGCCCGACGCCGACCCATATTCTGGCGGGTGCCGAAGCGTATGCGCTCAGCCCGTTACCGATGTACCTGTCTGCGCAAGGCGCACCGACGCAGTCAGGCGCAGAGGATGCGCTTTGCTCGGTGTCCCTGAGCGGCGTGACAGCAACCCTGGCGCGGGTAACTAACGGCGCCGTCTATGTCAACGGCCAGACTATTGCAGGCAACGCCGTACTCCGCCCGGGCGACATCATCAGTTTCGATGGTTCAGATCGTCAATTTGCCATCATCAGGGTACTGGGATGACACGTGCGTAACCGCAGACTGGTCACCCCCTTCAGCCTGTCCTTCCTGGACATCATGTCCTGCGGCTTCGGCTCGGTCGTGCTGTTGTTCCTCATCATCAAACACAACGTCGATACCAACGTACCCATACCCGTGGATAACCGCGACCAGACCTCCGAAGTGATGCTGTTGGAGGAGGAAATACTGGAAGGTAAACAGAACCTTGCCAAAACCCGTAACACCATCTCGGAAATCGATGAAGAACTGGTCGTTGCACAAGGCATGGCCCGGCGCATTATGGCGAAAATCGAGGAGACGCGTTCCCTCATCGAACAACTCTCGGAAACCACCAGCACTGTGGAACTGGATCGGCTCAAGCTCAATATTAAGCAACTGGAAGAACAGAAAAAACAGTTGCAGGAGGACTTGAAGGACCGCGGCGACGACGTCCGGCGGCTGGTCGGCGAGGGCAACCGCGAGTACCTGACGGGACTTAAACGGTGTGGGTCTGGACAGCGCTGTTTAATCTTGCTGGATGTCTCCGCCAGTGTGATGCACGATAGCATCGTTAATATTCTGATATACCGCAATCGCCGTGATGGACAGAAACGCAACGCGCCGAAATGGGTGCAGACCCTGAGGATGGTGGACTGGCTCACGGCCCGATTTCCCCGGGGCAGCCAGTACCAGATCTACGTTTTCAACACAGAAGCCCGCGCGTTGTTACCGAGTCTGGCCGGCAAGTGGCTGGACGTCAGCAACAAGGCGGAATTAAACTCCATGGTAGAGGCGCTGGGCAAGGTCGTGCCGGAAGGCGGCACCAACCTGGAGAAGGCTTTTGCGGCCATCAGCAAACTGCGCCCGCGTCCCGACAATATATACCTGATCACGGACGGTTTGCCCACCCAGGGTTCCAGGCGCATCCGGGGGACTACCATCACCGGCAAACAACGCCTGAACCTTTTTACCCGGGCGGTAAAGCAAATACCCGACGGCGTGCCGCTTAACGTGATCCTGACGCCGCTGGAAGGCGACCCGGAAGCAGCCTTTGCCTACTGGCGCTTGGCTATGAGCACCAACGGCGCGTTCCTGATCCCCAGCGAGGACTGGCCATGAGGAAAAAGCGGCGGGAAAACGAGGCTTTCAGCATTTCCTTCCTGGACGTGATCACGTGTGGCTTCGGCGCCATCATACTGCTGTTACTGATCGCCAAAACCGGTGACAGTCCCATCTTGGAAAGCGCGGAAGAGTCCCTGCACGGTATCGTGCGGGAATTGCAGATACAGTTGTTTGAAATCCGCGGGGAGGCGAAAATCCTGGACCGGGAACTGAATGCCAAACATGAGCAGCGCTCCGAATGGGAACAGAGGGTAGCGCGTCTTGAGATGGAACTGGCACAGGAGGAATTGCGCTATAACAGCGTGCGTGACGATTCCGCCGTGGGCGAGATCATCAAGGGTGAATTTGAGTTGGCCCTGCAGACACTCACGGAGGAGATGAAACGCCTGCTGGCACAGACAGGCCGGGTGCAGACCGGCTTGATCGGGGGCATACCGGTCGACAGTGAATATGTAATTTTCGTCATCGATACCTCGGGCAGTATGCAGGCCAATCACTGGAATACAATGATACAGCAGTTGATCACCATCCTTGACATCTACCCTCGCCTGAAAGGGATACAGATCATGAGTGATGAGGGCGATTACATGTTTTCCCGATACCGGCGCACCTGGATTCCCGATACCGAGGGCAGACGCGAGGCCATCATCAGTACCTTGCGCACCTGGGCCCCCTTCAGTAACAGTAACCCGGTAGAGGGCATTACCCGGGCAATTCTCGACTTTTACGATCCTGCAAAAAGGATTAGTATATACGTGTTCGGCGATGAGTTCTCCGGCTCAATCAGACAAGTCTTGGATAGCGTAGAGCGCATCAACCCAAAAGACAGCAACGGGAGGACCAAAGTGCGCATCCATGCAGTCGGTTTCCCAGTCCCGGCACCTTCCAGAGCACTTTTCGGTGCAGGTGAACATTTTCTTTTGACCAATAAGTGTTATGCGTCGCTGATGCGCGAACTCACTCGCAGGAACGGCGGCGCGTACGTCGGTCTGAATGAAACAGGAGCGCGAGTTGGACAGGAGGTGCCAATCAAAAACGCTATAAATGTGCCCTTGTGTCGGTATTAATAGAACAGGAGCGCGATAATTATGAATTTCAAACCCATTTATACAACCGGCCTGTTGCTGATCCTCACCGCCTGCGAACAGTCCGTGTCACTGAAAGTCGACACGGAAATACCCACGCCGGTCATTGCCCGGATGCCGGTAAAGATGGGAGTCTTCTACCGGGATGAACTGCGCAACTATGTCTATGAGGAAGACTCCGAAGAACGGCCCAACTGGAAGATAGAGAGCGGTTCCTCCCACGTGGCCTTGTTCGAGCAAATTCTTTCCTCCATGTTCGAGGAGACAAAAGAAGTCTCGGGAACGACCGCTGATGCAACAGTTGATGCCGTGCTGGCGCCGGGCGTTGCCGAAATGCAGTTTGCCCTGCCGGCGGAAACCAAAACTGATTTCTACGAAGCCTGGGTCAAGTACAATATGGCGCTTTATGACCAGGCCGGCAGCCCCATCGCAAGCTGGTCGGTGACCGGGTACGGCAAATCCTCGACCGAGTTCATGAAAAGCCGGGATAAAGGTCTCAACGCGGCGGTAAACCAGGCCCTGCGCGATGCAGGCGCCAAATTTGCTCTCGGTTTCCCCAAGGTAGCGGCGGTCAGTGCCTGGCTGGAACAGGTTGATTCATCCGCAGATGACGCAGATTAACGCAGATGATTTTTGGTGTATGTGCGGTGTGTGTAGTATGACCACAAAACCCTCGAATCAATAACCATATCTGCGGCCATCTGCGGATTGATCAACTATAATTTGTAGTGTGGCAAGTATCAGTGGGTGTCGTGCAAGCATGAAAATCCTGGCGGTCATCACATTATCAGCCGGACTGATCCTCTTTGCGGGGTGCAAGAGCACCACGGTTATCGACGAGTACCGGGAAGTTTCCACAACAGCGATCACCGGAGGCGAGTCAATAGTGGTACTGGGGCGTCGGCACAGTGCAAGTTACGAGACCGAGGACGATTTCATAAGCTGTGTGGGTAGTTCGTTGGGGCAGGGGCAGTCCGAGATCAACGTGATCCCGGAAAAGGATTTTGTCGACAGCATGTATCCTTACTTTGAAACCAGTACCGCGCCCATGGACGTGAAAAACCTGGGCAGGCTGGCAGAAATCCCCGCTATTGCAGCTAAATTCGAAGATTTCAATCTGCGCTATTTCGTATGGATAGACGGCGCTACCGAAAGAACGGATTCATCGGGATCCGTGTCCTGTGCCGTAGGTCCGGGCGGTGGCGGTTGTTTCGGTTTCGCCTACTGGAAGGACGAGGCCAATTACGAGGCCAGCATCTGGGACTTCAAGCAACTGGCCCTGTCCGGCAAAATCAATGCCGAGACCAAGGGCACCTCATTCATGCCGGCGATAATCATCCCCATACCCATGCTGGCGCGGGTCCAGGAAAACGCCTGCAAGTCTCTGGCCAACCAGATCAAGACCTTCTTCTCGCAGCAGCCTGGCTAGGTTATCGCCATTTCCAGCATGGCGTGCAGCAGCACGTTGCAGCCGGCTTCCACATCTTCCTCGCGGGCGTTTTCGGCCTCGTTGTGGCTTAGTCCGCCTTCACAGGGGATGAATATCATGCTGGTCGGCGCTACCCTGGAGACGTTTACGGAATCGTGCCCCGCGCCACTGACCATCTCCCTGCAGGAGTACCCCAGTGATGCAGTTGCATTGCGCACTGCGTTAATGCAATCCTCATGAAAACTGATTGCGGCTGAATCGAGTTCCTGTCTTACTTCCCCGGCCAGCCGGTATTTGCCGCATTCATTTGCGATGATTTCCCGCATGATCCGCTCCATATGCACTAACTGTTCCCGGTCGGGGTGGCGCATATCGACAGTCATGATCAAACGTTCGGGGACGGTATTGCGCGCGCCGGGTTCAGCCCTGATATCGCCGAAGGTCATTCTTGCCCAGGGTTTGAAATCATCGGCGAGCTGGTAGAGCTTGTCGAGAATCCCGTGCAAGGACATGAACGGGTCGCGGCGCACCTCCATCGGCGTCGTTCCCGCGTGGCACGGCACGCCCCCGATGATCAGGTCATACCAGCCGATTGCCTGTACGCCGTTCACGATGCCGATCCGGATGCCCTCCTGTTCCAGGATGGGTCCTTGTTCGATATGTACCTCGAATGCAGCCCTGAGCGGTCTTGGCGAGCATGCGGCAGAACCGAAGTAACCGATCCGTTGCAGTTCCTCCTTTACGGTCCTGCCTTGCTTATCCGTCCGGCCGTGCCCGTATTCCAGGCCGAACGCGCCTCCCCAGACGCCCGAACCCAGCATAGCCGGCGGGAAGCGAGCGCCTTCCTCGTTGGTCCAGGAGATCACTTCAACAGGGTGTTCCGTGTCCAGCTTGTTGTCGTTCAGTGTGCGGATGACTTCCAGTCCGGCAAGCACGCCGTAAACGCCGTCGAATTTCCCACCGGTCGGCTGTGTATCCAGGTGGGAACCGGCGATAACAGGAGGCAGTGAGTTGTTCCTGCCCGGACGCCGGGCAAAGATATTACCCATGTTGTCGATGGTAACAGTGCATCCGGCAGCCTCGCACCAGGAAACGAACAGGTCCCTTCCCTGTTTATCCTCATCGGTCAAAGCCTGTCGGTTACAACCTCCGCGCGCAGTTTTCCCTATCTCGGCCATTTCCATGAGAGATGACCAGAGCCGGTCAGCGGTGATTCTGAGTTTGGATGTGTTTGCTGAAGTCATGCCTGGATTCCCGTAAATCTCCATTCTCGATAGTTGACTGTATAATGGCCCACGCCATGCAGTTTATCACAGACCCGTTCTTTTACTTCATTGCCGTCCCCGCTGTCCTGTTTGTCGGCATAGCCAAAGGAGGGTTTGCCGGGACTCTCGGCGCGATTACCGTTCCCCTGATGTCATTCGCGGTCGATCCGATCACGGCCGCCGCCATCCTGCTGCCGATCCTGTGTGTCATGGACATCCTGGCCGCATGGAATTTCCGCCACAGTTTTGACGTCTCTCACCTGAAGGTGCTTATTCCGGGCAGCGTCATCGGCATTGCCCTTGCAGCCCTCCTGATGGGCAAATTGACGGAAGACCACATTCGCATCATGGTCGGAATCATCGCCGTCAGTTTCAGCCTTAACCATTGGTTGCGCCTGTCTGCGCGCGGTTCCCGGCCGGGGAAGGCAAGCGGTTATTTCTGGGGCGGCGTTGCCGGGTTTACCAGCACCCAGGTGCATGCCGGCGGTCCCCCGCTGAGCGTCTATATGCTCCCGCAACGCCTGGAAAAGAAAACCATGATCGGCACCATGGTCATGTTTTTCTTCTTCATCAATTACGTGAAACTGATACCCTACAGTTACCTGGACCTGTTCACCATGCGCAATTTAACGACCTCGTTGATACTGATGCCGATTGCTCCGCTGGGGGTCAAGCTGGGCTATTGGCTGTTGGACAAGCTGTCCGAGGAGCTGGTGTATAAAATTTTATACCTGTCTCTTTTTATTCTCGGCTTGAAAATGATTCTTGAAGGTACGAATTTATATGCAGGCTCCCCATGAAAATCATCTGGCTGGTTAATTTCGCCATCCTGTTTGCCTTCATCAAGGTATTCGAAATACCTTCGATGATCCCGATTTTTGTTGACGAACTGCAAATCAGTTATGCCCAGGCGGGGTTGTTCATGACGGCTTACACCGTTATCAGGTGCCTGGCGAGTTTACCCGCAGGCTCTGTCACGGACAGATGGGGAGCAGTGCCTGTTATCTCAGTTTGCCTTTTTGGTGTCGGCGTTCTCGGTATCTTGGGAACGTTCGGCAATAACTACCATGTCCTGCTGGTATTGAGAATACTGGTTTCCATCGGTATCGCCATCATATTTATCGCCGCGGTCGATTCCATTCCCAAGTACATGCCGGCTGAACAGGTAGGGAAGGGTATCGGCTACATCAACGGTTCACTCAACGTCGGTATCGCCCTGGCCTTGTTCATGACGCCGATACTGGCCGATGCACTGGGTTGGCGCTGGACCGCGCGCATCTACTCGTTGTCTTTTTTGCTGCTCTTCGTAGTATC
Organism: Gammaproteobacteria bacterium; assembly: GCA_965220815.1. Taxonomy (GTDB): domain Bacteria; phylum Pseudomonadota; class Gammaproteobacteria; order Eutrophobiales; family Eutrophobiaceae; genus JAAXHV01. Next base: position 1,336,899 of record OZ244846.1, read on the forward strand.
CATGCCGTTGTTGAGAAACCTGCCGCAAACAGCTGCGCCGGACAAAACCGCTCGCAATGAAGGCGGCGTCACCATTGCCGGTCTGTTACGCAATCCCTGCGTCATGCTCCTGGCGTTTAGCGCCTGCATCCTGTTTGTCGAACTCTACGGCGTGCTTACCTGGGTCCCCGTATTCCTGGGCGAGGTTTACAACTATTCACCGGCGGAAATCGGCGCCGGCGCCACCATGTTCGGCATCGCGGCAATTCCCGCCTCGCTGATCACCGGTTTCCTGTGCACGAACCTGCGCCGCATAGTCCTGTTATGTGTCTCAGGAGGCATCCTGGCCTGCACGGGGATTCTCATCCTGCTGTTGGCATCGCACATGCCGCTATGGATGACCGTTGCCGTCATCACCATGATTACCTGGGGACACTCGCAGGTCATCGTAACCATAATGAGCATTGCGGCGATGATTGTGCCGACTCACAGTTCCGGAAAAGCACTGGGAGTGATCTTCACTTTCGGCTACGGCGGGTCAATCCTCGGAAGCTATTCGGGCGGCTACCTGCTGGAAAAAACAGGGCACTACGATCCGTCGTTTATTCTCTTTTCCGTTTCCGCGATCATCAGTATCATTGCAATGCTTGCCGTCAGCAGAATATTACATGACAATCCGCCGGCGCATTTCAGACTGAAAGTGTGAGAGCCCGGCGTACACATATTTTTGAATAAAAAGGGGTAACAGGCATGGATGTTCCCAAGCCGCGTAATTATTACACGCAACCGCAGTTTATCGATGTAAACGGGCTGGGCACTGCTTTCCGTCGCAAAGGCAGCGGTGAGCCGGTGCTGTTCCTGCACGGCGCCGGTTCGACCCGGATGTGGCTGCCCATGTACGAGCGGTTTTCGGAGTCGGTTGATTTTATCGCGCCGGAACACCCGGGTTTCGGCGAAACGCCGCGTCCGGACTGGTTGCAGAATTTCAACGATCTCGTCATTCACTATGATCAATTTCTGGCCGAACTGGATATCTTGGATTTCCACCTGGTGGGTTGGTCCCTGGGGGGATGGACCGCGGCGGAATTCGCATCCTATTATCCCCGGCGTCTGAAATCACTGACCCTGATCGTCCCCATCGGGCTGCGCCTGCCTGACAATCCGGGCGTCGACTTTTTCAAGCTGCTGCCGGAGGAACTGGTCGATTTACTGTTCAACGACAAGGCGGCGTTGGAAACGGTGGCGCCCGACCCGGATGATTTTGACGAGATCTGCCAAGCCCATTATGAAGCTTCCACCTTCGCCAAGCTGATCTGGTCGCCGCGTTACAACCTGGCCCTGGAACATCGCCTGCAACGACTCGACTGTCCGGCCCTGGTAGTGAAAGCCGAGGATGACCGGCTGGTTCCCGGTGCAATGGCCGACCGGTTTGCCGAAGTGATACCCGGCGCCGGTACGGTCACCATCCCGGATACGGGCCATGCGCTTTGCATCGAACGCCCCAATGACACCGCTGCTGCGATATTGAAGTTCATTCAGGAGAACGACTGATGAACAAGCTGAAATTCTATTTTTTCCATTTGATGCCCTATGGTTTCGTACCCAAATCCAGCGAATTCGATTCATCCTGGGTCACGCTTTCCAACGAGCACTACGACCCCACCCGCGGCCACCAGCTCTACAATGAGTACATCGACCTGCTGGTCGCGGCGGAAAAATACGGTTATGACGGCGCCATCGTCAACGAGCACCACGCCAACGCCTACGGCACCATGCCGTCTCCCAACCTGATCGCGGCAATGGTGGTTACCCGAACACAGCGCATGCCGGTCGGCATCGTGGGCAATGCCATTCCGTTGCATGGGAACCCGGTGCGGGTCGCCGAAGAGATCGCCATGCTGGACGTGATCTCCGGCGGGCGCATCATATCCGGCTTCGTGCGCGGCATCGGTTGCGAGTATTTCAACAATCCCGTACCGCCCACGGACTCCGTAGAGAGGTTCTGGGAGGCCAACGAACTGATTCTCAAGGCCTGGACCGAACCCGGCCCGTTTACCTGGCAGGGCAAGCATTACTATATCCCCAATGTCAACGTCTGGCCGCGTCCCATACAGAAGCCCCACCCGCCGGTGTGGCTGCCGGGCATGGGCTCCCTGGAAACCCTGCGTGAATGCGCCAGGAACCGGTACACCTACATGATGATCTTCGCGCCGACCTGGATGTGCAAATGGGCCTTCGACAAGTTGAAGGAGGAAGCGGAGAAATGCGGATACGACTTACCCAGGGACCAGTGTATGGCGGCCATCCCCACTTATGTCGCTGAAACCGATAAACAGGCGCATCGGGAAGCCAAGGCCCACATGCAATGGCTGTTCAATACCGGTCTCAAGATAAAGTCCAGCCATTACTTCCCGCCGGGTTACATGAGCGACCGATCCTTCCGCGGCTACTGGTCTGCCGTGCGCGACAAGGGCGCCAAGGCGCCCATGGATTTGACCTATGACGACCTGCTCAAGCAGGGCTATATCATAGTCGGCTCACCGCAGACAGTGGCGGAAGGTTATGCGGAGTACTGCGACGAACTCGGCGCCGGCGGCGTGCTCTGCGCCGGTTCACCTTCCGGTCCCATGCCGAACTGGATGGCCATGAAAAACATGCAGATGTTTGCCGAGGAAGTCATGCCGTTATTCCGCGAGGCGGACGGCAAGCCGGATTACCTGCGGGAAGGGCAGAAGATTGGCGCTACCAACGCGGAGCGGTCCGCACAACTGGGCGAACCGGACAATCCGCCAACAGCGCCGCTTCAGGGCATGGATGACGTGGCCGATCTCAGGACTATCCACTTACCGGAGATGATCGACGCCTCGCTCTACGAAGGCGTTACCAGGGAGTTGATGGAGGAGGATTAACCCTCGTCCAGGACTTGCAGCGCGTAGGTGAGTGTACCCTCGCCGTCTACACGCACCTGGTACTCCTCGACGAAGATCTTGCCGGCGATGTTCATCTCCGGATCAACTACGAATACCCCGGGGTGAGGGATACCGTATGCCGTATCCCCCGGTTTGTACTGCTCGTTCAGGATGCCGAGGGTCTTGACGGTTGCCGCATCGATATCCGAGAGCAGCGGATAGGTAATGGAAGCAGCATCAATAAACACCTGTTGCAGCTCCGGCGCATCGTAAGTAATCGCAACAATACCGATACCGGCCTCCTCGAAGTCCGCTGCCTGTTCCTGCAACTGCACGAGCTGCCTCTTGCAGTAGGGTCACCAGTCCGCCGAGCGTACCGCGACGAAGACTGCCCCGCGCTCGCCCATGAATTGGTCGATGCCGGTGATCTCCCGTCCCATATAGAGTGCCCGGATGGACGGGAACCGGGCGCCGATTGGCAGGCCGGGGCTGAAAACATCCGTATCTTCGGAAACGAACATACCGCTGGTAACAGGATCTTCAAGGAGTCCGATAACCTTGCCACCGAAAAGCGCGGTGGGAGGGGTGTCCAGCATGACGGCCGCACCGGCCAGGCCCAGGATAATCGCGACTGCTGCAAAACCTTTAAGGATCTTTTTCAGGTTACACTCCGGCGCCAATCCCGGCGCTGGTAAACATCTCTGTGACTGACAGGCTGCTAAAGTGATAAAAGTCGTTCACAATCCTGTACCCATTGGCGCACATTTTGACGGGTTTCGAAATCAAAGCCCCCCTCGTGCACAACCCGAGTGTAAGCCAATAGTGCAATGTCAGCAATAGTGAATGTGTCTCCAGCCAGCCATTGGCGGCCAGCCAGGTGGTTTTCCATGTAATCCAGTGCCTGCTCGCCGCGTTCCACCCGCCATTGTTCCCGCGCTTCCCGGGGTTTTCCCTGGTACAGCATGTGAAAGCGGCAGACCGCGATATACGGTTCATGGCTGTATTGTTCCCAGAACAGCCATTCGTCCACCTTTGCTTGCAGGTAAGCATCCCCGGGTAATAAAGCGGTTCCCTGTGCCAGGTAGCGGATGATTGCGTTGGACTGGGCAATGCAACGCCCGTCCTCAAGCTGTATAACCGGCACCTGTCCCTGTGGATTAATCTCCAGAAAGTCCGGGGTACGGCTTTCACCCTGCGTTATATCTACTGATATCCATTCATAGTCCAGACCCAGAAAATCAGCGGTGTACTTCACCTTGAGGCAGTTGCCGGAATTGATGTCGCCGTAGATTCTCATCATCTGTTCCACTGATAAAAGACACGACCCGAACGGCTGCTTCCTAATCCTGCCTGTAAAACCAGAACTCCATCTCCACCGCGGCGTTGATCGGCAATGCGGTGGCGCCGACGGCCGAGCGGGCCGGCAGGCGCATGTCGGCGCTGAAGACGGCTTCCCAGGATTCGTTGATTTCCGGGAACCGGTCCATCTGCGTGGTGAAGATGGTTGCGCTGACCATGTCGTCCAGGGACAGGCCGAAATCCGGCAGGGCTTCCAGCAGGTTGCTGAGGATCCTGGCGGTTTCCGGACCGGCGCCGCCCGGTTCCAGTTGGCCGGTCTCCTTGTTCAGGGCGATCATGCCGGCGGTTTTATAGAACGGGCCGGCCTTGACCAGCGGGCAGTAGCGGAACCGGGGAGCGGGCAGGTTTTCTGAGCTCAGTGCTTCAATCATTGATTAATGTCCTCGTGCTCGTAGGTCTTCGGGAATTACTTCACCGTCCCTGACGATTATGTCGTTGTCCAGCCACAGGGAGCAGTTTTTCATGGGCAGGTCCAGGTGGCAGGCGGTGTCGTTGTCGCCGCCGAACTCGGTGTTGGGGCCGGTGGAGAACAGGACGTTGCCGTAATAGGCGCGCCCGTCCATGCATATCCCCGGCAACGTCGCGTCCCATTTTGCGTCCTCGTTCAGACCCCAGCCGATGTGAGAGACGGCAAAGGCGCGGGGGTCGTCGAAGCTTTCCATGTATTCGGCCAGCCGCCGGGCGTCCGCGCCACCGTCAATGCCGGTGATGTAACCGTCCCTGATGGTGAACGCGATGGGCGTCTGCACCACTTCTTTCTGCGGCAGGATTAAATCGCCGGCGTCCATCACTACCCGGCCCTCGACTCCGGTCGCGGTACCGGTGGATGCGAGAAAACCGCTGGGCCAGTGGTCCCAGCGCCCCGGGGTATCGGTATAACCATACTCGGTAAGAATGCACCTGGGCGGCGGTCCGTCGAGTTGCTCCAGTTCATAGACGACGTCGGTGCCGGCCCGGTTGGTGAAACGCAAGGTCCGCGCCGCCTGCATGCGCCGCTCACCCGCTTCCACCCGGCGGCGCATGGCCTCGGTGGGAAACAGTCGTTTCAATATCTCGAAGGGTTCGACCACCAGCAACATGCGCGTGCCGGCGCGCTGTATCTCTATCTGTTCGGCGGAGAACAGCAGGAATACCAGATCGACAACCAGGTCCGCCTCTTTCAGTATGGCCAGGGCCGCCGGGTTGTTTGTGAGCGGATTGCCGCTGAGATCTCCCAGGTAGGCGTCGGCGCCTGCCGTATTCGCGGAGGCGAGATGGACATGGGCCGTCTCCGCGCCCAGGTTATCGCCGGCGCGCAGGAATGCTTCGGCGTAATCCTTCAGGTTTTCACCTTCCGAGAGCACGGCGAGCTTCTGGCTCGAATCCAGCCGGCAGAGCCGCAACTCCGCCTCGAACAGTTCGATCATCTCCTGCATGTCTGCCTGGTTGGCCATAACGGTTCTCCCGGTCATGCCGTTGCCGCCAGCGTAGCGGGTTGCCGGAAGCGCGGCATGACTTCCCGGGCGAACAGTTCCATGCTGCGCATGGCTTTTTCATGCGCCAGTCTGCCGAACCAGCTGAAAATGACTAAATGCTCAAGGCCGCCTTCCCTGTTCAGCCAACCGATCTTGCCGGCCACCGAGTCGGGCGTGCCGAATATGCCCAGCTTGTCGTAAATCTCATCAAAGGATACGTTATCGAAGTATTCCAGTATCTCGGTGTAATTCGCGAACTGCTCGGCCACCTTGGCCCTGTCCCGTTCACCCCAGATTTTCGCCGCAGTACGGACGTACCACAGGACATGATCCCGCACATCAGCCTTGACCTGGGCGTCGCTTTCACCGACGTAGATGAATTCATTGTGGGCCATCTGCAGGTCAGTCCGCCCGGCTTCCTTTATCATCCTGTGCCAGGCATCGAAATACGAAGTCTTCAGGATTTCATGGGGGCATAAGTAGGGACCGATTAAGCCGTTGATACCCCGGTCTATGATTTTCTTCACAGTGTAGTCGCTGATTGCCGCCTGCCACAGGGGCGGATGGGGTTTTGTATAAGGCTTCGGCAGCACGGAAAGCTCCGGGAACTGCCAGAACTCGCCGTCATAGGAAAAACTTTCCTCGGTCCAGGCCCGGCGGACGATGTCCAGCGCTTCGCTGAAGCGCTGTTCCGCTTCATGAAGGGTCAGGTTGAAACCGGCGAATTCCTTCGGCTGGTTGCCGCGTCCCACACCCACGTCCACGCGCCCCCGGCCCAGGTGATCAAGCGTTGCCCAGTCCTCCGCGACCCGCAACGGGTGCTGGAAGGGCAATACGACGACGGCGGTGCTGATCCTGATCCGGGAAGTGTTGGCCAGGGCATGACCGGCTATTGCCGGGACGGACGGCCTTCCGTAAGGGCTGAAATGATGTTCGGTAAGCCATACCGTGTCAAAACCCAGTTCTTCGGCAAAACAGATCTGCTCGGTGATGTGTTCATAGGGTTCCGGCATCCCGTCCAGCACCTGCGGAACCAGTATCAGGCTGAATTTCACGTTTGTCTCTCGACTGTCAGGTGTTCTTTGAACATGATAATACCCCAGTCGGCTCAGGCAATCATCCCGATGACGGCCCGGAACAGCGGACTTTCCGGGTTGGCCAGTTCACCGATAATGGAAAAGTGGTCGTGGCCGGCAACCTCCATGTGGGTGACCGGATACCCGGCTTCATCGAGAATATCGGCATAAGCCGCGGTCTGGCGACGAAATTCGGCGGATTCGTTTCCGCCGCAGGCGATGATAGACGGTGTGGCCTGACCGGACAGGTGATAGATGGGGCTGTGGCGTCTGGCGGATTCAAGGTCCAGCCGCAGTTTTTCATTGGGCTCGCATTCCAGCAGCGGTTCCAGTTCGTACAGGCCGCTGATGGCGCAGGCGCCTTTCACCACGTCCGCGGGCAGGCCGTACTGCTCCGGCCAGTCATCGCTGAGCAATTCCGCGGTCAGGTGGCCACCGGCCGAATTGCCGCTCACGTAAATCCGCTCGGGATCACAGCCGTATTCCGCGGCATGTCGATACAGCCACTTCACCGCGTTTCTCACGTCGGCCACGATCCCGGACATCGGCACGGTCGGCGCCAGACGGTAATTGATGGGAACCCAGGCAATGCCCCGGGGAACGAACTCCCGGGCCGGAAAACGCCTCGGGTCCTTGCTGTTGAAGAACCAGTAACCGCCATGAATGAATACCAGGATGGGCGCGTCGTCCGTATCAGGAGTGAAGATGTCCAGCATCTGGCGCGGACCGGCGGCATCGCCGTAAGCAATATCCAGTTTCCCGGGCATGGTACGCACCAGTTCGTCGCTGAGTTCCTCGTAGCGGCGCACATGGTCGCCCATGCCGGGCGTCAGGTTGGTAAGATACTGGCGGCGCAGCTCTTCCAGCGGATAATCCTGCCAACGCATTCTGAGTCTCCTTAGTAAGCTTCCGCTATCTGAACAGTATTTCCCCCGTTATTCAACCCCTGTCATTCCGGATACCACCCGTCATTCCCGCGCAGGCGGGAATCCAGTAATTAAATAATTCCTTATAAGCCTGTCTGCCCTGTGCATCCATGTTAATATCCGGTAAGTCATGACCGGAACCGAAAATAACAAGGCCGGAAACTATAGCGTCCTCACCATCCTGTCGTTACTGAGCACCTGCGGCGCAGCGGTGTATTTTATCGCGCCGTTGCTGGTGGGTGGATACGTGACACAACTCGGGTTCAGCAGCCAGCAGGGCGGCTACATCATATCGGCGGAACTGGCGGGTTTTGCCGTGGCCCCGATACCCGCGGCTATCTGGGTGAAAAGGATCAGTTGGCGTATGGCTCTGTACCTCGCCGCCGTCAGTGTCATCCTGATGAACCTGGTTACCTCCTCGCTGACCGGTTTCTCTCTCTTCCTCCTGGTTCGCTTTCTGAGCGGATTTGCCGCCGGGATACAACTGGCCGTGTGTATGGCCGTGATCCACAGAACCCTGGACCCGGATCGAAGTCTCGGCTACTGGTTCGGCCTGCAATTACTGGCCGGCTCGGTGGGAGTGATATTTCTGCCGGGACTGGTCGCGGATTTCGGTATAGGCTCGGTATTCCTGCTGCTGGCGGGGATGCACGTGCTGCTGCTGGTGTTTATTCGCTTTATCCCCGACAGCGGGGAAATCAAGCAAATGCCGGAGGTCAAGGCCACGGGTTCCGTTCCCATCCTTGTTGCACTGGGGTTTGCCGGCCTGTTTCTGTTCGAGGCTGGTATTATGGGCGTGTGGGCTTACTACGAACGCATCGGTAATGCCAGTGGCATTGCAGCCCAGACTATCGGTTATGCGTTGTCCGCCAGCCTGTTCCTCGGTTTTCTGGGCTCCATGGCGACGGCGGCGCTGTCCACCCGTTTCAGCCGCCTCCTTCCGGTTGTGCTGGGAACCGGCCTGGCAATCCTCTGTATGGCGCTGTTACTGACGGATTTCTCCACCGTTGTCTACGTGATCAGCGTCGGGTTATTCAGTTTTGCCTGGTATTTTACCTTGCCGTACATCATGGCGTGCATCGCCAACGTGGATACAACGGGCAGGCTGCTGATATTGTCCAACCTGGTGGCCGCGGTCGGCACTTCAATCGGACCGGCCTGCGCTGCACTGCTGCAAACTTCGGGCAGTTACGTTCCCGTGCTATGGATGGGTATCATCACCATGCTGGCATCGATCCTGTTCATCTCACGACCAGCGCTGCAACCATCCAGGGAGTAGTCAGGGGTTTCTTAAACAATTTTCCCCAGCGCCCTCAGAATCTTCTCCGGCGTGAACGGCTGTGAACTTACCTCCACGCCGAACGGTTCCAGCGCATCGTTGATTCCATTCATGATAGCGCCGCAGACGGCGATGATGCCCGCTTCACCGCAGCCTTTTGCACCCAGTTGCGTAGCTTTAGTGGGTGTTTCGATATGGTCGCATTCGATGTCGGGCATCTCGCCGGCCATAGGCAGCAGGTACTCGAACATGTTGCCGTTCAAAAGCTGCCCCGTCTCGTCGTAGATACATTCTTCATAGAGGCTGGAGCCGATGCCCTGGACGATGCTGCCCCGCATCTGTTCCACCACCAGTTTCTCGTTGATGATGCGGCCGCAATCGTCTACCGCCCATATCTTGTGGAGAGTTACCAGCCCGGTGTTCACGTCCACTTCCAGGGACACGCCGAGGGCGCAGTTGGCATAGACCATAAGTTGTTCGCGCTGGCTGTAGTGGCGGGTGACGATCAGTTCCGGCTCAAATTCCGCCGGCAGGGTATGCGTGTTGAAATGGACGGTTTTGCCGATCTCTGCAAGTGATGAGACTTTCTCGTTCGTCTCCAGGTTGAAGATTTCGCCGGCCCGGATGGTAAGGATGTCCGCCGGCTGTTCATGGATCGCGGCAGCCACCTCCAGAATTTTCTCCCGCATCTCCGTCGCCGCCAGCAGGCAAGCCTCACCGGCAATCGCCGTGCTCCTGGATGCCCAGGTGCCGCCGCCGAAAGGCGTGGTCGCGGTATCGCCCATGACGATGTTGATCTCATTGGACGGTATACCGATCACGTCGGCGATCACCTGGGTAACCACCGCTTCTCCGCCCTGGCCCTGGTCGGTCAGACCCGTAGCGCAGGAGATATTGCCGCCGGCCTCCAGGCGCAGGGTGCAGGCGTCACGGGAGCTTATCGGCGCGCCGCCCGCGGCGTACAGGGCCGGGCTGGGCGAGGTGCCCTCTACCACGGTAGCCAGGCCGATGCCCTTGTAGATACCCTTATCGCGCCCTGCATCCCGTTCCTCCTGCAGCCTGCCGTAGTCCATCATCTTCAACAACTTGTCCAGCGAGGCCTGCTGGGACAGGCACTCAAGGTATTCGCCGGAAATGCCGGTAACGGGGTAAGCGTCATCCCTGAACAGGTTGCGTTTCCTGATCTCGGCCTTGTCGAGGCCGGTTGCCCGGGCCGCGGCGTCCACCAGTCCTTCCGCCACCAGGCTGGCGACAGGCATGCCTACGCCGCGGTACTGGCCGGTGCTGACCTTGTTCTGGTAAACCAGTGAGGCGCCGGCCCGGTAATGCTTCAGGTCGTATGCCAGCGGCGTACAGATGGCGACCAGCAGGGGTTCGATCACGCTGGTGCGCGGGTGGATCAGGAACGGCCCGGCGCCGGCCAGGTCATTCACCTCAAGCGCCTGTATTTTACCGTCGTTATTGACACCGATGCGCGCACTGACCCGGTGCCCCCTGGCATGTATGTCGGAAACAAACGATTCCAGCCGGTCGGCTGTGAATTTGACCGGCCGGCGGATCAGCATACTGATCGCGGCGGTGGCGATCTCATCGGAATAAACGTGCAGTTTCAAGCCGAAGCCGCCACCGATATCCGGGCAGATAATGCGCACGTTAGCTTCATTCAAACCCAGTTGCCTGGCGTATATATAACGTTGAATGTGGGGAACCTGGCTGGTCAGGTGTATGGTCAGGTAACATTTCGCGGGGTCATAATCGGCAATAGCGCCGCGTGGTTCCAGCGTGACTCCCGTTTGCCGGTCCACCGAAAAGGTTTTCTCGATAACGACGTCGGACCCCGCCAGCGCTGCATCCACCTCGCCGGTATCGATGTTGATGGACCAGGCGACATTGGTGCCCAGGTCGGGGTGAACCAGTGGCGCATCCGGTTTCAGCGCTGCCTCGGGGTCCACCACCGCGGGCAGTTCTTCATAATCCACCTCGACCAGTTCGGCCGCGTCCTCGGCAACTGCCCTGGAGCTTGCCACGACGGCCGCGACGGGTTCACCCTGCCATTTGACTGTTTCAACCGGCAGCGCCGATTGCGGCGCGGTCTTCATCTCACCGAGGTTGGTCAACTGCGCGGTCCAGGGGCGGCACACGGGCGCCAGGTCCCGGCCGGTAATAACGTGACTGACGCCGCCGACCTCCCGGGCCGCCGAGGTATCAATACCGGCAATTTTTGCATGGGCGTAAGGGCTGCGGACAAAACAGACGTGGAGCATGCCCGTGAGCGTAATATCGTCGAGGTAACGGCCCCGGCCCTGGACGAATTTGCGGGCGCTCGGTCTGGCGAGGCCGGGATCGATAACAAAGGGATCAGGCATCGGCTTTCTTCCCTGCGATCTCTGCAATCGCATCGACGATCGCATGGTAACCGGTACAACGGCAATAATTGCCCGAAAGGAATTGCCGGATCGACTCCCTCCTGGCAGTTTCACCGGAGTTCAGAAACTCCGCGGCAGTGATCAGCATGCCGGGGGTGCAAAACCCGCATTGTGCGGCGTTGTGCCTGAGGAATGCTTCCTGCAGGTCGGCTATCTCCCCGCTGTCCGTGACTCCCTCGATGGTTTCGATGGAATGGCCGTGCGCCTGTGCCGCCAGGGTCAGGCAGGAACGGGCGATGCGTCCGTCAAACCTGACCGTACAGGCGCCGCAGATGCCCTGCTCGCAACCGACGTGGGTACCGGTCAGCCCCACCCGGTGACGCAGAAAGTCCGCCAGGCTTTCCCGCGCCGGCGCCTCGGCCTCTACCAGTGCGCCGTTCACCGTCACCGAAATAGAAATACGCGGTTCCTTATCCATACAACTCCCCTATAACCTCTCTTAGGTAATGTCCGGCAAGGTGCCGTTTCATCTCCTCGCTCATGTTGCTGTCGCCTGTTATTTCAACGTCATGGTCAACGGCAGCGACTGCCTGCTCAACGACTTCCCCGGTAATGGTGCGGTTTACCAGCAGTTGCGCGACGCCGGCAGCCAGAACCGGGGTATTGGCAACGGCAAAAAATACCGGACTGAAGGAAGTAAATACACCGTCCACAAGTTCCGCATTGACCACCAGGCCGGTTGAAGCGAAATCACCCCGGCGCCGTACAAACTCGCGGAAGGCGCATACGGTCGTATCTCCGGCAAGGGGAAAGGAGATCGAAATCATCAGGTCGTTTTCCTGCAGGTCCGTTTCATACAGGTCTTTGAAATAATCACGGGCGCGCACGACCCGTGTGCCTTGCTTGTTCCGTATCGTGATACTGGCATCCAGGGCGACACAGCAGGCCGGCAGTTCCGATGCGGGATCAGCCAGCGATACGTTGCCGCCGATCGTGCCCCGGTTGCGGACCGCCGCATGGGCCACATGCTGAATTGCTTTTGTCAATAAAGGTGCGTGCCCGGCTACAAGTTCGGAGCGTTCAAGCTCCGCGTGGCGGGTCAGGGCGCCGACGTGCAGCCTGTCTTCTTCTACCCTGATCCCCCTGAGTTCATCCAGGTCGTTGATGTCGATGAGCATGTCGGGTGCGGACAGCCGCATGTTCAGAGTGGGGTTCAGGCTTTGCCCGCCCGCGAGAATCTTGACAAAGCCTGCCGGCTGTTCCAGCAGATCCAGGACCTGGTCCACGGACCCGGCCCTAACATAGTTGAATTTCGCCGGTTTCAATTCAAGAGGTTTCTTCTATTGCCCTGCTGACGTTTTCGGCCAGCTTTTCCCAGATGGCATCGGCTTTTTTCATCATCATGCCGGCCCCATATTTGCCCAGACGCCCGGTAATGGAAGATTCCGAGCTGCAATAGACCCCGGTGGAGCCATCGTCGTTTGCCGTCAGGCGGACGATATTGTTCGCCGTCAATATGCTGGCGCGGGTACCTTCCTCACCGCGGGTTCTGGAAATGATTTCCACGGGCGGCGTTTCCTCGATAATCTCCAGGTCCAGGTTGAACTTTGCCGATATGGGGCCCACCTTGACGGCCACGCGGGCCTTGTAACGGGTCTCATCGACAACGCTGATTTCCTTGCAACCGGGAATACATGGCGCCATCCTTACCGGGTCTTTTGCAAAATCCCAGACCGTTTGCGGGGACGCCTGCACAGTGAATATCTTTTCAACTTTCATGGATTTTTGCCTGGCAAGCTACAGGTTGCCACCGACATTTTAACACGTTATAGTTATCTTCAAGATGGTTATGAGGAGTGTCGGGCACCTGCCTGATACGACAGAATGATAAACAGGATTACAACAGGAAATTTCCCGTCAACGCGTCAGTTGACACCGGCCAGAACAAGGTTTGTTCCATCGGTAATCGGCGCCGCGCAATGGTTCCCGTTTTTGTCTCTTTGGCTTGGCCTCGGGTTCGTCGTGAACACCCCGGTAATTGCCCAGGATGAGGGAAGATACGCGCACGGAGAGATTGAAGAAGTCGTAACGATCGGCACGCGAGCCTCGGCTCGCGCCGCGAGCGATGCTGCAGTGCCGGTTGACATGTTCACGCTGGACGATCTCGAAAGTGTCAATTCGTCGGATATGGTCGATGTTATCAATACCATTGTCCCTTCATTTAACGTTACCCGCCAGCCGATTTCCGACGGATCGACCTTTATACGTCCGGTCAGCATGCGCGGCCTGGATTCACACCACGCCCTGGTCCTCGTCAACGGCAAGCGCCGCCATCGCGCCGCCCTGATGCAACTGAACGGTTTCGGCGCGCACGGTCCCGACGTGGGCAGTATTCCTTCCGTCGCGTTGCAGTCCGTGGAAACGCTCAGGGACAGCGCCGCAGCCCAGTACGGCTCCGACGCCATTGCCGGCGTGATAAATTTCAACCTCAGACAGAATCGCTCCGGCTTCGATCTGCGCGCTAAATACGGCGGCTATACGGAAGGCGATGGCGAGGAAGTCACCGTTGAAGCCAACGCCGGTTTTCCTCTCGGCAGTGAAGGGTTTATCAATATAAGCGGACAATATTCGGATACTCAACCAAGCAGCCGTTCACAACCTTACGACATTGCCATAGGCAGTTCGGGGCTGACGCCCTTGCAGGCCACCCAAAGCCGGTTAACGGTGGACGGCGTGACCTGGTTCGGGCCCGATGCATTTACCTATACCTATGGGCCCGACGGTACGATTGAACAGGTGCTGCCGGGCAGTGACGGCATCCCGGATGACCCCGACACGCGCTTCGCCGACAATTTCACCGGCGTCGGCGGTGACCGTGAATTCGACAGCCCGGCGCAGATATGGGGGCAGCCGGAGCGCGAACAGGCGCTTTTCTTTGTCAACGCGGCGTTGCCGGTCTCGGAGATATTCGAACTGTATGGTTTCGGTAATTACTCCTGGAAGGACCAGAGCGGCGGGTTTTTTTACCGGCGTCCCGGCGTCAGCCAGTTATTGCCGTTACGGCTGGAAGACGGCTCCATCTACGACCCCCGCGCCGGCCTGTATCCGGCGGGGTTCACGCCGCAATTTTCCGGGAAAGTGCTCGATTACAGCATGGTGGGCGGCCTGCGGGGAGAACTGGGCAACGGTTTGAGACTGGACCTGTCGGTGAGCTATGGTTCTGACGAAATTCGTTATCGAATTGCCAACACACTCAATCCGTCCCTGGGGCCGGAGACGCCGACGAGCTTTCGACCCGGCGATCTGATTAATGATGAACTTGCCGTGAACGCCGATTTCAGTTTGCCCGTGGAACTGGGCTTTGCCGGCCCGTTGAATGCCGCTTTCGGCTTTGAATACCGTCGCGAGCGGTATACGATCGAAGAAGGTGACCCGTTGTCGTTTGCAATAGGACCGTACGCCGCGGCTGACCCCTTTAATTTCGAGATTACCCGGGCCGAGGTCGATGCTGATCCGGATGACGACCTGACCGTTGTCGAGTGCCGGATTCCCGGTTTGGAAACGGCCGGTTCGCTGTGTCCGGCAGGCGATCCGATCCATAATACGGTACCGGTCGGCTCTAACGGTTTTCCCGGTTATGCGCCGGAGTTTGCAAGCAGGCTGAGCCGGAACAACTATGCCGGTTACATCGATTTGGAGATGGATTTGACGGATGAATTGCTGCTTAACGGCCTGGTGCGCTTCGATCATTTCTCCGACTTCGGCGACGTGGTTACCTGGAAGCTGGCGACCCGTTACCGCCTCACGGATTATCTCAACCTGCGCGGCTCGGTCGGTTCAGGCTTCCGCGCGCCGACGCCGGGCCAGATTTCGACAACCAACGTCTCCACCCGGGTCGGCCCGAGCGGTTTGCCCATGGCAGAAGGGGTGTACCCCGCCGAGCACCCGGTTTCGGCCCTGTTTGGCGCCCGTCCGCTGGATGCCGAAGACTCCATGTCCTACAGCCTGGGTTTCGCCGCAGAGCCCCTGGACGGCCTGACCCTGACCCTTGATTATTATCACATCCAGCTTGACGATCGCATCGTGCTGTCCTCACAGTTCGCGGTGGGCCCCGGGGAGACTGCACAACTGGAAGCGCTGGGTGTACCTGGAGCCAATACCATTTCGCAGGTGCGCTTTTTCACCAACGACGTGGATTCGAAAACCCGCGGCGTTGACCTGTCGGCCACTTTTGAGTTCGATGGTTTCGGCGGACATAACATGCTGCACCTGGCCGGCAACTACAACGAAACCCGGCTCGTTGAGCGCGGACGTTTCGTGGACGCAGAAGCGCAGTTTGACGTTGAAAATGGCGCCCCGGACCTGCGCGCCGTGGCATCCCTGCACCATAGCCGGGACCGTTTAGACCTGTTGCTGCGGGGCCGCTATTACGGCGACTATGAAAACACCAGCACCGCGGACCTGGCCGTCATTCAGAAATTCGGCGCTGAGTTCATGGTTGACGCGGAGGCGACCCTGCATTTCGGTGACCGGTTCTCCCTGAAAGCCGGCGCGCGGAACCTGTTCGACGTCTACCCCGAGCGGGGCGAATTCGAATCCTGTTGCGGCCGTATCTATCGCAGCGATTCTGTCGTGCCCTGGCAGGGAACCTTCCTGTATCTACAGCTTCAGGTATCGGTTCCATAAAATCTATCTGCGTCATCTGCGGATTGCATGGCTGTCAGCACCCGTTCAGGAGTGGCGGGAATTTGGGTAACCCTGGCGCCGACGGCGTTCTTGATTGCATTGGCGATGGCCGGGGCCGGTCCCACCGCGCAGATCTCGCCTACACCCTTGGCGCCGAACGGCGCGGATTCTTCCGCTTCCTCGATCAGCAATGAATGGATTTTGTACGGCGCGTCCGCCATGCCGGGGATCTTGTAATCCATCATGGTCGGGTTGATCATGCGGCCGTTGTCCCACAGCATCTCTTCGGTCAGGGCGTAACCCAGCATCTGTACGATCCCGCCCTCTATCTGGCCTTCCACCGAAGCTTTATTGATTGCCTTGCCCACATCGTGGGCGGCCCAGAATTCCAGCACTTCCACCTGTCCCGTTACCTCGTCCACTTCCACCTCCGCAACCTGCGCCCCGAAGGTGAAGATGCCGATAGCATCGGGCATCAACGCAAACCCCCTGAGCAGCATGCGTTTGGGGTCCATGCGATCCTGCGGCGTGTAGAGCCAGTTATGGGTACCCATGATCGGGCCCCCTTCCTGCCACAGCGCCCTGCCGGCAATCGCGGCAAACGGCAACGCCGCGTCCGGCACGCCTTTCACGCCGACGATACCGCCCTGCCTGAGCTCAAGGTCCGCTGTGTTGCACTCCAGTATCTCCCCGGCATGACGGTAAATCTGCTCCCGGACATCGTCGCCGGCTTTTTTTACCGCGTTGCCGATGGTGTAGGTGTTGCGGCTTGCCGCCGTCTGGAACTGGTATGGCGATGAGTCCGTGTCCGGCGCGGCAAAATTGACCTGGTCCATATCCAGGGCCAAAGCGCCGGCCACGATCTGGGTGAATATGGTATCCGAACCCTGGCCGATATCGACCGCCCCGCAGTTCAACGTGACGCTGCCGTCTTCATTCAGTAACACGTTCGCCCCGGCCCCGGCCAGGCCGGAGATATGACTCATGCCGGCCATGCCGATACCGCGTTTTTTTCCGGGCGCGGCCGGTCTGCCGCCTGACCGTTTAGCGGCCCAGCCTGAGGCGTCCCGCACTTTTTCCAGGCAGGCCCGCATAGTTGCCTTCTCGATGGTTTTGCCGCAGAAAAATTTGTCGTCCTGCTCCAGCGCGTTGTTAAGACGCAGTTCCAGGGGATCCATTCCCAATTGGTCCGCCAGGTCATCCAGCTGGGATTCACTGGCAAATGTAGCCTGTGGATTGCCGAAGCCGCGGAAAGCGCTGGCGCGGGACAGGTTGGTGTATACCGACCAGGCTTCCACCCGCATGTTCGGGATGCGGTACGGGCCCTGGCTGAAAAAAGCCGCCACCGGCGAGACTTCCGGGCTCTCATCGGCATAGGCCCCGCCGTCAAGGATGATCCGGCAGTCGCGGGCCACCAGGGTGCCGTCCTTTTTGGCGCCGGTCTTCATGTAAATCTTGCCGCCATGACGGCGTTTCATCATGGTCATGTCGTCTTCGCGGGAAAAGGTCAGTTTGACCGGCCGGCCCGTCGCCTGCGCCAGCAGCGCGGTAATGGGCTGGTTGGTGAATTCGCACTTGCCGCCGAAACCGCCGCCTATGCGCGGGGCGATGACGCGCACTTTCGACATGGGCAACCCCAGCGCCAGGGAAGTGTACATCTGGGAGCGGGCGACGCCCTGGGTTGACGACCACAACGTGACCTTGCCGCTGCCGTCCACCTCGGCCACGGTCGAGCTCGGTTCCATGTACATGTGGTACTGGGCCGGCACCAGGTATTCGTCCTCCACGATGACGTCGCATTCATCCCAGGCCGGGTTGGGGTCGCCTTCCATGAACTCGGTGAAGCACATGGCGTTCGGTTGTTCAGGCAGTTCATACATGGTGGGGTATTCGTCGCGCTTTTCATGTATGACCGGTGCGCCCGGTTTCAGGGCCTCCTCCACGTCCGTTACCGGTTCGAGTTCTTCGTATTCTATCTCGATGAGCCGCAGTGCCTGGCGCGCCGTCTTCAGGTCGACCGCCGCCACGGCCGCGACCGGCTCGCCACTGTAGCAGACCTTGTCCCGCGCCAGGGGGAGCTGGTCCTTGATAAACATGCCGATGTAGTTGAGCGGCAGGTCGGCGCCTGTCAGGACGGCCTTGACGCCGGGCAGCGCCTTTGCCCGGGAAGTGTCAATGGACAGGATCCTTGCATGGGGGTAATGACTGCCGAGCAGGGCTGCGTGCAACATGCCTGGCCGGGTGATGTCATCGGTATATACGGCCCGCCCGGTCGCTTTTTCAGGCCCCTCTATGCGCGGGACCGAAGCGCCGATAATAGGGTTAATCTGTTGGTTTTCCGCCATGTTTGTGCTCATACCTGTTTTCCTCTTCTCAGGGGACGGAATTCAATTCCGTCCCCTTGAAATTTCGGGGTCAGAGTAAAAATTCTCCGAATTTCTTACTCTGACCCCACCGATCCCCGGACCGGGGTCAGGGTTATACGTAACGCAGGGGACAGAATTCAATTCTGTCCCCGTTCTACACCGGCCAGTGATAGTACCGCGTCGGCAATTTTCACGTAGCCGGTGCAGCGGCACAGGTTGCCGCTCAGTTCCTCGCGAATTTCATTAAGTGTCGGGTTCGGGTTACTGTCGAGCAGCGCCTTTGCCGCGATGACCATCCCGGGAGTGCAGAATCCGCATTGCAGACCCTGGTGGTCAATAATGGCCTGTTGTACGGGATGTAGTTCGCCGTCTGCCTCCAGTCCTTCGATAGTTGTAATTTCCCGGTCCGTCGCCGCTACTGCCAGCATTAGGCAGGCGCGCATCGGCAGACCGTCCGCCAACACCGTGCAACTGCCGCACACACCGTTGTTGCAGGCGCATTTTGTCCCGGTCAGGGAAAGCTGCTCGCGCAGCACCTGGAGCAGGGTCTGGCGCGGAGCTGCCAATACCTCGTACGGATCACCGTTTATGGATAATGTCACGGCTTGCTTGTCGGTCATAACTCCACCCTCATGTCATCAATACTTCCCGGATTCGGTCGGGCGTGAACGGTAAATGGCGCAGGCGCCTGCCGGTCAACGCGGCGAAGGCATTGGCCACGGCTGCGGGCGCCAGGATCGACCCGGTTTCCCCGACGCCGGTCGGTGCCCTGTCGCTGTGTAACAGTTTTGTTTGCACGGCAGGCGCATCCGCCATGCGCATAACGGAATAATCATGAAAATTGCGCTGTTGTATCAGGCCGTTTTTGATGGTGATGCGTTCCGACAGGGTGTAACCCAGCCCGTGGACGATGCCGCCTTCGAGTTGCGCCCTGACGTTGTCGGGCTGGATGGCCAGGCCGACATCGGCCGCAAGCCAGACACTGTGGACGGTGATCTTTTCCTGCTTCTGGTCAAAGGAGATTTCAGCCACTGCCGCGGCGACGGTATCCACATAGTGGGTATAGGCAATGCCCAGCGCGCGCTCGTGCCGTTCCCGTGTCCAGTGGGCCATCCCGGCGACTGTTTCAATGATACGCCGTCCGCGTGCGGATTTATGCAGAAGCCGCAGGCGGTACTCAGCGGGATCGGTGTTTTGTTGTACAGCTAATTCATCAATAAAGGATTCAATGGCCAGGTTGTTGGGTGTTGCGCCCACGCCGCGCACCGGGTAGAGGCGTACGCCCGTATCCATGGCAACGTGCTCGACCAGGCGGTTGGGCAGGTCGTAAGCGTCGCCGAGGGTCCGGTCCATGGCGTGGTGCGAAGCACCCAGCATGGACGTGACGGGCACTTTGCCGAATGCCTCGTAACTGGGTCGGTCCAGCATTTTTATCGACTCATCACTGGCAACGCGATGCTGCCAGGCCGAAATATTGCCCCGGGTGTCGACAGCGGCGCGCAGGTAGTGGGCCGTCATGGGTTTGAGATGTCCGCTGCGCAGGTCATCTTCGCGGGTCCAGACCACTTTGACAGGCCGTCGCAGCACCCTGGACAACCAGGCGGCGTCAACTACGAAATCCATACTGGGCACGGTGCGCCGTCCAAGCCCGCCGCCCAGCAGGGAACGGTTGAGTTTGACGTCATGCACGGGGATATCCAGGATTCGGGCAACCGCTTCTACCGTGTTGGCCGGCGCCTGGGTCCCGGCCCAGACCTCGGCTTTCTTCCCGGCGTCCGTGACCGATACCACCGCGTTCAGCGGTTCCATCTGGGCGTGGTAGACGTAATCCGTCCGGTACTCTGCCGCGTAGACCTGCGTTGCATTATCCGCCAGGGAGGAAATATCGCCCTGTGTGTCCCAGGGGAAACCGGATCGGGACAAGTCAAGCGCTGCCGCACGGTGTTGCTGCAGGGCGTCGCCGCTGTCAAAGTCACTCATGCCTTCCACTTCATGCCAGGAGATTTCCAGCCTGTCACGGGCTTTCAGTGCCGCAGGGTAGCTGGTGGCAACGACGGCGACGGATTCGGGCCGTTGTATCACGTCGATCACGCCGCTGATGCTGCGCGCATCATGTTCATCGAGGGCGCGTACAGTAGCGCCTTCAACAGGCGCCCTGGATACCGCGGCATAGACCAGTCCCGCGGGCCGGGCATCCATGCTGTACTCCGCGCTGCCGCTGACCTTGCCGGGGAGGTCCCGGCGCGGGATGTTTTTACCTACCAGACGATAAGTTTCAGGGGCTTTGAACGTTATCGGTTCGCCCCCGTCAAACGCCGCACCAGTCCCGGCGAATGCGGCTATCTCACCGTAACTGATACTGCGCCCGGTCTTATCATGTATGACCAGGCTGGGCGCGGTCCGCAGTTCCGCCACGGGCACGCGCCATTCCTCTGCGGCATTTTCCAGCAGCACCTGTCTCGCCTCGCGGCCGAAGCGGCGCAGGCGCTCGTAGTAATTGGTGATCGTCCTGCTGGAAGTGGTGAAAATCCTGTTGAAGAACGCGGGGTCGCCGTAGACCTCGCCGAATGGCGGAGAAGATTCAATACGCACGTCGTCCCATTCCACATCCAGTTCCTCCGCAACAATGACAGGCAGGGCCGTCATGACGCCCTGGCCCATTTCCGCGGCGGGATTGATAATGGTCACCGTTCCATCGGGAGAAATACGTACGTAGGCGTTGAGTTCGGCCGATTGGCGCTTCGTACCAGGTGCGGCTCCTGCTGCATAGGCATCGCCGTTACCGAACAGGCCGGGGAAGGCGAAGCAGAACGTCAACCCTCCGGTCTGTTTTAAAAACTGCCGCCGGTTTACCGGCAAAAGGCCGGTTCCGGCCTGTGCTTCCCCGCGCATACGATCTACCGCAACTCGTCCACGGCCCGCTGCAACAGCCCCGGGATGATCATGCGGCGGTACTCCGCGCTGCCGCGCACGTCATCGACGGGGTCAGCAGCCTCCATCAGTTTTTGGCCTGCCTGTTTGACAGTCTCCCCGGACAGGTCCGAGCCCGTCAGGAGTGCATCGACCTCAGCCAGGTGCACTGGCGCCGGCCCGGCTGAACCAACCGCCACCCTGGCGTAACCGCAGGCGCCGTTGTTGATCACCAGCACCAGGGAGATAGAAACTGTGGCGTAATCGCCATGGGTCCTGCTGAATTTAAGGTGTCTGCCCCTGGCGCCGACCGGTTCCACCGGCACCTTGACCGCGCTCAGTATCTCGTCTTCCTCCAGGGAGGTTTCCAGGTAGTCCAGGAAAAATTCGTCAGCCGGGATCTGTCTTCGTCCGGATTGACCGGCTGCCTCAAGCACGGCATTGGCCGCGACCAGGGCGCCGGGAAAGTCGGCATTGGGGTCGGCGTGGCAGACCGCCCCGCCGATGGTGCCCATGTTACGGATGGCAGAATGGGCGATTTGCCTGGCGGCGTCCCTGACGACTGCCGCGTTGCCGGTCAGCCTGTCATCGCCGGCAATCTGCGCATGGGTCGTCGTAGCGCCGATGCGTATATGGTCCCCGGATACCGAAATACCGGCAAGTTCATCAATACGGCGCAGTCCGATCAACGTTGAAGGCTCAACCAGGTCCGCATTCAGCATGGCCACCAGGGTGGCGCCGCCGGCAAGACAACGGGCCTCGTCGTCTGCGGACAGAATTTCAAGCGCCTCGGGCAGGCTGGCGGGTTCGATGTATTTCATAAGGTGGTTAACCAGCAAAGAAGTTCAGTACAACCCGCTCAAACTCTGCCTGATGCTCCACCTGCGCCCAGTGGCCGCAGCGCTGGAAGATGTGCATACGTGCGTCCTGCATTCTTTTCAGCATCTGCAGGCCGACCTCAAGTGCGCCGCCCTTGTCCTCCTGGCCCCAGACCAGCAGGGTGGGGCAGGCGATTTGATCCAGTTCTGAGTAGAGGTCCCGGCGCGGCAGCCCCAGCAGGCGCATCTGTCCCGGATCCCTGCTTGCCTCGAAACGTTCCTGCAGGGTTTCATCGCTGACCAGGGACGGGTCGTATAACAGGCTTTCCACCAGGCGCCGCATCTTCTCCAGGGTCGGGCCTTCCCCGGCATAGTAATTGAAGATGTTTCTCAATGCTTCCTGGGGCTGGGGTTGAATAACGAGGCCTGCGGAAGTGGGTTGGCTGCCGATGAGCACCAGGTGTTTGACCCTCTCAGGTTTGCACCGCTCCAGCCCGAGCGCGGCCTGGCCGCCCAGGGAGTTGCCGATGATGTCCACCGCGCCTTCGACGCCCAGCGCGCCCAGGAATCCGTCAATCATTCTGCCGGTGAAATCGAAGAAGTCCTCGTTGCAGCCGTCGGGGAATCCCGATTGGCCGTACCCCGGCATGTCCATCATCAGCATCCGGCGCCCGGCGCCGGTAATGGCCGGGATATTCTGCTTGAAGTTGCTCCAGGCCGTCGCGCCGGGACCGCCGCCATGCAGGCACAGGACCGGCTCCCCTGCGCCGGCGTCGTTGTAATGGATGTTCACTCCATCCACGGAGACAAATTTACCGGTGGAAGCTTCGGTTATGTCAGTCATTTTTGTGTGCTCCTGTTGTTTCGGTTGATTCTCCCACATATTGTTTTACCGCGTTGAAAATATTCTGATATCCGGTGCAACGGCACAGGTTGGCCGACAGCATCTCCCTGATCTCCTCATCGGTGGGTGCGGGATTCTGGTCCAGGGCCGCCGTAATCAGCATGATGAACCCTGGGGTGCAGAAACCGCATTGCAAGGCGTGGTTTTCACTGAATGCGCGTTGGACAGGGTGTAGTTCCGCGCCGTCGGCCATGCCCTCGATAGTCCTGATCTCCTTCCCTTCAGCCTGTACCGCAAACATCAGGCAGGCGCGTACCGGCGCGCCGTCAGCGATGATGGTGCAACTCCCGCATATACCATGTTCGCAGCCGACGCGGGTGCCGGTCAGCCCGCACTCCTCGCGGATAACGTCCGCCAGGGTCTGCCGCGCCTCCACGTTGACATGATAGTCCCGTGAATTGACGTTCAGCCTTACCGGTATTTTACTGTCCATTACTGGAATCCTGCGCCGCTTCCAGCGCCCGTCTGACTGAGGTCCCGACAAGGTGGCGCCGATATTCAACCGGTGTCTGTATGTCTTCGAGAGGCGTAATCACGCTCGCCGCGCGTTCGGCGGCGGACAGGATTACCTTCTCCGTGAGCCGTTGGCCCGTGAGCATTTCTTCGACTTCCCCGAGCCGCCGCGGGACTTCTTCAGCGCCGCCGATGCCCAGCCTGACCCCGGTCATCCTGTCTTCTTCCAGTGTAAACATGACCTGGCACATCGCCAGGGCGAAGTCCCCGGCCCGGCGGTTGAACTCGTAAAACCCGAAGCGCGAGCCGGCGCCGGGTATCGGCAGGCGCACCGCTGTGATCATCTCATCCGGTTCCAGCGCCGTAGTCATCGGGCCCTGAATAAACGTCCCGGCAGGTATTTCCCTGTTGCCGCGCCGGCTTTGAGCTATCACGGACCCACCCAGGGTGACGGCGGTCAGGCACCATTCCGAAGCAGGGTCGGCATGGGCGAGACTGCCGCAGAAGGTACCCCGTTGGCGTATCGGGTAATGCGCGATATGTTGTGCCACCTTTGCCAGCACCGACCCCAACGGCCCGGAGACGGCAGGTTGATGAAAATGCGCGTGCCTGGCCAGGGCGCGGATGACCAGGGATTGTTGTTCCACCTCGATACCCTGCAGTGAGAATATGTCGTTGATGTCTACCAGGTGCGCGGGGAAGGCGAGACGTAACGCCATCATTGGAACCAGGCTTTGCCCCCCGGCAAGGATACGGCCGTCTTCATGCGCCACCTGTGACAGAATATCCAGCGCTTCTTCCAGGTTGCCGGGGCGGTGGTAGGTGAATGGCGCGGGTTTCATCGTTATCGGCCGTCCAGTGATTCCTGCTTGTAGGCGTCTTTGTCGATGTCCGGCGCACGCCAGTGTTCGGGAGGCGCAGTATCGGGCGCAGAATCGGGGGCTGAGCGGATTAATTCCCAGAGTACGGCAGGTGTGAGGGGCGCCTGGTTGAGCTTCGCGCCGAAAGGCGCCAGCGCATCCTCAATCGCGGAGACGATGGCGGCAGGTGTCGGGAGGCAACCCGATTCGCCCACACCCTTGACGCCCAGTGCATTGAACGGGGAGTCCGATTCCAGATGGAACAGCTTTACTTCCGGCATGTTATCCGCCGCCACCAGGAGGTAGTCGGCAAAGGTAGTGGTGACGGGTTGCGCGTCTTCGTCAAAGCCCATCCATTCGAACAGGGCGTTGCCGATGCCGTGCGCAATGCCGCCGAGAACCTGTCCGTCAACGATCACCGGGTTGAGCCTGCGGCCACAGTCGTGGACGACCAGGAAACCCAGCACGGTGACCCGGCCGGTATCGATATCCACTTCCACCTCGGCCACGGCCGAACCGTTGGCATACACCATGTCGTCAATAATCACGGATTCCGTGGCTTCCAGTCCCGGCCCCATGCCGGCCACGGGCAGTTTGAAGCCCGGCAGGCCGGACGCGGCGCGGGCCAGTTCCGCAAACGTCAGCCTCCTGTCCGGCGCGTCCTTGACGAATACGGCCCGGCCGTCGATCTCCAGGTCATGTTCCGCCGCCTCCAGGAGGCGGCTTGCGAGTTTAAACGCCCTGGCCTTCACAGCCCTGGCGGCGGCATGGGCCGAGGCGCCGGCGATGACGGTCTGGCGGCTGTTGAAGCCGCCGAATCCCAGCGGCGTGGCGTCCGTATCCCCGCAGGTGACGCCGATCCTTGAAGGATCCCCGCCGAGCTGTTCGGCAACGATTTGCGCCAGCATGGTTTGCGTGCTCTGGCCCATGGCCGTGGCGCCGCTGGCGACGGCAACGTTGCCTGAGGGGTTGATGCGCACCGTCACCGTTTCGTAAGGGCCGCGCCCGGTCCCCTCGACGAAATTGGCCAGGCCGATGCCGATATACCGGCCCTGTTCCAGGGCTGATTGCTGCCGTTCGCTGAACGAATCCCAGCTGGCGTGTTTCTGCGCGAGAGCCTGGGTTGCCGGGTAATCGCCGCTGTCCAGGATGACTTCGGTATCGCCGCGCAGGCGCAGGGACTTGCGGCAGGGCATCTGTTCCTTCCTGACCAGGTTGCGGCGCCGTACTTCGGCGCGGTCGATGGATAATTTGCCGGCCGCACGGTCCAGCAGCCGTTCCATCACGAACACTCCCTGGGGCTGTCCCGCGCCGCGCACCGGCGTGACAGGGACCTTGTTGGTGAGCGCAACGTAAACGTCCAGGTGGTAGGCGGGAATATTGTAGGCCAGGGGCAGTGCGATGCCGGAGGCATACGGCACGTTCAGGCCGCGCGCCGTATAGGCGCCGTGGTCGTGCAGCAAGGCGCCGCGCATCCCCCTGATTGTCGCATCACTATCCAGCGCAATTTCCACGTCCCAGTACTGGTCCCGTTCCTGGGTCGTGCTGAGGAAGTATTCGTAACGGTCCTGTATCCATTTCACCGGCCGCTGCAGGATGGTCGCGCACAGGGCGATTACCACCTCTTCCGGGTAGCACACCAGTTTCGGCCCGAATCCGCCGCCGACCTGGGGGGCGATGACGCGCACACTGTCATCATTGCGGCCGAGGAGGTCGCAGATTACCCGTTTTATCCCGTGGGGGCGTTGCGTGGAAGTCCACAGCGTCAGGTAATCGGTGGCGGGATCATGGCGCGCGACTGCGCCCCGGCATTCGATGGAGTGAGCGCCCCCCCGGTGCAGGTGGAAGGACTCCCTGAAGGCGAGGTCCGCGTCCCCGAAGGCGTCTTCCGTATTTCCGTAGTCGAACTCAAATGCGGCAGCCAGGTTGTGGGAGAGTTTCCTGTGTACGGCCGAACTGTCCGTATGCAAGGCAGAACGGCAATCGGCCACGACATCCAGGGGTTCATAGTCAACTTCCACCAGGTCTGCCGCGTCTTCTGCCGCGTAACGGGAACAGGCAATCACCACTGCGACAGGTTCGCCTGCGTAAACCACTTCGTCTCCGGCCAGTACCCCGGGCTTGACATCAAGACGAAGGCTCCGGCTTGGCAGTCCTGTGGCCATCCTGGTATCGGTAAGCCGGGGTTGCAGGTCCGACAAGGTATGGACAGCTACTACTCCCGGCGCCTTTGCAGCTTCCTCCGTATTGGTCCGGTTAACCAGCGCGTGACCATAAGGGCTGCGCACAAAGGCGGCGCACAATGTTCCGGGCAGTTGCAGGTCGTCAACAAAACGGGCACTGCCCGTTAACAATCCGTAGTCTTCCAGCCGGCGAACCGGCGCGCCCGGGTAGCTGTTGTTCGGGGTTTCCTGACTGCTCTGCGGCATCCTTAAAGGGAGGTCAACGCCTCAACTTCTTCCAGCCTCATTACCTCCGTGTACTTCATTTTCAGGTCGAACAGGTTGGCTTCGTGCTGCTGAACGGAACGGTCGCCTACACAATCCTCGACGATCACCGGCTTGAAGCCATGGCACATGGCGTCGACGGCCGAGGCGCGCACGCAACCGCTGGTGGTCGCCCCGGTGATAAATAAAGTCCTGATGCCCTTCATCGCCAAGGCAGAAGCCAGGTGCGTTCCAAAAAAGGCGGACGGGAATTGTTTGCGTATGATCAGGTCGCCGGGCTCGGGGGGCAGTTCCGGGACTACCTGGCTGAGTTCGGAAGTTTCGGTGAAATCAAGGCATCCCGGCACCTTGTCGGTAAACACGTTGGCGTCGGAACCGTCGCCGGCGTACACCACCCTGGTATAACTGACCAGCCAGCCCCGCTTGCGGGCCAGTGCCAGCAATTTGCCGGTCTTCTCGACGGCAGGCCGGATATTACCGCCGCCGAACACCTCCGGGTCGGCAAAGCCGTTGATGAAATCCACTATCAACAGCCCTGCAGGAGGCGCCAGCTCCAGGTTCTTGCCAAAGCCCTGGCGATCATATACTGCCTGTTCCGATTGCTTGTTCATACGGTTTACCTGTATCACGGTTCGGGGACAGATTTAAATCTGTCCCCTGTTATTTTGGCTGCCTGTTCTCCGGCGATTTTACCGAATACGGCCCCCGACATCAGCCCGGTCCCGCCGGGATAATTGAAATAAAACAGCCCGCCCACCAGTTCCCCTGCCGCGTACAGCCCCGGAACAGGCTGGTAATCCGTGTTCAACACCCTGGCATCGGTATCTATACGCAGACCGCCAAAGGTGAAGGTCACGCCGCAGGTCACGCCGTAAGCATGGAACGGCGGGGTATCGATGGTATTGGCCCAGTTGCTTTTCGGGACGGCAAGACCGTTCGTCCCGCGACCGTCCCTGACGTTGGGATTAAAGGGGACCGAGGTCTGTACCGCAATGTTGTATTCCCTGATGTGGGTCATGGCGCGATCTGAATCTACGCCGTCGAGTTGCGCCAGCAGACCTTCAAGCGTGTCGTCAACCGCTTTGGTAACCTGCTTGATGCGGTACTCATCCCGCAACAGGTGCAGGACTTTACCGTCGAATACCTGGTAGGCGAAGTTGCCGGGCTGCTCCAGGATGACGCTACCGTATTTCGCATAAGTGTAGTTTCGGAAATCAGCCCCCTCATCGACGAAACGTTCCCCCCGCGCATTGATCATGATACCGAAAGGGTAGCTGTGTTTCTGGAAGGCGTCGCCCACTGCAAGGTCGCCGAATTCCGGCGCGTTACGGTCCCAGCCCACGGCATGGCAGCCGGACCAGTTGCCGGCCGGGGAGGCGCCGATATCCAGGGCCATGCGAATGCCGTCACCGACGTTGTAACGGCTGCCCCTGACCTTGGCCAGGTCCCAGCCGGGGCCTAGATAGCGGGTGCGCCACTCGCTGTTGGCCTCGAACCCGCCTGTGGCGAGAATCGTGCCGGCGGCTTTAATTGCGGTTGTTTTCCCCTTGTTGCGTACGCGAACACCGCGTACTTGCCCGTCTTCATGCAGCAATTCCAGGGCTCGCGTCTCATAGCGGATGTCGATACCTGCCTTGCTTGCAGCCGTTGTCCAGGCTTCCATCAGGCCGGGGCCGCCACCCCAGGCTTCCACCGTCAGGCCGCCCCAGAACTTGAATTTTCCGTTAACCTTGAAGGCCTGGCGGCCGTATATGGGTGTGAAGCGGATGCCCTTGGTACGCATCCAAAGCAGCGTGGCGCGGCTGTTTCTTACCAGCAGTTCACACAGGTCGGGGTCGGTCCGGTAATCGGTCACCCGGCCCATGTCGTCAAAGAATTGCTCTTCGGTATAACTGCCGAAATCCGTATTCGCCAGTTCCTCCTCACTGAGGTCCGGCATAAAGGACTTGAGGTCTTCCACGCCATCATAGACAACCCGTATCGCGCCGGCGGTGAACCGGCTGTTGCCGCCGGCCTCTTCTTCAGATGAGCACTCCAGCATCACCACCTTTGCCCCTTGTTCCCGGGCCGCAAGCGCCGCAGCAAACGCGGCATTGCCGGCGCCGACTACCAGCACATCACAATCGGGCGTGGAAGTCATGGCACGGTCCCCTCCGGCAGGGAAACGATGTGGTCGTAAATGGCGCCGGGGCGGGTAAACCAGACTTTGTCGGCGTTGGGGTGGTTGACGATGTGCAGCAGGATATCCCGCAGGCCGGCGAGCCGGTAAGGCTGGCCTGAGACGAAAGTGTGCAGGGCCAGGCTGAAGACCAGGGGTTGCCTGTTGCTCTGGCGCAGTTGCTCGTCGAAATGTGTGGTAACCATGCGGGTGAAATCATCCGCCGTATGACGGCGCGTCAGTTGCGCGGGGGAATCGTTGATTTCGATATGGTAGGGAATTGAAAGTATCGGGCCAGAGCGGGTGGTCATCCAGAAGGGCTGGTCGTCCGCGCACCAGTCCAGCAGGTAACGGTAACCGGCCTCCTTCAGCAGGTCGGGAGTATGTGCGCTCTCGGAAATCCAGGGACCCATCCAGCCGCCGGGCGCCTGCCCCTCGTGCTGGCGAAACGTCTCGGTGGTTTCCCCGATCAGCAGGCGTTCTTCATGCTCCGAACAGGCAGCCTGTTCTTCGGAATTGGTGCGGCCATGGCCGATGAACTCGTCCCCGCGAGTGCGGATGCGAACAGGAATCTGGGGTGCGTAATCGTAGACGGCAGCATTCATGAGGTGGCAGGCCGGTAACTCAAGTTCGTCAAACAGGTCGAAAATGCGCCAGATGCCGACCCGCAAGCCGTAGTCCCGCCAGGAATAATTGCGTACGTCCGGCGGCGTGCCAGGCTGCGTCGGAGTATGGCCCAGTCCCTCGCCGAAACTGAAATGCTCTATGTTCAGGGCGAAATAGACGGCCAGCCGCTTGCCGTCCGGCCAGTCATAATCCGGTCGTTCGGAAATGGGAGAGTAGGCGTACCGATTGTGGGATTTAAGTTCCAAGACGCTTTATCCGTTATAGTATGGGCAACGGAATAATATCTCAAAAATGAATAACCCGAAAATCACGACACACAGCGCGGCGCAGCGGCGCCAATACCGCGCCGCGGGTTTCTGGCAGGACAAGACCATTTTCCGGATCGTTCAGGAGCATGCCGATCGGACGCCGGACCGCTTTGCCGTGCGCGATCGATACCGCCGCCTGACCTACCGGCAGCTTGTCTCGGCGGCGGAACGACTGGCGATGGATTTGTCGGAAAACGGGGTTGAACCCGGCCGGCAGGTGGCGGTCTGGTTGCCGAACCGGCTGGAAACCGTGATTGCGTTGCTGGCCTGCTCAAGAAACCGCTATACCTGCTGCCCGTCGTTACATCGGAATCATACGGTTGCGGAGGTCATGCAGATACTGGATCGTTTTCAGTCCGCCGTACTGATCAGTGAGAAGGGCTATGGTACGGGGGTGGATCAGTGCGACGTCGATGCCGAACTGGCGCGTTTGACGCTTGTCCCCAGGCACTATGCTCTGGAACCACTCAGCGGGCAGAATGCCGGCGCTTCTCCTTTCGATCATTTCGTTACGGTACGTCCCAGTGCGGACGCCACAGGACAGGCTGCCCCGGATCCCGATTCCGTTGTCTATCTTGCGCTCACCTCCGGCACCACCGGCGAACCCAAAGGCGTCATGCACAGTGACAATACCTTGCTGGCCAATGCCCGCGCCATTGCCGCGGACTGGCATTTCAACTCGGCTTCAGTCATTTATACATTGAGTCCGTTAAGCCATAACCTGGGTTTCGGCGCCATGGTCACTGCGCTCTACAGCGGCGCTGAAATCGTGCTGAGTCAGCTTGCCCCGGGTGAATCCCTGGTGGATGACCTGCTCGGGACCGGGGCAACGTTCATCTACGGTGTGCCCGCCCACGCCATCGACCTGTTGAAGGAACTAAGGGAAACCGGGACAGAGGCTCCCAAAAACATCTCAGGTTTTCGCATATCCGGCGCACAGGTGCCCGGTAATGTCGCAGCGGAGTTACTGGAATACGGTATCATGCCACAAACCGGGTACGGCATGACGGAGGCCCATTCCCACAATTACACCCTGCCCGGCGATGCCCCCGAGCGGATTATCGGAACGGCGGGACGCGCTTGTCCCGGTTACGGGATAAAAATCTGGTCCCTGGATAATAAAGACGTGGAATTGGGCGCCGGTGAGATCGGTCAGATTGGTGGCAAGGGCGCCAGCCTGATGCTGGGCTATTATGGGGATGAAACAGCGACCGCAAGCTCACTCAATTCGGACGGCTGGTTCATGACCGGTGATATCGGCAGCCTGGATGAAGACGGTTACCTGCATATCAAGGGCCGTATCAAGGACGTGATCATTCGGGGCGGCCACAACATTTACCCGGCCCGGATAGAATTGCTTGCCGCGCGCCATCCTGACGTTGATAAGGTCGCCGCCATACCGTTCCCGGACGAGCGCCTGGGTGAAAAGGTATGCCTGGTGATTAAACCGGCTAATGGGGCAAGCCCCGATTCGAGACAAATCCTCAAACACCTTGAAGCTGGGGGACTGTCAAAATACGACATGCCCGAATACCTGGTCGAGATCGATGACATGCCCATGACCCCCGGCGGCAAGGTGATCAAGCGTGACTTGCTTGCCTTGATCAGTACGGGCCGGATTAATCCCCGACCGGTCGCAAGATGAGGATGAGTTGTTATGAAAGCTGTCATTGTCAGTGAATTTGGAGATATTGAAGCGACCGGACTCGGTAATATGCCGAAACCGTCAGCGGGGCCCGGTGAAGTGCTCATCGGCATCAAGGCGGTTGCGGTTAATTACGTGGACCTGCTGGTGATAGCGGGGAGATACCAGTTCCGTCCGGAGTGCCCTTTTGTGCCCGGGAAAGCCCCTGCCGGGGTGGTGGAAGCGGTGGGTGATGATGTGGACGAGTTCAAAGTCGGTGACCGGGTCCTGGCCATGGCTGAGGAGGGTGGCTATGCAGAACAGGTAACAGCGCCTGCTGACCAGTGTTATCGTCTTCCCGCCTCCATGTCTTTCGCCGATGCCGCGGCAATGGCGCTGGTCTATGACACGGCCTGGGTGGCCCTGCGTGACAGGGCGCGTGCCCGTGGAGGGGAGGTTGCCCTCATACTTGGCGCTTCGGGCGGGGTGGGTCATGCGGCGCTGCAACTTGCGCACACCATGGGTGTACGCACGCTGGCGGGCGTAGCCAGGCCGGAAAAAGCCGGATTGGTACTCGATGCCGGCGCTGAAGCGGTGATCGATCTCAGCGTCCCCGACCTGCGTGAAGAACTGCGCCGGCAGGTCTATGCGGCCAACCAGGGGCGGGGTGCCGATGTCATCCTGGACCCCCTGGGTGGCGATATATTCGACGCGGCACTACGCGCCCTTGCATGGCGCGGCAGGATGGTGGTCATCGGCTTTGCCGCCGGCCGCATTCCCGTCATCAAGGCCAATTACCTGCTGTTGAAAAATATCGAGGTGAGCGGGTTACAGGTAAGCGATTACCGCAAACATACGCCGGACATGATGCAGGAATGCTTTACCGAAATATTCTCGCTGTATGAGGCAGAAAAGATCAAACCGGCTCCAATCACACGGGTTCCATTGGAAGATTACCACTCGGCGCTGATCCAGGTACGAGACCGCACTGCCCATGGCCGGCTCGTACTTGATATTTAAGTTGAGAAAGCGCTATCCAGGTCGGCCAGGAATTGACCGATGTGCTCTTCTGTCGTATCCCAGGAACACATCAGGCGCGCCCCTGTTTCACCGATGACGATGTGATAAATCCAGCCTTTCTCCCGCATTGACCGGTGCACGGCTTCGGGCAGGTTCACGAATACGGCATTGCTTTCCACCGGCGCCAGTAGTTCGGCCCCGGCATACTGTTCCAGCCCCGCGGCCAGCAGGGCTGCGCACCGGTTTGCATGGCGCGCATGTTTCAACCAGGCATCGTTTTCCAGCAGTCCCACCCAGGGCGCGCACAGAAAGCGCATCTTGGATGCCACGTGGCCGGCCTGTTTGCAGCGGTGCCCGAATTCATCGGACAGGGACTTGTCGAAGAAGACAATGGCTTCCCCGACCGGCAGCGCCAGCTTTGTCGCGCCGAAAGAGAGGACATCGACCCCCGCCTGCCAGGTGACCTCCTTCGGCGTTGCTCCCAGGGCCGCCACGGCGTTGGCAAACCTGGCCCCGTCCATGTGGAAGTGCAGATCGTTGTCACCTGCCACCTTGCCGATGGCGTTGATCTCATCGACCGTGTAAACGGTACCCGTTTCCGTCGATTGCGTAATGGATACCGCTTTGTGTATCTGGTAGTGGAAATCGTACGGCTGTTGCAGAACGCGTTCAATATCACCGGGCTGAATCTTGCCGGCATCCCCGTCCAGAACTTCCATCCCGGTGCCGCCGGAGAAAAAAGCCGGACCGCCGCACTCGACGGTGGCGATATGGGAAAGCCTGTGGCAGATAATCTTGTGCTGCGGGCGGCAAATGCCGGCCAGGGCCAGGGAATTGGCTGCCGTGCCGGTGAAGACGAAATACACGTCACAGTCCGTTTCGAACAGTGCGCGGATGCAGTCCGAGGCCCTGGCGGTCCATTCATCCTCGCCGTAAGCGGCGGCAAAGCCCCGGTTGGCAGCGGCCAGGGCATCCCAGGCCTCGGGTATTATCCCGGCGGTATTATCGCTTGCAAAATGGTATTTCGGTTTCATGTGTAGTGCGCCCGGATCGATTGATCATACGGACTCTGCAAAATACCCCGCTCAGTGATGATGCCCGTAATCAGGTCATTGGGCGTGACGTCGAAAGCGGGGTTGCCGGCCTTCACGTTTTCAGGCGCGGTGCGGTGTCCGCTCCAGTGGGTAACCTCATCCGGCGCCCGTTCCTCGATGGGGATATCCGCGCCGCTGGCCGCATCCAGGTCAATGCTTGAGTAGGGAATGGCGACATAGAACGGGATGTTGAAATGGCGCGCCAGGACGGCAAGCCCCAGGGTGCCGATCTTGTTGGCGGCATCGCCGTTCGCGGCAACCCGGTCAGAACCGGTGATGACCAGGTCGACCCGACCCTGCGCCATCATGGTGGCGGCCATGTTGTCGCAGATAAGGGTAACGTCGATGCCTGCCTGCAGCAGTTCCCACGACGTCAGGCGCGCCCCTTGCAGCAGGGGCCGCGTCTCGTCCACGAACACGCTGAAATCGATACCGTCCCGGTGGGCCAGATACATGGGCGCGGTGGCCGTTCCCAGTTCGGATGTGGCCAGTTGACCGGCATTGCAATGGGTGAGGATGCCCATGCCCTGCGTGATCAACGGTTTGCCGGCCGCGCCGATATCACGGCACAGCCGGCGGTCTTCATCATGGATGCGGATTGCTTCCGCGAGCAGTTCCGCGTGTATCTCTTCCGGGCCGGCGCCGGTCATTCCCAGGACGTGTGCTACCTGCCGGCGCAAGGCCCAGCGCAGGTTCACCCCGGTAGGGCGGGCAGCTTCCAGGCCGGCAGCCTGTATATGCATTTCAGCGATGAAAGCGTCCCGGTCCAGGTGCAGCTTGTCGCGCAGCGCGACGACCAGGCCGTAGGCCCCGGCGATGCCGATGGCCGGGGCGCCGCGCACCTTGAGCTGTTTTATGGACTCGCAGACCTGGGCGGCGGAATCTTGCCGTTCTTCAACGATCTCCCCCGGCAGCCTGGTCTGGTCCAGCAGGTATAACTCCCCATCCTGCCAGCGCACCGGTTGAACCGGAGAGGGAGCTGAGTGAGTTGAAGCGGTCACGTTTCCATTCAGGTTCCGGTGAACCTGGGTTCCCTTTTTTCCAGGAAGGCCGTAATACCCTCTTTGCAGTCGGCGCTGTCAAAACAGAGGCGCTGCAGGGCGGCTTCGGCGCCGATGGCGTCTGCGTAGCTGAGCGTCGGCGCCTGGCGCATCATTTTTTTGGTACGCGCCAACGCCAGCGGCGCTTTGCCGGTCAGCCTGGTTGCCCACTCCCCGGCGGTCTCCATGAGCGCGTCATCTGCAACTGTTTTGTTGACCAGTCCCAGTTCCCTGCAGCGCGCGGCAGGCAGGCGGTCATTTTCAACGGCCATCTGGTAGGCGTTCATGTGTCCCATGGCGCGGGCCAGCAGCCAGGTTGAACCGCCGTCCGGGATCAGCCCGATGCTGCCGAACGGCGAGAGCAGGAAAGCGTTCTCTCCCATCAGCGCCAGATCGCAGACCAGGGCGTAGGACAAACCGATGCCTGCCGCAAATCCGTTGATGGCGCTGATGACGGGTTTATCCATCTCCGCAATATCAACCAGGCTGGGCCGGTATTCTTCATTCAGTATCTGCTCCACCTCTTCCCCGGTCTTGAATCCGGCTTTCAAATCCGCCCCGGCGCTGAAGCAGCGCCCGGCGCCGGTGAGAATGACGGCGCGGATTGCCGAATCCTCACGGGCCTGCGCGGTCGCGGCGGCGAGTTCAACCCGCATATCATCGTTGAATGAATTCAGGGAATCGGGCCGGTTGAGTGTGATCGTGGCAACAGCCCCCTCGGTCTCGTATAAAACGCTATCGGTCATGTTACAATTTCCTCTCCGGATTTCTTTCGGTTTATGGGGTCAGGTCGCACAATGCACACGTGAGTGGACCTCGGCGGGAGGAATGAGCAAATCACCGGTGTGCATTGTGCGACCTGACCCCATAAACCCAGGCGTGGAGTGCAGAGTATCACGCAATACCCGATGAGATCGAAAAAAATGGAACCGTTGCCGGGCGCCGACCCGTTGTTACTGACGCCCGGACCGCTGACCACCTCCGCAACCGTCAAACAGGCCATGCTGCATGATTACGGTTCGCGGGATATTCGTTTCATTGAACTGAATCAGCGGATCTGCGCCGGACTGCTTTCCTTGTGTGATGCCAGTGAGACGCATCTGTGTATCCCCTTACAAGGCAGCGGATCGTTTGCGGTGGAAGCCATGATAGCCAACCAGGTACCCGGGGAGGGGAAGCTGTTGAACCTGGTCAACGGCGCCTACGGTCACCGGATCAGCGAGATCTGCAGTTACCTCGGGAGACGGGTCAGCGTGCTGGAAACGGGAGAGGACAGGCCTGTAGACGTGGCCGGTCTTGACCAGGCACTGGCAGCAGATGAAGAGATTACCCATGTCGCGATAGTGTATTGCGAAACCACGTCCGGGATACTGAATCCAGTCGCTGATATCGCCCAGGTGGTCGCAACTCACCAGCGCAGTTTATTGATCGACGCCATGAGCGCGTTCGGCGCACTGCCGCTAAGCGCCCCCGAAGTCCCGTTTGCCGCCCTCGCCGCGTCAGCCAACAAGTGCCTGGAGAGCGTGCCGGGGATGGGGTTTGTCATAGCAGCCAGGGAAGCGTTTCCCGCGACCGAAGGCAATGCGCACTCAACCAGTCTTGACCTGTACCGGCAATGGCGCTCCCTCAACGATAACGGCCAGTGGCGTTTCACTCCGCCCGTTCATTGCCTGCTGGCACTGGACCAGGCCCTGGTTGAGCTCGAGGAAGAAGGCGGTATTGCGGGACGCCGCAGGCGTTATGAAGAAAACTGTCGGGTACTTGTGGAAGGCATGCGTGAGCTTGGTTTTGCCACCTTGCTGCCGGATGAATTACAGGCGCCGATCATCGTGACGTTTTTGATGCCGGGGAATGATCAGTTCAGCTTCCCGGACTTTTATCGACGCTTGAATGACAGGGGTTATGTCATCTATCCCGGCAAGTTAACAGGTACGGACAGCTTCAGGATCGGCTGCATCGGCCACTTCGGCGCGGACGAGATGCAGGCGGCAGTTGCGGCAGTAAAGCAGGTATTGCAGACGATGGGCATCAGAAATTTGGGGTCAGAGTAAAATTTCTGCCGAAATTCTTACTCTGACCCCGGATATTCCCGATTTCAGTTTACCTTCCAGGTATCCCCGCTGTGCAGGTGTTTGAAAAAATCGCCTCGGCCCAGTTGATTTTTCGCCTGCACGATTTGGTCGTCCAGCAGTTCTCCGTAAAGGGGCTTATCTATGGATCGGAACACGCCCAGAGGCACCGGAAAGTCGGGAGTTTCCAGTTGCGCCAGCAGGAACGCCAACGCCGAACCGGCCGTCCCGGAAGCGGCCTCGTCGTGGATAAGAATTTCCGACCTGTCACTTTCATCGACATTGATGACTTCCGGTTCAAGCGACCCGCTTGCGCCGCCGCGTAGCGAAATTGCCTTATCGCTGTTCTTTCCGAATATTATGGGTTCGCCGTGCTGCAGGTAAACCGTACGGTCGCTTTTTACGCTCTTGTGGGTGAAGTCACTGAAAGCGCCGTCATTGAACACGTTACAGTTCTGCAGTACTTCCATGAACGCCGAACCCCTGTGCCTGGCCATTCTCAGCAGCATTTTCCTCAGATGACTGCTGTCCGTATCGATGGCCCGGGCCACGAAACCCGCTTTTGAGGCGATGGCTATCGACAGGGGATTGATGGGTTTTTCCACAGTGCCGAAGGGGCTGGACTTCGTCTTTTTGCCCATCTCCGATGTCGGTGAGTATTGCCCTTTGGTCAGTCCGTAGATCCGGTTGTTGAACAGGACTATTTTAACGTCGATATTCCTGCGCAGGCAGTGCATCAGGTGGTTGCCGCCGATACTCAGTCCGTCACCGTCCCCGGTTATGACCCAGACCTGCAGGTCCGGGCGGGTGATTCTCAAGCCGCTGGCAATCGTCGGCGCGCGGCCGTGTATGGTATGGAAACCATAATTGTTCATGTAATAGGGAAAACGGCTGGAACAGCCGATACCGGATATGAATACGATGTTCTCCCTGGGCAGGTTCAATTCCCTGCAGATTTCCGGCATGGTCCGTTGCATCTGAGCCAGGATCGAATAGTCTCCGCAGCCGGGACACCAGCGTATGGTCTGGTCCGAGGTAAAATCCTTGCGCTCGTAGTCCGGAGCCGTGCTGAACTCGGGGTCTGCCTGTATATCGATTACCCTGGCCATTCAAATTCTCATCTTGTTTTCTTGATTAATCATCCGTGCGCCGCGCTGGGAAGCGTTGCGCCGAGTATTTCGTAAATCTTTTCCTCGATTTCCATTGTGCTCAGCGGTTGACCCTGGACTTTATTCAGTCCGATAACGTCAACCAGGTATTCCGCCCGCAGTATCATGCGTAATTGCCCAAGATTCAGTTCCGGCACCAGCACGTATTTGAAGTTGTTCAGTACCTTACCCATGTTCTTCGGGAACGGGTTGAGGTAACGCACGTGGGCGCCGGCTACGGACAGGCCGTTAGCCTGGGCGTATTCTACGGCATGGCGGCAGGCGCCCCTGGTGCTGCCCCAGCCAAGGACCAGCAGGTCCCCTTTTTGCGGGCCGTGCACGACCAGGTCGGGGATGTCGTCAGCGATGGCCTGTACTTTCGCGGCGCGCAGTTGCACCATGCGCTCGTGATTTTCGGAGTCGTAGCTGACGTGGCCGGTTATGTCCTCTTTTTCCAGGCCGCCGATGCGGTGTTCCAGTCCCGGAGTGCCCGGCACTACCCAGGCTCGGGCCAGGGTTTGCTCGTCCCGCGCATACGGCGCGAAGGTTTCCGGGACCGTGCAGTAATTCTCTTCGAATTCAGGCAATTCCTCGGGTTCCGGGATGCGCCAGGGTTCGGACCCGTTCGCCAGGTAGCCGTCCGACAAGAAGAATACGGGCGTCATGTACTTGACGGCGATACGGAATGCCTCGATAGCCAGGTTGAAACATTCACTGGGCGTTGTCGGCGCAATTACCGGCACGGGACATTCGCCGTTGCGTCCATGCAAGGCCTGCAGCAGGTCCGCCTGTTCGGTCTTTGTGGGCATCCCGGTGGATGGCCCGGACCGTTGAATATTGGCAATGACAACCGGCAGTTCCGTCATGACTGCCAGGCCGATTGCCTCTGACTTGAGGGCAACGCCGGGCCCGCTGGTGCCGGTCAGGCCCAGCGCTCCACCATAGGCAGCGCCGATGGCCATGCCGATCGCGGCAATTTCATCTTCCGCCTGGAAGGTCTTTACCCCGAAGTGACGCAACTTGGACAACTCGTGCAGGATGTCACTGGCGGGCGTGATGGGATAGGAAGCATAAAACAAAGGCCGGCCGGACATCTCCGATGCCGCGAGAAAGCCCAGGGCGGCTGCTTCATTGCCGCTGATACGCCGGTAGTTTCCCGGCTGCAGCACGGCTTTACTCACCCGGAAACGGGCGGTAAAGACTTCAACCGTGTCTGCGTAGTTGTATCCTGCCTGAAGCGCCAGCTTGTTGGCTTCGGCAAG
This sequence comes from Gammaproteobacteria bacterium, assembly GCA_965220815.1. GTDB lineage: Bacteria > Pseudomonadota > Gammaproteobacteria > Eutrophobiales > Eutrophobiaceae > JAAXHV01. The sequence continues at coordinate 1,376,041 of OZ244846.1, forward strand.
TTCCGGTTTCTTTTTGGCGAAAAGCAGGTCGACGCGTTCGATAATATCCTCGATGGAGCGATCATACATCCATGCGATAATGCCCAGGGTGAACATGTTCTTGCTCAGGGTAGCCTGCTTGCGCGACAACCAGGATGACTCGACGGCAGCGACCGTCAACGAGGTAATGGGCAGGTCGTATACCTGGTAGCCCGACAGTGACTCATCTTTCCTGGGGTCACTCGTGTAACCGGCTTTTTTCAGGCCCTGCTCATCGAACGCATCGTGATTCAATATCAGGACGCCGCCGTGCCTGACCTCTTTCAGGTTGATTTTCAGGGCTGCGGGATTAAGCGCCACCAGGACATCCGGCTTGTCCCCCGGCGTGTGGATCTCATAAGAGGAGAAATTTAACTGAAAGTTGCTCACCCCCGCGAGGGTGCCGGCCGGCGCGCGGATTTCAGCGGGAAAATCCGGTAGGGTACTGATGTCATGGCCGACAATCGCCGAGTCATGGCTGAACAGGGCGCCGGTCGTCTGGATGCCGTCACCGGAATCACCGGCAAAACGGATAATGACATTATCGATTTCAAAAGTGCCAAGAGACGAGTCCTGCACTCGACCCCTGGGTTTTCTATAGCTCATCTGCCTCATAGAAAAGTCCAAAACAACTACATATTATACAACTGTTACAACTATATTTCTACATCATCTTCGCTCCCCGCAGATTGAGCTATCGATATAGTGTATCATTCGCCCCTGGTACAGCTTCAGGATTACATACGTGCCGGTTAACGCCCCGGATAAATCGTCCGAAATAGACCCTTCCCATCTGCCGGCATCACCCGGCACCGGTCCGGCATGGAACGTGGCCGACCTGCCGGTCCCGCCCGATTTCAATTTCCGCAACGCGATCAGGATAATCGGGCCGGGCGCCATCGTGCTGTCCATGTCCATCGGTCTGGGGGAATGGGTGCTGGGCCCCCTGGTCGTGACGCAATACGGTTTCACCATGCTCTGGGTGGTGACCGTCGCCATTATTTTACAGCTTGCACTGAACCTGGAATTTATCCGCTACACGGTTTACACGGGGGAACCCGTTATCAACGGATTCCTGCGGCTCGCGCCCCACCCGTTGTTCTGGGGCGGAATATATGTCCTGTTGTCCCTGCTGCATGCCGGCTGGCCGGCCTGGGCCGCGGCGTCCGCGGCGCCGTTGTTTGCCGGTTTTACCGGCCATATGCCGGGGCCGGAAGATGAATCCATCATGCGTTGGCTGGGCATAATCAACCTGCTTGTCTGTGCCGCCATAGTCGCATTCGGCGGCAAAGTCGAGCGCACCCTGGAAATCGTCAACTGGTTCATGGTGATATTCGTGTTCGGTTTCCTGCTGTTCGTATGCCTGTTAATCGTGCCTGCGGAGACCTGGTGGGCGGGTGTTCTGGGCTTTTTCGGTTTGACTCCCGGGTTCGAGTTCCTGCTGATCCCGGAAAATGTAAGCTGGATACTGGTTGGTGGTTTTGCCGCGTTCGCCGGGGCGGGAGGGATGGCCAATCTTACCGTGAGTAATTACATGCGTGACAAGGGGATAGGCATGGGGAGCGAGGTTGGATATATCCCGACCCTGGTCGGCGGCAGGAAGGTTGTGGTTTCACCTGTCGGCAGTGTCTTCCCTGCGAACGATACCAACATGGCGCGCTGGCGGGTGTGGTGGCAGTACGTGCGCTGTGACCAGATACTGGTCTGGGCCGCGGGTTGTTTCGTCGGCATGTTCCTGAACTGCATCCTGGCGGCCCATGTCGTTCCCGCCGGGACGGAATTAAGCGGCCTGGCCATCGGCGCGTTCCAGGCCGAATACCTGGCCCGTGAAGGCGGCGAGTTACTGGGTTTTGTTACCCTGGTAAACGGTTTCTGGATACTGTTCGGCAGCCAGTTGGTCACCATCGATATGATGGCGCGTATCAATACCGACCTCATCTGGAGTATGAGCGGGCGCGTCAGGGGCATGGCCGGCAACGACATCAGGCGCCTGTATTACTGCCTGCTGGGCGCCTTTGTGCTGTGGGGCTGCATCGCCATCAACCTGGCCCAACCACGGGTGCTGGTGCTGATTTCCGCCAACGTCGCCGGGTTTATCCTGGTCGTCAGCGCCGTGCATATCCTGTTGCTCAACCACAAGGTTCTGCCGCGGGCCGTCAGAAGCCCCTGGTGGGCGCGGGGACTGGTTGCCTGTACCGCCCTGTTCTATGGTTTCTTCTTCGTGCAGAACGTGCTGGAACTGCTCAGTTTTCGCTAACCTGAATATCCCGGTATATTTTTGCCTCTTATACGCTTGTAGTGTACGCTGGATTTATGTCGCGCATTAACGTAAATATCAATGATGAGGCATGCGCGGAGGTTATGCGCCGTTACCGTTTGACGACAAAACAGGAGGCGATCAATTTCGCTCTGGGGACCCTTGCTGCCGCTCCCCTGGATGTTGAGGAAGCGCGACGGTTGCGCGGGTCAGGTTGGGATGGTGATCTGGATGAGTTGCGCTCCACTCGTATAGTAATCCAGGGGTCAGAGTAAGAAATTCGAAGAATTTTTACTCTGACCCCAAGTATCCCTTACAACTCATAACACATCCATGACCGCCAGCGTATACCCCCTGGTATAATCCTCATACGCCCCAGCAACAATATAATACACACCGGTATACGGCGCCTCAAACGCCAGGCGGCTGTTGAGGCCCGTGCCGCTGTCGTCATTTGACGTGCCGGGTATCAGTTCGCCGTCCAGATCGTGGATGCCGAGCAGGTACGGATCTTCCGGGCTGCCGTCGTCGTTGCCGCCCGCGACATCGTAAATCCTGTACAGGACCAGGTCTTCAAGGCTGCCCTGTCCGGTCGAGGTCCCTGCCAGGTCTATGCGGATATGGCTAAGGTAGTTAGGATGGTCCGATCCCTTCCGGCTTTGAACAACAAATCCCTGTGGGTGTCCTGTCATTTACTCTGCTGGTTGAAACACTCGCAGGGGACGGACTTCAAGTCCGTCCCCAATCCAGGGATCAGGCGATGGCCGGCGCATCGTCCGTGGCGAGCGCGAACGCGGCGTCCGTGAGGTCTGTGTCGCCGATACCCTGCAGCGTCACCGTGCCGCCGCCGTGGCCGGCCAGGTCGATGACGAGATGGTTGTCCTGCTGTTGCAGTACCAGGTCGGCGACGGACCGGATGTCCTCGAACGCGCTGAGGTCGAGGGTATCCTCGCCGCGCCGGAAGTCCGGCACGGTATCGTCCCCGCCCCCGGGGGCAAAGACAAAGGTGTCCGCGCCCGCGCCCCCGGCCAGGGTGTCGTTGTCCGGGCCGCCGTGCAGGGTGTCGTTGCCGGGGCCGCCGTCGAGGCGGTCATGGCCCGGTCCGCCGTGCAGCGTGTCATGGCCGGCTTCTCCGGCCAGCACATCGTCGCCGGCCCGGCCGTCCAGCGCGTCGTCGCCGTCCCGGCCCTCCAGCCGGTCGGGGCCGCGCGCGCCGTGCAGCACGTCGTCGTGTGCGGAGCCGTCCAGGTATTCGATGTCCGGGACGTCTGCGGTCTGTATCCTGCCGTCGCTGTCCGTGTACTGGATAGTCTTCCTGCCGGGGAACCGGTCTCCCCCGGCATGGCCGCCCCGGGCCGTGCCGTCATGCAGGCGCACGTCCACGCCGGCGTCGGAGAAGGCGTAACTCACCGCATCGAAGCCGGTCCCGCCGATGAGGACGTCCGCGCCGGCCCCGCCCACCAGCCAGTCGTTGCCGCCGCGCCCGTCCAGGGTGTCGTTGCCGTAATACCCGGCCAGCGTATTGTGGCCCTCATCGCCCGCCAGCCGGTCGGTGTGTCCGGAGCCGTGGACGGCCTCGATGTCGGTGCTGTGACGCGTGCGGGGGGTCCCGTCCGCGTCCGTGTAGTCGAGGGTGTCCCACCCGGGGAACCGGTCCCCCTCGGCATGGCCGCCGCGCGCGCTGCGGTCATGCAGGCTGACCTCCACCCCGGCGGTTGAATACGTGTAGCGCACCGTATCGAACCCGGGCCCGCCGATGAGGCTGTCCGCCCCGGCGCCCCCGTCCAGCCAGTCGTCCCCGCCGCGCCCGTCCAGCACGTCGTCCCCGGGCCCGCCGCTGAGGCGGCCGGCATAGCGGTCGTCGCCCGCCGTGCCCCTCAAGGTCAGCCCGTCGCCGTCCACCGCCTCGTACAGCGTCACCCGGTAGCGCCCGGCGTTCTCACGGGCCGGGTTGCCGGTCCAGGCGCCGGCGCTGATGTAATAGACGCCGTTGGTCGCCGGGGTGAACGTCAGGATGGAATCGAGCCGGCCGGCGGACAAATCCGCATCGTCGTTGACGGCCACCTGCTCCCCGTCGGCGTTGAGCACCTTGAGCACGGTGTCCAGGGCCGCGTGGGCGCCGGCGCCGGCCAGGGTGACGGTGTAGGACTGCCCCGCGGCCAGCTCCGTGCGAATCCAGTCCGTATCGAACTTGTCGGACAGCGCGCCGTGGAAGGTCCCGCCCGGCGCAACCGTGTGCGGGGTACCGGGCCGGGCGTCATCATCGTCGCTGAGCGTCAGCCGGTAGCGCCCGGCATTGCCCGCGCCCGGGTGGGTCCCGGCGCTGAGGTAATAGACGCCGCCGGCCGCCGGGGTGAACGTCAGGAAAGAGTCCAGCTCGCCGGCGTCGAGGTCCTTATCGTCGTTGACCGCCACCTGCTCCCCGCCGGCGTTGAACACCCGGAGCACCGGGTCGGGTGCGCCGCCGGGGCCGCGGCCCGTCAGGCTGATGTCATAGGGGACGCCGGCGGCCAGCGTCACCTGTATCCAGTCCGCATCCAACGGGCCGGCCAGCGCGCCGTCGAAGGCGTCGTTGACGGCCATGGCATAGGTGGTGCCGTTGTCCGCGGCCGCGTCCCGGGTGGTGCTCTCTTCAATCGTTGCCATCGTGTGGTGTCTCCTCGTTGGTCGGTGGCTCAATGCCGCGCCGCCGCGTTGCCCGGTCCCGGCTTACCACGGGGCCGGCGCGGCCCCGTGGCCCAGGCGCAGCCCGAGCAGGACGTGGTGGCCGTATGCCGCGTGGCCAACGTGGCCGAACCAGGTCAGCAGGCGCCCGCCCGGCAGGCGCAGGCCGTACCCGGCTTTGGCGTCCAGGGTCCAGGGGGTGGGCGTCAGGGCGCCACTGCGGCGCGGGTACGCCAGTGATTCCTGCCACAGGGTGTGCCCGGCGGTCGCGCCCGCGCCCCACCCGGAGGCCAGCGTCAGGGACCCCCCGGTGTTGCCCGGTTGCCCGACGTTCAGGGTCGCCTCCAGGCCCTGCTCGCGCCAGGCCCGGTCGGCGCGGGCGGCGAAGTGGCGGCCCTGCACGGCCAGGCGCACGGGCCCGCGTGCGGCGCGGAGCCCGGCGCCGAGCTCGAGACCGCGCCCGCTGGGGCCGTCGCCGCCGTCGTGGCGCCAGTGCACCTCTCCGGCCGGCGCCAGCGTCAGGCCGCCGGGGCCCTGCCAGGTCCAGGCGGCCGTCGCCCCGAGGCGCGCCTGGCGCACCGACTCGGTCTGCGCCCGGGGGCCGTCCCCGCGGGTCAGTTGCGCCCAGGCCGCATCCATGCGCAGGCCGACCTCGGCGCCGCCCCAGGCGCCCAGCCGATGGCCGGCGTCCACCATGCCCAGGCGCAGTTCAAGGGGGATGCGCGCCGGGGAGGCGCCCGGCGCGGCGTGATGCCGGACCTCGCCGCGGCCGAGGCCGGCCTGGGCGGTGACCGAGGCCGCGCCGTTCGACCAGGCCAGGTAGGGGTACGCGGTGGTCAGCGCGGCCGGCCCGCGGCCGAGCCGGGGGTGGGGGACGGCCTGACCGCCGTCCCCGGCCGGGACCTCATGCCCGGCGGCCCAGCGGCTGCGGGCGACGGCCAGGCCGGCCAGCCAGTGGTCATTCAGGCGCGTGTCCAGGCCCAGGTAGCCGCTGGACAGGCCGTGGCCGGCGTCCGCGCCCGCCGCGGCCAGGCCGGGCAGCGCCTGCGCATCGCCCCGGCCCCACAGGGTCCAGCGCCGTCCCGGGCCAGCCTGGCCGGCCTGCCCGGACTCGTCCGCCCCGCCCAGGGTGAGAACGAACCCGCCGCCCTGCAGCAGCGACTCCGCGCCGCTGCGGCCCAGCCCGGTCGCCAGGCCGTAGAGCAGGGACTCCCAGGCGCCCGGGGTATCCAGGCCGGGCATCCCGGGCCACGCGCACGCGGCCGCGGGCAGGGACGCGCACTGGCCGTCCCCGGACAGACCAGCCTCAGCCGGCGGCCGGTCCCACTCAACGGCCGCGCCGGGCGGCCCCGGCCCCAGCAGTTGCGCCAGGGTGAGCGTGCGCCCGCCCAGGGTGAGGCGCGAGCGCGTGTCGGCCGCGGCGTCAAGACGCTGTCCCAGCACCTGCCGGGCGCTCGCCAGGTGGCCGCGCGCCAGGGCCGCCAGCGCGCCGTCCGGGGCCCGGGGCGGGGCCGCGTGCATGCTGTCGTCGCCGTCCCCGGCGGCGTGGCCGGGCGCGCCGTCAGGACTGTCAGTGCCGGGCGCGTTGGCGTTGTCCGGCCCGGCGTTGCCGGTGTCCGCGCACGCGGGGCAGGGCTTCACCTGTTTGCGGGGGTCATGCCCGCCGTCCCCCACGATGACCGTCACCACGGGGACGGCGGCGTCATCGTAGCCGCCGCCGCGGATACGGTGGGCTATCTCCGCCCGCCCGGCCGCCATGCCAGCCACGGTCACCGCCTGCGGGGTGTCCCAGTTCTCCGGCGTAAAGTGCAGCGGGCCGGACACCGCGGCAATGGCGGGGGCCGAGCTCGCCGGCGTCACGGTCACCGGGCCCAGGGGCTGCCAGGGCAGGCGCACCCGGTAGCGCGTGCGGCGCTCGTCGGTCTCGGCCGTGGCCGGGTCGTCCGCGGCGGCCGGGCGCACCAGGGCCGGGGCCACCGTCACCCCCAGCGGCGCGCCCTCGGCCCGGGCCCGGGCGATGGCGACCGTGTAGGTCTTTGTCGTCTCGTAGTCCTCGGCGGTGATCTCAATCGTCATGACCGCAGGGACCCCGGGCGCCAGGGCAATGGGCTCACCGGCGCGCCCGCTGGCGACCCACTCGCCGTTCACGGTGAGGCGCCGGTGTCGGGAGTGGCGGGCCGTGGCCGTGAGCGTGACGTGGGTGACGGCCCAGGGCACGGCCGCGGTGTAGACGAAGGGCGCGACCCGCCGCTTGCTGAAGGCCGGGGACAGGGCCACCGGGGCGCCGGCGGCGGTCGTGACGGTCAGGGCGCGCAGGGCCGCGTCGGTGGAGATGCCGGGGTCGGCCTTGGGCGGTGTGGTCGGTGTCGTGGGTGTAGACGGCAGCGTCAGGCGTAGGGAGACCTGTTGATTTACAGTCCACGACAAGGTGGTGCTCCATGTCACTTGATTGTTCGTGACGCCACCGACCGACGTTAGATTAGCGGCGGACAGGGCGAGATCGGTGGTGTCTACCCGCAGCGTCGCAGCGTTGAGGAGACTGTCCGGAATGGTCTTGTCAAGTCTCCAAGCCAGTATACCTTGGACGTTCGGGATCGAGGTGACCGTGAAGGTCTCGCCGCCGTGGGTGAAGCTGTTGTCGGAGAGTTGGTTGGAGCAGTGTGTGGCCCCGATACATCCCCGGTTTCCACCATGATCCGACACCGTCAACGTGGCGGACCAGACCTCGGTTTGCGCTTGGGCGGGCGCGGCGGCGAACAGGGAGAGCGCGGCGAGCAGCGGCATCGCGAGGCGCGCGCCGGGCACCAGCGCGAAGCGTCCCCGCCGGCGGAGCGACCCCGGCAGCGCGCGCGTCACGCACCGGGCGGCACGCACCGCGCCCGGCCTTGCCAGGCTGGGTTCCCCGGCGCGCCACGCGGCCGCGCCGTCAGCGGGCGGTGACGGGTGAGACGGGGAGGAGGATAAACCGGGCGCCGGATGCCAACGCGTGGCGCCGAATGCTCTACGCGTGCGCGCTAGGCTGTGTGTGTGTGTGTGTGTGTGTGTGTGTGTGTCGCGAGACGCGATCGGGAAACGCCGCGCAGCCCATGCCAGGCCGCGCGCAACCGCCGGTGTCATCCATGAGCCGCCAGACAACCTCAACAGGGGAACAGCCACCCGCCCGCCGCCGGCGAGCTTCAGTGCATTCATCATTGTTGTAACCCTCCGTATGAATTCAGTGCCGTCATCTCGCAACACCTCGTTGTCTCGTCAATCAGCGGATGAATTGCAACTGCCAACCTAGCACAACAATCGTGAGATTACTGTATCTATATGACGATTAATTGTGAGGGTTTCGGGTAATTTGGCGGAATCAGGCCGGAATCCAGTGAACAGCGAATAGATGGGGTCAGGTCGCACAATGCACAGGGCCAGGCTGCATTAAGCACACCATCGACCTCATTCCCGTCACAACGGAAATGGGGTATTCTGCCCGGACGATGACGTAGCGGCGGGAGACAGCAGGCGGACCGGTCTGAGTCCGGCGCTACGGGAGTCATCATTCTCTTATGTGCGGGCGTTTTACACTCAACAAGCGCAGGGACGAACTGGAGGAAATTACAGGACACCCATATAGCAAACGGGGTCAGGTCGCACAGTGTACAGGGCCAGGTGGAGATAGGTGGGGTCAGAGTAAAATCACCGCTGTTCCTGCCAGCTGCCGCCTTTCTTGCGATTTTACTCTGACCCCTTGATTCAAGTATCCTGCCCGGACGATGACGCAGCGGCGGGAGACAGCAGGCGGGCCGGTCTGAGTCCGGCGATACGGGTGTCATCATTCTCTTATGTGCGGGCGTTTTACACTCAACAAGCGCAGGGACGAACTGGCAGACCATTACGGTCTGGCCGATGTGCCCGCGTTCACGGGCGGTTACAATATTGCGCCGTCCGCGCAGGTGCCGGTGGTGCGCCTGGGACAGGAGAGAGAAGCGACCGTCTGTCACTGGGGGTTCATCCCACACTGGGTCAAAAACCCCGTTCTTAAACCCATCAACGCCCGGGCCGAGACGCTTGCCGATAAACCGTACTTCCGGGATGCGTTCCGGCAACGGCGCTGCCTGGTCCCGGCCACCGGCTACTACGAGTGGCGGGCGGAGGGCGGCGGGAAGCAGCCTTACTTCATCCGGGTGAAGGGGGTGGGGTTGTTCTCCTTTGCGGGACTGTGGTCGTCATGGCAGGGGGCGGATGGTTTGCTGGAGAGTTTTGCTGTTGTTACGACGGCGGCCAGTGAGGAGTTGGCTCATATCCATGACAGGATGCCGGTTATTGTCGGGCCGGATGACTATGGGGCGTGGCTTGATGAGGGTGGGGGGGAGTTGCTGAGGCCCTGTGCGGTGGACATGGAGGCGTATCGTGTCGGTAAGCAGGTGAACGATCCGCGTAACCAGGGGGAGGCGCTGGTTCGGCGGGTTGGGTGAGGTTTTTTTTGCTCTGTTGTCGGGACGATGGTCTGCCGGTGCCCCCAAGGTTTTCAGGCCGGGGTACGGCAGGCTTTAAGACGGTGTCAACGCGGTATATCTCCTTCCACGAAAAGCATCTAATACAGCCGATATTATCGATTATATCGGCACATTGAGTCTTTCCCTTAACGTATCGTATAATGCTTGTGTCAATGTGAACAGCTGGATATCTCAATGTCTGGAATGCTAGTGCAAGAAGAAATCCTAAGACACTTATGCTCCGTTTATGATCGTTCCAGACTCGTACCATTCACAGGTAGCGGCATGAGTATCCCCGTTTGCACCAATTGGCAGACTTTCGTCCAATCACTCGAACAACAAGCTGATATCCAGGTATCTGATCATGAAGATAACAAGGACTTTGTGCAAAGAGCATTCTTTGCCATGCAGAATCTGCGTCTGAAAAATAAAGACACGACAGAATTTATAACCAATGCCGTCTATTCCCAACCCAAGCAAGAAAAGGTGCCGGCACAGACAAAGGCGCTTGCTAGCCTGCATTGGCCGCTTGTGTGCACAACAAACTACGACGATGTTTATCTCAGGGCAAAACAGAAAAGAAAATTAAGGGTTCTCGGTAGGTCGGACAGGGACTGCCGGGAAATATTAGAGCATTTGAGCTTCCCTGCAGGTGAGGTCATTTGGGCCTTGCAAGGATTCCTCCGCCCAAGAGAGGATTTCGATAAAGAATTTTACGAAGAGGAACACGTAAAGCAACTCGAACCTGAAATAGTGGTTGGCCATGCGGAGTACCGAACTGTTTCTAACAAAGAACCCCACTTTCGAAGAAGCTTTACGGAAGTGTTTCGTAATTCATCTTTTTTGTTCCTAGGTTCCGGGTTGTCAGAGCCTTACTTCCTATCGTTATTCGATGAAATCATTGAGCTCACTGGCGCCCCAAGTAGGCCTCATTTCGCCCTAGTTCAATGTGGAGACGTCGACCCCGATTTCATGCGTCAAAGGTATCACATCGAGTGCATTACATACCCGAAAGGAGAGCATGATTATGTCAAATGTTTTCTAAGTCAATTCGCAGAACTTGTTAAGAACGAGCGTGCCAGGGAATGCTCATGGGGATTTCGAGTACATCAAAAACAACAACTCGACTGTAATAGTGCCCATGAGAACTTCAAGGTCATACGCAGCGCGTTACCGCAACCTAACACGTTACCAGCGAATGACGGCATAGCGATCAGCTGTGGAAGAACTGCCGGATCCCTATTGGTCAACAGTAATACTGCGGATGGACTTGATATAGTTAATTGCAATTGGAATCAATTATCCGAATACGTAGTTGTTCAGAACAAAGGTCATATCGATGTTTTCGGTATAGTTGCGCGAGAAGGCGAGAAGGATACTCGCTCACCCAAGGTTATACGAACTGCGTTTGATTCGGCTCTTGAAGAGTGTAACAAACAAGGAGTCAATACCTTGCATGTACAGCTTCTGTCTGCCGGTCCTTCAAAGACATTTACTCCCTGGATATCTCTCGTGCAAATGGCAAGAGCCTACGGATGCTGGTTCAGGAAATCCAAGAAAAATCGCATCTCTGTCCATATTTACATTGTCGACCCTTCCGTTATTGCTTTGCTATGCGGTTCGTTCATCAACTTGTCAGATCACCTGGAGAATACGAACTTACATGTGGGTATCGACGTGATATCACGCCTAGGGTCAATCGAGCGCCATCATCGTCTAGTTCATTCGGACACAATTGTAAGTGATATCATCGCCGGGTTACCGACTGTTCAGGAATTACCTAAGATTTCCGTTCGACCACATGTTCATTTTCCTGACAAAGACAAGGACACACCGACGTGTCAGTCGCCCAGCAAACTAACAGCCGAAGGAATAGGGTTAGTTTCAGGAAGCACTTTGGTAATTGACTATAGTTGGGAGTCGAAGGGGTCAGGTCGCACAATGCACATAAACGACCTCTTTCCCGTCACAACGGGAAGCCGGAGTGTGCATTGTGCCAACTGACCCTGTTCACCTTTGTCTCCCCATAATTCGCCTTGCTCGAATATTCACTGTAATTCCAGCTTCAAAGAACGTCCGACCGCCTGTGCGGCCCGGGAGAGGATATGAAGTGTGACATGTTCATTTTTTGGGTCGAGTAACCGGTCAAGTTGAAAACGGCTGGTTGACAACCGCCTCGCCATTTCCACCTTATTGATACCCTGCTGTTTCATCGCTTCGGCAAGTTGCCAGGCCAGAACCCGTTTTACGGCTTGTTCGGTTGTTTCTTCATATTGACCCTGTTCTTTCAGGAAGTCCTCGAATAATTGGCCGGGTCTACCTTTTTCAATATCGTCATTCATCATAATGTCTCACTCCGGCCACCAGACCCCTTCCGAAAAACCTCATAACGCACCCCGGCCTTCCGGCAGGCGACCCTGATCCGGTACTCAAACCGCCCTTCCCGGCCATCCGTGTCATACATCACCACCGCCGGCCGCTTGCCGGTCACATGACTGAAAAACAGCGCCTGCTGTACGCTGTCCAGGCTGCTGCGCTTGTCCAGGCCGCCCTCATACACCATCGTGCCGGTCTCACAATCCACTTCCACGTAACGGTGGCCGCCGGCAGAGGTGTACCCATGACGGGTTGCCGTTTTCCCGTTGACCCGGGTACAGAACCAGCGATTGTAATCATCCTCTGAGGCCGTCGTGCGCGGCGCCGAGGGGTTGTTCTGTGCAGGCTGGCCGGACCGTGTCCCCGCATGGCAATGCCGCGGCAGTTGACCTGCGTGGCAGCCCTCGGAGTCCGTACGTCCGGGATGTCCCTGGATTGGCAGCGCCATCAACGACAGCAGGCTGAGACAGAGCAGTTTCATCAGCAACTTTTTGGTACGGGTTAATGCCATTACAGGGGTCTTTTCAACAGGATATTGCTGTATCAGGAATCACATTTCGTACTCGAAAACATAGCTGACAATATACCATGAAATGTTAGAAATATCAAATACATAACAGTATTTTATAGGCCGATTACAGGGTCGTAGAGCATGGGGTCAGGCCGCACAATGTATAGAAGGGGTCAGAGTAAAAATTCTTTGAATTTCTTACTCTGACCCCGGCAATTCCATGAGAAATTACAGGACACCCATAGGGTTTTGTCGGGTGTCTTGAATTTACTGTTCCCTTTTTTTCTCGCCTGTATTAATATGGTCCTGTAGCCGGCTGTCCTTGCCCGGCTGCACCGGTTTTACTGAACATCACCTGAACTGATAGGGAGGAATACATCATGGAACATGAAACGCAACATCACACCGCCACGTTTGAAAAAATCAACGCCACCCTGGACCGCATCTCGGAGATGCAGAAGCAAGCCGCTCTGGAGATGGAAGAGCAACGGAAGAAGGACAGACTGGAAGCCAAGCGGGAGAAGAAGAAATACGAGAAAGAGATGAAAGAACTGCGGGGGCTGTTCACCAGCCAGTGGGGCAAATTGATGGAGAGCCTGGTGGAGGGGGACCTTGTAGCCCTGTTGCAGGCGCGAAGGATCACGGTGGAGTCTACGCATCCCCGGGTGAGCGGGCGGCGCAATGGCGAGCACTATGAGTTTGACATCCTGGCCATTAACGGTGGGGAAGTGGTCGTGGTGGAGGTGAAGACCACGTTACGGTCCGGGGACGTGACGCATTTCCTGGGGAAGTTGGCCAGGTTCACGGAGTACGAACCGGTATGGAGAGGAAAGAAGATCTTCGGCGCCGTGGCCTACCTGAAGGCGGATTCCAGCGTGGCCCTGTATGCCGAGCGGCAGGGGTTGTTTGTGATCCGGGCCACGGGCAGCAGCGCGAGCATTGTCAACGATGATGAGTTTGTGCCGCGGGTGTTTTGAATTTATTGACGAATGCTTATGGTGCCATTGGACTGCGGCTTGATACGGCCCAAGAGTTTGGGGACCCAATTCCTGAGCCAAAAGGCCAACGATTGATGTATGCCTGACCCCATATACACATGCGTCCTTAGTTCAGCCGGGTAGAGTACCCGACTTCGAACCAGGCGGGCGTTGTTCGAGTCTCTCAGGCCGTGCCATATCTGATATATTAACGCCCATGTCACTCAGCCGCAGGAACTTCATCAGGCAGTCAGGCCTTGCCCTCACTTTTACCGTGGCAGGCAAGACGCTGCTGCTTACGCCGCGTGATGCTTACGCCAGGAACGTCCCTTTTTCAGTTCTGAACCAGGAGGAAGTCGACACCCTGGAAGCGCTCTGTGAGCACCTGTTGCCCGGCGCCAGGGAAAACGGCGTCGCGCATTTTGTCGATAGCCAGTTGTCGCTCGACCCCAATGACAGCCTGTTGTTCATCAAGTGTTTTAACATAGAGCCGCCCTACAGCGATTTTTACCGGTCGGCCCTGGCGGAACTCAATCGCTACAGTGAAATGGTTTATGGAAACAGTATCACCGGGCTTAGCCGGACAGATGCCGTAACCCTGATCGAATCGTTGCGGGATGGCAACGTACCCGGCTGGAACGGCCCGCCGCCGCCGCTTGTGTATCACTTTCTGAGAAATGACGCCGTGGACGTGGTTTACGGCACCATGGAAGGCTTTGCGGACCTCGGCATTCCCTACCTGGCGCATATCGAACCGCCGCGGGCATGGTGACGTGAAAAGCCCCGAAAAAGTGGATGTGGTCATCGTCGGCAGCGGCGCTGCGGGCAGTGTCTATGCGGCCATCCTGGCCGAGGCCGGCAAAAGCGTGCTGGTGCTGGAGAAAGGCACTAATCGGAAACTGACTGATTTATACAGCTCGCAAATCTGGGCCAGGCGGCTGAAATGGGGAGCGCCCCATGTGTTTGAGGAGGGCAGGGACAGCATCTGGTACAACTTCAATGCCGGTCACGGCTACGGCGGCGCGGCGATGCACCACTATGCCGTGTGGCCCAGGTACCATGAAGATGACATGCAGGAACATACGCTCTACGGCAAGGGACTGGACTGGCCGCTGGATTATGATCAGCTCCGTCCCTGGTACGACCGGGTCCAGGAAGACGTGGGCATGTCGGGCGATGCGGAAAAGGAAATCTGGCGGCCGCCGGGCGCGCCTTACCCGTTGCCGCCCCTGCCGGTGTTTGAACACGGGGAGATCCTGGCCCGCGGTTTCACCGAGTTGGACCTGCGCACCTCCCCCATCCCGGTTGCCATCCTGTCCCGGGAATACAAGGGGAGGCCGGCCTGTATTTATGATAGCTGGTGCGATGCAGGATGTCCCACCGGGGCGCTAGCCAATCCCCTGGTCGAGTACCTCCCCAGGGCGGTAAAAGCCGGGGCCGTGATGCAGGCCGACAGTTACGTTACCCGTGTGCTCACGGACCGGAAGGGAGTGAAAGCCACCGGGGTCGAGTACTACGACAAGGCCGGGGAGCGTCATGAGCAACCGGCGGACGCTGTCGTCATCGCCGCGTTCACCGTCGAGAACTCCCGCATACTGCTGAACTCGGCCACCGACACGCATGCGGGCGGCCTGGGCAATTCCAGCGGTACGCTTGGCCGCTACCTGATGTCCCATCCTGCGGTCAACGTCTTCGGGATGTTCAAGGAAGAGACGCGCTGCTACTACGGTGTGACCGGCGGGCAGTTATTCAGCCAGGACGGCTTTGAGAAGGAGAAAAGCGGGGAAATATTCGGCAGCAGACAATGGGAAATCGGCCTGGGCACCAAGCCGAATGACCTGCTGGGCATCGCCATGAGCCGGGCCGACCTGTTCGGGAATGATTTACACGATTTCGTCCGGCGCGGCAGCCGCCACCTGGGCGCTATGGTCGGGGTCTGTGAATGCCTGCCCCATGCAGCCAACCGCATTGAACTGGCCGGCAGCAGGGACAGGTTCGGCATGCGCCTGGCGCGGGTCACTTTCAACCTGGATGACTATGCGCGCAAGCTCTGGCGGCAAACGGCTGACCTGGGCGTGGAAATTTTCAAGGCAGCCGGGGCTGCGGAAGCCTGGCACAGCCCGCCGGGCGGCCAGCATATTATGGGTGGCACCATCATGGGGAATGACAGGAAGTCCTCGGTGACCAACGAATACGCGCAACTGCACGATGTCCCCAATGTCATTATCGGCGGCCCAAGCGTGTTTCCTAGCAGTTCCAGCGTCAATTCCACCTTCACGGCCCACGCCGTGGCGTTGCGCTCAGCACGGCATATCGCCGATCACTGGAGCGGGCTGATTGCCTGATCTTCGGGGTCAGAGTAAAAATTCTGACGAATTTCTTACTCTGACCCCATCTATCTAGAACTTTTACTCCGACCCCAATAATCTTTATAATCGGCAATTCCATACGAGACCAGGAAATTAAGGAGACACTCCATGACATTCCAACGTATTATAAATATCGTCCTGCTTGCTTCCGCCTTGACCGTATTCGGCAAGAGCGCCGCTGCCGCTGAATATGAAGTTGACATCGAAGGCATGCACGCTGCCGTCCAGTTCCGCATCTACCACCTGGGTTACAGCGTTTTAACCGGCCGCTTTAACGACTTCGGCGGTTCGTTCACCTGGGATAAGGACAACCCCGGGGCCTCGTCGATCAATGTGACGATTAAAACGGCCAGCATCGATTCGAATCATGCCGAACGGGACAAGCACCTGCGGGAAGCGGATTTTCTGGACGTGGAAAAATACCCGGAAGCGACGTTCGAAAGCACGCAGTACGAAGGTGACGCCAGTGGCGGCAAGCTGCATGGTATTTTAACCCTGCACGGCGTCAGCAAGCCCATCACAATCGACGTGAGCTACATCGGCGAAGGGGATGATCCCTGGGGCGGTTACCGCGCCGGTTTCGAAGGCAACGTGACGTTGCGGCGCGCTGATTTCGGCATGGATTATAACCTGGGTCCCAGGTCTGAAGAGATGGAGCTGGACCTCTATATCGAAGGCGTCAGGAAATAAAAAAAGGGGACGGATTTAAAATCCGTCCCCGGCACTCCCATGTTGATCAAAAACACCCTGTCCCGTTTCGGCCTGTTCAGCAAACTGCTGCACTGGTTGATCGCCATTCTCATTCTCGGCCTCATCTGGCTAGGCTGGTACATGGTGGACCTGACCTACTATGACAAGTGGTACAACGATTCGCTGCATTACCACAAATCACTGGGTATCCTGGCGCTGGCCCTGGCGCTGTTCAAGATCGGCTGGCAGTGGCATACGCCTGCGCCGGGACCAGTAGCCGGCCTGAAAACCTGGGAAAAGACCGGGGCAAAGCTTATGCACTACGTTCTATGGGGAATGATGTTGCTCATCCCCGTAACCGGTTACCTTATCTCCACGTCCGCGGGAAAACCCATTCAACTGTTCAACTGGTTTGAGCTGCCTGCGATCGTGGACGTGGATGAGGAACTGAGGGAATTTGCCATCGATGTACATTTTTACCTGGCATACGCCACCCTGTTCCTGGTTGCCGGCCATGCGGGCGCGGCGCTGAAACATCACTTCATCAACGGGGACGACACGCTCAAACGCATGTTGTAATTCACGCTGCTGGGGACAGAATTTAATTCTGTCCCCAAACTCAGTCTGCCCTGTACTCCCTGTCCATCTATATGAATCACCCCTGGCCCAGGGACAGGTAACACACCAGGGTAATCACCACCGCCAGTATCAGGTTCAGTACGAATCCGCCCTTGACCATTTCCCGGATGGTGACATGGCCGGTGCCGAACACGATGGCATTGGGTACGGTAGCCACCGGGAGCATGAAGGCGCAGGTTGCCGACATTGCGGCGGGGATCATCATCAATTCAGGACTGACGCCGACCGCTATCGCAGTCGCCGCGAAAATGGGCATCAGCAACGTGGTCGTTGCCGTATTGGAGGTAATCTCGGTCAGGAATGTCACGCCCAGGCAGATGCACAGAAGGAGAACGGGTACGGGAAACTTCGCCAGTACGGCAAGTTGTTGTGCGATCAGCTCCGCGAGACCGCTGGATGAAAACGCCTTGGCAACGGTAATGCCGCTGGCGAAAAGTATCAGCATACCCCAGGGAATATCTGAAGCCGTCTTCCAGTCAAGCAGGCGGTCGCCCTTGCCGGAGGGCAACAGGAACATGGCAACCACGGCAGCCAGCGCCACGGTGGCATCGCCTACCCCCGGTGTCCCCAACAGGCCCGACCAGCCTCCGAACGGTTCGGAGCGCGTTATCCACAACACTACGGTGATTCCGAACACGACCAGCACACGCACTTCGTTCACCTGCCATGGGTCGGCTGTCGGCAGGCTCAGGGTCTCCTTCCATGTGACGTTACGGGTCAGCCACAATGCCATCAGGGGCAGACCGCATACGACGACCGGCAGGCCGATCTTCATCCAGTCCAGGAACGTGTATTCGAGGCCGGTGAACTCGGTATAGATGCCTGCGAAAATGATATTGGGCGGCGTCCCGATCAGGGTTGCCACACCGCCCAGCGATGCCGAGTGGGCCAGCCCGAGCACCACGGCAATCGACAGGGCCTTGTCCTCCACCTGTTTGAGTACCGCAAGGGCAATCGGGATCAGGATCAGGGTCGTAGCCGTATTGCTGATCCACATGGACAACGTGGCCGCGGTCAACATGAAAGCGAACACGATACGTTTACCGCTGCCGCCGACCGTATGCAGGATCGCCAGGGCAAAACGCCGGTGTACGCCGGACCTTTCCAGGGATTTCGCCAGCATGAAACCGCCCATCAACAACAGGATCACCGGACTGCCCAGGCCTGCTGCCGCTTCCCTGTGTGTCAGGACGTCGGCCAGCGGGAATGCAAAGAACGGAATCAGTGAAGTTGCCGGTATAGGTATGGTTTCAGTAACCCACCAGGTCGCGGTCAGCAGGGTTATCGCCGCAGTGATGGCTATGACGTATTCGATACCCGAATAACGCATGAGAAAAAACAGTACGACAGCAGCCAATGGGGCTGCGAAGAGCATGATGGCTTTGGTTTTCATTATTATATAATCCGCAGATGACACAGATTAACACAGATTAAACCCACAGATTACGGTGCTTAACGCAGACAGGTCATGCAAAGATTATTCCTTGAATTAATACTGATTGCTGCATTGCTGAACCCTCTCAGTATGGTTCAGGCAAGCTCTGAGTGCTCCCTTCCCGGGTTTGCCGGGCATTATATCGATGCCTACCGGTCCCGGGGTATGGTTGATGACTGTTATTATCAGCTTATCGACGATATGGATGTGGCTCGTACCGTTCAGGCAGACCTGGTAGGGTTACTGGCAGAGGATTACCGGCGCGCCGGTTACAAGGTGGGACTGACTGACAGGAAAGCCCAGGAAATGTTTGGCATCTCACAGCCGCTGGTTGGAGTCCTGTTCAAACAAATGTTGCAGCAGGACGGCGCGGAAATCGCCCTGGATTCCGCAACGTCGTTACTGGTGGAACTGGATCTGCTGGCACGTGTAAGTTCGGCCGGCATCAACCAGGCCGAATCGGTTGAAGACGTTGCCCGGCACCTCGATGCCATCGTTCCCTTCATTGAATTGCCGGATGCCCTGTTCCGGCTGGACGGCGGCAACGCGGCCGCGTTGCTGATGGCGGGCAATGTCGGAGCCAGATGGGGCGTGGCCGGCATACCGGCGACAGTAGTTGATGCGCAAGACCTGGTCGAGCGCCTTCCGTCCATGACTTTCCGGTTAACGGCTGATACGGGAGAGGTTCTTCGTGAGGGCCTGGGCGAACGAATATTGGGTCACCCGTTGAATTCCATCCTGCACCTGCTGAAAGAACTCCGCCTCAGAAATGAAACACTCAAACAGGGAGATTTAATCAGCCTGGGCGCCATCGGCGGGCCGGTGAAAGCTGAACAGGGCAGGCGTTATACGGCAGAATACTCCGGATATGGCGAGAAGATATTCACCGTATCGGTCACCATCCGTTAGCGGGTAACTGCTACCTGATGGCGAACGGACGGGCGGGGGAACCGGTTGCGCCCTTGAACGGGATGGCGCCGAACACAAAGGCAAATTCATACACCCGGTCCTGTAACAGGGCGCTGAAATCGATGTTCTCCATGATGTAGATACCGTTTTCCACCAGGAATTTCTGGTGGTTCGGGGCAAATTGTGACGGGTCCGGACCTGGGATGGTTTCAACGGCCCAGTTGTCGGTTCCCACCAGGACGACCTTTTTATCCACCACCCAGTCGCCCGCCTTGTCCGTGAGGCCCGGCACGCACTGGTTGAAGCGGGTATTGTCGGTTTTCCACAATGTCCCCCAGCCGGTGTAATAGAACAGCGCATCACCGGGCTGGATAACGTCTTCGTCCATTCCCTGCCTTTTCAACGCGGCGTGCAGATCGGCGATGGTGACTTCCTCGGTGCATTCCAGCATGCGCCCCTTATATCCGGCAATATCGACCAGGATGCCGCGGGTAAAGATCGGTACGACGTGCTCCACGCCCAGTTTGCGGAAACCCCGTCCTGTGCCGATCTCCGCATGGCTGTGGCCGTTATAGTAACGCACCTCGTTCAGGTCCCCCGGTTTCCCCATGACTGTCGCCATGTGGCTGAGAGAATCGAACTGCGTTCCGTCCTGGGTAATATGCCCGGCGATATAGTCTTCATTCCACGCCAACCGGTTGTCACCCAGGGGACCCCAGGAAGTGGCGCCCGGAACGGTCAACGTGTATTTGCGGTGTTGCGGCGTCAAGTCGAACAAGGGCATGTCTTCCTCGAATACCCGCCCCATGTCATAGATCTTTCCGTCCTTGATCAGGCCCGCCGCTGCCAGTACCTTCTCCGGCGTCAGCCGGTTCAGGGCGCCCAGTTGGTCATCCGCGCCCCATTCCGACGGCCACCATTTTTCCGTGTCGTCAGCGGAATAAGATATATTCGCCATCAGGCAACAACAGGTAATTGTGAGTATGATGTTTCTGATCATGATCGTTTCCGGGAAGAGATGAATATAGATGTACAGTATAATTTTTAATTCCTGGCACTCACAAGGTATTCACAATGGTTAAGCGGTTTCAAGACAAGACGGTATTGATTCTGGGGGCTACCAGCGGCATCGGCAGGACCACGGCCTTGCGCTTTGCGCAGGAAGGCGCCAACGTCGTGATTGGCGGCCGCAACGAGGATAACGGCAACGAGGTGGTGCGTTCCATCGAGGCGATGGACGGCAACGGCCTGTTCGTGCAGACGGACGTCAGGGAATTGGATGACCTGCAGACTGCCGTGGACAGGACTGTTGGAGAATTCGGCGGACTGAATGTGGCCTTCAACAATGCAGGCCTGGCCGGCACCGGGAACAAGGCCGCCGACGAGAGCGAAGCGGACTGGTCGGAAATGGTCGATACCAAGCTGAATGGAGTCTGGCGCGGCATGAAGTGCCAGGTGCCCGCCATGCTTGAAGCCGGGGGCGGCGCCATCGTCAATATGGCAGGCAACTGGGGCCTGATCGGGTTTCCCACCTATGCCGCGTACTGCGCCGCAGCCCACGGGGTCATGGGACTGACCAAAGCGGCAGCCATGGAGTACGTCAGCGACGGCATCAGGATTAATGCCGTATGCCCGGGTGCAGTGGATGCGCCTATCCTGGACCGCATGACAGGCGACAATGAAGAAATCAAAAACAGTTTTGCCCAGCAGTTACCCGTAGGCAGGCTCTGCAGTCAGGAAGACATCGCCGAGGCCGTGTTGTGGCTGGCATCCGATGCCGCGTCCTACGTCAACGGCGTCGGCCTGGTACTGGACGGCGGCGGGAGTCCCTGATCCGCCGGCTAGAGGTTCTGTTTCAAGTCATCGACCGGCTTCAGCCAGTCCTCGTCCATGCTGACGCGCGTCTTGCCCCAGCCGTCCTTATAGTTGCACAGGATCTGCTGGGTCAGCGCGGTATGGGTCAGTTTCCATTCGCCATCGACCTTGATCATCTTGTCATCGTAGTAACCGGCAACCCACACCGGGTCATACTCTTTTGTCCTGGAGTTATGCACCGTGGCGGCCTCGAACAGGTACCAGCGCGCCGTGGCCGATCGGCAGTCCTCGGCGACCTCTATTCTGATGGGTATCAGGCAGTGGAACATCCAGGTGAACGGGTTGACTTCCAGGAATGCGCGGATTTCATCATGGCCGCGCAACACCGTGTCCCAGTTGGTAAATTCCATCACGCCGTCTTCCGTATACAGGTTGACAAACAGATCGATTTTCATGTGCGGGTCAGCGGCCTGCGCGGAACGCTGCTTGAGGTGCCTGATTTCCTCCATGGCTTCCAGCCTCTCCAGCCGTTTCAACATTTCTTCGATTTTGTTTGAATCGTTCATGGCATTCACCTTTTTTGTAACCTCGGCATCAAATGATCGGCAAAGAGCTGTTGTGTGCGCATGGCCTGTTCCCGCTTCAGCCCGCCGTAATGACTGATGATGATCATCTCGTCAAACTGGAAATCCTGGTACAGCTCCTCCAGTTTTGTACCCACCGACTTCGGCGTCCCCACGCAGACAATGTCATTTTCAATCAGTTCATCGTATTCCATCCTGCCGATGCTCGGCATGTAATCCATGGTGTAGAACTTGTAGCCGGCATCTATCAGGCGTTCCCGTTCGGCATCGTTTGTCGGCATGATCGTCAACTGGGGTGCAACGTTGTAACGGACGAAGTTCACTGCGGCTTCCCTGGCTTCAGCGTGGGCCGTCGCCTCATCCTCGTGCAGGTAGATCGCCTTGATGAATCCCACGCTGGGTGTGGTGCCTGCCGTGGCACAGGCATCACGGTAGACGTTCACTGCCTCCTTGAAGGCGATACTGGGAGCAGGACCGCCGACGACGATGCCCCATTCCTTTTGCGCGGCCATGGTAAACCACTTGGCGCTGGTGCCTACCTGAAAAATTCTGGGGTAGGGTTTCTGCACTGGCTTCGGCACCACACTGACGTCTTTGATGTTGAAATACTTGCCGCTGTAGGAGAAGCGTTCCTCGGTCCAGGCCTTTTGCAGTATCTCCAGGCTCTCGACATAGCGTCCCATGCTTTCTTCCATGGGCACGTCAGCCGGACCGCATAACCAGGGATGACCGCGCCCCACCCCGCACTCGATGCGCCCCCCGGTCAATATGTCCACCATCGCAATCTCCCCGGCCAGGACCATGGGATTATGCAATGGCAGGGTATGGCACAGGGCGCGGAACCGCAGGTTTTCGGTATGCGCAGCCAGGTGGGTGAATACGGCCAGGGGATTGGGGTTTATGGCAAACTGCTCATAAAACGGGTGTTCAAGAGTCGTAAAAACGTGGTATCCGTTCTTGTCCGCGTGCAGCCCTAGGGCCAGGACGTCTTCGATCAGGGCCGAATGATCATGTCCGGGAGGGCACTGGAATTCAACGTAGGTGCCGAAACGCAGGGGTTTGGTCATAATGGTTTTTTTGTTGTTAGTAATCGGGCACGAAAAGCGATTATACTATAGGGAACCTCTATAAATAGACCATTTCAGGTCTGATCAGGTTCAGTGTTTTCCAATACTGGAATGAGCCTGTAGAGAGAGAGATTCTGCCCCGATCTCAAGCCCGTTTGTATTCCTGTTCATGAATGGTTGTAAAGAGTGCCCGGCGCGCCTGCTGCAAGGCATCGGCCGCCGCGTTGTCGCTGATCCGGTAAGCGACCTTGTCCAGTATGTCAAAGCTTAACCCCGGTTTCAAATACCGCTGCGCATCGTCCAGGGACTTGAGTTTCTCATAGGGGGTCATGAGGGACTCGTAGGGGTAGCGTTTGCGCTGTCTCCCCTTCTTGTCGGTGACGGTGACCGGAAACAGGCAGGGCCGGTGGTAGTTGACGTAGGGGTTGAGGTGTTGGCGGTGGAACGCGTTCAACGGGCCGGCCCAGCGCCGCGGGATGTGGGCGTGGCCCAGGAGCTTGCGCACCACGTGGCCGTTCTTGCATTCCACCAGGGCGTTGTCGTTGCTGTGCCGGGGCCGGGACTTGGTCAGCTCGATGCGCAGCTTCTCCAGCAGTTTGGCGACCTGTTTGTTGATATATTCCGAGCCGTTGTCGGCATGGAACCCCAGGACCACGAACGGGAAGGCCTCCAGCAGGTGTTCCAGCGCCGGGATGAGGTAGACCTCACTGATGCGTTCGACGCTGACCACCACCTCGAACTGGGTGACCTCATCCACCGCATTGACGTGATAGACGCCTTTTTCACCGTCTAAATCGCCCTGGTGCACCGTATCGATGCGGATATAACCGGGTTGCCCGTCCGGCTGCGGCTTGCGCCGCTCGCCGATGGGCAGGGTCACCGGACGGGTTTTATCCACCGTGTGGCGCGCCCGCCGATAGGTCTGGGATTGCCGTAGATTGTACAGGTGGGACACCGAGATGCCGGCCAGACGCTCATACTCGGTCTGACCGAAGACCTCAAAGGCCCGCTCACAGAGCTTCTTCAGGGCCGGCCCGTTGGGCGTGTTATGGCGCTCGTCCATGGCCGCCAGCAGGCGCATATCCGCCTTCGTGTAGCGCCGGGCAAAGCCCTGTGCCGTACAGTGCCGCGGCGCCAGCTCGCCGGTCTCCCGGTAGCGTTTGACCAGCCGCTTCACCTGCGCCCGGGAATACCCGCTCACCTTCATCAGGTAACGCAGCAGCGTCCCTTTGTCCTTCTTGTTGCAGCCCGGATAATCAAACTTCACCAGGGTGCGCCGCACCCAGTCATACCGGCTCCGCTTGTCACCGGCCACCTCAAAGGCCACCCGTTGGGTGCCCGCCAGAAAGGCGCGCACCTGGTCGATACTCGTTAACTCGTTTGCGTTCATGATCGTTTTCATCCTCGTATCATGAACAGAAAGACAGATTATTTCAGGCTCATTTCATGGTGGAATCACGTCCGCCCTTCAGGCTCATTTCATATTGGAAAATACTGGTTCTTTTTCAATATATTTATATGTGGTAAGGTGATCAGGGCCTTCAATCATCTCGCCAGCGCCCTCATCGCGCCGTTTTATGACCCTCAGGGGTCGTTCTGACACCGTTTTCTGCCCGTTCTCCGTCAAGCAGGCGCACTGACCCCTTGCAGGTAACACAATCGTCGCATGTTATACACCAGGTTCATCATGCCGCAGATGCTCCCGCTAACATCGACAGTTGGCGGTCTCATCGGGTCGGTTTCATTTTTTTCACACTGACCCGACCCTCAGGGGATGCGTAGCCCTCCGGCTGTGCCCGGTCGTTGGTCTCATTGGCCTGGTTTCCCCTGAAGTCCCCCGCCCCGAACTGCCCGACCACGGCGTGTGCTCAGGAGGTGTCATAGGGCACAATCACGCTGGGCGGCGCGCCGAATGCCAGCGCTTTATAGAGCGTCTCCCAGTCCGGCAGCAGCCAGGTGAAGAAGAAGCTTCGCAGCTTCTCCCAGAAGTAGCGCTTGCGGCCCTGTTTGGCCAGCGCCGCCCGGAACAGCCCGCAGCAATGCTGCTGCACCTGGTCCACCAGGAACGCCAGCATCATCAGGTGGGCGAACACCGTGGACAGGTGCTTGTAACCATGGCCGAAGTTATGCTCGAAGTGGTAGCCTTGGTTCTTCAGGGTATTGAACGTCTCGTTCTCAATCTTCCAGCGCGCCCGCGCCCCGCGCATGATGCGCATCAGGTTGTGCTTGTGCAAGGGGATATCCGTCACCCAGGTAAAGCGCTGACTCTTCCCGTTGCGGCGCTGTTCTTCATAATCCAGGAAGTTCACTTCCAGCTTAAAGTGCGACTCGTTCAACGGCGCGCCGTTCAGGTAACGGAACCGGTGCACCGTGCCGTCCTGGCCGGTTATCTCTGCCGTCTTCACCCCCGGCGTGGTCGCTACCCACTCAAACAGGAAGACATGGTCGCCGGGCTTGACCCCCAGGATATAACGCATCTTCAAGGACTGCAGCAACTCAATGTGCGGCCCGTTCGCGGCCAGCGCATCCTCCACCACAATCAGCTTCAGGTGCGGGTGTTCCCGGCGCACGTCCGCCAGCAACCGCTTGGCCGCATTGCGCTCACAGTCATTCTTGCTGCTCCCGTCTTCCCGCATAATCGGCTCCGGCGCCAACGGCAGCACCACCCGTTGCTCAGGATGCACCAGCGCCGCGCCCAACACCTGGTGGTAATAACTCACCCGCCCGTCCCGGTGATGCTTCTCACAACACTGCGCGCAATGCACGTTGTCCGAATAAAAATACCCGGTGCCGTCCACCGACAACAGGTAATGACCCGCCCACCAGAGGAAGTCCTCCAGCCCCTTGCCCCGCTGCAACAGGTGCAACACCCGACGGAACGCGCGCCGCAACAACGAGGGGTCCACCTCGTCCAGCCGTTCCCGCAACGCCGTGTCCGACGGCGCCCGCGCAATGCCGTACAAACTCTTCAGGTTCGAGGCCACCACCGCATCCTCACGGCCCGCATCAAACTGCAACAGCGACGGGTACTTCAACCCGAACACCGCCAGCCCCGACATCAGGTAATCGACCAACTCAAACCCACGGCCCACCGTGTCATCCTTAATGGCTTGAAAACAACGGCGTACTTCACTCAACAAACCAGGGGCACTCAGGGACTTGCGCAAGGAAGAACGGGACATGGCCTCACCTCACCTTTGACTTGAATAGTGCCTCTTATTATACTGAAACCATGCCGAAAGTTTACGAAAACCTTTTTTTACCCCGCTCCAAAACCCCCGTTTTTATCGGGATTCCAGCACCCAACAGGCGTTAGCGGGAATTGCTGATCATGCCGATGGCCAGGGCACTGCGCTTGAGCCCGATGCAGCGTATCAGCTTGGTCCGGGTCGCGCACTGCGCCCCGAACACGTGCTCCACCCGCACCCGTATTTTTGCCCTGCTGCGGTTGCCCTGCTTCTCCCGGTCCGTCAACGGCTGGTTGCGGCTGCCCTTGCGCTGAATGTGACTGCGGTAGTTCTTCTCCCGCAAACGTGCCTCCTGCTCCCTGGAACGGTACGCGCTGTCCGCCCAGATGGCTTTGCTGGTATTGTCCTCATCCAACAGCTTATCGAGCAGTTGCGAGTCATGCACGTTGGCCGGCGTCACCGCAAAGCTGCGTATCAGCTTGTGCTCATGGTCCGCGTTCACGTGGTTCTTGTACCCGTAATGATTCTTGCCGTGTTTCTTCGTCCAGCGCGCCTCCACGTCCTTCTGGCGCCGTTTGGGCTTGGCTTGCTCCTC
Source organism: Gammaproteobacteria bacterium (assembly GCA_965220815.1). Taxonomy (GTDB): domain Bacteria; phylum Pseudomonadota; class Gammaproteobacteria; order Eutrophobiales; family Eutrophobiaceae; genus JAAXHV01. The sequence goes on from OZ244846.1 coordinate 1,402,613, forward strand.
GTCCCACTCGGCCGGTACCTCCCCGGCCTTGAGCTTTGCATTCTCCTCGCGCGTGTTGCGCTGCACCGGCGCCGGCACCAGCGAGGCATCCACCAACTGCCCCTTGCGCGCCCGGTACCCCAGGCCCTGCAACTGCCCGGTAAAGTGGGTAAACAACTTATCCATCAACCCCCGCTGCACCAACTGCTCCCGAAACGCCCAGAACGTCTTCGCATCCGGCGCCCTGTGCACATTGTCCAACCCCATGAAACGCTGGAAACTGCGCCGGTCCTCAACCTGGTATTCCAACTGCTCATCGCTCAAGCCGTATAAATGCTGTATCACCAGCCCCTTGAACATCAGCACCTCGTCCCGGCGCGGGGCGCCCGCATTGCTCTTGCGTTCGGTGGGCCGGATGCGTGCCAATAACGGACGGAATGATTCCCAGTCCACCACCTGGCCCAACTGCGCCAGCGGGTCTTTCAGCTTCGTCAAACGGGCGTCCTGCAAGTCAAAAAAGGAACCGAACAGGTCTTGGGTCTTCTTCATGGCAGCACCTTCAAACAGGAAAATGTGAGTTGAAATCAGTGACCCGTATTATATCATTGTGCTGAATTAATAGAGGTTCCTTATATTGATAAAAATGAGAGTTCAGGAGGTGGATATGAGTGCAGTCGTGACCGAAGCGCGCCGCTGGGCCAGGACCTATCCCTGGCTGGGTGAGGATCCCGTTCCGACCGAACCCTGCATTTCGGAAGACATCTACCATAAGGAAGTGGAGAAGGTATTCAAGAAGGTCTGGCTGCACGTGGGCCGGGACAATGAATTACCTGAACCCGGATGCTACAAGCTCAAGCGGCTGGATTTTGCCAGTACTACGGTGTTGCTGATCCGCGGAAAGGATGGTGAAATCCGCGCATTTCACAATACCTGTTCACACAGGGGGAATACGGTCGTCGTACCCCAGGGTGAATGGGACAACTTCGGGCAGAAGGCAGCATTTACCTGCCGTTTCCATGCCTGGACCTACAACGACAAGGGTGAGCTTATCGGCGCCCAGGAGGAAACCGGCATGCCCCCCTGTTTCCGCAAATCGGAGAATGGCCTGACGCCGATCAACTGCGATACCTGGGAAGGGTTCATCTTCATCAACCTGGACGAAAACCCGTCTGTCGGGCTACACGAATACCTGGGGGAGATGGGTAATCATTTTTCCGGTTTTCCCTATAGTGAAATCGACCACAATTTTACTTATTACACCTACCTCAACTGCAACTGGAAGGTGGGCCTGGACGCTTTTGCCGAGGCTTATCACGTGAACACCATCCATGCAGGTTCCTTCCCCGGCACGTTTTCCACCGGTCTGCAGATGATCAAATTGCTGGGCGACCATCGAACCACCGCGGTCTGCTTCAACCCGCCGAAGGACGCGCCGCCGGTGGCTGCCCTGGCCCAGACCAAAGCCAGGGGGTCGCTGGTGAACAACGTCAGGGAAACGATACTCCCGCCTACCCTGAACGATGAGAAACGCGACGATTACGCATTCGAATTGAGCGTATTCTTTCCAAACTGGCTGTTGCACGTGTCGGAAGGTATCTGGTTTACCCACCAGTTCTGGCCCATCGGTTATGATCGGTGCCTCTGGGAAGGGAAGTACAATGTCATGGAGCCGACCACCAACAGTGAGAAATGGGCGCTGGAACATGCCATGGTGCTGCAGCGTAACGCATGGCTGGAAGACACCGCGACCATGGAGGGGACTTTCTTCGCGCTGAATTCCGGCAGCAAGAAACACATGAACCTGCATGATGAGGAGATCCTCGTCAGACACGGCTATCACGTACTGGAGAAGTACCTGAATACGGAAGGGCCATGATGAAACTTCTACCCCAAGGGTTTGAGGAATTGGAAACCTGGGCAGGCGCGTGGGCCTTGCCCACGCAGAATACCCGCTGGGATAAACGCCTCGCTTCGACCAGGGAGGAGTTGGTCACCTTTTACGATGCCGTACTGCCTCACCTCGAACGCATCCTGGACCACGCCGATCAATTCCCCCTGGGAGAGTTGCCGGAACAGTCTGCAAGATTGTTTGACCTGGCGCTTATGCACGCTGAAATAGCACCCAACGTCGAATTGTATGACGGCGACCCGAACGTGCCTCACAGCTATGAGGAAAAACGCTTTATTGCCGTGCATGGTAATGACAGGCATTAATTATGACCCACGACCTTGAGCAACAGGTTGCCCGCCTGACTGCGACCGAAAACATCAGGAACGTCATCGCGAAATACGCAAAGGCCGGGGATGATCAAAACAACCCGGACGAGATGCGCAAACTGCTGGCAAAGGATGCGGTCTGGGAGGCAAAAGGCTTCGGCAAATTCGAAGGCAGGGACCTGATTGCGGAAAAGCTGGCGGATATCGGCCGGGAGATGATCGTCTGGTCGCTTCACTTCCCGGTCTCACCGATTATCGATATTGCGGAAGATCTCACAACCGCCCACGCCTTCTGGTGGCTGTGGGAACTGACGACCATGCGCGGGGATGAAGGCGCGGAAGAAAGCAACTGGCTGGCCGCCACCTATGAATGTGATTTCATCCGTGCCGGAGATGGCTGGAAGATCAAACACCTGGTGCTGGAAGTTAAAAAAGTCGTTCCCTACCAGGACGTACCCAGTGAAATAGCACCTTGACACTTTTGAAGGAGGTTCTCTCATGGCTGTTAAAGCTGACGAATACATCCGTATCGATCGAAGCCTGCAACTGAACAATGAACCGGAAACGGGGCACAACCGCTGGCACCCGGATATCAAACCGGTAGCCGAGGTCGATCCCGGCCAGGTTATCGGCATGGAAACGCGGGATGCCCTTGACGGGCAATACAATCATACTACCACGGCGGAAGAGGTAGCCGCCTCCAACCTGAACCTGGTGCATCCCCTGACCGGTCCCGTTTATGTCAACGGCGCCGAACCCGGTGACATCCTGGAAGTCAAGGTCCTTGAAGTGGCGCCGGAACCGTTCGGCTTTACCGTGCAGGTGCCGGGTTTCGGCTTCCTGCGCGATCTGTTCACGGAACCCTATATCATCCACTGGGATATCGCCGATGGTTTCGCTGCTTCCGCGGATCTGCCCGGCGTGAAAATCCCGGGCGCTCCGTTCATGGGCGTCATGGGTACGGCCCCGTCCCATGAGCTGCTGGACGACATCAACAAGCGGGAAGCCGACCTGCAGGCCCGCGGCGGCATGGTCCTGCTGCCCGACACGGCCGATGCCGTTCCCCGGGAACCGGGCATTGCCGCCAAAGCCGTACGCACCATTGCCCCCCATGAATCCGGCGGTAACGTGGACATCAAACAGTTGACAGCCGGCACCACGGTGCGCTTCCCCGTGTATACGCCGGGGGCCCTGTTCTCGGTGGGTGATTCCCATTTTGCCCAGGGGGACAATGAAAGTTGCGGCACCGCGGTGGAGATGAGCGCGACGTTTTACGGCTCTTTCAAGCTGTTGAAAGGGGAAGCGGCAAAACGCAACATAAACGACATGCAGTTCTACCGGGATGATTACTTCACTGCGCCGGAGATGGCGGTCCCGCAACGCTTCTTTGCGACCACCGGTCAATCCTGCCGCAAGGACGGCACGGCGGAAGCGGAGGACACCACCCTGGCGGCGCGCAACGCGTTGCTCAACATGATCGAATACCTGGTCAGTGAACGGGGCTACAGCGAGCAGCAGGCTTACGCGATATGCAGCGTAGCGGTGGACCTGAGGATATCGGAGATGGTGGATGTCCCCAATTTCGTCGTTTCCGCCTTCCTGCCCCTGGATATCTTCACGGAGTAACAGGCATGGCAGCCGCGGCAGACCAGATAAAACAGGCCATGCCGTATACCACCCGGTATCCTGAACTGGGTACGGGGCCGGTGGATGTCAGGCCGATGATTGACCCGGAGTTGTTCGAACTGGAACGGGAGCGGATTTTCGGACAGGCCTGGTTGTACGTTGCCCGGGCCGAAGAACTGGCTGAACCGGGCGACTACAAGCTACGCCGCCTGGACGTGGCTAATACCTCGGTGATTATCGTCCGGGACAGGAATGGTGAAGTGCACGCATTCCACAACATCTGTACCCATCGCGGCAACAAGCTCATTCCCGACCAGGAGGCGCAGTCACTGGGTCATACCGCTACACATACCCTGACCTGCCGGTTTCATGCCTGGACCTTCAACACGGACGGGACCTTGCGCGGGATCGCGCGCCAGGAGAGTTTCGCCGACCTGGACAAATCCTGCCTGGGCCTCAAACGTATCCACTGCGCCGAGTGGGAGGGTTTCATTTTCATCAATCTTGCCGAACAACCACGGCAAAGCCTGGTTGAATACCTGGATGGCGTAGCGGACCACTACGCCGGCTATCCTTATCATGAGGCGACGTTGCGGCTCCGTTACTCGACCGTGCTCAACTGTAACTGGAAAGTCTCCCTGTATGCTTTTTCCGAGGGCTATCATGTCCCTACGATTCACCAGGGCACGTTTCCCAGCCTGGCCACGCTGGAACATACGGAATTCAGGTGTTTCGGGCCGCACAGCACCTCGGGCCTGTACGTGCCGCCGGTACCAGGGCTGGAGCCGACACCCGTGACGGCAAATCTTGGGGGCCGGCTGAGAGCCTCAAACAGGCACCGCCCTCATCTGGAACTGCTGCCGAAAAACATCAACCCGGACAACCGGCAGGATTTCCAGTTTGAATTCTCCGTATTCTTCCCCAATTCAGTGGTACACCTGTGCGCCGGGAACGGTTACCCGGGCATGGCGGTTTTTCATCACCAGTTCTGGCCCATTGCGGTGGACAAGACCCTGTGGGAAGGCACGAATTATTTCAGACCGCCCGAGACCGTCAGCGAACGCATTGCAATAGCCCATACCAATGCCCTGCATCGCAACGCCTGGCTGGAAGACACCTCGACCATGGAGCAGACCTACCAGGCACTGAGTTCCGGTGTGCTGGATGAAATGGTATTGATGGACGAGGAACTGATGATCAGGAACACCCATAAACACTGGCATGACTACATGGGTGTCTGATTGGCATGACCCTTCTGCCTGAACAGTTTTCCCAACTGGAGTCCCTGGCGGAAACCTGGGCGCTGCCCACCGAACTGCAGCGTTCGGAGCGGCGCTGGGCTGCCGGCCCGGACGACTTCCGGCGCTTTTATGACGCGATGCTGCCGGTGCTGGACCAGGTGCTGGATTACCTTGACCGGTATGAGCCGGGCAACATCCCGGAACCGGCGTTGCCCCTATACCGCCTGGCGCTGGCCTTTGCCGAAGCGGCGCCCCATAACGAGTTGTATGAGTGCAGCAATACCGTCCCGAACAGTTTTGACGCGCACCGCTTCGTGGCCGCGCACGGGGAAACTCTGGATCGCTGAAATTCGGAACTATCTCTTTTTGATGGTTCCGTTGCTGCCGGGGCCTGAGGTGATGAACCCCCGGCCCCGGGAACACTACTGTTTTTTGACAGCCTTACTGGCTGAAATTCTCTGCTATGGTGGAAAGGCCGCCGTCGTAGACACCGGTGATGACTTCCACGGCCTCTTCATCCGTTGCGCCTTCGGCCATGAACGTGGATGACCAGTTAATGGTTGTGCTCATCGCGTCTCCTTCGGCCTCAAACGTCGAACTGTAATCCTTGACCGGCAACGGCCCCTCGATGATTGTATAGGAGTACCCGGTAGCGGTTTCGCCGTCATGTCTTTCCTTGATCTGCGCGCCGTTTCCAAGGGTGAGTATGCGGTATGTGGCGCCGTCTTCTTCTGTTATTTCACAGGCTTCAACAACGGGATGCCAGACGCTGATGGCGCAGAAATCCCCGGCATAGTTCCAGACATCGTCGATACCGGCGTTGATCTGCATGGACTTGTTGACCCCGAGAGAAGTTGGCGCTTCGGTGCCGCAACCCGATAGAAGCAATATCATCGGCGCTAAAATGATCGCAATTTTTTTCATGGCAAGCTCCTTTAACGTTATGGATTTGAGATAATTCCCCAAGCAGGCATTATAAGCCTGTAAAATGAAAATTCATACGGGAATTTTCCCCGAAGCCAGCCGGAATAATGACATCAGAGTTACATCGCCTCAGTCTTGTTGAAGCCGCCAAAGGCATTGCCTCAGGTACATTTACCTCGCTGGAACTGGTGACGGCGTGCCTGGACCGCATCCATGCACGGGAGGAACAGGTCGGCGCCTGGGTCTGGCTGGACCCGGACCAGGCGCTGGCACAAGCCCGGGCCTGTGACCGGCGTCCTGCAACAACTCCCATGCACGGTGTGCCCGTCGGCGTCAAGGACATCATTGATACGGCGGACATGCCCACCTGCTACGGATCGCACATATATGCCGGGCATTATCCGGATAAGGACGCGGAGTGTATCCGCCTGTTGCGCCAGGCCGGGGCGGTGATTATGGGCAAGACGGTCACCACGGAGTTTGCCTTTTATGCGCCGGGCAAAACCGCCAACCCCCATAACCTGGAGCATACGCCGGGGGGGTCTTCCAGCGGTTCCGCGGCGGTAGTGGCCGATTTTCATGTGCCTGTTGCCCTGGGTACGCAGACTTCAGGCTCCATCATCCGGCCCGCGGGTTTTAACGGTGTCTTCGGTTCCAAGCCCACCTATAACTCTTATTCGCTCGACGGCATCCATCCCCTGGCGCCGGAACTCGATACCCTGGGCGCGTTCAGCCGTTCTCCTGCGGACCTGGCCCTGCTGCACGGCGTGTTGTCGGAACAGGAAACCGGGGCGCCGGACGCCGAGCGGCCGGACACAGTTGCCGTTGTGCGCACGCCGGCCTGGGAGGATGCCGAAGCGGAGACGCAGGAGAGCGTACTGGATTTTGCCGGGCGATTAAGGCAGTCAGGCATTGACATTATTGAACCGGATGAAAAACTGCTGAACGGCCTGATGGAAGTCCAGCAGGCGTATCTGGCCCGCGGCGCCGCGTCCTCCCTGGGGCATATCACCGATCAGCACCCGGACGAGGTGCGCCCGCAAACCCGGGACCTGGTTGTGGAAGGCCGCCGCGTGGGCGCCTCATTCAATGCCGGGCTGAAAGACGCCCTGGCCAGGGGCGGGCGTTTCCTGTCCGGGGTTTTCTCCCGGGCTGACCTGGTCATCACCCCCGGCGCGCCGGGTGAAGCCCCGGCGGGCCTGCACAATACGGGCAACCCCATGTTCAACAGGATATGGACTTTTCTGCAGACCCCCTGTATGAATCTGCCACTGATGAGAGGCAGACGCGGGCTGCCCATCGGCATACAACTGGTCTGTAACAGGCAGGAAGACAAACGGTTATTTGCTTACTCGGCCTACCTGCAGAATTTAACCGGGTATGATATTGAACAACCCTGAGATTTGCGCGGCCGTCATTCCGGCCTTCACGGGGATGACGATAAAGAGAGACAATAACAATATTAAAGGAGTGTGGAGATGACAAGCTTGACAACAAAAGATGTTCCCCTGAGCCAGGCACAGAGGCAGTGGTACGAAGACGCCTGCAGTAAAATTGACCTGGAGCGCCTGAAACAGCTGATCTTCGATCTGACTGCCAAACACAGCCCTACCGGCGCCGAGCGGGAGGCCTGCGAATTCATGGCCGGTTACCTGAACAGCGTGGGGATTAAAGCGCATTACCAGCCGATCACGGATATTTCGGGCAACTGCTACGGACGGGTTAAAGGGTCGGGTGAAGGTCCCACGTTGATGCTGTACGCGCCTGTTGACACCCTGCTGGAAGGCGACCCGGAAAAAGACATTCCCCATGCCGGTCCCGATCACCGGGCCGATATGCGCCCGGAGCCTTATATAGACGGTGACCTGGTGATCGGCCTGGGCGCCTCCAACCCGAAGTCCATGGTGGCCCTGTTGACCGAGGCCCTTACCTGCGTGGTGGAGGCGGGGGTCGATCTGAAAGGCGACGTAATTATGGCCACCGCGGGCGGCGGCATGCCCTGGATTGTTCCTGAACGCAACCACGCCGGCGTCAGCACCGGTGTGAGCCACCTGCTCTCCCACGGTGTAACCGCGGATTTCGGCGTGATCTGCAAGCCCTGGGATGATATTTATTATGAACACCCGGGAATGGTCTGGTTCAAGGTAACCGTCTGGGGCAACATGGGCTATGCCGGCATTCCCCGCGGGGTGCCGGGTTTCCGCAGTTCCATCATTCCGGCTGCGAAGGTCATCCTGGACCTGGAGGAATGGCTGATAGAATATCCGGACAAACATACCAGCGACCAGGTGAAACCCCAGGGCTGGCTTTCTGCGTTGCGTTGCGGCTGGCCGGATAAGCCGGCATTTCCCGGCGCGGCAACAGAAATCTGGCTTGACGTGCGCACGAGCCCGTTGCAGACAGCGGCGCAAGTCGAACGGGAATTTGACCAGGTAATGAAGGCTATCCTGGACCGGCATGACGACGTGGAGGCGGAATGGGAGACAGTAGTGAGTTATGACGCGGCAGCGACCGATCCGGATCACTGGGTGGTGCAGTCTGCGTTACGGGCCTGGGGTGAAGTACACGGCGAGCCATATTCGGGTGCCCCCCATATGGCGGGACAGACGGACGCCGCCGCCATCAACCGGATCGGTTTCCCCCTGGTACGGATAGGTTATGCCTGGCTGGGTGAGAGTGATATGCCGGCAGAGTTTACCGAGGGTCTGGGTGGCATGGGCGTCATCCGTGTGCCCGATTTGGAAACCTCCATTAAAGAAGCGATCTATACTGTTATTGATTCCTGCACCCGTACCCGTGAAGAGGTCGGGCTGGAGGATTGAGACCATATCACAGGGGAGGCGCTTATGCCGTTAACTGACCTGCACCATGTTGCATTGAGAACCGGAGATCTTGCAGCCAGCGAACAGTTCTACACGGAAGTGCTGGGCATGGAAAAAGTGGACCGGCCGGATTTTGATTTTCCGGGAGCCTGGCTGCAGATGGGGGAGACCATGTTTCACCTGATGGCCGGCTATGCCGCGCTCGGCCCCGATGGCAAGATTTCCCACGGCAGCGGCGCCGTCGATCACCTGGCGATCCAGGCACAGGGTTTTGATGAAATGCGCGAGAAGTTTGAGTTCTCCGGAGTCGACTACAAGGAAAACGACATTCGGGATTTCGGCATCTGGCAACTGTTCGTCAACGACCCGGACGGCGTCATCATTGAATTGAACTTTCAGCGCGCCGACGAACCGGCGGGGTCGAAGGGGCCCGGGCAGGCAACACTGAGCAAGACGACCTGACCCTGTTACTCGGAAGTCCGACTCGTCATCCTGCGCCCCCCTCGTCATTCCCGCCTGCGCGGGAATGACGAGGGGGGGGGAAAGACGGTTTATTCAATAGTTATGTAGATATACCCGTCTTCCCCAAGCCGGGTTTCATACCTTTCCAGCGGGATCACACAGGGCGGATCGGCAGGCTCCCCCGTCCTGATATCGAATGATCCTTCATGAAATGGGCAGATGATCTCATCTCCCCTGATGTCGCCATCGGAGAGGAATGCCTGGCCGTGGGTGCAGACATCGCTGGTGGCAAAATATTCCCCTTCGAGGTTATAGATGGCAACCACAGTGTCATCCTCCAGGTAGAACTGCCTGACGGAGTTGGTTTCAAGCTCGGTATGCCTTATGGTTTTTTCTTCAGCCATTTCAGTTGAAAACGTCAATCATACGTTTCAAAGCGCAGGGGTGTGGGTTGGTCGCCGTTCACCACTTCCGGCCAGGCGCACACCGACACCATCCAGGTCAGGTCCATTTCCGCCCGCAGTTCAATATAATCACCCGCCTTGGTAACGGGGATGTCGATGACCCAGTCTCCCTCGGGCGTGTAGTTGACAGTCATGAAGATATTGAAGCAGGCGACCGATTGCAGGTAGTTCGCGTCGAACCCGAGCTTGCGATATTCTTCCTGGATGGTGTCGCGACAACCGTTTTCATCCGAGTTAAGATACAACCTGCGTGCGGCATTGGAACAGAAACCGCCACCGGTATAATGGTTGGCGGTTTTGTCGCTGGTTATTGTCCACATGTCATTCATGAGGTTGCTGCGAATGGTGTCTCCTTCCTGCCATTTGTAGCGCCCGTGATGCCAGCTCGTGTAGACGCAATCCTGGAACTCGGTGGGGTCGCCGATTTTTACTGCGACGAAATCCGCCACCTGTTGCCCTTCGACGTCGACGATCCTGAGAGTCTGTCCTTTTTTTATATGCCCATGGCCGCCATGGTGCGGTTGGATTGTTTGTGTTTCGATCAACTCACCCCGGTTGTTGCTCATCGCTGCCTCCGCCCTGCTGCAGTCAGGGAATCTAGCCAAAATACTTGTTCAGGTTAGTATAATACCGTATCTACTGTTACCTTTGATCCGGATATTGGCTGAGACATGATTATAGAAGGCGAGTACAGGCTTCCCTGTGACGTGGCAGAGGCATGGCGGGCCCTTAACGACCCCGGGATGTTGAAACTCTGTATAGCAGGTTGCGAGAGTATCGAACAGGCAGGAGAAAACCGGTACGAGTGCCTGATAACGGCAAAGTACGGGCCGGTCAAGACCCGCTTCAAAACCATGCTGTCAGTAACCAATATCAATGAGCCGCATTCATATACACTGACCGGTGAGGGCAAGGGTGGAGCCGCCGGGTTCGGCAAGGGCAAGGCTGACGTCCAACTGGCAGAGGACGGAGATGGTACGCTGCTGCGTTACCAGGCTGAGTTTTCCGTGGGCGGCAAGCTCGCCCAGGTCGGCTCCAGGCTGGTTGCATCGACAACAAAGAAGATGTCAAACGATTTCTTTACCCGGTTCTCAGCAGAACTTGCCGGCGAATAATCGGGAACGGAAAGGACACTCACAGGCTTTCTTTTCATTTGGGTTTACGATGTTATACTTCGCCACAGTCAAGCAAACAGCAGATAGGGTTAAGGTATGAGCAAGTTCAATGAGATAGCGGTGGACCTGATGAGACGCACCGCCGCATACGTGCCGGATTTCGATTACGAGGGGGCCGACCCCGCAACCGCTGACAAACCCTGGAGCAACTGGCTCAAGGCGGAACTGGGGTTCCGCAATCACTGGTATCCGACGGAAGCCAGCCGCAACATCAGGAACGGTGAACACAAGGCGATCAAGTTGCTGGGGGAGGATATCCTGTTCCTGCGCCGTGCCGGCCGCCTGTATGCCATAGAGGATCGCTGCAGCCACCGCGGCACGCGTTTCTCCAAACGTCCCGTGTGTTATACGGACGATACCATTACCTGCTGGCACCACGCTTTTACCTTCAACCTGGACGACGGCCGCATCCGTTGCCTGTTGAACGACCCGGACACCTCCCTGGCAGGACGCAAGGGGATAAAGAGTTACCCGGTGCGGGAAGTTAAAGGCGTGATCTTTACTTTTATCGGCGATATGAACCCGCCGCCGCCCCTGGAGCATGACGTGCCGCCCGGGTTTTTTGACGAAGACGTGGCGATATGCGTGGCGGACCCCTACCTGGTGAAGGCAAACTGGCGCCTGGGTTCCGAAGGCGGCTATGACCCGGGCCATCATTACATCCATAACTGGTCAAAATTTTCCATTAATTCACGCATACCCATGACCTTCGGCTGGGTGTCGAAGAAGGAGGCGGTCCTTGAAACCAGCATTTATGAACTGATCAAGAACGGCCCGAAAGGGTTTACCCGGCTGGCCTCAGAGACCACCATGTCCATGACTGCCAGGATACCTGGACGGAACGGAGGATCTGACACTGACGTGATCCTGCCCATCGCCAAGGGACAGTCACCCAGCGAAATGGAGTTACTCGGTCAACATGTGCCCACCACTGAGGTCGGCGAATGGCTTCCCTGTGGATTGAAAGTCAATCCATGGCCGTTTCCGGGAGTGATCCACAATGAATATTACGTTCCGCGTGACGCCAACTCACACTACTATTTCCAGTGCGGCTGGAGAACGGTGGAAAATGAAGAACAGGCGCAGGAGTGGGCTGAAGGCGACCTGGGGCAGGTGCGTTGGAAAGTCCCCGTAGTCGATGATTTTACCGTCCAGGATGCCGAAGCCCGGGAATATATCCACGAATTTTATGCCAGCGAAGACGGCTGGAACCAGGAACAGACGGCCAGGTTCGATATCGAACTCCTTATGTGGCGCGTATTCGCCGGTGAACATTGCCGCGGCATCCAGGAGGAAAAACACACCAGGGGCCACTTCAAGAGGTAAATAAATGGCCCTATTTACTACGGTGTTGCATATCGATTGCAGCGCTCGTACTGCCGATTCGGTCAGCCGCAGGCTGTCGCAGACCGTGGTTGACCAACTCTTCACGTTGGAACCGGGGTTGCAACTGCTTCGCCGTGACCTGGGCATCGAGGCGCCGCCGCCGGTCAACGATACTGAGGCGGAAGCTTTTTTTACCCCGCCGCCGCACCGGACCGCCGGGCAGGTTACGGCACTGGCCGATTCGGATACGCTGACAGAAGAGTTATTGTCTGCGGATATCCTGGTGCTGGGCACCCCCATGTACAACTTCAACGTGCCGGCCAGCCTGAAAGCCTGGATAGATTACGTGGTCAGGCCGGGCAAGACCTTCCGCCGGGTGGCGAACGGCAATCTCGAAGGCCTGTGCGGGGACAAAAAGGTTTATGTATGTACGGCAAGCAGCGGCAAGTCAATCGGTACGGGTATGGATCACCTGCGCCCTTACCTGGACGTGATCTTCGGATTTATCGGTATCAGTGATGTCGTCTATTTCGACGCAGAGGGCCTGGCCTGGGGCGAACAGGAACGGGAGCGTTCTATCAATACCGCCGTTGAGAGTATCCACCAGCATTTCGATGTTTCACGTCATTCCGACACAGGCCGGAATCCAGTAGAATAATGTTGTAACATTCGGGGTCAGAGTAAGTGTCGTCAGAATTTTTACTCTGACCCCGAATATTAAAGAACTTCCTGACAGGAGGAACGGCATGTCGAAAATCAAGGGTCTCGGTTACATCGGCTGTGAAGTTACGGACTTTGATGCCTGGGACAGCCTGCTGGATACCGTGTACGGGCTGGAGCGGCGCGCTGACAGCGGGAAATCAGTCCGGCAATACCGCATGGACGATAATCACCACAGGCTGGCGCTGCATAAATCGAACAACAACAGGTTGAAGTACCTCGGCTGGGAAGTGGAATTTCAGGGGGACCTGGATAACCTGGCCGCGGAACTGAGCGACAAGGGAATAGAGGTGGAAGCCGGCAGCGCCGAACTGCGCGAGCAGCGCGCCGTCATGGATCTGTTCGTGGTTAACGGCCCCGATAATATCCCCCTGGAACTTTTTTTCGGTCCAGTTCAGGATTTCAAACCGTTTACGCCGAAGCGGGGTATGGAAGGTTACAATACCGGCGACCTGGGTATGGGACACGTAGTGTTAGCCACAGCCGACAGGCCGGCCTCGGTAAAGTGGTACGAGGATAACCTCGGTTTCCGCCTGAGCGACCATATTTTCTGGGATGATATCCAGGCGACTTTCCTGCATTGCAACCCGCGCCACCACAGCCTGGCTTTCATGAACCCGGTCGGCCCCATGAAACCGGGCGACCTGGGCCATTTCATGTTCGAGAGCCTGTCGCTTAATGACGTGGGCCGCGCTTACGATATCGTCAATGAGAACAACGTGCCGCTGGCCCTGACCCTGGGCAGGCATACCAATGACCACATGATGTCCTTTTATATTTATTCTCCTTCCGGCTGGTGGATCGAGTACGGCCATGGCGCCCGCCTGATCGATGATGCGAACTGGGAGCCCAAGTTTTACAATTCCCCGAAGATCTGGGGCCACGAAATGATGCCGCCTCCGGGAGAACCATCCGCGGGGGAACAGCACAAACGCTGAAAGAATAATCCGCAGATGACGCACCCCTGCCCAAAAACATACAGGGGCATGGATTAACGCAGATATAAAATGAATAAACATAAACAATCTGCGCTAATCTGCGTCATCTGCGGATAAAATAATATTCCATCATGTCGGAAGTCAAACACGCAAGAGTCATGATCCTGGGGTCCGGGCCGGCCGGTTATTCCGCGGCCGTGTATGCGGCGCGGGCCAACCTGAATCCGGTATTGATTACCGGCGTGGAGATGGGAGGCCAGTTGACGACTACCACCGACGTGGACAACTGGCCCGGCGACGTGGAAGGTCTGCAGGGGCCGGACCTGATGGAGCGGATGCGCCGTCATGCCGAGCGCTTCGAGACCGAAGTTATCTTTGATCACATCCACCAGGTTGACCTGAACACAAGACCTTTCAGGATGCAGGGCGATTCGGGCAGTTACAGTTGTGACGCCTTGATCATCGCCACCGGGGCCTCCGCGCGTTACCTGGGCCTGCCTTCCGAGCAGGCGTACATGGGAAAAGGCGTCAGCGCCTGCGCTACCTGTGACGGGTTCTTCTACAGGGGTGAGAAGGTCGCGGTGATCGGGGGAGGTAATACCGCGGCGGAAGAGGCGCTGTACCTTTCCAATATCGCCAGTGAAGTCATACTGGTGCACCGCCGGGATAAAATGCGCGCAGAAAAAATATTGCAGGGCAAGCTTTTTGAGAAACAGAGAACAGGCAATGTCACCATTCACTGGGACCACGTGCTGGAAGAAGTCAAAGGGGATGAGGGCGGCGTCACCGGGATACGTATCAGCAACGTCAAGTCCGGGGAAAAAACCGACCTCGAACTGAAAGGCGTATTCATCGCTATCGGTCATACGCCCAATACGGGGATCTTTGCCGGCCAGCTCGAAATGAACAACGGTTATATCGTCATCAAGAGCGGCCTTAACGGCGATGCGACTACAACCAGCGTACCGGGCGTCTTCGCCGCGGGCGATGTTTCCGACCAGGTATACCGGCAGGCCGTCACCTCTGCAGGTTTCGGTTGCATGGCGGCGCTGGACGCGGAAAAGTTCCTGGATGAGTGAACCGACCGTCATTCCGGGCTTGACCCGGAATCCAGTACAATAACCGGC
Source organism: Gammaproteobacteria bacterium (assembly GCA_965220815.1). Classification (GTDB taxonomy): domain Bacteria; phylum Pseudomonadota; class Gammaproteobacteria; order Eutrophobiales; family Eutrophobiaceae; genus JAAXHV01. The sequence goes on from OZ244846.1 coordinate 1,417,634, forward strand.
TGCCGAAGGCAGCACATTATGAAGACGATCCGGTACAGGAGAGAACAATGACAAGTATCTGGAACCACCTGCAGGGAGTGGAATTCAAACAGGCGTATTACGACGCCGGCGGCGTAAGGACACGCGCCATCGAAGCCGGTGACGGACCACCGCTGATACTCCTGCACGGCACCGGCGGCCATGCGGAAGCCTACCTGAAAAACATCGAAGCCCATGCAGAGCATTTTCATGTCTATGCCATCGACATGGTCGGCCACGGTTACACCGATGCGCCGGACATCGGTTATGACATGCAATGCTATGTGGACTTCATGAAAGACTTCCTGGACGCCATCGGCGCGGAGAAGGCCCATATCTCCGGGGAGTCCCTGGGCGCAACGGTCGCTTCATGGTTCGCCCTGCAACATCCGGACCGGGTCAACAAGATAGTCATGAATACCGGCATGATGCTGCCGCCGGACGAGTCAGGCGCGGAGGAATTGAAAGACCTGCTGGAACGCAGCCGCAAGGCCACCGGTTCCCCGGACCGGGATGCGGTCCGGCAACGAATGCGCTGGCTCATGCACCGGGATGAGGACGTGACCGATGAGATCGTCGAAGTGCGCTACCAAATCTACCGGCAACCGGGGCGCGCCGCGGTGATCAGAAAGATCGCCGAACAAAGCATCGGTGCATTGCTGGACCCGGTAGAGCAGGACAAATGGTACAAACCGGAATTGCTGCAACAGTTGACCTGCCCCACCCTGGTGCTGTGGACCCGTTACAACCCGGGACAACTGGTGCCGCTGGCGGAGCAGGGCGCCGCGCTGATTCCCGACAGCGAGCTGATCGTGCTGGAGAACTCCGCCCACTGGCCGCAATGGGAGGAACCGGAAGCGTTCAACAAGGCGCATATCGGGTACCTGCTGAAATAGCCCTGTTATATAATTCGAAAACTGCAATGAGTGAAATAACCCGAACACTGCTGGAAGAGACCCAGGATCACGTAGAACAGGCCAGGGCCAAGACAGCGCGGGCGCGCAAGCCATGGCAGGTGTGGCTTGACGCGGAATGGGGGTTTCGCAACTACTGGTATCCGGCGGCACTGTCGCGCCACCTGGGAGAAGGGGAGGCGAAAGGGATTGAACTGCTGGGAGAGGAAATCCTGCTCACCCGCCAGAACGGTAAACTCCATGCCCTGGAAGACCGCTGCCCGCACCGCGGCATCCGCTTCTCGGCCCGCCCGCTGTTTTACACAAAGGAAACCCTGACCTGCTGGTACCACACCTGGACCTACGACCTGGAGGACGGCAACCTGCGCACCATACTCAGTTCGCCGGATTCGAAGATGATCGGCAAATGCAGTGTCAAGGTCTACCCGGTGGAGGAGCGCAAGGGCATCATCTTCATCTTCGTGGGCGATATCGAACCGCCGCCGCTGCATTACGACCTGGCGCCCGGACTGCTGGATGATAACGCCGTTGTTTACTGTGGCGAGCCCTACGAGATCAATGCCAACTGGCGGCTCGGTTGCGAGAACGGTTACGACCCCGGCCACCAGTTCATCCACAACTGGTCCGAGATGTGCATCAACGCCGGTATGCACACCTCTTACGGTTATACGTCCACCCGGGAAGCCGTGCTGGATACCACCCGTTACGTAGAAAATGAAGACGGGCCGAAAGGCTTTACCCGCAAGGTGGAGAAAACGGAATTCAAGCACGAAGCATCTATCCCCCTCAAGGACGGCGGCCGCAAAGACCTGATCCTGCCCCTGGCAAGAGGCAAGTCCGAGGAAGAACTGGCGCAATTGACCGATATCATCCGCCTCGGCACAGTAGGATTGTGGATGCCTAGTTCACTGAAGGTTACCACGTTCCCTGCGCCCCAGTGCACTCACTACGAGTTCTACGTGCCGAAGAACAAGGACGTGCACATCTATTTCCAGTTCGGCGTAATCCATACGGACGACGAGGAAGAAGCTGAACGCTGGCTGGGCGAAGACGGCCGCATCATGTGGGAAGTCCCCGCGGTAGAGGGGTTCACCGTGGACGATGCCTTTGCCCGTGAACAGTTACATAAATACTATGCCGAGGAAGACGGCTGGCAGCGCGAGAGGCTGTTCCAGCCGGACGTGGAACTGACCATGTGGCGCCGGTTCGCCAGCAAACACGCCCGCGGCATACAGACCGCCGACCATACCCGCGGGTATTTCAAGCGTGATTGACGCGCCGGGCGCTGATATTGACAACCTTTAACAGATCCGGAAACAGAGTCCCATGACTGACAACAAAGCAAAAGTACTGCAAGGCAAGGCCACTCCCCGGGGCAAATATCCCCACGCCCGGCGCGCCGGGGATTACATCTTCATCTCCGGCACCAGCGCCAGGCAGGCCGATAACACCGTTATCGGCGCGCAGGCGGTGGATGAAATGGGCACATACGACCTGGACATCCGGGCGCAGACCCGGGCGGTGCTGGACAACGTCGCCGATATTCTGGCCAGTTTTGACGCAACACTGGCAGACCTCACTGAAATAACGGCTTTTATTGTCAACATGAATGATTTTGCCGGTTATAATGAAGTATATGCAGAGGTGTTCGATTACGACGGGCCGGCCCGCACCACGGTAGCCGTCCATCAGTTGCCGCACCCGCAGTTGTTGATAGAAATAAAGGCCATAGCCTATAAACCCGAATAAGCTCACAGCGGAGAGCCGATATGAACGACGGTCAGATCATTGCCGGATTTTTGGCCCCACACCCACCTCACCTGGTTTATGGTGAAAACCCGCCCCAGAACGAACCCCGCTCACAAGGCGGCTGGGAACCGCTGAGATGGGCTTATGAACACGCCCGCAGGAGCCTGGAGGAGTTGAAACCGGACGTGTTGCTGGTGCATTCCCCGCACTGGATAACCCAGCAGGGTCATCACTTCCTGGGGGTAAGGGATTTAAGCGGTAAATCCGTCGATCCGATTTTCCCCAACCTGTTCCGTTACAAATTTGAACTGGAAGTGGACGTGGAACTGGCCGAGGCCTGCTGTAACGAGGCCGCGGACATGGGCCTGACGACCAAGATGATGCGCAACCCGAATTTCCGCGTGGACTACGGCACCATCACCACCCTGCACATGATCCGCCCGCAATGGGATATCCCGGTTGTCGGTATCTCCGCCAACAACTCACCTTATTACCTGACCACGGAAGAGGGCCTGGAAGAGATGGATATCCTGGGCAAGGCTACGCGCAAGGCCATCGAACAGACCGGACGGCGCGCGGTGCTGCTGGCGTCCAATACCCTGTGCCACTACCATTTCCACGAAGAACCGGTACCGCCCGAGGACATGTCACAGGAACACCCGCAGAACTACGCGGGGTACCTGTGGGACATGCGTATCATCGACCTGCTGCGCCAGGGAAAGATCAATGAAGTCTTCCAGGTATTGCCCCAGTTCATCGATGAAGCCTTTGCCGAGGTAAAATCCGGCGCGTTTACCTGGATGTTCTCCGCCATGGATTATCCCGAACTGCCGGGAGAACTGTATGGTTACGGCACGGTGATCGGCACCGGCAACGCGGTCATGGAATGGAACCTGATAAAGGCCGGCCTGGCGAAAGCAGCGTGAAAGTTCAATGAGCGTCGTATCCGCCTTCCTGGTACCCGGTTCCCCCCTGCCCTACGTACAGCGGGACAATCCACCCTGGGGTGAAATCGCCGCTGCCATGGAGACTGCCGGCAAGGCCCTGGCCGCCTCCGAACCGGACCTGATCGCCATCTATTCCACCCAGTGGATCGCCGTGCTGGACCAGTTGTGGCAGACCCGGGCTGTCCTGCAGGGCCTGCACGTGGACGAGAACTGGCATGAATACGGCGACCTGCCTTTCGATATGAAGATCGACGTTGAATTTGCCGAACTGGCGCTGAAGAAGACCGCTGAAGCCGGCATCAAGGCCAAAGGCGTGGACTACGACCACTTCCCCGTGGACACCGGGGCCATCGTCGCCTCCAATTTCCTGAATCCCGGTGGGGCCATCCCCCTGGCCATTACCTCCAATAACGTCTATCACGACTGGCAGATGACGGAGTCCCTGGGTCGGGTCGCCGCCGACTCCGCGTCCGAACTGGGCCGCAAACTGGCCGTCATCGGCGTAGGCGGCCTGTCAGGTTCCATCTACCGCCAAGTCATCGATATCGCGGAAGACAAAATCGCCAGTACTGCGGAAGACGATTGGAACAAAAAGATCCTGTCCATGATGGAACAGGGCGATACGGCGGCGCTGTCAGAGGCCTGTCCCGACTATGCCGGCGCGGCCCGCGTGGACATGGGCTTCAAGCACTTCGCCTTCATCCTGGGCGCCATCGGTGGTCGTTTCAACAGCGCTACGGTCCACGCCTACGGTCCCCTGTACGGCAGCGGCGGTGCGGTTGTGGAATTCGATCTGGCCTGATCTTACTGTCATTGCAGAGATTATCCAGTGGCGAGGACTTCGTCATTCCCTGTTATCCACAGTTTTGGCTGGGAAAGAACCCGCTTGACGAAAGCATTATTTTCCAGCAGACGCCGTTCAAATTCCGCGCGTGAATAGACTGTCGGATTGACGGCCCTGTTAAGCCTTCCTGTGGTCTCCTCCAGTGCGGAAAAGGTTTCCCCGTAACTTAGTCTGAACTTCCAGCCCCTAAACGAGCCAACCTGTTGATTTTTGGATTAATTTAAAAAAAGCGGGTGTGCGTTACTGGGTACACTACAAGCGCACACCCAGCAGTTTGAAGGCGTCCTGTTGCAGCGCTGTGGGCTGGGTCAGCATCTCGAACGGCTCGGCGCCGGCCACGTTGGCCACGACCCGGTTCTTGCACAGGGTGGCCAGGTCGTCCAGCAAGGTGCGGAAGCTGTGCACCGGGTGCCCCTTGGTGGTGCGCTTACGCCGAGCCTTGGCCCTGGCTGAGTCGGATACTTGCGCGGGCGCCACCACGGAGCGCCGTGCCGCCTCCCCCGCCGCGGGGTCCTCATCATCGAACAGCAACGGCTTGAGGCGCTGGCGCATGTGCCATTCCACGTAATAGGCCAGCATGCACAGCAGCACATGGGCGCGCACCCGCTCGGGGGTGTAGTGAAACACCGGACGCACTTTCAGGTCCATGCTCTTCAGACTGCGAAAGGCCCGTTCCACGGCACTGAGGCGTTTGTAGGCGCGCACCGTGTCGGCGGCGCTCAACTCGTCCTCACCCAGGCTGGTGCGCACCACGTACAGCCCATCAAGGGCGGCTTCGGCGGTGATGGACTCGGCCTTGCGCCGGTACGTGAAGGACTCCTCGGTGATGGTCAACTCAAAGTGTTTGGCCATCTTGTACTTATTGATGACCTTGCCCACCCGCAGCGCTATCCTGTCTTTACCCTGAAGGCGTCGTTTGTCGCGCCGGGTGGCCGCCACGACCGCATCGAGCAACCGCGCGGTGGCCTGCAGCAAGTCCTCGCGCTTGTGCGCCCGTTGCCCGGCCAGCAACGGATTGCGGCACACCATCAGGCGTTCACCGGGATAGGCATCGCTGCGCACCTCCACCAGGTCCTGCTCATCGAACAGCGACAATTGGATCACGCCGGCCTCGACCAATTGGCGGATGGCCGGGGCGCGCAGCGCGCCGATCCAATCCAACCCGGCCGGTTCGACCTCTGCCCGGATGCGCGCCTCGGTCACCATGCCGCGGTCGCCCACCAGCACCACCCGCTCCAGGCCGAAGCGTTGTTTGAGTTTGGTGACCTGGGCGCCCAGGGTCACCGGGTCGGCGGTGTTGCCCGGGAACACCTCCACGGCCACCGGGCAGCCGGCACGGTCACAGAGCAGGCCGAACACTATCTGCAGCTTGCCCTTCTTGCCCTCGCGCGCATAGCCGCGCCGGGCCAGGGGGCAGGCCTGGCCTTCCAGGTACACGGCGGTCAGGTCATAGAGCACCAGGGCGCCGTCCTTGAGATGCCGTTGGGCCAGGCCGCGCTCGATGCGGTCCTGGCGGTTGAGCAGCCAGTCCATGGCCGCGTACAGGTCGTCCTCATTCACCTCGCCCAGCGCCAGTGTGTCGGCCAGCGAGTCGCGCGCCGTGGCGGCGGCCAGGCCCCGGGCGGTGGCGAGTTTCGAGCCGGGGTGGAGGAGGCGGGCGACAATCAGCGCCAGCACCCGCTGTCGTTCAGGGCTGTCCCGGCGGGCGATGAGGCGGGGAAGGCGCAGGGCTTTGAGGGTGCCGAGCACGGCGGCGACGTGGCCGTGGGGTTGGGAGCGGATGATAGTGAAGGTCTCGTCCGGGTGCGCGACGGCGTGGCCGCCTTTGAGCAGGGTGCGCAGGCCCTCGATGAGGGCGGGGGGCCAGTGGGAGAGGTTGGCGAGGGTGCGTTTTTTGACTTTACCGGCGTCGCGGTAGGACTCGCGCAGGAGGATGGCGGGCGGGGAGTTGCGATTGGGGACGGATTCGATGTACATGGCTACTAACAATAGCCACAATATCGGATAATGTCAAGATATAATCGTCACAAATACACTTATGTCACATCATTACATGGCTACAAAGAGACAAACAAAAAACCTGAATAATACCCGACAAATCAATAGGTTAAAGACGAATACAGGGGAATTTCTGCTGGAAGTTCAGCTTAGTGTATCGCTAATAAGCATCAGGTCAATATCACTACTCGCCGTATCCATGCGTTTTGCAACCGAACCATAAATAAAAGCGGCAAGAATATCATTCTCCAATGGCGCTAACGCTTTCCGTATTGGTCCGACCAAGGCGACTGTTTTATCCACTATGTCACAGAGTTCCTGGAAAACAGGGGATTCCGGGTTTGCCTGGTAGTGTTTCTGATTTCCGATGCGCCGCACCGTTGTCAAGCCGCTTTGTGTAAGCCGAGCCAATTCACGCTGTACGGCCCCGGAACCGCTACCCGTCAGTGCGATGAGCTCTGAGGCGTAAAAACTGCGGTCCGGTTGACCGAAGATATATGCCAGAACCCGTTGGCGAGTAGTGGAAAACAGCGCATCTGCTATTCCGCTCGGAGTAGTTTGCGGCAAGGACTCTATACTGCCCATATTGGGCAGCTTAATGCCCAATATGGGTAATGCCAACTACCGGAAGTTGTAAATTCAGTTGGTGTATCCAATATAGACACTTTATCAAATCATTGACAGGGCTTTACAGTCCAACCAACTGTTACCATCACACCAACGCCACCCCGTAATGATCCAGTAAGGCAAAAAATTCCTGTTCTCCCATATAGTCGCGCAGTGTGCCACAAGGCTTGACGGTGAGGAGTTCCCCTGCTCGATCAAATAGCGCCGCTGCCTGCTGTTTGGGGTCATGTCTCGCCGGATAGATGATGCCGTCAACATGCTCGGCGTGTCGATGAAACGCCTCTGACCACTGTTGCGCAACACGATAATCACCCGTGCCTAAACGGCTGTCCAGCCCCATTCGGGCCAGACCCTTGCCGGCAAGGTCAACCAGTTTAAGTCCCCGCGCTGCACAAAATTCGGCGACGTTGTACGTATCCATCGCTGTTGCAGGTATTGGTCGTGTCGCGCCGGCGTTACGACACAGTGTTTCAACAAAGGCGCCGGGAAGTTGCCGGGCGATATAAAGCACACCATAACGCTGATCAGGCGCATCAAAGCGGCCTGTCTTTGTCATGCTGAAATGCAAAGGATTATGAATCCCGGGGTATAACCGGTACCAGCAATGTGATTTCGGGACGCGGATTATCGATAAGGCGCGTCGCTGAAAGGCCGCCGTCGGTAACGGGTGTCGTCCCGGCTTTGCCATATCGGATCATGCAGTCGCTTGCACACCGTACAACTCTGCAGCCCGTAAGACTGCCCGATGTTTCCCCTTTCGGAGCAAGTCCAGCGGTTGCCTGCCGCTGGTTGCATCATTGTTTGTCAGGAAAAATATGAACTGCATCCAGGAATCATGATCCCTCAATACGGCAAGTGTTTCCTCAATACCCGGCAACAGTTCAGAACCGTCAAATTGCCAGATGGGGTAGAGATACCCCGTCGGCGTCTCAACGCCAAGTAATTTCCCGGCAACTCGCCGTTGCCCCACTGCCTGCCGGCTGATGTGAAGCAATTTCGCTACGCTGGATGGACTGACTACCCCTCCTTCCTGTTCCAGCAACTCGCGGCGTGCGATGGCGCCGCGCAAGCGTACCCGCAACTCCGGTGATTCCTGCACCGGGGCCAATGCCAGCATTTCCATCAATGTCCAGAAATCATCCGGCGCCGCCAAGGCCCGGGACTGGTCTTTTTTCGGTAGCGCATGGATCGCCTGTCGAAAATACCGTTGTATTCGCGCCAGTAGCGCCGCTTCCGCAGGATTATTCAACTCAGGCAAGACATCGTAGGCCGGACTACTCATAAAAGCGCTCCTGTTTGTCTGTTATTCAATGGCTTTACAATAGCACATTGAATAGATAATGTAAAGATCGTAAAGTGTCCTCTTCCATGACTACGGTTCAACGTAAGTTTTCAGCACATTCCAGGCATGCCAGCCTTCCAGCAGGGCATCGGGGTAACCGCCTGTAGTTTTCTGCAGTTCTTCCGGGGGAAGATACTTCTTCGGCAATGGAAAGGCCTCAACGATATCTTCATAGGCAACGCCGCTCTGCTTCAACCGGTCCGTTTCCGAGATTAACTCGGCCAGGTAGGTCTGAAACTTGAGCATGTGGGCCCTGATCCTGTTTTTCCCGGCCAGTACACCACCGTGACCGGGAATCATCACTTCAATGTCGAGCGTCTCGATGACCCTGGCCATGGTTTGCAGGTACTCCTGCGCGTGCCCTTCGATAACCCAGGGGATGCCCGTCGGGCCGAGAATGAGGTTGCCGGTCCAGGCGATCTTCTCTTTCGGCACGTAAACGATGCTGTCACCGGGCCCGCAGCCCAATCCGAAATAGTGGAATTGAACGATCCGGCCGCCCAGGTCAAGTTCCATGAACTCATCAAATACCTGGTCGGGCAGTCTCTTTGGCGCGCCCGCGTAAACGGCGGGATCATCAACCAGGGCGAGTAAAAATTTCTTCTCAAAATCAAAGCGCGAATCTATCAGGTCCCTGGTGATCCTGTGCGCGATTATGTGGGTCTCCTCCGGGAAGTAGCCGTTGCCGAAGGTGTGATCCCCATGATAGTTCGTATTGAAAAGATAGTCCGGTACATCGCGGCCGGTGAGCGTTTTCACATTCGCCAGTATTTTCCCGGCCATGTCTTCGTTGATGTGGGCATCTACAACAAGAATACTGTCTTCGCCGATAATGACGCCTGAATTATCCACCGGCTTTCGTGTCGAGATCAGTCCGAATACGCCGGGAGCAAATTCCTCCGGCAGTAATTCGACTCCCTGGGGCCTGATTTTCACGCCGTGTATCTGGGGTAAATTCGGCGGGATTATAATCATGTCCCTGTCATTCGGATGCACCGCCAGGATGTTTGCGTCCTGTTCAGCCCGCGCCGCCGGATTCGGAATAAGCACGGTAAAACACACGAATGTTAAAAATAGCCTCATTGGTCTACCCCTATGATTATTTGTGAAACAGAAAATACCATCCGACAGGATGACCGGCAAACGAATATTTGTGCAGTGGAAACATTCCCCTTGCATTTTTTCCTGTAATCACTATATTGAACGTATGTATTCAAACCGGTTGCCAATTCCTGTTTCAGCCAGCCTGCCGGCAGTTGCCTCCCTGCGCCTGCTCCTCCTGCCCTGCTAGGGCAGATACTTCTATACACAACACGACTTTTCTCATTTTTACAGGCAAATTTTATCCTGATTCAGGAGCAGGACCATGACAGACAAATTGATTATCTTCGATACCACGATGCGTGACGGCGAGCAGAGTCCCGGCGCGTCCATGACGCGTGGCGAGAAGATGCGCATAGCCAAGGCGCTGGAGAAATTGCGGGTGGACGTGATTGAAGCGGGCTTCCCGATTGCCAGCGGCGGGGATTTCGATGCGGTCAGGTCGGTGGCGGAAATTATCAAGGAAAGTACGGTTTGCGGCCTTGCGCGCACCGGCTATGCGGACATAGACGCGGCGGCCGAGGCGTTGAAACCGGCGCGTTCCGCCCGCATCCATACGTTTATCGCCACGTCGCCCATCCACATGGAGCGCAAGTTACAGATGGAGCCGGATGAGGTGGTGGAGGCCGCGGTGAAAGCGGTAAAAAGAGCGAAAAAATACACGGACGACGTGGAATTTTCACCGGAAGACGCAGGCCGCTCGGAACTCGATTTCCTGTGCAGGATTATCGAGGCTGTCATCGGCGCGGGGGCCACTACGATCAACATCCCGGATACGGTGGGTTACAGCATCCCCACGCAGTTCGGGGAAACCATCGGCAATATCATTGAGCGGGTTCCCAATTCCGACAAGGCAGTGTTTTCGGTGCACTGCCATAACGACCTGGGTCTTGCCGTGGCCAATTCCCTGGCCGCAGTCATGAACGGCGCCCGCCAGGTGGAATGCACCATCAACGGCCTGGGTGAGCGCGCCGGGAATGCCGCCCTGGAAGAGATAGTCATGGCGGTGCAGACGCGCAAGGATTATTTCCCTTGCACTACCGACCTGGATACCACCGAGATCGTGAACTGCTCAAAACTGGTATCGAACGTGACGGGTTTTCCGGTTCAACCAAACAAGGCCGTGGTCGGCGCCAACGCCTTTGCCCATGAAGCCGGCATACACCAGGATGGCGTGATCAAGAGTCGGGAAACCTACGAGATCATGCGCGCCCAGGACGTCGGTTGGTCAACCAACCGCCTGGTGCTGGGTAAACATTCAGGCCGTAACGCGTTCCGCACACGACTCAAGGAAATCGGTTTTGAATTCGCCAGTGAAGAGGAACTGAACAGCGCATTCACCCAGTTCAAGGAACTGGCGGACAAGAAGCATGAGATTTATGACGAGGATCTCCAGGCCCTGGTCACGGATAACATGCAGGGCCAGGAAGAAAAAATCAAGCTGGTTTCAATGAGGGTGGTAATGGAAACCGGCGAGACACCCATGGCTGAACTGACCCTGTCCATTGACGGTGAGGAAACGCCGGGCAGGTCCGCGGGAGACGGCCCGGTCGATGCGGTTTTCAAGGCCATAGAGACCCTGGTATCCAGCGGCTGTGAATTGCAGTTGTTCTCGGTCAACAATATTACCGGCGGAACCGACTCGCAGGGCGAGGTGACTGTGCGCGTGAACAAGGACGGGCATGTGATAAACGGCCGGGGTGCGGATACCGATATCGTTACGGCGTCGGCTAAAGCGTATATCAATGCGATTAACCGGGCCTATTCGATCAGCAGCAAGATACATCCGCAGGTATGAGGCTGGCGCCCGGACAATATGAGTATCTGCATGCCCTCGGCATCGAGGTATACAAGCTTCGGGAGAGAGAGAGTCAAAAGGGGACAGGTTTGAAACCTGTCCCCGATGGTGCACAGGATACGGATGTGGAAGGGGCAGATTTCAAATCTGTCCCCTTTGCTGCGCCGGATACCGGCATGACCGCTGCTGGACAGCAAGGCGGAGCAGGACTTGATTGGGAGGCCTTGCAACGCGAAGTATCCGAATGCCGTTTGTGCCCGTTGCATGAGGGCAGGACACAGACCGTTTTCGGCGTGGGCGACGTGAACGCGGACTGGATGCTGATCGGCGAAGCGCCGGGGGCCGAGGAGGACCGGCGCGGCGAACCCTTCGTCGGCCGGGCGGGAAAACTGCTGGACTCCATGCTCAAGGCGCTGGGCCTGGACCGGCAACAGGTATTCATTGCCAATATCCTGAAGTGCCGCCCGCCCAATAATCGCGATCCCAGGCCCGAGGAAGTCCTGGCCTGTTCAAATTACCTGGAACAACAGATAAACACAGTTAAACCCAGGCTTATCCTTGCGTTGGGCCGGGTTGCCGCCCAGAACCTGCTGAAGACGGAAACTCCCATCGGTAAGATGCGCGGCAAGCAGTTCCACTACGGTGACCCCCCCATTCCGGTCGTGGTAACATATCATCCGGCCTACCTGTTACGTTCCCCGCGGGAGAAAAGGAAGTCCTGGCAGGATTTGCAACTGGCAATGACTCTATACAATGAGCAGACATGAATGCGGTTCTGAAACAGCCCGATTTGAACCTGCGCCCCATGGCGGAGACGGATATAAGCGATGTATTGCAGATTGAACACGCGGCGTATGCGTTTCCCTGGAACAGGAACATCTTCAGGGGCTGCCTGCGGGAAAACTACTGTTGCCGGGTCGTGGAACTGGATGGCGGGATTGCCGGCTATGCAATCATGTCCACGGGCGTGGACGAAGCGCATCTCCTGAATTTGTGTGTTGACCCCGGATATCACAGGACGGGACTGGGTGACGTATTGCTGAATACCATGCTTGACTATGCCCGAAAACAGGAGGCTGTCACCACGTTTCTGGAGGTGCGGCCCTCCAACAAGGCCGCGCGCAGGTTTTATGAAAAGCGCGGGTTCGTGGAAGTAGGCTTGCGCGCCAATTATTACCCCGCAAAGTTCGGCCGTGAAGATGCCATCATCATGGCCCGGGAGATGGTGTGAGGCAATGTCTGCGATAACCCCGGCCGGTTACCCGACCATCGACTCCAGCGTCGGCAACACCCCGCTGGTAAGGCTGCAACGCCTGCCCGGCGAGACTTCCAATACCATCCTGGCAAAGATGGAAGGCAATAACCCCGCCGGGTCGGTCAAGGACCGGCCCGCGCTGAGCATGATCCAGCGGGCTGAAGCGCGCGGGGATATCAAGCCCGGAGACGTGCTGATCGAGGCAACCAGCGGCAACACGGGCATTGCCCTGGCCATGGTGGCCGCCATCCGCGGCTACAGGATGATGCTGATCATGCCGGACAACCTGAGCGTGGAACGGCGCCGCACCATGCGCGCGTTCGGCGCGGAGCTGGTGCTGGTCACGAAGGAGGAAGGCATGGAAGGCGCCCGCGACCTGGCTGATGAAATGGAAAAAGCGGGAAAGGGAAGGATACTGGACCAGTTCGCCAACCCCGATAATCCGCTTTCCCACTACGAAGGCACGGGTCCGGAGATCTGGCGGGACACGGATGGCGGCGTGACCCATTTTGTCAGCGCGATGGGAACGACGGGAACGATTATGGGAGTTTCGAAATATCTGAAGGAACAAAATGAGCAGGTGCAGATCGTCGGGGTACAGCCGGCGGGCGATGAAAACATCCCCGGCATCCGGCGCTGGCCGAAGGAATACCTGCCCAGGATCTTCCGCAGGGAGCGCGTGGACCGGATCATCGATGTGACGCCGGCGGAAGCGGAAGACATGACCCGGCGGCTGGCGGATGATGAGGGCATATTTGCCGGCATATCCTCCGGTGGCGCAGTCTCAGCCGCGCTGCGGTTATCCGGCGAACTGGAAAACGCCGTAATCGTGGTTATCATCTGCGACCGCGGCGACCGTTACCTCTCCTCAACAGTCTTCCCGGAATGATCCCCGTAACGAAAATGGGGACAGATTTAAAATCTGTCCCCGGCCGCGCCCAGGAATTAAGGGGTCAGAGTAAGAAAGTCATCCAAGATACTTGACTACGGCAAACAAACTGAATGACTTTTTACTCTGACCCCACATATCCCCGGATTTACTGAACACAATGAATATCCTTGTCTTTGATATAGAAACCATCCCGGATATTGACAGCGGCCGGCGTTTATACGGACTTGAAGGTCTATCCGACAAGGACACCGCCGAGGCCATGTTCAAAATCCGCCGCCAGGAGACGGATAACGCCTCCGACTTTCTGCGGCTGCACCTGCACCGGGTGGCGGCGATCTCAGTCGTGCTGGCGACTCGCGATAACGTCAGCGTCTGGTCCCTGGGCGCGCCGGAATCCCCTGAGCCGGAACTGGTGCAGCGTTTCTTTGACGGTATCGAAAAATACACGCCGACCCTGGTTTCCTGGAACGGGCGCGGCTTTGACCTGCCGGTGCTGCACTACCGCTCCCTGCTGCACGGCATCCAGGCGCCGAGATACTGGGAGACGGGCGACGATGACCAGGGTTTCCGCTGGAACAATTACATCAACCGCTTTCACCAGCGGCACACGGACCTGATGGACGTGCTGGCCGGCTACGAGATGCGCGCCGCCGCGCCCCTGGACGACATCGCCGCCATGCTGGGATTCCCCGGCAAGATGGGCATGTCAGGCGGCAAGGTCTGGGAGCGTTACCTGGCCGGTGATATCGAGGCGATCCGCAATTATTGTGAAACGGATGTGCTGAACACCTATCTGGTTTACCTGCGCTACCTGCTCATCAGCGGGCGCCTTTCAGAGCAGGGCTACCAGCAGGCATGCGATCGACTGAAACAGGTGCTGGCAGGTGAGGACAAACCGCACCTGGCGGCATTTCTTGAAGCCTGGAATGGCGCTGAGTAGCAGAGCGGGGACAGAATTATACGTAACGTCGTAAATCGCACCACGTTCGTCATTCCTGCGAAGGCAGGAATCCAGTGAACAAACATTCCTTATAAGGAGTTTAATTGTCTACTGGATTCCTGCCTTCGCAGGAATGACGAACTATGGTGCGGCATTATTTATGTCGTTATGTATAATTCTGTCCCCATTCACCCACTCACGTATCAATAACGGGGACTCTTCTCCCAGTTGTAACCCGTCCTGACGATAAACTCCAGGTCATCGTAACGGGGTTGCCACCCCAGAATTTCCTTCGCTGAACTGCCGTCCGCGACCAGCATCGGCGGGTCGCCGGGTCTCCGGTCCGTCTCAACAACGTTTATGGGACTGCCGTGCACCTGTTCCACGGCGCGCACGACTTCCCGGACGCTGTAACCGTGACCATAGCCGCAATTCACGGTTATGGAGTCGCTCCCGGTTTCCAGGCGCCGCAGGGCCAGGACATGCGCGGCGGCCAGGTCGCTGACGTGGATATAGTCCCTGACGCCGGTGCCATCCGGAGTCGGGTAGTCCGTACCGTAGATATACAGTTCTGCGCGCTTTCCCAGGGCCGCTTCACAGGCAACCTTGATCAGCAGGGTGCAATCGGGCGTGGATTGCCCGATACGGCCCTCAGGGTCGGCGCCCGCCACGTTGAAATAGCGCAAGGCAGCATGGTTCAGGGGCGTTACCCCGGACACATCCCGGAGCATGATCTCGGTCATGAGCTTGGACATCCCATAAGGATTCACGGGTTCGGTGGGGGTTTGCAGGGTGACTTGTCCGGATTCAGGAATACCGTAAACTGCGGCCGTGGAGGAAAACACGAAGTGTTTAACGCCGGTTTCCACGCAGGCTTCGATCAGGTTGCGCGATTTCGCAGTATTGTTCTCGTAATACCACAGGGGTTTCTCCACGGATTCAGGAACAATCGTGGAGCCCGCGAAATGCATGACCGCCGCCACCCGCCGTTTCCCCAGCAGCAGGGTCAGCAGGTCCTTGTTGCCCGTGTCGCATTCAACCAGCTCGCAGTCCGTGACCGCCGCTGAAAACCCTTTGGACAGGTCGTCCAGGATGATGACCTCGTAGCCTTCCTGCAGCAGGTCCATGGCCACATGGCTGCCGATATAGCCGGCGCCGCCGGTCAGCAGGACCGTTTTATTTCCCATGACGATGTCTCATCAAATAACCCATTCCTGCGAAGGTCCCCGTCCCCAGGGCCCCACTGTGCCATTCCTGTGAAAGAGTGTTCACTCACTCGGACAAGTTTACTTCGCAACCTTCGGAGACGAGTTCAAACAACTCGATCACATCGTTGTTGCGCATGCGTATGCATCCGGCTGAATCGGGAACGCCCATCCGCACGTCGTCAGGCGCGCCGTGTATGTAGATGTACCGGTTGTAGGTGTCCACGGCTCCTCCCCGGTTATAGCCCGGTTCCTCTCCCTGCAGCCAGATAATCCGGGTGAGTATCCAGTCGCGTCCCGGGTGCTGCCGGCGCAGCTCCGGGTCGTATATCTCTCCGGTAGGTTCCCTGCCGACGAACACCGTGCCAGGAGGGAGCCCGGCGCCGATCATCTCTGCAATGCTGTGCCGGCCACGGGGGGTGCAACCGCTGTCAAGCTGTTCACCGATGCCGTTTTTACCGGTTGATACGGGGTATTCACGAACAACCCCGCCAGCCCCGTTCAATTGCAGAACCTGCCGGGTCAGATCAATGTCGATCCTGTAATCTGCCGTATTCATCAATGTTTTACATTACTCAAACAGGGCGATGGATTCAACATGGGACGTATGTGGGAACATATCCAGCACCCCGGCCGCTTTCAGGCTCAGTCCTCCCTGGTTGGCCAGGATGCCTGCGTCCCGGGCCAGGGTGGCGGGGTTGCAGGAAACGTAAACCAGTTTTGCCACCCGTTCCAGGTCCAGTTGTTCGATAATCTCTTGGGCGCCGCTGCGCGGCGGGTCAAGCAGCACCTTGTTGTATGCATATCCTGATATATGCGATCCGGCATCCGGTTCCGCCAGGTTGCACACGCCGAACCCGGCGTTGGCGAGACCGTTTTTCTGCGCATTCTTTTGCGCCCGTAAAACCAGGTCTTCCGAACCTTCCAGCCCGGTTGCCTGCTTTGCGTATCTGGCTATGGGCAGGGTAAAGTTGCCCAGCCCGCAGAACAGGTCGAGGACCGTATCCGCGGCGCCGGGTTGCAGTAATTCGATGACCCGGTCGACCAGCAGGGCATTAAGCTCGAAATTCACCTGGGTAAAATCGATGGGAGAGAATTCCATGGTGATGTCGTGTCTGTCCAGCCGGTAATACAAGTGCTGTTCACTCTGACCGGACAGGCTGTGTACGCTGTCCAGCCCGCCGGGTTGCAGGTAAAACCTGACCGGACGCTGCGCTTCAAAGTCGGACAGGATACGCCTGTCATCATCGGTCAGGGGAGCCAGGTGCCGGATGACAACGGCGGCAACCGTATCGCTTACAGCTACTTCCAACTGGGGGATCTGCCGGTATACCGACAGTTCCCGAATCAGTTCCTTGAGTTCTCCTATAGCCTCCCCGAGAATGGGATGCAGGACTTCGCAGGAATCAATATCGGCAATGAAACTGCTGTGTTTTTCCCTGAAACCCACCAGCACTTTTTCCTTCCCGGCAACGTACTTCACGCCCAGTCTCGCCTTGCGCCGGTAGCCCCAACGGGATGCCGACAGGGGCGGGAGGAGACGCTCCGGCTCCACCCCACCCAGGTGTTGCAACTGTTCCAGCAAAACCGATTGCTTGTGCAGGATCTGCTCCCCGCCATCAAGGTGCATCAGGCTGCAGCCGCCGCACAGGCCATAGTGCCGGCAGCGCGGTTCGACCCGTGACCCTGAGGGTTCGACGACTTCAACCACCCGCCCTTCATCGAATTGTCCCCGTTTGCGGGTATATTGAAACCGGACCTGTTCACCCGGGAGCGCGCCCTCAATAAAAACGGTCTTGCCGTCGATGCGGGCAATGCCCCGGCCTTCATGGGACAGTGATTCTATGCATGCCGGGAGCGGATCGGGCGGGGGTTTATTACGTCGGCGGGACATTGATAGATTATATCAGTTGAGGATAGACTGACCCCACTCTGCATAGTTGAAAAAATCACAGTAGACACTATAATTACCATTTCCAGCTAATTTGGTAACTATTGTGATCAGAAAGAAATCGGAAAAGAGGCGATCTGCCGTCGTCTTTCCCAGGAATCGGCGCCTGTTGGAACAGCTCGGCGAGAACATCAAACTGGCATGTAAGCGCAGAGGCTATACCCAGGTTTTGATTTCCGAGCGTACCGGGCTCAGCCGCCTGACCATTCGAAGGATTGAAAAGGGCGATCCCAGCGTTTCAATCGGCCACTATCTTGCCGTGCTCGGCGTTCTCGGGCTGGCTGGTGACCTTGCCAAAGTGGCGCTGGACGATGAACTGGGTCATAAGCTGCAGGACATCAAACTGATGGGCAAGAAAACCGGAACACCATAATGAATACAGAGGTCTTTGTTTATGCAGACTGGGAGGAGTTTGAAGAACCCACACTTGTTGGAACGCTTCGCTCTTCTACCGCTCGCCAAAAAGAGCATTTCAGCTTCAGATATGACACTGACTGGCTGCGGTCCCCGTATGCCCGGCAAATCGACCCTGAACTAAGCCTCTATTCCGGCGAACAGCATGGTGAAGACGACAAAAATTTTCGGGTATTTTTAGATTCCTGCCCGGACCGCTGGGGTCGGTTGTTAATGAAAAGGCGCGAAGCAATTCATGCCCGCCAGGAAGAACGCCGCCCGCGAGTCCTGAATGAAATTGATTATCTACTGGGCGTACATGACGTCCACAGAGCCGGCGCACTAAGGTTTAAACGCAGGCCGGATGGACCTTTTCTGGACGACGATGAACATTTTGCAACCCCACCACTTTCATCTTTGAGAGAACTTGAGCATGCCGCCAGGCAGGTGGAAGAAAACACCGATAATGATGACCCGGAGCACTTGAAATGGTTATACATGCTCATGTCACCAGGATCCTCGTTAGGTGGCGCCCGACCCAAAGCCAGTGTGACAGACGACGATGGGCGCCTGTGGATCGCCAAGTTTCCCAGCCGGCATGATGATTACGATATCGCCGCCTGGGAATACGTCGCTTATCAATTAGCGCTCGACGCGGGGATAACCATGTCGGAGAGCCGGATTGAACAATTCGGCAGCCACCATCATACCTTCCTGACCAAACGCTTCGACCGCACCAGGGAAAGCCGCCTTCACTTTACTTCGGCGATGACTCAACTCGGCTATTACGATGGCGACTATGAAGCCAGCTACCTGGAGCTTGCGCAATTCCTGACAGAGCACGGTGCAAATACAAAAGAAAACCTCGCACAGTTATGGCGCCGCATTTTGTTTTACATTGCCATTTCGAATACAGATGACCACCTACGCAACCACGGATTTATTTACCACACAGGCGGTTGGCTGCTATCTCCGGCGTATGATATCAATCCGGTCACGCCCGCCGGCGGTTTGCATCTCAATATCACAGACAGCGATAACAGCCTGGACTATGAGCTGGCCATGGAAATCATCGAATTCTTTCAACTGGACCGCGGACAGGCGTTACAAATCAGAGACGACGTACTCGCGAGTGTCGCCAACTGGAAAGCAATAGCAAATGCCGTTGGGCTTGGTAGAAGTGAGCAAAAAATAATGGAATCGGCATTTAACCTCTAAGCCGGAGCCCCAATTTATACAAACCCTTTCCCGCAGCAACACAGGCAGTTTGTGAAATGACTATAATGAGGGAAGTTAAAGGGTACTAGCTTACGCATCAGGATGAATAATAACGATATACCGGAAACGAGCCTGAGCGCGCGCACGCTCAGCGGTATCGGGTGGTCCTACCTGGCCACTTTCATCAGGGCATTCCTGTCATTGCTGGTATTGGTGATTCTCGCCCGGCTGCTCACGCCGGTTGATTTCGGTCTGCTCGCTATCGCCTGGATTTTTATCATGCTGGGAAACAGGTTCGGCCAGGCGTTTGTCGGGCCGGCAGTCATCCAGCGGGCTGAGTTGACCGATAGTCATATTCAAGTCGGTTTTACCCTGTCAGTGCTCATCGGCTTTGCCATGGCGGTGATGATCTGGTTGTTTGCCCCGTTCATCGGCGATTTCTTTCGTGAACCCACCGCATCGCAGGTTCTGCAGGCGTTGTCAGTGATATTCGTCATTAATGGAATCGGGAGTGTCCCCACCCACTTGCTGCGCCGCGACCTGCATTTCAGGGAATTGATGGTGGCGGACACTCTTGCCTATTGCGTAGGCTACGGCTTTACGGCAATCACCCTGGCTCTCCAGGGTTACGGTGTATGGTCTCTTGTCTGGGGAGAGATCATGCACAAAGTGGTCCATACGGTGATGGTAATCCGTTACACACGCATGCCCCTGCGTCCCCGTTGGGCGCTCCGGGAGGCAACGGATCTCCTGTCCCGCGGGGCCGGATTTTCGCTGGCCCGATCATTCGAGTTCCTCGCCCGGCAGGGCGGCTACTTTGTCGTCGGGCGCTGGCTGGGCGCCGCATCGCTTGGTTATTTCACGCGCGCCGACAAGCTGATCCTGTTGCCGAGAAACTACGTCGGCCAGAGCTTGTTCCATGTGCTTTTCCCGGCCATGGCGCAGCGGCAACAAGGGACGGAACGTCTGGCAACCATTTACCTGCACGGCTCCGAGGTATTATCCCTGGTGGCATTGCCGGTAAGCGCCCTGCTGTTTGTGTGCGCTCCCGAGATCGTCTCGGCAATCCTGGGAGGACAGTGGGGCCCGGTAGTTGCCCTGCTGCAGATCCTGGCGTTTGCCGTCCTGTTCCAGATGTGCGATATCCTGAATTTCGCGGCCATCGGCGCGCTGGGGGCGGTTTATCGCCAGGCGTGGAGGCAGGCGTTACACGCCATTCTTGTTGTCGGCGGCGCCTGGTATGCGAGCCGCTGGGGCCTGGAGGCCGTGGTAATTGTCATAGTCGGCGCCCAGGTCGTTGCTTACCTGTTATTGGCGCAGTTGACGGTTTCACTCCTGAGTATGCGCTGGCGCCACCTGCTGCGCTGTTGTCTGCCGGCGCTATGGGCAGGCGCATGGACCGCCGCGGCGCTGTGGCTGACGGCAGGACAGGTCAGGGCCATGGAGTTGCCGGCTGGACCGGCGCTGGTTATTGAGCTGCTTGTCTGGCTCGCAACGCTGATCGCGGCGTTGTATTACGCACCGTCTTATCTCCGCCCTGCCTCCGTCAAGTGGGCGCTGACCAATATTCCCTTTGAGGTACTGGGCGCGCCGGGGAGTTATATGAGAAAGGGATGCAAATGGCTGGCGCGGGAGGAGGAGGATTGTTGACATCAAGACCGGAACAGTCATACTTTGCATATCATTCCCTGTTGTGCGGAAGACCCTTGTATCATCCGGTAAAATAGTGTGAACGAAAGCATTGGCGTGCGTGACGGATATAAACGCGCCTTCGACCTGGCCGTTATTTTTTTCGCTTGTATCCTGCTGTTTCCCTTGTGGCTTATCATCTGGATCGTTGTGCCGCTTGCGATCCGGCTGGAGGACCGCGGGCCGGTCTTCTACGCACAGGAACGGGTAGGCAGGGGGGGAGAGCGGTTCAAAGTCCTCAAGTTTCGCACGATGATCCAGGATGCCGAGAGCCTGACGGGACAGGTTCTTGCCGCGGAAGATGATCCCCGCCTGACCCGGGTCGGGAAAATATTGCGCAAGTTGCATCTTGACGAAATGCCCCAGGTCATCAATATCGTGAGAGGCGAGATGAGCCTGGTAGGACCGCGCCCGGAACGCCCGGCCCTGGCCGAACAGTACACCCGCGAGGTGCCCGGCTTCTCGGAACGCCTCAGGGTCAGGCCGGGTATCGCCGGACTGGCCCAGGTGCGCGGCAGCTACTGGACGGACCCCGGTTACAAACTGAAATACGACAACCTCTACATTGAAACCATGAGTCCGTGGCTGGACTGCAAGCTGCTTTTTCTTGCCGTCTGGGTTGCCATCAAGCGCGTCTTTTATGGGCCGGATGCTTCCGTGGCGGATAACGGTGCCGGGATAGACCAGACTCAATAAATTACGATTTTGTAAAAAATTAATTGATTTTATGGGTTGAACGGTATATTTTACGAATAAGTAAAAATATTTTGAGGGTAACCGTTCATGAGATCAACAAATGAAGAACCGGATAAATCTTTTTTACCCGCTTATGGACGCATACGTTCACCCCAGGAACTCGGACGCGTAGCGAGGCAGGAACGCAAGCGCCAGGACCTGACATTGGACCAGGTCTATTCAGTTTCAGGTTTGACCACGCGGTTCCTCTCCGAGTTTGAGCGCGGCAAACCCAATGCTTCTTTGGGTCGGGTTATGCGGGCATTGCAGATCCTGGGGCTGGAATTACTGGTTTTGCCGAGAGGTGAGGCGGGTCGGTTCCTGGCCCGCAGGAGGTCTGGCGGCGGCAATGTATCCTCGATTGATGAGGACAAATGACCGGACGAAGCGGTGTCGTCTGGCACGGCCGGCAGCGGGTCGGAAACCTGCGCGAGGATGAAGACCGACGTCTGCTGTTTGCCTACGATGATGACTGGTTGAACGAAGGCGGGTTCCCTGTCTCCATCAGTCTTCCGTTAACAAACGAAGACAAGGAGGTGGATGCCGGCGCCTTTTTCACCGGCCTGTTGCCTGAAGGTAATGTACGCCAGCGGATATGCCGCAGGATTGGTGTAAATTTTGCCGACGATGCCGGCCTGTTATTGGCAATCGGTGGCGACTGTGCCGGAGCATTGAGCGTTCTGCCGGCTGGAACATCGCCTGAAGACGAAACAGGCGCGCCCAGGAATTTGACTGAAAGCGAGATTGGCCGAATGGTCAGCTCCCTGGGTGAAGACACATCCGTGTTTTCGAGTGAGGAACAACGCTTTTCCCTGGCAGGAGCACAGGAAAAACAGCCGGTTATCTACGATGGCGATACCTATTCTCTGCCCGGCCATGCCAGTCCGTCGAGTCATATACTGAAATTTGAAACCGTGCCGTGGGTATGCTTTGCGGAATTTGCCACTAATGCCATTGCCCGTCAGATTGGTTTGCCGGCAGTCGCCACTGACTTCCTGCAAATCAACGGACAGGGTGAAGATGTTCCCTATTTGCTAATAAAGCGCTATGACAGGGTGCGTGACAAGGCAGGAAGACTTTTCCGGTTACACCAGGAGGATATGTTGCAAGCACTCGGCATACCGGCAATGCTTAAGTATCAGCGTGACGGCGGACCTTCAATCAGGGACGTTGCAGTATTGTTAAGTGAATTTACCGCTCGACCTGTCGAGGCGTTGTCGCACCTGCGCGATTGGCAAATCTTGAATTTGCTGGTCGGGAACTGGGACGGTCATGCAAAAAACCTGGCGTTTGTCTACGCGCCTGGCCGGGTTGTGCCTGTATTCGCGCCATTTTACGACCTTATTTCCATTGAATTTCTGAATACCGTCAGGCCGGGTAGCTGGTCTCGTGAAATGGCGCTGGCTATTGGCGCACAGTACATACCTGAACGTATCACGCGCTCAGAGTGGGAGATAATGGCTGGTGATATCGGAATGCCTCCCAAACGTCTGCTCGACCGTCTGGAGGAAATGGCAAACCGTTTGCCGGAGGTTGTCGGCAATGTCATCCAAGCGTTTTCGGAAGCCCATGACGACAAAGTTGTGTACGGCAAGTTGTATGAACTGGTCCGGAAACGTTGCCGTTGGACGTTAAATTCAGTCTTTGCAACTCGCCGGGGATGACAGGCGTTGCAGACTGGTAAATTCCGCTTTATGCTGCTCCCATGCGTTGAACTCTTCCAGGCTTATGCCGTTTCGCAGCAAGAGTCCTATATGCAGATTTGTTAACGGCGTCTGTCATGTCCTGTGCCTTGCGCCATATTATATGGGATTGTCCAGATACTGGATATATGTCCAGATACTGTCCAGATAAAAGTGAAATATTTCGCACCAAATTCTGAACGCCTGGATATCAATGAACAAGGAGGCAGAACACCAGCGCGAGCCGGGTTGGGACAGGGGGCGTATCAAGCAGGTCGGTCTTCGCACCACCCGCGCCGCTGCCCGTGAATGGGAACGGGAGCAGGCAAGACAAGGCAAGCCGGTGCGCGAGAAATAATCAGTGACTATTCTTTACTTTGGTAGGATTGATATATTTTATGATCAAAAAAGCGGGCACTGACTATCTCTGACATCGGCAGGGTGAGTCCGCGGTCTCCTTTTTCACCGAAAATATCAGACCGGTTTATCGAGCCTGATTTACCAAGTTCGGAGAGATCGTATATTGTTGTAATTTCCAGTTTACGGGTCTCGTTATCTCGATAGCCACTTGCGGTCAATGCTAAAGCGACGTCACCCCCCTTGTTCAACATGTAATCCTGACGAGCAACGTAACCAATATAAGATTTTCCATTTTTTAACGTCAATTCCACTTGTGATCTCAACCGACACGACTCCAACAACAGCAAACTGACAAGTTCGCCATTTTCTTTCATCTTGTTGGCGAGGTCATCAATATTTACTGTTTTATCCCCACTTCGCACGGACCAGGACAACAGGGTGAGGATAATAGACACGAACAGCATATTATAATAAGTCGTGTTAAGGCCCATAAATTTAAACCAACTATCGGGTATAATGAGTGTGACGATATAAGCTATGAGGAAAACCCCGTAGCCTTCGATAACTGAACGGAAAAAGACATGATGGCCTGAAGTTCTAAACAGGTCATAACGATCAGTGTAGGATGTGGAAAGCCATGCATAACCCAGTATCGCTGGGATAAAAACCCATTCAACCCACATGCTATGAGTAGGTGGGTTCATGTTTTTTTCTTGACTATTTCAGACATCTTCCTTACATCTTCCTGGACTTTTGGATCGGCAAATAGCTCATCAGGATCAATGTAAAATCCACCACGGCGAGTCAAATGGATTCGAATCTTGTCACGCTCAGAGTTTGTGTGAGTGCTGGATTTTTTAAGTTCTTTCATCATTCTCTCCTACTGTTTTGGCTATGAGACAGGTAACCAAATATGCTCATTCACATCCTTCAGATCGCGAAATGTCAACCGCATACCTCCATAACAATACAATTCTATTATAATATGGAAACCCTTGAAGTTGCACTTCAACTCCATGATACGATACCCCCATCGTCGACCTGCCGATGTTTCCACCGATTTTCCATCCGGCAAAGAACCGTTGACGTTCAGGCAAGCTTGCAATTCGGTAAGAAAACCCGCGCCCAGCTTGATATAATCCGCTTTGTACAGACGGCAGATGTTTTAATTAACTTTTTTCAGGAGAACGACTATGCCGGTTGATAGAGATACCTACAAATACCATTTCAAGCTGGGCAACAAAATCGTCCATACCGGCATTACTTATGACATAGACCGGCGCGAGGCAGAGCACCGGCTCGATCCGGGATGGGACAAGGGGCATATCAAGCAGGTCGGTCTTCGCACCACCCGCGCCGCTGCCCGTGAATGGGAACGGGAGCAGGCAAGACAAGGCAAGCCGGTGCGCGAGGGATAATTGTACAAAACCAGTCCGGGGACAGCAGACAAGCAGGACCGGCAAGTCACCGTTTCAATCATCATCCTCACCTGGAATTCCGAGCAACATATCGGAGCATGTCTGGCTTCGTTGGACCAGGGGCTGAAGGCGTATTCTTCCGAACTCATCGTAATTGATAACGGTTCAAGTGATCGCACCTGTTCCATTGTCAGGGAGGCCCGGCCAGGTGTGCGGCTGGTATCCAATCCCGAAAACCGGGGTGTTGCCCCGGCCCGCAACCAGGGAATACGTCTTGCACAAGGCAAATACATACTCATCCTGGATGACGACACGGTTGTGCAACCGGGAGCCTTGGACTGCCTCACCCGTTACATGGAGGACCACCCCGAGACGGGGCTATGCGGCCCCAGACTGACCGGCGCTGACGGAGAGTTGCAGTTATCATGCCGGCGCTTTCCGACCCTGACGGACAAGGTGGCGCGGCGTTTGCCGGGAATTCTGTCCCGGAAAGTGACGCGTGAAACGGAAATGGCGGACTGGGACCACCGGACGATTCGCGAGGTGGATTACGTGATCGGCGCCTGCCAGCTGATACGCCAAAGCGCGTTGCAGGAAGTGGGCCTGCTTGACGAACGTATTTTTTACGGTCCGGAGGACGTCGATATGTGCCTGCGCCTGCAGCAGGCCGGCTGGCGGGTGGTCTATAACCCTGACGCTGTTGTCGTACATGAAGAACGCAGGATGAGCCGTTCACTCGGATCCGGCCTGGTGTGGAAACATATTTGCGGACTCGGTTATTATTTCTGGAAACACGGGTATTTGCTGTCCCGCAAACGATTGTATAAGGACTCTCTTTAGCTATCTTCAATGTGGCGTTCCGATAAATTAACCCCGAGGAATATTTTCCTTTACTTCCTGTGTATAGCTGTACTGGCGGCCTTCATTTATCAATCGGCCGCGGAGGGTCCCGCTCCGGAAACCGGGGCGATCCAGTACAATGAAAAAATGTGGCAGCAAATCAATGCCGATTTGATCAGGAAAAACAATCTTGGCAGCCGCCTGTATCCTCACCGGGTCAATACCCTGGGGAAGATGCGGGAGATTACCCACCGTGGAATCCGCTCCTTTGAGACAGACGTTCTGTTCCGCCCGGAAGGCGGCTTTTTTGAAGTCGGACACCATGAAGGAGCGATGACCGGTATGACCCTGGAAAGTTTTCTGGAAAAGATCCCGATGGACTTTGAAAAAATCTGGCTGGATGTCAAGGATGTCACTGACGCCGCGGTGCCGGGGATAAACCAACGGCTGCTGGAACTCGATAAGAAATTCGGACTGAAAAGCAGGGTCATCGTCGAGACCGCAAACGAATCATCATCGCCCGCGCTATTGTCTGAAAGCGGATTCCACCTGTCTTATTACCTGCCTACCGAGGAAACCCTGGCTGTTATGGAAAAGAATGCCAGGTCGCAAAAAAACCTGGCGGAAAAAATTGCCGGTATAGCGAAAGGGCAGAACGTCGGTGCGGTTTCTTTTGATCTGCGCCTGTACAAATTTGTCAAAGACTACCTTGAGGCGGAACTCGGCTCGCAGATCGTTTACCATACCTGGTATCCCGGCGTCACATTTGAAAACAGCAACCTGTTTGAGGAACTACAGGCGCGTAAGTATTTTCACGACTCGAAAGTCAAGACAATATTATTGCCGTATGCTTCTCGATTTACCCTCTGAATGTTAAATGTACTGCACGTTACCCCGAGCATGTCACTCACATGGGGAGGACCGACAGTTGCAGTGTCAGAACTGACGTCCGAGCTTACCCGCCAAGGTGTAAATTGCGAGATTGTAACGACCCGAGGGTACAGGGTGGGCATTGACCAAATATCGTCTCCTGATGTGCGGATACACAGTTTTGATACAGGATTTCCGGCACGGGTTTGGACCGCTTATTCGCCGAAGCTATCCCGATTTTTAAATGAAAGGGCGGATAGCTTCGACCTCATTCATATCCATCAAGTATGGCATTACCCTGGATATGCGGCTTTTCGCTCCGCCAAGGAACATAAACTTCCTTGCATCCTGACTATTCATGGTGAACTCAGTGATTGGGGCCTCAGGCAGAAAGCACTGAAGAAACGCATATACATGGCCATGTTGATGAACAGGATATTACGGAATGTAAACGTACTACATGCCGTCTCTCTCGCTGAGAAAGAACAGGTCGTCAAGTTAGGTTACGAAACTCCGGTGGCTGTTGCTCCAAACGGGGTTGAACCTGAACCGTTTGAGGTTTTACCCGATCCAACGGAGTTTATGCAACGCTATCCTGTATTAAAAGGGAAACGCATTATTCTGTTTTTAGGCCGGTTACACGCCAAGAAAGGATTGGATATACTTGCGCGAAGCTTTTCGCTCATCGCCAAGCGTTTTGAGGATGTCGCGTTGCTGGTCGTGGGGCCAAACAAGTTCGGTACCCGGGAAAAAATGGAGTCTATCTTGAGTTCCGAAGACCTGCTGAGCAGGACGGTATTTACCGGTTTGCTCACAGGAGAGGACAAGCTGGCAGCGATAAATTGCGCCGATCTGTTCGTGCTACCATCGCATTCGGAAGGTTTTGCACTTACCGTACTCGAAGCAATGGCAGCGCGGTTGCCTGTGGTGATAACCAAGGGGTGTGAGTTTAATGAGGTATCTGAAAAAGGGGCGGGTCTCGTAGTCGAAACTGACGAGGCACAAATTGCCGAGGCCATAACGACACTCCTCTCAGATGCTGATTTGTGCAAACGCATGGGACAACAGGGGCATAAGCTGGTTACCGAACGTTATACCTGGCAAGTTGCAGCAGCTAGGATGGTCAACCTGTATAAAACTCTCGTGGCCGATGGCGTTTATCGGGGACAGTAGTAATCGTGGCAAAACAAATCTGCATTGTCATACTGCAGAACGAGTAACCAAGGATCCACAAGACATTGAGGCAAAGTAATCCAGTCGATTTTCTCGTTGTAGGCGCCGCAAAAGCCGGGACAACAACGTTGTTTGAGACTCTGCGCAAACACCCCGGGGTATATATTCCCCAACGCAAGGAGTGTCGGTATTTTTCCTGCCTGCGCGGTGACTTTGCCGGGCCCGGACTGGTAGCTGCAAATAATTTCACCCGCTCTCTTGAGGAATATCAAGGTTTATTTAAAAAGGCCGGGGCGGGTCAGCTCTGTGGCGATATTTCACCCGACTATCTCTATTATTACCAGAATGCCGTACCCAAAATCCTTGATGAAACCAATGCGCAGGTTCCGATTATCATCGTTTTGCGCAATCCCATAGACCGAGCTTATTCCAACTATCTCATGCATGTGCGAGATGGACGGGAAAAATTGAGTTTTGAAGATGCCCTCGATATGGAGAAACAACGCTGTGCCGCAAATTGGGCCTGGGGGTGGGGCTATGTTGACGTGGGGTTGTACGCTAAACAGGTCAAGGCATATCTCGACAACTTTGAACGGGTGTTGCTGCTGCTGTTTGAAGAGGACATCGTGACGGGCCAGGCAACGAGCAAGGTGCTGGATTTTCTGAATCTAGAACCCTTTCAGGAAGTCCCGGACGATGTGCATGTAAACGTTTCAGGTTATCCGCAAAATAGCGTCTTGCATCGGCTGATGACGGATGAGGTGGTTGTCAGGAAGATCAAGAATGTGGTTAAGGCGACGCCGTTGTATGCTCGGTCTAAGCAGGTGTATCGGAGAGTGATGGAGGGGAATTTGAGGAAAGAGGCGATGGCGTCGGAGACGCGGCGGATGCTTAAGGGGAAGTTTCAGGATGATGTTGCCCTGCTGGCTGAGTATACCGGACTGCCGGTGCGGGAGTTCTGGAAGGATTTTCAGTAGAAACTGCTTACTTCTTAATATTAGATTTTAACTTCATAGCTATATCCTTTCCGCCCATCCAATTTTTGGCTTCTGTTTCAAGATTACAATATACATTCTGATCATCAGTAACGCGCCGCGCTTCCTCTATGTAAGACTGTAATCGATTGAATGCGAGAAAAACTACTTGGCAATCTCACTTAGCTTGTGTGGTGGTCAAGCACCTCTACAATCCGATCAAGAAGTGGATCAAATCCCGAGAAATCGATATTGTGTGCATTGGGTTTCACAACGGACTTCGCAAATACTTCTTTTCCATACTCGGTCTGTGGGTCGATTTTGCTCTTAGCATTAAATTTCTTTCCATTGAGACGTGTATCTCTCACGTTATCCGGAAACAAATCTTCAATACAGCTCTCTCCATTGGTCTCTGGTGTTTTTACAACGTAAAGATTTTCAGTGATGTGATAAAAATCATCCGTAGTGGCCATTGCGATTTGAACTCCGAAATTTGTCTTTATTGTGCCAGTGACATGGCCGAGGCCAGAGTCATTATCGAGAACAAGGATGACTGGATAAGTCATGGGCTTGTGCTTGAAGGGCTTTCTTCCTTTCTTATTCACACCAAGATTACGCAGATAATCTAGAGGAATTGATTTCATGTCTCCTGTGCCTCCCCCTAGGTCCATAATTTCGTGCACCTGCCCACGATAGTTAAAGAACCGTACTGCAAACTCAAAACCGTTATCTCCTTGTTCTCCCAGTTGAGTATGATAGGCGTTGCGGTACCTGATTGCTTCTCTCAGATATATGGGATCTGTCTTGCCTTCTGTAATTATGAGCGGTGCCTTCAGAGCTATACAATATTTGTAAAATAGAAAACGTCTGTACAATTCTCTGATTGCTCTTGGTTCATTACGTTGTTCTTGAAATTTCCTGCGTTCTTCGCTCTGCGTCACAACATAAATATGGCTTAGAATGCCTTCTAGTGAATTGAGATTATCCGTCAGGTCTGGCTCAGGTTCCTCACCGGGGCTACTTGGCTGGGTGAGCGATCGAAAATAACTACCAGTCTGAAACAGAGAATCACACATGGCTCTAGCATTACGATAGTATTCACTCCTTATGTTAACTTTCTCATTGACAACCAACCCGGTGACCATTTGGCGGCTGTCTCTACAATGCATGCGGGTTTTATCTCCATTAATCTTGAAACCTGCCCCCTCGATTTTTTGAACTAGATCATTGCCTAGAGTCCAAACGGATAAATCCGTAGGATCCTGAACGGCCAAGGCTGCAGGAAATTCCTTCTGATTTGTTGAAAACGTAATATCGTCAGCGTAGCGCGAATATCTCACGCGGTGCTTTTTCGCAACCCTCAGTAAACGTAAGTCTAGAACTTGCCCGACCAATTCCGAAATTACAGGAGAGCACGGACTGCCTTGTGGTAATGCCGTTCCGTCACAGGCTATCTGAGCAATTGTGGTCGCAACCTGTTCTTCAAGTTCAAATGAGCTATCTTTGAGAAAGAAGCCGCGTACACGGCCAAAATTAAATGATGGAAAGAAGTCCTCAAGGTCCAGGTTAAGAATGTACCTTCGGCGTTTATGGTTTTTGGCGTTGTCAGTAATTGTACTTGCTTTCCTGAACCCGTAGGATACAGGGTTAACCTGACGATTTTCCTCGATTTCAGCAAGACAGGCGTAGAGCAGATGGGCAAGATGTTTCTGAAGCTTTTTAAGTTTCGGGTTTGGCGCCTTGATGATTCGACTACCACCGCTCTTCTTGGGAATTGTAAAAGTAGTATATCTCTCGTTAAGTGGCGTTTGGTATATAATTGATGTTAGTGCGCTCGGCTTGAATCCAAGTAATCTCGCTAGGTCCTTCCGATTTTTTGCGTCATTTAGCTTCTCAAGATAGCTCATATTCCCTCTTAACTAGTGGACTTGCAGGTACTCCTACGCGAAAGTGGCGCACAAGAATGCAAATACAGTCAAAGGCGCAATAAGAATCAGGGGAGCACAAGCGCTCTCTTGATATTAGGTCATATGTCTCGAAACCGGACAACAAGTCTACCTACAAGTCCGGGTGAGAGGTTAGCATGACATTGTCTAATTGTATAGATGAAGACCGCGAACAGCAGGCACAGTGAAGAGTCACCGAGGCATTAATCTTGCATGTCGCCAGGGCCAATCGGCAATCAAAATTATGCCCGCAGAATAGCAAATAGCGTAACCCCCAAGGAAGGGGTCGGGCCTCCCTAGCTATTTGTTACTAATTGTAGAAGTATTAAAAGGGTATTTCATCTGTTAGCTCTAATTTGTCTTCTCTTTTGGTAAGCCAGCCTATTCCCTTTGGGGTGATGCAATATCGAAAATATTCATCACCGTCACCCGTTGATTCGCTATTTTTCTGTATCAATTCTTTACCGAGTAGCTTCGAAATACCGAGGCTTATAGAAACATCATTATAACCTTGAGCTACCAATTTTCTTTGTAAGGGCCAGTATGGCGAACCGTTCGATGATGATGGCCATAGTGCTAAAAGAGTAGTTAGAATAGCTACTTCATAAGCTTTCAAATCTTCAAGCTCATGAGCACCACCCCTAATTAAAGGAACTGATTCAATGCTCTTGTCTGTTTCTAATTCATTAAGGAACCTCTATTAATTCAGCACAATGATATAATACGGGTCACTGATTTCAACTCACATTTTCCTGTTTGAAGGTGCTGCCATGAAGAAGACCCAAGACCTGTTCGGTTCCTTTTTTGACTTGCAGGACGCCCGTTTGACGAAGCTGAAAGACCCGCTGGCGCAGTTGGGCCAGGTGGTGGACTGGGAATCATTCCGTCCGTTATTGGCACGCATCCGGCCCACCGAACGCAAGAGCAATGCGGGCGCCCCGCGCCGGGACGAGGTGCTGATGTTCAAGGGGCTGGTGATACAGCATTTATACGGCTTGAGCGATGAGCAGTTGGAATACCAGGTTGAGGACCGGCGCAGTTTCCAGCGTTTCATGGGGTTGGACAATGTGCACAGGGCGCCGGATGCGAAGACGTTCTGGGCGTTTCGGGAGCAGTTGGTGCAGCGGGGGTTGATGGATAAGTTGTTTACCCACTTTACCGGGCAGTTGCAGGGCCTGGGGTACCGGGCGCGCAAGGGGCAGTTGGTGGATGCCTCGCTGGTGCCGGCGCCGGTGCAGCGCAACACGCGCGAGGAGAATGCAAAGCTCAAGGCCGGGGAGGTACCGGCCGAGTGGGACGAGGAGCAAGCCAAGCCCAAACGGCGCCAGAAGGACGTGGAGGCGCGCTGGACGAAGAAACACGGCAAGAATCATTACGGGTACAAGAACCACGTGAACGCGGACCATGAGCACAAGCTGATACGCAGCTTTGCGGTGACGCCGGCCAACGTGCATGACTCGCAACTGCTCGATAAGCTGTTGGATGAGGACAATACCAGCAAAGCCATCTGGGCGGACAGCGCGTACCGTTCCAGGGAGCAGGAGGCACGTTTGCGGGAGAAGAACTACCGCAGTCACATTCAGCGCAAGGGCAGCCGCAACCAGCCGTTGACGGACCGGGAGAAGCAGGGCAACCGCAGCAGGGCAAAAATACGGGTGCGGGTGGAGCACGTGTTCGGGGCGCAGTGCGCGACCCGGACCAAGCTGATACGCTGCATCGGGCTCAAGCGCAGTGCCCTGGCCATCGGCATGATGAACCTGGTGTATAACATGCGACGATTGTGTTACCTGCAAGGGGTCAGTGCGCCTGCTTGACGGAGAACGGGCAGAAAACGGTGTCAGAACGACCCCTGAGGGTCATAAAACGGCGCGATGAGGGCGCTGGCGAGATGATTGAAGGCCCTGATCACCTTACCACATATAAATATATTGAAAAAGAACCTGATCAGACCTGAAATGGTCTATTTATAGAGGTTCCCATTATTTATATTTTCTTTTATCTTTCGTTCTAATTCTTCATAACCACTTTTTGAATCAGTTCTATAAAATATCACCGGTCGATGCCGAATATCAAAAGGTAACTTGTCACGTATTTGCTTATCGCAAAGTATTACTACAGGTTTATTCAATGCGAGAGCATATCCAAGCTCCAGCCACACGTTAGGATTATCAGTACTTACTTCTGCAACACAAATTGACGAGTCCAAAATATTTTCTTCGATCTTTTGAATTACTGGTTGCAATCCAAGAATTTTATCTGCACGCACCGGGTCTACTTCTGAGCTTTTGAGAGCTGGCTCTATCGTTTCATCATATCGTTTATCAAACTTACCACCTTCGTCGAATTCTTGTATTACAAAACATCTTGGTTTGCCATTTTCCATATTTTCCTCCACATTTAATGACCGTCAAAATTCAGGAATAACTAATATCTTTACGTCAGGATCTATTTTAAATTTCATCTATGAACAGTCCATTTGCGTATTCCGGCGAAAGTGAACACTGATTCCGACTGAACGTGAACAGTTGTTCCGGTTCATCGTGAACACCTGTTGACGCAACGCATGGCGTGTACGTCTTTTTAACTCAAGTGTTCACGATGAGTCAATAAAAGCCTGTTTTTTTGCATGGATTCCCCCTTTATAGGAAAGTCGGGTTCAGGTCGCACACCGCACACCATCAACATTTTGATCCAACCCTGGATGATACGAGCTGTGCTGAGCGATACCACGCTATTCTTTGAAAACCCATGGATAACTTCAAAAACGCCACTAACTTCACTGAGACCGCAGGTTAATACAGAGAATGCCAAGTCTGTTGCCTTCTTTCCGGCCTGCTCCCCAGCCTTTTTCGCAAAACTATCCACAAACAGGTCAGGATGGGACTGGAAATATTTCTGTGTAAACCGCCGGTTACACATAGTCAATCAGCCGGTCCTCAAACTCAATGATAAACCGGTTCAGCGCTCCCTTCCAGTTCCGAATCGGCATAGTTCATTTTTTGACGCATCCATAATCGCCAGAGCAACGACCTTTCGGGCCGAAGCGTCAGACGGGAACAACTTGCGCTTCTTGACGGCCGAAAACGGAAGATGACCGATTCTAAATTGTCGCGTCTAAGCGGTTATTGTTAGACAGCGCATCACCCCGGATGAATTGCTAAGCGCCAGATGGATCAGTTGCAGGGGGCATGTCACTATTACGGCTTAGCAAAAATGACGGCGCTTTCACGGGACGCGGTACGTCCGAATTTACCCATTTGCTGCGCACTGTTGCCACGCCATCTTACTGCACGTATTTCACGACAGATGAGTCCAGCGCGCTCGCCTAATTCAGCTGTAAACTCATCAACGAATATGGGTGAGGCGTCATATTGAACATTGCCAAGAATAAAAGAGAGTCTCGCTCCCTGCCGACAAACTCGTTCAACCTCACACAAGCATAGGTACATATCCAGAAAGTAGCCACGTAACATGTGTTGTATCCGTTTATCCCGGATATGTTTAATGTTATTCTCCAATGTCTTCGGTGGTTCGTAATTATCAGCCGGAGGACGACTTGGACGGGATTCAGGGTGCGAATGAAAACTCTGGTATCTGAGTGCGCGGTTCTCCTCCCAGTTGAGGAAACTAAACATCAATTCAACACCGAAGACCCGGGTATAATCGTGTCGGTTGGGGTATGGGGGAGAGGTGATCACGGCCGAGAACATGCCGTCAGACAGTGGCAAATCGCGGGCATCTGCAATGCGGGCTTCCCAACGTTTATCAGTGTCAAGTTCAGCGTCACGCACGTCCGCCAGCATTTCTGCAACCCTATCTGCGAACGTATCCTTTATCTTAGTTGCGCTGGCACCTTGATTTTGCCACCTTAACCATCCCCCGTTGGCAATTGCATGGCTGAAATGCGGAATAATTGAAAGCAATGCTAAGCGGAAGAAATCCCGTTCCGTGGATGAACAGTCTGCTTCATCTATGCAGCCCCTAATTAAATCAAACTGCTCAAGTCGCCCATCTGGAAGCGCTTTCTGCACAAGCTCTGGATAAGTGCGTTTCGTGGATGCCGAAGTCGACGAAGCCAACGTGCATCTGAGGGTTTGCCATGCACTCTCCAATCGACATTGTGAGAATGCCGCCACTTTGGTGCTCGATGCCAGGACAGCCAAGGGTGAAAGATCACAACCAGTTCCTGATATTCCTCTTTCCCGTGCGGCCAGCAACGTTGTTCCTGCGCCAACAAAAGGGTCCAATATTCTGTCCGTACGACCCAGCCTCCATTCATCAATCAATGCGTGTACTAGATTGTCGGTAAAGCTGTGCGGGAACAGATACCAGCTATGGAGCGCCTTTTGCCTTGCGTCGCTCGGGGTGACCCAGTGCCGCCACTCAGTTTGTTCGGTAGTTTGGTATGTCACGCTAAACGTTTGTTTAAGGTACCAAAGTTTATTCCTTTTGATTTGCCCTCATGTGTAACTGCAAAAGCGTTCGGCAAGTTGATTTTGTCACTATCTCCCGGAATTACACTACTAATAAGCGTCTTTAATTTCTGCCTGATTTCTCTATAGCGTTGATCCCGGCCATCTTGGATAGCATTTATAGCACTTCTCAGGTTACTATCAGATGTAAACAAACATTCAGCACCAGCGATTATCGCACTTGCATAAATTATACTGTCAATGTCACGCATATAAATTAGACCAACAATGCCTTTTGCCAATCTTATTACATCGTCCTCTCGTCTTGTATCACTTTGCGTCACTGTAAGTCCAGACTGCTGCAGCATCAGTCCGAGGTTGTCGACCTGTGTCTTGATCGACTCTAATTCTTCGACAGTAATCCGCTCACGAGTCTCTTTCTCCGAAAATCCTGACCAAATTCGATAAGGGACACCCTCGTCAGCCAAGGCCACACGCACCTTTCCTTCTGTCAATCCTGTAATCATCTCAATTTCAGAGACCGATGCGTATTCAATTTGAATATCATATTTTGACAGTTGGACAATAGTCTCTAATCCTGTTTGGAAAGCTTGCTTTAATCCCTTCTCTTGAACATTATCAAAACTATCTTTTAATTCTGAGATAGCTTTATTATCCGTAGGATATTGTAGTTCTTCCTCATTAGCGTGCTCAAGACAAAGCCGAATATTGTGTAGTGTCATAGTGTCCAGAAACACTACTTTCCGAAAGTTGTTCTTCTTGTTCATTTATGTATTGTCACTTGTAGTGGAGCTTTCATAAAGTTCGTCTTCGGTTTTGTGAAGATAGTCTTCAGTAAATGGAAGATGCGTGTCAGCATCTGCTTGGGATATTGCTCGAAAGCATGTTTTTATAAGCCGTCTGGGATTTGAGTACGTTTTTGGACGGAAGGCAATCGCATCAGGAAACGGGAAAAGCTCTCCCGCCGATTCGTCCGTTTCTATAGACCGAGCAGCAACTATCCGTGATTTCATCAAGGCGGACGCATCCTTCTTCGACAGAAAGCCGATTTCCAGTATGCGACCAGAAATACGCTCAATCAGCGAAGGTTCAAGACCCTTAGTGGTTTCAAAGGCATCAGGGGTCATTGATAAGACAATCCAGAAGTCAACCTGCTCGTCTTGAGCTAGGTTAATCAAACGTTTCAGCGTTGCTAGGTAGTCGTGCGCCGCGCGCTTAGTAAGTCGTTTCTGGAGTCCTATTTCCTCAAATTCGTCAATAAGAAATGCAGTCGCTTTGGCGCCCATCCCTCGCGAGATTGTTTTCAATATTGCACGAAAATAAGGAGCCTCCTCCCCCTCAGGGACCACACTGCCTCTTATCTGAGGTGCGAAATCACGATATTTAAAATATGGTTTCTTTACAGACTCGGTAACAATTCGAGCAAGGCAATGTGCAATCTCCTCGTCATTCGTGATACCTGCATCTCTGATGGCTTCTTGCAAGGGAACTGCCATGTCTTGTTTTTGCCCTGGACGATACATGTTGGACAAGTATTCCTCATAACCTCTTTCAAAAAGACTTCTTTGATATGGTGTTTTCACATAAGAACCGGCAAGCTCCCAGATAAATCTTGCAAAATCTTTGCGTCCTATAGTACGCAACAGTGTATTGGCAAGGTCATAGAATTGTACGCCTGGGTTGTCAAAATAAAACGATTTAATTTGACGATCTGGGAATACCTTGCTATGCAACCATTGCAAAAGGCATGTCTTTCCAGTCCCATACTCACCCACAATGACGATGGCTTTTACTCCCTGTCCAGTCTGGTGAGCGTCAAGGAGATCCATTGTTTTCCTCACCAGAATATCTGGAGGCGCCAGCTTTCCTATGAGAGGAGCACCTGCCGCGGCAGGCTCGAATGGGTTGGTGTCAAGTCTGAATTTTTGAAGGAGGTTAGAGGACGTCATCTGCAAGCTCCATAGATTTGATTGTTATATCTTTGTGTAGCCGAATATGGGATATATAAGGACCACCTGGGACCTTATAGTATCGCCGTAATGCGAGATCTTCCCTTTGCGGCGATGTCGTAGTAAGTGTAGCAAGGGCACGAGAGGTCGGTATTAGTACAGTGTGATTCGGCCATTCTTTCAACAACCAATCAAGTGCTTTATAGAGTACACCGATAGGTTGCTTGCGTGCCTCACAGCAACGAGTAACGAGGTCCAAAATGGAAAATAAAGTCCATTCGTCCGATGTGCGAAGAGACAGCAGGAAAAGAACCATCTGCATGACAGGACGAACATCCTTATAAGCTATATGGCTATGGGAAGCTAAGGGAAACATAATCGTACTATCATCGTCTCTTTGACAATATTCATCTATGAGTTTCAGTTCATCTCGAGCCCAGTATCGCAGGCCATATAGGATTGCAATTATGCTCACAGGAGATACGCAACGCCTGATAGTGCCTGTTTTGTCGTTTTGAAAAACGACCTCCTCGGTGTTGGGTGAACGTATCCGGGTCCATTTGACTGGGATACTATGTTGTCGAAACCCAGATATGGAATATAACTCCGTATCCAAAGGCATGAAAAGATCAAAGAAAAGAGACCTGCATTGGTCATTTTTCAATACCAGCGATGCAAACGGGTCTCTCGCAGCCTCATTTAGTGATTGAGCACAGTTATCTGATACAGGTATCTGGAGCAACTTGCGCACATCTGGATCATCCTTATTGACATATAACTTCTTTCCGTCCCGTTTGAATATGCCTAGACGAAGTAGTGTATTTCGATAGTGGTAGAGAGTAGACGGCGCTGGCCGTAATCGGCTCTGAGTTAGCAAGATACCATTTTCTATTACCAACACGTTAATATCCTTGGCCCTCAATCCATTTGGGAAAGTTGAAACGGCTTCCATCATGCGATGTAGCGCCGAAAATGAGAGGGAGCGCATCCAATATTCGCTTCCCTGTGAGTTATCCAACGTGGGGTGTCGCAACTGTATCTTGCTGGTCTGTTTTTTCATGTTCATACATTGGACAGTAATATTGAATGTTAGCACGATACATGAAAACACACATTGCTGTGCCCAAGTCCGTGTATGAACCGCTCTGGGAATTCCAGGACCTCGTTAGTTTGTATATACACTCCGGGATTACCGGGGTGGTTCAAAAAACCTTGAGTGGCAGAAAATTCTGATTTGTAGAAAGTCTACTGATTACACTACTAAATTTACCCGGCTTCCAATTAAATCCTCCTATGAGCGGGATTCTCTTCCTCCGTTGCCGATCATCGACCCGACAACAGTGTGTTGGTCAGGTAATCCTCCTTGATAAGGTTTACGACCATCAATCTCGTATGTTTTAATCAGCTTCTGCCTCAACCGCTCACTTTCTTCGAGCAGCGCCTTACCCTGTGCCAATGCCTCTGACGAAAGGTTCGCATTTGACAGTGCATCAAATTTGTCTTTCAGATCTGAACTAACTGTTTCGAAAGATAGGTCGCTGATGTATGATTTTTTCAAACAATGCTTCAATAACCGCGCTGAAGCCATCGGGAGAGACTTGCCATTAACCATCTGTCTGAACAACCAAAGAAAGAGGTCAGCAACTTGGATTCCGGCACTCTGCTCTGAAGATAATATTCTAAATTCGGAGCCTGGCACCCTCCTCAACTCAAAACTATCGCCAAACCATGTAATGTGTTCCTCCATTGCCTCTGCGAAAATTCTGTGATATTCACGAAGGGTCGACTCAAATTGCGACTGACGATCATGTGTAATTCTCCTCACTGGCCGTTTCCACCGCTTCGAATATTTTTCCAACCCCTCCAGCAGGTTCACGAATGCCACCAGATTCGGCATGTGGCCTTTCTTAGCTTCTCTTCGTGTTTTAGCGAAATCGAGAGCTTCTGGATGTGTACGTGCCCAAGAGAATGCTTCCGAAATTACCTCACGCGACCTTGCATCAGGCAGGTAGTGCACTCGTTCCAAGAATGTGTCACAAATTCCTGGGATCTCCTCCCTTGCTTTAGTCTCATTCTTTGCCGTCAACATACTCCAAAAACTCCGCGCCACTGCCTCGTCTACAAGACTAGCCACCTTGAAGCAGAGGAGCAAACGAAGCGGCTTTGCGTTATATGTAAAAAATGGTACTGCCGGGTTTTCCCCCGAATCGAAAAACGTGTCAAAGAGTTTCGTCACCAGCAGATAGCTCTTCTCCACACGCGAGATGAAGAAACGTGCGTCTACTTCCTTCAACAGTCGCAATAAATGCCCAGCTACCTTCTCGACTGCCTCAACTCCAATCACCGAACCATGTATAGATGATATCCCGTGACGTCTACACAAGGACCTTACGGATCCAGACCGACAAGCGTCAAAGTCTATCTTTGTGATTAGTGCTCCAGTCAGAAAATCCGGTTGTTCTAGGTCGAACAGGTTTCCCCCTGTGTTTCCCGTCTCATCTACGAATACGAACATCAATCACATCCAGTTCCCAATATTTGCTGATTCGACTCCCATGGCAGATATCAATATCACCAATTCACGATACTTGAATACAAAGCTTTCAGACTGTTTAATATTAACACTGTTCAAAATTCCTAATCGGCTTATTATTGAGTCGGTACTATGAGTAAAGTTTCAGCATTCGTTCTCCGTCTAACAGAAAAACGGCATGATGCTTTCATAGAGAGCTTTGAAGAGTATGGAAATTTTGCAGAGGCAGTGGATAAATTTAGTTATTCCCGCTACAACACTCTCATTGTTCTCGTTGTCACTCCATCAGGTCAATTGTCCCACATCGGAGAGGGACACCCTGGAGGGATGGCAGGATATGCTCTGCGTCGCCTCAACGTCGAAAATCTGACATCTTTGTCCACGAATGTCAATTTGACTGATGTTCTGAATGCCCTACAGGCCAAGTTTAAACACCATGCACAACGCTGCTTTGTCGAAGGCGGGATTTTACCAGTTAAGACGTTTCTGGCAGTTATGAAGGTAATTTCCAAGCTCGCCCCAGAAACGGCTGAAACACTCTCTCCCTACAGCAAGCATAGACGCGAAAGGCTGGGACGTCTGACAAGTAAAGAACGAGAGTCACTTGCATATCAAAAGGACACTATTGCGACGGCCATGAATATTGCCGGTATGGAACGTTCGTCCCTATCCATGTGGATGCCAGTTCCAGACCGGAAACCAAAGTCATTTCTTGAAGGACTGCCGTCGACTGTACTTCGTGAAGACCCCATGATTTATGCAGATATGAAAGCAGTACCTGGCTACCACTATCTCGCAACGCTTCCGAATCGAGTTGCTGCTATCTTTGAAAATGAAAAAGGTGAAACGTTGACAATAATTCTTGCAAACCGACAGCCTTTGGAAAAGCAAACAGGTGCTGATTTGATCTATTTCAATGAGAGGTTTCACGCCTTTATATTTGTGCAATACAAAGCAATGCGGAATGAAAATGGCGAAGCTGTTTTTCGTTATCCTAATATACAACTCACCAAAGAAATTGATCGAATGAACTTGATGTTGTCGGAGTTGCAGAAAGTGCGGCAAGATAACTCACGCGATGGGTATCGCCTCAATGTTGATCCTTTTTTTCTAAAATTTTGTCCTCGGCTACAATTTGATCCTGATAGCACCGGTCTCGTTCGCGGAATGTACCTTCCACTCGGTTACTGGAAATCTACTGCAGATGACCCAATAATGAACGGCCCGAGGGGAGGTAAACAGATCTCTTATAGAAATGTAGGACGATACTTTGACAATTCGTCCTTTGCCTACATTGTTTCACAGTCATGGGTAGGGACCACGAAAATACAGTCAAAAATTCTTGAGAAGTATATCAAGAAAGTTATAGCGTACGGGCACGCTGTCACCTTCGCAGTTAAGCGTGAAGAAAATTCCGATATAGATTGAAGGAAAAACGGGGTCAGGTCGCACAATGCACACCATCGACATTTTGATCCAACCCTGGATGATACGGGCTGTGCTGAGCGATACGACGCTATTCTTTGAAGACACCCTGGATAACTTCAACAGCACCACTAATTTCACTGAGACCGCAGGTTAATACAGAGAGTGCCAAGTTTGTTGCCTTCTTTCCGGCCTGTTCCCCAGCCTTTTCCGCAAAACTATCCACAAACAGCTGAATAGGGGTTTTCGATTGCCGGTCGTCCTGATTCTCCTCCCGTATTTTCTCTGGAATCTTACTAATCAGCTCTTGCTGTTTATCCTCAGGCATAACGGCCAGTACCAGCGCCGCAAATTTTTCCCCCGATATCCTTATGATTGATCTATTGAGTCCATACTCAATAATGCCGCAATTCTCGCGTACCAGTTTTTGTGTGTAGTCCCGAACGAGCCCGTCATCAATTTGAAACGACACAAGGGTTTCATCACTCACGCAGTCAGCAGTTTTCAAAATTTCGACAAGTCGTTCTTTGCACCAAGCATCATCGCGGCTGTTGTCTCGATAGCCGATCTCGTCTCGAATATTTCTAATCTTGCGAGGCGAAGTTCGTAGCAATCTGGCTATCTCGTAATCCTCAGGCGAATTATTTTTCCAGTCGGGATGATGCTTCAACAGCAAACCAACAAGAGTAATCGTCGTCTCACGGCCCGGCAAGCTGCCGAGACCCCGCACTACAAATTCTTTAAGTAGTTCATTTAGAAATTCCGTTTCTTTTACCTTGACGGCGACGTCATTAATGTCGTTCATTTTTGACATACTACATTAACATATGACTTGTATTTCCCTTCACAACCCATTATGTCCCATGTGCTCCATGGAAACTCCGCTGGTGAATACGCTTGAGACAAGAATTCACCAATTAGCTCTTTCCTATCCTCGACAGTAGCCCCCGTTTTCCAAAATTTCAGAAAATCATCAACCTTGTTCGAAATAATTTTCCAGTGAATCAATACGATATCCATTGTAACAGTGCTCCCATAATTTCGGATTAACAAGTTGTTGCGGGTGAAACAGTAATATAGTGGTATTGTAATTTGTGCCTGTTCTGACAGCCAGCAATTCCCGCTAACGCCTGTTGGGTGCTGGAATCCCGATAAAAACGGGGGTTTTGG
This sequence comes from Gammaproteobacteria bacterium, assembly GCA_965220815.1. Classification (GTDB taxonomy): domain Bacteria; phylum Pseudomonadota; class Gammaproteobacteria; order Eutrophobiales; family Eutrophobiaceae; genus JAAXHV01. The sequence continues at coordinate 1,460,023 of OZ244846.1, forward strand.
AGCGGGGTAAAAAAAGGTTTTCGTAAACTTTCGGCATGGTTTCAGTATAATAAGAGGCACTATTCAAGTCAAAGGTGAGGTGAGGCCATGTCCCGTTCTTCCTTGCGCAAGTCCCTGAGTGCCCCTGGTTTGTTGAGTGAAGTACGCCGTTGTTTTCAAGCCATTAAGGATGACACGGTGGGCCGTGGGTTTGAGTTGGTCGATTACCTGATGTCGGGGCTGGCGGTGTTCGGGTTGAAGTACCCGTCGCTGTTGCAGTTTGATGCGGGCCGTGAGGATGCGGTGGTGGCCTCGAACCTGAAGAGTTTGTACGGCATTGCGCGGGCGCCGTCGGACACGGCGTTGCGGGAACGGCTGGACGAGGTGGACCCCTCGTTGTTGCGGCGCGCGTTCCGTCGGGTGTTGCACCTGTTGCAGCGGGGCAAGGGGCTGGAGGACTTCCTCTGGTGGGCGGGTCATTACCTGTTGTCGGTGGACGGCACCGGGTATTTTTATTCGGACAACGTGCATTGCGCGCAGTGTTGTGAGAAGCATCACCGGGACGGGCGGGTGAGTTATTACCACCAGGTGTTGGGCGCGGCGCTGGTGCATCCTGAGCAACGGGTGGTGCTGCCGTTGGCGCCGGAGCCGATTATGCGGGAAGACGGGAGCAGCAAGAATGACTGTGAGCGCAATGCGGCCAAGCGGTTGCTGGCGGACGTGCGCCGGGAACACCCGCACCTGAAGCTGATTGTGGTGGAGGATGCGCTGGCCGCGAACGGGCCGCACATTGAGTTGCTGCAGTCCTTGAAGATGCGTTATATCCTGGGGGTCAAGCCCGGCGACCATGTCTTCCTGTTTGAGTGGGTAGCGACCACGCCGGGGGTGAAGACGGCAGAGATAACCGGCCAGGACGGCACGGTGCACCGGTTCCGTTACCTGAACGGCGCGCCGTTGAACGAGTCGCACTTTAAGCTGGAAGTGAACTTCCTGGATTATGAAGAACAGCGCCGCAACGGGAAGAGTCAGCGCTTTACCTGGGTGACGGATATCCCCTTGCACAAGCACAACCTGATGCGCATCATGCGCGGGGCGCGGGCGCGCTGGAAGATTGAGAACGAGACGTTCAATACCCTGAAGAACCAAGGCTACCACTTCGAGCATAACTTCGGCCATGGTTACAAGCACCTGTCCACGGTGTTCGCCCACCTGATGATGCTGGCGTTCCTGGTGGACCAGGTGCAGCAGCATTGCTGCGGGCTGTTCCGGGCGGCGCTGGCCAAACAGGGCCGCAAGCGCTACTTCTGGGAGAAGCTGCGAAGCTTCTTCTTCACCTGGCTGCTGCCGGACTGGGAGACGCTCTATAAAGCGCTGGCATTCGGCGCGCCGCCCAGCGTGATTGTGCCCTATGACACCTCCTGAGCACACGCCGTGGTCGGGCAGTTCGGGGCGGGGGACTTCAGGGGAAACCAGGCCAATGAGACCAACGACCGGGCACAGCCGGAGGGCTACGCATCCCCTGAGGGTCGGGTCAGTGTGAAAAAAATGAAACCGACCCGATGAGACCGCCAACTGTCGATGTTAGCGGGAGCATCTGTCTGACAGCATCCTGCATTGCAGAAGATACTTTTTTAGTTTACATTGATAAAAATACAGCTTTGGTAAGATCTAGCATACAGGAATAAGGAAACAGTAGTCCGAATTGACCGCAACGCTGACAGTAACGGACATGACCCCATGAATATTATGAGTTATCATAATATTACCGCATCTCGCATTTATATAAAGATACTATGTCGAAGTGCATAGCTTAATTAACAACAAATGATAACCTTCGACTTCCCAAGGGTAGAACGTAAGGTATTCAAGCAGAATTTTCTTGATACAGTTGCTATCGAGTTACGATATCCAACCTACCTGCGGCTAAAGGAGAAAGAACCTCTAGAGATTTCTGAGTCTATCAGAAATCGCTTCCCTCTGTATGAGCACAGCAAAGAAATGCAGATGACACCACTCGGAACAACTGATCCAGAACCTGTGTATCAATTCTACACTAAGGGTAAAGACCCAACACTAAGTATTTCAGCATCAAATTTAGTACTGGTAACAAAAAAATATCAATCTTTCGAAAATTTCTCATCACACATCGATTTCTTGATTAAAGAAGCCATCCCCCATGTAGATACTACGTTCTTTACTCGGGTTGGCTTACGCTACATTAACAACATTTCCAATATACAACAGGATGGAAGTGATATCCGTGAATGGATAAATAGCAAGCTAATTAGCGTATTAGTGAGTGGAGAAATCGGAACAATCGACAATATGAAGCACGAGTTAAGTGGCCAACTATCAGATGGTGCAGGTTATACTTTTCGATATGGTTTATCCCCGTTATCAAATGAAAGGCGAAAGTTTATACTTGATTGGGATTACTATAAGGGTGATGTCGAAGTAACTGACTGCATGGATCTACTGAAAACATTCCATGATGTGCACTTCCAGTTCTTCTGGTGGGCATTAGGTAACAAGGCAAGGGGTTTATTAAACAATGATAGCTCTAGCACATAACTACGAAATACTACCTACATTTAACCCTAATAAAGATACTATTCAAACGGCCGCTGTACTGGATGATTGGAGGCCTAGTGATAGCACAAAAATAAGTATTGGGGCGCTACAAATACAACGACAATCTTATTACCAAAACATAATGGATTGGGATAAGGATGAAGGACATCCAAGTGGCGCGCCCATTATTGATCAAGTTGATAGCGATACAGTTCTCTCCAACATAGATGATCACGTAGATGACGACCAAGAATCACGCGATAGAGTGATGCTTTTGGCTAAGAAATACGCTTCAGAAAAGATAACTCTCAACAAGGAAGATAATGCTCGACTTGAAATGATTACTCAAAAAATGGAGTTGAAATATCCGAGATATTCCACTAGTGACTGGAATCTACTCGATGAAGCAGCGGATATCATTAATGAATTTTACAGCATAACAGGAGCAGAAAGCTGAGTAAGATAGGGAAAGCCTACAAGAAAATAATCCCGTTTGTATATCCTACAAAAAAGCATGTGCGCACTCTGAACCCTCCTGGTTATACAAACTACCGAGATTACAAACCACATCTAAAAGACGAATTCGACAGGCGTTGCGTCTACTGTCGCAAAGCTGATATCGATCAGGATCCTGGATCCTTCCATGTAGATCACTACAGGCCGAAGGATAAGTTTCCTGACCTTATTAATGTATACACCAACCTATTTTACGCCTGTGCTTCATGTAATCGATTTAAGAGTAACTACTGGAGCGACAATAAGTCGGAACAAGTACTAAATCCTTGCGATCATATTATGTCACAACACCTTGTATTTGAAATGGAATCAGTTACGACTCGTAGTCCCCAAGGTGAATTGAGTATAGATATACTGCGTCTTAATAACAACGAATCTGTTCTGTATAGGAAAAACACTATTGAGAAAACTTTGTTGCTTATCAAATTCATACTTTCTATAAGAGTAACTAAGATCAAAACAGAACGTGACTGGATTGATCGTGCTGTAATGATGCTTGCAAAGCTTACACCCCACAGTGAAGAGAAAATACGGAATGTTTTACAGGTCTAGGCAGTGATTGCGTATTCACAGCAAAGTTGCTACCGATTACATGGCAATGCTGTCATCCCTGAGGGGGTAGACACCGGGCGCATTTGATGTGGTCAAACGCATGGGACTTGTACCCCAGTGGTCCATGGGTTGAGCGGCTAGGTATTCACGTTCAAGCGGAATCAGCGTTCAAGGAACCTGATTGCGGTTCTTTGCAACAAGTTTCCTGAAATCAAGTAATTACTAGTCTGAACTTCCAGCAGAAATTCCCCTGTATTCGTCTTTAACCTATTGATTTGTCGGGTATTATTCAGGTTTTTTGTTTGTCTCTTTGTAGCCATGTAATGATGTGACATAAGTGTATTTGTGACGATTATATCTTGACATTATCCGATATTGTGGCTATTGTTAGTAGCCATGTACATCGAATCCGTCCCCAATCGCAACTCCCCGCCCGCCATCCTCCTGCGCGAGTCCTACCGCGACGCCGGTAAAGTCAAAAAACGCACCCTCGCCAACCTCTCCCACTGGCCCCCCGCCCTCATCGAGGGCCTGCGCACCCTGCTCAAAGGCGGCCACGCCGTCGCGCACCCGGACGAGACCTTCACTATCATCCGCTCCCAACCCCACGGCCACGTCGCCGCCGTGCTCGGCACCCTCAAAGCCCTGCGCCTTCCCCGCCTCATCGCCCGCCGGGACAGCCCTGAACGACAGCGGGTGCTGGCGCTGATTGTCGCCCGCCTCCTCCACCCCGGCTCGAAACTCGCCACCGCCCGGGGCCTGGCCGCCGCCACGGCGCGCGACTCGCTGGCCGACACACTGGCGCTGGGCGAGGTGAATGAGGACGACCTGTACGCGGCCATGGACTGGCTGCTCAACCGCCAGGACCGCATCGAGCGCGGCCTGGCCCAACGGCATCTCAAGGACGGCGCCCTGGTGCTCTATGACCTGACCGCCGTGTCCCTGGAAGGCCAGGCCTGCCCCCTGGCCCGGCGCGGCTATGCGCGCGAGGGCAAGAAGGGCAAGCTGCAGATAGTGTTCGGCCTGCTCTGTGACCGTGCCGGCTGCCCGGTGGCCGTGGAGGTGTTCCCGGGCAACACCGCCGACCCGGTGACCCTGGGCGCCCAGGTCACCAAACTCAAACAACGCTTCGGCCTGGAGCGGGTGGTGCTGGTGGGCGACCGCGGCATGGTGACCGAGGCGCGCATCCGGGCAGAGGTCGAACCGGCCGGGTTGGATTGGATCGGCGCGCTGCGCGCCCCGGCCATCCGCCAATTGGTCGAGGCCGGCGTGATCCAATTGTCGCTGTTCGATGAGCAGGACCTGGTGGAGGTGCGCAGCGATGCCTATCCCGGTGAACGCCTGATGGTGTGCCGCAATCCGTTGCTGGCCGGGCAACGGGCGCACAAGCGCGAGGACTTGCTGCAGGCCACCGCGCGGTTGCTCGATGCGGTCGTGGCGGCCACCCGGCGCGACAAACGACGCCTTCAGGGTAAAGACAGGATAGCGCTGCGGGTGGGCAAGGTCATCAATAAGTACAAGATGGCCAAACACTTTGAGTTGACCATCACCGAGGAGTCCTTCACGTACCGGCGCAAGGCCGAGTCCATCACCGCCGAAGCCGCCCTTGATGGGCTGTACGTGGTGCGCACCAGCCTGGGTGAGGACGAGTTGAGCGCCGCCGACACGGTGCGCGCCTACAAACGCCTCAGTGCCGTGGAACGGGCCTTTCGCAGTCTGAAGAGCATGGACCTGAAAGTGCGTCCGGTGTTTCACTACACCCCCGAGCGGGTGCGCGCCCATGTGCTGCTGTGCATGCTGGCCTATTACGTGGAATGGCACATGCGCCAGCGCCTCAAGCCGTTGCTGTTCGATGATGAGGACCCCGCGGCGGGGGAGGCGGCACGGCGCTCCGTGGTGGCGCCCGCGCAAGTATCCGACTCAGCCAGGGCCAAGGCTCGGCGTAAGCGCACCACCAAGGGGCACCCGGTGCACAGCTTCCGCACCTTGCTGGACGACCTGGCCACCCTGTGCAAGAACCGGGTCGTGGCCAACGTGGCCGGCGCCGAGCCGTTCGAGATGCTGACCCAGCCCACAGCGCTGCAACAGGACGCCTTCAAACTGCTGGGTGTGCGCTTGTAGTGTACCCAGTAACGCACACCCGCTTTTTTTAAATTAATCCAAAAATCAACAGGTTGGCTCGTTTAGGGGCTGGAAGTTCAGACTAGTGTAGAATCAATAAGTTGCGCTCCCTACGCTGAGCTTATGGTACTCCGCTTTGTATTCCACTGATGAAGGTATTGAAGAAAATCGAAGTGCTGCTTTAGTAACCAAGTTAATCCAGAGTCAATTCTTTTCCATGAGTCCGATGTCCTCTCAAGGTCTGCGGGAGTTTTTGGATGTGTGAGCGCGTTCCGCCAAGCTAACCCTTCCTGAGCATTTTTCCAATCTGTTGTACCAAAATCGGGGGGTGGAAAACCAAATACCTTATATGAACCGGACAACGTGTATTTGATGCGTTCCGGGATACTAATATCATCACCGGATGTTAAAGCTTTTTGTTCATTATTTGAAAGTTCCTGAGGTCTGCATTCCAATTCAGTTGCGGCAATTTGACGAAGCATGTAGCTATGTCCCTCAATAACCGCAACCAACGCGCGTACAAAATTTCTCTTCCACCTGATGTCGGAATCTTTTATCAAACCCGAATCAATGGCATCAAGGAACATTTCTACGTCGGACCTGAGTTCACTCGTTACAGCAAAATAATCTTCAAATGCTTTGTCCATGCGGTCCTGTAAATTCATGCTTTCTCCGGTTATTGTGCGAAATCTATTCATCGAACCCTCGTGCTCGTTTCTGCGCATCGGACCAGACCCTTCCCCTCATTTTCTTCCAGTCACTACGGTCATCTGGCATCTTGCGACGTTCTCCCATAGCGACCTTGTTGGACGGAACAGCTTCCCAGGCAACCCTGGCGTTATACTTCGCCCACGTCTTTTCGTACAGGGTTTCCGGTTGGCGCCGGCCCCGGGACACTTCTATGAATCTGCGCTGAGCCTCAGTGATGGGATCCCTTTCACCGTTAGCCAGACGCTGGAACTGAATACCGTATGTCTCCAGGATACCAAGTTCTTCTTCAGAGAAGATTTCTCTGGAGCATTTGATCTCAAATGTATCTTTTATTTTTTCGGCCCTCGCGTTGAGTCTCCCTTATTCCAATATATAGAACACAATGAGAAAGGAGAGATACTACTTCGGCTTGGAATCGTCATCTTGTTTGTCCTCATCCGATTCTACCGGCTCATCTTTCAAATACCCAGTATGGGGTCAAACCATACCAGCCTGACAGAACCTCCTGATATATTTTCCATTGACAAAATAAAACATATATTATATATAGCTTATATCGAATATTATGAATATATTGACGAAGTTGCCATGCCTCGATTGATATCCGCACCTTTCTTCAGCGAACACCCGGTATTCCGGCGTGCCGAGTACGCTGCCGCGGTGGGTCGACAGCCCGGCGACAAGGTCGTTACGGCGATGCTCGCACAACATCTTAAAGCAGGCAACATACAGCGAATAGCTCGTGAGGTGTTTGCTTCCGTTCCACAATTTGCCAAGGGGAAAGGCTGGGTCGCTGACCGCTTCCTGGCCGCTTCCCGTCTGCGTCCCGACGGCGTCATCGCCTATCACTCTGCACTTGAGTTGCACGGTTATGCCTACACGGTATGGCATGAGGTACAGGTGATAGCGGACGGAGAGCCGGGCATGGTAAAGACTGACTGGCTTGCCTGCCGTTTTGTCAGACCGCCTCGCGGCTTCGCCAAATGGGCAGATACGCCTGTGGACGGCGTAACGACTGTGGACCGCTTAGGACTGGAAGTCAAAGTGACAACAGTCGAACGCACCATATCGGATCTGTTTGACCGTCATGACCTGGCTGGCGGCGCAGAAGAGTTATTCAACTCACTCGATTTAGTAGCACGCGTAGACGCTGATGCGCTGATACGGCACACCCGGGCGCGCGGTAACGCCGCAGCCGCCGGTGCGCTGGGTTTCTGGCTGGAAAGAGAACGTGAACAACTCGCTGTGCCTGAGCGCGCTCTTGAAGAACTCCGCACACTGGCGCCCACCGGGCTCCGGTACGCGCTGGGCGCCAAACCAGGTTTTGGGAAAACCGCCAAAGGTTGGAACGTCATACTACCTGCTGAGATTACCGAACGCCGTTTTGAGGGGCTTTGAATGGCGCCGCCCTCCGCTCTGACGTTGCAGCGTATCAGTAAAGAGACAGGATACCAGTCCGATACTGTTGAGAAGGTCCTGCGACTCTTGGACCTGCTGGTTGAAATTAACCGTGACCCGTTTCTCAACGGACGTCTTGTCCTCAAGGGAGGGACGGCTCTTAATGTCTTCCACCTTAATCTGGAGCGGCTTTCAGTAGATATCGACCTGAACTACATCGGCGGACTTGACAGGGCTCAAATGGAAAGCGATCGTCAGGACGTTGATGCTGCAATGAGACGGCTCCTCGCCTCTCAGGGTTACAGCGTCCATCGTCGACCTGACGAACATGCTGGTGGTAAATGGGTGTCGCGCTACAATTCTGCGCTTGGCGGTAATGCCAATCTGGAGGTGGATATAAACTACATGGCGCGTCAGCCCCTGTTCGGCGCTGCGCGCATGGAGTCCCGCAACCTGGGTGGGATACAGGCACGAAATATTCTTGTAGTCGACATTCATGAGATTGTTGCAGGGAAAATTGTTGCGCTCGTCGACAGGAGCGTCGCTCGCGACCTGTTTGATGCGCGCTGTATTCTGTCTATTGAGGGCCTTGACTGGACCAGGATCAAGGCTGCTGTACTGGCTATAGGCGCTTGCATGAGATCCGACTGGCGGGATGCATCCACCGATTCCATCGTGAGTCCTGCAGATTCTCTTCAAAAACTCTTTAATTGCTTGCAAAAGGACTATTTTGCCGATAATGAGAATATTGATGTTTGGGTTAAAGAGAGCGTTGCGCTCTGTAGGGAAAGGTTTGCCTTTCTGTTCGACCTGTCAGCGAACGAACAGGCGTTTCTTGATGGTGTACTTGATTGCGGCGAAATAAACGCGAACCTGCTTGATGCGGACGACGAGATGCGAGTGCGAATAGGCTCTATGCCGATGCTCGCGTGGAAATCCCTGAATGTTCGTAAGCATCGATTGTCTTAGTATGGGGTCAGACCAGACCAGCCGATCTTTCTTTGCTGTGACAATCTGTATAACGGTTCCTGCCGTGCATTGCCGGAATGCCAGTTTGGTTTCCAGTTCAGGTTTTATCTCTTCAAGGCTGTAAACATTTACAGTTGGCCCCTCGGGCAAATCATCGAACAACTCGTATTGGCGAAGTATTGGGCGTTCATGTAACGGAAAACAGCTTGTCTCATTTATCGTGATATCGACCTTCACGCTATTCATTGCGGAATCATCAGCCAAACCTTACGGCCTCTATCTCTTCCGGCGAGACATTGAGTTGCAGACGCCAGCGCGCTACGTGCCGGCCCTCAGCCGGCAGCAGCGGGTCAAGGCGCTGGTAGGTATTCGTCAACAGGGTGCGCAGGTATTCAAGCGCGCTGGTATTCGCCAGTCCATAGCGCTCAAGCAGGTAGCCGAGCCGGCGCACGACGGCCCCCACACCCAAGCGGCCGGCATAATCCACAAGACGCTCCACATTCAGTGTCTCACGCATCATCCAAATGCCTTTGGCTACCTCCGTGACGCCGCCGACATGGGCCGGGTGTCGCAAACCGTCAATAATCGTACGCTCCATATCACTGACCATCACATAATGCTGTTTATCCACCCAGTGCCTCATGGTCCCGAAAACCTGCGCATCGTTGATATGAATGAATTTGAACGGGTAACCGCCGACGGTCTGGGGGCGCAGCCGTTTGGTGCATGACACGTGAATGGTCAGGACCGGCTGTGTCACCATGCGATGAATCTCGAGCGCCGAGCCGTGCGAGATGAAGTAGCGGTTTGGTTGCGCCAGCTCCTGTGCGATAAGATAAGGGTTCTCGACGTGCTCATGAGCCCGGCCCAGTTCAAACGGCACCAGGTTATACAGTCCGGGTTTCAGCCGCGTCACCAGCCCGCGCCGGACGGCCTTGTGTACCAGGTTGCAGGCAGCGGCAGGCGATAAGCCGGTGATGGATACCACATCTTCCAGCACAAACGGTGACCGGCCCCGCTCATTCAGTTCGGTAACCAGTTGTGCGGCCCGCGGACCCAGCGTCTTGAATTGTGATTTATAACGGGTGTTCATAATATTACTCTATAGGAAACTTACAGCGCTAATAATATAACATAAATTATATTAATAGCATAAAATATTACTAATAGAGTAATATACTAATCCTATAATATAACGTAATCATAGGCCAGGAAGGGGTCGGATCTCTCTAACTATTTGAATCAGGAAGGTCTGGTCTTATGCTTCTAAACAACCCATGATAGTCGTGTCGTATCAGGTGGTGATATACACTTGTAGATAAGGGCTGATTGGTGACCGGACAGTGCGATATCGGGAAAGATATGCCTCATCGAATTCAGTCACAAAATCAGTTTTGGTAAACGCCCAACCCCTCCTTCGGCCATACATCCTGGAAATTATTTTATCTTCAATATCTTACATAAGTAATTTGCGATTATATTTTCAGGAAAATTACTATTTTCTTCTAAAAAAATTCTCTTCAATCTGCCATCCATTAGAGCTAGAATGTACTTAACACAGCCGTCACGCCTCTAAACACAGCAATCACTCTCAATGTGTTGAACTTGCTGTTAATGCGCAACCTTGGCGGCTTTTTTTTGCCTGCGTTCCGAGGATCCCAGTGGTCAAAGCCTACACGAAATCTCCCCTCACGGTCGAGCGGCAACTGCAGCAGTCAAAAGATCGTGGCCTGATTATAGATAGATGATGATTTCGCCTTATCTCAACTCAGAACCATCAGTTACTATCGCCTGAGCGCCTACTGGTACCCGTTCCGCAAGATAGAACAGGGTGGCACCATTGCCGATGACTTTGAAGAAAAAACTCATTTCGACGAAGTTATGACACTGTATGAGTTTGATCGTCGGTTACGCCTGCTGGTAAAGCAATTCCGGGACACTCATAAAATTATTTTGCGGAAAGAACCAAGTCTCAAGATGCCTCTTTAATTCATGGGTGTCCTGAATTGCTTCTGCCATTTTTAGATTCGGTGGAAAAAGAGGCTGACAACGAATAAACTGATCCTGTGTCGGTGAGAAAAAAGTAATGGCGGCAAATTTAAAAGAAAGCTTATATACCCTGGCTGATCAACTGTCGGATAATGCTACCTGGGATGATGTAATGGAAGAAGTCCGTTTTCGACGCGCCGTAGAAACCGGTGCCCGTGCGGCCGAACATGGCGAGTTTGCTACAAAGGAAGAAATCCGGACAGCGTTTGCTCGTTGGGGTGTCAATATTGCAGATTGAGTGGACGCGTCCCGCTTTAGCAGACCTGGTCGAAGCACAGGCTTACATAGCAAAAGAAAATCCGCAGGCAGCCGAGGTCATCGCGCAACGGATATGGGATGCGACTCAATCCCTGCCTGAGTAGAAACAGAAAATAAGCTTTCCCCCTTTTATGGCTTTCCCGGAGGCAGGTTTCGACCTGTCCTTTTATATGGGCGTCCTGAATTTATCCTCTTCCACGATGAGTGAGGACTCAAGCCGGGTGAACTCGGACGCTATGGTTGCCCTGATGAGTGGTCAATCAGCAAAATACCTTGAGTCGGAAATCTGTCCGGTTGATGATGATACAACTCAACGGATCAATTCCACCGCAATATCCAAATCGAGTGTGGCCCATGCCCGGTCTGCGGTAAGGACCCTGGCCTGCTCTCGAATTGCCAGAGCCAGGCAGGCACGGTCGCCGAGCGACAGCCCCGCATCCCGGGTTGTTGTACGCATCAAACCCGCTGTAAAAGCGAGGGATTCGTCAAAAGGATAGACATTAAGGCCGAAAGCCAGGAGGGATGCGCGGGCATCATCTTCGCTTGCTCCAAGGTCAATATATCGTGTGATAACTTCGGAGGCGTTCACCGCTGATATTATCCCGTCATTCAATGCCTGTGCCGCAATATCCGCTCCCTCTTCCTCAAAGGTGATCGCCAGCAGGGCAGAACTGTCGAAGACGATACTCATTCCTCCCCCCACATAGTCCGTCTGTCCTTGAGGAATTGATCGACAATGCTCACTCCCGATTTCTTATATTTTCTCATGCGGGATTGAACCTGTTTGACTGCAACGGCAGGGGAAACCACACGGAGTTCTCCCGCCTCAACACGGACAGTTACGCGGCCGTCTTCTTGCAGTTGCATCGCTTCGCGCATCTCAAGAGGAATCGAAAACCGGCCGTCCGGAGCAACCCTGAACGACTGCGGCTCGACATCACAAGGTTTAGTGGACGAAACAGTCAACGGACCCGGCTGCAGTTTATGCCAAGCCCTCCAGTACTGGTACTGCGTGTTGGCAGTATTTGCATTGCCATTTTCTGCCGTGAAACGCTCTATGACTTCACGGCGCTTTGCAGGGCGATCCTTTTCGCGTGTAATCTCGTCTGCAATTTCCCAGACCCGTCCGGTCTTGGTGCCGGGCCTGGGGCGTCGATATACCACTGTCTGATCTGCTGATAAGCTTAACATATTATATCTCCATTTAAATTAGATTTTGGAAAAATATTATATTTATTCCATATTGTCAACTAAATGGAGTTAAATCTTTTAGATCGAGTGTATGAACGCTTTCGGCGTCATCGGTTGTTCGGATGTCATCCCCTATCAGCTTACGATCTTCAGGACTAAGTGATAAAAGCCATTCTCGAACGGGAGTATTATCTTTGTCCTTTTTCTATTGAAAGTAGAGCTTACTGAGCAACTCCGGGGGACAGCAGGATTTGGAAAAGTATGCCAATGCCGGCGATGATGATGGTGGCAAAAGCGAACAATGAGCCAACCATCCATTTGATAAGCCGGGATTCCGCTGCCGTTATCTTCTTTTCCAAAAGTGCAATGTCGGCCTTTGTCGCCAGTTGCGGTAGCTGTGACACTTGAATGACGTCCTCCGAGGCTTTGGTTGCGTTCTCCTCCGATGCGCCGGCTTCAATAAATGCCTTGTAGAGTGCGGTACTGCTCAAGTCAGCTTGAGCACCGCGACCATCACCGCCAGACCGCTGAGAAAATACCAGGTCATCCACTTGATCATTTCAACCTTGAGCTTTTGCGCGCTGACCTCTACATCCTGCTTCGTGGCAAAGTTTTTCAAGTCGTCCTTGGTGGCAAAGTTTTTCAAGTCGTCCTTGGTGGCAGAGGTTTTCAGGTTGTCCTTGATGTCCTTAATATCCTGCCGGATGGTCTCAAGGTCATCCTTGACAGTCTCGATATCCTGCCGGGTCGCCAGGTTGCTGAGCAGGTCCCCCTGCTCCGCGGCCAGCGTTTCCGCCTGTTGCTCGTTGAACCCGCCGTCGGTCATTCGTTTCACATACCCGTGGCTGTCAAATATCAGCGTGTCTTTCACTACCGCCTGGTAATGGCCGGCCGTCGCTCCGATTGGTTTCGTTTCGGTCATTGTAACCTCCCTGCTTGTCCCTGTGGACTGGTAAATATTGATATAAACCTGATTGACGGATGAAGCCATCAATCCCTGTCTCAACCCTACAGGAGAGGGGGCCGGGCGTCAACAAAAAAAGACAACACTTTGATTGCAGATGGATGGGGTCGAACCAACATAACCCCGACAAAAAAACACGCCGTATTAAAACGTCAGTCTCCGATCACCCGGGTAAAATACGATGGAGGTAACATTGTATAATATGTGAGTTGCTCTGGTAATTCATGTGAAGCCACGGTAAGACATATATGTCCCTGGGACCGATAATGCTGGACCTGCGCGGCGTCGAGTTGCAGGCGGACGAGCGGGAGATGCTGCTGCACCCGCTGGTGGGCGGGGTGATCCTGTTTGCGCGCAACTACCGGGACCCGGAGACGCTGATCTCTCTCACGTCCCGAATTCATGAACTGCGCAGTCCCCCGCTGCTGATCGCCGTGGACCACGAGGGAGGAAGGGTGCAGCGTTTCCACCAGGGTTTTACCCGCCTGCCCCCCGGCCGCTGCTTCGGCGACCTGTACGGGCAGGATGCGCACAGGGCCTTGAAACTGGTGGAAGATACCGGCTGGCTGCTGGCCGGCGAATTGCTCGCTGCCGGTGTCGATATCAGTTTTACCCCGGTGCTGGACCTGGATACCGGCGTCAGTTCCTTCCTGGGAGATCGCACCTACCATCATTCCCCGGATGTGGTGGCGCGCCTGGGGCAATGCCTGGTGAGAGGCATGCGCAACGCCGGCATGACGGCGGTGGGCAAACACTTTCCGGGACACGGCCACGTGAAAGGCGATTCCCATCACGAGGTGCCGGTGGACGAGCGGGATTACGGCGCCATACTGATGGCGGACCTGGTGCCGTTTGAACGCCTGATCGATGCGGGGTTGGCGGCGGTCATGCCTGCCCATGTCATTTATTCCCGGGTGGATGATAAACCTGCCGGCTTCTCCAGGGTCTGGTTGAGGCACATATTACGGGGAAGGCTGAATTTCCAGGGGGTCATCTTCAGCGACGATATCAGCATGGCGGGCGCGGAATTTGCCGGGAGTTATCCGGAACGGGCATACAGCGCGCTGGAAGCCGGTTGCGACATGATCCTGGTATGCAATAACCAGGCGGCTGCCCGTGCGCTCCTGGATGAGTTGAAGATCAGTCCGGACCCTGCATCCCAGCTCAGGCTGATGCGTATGCACGGCGCCGATCCCGGTATGTCCTTTACCGATTTATGCAGCAGCGAGAGGCGCTTGCGAATCGCAGGGGAGATTTCCGGGCTGGACGTGGCGCCGGAACTGGAACTTGATGATGACGGCATCGCTGGCTAACAGACTCGCATTCATCCTGTTGCTGTTCTGGACCGGAGTGGTCCCGGCGGCGGATCCCGGCTGCCGTCCTCTACAGATCAGTGAAATACCCTATTCCGGCCCCGATGAGTACGGGCAGGGCCTGTTATGGCAGGTAAGTCAAAAAGACGCCCCGCTGAGCTACCTGTTCGGCACCATCCACGTTGCCGAGCGCCACGTCAGCGCGCAACTGGACAAGGTCAGGGATGTCCTGGCCGGCAGCGAGATTTTCGTCATGGAAGCGATATTTGACCCGGACGGCATCGAATCGCTGCGCGGGATGATGTTCTTCACCGACGGCACGCGGCTGCAGGACGTCATTCCTGCCGGCCTGTTTGCCGAGACGCTGGCGATACTGGGCGCCTATCACGTGACGGAGACCGACCTGGCTGCCATGAAACCCTGGGCTGCCTACCTGACCATGAGTTATCCCGCCGACATGGGCGTCATCCTGGACCAACGCCTGCTGCACCTGGCGCTGGAAGCGGGACTTGATACGATGGGCCTGGAATCCGTGGTGGAACAGGGCGGCCTGTTCAATAGTTTTTCCCTTGGCGATCAGGTACGATTGTTGGCGGACGCCGTCTGCCACCGCGGGATACTGGAGGAGGATTTTGCGAAAATGATATCGCTGTACGCGGACGGGGACCTCGCGGGATTGTCTTCCTACGGGCAGCGTTACTCGTTCGATGACAATACATTGTACGAAACGCTGACGGACAGGCTGCTCACCAGGAGAAACCGCCTGATGACCGAAAGAATGCAGCCGGCGCTGGAGGCAGGCAGTGCATTTATCGCCGTGGGCGCGTTGCACCTGCCCGGTGAAGAAGGCATCCTGGCTTTGCTTGAACGGCGCGGCTTTGAAATAACACGGGTGTTCTGATGACTGAAACAACGAGGCGGAAGTGGAATTAACTCAATACATAAGCGCTGTCTGGAACTATCTCATGCATGAGGCATGGATAGTGCAGGTCTTGATCATCCTCCTGGTAGCCTTGTTCGTGAATTGGCTGCAGAAAAGAGCGGTGACAAGATTGCTGGCCCGTGTCCGCAAGACCAGGATTCCCTGGGACACTGCATTGTTCGAAGCCGTCGGCAAGCCGTTGACCGCATTGATATGGCTTATCGGCATTACCCTGGCTGCCGACGTCGTCAAACACGAGTTGGACGCAGCTATTTTCGATATCGTGAACCCGGTCCGCGAAGTCGGTGTCATCGCGGTCATTGCCTGGTTCCTGGTCAGGTTCGTCAACCGTGCCGAAATACACTATTTCAAGTCACGAGAGGATGCCGGCGCGCCGATCGACCGCACCACTGCCGATGCCGTCGCCAAGCTGCTGCGCATAGTAGTTATCGTCATTGCGTTCCTGGCCCTGTTGCAGACTCTGGGTTTCAGTATAGCCGGGGTGCTGGCCTTCGGCGGCGTAGGCGGCA
Source organism: Gammaproteobacteria bacterium (assembly GCA_965220815.1). Taxonomy (GTDB): domain Bacteria; phylum Pseudomonadota; class Gammaproteobacteria; order Eutrophobiales; family Eutrophobiaceae; genus JAAXHV01. The sequence continues at coordinate 1,476,067 of OZ244846.1, forward strand.
TCGTGGTCGGGTTTGCAGCCAGGGACTTACTGGCCAACTTTTTCGGCGGCCTGATGATCTACCTGGACCGGCCCTTCGAGGTAGGCGACTGGATCCGTTCCCCCGACAAGGAGATAGAAGGCACCGTGGAGAACATCGGCTGGAGACTGACGCGGATACGCACCTTCGACAAGCGGCCGTTATACGTTCCCAACTCCGTGTTTGCCACTATCGCCGTGGAGAACCCGGAACGGATGACAAACCGGCGCATCTACGAAACCATCGGCATTCGTTATGAAGACGCCGGCAAGATGGCCGCGATCACCCGTGACGTGAAGCAGATGTTGCGCGAGCATCCCGAGATTGATACGAAGCAGACCATGATAGTCAATTTCGTCAAGTTCGCCCCCTCGTCGCTGGATTTTTTCGTGTATACGTTTACCCGGACCACCCAGTGGATCAGGTTCCATGAGATCAAGGAAGACGTGATGCTGAAGATCCTGGAGATTATCGAGCGCCACGGCGCCGAGAGCGCGTTCCCGACTTCGACAATTCACATAGCCCCCGGGCAGGCCGACCTGCCGGAGGGCTGAGCCGTATACTCATGTTGCTTGAGTTCACAAAAATGCACGGCCTGGGCAATGACTTCGTAGTTGTCAACGCCCTGGAACAGGCCGTTGAACTGGACCGGGAACAGGTAAAGAGGATAGCGCACCGCCGCTTCGGTATCGGCTGCGACCAGGTCCTGGTCATCCGCCCGGGCCGCAACGGCGAGGCGGATTTTCTCTACAGTATTTATAATTCCGACGGCAGTGAGGCCGAACATTGCGGCAACGGGGTACGGTGTGTCGCCATGTACCTGCGCAACAACGGCATCACCAGCAAGGATGAACTGGTCATTGAGTCCGTAGCCGGACCGGTGAGGCTTTGTTTTGAAGGTGATCTCGTCAGGGTAAACATGGGCCGCCCCGATTGCAGGCCCGAGCGCATACCGCTTGCCGTAACCGGGCAAAGACGTCTCTACACTGCCGAAGCGGAAGGGACGGACATCGAGTTCGCGGCCCTGTCCCTGGGCAACCCCCATGCCGTCATAGCAGTCGATGACGTGGACCGCGCCCCCGTAACCGTAATCGGCCCGCGGCTTCAAAACTCCGACTTGTTTCCCGACAGTGTGAACGTGGGATTCATGCAGATCCTGGATGGTTCGCATATCAGGCTCCGGGTATACGAACGCGGGGCCGGAGAGACGCTCGCCTGCGGCACCGGGGCGTGCGCCGCCGTGATCGCGGGAATTAATGTGTATAATCTTGGCAGCGATGTTGAGGTATCACTGCCCGGAGGTTGTTTGAAGGTGTCATGGGATGGTAACGATGAACCGGTCTGGATGACAGGACCGGGTACAACCGTATACGAGGGAAACATAAACCTATGAAAGTGACAGAAAAAATATCGGATAACTCTTCGATCAGCGCCGAAGAGGTTGAGATTTACATCAGGAACAACCCGGATTTCTTTCTCACGCGGCAGGAGCTCCTGGCCGATATGGCCATACCTCACGGCACCGGAGCGGCCGTTTCCCTGGTGGAAAAACAGGTCAAGGTGCTGCGCGAGCAGAACGAACAGGCCCGCAAACGTTTGCATGAATTGATTGAAATTGCCAAGTTCAATGAGGATCTGGCGCACCGGATGCACCACCTCGTATTGACCCTCATCGATGCAGGCGACCCTGAAGAGATATTCAAGACACTTTATGAAAACCTGAAACGCAATTTCAGGGCGGAGCAGGCGGTCATAAGACTGTTTGCTGAATCGACGGGCATCGCTCCCCCCGCGCTGGCTGAGTTCGTCGGGAAACAGGCGGGAGAGGCAGGTTTGTTCACGGCGCTGATTGAAAAGCGGCTGCCGACCGTAGGCGTGCCGGCCCTGGAACAACAGGCATTTTTATTCGGCCCCGACGGCGCCGATATCGCATCTGTGGTACTGGTCCCGCTGCGCGGTGGCGATTGGGGCGGTGTGCTGGCGATAGGCAGCCGGGACCCGAACCGTTTCCAGAAAGGTATGGGCGTAGAGTTGCTGGCGAATTTGGGTGAAGTGCTCAGCTTCATCCTGAAACCCTGGATAGCTACCTGACGCTATTTTCGTGAGAGAGTCCGAAATAGCCAAAATCGATGCGTTCCTGGGAACCCTGCAACACCTCTCGGTCCATACGCGCAAGGCGTACGCCGGCGACCTGGCGTTTTTCCTGGATTACTGCAGGCAACTCGAAGTCGGCAAATGGCAGGACGTGGACGGCCGCCAGGTACGCGGGTATATCACGCAAAGACACAGGCAGGGAACGGGCGGCAGGAGTCTGCGGCGCAATCTGTCCTCCATCAGGGCGTTTTACAGGTACCTGCTGGCAGGGGGAGAGGTAACGAAAAACCCTGCGGAAGGAATTTCGGCGCCGAAGACCGAAAAACGCCTGCCGAAAACGCTGGACGTGGACCAGACGTCCCGGCTGGTCGAGATTAAGGGTGACAAGGTACTCACGCTGCGTGACCGGGCCATACTGGAATTGATGTATTCTTCAGGGCTGCGGCTTGCGGAATGTGTCAGCCTGGATATTTACAGCGTAGATATCCGGGACGGCCTGGTAACCGTTACCGGAAAAGGCAACAAAACGCGCAAGGTGCCCGTGGGAAATTATGCCCTGGATGCGGTCAGGGCATGGCTGAAGGTCAGGCCGCAACTGGCGGCGCTGGACGAGACCGCCTTGTTTGTCAGTACCCGCGGCAGGCGCATCAGCGCCCGCTCCGTGCAACAACGCTTGCGTCACTGGGCATTGAAACAGGGCCTGGATACCAACGTGCATCCGCACATGCTGCGCCATTCATTCGCCACCCACCTGCTGGAATCCAGCGGTGATCTCAGGGCGGTACAGGAACTGCTGGGGCATGCGGATATCAGCACCACGCAAGTTTACACCAGCCTGGATTTCCAGCACCTGGCGAGCGTGTACGACCAGACACACCCTCGGGCCAGGAAAAAGTAATATCACCGGGCCTTCAACAAACGCTCCTTTTGCAGTTGCCAGTCCCGGTCCCGTTCAGTCCGGCGCTTGTCATGGGTCTTTTTCCCCTTGGCAACACCGATCGCCAGCTTCGCCCGGCTGTTTTTCCAGTACATGGTCAGCGGTATCACTGTATACCCCTGCCGTTCAACCGCGCTTGTCAGGCGGTTTATCTCGGTCCGGTTCAGCAGTAATTTACGGGTCCTCTGCGGGTCGGGCCTGACATGTGTGGAGGCCGTCGGCAACGGTGTGATCAGGGCGCCGAACAGGAAGGCCTCCCTGTCTTTAAGCAGGATATAACTCTCGTTGATCTGTACTTTTCCGGCGCGCAGGCTTTTAACCTCCCATCCCTCCAGGACCAGGCCGGCCTCGAATTTGTCTTCTATGGAATATTCAAACCGCGCCTTTTTATTCCGGGCGATCGTATTTTCCGGAGTTTTGCCTTTCTTCTTCGTCACCGGTAGTCCTGCGGGAAGTGTTCACCGGAAGTATATCATTCGATGGGTGTCCCATTTTCGCCCCACCTGTTTTTATTGGGTGTCCTGTAATTTATTTTTATTGGGTGTCCTGTAATTTACATGGGTGCCCCATATTTGCCGGCTTGTATAACAGGGTGAAATCCCGCAGAATCGAAAAAAAATCAAGAGAGAATAAATGGCTGCCAATCGCACTTCCATACATGGTCAATGGTCGTCAAGATGGATCTTCATCCTTGCGGCTACCGGTTCTGCCGTCGGACTGGGCAATATCTGGAGGTTTCCTTATGAGACCGCTGAAAATGGCGGAGGCGCGTTTGTACTCGTCTATCTGGTTTGTATCGCCCTCGTAGGCTTGCCGGTCCTGATGGCTGAAACCATGATAGGCCGGCGTGGTCGTCAGAGTCCCATCAACAGCATGAAATCCCTGGCCGAGGAAGAACAGTGTAGCAGGTACTGGCAGTTGGTGGGCATATTCGGGGTCGCTGCCGGATTTCTGATCCTTACCTTCTACAGCGTAGTCGCCGGTTGGACCCTGTCTTATGTATTTCGCGCACTCTCCGGAGTTTTCAGCCATTCCAGCGTTGCGCAGATTCAGAACATGTTTGCCGCGCTCACGTCAGATCCGTTACGGCTGCTGGCCTGGCACACAATCTTTATGGCCATGACGGTTATCGTCATAGCCAGAGGCGTAAAGGGCGGATTGGAACAGGCAGTACGCTTCCTGATGCCGGTATTGTTTGCGCTGGTATTGGTCCTGGTCTGTTATTCCCTGACGATGCCTGGTTTGTCCCAGGCCATTGCCTACCTGTTTAAGCCTGATTTCAGTCAAATCAACCCGGGTACCATCCTGTCCGGCCTGGGTCATGCATTTTTTACCTTGAGCCTGGGCATGGGCGCCATCATGGCTTACGGCGCTTATCTTCCTGAGCATATCTCCATTCCCCGCGCCAGCTTGACCATAGCAGCGCTGGATACCTGCGTTGCATTGCTGGCCGGTATAGCGATATTCCCCATCATGTTCAGTTACGGACTGCAACCTCATGAAGCCGGGGCCGGCCTTATTTTCAAGGTATTGCCGATTGCCTTCGGCAAGATGCCCATGGGGAATATTATCGGCCTGCTGTTCTTCGTGTTATTGATGTTTGCTGCCTGGACCTCTGCCATTTCACTCATGGAACCGGCAACTGCCTGGCTGGTGGAGCGGAAAGGGTTAACCCGCGTGCGCGCTGCGGCGTACACAGGCGGTCTGGCCTGGGTTTTGGGCATAGGTTCATTGTTGTCCCTGAATCTCTGGTCCGAAGTCAAGCTGTTCGGGATGACTTTCTTCGGCCTGGTGGAATACCTGTCAGTCAATATCATGTTGCCTCTCGGCGGCTTGCTGATAGCCGTATTTGCCGGCTGGTTTATGTCCAGGGCGTCCACCTCAGATGAGTTGAATCTCACCGGATATGGTTACAAGGCATGGAAACTGGGCGTGCGTTTCATTGCGCCGCTGGGAGTGTTGTTGATCATGCTGCATACATTGTTCGGTATTTTCTAGTTCCAGGCTGACGAGGGTCAGGTAAACAGGGTGGGGCAGGTATATGGGCGACACTGATTCATACTCATTGCCCGTGCCGCTGATAGAAGTTGAGATAGTTTATGGCAAGACCGGGTCGGCGCGGGTAATCAGGCAGGAAGTCCCGGCCAACGCGACCCTGAAGGAAGCTATCGAGCAATCAGGGATACTGGAAATGTATCCGGAAATCGACCTGGCCGGCAACAAGGTGGGGATATTCAGCAGGCAGAGGAAATTGCACGCCCCCGTGCATGCCGGCGACCGCATAGAGATTTATCAACCGTTGAAAGTGGACCCCAAAGAAGCGCGCCGACGGCGCGCCAAAAAGGCGGACTGATGGCTCTGCTCAATGTCAACCTGCATTCCACTCCCCGCTACAGGATAGTATTGCTGTTTGGCGCATTGATCACCGCCGCCGCCATCACCGGGCTGGTATCACTGGCCGGCGGCTCCGTGCCGGTGCCGATCCGGGAAGTCATCGACATCCTTATCGAGCGGCCGCCTGGAATCAATTCGCAGATCGTCCTTGACCTGCGTCTGCCCAGGGTCATTTCCGGTTTTGTTGTCGGTGGGATGCTGGCGCTGGCCGGCGCGCTGATGCAGATACTGCTGCGCAACCCGCTGGCGGAGCCTTATATCCTGGGCGTGTCCGGCGGCGCTTCCGTTTTTGCGCTGCTGGCCATCAGTATGGGCCTGGCAGGAATATGGCTGACGCTGGGCGCCTGCTTCGGCGCGTTGCTGACCATGTTCATGGTGTTCGTATTCTCAGGTTCCGGCGCCGGCTGGAACCCGTTGAAAGTGCTCCTGACCGGGGTGGTCATCGCCGCCGGCTGGGGCGCGGTCATCAGCTTCCTGCTGGCCGTCAGCCCGGCCGCCAGGCTGCATAACATGTTGTTCTGGCTGATGGGCGACCTGAGCTTCAGCCAGCCGGGCGGGAGCTATTACCTGGTATTGATCCTGGCGGTAATCCTGGCGATGTATTTCTCACGGGCCTTGAACCTGCTGGCGGTCGGCGATCTTCAGGCCGCCGCGCTGGGCGTCTCCGTGAACCGCCTGCGTGTTATGGTTTACTTCCTGGCCTCGATACTGACGGCAACGGCAGTCATCCAGGCAGGGAGCATAGGTTTTATCGGCCTTATCATCCCCCATGCGGTCAGGTTGCTGATCGGGAACGACAACCGGCTGCTGCTGCCGGCTTCCGTGCTGGCAGGCGGCATACTGCTGGTGTTTGCCGATATGCTGGCGCGCACCCTGCTGGCGCCCAGGCAACTGCCCGTCGGCGTCCTCACCGCGCTCATCGGCGTGCCGGTCTTCCTGTTGCTGTTGCAATCCACCGCGGCAAGACAGAAGCCATGACAACAACCGGGACAGAGCGATGTTGACGGTAAACGCAGAGGCATTGACCGTGAGCGTCGGGCAGAAACTGATCTGCCGGGATTTCGACCTGGAAATCAGGGCAGGGGAGCACTGGGGAATGCTGGGCGGCAACGGGGTCGGGAAAACCACCTTGCTGCATACCCTGGCCGGACTGAGAAAGCCTGTCAGCGGCAGGATCCTGCTGGATGATTCAGACTTGCAGGATTACCGGCGCCTGCACCTGGCCCGGAAGGTGGGCGTCCTGTTTCAGGACAGCCAGGATACCTTCCCGGCCACGGTCAAGGAAACGGTGCTGACCGGCAGGTTTCCATATCAGTCATTCTGGCCGGGGGGCCAGCGTGAGGACATTACCCTTGCAGATACTGCCCTGGCGCAACTGAACCTGGCGCCGATGCAGGACCGGCAGGTGGATACCCTGTCAGGGGGGGAACGGCGGCGCCTGGCTATCGCCACCCTGCTGTTGCAGGACCCCGGGCTGTGGCTGCTGGATGAACCGACCAACCATCTTGATTTCCACCACCAGATCCAGGTCCTCGACCTGATAAGCCAACGCGTGCGGGACAGGAACGGGGCCTTGTTAATGGTGTTGCACGATGTCAACCTGATAAGCCGTTATTGCAGCCACGCAATCCTGATGCCGGGACAGGAACAACTGTTGTGCGGCGAAGTGGCGACGATCATCAACAGGACCAACCTGGAAAACCTCTACCGGCACCCCATCCATGAAATATCGAGCGAAGGACGAAAATACTACTTCCCTGCCTGAAACAACTCAAGGGCCTTAAAGGCCCTCGTCAACCTGGGTATCGGGTTCGGCAGTATCCTGCTTTCGTTCCTGCTCCGGCGGTTCCTCAGCGGCGCCGTCACCGGTAAACGGCAGTTTGTCAATCAGTTTGCCGAAAAAGCCGCGTCGCTTGTACTTTCTTAACGGCACGTCAACGATCCTGGTGGGTTTGTTCGTCAACTCCTCCGGTCTTTCCAGCCCCGGCACCACGTCGCCGTCGATATAGGCCAGCTTGTCGTCCTCGAAATGCAGGGTGATATGGCGCTGCTTGCGCTGGCGGCCGCCTTTCGAAAAGGTATAGACATAATCCCAGCGGTTGGTATGAAACGGGTCGACCAGTGGTGGCGTACCCATGATGAACTGTACCTGGTTCTTGTCCATGCCCGGCTTCAGCCGGGCCAGCATTTCGTTGTCGATGATAGTGCCTTGCTGGATGTCGATTCGATACACGCCAGGCAGCTTGTAAGTTCCCTCATGGGTACAGGCCGTGAGGAAAAAAGCGAGTGTCAGTAATAAAAATCTCATGCGGCAGTGGCTCCCGACCCATAAATTACGAATTTTACGCCCGTATGCAGTATACTTGACTTTATCGGACTTATCAGAAGTCCTTATAGCAACATCAAGACAGGAAATCTCCCATGGACAGCAAGTCTCTTAAAGAAGCGGGCCTGAAAGCAACGCTGCCGCGCATCCGGATACTGGAAATCCTCGAGGCGTCGGCGCAAAAGCATGTGAGCGCGGAGGATGTCTATAAAGCACTGCTCGATGCCGGGGAAGACGTGGGCCTGGCGACGGTATACCGGGTGCTTACGCAGTTCGAAGGCGCCGGTCTGGTAATCCGCCACCACTTCGACACCGGCCATTCCGTATTTGAACTGGACCGCGGCAAGCACCACGACCACATGGTCTGCATCCAGACCGGCAAGGTTATCGAATTCGAAAATGAGAATATCGAAATGCTGCAACGGGAGATAGCGGAACAGCATGGATACGAACTGCATGATCACAGTCTTGTTCTCTATGTAAAACCGAAACAGTAACCGGCTTGATAACCCGCTCCCGCGCCGATGGAAGACCGGCGCGGATCTCTCACCAGGCGATGTGATGATTGCGCTGAACGAAGTTCCGGAAAAAATCCACCCTGTAGATGATGCAGCCATGCGCCGCGCGCGCGCCAGGCAGCGCCAACTCACCAAACCGCCGGGCAGTCTCGGCCGCCTGGAGGATGTTTCCGTGCAATTGGCCGGGATCTTCGGTACCGACCGACCGCATGTGCGCGGCAAGACCGTCATCATCGCCGCCGGGGACCACGGCGTCGTCGACAGGGGCATCAGCGGCTATCCCCGGGAAGTCACGGCGCAGATGGTACGCAACATCCTGGCGGAAGGCGCAGCCATCAGTGTGCTGACCAGGCGCCTGGGCGTGGACCGGATCGTGGTTGACGCCGGCGTGGCGGGCGAACTGCCGGCGGCTCCCGGGATCAGGAGCCTGAATATCGGCAACGGTACCGGCGACATCACGCGCGGTCCGGCCATGTCGCGACAGCAGGCAGAGCGGTGCATCAGCGCCGGCATGGAACTGGCCATGGAGGCTGCCGGATCGGGCGCCGACCTGATAGGGACCGGGGATATGGGCATCGGCAATACCACCCCATCCAGCGCAATTGTCGCGGCATTGACCGGCAGGCCGCCGGCGCAGACTACCGGCCGGGGCACCGGCCGCACCCCGGCGCAACTGGCCCGCAAGATACGGGTGGTATCGGAAGCGCTGGAAGTGAACGCGCCCGACCCGGGAGACCCCTTGGACGTCCTGGCCAAAGTGGGCGGCTTCGAGATCGGCGTGCTGGCCGGCGTCGCGCTGGGTGGCGCCATGATGCGCCGGGCAGTGGTGCTGGACGGGTTCATTGCGGCCGCGGCCGCGCTCATCGCCTGTTCATTGTCCTCCAGGGTGCGGGGTTATCTTGTCGCATCACACCGCTCCGCGGAAAAAGGGCACCGCGTCGCGCTGTCCCGGCTGGGACTGCGGCCGCTGCTGGACCTGGGACTGAGACTGGGAGAGGGAACCGGTGCCGTGCTGGCAATGCCTGTTATCGAAGGCGCGGCCGCCTGCCTGTCGGACATGGCGACCTTTGCCGAGGCCGGCGTATCGGGTCGGGCGCCGGAGAGTGTCCGATGAAAGGGTTCCGGTCCGCGTTCGGCTTCCTGACTATCCTGCCGGTTTCACCCCGAGATCCGGCCGCACTGGCGTATGCCCGCGCATACTTTCCGCTGGTGGGGCTCCTCCTGGGCGCATTGCTGGTTGGTCTCGACCTGCTGCTCAGCGGCTGGCTTTTCCTGCCGGAAGGCACGTTTATCGCCCTGGCGCCGAAGCATCTGCTGGAGAGTGCGCTCCTGGTCGTCTTTCTGGTGGTGATGACCCGGGGACTGCACCTGGACGGTTTCATGGACAGTTGCGATGCCCTGTTCGGCAGTTTTGACCGCGCCCGGCGCCTGGAGATAATGCGCGATCCGCACGTTGGCGCTTTTGCCGTGGTCGGTGTGGTCTGCCTCTTGCTCGTCAAGTGCGCGGCGGTCGCCGGCCTGCACCAGCCCCTCAGGTTGCACGTGCTCATCCTGTTCCCGTGCCTGTCCCGCTGGGCCATGTTGCTGGTTATGGAACTTTACCCCTACGCGCGCAGCGAAGGGCTGGGCACGGCGTTCCTGGGCACGCGCGGCCGCCTGCAACTGTTTTTCGGTTTTACCTGCGCGCTGTTCGCAAGCCTGCTGGCGGCGGGCGTCGTGGGCCTGGTCCTGCTGCTTGCCGCCAGCCTCATTGCCTGGGCCATCGGCGCCTGGGCGTCCAGGCGCCTGGGCGGGTTGACCGGCGACGTTTACGGCGCGGTCAACGAAATTGTGGAGACGGCAATCCTGGTCCTTGCATGTTTCCTGCCGGTCGGTTTCTTTCATATGACGCAATTCTCCGTCGAATTGCCCTGGTGACGGGCGATGGGCTGGCAGGTATTTCCCGGGGAGTGGCATCTCGACGCTGCCGTGCTGCTGCTGGCGCTGGTTTTTGACTGTGTTCTGGGTGAGCCGCCCGGGGCGTTTCATCCGGTGGTGTGGATGGGCAAACTCATTACATTGCTGGAGCGATTGGTTCCCGCTGGGAGCAACTTCGTATCCCTGCTGGCAGGCGCAGGCATAGCCTTGTTCGTACCGGCCCTGTTCGGCGGGGCTGCCTGGCTGGCGGCCATGGGGTTGCGCGAACTGGGAACAATTCCTTACCTGGTGGGAGGGGCACTGCTGCTCAAGACGACGTTTTCAGTGAGAGGCCTGGGCCAGGCGGCGCAGATTACCCGGCGTTTCCTGGAAGCCGGGGACCTGGGAGCAGCGCGCCGCAGCCTGGGGCGACTGGTAAGTCGCGACACGCAGACGCTGACCGGGCCACTGGTTGCAGCGGCAGCTATCGAATCGGTGGGTGAAAACACCACGGACAGCTACATAGCCCCCTGGCTGGCGTTCGCCCTGCTGGGTTTACCGGGCGCTTTTGCTTACCGGGCCGTGAATACTTTGGACAGCATGATAGGTTACCATGGGAAATACGAGTATTCGGGCAAGGCCGCGGCAAAACTCGACGACTTGGTCAACCTGGTTCCGGCGCGTCTCAGCGCCATGCTCCTGCTTGCCGCAGGCATGGTTAGCGGATTATTCAGGCGCGGCGCTTCAGTGAACCACGGCACAGGACACATTGACGATCTGTCCGTGCGGCGCGGCTGGAACATAATGCGTCGTGACCATGGACTGACGGAGAGCCCCAACGCAGGCTGGACAATGAGTGCGTTGTCAGGACTGGTTGGTGTGGTACTGGAAAAACCCGGCCATTACCTGATCGGCAGCGGCCTGCGCCTGCCTGCTGCTGCGGATATAGGCCATGCAGTGCGCCTAGCCTACCTGACTGCAGCGCTCGGATTCCTGTCGGCCTTGTGCCTGCTGGCCATGAGCGGGAAATGATATGACCCGACCCATACACGGCGGACTGAACTATACGGAACTGAAATCCCTGGGGCTCGCGCCCGGTGACATCACGGATTTCAGCGCCAGCATCAATCCCCTGGGAACGGCCCCGGGAGTGCTCAAAGCCATACGCGGCGTTAACCCCGCGGCCTATCCCGATCCGGACTGCCTGGAACTGCGGGAAGCGCTGGGCGCATACCTGGAACTGGCGCCGGAACATATCCTCATCGGCAACGGATCCACGGAACTGATACACATGCTGGCGCGTGCCTGCCTGAAACCTGGCGCGCGGACAGTGATTTTTACGCCGGCCTTTGGCGAATACGAGGCCGCCTGTCGCATGCAGGGCATCGAACCGGACTTTGTCCATGCAAGTCGGGACGGGAAATTCCGCTGGGACCTGCCCGCGGCGCATGAATTGCTGGCGGCAAGGCAACCGGCGCTGGTTTTTCTCGGCAATCCGAACAATCCGACCGGCAGTTACCTTGGTGAAGACGCGGTAAGGCAACTGGCCGCAATAATTCACCGGGACTCCCTGCTGGTGCTGGACGAAGCGTACCTGTCCTTTGTTGAAATGCCTTGGGATGCCAGGCCGTTGCTGGAGCGCGGCAACGTGGCGTTGCTTCGTTCCTTGACCAAGGACCATGCCCTGCCGGGGTTGCGGCTGGGCTACCTGCTCGCCTTGCCTGGAACGCTTGACCGTATCAGCGCGTTTGGCTATAGCTGGAGCGTCAACGCCCTGGCGCAGGCCGCGGGGGTCGCTGCCCTGCAACAACAGGACCACATCGCAAGAGGACGGGAGGCCGTGCGCGCGGGCAAGGAATTCCTGCACGACGAATTGCACAGGATTGGTCTTGAGTGCGCCTCTTCAGCAGCCAACTTCCTGCTGGTCCGGGTGGGCGACGCCGCCGGGTTGCGCCGCAGGCTTTTGCAGGACCACGGCCTGTGCGTGCGCGACTGCGCATCCTTCGGCCTGCCGGAGCATATCAGGGTTGGCGTGCGACCGCTTGAGGACTGCCGGCGTCTGGTCCACGCCCTGGAAGAAATCCGGGCAGGGGATGACTTGTGAAATATAAAAAGGTTGATAAACAGCTTGTCCTGGTGCTTGGCGGGGCGCGTTCCGGCAAGAGTTCCTGTGCTGAAAATCTTGCCCGGCAGGGTGAGCGAACGCTGTTCGTCGCTACTGCCGAGGCCCTGGATGACGACATGAGACGGCGCATAATGAAACACCGGGAACGCCGTCCCGCGTCCTGGGACACCCTGGAAGAACCCCTGGACCCGGCCGCGGCCATCCCGTCTTCCCTGGCCGGCCATGACACGCTGCTGTTCGATTGCCTGACGGTCTGGGTCAGCAACCTGTTGCTGGCGCTGGAGGATGAAGCCGATGCCGAGGCTGAAATACTGGCGCGCGCCGGCGCGTTGCTGGACCTTTACGAGCAGGCGGATTCCAGGTGGATCCTGGTCAGTAACGAGGTGGGCCTGGGCGTGGTCCCGGCAACGGAACTGGGGCGCCGTTACCGCGACCTGCTGGGGCGGGTAAACCAGTTGTTCGCCGCTCGCGCCGACAAGGTTTACCTGATGGTCGCCGGGTTGCCGCTGGAATTGAAGTCCTCGGGCGCCGGCCAGCTTTTTGAATCCGGGGAGGAAAGCTGAACGGCGCGGCTAAAGCGCCCGGGGCCTGCGGCGAGTTGGCCCAGGGTATGGCCGGCGGCAGGCACTTCCTGGTCACCTGCCCCATAGACATGTATGCCCGCGCGCAGGTCGCGGTGACTGCAGGGGCAGGAAGGATCAGAAGCCCTGCCGGCTCGCCCAAGGCGCGCCGCGCGGTAGAGTTGACGCTGGCCCATTTCCGGGAGACCGGGACGGATGCGGAATTACGCCTGTCCAACCCGCTGCCGCGCGGCAAGGGGATGGCCAGCAGCAGCGCCGACGTGTGCGCGGCGATCGTAGCCACAGCCCTGGCGCTGGGACGGGAAATCACACCCCTGGAAACGGCGCGCATCGCCCTCCAGGTGGAACCCAGTGACGGCATCATGTTACCTCGCATAGCCATGTTCGATCACCTTGACGGCAGCCTGGCCCGGGTGCTGGGTGAGCCGCCGCCCATGCGCGTGCTGGCGCTCGATTTCGGCGGCCGGGTGGATACTCTCGCGTTTAACGGCGTGAACAGGGAGGCAATACTGAAGCGCCTGGAGCAGCGCCTGCAGGAGAGCCTGGCCTGTATCAGTGCGGGGGTCCGGGACGGAGACCTGGAGGCCGTCGCACGCGGCGCAACAATCAGTGCGCTCGCCAACCAGGAAATCCTGTACAAGCCGCAGTTGGACGCCGTGATCGAACTGGCGCCGGTTGTCGGTGCGGCAGGAGTCAACGTGGCGCACAGCGGTACGGTCATCGGCATGTTATTCCCGGACGACGATACGCGCCTGGACAACGCCGTTGCACTGGTCCGGGAGAAATTACCGGGACTCAAGCAGACTTTCCTGTGCCGCGTAGTGGGCGGCGGGGTCATACCGGAATAAGTCAGCGCCCGGTTTGTGCCTGCCCGGCGGCACTGATATTTTTCCTTGCCTGTTCCAGGGTCTCACACAATTGCCGCGTTCCCAGCAGGATCCGGGGGGAATGGCGCTGGATGATGTCAGGGTCTATGAAAAACAGGTTGCCGTACCTTGCCGCGTTGAGAAAAGACCATTGTTTCCACTCATCCAGCCAGTCCGGCCTCGCCTCGTTCATGCCGCTGGCGATGATGGTGTCGGGGTTTTCCGTCAACACGGCTTCCTTGCCTACCTGTGGCGTAGGTGTGCCCAGACCGGCAAATATATTCGAGCCGCCGCACAAGCGGATGACATTGCCGATGATCTGCCTGTCCGTAACGGTGATCAGCGGGTTGGGCCACACCTGGTAGAAAACGGTTACTTTTTCCAGTCCCGAGTACCTGTTTCGCAACCCGGATAGTCCGGCAATATACTCCCGGGCAATGGCCCGGGCCTCGTCTTCCCGGCCGCCGAGAATGCCGAACCTGGTGATATCCGCGGCAACGTCTTCAAGCCGGTTCGGTTCGTTTACGAACACGGTAAGACCCAGTTTCATCAGCCTTTCCACCTGCTGGAATTGATTCCCCTCTTTCCAGGCGACGATCAGGTCGGGTTGCAGGGCCAGGATCGTTTCTATATCGAAATTGTCATACCCGCCCACTGCCGGGATCCTGCGCGCCTCCTCCGGGTAATCGCTGTAGTTGACCGCGCCTATGACCCGGTGGCCGATGCCCGCGGCAAACAGGTTCTCGGTAATGTGCGGGGCCAGGCTGACGATGCGCGTGGCCGGCCGCTCCAACGCCACTGTCCGGCCGACATCGTCAACCACGGTGATCGCCCCGGCGCCTGGCGCGACATTCGGGGTCAGGGCAAGAAGCCCGAATACTAATCCGCTACAGATTGTCAGTAACGGTATTTTTACACCGTCTCCGAATGTCCCGGATATCTGTTCTATACTGTTCACTCTGTCTGTGTACCGCGATTAACAATGCCCGCCAAAACCATAATGATACAAGGCACGACGTCGGATGCCGGCAAAAGCACCCTGGTTACCGGGTTGTGCCGTGTCCTGGCCCGTGCAGGGTTGTCCGTTGTCCCGTTCAAGCCGCAGAACATGGCATTGAATTCCGCCGTTACCGTCGAAGGCGGAGAAATCGGCCGCGCCCAGGCATTGCAGGCCCGGGCCTGCGGCCTGGAGCCCGCTAACGACATGAATCCGGTCCTGTTGAAGCCGAATTCGGATATCGGGGCCCAGGTGATAGTACATGGGAAGGTCGATTCAACCCTGGATGCGTCAGCATACCATGAAAGAAAACCCGCATTGCTGCACGCGGTGATGGAATCCTATCGGCGCCTGCAGGATCGTTACGAGTATATCGTGGTGGAAGGCGCAGGCAGTCCGGCGGAGATCAACCTGCGGGATCGGGATATCGCCAACATGGGTTTCGCCGAAGAGGCCGATTGCCCGGTCATCCTGGTCGCCGATATCGACAAGGGTGGCGTGTTCGCACACCTGGTCGGCACGCTTGCCCTGCTCAGCGAGACGGAACGGGAAAGGGTTACCGGGTTTGTTATCAACAAGTTCCGCGGCGATATCGAATTGTTGCGGCCGGGACTGGCATGGCTGGAACAGGATTCGGACAAGAAGGTACTGGGGGTGTTGCCCTACCTGCACGGGTTCCACCTGGACGCTGAAGACGCCATCTCGCCGGATACGGATGTGCAACCGGAGGAACCCGCCCTGAAGATCATCGCTCCGGTGTTTCCCCGTATCAGCAACCATACCGATTTCGACCCGTTGCGCCTGCACCCCCAGGTGGATTTCAGGTTTGTCGGTTCCGGGGAGACGATCCCGCCTGCGGATCTTATTATTCTGCCGGGCACCAAGAACGTGCGCCAGGACCTGCAATGGATGCAGGACAACCACTGGTTCCCCGCCATCTTTCGGCACCTGCGTTATGGAGGGAAACTCATCGGCATCTGCGGCGGCTACCAGATGCTGGGCTCGGTTATTGCCGATCCCCTGGGCATTGAAGGCGCTCCCGGCAGCAGCGCGGGACTGGGATTGCTCCGGATCGAGACGGAACTGCGCCCGCAAAAACAGTTGAAACGGGTACGCGCGCGCCTGGCGCTGGATGATACGCCGGTCAGCGGCTATGAAATACACGCCGGGATTACGCACGGTGAAGCCCTGCAAAAGCCGGCAGTCATGCTGCCGGACAGACAGGACGGCGCAATTTCCGAAGACGGCAAGATTATGGGATGTTACCTGCACGGCCTGTTCGATGAAGGCGCCGCCTGTGCGGCGTTGTTGCAGTGGGCGGGCCTGGAACAGGCGCAGGCAACGGATTACCGCGCCTTGAGAGAACGCCAGATCGAACGCCTGGCCGATGTTATAGAAGAAAAAATCGATATAACAAAAATATTTCCGCAGGTTGATTTATCCACGGATTGATTTATCATTCAGAATTGTATTCAGGTTTCCTGCCGACGCGTTGAGGCGTCAGCAGGATTAACGGGAAGCCTGGTGAGCTTTCACGAGCGATTCCAGCACTGCCCCCGCAACGGTGATCAGCCCTGGTCCCGGACGTTAACCACTGTGCATGGCACGGGAAGGTGTCCGGGACGTTGACTGGCGACAGTCGGCGCTGTCAGTCCGGAGACCGGCCTGGATGCGCCGGACCGGGTACGGTCCGTATTTCTCACCTGATGGTGTGAAACGCGGGCTGGAACACGATCCGTTAATGACATGTTGCGGAGGGCGGCATAGGGCATTCACCTGCTCAATTTCCCCTCTTTGCTGCTGTCTGAATTCGTTCATGCGAAATTCTACGGGAGTGAAGATATGAACAAAGTCTTTATCCGGGCACTGCTGGTCTATGCCGGTCTTTACGGGGCGCTCATCCAGGCGGCCCAGCAGGAAGAAATCATCGTTACCGGGACGCGCGCGCCCATTGATGCCGACAGGTTGCCGGCCGCCGTTACCGTGATTGATCGGGAGGATATCGAGGAATTGCAGGCGAAATCCCTCCCCGAACTGTTGCGTGGCGTCGCCGGTATAGACGTGACGATCAGCGGCGGCTATGGAAAAACGACCGGGATCCGCATGCGCGGCACCGAGAGCCACCACGTGCTGGTCCTGATCGATGGCGTGAGGGTAGGGTCGGCAACCCTGGGCACTGCTGCGTTTCAACATATTCCACCGGCGCTGATAGAGCGTATCGAGATCGTGCGCGGGCCCCGTTCCAGCCTCTGGGGTTCCGAGGCGCTGGGGGGCGTCATTCACATCTTCACCCGCAGGGGTTCGGGCGAGAAACCGCGTTACAGCCTGGATGCGGGCGGCGGTTCTTACGATACTTTCGAGGTTACCGGCGGCGTCAGTGGCGAATACCGGGATTTCGACTACAGCGCGTCCGTTTCCTGGTTCGATAGCCGCGGGATCGATGCGAGACGCCCCACGCCTGGTCGCTTCGGCGTAGATCAGCCGGACAATGACAGCTATGACAATATATCCGTGCAGTTCCGCGGGGGCTATGAATTCAGCGCTGACGGCAGGGTCGAAGCCTTCATCAAGAGGGCTGAAGGCACGACCGAGTTCGACGGCAACTTCCAGGACGAGACCGATTTCCTGCAGCAGGTCGTTGGTGGAGCACTGTCGTTCGACCCTGTCGAGGACTGGAATACGACCTTACGCTTGAGCGAGTCCCGGGACGAGACTGAAAATTTTGCTCCATCCGGGGATTTCGCCTCGCGTTTCGATACCCGGCGCCGGCAGTTGTCATGGCAGAACCATGTTTCCCTGTTCGATGTAAACCTGCTGGCATTCGGCGTTGATTTCCGGGAAGAAAAGGTGGGCAGTTCTACTGACTATGCGCTGAAGAGCAGGGATAATACCGGTGTGTTCGGGCAGTATGGCCTGGATTTTTACGGCCACCAGTTGCTGGCATCGGTTCGCTGGGATGATGATGAGGTGTTCGGCGCCAAGACGACAGGGGGAGTCGGCTGGAGTTACGCCTGGAACGATGCGCTACGCCTGTATGCTTCATACGGCACCGCTTACAGGACACCCACTTTCAATGAGCTGTTTTTTCCCTTCTTCGGCAACCCGCGCCTGAGACCCGAGACAGCGGAATCCTGGGAGGCGGGTCTGGAGGGCCGGCACGAATATTTCGAGTGGAGTATCCGGGCGTATCGAATCGACGCGGAAGACCTGATTGCCACCGTCTGTGACGAATTTTTCAACTGTGCACCGGAAAACGTCAACGAGGCACAGGTGACCGGCGTGGAAGGCGAGCTTCTCGCGCAGTGGGGTGGCTGGGATGCCATGCTGATCATGGAATACCTCGATCCCGAGAATGAAATTACCGGGAACCGGTTGCCGCGCCGGGCGAAGAAACGGTTGTCGCTAGACCTGAGACGAAACGTCAACAGGTTCACATTCGGCACGCGCCTGCTTGCGGAGGGGAATCGCTATGACAACGTTCCAAATACGATCAGGGTCGGCGGTTTTGCGACGCTCGACCTGCTGGCCGAATACCGCTTCAGTGAGCGCCTGACCCTGCGGGCGAAAGTGGCGAACCTGTTCGACGAGGAGTACCAGACCATCAATACCTATAACTCCTTCGATCGGAACTTTTTCCTGTCGTTCCATTATCGAAATAGATAAACAGGGGCAGGGTGGGATGACATTTTAAGGACACGCTGTGAATACTTCCCTGTACGCTTTATCGTCAGCCGTCCTGGCTGACGACATTCCTTAAAATGTCATCCCACCCTGCTCGATACGTTATTATGTCCGTGAATTTGAGAGGCAGAAACATGTCCGACAAGACAACCAGCGCCGATGAGCACAAGCAGAAGATGCAGGAGCAGCAACGCCAGGTGCGCGCCAAGATCGCGGACGCGAAGACAAAGCGAGGGATCATCATCTACCTGTACGGAAACGGCAAGGGCAAAAGCAGTTCCGCGTTCGGCACCCTGGCGCGGAGCCTTGGCCACGGCAAAAAGGGCGCCGTGGTGCAATTCATCAAGGGTAAATGGAAGACCGGGGAACAGGCGATATTCAGACAACTGGGCGTGAAACACCTGGTAATGGGAACCGGGTTTACCTGGGACACCCAGGACCGGGAGAAGGATATCGCCGCTGCCGAGGCAGTCTGGAGCAAGGCGGTTCCCCTGTTTCGGGACCCTGCTTACGATATTATCGTCCTGGATGAGATTACCTATATGTTCAAGTACGGTTACCTGTCAGCAGCGGATGTCGGCGAGGTCCTGCTGGCCCGTCCGGAAAAACAGAACGTTATCGTCACCGGCAGGGACCCGATACCGGAACTGCTGGAGATTGCCGATACCATCAGTGAAGTCAGGGAAATCCGCCATGCCTTCCATCACGGCGTCAAGGCGCAGAAGGGAATAGAGTTTTAACCCGATCCCAGCATCTTGTTGGGGACGGACTTAAGTCCGTCCCCGGATAGAGCTAAGCCGACCCCAGCATCTCACGGGCATGTGCGCGGGACTGTTGCGAAATTTTGATGCCGCCCAGCATGCGGGCGATTTCTTCAACCCGCTGTTCATCGTTCAGTTCATGAACCAGGGTCGCGGTCGTTTTTTTATCGGAGGTTTTTGTTACCCTGAAGTGGTTGTCCCCCTGTGAGGCCACCTGCGGCAGGTGGGTGACGCACAGGATTTGCCGGTCCTGCGAGAGCCTGTGCAACAGGTTGCCGACGATTTCTGCGATGCCGCCCGCAATCCCCGCGTCCACTTCGTCGAATATCATGGTCGCCGCGCTGCTGTCCCGGTTTACGCTGACCTGGACCGCAAGGCTGATACGCGACAGTTCCCCACCCGAGGCAACTTTTCTCAACGGCAGCAACGCCTGTCCGGGGTTGGCGGAAACGAGGAATTCCACCTGGTTGTTCCCGTTTCTGTGGGGTTTCAGGTCCGGGCCCGGGGTGACGTTGATTTGAAATGCGCCTTCCGGCATGCCGAGGGTGCGTATTCTTTCGCTGATTTGAGTTGCCATCACGGCCGCGCACCGGCGCCGTTGTTCGCCCAACTCGTCCGCGGCAGATCGGTATTCCTCCAGCGCCCGCTGCTGTTCCTGTTCAAGTTCCGCCAGCCGTGTGCGAATGTGTTCCATGTCGGCCAGGTGCTGCATTATCGATTGCTGGTGCGCGTACAGTTGTTGCGGTTGCACCCGGTGCTTGCGGGCCATATCGTGCAACTTCTCCAGGCGCTGTTCCACCTGGTGCAGGCGCTCGGGGTCCTGGTCCAGCCTGCCCGGGTAAGACCGCAATTCGTCGGCCGCCTCGGCAATGTGCACGGACGCATTCTCCAGCAGTGCGTTGATACCGGCCAGTCCGGAATCAAAGCGCTCAAGGGCCGCCAGTTCCTTTTTCACGGCATTGATGCTGTCGTTTACCGACTGCTCGCCGCCGTATAAACCGTCCAGGGCCTGGCGGGATGTTTCAAGCAGGGTGTTTATGTTGGACAGTCGCTTGTATTCATCTTCCAGCCGTTCCAGTTCATTCTCTTCCAGTTCTAGCGCCTGTAATTCCTGCACCTGGTACCTGAGCAGTGATATACGGTCGCCGGTTTCTCCGTCGGGTTCGGTCAGTGAGCGCAGCTCCCGGTTCACCCCGTCCCATTTTTCATACGCCCTGCCTACCTGAAGCGTCAAGTTGCCGTAGTCCCCGAAGTCATCCAGCAATTCTCTTTGTTCGTCTCTTTTCAACAGCCCCTGGTGTTCGTGTTGCCCGTGGATATCAATTAACAGCGAGCCGGTGTCGCGCAGCAGTTGCAGCGGTACGGCAGTGGTGTTTATGTAGGCTCGCGAAGGCCCGTCCCTGTTGACGGTCCGGCGCAGCAGCAATTCGTTATCCGCGACACTTATGGACTGCTCATCCAGTAACTGCAGTAACTGTTCATTCGCCCCGACATCGAACATGGCGCTGATCTCGGCGCGTGCACATCCCGTGCGTATAATAGTGGTATCCGCCCGATCGCCCAGCACCAGTCCCAGGGCATCGATCAGTATCGATTTACCGGCGCCGGTTTCGCCGGTCAGCACCGTCATGCCTTCCCTGAACGACAACTCTACGTTTTCTATTACGGCAAGGTTGTTGATACACAGGTGCTTCAACATTATATTTCCGGAACCTGTCTCCATACACTCTGTGATCTCTGTGTCCTCTGTGGCAAAAAAGCCTACCCCCAGCTCAGTTTGTCCCTGAGGATCTTGAAATGATCATGGTCCGCGGGGTGGATAAGCCGTATTTTCTTGTCCTTTTTCTGTATGTTCACCTTGTCGCCGGTCACCAGCTCACAGACGATCTCGCCGTCACAGGTCAGGTAGGCGCGGTCAATCTGCGGCGTGCCGATGATGACTTCCACCACGCTGTTGCCGTCGATCACCACCGGCCGGTTACTCAGGGTGTGCGGGCAGATCGGCACCAGCACCAGCGCGTTCAGCGCAGGATGCAGTATCGGTCCGCCGCCCGCCAGCGCATAAGCCGTTGAGCCGGTGGGAGACGAGATGATCATGCCGTCCGACCGCTGCCGGTGGAGAAAATTGCCGTTGACGAAGGTCTCGAGTTCAATCAGCTTGGCGATGTTGCCCTTCTGTATGATGACGTCGTTGAAGGCGTGGCTTTCCAGGAGGGACTTGCCCTTGCTTTCGATTTCGCAGTGTAACTGAAAGCGTTCGTCCTCAATGAAGTTCCCGCGCAGGATTTCGTCGAGCCGGCGGACCACGGCATTGGCGGGAATATCAGCCAGGAACCCGAGACGCCCGCGGTTGATGCCGAGTAACGGGACGTTGTAATCGGCCAGCAGGTGCGCGGCCCGCAACATGGTGCCGTCGCCGCCTATGGCAATGACGAGATCGCAGTTCATGCCGAAATACTCCGCGTTTCCCTGCGGCAGATTCATGTTGGGCACCAGCCCGGTGGAGAACTCATCCAGGATCACTTCCTTTTCCCGTTCCGTCAGGTAATCAATAACTGTCTGTAAAGTATAAATTATTTCAGAGGTGCTATTATTGGTAATTATGGCTATGGTGTTAAACATGGTCATGGTTTATATTGGCCGCGGGTATAACTCATCATGTCCGGCCCGGCAGGTCCGTGAGGTTTTGCGCTGACATGAATTGAGTGTTAAATTTTCCATTGAGAAACTTTGCCACATTAAACTGAACAATGCCAAAAAATCGTCCGCAGTCAGTACAGGATTTAAACGAACGCAGCCTGTTGTTGTTTAAATCCCTGGTTGAGCATTTCATCCACGATGGTCATCCGGTCGGTTCGCGCACCTTGTCCAGGGATACGGACCTGGCCCTGAGCCCGGCTACCATCCGCAATGTAATGGCCGACCTGGAGGACATGGGATTGTTGCGGTCCCCCCATACATCAGCCGGACGCGTGCCCACGGCGCGCGGCTTCCGCCTGTTCGTTGACAGCCTGCTCAGCGTTGAACGAATGGAAGAAAAAATGGTACAGCGCATGGCGCGGGAAATGGCTGCTGAAGCAGATGTTCAGCACCTGGTCGTGCGTACGTCAAGCCTGTTGTCCGATATCACCAAGCTGGCAGCGGTGGTCATGTTGCCGCGCGTGAGACAGAATTCGCTCGAACACATCGAGTTCATCACCCTGTCCGGGAATCGTATTCTCGTCATACTGGTGTTAAGCAACAAGGAAATCCAGAACCGGATAATACACACGGCAAAAACCTATTCCCAATCACAGTTGCAACGGACCGCAAACTATCTCAACTCCACCTTTCGCGGCAAGGACCTGGATACGATCCGCGCCGAGATGCTCACCCAGCTGAGAAAGCTGAAGGAAGATGTGAACGAACTGATGCAGGCCGCCATCGAGGTGGCGCAGAAAGCGTTTGTCTCCCCCTCCGCCGAGGATGATGTCGTGATTTCAGGGCACACCAACCTGATGGGGGTGGCGGAACTGGGCGACCTGGACAAATTGAAACGGTTATTTGAGAGCTTCAACCAGAAGCGGGACATCCTGCACCTGCTGGAAAATGCAATTAACGCCAAGGGGGTGCAGATCTTCATTGGCGAGGAAGCGGGTTACGAGGTGCTGGATGATTGCAGTATCGTAACCTCACCGTACCAGCGCGAAGGGCAGGTCATCGGCGTGCTGGGTGTCATCGGGCCCACCCGTATGGATTATGAAAGAGTCATTCCGGTCGTGGACGTGACTGCAAGAATTCTGGGCTCGGTCTTGAATTCTGCAGATTAGTCCATATCTTTTTCTACGGGTAACGCAGCGCCGGTCGCGCGCGCCCGCAATAATGTTATGAGTAAATAATGGTTTGATCATTATGGCAGAAGAAAAAAAACATGCCGGCAACGGGGCGGAACCCGTGCCCACTGATGGCCCTGACCCGGAGCAGGAACACGCGGAAGAGAATGGGGTCGAGGCTGTAGTACAGGGACTGGAGGAAGCCGGTGAGGGCCGGGATGAGGTTTCTGAAGAGGGCGCAGACCTGTTGCAGGAAAACGAACGGTTAAAAATGGAAGTCCGTGAAAGTGCGGATAAGGCGCTGCGCGCCACGGCAGAACTTGAGAATATCCGTAAACGCACTTCCCGTGATATCGAAAACGCCCATAAATATGCCCTGGAACGCTTCGTGAACGAGTTGCTGCCGGTCATCGACAGTATGGAGCTGGGCATCAACGCATCGCAATCGGCGGAAGACATCGAGAGTCTGCGGGAGGGGATGGACCTTACCCTGAAGAAGCTCTTCGACTGCCTGGAAAAGTTCGGGGTGAAGGCTATTGACCCGACCGGTGAAAAATTCGACCCCGAATGGCATGAGGCCGTCTCCATGCAGGAACTGGAAGGCAGCGATTCGGGCCAGGTCGTGACCGTGATGCAGAAGGGCTATGAACTGAACGGGCGACTGGTCAGGCCGGCAATGGTCGTGGTGGCGAAATAATCCTTGAATTTCAGGGGAATGACCCACACATACATCTCTGGACATAAAATCTGATCTGAAGAATATCAAAGAGGCTTGAAAGATGAGCAAAATTATCGGTATAGACCTGGGCACGACCAATTCCTGCGTTGCCGTTCTGGAAGGTGGTCAGGCCAGAGTTATAGAGAATAGCGAAGGCGGCAGGACCACGCCGTCCATCGTCGCATTTTCCGACGATGATGAAGTCCTGGTAGGGCAGTCGGCCAAACGCCAGGCGGTTACCAATCCCGACAACACCCTGTTTGCGGTCAAGCGTTTGATCGGCCGGCGCTATGAAGACAAGGTCGTGCAGAAGGATATCAACATGGTCCCCTATAAAATTGTCAAGGCGGACAACGGTGATGCCTGGGTTGATGTAAAAGGCAGGAAGATGGCCCCCCCGGAGGTCTCCGCGCGCGTGCTGATGAAGATGAGGCAGACCGCGGAGGATTACCTGGGTGAAAAGGTAACCGAGGCGGTGATTACCGTACCGGCCTATTTCAACGATTCGCAACGCCAGGCGACCAAGGACGCAGGCAAGATCGCGGGACTGGAAGTGCGGCGCATCATCAACGAACCGACGGCCGCGTCGCTGGCCTACGGCATGGACAAGAAACAGGGAGACTCCAGGCTCGCCGTTTACGACCTGGGCGGCGGCACCTTTGACGTATCCATCATTGAAATCGCCGAAGTGGACGGCGAGCACCAGTTCGAGGTGTTGTCCACCAACGGCGATACGTTCCTGGGCGGCGAGGACTTTGACCTGCGCATCATCGATTTTCTCTGCGATGAATTCAAGAAGGACCAGGGCATAGACCTGCATAATGATCCCCTGGCCCTGCAGCGCCTGAAGGAGGCGGCGGAGAAGGCCAAGATAGAACTCTCATCCAGCCAGCAGACCGACATCAACCTGCCGTATATCACGGCGGATGCCGGCGGCCCGAAGCATCTCAATATCAAGATGAGCCGTTCCAAACTCGAGGCGCTGGTGGAAGACCTCGTTGACCGTACCATTGAGCCCTGCCGCATAGCACTGGAGGATGCCGGATATTCCGCCTCGGACATCACCGACGTCATCCTGGTGGGCGGGCAGACCCGCATGCCCAAGGTACAGGAGAAGGTCAAGCAGTTCTTCAACAAGGAACCGCGCAAGGACGTCAACCCGGATGAAGCCGTTGCAGTCGGCGCGGCAATCCAGGCCGGCGTACTGGGCGGTGACGTGAAGGACGTACTGCTGCTCGACGTGACGCCCCTCTCCCTGGGCATCGAGACCCTGGGCGGAGTAATGACCAGGCTCATCGACAAGAATACGACGATACCGACCAAGGCGCAGCAGGTATTCTCCACTGCGGACGATAACCAGACTGCGGTGACCGTGCACGTCCTGCAGGGCGAGCGCGAGATGGTCGCGGGCAATAAATCCCTGGGCCGTTTCGACCTGACCGATATACCGCCAGCGCCCCGGGGCATACCCCAGATCGAAGTGACTTTTGATATCGACGCCAACGGTATCATGAACGTCTCGGCAAAGGACAAGGCCACCGGCAAGGAACAGTCCATCGTCATCAAGGCTTCCAGCGGACTGTCGGACGACGAGATCGAGAAGATGGTCAAGGACGCGGAAGCCCATGCCGAAGAAGACCGGCAGGCCAGGGAACTGGTCGAGGCGCGCAACCTGGCGGAGAACCTGGTGTATTCCACGAAGAAATCCATGGAGGAACTGGGCGACAAGGTGGAAGACCAGGAGAAACAGGATATCGAGGCTGCAATAACCGAAGTCGAGGAAGCCGTAAAAGGGAACGACAAGGACGTCATAGAGGAGAAAACCCGCAAACTGACCGAAGTTGCGGGTAAACTTGCCGAGCGGGCATACCAGCAGGCCGCGGCTGCCGGCGGGGATACCGACGGTGGGGGCGAAGACAGGCCCGCGGACGGGAATAACGGCGCAGGTGACGAGAATGTCGTCGATGCCGAGTTCGAGGAAGTGGATGACACCAAGAAGTAATGGCCGCGAAACGAGACTATTATGATGTTCTCGGCGTATCAAAAAATGCGTCCGATGCCGACATAAAAAAGGCATTCCGCCGCCTGGCGATGAAATACCATCCGGACCGCAATCCGGATGACAAGGAGGCGGAGGAGAAATTCAAGGAGGCCAAGGAAGCGAACGATATCCTGAGCGACCAGCAGAAACGGGCTGCTTACGACCAGTTCGGCCATGCCGGCGTCAGCACTTCGGCCGGCGGGCCGGATGCCCAGGGATTCAGCGGGTTCGGCGATATATTCGACAGCGTATTCGGCGATATATTCGGCGCGCAGGGACGCGGCGGCCAGCGCGCCCAGTCCGGCGCGAACCTCCGTTACGACCTGGAATTGAACCTGGAAGAAGCCATAGCCGGCTCTACCATCAAGATTCGTGTGCCCAGGCTGGTGACCTGTAATGAGTGTTCCGGCAGCGGCGCCAAACGGGGTTCGAGTCCGGTCCAGTGCCCCACCTGTAACGGCGTCGGCCAGGTTCGCATGCAACAGGGGTTCTTCTCGGTCCAGCAGACCTGTCCCAAATGCCGGGGGAGGGGAAATATCATCAATGACCCGTGCCGTGCGTGTCAGGGGCAGGGACGACTCCGGGACAGCAAGACCATTTCCGTAAAAGTACCGCCAGGCGTCGATACCGGTGACCGTATCCGCCTGTCCGGTGAAGGCGAGGCCGGCGAGTTCGGCGCGCCGCCGGGCGATCTTTACGTGCATGTCATCGTCAGGGACCACGAGATATTCACCCGCGACGGCGCCGACCTGTACTGCGAGGTGCCCATCAGTTTTGCCGCCGCTGCCCTGGGCCGGGATATAGAAATTCCGACGCTGGACGGCAAGGTCAAACTGCGCATCCCGCAGGAAACCCAGAGCGGCAAGCTGTTCCGCCTGCGCGGCAAGGGTGTGCGCTCGGTGCGGTCGTCGGCAAGAGGCGACCTGTTATGCCGCGTAATGGTTGAGACCCCGGTGAACCTGAGCAGGAAACAGAAAGACATACTGGAATCCTTTGAGGATTCCATGGTGGATGATGAACCGCGTTTCCGCCCCCGCGCCAGCAACTGGTTCGACAGCGTGAAAAAATTCTTTGATAATGCGAGTCAGTAATGGTCTGGTCGTCATTCCAGGGGTCAGAGTAAGAAATTCGCCAGAATTTTTACTCTGACCCCACGATCCCGAAACTCCGCCATTCCCGCGCAAGCGGGAATCCAGTAGAATACCCGTCTCAAAGAGACACCTTATTGACTCATGACAAAAGCAGCAATATGCGGCGCCGCGGGACGAATGGGAAAAACCATCCTGGAAGTCATCGGCGAAACTGACGGCATCTCAGCCGGCGCAGCAATAGAACAAAGCGGCTCACCAGCCCTCGGCCTGGACGCGGGCGAACAGGCCGGTATCGGCAGGCTGGGCGTCAGCGTAACCGATAATATCGAATCCGTCATTGACGACTTTGACGTGCTCATAGACTTCACCCGGGCCGATGCCGTGCTGGAGAACCTGGAAGCCTGCCGTGCCGGCAACAGAAGGGTGGTTGTCGGCACAACCGGCCTGTCCGCGGAACAACAACAGGTGCTGCACAGGGCGAGCGAGGAAATCGCCATCGTCTTTGCCCCCAACATGAGCGTAGGCGTCAACCTGTGCTTCAAACTGGCGGAACTGGCGGCAAGCATAGTCGGTGACAGCGCCGACATCGAGATCATAGAGGCCCACCACAACCACAAGATCGATGCGCCGTCAGGCACCGCAGTACGCCTGGGCGAAATCGTGGCGGCAGAACTGGGACGCGACCTGGCGGAGTGCGCAGTCTACGGCCGCGAAGGTTTCACCGGCCCGCGGGATCGCAAGACCATCGGTTTTGAGACCATCCGCGCCGGCGACATCGTCGGCGAACATACGGTCATGTTTGCCGGTGAAGGCGAACGGGTGGAGATCAGGCACGTCGCCACCAGCCGCAAGACATTCGCCGGCGGCGCGGTGCGCGCCGCGCAATGGATCATGGACAAGGAAACCGGCCTGTACAGTATGCAGGACGTACTGGGGTTGAGTTGAGCATGCCGGTAGAAACCCCATTCCAGGCAAGCAGGCAGGTGATCCTCCCCGACTGGATCGATTACAACGGTCACATGAACGTGGCCTACTACGTCCTGGTGTTTGACCACGCCACCGATGATTTTTTCGACTTCATGGGAATGACCGCCGAATACAGGGCCGCGGGCAACGTCTCGGCTTTCACCGCGGAAATGCATGTCAATTATATTCAGGAGGTGAAGGAAGGCGACGAAGTACACGTAACCACCCAGTTGCTGGGTTACGATGCAAAGCGCTTCCATTATTTTCACCAGATGTACCAGGCCGAACAGGGATATCTCGCGGCAACCAGTGAATTGCTGTGCCTGTTCGTGGACATGAACCAGAGACGGGTAACGCAGATGCCGGACCCGATCCTGGACAGGCTGGCGGAGATCAAACAAAGCCACGCTGAACTACCTTTGCCCGAACAGGTCGGCAGCGTGATGCGGGTTAAACCTTAATCATCCGCAGATGACGCAGATTAACGCAGATGAATTCTGAGGCTGGACTGGTCTGACCCTATGTTACTTATTTTCTCAACGGAGATAATCTGGATCTAAAGTGATCCTGCTAACCTGCGCCCCTGATATTTGAGCCAGGATAAGATATCGGCATAGAACTTCATTGCCGCCGGCTTAACATGGTTAGTTTTGATTTTGGCATGACGAAAGAACTCATCATCCAGTTCAGGAATATCATTGGTGTCAATGGCGTCATCATCCATTTCAGCCAGTCGTTTCCAATCAGTTTTTGATCCTTTTTTCATAAAGTCGATTCCATGTTTGCGAATATTGTTCTCGTTCTTTGCCTGATTCCATTCAAAACGCATGTCCGTTCCTTTTTATAACACTGTAAGGACATTTTAACCGCGTTTTCCCGCCTGGTCACGTTCTTTGTCCTGTTTCAATACATGTAAAGAGTACTTTGGAGTTAGTTGTGTGCATTGTGCGACCTGACTCTGTTTTTTGTTCATAATAGTTAGTGTCAAGACCCAGGTGTCTGTCTGTAAACCGGAGCGGTTCCGAATAACCGCAACTTCTGAACAACCTGTCTGCGCCGCGATAAAAAAGCTGATAAACAACCTTGCAAATTCAATTATGAGTATTTTATACTAACAAGTAGGACATATTCGTATTAATGAGGGCCAAACATGCCGATGGTCAAAAAAAGTATCTCAGTGACAGAACAACAGGACGCCTGGATCAGTGCCCAAATCGAAACCGGACGTTACGGCAACGAGAGCGAAGTTGTGCGCGACCTTATCCGCGAGAGACAAATCCGGGGACAGCAAAGACCCGCCGAAATCAAGGCCGTCCACCATGTATCCGAACCCGAACCGTTACCTTACACTGTTTCCATTACGGCGGCAGAAGGGGGAGCGGCCGGCGCTGACTCACTTGTTGCACTTAACCAGCTGCAAACTTCCTTGCGGGAACGCAACATCGACCTTGCCCGATGGGAGCAGGACGTGAAGGCCGAACGCCTGGCTGCCGGCCCGCATCACCCGGTGAGAAATGCGGGCTGACCTGACGCAGCCGTCCGGTTCGGAATGATCCACCTGGACACGAGTTTCCTGATTCGGGCGTTGCAACCAGGGTCGCCCCAGGACCAGAAACTGAGGAGCTGGATAGCAGAAGGCCAGACACTGGGAATCAGCGCAGTCGCCTGGACCGAATTCCTGTGTGGCCCAATCTCCCTGTTTGACATGTCATTGGTCACCAGGGTCGCCGGACAGCGGCGCGACTTCAGCGCGGAACACGCTGCGATTGCGGCCCGTTTATTCAACGAGTCGGGCAGGCGTCGCGGGTCCTTGACTGATTGTATGATCGCAGCGACGGCTATCGCTGACAAAGCAGCTATCGCGACGGCGAATGAGTCAGACTTTCGCCGGTTTGAAGGTTTCGGACTGACCCTGGTGTAAGGCGACGTAAATAACCCGCTCATATCTCAGGTCATGCCCGCTGGCGGTTTGTCGACAAAGCCGGCGGGGTTGCGCCGGCGGGCCAGCAGGTTGTCGATTTCCCAGCGGGCGGCTGGTTCGACGTCAGTGAGGCAGGTAGTTACCCCGTTCAGTTGTTTGGCGACCGGCAGGCCGTTCCTGAACAATACCCTGTTGGTATGCAGCGCCGGGATGCGTTCGCCGGGCAATATGATGCCGACCAGGTTCAGCGGGTCGGCGGCGGAGATGACGACCGGGGGCAGTTCCTGCGTTGCGTTTTTCTGTTTCCTCAGCAGCGCGATCGCTTCCGGCCGGGCGAACTGTTCTCCCGAGCAGCCCTCGACGAAGTACCCGCCGCGGATCTCGCCCCGCGCTTCCATGCGCCGGCACACATACAGCAGTTCCCTCCACGGCGGCAGGTCGGGCTCCCGTTCCAGGACCTTGCGGAACAGGACCCCGTAACGTTTGAGCAAGGTATCGACGACGGCAGCCAGCGTGTTTTCATCAGTGCCCGGCCAGGCGTTCGTTGCCGGGGTTTCAGGGTCTTCCGTCGCGGAGATAATGGCCGACCAGCGGCCTGCGGCATCGACGCTGTTCATGACAGACGCCCGCCTGCGCCGGTTCTTCCGGCCGTAACCGGGGCGCCTGCTCTCCGGCGTGATCAGCGCCCGCAGCCCCGCGTAGCTGTCGGAGGTGACCGCTCCGCAGGCGGCGAGTTCCGCCAACGCCGTTTCCACCTGCGTGCGCAACAAGCCGGTATGTTGAACCAGGTCCAGGAAAAAAGACGCTCCCCGGCGCCGCAGGACGTCCAGGGTTTTTTCGGCCCTGGACGATAACTTCCTGTCCTGTATCGCTTCGGTGGAATTCAGTTTCTGCCACAAGTCCAGGTGTTCGCGATCCAGCAACGTGATGGGTGTATTTCTCAGCAATACCGCCTGGCCGGCAGACGCCTCCTCCTGGTTCGGCTTGTGCCTGGCGGAAGGCAGGCGGGCCCAGGCGATGCGTCCGCTACTGCACAGCCGGTCCAGGGCCGCGCCTGAGTAATCGTTCAGGCGGGCCGGCAGGATATCCTTCTCCCACGCTGCCGCGGGGATGGAATATCCCTCCAGTTTTTCCAGTGCGGCCACCAGCGCGCTGTCTCCCTCGGGCCGGATTTCCCCCATGCCGTGCCAGGCAAACAGGAACCGCATATAGTCGGCGACCGTCACCGGCTGGATTTCCTGCCGTAACGATTGAATGGTGTAGCGGTGCATCCGGGCCAGGAGACCCCGCTCACACCACTCCGTCTCCACAGCGTCCGGGCTGAACCGTCCCTGCATGGCATAGCCCTCATTCTGTAATGCCAGCAGAGCGACATTCACCTCGGTTCCGGTTGCTTCAAACAATTCGGCCAACTCCGCTTCCGTCACGGGTCCGCTGCATTCAAGCCGGGCGCGGATGAGTTCGATCAAGGCGGATTCTTTGGTCCGGTTTGCTGAATAAGGGGCCGCCTCCGGCGGCATGTTATCTGACTGGATTCCCGCATGCGCGGGAATGACGGTGGGGGTTGCGGAAGTGGCGGTGGGGGTTGCGGGAATGACGGTGGGGGTTGCGGGAGTGGCGTGGGGAGGCGCAGGAGTGGCGTTGGTGGCATTGGTGTATACCGCTTCGGCCTGGGGCAGGCGTTCGGCACAGACCCACAAGGTCTGTTTTTCCGTGCGCAGGATGGTTGCACGGTCTTCCTCCGTGAGCCCGGTCAGCCAGGCGCGGCCGTCTGCCGATGCCGGGTTATTTCCGTTGACTTCTCCTTCGGTCATGACGCCTGTCAACATCAGGGCGTCGTACAGTTCATCCGGGTCAGTGAATGCAGGCCAGGCTTCATTACGCACCCGGGCGATGGCTTCCGGGCTCAGACGGGCCAGGTCCGCGGCGTCGGCGGGATCCAGGAAGCGCCTGGCCATGACCGCATTGGTGCGGCGTTCCTCCGCGGGCGCGTCATCCAGGAACGCATATGGGCGCGCGTTCAGGATTTCCTGCGCCAGGGGAGAAGGGCCGCCCAGGTCGCGGCAATGGAACCGGATGCGCCCGTCTTCGTATGCGCGTAATACTTCTTCGAGTCCGGCAATATCCATCAGGTCATTAAGGCAGTCGTCAACGGTCTGTTCGACCAGCGGATGTTGCGGTATCTCCCTCTCTCCGATGAAGTTGTCCTGGCAGGCCAGTTGATCGGGGAAGACCACCGCCATCAGGTCTTCAGCGTCGCTGCGCTGGAACTGCGCGGGCACTTTCTGCCCGCCGTTATTGCGCCTGACGGCCAGGGCCGTGGTGGCGTTCCAGCGCCAGTGGGTCGGGAACATGGGCGTTGCCAGCAGCGCCTGGGTGACCGTTTCCCTGATGCCGGCAGATTTCAGGTAACGGGTCGCGTCTTCCAGGGGGAAACTGTGGATCGCGCCCAGGGAGATGACGATGCTGTCGTCCAGGGCTGCGGCCTGCAATTCAAAATTGAATTGGCGGCAGAAACGTTTGCGCAGGGCCAGCCCCCAGGCGCGGTTGATGCGGGACCCGTAGGGGCTGTGCAGCACCAGGTGCTGGTCCCCGGCCTCGTCAAAGAACCGCTCGAACACGATGTCCTCCCGGGTCGGGATGCATCCCAGGGCGGCGCGGGCGCCGGCCAGGTGGTCGGTCAACTGTCGGGCAGCCGATTCGTCCAGTTTTAACTCGTCAACCAGCCAGCGGTATGCGGCGTCCATTCCTTCGGTCAGCTTTTCATCCATGGTGCTGCGCAGGCGCGAGACCGAGTCGCTGAGTTCACCCGATCGGCCCGGCGCTTCGCCGAACCAGAACGGGATATTGGGAGGCTGGCCCTGTGCGTCCGCCACCCGCACCTTGCTCTGTTCGACCTTGAGGATTCGATAGGAGGTATTGCCCAGTTGGAAGATGTCCCCGGGCAGGCTCTCGAAAGCGAAATCTTCGTTCAATGTCCCGATAAAATGGCCGTCCGGTTCCAGCACCACGTCGTAATCGAACTGGTCCGGTATCACCCCGCCGTTGGTCACGGCTGTGAGCCTGGCGCTCTTCCTGGGCCTGATGCGCCTGTTTACCGTGTCATGGTGGATGTAACGGCTGCGCCGGCCGCGCCGGGTCGAAAACCCCTGCGCCAGCATGCCCAGTACCTCCGTGAATTTCTGCCGGGCCAGGCCCCGGTAGGGGTAGGCCAGCGTCACCTGCCGGAACAACTCGTCTTCCTGCAATTCACCGCAGGCAGCCTCCGCAACCAGGTGCTGGGCCAGCACGTCCAGGTGGCCCCCGGGAATGCTGAGCCGGTCCAGCTCATCGCGCCGCACCGCATCCAGTAACGCTGCGCATTCCACCAGGTCGTCCCGGCTGAGAGGGAACAGGCGACCCTTGGGCGTTGCTCCCAGGTGGTGGCCGGAGCGTCCCACCCGTTGCAGGAATACGGCGATGGACCGCGGCGAACCCAGTTGGCAGACCAGGTCGATATCACCGATATCGATCCCCAGTTCCAGGGATGCGGTCGCGACCAGGGCCTTGAGTTCTCCCCGTTTCAGTCGTTGTTCGGCATTCAGGCGATGTTCCTTTGCCAGGCTGCCGTGATGGGCTGTAACATATTCTTCACCGACCCGTTCCGCCAGGGCGCGGGCTGCGCGCTCGGCCAGGCGCCGGGTATTGACGAAAATCAGCGTGGTCCTGTGCTGACCGATCAAATTGGCCAACTCCCTGTATAGTTCCTGCCATACCTCGCCGGCCATCACGGCTTCCAGGGGCGAATCCGGGAGTTGAAGCGCAATATCGACCTGCCTGACGTGCCCGCGATCCAGGATGTTGCAATGTTCTTCCCGGTTCCCGACCAGGAACCGGGCGATCTCTTCTATGGGCCGTTGCGTCGCGGACAGGCCGATTCGTACAGGGGCGCGCTCAGCCAACGCATCCAGCCGTTCCAGCGATAGCGCCAGGTGCGCGCCCCGCTTGTTCGGCGCCAGGGCATGGATCTCGTCGACGATGACATTGCGCACGGTTTGTAGCATCTTCCTCCCGGAACTGCTGGTGAGCAGGATATAAAGGGATTCCGGGGTGGTGACAAGTATATGGGGCGGCACCCGCCGCATGCGCTCGCGCTCCGACTGCGTGGTGTCGCCGGTGCGCACCAGGGCGCGGATATCCACCTCCGGCAATCCCTGCGCCTGCATCATGTCCCGGATGCCCTGCAGCGGCCCCTGCAGGTTCTTCTGTATATCGTTGGACAGGGCTTTCAGGGGGGAGACATACAGGATATACGTCTCGTCAGCCAGTCCCCCGGCCAGCGCTTCGCGCACCAGGTCGTCAATCGCGGCAAGGAACGCAGCCAGGGTCTTGCCGCTGCCGGTCGGCGCCGCGATCAGGGTATGACCGCCCTGCTTTATCGCAGGCCAGGCATCTTCCTGCACCGGCGTAGGTCCGGTGAATTCATTGTTAAACCAGGCCGCGGTAACCGGGTGAAAAATATCGGTTGACATAAAGCGACAGTTTATCTAAAAGTCGGGTAAATAGCAGGACAACCGGATGAATATATGAGTCAAGAAATGTTGATCCACGAGGGAGGTTGTCATTGCGGCGCGGTGCGGTTTGAAGTGGACGCCCCGGCGGCGGTGACCGTACTGGACTGCAACTGTTCCATCTGCCGTATGAGCGGCTACCTGCACCTTCAGGTCCCGAAGTCGCGCTTCCGGCTGCTGCGGGGTGAGGATGCCCTGTCGACTTACACTTTCAATACCGGCGCCGCACAACACTATTTCTGCGGCGCCTGCGGCGTGAAATCATTCTACGTGCCCCGGTCTTATCCCGAGGGCTACAGCATCAACCTCAACTGCCTGGACAGGGCGCAAATAAAGAACGTTACGGTTGAGAAGTTCGACGGCGACAACTGGGAAGCGGCTTATGACAGGAAAAAACACGCTCCCCAACATAGCTGAACCTGTCAGAACTTCTGATTAAGTCAGAGGCTCCTGAGCTTTTCCAGGTCGGCAGGGACATCCAGGTCAAATTCGGCTTCGGGGACGGGGAGTGTCCTGACCCTCCCGGCATTGTTTTTCAGGATGGATTTTGCCCCTGTATCGCCCTCCAGGGCCAGGATCTGCGGATAAAATTCAGCAGGGATTACGGCAGGGGTACCGACGGTGCCTGCGTAAGCGCTTGCCATGATTTCAGACGGGCTGGCAAGCCACTGCTCAAGCAGCAGGCGCAGGTGATTCTTCGTAACCAGCGCCTGGTCGCACAGGGTAATCATCACGGCCCGGCAATCCGGTTCAACACTGTTCAGTCCCGCCTTGAGAGAGGATGCCAGCCCCTGTTGCCAGTGTTCATTGAGAACGACATTTACCGGCACGTCGCTGACAGACTGCTCCACTGCCTCCGAGTTCGCCCCGACTACGACAGTAATCCTGTCATTGGGAAATAACGCCGAAAGCTTGTCGACGGCAAGCCGGACCAGGCTGGAACCGTTTATTTCTACCAGTTGTTTACACTGGCCGTACCTGCTGGAACCGCCCGCCGCCAGGACAATCGCCGATAGTTTGCCGGTATCCATAACAGCATGATGATGAAGAAAAATATCACTGTCAAAATGAATGCATGATTCCCTGGTGCGAGAGGTCAGGGGAAAACAGGAAAAACCAATCGACACCCAACCCCCTGATTTAGTACACTGTACGGTATCGGTAAGCGGGAGTAATCGGGAGGTTGCTCCCGTTTTGTATGTGTATTGCTTCTGCGGAGGAATTTCTTGGGTCATTCGGCTTTACTCGCGCTCGCGGACGGCAGCCTGTTCTACGGCGATTCCATCGGTGTTGACGGCGCAGCGGTCGGTGAAGTGGTGTTCAACACGTCGATCACGGGCTACCAGGAGATTCTCACGGATCCGTCCTACTGCCGCCAGATAATCACCTTTACCCAGCCGCAGATCGGCAACACGGGTTTCAATTCGGAAGATACGGAATCCGCCCGGGTCTACGCCTCCGGCATGATCATCAAGCAGGCGCCTTACCTGCCGAGTAACTGGCGCAACGAGCAGTCCCTGACCGACTACCTGGCCGCCAACCGGGCCATCGCCATTGCCAATATCGATACCCGGCGCCTGACCCGCCTGCTCCGGGACAAGGGCGCGCAGGACGGCTGCATTCTTGCCGGTGAGCGGCTGGATGAAGGCCGCGCCCTGGAGCTTGCCCGGGAATTCCCCGGACTGAAGGGCATGGACCTGGCCCGGGAAGTCACGACCACGCAAAACTACAAGTGGCAGGAAAGCGTCTGGTCCCTGGAAGAGGGTTACGGGAAGGTTGCCGGGGCGCGCAAGCACAAAGTAGTGGCCATGGATTTCGGGGTGAAAAAGAACATCCTGCGCATTCTCTGCGACCTGGGTTGTGATCTGGAGGTGGCGCCGGCCACAACGATGGCGGAGGAGGTGCTGTCCCGCTCCCCTGACGGCGTGTTTTTATCCAACGGACCCGGCGATCCCGAACCCTGCGATTACGCCATAAGCGCAATCAGGGACATCGTGGCGGCAGGTGTGCCCACCTTCGGCATCTGCCTGGGGCACCAGTTGCTGGGACTGGCCTGCGGGGCCGATACGGTAAAAATGAAGTTCGGCCATCACGGCGGCAACCACCCGGTGCAGGAACTGGCCACGGGGAGGGTTATGATCACCAGCCAGAACCACGGCTTCACCGTTGCGGAAGACTCCATCCCGGAGACGCTGACGGTCACACACCGCTCGTTGTTCGACGGCACGGTGCAGGGCATCCATCATAAACAACAACCGGCATTCGGCTTCCAGGGCCACCCGGAAGCCAGCCCCGGCCCCCATGACATCAAGCCGCTGTTCGACCATTTCATACACTTGATGGGTGAATCCAGATGAGCCCGGCTACAGGTTGGGATGGCCTTTTCAAGACCCTCTGGAAGCCATGGATGGCTGGAAGGGACAAATCGTCAGGACAGACGATTTGCACAGCGCTAGCTGCCCGAAGGGTTGCGCCCAAGGATGGGCGCAATGAACGTACATGGATGTATTTACAGCGTGTCTTGAAAAGGCCATCCCAACCTGTCAATACTCCGTTTTGAATAAATGCCCAAACGAACTGACATAGAAAGCGTACTGATCATCGGCGCCGGCCCCATCGTCATCGGCCAGGCCTGCGAGTTCGATTATTCCGGCGCCCAGGCCTGCAAGGCCCTGCGCGAGGAAGGCTACCGGGTGGTCCTGGTGAATTCCAACCCGGCAACCATCATGACCGACCCGGACATGGCGGACGCCACCTATATCGAGCCGGTGCGCTGGCAGACCATCGCAAAGATCATCGAGAAGGAACGCCCGCACGCGCTGCTGCCCACCATGGGCGGGCAGACAGGCCTGAATACCGCCTTGGACCTGGCCCGCACCGGCGTGCTGGACGAATATAACGTGGAAATGATCGGCGCCGACAAGGAAGCCATCGACAAGGCGGAGGACCGGGAGAAATTCCGCAACGCCATGCAGAGGATAGGGCTTGCCATGCCCGAGTCGGACCTGGCCCATGACCTTGACACGGCCATCGACATCCAGCGAAACATCGGTTACCCGGTGATCATCCGTCCCTCGTTTACCCTGGGGGGCAGCGGCGGCGGCGTTGCCTGGAACAGGGAGGAATTCATCGAAATCTGCGAGAGAGGGCTGGAAGCCTCGCCTACCAGTGAGATCCTGGTGGAACAATCCGTGGTGGGCTGGAAGGAATTCGAGATGGAAGTCGTGCGCGACCGCAAGGACAACTGCATCATCGTCTGCTCCATCGAGAATGTGGACGCCATGGGGGTGCACACCGGCGATTCGATCACCGTCGCTCCGGCCCTGACCCTGACGGACAAGGAGTTCCAGTTGATGCGCGACGCTTCCATCGCGGTGCTGCGCGAGATCGGCGTGGACACGGGCGGTTCCAACGTGCAGTTTGCCGTCAATCCCGAAGACGGCCGGCTGCTCATTATCGAGATGAACCCGCGCGTGTCGCGTTCATCCGCGCTGGCCTCCAAGGCGACCGGGTTCCCGATAGCCCGGGTCGCGGCGAAACTGGCGGTGGGCTACACCCTGGATGAACTGGATAACGAAATTACCGGGGGCGCAACGCCGGCCTCGTTCGAACCGACCATCGATTACATCGTTACCAAGATCCCCAGGTTCACCTTCGAGAAGTTCCCCCAGGCCGACCCCCAACTCACGACCCAGATGAAATCGGTGGGAGAAGTAATGGCAATCGGCAGGACGTTCCAGGAATCCCTGCAGAAGGCCTTGCGCGGCCTGGAAACCGGGGTGGACGGTTTCATCAACCTCTGCGACGAGGTGAGCGACAGTAACCTGGACAAGATCTCCCACGAACTGCGCAACCCCGGCTCGGAACGGTTGCTGTACGTGGGCGAAGCATTTCGCCACGGCATGGACCTGGCGCGGGTTCATTCCCTGTCACACATCGATCCCTGGTTCCTGGCGCAAATTCAGGACCTGGTCGAGGAGGAGAAACGCTTGTCGGTATCCGTGTTCAAGGCAATAGACCGGGAATGCCTTTACCGGCTGAAGCAGAAAGGCTTCTCGGACAGCCGCCTGGCCGTTCTGTTGGACGTCAGTGAAGCCGCGGTCAGGCAGCGGCGTCACGAAATGGACATCCGGCCCGTGTACAAGCGGGTCGATTCCTGCGCCGCGGAGTTCCCCGCGACCACGGCATACATGTATTCGACGTATGACGAGGAATGTGAAGCGGAGCCCACCACCCGGGACAAGATCATGGTGCTCGGCGGCGGGCCCAACCGTATCGGGCAGGGGATCGAGTTCGATTACTGTTGCGTGCAGGCTGCGTTCGCCATCCGTGACGCCGGGCTGGAATCGATCATGGTGAACTGCAACCCGGAAACCGTCTCCACGGACTACGATACATCCGACCGGCTGTATTTCGAGCCGCTGACCCTGGAGGACGTGCTGGAAATCATTCACCTGGAACAGCCGCGCGGCGTGATCGTCCAGTTCGGCGGCCAGACGCCCCTCAAACTGGCCCGCGCCCTGGAAGCGGAAGGCGCGCCGATCATCGGCACCAGCCCGGATTCGATAGACCTGGCTGAAGACCGGGAGCGGTTCCAGCGCCTGTTGCAGGAACTGCAACTCAAACAGCCTTCCAACCGGACCGCCAGAAACCTGCCCGATGCGATTCGCCAGGCGCAGGAAATCGGTTATCCCATCGTGGTGCGGCCCTCCTACGTATTGGGTGGCCGGGCCATGGAGATTGTATATGATGAAACGGACCTGAAGGAATACATGTCACGGGCCGTAGCGGTTTCCAACGACTCACCCGTGCTGCTGGACCGGTTCCTTGACAATGCCATCGAAGTGGACGTGGATGCAATCGCGGACGGTAACGAAGTGATCATCGGCGGCATCATGGAACACATCGAGCAGGCGGGCATACACTCCGGCGACTCGGCCTGTTCATTGCCGCCATTCAGTCTGGATGAGGCGCTTCAGCAGCGCCTTGCCGTGCAGGTGGAGAAGATGGCGCGCAGCCTGACAGTCTCCGGACTGATGAATACGCAGTTCGCCATCCAGGGGGAAGATATTTTCGTGCTGGAAGTCAATCCCAGGGCTTCCCGTACCGTACCCTACGTCTCCAAGGCTACAGGCGTTCCCCTGGCCCGTATCGCAGCCAGGTGCATGGTGGGGGAGAGTCTTGCCGAACAGGGGCTCCGGGCCGTTGACAGGCCGGAGTATTATTCCATCAAGGAAGCCGTGTTCCCGTTCGTCAAGTTTCCCGGTGTCGATCCGATACTTGGACCGGAGATGAAGTCAACCGGAGAAGTCATGGGAGTAGGCAGCAGTTTCGGAGAAGCCTACAATAAAGCGGTACTTGCCACCAGCCAGGAAATTCCGGACCGCGGCATGGTATTCATCAGCGTCCGGGACAAGGACAAACCCGGCGCGGTCCAGGTGGCCCGGGACTTTGTCGAAGCGGGGTTCAGCCTGTGCGCCACCGAGGGAACGGCGAGGGTAATCGGGCAGGCCGGTGTGGAATGCGCCAGGGTGAACAAGGTTGCCGAAGGGCACCCCCATGTTGTCGATATGCTGAAAAATGATGAAATCAGTCTTATCGTCAACACCACGGAGGGGAGGCAGGCGATAATGGATTCACATTCCATCAGGACTACCGCCATCCAGCACAAGGTCTTCTATACAACCACGATTGCCGGCGCGAAAGCTATAATTTCAGCACTGGGGGAAGATCATATCGACAGTATCCGTTGCCTCCAGGAATTGACGCGATGAACAGAATGCCGATGACAGCAGAAGGCGCCGAGCGGTTGCGCCGCCAACTGGACGAATTGAAATCAGTCGAGCGCCCCAGGGTAATCCAGGCCCTGGCGGAAGCCAGGGCTCACGGAGACCTGAGCGAAAATGCAGAGTATCATGCCGCGCGCGAGCGCCAGGGTTTTATCGAGGGCCGTATCGCGACCATTGAAGAGGCCCTGGCCATCGCAGAAATCATTGATGTGACGAAAATCGACGCGGAAGGAAAAATCGTCTTCGGCGCCACGGTCGAATTATTCAACCTTGATACCGAACAGGAAGTCCGCTACCAGATCGTCGGGGAGATGGAAGCGGATATCGACCAGGGGCTGCTGTCCGTGACCGCCCCGATAGCCCGCGCCATGATCGGCAAGGAGGAGGGCGATGTAATCCAGGTCAATGCCCCCGGGGGGATTGTCGAATACGAAGTACTGTCGGTTGCTTATATCTGACCCCTGTTATTGGAATGTCAAAAAGCAGCAAACGCTGGTTGCAGGAACATAACCGGGACCGGTACGTCAACCTGGCCAGGAGCAGGCAACTGCGTTCCCGCGCGGTGTTCAAGCTGGAGGAACTGGATCGGCGCCACAAGCTGTTCCGCCCCGGACAGACAGTGGTGGACCTGGGCGCGGCGCCGGGGAGCTGGTCAGCCTACGTGGTTGAAAAAGTGAGGCCCGGCGGGAAAGTCATCGCTGTCGATTTGCTGGACATGCAACCCCTCGCCGGCGTGATCTTCCTGCAAGCCGACCTGAACGATGCGGAAAGACTGCAATACTGTATTGCCGAACTGGGTGAAAACAGCGCCGACCTTGTAATTTCGGATATGGCCCCCAATTTATCAGGTATAGCCGCTGTGGATCAGGCCGGTAGCCTGAACCTTGCAGAATCCGCATACCGGGTAGCGTGTTCCGTGCTTCGGGAAAAGGGGCATTTTCTGGTAAAGCTGTTTCAGGGAAGCGACAGCGCCGCATTCGGAAAGCAATTGGCTGAGAAATTTGATAAAGTATTGCAGGTCAAGCCACGGGCGTCCAGGGCGAACTCCAGCGAGTTATACATCCTGGCAAAAGGCTATACTATGTAGTAAACCGGTTATTTAAGGAACAGCGTAGGCGTAAGGCGTTATGTTAAAGAGTATATTGTTATGGGTAGTCATCGCCCTGGTCATGATGATGGTATTTCAGAATTTCGGGGTCCGTCCCGTCGATACCACCATCCCCTATTCACAGTTTATCCTGGATGTAAAAACCGGCAAGGTAAACTCCGTCACGATCGAAGGCAGCACCATTTCCGGCAACCTGGCCGATGGCACCCGGTTCAACACCTACAGTCCGGAAACCAGCAATGATGCCTTGATCGGCACCCTGCTGGACAACAACGTGGAGGTGCTGGCTTCGGAGCCCAACAAGAATTCGTTCTGGGCCCATGCCTTTATCTCCTGGTTCCCTATCCTGCTGTTACTGGGAATCTGGATTTACTTCATGCGCCAGATGCAGGGCGGC
This sequence comes from Gammaproteobacteria bacterium, assembly GCA_965220815.1. Classification (GTDB taxonomy): domain Bacteria; phylum Pseudomonadota; class Gammaproteobacteria; order Eutrophobiales; family Eutrophobiaceae; genus JAAXHV01. Next base: position 1,517,654 of record OZ244846.1, read on the forward strand.
GGCAGTGGCCGTGGCGCGTTGTCGTTCGGCAAGAGCCGGGCGCGCCTGTTGAATGAAGACCAGGTCAAGATTACCTTTAACGATGTTGCCGGCGTCGAGGAGGCGAAGGAAGAAGTCGTCGAGCTGGTCGAATTCCTGCGCGACCCGGGCAAGTTCCAGAAACTGGGCGGCAAGATACCGCGCGGCGTATTGATGGTAGGCTCGCCCGGCACCGGGAAGACCCTGCTGGCCAAGGCGATAGCCGGCGAGGCGCAGGTGCCGTTCTTTACCATTTCCGGTTCGGATTTTGTGGAAATGTTCGTCGGTGTCGGCGCTTCCAGGGTGCGTGACATGTTCGAACAGGCCAAAAAACATGCACCGTGCATCATTTTCATTGACGAAATCGATGCGGTGGGGCGCCACCGCGGCGCCGGTCTCGGCGGCGGCCACGATGAACGTGAACAGACGCTCAACCAGCTCCTGGTCGAAATGGACGGCTTTGAAGGCAACGAAGGAATCATCGTTATTGCGGCGACCAACCGGCCCGACGTGCTTGACCCGGCCCTGCTGCGCCCCGGGCGGTTTGACCGGCAGGTGGTTGTTCCGTTGCCGGACATCCGGGGGCGTGAACAGATACTCAAGGTGCATATGCGCAAGGTCGCGTTGGCCGATGACGTGGACCCCTCCATCATCGCGCGCGGCACACCCGGATTTTCCGGGGCTGATCTTGCCAACCTGATAAACGAAGCGGCGTTGTTCGCGGCCCGGGCCGACAAGAAACAGGTCGATATGGAAGAGTTTGAACGGGCCAAGGACAAGGTGATGATGGGCACTGAGCGGCGTTCCATGGTGATGAGCGATGAGGAAAAGAAACTCACCGCCTACCATGAAGCAGGCCATGCCATCGTCGGACGGCTCGTTCCCGGCCATGACCCGGTCTACAAGGTCACCATAATCCCGCGCGGGCGCGCCCTGGGCGTGACCATGTTCCTGCCGGAACAGGACAGGCTAAGCTACTCCCGGCAGTTTTTGCAGAGCCAGATCTGTTCCCTGTTCGGCGGGCGTATCGCCGAGAGCCTGATTTTCGGGGAAGATGCCGTGACAACGGGCGCGAGCAACGATATAGAACGCGCCACGCTGCTGGCAAGAAACATGGTGACCAAGTGGGGTCTCTCCGAAAAAATGGGGCCGCTCGCATACCAGGAGGATGAAGGAGAGGTCTTCCTGGGGCATTCCGTGACCAAGCATTCGACTGTTTCCGCGGCGACGCAGAATGATATAGACGCAGAGGTGAGACGCCTCATTGACCTGAACTATCAGCGCGCAAAGGAGTTGCTTGAGGCAAACATGGATAAGCTGCACCTGATGGCGGACGCCCTCATCAAGTATGAAACCATCGATTCCGGCCAGATTGACAGTATCATGGAAGGAAACGAGCCGGGACCGCCGGCGGACTGGGGCAATGATAACAGGACGCGCGGCAAACAGGCCGGACCCGATGAAACACAGCAGAAAGATGAAGGTGAGCCAGTTGAAGGTCCTGCCATTGACGGGCCGGCGCGACCTGCCTGAAGCATAACAGGACAACCACGGATCAGGGATATGCAGGTTAATTCGCGCAAGTATTTCAGTACGGACGGCATTCGCGGCAGGGTCGGCGAGGAACCCGTCACGCCGGATTTCGTTATGAAGCTGGGCTGGGCCATCGGTAAGGTGCTGCGCCAAAAAACCGCGGGTCCCATTCTTATCGGCAAGGATACCCGTGTGTCCGGTTACATGTTCGAATCGGCGCTGGAAGCAGGATTGTCCGCTGCAGGTGTCGATATCCGCCTGCTCGGGCCGGTGCCCACGCCGGCCGTCGCCTACCTGACAAAAAATACCCGCGCCGAGGCGGGGATTGTCATCAGCGCTTCACACAACCCTTATTTCGATAACGGCATCAAGATCTTTTCCAGGAATGGCAGGAAGCTGTCGGATGCCGTCGAATTACAGATAGAAAAGCAACTGGCCAACCCGCTCATGGTTGTTGAACCGGACAAGCTGGGCAAGGCGCGCCGGATCACCGATGCGGCGCGCAGGTACATAGAGTACTGCAAGAGCAGGGTCGATTGTGACCTGGGCGGAATTCGCATGGTAGTCGATTGCGCCAACGGCGCGGCCTACAGGATTGCTCCCAGGGTATTTGAAGAACTGGGCGCTGAAGTCCATGCGATCGGCGTGGAACCGGACGGTTTCAATATCAATGACGGCTGCGGAGCCACGGAGCCGGAGTGCCTGCAACAAGTCGTGCTGGACAAAAACGCGGACGTCGGCATCTCGCTGGACGGAGACGCCGACAGGTTGATCATGGTCGATCATAAGGGTCAGCTTGTGGACGGTGATGAACTGCTCTACATCATTGCGAGACACCAGAGAAAGATGCTAAACGGGGGCGTTGTGGGCACCTTGATGAGCAACCTGGGGCTGGAACGGGCGTTGAAAGAGATGGGGTTTGAGTTTTTCCGGGCGAAGGTGGGGGATCGGTATGTCGCGGAAATGCTGGATGAAAAAAAACTGGTGCTGGGCGGAGAGCAGTCGGGCCATATCGTAAACAGGAATTTCTCCGATACGGGTGACGGCATCATTTCCGCCCTGCAGGTATTGAGCGCCATGCGGCACACCGGGGAGAGTTTGCACTCGTTAAAAGCCGGCATGCAGAAATTTCCCCAGACATTGATGAATGTAACCTTGCGCAAACCGGTGCGACTCAAGGATTATCCGGAGATAGACGGGATAGTGAAAGAAGTTGAAAAACAACTCGAGGAGCCCGGTCGGGTATTGTTGCGTCCATCCGGTACCGAGCCTGTGCTGCGGGTCATGGTGGAGGGCCGTGGCGCCGGGAAAGTCCGTAAGCTGACGCGCAAGCTGGCCGAGGATATTGACGAGTTGATCAGTGGATAAAAATCCCCGGCTGAAACGTATCCTGGTCGCGGACAGGATCTCCCCTGAAGGCAAGGCTTTCCTTGACGGGCAGGAGAATATTGCCGTAGATCACCTCACCGGTCTTGACGACACCGCGTTGTGTGAAAAGATTGGCGACTACCATGCCGTCATCGTACGCAGCGCCACAACGATTTCGGCAAGAGTCATAGACGCGGCTGACAGGCTCGAAGTGATCGGCAGGGCCGGTATCGGAGTCGATAATATTGACGTGGACCGGGCCACGGGCAAAGGCATCGTCGTGCTGAACACGCCGGACGCCAACGTGACGACCACGGCGGAACTGACCCTGGCTCACCTGTTTTCCCTGAGCCGGAACCTGCCCCAGGCCAACAGGTCGGTAAAAGCCGGTGAATGGAAACGCTCCCGCTTCATGGGAGTGGAACTCAGCGGCAAGGTCCTGGGTATTATCGGCTACGGTCATATCGGCAGGATAGTGGCGGCCAAGGCGCTGGCCCTGGAAATGCAGGTGATCGCATTCGATCCGTTCGTTACCGAGGAAAAGTTTCTCGCCGACGGCGTCACGGGTGTCGGGCTGGATGAACTTGTGAGCGAAGCGGACTATATCAGCCTGCATTGCCCGCTGAATGACAAGACCCGCAATATTATGAATGCCGACCGCATCAATGCCATGAAACCCGGGGCGAGATTGATCAACTGCGCGAGGGGCGGACTGGTCGACGAGGAGGCGCTTTATGATGCGCTCAGTAAAGGGAGTCTGGCCGGCGCTGCGCTGGACGTGTTTGCCCGCGAACCCCCCGAGGATTCACCCCTGCTGACCCTGGATAACGTGCTGCTGACGCCGCACCTGGGGGCGTCGACCCGGGAAGCACAGGCCGCTGCCGGTATGGAGATTGCCCAGCAGGTCTGTATATATCTGAGGACCGGCGAACCCATTAATGCAATCAACCTGCCGGCGGTATCATCCGAGGAACTGGTGAAGCTGCAACCGTACATGACGCTGGCGAGACGCCTGGGAAAACTGCTGGGCCACATGATTCCCGGCTCCATCCGCCAGTTGGAAGTGTCACTCTTCGGCAACGCGGCTGAGCGGGACATGACGAGCATCTCCACGGAGGGGCTGGTGGGGTTATTGAGCGTCCATATGTCGACCGAGGTAAACCGGGTGAACGCGAAACATATCGCTGAGCAGCAGGGATTGAGCCTGGTGGAGGCCCGCGGGGGGGAACATCCGGATTACCATTCGGCGGTAAGCCTTTCGGTTCATAACGGAGACCGGGAAACGCGGGTTGTCGGGACACTGTTCCACAGGAGGTACCCGCGCCTGATCAGCATCAATGATTACGAGATTGAGGCCGTGCTGGAAGGCCACCTGCTGGTTACCCGCCACAATGACCAGCCCGGTGTGGTCGCCGCCATCAGCAACCTCCTGGCCGGTGAACGGATCAACATATCACGCATGCAACTGGGCATTGTGTCCGGTAGCGACAAGGCGATTGCGGTGATTGGTGTGTCTACTCCGCTGAACGATAAACTGATGGACGAACTCGCTCAAATTGAGGCCATCAACAAGGTGATGCAGGTCAGCCTGTAGTTTCAAGGCATTGAAGTCAGAGTAAGAAATTCGCCAGACATTACTCTGACCCCGGATATAGAAAACAGAATAAATGCAAATAAAGGCTTTCAGAGGTTATCGCCCCTGCAAGGACAGGATTGCCAGGGTTGCATCGAGACCGTATGACGTGCTCACCACGGCTGAAGCCCGGCAGGAAGCAGCCGGAAACTCCTATTCCTTCCTGAACGTCACCAAACCGGAGATCACGTTTCCCGATGGTACGGATCCGGACAGCCCCGATATTTACCGTGCGGCTGCGGCAAATTTCCAGGCTTTAATCGATAACGGAACGTTTGTACGTGATAAGCATGAATGCCTGTATATCTACGAGTTGAGCGCGGACGGGAAACCGAGAACAGGAATTGTTGCGGCCGCAGCCGTAGAGGATTACCTGGCCGGCCGTATCAGGAAACATGAATTGACCCGGTTTGATAAGGAGGCGGACCGGGCGCATCATATTCGAACAACCCTGCTCAACGTAGAGCCGGTGATGTTCGCCTATCGCTATGACCGCCGAATCGATGGTCTTGTCAATTCGGTCAAATCAGCGCAACCGGAGTACGAGTTTGTTGATGCGGACTCGGTTCAACACCGGTTCTGGATCGTAGAGGAACCTGAAACCCTTGAAGCGATTATTCGCGCATTTGCCGGCATCCCTGCAACTTACGTGGCTGACGGGCACCACCGTACCGCCGCTGCCGCGATAGTCAGCCGGGAACTGGACAGGGAAGGCCGGCACAACGGCGCCGGCCCGGGACATAATTATTTTCTCGCGGCGCACTTTCCTGATAACGAACTGGAAATTCTCGATTACAACCGGTTGGTCGCCGACCTTAACGGCCTTGAACCGGATGAATTCCTGCGGGAACTGGCGCCGCTATTCGCTGTTGACAGGATGGGAAACCAGCCTGTCAGGCCGAAGCAACGGGGTGTGACCGGGATGTACCTGGCCGGCACATGGTACCGACTGAGCGCCCGGTCCGGTACGTATGATCCTGACGATACTATGTCGGCGCTGGGTGTCAGCATCCTGTCGGACCTGATCCTGGAGCCGGTCCTGGGCATCCGCGATCAGAGGACCGACCCGCGCATAGTCTATGTCGGCGGCGCGCGCGGCACGGCGGAACTCCAGAACAGGGTGGACAGCGGCGAGATGGCCGTTGCCTTCACTCTCTACCCGGTGTCAGTACAGGAATTGATGACCATCGCGGACTCCGGCAGGATTATGCCCCCCAAGGCCACCTGGTTCGAACCGAAACTGCGCAGCGGCCTGGTCGTCTATAGCCTGAAGGACTGATCCGGGCGCTCACGCGGGAAAACTCACAACTCAGGAAAAGAATAGTCCTTTTCCACCTTGCATACCTTTACGGAATAATTCCTGTACCACTTTGATTTTCCCAGTTTTTGCGCATGCCTGTGGCGGACTTCATGTTTCCAGGCCGATATGGCCTCCAGGCTGGTCCAGTAGCAAACCGTTATATTTGTGGGGCCTTGCGCGGTATCCATCGATATGAATCCTTCCTGTTGCCGAGCCAACTGTTCCATTTCTTCGGCCATCTCTGCGTAACCTTCGTCTTCATCATTCCGGGTGGAAGTGAAGATTACCGCATAGTATGGTTTCTTGACGTTTTCTCCAGGCATGAGTTGTTTTCCGCTATGCCCATCATATAATGTTGTGACCGGTATTCAAGGAATTTACCCTGGGTATGTTCGAAAGCTGAAAGGCCCAGGTCAGGGTCGCCGGACATCGCTACATACTACAGGCTGATAATATTGGTAAAGCAACAGATTGAGGAATAAATCATGCGTAAGAGGATACGAAATATAACGTTAACCGTTTTAGGCGTCCTGGCCATGTGCGGGATATCGTCGTGCGCCATGGATGACGGTACGAATGAACTGGATGAGTTCAAACAGGCAATCCGCGCCAAGTACGATTTGAAGGAACAGGCCTTTGCCGATAATGATCCTGAACCGATAATGGAGCAGTTCTACACAGAGGATGCGATTTCCAGCGGACCGGACGGCACCACCCATTTCGGTATCGAGGAATTACGCCACGTCTATGAAGAGGTTATCGGAGCAACTGTCCGGGTCGAGTCTTTCCATACCCATGTAAACGGCAATGCCGGCTGGGACTGGGTCAATTTTCATGTTGTCCCCCCGGAAGAGGGCGCCGAAGCCTTTACGTTCAAGATGCTGTTCCTGTGGGAGAAGATTGACGGTGAATGGTGGAGTAAAGGAGAGATGTATACGATAGGGGCGTTTGAATAACAGTGGGATAGCTCCAGGCGTGGTAAGGGCAGGTGGGCAGATTGCCCGGCAGCCGCATCATTGTATGTCACGCCGCGGGCTCCAGGTGGTAAGTCTCTTTCTTGACCACGGCCAGGATCAAGGCCAGCAGCAACGCCGCGGGAAAAATCAGCGCTGCCGCGCTGAGCGGGACGTTGAAGTCTTCGATGAGTCTGGCCGGAGCCGGCATCAACAGCGCGCCGACGACAAACGAAACACAGGTCAGCAGTCCGAATGCGGTGCCGGCCCTGGCTTTCTCACAGAACCGCGTCGTCATCGTGTAACACATGGGACTGACGCCGGCAAAAAACCCGATGGACAGGAACAGGGCATAGGCAACTCCCGTTGAGAGTTCGCTGAGCAGCAGAAACAGCAGCAAGGCGATTAAGTCGCATACTAAAAAAATGACGCAGGTGAGTTTGAAGCTGCGCACATAATCCGAGAATATATGCACCAGCAGGGCGCCGGTCCCGAAACCGAACCAGATTGTGGCATTAATATTGCTCGCACTGGTCGGATCGAACCCCTTGAAGATGAGCAGCTTGATACCCCAGATGATACCCACACCCAGCATCAGCCCGAACGTCAACCCGCTTATCAGTGTGACCTGCCAGAACAGGGGCTGGACGGACAGGACCTTCAGGTCCCGCCACAGACCGGCCCAGAACGGCGGATGCGCCCCCGGTTTTACCGGTTCACCCTTGCCGTCGCCGGGTTCATTGACCAGCAGGACGAACGCAATCAGCAACAGGAGTCCGATGAGCGCCTCCAGCAGCATGATGTCCTGCCAGGTCATAAACAGAATCAGGTAGCCCACCGCAGCCTGGCCCAGAGTGTTCGCCGTGGCGGCCACGGTCTGGGCAGTGCCGAAAACCAGCCCGAAATACTTGATTCCGAACCAGTACCTTGTCAGGTAGGCAAGGCCCGGGTAACCGAATGCGCCGCCGATGCCCATTAATGCCTGGCCGGCGACAATCACCGCCGTGTTTTCCGCAATACCGAAGATCAACGCCCCTGCAGCAACCGTTGCGACACCGGCGCTCAACACTGTCCGTGCGCCGTAGCGGTCGAGCAGTCCGCCGGCCGGGATGGTCATTACTGCATAGGTAATCGCATATACCGCTCCCAGTTCCCCGACCTGCAACAGCGTCAGGGACAGAGATTCCGCAATATCGGCATTCAGTACCGCGTAACTGCTTTGCGTCTGAAACTTGTAGACCACGTAGGTAACGGCCAGCCCCCAGATGATCCAGGCCAGGGGGCGTCTGAGGTTCTGTTGTCCGACAATATGTTCGGTATGTGAGTTCATGCTTGTTGAAGTCATGGTCGTCGGCAGTATCTAATGATACAGGTGATAGAAAGTGACACAACACTGGTTTGCGAATACTATGGCGTTGTACCGTACAGGATGATTTACCGGAAAATCATGATGCTGAAAGATAAGGTTATTTTTGTTACCGGCGGCGCAAGGGGCATCGGTTACGGCATCGCCCGGGCCGTACTCGACGCCGGTGCACGGGTCGCCATAGGCGACCTTGATGAACAGGAAGTGTCTGATGCACGAACTTCCCTGATTGCTGAGACACCTGTTACCGGCGATGCGGTTTTTGCAACGGTTATCGATGTTACCGATGAATTATCAGTGGAAACGGCGCTGTCCGCGACACGTTCGCATTTTGGTTTTCCGGACGGGCTGGTTAATAACGCGGGAACCGTTCGCCTGGGGAAAGATCTGGAGGCCACTACGAAAGACTGGCAGGTGCAGATGGAGGTGAACGTCATCGGTACCCACTTGTGTTCCAGGGTGTTCGCAAAGATACTCATCGACGCGGACCGGGCCGGGGCTATCGTTAACATTGCTTCCAATTGCGGTAAGGTCGGCTACCCGAACATGGCCGGCTATAACGCCAGCAAGGCCGCGGTCATCAATCTTACCCGTTCGTTATCGATGGAGTTGAGTGAGCATGATATTAACGTCAATGCGATCTGCCCCGGCGGCGTTTACACACCCATGCTGATGGAGGTGGCCGAATCCATTGGTGCACGTATCGGCGAACCTGCAGATGAACTGATCAAGACCATGGTGCCGGCACAACTGGGCCGGCACATCGAACCCCTGGAGATTGGGCGGGTAGCCGCGTTTCTTCTGTCCGATCATGCCGGTATCATACGCGGGCAATCGATCAATGCCGATGGCGGGGACACGCCTTATTAACCCGCATCATCCCCGGGCCGCCGGAACGTACCTGGCGATCTGCCTGCTGGTATTGTTTTCACATTCTGCGGAAATCCCCGGGGCGGAAACGGCAACACCTGATATCCCGGATAACTCCACGACGGTTACGCTGCTGTTCACGAACGACCTGGAAAGCACTTATGATCCGGTCCTCGCGTACTGGCGCGAAGATATGGAGCATATCGGCGGCATCGCCCAACTGGCAACACTGATCGACGATTTTCGCGCCTCGGAAGAAAACGTGTTCCTGTTCGACGCCGGCGACATATTCACCGGGGTCCTCGCCAAGCTGACGCGCGGCGAAGTGTCATTCGAACTCATGAATACGATGGGTTATGACGCGATGGCGATAGGGAACCACGAGTTCGAATACGGCTGGCAGATGCTTGCCAGGCAAAAAAACCGCGTCCCATTCCCGGTATTGGCCGCTAACCTCTTCTACAAGGGTACCGATATCCATTTCGCCCAGCCTTATTCAATCATCGAACGTGACGGGGTTCGTATCGGCGTAATAGGCATCATGGGCCAGGATGCCGCCACGGCCCTCAATCCCCCGAATATCGCCGGGCTGGAAGTGCGCGATCCGAAGTCAGTCGTTCCGGAATATGTGAAACTGCTGCGCCCGAATGTGGATCTCGTCGTGCTGTTGGCCCACCAGGGAAAAACCGCGCCCATGCAGACGGATGATGAGGCGCATCCCGAGATCAGGCGGGATATCGAGGCGGATATCGAACTGGCCGGTGTCATCGACGGTATCGATGTGCTTCTCGGTGGTCACGCGGACGCCGGTACGGAGGAACCTGTCATACAGCCGCAGACCGGAACGCTGATCATGCAGACCTACGGCCAGGGCTTTCACCTGGGATACCTGCGGTTACAGGTCGATACGGTAAAACAGGAAGTGCTTGCTTATGAAGGGCGTCTGGTGCCGGTCGATAGCGATCGGCTTAAGCCCCATGCGCGTGTCGCCGAAAAGCTGGCTGCTTATCGCAACCGGCACAGTGAAATCTACCAGGTCGCCGGATATGTCTCGGATCGATTGAAGCGCCGCTATAACGAAGAGTCGGACCTGGGCAACCTGTTTGCCGATATACGGCGCGCAGAAAACGGAGCCCAAATCGGAGTTTCACTTTCCGGCGCGATTCGGCGCGATATTCCGGCCGGCCCCGTTACAGTCGCAATGCTGCTGGATGCTTATCCATTCATCGACGATATCATCACGGTGCGATTGTCGGGCGCCAGGATAATCAATGCGCTTGAGCACAGCCTCTCTCTTGAGCGGGGAATTATGCAGGTGTCGGGTATGACGGTACGGTATGACCCGGGGCGTCCCGTTGGCTCGCGGGTTCTCGAGGTCCGTATCGGAGAAGACGTACTGCGGCAGGACGCGACCTATACAGTCGCGGCAGGCAGTTTCCTGGTTAACGGAGGAGACAAGTACACCGACTTCATGGACGCCGAGGTAATCGCCGTGGGGCGTGAATTCTCACAGGCCCTCGTCGATTATTTCAAGACGCGTGACAGCGTGGAAATTCCTGCAAGAGGCCGCCTGTTACCGGAAGGAGATCGGCCCAATTTCATCGTGGTGCTGACCGACGACCAGGGTTATAACGATGTCGGCGTGTACGGTTCTCCGGACATCAGGACACCGGTCCTGGACCGGATGGCGCAGGAAGGCATCAGGTTCACCAGTTTTTACGCCCAGCCGGTCTGCGGCCCATCCAGGGCTGCGCTGCTTACCGGTTCCTACCCGGTAAGAGTGGCGGAGCCTGAAAACAGGAAAAACCCGAATACCATTCTGCACTCACGCGAAATAACCATTGCCGAGACCCTGAAGACCGCCGGCTACGCGACCGCGGTGATCGGCAAATGGCACATGGCCGGGGACGGTGACGAGCCCTGGGATTTCGCCCCGCCGCCGCAACCGCCGGGCCGTCCCGGCGGCAAGGGGCCGTTCAAGGCCGAACTGATGCCGAATGCCCAGGGCTTTGATTACTTCTACGGCACGCCCATGTATCACGGTTATACCCGGGACGTTGACCTAGCGCGTTTCATCCCCGAGATGATGCGCAACCGCGAGGTTATCGAAAGCCCCGCGGACGTGGACTTGCTGACCCGGGAATACACGGAGGAAACGATTGGATTTATCCGGGACAACCGTGGCAAGCCGTTTTTTATCTATCTTGCCCATCACATGCCCCATTTACCGCTGGGCGCATCGTCCGGCTTTAAGGGCAAGTCACAGCGCGGGCTCTACGGGGACGCCATGGAGGAACTGGACTGGAGCATGGGCGAGATCTTCAGGGAACTGGAGCGCCTGCAACTGGATGACCGGACACTGGTGATTTACCTCTCCGACAACGGCCCCGAGGTGGGCCACAGCGAAGAATACACCGGCACCGCCGCCCCCCTCCGGGGCAGAAAATACTCCAACTGGGAGGGAGGTGTCCGGGTGCCTGCCATCATGCGCTGGCCCGGGAAGATCCCGGAATCAACAGTCAGTGACGAACTGGTCACGATAATGGACATCTACCCGACCCTCGCGGCGCTGGCCGGCACGCGATTGCCGGTGGACGTGGAATTCGACGGCGCCGACATCAGCCCGATACTGTTCAACCATCCGGGAGCGAAAAGCCCGTACGCCAGTTACTTCTATTATTCCCTGACGCAATTACAGGCGGTGCGGGCAGGACGCTGGAAGCTCATCCTGCCCCGGCAGGCAAATACGCCGTATACCTCGTGGCTTGGCCGTTATACGGATGCGGTTGAACAACCCCTGTTATTCGACCTGCAGCAAGACGTGGGCGAGCAGGTTGACCTGGTCGGAGAATATCCTGATATTGTCAGAAAACTGATGCGGGAGGCGGACAGGGCCAGGACGGAACTCGGCGATTACAACCGCATCGGAACCGGAGCGCGCTTTTTTGACGAAGGCGAGAAAAGGCCTGCTACGTTTTTTCCGGATGCGTAAGGAGAACAAGCATCTCTGGTGAACTGGCGATCCGGCGGCATCAGCGCGGACCGACAGCAATCTGAATACCGGTGAACCTCCGGCTAAATCCCGTAGGTTCACCGGCCAGGTATCGATTTACCAGTTATAACCGACTTCAACCCCATAAGTGCGGGGCGGTCCCTGCATCTGATGGGCAAATCCCAGGGCCGAGATAATGTCCTGGCCGGAGGTCATGTACTTCTCGTTGGTGAGGTTCATCACCCACACGGCCGCGTCCCAGTTGCCGTTATCCTGTTGCAAACTCAGGCGTCCATTCAGCAGGAAATAGCCGTCTTCCTGCAGGATCAGGCGGTTGTTGGGTTCCAGGAAATGTTCGTCAACATACTTGAAGTCGCCCTGGAGGTAAGGGCGAAATCCCCCCATCAGGGGCAACTCCAGACGCGCCCGCCCGTTGAAAGACCAGTCCGGCGCGTTGGTGATCTCGTTGCCTTCGATGGTCGAGGCAGGCCCGCCTGCCAGCGAGGACAGGACCACGTCGGTCTCGACGATCTCGTTGTCCAGCCAGCTGACACCCAGGTCGACATAGAACCGGTCGGTCATCAGCCACTGCACCGATCCTTCGGCCCCGAAAATTTCCACGTCGCCGGCGTTCTGCAGGCGCGCGCTGACCTCGGTGCCGCGCACGAAGGTAGCCTGGTAGCCCTCAAAGTCATAGAAAAATCCGCTTGCATTGAATTGCATGCGTCCGTCCAGCAGGGTCCACTTGAACCCGCCCTCGTAGGCCCGCAGGGATTCGACGCCGAACGGCTGCAGCGACGGTTGCGAAAAGATCACGGCGCCTGAATAACCACCGCTACGGAAGCCCTCGCTTACTGACATGTACCACATCATATCGTCGGTCGGGCTGAATTTGATCGCGGCGCGGAAGTCGACGTTGTCCTCTTCCTGTTTGTTGTCGAAGTCCAGTGGGCCGCCGGGCATGAACCCGTCACAGGTACCACCGGGGGTAATCGGCAGGGCCGACAACGGGCAGGGCACGAAACCGGGGGTTGTCAGGGACGCGAAAGCGTTGTCGAGATCCGTATAAGTGCCGATAAACGAGCCGCCTGTCCAGTCGCGTTCCTCATTCGTGAAACGCAAACCGGCCTCGACCTCGATCTGATCGGTAAGCGGGACGGTGACATCGCCGAACACCGCCCAGGATTCCGTGTCCTGGTCGGCGCCGTTGCTGGTCGGTATCGCGATGGCGCTCAGGTCAATCGTCTGGAACCAGGCTATGTCGCTCTGGAAATAAAAACCGCCTATGATCCACTCGAAGCCCCAGGAATCATCCGACGTGATGCGCACCTCCTGGCTGAAGCTGTCTACCTCGCTGTCGATGGTGTCGTTATTGCCGATCACGAAACGGGAGGCATCCAGGTCCTGCGACTGCTTCTTTTCGAAGTTCTCGTAACCGGTGATCGAGGTGACGGTAAAGCGCGGCATGCGCCAGTTAATATGCGCCACCACGTTATGATCTTCCATTTCGACCATGGGTTCGGCGTCGGCTTCGGTATCGAAGCGGTTGTCATCGGGATCAAAATGCCCCAGCAACCCCACACATTGCCCCTCGGCGCGCCTCCCCGCCAGTACCGGGGCGCAGACTCCACCCCCGGCTGGGTCGAGCGCATGGGACGGTTCAAGCAGCGGCTCTTCGGACTCGTGGTAACCGTAGTTGAAGATCACCCGCGCATCGAAATCCTCCGTCGGCAGCCAGTGGAGCTGGCCGCGCAGGGCGATCCGGTCGTCGTCACCCAGGGTATTGTCTGTCAGCCGGTTGTAAGAGTAACCCGAACTCGAGTCGCTGAGCTGTCCGGAGACGGACACCCGGCCCAGCAGGGTTTCAGAGAGCGGGCCGCTTACCGCGCCTTCGATGGTAGCGGTGTTATAACGCTGGTAACCTGCGCGGACATAGCCTTCCGCTTCAGATGTTGGCGGCGCCGAGATAATATTCACCGCGCCACCGGTGCTGTTACGGCCATAGAGCGTTCCTTGCGGGCCCTTGAGCACTTCGACCCGCTGTACGTCCATCAGGGCGAAGTTCAGGGTATCCGGCGTGGGCTTGTAGACCTCGTCCACATAGACACCGACGGATGAATCCACCGTACCCGAGAAATCGTTGATCCCCACACCACGCAAATAAAAACTCACGGTTCGCAGGCCGTTCGGACCGAACTTGGTGAGCAACCCGGGTGTCTGCATGGCCAGGTCTCTCGGTTCCTTGATACGCAGCGAGTTGAGGTCTTCGCCCGAAAATACCGTGACCGGGTTGGCGACGTTCTGAAGCGTCTCCTCACGCTTCTGGGCGGTCACCACGATTTCTTCCAGCACCTGGGCCGGCGCAGTGACACTGAACACGAGCAGGCCCAATCCGGCGCACAGGCAACGGCAGATGTAAGGAAGTCGTATTTGCGGGAAAGTGGTTTGCATTGGCATCTGACAATCCTCCTCGCGAGGTGTTGTATTTATATAACAGCCAGGAATAAATCAGAACAAACTGTATTCATACTAGCTGAAACTGAATTCACATTCAACTTATTTCTAGTTGTTAACCCACGACATAATTAACCCGGATCTCTCATCGGGCTGGCGCAATTGTCGCATCGCCTGGTGAGAGAGCCGGGTTAAACCGATAACGGGTTATCGGATTTCAATTTATCCGCAGGAGGATCTTCCAGAAAGATCGTCCGATACCACATGATGGCGATGATTTCTGCAATGTCCTTCGGTTCCCGCCCCATGTCGAACAGGTCTTTTGTATGCCGAATGAGATACTGAAAGAAAACTCCTTCCGTCATGGCTCCCAGGACGTACGCCATATGTTCCGCCTGGTCAGACGGCATAGACGCCTGTGACTTGAGAAAATCCGCCACCTGTAAATTCCATTCATGCGCGGCCGCCTTCCAGACCCGGCCGAACAGGGGAAAGTCATCATCGTGCTGGAACAGGCAGCGCACGATACCGGGATTGTCTGAAAACAGTTCGACGGCCAGGGCATGCCGCTCGAATATCTGGTCATAGGGATGAGTGAGCACGGGCAATTTCCTGGTTCTGGCATTCAGGTCATCCATAAAGTCCTCGCAGATCTCCTGGACGATCTCGGGAACACCGGGAAAATATCGATAAAACAAACCTGCGGCCACACCGGCTCCCCGGGTAATATCCTGAACGCGCATGCGATGAAACCCGGTTTCATTTAACAGATCGCGTGTCGCGGTCTTGAGTTTTCTACGGGTCTGGAGTGCGCGCTGACTCAGGTTCTCAACGGGTTGTACGGATGTCCTGGTATTTGAAGACATCAGGCGTTTGCTCTGCATTGGTGTGTTCGGAACTACATTCTAGCAGTATACAGCCAGTTAAACCTGTCCGGCGCACGGCCTTCCTGGATGTCGAGCAGTTCATCCCGCAGCCTGTTTGCGACAGGGCCGGAATCCTCGGGTAGTTCATGCATGGCGCCATCCTTCTCTCCTATCACGCTGATTGGGGCGACGACGGCCGCAGTGCCGCAGGCAAAGGCCTCGGTACACCGTTTTAAACGAATTTGCTGCAGTAGCGTGTCGATTGCAATCTTGCCTTCCCGGACCGGAATCCCGAGATCTCCTGCCAGGGCTATCACTGAATCCCGTGTTACACCCGGGAGAATCGTGCCCCCCGTTCCAGGGGTATGCAACTCTCCGTCAATCACCGCAAAAAAATTCATGGCAGACAGTTCTTCAATGTATTTCTGCTCCCGTGCGTCAAGCCACAGGGGTTGGTCGAAACCGCTGTCCATTGCAGCCATGGAGGAAAGCAGGGATGCGCCGTAATTACCGCTGGCCTTGACATTGCCGGTGCCGCCTGTTGAGGCGCGGGTTCCATCCCGCTCCACCACGACCCGCAGGCTGCCGGTGATAAGGGCGTCCGAGGGGCTTGCGATAACGAGGAATGTAAAACGGTCGGAAGGGGCCAAGCCAAGTGAAGACTGCGTGCCGAACGTAAGCGGGCGCAGGTAAAGCGATTGGCCCGGCAATCCTGGAACGAGCGGACCGGCACAGGCGGAAACCGCGGATACCCCTTCAATAAACAACCCCTCGGGCAGTTCAGGCATCAGCATGCGCGCGCACGAGCGATTGAACCTGGCGGCATTCATGTGCGGCCTGAACAATTTTATTTGTGCATGTTCTCCCCGGTATGCCTTCAGTCCCTCAAACACAGCCTGGGCGAAATGCAATACCTTCGAGGCGGGGTCAAGGGAAATGCCGGCATAAGGAAGTAATTGACCCTCACCCCAGGCGCCGTTCGCATAATCGAGCCGGTACATGACCGGCGCGAGGGTCTCTCCGAAGCCCAGTTCATCAGGCAACTCGAAGCGCTCAATGGCGGGCATTACTTCAGGGTGGACTTTCATCGTAATTTTATTGATAACCGGGGACAGACACATTCTGTCCCCAATTCACACAGCAATAAGACGAGTCTGCCTGTTTCATCCGGGCAGACCATTTTCAATAATATCCGAGACAAACTCGCCCAATACTTCAATCCCCAGGGATATATCCGCTTCACGGGTATCCTCGGCAACAACATGACTGTGTCCGCCGAGGCTGGGCACAAACAACATGGCGGTAGGCACCTTTTTCGCAAACAACATGCAGTCATGGCCGCCGCCGCTGGGCATGCGCATACGGGGGGCGCTGCAGCGTTCGGCAGCCGCTTCCAGGCGCTCCACGAGGTTTGAATCCATCATTTCCGGCGGTATATTGACGCCGGGTATCCATTTGTGGCCGACTTTATGCTTTGCCCCGGCCTCTGCAGCCAACTCCGGAATAGCCTTGTTGATTCCGGTGAGTATATCCGCTGAACCATCGCGGTATTCGAGGAACACCTCCGCTTCCCGGGCGGTTACATTATAGGCCCCCGGCTCCAGCCGCAGCTTGCCGATATTCCAGACCGTGGAATCACTGCAGTGTTGATGGCAAAAATCCGCAAACATCACTGCAAATTCATACGCCGCGGCCGCGGCATCCTTGCGCATCGCCATCGGTACGGTGCCTGCGTGACCCGCCTTGCCGAAGAAAAAAACCTGCGAACGACCGACGCCGACAATTTCGGTGACGATACCGATGATCCTGTCGTTGATCTCCAGCACCGGGCCCTGCTCGATATGCGCCTCGATGCAGGCGATATCCCGGGCCGCATCGAATTCAGCAACAGGCCGCCCTGCGTAACCGGCGTTCCGCAGGGCGTCTCCCAGCACGGTGCCGTCGTCCGCAACGGATTCAACCACCTGTTCCAGCGACTTCAGTCCGCTGTAGATGGAACTGCCGAATAACCCGTTGAAACGGCCTTCTTCGTCACTGAAAGAGAAGGCTTTTATGCCGATACCGGCGCTGCCGGCGGATTCCACCCATGCCCTGGCTATCTCCAGGCCAAAGATGACGCCCAATGCCCCGTCCAGCCACCCGCCCTTGGGAACGGTATCAGAATGAGAGCCGATAATGATGTAACGTTCGCATCCCGGTGTTTTTCCCGTCACGTTGCCGACACCGTCAATGGCGGCATCAAGCCCGGCTTGCTGCATGCGCTCCAGCAACCAGGCGCGCGCGGCAATATCTTCGGGAGTGAACCCGCGCCGGTTTACGCCGGATTCGAACTTGCCGAATTCAGCAAGTGCCTTCAGATCCTGGATAGTCCTTTCTGCATCAACGGTTAACATCGTTCAACTGTCATACGTTTCGACGCCGGGTTGATTCGGCAAGTGTGAGCGCCCGGTCGAGAACAAGATAGCCCAATATTCCAAGCGGCAATCCCACCAGCCAGGAAATCTGCAACCACCAGATCATGGTGACGACGGAAGCGGCCAGCGTACTGACGACGGCAGCCGGATTCAGTCCGGCGCTGTACCAGTACCTGCTTCCCGGACTCTCATCGTACAGCGCGCTCACCTGTAATTTATCTTTTTCCAGCCAGCGCTGGGCCAGCATGCAACCCAGCAGCGGCCCGAAAAATGCAGTGTAGTAATTGATGAAAGCAACAAAATTCGCGCCGCTTTCAAGCAGGACCCAGGGAAAGGAGAGACTCGCGAGAATACCCGTCAAAATAACTCCATTTTGCCAGTTGAATCCGAACAACTCCTCGAATATGAATGCGGGGGGCAAAATATTTATGGTCAGGTTTGTGCTGAATTGTGCTACCAGGATGAAAACCAGCATCAGTATCATGACCACCGGCCCCGGGGACAATTGCATTAACGCCTGTATGGGATCCCATTGACCGGTCGTCACCGCGGACACGAAGCCGAGGAACATCATTAATCCGAGGGGCGGTATGAGTCCGAACAAATGCCCCAGCCACATGCTGCTTTGTTTGTTTTCAAGATAACGGGTCAAATCGCTTGCGCTGACCATGACCGCGACAAGAATGCCCACGGTGGCGTTCACTCCGGTCCAGAACGACCAGCCCCAGTCGCCTCTGACGCGCCAGGTTTCGCCGATTTCGAATTGTTCGCTTTGCAGCGTGGAAAACAGCATCTCCACGATGATCAAGACCAGCGCTACGGATGCCGCAACGGTAAACCATTTCATCATGCGGATGCCGCGGCAGGCGAACCATGTCTGAATGATGAGAAAAGCAAAAAAGTATATGAGTTTGATACCATCAAAGGTAAATCCGGTAAGGGTCTGGATAATCCCGTCCATGGCCAGGGCCGCTATCCAGGTGCCGAATCCATACCAGACGATTGCCGGCAGCAGGCGAATAAACTCAGGGAGGCGCGCACCCCGAATGCCGAACGACGCCCGCACCTGTATGCAAAACGGAATCCCGTGCTGCAATCCGGCCTTCCCGTTAAGACTCATGAACAGGGTCATGATCAGCGCCGATACCAGTATGACTGCGGTGCCCTGTACCAGGGAAAGGTTTCCCTGCGGCGGCAACAAGGCCTGGCCCAGGACAAAGCCCTGGATAACGATCAGTGATGCCCACAGCATCAAGGTATAGGACAGGAGGTTGAATACCCTGTCACCGTGACCGACCGGTTTCAAACTCTCGATTCCTGGATTGCCGCCGGTGTCAGCCATCGTTTAATTCCCTGATTCTTAACTCCTAACCTGGCCAAGCCAGAGCCAAACAGGATACCCCCCCGCTTGTCATTCCGGGCTTGACCCGGAATCCAGTGGACAGACATTCATTATAAGGACTTGTTTTATCTACTGGATTCCGGCCTGCGCCGGAATGACGAAGGGGATTCTTTACTATTTTGCGCAAGATTTTGCTCGTAAGGGACTAATTACTATAGGGATGCGTCGCAATCCAGTGCCTGGCAATATCAATCCGCCGGGTGACCCAGACGTCATCATGCTTCATGACATAATCGAGAAACCGTTCGAGGCCGGGGATACGCGCGGGATGACCGATAACCCGGAGGTGAAGGCCGACCGACATCATCCCGGGACGTGTCTCGCCTTCCCGGTACATCACGTCGAAACAGTCCTGGAGATAGTCGCCGAACTCGCGCGCCGTGGAAAAGGAACCCAGGGCAAATTTGGCGTCATTGTTACTGAGGGTGTAAGGGACAACCAGGTGCGGGTGTCCGTTTACCTGTACCCAGTAGGGCAGGTCATCGTTGTACGCATCGGAGTCGTAAAGAAAGCCCCCCTCCTCAACAATGAGATGCCTTGTATTGACGCCGGGACCGTAGCGGCAATACCAGCCGTAGGGTCTTTCACCAACAGTTTTTTCCAATGACTTTATTGCCCGGTGTATATGTTCGCGCTCTTCATCGATATCGAGATCGTAATGGTTTTCCCAGCGCCAGCCATGACAACAGACATCGTAGTCCGCCTGCTTTATCGCTTCGGCGGCGGGAGGGTGGCGTTCCAGGGCAAGCGCGCAGCCGAACACCGTTAACGGCAGGTTGCGTTCCTGAAACAGGCGCAGCACCCGCCAGAACCCGACCCGGGAGCCGTATTCGTACATGGATTCCGCTGCCAGGTCCCGCCCTTTGACGCCGGGGTCGTAGCCGCCCACTTCCGTCAGCGCGCTGTCCGAACGGGCATCCTTGTCCGGGATTGAGTACTCCGATCCTTCCTCGTAATTCAGGACAAAATTAAGCGCGAGCCGCGCGCCGTTCGGCCAGTCCGGGTCCGGCGGGTTCGAGCCATATCCAATCAGGTCTCTTTCAGGTGAGTAAACCATTACAAATCCAGCTGCTTACGTCAGGCCGCCGCGCCCGTGGGCAGCACTACGTCAAACGGCGTATCGATATCAAGAAACTCCTCATCGCCGCCGCTGCCGTCGCACCACATTAACACAGCCATCACGGCTGTTTCATCGAGTGCGGTCATGCCGTGGTGCCAGACACCGCACCGGTATGTAACACACTGGTCACCCTCAGCTATATAGGCCCTGACCCGGGCCAGGTCCGGGCCGCCGTCGTTACCGTCCGGCGCGACAACGACAAAATACCTGGATGCCTTCAACGGTAAAAAAGTCTGACTTGAAAATGGGTGGCGTTCCATCATGGTCGCATGCAGCGGAAGCCGGTCGACGGGTTTTATCGCGGCAAGGGACAGATCGACCCGCGCATCCGTGCGGTTGTTTTCGAGGCGATCATTGAAGAATTCACGGACGCCTTCAGGCGGTCTTTGAATTACATCTCCGAATTCGGAAAAATTGTCCTTATTCAACGGTTCGGCAACGATTTTCGGTACGCTGGTCATTTTCAGGAGTTAGTCTGCCGCGCTTCTGAGACCCTTTGTCCGTTCAATATCCACGGTGTCCGCTGCCGTAATCACCACGCCGTATTTGTCCTGCGCCTCGCTGCGGGAAATATAGCCGTCCAGGTAATCGTCCAGGACCCGGTCCGCAGCGCGCGCATAAGGATTGCCGTAACCACCCCCCGCGCCGCCTGTGGCAATGAACCTGTCTCCCGCCAGCGCAGGCCGGGTCTGCAGCATCGACGGCAGGTTGATCTGTTCGCCGTTTTTACGTTTCAGGACCAGGGCCGATGATACGCCGCTGTCTCCACCGTCAAACCCCCAGCCCTGCTGGGAATGACCGTCGCCCTCCGCGCTGACCGAACCGTCCGCCAGGAACTCCACTTCCTTGACCATGCCGAGCCCGCCGCGCCACCTGCCGGCGGGACAGGCGTTGTCCCGTAGTTGATAGCGGTTGACCCGCAACGGCACATGGGTTTCGATATCTTCTATCGGGTTGTTGCGGGTGTTGGCATAAAGGGTGTCCACGGTATCCATGCCGTCCTTGCCGAAGCGCCCGCCATAGCTCCCCTCGAAGATTTCAATATGCACCCAGTGCTGTTCGCCGCGCAGGCCGGAAAAACCAAGCGCCTTGAGATTGGCAATGCCGGCGCTGACCTGTTCCGGCAGGACAGGCGCCAGCGCGCGCATCAGCGTGTCCGCCAGGACGTTGCCTGGTGAGACGCGCGCCATCGTCGGTACCGGGAACACCGGGTTGGCCAGCGACCCCCTCGGGGCCGTGATGTGTATCGGACGGTACAAACCCGCATTCTGCGGGATATCGCCATGCACCTCCGTATCGAGCAGGATGGAGCGCAGGGTCAGCCAGATGGAAACGTCAACCGTGCCGATGAACGGCATATTGATGGCATGGCCCTCCACCTGGTCGGCCGTGCCTGTCAGGTCAACCGTCAATTCGGACCCGGTGACAGTGACAGTGACTTTTATGGGCAGTAATTGTAAACCGGGGTCCGAATGATCCAGGTAACCGTCCACTACACCGGTTGCGGAGTAGGTTCCGTCAGGAATTTTCTCTATCTGTGTCCGCATCAGGCGCTCGGAATAATCGAACAGGTCTTCAACGGCTTCCCGCAGGACGTCCAGGCCGAAGCGGTCAATGAGCGCGACAAATCGTTCGGCGCCGACACGGCAGGCGGCAATCTGGGCTTCCATGTCACCCACTATCAGGTCGGGGACGCGCACGTTATCCCGTATCAACTGCCACACGGCGCCGTTGCTGACACCCCGGTCTTCCACTTTTATGGCCTTGAACTGTAGTCCTTCAGCATAGGCGTCGGCACAATTGGAAACACCGACGCTGCCCGGTTCGCATGAACCGATATCGAGGTGATGTGCCGTCGTCATTGCGAAGCCGATAAGTTCCCCGGCATGGAACACGGGCACGCAGAAGCCGATATCGGGACTGTGGGAAGCCCCGTTATACGCATCATTGTGAATAATCACGTCGCCTTCGCGCAGGACGTCGCCGCGCGCCTGCAATTGTTTCATTATCCCCTGAACATAACCGGGGATAGGGCCGGACTGCAGCGGCGTACTTTTCTTGCATTCGCAGAGTTGCCGGCCCTGCGCGTCACACAGCGCCGCGCCGAAATCCTCGGATTCGCGGATGATGCTGGAGTAGGACATGCGCATGAGTTTGTATCCCATTTCTATGGCGATGTTTTCCAGGGCGCCGTAGATAATACTGGCAGTCACGGGATCTACCCGTGTTGCGCCTGATTGTGGTTTGTTTTGCGGGCCTGCCATGTTCATTTTGATGCAGATGTATGTTTCCGAAAGTGCGTAGGACCTGTTTTCCGTGAAGTTTGGATACTGTAACGTATTCGGGGCGCAAGTTGAAGTTGAATCCACTTTCATTTATGATCATTCCTTACCGGCCATACCGGTAAGTCAGCCTGCCGGGCTGGAGCAGCAACAAAGACAAATCCCCGGGGTAAAATGGTTTCTAATACGCTAGTTGTGTATCACATTGCTCACGAGGAATACCCGCAAGCATGAAAGTCATTGGCGTAGATGTCGGCGGCACATTTACCGATATTGTCTTGACCGACTCATCCTCTGCTGAAATCGCAATCCACAAGATTGCCAGCACCCCGGATGACCCCTCCATAGCCGTAATCCGGGGCATTGCTGAAATATGCGAACGCAATGACGTAGCCCACGCGGATATTGCGCATGTGTTCCACGGCACGACGGTCGCGACGAATGCGGTACTGCAGCACAAGGGCGTCCAGGCCGGCATGATCACAACGGCCGGTTTCCGGGATATTATCCATATCGGCCGCCACCAGCGCCCGCAGCACTATTCGATAATGCAGGACATACCCTGGCAGGCAAGACCGCTGATCAGGCGGCGCTTTCGCAAGACCGCCACCGAACGGCTGACTCCTCCCAACGGGGAAGTGCTGGCGCCGCTGGATGAGGACGAGGTCAGGCAGGCCGCGCTTGAATTGCACGAGGCAGGCGTTAATTCGATCGCAATCTGTTTTCTGTTCTCCTACCTCAACCCGGAGCATGAAGAGCGCGCAAAAACCATTGTCAAGGAACAGTGCCCGGATGCCTTTGTGACTACCTCCAGCGAAGTTTCGCCCCAGTTCCGTGAATTCGAGCGGTTTACGACGGCGGCCATGAATGCATTTATCGGGCCGTTGGTGCGCGAGTATGTCGACAACCTTGAACGGGCGTTGCGCACGGAGAATATCCGGGCAGAATTGCACATCATGTGCTCGAACGGGGGTGTGGCCACGGCGAAAACGATTTCGCGATTACCCATCAATACCATGATGTCCGGTCTCGCCGCCGGTGTTCTTGGAGGGGCCTGGATCGGAGACCTGGCAAAGCGGAAAAACGTGATTACCTTCGATATCGGCGGCACCAGTGCAGACATCGGCGTTGTCACGGATGGCGCGTTTGCCGAGGCTTCGGCGCGGGATACATTCATTGGCGGGTATCCGATCATGGTCCCCATGGTCGACGTCCATACCATAGGCGCCGCCGGCGGCTCCATTGCCTACCTCGATGACGGCGGGGGCTTCAAGGTCGGTCCGCAAAGCGCCGGCGCAAAGCCCGGTCCGGCCGCATACGGACATGGCGGCATCGAGGCTACCGTCACCGATGCAAACCTGGTATTGGGCAGACTGGATAAGGAAAACTTTCTGGGGGGGGCCATGGACCTGGATACCGGGGCAGCAACGGAGGTCGTACAGCGTATGGCGGAGCGCCTGGGGATACCGCTCCTGGAGGCCGCCGAGGGTATTACCACCCTGCTTAATTCCAATATGGCGAACGCGATTCGCGCCCGTACCGTGCAGAAAGGAATCGACCCGCGTGATTACGCGCTGGTCGCCTGCGGCGGCGCCGGTCCCCTGCACGGCGCGGAGGTTGCCCGTATGCTGGAAATTCCGGAAGTCATCATTCCTCCCTATCCGGGTATAAACTCTGCCATGGGCCTGTTAACCACGGATTTGAAATACGACATCATTCAAACATCATTTCAACTGTCCACAGCGATTGATTTTCGCCGTTTGAACAGCGGCTTTGCCGATATGGAAGCGCAACTGCGCAAACAGTTTGAAACAGACAGCATCGACCCGGGCGCAACACGTTTTCTGCGCTATACGGACATTCATTATGTCGGCCAGGGATATGAATTGCGCGTGGCCGTTCCCGGCGGCGAGGTGAACGAGGAAACCATCCGGAAAACGCTTGCGGCATTCCATGCGTTGCACCATAGCGAATATGGTCACAGCTTTCCGGACAGCCCGGTGGAGTTCGTCAATATCAGGGTGACCGGGGTCGGCCCCATGCCGAAGATCGGAAGGCCGGCGGTAGCTGCCCGCGGGTCGCTTGATAAGGCCCTGGTCAAGCGGGACATGACGGTGTTTCGGCTTGAAGAACATCTCGATGAGCATGAGACCGCTTTCTACCGGCG
Source organism: Gammaproteobacteria bacterium (assembly GCA_965220815.1). Taxonomy (GTDB): domain Bacteria; phylum Pseudomonadota; class Gammaproteobacteria; order Eutrophobiales; family Eutrophobiaceae; genus JAAXHV01. The sequence goes on from OZ244846.1 coordinate 1,542,392, forward strand.
CGCCGGCCTGCCGTTAAATACCAGGATTCCAGGCCCGGCTATCATACTGCAGACCGATTCGACTACAGTCGTGCCACCGGATTGTTCCATAACGGCAGACGCTTCCGGCATCCTTGTAATAGATATCGGGAGAAATCAATAACGTTCAAAGCCGGTCAAAGTTCACCAAGCCGTTTCACCAGCAGGTCGATGGCATAACCGGAAGACCAGGCTTCGCAGTGTCCGGTCTCGGGCAGCACGTGCCACTGCTTGTTTTCATCCGGCTTCAGCCGGGTGAAGGCATACGTGAATTCTCCCAGTGAAAAATATTCGTCACCGCCGCCCCGTGGGTCTTCCATGCTCCTGTTGATATTCGCGACCAGGTCAATCCTGTGGTCCGGCTCCCAGTCTGCTTCCGGCCGAAAAGCCATGCTGCTGTCATCGAAGGGAGGGTAGGGCTCCAGTTCTCCCTCCAGCGAATAATCACAGGCATCCGTCTTGTGGACGTGGTTCGCAAAGATCTCGTACGTGACGCCGAAATGAGCATAGGAACCGGGCATTCGGCACTTGCTTCCCGAGGCAAGCGCGGCACAATCGTTGTCGGTCGAACAAACGCTGGCTCCGTCTGCGTCACAATGACCCCGGGTATATTGGCGCCGGCTGCAATGGGCATTGAAATCCCAGTTATTCGGGCCGCCTACGAGCAGTTGATAATCGATAATCGGATCCAGCCCATGCCAGAGTCTCGGCAGAAAGGTCGCATTACTGCCCATGCTGCAACCAGCGGTCGCAAACGCCCCGCCGCCTGCCAGGTTTTCATGTACCCAGGCAATCACCGCGGCAACGCGCTTGTTCAATTCATACACGTTGGTGGCTTCATCACCGGTGCGCGAGTACCAGCCCCAGTTGATGGGAGCGCGGAAAGGCGGGGCGAAATCCGGCGCGGTAAAGCCTTTTTCCCAGCGCACCATAACGCTGCGAACCGGCGCCTGCCGTTCCAGTTCCGGCACGTACTCTGCATAACGGTAATCCGTGCCGCCTGCGCCCGAGTGCAACAGCACCGTCTTGTTGCCGTCCGGCGTGAGCGCCAGGTGGCCGGCCATATCATCAACCACGTAGGCGAGCGCCAGCTTGGGCTCGTCCGGGTTGCGTCCCTGCGCCAACAACTCCATGCCGTCGTCCTTGTATGCAGGAACCAGGCATTCACGCCAGTCAGCGCAAGCCTGTTTGCAAGCATAGTTCACGAAGTAATCGCCGTTCTCATCGGGAGTTGATTTTGCCAGGGTGAATGCGGAAGAAGGTACTGCCGGGTCCGGCGTCCGGCATATCTGTACCTGTGCCGCCAACGTTTCAGCTACACTTACCGGCCCGGCTGCAGGCACCTTGTCCGGCAGCTCGCCGACAAGCAGCCTGTCAGGATTGTTTGTGTTCTGGTATTCGCGTAACCGATCCTGCGCACCGGAGTGACCGCGCTCGGCCGCCAGGCGGTACCAGTGGATGGCCTCGGCATCATCCCTGGGCAACCCGTCACCAATGGAGAACATGTATCCCAGGTAATACTGGGCCACGGCATGCCCCTGTTCGGCGGCTGCGCGGAACCAGCGCGCGGCTTCAGCCTTGTCCAGCGGCGCTTCCTCATCATTGAAGTACATGGCGCCGAGCCGGTACTGCGCGGCGGCATGGCCCTGCCCGGCGGCCTTGCGCAACCAGCGGACGGCTTCGCCGCTATTCCTGGCCACCCCTTCCCCCTGCGCAAATTTGTATCACAGGTAGTACTGCGCGGATGCGTGCCCCTGTTCGGCCGCGAGGCGATACCAGCGTACAGCTTCGGCGTCATCCTCAGTCACGCCCTGGCCGTGGTCGTAGCGGCTGCCGAGCAGAAACTGCGCCCCGGCATCGCCCTGTTGCGCGACCCTGGCCAATTCCTCGGGGTCAGGGGCGGCGAGCGCCAGGCCGGCGGACAGCAGCAGGCCCGGCAACAAGGACGTTAATATGAAGAATTTGGAATTATACAATTCAGGCACACTGACTCCACCTTTGTAGTAATATTAACTGGAAAGAGTACTATACATAACGACATAAATCGCGCCACATTCGTCATTCCTGCGAAGGCAGGAATCCAGTAGGCAACAAAACTCCTTATTGATAATACCGAAAATAATGAACCAGGAAAATGACCGCAAACATCTTCAACGCCGCACCGGGTGATATCGCAGAAACGGTGCTCATGCCCGGCGATCCGCTACGGGCGAAATATATCGCAGAGAAGTATCTCACTGACTCCCGCCAGGTGACCGACGTCCGCAACATGCTCGGTTTCACCGGTTCCTACAAGGGCATGGAAATCTCTATAGTGGCCCACGGCATCGGCATTCCCTCGGCCTGCGTGTACTGCACCGAATTGATCACCGCGTTCGGCGTGAAGCGCATCATCCGGGTCGGCAGTTGCGGGACGATCTCGGCGTCGGTCCGGATGCGGGATATCGTCATCGCCATGGGCGCGTCCACCGACTCCAATGTCAACCGGGTCCGGTTCAACGGCTTCGACTTCGCCGCCCTGGCCGATTACGACCTGTTGCAGAATGCCGTCAGCGCGGCAAAGGCGCAGGATATCCGCTTCCACGTCGCCAACGTGTTTTCCTCGGACCTGTTTTTCCCGCCGCCGGGCAAGGAGATGTGGGACGTCATGGAACGGTTGAACGTCCCGGTAGTGGAGATGGAAGTGGCCGGCATTTACGGAGTCGCCGCCGAGTACGGCGCCAGGGCGGTTGCCCTGTGTACCGTCACCGACGATGCCCGCGCGGTCACCGGGCTGTCGGTGGAAGCGCGCCAGACCAGCCTGGACCAGATGATAGAAGTGGCGCTGGAAGCAGCGCTGTTATAAGCCGGTTGCCCTGGCCAGCGCCTTCGATACCTTTTCCCGGTTGAACTCGCGCCAGCGGCCGGCGACGTGCTGGTCGGGCCGTACCAGGTAATAGGTACCTGGACGGGCGTCGTAGTGCTGCTGAAGCAGGCCGTTGCTGTCCGTAATATGGTTTTTGCCTGTCCCCGTTCCCGATACCACCAGGGTATCGACCGGGATTTGTTCTGAGCCCACCGCGTCAAGCTCCGCCGGCGCGTCACCGTCGCCGCTGAAATAAATCCCGACGAAGCGGTCGCCGAGCAGGTTCAGGAACCAGGCGTCCGCCCCGTTGATGGAGACCGGGGCGTCCAGGCAGGGGGCGCCGGGCCGCTGCCGGTCACTGAATTCATCCTCATCAGGAGTGTTCAGGGGAGAGCCGTCCAGGACGCTTGGAGTAGACAGGCGTCCGGGGTTGACGAACCTGCGGGCAAACTCGAAATCCTTGGCCAACTCCAGCGTGGCATTGCGGAACGCCAGGCTGACCTCGCTTTTCGGGGTCATGAAGTCCGTGCTGCGTGATGAGTTCATCACGTTTTCCTCCGCGCCAAGAATGCGCTCATCGTCATAGCTGTCGATCAGGCCGGGCGGGGCTGCGCCGGTCAGGACCAGGTGGAGTTTCCAGGCCAGGTTGTCCACGTCCTGCAGTCCGCCGTTTGCCCCTCGCGCCCCGAACGGCGACACCAGGTGGGCGGAATCGCCGGCGAAGATGGTGCGGCCATGGACGAATTTCTCCATACGGCAGCACTTGAAGGTGTACAGGCTCACCCACTCGTACTCGAATTCGAGATCAGAACCGAGAAAAGCCCTGATTTTGGCGTCTATATTCTCCTCCTTCATCACCTCCTCGCGGTCGATGTCCCAACCCATCTGGAAATCGATGCGCCAGACGTCGTCGGCCTGCTTGTGGATCAGCGAAGTCTGGCCGGGGTTGAACGGCGGGTCGAACCAGAAGCGCCGGATGGCGGGGAAGTCCGCCTTCATGCGTACGTCGGCGATCAGGAAGTTGTCCTCGAATACCCGGCCTATGAAATCCAGTCCCAGGGCCTCACGCACCGGGCTGCGATGCCCGTCCGCGGCGATCAGGTAGTCGCAACTGAGCCGGTATTCCCCTGCGGGGGTGTTCACGGTCACGATGACCTTGTCGGCGCCGTTCTCGACACCGACCACCTCGTTCTGCCAGCGGACCCCGGTCTGCGGATGTTGCGGAAACAGGTCGATCAGGTATTCTTCCGCATAGAACTGTTGCAGGTTGATGAACGCGGGGAACTTCTGTTCCTTGTCCGGCAGCAGGTCGAACTTGTAGACAGGCTCGGTTTCCTCGCCGAAATAGACCCAGCCCTGGTTCCACACCACGCCTTTTTCCATCATGCGCCCACTGGTGCCGATACGGTCAAGAATTTCCAGGGTGCGCTTGGCCCAGCAGATGGCGCGCGAACCGTCGCTCACGGTGTTGTATTTCTCCAGCACCACGGAGCGGATGCCGTAGCGCGCCAGGTCTATGGCGCTTGCCAGGCCGATGGGACCGCCGCCTGCGATGACCACCGGGAAATGGGTGATTGTCCCGCTGTCGATCTCAGGGGGCTTTACAAAATCATAAATGCGCCGCGCCTGGCGGCTGGTTTGCCGCGCCTTGCCTATGTCGCCGTACTTAGCCATCACCCAATCTTTGTAATACCGGGAGAAGTTTCAAAGGGGTTAACGATGGTCAGACCCTCAATCTGCTGTTCATGTTGCAGGTCTTCGGTATACAATGTCCTGCAACCCGCATCAAGCGCGGCAGCAATTATCAAGCTATCATAAAAACCAAATTTGTAGCGGGATTGTAACTCAAGTCCGCGCCGAAACAGCGCTCGGGACGGGTTGACACGCCAGAGTGGTTCCAGGATATTATCCAGCAACTGCCGCGCCTCCTCCGGCGATGCCTTGAGCTTTCTGATTACAATATTGAGAGTTTCCTGAACGACCTGATAACTGATACATCCGCTCCCGTTTTCCAGGGATTGCCGGATCAGATTTTCAGAAGTTCGGCTTTTTTCAACGCTGGTTTCGTCAAACAGGTAAATAACAATGTTGGTGTCGATAAAGTTTTCAACGCTCATTCATTTCATCCCTGGTAAACTTGCGTCCCCCTGTGAATAATCTACCGCGAAGCGACCTGATGGTCTCCAGCGCAACATTGGCCTGTTGGGGACGCCGGACGTAGTCCTCCAGCCAGAGCCGGAATTGCTCGTTCAATGTTGAATGCTCGATCAGCGCGCGCCGACGCGCAGCTTCTATCAATTGTTCACTGGCACTTAAAGTAATATTTTTCATGGTACAGAGCCTTGTTAGTAGTACACTGATATAGTGTACACTATTTTAGTGTAAAAAGCTGCTTTTGTCCTCGAGCTCATCGCACTCGCCATGAGTTCGCTGCCCTCGTTACGCGAACTGGACGGCCGTTCCATAGCAAGGACCGCCATGCTGGAACGGATCAAGCAGTATATCGAAATCAATATCCGCCACCCGCAACTCACGCCTGCATTGACGGCCTCACACCACCATATCAGCGAGCGTTACGGCGCATCCCCAAAAGAATATCGGGGGAGGAAAATTTAACCCGCATTTCTCGCCAGCCTCGCCATAAAGCCGGGCAGTGAGATAACTGTCGTGTCCGTTTTAATCGGAAATTCATCATCGCCGCCGTAAACGACAAACTTCCTGGTGGCATTAATATCTTTCGCTCCCTGGTGAAACCCCGGCCTGATTTGCGGGACCAGGCCATGCTTGATCTCTATCGCCCACAACTCCCTGCCTGACAGCTTGAGGACGAGGTCGATTTCAGCCCCCGCGGCGGTACGATAATAATAAGATTCAACATGGTTCGGCACAACGGACAGGATATTATCAATCACAAAGCCCTCCCAGCTTTTTCCCAGGACGGGATTGGACAGCAGGTCATCATAGTCCGAAATGCCCAGCAACCGGTGCAGGATACCGCTATCCCGGATATAGTACCGGGGCGATTTGACCAGGCGTTTTTTTACATTCCCGTACCAGGGATGCAAGCGTCGCACCAGCAGGAGATCAACCAGGATGTCCAGGTAATGGCGTATCGTCTTGCCATCGACCTCCAGGTTGCCGCCCAGTTTCAGGTAATTCAGTGTTTCTCCCTGGAGATGGGCAAGCATGGTCCACAAACGTCTCAAGCGATTGGCCGGTACCCGGAATCCCATTTGTGGCACATCGCGTTCCAGGTAGGTGCGGAGCAACATTTCGAGCCATTCCATGCTGCCGGTATCCGAAGACGCCAGGTAGCTGTTCGGGAACCCGCCGCGCAACCACAACTGGTGAAGGTCACTCTGCCTGGTGTGCGGGGCTTCCAGGATATTGAAACCACCCAGTTCCATATAACTGATGCGCCCCGCCAGACTTTCCGAGGATTGGCGCAACAAATCCATTGAGGCAGAACCGAGCAACAGAAATTGTTCTCCCTGTCTGTTGGCCCGGCGATTTTTGTCGATAAGCCCGCGCAGTGTCATAAACAGGTCCGGCGCCCGTTGTATTTCATCGAGAATAACCAGCTTGTCGCTGTGCCGGGGCAGGAAGGACAGCGGGTCTTGCAGCTTGACCAGGTCATCCGGCGCTTCCAGGTCCAGGTAGATTGGGTTACAGGTCTCGCCCAGGGCCAGCGCCAGCGTGGTCTTCCCGACCTGACGCGGGCCCAGCAATGCAACTGCCGGAAAGCGGCGTATGGTTTCCTTAAGTTTATCGGTGATCCACCTCTTAATCATACCTTGTATTTTAGGAGTCTATCTCCGAAAAAACAAGGTAATAGTCGGATTAACAGGTTCCCACCACTTTTTTCTGCTATGTAAATTTGCAAGACGGTCCGCTCTGCCGGGGATGTGCCGTTTCCGTCCCGACCCTCGAGCGCCACGATCTCATTGTCGCCAATCCGGTGGTCATGACCGCATCCTCGCCGCACACCTGACCGGACTGCGGTCCTGTTGGAGTTGTGTGACAGGGCCGACGCCCGGTCAGGTTCGAAACGGCGCCATGAATCTATCCGCTTGGCGCATACATAACCGTGCGTTGCTTCTCGTTCATGCTGCGCAACCTGTCCTTGCGGTCTTTCTGGTTGAGACAGGGATCACCGTAACGGTCACGCAGGGCTTGCTCTGTCTCGTCGAGCGCCGTTTTTATGGTGGCGGCTTCTTTCGGCTTTGCGGCGCGCAAGGATTTGATGGCGCCGTTCCACTGCTGGAGCATGGCGCCAAGAATATGCTCGGAGCCGGGATACTTCTCTATCTGTTGCGGTATGGTTTTTCCTATGGTTGTGACAGCCGTGATGACTTTTTCCATGATTTCCAGACACTCCCGCTCTTCAAGCCTGCACCTGTCCCTGCCCAGCCGAATGAGATCTTTTTGTGACGGCCAACTCCTGGTGCCGTTCAGCATCATTGCCTGCATATCCTTCCCGAACAGGTCATACGCTGCGGTGGTGGTGATATCAAACACTTGGGTCAACCTGGCATTCCCGGGGGTGTCATACAGGATCGCGAAATTCTTCAGGTGAGCATCGCCGTTCCTGACAAGGGTGTTGACCACGACTTGCGTGAACAGTGTCTTTGCCGCAGCCCGTCGACTGGCGTCAGGAATGCTCGCCAGCAGGGCGCCGACCAGCTTCTCCATGCTGCCTTCATATCTGTCTTTCGCCGGCTTTCCCAGCAGCACGCAACCATCCTCCACGTGATAATGGCCGCCCGGCGTTACATCGAACCGCTTGAGAACGAGCACTTCGCCATTGTCACTGAGTACCCGGCGCGGCACATCCAGCCCGGCCTGCATTGCCACCTCGAGGCATAAGTGTTCGTTCAGGCACAGGAAGGGCAAATCATCGTCTGACGTCTTGACGATGTGGCCGGGCGTGCTGAGCGTCATCGTGTCCCGGTTGCCGGATGTCCGGGCCACCATCCTGGCGAGCACTTTCGGCTGCACGCCGCCCACACCGGAGCCGATTGCATACCGCTCCAGCAGGCGTTCAAACAGGGCTTTGATTTCTGAATCCGTAACACGGGTTATTTCGGTATTGTCGATGGGGTCCTGTTGTTGCCGGTGCCTCGCCAGGACAGTGTCCAGCTCGGCAAGATGGGGGTCTGTGTTGTCCTCCGGCAGTTCAGCCGTGATGTTGCCTATCCTGGCTTTGCCCGTTATGAACAACAGTCCCATCGGGTCCATGGACACTATCCTGGCGAAGCGGCTCTCCAGGTGTGCTCTCAATGGCCCCTCGGGCAGGCTCATTTCCAGCGCCGGCGGCATTTGCCAGGTTGCGTAGCTCTCGTCGCGCACCGGCATGGTCACCGACAGCCCCTGCTCAGGACCGGCGTTCGCCAGATAGTTAAAGCTGTACCGGGTTCCACCATCGCCTGTCTTCCTGGTGGTGATGTGACCCGCAGGCACGCCGTTTACCTTGATCAGCAATTTGTTTATTTTTGCGCTCATGGTACTTTCATCAGGGGCTGCCCGGACCCCTGAACGAATCCTCCCATTCTTCCCTGTTGTCTTGAAGGAGTTCATCCAGCGTGGGCATGGGCGATGCGTCGCGCACCGCGAGATCCTTGCCGACACAGGACAGGACACGCGTCACCTTGTTGAATCCCAGTTCCAGCAGTTCGCCGTTTTCCAGTCGGCTCAGGGTGACGGTCGAGATCCCCGCGGCCTCGCAGAATTCAGCCTGGGTCATCTTCCTTCCCTTGCGCCACGCAGCGACCTGTTTACCCAACTCAGTCAATGTCATTGTTTTACCGTGAGAAATATAAAATATACTTAATACATTAGCGTATAACTGCAAAAATGTAAATTATTTTTAATATTATATTGCCAAAAACGCAAAAAGCAGGGTGAAGCGCCAGTCCATGTCCAGGGGTGAGGTCAGCGAGGTCGTTTGACAGTCAAGCAGCAATCCTGACGTATTCGAAGTCGCCGGGCTTGCCGTTGATGCCGGCCCGGGGCGGTGCAATCCAGTGGGCGAATTTGCCCGGTTCGGTGACCTGTTCCATGAGCGAGAGCATAAACTCCAGGTCATCGTTGTCCGGCAGCCATTCCTCCCGGCGCCGGTCCCATTCTGCCTGGCCGACCACGTTGCCGTCAGGTGTTGCGTAAATATCGCTGAATTCGCCCACCGCCCGGTGGAAAGCCCGGCTCGGCAGGCTCAACCGGTAGTCGTAACCATGGTCGGCGATGGCCTTGTTCCAGGTGGCCAGGACCTGTTCGCAATCGGCGATGAAATCGTCGCACAGGCGGCTGTTCACCGCGTTGATGGCCGGCTCGTCCACGCTGACCAGTTTACCGTTTACGTGTTTCAGTACCGGATAGGTGCTGTCGTGGAGCAGGTGATCGTCATCGATGGTGGTTTCCCTGAAACGCCCTTTCAGGCTGGCGTTGTAGGCATTGGATGCATTGGTGGAGATCTCGGAGCCGAACAGGTCCAGGGTGACGGAGTAATGAAAGTTAATCTTCTTCTGCATCGTCGGCAGGTCGATCACGCCCAGGTTTCTGACCGTTGCCGTATCCGCGGGGTCGTTGATATTATTTTTTCGCATTATCTCGCAGGTGCGTCTTACCACGCGTTCCACACCGGTGCGGCCCACGAACATGTGATGGCCCTCCTCGGTCAGCATGAACCGGGTGGTGCGGGCCAGGGGGTCGAAGCCCGATTGCGCCAGCGCCTCCAGTTGCATCTTGCCGTCGCGATCGGTAAAAGTGGTGAACATGAAGAAGGACAGCCAGTCCGGCGTTTCCTCGTTGAACGCCCCCAGGATACGGGGTTTGTCCTGGTTGCCGGAGCGGCGCATCAGTAAATCTTCCGCTTCTTCCCGGCCGTCGCGGCCGAAATATTTGTGCAGCAGGTACACCATGGCCCACAGGTGGCGGCCTTCCTCGACGTTGACCTGGAACACGTTACGCATGTCGTACAGGGACGGGGCGGTATGTCCCAGGTAGCGCTGTTGCTCCACCGAAGCCGGTTCCGTATCGCCCTGTATGACCACCAGGCGCCGCAACATGGCGCGGTATTCTCCCGGCACTTCCTGCCATACCGGTTCACCCTTGTGCCGGCCGAACGCGATCCTGCGGTTTTCTTCCTGCGGCGCCAGCAGGATGCCCCAGCGGTATTCGGGCATTTTCACGTAACCGAACCGGGCCCAGCCTTCAGGGTCCACGCCGATGGCCGTGCGCAGGTAGACTTCCAGGTCCTGGAACCCGTCGGGTCCCATGGTCTTCCACCAGTCGATAAAGCCCGGGTGCCACTTCTCCAGCGCCCGCTGCAGGCGCCGGTCCGATGCGAGTCCGACGTTATTGGGGATCAGGCTGTCATAATCTACGTTACTCATCGTCATATCCTGTCTTTATCGTATTCGGGGCGCAGTCCCGTGCCGTAACGGCGCAACGCGCCGGCGTCACTTACCGCGTTGGGTCGTTGAAATATCCAGTTCTGCCAGGCAGTCAGCCGGCCGAAGATCTTGGTTTCCAGCGTTTCCGGCCCGGCAAAGCGTAAGTTGGCCTCCATCCCGACCAGGGCATCGGGAGAGAAACTGGCCCGTTCTTCCAGCAACATCCTGATCTCGTCCTCCCAGTCGATGTCATCCGGGGTAAAGGTGACCAGTCCCAGTTCAGCGGCCAGGGACGCGTCCAGTTCCCGGCCGATATGATCTCTCGCGTCTGCGACACTGCCGGGTTCACCGAGAAAACGCGTCTCCAGGCGCGTCAATCCGTTGGGCATAGGCAGCGGGCCGAAGTTGCTTTCGCTCAGCATGATGGTTGGCGCCGGCGTGTCATTATCTTCAAACTGGCCTTCGAGCATGTAGCTGCGGTCCACGGCGAACAGTAACTCGGCCAGCAGGCCGACGAAACAGCTTCCGGGTTCAACCAGGGCAAAACTGGTGCGGGACGTCAGGTCCAGCCGTTTCAAGGTGCGTTTCCAGTAGAGGACGATCTCGCGTATCAGCCAGTTGTCCTTGTGACGCTGCAGGAATGCGTCATGTCCTTTGACGGTCCCGGCAGCGCCGGCGCTGGTGATGATGATGGTGCCGATGTCCGGTTCGTTGAAACGCAGGTGCAGCAGGGCGTCATCCAGTTGCCGGACCAGGGCCAGTGGCCAGAAGCGATCGCCCATGGTTATGACGTCTGCCATACCGTTCGGCGCTGCACTGTCGGGCCCCCTGATTTGCAGGGTGACGTTGCGGTTTTCCCTGTCAATGACCAGGTCCAGCCAGTCGTAGTCGATACCATCTGTCTTCATCGTCCTGGATAACGGCGTCAACTGTACCCCCCTGGCTGAATCCGGGCGGTCAGACATCAGACTCATTTCCCGGGCACGCTCCGCCACCCGTTCGCCGAACCGGGAACCGGGCACGATCTCGTCAACCAGGCGCCAATCGACTGCGCGCCGGCCTTTCACGCCTTCCTCTACGGTACAGAACACGTCTGCCAGATCCCGGCGCACCTTTCTTTTATCGACGATGCGGGTGAGCCCGCCGGTGCCGGGCAGCACGGCAAGCAGCGGGATTTCCGGCAACGACACTGCGGCATTGCCGTCGTCGATCAGGATCAGGTAATCCATGGCCAGCGCCAGTTCATAACCGCCGCCGGCTGCGGTCCCGTTGAGCGCGCACAGGTAGCGCTGGCCCGAAAATTCCCCGGCGTCCTCAATGGCATTCCGGGTCTCATTAGTGAATTTGCAGAAATTCACCTTGTGGCCGTGGGACGCTCCGGCCAGCATACGGATATTGGCCCCGGCGCAGAACATGGTGGGCTTGCTGGAACTGACCACCACGGTTTTTACTTCGGGATGTTCAAAACGCAGGCGTTGAATGGCGTCGTAAAGCTCAATATCGACACCGATATCGTAGGAATTCAGCTTGAGTTCATAACCGGAAAATACGCCGCCGTCTTCATCCACGTCCATGTCCAGGCTGGCGATTGAACCTGAGGTCGTCAGTTTCCAATGACGGTAACGATCGGGATGCGTTTGGAAATCCAATTGCAAGGAATCCGTCGATACCGGCAGTTCTGACACACTATGGATTTTTCCCGAATCATGCATGGTTGTAGTAGCCAGTTGTTAACGGCTTCATTATAAAGCAATTCGGGCTGATTCCAGCCGCATGATCAGCCGTTTATGGTTCCAACCCAATTTGCTACACAGTGTGTAGAGAATCTTTTCTCAGCGCTATTCCCGCCACCAGTTGTCAGCAAATTCATTGACCTCCTGTGCACGGAAACGCGCCACGCGGTTGCTGGGTTCCAGCGGTTCATTGTAGAAGAATTCCGGTAGTTCATCATCTGCCTCGGTAAAACCGGCGGCCCGGTTGAACTCCCTTTCCAGATGCAGGGTTTCCCGGCCCAGTTCGTTGAAGAAAGACGGGTCAAGATCAGCGCCAGTGGCGGCGTTTATCGCTACGGTCACCCGCTCCAATTCAGCCGCGGTGACGGTACGCCCAAAAATACACAAGCCCAGTGAATCCGCCGCTGCGGTCTGTACCTGGGCGGCATGGCTGGCTGCCGCGACCTCATCTATTGACTTGTCCGCGGTCTCCATGCGGGGCACATTTCCGGCAGTGTGGTCGGCGCCCTGGGCCGTGACCATCATGGTAATGCCGGTCGCCTCCACAACGCGGGGGTCATAAGCGCTGATCGCCTGCCGCTTGATGACGGGTACCCGCGCAACTCGGTAATGTTCGCCGACAGAGGCGGTTCCCTGAGCCCAGAGCCGACCCTGCTCTGTGCCGGCGCGGAGCTCTTCCAGTACCCCGGCGATAAACCCGAGGTCGCCGAATTTACCGACGCCGGCTTCCATCAATACGCCGACCATGGCGCCCGTCTCAATCGTATCGATACCCAGGTCATTGGCGCTGGCATTCAACCTGGCCAGGTCGTCGGGCTCCTTGATTCCGCAATTTGTCCCCAGCAGTCCCAGCGTCTCATATTCCACAGGCGATACGATCTCGTTGCCATCGGCATCGGCGTACACGTTGCTGCACTGGATCAGGCAACCGGGCATACAGGCGTGTGACGGCTCGCCGCCGCGGGCGATATTCTGCTCGCGGATGAAGTCGCCGCCCATCTTCATCGTTTCCCGGTTGGTGTCCACCAGGCGTCCGGCGGAGAAGTTACGCACCGGCAGGCCGCCTATGTGATTCATGTAATCCGCCATCATGGCCGTGCCGAAACGCTTGTAGCTGTCGATCATCGGGTCTTTGCCCAGTTTTTCAGCGTAGTGCCGCACGCCGGCGATGACTTTTTTACGCTCATGGAGACGCGGCATCCTGTTCAGGTCCGCGACGATTGCCTTGACTTTTTTGCTGCCCAGCACGGCGCCCACGCCGCCGCGTGCAGCCAGCCTGGAAGGGCGCCGGTCGGTATCGCTGATAGCGATTCCGGCGAGCAGCCCCCGGTATTCACCAACAGGACCGCACAGGGCCAGGCTGACTTTTTTTCCGTATTTCTCATGCAGTAATGCGGCCGTCTCGAAATTTCCCCTGCCCATGAACCCTTCGGCGGAGTCGAAGCTGCAACTACCGTCTTTCCTGAGATGAATAATGACCCAGTCGTCGGCCGCGCCGTGCAGGGTCAATCCCGACAGGTGCAGTTGGCCCAGGGCTACGCCGAAAGTACCGCCGGCATTGGCTTCCTTGACGCCGCCCGTCAGCGGACTTTTGCAACCGACACTGGTGCGGTTGGCGTTGGAGAAGTTGGTGCCGGCAAAAGGACCGGCGGAGAAAATCAGCGGATTCTCCGGCGACAGGGGGTCGACGCCTGCAATATTTTCTTCCACCAGGGTTTTGGCTATGAGATAGCGGCCTATGCGTACCAGTTCTTCCCCTTTTTGTTCGACGGCCTGTACAGTTCGGTTTTCCAGGTCGATGTGAAGATAATTACGCATACTCATTAACTCCGGGACAGATATATTCCATTATAAATAAATAAGGCGCATCTTTGCGGTCATATATTCCTCCAGTCGCAGGACTGTTCGAAGCCGTACGCCGCCCGGTAGATTGCCGGTTCGTCACAGTGTCTGCCTACCAGCATCATGCCGACGGGCAGTCCGTTCCTCATGCCGCAGGGCAGCGACATGGCAGGATGACCCGAGATGTCGAACTGGCAGGTGTTCAGCACCGTGTTGAATGCCAGGTAGATGATGTCCTGCATGGCGGGGTCGGAGGCAGATGCCGGGTTCTTTTGCGCCTGCATCAGGGTGGTCGGCAACAATAACAGGTCGTATTCTTCCAGCACGTCATCGTAGGCCTTGATCAGCCTGGGCAAGTGGTTTTTTGCTTTCGCATAATAACTGCCCCGGAACTTCTCCAGGTATTTGCCCAACATCAGGACCAGGTGCAGGTTTACCGGGAACCTGTCGAATTTGTCCTGCCAGCCGGACATGAACGATTCCAGCGCTGGTGAATTAATGGCGTTTGTATTCAAGGCAAGACCGTTATGGCGCATGGTCTGCCAGAGTCCGTCACTGATAATGCTGCTCCAGAGCGGGACGCCATCGAGGTGCATGGGGATGGATACTTCCTCCACCTCGATGCCGATGCCGGCAAATTTACCTGCAGCATCAAGTACGCAGTTATCAACGTTCGGTTCAGACAGGGGGTGGCCGAAGCCTTCCCTGACTACGGCGATTTTCATTCCGCTGATGTCCTCATCGAGCGCCCGGGTATATTCATATTGCCGTAACTGGCGTTGCCGGCTGTCCAGTCCGTCATAGCCTGCCAGTACTTCCAGCATGAGGGCATTGTCACGCACGTTTGACGTCATCGGGCCGACGTGGTCCAGCATGGCTTCCATACCCATGATGCCGGTATAGGGGAGCAGGCCATGGGTTGCCTTCATACCGTAAACTCCGCAGAAACTTGACGGTATTCTCACCGAGCCGGCCTGGTCGCAGCCCAGGGCCATATCCACGTCGCCGTTGGCAACCAGGGCGGCGCTGCCGGATGACGAACCGCCGGCAGAGTAATCGTGATGATGCGGGTTTCTGACAAGGCCGGTGCTGGCTGTGGCGCTGGCGCCGGAGACACAGAGAAATTCGCAGACTGCCTTCCCGGTGATCTCTGCGCCTGCGTCCAGCAGCCGCGTAACGACGGTCGCATCGAAATCCGGTACGAAACCTTCGAGGATCGAGGCGCCGTTCGTCATGGGAACATTCGCGACGAAAATGTTGTCCTTTATTGCGACTGTCCTGCCCTTGAGGGGGCCCGAATCCCTGCCTTTCAGGTCGGTCCTGACGTACCAGGCGCCCAGGGCATTTTCCTCCGGGGCGGGAGGACGGTAACTCCTGTCGGGATACCGGATTTCCGGCAGGTTATCTTCCAGTTGGTCCATGAATTGATAGGCGCCGCCGAACAAGACCATTTGTTCCAGCATGTTGTCCGTATGCGAGTCGTCCATGGTCAATCCCATGGAAGCGGCAAGGGTTTTCAACTCATCTCTGTCAGGCAGTTTGAAAGTCATAGGTTTGTCGGTTAAATTTCTGCACCGGGCTAATGTGATGTATGCTTACTATAACAAACCTGTAGTTTGCGGGGAATGAACAAAGTAACGACTCTCAAACGCAGTCAGCAGCAGAACGCCCATATCGGTTGCCAGGTAAACGGAGAACCGGTGCAGGTCTCGGTGGCGCCGGGCAAGACGCTGCTGGAGATGCTGCGGGAAGACCTTCAACTGACCGGCACCAAGCACGGTTGCGAACTGGGCGAGTGCGGCGCCTGCGCGGTCCTGGTCGACGGCGAGCCCATACTGTCCTGCCTGTACCTGGCGCTGGAGGCGGAAGGCCGTTCCATCGACACCATAGAGGGCATGGCCCGGGACGGGCGACTGCACCCGCTGCAGGAGGCGTTCGCCGACCTTGGGGGCGCCCAGTGCGGTTATTGCACTCCGGCTATTTTACTGACCTGCAAGGCCTTGCTCGATAAGCAGCCCGACCCGGACCGGGATCAGATCCGGGAAGCCCTGTCCGGCAACCTGTGCCGCTGCACGGGCTACCAGCAGATCTTCGAGTCCGTGGAAGAAGCCATACTGCGTCTTGACCATTCGGAACAGGGGACAGATCAGGGGACAGACCCCCGCCTACAACATGCGGGGGCATGCTTGAAATCTGTCCCCGGTGGCGCCGGATGAGTAAGGAAAACTCGTACTCCGTCATCGGTAAACCGCGCCGGCGCGTGGACGGCGCCGGCAAGGTGACCGGAGAGACCCGGTTTGCCGACGACATCATGCTGCCGCGCATGCTGCATTGCAAGCTGCTGCGTTCCCATGTGCCCCATGCCCTTATCAGGTCGATCGATACCCGTCGGGCGGAACGCCATCCCGGCGTGAAACTGGTATTGACCGGCAGGGATTTTCCCAATGAGTACGGCATCCTGCCGGTAAGCCAGGATGAACAGCCTCTATGCCGGGAAAAAGTGCGTTTTGTCGGCGATCCCGTTGCCGCGGTCATTGCCCGGGACGAGTTCGCCGCGGAAGAGGCGTTGGAACTGATCAGGGTCGAGTACGAACCGCTGGATACCATCTCCGACCCCGTTGAGGCGCTGAAACAGGAGCCCGCGCGCCTGCACGACTACAGCGAAGAGGGGAACATCCATAAACGCCTCAGCTACGAGTTCGGCGACGTGGAGGAGAGTCTGGCGAACAGCGCCCACGTGTTCGAGGACATCTTTTTCTTCGAAGGCAATACCCACCTGCCCCTGGAGCAGCATGCCGCAGTCGGTGTGCCGGAAGCTGAAGGCCGGGTAACCCTCTGGTCCAGCACCCAGTGCCCCCACTACGTGCACCGGGCTGTGGCCAAGGCCCTGGACCTGCCCATGGCCCATGTCCGCGTCATCGCCACGCCCAACGGCGGTGGTTTCGGCGGCAAGACCGACCCGTTCAACCACGAAATCGTCGTTGCCAAAGCCGCGCTGATGCTGGGCCGTCCCATCAAGATCTGCCTGAACCGCGAAGAGGTATTTTACTGCCATCGCGGCCGCCACCCGGTGCTGATGAAATTTCGCACCGGCGTGGACGTAAACGGCGCGCTGACCGCCATGCACCTGCAGACCCTGCTGGACGGCGGCGCCTACGGTTCCTATGGTGTCGCCAGCGCGTTCTATACGGCGGTGCTGCAGCCGGTCACCTACCACCTGCCGCGCTATGCCTTCGATGCCTGCCGGGTGTTTACCAACAAGCCCCCTTGCGGGCCGAAACGCGGCCACGGCACCGTCCAGCCCCGCTTCGGCCAGGAAGTGCAGCTCGACAAGATCGCGGACCGATTGAAAATTGACCCTGCCGAACTGCGTCTCAACATGGTCGAGAAGCCGGGGGCGCTGACGGCCAATTACCTGAAGATAGGCAGTATCGGCCTGGCCGAGTGCATCAACAGGGTCACCGAACGTTCCGGCTGGAAGGACAAATACCGGAACCTGCCGTTGGGCAGGGGCGTGGGCCTGGCCTGTTCCAGTTACCTGACCGGCGCCGGCAACTCCATCTACTGGAACGCCATGCCCCACTCCGGCGTACAACTGAAACTGGATCGCAGCGGCAGGGTTACCGTGTTTTGCGGGGCCACGGAGATCGGCCAGGGTTCCGACGACGTGCTGGTGGCTACCGTCGCGGAGATCCTGGGCATAGATCCCCTGGATATCCGCTGTGTCACCGGCGACACCGACCTGACGCCGGTGGACCTGGGATCCTATTCATCCCGCGTGACCCTGATGATGGGCAACGCCGCCATCCAGGCGGCAGAACGGGCGCGGGATTTGATTGCGCAGGCGGCGGCGCAGAAATTCGGCGCGGACGTCGAAGTCATCGAATTTGCCGGGGGCCGGGTATTCAACACTGATCGGCCCGAACAGGAGATGCCGTTTCAGGAGGCGGTTGTCTGCGCGGAGGAAATTTACGGCTCCCTGGGTACGACGGGTTCATACACGCCGGCGCCCCCGCCGGGGAAGTACAAGGGCGGCGGCGTAGGACCGTCACCGGCTTATTCCTATACTGCGGCGGTGGTGGAAGTGGAAGTCGATACGGCGAGCGGCTGGATCACCGTCCCCAGGGTCTGGATCGCCCATGACCTGGGCCGCACCATGAACCCGGTGCTTGCCCGCGGCCAGGTGGAAGGCAGCGTCTACATGGGGCTGGGCGAGGCGCTGATGGAGGAGTCCGCGTTCCGCAGGTTGCCGGCGCGCCTGTCCGGCGCGCTGGTCCATCGCGAGCCTTCCATGCTGGAATACAAGAGTCCCACCTCTGCGGATATGCCGGAAGTGATTACGGATCTCATTGAATACCCGGATGACAACGGCCCGTTCGGCGCCAAGGAAGCAGGGCAGGGGCCGCTGTTACCCGTTATTCCGGCGCTGGCCAACGCGGTTTACGACGCGGTGGGGGTGCGTATCGACGAAGTGCCCATCACCGCGGAGAAGATATTGCAGGCCCTGGACAGCAAGGCCAGGGGAGGGAGCGGCCGGGTGGGACCCGCAAAATTCCCGGACCTGGAATGGCCGGAACCGTACCGGGTGCCGCCGCCCTGGGAGGGAGGAGACGGCAACGCGGTTAATAAACCGCAACGCAAACGCGCCGCCAAGATGCACGATATGGACAGGTTCAGGAAGGTCACCGCATCATGATGCGCCTGCCCCGGTTTCACTACTACCGGCCGCGGGACATCCGTGAAGCGGCCCGGGTCCTGGCCGGTGAGGACAACGCCATGGTCATTGCCGGCGGCACCGACCTGCTGCCCAACATGAAGCGCCGCCAGCAGACGCCGCGCACCCTGGTGGCCCTGCGCCACCTGGATGAACTGAGGCGCGTAACAAACGGCAGCGGCCTGGTTATCGGCGCCGGGGTCACCCTGACAGACCTGGTTCAGGACCGGGGAATCAAATCGGCTTACCGGGGGTTATGGCAGGCCGCGGCCCAGGTGGCGACACCGCACCTGCGCAACATGGGCACCCTGGGCGGCAACATCTGCCTGGATACCCGCTGCAATTATTACGACCAGAACCATGAATGGCGCAAGGCCATCGATTTCTGCATGAAAAAGGACGGCGCGATATGCTGGGTTTCCACCGGCAGCAAGACATGCCTGGCTACCTCGTCTACCGATACCGCGCCGGCGCTGGTTTCCCTGGGCGCCGAAGTGGAACTCGAATCCGCGGACGGGCAGCGCACGATCCCCCTGCACGATTTGTACAGGGACGACGGCATTCATTACCTGACGCGCAGCAACGAAGAGATCCTCACCCGCATCATCCTGCCGGATGGCGCCGGGACGCGCAGTGTCTACTGGAAACTGCGGCGCCGGGGTTCATTCGATTTTCCCGTGCTCTCGGTCGCCGCGGCGATCCGGTTCGGCGCCGGCGGCGCGGTCGATGAGGCCCGGATCGTACTGGGCGCGGTCGCATCGCAACCCGTCCTGTGCGACTCCGCCGGTGAATTTCTCAGTGGCAGACAACTGACTGACGAAGTAATTGAGGAGGTCGGGGCGCTGTGCGCCAGGGCGGCAAAGCCGGTCAAGAATACGGATTTCTCTCCCCACTGGCGCAAACGCGCCGTCGCCCGGCTTGCCGCTTACGCGCTGCAGGAACTGCGCGGCGACGATATGCGCGCAACCAGGGAGAAGATCGCGCGCCAGGCGTTGTGACAAGTCCTGGATGGACTTGATCAGAGCTTCCCTGATATAATCGGCCGGATTTAATTGTATTTTCCAGGAGTATGCAGTAATGCCGTCCGTTAACAAAAGTCTGTGCCTTGTTGTACCTGTAATTATTACCTTATCAGCCGTCTCCTTCATAGCGAAAGCTCAGGACGGCGCTGCGGTGCTGGAAGAGATCATCGTTACCGCGCAGAAGCGCGAACAATCCGTCCAGGACGTGGGCCTGACAATTACGGCCTTTTCCGGCGACCAGTACCGTGAATTAACCCGGGGCACCCTCGACGGCCTGGCCGCGCAGGTGTCCAACCTGCAGGCATACGCTAACAACTCCTACCTGGAAAGCGTGCACATCCGCGGCATCGGCCTGAATGAATTTCAGGGGCAGTTCGACTCTCCGGTGGCCCTGCATATGGATGAAATCTATATCGCCAAACCCTGGATGAAGGCGCGGCGCTATTACGATATCGGCCGGGTAGAGGTGCTGAAAGGGCCGCAGGGCACATTATTCGGAAGGAATACCACCGGCGGTTCGGTGAACTACTATACCAAAGCGCCGGTCGACGCGTTCGAGGCGGAACTGGAGGCCGGCATTGACGAGCATGAACGTTACCGGGTGACCGGCATGATCAACAGCCCGCTATCCGAGCAGTTGAGCGGGCGCGTGTCATTCAATACGGAATTCGGCAACGGCGGGCCGCAGAAGAACCTGTTTTCCGGCGATGAACACGGGAGGCCGGACCTTATCGACGTACGCGGCCAGTTGCTCTGGACCGGAGAGAAACTCACCGTGCGCGCACTGGTGCATGGCGGCAGGGACAAGAGCGACAAGGTCGCCTGGAAAGGCCCGGGCATTTTCAACCTGGGCGCGCCCGGATTGTGCCCGCAACTGTTCACCGGCGAGGTGTCGAAAAGCCCGTCTTCCTGTCCCAAGACCGCCGGTTTCGCCATACTGAACGGTTTCCCGCAGGGGGAATTCGAACCCGAAGGCATACATACCATCAACCAGAACAAGCCGCCGACGGTGGACGATAAGTTCTACGGCGGTTACCTGCGCTGGGACTACGAGATTGGCAATGCAACCCTGACCTCCATCACCGCCTACGAATATTATGAGCGTATCCATACGGACGACAGCCAGGCGGATATGTTCAACTCCACCAGCACCCACTATTACGACGAGATGAACCAGGTCAGCCAGGAACTCAGGCTGTCCGGCTTCCTGAGCGAAAACTGGCGCTACATACTGGGGTTTTTCTATGAAAATGACGACCTGGACCAGGTTGACGGTTCCGACCTCAGTCAGCAGCAGGTGCCGGGCATCGCCCCGCCGTTTGCGGACCAGTTCTTCTCCCAGTTCGGTATCGACACGGAATCCGTCGCCGTGTTCGCGCACAATGAGTTCGATTTTACCGACAACCTGACCCTTAACCTGGGGTTGCGTTACACCGACGATACCATTAAAGCGAAGGATGCGATAATGGGCATCGGCCTGTTGCCCCAGTTCGGCAAGGAAAAATTCGTCACACCCTGCCTGGTAACGACTTATCCTGCCGGCCCGATTGGCTCTCCGGCCTGCCCGTTCCTGGGCCCCGCAGCGCCGCCGTACAACGACAGCCGTAACGACAAGGATTTCTCCTGGCGCGTCGGTATCGAATGGAACGCCACCGATGACATGCTGGTGTATTCCAACATCACCACGGGTTATCGCAGCGGCGGCTACAGCCTGCCGTTCGCCGGTGCCGCCACCCAGTTTGAACCGGAGGAACTGCTGACCCTGGAACTGGGCTTCAAGTACCAGTTGCTGGACGATACCATGCGTATCAACGCGTCGGCCTTCCGTTACGTGTACGACGAAGTGCAGGTGAACGTGGATGACCCGGTCTCACCCCTGGTGCCCATTACCCGCAACATCGGTGAGCAGTTGAATACGGGCTTCGAGGCTGAGATAACCTGGCAGCCGGTGCCCGCCCTGTACCTGAGGCAGAGCGTCGGTTACCTGGATTCCGAATTCAACGACACGGACCGCGTGGTTACCACCTACACCGGCGCCATCCCCCTGGAAGGCAAGCGCCCGGTGAACTCGCCCGAATGGACCTACAACGGCGCGGCCCGCTGGCAGCAGCAGGTGACTGACGGCCTGGACCTGATCATCGGCGTGGATTACCGCTGGATCGACGACCGCTTCCTGGAGGCGACCAACCAGGTATTCGACAAATCGGATGATTACTGGGTGGCCAACATGCGGGTTGCCCTGGCGTCCGATAAATGGGAAGTCGCAGTGTACGGAACCAACCTGTTCGACGAAGACTACCTGACCTATATCAATAATATCGGATTCTTCAAGCTGGATGTCTTCGGCGAGAGGCAGACCTTCGGCGCGTCGGTGCGTTACCGGTTCCAGTGAGCGTTGACCGGCGGCGGAGCAACAATGAATAGAAATATGCAATTCATCGGTGTTTTTCTTGCGGGCCTGGTTACCTGTACTGCATCCCTGACAACAGTATTCGCCGCGGATGACGGGCACCCGGTCGTAACACGAAGTCTTCCGTTCTTTTACTACAACGATCTGCCGGCAGCGGCGGACTGGTACCGGAACAAACTTGGCCTCAAGCCGCTGACTGAAGAAGACTGGGTGGTCATCTTCGAACTCAACGACTCATCCTGTATCGGCCTGGTTAAAGCCGGCAGCGGCCTGTTGAAACCGACCGAGGACAAGGGCGCAATTTTCTCCATCGACACACCGGAACTGGAAGCCTGGTGGGACAGGCTGAAGGACATGGAAGGCATCAATATCAAAAACGGCATCAGGGCCGGCGCCGACGGGATGATCGAGTCATTCAGCGTGTACGATCCGGAAGGCTACATCGTCGAGTTCTTCCGTTGGAAAGAACACCGCCCGGAGGCGCAACGTTACAACAAATAGGCAGCCGCTGTTCAGGACCGGGCTTCCATAATTCCTTTCGGACCCTGAACTCACAGGGTGCGTTCAGGTTCCCTCGATATCGAAGTCATCCAGGTTCACCTCGCGCATGGTGACCCGCCGGTATTTGTCCTCCCGGGGCAGCGGCACGGTGGCGTCGATACCCAGCCGGGTCCACTTGTCGTTTTCCACCATGGGGTTCAGGCGGTGGCCGATGCCGTCGGGGATGGGCAACAGGTCCCGATCGAAACGGCAGCGGGTCTGCACCGCCCAGTCCACGTCCGCCAGGCTGTAGATATCCACGTCCGTGTCCACCACGGTGACCGTTTTTACGAACGCCAGGGAAACGAAGGCCGCCATGATGGCGTTGCGCTGGCTGCCCTCGTGCTTCTTGTCGATCTGCACTACCAGGTGGTAGGGAATGCTGCCGTCGGAGAAATGCACCGCAGTCACCTCCGGCACCAGGCTGTGAATCTTGTCGAACGCCCCGGCCCCGGCGATGAGGCCGTAGGCGTTATAGACCTCCTTGCCTGACAGTATGGAATGGAAGATCGGTTGGCGCCGCCGCGTGATGGCGGAGACTTCAAACACCCAGCGGTCATCGACGCCGGCGTAGTACCCCGTCACCTCTGCGTAAGGACCTTCCGGTTCGCGTACGCCGGGTAGTATTCTGCCTTCGATGACGAATTGCGCGTCGGCCCAGGCTTCCACCCCCACCGTCTGTGCTTCGATTAACCTGACCGGCGCGCCGTGCATCTGGCAGGCGATGCCGATTTCATCCATTTCCATGGGCGCGGCGGAGGCCGGCGACGCGGCCGCCATGCTCATGGCATAGTCGGCCCCGTTGTTGACAGTGAGTTCCAGCGGCTGTCCCTTTGCTTCGGCCCGTTTGAAATAGTCCATCAGGTGGCCCAGTTCCTCCAGCAACAGGGTAAAGCGGTTTTTCCCGGTGACCATCATGCGATGGATGGACAGGTTGCGCACCCCCGTGTCGGGGTCCTTGGCGATGACGACGCTGGAGGTGAGGTAACGCCCGCCGTCGCCCTCGGCATGGTGCGGGATGGGCAGGGTGTCCAGATCCGGGTCGGTTTCTATCACCTCATTGGCAGGGCCTTGCTCTATTATCACGGGTTCGATGGGGTTCCGGCGCCAGGCGCGGATATCATCGGCCAGCGCGAACGGCAGCCGCGCGCTGCTGGTCTGAAAAAACCTTGCCATGAAGTCGCGGTTCCAGTACAGCCCGATCAGCGCCGGGAAGTCACTGCCTTTCACGTTCTCGAATAGCACGGCTTTGCCGCCCTCGAATTTCTTGGCAATACCGGCCAATTCGAAGCTGGGGTCTACCTCGCTTTTCACCCGGATCAGGTGGTTGTGCTGCTCCAGGAATGCGATATAGGACTGCAGGTCGATAAGTTTGCGTTTTGCCAGGTCCATGATAGGTCTCGATGCGGTTGCGTTGCGAGTCAGGTTCCCGTGTGCTTCGATTTTAACCGCACATAATGTTCCGCGGCGATATCAAGGTAGGCCAGTTCCTCGTCCGTCAACCTGCGCACCTGGCGCGCCGGTGTGCCGACGTAGAGATAACCGCTTTCCAGCACCTTGCCCGGCGCCACCAGGCTGCCGGCGCCGATTATGGTATTGGATTCAACAACGGCCTTGTCCAGGATGGTCGAACTCATGCCGATCAGGCAACGGTCCTGAATGCTGCAACCATGCAGCATGACCTTGTGGCCCACGGTGACGTTGCTGCCGATGTGCAGCGGATCGCCGCCCGGGTTGGATTCATTGTCGTGATTCACATGCAGCACGGAGCCGTCCTGTATGCTGGTGCGGCTGCCGATGGTGATGGTGTTCACGTCTCCCCGGATGACCGCTGCGGGCCAGACCGAGGAATCCTCCCCAATACTGACGTTGCCGATAACCACGGCCATCTCATCAATAAAAGTGGATGGAGCTATAACAGGTGTGATACCCTCGAACGTTCTTATCATATTGAATAAAAAAGTTATCTCATTGTTATGGAAAGCGGTTTTTCGTCCCTCCCGGCACGCCGCCGCTGCTCATATTACCATGCCTGACGGGATACGTTGTCTTAGTAGGAGGAACACCTCCGGTTTTCAGTGAACAAACTTTGGATAGGATCTCAGGAAGAAAAACAGCAAAACCCCGAATAATCCAATCAATGTATAAGTAATTAGTATACTGATATATGACCCATTCGTTTGATATGATGAGCTTGCAATATATGGTCCTAACCCTGTCCCGACCAGGAAAGCCGACAACAGCAGGCCATAAATCTGGCCGAAGGATTTCAGCCCGAAATACCGCGTTGCAAGGAATCCCATTAAATCCGTCTCGGCGCCAAATCCCAGCCCAATCATGAATACGGCAGCATAAGCATAGCCGTCAATAGCGCCGCTTGCGAGCATGGCCAGGCCGACTGTGGCAATAAAAAAGACAACGATTGCAACTCTTGGAGCGAAATAAATATCGATTAAATAACCTACAAGCAAGCGACCGACAAACATGCCAAATCCCATGACGGAGGCTGCCAGGGCAGCAGATTGTGAGGTCATATTACGGTCGGTTAACAAGGGCACAACGTTAGGCAATATGCCATTTAAAACCAGTGAAAAAACAAAAATTGCAGCCAGAATTAACCAGAATGTTGTTGTGCTGATTGCCTCAACGACAGTAAGTCCAGATCCACGTGATGCGGTTTCAGCGTTGCCGGGCTCCTGCTCCTGAAAAGATGGTTTTTCACGAATAATCAATACCATTACGGGAAGTGACAGACACAGAATCAATGCGGCAATTACATAATAAGCAGCCCTCCAATCTGCATGCACAATCACCGAATGGGTCATTATCGGTAATATGGTGTAACCCAAACCCAATCCGGATGCCGTGATGCCAATGACCAAGCCTCGCTTGCGGTCAAACCAGCTTGATAACACACTGATGTACGATATGCTCTGCGCTCCCGGAGTTAATATGCCAATCAATAAAAAGAACATGTAAAGTGCCCATAAGTCTGCAACGAAAACAGGAATTAAAGCAACCAGCACTCCCAATATCACAATGGACGGCGCCAGGACGTATTTCGCTCCGAAAGAATCAATTAATCGGCCTGCCAAGGGTATCGATGGGATTGAGGCAATAGTTACAAAGGTCAGCGAAAACATGATCTCAGGCCGCGCCCACCCGTACTCCTGTTGAAAACTTGCAACAAATACCCCAAGTGTCCCCAGGCATATCGGCCCCGGACTGAGTATCATGCCTATGACAGACGCCGATAATATGCGCCAGCCATAATACCCCGGTGAAGTCTCTTCGTTGACCTGGCTATTTGAATTTGAATTTGTCACTAACCTTCATGATCAAGGCGCTGCACACCCCGACAAAATGTAACTCTGGCAGGGGACAGAATTAATTCTGTCCCCAAATTTACATAGCAAAACAGGGAAATCCAGTGAATTACCCTTGATAACCCAGGCTGCGTGAGATGGAATTAGCTGTCCTGCATGTCGCAACCCTGATTTCTCCCTCAAACTCCGCGCGTTTAAATTGACTGATTGGACAGGTGATGTTAATCGCTGCAACAACTTTCCCGGCACTGTCGTATAAGGGGACGGCTATACTGGCAAGAGTTTTCTCAAAATAGCCCCAACTGATTACATATCCTTGCTTGCGCGCCAGGCCAATCCGTTTGAGTAATTCCTCCACTGAAACGGGTGTCTTATCAGTGAACGCTGTTAAATTTTGTCCTTGGTATAAACCGGCAACTTCAAGCTCAGCTTTGTCTGACAGCAGAACCTGGCCAAGCGCTGTTGCATAAGCAGGGAACCGGGTTCCGACATGTACATTGCTGGTGATATGATGGTTGGCTGCGTAACGTGCTAAATAGATAACTTCAAGACCGTCAAGTATGACCAGGTGTGTAGATACTTTCAATTCCTGTCCGAGCTTTTCCAACGGAAGTCTTGTCAACTCTATCAAGTCTATGCTCGATAAATAGCCAAAACCAAGGTCAAGAACCCTGGGGCCAAGTTCGTATTTCTTTGAGTTCTCCAGTTGTTGTAAAAAGCCAAGATGTTCCAATGTGTAGACCAGCCGGAAAGCTGAAGATCTTGATACATCCAAACGGCGAGCGATATCCGCCAGAGGTAAGGCCGCACATTCCCTGGTAAACATCTGTAAAACGCGTAATCCCCTGTCCAGGCCAGGCACCAGATAACGTTCATGGTTCTTTTGATTTTGCATAAACTCCCCACCTATTTGTTTTATATAAAAAACATAAATTTTACCTGAACATGTAAACTTTTCTACTTCAGCTTAACGGTTGAATAACTCATCGTTAAAATGAGCTCACTTCGTTGATAACAAGGGAGCTTGCGAGAAATGCGGTTTACCCTTTGCTGGGCGGGCCGGTAAATGAACGTTTAAAAGGGCCGAAGGATTCCATATCCACTTCCAGGATACACAAGCCTTCAGTAGCCAGGCATAACTTTAATCCGTGGCGGAATTGGTGGATGGTTTTCGCAAGAAAGTGTGTAATCCCCAGAGATTCTGAAATTCGACAGAACTCTGGTGTCAGAACGCTGGAGTAATAACGTCTGCTCCCATATTGGGCATCCTGAATATTGCGAATGACGCCGTACCCCTTGTCATTCATCAGTATAATAGTGGCATTGATATTCGCTTCCGTTGCGGTAATCAGCTCGCCAAGACACAGCGATAAACCACCGTCACCAGTTAAAGCAATCACTTTACGCTTTCCCGCCGCCTTGGCGGCGCCAATAGCCATGGGAAGACCTTGACCTATACCTCCACCAAGAGCATGAACCCCATTATAAGGGTTGGTTATGCGCAACAATCTATTCCCCCACATACTGTTGGAAATGGTGACATCGCGAACCCATACTGCGTCTTTTGGCATAAAAGCCTGTAAAGTTTGCACTAATATTGCGTAAGGACCCAGGTCATCGAGCAGTTCATTCTCTGCGTTCCTGCGAACACTGGTAACTTCTGCAGCGAATTCGGGGTCGATGTTTAATTTGCCCTTTGTTTTTTCAACCAGTTGCTCAAGCAACAGCTTGCTGTCTGCGTGAATAAATTTTTTACAAGTATAATTTCTACCGTTCGCGGTAAGGTCACAGTCAACCATGATCAGGTTTTCCGGAAACTGCAATTTATAGTTCCATGTTTCGTTGCTTCGCAAGCGAGTTCCAATACAAAACATAAGATCTACTGATCGATACAGCGATTGCAGATGAGTTGACAAGTTGAATGCGCCAACTGACATGGGATGAGCTTCAGCTACAACCGCCCTGCCATTGATACTGGTGACGATACCTACCCCCATGTCAGCCAACCGTGTCGCCGCATGGCCTGCATGCCGTGTGCCGCCCCCCAAAAGAATCATTGGACGTTTTGCGGACATTAACTGCCTGGATATCTCGATTACTTCGGACTCATCGGGCACAATGCTTTCTATTTCGGGAAACCGGGGATGCTCACGTAATTCTACGGCTGCAGTTTGAATGTCAATCGGAATTTCTATACTTACCGGGCCTTTTGGCGGTGTGAGGGCTTCAGTGATTGCCTTTATAAAGATTGGCAATGCCTCATGTTCTGATGAGATACGATATGCCGATTTTGAGACAGCTTTTAACATATCCAATTGCGCCGGCGCTTCATGAATGTAAGCACGGTTACGGTCCAGATGTTCTGTTTCTATCTGACCCGTTATATGCAGCACTGCCGAACCGGCAGTCAAGGCTTCAACCATGGCGCCAGCGGCATTGCCAGCAGCGGTGCCGGTGCTGGTGACCGCAACCCCAAGATGATTGCCTACCCGGGCATAAGCGTCGGCCATATTGACGCTGCCGGCCTCACCGCGACTCGGCACAAAATCGATAGCCCCGCGTTGCCCGATAGCATCCAGGATTGGCATGTTGTGGATGCTTATGACGCCAAAAGCAACTTTAACGCCGCAATCCTCGAGCAATCCTGCAATCAGGTCACCAACCATAACAGGTTGCTGCTGAACGTTATCGTAATTCTTAACGTTAAGGGTCATAAAGCATTCTCTTTATCGAAAAATTAAACCTGTTTGTGTTATGCAAGATCCTTGACCGCTGAGATTACTGCTTCAGGGTGTGTATACATCACTTCGTGCCCTCCGGGCAAATCAACTTGTTCATATTGCCCCAAACCTTCCGCCATGTGTATGTACCCTCTATCAGGAAGAGATGTATCATCCGTCGCATATAAAAAGACTTTCGGGATTTGTGTTCGCAAGAATTCATCATAGTTTATGGCGGATAAATAGTAAGAAAATGGTTGAGGCACTAATTGAGATATGATCCGGTCTTGTACCGTTTCGGTTACCCCTGACAAGATAACGTGACGAAAAAAATCCTCGTTTACCGGCAAACTGTTATCTTTGCTCAACTCGGCGCTGGCGCGGAATTGCGCTGCCAAATCGGGCGGAACAGCATCTATCAGCGAGATATTGTCATTTAAAATAAATGCGTTTAAAAATACCAATTTGACTACATGAGAAGGTAACGCAGGCGCAATACTCTGCAACAGGACCCCTGCGCTTGAATGCCCTAACAGAACCGTCGGGTCGGACGTGTCTTCGACTGCGTTGAGCAGGGCGGCTTCATAGTCCTGAAAAGCGATACCATTACGGTTCATGCCTTTACCATGGCCTGGCAGCGTCGGCGCAATCACCGTATAGCCGCAATCCCGTAAACCCGTCGCTACTTCACTCCAGCACTCACCCGTATGCCAGGACCCATGGACGAGCACAATACATTTTTGCTTTTGCCTCATGCAAGCAGATTATTTCCTGGCCGGGTTAAATATCAAAAGGTATTTTTATACTTGCATAGTACGTTGCCCCGCGAGAGTCATGTATGGCCGGGTCAAATCCGGAACGGCTTGCTACCGGCGGAGGCATCCTGTTCAAGACATTATTGCTGCCAATTGTGATGACGGGACTGGTATTGCCTGATGCTGTCAGTTTCGGTAATTGAAAGGCATATTGGATATCCAGGGTGGTATGAGTGCCAATATCGACCTCAACGGGCCGCGCATCAAACGGCGCCTGGTTGGCGTACGGGCGATTGTCAACGTAAGCATCGATATAACGAGCCGATAAATTAAACGTGTGCCGGTCATGTTCCCAACCGAGGCCGAGGTTGATGCGCCACTCAGGCGTGGGTGAACCGAAGTTTTCAAAATTACGCCGTCCCAAACCGTCGATGGCGCCAATCAACGGGTCAACCATGTCATAGCTGAGGATACGTGTCGCATCAGCGTGAAACGTAAACAATCCGTACCGGCTATCCAGTGAATAATGTGCAGATATATCGAGGCCATCCGTATCCAGTTGCGGCGCGTTGGTAAAAAATGTTGTCACGTTGGTAATACCAATAATGCCCCTGATAATTTGTGGGCTGGTCGGATTGGTTGCAGCCAACGCTTCGGCCGATTGCACAATAATGACGTTTTCGTACTCAAAACGCCAATAGTCAAGACTTAGCGAAAGTTGTTGATGAGGACTCCAGGTAAATCCAAAATTGTAAACATCGGCTTCTTCGGGTTGCAGCGGATTGCCCGGTTCTGCCGTGGTTAACTGGGAAATCGTTGAATCGCCCTGAGTTGAAAGTCTTAAAGGCGCATTGGTGGCGCCGAATACCTGAAACAGTGAGGGTGCGCGAAATGCTGAGCCATAAGAACCACGCAGGCTGACCTGCTCATTGACAAGCCATAATAATCCAACTTTGGGGTCCGTGGTGCTGGTCCCCTCCAGCTCTTCGTGTCGCAAGGCGAACTGTAATTCAATGTTGTCGATAATCGGGATTGCCAACTCAAAAAAGCCGGCAATAGCATCCTCATTACCTGAGAAGTTTTGATTGCCAATGAAAAAGGCAAGGTTATTGTTTTGCGCATCTTCGCTGTAGACAGCTTGCAGGGAATCATATCGATATTGGATACCGGCAGCCAAGCCGATGTCCTGTCCCCAGAGATTGATGAAGTTATTATTTGTAAAGACCGCATCGACAACAGCAGTCTTCGCCTTCGCATCGGAGGTATACTCGGCATAAAGATCTGCCAGAACTGCGGGGTCATTTTCAGATGCAAGGGCGAATGGATTATAGAATTGATTGTTATTCGGACCGCCAGCGCCAAATAACGCAGCGGCGACGCGGTCTTTTTTAAGATCAGTGTTGTCGGAAAAATTATACTCATTTTCACCGTAAGTGAATGCGATATCGTAATCCCAATCTTCCGTGACTTCACCCGTTATCCCGGCATGGATGCGCCATGTATTGTTATCGAAATATTCATCTCTCAGTTCCGAACCAACCTGGGCCGGACGTCCCAGCCACAAGGCATCCACGCCAAAAGGATTATTCGGATGAAACGAAGGTATTAGCGGCGCGTTCAATAGCGGCTCTGAAGCCGGCAGGTCAACACGGGCATCATTGAAGGCAAAACCAGCTTCAATAAAGAATTCCAAGTTGTCGGATATGGCGTAATCAAAATGAGTAAAACCCTGAATCCGCTCTTCTTCGGGCACAAGAGAAAAATCATTGCCAAATTCGGAAAGACACACGCCCTGCAGAGAAACGGGATTATGTGTGCCCTGGAAAAATGTTTGCTCACTGGCAGTGAGCTCGGCACAACGTGGGTCCGCGAACAGGTTCACGGAGAAAGGACCATTTGCGGCAACAGCAGCGGCATGCGCCGCAGTGGTAGCCGGTGTGGGACCGGTTGCGATCCCGGGCGCTGTCAGCACACCGGTAGTTGCAAATAATCCGAATGTGCCGGGGTTCGAAAAGATGGTCGTCGCCGTGCCATGTCTGGTTCTTGCCGCAAAAAACTCATCGCGTCGTTCTCGCGTTCCCAGGTCGCTACGGTCCAGGTAACTGAATGAGGCCATGAAATTAGTGCGTTCACCGCCTGTGCCGTAGATGCCGCTTATCGTAAAATCCTGTTGGTCACCGTCATCAACGAATTGATAGTCAGCTTGTAATTCCGCGCCACGGAAATTATTACGTGTTTTAAAATTGGCCACGCCAGCAACGGCATCGGTTCCATACAAGGCTGAAGCTCCGTCTTTCAGTATTTCTACGTCTTCGATGGCTATTATAGGGACCAGGGAATTTATATCAACAAAATTCTCTCCTCTGTTGCCAAACGAGGCTGACCGAACCGTTCTGTGTCCGTTCAGCAGGACCAGGGTTGAACTTGCGCCCAAAGCTCTCAGGTTGACGTTACCTGCACCGGTAGAGAACGTATTATTGAAAGTATCCTGCCTGTTGAATGTGCCGCTGTTTATTGTCAGGTTATTGATCACATCTTCAAATGTCACTGTTCCATAACTTTCCAAATCTCTCTGGCTCACGGAACCCAACGGTGATACGGAGTCGAACTGGGATTTTTTCTTTAAATACGACCCGGTAACAATAACTTCTTCAATGGTGTCCTGTTGCGCAATAAGAGGTTGTGCAGTGAACAAAAACAAGAAACCCCAATGAACAAGGAATAGGCTTTCAATTCTCATGAATATACCCCCGAAAAAGTTTTATATAAAAAACAAAGTTTGTTATAACAAACAAAGTGTAGTAAAACCTGAAATTAAAGTCAACTTGTTTATTGGGGCACCTCTAAAAATTAGAGGTGCCCGTGCAGCACACGGATGTGCTGCCATTTTTAATCACGTAAGTGATTGAAAATGAAGGAAACGGAAAATCGCATTTTCTGTTTCCGTCTCTAAAAATGCCACGGAGGGCATTTTTAGAGGTTACTTTATATTTATAGGCGCTATTTTTGTCGGTTCCGTGGAAACGGTGTGGAATGGCCAGCTAGCTCCCGCTGCTAAACTGGAATGTCGCTGCTGGCAATACCAACCGGGGACCAGTTTTGCCGGAGGGGATGAAACAGGACGATTCAACATGGGTTCAACAGTAATTCTGCTGACACAGTCTGGCCGAGTCAATTGGCTCGCGTCTGGCGGACGAGTTGCAATGGGCGAGCAACTGGCCCGGATTGCCTCCATTACCGTCTCAGGATAAGTTTGCGCTTTTTGTCATGGTTTTTTTTGTTTCCTGGTCCCGGCGTCAATGCCGCCAACAACCGACCACTCTGCAAAGTTATCAACACTCCGGGTAAACTCTCTGGGCTTCCAGTCCGCCGTCAGGTAATCTTCATCTGCGTAATATTCCGCCAAAGCGCCAGCAGGGCATTTTACATACCAGAATATTGCCGAGGAAATCGGATGACGACCCGGGCCAATCTGCGTTTCCCAACCCAGACGATCCATGTTAAGCCCGCCACCGAATACTTCATATATATCCCTGACCATGAACGAAACGTGGTTTAAACCTCGTTGTTTTACCTCCTGGTTGCTTAAAATAAAAAGATCATGATGTCCCCCTTCTTCCTGACAGCGCAGAAAATAACCTTCTCCGGGATAACAATCTGATATGTTAAATCCCAAGAGGTCCCGATAAAAAGCAACATGTTGATCAATTTTATCGGTGTACAGCACGTAATGGGACAGCCTGACAGGTCGCGCTTGCCTGTAAAGTTCGCTTGGTTGATTGACCCGACTGATTTTTCCATAACAATTGCTGGATGACCCGACAACGCGGGCGGGTCGCCGTTGTGTTACCTGAAAGCCAATAGCCAATCCGATGGGGTCAACACATCGAAATATGCCATCTTTCCCTTTCCTTATATCCGTTTTTCCGTTGATTCGATTTAATAATTCTTCAAGTTCACTATCCGTATCAACTCCCCAGATGATCTCACGTGCCGTAGAGCCGGGTTCCATCGCTGCCGGCAGGTCCTGATCATCGATGGATTTTATTTCAATTTGAGAGAGTTCAAGGGTCTCAAATAACAATCTGTTTTCTTCTTCGCGAACCAGGCGCAGGCCCCAGTCACTGAAAAAACGCTTGCTCTCTTTCAGATCTTCAACACCATAAGTAATTCGGTCCAACCCGGAGATTACGCTCACTGATGGTCACCCATAATTTTTACGTTATATTAAGGAAGCTGCGGCTTAATCGGGTTCTTTAAATATGTCGCGCGACACCACCGGAAACGTCCAGCGCCGCCCCCGTCGTATAAGATGCAAGCGGTGAAGCCAGATATACAATCGCCCTGGCCGCCTCTTCAGAATAACCAAAACGTCCCAACGGGATCTTTTTCTTCCTTGCCAATTGAGCCAACCACTCCTCGAATGTTTCATTTCCATCAGTCCGTTGTTGATAACGGGCTTCCCACTGCCCTGTATTGATTGTGCCCAGCAAGATGGAATTAACGCGAATACCTTTGGGCGCGAATTCAACCGCCAGTGAGCGCGCCAGGTTCAATACGCCTGCCCGCGCTGCGGACGTTGCCACCATATGAGGTTCCGGCTGCAATGCTAGCAGAGAATTGACACAAACAATGGAAGCCTGCCCGGAAGCTTCCAAATACGGGGAAAATGCGCGTGTCGGATAGATTATGCTGAAAAATTTGAGGGTGAGTTCCTCGCGCCAATCATCGTCAGTGGTTTCAGCAAACGTCGCGACGCGCCCCCGGCCCGCGTTATTTACCAAAAAATCTATCGAGCCATAATTTTTATACACAGCCGATGCAAATTTCTCAACTTGCCGCTTGTCCAGCACGTCACACTGATAAGCAAAGATACGTTCGTCCGGAAAATCTCTCGTCAGGATTTCAGATGTGTCATACAAACGCTGTTGCTCTCTCCCGCACAATGCCACGCGCGCGCCGTTTTCGAGGAACAACCTGACTGTGGCAAAACCAATGCCTGAAGTTCCCCCGGTCACTACGGCCACATTATTTTGAATATTTAAATTCACTATACAACCACCTCCGATTTGTGGACATTGTTCTCCTGGGTTTCAATAAATTCCTTAATATAAAAATTGAATACTTCCGGCGCTTCAATGTAAGAAGCATGTCCTGCCCCCTTTATCGACTTATACTCCGACTGTTCGTAACAGCGCGCCACCTTGACCGCCATAGTTTCAGGCGTTATCCGGTCGTGCACGCCATATAGTATCAACACTCTCTTACTGATTTTCTGGCAAAACTCACACAGATTTGAATTTGCCAACATATTGGCAGCCTGAATATATCCTTGTTTATGCAGACG
This sequence comes from Gammaproteobacteria bacterium, assembly GCA_965220815.1. Lineage (GTDB taxonomy): Bacteria > Pseudomonadota > Gammaproteobacteria > Eutrophobiales > Eutrophobiaceae > JAAXHV01. Next base: position 1,577,055 of record OZ244846.1, read on the forward strand.
AGACATGTTCCACCGCACCAGATCTACAGCGTTTTCTGGTGCGTTATCCGATAGCAGCTTTCTGCTTCTCTCCTTCGCCAGACCCTGCGGGCCCAGACGCTCCATTAATTCTATACGGGCGTTGTTCTTGCTATCCCGCACTTCGGGATTATCTTTACCATATCCCGTGGCAGGGTTTGCCAGCACTAATGACAAAACAGTTTCAGAAAATTGATAACAGTATGCTGATGCGATTAATGCTCCCAGCGAGTGACCGACCAGGTAGAATGTTTTCAGGCCAAGCCCATCTACCAGCCTCTTTAATACATCGGCATAATACATAACTTCAGGTATGGATTTATCCAATGGGGTGGATTCCCCGTAACCCGGGGCGTCCCAGGCGACAACATGATACTGTTGTTGCAACGATTCAAACTGGAACAACCAGGAACCTGAACCTGAACCTATACCATGCAGCAGCACAAGCGGGATACCTTCACCAGCCTCGCGGTAAGAGATGGCAACATTATCAACCGTAAGATTTTTTTGCGGGAATTTCGCTAATCTTTCGTCCAGGGTAGCCATTGGTGACCGGTTGCTCTTTTACCGGTCCCGTTTAATCCTTGCCAGGGGATGATAATCGGGGTAGGTGGGTATTTCCGGTTCAGGTGAACCCAGCATGACAAACATCAATGCCTCTTCCTGCCCGTCGTTATACAATCCACGGTAAATACCCGCAGGAATGGAGATTAAATCCCGCTCTCCCAAATAAGTAATGTAACGTTTATCTCCATCTTCGAGATACAGTTTAATCTTCCCCTTGTAACAAAAGAACACTTCTTCCACGTCGCGATGAACATGCATCGGTCCTTCACATCCCGCGGGTAAACACATGGTAGAGAATGTGAAATGTTCTGAAGGGACGACATTCATGTCCGATTTGGCTCCTGCCGCGCCCAGACCCATGTACCTGACCTGTGCGCGACGGTAAACCGGATTGTAATCAGCCTGAAATCTCAAGGCGTCCCAATCATACTTTCTTGTCTCAAAGCGTGCGATCCGGGATTCGATAATCTCCCCGAATTCCTTGTCCACCTCAGCACCTTTAAATAAGTTTTCATTGGTAAATTCATCTCTCTCGATATCTTCTGTTGCAGCGATCATTTACACGTCTCCCATAATTCAGTTCATAACAAAACCACCATTCACCGGCAGAATTTGGCCGGTTATAAATCCTGCGTCTTTTGACAAAAAAAATAACACTGCGCCTGTCACGTCATCGGCAACCTGTTCCCGTTTAATGGCGCGTCCATCCTTATAGAGCTGTCGCCGCGCTTCGGGAACATACTCTGTAGCTTCGCCTTCTGTTAATCCCGGCGCTACTGCATTGACACAGATATCATTTTTACCAAATTCCCTGGCCATTGCTCGAGTCATGGCAATAACAGCGCCCTTGCTGGCAACGTAATGCATCAGTTGTGGCGCCCCCCAAAACGCCGTATCCGATGCAATATTCACCACCCGCGCATGGTCTGAGCGTTGCAGATGAGGAAGTGCATATTTAGTGATTAACCACATGCCCCTTACGTTAACATTCATTACCCGGTCCCACGTTTCAATCTCAATCCTGTCCATTGTTTCCCCCCCAATTCCCGTCGCAATTGCGCCGTTATTGACTAATCCGTCAAGGCTGCCCAGGAAGCCAACGGAATTATCGATACATTCGCTGACAGAAGCCGGGTCGGACAGATCAACTCTGGCAAAATGAGCCGGATAACCTTCACGAACTAATTTATCCGTTGCGGCTTGGCCACGATCAACCAATATATCAGCCAGGACTACACGGGCGCCTGCTTTGGCGATGCTGCGCGCAAACACAAATCCCAGCCCCCGCGCTGCGCCTGTGACAATAATTCGCTTGTGTTCAAGCATCCTGGTTAACGTGTGGCCGGAGAATTATGAGTGGAAACGGATAATTCACTCTTTTGCAGGGCCATCAATTGCCGTCCTGCTTTCTGTTCAAGCAGACGGCGCACTTTGGAGAGCCCGGCGTCGTGTTGATATAAAAATTCTTTATTTCTGGCGTCTGGGGACAGGTTTTCCAGGACAACCCTGTCCTGTTCCAATACATCCCAATGCAGTTTTTCCAAACGGGTCTTGTACATGAAACGCCATACATCCCGTTGCCAGTCTTTTACTTTGCGTGTGCGCCAGAAAAAAACCATGCAGTGCTCCTTGTCAACGGGTGTTGCCATGGCTATTATTCCGAAATTCCCACCCGGACCTGCGTGTTTTTGATACGGCAATTCCAGCCGCATCCACATAACACCGGTCTCTGCCCATTCCACCCAGTCAAAATTGATACCTTTTTGTTCCGTCTTTTCAAAAATGAAACCAGTTGCCGTTTCCCTGGATTGCATCTCGGAGGTTTTATCGCCGCACGCCATGGAATGAGACACTGCATGCAAATAAGTGCCGTGCATCGGGTCCATTACATTATCCACGGCATATCGATAATTGACGCGCCATTTGGCAACGCAAAGCATCGCATCGTAATTTTCTTCATCAGTAAGTTGTTCCGGCAATTCCAACGATATGGGACCGGTATGCAAAGGGTCACCAAAATAAAGAAATATTACGCCTTTGATTTCTTTTACCGGATAAGTTGATACGCATTGCTTGCCTTCCATCAAGGCTCCGGTAACTGCCGGCACGTCAACCACTATACCGTCCTTATCGACCTCCACACCGTGGTACCAACAAGCCAGCCGCTCATCGAGGTTCCGACCTAATGACAAACGGGCGCCCCGATGCGGGCAGCGGTCTTCAAGCGCATGCGCCTCGCAATTGTTATCCCGCCACAAGACAATATTCTGTCCCAGGCGCGTAATTCCGACCGGTTTGTCGTTAACCGCCCATGAGGGCAGGACGGCGTACCAACAATTTAATAAACCGAGGTTGAAACGTTCCTCAACCTGTTCGGAAGATATGGCCATGTTCGTCACCAGCACTCATATACTTCGTTTTTATTTACCAAGTCGGCGCATTTCGGCAACGAATGACTCTTCCGTCCATTTCCTGCCGCCGGGCAATCTGACATTGGATTGTTGCAGCGCCCCGACGATTTGTTCCAGGTCATACTTGCCCTCACCAAAAATGGACTCAAGCGTTTCACAAAGCTGCAGTTCATATTCGCTGGGATCATGGTCTCGAGTTTGCCAGCTCATATTAAAATAAGTGTCTCCGGGCGTTTCAATATAGCCCGTGCCTGCCCGGACTTCAGCCTGTGGCGTGTCGCTCGGTCTTAAATAAGGATTCCAATTCATATGTTTAATTTCACAATCCAAAATCAACCTGAAAACCACCGTGTTTATGTATGGCTGAAATCTAATAGTGTTTGACAAATAAAACTTTTGTTTTCTTGTAAAACATTATCACAGAATACCTAAACCTGTGTCAACAACAAGCGGTTTACTCAAATCCCGCGTTAGAGATTTGAACTGGGCCTTTGAAGGGCATTTTACCTGTTTGTAGTGTCCGGTGCGACGAGCGAGAGAGACCGTTCCCCTGATATGGGAAAGTAACGCGCAACCCACGATGAAAAACCAATCCGCCGCCGCAACTCGGCTACACACACCAGCCCGCCGCGGCTGGTTAATAAATCATTGGTATTGGCTATCGTATAAGGTATGATTTGCATAAGTCTTGCCTGTACACCCATCGGGTGAATATTATTAATCGCATAACGTGTTATACAGGCAGGGCTTTTTTGATTCTTGGGGGTTTCCAACGCGGGCTCAGGGGAGGAAGGACCAATTATGTCGAATGAAATTCGCCAACTGATAGACGAACAACCCTTCAGCGGCCTGCAACTGCGGGTTGTGTTCATTTGTTTTGCCCTGAACATGCTGGACGGGTTCGACGTGCTGGCCATCGCCTTCACCGCGCCCACCATCTCCCAGGAATGGCAACTGACGCCCTACACGCTGGGCATCATCTTCAGCGCCGGACTTATCGGCATGACCCTGGGCGCGGCGTTTATTGCCCCTTATTCGGACGTGATCGGGCGCCGGGCAATGATATTGCTGTCGTTGCTTGCCATCGGCGTCAGCATGGCTGTGACCGGCCTGACCACCAACGCCACCGAGATGATCATCATGCGGGTGATCACCGGCCTGGGTATAGGCAGTATTCTTGCCAGTCTTACCAGCATGGTGGCCGAATACTCGCCGGCCAGGAAACGCAACCTGGCGGTGGGTTTCATGCAGGTGGGCTATCCCCTGGGCGCCACCGCGGGCGGGTTTGCCGCGGTCTGGTTAATCCAGGCTTACGGGTGGCAGGCGGTATTTTATTTCGGTAGCGCACTGTCGCTGGCTGCCGCCGTCCTGACCTGGTTCGGCCTGCCCGAATCCATCGAATTTCTCTCTTCCAAGCGCCCGCCGAACGCGTTGGAGAAGATTAACCGGATCCTGTCCCGTATGGGCTGGCCGGTACTCTCAGCCATTCCCGAGGCCGTGGCCGAGGTGGTCAGGCCATCCGTCAAACGCCTGTTAACGCCTGAGTATCGAAACTGGACGTTACTGTTGTGGTGCGGCTTTTTTATGGCATTTCTTACCCTTTATTTCCTGTTCAGCTGGGTGCCCAAAATTACCGTTGATGCGGGGTTGTCGGTGGACAAGGGTATTTACATTGGCACCGCGTTGAATTTTGGGGCGTTTCTGGGCGGGGCGCTTCTGGGCTACCTGTCCGATCGTTTTGGCGTGCGGCCGTTGATCATCGTGTTTTTTACAGGCGGCGTGATTTTCATGGTGGCATTCGGGTTCGCGCCGGCGCAGGTGGTGCTGCTGTTGACGCTGGCATTCGTGCTGGGATTTTGCGTGCTGGGCGGGTTTGTCGGGTTTTATATCTCGGCGGCGCGTCTGTATCCGACGGAAATCCGCACCACCGGTGTGGGTTGGAGCATCGGCGCGGGACGCACAGGCGCCATCATCGGGCCTTACCTGGGCGGCGTGCTGATCAATATGGGCTATTCCACCAGCGTTAACTTCGTGGTGTTTGCAGTGCCGCTGATTCTGGCGTGTGTGGCTATTTATTTGCTACGGGCGCCGGCGCTGGAGCCGTTTAAGGGTTAGGGGGAACCATTCCCGCGCAAGCGGGAATCCAGTGGAATACTTGTCCCGAAGGGACACCTTGCAAAGTGCGCTTGCAGCGCGAGTTTATCCACTGGACTCCCGCTGTTGCGGGAGTGGTTCCCCCTAACCCCTAACTCCATTCGACAACACACCAACCCCCTCCACTTCCACCTCTACCCTGTCTCCTGGAAACATAAAAAGCTGCGGCTCCCGCTTGTAGCCCACCCCGCCGGGGGTGCCGGTGGCGATGATGTCGCCCGGTTCCAGGGTGGTAAAGGTGGAGATGTAGGCTATCAGGGTGGGTACCGGGAACAGCATCAGGTCCGTGGTCGTGCTCTGCACCGTGACGCCGTTCAGGCGGGTTTCAAGGCGGTGGCCGGCGTTGGGGTCCGGCAATTCTGCAGCGGGGATCATCCAGGGGCCGCAGGAGCCGGAGGCATCGAAGTTTTTGCCGGGAATGTATTGTGTGGTGTGTACCTGGAAATCCCGGATCGAGCCATCCATCAAGCAGGTGTAACCGGCGATATGGGCCAGTGCCTGTGCCGTAGGGATGCGGCGGCCTGGTTTGCCGATGATGACGGCCAATTCACCTTCATAATCGTACTCGTCGCTTTCTGCGGGCTTGAACAGCGCCTGTTCGTGGCCGGATATGGAAGAGGGGTAGCGGGTAAAGATTAGCGGGTGCGCGGTCCGGTCTCCGCCCATTTCATCCCGGTGCGCGGCGTAGTTCTGTCCGATACAGATGATCCGGGCCGGGTCGGGGACGGGTGGCAGGTAAACTATTTCATCCAGGGGTGTTGCTTTGCCCGCGCCGGCAGCGGCGGCGGCCTGGGCCAGGTTCCCGTTTTGGATGGCAGCCTTCAGGGTGGGTTCATAGTGGGTCAGATCCAGGATGTGATCGCCATCCAACAGGCCCCAACCGGGTTTGTTCTCGTGCAGGCAGGAGATGAAGCGCATGGTCAGTTCACGTTTTTTACGGTTCGAAAGCCGATGTGTGCCGCCCCCAGGGTGGTTTCCTGTGCGTGTCTGGCCGCGGGGCGGTAACGCCGGCAATAGTTCTCCGCGCACAGGTAGGAGCCGCCCTTGATCACCTTCACCGGCATCCCGGGCTGGCGCGGGTCGTGGCCGCCGTCTCCCTGTGTGCCGTGGGCCGGGTAGTACCAGTCGGCGACCCATTCCCACACGTTGCCGATCATATCATGCAGGCCGTAGCCGTTGGCGGGGAAGCAACCTACCGGGGCGCTGCCGGAATAGTTGTCTTCTTTATCATTCATGATGGGAAACGCGCCCTGCCAGGTGTTGGCCTGGTGCTTGCCATTCACCAGGAAGTCATCGCCCCAGGCGTAGGCAGCCTGCTCCAGGCCGCCGCGGGCTGCGTATTCCCATTGTGCCTCCGTGGGCAGGTCATGGCCCAGCCACTCGGCGAATGCCTGTGCATCTTCATGGGTGACGTGCACTACCGGATGATGTTCCAGCCCCTCGATGGAACTGCCCGGCCCGGTGGGTTCGCGCCAGTGCGCGCCGGGCACGAAGCGCCACCACTGGGTCAGCCTGCCGCCGGGGTCTGTGGGCATGGTAAACACGACGGAACCGGGCTGCAGCAGGGCCGGATCAATGCCGGGGAAGTCTTCCGGGTCCGGCTGGCGTTCGGCCACGGTAACATAGCCGGTGGCGGCTACAAATTCACCGAAGCGCGCATTGGTTACTTCATACCTGTCGATCCAGAAACCATCTACCCGGATTTCCTGTAACGGGCTTTCTTCGGGGTAGAAATCAGCCGCGCCCCTGGTGTAAGCGCCGCCTTCTATCCAGACCAGGTTGTCGTGCTCCGGGGTTTTGCCGCAATCGGATAGTGCTACGGATGTATCAAGCGCTCCCGACCCGTTGTCCCTGGCGATCAGGTACCCCAGGGTAATTGCAACCGCCAGGATGAGCGTAATGAGCAAGGTATTCTTCACCGGCGTATATTACCATTTGTGGCCTATCAGGTTTGTAATTGTCCCTCTCCGGTAATATAATCCCCGCTCCCCTGAATCTTTTCTCATCCCATCATGCCCTACAAGCTCGTGCTATTGGAAACGGCCAGGAAACTTGCCGAACAACATGATTTTGATGGGGAAGCCCTGAGGGAAGCCATTCCCTACCTGGAGGCGTTCCAGGGGAAGAAGTTTGTGCTCAAGATCGGTGGTTCCATCCTGCAGGATGAGCGTTTAATTCCCGCGCTGGTCAGTGACGTTGCCTTCCTGAAACGGCTGGATATCAATGTCATCCTGGTGCACGGCGGCGCCCGGCAACTGGACCGGCGTATGCAGGCGCTTGGTATGGAACCGAGCAAAGTGGACGGACTGCGGGTCACTTCCGTGGAAGTGCTGGAACTGGCGAACGAAGTATTCCTGGAGATCAGCCGCATGATCCGGGATGCGGTAGCGCACCGGGGATACCAGGGCGTTATCTTTGATCGCAGCACCGGCCTGGTCCGCTCCAGGCAGAAGAACGCCAGGCTCGGCTATGTCGGGGCGCCGGCGAGTGTGGATGTCTCACTGCTGGAGCAACTGGCGGTAGAAGCTGTCCCTATCGTCACCGCGATAACATCAGGACTGGAACCCGACGAGCCCGGCTACAACGTCAACGCTGATGAGGTTGCCAGCGTCATCGCCAGGGAAATTCAGGCGGAAAAGCTGATCCTCATGACCGATGAGGACGGCGTGAAGGATGACAACGGCGAGTTGTTGCCAACGCTGACCGGGCAACAAGCGGAGGCGCTGATCGAATCCGGTGTGATCCACGGTGGGATGATCCCCAAGGTACAGGCGTGTCTGGAACCCCTGCGGCACGGCGTCAGCAAATCCCATATCATCCGGGGCGATGCGGACTCGTTTATCAACGAAATCCTCACCGACGCCGGGGTCGGCACGGAGTTTGTCAGGTAATCGACTCGGGCGGATAATCCGCCGGGTCGAATTGCGGCTCGGGGAACCGGGGGTTCATGTCTTCCAGGTTATCCAGCAATAGTTGGCTGATAATCAGGTTGCGCAACCAGCGGTTTTCTCCGGGGATGACGTACCAGGGCGCATAAGGAGTGGAACAGCGTTGCAGCATGGTCTCGTAGGCTTGCATGTAATCATCCCAGCGTTTCCGGTCGCGCAAGTCATCCGGCAGGAATTTCCAGTGTTTATCCGTCCGCTTCAGGCGCCGCTTTAAGCGTTTCAACTGGTAGTCCTTGGATATGTGCAACATCACCTTGACGATACGGGTGCCGTGGTCGCTGAGCATTCGTTCAAAATCGTTGATATGGCCGTAACGTTTTTCGATAAGCGCTTCCGGCGCGAGACCATGCACCCGTGCGATCAGCACGTCCTCGTAATGGGAGCGGTTGAACACGCCAATAGAGCCTTTGCGCGGCACGTGGGAGTGCACCCGCCAGAGAAAATCCCGCGCCAGTTCCGCACCGCTTGGCGACTTGAAGTTGGTTACCCGGCAAGCCATGGGGCTGAGCGGCGCCATGACGCGACGCACGGTATTATCCTTGCCGGCAGTATCCATGGCCTGCAACACCAGCAGTAAAGCCTGCTTTGATTCGGCAAACAGTCGATGCTGCAACTCATCCAGCCGACCCTGAACCAGCGCCAGCCGCTCATCCACCATTGCTCCATCCCGCTCCCTCACCAGACCCTGAGTATCTGCCGGGTCTATATCACTCAGTGAAAATTTACCGTCTGTCGGGACGCGGTAGCATGAGTACTCCAACGGGGCTTCTGCCACGATTTTCTCCAGGGAGGTGATTTAGGGTCAATCATAAAATAATTCTGTCGTTATTACACCTGGTCAGCTTTGCTGATCTTCAGATTGACAAGCCAAGTTTGGTAATTTATATTGCCAGTTGTTTGGAGCCTTTGGCTGTACGCTTCTCCCATCTCTTTCGGGCGGAGGAGTCGAACCCAAAGGCTATTTTGTATCTGCGGCGAAGCTGGGTTGGCGTGATTGAATTGGTACAACGCTAGCTCCCATCTGGATGCCTTCATTTTGGCGATGTGCTTCGCAAACAAGTTGGTGAATTTAATTCTACTGCTCCACGTCCAGATGGGCATTCTTAATTCCTGTAGAGTTTTCTGCTGGAGCGTTATCGAAACATACACATCCTTACTATGGGCATGACACAAAATGTAATAAATCTTTCAACGGATATGTTACTCCAGAGGTTCGGTTTGGGCGATCATGTGCCAGGTGCAGGGAGCGCAACAGCGTTCCAAGGGATGTTATCAGCGCAATTGATCCAAAATGTGATCAATCTAACAGCTAATTCCAATCAAAAGCATCATTACAAGGAACGGCTTCCAAGACTTCTTGTAATAGATTCAAAGATCAAAAATCAAATTTATCCATCACTGGAGAGGTTATTTCAAGAAGACGCCATTCAGTTTGACAAGGTTGTTAAATTACGGAAAGCACGCGATGAAGAGACAGACCTATATAAGAAAAATGAATTAAAAACAATGGCATTTCAAGAACTTAAGCCAGCTACAGAATTGCCTATCGAGATTGCTGATCTATGCGAAGAATTGGCTGATTTCGCCGCATACGTATTTGACCATGGATTTGCGTCGGCGAGAGGCGAATCTGGAGTTGCTCTCAATAGCGCTGTTTCCGCAGTTGCGGGGTGTTTGTCAGTTATAGACTTAAATTTGCTTTCCTTTGATTACAGCGACGAATGGACTGAAAGAATCAGGTCTGAAAAAAGTCGCTTGGTATCCATTCATCAAGACCTATACTCGAAATCAACTGAACGGCTAGAAAGGTTAAGAGCGGAGGCAGATCAGAAAAATTCATTCAATTTGGCAATTAATGTATTCCGTTCAGACAACTGGATTAAAACCAAGCTTTCTTATTCGAACATCGAAGGTATTGCCAGGCAACTTCAAAATACGATATGGAAATATCGAAACGTGATATGGAGACACGACACACCCGAAAGAGAAATAGATATATTACAACCAGAAATCGTTCTGGAAAAAATGTTGGGATTCCAATTCAACCAGCCAACAACCCTTGGAATACATGAAATACAGGGAAAACAAATTAACGTTGCGGGGTTGATTGACAGGAAGAATAAAATCGTCGAAATATCGCAAGATTTCTCTCTTGAAATTCAAAATTTTACTGCTGCACATGAGTTGGGGCATGCACTTTTACACCAACAAAACGGACCGCATCGTGATAGAGCTTTAGATGGTTCCGGAACTCTTGGCCATCGTAATTTCCAAGAGCGGCAAGCCGATAAATTTGCTGCTTATTTCTTGATGCCGAGAAAATTAGTTGAAAATAAATTCAAACAATTATTTTTAACAAACAAATTTAAAATACATGATGAAACGATATTTGCGCTTGAAGCTACCAGCGTTAGTGAATTTATGAAGAAATGTAACAGTCTGCGCGATCTGTCGGTAATTCTTGCTTCTGCAAAATACTATAACAATGTAAATTTCGATTCAATTTCGAAACAGTTTCGTGTTTCTGTTGGAGCCATGGCAATACGGCTGGAAGAACTCAAATTAGTCGAGTTCTAACTCCTATGAAACCAGTTTCCTTACATAATCATTCCATGCCACTTTTATTGCCGCTGCAGTATCTTTTGCCTCCAGCAGCGACAATAAGTTATTTGTAAAAATAGACCTGCCTTGTGTACCCAGGCTTGTTAATACTGTAATGATCCAATCCTTCACGGGCAGGAAATTAATTTCATGGCCTTGGGCAAAATAGGCGCGGGCTGCTGAACGCGCTTCATCCGTCGGTTCGGTTGCCGAGAAAAAGAAAAGATAGTCATCTATTCCATGGGGCGAGATTTTAGTATTGAAAGTCGAAATGACCCGCGCTTTATCAATAGCTCTTTCCGTCACTTCAACGGAGATGACAATTTTTCCTTCCCTGTTTATCGTAATATCCCCGCCTGCACCTGAAGGACTGTCTGCCACATTGATCCCCTGCCATTTTATATCCCATGGAAGCAGGTAAGTGTCACGGATAGCACTGAAAGTAGACACAGCGAGTAACACCGGAATAAGTCCCCCACTGGGGGTTGTCAACATGGAATCAATCAACATTCCGTATTGTTCCATGCTCAACCTCTGGATACGGGACAGAGTAATAGTGGAGGTGTCTCGAAGCTCTATCAGGCCATACAGGAGGGACGCAAGGAGTTCCTTCGCAGATAATTGATCGGCATTTTCCAAGATGGTAATAAATCCCAGCATAGCAGTATAGGCGTCCTTGTCCCTGACCCCTTTTTCAGTGTCTTTGTGCAAACTGACGTTCCGACGAAATACTGAAAGGTAAGGTCCTTTTGAGCTCGGTACTTCGTGTTCGTGCAGGAATGGATTGACGACCGTCTCATCCAGGGTTCGGCCATTAAAGGCGTCTTCTCCCTGGTTGACGTAAACCTTCCTGATGTCGATTAAAGGATCAAGAATCCGGGCAATAGCGCACCCTATCAGTACCTCCCGGTAGGCTTGTGTTTTGGAGCTTATTATCTCACCAACCGTAACACCGATTTCGTCCCAGGTAGCAGGAGGGGATTGATTTACGTATGCAACCTCCATTTTCCCAAACAATTCTTCCAGAATATCCCGGGCTTTTTCATAGTCTATCTGTCGACCCACAGACAATTTCTCAATAGTTCATCCAAAGGCATTCCTGGCGTATTTTTTTGATGGAGTGTGCGTGCTTTTCAGGCGCATCGTATCTTGTCCAGCCATTATACAGGGCATCCATCAAGTCACATCTGTATCCGGAAATTGCTGCCTTGCCCTTGATTTTGTTCAGTGTTGCAGCCAGATGAACATGTTCTTCATTTTCCATTTCAAAACCATAGGCTTTTCCGTCGCCGCGAGTCGTATGCAAGTAGGGCGGGTCACAATAAAACAGCGTACCTTCGTCATCGTATAGGTTAATCACGTCCAAGGCAGGTCGATTTTCAATCTGTACCCGTGCAAGGCGTTCTGCAACATCCGGTAGCCCATCAACACTGCCAAGCCAACGTGAAACAACACCTGACATCCCGGCGCGAGATGTGTTCTTGCAATTTGCCCACCTTCCAAGGGTTGCAGTCTGTGCCAGTCCCGTACGGGCCTGCCGTGCCCGGACAAAAAACCTTCGTGCCTGCTCAAATTTGGAGATATCATCTGAAGTTTCGTAAATTGCCTCATAAAACTCCTCTCTGGAGAAAGGCGTCAGAGCAATTGCCCGGGTAATTTCTTCCTGTTGTTCCCTCAATACGCGGAAGAAATTGACAATTTGCCCATCGATGTCATTGTAAGTCTCTACAGGTGATGGCAGACGATTGAGCAGGACTGCTGCCGAGCCGGCAAATGGTTCACAATAATGATGACAGTAGGGAAGGAGTGGCAGCAACCATTCCAGGTGACTGAATTTTCCTCCATACCATCCGAAAACAATCTTTTTTCTTTTTTTATTGCGTCCGATTGCCGTCGTGGTGTAGTGGTCCCCGAGCAGATCAAGATAAATCGGTGAAAGTGACTTGGTCATGATAGCGTCCTCTCCTTGAGAGTCCTCCTTGTGAATAGTGAAACCATACCCATTTCCAGTGTACAGGCTGAATACATAAATCATATATTAGAACGGCTTTCAATGGAAGATTTTATTCCTTGAAATGGTTTCTGATCTTCCATAGTATCTACAAAGAACAAGAAAGCTTTTGAAGTGTTTATTTCTTGACAATCTACCCGTCTGATTACTTGACATGCTGAATGACGAACAGATCATTAAAGCCGCCGCTGCCATCCACGCGGCGGAAAAGAATCGCAAGCAGGCGCGGGCTGTCACCCTTGAACACCCGGACATGAGCCTGGATGATGCCTACCGCATCCAGGCGCAGTGGATGGCGCTGAAGCAGGCAGAGGGTCGTGCGATCAGCGGCTACAAGATTGGTCTTACCTCCCGCGCCATGCAGATGAGTATGCACATTGATGAGCCGGATTATGGGACGCTGCTGGACGACATGTTTTATGCCAACGGCGCCGAGATTGAGGCGGCGGCGTTTACCGACCCCAGGATTGAGGTGGAGCTGGCGTTCGTCCTGAAAGACCGGCTGGCAGGCGCGGACGTGACCCTGGACGATGTTATGCAGGCGACCGATTACGTGATACCGGCACTGGAGCTTATTGCGGCCCGTACCTACCGCGTGGACCCCGATACCGGTTACGTGCGCAAGATTCAGGACACCATCTCCGACAACGCCGCCAGCGCCGGCGTTATCCTTGGGGAACAACGTATTGAACCGGGTAGTATGGACCTGCGCTGGTGTGGGGCCGTGCTGTACCGGAACGGTGTGGTGGAGGAGACCGGTCTGGCCGCGGGTGTGCTGGATCACCCTGCCAACGGTATCGTCTGGATCGCCAGACGCTTCGCGCCCCACGGCATCGCGCTGGAGCCTGGTCAGGTATTGTTGTCGGGCTCATTCACCCGACCTGTGCTGGCCCGTGCGGGTGATGTTTTCCGGGCTGACTACGGCAAGCAGGGCAGTATCGAATGCCGTTTCAGGTAATGCATCTCAGTATCACCAGGGGAGCAGACGTTTCCTCATTCTCCGTTCGTCATTTGCCCCCCGTTCGTCATTCCTGCCCCCGTTCGTCATTCCTGTGGATACAGGAATCCAGTAGGCAACAGGAAGCCTTATAATGAATGCTTGCCTACTGGATTCCCGCTTGCGCGGGAATGACGAACGAGGGCGCAAACTTTTATGATTAAACATACTGGAGCGATGAATGGAACTACCTGTTAACCGCCTGAAACAGGCTCTGGCAGCTGGCCAAACCCAATACGGCCTGTGGTTGGGCCTGCCCGATACCACCTGTGCCGAGATTTGCGCCGGAGCAGGGTTTGACTGGCTGGTCATCGACACCGAGCACGGCCCTTTCGACTTGCCCGCGGCGCTGCGCCATCAGCAAACCATGGCAGCCTACGATGTTTCGGCAGTGGTACGGCCGGTGTCCGATGATCGCAACCTGCTCAAGCAGTTGCTCGATACCGGGGCGCAGTCGCTGGTGGTGCCCATGATCGAATCGGCGCAACAGGCAGCGGAATTGGTGCGCTCCGTGCGTTACCCGCCTGCCGGTGTGCGCGGACTGGGCACGGCCCTGGCCAGGGCCGCGCGCTGGACCCGGATACCGGGTTATTTGCAGAAGGCGAACGATCAGATCTGCCTGCTCGCGCAGGTAGAGACCGAGCGGGCGGTGCAGGCCTTGCCGGGGATACTGGCGGTCGAAGGCATAGACGGTGTATTCATCGGTCCTTCCGACCTGTCCGCATCCATGGGCCATATCGGCAATGCCCGCCACCCGGACGTGGTGAAGGCGATCCACGAGGTGCTGCACAAGGCACGGGCAGCAGGCAAGATTGCAGGCATACTCGCCCTGGACCTTGCTCACGCGCAGGAGTACCGGGAGCATGGCGCCAACATGATCGGTATCGGCACGGATACGCTATTACTCGCCAACGGCGCGCAGCGGCTTGCCGAAAGTGTCAGAGATGAAAAAGATCAGGATTAATGCAAACGGTTCCCTACGCGCTGCCAGACTGGATGGACAGGATCGTATCCACCTGGATGGGAAAACCCTGGAACTCGCAGATACTCATTTGCAACCCGTTACCGGACAGCCCGTTATCTGTATCGCGCTGAATTACACCAGCCATTACCAGCAGCTTGCCGACACCTTCCAGCAACCGCCCCATAAGCAACCACCGCGCCAGCCTGTCTTTTTCATCAAGCCTGTGAACACACTGGCAGGACACCTGGACCAGGTAGCCTGCCCGGCCGGGGTGGACAGCATCTACACTGGCGCCGGCCTGGCCTTTGTGATCGGACAAACAGCCAGCCGGGTCAAGCAGGAACAGGGATTTGACTATATTGGCGGTTACACCATCTACAATGACTTCACCCTGGAAGAGGACAGCTATTTAAGACCGCCGGTAACCACCAAGTGCCTGGACGGCTACGGCCCCGTCGGCCCTTATATCATGGACGCCGGCGAGATTAGCGACCCGCATGATCTTTCGATAAGGACGTATGTAAACGGAGAGTTGAAACAAACGGCCTCAACAAAAGAGATGAGAATCCCTATCCCTGCTATTCTCGAAGCCTTGACCGAATTTATGACCCTGACCCCGGGCGCGGTTGTGGTAAGCGGCCTTCCACACGGGCGTGTTGCTGTACAGCCGGGAGATGATGTCAGGGTTGAGATTGAACAGATCGGCTCACTGGTAAGCCGGGTGGTCAGTAGTGCTGATTAGCAGTCCTTACAGGTTGGCAAGGCAGTGTAAAGACTGTCGGAAGCCATGGATGGCTGGAGGCAAGCGTACATGGATGTATTTACAGCGTGTCTTTACACTGCCTTGCTAACCTGTCACCGGATCAAATAATTAACAGCAGATGAAAAGAGCACGAGTAAAAATCGCCGATAAGGTAGAACAGGTGATTGTCAGTGGCGATTACAGCGTAATCGATGCGAACGGCAAGCTCTGGCAAGAAGATGCAGTCACCTGGCTGCCGCCGCAGCACGGCACCGTGTTTGCGCTGGGCCTGAATTACGTGGATCACGCGGCTGAACTGGCATTCAAACCGCCCGAGGAGCCGTTGCTGTTCCTGAAGACCCCCAATACTTTCATCGGCCATCGCCAACATAGCTGCCGGCCGGATAATGTCGAGTACATGCACTACGAGGCGGAACTGGTCGCGGTGATTGGCAAGACGGCGCGCAAGGTGAAAGAGCGCAATGCCATGGATTACGTGGGCGGCTATACCTTGTGTAACGATTACGCAGTGCGGGATTACCTGGAGAATTATTACCGGCCCAACCTGCGGGTAAAGTGCCGGGATTCCCTGTCTCCCCTGGGGCCGTACATCATAGACCGGGATGACATAGACGACCCCCATGACCTGAAGCTCAGCACCCGCGTCAACGGCGAACTGCGGCAGGAAGGCACAACCCGGGATATGGTGTTCACTATTCCGTACATGATCGAATACCTCTCGGCATTCATGACCTTGCAAGCAGGCGATATGATCTCCACCGGCACGCCGAAAGGACTGTCGGACGTGCAACCGGGAGATGAAGTGGTGGTAGAAGTTGAACAGGTAGGCCGTTTGATCAATTATGTAGTTAGTTATTAGACATCACGGCAACAACTAAAAACTGACAACTGAAAACTGGAAACTAAAAACTGAAAAAATGTCTGCACAATTTGAAGAAAACCTGAAAAAGGCTGAACGTTATTTACAGCGTTTCCGCGAGAACGTCACTGCGCATTACATTGACGGGCAGGACTGTGCCAGTGATTCCGGTGAGACGTTTGACAACCTGACGCCGACGGACAATACCTCGCTGGGACTTGTCGCCGCGGGTTCGGCGGAGGATATCGACCGCGCCTGCCTGGCCGCGCAGGAGGCATTCCCCGCCTGGTCCCGTACCTCCGGAAAAGAGCGCAGGAAAATCCTCAATCGCTTTGCCGATCTGGTCGAACGGCGCGCCGAGGAGATATCCCTGGTGGAGAGCATGGACTGCGGCCAGCCGATCCGTTTCATGCGCGCGGCCGCGGCGCGCGGCGCCGAGAACTTCCGCTTCTTTGCCGACAAGGCGCCGGAGGCCGGCGACGGCCTGTCGTTGCACCAGGACCAGCACCTGAACTACACGAAACGCACACCCATCGGCCCGGTCGGAGTCATTACCCCGTGGAACACGCCGTTCATGTTGTCGACCTGGAAGATCGCGCCGGCCCTGGCAGCCGGTTGCACCGTGGTCCACAAGCCCGCGGAATTCAGCCCCCTGTCGGCCATGCTCCTGGCGGAAACAAGCAGGGAGGCCGGCTTGCCTGACGGGGTCTGGAATACCGTCAACGGTTTCGGCGAGAGCGCCGGCAAGGCATTGACCGAGCATCCCGCTATCAAGGCCATCGGTTTCGTCGGGGAAACCGTGACCGGGACACACATCATGCGCCAGTCGGCAGCCACCCTGAAAAGAATCCACGTGGAACTGGGCGGCAAGAACCCGGTCATCGTCTTCGATGATGCCGATTTCGAGCGCGCCCTGGACGCGGTGGTGTTCATGATCTACAGCCTGAACGGGCAACGCTGTACCTCCAGCAGCCGCCTGCTGGTACAGGACGGGATCGCCGGCCGGTTCCTGGCCGCGCTGGAACAGCGGGTCAAGAGCATCAGGGTGGGACACCCCCTGGACCCGGCCACGGAACTGGGACCGCTGATCCATCCCAGCCACCTGGAAAAGGTGATGGGTTACATGGACGCGGCCCGTGAAGAAAACGCGATCATCGCTGCGGGAGGCGTGCGTGTGACTGAGCTGGGACCGGGCAATTATCTCAGGCCGACCCTGTTCCGCAACGCCGCGAACAGCATGAAGATCGCGCGCGAAGAGATCTTCGGCCCGGTGCTGACTGCGATTCCCTTTGCCGATGAAGAAGAGGCCGTGGCCCTGGCCAATGATACTTCCTATGGCTTGGCGGGTTACGTCTGGACCGGGGACTCCGGGCGCGGCATCCGCATGGCGGAGGCCCTGGAAGCCGGTATGGTATGGGTCAACTCCGAGAACAACCGCAACCTGCCGTCGCCCTTCGGCGGTATGAAGCAAAGCGGCATCGGCCGGGACGGGGGCGACTACAGCTTCGATTTTTACATGGAAACCAAGAACGTGTGCATCGCTCACGGCACGCACAAAATCCCCGTTCTGGGAAGGTGAGGCGCAGCAATGGGTGAAATCGTTTTAGCGGCAAAGATTACCCATGTGCCGTCCATGTACCTGTCGGAACTGCCCGGTCCCCACCAGGGTTGCCGGGAGGACGCCATCGAAGGGCACCGGGAACTCAGCCGCCGGGCCCGCGCCCGGGGCGCGGATACCGCGCTGGTATTCGACGTACACTGGCTGGTGAACAGCGGCTACCACATCAACAGCGGCAGTCATTTCAAAGGCGTGTACACCAGCCATGAACTGCCCCATTTCATCAAGGACATGGACTATGACTATGACGGCAACCCGGCCCTGGGCGACCTGATCGCCGAGTGCGCCAATGCCCGGGGCATCAATACCCGCTCACACCATGTTGACAGCCTGACCCTGGAATACGGCACCCTGGTGCCGATGCGCTACATGAACCGGGACCGGCATTTCAGGGTGGTATCGGTTGCGGCCTGGTGCGCCTGGCACGACCTGAACGATTCCCGCATCTTCGGCGAAGCAGTGAGGGAAGCCATTGAAAAAAGCGACAGCAGGGTCATGGTGCTGGCCAGCGGTTCCCTGTCCCACCGCTTTAACGACAATTCCAACGCCGGCGACAAGATATTCCAGATCAGCGACGAGTTTTACCAGCAGACGGACCTGCGGGTGGTGGATCTTTGGAAGCGCGGCGACTTCAAGACGTTCACGGAGATGTTCCACGAGTATGCGTACCGCTGCCACGGCGAAGGCTGGATGCACGACACCGCGATGCTGCTGGGCATGCTGGGCTGGGATGCATACAACAAGCCGGTGGAAATCATCAGCGATTATTTCCCCAGTTCCGGCACCGGCCAGATCAACGCCGAGTTTCCCGTGGACTGAGCATGCCCCATTTCATCCTGGAATATTCCGCCAATCTCGATGACGGCCTGGACCTGGACGGCTTGTTCGGGGCCCTGCGTGAGACTGCCATGGAGACCGGCGTGTTCGCCCTGGGCGGCGTGCGCTTTCGCGCCCACCGTTGCGAGCATTACCTGGTCGCCGATGGCGACCCGGACAATGCTTTCGTACACCTGACCGCCCGCATAGGCCGCAGGCGGGACCCTGACGTCAGGCGCGAGGTCGGGGAAAAAATATTCAATTCCCTGACAGAGTACCTGGACGGCCTCTACCGGGAACGGCCCCTGGCAATCTCATTCGAGTTGACGGAACTTACTTTCGGGCTGAGTTTCCGAAAGAACAACATCCACGAGAGGATAAAACGGAAACAGGCGGCGGACCAGGCCCAGTGAACAATGAGTCGCCTCCGGCGACATAAAATTCCACTGGATGCCGGGTCAAGCCCGGCATAACGCGGTTTCTCTTTCGTCATACCGGCGAAAGTTTATCCCGGCGAAAGCCGGGACCAGACCAGTATCCAGTAAAACAAAACGCGGTCTCTTTTTCATTTCGTCATACCGGCGAAGGCCGGTATCCAGTAAAACAAAGTGTCGCCCTCCGGGCGACTCATTAAGTTACTTCTCAGCAATGAAATGTACCCAGTAGCCTGTACGCCAGCCAATGGCGACGCGACGGAAGCCCGCGTCCAGCAGCCAGGCCTCCTGGTCGCCATAATCATCAGGCCAGTCATAAGCCTCGTGATGTTCTTCCATCCACGCCCATTTTTTACCGTCCGGGTAGTTGGCATTGATGAACGTCCGCCATTCCCCAACCAGTCGTGTGTGTTCAGCAGAATACTTGCCGACCATCATATCCGAGCAGGTAAATATCCCGCCTTGCTTCAGCGCGGCGTACAACAGGGGGAATATCCACTGCTTTTCTCCACTGTCGCTGTGGTGCAGGCTGAAACATGCGGTAATGAGGTCGAAATAATCCTCAGGGAAGGTATAATCCCGGAAGTAACTCCTGATACAGGTTATATTTTTGCCGCAAAACCGCTTCCGGCATAATTCCAGCATGTCGGGAGATGCATCGAGCAGCGTATACTCCGCCCCGGGAAACTTCTCCAGCAGCAACGCGGTTACGTTTCCGTTGCCGCAGCCCAGGTCCAGGATCCGGGTCGCGGAAAAGTCCTCCGGCAGGCTGTCAGTGAAACTGGAAAGCAGCTTGAGGTAATGGGGCACACACCGGATCATGTCTTCTGTGTAGTTGCCGGAGAACCGGTCAAACTCGGCGGACAGGGTTTCTTTTATTTTCACAATGCTATTTTACATTACAACAAATCAGTATGCCCCTGTTTGAACCGGCGGCAATCCTGATCATAATCGGGTCGTTTTTCTCAGCGTACGTCAGCGCCGCTTTTGCGGTGGGCGGCGGTTTCATCATGCTTGCCATCGTCTCCAGCATCCTCCCGATAACGGTGGCGGTGCCGCTGCATGCCTGGATGATGCTGGGATTGTCGCTGGGAAGGTCCTGGTATTTCCGCCGGGAGATAGTCTGGCGTATAGTGACGCCGTTTTTACTTGGCGCCCTGATCGGCGTCTTCATCGGGGGGCGGGTGTATTTTGACCTGTCGGAGTTTCTTCTGAGCCTGGTTATCGGCCTGTTGATACTGGCTGCCGTCTGGATGCCGAAAGTCGAGTGGGGCTCCAGGGTTCCAACGCCGTATTTCTGGGTTGGCGTCATTCATTCGTTTCTATCTACCCTGTTTTCTTTCGGCGGCCTGTTTCAGCCCCTGATGATACGCGCGGCGTTATCGAAACTGCAAATCGTCGGGACGTTGGCGGCAGGACTACTGTTCATGAACGTGCTCAAGCTGAGTGCATACAGTTATTACGGTTTTGATTACGGTCCCTATCTCTACGTCATCCTCGGCGCCATCCTGGCGGCCATCCCCGGCTCATACCTGGGGAAAAAAACGCTGCACCATATCTCCGAGGAAAAGTTCAGGCTGATATTCAGGATCATCATGACCTGCTTTGCGCTGAGATTACTCTACCGGGCCTGGGTTCTGCTGTGACAGGTTGAGAACAGTATCCGACAATGACTGCGCACGCATCCGGTCGTGGGTGCTGAAGATGATTGTTTTATCCCTTATTTTGCGCTGCCCGGCAATCCACTCTTCAATATCATGAACGGTGGCCTCATCCAGGTAAGTGAACGGCTCATCCATGATCACCACTTCCGGTTGCAGAGCGAGTGCGCGGGCCAGCGCCACCTTTTGTATCTCCCCGCCCGACAGCTTGCCGGCGTCCCGGTCCAGCAGGGCTGTAATGCCCAGTTCTCCGGCCACGGCATTGACGGCAGCGTTGATGGCAGCTCGCGTTTCGCCCCGGAACTTCAGTCCCAGGCCGATATTGTCCCGGACGGACATTCTCATCAGGTAGGGTTTCTGCTGTACGTATCCCACCTGGCGCCGTAACAGCGCGCTCCTGGTCCCCGACGCCGGTTTCCCGCGGAACAAAATCGCGCCCGCATCCGGTTTTCGCAGGAACGCCAGTATGTCGAACAGCGTGCTCTTGCCCGAACCGTTAGGCCCGACCACTGCAGTTACCTGGTTACGCGCAATTAAAAGTTCGTCCAGGTCCAGCACTTTTCGCCCCGGGTAGGAGAATGCCAGGCCGGATATTTGGTACAGGGACTCCATTAGTCCATGGATTGAAAATATTGCACGATGAAATTCACCAGGAAAGCCGTCGCCAGCAACAGTATTCCCAGGGCCAGGGCGAATTCGAATTCGCCCTTGCTGGTCTCCAGGGCGATTGCGGTCGTCATGGTGCGGGTAAAACCTTCTATGTTGCCGCCCAGCATCATGGCGATGCCTACCTCGCCTATGGCCCGCCCGAAGCCGGCGACCATGGCGGCAGCCAGGGCGTACCTCACTTCATTTACGTACATGGCGCCCTGCTGCAGGGTGGATGCCCCCAGGGCCTTGCTGGTAGGCAGCAGGCGCGGGTCGGCGCCGGAGGCCGCGGCGATGGACAGGTTCCAGATAATGGGCAATATCAGCAGTGTCTGGCCGATGATGATGGCGCTTATCGTGTACAACAGCCCCAGGTGGCCCAGGGCTCCCTGCCTGGTCAGCAGCCCGTACAGCAACAGGCCCACCACCACCGTCGGCAGGGCCATCAGCGTATTCAACACCTGCTGCAACAGGCGCTTTCCGGGAAACTCCCGCAGCACTACTAGGATCCCCAGCGGGATGCCGACCAGCGACGCCAGCGCCACCGCAACAACGGAGATATGTAAAGAGGTCCAGACGACCGTATAGACTTCCCGGTCAAAACTGAAAATGAGCGCCAGGGCGGCGCCGAACGCCGCGGAAAAATAATCCACCGGAGTTAATCCCGCTTCTAGGCGGCCGTGAGCCCCAGGATTGCCAGCAATAACGCGATCAGCGCCAGGATGAAGGCAAAGGTAGTGCGCTGTTGCTGCCGCTGCAGGGAAGTGGCCAGCGCCTCATTCTGGCGGGCCAGTTGCTCGATAAGCTTGAGTTGCTCGACGCTGGCTTCATCCATCGAGTCCAGGCGCGCATGCAGCCTGCCGATAACCTCTTCCAGGTTGTCCACCGTTACCGGGACCTTTTCGGCGGAGGCGGGCGCGCCCTGTTCCCGTTCCCTGATCAAATCGACCAGTTTGCCGGCGGCCTGGATGATCATGGGAGCGGAATTCAGGAGCGTACCGATAGTAAACGGATTCATGAACTTTTTAATCACTATGACATTAAATGTAGGGAATTATGCGCATCTGCGCTTGAAAAATTCTATCGCATCCCCACTTTTAGTACCAGTGCTACAGGTTAAGGAAACTCTGATTAAGTCAGAGTTTCCCGCGATACAGGGATGTATCGCCAAAATCAATGACCTGTAGTCATTGATTTTGAGAGCAAAACAAAAATCGCATTTTTGTTTTGCGTGCTCTGACAAGTCCAGGATGGACTTGTTCAGAGCTTACTTAGCTCTAACAACTTATTTGGAGGTGACAACATGGTCAGATTAATCACAAGCCCGGTTGACAGCCTTTTCTCCTTGCAGAGATCGCTGTCGGATACGGTGTTGAGCGGCAGGTCAGGTTCAGGGCTCAGCAGCCGCGGCGACTTTCCGCCGGTCAACGTATTCAAGACGGATGACGAGTATGCAATCGTTGCCGAACTGCCCGGCGTAAGCAAGGACAATATCGATATCAAGCTGGAGAACCGCCGGCTTTCAATCCAGGGCCACATCGATAACGATAACCATGAAAACTTCAAGCCGGTCTACAAGGAATACAACGTCGGCCACTTCAGCCGCGATTTTACCTTGTCGAGCGAGATCGACACGGAGAATATCAAGGCCAGCGTCGCCGACGGCGTGTTGACCCTGGTGCTGCCGAAAGCGAAGGAAACCCGGCTCAGGAAGATTCAGGTAAACTGACAGGCACGTTGCAAGCAAGTGGGGTCAGGTCGCACATTGCACACATCGGATGTGCAATGTGCGACCTGACCCCACTCTGCTGTACAATACCCGGTAAATGTCGAACAAATCCGAGATCCTCCGGCTCAAATCATATATTTCCCGGCATATCATAGGCCAGCAGAAGCTGGTGGACAGGCTGCTCCTTGCGCTGCTGGCGGACGGACACCTGCTGGTCGAGGGCGCGCCGGGCCTGGCCAAGACCCGCGCCATCAAGGTGCTGGGCGACGGCGTCGAAGCCGATTTTCACCGGGTGCAGTTCACTCCCGATCTGCTGCCCGCCGACCTGACCGGCACCGAGATATACCGACCCCAGGACGGTTCTTTCCATTTCCAGCGCGGACCGCTGTTCCATAACCTGGTGCTGGCGGATGAAGTGAACCGGGCCCCGGCCAAGGTCCAGTCGGCATTGCTGGAGGCCATGGCCGAGCGGCAGATCACCGTCGGCAGGGAAACCTACCCGCTGCCGCAGTTGTACCTGGTCATGGCCACCCAGAATCCCATCGAACAGGAAGGCACCTATCCCCTGCCCGAGGCGCAACTCGACCGGTTCCTGTTGCACGTGGAGATCACCTACCCCGAAGCGGCTGAGGAACGGGCTATCCTGGAACTGGCCAGACAGGAAGCCCACCGGGGATACGAACAGGCGGAAGCATCGCCGGTAACGCAGGAGGCGATTTTTGCCGCCCGTGATGAAGCCCTGGATACCTGGATGGCGGAGAACCTGGAGCAATACCTGATCCAGTTGGTGCTGGCGACCCGCAGCCCGGCCGCATACGGGGACGACCTGGCCCAGTGGTTGCAGTATGGCGCCAGTCCGCGTGCAACCATCGCCCTGGACCGCTGCGCCCGCGTTCATGCCTGGCTCAATGACCGGGATTTCGTCGGGCCGGAAGATGTGCAGGAAGTGGTCTATGACGTGCTGCGCCACCGTTTGATACTGAACTATGAAGCGGAAGCCGAAGGCATCACCACCGACCATGTGATCGGCGAACTGATCAGCCGCATCGCGGTGCCCTGAACAAGAAGGACAGGGAGACTGCCGGTGACTGTTGTTCGGAAGAGGAATGTCATTGAACATTGCTGATCCGGTCCGGGTATCCCTGCCGGCCCTGGTCGGTCTGAGCCGGGCCGCAGCCTCCATCCGGCTGGGACGCGGCAGGATACTGTCCAGGCAAAGCGGTGATTACCAGTCGCCGTTCCGGGGCCGGGGCATGGAGTTTGATGAGTCCAGGTTATACCAGCCGGGCGACGATATCCGCAATATTGACTGGCGGGTGACGGCCAGGACCGGCAAGACGCACACGAAGCTGTTCCGCGAGGAACGCGAGCGCCCGGTATTCGTCTGGATGGACTTGCGCAGACCCATGCATTTCGCCACCCGCGGCAGGTATAAATCAGTGCAGGCCGCGCAGCTTGCGGCGTTGATTGCATGGAGCGCCCTGAACAACGGAGACCGGGTAGGCGGAGTGATATTCTCCGAACATGAACACCACGAGTTAAAACCCCAGCGCGGCAAAACCGCGGTATTGCGCCTGCTCAACCGTATCGTCAACGATGCGGCCTGGTCGCTCCCGGCATCCGCGGGAGGCGACAGGCAGTCACTGGAGCATGCCTTGCAACGCCTGCGCCGGGTGGCGCGGCCGGGCAGCCTCATATTCCTGATCAGCGATTTTCGCGAACTTGACTCCCAGGCGGAGATTCCCCTTACAAGACTGTGCCGGCATAACGAGGTGGTCATGCTGTTCGTATACGATCGGCTTGAGGAGGAGTTGCCGCCGCCCGGCCGTTACCGGGTGATCGACGGCGGCCGGGAGTTCCTGCTGGATACTTCGGACAGTCACCTGGCCGGACAGTACCGGCAGCAGTTCCGTGCGCGCCTGGACCGTTTGCAGCATTTATCGGCCACCAACAGGATTCTTCTGCTCCCATGCAGGACCGATGCTGAACCGTCATCCCTGTTGCTCAGCGGCCTGAAACCGGGGGGCCGCGGAACAAAGGCCAACCCCCCCGGAGCGTGATCCCGTGCAGTTTCCTGACCCGTCAACATTGCCGCTCAGGGAAATACATCTCCCGGAGAGCGTCGGCTGGTGGCCGCCGGCGCCGGGATGGTGGCTCCTGCCCGTTCTCCTTTTGCTGGGACTTGCAGTAACGTGGTTTGGCCGTCTCCTGTACACACGCCGCAAATATTCCGCCATCAGCATGGCGAGAAAGGAGCTGGCCGCGATCCGTTCCCGTTATGCGGCCGACACCGATGCCGGGCGCTGCGTCCGATCCGTATCCGGCCTGTTACGGCGCGTGAGCATCAGCGTCTTCCCCAGGGCCGAAAGCGCCGGACTGACCGGTGACGACTGGGTGGCATTTCTGCAGTCGGGCAGCAGGCAGCAGGCGTCAGGCAACATCGGCAGGTTATTGCTCGAAGCGCCGTATCGCCGGCAGGTGGCCCGCGAAGAGGTTGAGTCCCTCATGGGTTTCTGCTCTGACTGGATTGAATCGGTAGCCCGGAGCAAGCGATGATCGGTTTCGAGTGGCCCTGGCTGGCGCTGTTGTTGCCGTTGCCGTATTTCATTTACCGTTACGCGCGGCCCTGGAAGGCCGCAACCGGCTCCGCACTGCGGGTGCCGTTTCTGGATGATTTTGTTGAAACCGAACCGGATGCCGTGAAAAAGGCCCGTGCCTGGCCCCTGTGGCTGGCGCTGGCGGCCTGGTCCCTGCTGGTGTTGTCCGCAATGCGGCCGCAATGGCTGGGTGAACTGGTGGAAGTTCCCGTTACCGGCCGGGAACTGATGCTCGCAGTCGACCTGTCCGGCAGCATGGAACAGCAGGATTTCGTGCTCGGAGGAAGGAGGATTGATCGCCTGACTGCCACCAAGCTGGTTGCCGGCGATTTCATCGAACGCCGGGTCGGCGACCGGATCGGCCTGATCCTGTTCGGGGAACAGGCTTACCTCCAGGCTCCTCTGACGTTTGATCGGGAGACGGTGAAGACCTTGCTGTCCGAGGCCGTGATCGGGCTGGCCGGCAAGGCAACCGCCATCGGAGACGCCATCGGCCTGGCGGTGAAACGCCTGCGTGAACGGGATGCCGGCCAGCGCGTCCTGGTGCTGCTGACGGACGGCGCCAACACGGCCGGCGTCGTGGAACCGCTTTCAGCGGCGCAACTGGCGAGCCGGGAGGGGTTGAAAATTTATACTATCGGCATCGGCGCGACGGAACTGCTTGAGCGCAGCCTGTTCGGCACCCGCACGGTCAACCCGTCCGCGGACCTGGACGAGGCGGCCCTGAGGAAGATCGCCGACCTGACCGGCGGCGCCTATTTTCGCGCCCGCGACCTGGACGAACTGGAACGGATATATGCCCTGATAGATGAAATGGAACCTGTTGAACAGGACCCGAAGAAGTACCGGCCGCGCAAATCCCTGTACTATTGGCCCCTGGCCGCGGCGCTGCTGCTCTGCGCTTTGCTGGGACTGGTGAAAGCGCGGGCGTAGAGTGGGGTCAGGTCGCACAATGCACACACAGAGATATCAGAGTGATGCTGAGATGAACCTTTGTGTGTGCATTGTGCGACCTGACCCCACTCTACTCCTGAGTGTATGCGAATGATTGATTTGGGACTGTTTCACTTTTTACGGCCGCAATGGTTTGTCGCCCTGCTGCCGCTGGCGCTGCTGGCCTGGTTCATGTTTTTCAGAAAAGGGGCGCACAGCAATTGGGAAGCGGTAGTCGACGAAGGCCTGCTGCCGTACATTCTGATCAGGGGGGGCGGCAGGACGCGGCGCGCGGCGATAATACTGGCCGTGACGGGCGGGCTGCTGGGCATTGTCGCACTGGCGGGTCCGGCCTGGGACAAACTGCCGCAACCCGTGTTCACCTCGCAGGACGCCCTGGTTATTGCCCTGGACCTCACGCTCTCCATGGATGCCAACGACGTGTCGCCCAGCAGGCTGGAACGGGCGCGTTACAAGATCAGCGACATTCTGGATCAGCGCCTGGAAGGCCAGACCGCCCTGCTGGTCTATTCCGGGGCGGCGTTTACGGTGACGCCGCTGACCGATGACGGTGAAACCATCAGGTCGCAGTTGAAAGCGCTGGATACCGGCATCATGCCGGTAACCGGTAACCGTACCGACAAGGCCGTTACCCTGGCGCTTGACCTGCTCAAACAGGGCGGTATGAGGCGCGGCCACGTGCTGCTGATCACGGATGGCGCGACTCCGGACTCTGCAGGAGACAGCGTGGCGTTATTGCGAAACGGGGGTTACCGCCTGTCGGTACTGGGCGTGGGTACGCGCCACGGCGCGCCGGTGTTGTTGCCCGATGGCGGTTTCCTGCAGGACCGGGACGGCGAGATAGTGATTCCCATCCTGGATGAAGGCGCGTTGCGCGGGCTCGCCGGCTCCGGCGGCGGTATTTATGTGCGTCTCACCAAAGACGATCGGGATACCAGGCAGTTGGCCGGTTTTTTCTCTGAAGCGCAGGCCGCCAGCGAACGGGCGGGCGCCGAAATCACCGCTGATGTCTGGCGTGAGCAGGGCCCCTGGCTGGTATTGTGCCTGCTTCCCCTGGTTGCGCTGCTGTTCCGGCGCGGGTATGTGCTGGCGCTGGCGTTGTTCCTGTTCCCCCTGCCTGAACCGGTGTCTGCGCTGGACTGGGATGACCTGTGGTTGCGCAGGGACCAGCAGGGGCAGCGGGCGATGGATGCCCGGGATTACGCGGCCGCGGCCGAATTGTTCGATGACCCCGCCTGGAAAGCCGCGGCGCAGCACCACGCCGGGGATTACCGGGGCGCCCTGGACAGCCTGGAACTGCTTGCCGGCGCGGAAAGCAATTACAACAGGGGAAACGCGCTGGCGCGCCTGGGGCGCTACCACGAGGCAATTGCCGCCTATGACCGGACCCTGGCCGAGCGGCCGGGTCATGCCGACGCGAAATTCAACAAGGAGTTGCTGGAAAAGGAACTGGAGCGGCAACAGCAACAGCAGCAGGACCGGGAAACGCAGCAGGGCCAGGAAGAACAACAGTCCCGACAGGGGCAGGATCAACAGGACCAGGAGGACCAGACGCCCGGGCAGGAGCAGCAACAGGCCGGTCAGGAACAGCAAAATGATCAATCCCGGCCGCCTGATACAGGTGAGCGGCAGGACCGGGCGGACCGGAATGAAACGCCGGAACCGGACACGCAGGAACAGGCGCAAAGGCGGCAACAACAGGAACAGGGCGAGCAGGCGCGGGATGAAGGCCTCGAGCAATCCATGGCCCGGGCTGACGACCCGAGGACCGCCGAGGAACAGCAGGCCACCGAACAGTGGCTGCGCCGGATACCGGACGACCCTTCCGGACTGCTGCGCCGAAAATTCCGCTATCAATACCAGCAGCGCAACTATGAAAGGAACCGGGATGACCAGACGTGGTAAAGTCCGCAACGTCCTGCTTGCAATAACCAGCGCCCTCCTGCTGTTCCCCGGCTTCTCCGGCGCCGCCGACATTACCGTCCACACGGACCGGAACCCGGCCGTGTTGCAGGAATCCTTCCAGTTGATCTTCGAAGCTGTCGGGGGTGTGGATGACGATCCCGATTTCTCCCCCCTGGAAAAGGATTTCCAGGTGCTCTCCACAAGCACCAGCACCAGTATGAACATCGTCAATACAAAGATCACCCGCACCAGACAGTGGCGCCTGACGCTGATGCCGGTGAATGCCGGCAACCTGGTCATCCCCGCCATCTCTTTCGGCAAGGACAAAAGCCCCCCGGCTTCATTGACGGTAATACAGGCAGGGACCGGCGCGCCCGGCCGGGACGCGCCGGACATTTTCATAGATGTGGAGGCATCTCCCGGGTCGGCTTATGTGCAGGCTGAAGTGATTTACAAGGTGAAGCTGTACCGCGCCGTCGCCACTTCCAATGAGACCCTGTCCGAACCGGACGTGGGGCAGGGGAGCGCGATCATTGAGCTGCTGGACGCGGACCGGAGTTACGACACCTTTGTCGAGGGCAGGCGTTACGCCGTCTTTGAAAGAAACTACGCGATCTATCCACAGGTCAGCGGCAAGCTGTCGATCGGACCCGTCCGGTTCCAGGGGCAGTTGTCCGCGGCCTCGCCCTTCAGTCTCGATCCGTTCGGGGCCGCAGGAAGGACGGTCGTGAGGCAATCCGAGGCCGTCGAGTTGCAGGTCGAGCCGATCCCGGCCGCTTATCCGTCCGGACACTGGTTGCCTGCGGCCGACGTGGAAATCACCGGGAAATGGTCAAAAAACCCCCTTGAGCTGCTGCCCAATGAACCGGTCACCCGCACCCTCACGCTCACCGCGCGTGGTCTGACCGCAAGCCAGTTGCCGGAAATGCAGGAACTGCTGCCGGACGGCTTCAGGCAATACCCGGACCAGCCGGAACTGGAGAACCGCAAGAGCGCCGAGGGGATAACGGGAGTGAGGCAGCAAAAGAACGCCATCATCCCGGCGCGTCCGGGTGCATACACCCTGCCTGAGATCTCCCTGCCCTGGTGGAACACGGAAACGCAGGCCCTGGAATACGCGGTATTGCCGGAACGGCGGGTGCAGGTAACGGCAGCCGCGCCGGATGCGGCAATCGATACGCCGCTATTCCCTGCTCCTGACATGGACGCGCAGGTCCGGGAGCAGGCAGCGCCGGAAACCGGGGAAATCTCCACAGCCCCGACGGATGCTTCTCCGGGCATTTCGATCTGGCAATGGCTGACCTGCATCCTGGCCGTAGCCTGGCTCGCAACCCTCGTTTATATACTGAAAAACCGTAACAGTTCGCGTGCAGAGAGCCCCCCGACACAGACGGAGAATGTCAGGGAAACCCGCAAGGCCCTGGAACGGGCCTGCCGTGACGATGACCCGGAACGGGCTAAAACAGCCTTGTTGCAGTGGGCGAGAGTGCGCCCGCAGGGATCTCCGGTCTCCAGCCTGGGCGACCTGGAGAAACAGGTCAACGAAAAACTGGCCGCCGAAATCCGTAACCTTTCACGCCGGCTGTACTCCCGCAGCGCGGAACCCTGGCGCGGCGAACCGCTCCGGCAGGCGTTCCTGGAGGAAGAAAAATCGGCCGCCGCCCAAACAGCCCCGGAGCGCGGCAAGCTCGAACCGCTGTATCGCCTGTAATCATCCGGCGTTATTCCCGCGCCCCATCCGTCATTCCCGCGAACGCGGGAATCCAGTACAACACATGTCCCGCAGGGACGCCTTATTTCGTACTTCCAGCGAACATTTATAATTTCACAAACTTCATGGTCATCCTGTCGCTTTCGCCTATGGCGGCGTACCTGTCCCTGTCTTCATCACCCAGTCGATAAGTCGGCGGCAGGGTCCACACGCCTTCCGGGTAGTCTTTGGTATCCTTCGGGTTGGCGTTGATCTCCGATTTATCGACCAGCTCGAAACCGGTGTCTTCCAGGAGCCGGATCATGTAGCTCTCGGGGACGTAACCGCGTTCGGCGGTTTCCTGCGCCTCACTGCCGGCTTCGGCGCGGTGCTGGACCACGCCCAGGATGCCGCCGGGTTTCAATACCCGGTACATTGCCCGGAACACGTCCTCCACGCCGCCGAAACGGATCCAGTTATGGGTATTGCGGAACGTCACCACCATGTCGAAACTTTCATCCTCGAACCCCTCCAGGTAACTCTCTCCCTGGAACAAGCCGACTACTGTCTTGCCGTAATGTTCCGGGTCGCCGTCGAATTTTTCCACCAGCCCGTTATGCATGTTGCGCAGGTATTCGACGGAATGCTCGGGGCCGAAACTGGCGACGGCAAGCAGGCCGTCATCCTTCAGGTACGGCGCCAGTATTTCCGTGTACCAGCCCCCGCCGGGCAGGATTTCCAGCACCCCCATATCCGGCTCGATGCCGAAGAACGCCAGGGTCTCCCCGGGGTGGCGGTAAACGTCCCTGGCGACGTTCTTCGCATCCCGGTGCGTTCCGGAAATCGCCGCGTCCAGCGGATCCGGGCCGTTTTCGGCGCATCCTGAAAAGACTATTGTGAACAACAGGAAACTGATTACTCTGCGCATGAATGATATCTCCCCGGGGTTAATGGATTATGTGTCGAGCGCCAATCCTGCGCAAGCCGGAACCTCGCCCGCTGACGAGTTACAGCGTACCATGTTTTAACCTGTTGAAAAACAGGGCTCGCCGCCTTCTCCGGCCCAACGGTATTGCGCCAGGTCAATGCTGCCATCCGCCGCGAAATCAATGCCCTCCGCTTCCAGCAGTATCCGTTGCAACCTGTGCCCTTCGGAACCGGTACGCAAGCTGATTCGACCTCGGCTGTTGATGACCCTGTGCCAGGGGACTTCGGCGCCATCCTGCAGGGCGGCCATGGCATAGCCCACCTGCCTGGCCGAACATCTCCCCACCAGTCCGGCTACCTGGCCGTAGGTGGCGACCTTTCCTTCCGGGACCTGGCGCACCCAGGCGTATATTTCATCATATACACTATCGCCTTTCATTAAGCATACTGTTGGCGCAACCGCGCGGCCGTTTCCCCGATCAGGCGCCAGGCCCCTTCGACATGTTCCAGTTCAGTACGGGACTGGCCGATGCATAAGCGCAGCACGAAGCGGCCGTCCAGCTTCGTGTGGGTGAGGAATATTTCGCCACCCTCATTCAGTTCATCCAGGATCCGCTTGTTCAGTTCATCACTGCCCCGGTGCCGGAAACACACCAGGTTGAACGGCGCCGGCGCGACGATTTCAAACTGTTCATCGGCTTCTATCCACCCTGCCAGTTGCCTGGTCAGTTCGATATGCCGGCGGATATGGTATTGCAACCCCTCCACGCCGTAGTAACGCAGCACGAACCACAGCTTGAGCGCCCGGAAACGGCGTCCCAGCGGCACCTGCCAGTCCCGGTAGTCGAACACCGCGCCGCTCGCCGTCGCCTCGTTCAGCAGGTACTCGGGCAGAATGGACAAGGCATTGATCAAGGCAGCACGGTCGGCTACCCAGAAGCAGGAGCAATCGAAGTTGGTGAACATCCATTTGTGGGGATTGAAACTGTAACTGTCGGTGTATTCGATACCGTCATGCAGGTAATGGTATTCAGGGCAGATGACCGCCGTGCCGGACATGGCGGCATCTACGTGGAACCACAGGCCCTCCGCAGCGCAGATCCTCCCGATACCCGCAATCGGGTCGAGCGCGTTGGATGAGGTGGTGCCCAGGGTGGCGCAGGCGAATATGGGACGCAGCCCGGCGGCCTTGTCAGCCTTGATTTGCTCCGCCAGTTTTCCCGCGTCAAGTGCGAAGTGCTCATCCACTTCAATCTGCCGCAGGTTGGCGCGCCCCAGGCCGGCGATGCCCATGGCCTTCTCTAGGGAGGAATGGGTCTGGGTCGAGCAGTACGCCACCTGGCTGCCGCCGCAGCCCTCCCGGTTGGTGCGCAGGCCGGAGTCCCGTTCCCGCGCCGCCAGCAGGGCGCACAGGATGGCGCTGGAGGCAGTGTCCTGGATAACACCGCCGCCGCTGGCCGTTGAACGGTACTTGTCCGGCAACCCCAGCAGGTCCGCCAGCCAGTCCAGCACCCGGGTTTCGACTTCGGTGCAGGCGGGACTGGTGGACCACAACATGCCCTGCACGCCGAGCCCGGCGGACAGCAGGTCGCCCAGTATCGCCGGACCGGAGGTGTTGGCCGGAAAGTAGGCATGGAAGTGGGGGGACTGCCAGTGGGTGACGCCGGGCAGGATCTTCTCATCGACATCGCGCAGTATTGCCTCGAAGTCTTCGCCCTGCACCGGCGCGGCATCGGGAAGAGAGGCTTCTATCTCGCCGGGCTTCACCTGTGACAGGACCGGGTACCGGTCCACCTTTTCATGGTAATCGGCAATCCAGTCGATCATCTCCTTGCCGTAGCGCCGGAAATCCTCCACCGACATGTGATGGCTTCGCCTATTCATCCGTAACGCAACCCAGCGAAGCGGACTTCACGCTCCGGATATACTTGTACAAGGTGCCGCGTTTCGCCTTGTATTCGGGCATCACCCAGTCCGCCTTGCGCTGCGCCAGTTCCTCATTGTCCAGGCCCACGTTGATCTGGTTGGTCCTGGCGTTGATGGTAACAACATCCCCGTTCTTGACCAGTGCAATGGGCCCACCTTCCTGGGCCTCCGGCACCACGTGCCCTATGATGAACCCGTGGGAGCCGCCGGAAAAACGGCCGTCGGTGATCATGGCGACATCGTCCCCGAGACCGGCGCCCATGATGGCGGAGGTCGGAGTCAGCATTTCCGGCATGCCGGGTCCGCCCTTGGGTCCTTCGTAACGGATTACCACCACGTCGCCTTTCTTGATCTGGTCCTGTTCCAGCGCCGCCAGCATGTTTTCTTCCGAGTCGAATACCCTGGCGGGCCCGCTGAAGATCTCGCCTTCCTTGCCGGTGATTTTTGCCACCGCCCCGCCCGGCGCCAGGTTGCCTTTCAGGATGCGGATATGCCCGTTGCTCTTGAAAGGTTTGTCCAGCGGCCTGATCACGTCCTGCCCCGCGTCCAGCGCCGGCAAACCGGCCAGGTTTTCGGCAATGGTTCTTCCCGTGACCGTCATGCAATCGCCGTCTATCATGCCGTGTTCCAGCAGGTACTTCATGACCGCAGGCACGCCGCCGACCTTGTGCAGGTCTTCCATCACGTAACGGCCGCTGGGTTTCAGGTCCGCCAGGTACGGGGTGCGGTCGCTGACGGCCTGGAAGTCGTCGATATCCAGCGTCACGTCGACGGACCTGGCCATGGCGATCAGGTGCAGCACCGCGTTGGTGGAGCCGCCCAGCGCGGTGACCACAACCATGGCGTTCTCAAACGCCGCACGCGTCATGATGTCGCGCGGTTTCAGGTCCATCTCCAGCAGGTTTCTTATAGCCGCGCCGGCCTGCCGGCATTCCTCCAGCTTGTGCGGGTCGACCGCAGGCGTCGAGGAACTGTACGGTAACGACATGCCCAGCGCCTCGATCGCAGAAGCCATGGTATTGGCCGTGTACATGCCGCCGCAGGCGCCCGGTCCGGGACAGGCGGAACGTACTATGGCGCTGCGGTCCCCGTCGTCAATCCGCCCGGAGATGAATTCACCGTAGCTCTGGAACGCGGAGATGATATCCACCTTGTCACCGTTGTGGTATCCGGGCTTGATGGTGCCGCCATAGATCATGAGCGAGGGCCGGTTAAGACGGCCCATGGCCATGATGCAGCCGGGCATGTTCTTGTCGCAACCCGGGATCGAGATATTGGCGTCGTACCACTGGGCGCTCATGATGGTTTCGATCGAATCCGCGATCAGGTCCCGGGACTGCAGCGAATAACTCATGCCTTCCGTACCCATGGAAATAGCGTCGCTGACACCGACCGTATTAAAACGCATTCCCACCAGGTCCTGGGTATCGACGCCTTCCTTGACCTTTGCCGCAAGGTCCAGCAGGTGCATATTGCAGGTGTTGCCCTCAAACCAGACGCTGGCAATCCCCACCTGGGGTTTGGCCATGTCCTTTTCCGTCATGCCGGTGCCGTACAACATGGCCTGTGATGCGCCCCGCGATTTTTCCTGGGTTATCCTCGCGCTGTAACGATTCAATTGATCAGTCATTTTGTTATCCCTGATTATTAACTGGAAAGAGTTCTAGGTCTGTAATTTTAATTTCATCTGCGTTAATCTGCGTCATCTGCGGATAATTTACGTCATCTGCGGATTTATTATGATAACACTACCTTCATTCAAAGAGTCTTTCGCCGCGCTGGTGGCGGCGCCGACGGTGAGCAGTATCGACCCGCGCCATGACCAGGGCAACCTTCCCGCGGTGGAATTGCTTGCGAACTGGTTTGCCGACCTGGGTTTCAGTATCGAGACCATGCCCGTCGGCGGCAGGCTGGACAAGGTCAACCTGGTGGCGAGCTTCGGCGAAGGCGCCGGCGGCCTGGTGCTGTCCGGGCATACCGATACGGTGCCGTATAACGAGTCCGCCTGGCGCCAGGACCCCTTCCGGCTGACCGAGAAAGACGGTCGGTTTTACGGTCTGGGCACGTCGGACATGAAATGCTTTTTCCCCATCGTGATGCAGGTATTGCAGTCCCTCGACCTGAAAAAGATAAAACGGCCCGTCATCCTGCTCGCCACCTGCGACGAAGAATGCACCATGGCCGGCGCCAAGGCCCTGGTCGACGCGAAAAAGGGCCTGGGCCGCCATGCCATCATCGGTGAGCCGACGGGCCTGCAACCCGTCATCATGCACAAGGGGGTCATGATCGAGACCATCACCCTCAGGGGGCGGGCCGGACACGCCAGCAACCCGGCCCTGGGCAACAACGCCATGGAAGGCATGCACGAGGTCATGAGGTCCCTGCTTCAGTGGCGGGCCGCCTTGCAGGGCAAATTCTCCAACAGCAAATTCAATGTGCCGTTTCCCACCCTGAACTTCGGTTCCATCCAGGGGGGCGACAGTCCGAACCGCATCTGCGCCGAATGTCAACTGAAGATCGATCTCCGGTTACTGCCGGGCATGCAGGTTGGCGATATCCGCAGCAGTTTGCGCCGGTCTGTGGAAGAGGCGGTAGCCGGACGCGGCCTGGCCGTGGAGTTTGACGAGGTCTTCCCCGGGACGCCTCCCATGGAGACTGACCCCCAAAGCGAAATCGTCAAGGTGGCGGAAAAACTCACCGGCCACGATGCCGGTGCGGTCAATTTCGGCACGGAAGGCCCTTACCTGAATTCCCTGGGGATGGATACGGTGGTGCTGGGACCGGGAGACATCGACCAGGCGCACCAGGCCAATGAATACATCGAGCAGAACCGTATACAACCCATGCACGACCTGCTGTCACGGATGATTACACATTTTTGCATGTCATAAAAATGTACACATCACAATTCGTAAACTGGTTCCGGTCAGCCTCGCCCTATATCCGCATCCACCGCGGCAGGACCTTCGTCATCCAGGTCAGCGACCAGGCGCTGCGCAGTGACGGTTTTACTGCGCTGGTGCACGATGTAGCCCTGCTTACCAGCCTGGGGATCAGGCTGGTGCTGGCATTCGGCGCGCGCGTCGCCATTGAGGCCGCTCTTGAAGAGAAAAAGCTGGACTCCAGGCACCACGACGGAATCCGTATCACCGATGCCGGGACCATGGACGTCGTCAAGGAGGTCGCCGGCCGGTTACTGCTGGAAATACAGGCCAGGCTCTCCATGGGCCTGGGCAATACGCCCATGTCCAATGCCGCGATCAGGGTAAACACCGGAAATTACGTCACGGCAAAACCCCTGGGAGTGATCGGCGGGGTGGATTACGAATTGACCGGCAAAACCCGCTGCATCGACGCGGACGCCATCAACGCCAGGCTGAATGACGGTGAAATCATCGTTTTGCCGCCGTTGGGTTATTCCGTCACCGGGGAGGCCTATAACCTGTCCGGAGTGGCGCTGGCCGCGGACGTGGCCGTCGCCTTGCAGGCGGACAAGCTGATTTACCTGGTGGAAGCGGATGAAATGGCCGCAATGACGGACGGCCGCAAGGTCAACCAGTTGAACCAGGATGATGCCCGCGAGTTGCTCGGCCGGACAGATGAAGACACGGACAGCTACCTGTACCTGAAACACGGTCTTGAAGTCTGCATCAACGGTGTGGAACGGGTACACCTGCTGAACCGGGAAGAAGACGGCGCCATTCTCAATGAACTGTTCACCAGGGACGGTTCGGGCCTGATGATCACCACGTCTCCCTATGACGTGACGCGCAAGGCTGGCGCCGGCGACATAGGCGGCATACTGGACCTGCTCGAACCCCATGAACAGCATGGCGCCCTGGTGAAACGGTCCCGGGAGAAACTGGAACTGGAAGCGGACCGTTTCACGATCCTGACCCGGGACGGCGTCATCATCGGCTGTGCCGGCCTGTATCCCTATCCCGATGACAGCATGGGAGAAGTGGCCGCCCTGGTGGTCCACCCTGAATACCAGGATGCCGGCCACGGCAACCGGTTGCTGGATGAAGTGGAGAAGGAGGCAAGGGCACAGGGCCTGGACAACGTGTTCGTGCTGACCACCCAGGCGCAGCACTGGTTCCTGGAACGGGGTTTCCTGGAAGCCTCACTGGACAACCTGCCCATATCAAAGCAGGACCTGTACAACTACCGGCGCAACTCCAAGATCCTGGTCAAGAACCTGAAATAAGGGGACAGATTTTAAGGGCACCTCTAAAAATTAGAGGTTACTTTAAATCTGTCCCCTTCAAATACTCACCCTACCGGGCCGATCGCAGTCTTGCTGCCATCGGGATGAAGCTCCATTATCACGTCGTTTTCCACGATGATTGCATCGAAACCCAACCGGCGCTTCCGGTCCAGTTCCTTGGCGACGGCGTAGTCGAGAACCTGCCCGATGAATTCAGAATCCACGTCTTCAATACGACGTTTCGCGGGTCGTTCATACACGATGCCATCCATCTCATAGGCTTCACGTTCCTCTTTTACTTCCAATTTCCCGGTCATGTTTGCTTGTGCTCTCACCCGGTTAAACAGTTCATTGTCTGTGACTATAACATCTTTTCCCGCCTGCCGGAAAATCAGCCGCCTGGGTTTCGTCGAATTGTCAAAACATTCAGTTTCAGTACACAACGGCGCATAAAACCTGAACAGATTTTCCAGGGACCTGGGATAACGCCGATGAATGTCCTGCTCAGGGATACTGTGTCCTCCTTGTTGTACCCGCCGCCTGACCCGGTTTACTGATGCCTCCACACCGGGCAACCAGAGATAAATGAGATTAACGCGCCAACCCCCTGCCAGCATACGGCGCACTCTTGACAAGTGAGACTTACCGGAGAGGGTTGTCTCAAAAGCGAAATTTTCTCTCGATGCAATAGACTGCTCGATTTCCCGCAGAAACAGCTTGCCGGCCTCGACCTGTTTCGTCTGCGCGCGGAACGGCGCCAGTCCAGCGGCAATCATATCGGCGTTAAGAAAAACACGACAATCAATCAGCGGCAGGTACTCCAGCGCAAAGGTAGTCTTCCCCGCCCCGTTAGGCCCGGCTATGATTGTGCAAACAGGTTGTTTCATCGTGTATTCTGGTAACTTATCCGGTAGATTCTGAAGGACACAGACTGAGGCAGTATCCGATACAAACAATACAGGCAAATCCGTCATTTGCGACTGCCCATATTATACCACGTCATGCAAAAAACCTGTTCCGTTCCCTCAGAGCAAAGAGAGAGAGAGTTGACATAAATTACCGAATGTGACACATTTGTACACATGAAACAAATCAGGATTCGTGATCTTCATATCAAAACCGGCGAATGGGTGCGCAAAGCAGCGCGCGGTGAGGGTGTTGTCATCACTGAACGAGGTCGCCCCATGGCTTCTTTGATACCGTTTGATGAAGGCAGTCTGAACCGGTCATTTCGCGACCGTCAGACACTTCCTGAGTTTGATGCTTTGCCTGATGTCTCCGGCGATGCGGCGGTGTATATTTCCGAAGATCGTGACCGTTCGTGACTTATTTCGATACCGCTTATATATTGAAATGCTACGTAAAGGAGCGCGGTTGGGAAAAAGTGAGGGCGCTCGCTCATCAGCATGAACGCATTACATGCTCCATTTACGGTCGGTTGGAACTTCATGCTGCTCTCCACCGTAAACTGCGTGAAGGGGAACTTACACAAGAGCAGTTGAATATCACCTTGCGACAATTGAGTGTGGACGAATCGGTAAGACTGTGGGAATGGTTGCCGTTGTCGTCAACTATCATAAACGCAGTGACCGACACATTCTCCAGCTTGTCACGACACGCATTCCTGCGAACAGGTGATGCGGTTCACCTGCTCTCGGCTAAAGTTTCTGGTGTCACGGAAATATACAGCAATGATAAACACCTGCTTGCTTCAGCGCCATATGTCGGTATGACAGGCCGTAATGTGATTGAGATGAATGAAGCTACGTCCTGAAAGAATGACCGACACCCACGTCATCACGTAACCGGGGTGGCAGCCTCACAACTCTGCTCAATTTTACTTAATTCCGGCTTATTGTTCTAAAGTTGTGAGGCTTGATTGTTGTTGTCACTGACAAAATAGGGTTTGAAGCCCGGAGTGAATTTCTCCTTGAAACCCTCATCGCCCTGGATGATGAAATACGCGTCTAGCTCGTTTTGTCTTGCCAGGTCGAAGCCCCGCTCGGGACCCAGGACGAGCAGACCGGTGGCCCAGGCGTCGGCCAGCATGGCTGACGGGTGCAGCACCGTCACCGAGGCGAGCCTGTGGGAGACCGGGCGGCCCGTGCGGGGGTCAATCGTGTGCGAGTAGCGGACGCCGTCCTTCTCGAAATAATTCCGGTAATCACCGGAGGTTGCCATGGCCATGTTTTCCAGCTTAATGATTTTCCGCACACCGTGCTGTCCGGCCACGGGTTGTTCAATCCCGATTTGCCAGGGTATGTTAGCACGGTTTACGCCCCGGGCACGGATTTCCCCGCCAATCTCGACCAGGTAGTTGTCCAGGTTAAGCCGATCCAGGTAGTGGGCGACTTCATCCACCCCATAGCCTTTTGCAATGGCGGAAAGGTCGACCTGAATTCCGCCGTTTGGCTTTTTCAGGGCGGATGCCGCCGGGTCCAGGTGCAGGTGTTCGTAACCGACAAGGCGCAAAGCCGCATCGATATGTTCTTCTCCCGGAACCGCGAAATCCTGTTCGGGTCCGAATCCCCACAGGTTGACCAGGGGACCGATGGTGACGTCAAACGCCCCTTGCGTCAACCGGCCTATGTCTTGCGCCGCCTGCAACACATGCATCAGCGATGCGCTCACTGTGAGCCAATCAGCGCCGTCGGTATCATTAATCCGGGACAGTTCCGACTCGGGCAGGTAGGTGGACATCTCCGAGTTGACCCGGTTGAGAATGGTGTTGAACTCCGACTGTAAGCGCAGCCTTGTAAGCGGTAATTGCGCGGCATGGACCAGGACGGACCAGGAGGTGCCCATCGTGAGGCCGGTAAATTCATGCAACTCTTCAGACCGTTCCGATGCGCATGAAGACAACAAACAGCCAAATAGGCAAAAAGTGACAAGTAACAGGGACCAGCCGGGAGGTGATTGAGAAAAACTTACGCGAAACGGGATTTTCATAAGAACTCGTAGTCCCCTTTTGCCTGCTGGGGACAGACTTGAAGTCTGCCCCGGTCCCGCCAACGGGACGATCCCGTCACATGGCGGCAGATTTCCGTTCCCTGTTGCCCGTTGCCTGCCGCGCCGGCAATGAATGCCGGAAATAGGGAATGACCAGCTCAATATCACCCTTCAGGTGTTTGTGCTTCACGCGGTTCCAGTAATCGGCCGTGAGCAGGTCGCCGTGAACTTCCAGGAACAGGGCGCGTAATTTTGCGTCCATGGATAAAAATTTGATGAATTCTTCCGGGAAAATATCGTTCTTGTTGACGTGGAACCAGACGTCCGAGCGCAACAGGTCCTCGTCATCGTCGCTGTCCGGGATGTCGCGGAAGTCGCATTCCGTGACCAGCGCCACTTCATCGTAATCATAGAACACGACCCGCCGGTGCCGGGTCACGCCGAAGTTTTTCAGCAACAGGTCGCCGGGGAAGATATTGGTATTGGCCAGGTCCTTGATGGTCTGCCCGTAATCCAGGATGACCTCGTTGGCGTCCGCGCGCTCGACTTCCCTCAGGTACAGGTTCAGGGGCCGCACCCGGCGCTCGATATAGACGTGGTCGATAATCAACTGATCCTCGTCGACACGGACGGTTTCTGACGCTTCGCTGAGCAATTCATCCAGCAAGGCCTTGTCAAAACGGTCTACCGGGAACTCCAGGTTGCGAAATTCCTGGGTGTCGATCAGGCGGCCGGCCCGGTCATGCCGTGAGACCAGCCGGTACTTGCTTTGCACCTCCTCCCTGTTGATGGTCTTGGGATAACCGAAATTGTCCCGGATGATCTTGAATACCAGGTCGTAAGAGGGCAGGGTGAACACCAGCATCACCAGGCCCTTATCTCCTTCAGCATGGACGAACTTGTCTTCCGTGTTCTGCAGATGATGCGAAAATATGCGGTAGCGCTCCGTTTTGCCCTGGCGCAACCGTCCCAGCACCGTGTACAGTTCGTCAATGGGCTTGCTGGGCAGGATCGAATGCAGGAAATGCACTGCGCCGATGACGGAATGGGGGTTGGCAAAATAATAGGACCGGGTGTAACTGAATACAACGCTGACTTCTTCCTCGGACATCAGCACCGCGTCAACCTCGATACCGCTGGAGGTATTCTTCAGGGCAATAACGATGGGGTTGATATGGTCCAGCTGGATGGTGCGGCCTATCAGGTAGGCGCGGGCTGATTGAAAAAATGCCGAGTCGATAAATTCAAACCTGACGAACTCACTATGTTCCCGCAGGTGAGCCTGGTAGTAGCGCTGGACTTCCTGGCTGAAAATCCGGGTATCGGCGTTGATATCCCTGTAAGGGACCTTGAAGCTGAAATCCTCCAGGATTTTTTTGAATGTCTTATCCAGTGATCCCCAGTAGGGATAGCGGTTCAGGGTCAGGGTCTCCAGCGGGTTAAAGCCTTCATCCGGCGCCGAGGAAACGAATTCGATCTCGGGGTCGGTCCCCACCGTGTCAAAAATACGCCGGGTTGTGGAATTGAAAAAGGTCTTCAGGAACCCGGCATCGGGCACGTTATACAGGCGTTGTCCGAAGTACCTGCGCGTACTGTGCCAGAGCTTGCGGTCGATGACTCTCGGCCCCAGGTTCTTGCGTAACGAGACGACGATGCGGCGAACGGATTTTTCGTAGAGTTCGACCCGTTCGATTATGTCCTGTTGATGTCCCTCCCAGTCCCGCTGTTCAAAACGGCGCCGGGCCCGTTCCGTGATACGGAAGAAGTTCTCGTTGTATTTCTGGAATCCTTCGTAGATAAATTCCGAGATGCGTGCAATGGTCTGTTTGCGTTGCTCGGCCATGGGGGGATATCCGGGTTACATGTTGGCAATCATCGCCTGGCCGAATTCGCTGCAACTCACCTTGTTCGCACCCTCCATCAACCGGGCAAAGTCGTATGTGACGGTCTTTGCCGAAATCGTATTGTCCATACCGGATATGACGAGGTCGGCCGCTTCCGTCCATCCGAGATAGCGCAGCATCATCTCACCGGACAGGACCAGGGAGCCCGGGTTGACCTTGTCCTGGTTGGCGTACTTGGGCGCGGTGCCGTGAGTCGCCTCGAATACCGCGTGGCCGGTGTCATAGTTGATATTGCCACCGGGCGCTATGCCGATGCCGCCGACCTGCGCCGCCAGCGCGTCGGACAGGTAATCGCCGTTCAGGTTCATGGTGGCAATCACGTCAAACTCCCTGGGCCGGGTCAGCACCTGTTGCAGGGTGATGTCGGCAATGGCGTCCTTGATGAGAACCTTACCCCCCGCCAGCGCCTCTTCCTGTTCCCTGTTGGCCGCCTCCGAGCCGTTTGCCGCGCGCGTGCGCTCCCATTGATCCCAGGTGTAGGTCTGGTCCGGGAAGGAGTTTTCCGCCAGTTCATACCCCCAGTTGCGGAACGCCCCCTCGGTGTATTTCATGATGTTGCCCTTGTGGACAAACGTCACGCTTTTGCGGTTGTTGTCCAGCGCATAGCGGATTGCGGCCTGGACCAGGCGCCCCGTGCCTTCCTGCGAGATCGGCTTGATGCCTATGCCGGTGGTGTCGGGGAAGCGGATTTTACGGTAATAGTTGGGAAACGCCTCCTTGAGGAGATCAAGAAATTTGCGGTTGTCATCCGTCCCCTGCTCGAACTCTATGCCGGCATAGATGTCCTCGGTGTTTTCCCGGAATATGACCATGTCCACGTCCTGCGGGTTCCTCGTCGGCGAAGGTACGCCGTTAAACCAGCGCACCGGACGCAGGCAGACATAAAGGTCGAGGATCTGGCGCAACGCGACATTCAGGGAACGGATGCCGCCGCCGATAGGCGTGGTCAACGGGCCCTTGATGGCGACCAGGTATTCCCGGCAGCGGTCCAGGGTATCGTCCGGCAACCAGGAACCGGTCAGTTCGTTGGCCTTCTCCCCGGCGTACACTTCCAGCCAGTTGATCTCCCGCCTGCCGTTGTAGGCTTTGGCAACCGCCGCGTCCAGCACTTGTCTGGTCGCGCGCCAGACATCAGGACCGATGCCGTCTCCTTCGATGAACGGTATGACCGGGTTGTCGGGGACCTGCAGTCGCCCGTTCTCAATTGTGATTTTTTCCCCTTCCGGGCGTAGCGAAGTCGCTGCTGTGGCCACGTTAAGTCTCCATGGTTACTTTATTTCATCTAAATGCCGCTTGCGGCGCCTCGTCCTCCAGCATGGGGCCAATGACCTCAATAGGCCAGGGGGCTTCGGCGAATACGCCGGCGGCGTGCATGCGCAATGCAGGGTCATCCGGGCCGGCGTCGTATAACTCGTATGTCGCTACCATGCCCAGTCCGAATATCACGCGCCGGATATTGGCCCAGACGATGGCGGCGGCGCACATGGGGCAGGGCTCGGCGCTGGCATACAGTGTGAACGATTTAAGCTGATCAGGCTCGAATTTCCTGGACGCGGCCCGGATCAGATTTATTTCCGCATGCGCGGTCACGTCCTTGTCAGTGATCACCGAGTTCTGTGCCGCCATAACGGGCTTGCCGTCCGTATCCACCAGCAGAGCGCTGAACGGGTGATTGCCCTGCTCCAGCGCCCGCTCTGCCTCCTTGTAGGCTATGCGCATGTAATGTTCATCTATATTCTTCATCTGCGTTAATCCATGTTCCCGTGCGGTGTAAACATGGGCGCGTCGACTGCTGATAGAATACAGCATCCATTATCTGCGTCAATCCGTGTTCTTGTGTGATGTAAACAGCGATGCATCATCTGTTGATTACACGCAGCGTTCGATGAATTGTTTCCCGGTCATCACGTCGCCGAATTGCTGGATGATGGTTTCCAGCGTGGCCTGGTGTTCGCGATCGGACAGGGTCGAGCAGCAGTCCTCGATCAGCACCACGTTGAAATCCATGTCGAAGGCGCTGCGCGCCGCGGTCTCACAACAGATATTGGTCTTGGTCCCCGCTATCAGCAGGGTCTCGATGGCGCGGCTGCGCAATACCCGCTCCAGTTTCGACGCGCCCGGAGAGAGGCAACCGTAACGGTTCTTGACCAGGTGGATATCATCCTCAGCCGTTTCCAGTTCGTGCCAGAGTTTGCCGCCGTCCTGCCCCGGCGCCATATATTGCATGGTGCGTTCGCGCACTTCGCCGGAAACCATGTTGCTGAAGAAATTCTCCCATTCGGATTTTCCGCCGTTACAGTGGAACTCGCTGACTATCCAGATCACGTCGCCGC
The DNA here is from genome assembly GCA_965220815.1 of Gammaproteobacteria bacterium. Taxonomy (GTDB): domain Bacteria; phylum Pseudomonadota; class Gammaproteobacteria; order Eutrophobiales; family Eutrophobiaceae; genus JAAXHV01. The sequence goes on from OZ244846.1 coordinate 1,621,646, forward strand.
CCCGGTTGCGCAGTTCCCTGGCCAGCCGGTTGATGTTCCCGACCGTCCCGCGGCTGGCCGGCACCTCGGCCGGCGCCCCCGGCTTGCAGAAGGCATTCTGCATATCGATGACCACCAGGGCGCATTTAGCCGGGTCAAAACTGTCATAAAGGTGGTAACGCCCGCGGCGCTTCATCACCCGTTCGATAATCTCATCACTTATTCCAATGTTATGCATTTCACTTTACCTGTTTTATCCGCAGATGACGCAGATTACCGCAGATTACTTTTTGATTTATGGCACGAAGTTTCAGGTTTAAATACCATATAGCTTCTTCATAATAAAATAACTTTTTTTTCATCTGCGTTCATCTGCGTCATCTGCGGATAAAAATTTGATCATGCAGGTACGGGTCGCCCTGCATGGATGTTTCGGTATCCAGCAGGACGCCGCATCCGGCACAGGAAAACGACCGCAGCATTACCTCGCCGCCGCTGGCGTAGGGCCCGCCCAGATTTTGCACGGGCGTTTCCTGCAGAACGGCGCTTTCCTTCCAGTTGCTGTCTCCATGAGCCGGGCTTTCACCGCAATGTTTGCAGGTGACCTGCGGGTTTGCGGCAGTGCTTGCCTGCACGCCGTTTTTCCTGTGCAGCATCAGGACAGCCCGCTTTTCCTCTGTCAACGCCTGATCGGGCTCTCCTGTACCGGGGTCCATGGCGACTCCATACACAGCTTGCGCAAATTGTGCGGAAGTCAGGCCCTCGCGCACATCACGGGCCACTTCCCCCGGCGGGCGCAACAGGGGGTCGCCGTAACCGCCGCCGCCGTTCCACCTGACATAAAGTGCGTCCTTGCCCATCAGCGGGAATACGCCCCAGTCTACGACCTGTTGTTCTGTCTCTGTAGTATCCGCGTGTGTCGCATTCTCACCATTGCCAGCCTGTGCTTCATTGTTTTTTATCCACATATAGGCATTGGGCGAGCCGGGATAACCGCCTGCCAGGCCCTCGCTCATGGGAAATTTGGAACCTTTGCCGGAGACCACGTAATGCATCCCGCCGTCCGGGGCATCGTGCGGCACGAAGGACAACTCCATGCCGACGCCGCCGCGGTAACGCCCCGGCCCGCCGGAATCCCTGAGGCGCCGGCGGTACAGGTAACGGATGGGAAAGGTGTATTCCACGGTCTCCACATTGGCCATGCGCGAGATGGGGTTAGGGATCTCGCCGCCTACTTCGATGCCGTCCGCCCAGGCGCGGGCGCCGCCGGCCCCGGCGAACGTCTCCGTCAGGATGCCGATGGCCAGCTTGTTGTGCTGGTTTTGTCCGAACAGGAACACGGCAAAGTGGTTGGCATGCCACACGGCGGTGGCCTCGCCGGCGTATTTTTCGCTGGCGCTGAGCATCTTGCCGATGGTGGTGCAGGCGGCGTTGTTGACGGACTGTATGGCGCCCACGGTCGCCACGGAGACCGGCGCCGGACGCGTGCAGTTCACGATGGTGCCCTCGGGCGCGATCATGGTGATCGGGCTGATCACGCCTTCGTTCCAGGTAATGTCGTAGCACAGCAACGGGAACAGGGGCGCAAACAACCCGCCCAGGGAGGCCCATTTGGTGCAGTTGATGGCGTAGCGGCTCTGTTCGCTGGACCCGGAAAAATCGAAGGTCAGGGTGTCGTCCCGCTTGGTCATGGTCAGTTCGACCCGGCACACCTCGTCCTGCACGCTCAGGTACTGGCGCGACTGCCATTGACCGTCCGGCAGTTCGCGCAGGCGCGCGCGCAGCTTCTCTTCAGACTTTATGATCAGCGTTTTGCAGGTCTCATCGACCGTCTCGAACCCGTATTTGTCAATGAGGGCCAGCATGCGTTCCCGGGCGACGTTGTTGCAGGCGATCATGGAATTCATGTCCAGCGCCACCATGTCCGGTGAGCGCACCATGTTGAGGAAGGTGTCCATGACGGCCCGGTTGATCTCGCCCTTCTCCACCAGCCGGATACCCGGGGAACTGAAGCCTTCCGTGTAGATGTTTTCCGCATCGGGGCAGAACCCTCCTGGATTGGTGGCGCCGATATCGTACACGTGTACGAAGCAGGCGCTCCAGGCTACCAGTTCCCCCCGGTAATGGATGGGCGCCACCAGGTAGACGTCCGAGGTATGCAGGGCCGCGGTGTAGGGGTCGTTCAGCAAAAACACGTCGCCGGCGTGGATGTCTCCCTCGAAGCGCCGGATGATGGACTTGCATGCCTCCGCGGCGCTGGTCAGGTGGTGCAGGAAACCGACGCCGCCCATCAGCAGCGAACCGTCCGCACGGTACAGGGACACCATCAGGTCGTGGCCCTCGTTGGTGATGGCGCTGCCGGATACGTTTTTCAGGGTGATCACGGCTTCGTCCACGACCCGGAACAGGCGGTGGCGGATGATCGAAAAGGTGACCGGATCAATCATGACATGTCAATGATAATATTTCTGTGCCCGTCCATGAAGCCCTGCTGTTCGTCCTGGATTACTATCGTCGTGATCGGCGTATGAATCACTGCCGGCCCGATGATGGTATTACCCGGGCGCAGTTTGTCAAAATCATAGATGTCGGCCTCGGTGAGGCTGTCCCGCCCGCTGACAAATATCCTGCGCCGCCCGGTACGGGCCGCGTCGGGAGAGGAATCGGCCAGTGCCTGCGCGGCAACCTCGGGATGTTCTATCCTGCCGGCCGCGCTGAGGCGGAACCGGGTCATCTCAATCCCCGCGTCACGGTAGGCGGAGCCTTTGCCGTAGCGGTTTTCGTACAATGTTTCAAAATCGTTGACCAGTTGCTCCAGCCCGGCGTCATCCAGCGGCGTGGCGGCCCGTACCGGGGTGATGATTTCATGGACCTGCAACGCGTAACGGAACCCGACGGACCACCTGAAGCTCATCTTGTCCTCCGGGAACCCCTCCTGTTCCAGCGCCTGTCTTGCCGTGCCGATCATGGGTTCAAAAATGGCATTGATCTCCTCTGCCGGGCAGGGGACGGATCTGGTCAGGGTCACGCTGTAATCGTGCATGACGTCGGTGCCGGCCAGGCCGAACGCGCAGTTCACGGACGCGGTGTAAGGTACGATGATGCGTTTCACGCTCAGTTCCCGGGCGAATGCACTCGCCAGGATGGGGCAGGTGCCGCCGAATGCGTGCAGGACGAAGTCCCGCGGGTCCAGACCCTGTTCGACGGTGATCTTGTGGATCAGGTCGGTGACCTGTGCATTCGCCACCCGGAAGATGCCGATCGCCGCCTGTTCCGACGGCAGGCCCAGTGGTTCTGCAATCTGCTCCCGGAACAGCCGGGCCGTATTGCCTGTATCCAGGGTCATGGCGCCGTTCAGGAAACGTTGCGGATCGATATACCCCAGCAGCAACAGCACGTCGGTCACGGTGGGCCGGCTTCCGCCGAGGCCGTAGCAGATCGGACCGGGATTTGCCCCCGCGCTTTGCGGCCCCACCAGGGGCGCGCCCGTATCTTCCTCCAGGGTGATCAGGCTGCCGCCGCCGGCGCCGATGGAGGCCACGTCGATCTTCGGCACCGAGTAGTGGAACCGGTCAATCAGGGGCTCCCTGGCGTACTCGATCTCGCCGTCCTGGATGATCCCCACCTTGAAGGTGGTGCCGCCCATGTCCGCGGCGATGATGTTGCTGTCGCCCATGCCGTCGCCGAGAAACTTGCTGCCGATGACCCCGGCAACCGGGCCGCACTCCACCATGTTCACGGCCCGCCCGGCTGCCTGTTCGGCCGGCAGCAGGCCGCCGTAGCCCTGCATGACCAGCACCGGTCCCCGGTAATTGAACTCGCCCAGCAGTTTCTGCAGGTTATTGATGTAGTTGCTGACCACCTGGCCGGCGTAGGCGTTGATCACGGTGGTCGAGGTGCGTTCATACTCGCCCGGGACCGGCGCCACCTCGCTGCTGACGGACACGTGGACGTCCGGGTCATGCGCCCTGATGATGGAACGGATGCGCTGTTCGTGTACGGGGTTGGCGAACGACCAGAGCAGCGCCACGGCAACAGACTCCACCCGATGCTCGTCCAGCAGTTCGCTGACAGCCTGCTCGACCCCGGCCTCGTCCAGTTCCCCGATGACCGCGCCCTTGTAATCCACCCGTTCCGCCACGCCCCGGATCAGGCCGAACGGCACCAGCGGCGCGGGCCGGTCCGTGGCGACCGGGTGTTTGAGACCTTCTTCCGAGAGGCCGGACCAGCGCCCGTAAGCGCCCCGGGTGACCAGCAGGGTGTCCTCGAAACCCGCCGTGGTGATCAGCCCGGTACGGGCGCCCTTGCGCTCCAGCAAGGTGTTGTCCACCACGGTGGAGCCGTGAATGAACAGGGACGTCTGCCGGAAAATATCTTCCAGGTCCGCGTCCATCTCGGTGGCGGCGGAGCGGATGGAAGCGATCACGCCGCCGGCAAAATCCGGCGGCGTGGACAAGGCCTTGCCGATAAAGACGGCGCGCCCGTCCTCGACGATCACCGTGTCGGTACAGGTCCCGCCTACGTCAGTAGCGACAACGAAAGCCATAACCGGCCAGTACTCTTTCCAGTTGATATTGCCATGTTCAGCGGGTCGGGAAGCGAAAAAGTACCGGTTTTATTCTATGCCGATGGAAAAGATCTGTTCAAGGTCGTGGCGCGAGTAGGTCTTGAAGGCGATCATGGTCTCGGTGTTTTCAATGCCTTCAATGTTTACCATGCGGCTGGTTACCATGTCCGCAATGGCCTGGTTGGTCTCGACCCGCAGGATGCCGACGATGTCGTAACTGCCGCCCACGGAATAGACCTCGGAAAACTCCGCTATATCGGCCAGGGCCTCGGCGACCTCGTTGATCCTGCCGTGACGGGTATTGATTAACACGATTGCTGTGACCATTTAATTTGCCTCAAGATTCTTGGTCGGGCATTGCCCGTAGTTTATGCCTCTGGATCTTGCCGGTCTGGGTCTTCGGCAGTTCCGCAATGAATTCTATCACCCTCGGGTACTTGTACGGCGCAATAGTCCGCTTTGCAAACTCCTGCAGTTCGCCGGCCAGTTGCTCCGATGCCCGGACACCTTCGGCCGGCACGACAAAGGCCTTGATGATCATGCCCCGGGCTTCATCCGGGACGCCGACGACGCCGCATTCGCTGACGGCCGGGTGCGGCAACAAAGCCGCCTCGATTTCCGCCCCCGAGATGTTGTAACCGGAGGAGATGATCATGTCATCGGTGCGTCCCTGGTACCAGACATACCCGTCCTCGTCCATGGTGCACATGTCGCCGGTGGTGTTCCAGCCGTTCACCACGTAATTTTTCTGGCGCTCATCGGCCAGGTACTTGCAACCGGTCGGGCCTTTCAGCGCCAGGCGGCCCAATGTCCCCGGCGGCGCCGGCTGGTCGTCATCGCCCAGGATGCAGGCCCGGTAGCCGGGTATTGCCTTGCCGGTGGCGCCGGGGCGGATCTCATCGCCCGTCGCGGAAATGAATACGTGGATCATTTCGGTCGAACCGAAGATATCGATCATCCTGATCCCGGTTGCCGCCAGCCACTCCTCGTAAGTGGGCAGGGGCAGTTTCTCACCCGCGCAGGTCGTTTTCTTCAGGCTGCTGAGGTCAAACTCATCGATGTGGTTCAGGATGGCGCGGTAGGCGGTCGGCGCGGAGGAGCAGATGGTCGCCCTGAACTCGCCGATGGCCCGCGCAAGTTCCAGCGGCGGGGCCGCCTCCACCAGCGCAACGCTGGCCCCTGCGTACAGGGGCATGCCCACCAGCATGCCGAGACCGAAGGTGAATGCGACGGGCGGGCTGCCGATAATGATGTCGGAAGGTTCCGGCCTGACCACATATTCGTGGCAGCAGATGCACATGGCCATGATGTCGCGCTGGAAATGAACCGTGCCCTTGGGCTGGCCGGTGGTGCCGCTGGTGAAAGCGATGATGGCCGGATCGTCCGCGGCAGTATCGACAGGCTCGAACGTGGCCGGTTTTGCGGCCATGAGCCGCTCCAGTTCCGCGCCCGCGCCGGCCTCACCGGAGCCATTGAACTGCACGACCCGCTGCACGATGCCGGTGCTTTCCAGCGCGCCGGACAATTCCTCCATGAGGCGTTCATCGCACAGCGCGAACCGGACCTGCGCCTTGTTTATGATCGGTTCCAGTTCCAGTTTGCGCAGCAACGGCATGGTGGCGACCGCAACCCCGCCGGCTTTTACCACGCCGAACCAGCAGGCGACCAGCATCGGGTTGTTGGGCGCGCGCAGCAGGACCCGGTTGCCCGGCGCCAGGCCCAGGTCATCGACCAGTACATTGGCGATGCGGTTGGACTTCTCATACAGGTCCCGGTAGCTCCAGGTCTCGTTGCGCGTCAGTATCGCATTATTGGCGCCGTACCCCTGGCCGATTTTTTTATCGAGCAACTCTGCCGCGCTGTTCAGGCGCGCCGGGAGCTGCAATTCGTCGGTGGTGAACAGGAACTCGGGCAACTGGTCGGGCGGCGGCAGGTTGTCCCTGACGAACGTATCGACGTGGCTGGTAGGATTATTCACGTTTCTTTCTCAAGCGGGTACTTGCATAATTCCCCGATACATATTATTAACCTGTAATGGTTAACTCGTAAAGTAATTACTGCAATCAAAGACATGCCAATCCAGTTAAGCGTCATTCCCGCGCAAGCGGGAATCCAGTCACACACATGTCGCCCGAGGCGACTCTTTATCTCTCCCGATAAACATTACAGAACAATGGTATGAACAAATGACTTTCAAACTACCCGACAGCAATGAACTGAAACACCTGGCCGCTGAACTTAACCTGACGCTGGACGATGACCGGGCGCAGACACTGCTTGAGTACATGCAGCCTATAGCTGAAGGTTATGAATATATTGACCAGTGTGATGACGAACTGCCGCAGTCGGCCTACCCGGGGCGGGAGTATTACTATCCTGGGGCAGACGAAAATCCTTACGGCGCCTGGCTGGTGAAATGCCGGATCAAAGGCGCTTCGTCGGGCCCCTTGCTGGGCAAAAAGGTCGCGGTCAAGGACAATATCTTCGTCGCAGACCTGCCACTCACAAACGGTTCGGATGTCCTGGCTGATTTCGTTGCCGATTTTGATGCGACGGTGGTTGACCGGCTGCTCAGCGCCGGCGCCGAGATCGTCGGGAAGTCCGCCTGTGAGTACATGTGCCTGTCAGGCGGCAGCGCCACCTCAAGCGCCGGCATCGTACAGAATCCCAGGAAACCGGGCTATTCCACCGGCGGGTCTTCCTCCGGCAGCGCGGCGCTGGTCGCGGCCGGCGATGTGGACATGGCCCTGGGCACCGACCAGGGCGGTTCGGTGCGCATACCGGCAAGCTGGACCGGCGTGACAGGGATGAAAGCGACCCGGGGCGTGGTCCCCTTCAGCGGCGGCGTGCCCATAGAGGCGTCCATAGAGTACATCGGTCCCCTGACCGGCAACGTTGCCGATAATGCCCTGTGCCTGGAAGTCATGGCCGATGCTGGGGAAGGGGCCGGACCGGACTATACCAGCGCCCTGGGACAAACCGCGGCAGGGCTGAAGATCGCCGTCCTGAAGGAAGGTTTCGGCTGGCCGTCTTCCTCGGCGGCAGTTGACCAATGCGTGAAATCCGCGGCGTCACACTTCGCCTCCCTGGGGGCGACGGTGGAGGAAATTTCCATCCCCGGACACCTGACCGGCCCGGCGATCTGGGGAGCGGTCGTCACGGATGGCTTATGGCAGACCCTGAAGCTGAACGGGGTGGGATTTAACCATGACGACGTTTATTCGCCCGCTATGTTTGCGGCAATGCGTAACTGGACCCGGCGCAATCATGACATGCCGATCAACGCGGCATTGATCCTGCTGCTGGGCCGCCACCTGGAGAAGTATGACGGCCATTACTACGCCAGGGCCAAGAACCTGGTGCGGAAACTACGGGCGGGCTACGATAAGCCGCTACGGGAATACGACCTGTTGCTGATGCCCACCCTGGTCGATACGGCCGCTGAGAACCCGGAGTCACTGGACAACGCAAGCGACGACCAGGTCATGCAAACCGCCTTCGGCAACACGCTGAACACCTGCCAGTTCAACGCCACCGGCCATCCCGCCATCTCAATCCCCTGCGGCCAGGTGGACGGCCTGCCCGTGGGCCTGATGCTGGTAGGCCGTTATCATGATGAAAAGACCATCTACCAGGCCGCCCATGCCTTCGAGCAAACTGTGAACTGGCGGGAGAGATAAACGGTATTGCTCAGTCTCCCGTAAACAGCAGTTCATCCTGGATGGTTTCGGGAGAGGGAAACGCCTGCTTCGAGTGCGTCAGCCCCATCTCCAGCAGGGCGGGTATCGATATGCCTGATGGTTGTTCCGATAAGGCAATCGGGTAAAATTACGTCCCATGACCGAAACCTTCATACCCTACGGTGGCTACTGGACCACCCCGTTCGCCAAGTGGCAGGGCAGCCTGGCCCACCTGCACAGTATGGAATTCGCCGCCCATATCACCCGGCGCGCCCTCGCCGACCGGGGCCTGGACGGCAGCCAGTTCGATTACGGCGTGCTGGGGATGACCATCCCGCAGAAGAGCTGTTTTTACGGCCTGCCCTGGCTCACGGCCATGGCCGGCATGGAACATGTCGCCGGACCGACCGTGAGCCAGGCCTGCGCCACCAGCGCCCGGGTCATGGCGACCGCAACCCGGGAAATCCAGGCAGGCCAGGCCGAATGCGCGCTGGCCCTGACTGCAGACCGGATATCCAACGGCCCGCACCTGTACTATCCGGATCCTCTGGGACCCGGGGGCACCGGGCAGACCGAAGACTGGGTGATGAGCAATTTCAACCAGGACCCGTATGTGAAATGCGATATGACCCGTACCGCGGAGAATTGCGCGGCGAAGTGGAACGTATCCACCGCCGAGCAGCACGAGGTTGCGCTGCAGCGCTACCGGCAGTATCAACAGGCCCTGGAACTGCAGGACGGCATATCTTTCCAGCAGAGATACATGCTGTTGCCCCTGAAGGTGCCGGACAAGAAGTACAGGAAGACGCGCTCCACCCTGACGGGAGACGAGGGCATCACTGCGACCAGCGCCGGAAAAATGGCCCGCCTGGAACCGGTGCAGGAGGGCGGCACCGTCACCTACGCCGGCCAGACCCACCCGGCCGACGGCAATGCCGGCATGATCATCACCACCGCGGACAAGGCCCGCGTGCTGGGCAGCGACCCGGCGATCAGGATCGGCATCGTCGCGTACGGCCAGGCCAGGGAGGAGCCGGCGTATATGCCGGCTGCGCCCATCCCGGCGAGCCGGCGCGCCCTGGACCGGGCGGGAATAACGATAAACGACGTCAAGGCAATTAAGTCCCACAACCCCTTCGCGGTCAACGACATCATCTTCGCCAGGGAAATGGGTATAGACGTCATGACCATGAATAATTATGGCTGTTCCCTGATCTGGGGGCACCCGCAGGGGCCGACCGGTATGCGCGCGGTCATAGAACTTATCGAGGAACTGGTACTGCTGGGCGGCGGTTACGGCCTGTTCCACGGCTGCGCGGCCGGAGACAGCGCCATGGCAGTAGTCGTACGCGTAGATTAATAATAATGGATCAGAACCTCGAACCACTACCCGTGGCCTTCCCCACCGTTGTCCACGCGCTGGCGGACGCGGCGGCGAAGAGGCCGGGACAAGAGGCCCTGACGCTGGGCGGGGAACGGCTCAATTACCGGGAATACCTGCGTTGCGTGGCCGGTTTCAGCCGGGAACTCCGGCAACTCGGCCTGGGCGGGCGCCGGGTTGCGCTGCTGATGGGCAATTCCATCGACGTGTGTATCGCCATGTATGCCGTCCACGCGGCGCGCGCTGAAGCGGTGCCCCTGAACCCCGTTTACACGCAGCGCGAACTGCAGCCCATGCTGGACGACGCCGGGGTATCCGCCATAGTCTGTGACGAGGCGCTGGCGGGCCTGGCCGGGACACTCGCAGCCGGCGCCGGGCAAATTGAACACCTGGTTGCCGTGGGCAGCGGCAACCGTCTGACCGTATGGCGCGACCGCGCCGATCTCGGCGCGCTGGACGACCTGCCGGAACCCGGCGACCCGGCAACCCTGCAATTCACCGGCGGCACCACCGGCAAGGCCAAGGGCGCCCGTATCAGCCATCATTCCCTGTCCGTCAACCTGAGCCAGCGTGAGGCGTTATTTCCCACTCGGGACGACGTGGAGCGGATGTTGTGCATCATGCCGCTGTTCCATTGTTATGCGGTGTCCATGTGCCTGCATGCGATGGTTTACCGGCGCGGAAGCCTGGTGATCCTGCCGCGTTACCATCCCGGAGAGGTGCTTGCCGCGCTGGTCGATGAGAAGATCACCGTGTTCGCCGGCAGCCCCACGGTGTTTACCGGACTGCTGAATTATCCGGGCTTTGCCGGCACTGACTTTTCCAGCCTGTATGTCTCCTCTTCCGGGTCGGCGCCCCTGGCGGGAAACGTCCTGAAGGAATGGGAGCGGATCACCGGCACGCCGATACTCGAGGGATACGGCCAATCGGAGGCCGGTCCGGTCATATCCTTCAACCCGCTGCACGGGATAAGAAAACCGACCTCGGTCGGCATCCCCCTGCCGCAAACGGAGATCCAGGTGGTTGACCTGGAGACCGGCGAGAAAGTGCTGGAATCCGGGCAAAAGGGCGAAATCCGGGTAGCCGGCCCCCAGGTGATGAGCGGTTACCGCAACCGGCCGGAGGAAACGGCCCTGGCGTTGCGCAATGGCTGGCTGTACACGGGCGATATCGGCGAACTGGACGAGGACGGTTACCTGTACATCCGCGGCAGGAAAAAGGAAATGCTGCTGGTGTCGGGGTATAACGTTTTCCCCCGGGAGATCGAGGAAGTCCTGCACCGGAACCCGGGCGTGAAGGAAGCGGCCGTGGTCGGCAGGACGGACGCTTACCGCGGCGAGTTGCCTATAGCCTTCATCGTACCTGTTTCGGGGAACGGCGCGGACGCGGAAACCCTGCAGGATTATTGCAGCGAAAACCTGGCGCCCTACAAGATCCCGGCGGAGTTCCGTTTTATCGACAGCCTGCCCAAAACTGCGGTAGGCAAAGTAGACAAGGTTCAGTTGACCGAGCTATGCAACAGTACAACAACCCTGCCCTGATCCAGCCGGACCGGGAACTGCCGCGCAGCATCGGCATCATCGGCGCCGGCACCATCGGCCCGGACATCGGCTACTACCTGAAAAGCGCCATCCCGGGCCTGAACCTGGTGCTGATAGATATCAGCCGGGACGCGCTGAACCGGGCCGTGGACAGACTCCATGCCTACGCGGATAAAGGCGTGGCCAGGGGCAAGCTAACGCCGGAACAAGCGGAAGGCGTCCGGCAAAACCTGAAAATTTCCGTTGATTACGACGACCTGGCCGGATGCGACTGGGTTATCGAGGCCGCCACGGAAAATATCGACCTGAAGAAACAGATATTCTCCAGGGTGGAAGACATCGCCGGTCGGGATTGCATGATCACCTCGAATACGAGTTCCATACCGGCACACAGTTTATTCTCACACCTGCGCCATCCTGAGCGGACCACCGTTACCCATTTCTTTGCGCCGGCCTTCCGTAACCCGGTCGTCGAAGTGATCGACTGGCAACAGGCCGATCCGGGATTTATCCGGCGCCTGCGCCGGCTGTTCTACGTGACCGGCAAAGTGCCGATGATCACCCGCGACGTCGTCTGCTTCATGCTGGACAGGATCTTCGACAACTGGTGCAACGAAGCCGGATTCCTGCTCGCCGGCGCAACCCCGGCGCAGGTCGACCACGTGGCGGGCAGTTACGTCCACGCCGGCCCGTTCTTTGTGCTGAACATGTCCAACGGCAACCCGATCATCATCGAGACCAACTCCCTGCAGGCCGAACTGGAGGGCGACCACTACCTGCCCGCCGCTGTTTTCCAGGAAGCGATAGACAGGGGACAGGGAACCGGGAGAGATAATTCAGGACACCCACAATCTGAAAACATGGGACAAAAGTGGGATGAGTCGGGAAAGTGGTTGACCATAAAACCCGGGGAAAGCGTGGACGCGCCGCCCGCTGTAGTTGCGGAAATCCGCGATCGCCTGCTGGGCGTGCTGTTTTCACAGACTGTGGACATCCTGGACCGCGATATCGGCGCCGCCGCGGACCTGGAACTGGGCTGCCGGCTTGCCTTTGCCTTCAGGCAGGGCCCCCTGGAATTGATGCGCGAACTGGGTGATAAGGAGAGTACGCGTATCCTGGATAAATTCTGCGCGCAAAGACCCGGCATGCCGGGCGCGCAGCGGCCCCTGCGCGCCTACCAGGACTTCCACCGGTTCTTCCTGGTCGATGAACTCGATGGAGTGAAAATCATCACCCTGCGCCGTCCCGAGGCATTGAACGCGCTGCACGACGAAATGACCGACGAGATCCTGGCCTTGCTGAAACAGTATGAGGACGACCCGCACACCACCGGGTTCGTCATTACCGGCTACGGCGTCTCGGCATTTTCCGCCGGCGCCGACATCGGCAGGTTCCCCTCGATGCTGGGGGACAGGAAACAATGCATCGAATATGCCCGTGCGTCCTCCAGGTTGCTGGTTTACCTGGACAACTGCAGCAAACCGGTCGTCGCGGCCTTGAACGGCATGGCCCTGGGCAGCGGCCTGGAACTGGCCGTGCGCTGCCATGGAATCGTTGCCGTGAAAGACGCGTGGTTGCAGTTTCCGGAGATCACCCTGGGCATAGCGCCGGGTATCGGCGGCATGGTGATCCCCTACCGGCGCTGGCCGGATGCCGCGCCCGCGTTTCATGGTATGCTGCTCAGGGCTGAAAAAATGACTGCGACGGCAGCGTTCGGGTTGAAGGTCATCGACAGGCTGGCGGATACCCGTGAGGCGCTGCTTCCCGATGCGATCAGACGGGTCGGTGAACTGGCAGGTAAACGGCGCGGGCTGGCTGATGCGCCTGTCAGTATTGATCCTCCGCCTGCAGTGGGGGGTGAGCCGCGCAGCTTCAACGGACAGAGAATGAGCAGGGCGGTATGCGCCGTTATCCGCCAGGCTGTCAGCGACGCGGCCGCCGCCGCGTCCCTGGACGAAGCGCTGGAGCTGGGTTATGCCGCCTTTGCCGAGAGCGCCGCAACCGCAGCCGCCCGGGAAGGCATCAGCGCCTTCATGGAAAAAAGAAAACCTGAATTCAGTGATTAGGGAACCTCTGATAAGGTCAGAGCTTACTTGGAACTATGCAGAATACACCGGACAACGATAACGCTGATGTAGAAGTCTATCACCACCGCGCGGACAACCTCCCGGCGCACGGTTCCCATGATGAAGAAGTATTGACGGAGGACCGCGTCAGGGACTACTGGCGCGCCAATGTCCGTCTGCTGCTGATATTACTGGCGGTCTGGTTCACCGTCTCCTACGGTTTCGGCATCCTGCTGGTGGACTGGCTGAACCGGGTCAGCCTGTTCGGCTTCAAGCTGGGCTTCTGGTGGGCGCAACAGGGGTCCATCTACGTGTTCGTGATCCTGATATTCGTTTACGTCGTGCTGATCGGCAGGATTGACCGCAAGTTCGGCGTGGATGATGACGATGCCGGGAACCAACGCCGGGAAGAGCAGCCGTGACGACACAGGCACTGACATACATCGTGGTCGGCATGACCTTTGCCCTTTACATCGGGATTGCCATCTGGTCCAGGGCGGCATCGACCAAGGATTTCTACGTGGCCGGCGCCGGCGTGCGCCCGCTGACCAACGGCATGGCCACCGCGGCGGACTGGATGAGCGCCGGCTCGTTCATTTCCATAGCCGGCATGATCGCCTTTTCCGGTTATGACGGCTCGGTCTACCTGATGGGCTGGACCGGCGGTTACGTCCTGCTGGCGCTGTTGCTGGCGCCGTACCTGCGCAAGTTCGGCCAGTACACCGTGCCGGACTTCATCGGCGAGCGCTATTATTCCCATTCCGCCCGCGTGGTGGCCGTGATCTGCCTGGTGTTCATCTGCTTTACCTACGTGGCGGGGCAGATGCGCGGGGTGGGGGTGGTGTTCTCCCGTTTCCTGGAGGTGGAGATCACCACCGGTGTGTTTATCGGCATGGCGGTGGTCTTTTTCTATGCCGTGCTGGGCGGCATGAAAGGCATTACCTATACCCAGGTGGCGCAGTATTGCGTCATGATCTTTGCCTATATAACGCCGGCGATCTTCGTCTCGCTGCTGGTCACGGGCAACCCGGTGCCGCAACTGGGCCTGTCCTCCGAGGTGCTGGACGGGTCGGGATTGAGGGTACTGGAAAAACTGGACCGGGTGCTGGTGGACCTGGGTTTTGTTCCTTACACGGATGGGAGCAAGAGCATGATAGACGTGTTTACCATCACCCTGGTGCTGATGGCCGGCACCGCCGGCCTGCCCCATGTCATCGTGCGTTTCTTTACCGTCCCCAAGGTGTCCGATGCGCGCAAGTCCGCGGGCTATGCCCTGGTATTCATTGCCCTGCTGTACACGACGGCGCCGGCGCTGGCCGCCTTCGCACGGCTGACTTTCATCGACACGGTGAACAACACCACCTACACGGAAGCGCCGTCCTGGGTGAAGACCTGGGAGGATATCGGCCTGATTGCCTGGCTCGACAAGAATGAGGACGGTGTGATCCAGTATGCCGCCGGTGATGCCTTCGAGGGCGCCCCGGTGTTCACGGAAGGGCGGGGCGAACACGGCCAGAAACTGGTCGGGAATGTCCCGCAGGACAACACGAACGAGGTCTATGTCGATCGCGATATCATGATGCTGGCCAGCCCGGAAATTGCAAATCTGCCGCCCTGGGTGCTGGCGCTGGTGGCGGCCGGCGGCCTGGCTGCGGCGTTATCCACCGCGGCCGGCTTGTTGCTGGTGGTATCGAGCTCCATCTCCCACGACCTGCTCAAGAAGACCCTGATGCCCGCCATCAACGAAAAGCAGGAACTGTTCTATGCCCGTATCGCGGCGGCGGCGGCCGTCTGCTTCGCCGGTTACCTGGGGATCAATCCGCCGGGATTCGTCGCCCAGGTGATCGCGTTTGCCTTCGGCCTGGCCGCCGCATCCCTGTTCCCGGCCATATTCCTTGGCATATTCGTGCGTAACATGAACCGTGAGGGCGCCATAGCCGGCATGTTGAGCGGTCTGTTGTTCACCGCTGCATACATTGTCTGGTTCAAGTTCGTCAACCCCGCTGCCAGCAACCCCGATAACTGGTGGTTGGGAATATCCCCGGAGGGTATCGGCGTTATGGGCATGCTGATCAATTTCGCCGTCGCTTTCACGGTCAGCCGTTTTACCGCGCGCACTCCCGAACATGTCAAGGCCCTGGTGGATGACGTGCGGATACCGTCCGGCGCGGGAGTGGCCCACCGGCACTGAATATGACTGAAAACAGGTTCATCGTCGCTGCGCTGTACAAGTTCGTCAGGCTGCCGGATTTCCGCGAATTGAAACGGCCTCTATTGGAACGCTGCCGCGAACTGCGGCTCAAGGGGACCTTGCTGCTGGCGCCCGAAGGCATTAACGGTGCTGTCGCCGGCAGCAGGGAAGGTATTGACGGTATCCTGGACTACCTGCGTTCGGAACCGCGGTTCGCCGACCTGGCGCACAAGGAGTCACTCGCCGCCGGGGCCCCTTTTCACCGCATGAAGGTCAAGCTCAGGCAGGAAATCGTCTCCCTGGGCATACCGGGTGTCGACCCGGAACGTCTCAGGGGCGAGTACGTGAAACCGGAAGACTGGAATGCGGAGGTCTCCCGCCCTGGTACACTGGTGCTGGACGTTCGAAACGAGTATGAAACCGGTATCGGCGGTTTCAGGAACGCCGTGGCGCCGAATACCGGGACGTTTCGCGAGTTTCCGGATTACGTTGAAAACAATCTCAACCCGGAACAACACACCAGGGTCGCCATGTACTGCACCGGGGGTATCCGCTGCGAAAAAGCCTCCTCGTACCTGCTGTCCCGGGGGTTCAGGGAAGTCGTGCAGTTACAGGGCGGCATCCTGAACTACCTGGAAAAAGTCGACCGGGATCACAGCCGCTGGGAGGGGGAGTGTTTTGTCTTCGACAGCCGGGTCGCCGTCGACCATGAGCTTGCGGAGGGAGAGTTTGAGCAGTGTTTCGCCTGCCGCCGGCCGTTGCGCCAGGATGACATGGCCTCGGAAAAATACCAGCCGGGCGTATCCTGTCCCCGCTGTCATGATGATTTGACTCCGGAACAACGGCAGCGCTTCAGTGAGCGCCAGCGCCAGGTCGAACTGGCGGAGAGCCGTGGTGAGCAGCATATCGGCACTGCCTGACGGGAACCGGCAAATATTTCCCGCGCGCCTGGCGCGCTTCTATGACCGTGCAAGCCATGGTGATTTTCCCGACTGGATTGACGCAATCAACGGCTTGCCTGAGATCAGTCCGTCGGCAGTCAACCTCGATACGGATACAATCCGCATAGGCGCCGCGCCGGATTGCAGCGCATCGCAACGTGAAACCGTGCGCC
This sequence comes from Gammaproteobacteria bacterium, assembly GCA_965220815.1. Taxonomy (GTDB): domain Bacteria; phylum Pseudomonadota; class Gammaproteobacteria; order Eutrophobiales; family Eutrophobiaceae; genus JAAXHV01. The sequence goes on from OZ244846.1 coordinate 1,638,165, forward strand.
GGCAACTGCAGCGGCTGCTGCCGTGGCGCAAGGGCCCGTTCAACCTGTTCGGCCTGGAGATAGATGCGGAATGGCGCTCCGACATGAAATGGCGGCGGTTGCAGGACAGGATTGCCCCGCTGTCCGGGCGCACCGTCCTGGACGTCGGTTGCGGCAACGGCTATTACGGTTGGCGCATGCTGGGCGCCGGCGCAAAACGGGTAGTCGGGACCGACCCCACACTCCGTTACGTCATGCAGCAGCGCGCCGTGGCAAAATACCTGCCTGACGCCCCCTTCGATATCCTGCCGCTCACGCTGGAGACCCTGGTTGCTGATGGGGCCGTGTCCGTATTGCCCGCCGGCGGGTTCGATACCGTGTTTTCCATGGGCGTCATTTACCACCGGCGCGATCCGGAAAACCATATACGTGACCTGTTGAAGTTCCTGCGCCCCGGCGGCCAACTGGTGCTGGAATCGCTGATCATCGACGGGAAATTTGGTGACCTGCTGCAACCCGGCGACCGCTACGCCAGGATGAGGAACATCTGGGCCATCCCCTCCATCGCCACCCTGAAAAACTGGCTGTCCGCTACGGGCCTCACTTCAATCGAAGTTGCCGATGTCTCCGTCACAACCCCTGCCGAACAGCGGGTCACGGAATGGACCTTCGAGCAGTCCCTGCCGGACTTCCTGGATCCGCAAAATCCCCGGCTTACTGTCGAAGGCTACCCGGCTCCGAAACGGGCAATCATGATATGTACAACGTGTTGATTGAAGCTATATACTAATGCAAGGTGTCACAATTAAGGGAAACTCTGATTAAGTCAGAGTTTCCTGCGATACAGGGACGTATCGCCAAAATCAATGACTACAGGTCGTTGATTTTGAGAGCAAAACAGAAATCGCATTTTTGTTTTGCGTGCTCTGACAAGTCCAGGATGGACTTGTCAGAGCTTCCTAAGAAGTAACTTAGCCATCCCCCTGCGCGACTCTCCCCTGCCACTCTTCCTGGGTTATGACCCCGCCCTCTTTCTCAGCGCGCCCCTGGTCCCTGGCCGGCAGAACGTCCTGAATCATATCGATATGCTTCCAGCCGGCCAGCGGCGTCGCACATTCGGTCCTGGGTACGTATTTTGACGGGTCGACTTTCTGATACTTGTGCACGTAACGCGGACAGTTGACAAAGATCTCCGATACCTTGACCCTGACGATCAGGTCCGCCTCCTTGTACAGGTCCATGGCCGGGTCATCGTCGTGAAGCGTGGCCTCGCCCTGCAACCGCAACCGGTGCGGGACCTCGAAACTGATGAACAGCATGCCGATATTCGGGTTGCCCCTGATATTCCCCATGGACAGGAACATGCCGTTGCCGTCGTAGCTGGGAAACACGACAGTCGTGTCGTCCACCACCTTGACGAAGCCCGGATCGCCGCCCTTGTAGGAGACGGTGGGCCTGCCCTTGTGGTCCACCGAACTCAGGAAGAACATGTCGCGGCTTTCGATGAAATCCTTGTGCGGACCGACCACTTCCGTCTCCATTGCAACTTTCTCGATAGCATCGGCCAGGCGCAGGGAATCAAACTGTTCCTGCAACGCCCGGTGGTTGTCACCATATAATCGACTCATAATTATTTCCTCGTTGTTTCAGATTTGTTGTTCTGCCGTCACCGGCAACAGGCTGTCCTCGCCGGCGCATACTTTTTTGATCACCCGGTATGCAATGATGCCGGCGATGATGTTGCCGGCAGCGGCGCCTGCGAACATGCCTGTTATTCCCCAGATCAGGCCACCAATATAAGCCAGCGGCAGGTACAAGGCAATCAGCCTGATGATGATCAGGAACAGGCCGAGCCTGGGGCGCCTCAGCACGTTAAGCGAAACCATGACCAGGATCACCACGGAATGAGCGCCGTAGGTCAGCGGCAAAATATAGATGAAGGTATTGATCACCCGGACCACGTCGGGGTCGCTGCTGAACGCGGGGGCGATCCAGGGCGAGAGCGCCATCAACAGCAAATAGACTGCAATTTGAAAGACGATACTGAACTTCAGACAACCGAACAATGCCCGGCGCGCGCGTTCCCCCTTGCCGGCCCCCAGGTTCTGGCCGATAAACATGGGCAGGGTGGCGGACAGCGCAAAAACAACCATCAGGCAAATTGTCTCAATGCGCGCGCCGACCCCGAAACCGGCAACGGCTTCAGCCCCGAAACCGGCTATCATCGCGGTCATGATGGCCGCGGCAAACGGGGTCATCATGTTGGCGAGCATGGCCGGGACGCCTATCTGCAGCAACTCCTCCCAGTTGTCCCGGATATGGCGCAGGCGCGGCAGGGTAAACAACAGCAGCTTTTCCCGTACTGCCAGGATATAGACCGCAACGACGGCCACGGTTGTCGCGGCGATGACACTGGCGAGCGCCGCCCCCTTCATTCCCATTTCCGGGAATGGTCCCGGACCGAATATCAATAACGGGTCAAGCGCAAGGTTCAGCAGTGCCATGAGTGTGGACATCGAAGCGGAAGTCTTCATCGCGCCGATGGCGCGGAACGTGTTGCCGCTGATGACCGCGATCATGATCACGGGCAGACCCAGGATCAGCACATACATGTAATCATTGATGTATGGCAACACCTGCCCCGTCGCGCCCATGGTCGAGAAAATGCCTTTGAAGGAAAAACCGACCAGGACGGCGATAATCACCGACAACAGCAGCGCCAGTATCTGCGCGTCGGTCACATAGCGGGTGGCCGCATCATGCCTTGCCTCGCCGATCAGGCGCGAAGTGATCGAGCTGATGCCCATGCCTATCCCCAAGCCAATACTGACAAAAATCATGTACATGGGAATGATGAAGCCGATGGCCGCCAACTGGTTCGTCCCCAGCAGGCTGATGAACCAGGTATCGACAATCCCCAGCGTCATCATGGCGATGACGCCCATGATCATGGTGCCGGTCAGGCGCGCCATGAGCGGGCCTATCGGCTCCGAAACGATTCTCCGGGTACGCTCTGTTGACCTGGCGTTAATCAGTCATGCCTGTCCATGTTGTAATCGAAGTAGTCGCGCAGCCTTTTCTCCCAGTATTCCACGCGCCACTGCTCGATCTCGGGATCCTTCCTGGCCTGTTGCAGGCTCTCATAAATGATGGTGAGCGAACCCGAACAGCGGGCCTGGGTGAACAAACAGCGCTGGATGTCCAGTTCCCAGTCCTGCAACTCCCAGTCCGCGACTTGCGCGTCGGATGCTTCACCGGAAGACTCAGCCGGCGGCTCACCGCCGTTTGCCGGGTCGATTGCCCAAGCCGGCGTTGCCGGCAACGCCAATGCCAGCATCAGTAATCTCGTCTTTGCAGACATATCACGCGCAATACAGGATTCAGCCCTATTCAGGCTGGGGCACAATCCTCAGGTAGGGCTTCGGGGCCTTCCAGCCGTCCGGAAATTTCTCCCGGGCGGCCTCATCCGAGACTGCGGGCACGATGATGACGTCTTCGCCATTACGCCAGTTGACGGGGGTCGCCACCTTGTGCTCCGCCGTCAACTGTATGGAATCCAGCACGCGCAGCACTTCATCGAAATTCCTGCCGGTGCTCATCGGATAGGTGATGATCAGCTTGATCAGCTTATCCGGACCGATGACAAACACGGAACGGATTGTGGCATTGTCCGCCGGGGTCCTCTCTTTCGCGGTGCCGCTGGCGTTAGGGTGGATCATGTCGTAGAGCTTGGCCACCTCCAGGTTGCTGTCTCCTATCAGCGGATAGTTGACTGCATGGCCCTGGGTTTCCTCGATGTCGTTCAGCCAGGCGTTATGGTCATCGACCGAATCGATGCTCAGGCCGATAACCTTGGTGTTGCGTTTGTCAAACTCCGGCTTGAGCCCGGCCATGTATCCCAGTTCCGTCGTGCAGACCGGGGTAAAATCCTTGGGATGGGAAAACAGGATGGCATAGCCGTCGCCAATCCAGTCATGGAAATTGATCGTTCCTTCCGTGGTGTCAACAGTGAAATTCGGCGCTTCATCGCCAATACGTAAAGGCATGTCATTCCTCCTGCGGGTGCATGTTTTATTTTTTCGGAGAAATTATAGCAGAGTCCCGAAAGTTCAATCTACCGGTGTACCTGTTCCTGAAATATCTTTTCTAAGGAAGCTCTGATTAAGTCAGAGCTTCCTTAACTGAGGCAAGCACTACAAAGCTTGATCCCCGTTGATCAAAAGCCTTCCGTTGAAAGGGTAAGCGCCTGGCGCATCGCCCCGCTTTTCGCCAGAACCTCCTCGTATTCCGTCGCCGGGTCGCTGTCGGCCACGATGCCGGCGCCGGCGTGGTAGCTGTAGCCGCCGTTCTCGAAGATGATGGTGCGTATCGCGATGGCCTGGTCCATGTTGCCGTAATGGTCGAAATAGCCCACAGTGCCGCCGTATAACCCGCGGCGCACCGGTTCGAAGCCGTTCAGCAGTTCTATGGCGCGGATCTTGGGAGCGCCTACCAGGGTGCCGGCGGGGAAGGACGCGGCGAATAAATCAAACGCGTCCTTGCCCGGCCGCGGGGCGCCGCTGACACCGCTGACGATGTGCATGACGTGGCTGTAGCGTTCGATGGACAGGTAAGGCTCGACCTGGATGGAACCGGTGGCCGCAAAACGTCCCAGGTCGTTCCGGGCAAGGTCCACCAGCATGACGTGTTCGGCAATCTCCTTGGAATCATTAAGCAGGCCCCGTTCCAGTTCCCGGTCCTCCTCGGTGTTCTGTCCGCGCGGTCGGGTGCCGGCAATGGGCCGCAGCGCCGCCATGCCGTCCTGCAACTTCACCATGGCTTCGGGTGAGGAGCCGGCTATAGTCCGGTCGCCTATCTCGATATAGTACATATATGGCGACGGGTTAATCAGGCGCAAGGCCCGGTAAACGGTGAACGGATCGATGTCGCATTCGCCGGAGAAGCGGTTGGCCAGAACGATCTGAAAGATATCGCCGTCACGTATTTTCTGCTTGGCGTCATAGACCAGTTGCATATAGTCGTTCCGGGAGAGGCTTGCCTTCGCTATTGAACAGGTGTCCCTGGAGGTGAGCGCCGGGACCGGGCCGCGTAAGGCCGCGCTGATCTCTTTCTGCAAGGCCAGCCGTTCCGATTCCGGACCGGCATGGAGCAGCGCCACCCGCCGGCTCAGGTGGTCGAACACGAGCAGGGAGCGCGGGGCCATGTATGCGGCCCGGGGATGATAATCCCTGGCAATCGTATTGTCGGGAAACTGTTCCAGTTCATGGATCAGGTCAAAATCGGCGTAGCCCACCAGGCCGCCCTGGAACGGGATCTCATCCACCTGGGGGGATAACTCCGGCGCAGCCTGTAATCCCTCCCGCAACGCGGCCAGCACCTCCGCGCGACCGGAAGGTGCGGAACGCGTTTTACCGTTCAGGGTCAGAACCCGGGAGTCGAGATGCAGGTCCAGTACGCTGCCCAGTCCCAGGAAGGAAAAGCGCGCGACCTGTTCGCCCCGCTCCACGCTTTCCAGCAGGAAACGCGCCCCCAGCGGTTTCAATTTCAGGAATGCCGATACCGGGGTATCGAGATCGGCTGCTATGTCAAAAGGCGGTTTCATGGGTCCCACAAGTATCAGCGTGTCAGCAGCCTGATCAGTTCAGCCCTGTCGGGGTATTCCTCAAGCAGTGAGTCCCTGTTTCCCGGCATGTAATCTTCCTCGATAAAGCCGGGCGCCATGGTGGTGCCCATAAGCGCGAACTCGCCTCCCGGCACAAGACGGGACCCCTGCCAGACACCGGCAGGGACGGCAAACTGGACATGTTGTCCGTTCAGGACGTCATGGCCCAGGGTGACGACCTTGCTTTCTCCGTCCTGCCTGAGCAGGAGCAATTCAACCGGGTCGCCGAGGTAGAAATGATAGATCTCGTCCGCAGGCAACCTGTGCAGCGCCGAGAAGGAGTCCGGGTCCGCTGACAGCAGGTAGAGAATCGCGGTTGAACGCGGTTTCACCAACGGATGTTCCGAATCCGGCGCGGGCACGGCCACGGTCTCGTCCGCCCGGTAGGTTTGCCTGAAGTGCCCGCCCTCGAGCGGCAGGACTTCGAGCCCTAATTTGCGGGTCAACGTTTCGGCGGTTAATTTTTTCACGATGCCAGGAAATTCCAGGAAACAAAACAGTATACTTGTCACAGGAGCAGGGCGACAATGCCTTTCCGATAAATACAGATGCTCCCGCTAACATCGACAGTTGGCGGTCTCATCGGGTCGGTTTCATTTTTTTCACACTGACCCGACCCTCAGGGGATGCGTAGCCCTCCGGCTGTGCCCGGTCGTTGGTCTCATTGGCCTGGTTTCCCCTGAAGTCCCCCGCCCCGAACTGCCCGACCACGGCGTGTGCTCAGGAGGTGTCATAGGGCACAATCACGCTGGGCGGCGCGCCGAATGCCAGCGCTTTATAGAGCGTCTCCCAGTCCGGCAGCAGCCAGGTGAAGAAGAAGCTTCGCAGCTTCTCCCAGAAGTAGCGCTTGCGGCCCTGTTTGGCCAGCGCCGCCCGGAACAGCCCGCAGCAATGCTGCTGCACCTGGTCCACCAGGAACGCCAGCATCATCAGGTGGGCGAACACCGTGGACAGGTGCTTGTAACCATGGCCGAAGTTATGCTCGAAGTGGTAGCCTTGGTTCTTCAGGGTATTGAACGTCTCGTTCTCAATCTTCCAGCGCGCCCGCGCCCCGCGCATGATGCGCATCAGGTTGTGCTTGTGCAAGGGGATATCCGTCACCCAGGTAAAGCGCTGACTCTTCCCGTTGCGGCGCTGTTCTTCATAATCCAGGAAGTTCACTTCCAGCTTAAAGTGCGACTCGTTCAACGGCGCGCCGTTCAGGTAACGGAACCGGTGCACCGTGCCGTCCTGGCCGGTTATCTCTGCCGTCTTCACCCCCGGCGTGGTCGCTACCCACTCAAACAGGAAGACATGGTCGCCGGGCTTGACCCCCAGGATATAACGCATCTTCAAGGACTGCAGCAACTCAATGTGCGGCCCGTTCGCGGCCAGCGCATCCTCCACCACAATCAGCTTCAGGTGCGGGTGTTCCCGGCGCACGTCCGCCAGCAACCGCTTGGCCGCATTGCGCTCACAGTCATTCTTGCTGCTCCCGTCTTCCCGCATAATCGGCTCCGGCGCCAACGGCAGCACCACCCGTTGCTCAGGATGCACCAGCGCCGCGCCCAACACCTGGTGGTAATAACTCACCCGCCCGTCCCGGTGATGCTTCTCACAACACTGCGCGCAATGCACGTTGTCCGAATAAAAATACCCGGTGCCGTCCACCGACAACAGGTAATGACCCGCCCACCAGAGGAAGTCCTCCAGCCCCTTGCCCCGCTGCAACAGGTGCAACACCCGACGGAACGCGCGCCGCAACAACGAGGGGTCCACCTCGTCCAGCCGTTCCCGCAACGCCGTGTCCGACGGCGCCCGCGCAATGCCGTACAAACTCTTCAGGTTCGAGGCCACCACCGCATCCTCACGGCCCGCATCAAACTGCAACAGCGACGGGTACTTCAACCCGAACACCGCCAGCCCCGACATCAGGTAATCGACCAACTCAAACCCACGGCCCACCGTGTCATCCTTAATGGCTTGAAAACAACGGCGTACTTCACTCAACAAACCAGGGGCACTCAGGGACTTGCGCAAGGAAGAACGGGACATGGCCTCACCTCACCTTTGACTTGAATAGTGCCTCTTATTATACTGAAACCATGCCGAAAGTTTACGAAAACCTTTTTTTACCCCGCTCCAAAACCCCCGTTTTTATCGGGATTCCAGCACCCAACAGGCGTTAGCGGGAATTGCTGCGATAAATATGTCGCCATGTAATACGAACCGATCTTATATACGGGGTAATCGGAAATGCCTGAATCACAGAATGATTTATTGAACCTGAGCGGCAGGACGGCCGTGGTCACGGGCGGGGCGGGCGGCATCGGCGCGGCGATATGCCGGGTACTGGCGCGTGCCGGCGCCCACGTATGCATTCATTACCGCTCCAGCGAGGCCGGCGCGCTTGCGTTGAAGGAGCAGATTGAACAGTCGGGAGGAAGCGCCGGCGCGGTCTATGCCGACGTGACCGGCAAGGCGGATATAGAACGGTTGTTTGACGCCGCCGGCAGTGAGACCGGCAGGGTGGATATACTGATCAACAATGCCGGGGTCTACCCGACCTCGGCGTTTCCGGACATCAGCGAAGACGAATATGAACTGATGATGGATGCCAATGTGCGTTCCGTGATGTTATGCACCCAGGCTTTCGCCAGGCGTATCACGGAACAGGGCAGCGGCGGCGCGGTCGTCAACATCGCCTCGATTGCCGCCAGCGGCGTGCTGGATATGCACAGCCATTATTGCGCGGCCAAGAGCGCGGTGGTGATGTTCACCCGGGCCGCGGCCAGGGAACTGGGCGTGCATGACATCCGCGTCAATGCCGTCTCCCCCGGCCTCATCTGGCGGGAAGGACTGGATGAGGGCTGGCCGGAAGGGGTGGCCAGGTACAAACAGGCCGCCGCGCTACGCAGCACAGGTCAGGCGGAGGACGTCGCCAACGCCTGCCTGTTCCTGGTGTCCCGCGCCAGCAAATGGATAACGGGGACCGACCTGGTCGTCGACGGCGGCGTCCTCACGGACAAGCTGTTCTGAGTCCGTGAATCCGGGGGAATCTCAGGGGTCAGAGCAAAAATCATTCCAGCAATCCAGGGGTCAGAGTAAGAAATTCGGAGAATTTTTACTCTGACCCCATATATCCTCATGAAAATACCAGTAACAGACATCGCCCGGATAATCGATCATACTCTGCTAGCGCCTGAAGCCACACCGGAAATGATAGCGCGATTGTGCCGGGAAGCGCATGAACACGGGTTTTATTCCGTTTGCATCGCGCCGGTTTTCGTTCCCCTGGCCCGTGAGGAACTGTCAGGTTCGTCAGTCAGGGTCTGCACCGTAGTCGGCTTTCCCGCCGGCATGAGCGAACCGGACGTGAAGGCTTATGAGGCGGAACTGGCAATCCGGCGCGGCGCCGATGAGGTGGACATGGTGATGAACATCGGCGCGGCAAAGGCGGGGAACTGGGGGCAGGTCGCCGATGACGTGGAAAGCGTGGTTGGTAGCGCCGAGGGGCGCCCGGTCAAGGTGATCCTGGAGACCTGCCTGTTGACCGACGCGGAAAAACTGCGGGCCTGCGAGGTCTGTGTCGCCGCAGGCGCCGGTTTCGTCAAGACGTCCACCGGTTTCAGCCATAGCGGGGCCACCGAGGCGGACGTCAGGCTGCTGCGCGCCGCGGTGGGACCGGACGTCGGCGTAAAGGCCAGCGGCGGGATAAGGGATTACGGGACTGCCTGCAGGATGATGGAAGCGGGCGCCACCCGCCTGGGCGCCAGTTCAAGCCTGAAGATTATCTTCTGAAACGGCTGTGTCCAGGGCAAGCTCGATCATATCCGTGAAGCCCGACTGCCGCTCTTCAGCAGTCAGCCGCTCACCGCTCATGATCTGGTCGCTGACCACGCAGATAGCCAGGGCCCGGGCGCCGAGTTCCGCGGCCAGGCCGTAAATGCCGGCGGTCTCCATCTCCACGCCCAGTATGTTGTATTTTGCCATCATTTCGAATGCTTCTTGTTCGGGCGAATAAAACAGGTCGCTGGAGAAGACGTTGCCTACGCGCACGGCAAGCCCCTTCTGTTCGGCGACAGTTACCGCAGACTGCAATAACCGGTAATCCGCAATGGCGGCAAAATCATGGCCCCTGAAACGAATGCGGTTCACCTTGGAATCGGTACAGGCTCCCATGGCGATAATGATATCCCGCAGTTTCACCGATTCGTTTACATTGCCGCAACTGCCGACCCGGATCAAACGCTTCACGCCGAACTCGTTGATCAGTTCGGTGCAATAAATAGAGCAGGAGGGGATGCCGACGCCATGGCCCATGACCGACAGGGTCTGCCCCTTGTAGCTGCCGGTAAAGCCCAGCATGCCCCGGACGTCATTCACCAGGCGCGGCTTGTCCAGGAAGTTTTCTGCGATGAATTTTGCCCGGAGCGGGTCCCCCGGCATCAGCACGGTTTCGGCAAAATCCCCGGGTTCGGCGTTGATATGCGGCGTTGCCATCTCAGTACACCAGCAGGGAGACGAACAGGCTTGCCAGCACCGCGCTCATCAGGTTGGACAAGGTGCCGGCCAGCACGGACATGAAGCCCAGCGCGGCGATGTCCTGGCGCCGTTCGGGGACCAGGCTGCCAATGCCCCCCAGCAGGATGGCGATGGAGGTCAGGTTGGCGAAGCCGCACAGGGCGAAGGTGACGATGACCTGGGTGTGCGGGCTCAGGGTAGCGCTGATCTCGCTGAAACTCAGGTAGGCGATAAACTCGGTCATGATGAATTTCTGCCCGATCAGGCTGCCGGCCGCGGCGGCCTCGTCCCAGGGCACGCCGATCAGCCAGGCCAGGGGCGCCAGCAGCTTGCCGAGGATGCCTTGCAGGGTCAGCCCTTCATACCCGAACCAGCCGCCGACCCCGCCCAGCAGCCCGTTGATCAAGGCGATCATGGCCACGAACGCGATCAGCATGGCGCCGACGTTGGCCGCCAGTTTCAGCCCGTCGATGGTGCCGTTGCCGATGGCTTCAAAGATATTCACGACTTTCCCCGGGCCGCTGAACTGAACGTGCTCTATATCCTGTTCCGGGCGTTCGGTCTCCGGCTTGATGATTTTCGCCATCAGCAGGCCGCCGGGCGCGGCCATGAAACTGGCTGCGATGAGGTAGCCCAGGTTAATCCCCATGGCCGCGTAAGCCGCCATGATTGCCCCGGAGATAGCCGCCATCCCGCTGGTCATCACCGCGAACAGTTCCGATCGCGTCAGGTCCTTCAGGTAGGGCCGGATAACCAGCGGCGATTCGCTGTGGCCGATGAATATGTTGGCGACCGCACACATGGATTCGGTCTTGCTGGTGCCGAGCAGTCTGTGTATGCCGCCGCCCAGTATGGTCACCATTTTCTGCATGATGCCCAGGTAATACAGGGTGGACATCAGCGCGGAAAAGAAGATGATCACCGGCAGCAGGTGGAATGCGATGGAAAAACCTCCTTCCTGCCTGGCCAGGTCGCCGAACACGAACTCGCTGCCGACGCGGCCGTAATCGATCACGTTCTGTACGCCCGCCACCATGGTGTTGAGGAATGCCTGGCCCGGCGGGAAATAAAGAATAAGGCAAGCAATCGCGGCCTGTGTCAGGAACGCGGGGACAACGGTTTTCAACCGGATCGCGCGCCGGTTTTCGGACAGCAGCAGGGCCAGGCCGATTATCACCGCCATCCCGACGAAACTCATCAGAAACTGCATTTTTTATTATTGTCCCCTCTGGTAGTTGTTATAAGATTACGGGAAAACAGGATTAAGGCAAAATGAAATCAGTACAATCCTTCACTTTGGCATTACTGGTATTGTTCATCATAACCGGAAACGGCGCCGTCACGGCTGCGGAACTGGACGCCCGGCTGTATTTTCAATCAGTGCGGCACGACCCGGCATTACTGAGGAATTTCCTGTACGCGTTTCCCAAGGGGGGCGAACTGCACAATCACCTGGACGGCGCCATCTATGCGGAGAGCTACATCCGCTGGGCCGCCGAGGACGGCAAGTGCATAGACCTGGAAAGCTACATGGTCACGTTTCCCCCCTGTGATGCGCAAGCGGGCCGGCCCGCGGTCAGCGCTATCCGTTATGATGCGGACGTGGTGAACCGTATCATCGACGCATTCTCGATTCGCAACCATGAACGCCGTGAAGTATCCGGCCACGACCAGTTTTTCTCCACGTTCCGGCGTTTCGTCCCCGCGGGCGTCGGCCGCGAAGGCCACATGCTGGCCGAATCGAGCGCCCGCTCCGCCCGCCAGAACGTGGTTTACCTGGAACTGTTGCAGTCCTGGGGCATGGAACAGGCCCGGCAACTGGCGGCGGACGGCGTGGAATTCAACCCCGACAGGCCCCTTTCGGAATTGATCCGCCACCCCGGGATCGAGGCGCTGGCGGCGGCGACAATCCTCAAGCTGGACGCCATTGAACAGCAATGGCGCACAGTCCTGGCCTGCGGGCAGGAACACGCGGACGCCGGTTGCGGCGTGACCGTCCGCTACCTGGCCCAGGTGATCCGCACGTTCCCGCGCTCGCAGGTGCTGGCCCAGACCCTGCTGGCTTACCACCTCATCGAGAAGGACCCGCGCTACGTGGGACTGAACTTCGTGGCGCCGGAAGACAACCCCGTCACCCTCAGGGATTACCGCTGGCAGATGGAAATGATCGGGGAACTGGCGGGGCATTTCCCTGCGGCGAAGGACGGCATCACGCTGCATGCGGGCGAGGTTGACCTCGGGCTGGTGCCTCCCGAACACCTGGGCTGGCATATCCGGGCGGCGCTGGACCTCGCCGGCGCCCGGCGCATCGGTCACGGCACCGATATTCTTTATGACCCGCAGGCGACGCAACTCATGCAACGCATGGCCGAACAGGGCATCCTGGTCGAGATCAACCTGACCAGTAGCGAGGCCATCCTGGGCATCACCGGCGACCGGCATCCGATCCGGGCGTACATGAAGTACAACGTGCCTGTTGCCCTGTCCACGGACGATGAAGGCGTCGCCCGCATCGACCTGACCCACGAATACCAGCGCGCGGTGGAAACCTACAAACTCAGCTATAACGACCTCAAGTACCTGTCCCGCAACGCCCTGGCCTACAGTTTTCTACCGGGTGAAAGTCTGCTCGAATCGACTTATACGGGTAAAATCGTGGACCAGTGCGACTACGGCCGCGCCGGCGCTGAAGAACTGGATGAAGACAAGGTCGAGACCTGCCTTGAGTTCATGTTCCGGAACGAAAAAGCCAAATTACAGGCGGAACTGGAGAGGCGCTTTGAGGAGTTCGAAGCCGGCTATCCGCAGGAAGACGTTCAGCGGTTTCCGTTCTTCGGCGACCTGCATGTGCATTCATCCTGGTCGCTGGACAGCTATGTCAATTTCAATCGTGTCGGTCCCCGTGAAGCCTACCGTTTTGCTCTGGGCGAAGAGGTTGTCCTGTCCGGCGGCAGGAAGGTGCGGATAGACCGGCCCCTGGATTTTACGGCAGTGACGGACCATGCGGAGTACCTGGGTGAACTGCCGCTCTGTACCGATGAATCCAGCGCCGCGTACCCATTGGAGATTTGCCGTGACATCCGGAATGAGGCAGGTGAGAAGCGCCTGATAGAGAAGATATACCGGGACCTGATAATTCGCGATGTGGTGTCCCCGGACCCGCAACGCGAGCCCGAACTGTGCGGCGCAGACTCTGCCCGTTGCCTGGCGAAGGCAGAACTGACCTGGCGGCAATTACAGGATATAGCCCATGAATTTAACCGTCCGGGCGTGTTCACCACCTTTGTGGGTTACGAATGGACCGGGAACACATACGGCAATAACATGCACAGGAACGTCATTTACGGGAATGACCAGGTTCCTGCCTTGCCGGTCAGTCTTTTTGAGGCGAATACCCCGGAACAATTATGGAAGCAGTTGCATGAAACCTGTGCCGCTCCCTGTGAAGTCCTGGCGATACCGCATAATTCCAACCAGAGCAACGGCCGGCAGTTCCCCGCTTTGAAAGAGGACGGCAGTCCGCTCAGCACACAGTGGGCGAAGTTGCGAAGCAGGACCGAACCCCTGGTGGAGATCGTCCAGGCCAAGGGTGAATCGGAATGCCACACCGGGGTGGGCACAGTGGATGAATTGTGTGATTTCGAGAAGTTCGAACGCCGTCCGCTGTGCGGGGCGGGAAACACGGATGAGGACTGTGTGCAGGTCTGTACCGGCAGTGAGCCGTCCCAGGGTTGCCTGGCGCCCGGCAACTACGTGCGCAACGCCCTGAAACTGGGCCTGGAACTGGAGCGGCAACTGGACGTGAATCCGTACAGGCTTGGCTTTATCGGCAGCACCGATACCCATAACGGCACGCCCGGCGGCACCGACGAGTCCAATTACCAGGGCCATCACGGGTTTGAAGACGGCACCCCGGCGCGGCGCGCGGGCCAACCTCCGATAAAGGAATTCGCGGCGAGCCGTGTGCTGGGGTCCGGCGGGCTGGCCGGCGTGTGGGCGGAAGACAATACCCGCGCCGCCATATTCGCCGCGCTGCAACGCCGGGAAACCTTTGCCACCAGCGGCACGCGCATCAGCGTGCGCTTTTTCGCCGGGTGGGAATTCCCCGACGCGCTCGATACCGATACCGACCCGGCCGCCCTGGGCTATGGCAAGGGAGTGACCATGGGAAGCGACCTGCCGGCGCCCGGCGCCGGCGCGGCGCCGGGTTTCATCATCTGGGCCATGAAAGACCCGCAGGGAGTCAACCTGCAGCGCGTCCAGGTCGTCAAGGGCTGGCTGGAACAGGGCGGGACCAGGGAGCAGGTATCCGACGTGGTTTGCGCCGACGGCCTGAGCCCCGACCCGGCCACCCGCCGCTGCCCGGACAACGGCGCGACCGTTGATTTGAGAGATTGCAGTGTCAGCGCGGGCAAGGGCGCGGTTGAGTTGAAAACCCTGTGGCGCGACCCGGATTTCGACCCGCGCCAACCCGCGTTCTACTACCTGAGGGTACTGGAAAACCCGAGCTGCCGCTGGAGCACCTGGGAAGCCCTGCGGGAAGGCAAACAACTGTTCGAAGACGTTGCCCCCGCCATACAGGAACGCGCCTGGAGCTCCCCGATCTGGTACAATCCCTGACATTGAAAGCATTCATTTCACACCTGCCCGCCCTGGTTGCGGCCCTGGTCCTTGCCGGGTGCGCCGTCTCCGCCATATCGCCCGAGGTCAGGGACCGGGACCTGCCGGATAGCTGGCGCGGAGAGGCCGGATATGACGCGGTCAGGGACGGCTGGCTGGCGGAACTCGGTGATACAGGGCTCAGCGGCCTGGTGGACGTCGCCGTGCAACGGAATTACCAGTTGGCGCAACTTGCCGCGGACGTGGAAGCTGCGCAGCAGGCCGTCATCATCAGCGGCGCGCCCCGGCTCCCGGAACTGTCCCTGTCGTTCGATCCCTCGCGCCGGCGCGTCATCAGCAACCAGTTCGGGATCACGCGCACCTCAAGCAACTTCGAACTCGGCGTGGATCTGGGCTGGGAAGCCGACGTGTGGGGCAAGCTCAGGGACATAGAGAAACAGGCAAGCCTGAACCTGCTGGCCGCGCAGGCCCGCTATGAGGACAACCGCCGCCGGCTGGCGGGCAGGGTGGCGCGCGCCTGGTTCAACGTGGTCGGCGCCGGGGAGCTGCTGGTGTTGCTGCGCGAGCGGCTGGCAAACCTGGAGGAAGACCTGGACATCATCGAGAGCGCCTACAACCAGGGCCTGACCGGGGCGCTGGACATTTACCTGGCCCGCACCATCACGGACCAGGAACGCGCCCGCATCGCCGCGCAGGAACAGGCGCTGGCGGAGAACCGTACGGCCCTGCAGTTGCTGTTGGGGGATTACCCGGACGGCAGCCTGGAAACGGTCAAGTCGCTTCCGGTTATCGAAGCGCCCATTCCGGCGGGCCTGCCCTCGGAGCTTGTCGGCCGCAGGCCGGACCTGCAGCAGGCCTGGATGAACCTGCTGGCCGGTGACGCTGCCGTCGCGATCGCGCACAAGCAGCGCTTCCCGCGCATCGCCCTGGTGGCGTCCGCCAACGACGTGTCGAGCGACCTCGACAGCCTGCTGAACGGCACCACGCTGGCCTGGTCGGTGCTGGGAAACCTGACCCAGCCCCTGTTCAACGCCGGCCGGCTCAAGGCACAGGAGCAGCAGGCCAGGGCCCGTCTGGTCCAGGCCGAGAACAGTTACCTGGAGCGCCTGTACCAGGCCTTTTCCGAGGTGGAGGACGCCCTCAGCCGCAACCGCTCGTTGCAGACCCGCTACCGTGTGACCCTGGCCGCGGAAAAAAATGCCGTGACCGGACTGACCCTGGCATTTGAACAATACCAGCGCGGACTTGTCCCATATACGACGGTGCTGGAAGCACAGCGCCGCGCTTTTGATATACAATCGGGGGTTATCGAGTTGCGCAACCAGTTATTACAGAACAGGATCAGCTTGTACCTGGCCCTGGGAGGCGGCTACTGAAAAAATTAACGCCCATCGTCATTCTTGCCGTACTCGTCGGCCTGGCCTGGCTGGTGCTGCGCAACCCGCCGCAGGCGGACCGGCAGGCTGCGCCCACGGGACCGCAGCTCACCGTGGACGTGATGAAGCTGGCGCGGCAACCTTATCAGGTGAACCTGCAAAGCTACGGCACGGTCCAGCCGCGCACGCAGAGCACGCTGGTAGCGCAGGTCTTCGGCGAGATCACCGCCATCAACGACAGCCTGAGAGACGGCGGTTTTTTCGAGAAAGGCGAAGTCCTGCTCAACATCGACCAGAGGGATTACCTCGCCAATGTAAAGATCGCCGAAGCGACCCTGCTGGACGCAAAGCAGGCGCTGGCCCAGGAGCAGGCGCGGGCCGCCCAGGCCCTGGAAGACTGGAACCGTCTCGGCAACCAGGGTGAAGCGCCGCCCCTGGTGTTGCGCAAGCCGCAACTGCTGGCGGCCGAAGCCCGGGTGATCTCTGCACAATCGGCGCTGGACAAGGCGCGCCTGGAACTGGAGCGCACCAACATCATCGCGCCATACGCCGGCCGCGTGCTGACCAAACTGGTCGACCAGGGACAGGTAGTCAACAAGAACTCGCCGCTGGCGGAGATTTACGCCGTCGACCTGGTCGAGATCCGCCTGCCGCTGCGCAATCGCGACCTGTCCTTTATCGACCTGCCGGAGGACTACCGCTTCGACGACGACGAACTCACTGACGGGCCGCAGGTCACGATTCATTCCGAACTGGCAACGGGCGCCGAATGGCAGGGCAGGGTGGTGCGCACGGAGGGCACCATCGATGACCGCGCCAGGCAACTGCACGTGGTCGCGCAGGTCGATGACCCCTTCGGCGTGCAGGCCCTTGGCAAAACCCCGTTGAAAATCGGGCAGTACGTAACCGCCGAACTGGCCGGCAGGCAACTGCAGGACGCCCTGGTGATCCCGAGCCGCGCCATTTACCAGGGTGGCTACGTCTTTGTTGTCAGGGACGGTGTATTACAGCGCCGTGAAATTGATGTCGCCTGGCAGAACCAGGAGGATGCATTGATCGCCGGCGGCCTGGACGGGGGTGATTCGCTGGTCCTGACCCCGCTCGGACAGGTCACTTCAGGGGTGCGCGTGGCGATATCCAGGCGACCGCTCCAAGCGGATCGCGCCATGGCTTCCGAAGAACCCTCGGCCAAAGCCATGGGCAGCATGTAACCATGATCGACTGGTGCGCCAGAAACCACGTTGCCGCCAACCTGTTGCTGTTCAGTATCGTCGTCGGCGGGATTTATTCGCTTCATTCATGGCTGAAGCTGGACATGTTTCCGGAGATCGAGCCCGATGTCATCACCGTAGTCGTGCCCCTGCGCGGCGCCACGCCCGAGGACATTGAACTGGGTGTCGCCATCCGTATAGAGGAAGCGGTACAGGACCTCGAAGGCATCGACCAGATCACCAGCCGTTCCGTCGAAGGCAAAACGACGGTCAACATAGAAGTGGATTCGGATTATGAGCCGCGGGAGCTGCTCAACGACATAAAGAACCGGGTCGATTCCATCAACACCTTCCCTGCCGATACGGAGAAACCGGTGGTCAGCCTGGCGCAACGCACGTACACGGTCATCTCGGTGGTCGTTGCCGGTGACTACAGCGAAGGGGAAATCCGCAGTATCGCCGAGCAGGTGCGTGACGACCTGTTACGCATCGGCGGGGTGACGCAGGTCAGGCTGGACGCGGTCAGGAAGTATGAAATCAGCATAGAAGCATCCCAGGACCGGCTGCGCGAGTTCAACCTGACCCTGGCGGATATCGCCCAGGCCGTGCAGCGCAGTTCGCTGGATATCTCCGCCGGCAACGTCCGCACCGAGGGCGGCGACGTGCTCATCCGCTCCAAGGGCCAGGCCTACCGGCGCGCGCAGTTCGAGCAGATCGTCGTCAAGACCAACCCGGACGGCAGCATCATCCGCGTAGCCGATGTCGCCAGGGTCAATGACGGCTTCCAGGAAATCCTGCTGAAGACCGGGTTCAACGGCGGGTTTGCCGCCCTGATCCGGGTCAACCGGACTGCGGACCAGGACGCCATAGAAGTCGCGCAAAAGGTAAAGGACTATATTGCGGAGAGGCAGGCGGCGTTGCCGGTGGGTATCAGCCTGAGCTACTGGGATGATAATTCCGAGTACCTGAAGGCGCGTCTCGGCACCCTGCTCAACAACGGCATACAGGGCAGTATCCTGGTGATCCTGTTACTGACCATGTTCCTCAGGCCGGCAGTGGCGCTGTGGGTGTTTATCGGTATACCGGCCAGTTTCCTGGGCGCGCTGCTGCTGCTGCCGTTCACCGGTGTCACCATCAACATGATCAGCCTGTTCGGTTTCATCATCGTGCTGGGCATCGTCGTCGATGATGCGATCGTCACCGGGGAGAATATCTACACCCGCCTGCGCGCAGGGGAGGATCCCCTTGCAGCCTCCGTCCAGGGCACCAAGCAGGTGGCGGTGCCGGTGACCTTCGGCATCCTGACCACCATTGCCGCGTTCAGCCCGCTGGCGTTTGTCGAGGGCCGCATGGGTGATTTCATGGGGGCGATACCGGCCGTTGTCATCCCCTGCCTGGTATTTTCCCTGGTCGAGTCGAAACTGGTGCTGCCGGCCCACATGAAAACCGTCAGGGTGCGCAATGACCCGGCAATGCTGTCAGGCTTCAGCGCCTTTCAACAACGGTTCGCCGACGGGTTTGAACAGTTCATAGTTGATTATTACCGGCCGTTGCTGCGCTTTTCCCTGGCCCACCGTTACTCGGTCATCGCCGCGTTCCTCGGGGTCCTGGCGCTGACGCTGGCGCTGGTCCTGAGCGGCTGGGCAAAGTTCATATTTTTCCCGCGCATCGAGTCCGATGTCGCCACCGTGACCCTGTCGATGCCCGTGGGCACGCCATTCCAGGTCACCGATAGGCACATGCAACGCATCACCGATGCCGCGTTTGAGCTGCAGCGCAAGTATACCAATGGAGAAGGCGGGGAGCCGGTAATCCGCAATATATTATCCACGACCGGCTCAGCGCTCATTGCGCGGGGCGGAGGACCCGGAAATAACCAGACACTCGGCGATAATTACGGCCAGGTCATCATTGAGTTAGTGCCATCCGATGAACGCGTCACCGACATCAGCGCGCTTGACCTGTTGAATGAATGGCGCCGGATGATCGGTGTGGTGCCCGGCGCCGAGTCGCTGACCTATCGCGCTGAACTCATCAATGCCGGCGACCCGGTCCATATTCGGCTGAATGCCCAGTCACTGGAGACACTGAAGGCGGTGGGCGAGCATATTAAACAACGCCTGGCCACCTATCCCACGGTGTTTGATATCTCGGACAGCCTGTCCGACGGCAAGGAAGAGCTGCAGATCGAACTGACCCGGCAGGGCCACGTACTGGGCCTGACCCGCGCCGCGGTGGCAAACCAGGTCAGCCAGGCATTCCGCGGCTTTGAAGCCCAGCGCATTCAGCGCGGCCGCGACGACATACGGGTGATTGTGCGCCTGCCAAGGGATGAGAGGAGTACGACGGCAACGCTGGATGAATACCTGGTCACGACGCCGGACGGCCGCCGGGTGCCCCTCTCGCACGTTGCAACCCTGACACCCGGCAAGGGCCCGTCGACGATTTTGCGTATCGATCGCGAGCGCACCATGAACATTACCGCCGATGTCGACAAGACCAGGACCAACATGACCGTCCTGCAGGCGGACCTGTATGAGTACCTGCAGGAGTTGCTGGCCGGCTATCCCGGTGTTACCTGGTCTTTCGAGGGTGAGGCAAAAGAACAGCGCGAATCGTTTGCCAGCCTGCAATGGGGCATGATCGTGATACTGTTCGTCATCTACGTATTGCTGGCATTGCCGCTCAAATCCTACGTCCAGCCGCTGATCGTCATGTCGGTGATCCCCTTCGGCATCATCGGCGCGGTATGGGGGCACTGGCTGCTGGGACGCGAACTGACCTTCCCGAGCATGCTGGGCGTGATGGCCCTGGTCGGGGTGGTCGTCAACGACAGCCTGGTGCTGGTGGATTTCATCAACCAGAAGAAGGCGGACGGCATGAGCGTGCCCGACGCGGTCTTGAATTCAGGCGTCGTCCGCTTCAGGCCGGTGATGCTGACCTCGCTCACCACCTTCTTCGGCCTGCTGCCGCTGCTGTTCGAGAAATCGGTACAGGCACAGTTCCTGATCCCCATGGGCATCTCCCTCGGCTTCGGTATCCTGTTTGCGACGACGATCACCCTCATCATGATCCCGGTCAACGTCATCATCCTCGAGGACATCAAAAAACTGTTTCAATCATCCGTTATTCCTGCACCCGCAGGATACGTGAGGTCGGAATAGGATAAGTGGGGTCAGAGTAAGAAATTCGTCAGAATTTTTACTCTGACCCCGGATATCCACTGATCTCCCGCGGCCACACCTGTTGAAACTCCTTGCGTCTGCAATACAATGTCGTGATACCGGGGAAGCTCTGAACAAATCCATCCAGGACTTGCCAGAGCACGAAAAACAAAAAATTGTCAGGTACTTGACGGATGGAGGATATGCCGACTTGCTGAGTGATTTTCTGGAGATGACCGACGGTCAGCGCTTGAATGCTGATGTCTGTATTGTTGGCGCAGGCCCTGCCGGTATCACGCTCGCCCGGAAACTGGCAAAGCAGGGGCACGCGGTGTGTTTGCTGGAGGCCGGCGGCAAGGATTTTGAGCAGGACACACAGTCATTGTATGCAGGCGCCAGCGTCGGTATGACCTATTATCCGCTGGAGAACGTCCGCCTCAGATTTTTTGGCGGAACGATCCAAATCTGGGGAGGGCGTTGTGCGGTGCTCGACGACATGGACTTTGAACGGCGCGAATGGGTGGAGTACAGCGGCTGGCCGTTCAGCGCGGACGCGCTTGCCGATTACTACCGCAGCGCACACAAAATAATGCGTTTGGGCCGTTATATGTATGATGAACGCCTCTGGCGCGACATCGGCGCCTCGAGGCCGCCATTCGATGAAAGACTGCTCAGGACGCGCTTCTGGCAGTTTGATGAGCGCGCGGAACCGTTCAATCTCAGGCACTGCAAGGATCTGGCCGGGGATGAAAACGTAAACATCGTCCTGCATGCCAACGCGGTGCATATCCAGGCCGAGTCGAATGCGAGCAGCGTGAAACATATCAAGTTCAGCACGCTGGACGGCAGGCAGGGGAGGGTCAGCGCCGCCTACTACGTCCTTGCCTGTGGAGGCATAGAAAACCCCCGGCTGCTGCTCAGTTCCACCGATGTCGAGGCAAACGGTATCGGCAACGGGTACGACCAGGTTGGACGTTACTTCATGGAACACCCGCATGGCCGCGCCGGCTACCTTGAAAGCGATCATGCCTATGCATTGTTGGCCGCGATGCGCAAAAGGTATCTTGCAGACAACATTGCCGTAGCGCCGGCGCTGCTCCCGACTGCCTCCTTGCAAAGAGAGAAGGAGATACTCAATTCCGCGCTTACGTTCAAGCTTCAGAAGGACCCTGGTCGAGGCGTCCCCTACACTACAAAACTCTACCAGTACCTGACGCGCGAACTGGCGCCCGACCGCAGGGGCCGGCGCCTCTACCACATGTACCGCGGGCTCCGGGGCTGGTTCGACCGCAAACTGCGGCCCGCCGCAGAGTATGCGCTTCTGGTTCCGGGCGTCACCGGGCTTTCACTTATGGTGCGCGCCGAACAGGCCCCGAATCCACACAGCCGGGTGCGGTTGTCGAACCGTAAAGACATCCTGGGTCTGCCATCCCCGGAGTTGGACTGGCGCCTGACTTCCCAGGATAAGGAGACGGTCAGGGTGCTCGCCGATACGTTGCAATCGGAGTTCAGGCGCCTTGGAATGGGAGAGTTGCAGAAGAGTGGCTGGCTGGAGGAGCCGGCCCTGGAGTGGCCGGTCGATTTAAGTGTGGGCGTTCATCCCATCGGTGGCTACCACCACATGGGAACGACGCGCATGAGTGCCAATCCCGAAACGGGAGTCGTGGACGCCGATTGCAGGGTACACAACTACCAGAACCTGTACATGGCGGGCAGCTCGGTATTTCCCACCAGCGGCTGGGCCAACCCGACCCTGACGATCATGGCGCTTTCACTGCGCCTGGCAGACCACCTGGATACCCGCCTGCAGAATACGACCCACCCCCGGTAACGTCGGGGTCAAAGCAACGGCACCGGGGTCAGAGTAAGAAATTCGCCAGAATTTTTACTCTGACCCCATAATCCCCTGCCGGCTTTTGCTACACTACCTCCCATGCACGAAATCATCGCCATCATCTTCGATTTTGACGACACCCTGGCGCCGGACAGCACCTCCGGCTACCTGGAGGAGCGTCGCGGTCTCGACGTGCGCCGTTTCTGGAAGCAGGAGGTCGGCCCCATGATGGAGACCGGCAGCGCGGCGGAGGAATGGGACCCGGTGCCCGCCTACCTGTACCGGATGATAGAGAAATCCACCGGCGGTGAGATCGAACCGATCACCCGGGACAGCCTCGCCCGCTGGGGCCGTGAACTGCCCCTGTACCCGGGGGTGGAATCGATATTCGGCCGGTTACGGGAAGTTGCCGCCGCAGTGAACTCCCGGGTCACGCTGGAGTTCTACCTGATCAGTTCCGGCATCGGCGAAGTATTGAGGAACACGGCCATCGCCCATGAATTCAAGGAGATCTGGGCCTCGGACTTCGCCTATGACGACGCGGGGCGGATTAAATTCCCCCGCAAGATCATCAGTTTTACCGACAAGACCCGCTATATCTTCCATGTCCAGAAAGGCATATTCGGTCCCGAGTACGTCGGCAAGCCGTTCGAGGTCAACCGCAAGGTCGACAACGCCAGGCTCAGGGTGCCGATCAAGCAGATGATCATGGTGGGGGACGGTTTTACCGATATCCCCTGCTTCTCCCTGGTCAAGCAGGGGGAGGGCATCGCCATCGGGGTGTACGGAGACCCCGACGACCGGGAAAAACGCAGCAAGGCCTGGGGCTTCATCGAGGACGGGCGCGTATCGAACCTGGTGCCGGCGGACTATTCGGAGAAGTCCGCGCTGACCCATTCCCTGGTCATGGCAGTGGAGAGCCTGGCCACGCGCATCTCCCTGGCCGGCACTATCTACCAGGGATGAGCAGCCACAGAGGACACAGAGATCACAGAGCGGCTGTCCCCGGATAGAATTCCGAAATCCAGGGGTCAGAGTAAGAAATTCGTAAGAATTTTTACTCTGACCCCACGATCCCCACCTAACCTGTCCCCGCCGTCAGGACTCCAATTCCCGGCGTAATTCCTCGAAGTCGGAGACCGGCTCCAGGCACTGGAAGCCCGTGCAGATGAACGCCGTTGCCGCCTGGTCGGTCTTTTTCTCACTGACAAGGTCAGGCAGGTCCGTTTCCGCGGACGGAATAGCGAACACCAGGCTCCGCACGTCCAGCAACGGTTCCACCTGCTGCTGCCATTCAGTAATAGTTTCCTCCTCGCCGCGCAGTATGATCACCCGCCCGGGATTGTCGTATTCCATCAACGCACCCAGCAGGGCGGCGCAGGCATGCGGCGCCCGTTGCAGCAGCCCCCAGGCGCACTTCAGGGTCTGTTCTGCCGCGTCCAGGTAATCCCGGCGCCCGGTCAGGTGTCCCAGCGCGAGCAGGGACAGGGCCGCCACGCCGTTGCCGGAAGGCATGGAGTCGTCCGTGAAGTCCTTGCGCCGTTGCAGCAGGGTCTCATGGTCGTGGGAGGTGAAGAAGAAACCGCCTTCCTCCCCGTCGAAAAACTGCTCCAGCAGGGTATCGGCCAGTTGCATGGCAAACCCCAGCCACTTGCCGGACCACCGGCAGGCAAGCAGGTGGATGATGGCGTCAATGGTGAAGGCATAGTCGTCCAGGTAGGCGTTCAGCCGCGCCCTGCCGTCCTTGTAAGTGGCCGCCAGCCGTTTCCCGTCCCAGAGGTTGGCGTGGATGAACTCGAGGCAGCGCAACGCAGACTGGTAATAGTCGGGTTCCTGCAGGCGCATCGCCGCCACGCTCATGCCTTTCAGCATCAGCGCGTTCCAGGAAGTGAGGATCTTGTCATCGCGGCCGGGCCGTACCCGCCGTTCCCGTTCCGTGAACAGTTTTTCCCTGGCGCTGGTCAGGTTTCGGGTTATCTCTTCAAGGTCCCGGCCGGACCGGCGCGCGATCTCCTCCGGGCTCTGCGCCATGTAGAGATGCCAGCGCCCTTCAAAGTTGTCGGGCCGGTCCAGGCCGGAGTATGGTGCGAAGTCATCGAATTCGGCCTCAGTCAGCAACCGGTGCGCCTCGCCCGGTTCCCAGGTATAGAACTTCCCTTCCTCCCCTTCCGAATCCGCGTCCAGGGATGAGTAAAAGCCGCCTTCTCCGGATTGCATCTCGCGCATCACCCATGCCGCCGTGCCCCGGGCGACCTGCCGGAACAACTCGCGCCGGTTGCTGCGCCAGGCGTTGGCGTACAGCCCCAGCAGC
The DNA here is from genome assembly GCA_965220815.1 of Gammaproteobacteria bacterium. Lineage (GTDB taxonomy): Bacteria > Pseudomonadota > Gammaproteobacteria > Eutrophobiales > Eutrophobiaceae > JAAXHV01. The sequence goes on from OZ244846.1 coordinate 1,662,825, forward strand.
GGCCCGTTGTCGTACAGCATCTTCTCAAAATGCGGGATGCGCCATTGGGCATCGACGGAGTAACGGCAGAAACCGCCGCCGACCTGGTCGTAAATGCCGCCTTCGGCCATCTTCTCCAGGGTGAAATACGCCATGTCCCGGGCGCCGCCTTCGCCGTCCAGGGCATGCCGGCTTAGCAACAGTTCGATATTGCCCGGGTGCGGGAATTTCGGCGCGCCGCCGAACCCGCCGTCGCGGGGGTCGAACGCGCGCGCCAGCATGTCCACGCAACTTGTCACCGGTTTGCTGTCCAGGCCGGCTCCCGCTTCGGACGGCTCATTTGCCTGGGTCTGCTCCAGCGCTTTCATGAATGCGCTGTTCTGCTCCACCAGGGCAAGCCTGTCTTCCTGCCAGACCTGGTGGACCCTGGCCAGCAGGGACTTGAAGTCGGGCAGTCCGTGGCGCGGTTCCGGCGGGAAATAGGTGCCGCCGAAGAACGGCGTGCGGTCATCAGGCATCAGGAACATGGTCAGCGGCCAGCCGCCGGTGCGCCCGGAAAGCAGTTGTTGCGCGGTCTGGTAAATCTTGTCGATATCGGGCCGTTCCTCCCGGTCCACCTTGATGTTGATGAAATAACGGTTCATCAGGTCCGCGGTCTCCTCATCCTCGAAGGATTCGTGCGCCATCACGTGGCACCAGTGGCAGGCCGAGTAGCCGATGGACAGCAGAATGGGTTTGCCCTCCTTCCCGGCAAGCTCCAGGGTCTCTTCACTCCAGGGATACCATTGAACCGGGTTATGCGCATGCTGCAGCAGGTAAGGACTGGTCTCGCCGGCAAGCGCGTTGGGCGGGAAGGATTGATCGCTCATCAGGCCATTATCCGCTATAATGCAATGCTTATCCAGGCGCCTGTAGCTCAGTTGGATAGAGTGCTGCCCTCCGAAGGCAGAAGTCACAGGTTCGAATCCTGTCAGGCGCGCCAGACAAATCAAAGAGTTACATTGTTTGTCGTAGCCTTAGAGGTCATACATATCTGTACGGTCGTACAGAAACCCACCAAATTAGCTGTTCTCCGCCCGACAAATCGGGCTGGAGATGCTCCAGTGGCGCGCTCGATCGGTGGCGCAACGTATAAATAGACGGAAGCTGCGTGGTGTAGCGACCACAACGCGGAATTCCGGGCTCTGGTGGGTTATCTTGCCAACACACTTCCATCCCGGTGCTGAAGCTGTTTTCAGTAAATCGCACCCTCTTCAAGGGAGCTGGGCCGTAAGGCACGGTGCGGGCAGACTTTATCAACCTGCGCGTTTCCTGAAGGTAAGCAGGAAAGGGTAACCGAGTACGGGGAAGGGGAGATGTCTCAAATCCCCCCTTCCTGGGTTGATAACCCCATGAAAAGCTAGCTGCTACGGCTGGCTGGAAGCGGAAAGGAGTATAGCTGTGTCTGGATGTTATTGCAACCAGGTTCGATGGGACCAATTTCGATGGGTCGTGCAGGATTATAACCTGCATTTCAACCCGTTGATATTGCTGGAAGTTATAAAATCTATAATATTCTTACCAACGAAAAAACCAACAGAGCATTAAGGGTATTCCAGCCTTTCAGCTGCTATTATAGGTGAAATATTTTCTGGGCATTACTGCGCCGTTTAACGAACGACTCAGAAATAGCTGAAGGTCGATATTTTCCTTAAAAGTTCGTCGCACGATTAAAGGGGTTAGGGCATAGACCTCTCGTATGATTTAATTTAGTATGCTCTAAATAAGTCTCAATTAAATGAGATTCTAGGCAAAATTAATCCTAGAAGGGAATATCCATGAAACAATCGAGTTGTGCCGACAAGGCATTTAACCAGAAGAGCAATCGCACGCGGGCCGGAGTGGGGCATAACTTTTCTGTTATTAAACAGTTTTGGGGGTATCAGAAGGTACGTTACCGGGGGTTAGAGAATGCGGTACAGGTGTTTACCATGGCCGATTTCTACCTAGTCGGACGGGTGATGGCCGTCACATGAGAATTGCAGGTTGGGAGGTGATGAGAACAATTCTCTCCACACCGGCAAAGAAAATCTGGTAGGCGGTCCTGATCTAGCTCGATACAGTCAATAACTCGACAATAATTTTAAACCGGAACTTAGTCAGAGCATCCCTAGTTGAGATATTGCCGTTTATTTTGGGCCAGATACGGTAAGAGCACAGAAAAAAGTAACCCCTGAACCGCAAAAATATATCCGGACCAACAACTGATTATCAGACTTACGTACTTACAATATAAATATAACGATTGTTCACATGGAGGTATTCCTATCATGGCTAATAAACAGAAATCAAATCGGAGAAAAAAACGTAAATATATAATGACGGTTGCTGGTCAAATGTTTAACCATCTGGGATTACAAATGTACTCTGGTGCAGTACCCGCCATCTCCGAACTTATTTCAAATGCATATGACGCAATGGCAAGAAATGTGTGGATTAACATCCCCACTGGGCGTGCTATAGAACAGGACGATATCATTGAAGTTAAAGATGATGGACATGGAATGAGTCATGAAGATTGTAATCTTCTTTATTTAACCGTTGGAAGGAATCGCCGTTCAAATCAAAATGAATGGACCAACCCATACAACGGCCTAAACCCTCGAAAAGTACAGGGAAGAAAAGGGATAGGTAAGCTCGCAGGATTCGGCATTTCTAATTTAATCAGCGTTCGAGCAGTAAGAAACAATGAAGTTGCACATTTTGCTATGGATTTTGATGAGCTGACTCGTAGTTCCAATTTCGCAGAGGCAAAAGGATACAACCCTGAAGTATTACAGGATGATGGCTCAAGTACAACCGATTCCCCAGGTACAACCATTGAACTATCGCGACTTGTACGTCTTCAAAGTAATCCGGACTTGGGGCGTTTATCTTTAAGAGAGACTCTCGCTCATCTGTAATAATTATGCTGCCTTCTGTTGGTAGTATAGCCGGCGGCGCTCTGCCAGCGTTTGTTTTTTAATCTTTGCCCGCCAGTTCAGGATCTTCTCACCCCGCCCATAGTACACATCTGCGGGGGTCAGATTATCCAGGCTCTCATGATACCGCTCGTGATTGTAGTACTCGACAAACTGTCTAATGCGGCTTTCAAGTTCCCCCGGCAGGTAATAATTCTCCAACAGGACCTGGTTCTTCATCGAGCGGTGATAGCGTTCAATCTTGCCTTGTGTCATGGGGTGATACGGCGCACCGCGGGTGTGGGTCATCCTTTTGTCGTCAAGCCACTTCTGTAATTCTCCTGACACATAGGATGGCCCGTTATCTGACAGCAGGCGGGGACGGTGTTTGACTGTGGCCTGCTCAAGACCGGTGAAGCCCAGCGCCGCGTGCAGGGTATCGGTAACATCACGGGCGGCCATGCCGGTACACAATCGCCAGGCCAGGATAAAACGGGAATAATCATCCAGCACCGTGGACAGGTAATACCAGCCCCAGCCGATGACCTTCAGGTAGGTGAAGTCTGTCTGCCATAATTGGTTTGGCGCGGTGGTCGGATGTGAGAACTTCTCTGCCGCCTGCAGCACCATGAAGGCCGGGCTTGTAATCAGGTCCTGTGCCTTCAGCAGGCGATACACCGTGGATTCGGACACGTAATACCCCTTCTCTTCGGTGTACCGTACTGCCAGCTCCCGGGGTGAGAGAGCAGGTTCCGCCAGGGCCAGGCCGATGATGGCTTCCCGCCTGTCTTCAGGTAACTGGTTCCAGACCCGCCGGGGCCGGGGTGGTGCGTCTTCCAAAGCATCCAGGCCCCCTTCCTGATAACGGCGATACCAGTCATAGAAGGTCGATTTGGGGATACCCAACTGCGCCAGGGTACGCCGTACCGGCAGACTGGACTGCTCCACCAGCCCGATGATCGCCAGCTTCTCCGAGGCCGGATATCTCATGTAGCGTCCTCCCCATCCCCGAGTACGCTTTTTTTAAGCAACCGGTTTTCCATCAACAACTCTGCCACCGCTTCCTTCAGCTGGGCCATCTCTGCTCTGAGGGCCTTTACCTCATCGGAGGTAGCTTCCCGCGCGGTATCCCCGGCCAACCGTTTCTTTCCTGCCTCCAGGAACTCCTTGGACCAACGGTAGTAGAGATTCGGGTTGATGCCTTCTTTGCGGCACAGTTCTGCGATACTGTCTTCGCCCCGCAGTCCTTCCAGGACAATACGGATACGCTCTTCCGGGGAATACCGTCGCCGGGTCTGTCGACGGATGTCTTTGACGGCCTGCTCGGCACTCTCTTTCGGGTGATTACTGTTCTGTCTCATCGTTGCTCTCCTCTGGGTTAACGATGAGCGAAATCTTTCTCTTATTCAATTACCCCATGTAGTCCGACTTATGTTGACGGGAAACAGTCTACGTAGGAAAAATCCACGCACTGGGAAAAGGAGATCTTTCCGGCAAGTAGCTTCTGAACTTGCAAAAATTGGATATTTATCTGCCTCAGGAAAGCCATTTGGACCTGAATCAGTAAAACGAATGGTTTTGAGCAAAATATAGAGTTCTTAAAACAGTCATTGCAATTAATTGCAACTTCTTAGTTTTCTCTGCGTATGCTTTTTGGCCAAAAGCGGACATTTTAGGTTTGGTAGATCTTTGAGTTGGGTATATGGCTTCGAACTGGGGGGGTAGAGGTTCGAATCCTTCCGGGCGCGCCATTTTCTCTTAAGGTCCGTACCGGAGACATGGTTTACAGTTTATACTGGTGACATAGTTTACAGTTTTTGCATAAACGGATTGGGCGCCGGCTCAATCCGGTTTTCCTCCTCATCAAAATACCCCAGGTCATAGTCCAGGAAGCTGACCAGCCAGATATTGTCTGCGACCTCACGGATTCCCACCGTTTGACCGGCAAAGGTGGTACTGAGATTAATTTTTCGCCGACCGATGCAAAGTCTACCACAGTGGGTGACGCGCAGGGTTCGGTCATGGAACGGGTAGTCGGGTTCGGTAGGCGGCCGATACACTCTGGATGAAGGTGTATAGAGTTCACCGGGATACTTCATACTCAATGCCTGGTGTGGGCGTTGATGATTGTAAATCTCGATAAAGTCATCAAAGCGGGTCTGTTGCTGCAGCAAGTTAAAGGAAGCGGGCCGGGTGGCGTCCTGTTTCAGGGTCAGGTGCAGTCGCTCGTGGCGTCCATTTTGCTGCGGGCGCCCGGGCTGAATGCGTTCGATACGGATACCGAGACGTAACCACCAGATGGCCAGCCGGCTCAACCCAAACAGGGCATTGGGCGAGGCGAAGGGGATGCCGTTATCGGTACGGATGGCCAGGGGCAGGCCATAGTCCTTGAAGACCCGCTCGAAGATAGTAAAGGCAAAGCTTGAGCGGGTGGATTCCAATCCTTCACAGGCCAGCAGAAACCGCGAGCTGTAGTCGCTGATGGTCAGGGGATAACAGTACTTGCGGTTACCCAGCAGGAATTCGCCTTTGTAATCGGCGCACCACAGTCCATTGACTGCGCGGGTGTCGCTCAAGGGCGTGCCCTGGGCGTGGTAACGGCGTCGCCGGCGCCGCTTCACCAGGCCGTGGCGGTCCAGTACGGCATGCACTGTGCTCTTGGCTGGGGGTTTAATCATGGGAAACTCGCGCTGGAGTTTCTCCCGGATCTTGGCCGCCCCCCAGGTCGGGTGTTCCCGCCGAATGCCGATAATCGCCCGCTCTATTTGAACAGGCAGTTTATTCGCATGGCGATAGGGACGACGACTGCGGTCTTCCAGGCCTGCCAACCCCAGAGTCTTGTAGCGATGATAAATCTTATAGCCGGTCGGGCGTGAGATCCCGAACTCCCGGCACAGCGCGGACATGTTCTCACCTTCGAGAACGCGGGCAACAAATTTAAGACGTTCATCCATAGGATTACACTCTCTCCAGGGCATTTGAGATTCTCCTCAAATGCACTATTGTGTAACCTATGTCTCCGGTATAGGGTGTTAGCTATCTCTCAGGTACCACATATGACGGTGGTCATCAAGATCACTCTCGGTGTCGAAGTCATAACCTTGACGTACCCGTGCGATGGTGAACTGCTTTCTCCACACAGGCATATTCGGGACGATGACCACATCCTGGTCATTCAGGTCGAGCATCCTGGTTAGTATGGCGAACGTCTTCCTTTTCGGTGCTTCTCCAAAAGCTGTCCGATACCTCTCTACAAACACCGGCTTCTCAATCCGTTGACGGTCGGCCGTCAAGAGTGCGCAGCCGGGCGCCCCCCATCCTTGACGCAGGCGGCCCGCTGTTAGTTCCTGAAATAGCCAATCGGCTTTCGCGTCATCTGTCCGAAAAACAGTGAACCATTGTAATTCTTCATTAATATTTGCTGCCATGTCGTCTCCTGATATGATGGTATTTAAGAAAGTACAGGTTCCCTTGCAGGTGGGCTAAATCCGGTCACTACATTCTAAGCGGACCGTGCTGTGCCTACAAACCGGGACAGCCATATAGTAAAACGACTTGCGCGCCAGGTCGAACCCCGCTACACTGTTTTTTTTAAGTAAGCAAGGACACACAACGTCCCCTGGCGGGGAGTTGTGGCCTTGCAAGGGGGCGTTGCACCCCCCTTGACCCCCCGCCATACAGCGGCGCGCATATGGCAGAGAAAAGAAAACGCGAGATTAAAATCCGGCTCACTGAATCCGAGCACACGCAGCTCCTCGAGCGCAGCCAGAGTCCACGCCTGGCCAAATGGATCCGGGAGCATTGCCTGGCCGTCGACGTGCCGGCCGCCCAGCGGGTAGTACGCATCGATTCGGCATTGCTGCGGCAGCTCGCGGGTCTGGGTAACAATGTCAACCAGATCGCCCGGGCCGTTAACAGCGAGCAATGGAACCCAATCGACCGTGTTGAGGTCTTGGCCAGGCTGTCCGCCATCCAGCGCGATCTTGCGCGGCTCAAGGTGGAGGCGCGCGGGTGATCGTCAAGATACATTCCCGCGGCGGAGGGGGCGGCGCCGGACCGGTCGATTACCTGCTGGGTAAGAACCGCGAGCGCGAACTGGCCGAGGTCTTGCGTGGCGATCCGGAGGAAGTGAAGGAGCTTATCGACGCCTGTCCGTATGCCCGCAAATACACGTCCGGTGTGTTGTCGTTCCAGGAAGCCGATCTGCCGGCAGAGCAGAAAGATGCGCTTATGGATAGCTTCGAACAGGCTTTGTTACCCGGGCTCGATGCCGACCAGTACAGTTGCGTCTGGATTTCGCACCAGGACAAGGGCCGGCTGGAGCTCAACTTTCTGGTGGCCAATACCGAGTTGCTCTCGGGTAAACGGCTGCAACCATACTACGACCGCGCCGACCGGACGCGCATCAATGCCTGGAAGATATGGAAAAACGCAGAGCTTAATCTGCACGATCCGGACGACCCGGCCAACCGGCAGGAACTGATCTCTCCTGCCGACCTGCCCAGGGACAAGAAAGCCGCCGTCGAGAAGATCGCGGAGGGGCTGCTGACCCAAATAAGAAACGGCAAAATCAAGAACCGCGATGACGTTGTAGTTACCCTGAGAAAACGGGGTTACACCATCGCTCGTGAGCTCCCGTCCGGCATCAGCATCGCCAATCCGGATGGGGGCAGAAATATTCGACTCAAGGGGACGATTTATGAGCAAACTTTTAGAGATGTCCGAGGACTTCGAGAAGACCTCAAAGCAGCAAGCGGCCGATATCGAGCAGACCGTGAAAGCCGCCTTCAACGCGCACGTGAATTCTATCAGGGGCGCCTTGAAAGAAAGCGAGCAAAAAATCAAAAGCGATATCGCCGGTCACCGGAAAGTGACCCGGTTGCTGATACTCGAAGACTGGACGCGGGCGCTCCTGATCATTTTTCTGGTCCTGGGCGGGTTGTACGGCAGCGTCTGGGTACAAGGAAAGATCATCGCGGACAACCAGAAGACCATCAGCGAGCAGAAACAAACGATCGAGCGACTGGCGGAACAAACCTGGGGGATCAAACTTCACGCAGGGGCGAAAGGCCGGTTCATCGTCCTGCCGGCAGATCAGGAGATCGAGACAAACTGGACAATGCGCAAGCGGCCCGCGATCCGTCTGGTGGAGGAGGGTTGACCGATGACCGAACTCGAAACTCATTTGTTGAGCGCCTTGCGGCGTTTGCACGAGGAATTCAAAAAGCAGCACAACGAGTATATGAACGCTGCCAACGAATTGCAGACAATGTTCGACGATACCAAGAAAAAAAACGACGAGATAGAGGCCCTCTTGAAGAACTTAACCGGGCAATTAAATCGTTCATAAGGCGACAGCCATCGCGGCAGCCACAACGCGGCGATGACCGCGTGCCCGGTATGTAAACCTGTAGTGCATAGTGACAGCGATGGTCTCGGGCCCGTCCGGGTATAATCTTTGTGACAGGCTGGCGAGTCCGCTAGCAGCGTGTAACGGCCAGTTTCAGGCCATGGTAATGCTTAGGGTCGGTCGTTTAAATCGCTTAGATGCGATGTATGGCAGTCGGTTTCTCTTGAACATGTCAAAAATGCAGAAGTTGGCCGAAATGGCGGGTTTTCGGTAAACAGGCTGGTTCGAACGTATCAGTACACCGACGGGCCTCATTCGTTGCTGGCGTCTTGCCGTAGATCCTGAATAACCTGGTGCAGTGAGCCCCGCGCTTTAACTCCATTATTTTATTGTAGATAGACAATAAAGTATCATACTTTCTGTAGAAGAACGTCTTATTAAAGTTGTAACCAAAATCAACTATAGCATAGCCCTCCAGATCGGTATATTCCTGACGGCATTAGGTATTGCTTTTGGATAAGCCCACTAGTCAATACTCAACATCTTAATAAACTGCGTAGAGGCATCTTAGTAGCAATTTAGATAAATGCGTAGCTACTAATTTTATCTTCATAAAGTATGATCCTTGATACCGAGACAACCGGCCTTGGCCAACGCGCGGAGATCATCGAGATCGCTCTGATTGATATGGATCAATACTCAACATAATTCACTGTTCCGCATTTGCTTTTATTGATATACGTAGCATCAAGGCGTAACCTACTGTTGTACATGAATTAACAAGGAATTCCGCCAAAATGATATTGAATGATATACGGACCCACGGGGCCGTTTAATACAATTGTTATATTTCTAAGTGCCGACCATGTGGCTGCTGAACAAACTCTTTGCCCACGGGGATCAACCAAAGCCTCGGTTCGCGTTTCAAGGCACGGTAAACTGGATGCGCGGATTGTCCATACTTGCCGAAAATGGTTTTTCTCATCAGGAGCTTCGCCAGTTCTATCAGACTGTTCAAAGGCGTCGCGCTAACGAAGAGGCAGATGCATTAGCTTACGAATGCCTAACCATGTCGATGCACAACGTAAGTGCTATCAACAGCATGGAAACAATTGAGAACCCTTACCCGATAGTTAGGTCTGCAATCATCGCTTGGTACTACGCGACCTATTACGCTGCCAAAGCCATGCTGGCTGCATCCTCCGGCACAGACCCACAAACGCACGCCAATGCGGGCAGGATTTGGCAGTCAGAAATCGTTGACGCTCACTTGGCCAAGAGCCCGTTTGACCTCAGTATTTCCGACATTACGCCGACCAATGTGCGGCAAAAAATCGCAACGTTAAGAGGTGGAAACACGCATGACTTGAACGCCGAACCAGCTGATTCCGAAATGGCTCGGGGAGCACTCTACTCATACTTGAATGGATCTGCGGAGTACGAGCAAGGGCGTCTTGAAGAAATAGTCAAGGACAGTCCGGCATACAAGCAAGGTGGCTACACGAGCTTTCGTTCAAATGCAGCCAAGGCGTTGCGAGACGCAAAGCTAAGTCCAGCGCACGTGAACTATCTTGTTCAAGCGTTCAGATACCGTGGCAAGGCCAACTACCGAGATGCAATTTACCTTTCTTACGGTCAGGACGATACAGAGCGATTGCAGCAGTTCGTTACTGATCTTGGAGTGGCGGGAGGTTCTTTCTCGCTGATGGCATCGCACTATGTATCTAGGCGCGTTGTAAGAAACGATTGGACCCTATTTGTTGCAGACATTGAGGAGTACTCCAAATTTGAACTCCCCTTCGATATGGGTGAAATATAACATTGTGTACCAGTCGCCAAACCCACTGCGCGGATTTGCCACCGCTGAACGCAGGCGTTATGTCTAAAGAAGAAGAATGAGAATGACCACAATTTACGATCGCGAAAATCAATTACGAGAGCGGTTGAACGTCTTTTTAAAAAGCGAGCTTGGATTACCCGATGAGAACTACTACTCTCGATTAGGTCTAGAAGGGTTTCTTCGTCTCAAATCCGTCCTCAGCGATATCAATAACATCTTAACACTGAAGGTGTCCCTAGCATTTGCTGAATGGGTAACGCTTCACCTGGAGCTGAACAATGCGGCGAGACTGCGTATTCCGGTTGAAAGTGAACGCGTATTCCGGTTCAAAGTGAACACCGATTCCGGTTGAAAATGAACGCGGATTCCGGTTCAAAGTGAACACCGATTCCGATTGAACGTGAACACTTTCCGGGCAGTACCGGAATCGGTGTTCACAACCCCGGAATCCGCGTTCACGTTGAACCGGAATCCCCCGCAACGCATGGGACTTGTAACCCGGTGGTACGTTGTTCCTTTTTTTGGGAGCAACCTGCCATGTCCAACAAGAGAACGACCATGCGTAAACTACGCGAGATACTACGGCTCCGGCTGCAAGCCGGCCTGTCCATCCGCGCCATCAGCCGCAGCACCAAGCTGAGTGTCGGCGGGGTACAGAAACTCCTCAGCCGGGCCGAGGCCCTGGGCCTGACCTGGCCCTTGCCGGTCGAGCTGGACGATGCCCGCCTGGCCGCGCTGTTCTACCCTGGCGCCGATACCGACGCCAGCCCGCGCCGCGAGGCGCCGGACTGGGCGGCGATCCACGAGGAGTTGAAGCGCCCCCACATGACGCGACAACTGGTCTGGGAGGAATACACCCAGCGCTACCCGAACCGGTGTTACGGCTACTCCCAGTTCTGCGACCGTTACCGCGACTGGCTGGCCCGGCAACAGCGCACCATGCGCCAGACACACAAGGCCGGCGAGAAGTGCTTTGTGGACTACGGCGGGGATACCGTGCCCGTCATCGATGCCGGCACCGGCGAGACACAACCGGCACAACTCTTTATCGCGGTGCTCGGCGCATCGGACTACACCTTCGCCGAAGCCACCTGGACCCAGACCCTCCCCGACTGGCTGGCCAGCCATACCCGGGGCATGACCTACTTCGGCGGCGTCCCCGCCGCCATCGTCCCCGATAACCTGCGCAGCGGGGTGAGCCGTGCCTGCCGCTACGATCCCGACATCAACCCCAGCTACCAGCAATGGGCCGAGCACTACCAGACGGCTATCCTGCCGGCCCGCCCCCATAAACCCCGTGACAAGGCCAAGGCCGAGCAGGGCGTGCTGCTGGCGCAGCGCTGGATCCTGGCCCGCCTGCGGCATCATCAGTTCTTCGCCCTCGATGAGTTGAACCGCCATATCGCCACCCTGCTTGACGAGCTTAACCACCGGCCCTTCAAGCGCCGGCCCGGCTCGCGCCACGCGGCCTTTGAGACCCTTGATAAACCGGCCTTGAAGCCGTTGCCCCCACAGCCTTACGAGTATGTCCACATCAAGCCGGTCACCGTGCACATCGACTACCACGTGCTCTACCAGCAACACTACTACTCCGTGCCGCACCAGTACGTCGGCGAGCGGGTCGAGTTACAGGCATCTGACAGCTTGATTGAACTCTACTTCCACCAGCGCCCCATCGCCACCCATGCACGCCGGGACGGGTACGGCTTCACCACCGACCCGGCCCACATGCCCGAACGCCACCGGGCACAGCAGCAATGGTCCCCCGAGCGCCTTAAGCGCTGGGCTGCCCAACTCGGCCCTGACGTGCACACCTGGGTCCGCCACCAACTCGAACGCCGGGCCCACCCCGAGCAGGCCTACCGCACCTGCCTGGGATTGCTGCAACTCAGCAAACGCTATCCCGCCAGCCGCCTCAACGCCGCCTGCCAACGGGCCAACCAGGCCGGGCTCGTGCGCCTCAAACAGGTCACACACCTGCTGGAGTCAAACCAGGACCGGCTGCCTGATACCCCTGACGCAGACACCCTGACCACCCCCACGCTGCCCCAGGACCACGAGAATGTCCGCGGGCCGCACCACTTCAACTAACCGGAGAGACACCATGACATCAACCACACAAACCCTGACACGCCTGCGCGACCTGCGCCTGCCCGGCATGGCAACCGCCCTGACACAACAAACCGAACAGCCCGCCACCTATGACCCCCTGCCGTTCCTCGACCGCCTCGCCCTCTTAGTCGAGTCCGAGTGCCTGCAACGGGAACAACGCAAACAGGACCGCCTCATCCGCCAGGCGCACTTCAAACTGCGCGCCCGCCTCCAGGATATCGATTACGAACACCCCCGCAACCTGCAGCGCACACAACTTACCCAACTCGCACAGGGCGAGTGGCTGCAGCGGGCCCACAACCTGCTCATCACCGGCCCCTGCGGCTCAGGCAAAACCTTTATCGCCTGCGCCCTCGGCCACCAGGCCTGCCGGCTAGGTGTCTCCACCCGTTACTATCGCCTCGCCCGGCTGCTCCTTGCCCTCACCCAGGCCAAGGCCGACGGCAGCTACCACAAACTCCTGCACCAACTCGCACGCACCGGACTGCTTATCATCGACGACTGGGGCATGGACACCCTCAATACCGCACAGCGCCATGACCTCATGCACATCATGGACGACCGCTATCACACCGGCTCCACGCTCATGGCCAGCCAGTTGCCCGTCGACCAGTGGTATGCCACCATCGGCGATAACACCCTTGCCGATGCCATCCTCGACCGGCTTATCCATAATGCGCACCGACTGACCTTGAAGGGGGAATCCATGCGAAAACAACAGGCGTCTATTGACTCAGCGTGAACACTTGAGGTAAAAAACACAAACACGCCATGCGTTGCGTTAACAGGTGTTCACAATGAACCGGAATCACTGTTCACGTTCGACCGGAATCGGTGTTCATATTCGCCGGAATACGCAGCGAGACAGCAAATAGTTTCGCAAATCCTTGGTACCAAGCCAAACACCAATGGTTACGATATTGAAGTTTCAGAGCCGGTGAAATTAATTGCGGAGGTAAAATGTAATGTTCCTATAAATGGTGGCAGGATTTATGGCTCTGCACAAAGGAACGGGATAGCAGAGGATATCGATGCGCTGGCAAACGGCAAAAATAAATCGCCAATTTCACCTACAGATTATTTGAAGTTTATGGTGTTTCTTGATTTGCCAGAGATTCGTGATGCCACCGAACATTTTATAAAGAATATGAAAGAAGGAAAGGAGAGAATTTTATATTTTAGCGGCAATGTAAAAGTTGAGGACACGAACAAAGTGTACATCGTCTATGTAGGCTTTTAGACAATAGCCCAGTATAAGCCCAGTTCACCCTGTGAACGGTGGATTCAATTAACTTTAGATTCGCCGTTATCCTTAGTTCCAGTCACCAGCAATACCCGGGATGGTCCTTGGGGTCATTGTCGCGATTATGAGAGTACGGGTGCGTGTTGCGAAAGAAACTGAGTACTGGTGCCAGATGACAGTCGTCACCGCAGATTTCAATTTCATGGTGGTAGAGCTTTGCATACCAGCCTCCCGGGTCCCGGGCCACTTCGGTCTCCAGGACCGGTTCGGTCCGGCTGCAGTGTTCACAATGCGATGGATACGTCATTGCGGTTCAGTGCAGCGGTTCCTCATCCCGGCTCAGCGTCTGGAATTCGTCCGCCGCGGCAGCCTGGTCATCCACCGGGATCAGCACAAAATGCGGTTCTCTCCCACCGGGCGTGCTACATCCAGCCCCGGTGCAGGATGGTGGTAGCGTCACCTCCTCCCCGGTGGTGATTGCGGACCCGTACCGCTGTGCCGGGCTGTTCTCAAACTCGATGTGCAGGCTCGCGACTTTCCTGCCACTGCGCTCGATCAGTTTGATCAGCTCGTCCAGCTTTTGCCCGACCTCTTCCAGGTGTTGCCTCTCCTCGTCATCCTCAAGTGTGTGATCTGTGTCGTTACTTATGGTCAGTTCACCTCTATTGTCTTGATTGCAGAGAAGCCCGGGCGCGCCGGTTGGAACGGGTAGCCCCGGGGGTTGCCCACGACCCGGGTTCCTCCCACCCTGTAGTCGAACGGGGAGTGGGTATGGCCCGACACCCAGAGCTTCGCGCCCACGTGCCGCACCAGGGGCTCGGCATCGTTGATAAAGTACGCGTTGTTGGTGTCGCCCTCATACAGCGCCAGGTCTATGGCCTCCACCGTGGGCGGGAAATGGGTGATGACCACGTCCAGCTCACCGGCCAGGTCGGCGATGCGGGCGGTGGTGCGCCTGTGCTCTTCAAGGTGCGCGTAGGTATCCCAGCCCGGGGTCACGTGGAAATCCGCTATCACTTCGTGAAACTGGAGGGGCGGTCTCCCCCAGAAGTCCGAGCACCACTCGGCGCCGTAGCAGCGCAGGCCCTTTATCTCGACCGTGTCGTCGTTGAGGTAATAAAAACCCTCGTTGTCCTTCGCAAACCCGCGCCAGAAGGCGTCCACGTCCCGCCTGCGGGCATGGTAATACTCGTGGTTGCCGGGCACAAGGATCACCGGCGAGAGGCCGAGCTCCCGGCGGATGAACGGCATGCCGTGGTCCCGCTTGCCGTCCACGATGTCGCCGGCGAGAATCAGCAAATCCCGGGATTTATCCGGTGTGAACTGGTGCAGGGGATCCGGCAGGTGCCGTTTCCAGATCTCAAAATGCAGATCCGATGCGATCTGGATTTTCATGTAAATTACCTTCGCGCCCGGGCGCCCTGTCTGTGTCGTTGCTCATGGCCGGTTCTCCACCGCCCGCTGGTATGGGTCCCACCGGGCCCAAGCCGCTGTGCGGCGACCGGGCAGGTTTCCCCGGACCGGGATGGTCAGACGATGAAATGATCCTCGCTGATAGTACTGTCCGTCAGATTTTCAAAAACCACTGTGACGCCTCCCAACAGACCCGGATCCAGAAACACGGTGTTCTCAGCGTCCCGCACTACCAGATTTTCTGTATTCTCCAGCCCGAATGCGGTCAGATCGATCTTGTCTTCACCCAGCGTAAAATCCGTGATCGTGTCTTCGTATGTCCCGGGCACAAATACAAAGACGTCCCGGCCCGGCCCACCCGATAACCGATCATTCCCAAGGCCACCTTGCAGTCTGTCATTGCCGTGCCCGCCGAACAACCTGTCATTGCCATCCTCTGCAATGATTGTATCATCGCCCCCGCCAGGGCCGCCATAGAGGGTATCGTTGCCCGCACCGCCGTCCAGGCGGTTGTCACGGCGATCACCGGCCAGCGTGTCGTCAAAGGCCGAGCCCGTGAGGTTTTCAATATCCGGCAGGGCCTCCGTGTGCGCCGTGCCCTCTGAATCCGTCCAGTTTACTTCAACACGCCCAGCAAACGTATCGCCTGCAGCGTCACCGCCTTCGCTCTGATCGTTGTGCAGGCGCACCGTCACGGCTGCCGGGGAGCCGCTGTAACTCGCCGTGTCCGCTCCCGGGCCGCCGGTCAGGCTGTCAGCCCCCGCACCGCCTTCCAGGTTATCCGTGCCGGCCCCGCCGTCCAGGGTGTCCGCGCCCTGTCCGCCGTTCAACCAATCGTCGCCGCTGTTTCCGTACAAGGTGTCGTCGCCGCCTTTTCCATAGAGCCGGTCATGGCCGCTGTTTCCCCGCAAGATGTTGTTGGCACTGTTTCCATTCACCACGTCATTGCCGGTCCCTGCCACGACTCGTTCAATCACTGATCCCGGTCCGATGACCATGCTGCCCCTGACACCGTAGATATCCGACGCCCCTTCCGTTTCCAGGTTGATGACTTGATCCGTCTTGTCCGTGCGCAAGTCCAGTGTGTCTACCCCCCCGGTGTCCATGATGGTAAAGGTCGTCGGCTTGGCCAAGCTCACGGCTTCAAATGCCGGCTCCTCCAGCGTCCCGGTGTTTTCGTACCAGCGTATGATGGGCTGCCACGCCCCGACGATGAGTTCCATTTTTCCATCCCCGTCCAGGTCGCCTACCGCCGGCGCACTTAATTGTTCGCCCCGAATCCGGCTAATCTTATGGGAACCTCTATAAATAGACCATTTCAGGTCTGATCAGGTTCTTTTTCAATATATTTATATGTGGTAAGGTGATCAGGGCCTTCAATCATCTCGCCAGCGCCCTCATCGCGCCGTTTTATGACCCTCAGGGGTCGTTCTGACACCGTTTTCTGCCCGTTCTCCGTCAAGCAGGCGCACTGACCCCTTGCAGGTAACACAATCGTCGCATGTTATACACCAGGTTCATCATGCCGATGGCCAGGGCACTGCGCTTGAGCCCGATGCAGCGTATCAGCTTGGTCCGGGTCGCGCACTGCGCCCCGAACACGTGCTCCACCCGCACCCGTATTTTTGCCCTGCTGCGGTTGCCCTGCTTCTCCCGGTCCGTCAACGGCTGGTTGCGGCTGCCCTTGCGCTGAATGTGACTGCGGTAGTTCTTCTCCCGCAAACGTGCCTCCTGCTCCCTGGAACGGTACGCGCTGTCCGCCCAGATGGCTTTGCTGGTATTGTCCTCATCCAACAGCTTATCGAGCAGTTGCGAGTCATGCACGTTGGCCGGCGTCACCGCAAAGCTGCGTATCAGCTTGTGCTCATGGTCCGCGTTCACGTGGTTCTTGTACCCGTAATGATTCTTGCCGTGTTTCTTCGTCCAGCGCGCCTCCACGTCCTTCTGGCGCCGTTTGGGCTTGGCTTGCTCCTCGTCCCACTCGGCCGGTACCTCCCCGGCCTTGAGCTTTGCATTCTCCTCGCGCGTGTTGCGCTGCACCGGCGCCGGCACCAGCGAGGCATCCACCAACTGCCCCTTGCGCGCCCGGTACCCCAGGCCCTGCAACTGCCCGGTAAAGTGGGTAAACAACTTATCCATCAACCCCCGCTGCACCAACTGCTCCCGAAACGCCCAGAACGTCTTCGCATCCGGCGCCCTGTGCACATTGTCCAACCCCATGAAACGCTGGAAACTGCGCCGGTCCTCAACCTGGTATTCCAACTGCTCATCGCTCAAGCCGTATAAATGCTGTATCACCAGCCCCTTGAACATCAGCACCTCGTCCCGGCGCGGGGCGCCCGCATTGCTCTTGCGTTCGGTGGGCCGGATGCGTGCCAATAACGGACGGAATGATTCCCAGTCCACCACCTGGCCCAACTGCGCCAGCGGGTCTTTCAGCTTCGTCAAACGGGCGTCCTGCAAGTCAAAAAAGGAACCGAACAGGTCTTGGGTCTTCTTCATGGCAGCACCTTCAAACAGGAAAATGTGAGTTGAAATCAGTGACCCGTATTATATCATTGTGCTGAATTAATAGAGGTTCCTTTATGCTCGTCGCTCTCGACAAACACCCGTGTCCCGTCCATCTCGCGGTTCTCGTAGTAATACAGTCGCCCCTGTGCGCTGCCTGCTATCAAATCCGGATCCCCGTCATTATCCATGTCTGCCAGTACCGGCTTGGGTCTCCCCTCCACGATGTGAACCCCGGCTACCGGGTTATCTGCCCCGGTTGCCTTCACCAGTACCCGTTCACCAGCCTGTTCTTCGTTCCAGAACAGGACCAGGCCGCCGCCTCCATCCGCGATAATCGCCTCCGGCCAGCCGTCACCGTCCACATCTCCCAGCGCCATGGTGCCGTCTTCCGTCATGGCCACGTTTCGGAATACGGTCTGATCGGTCTCTTCTTCAAATCCAGACTCCGTCATCTTGAAGTACCGGATTTCCGGTTCGACCCCGATACCGTTCGTACTGGGGACTATCAGTTCAACCGAGCCGTCCCCGTCCATGTCCACCAGTATTGGTTGCAAAAATGCGTAGTGAAAGGTCAGCTCATTGATACCGAAATCGTTTCCGGTATCCACTTCAAACGCTAGTCCTGAGTCCGTGCCTGTATTTCTGAAGAAAAACAACTCCGCGTGTCCGCCCATCACGATATCCTCCTTGCCGTCGCCGTCCAGATCGTGGAAGTCCAGATAAATGGTGCCGGTCCGCCCACCTGCTTCCGTGAACCCCAGATCCTCGATAAGCGCTGTCAGTACATCCGCGTCCGTCGTCAGCAATCGCCAATAGTCTTCCATGTAGCCCCCTGCATTGCCTTCGTGGCCGTACCGGGTATTGCCTTCATTGATTCCTGCCGGCGTCCCGTACATGGCCTGTATCGCCAGGATGTCTGCCGGCATCGGCGTCACCGCATAGCTGTAGTCGGCCTGTACCCAGGTATTCTGGTCCTGATCGAAATACGACATGATGGTGGCCTGCTTTGAGTCGATCAGGAAGAGGTTGTCCACGCCAAAGTTTGCGATATGGTTATACGGTCCCGGGTGCCCCAAACCCAGTGCATGGCCAATCTCGTGCATCAATGCCTCAAATGGATATGTGCCGACCGTGTACCCCCACACCTCAAATATCCTCACCGGCATGTTGATTATGGCTTGTTCTATACTGTCCGCCTTTTCTGTAGACCGGATGGTAA
The DNA here is from genome assembly GCA_965220815.1 of Gammaproteobacteria bacterium. Lineage (GTDB taxonomy): Bacteria > Pseudomonadota > Gammaproteobacteria > Eutrophobiales > Eutrophobiaceae > JAAXHV01. The sequence continues at coordinate 1,681,431 of OZ244846.1, forward strand.
TTGCACCGGGCGCCTCCTCGCCCCTTGACTCCATCAGAATGTCGGCGCTCTCCTCGTCCGTGAACCTGAACTCCAGTCCCGTCACCGCGCTCCACGCTTCAAACGCCGTCCTGGCCAGGTCCTTTGCCCCGGTGACGAGCGCCACCATGTTGACCGTGATCACCTTATCGTCCCCGGTATCGAATTTCATGGGGTCCCAGTAGCCGCTCTGCAGGTACTCCGCCACACCGGCATAGGTGCCGACCGGCGCCTCTCTTTCCATCGTCAGCCGGTAACTGCCGCCGTCATCTCCCGCGGTGCCTACTTCGATATACAGGGTCTGTGTCTCGGACGGGTGAAACACCAGTCTTGCCGTATTCGCCTCGGTACTGCCTTCATGCACGATAAGTCCCTGTGCATCTTTCAATGTCAGCTCGCCCTCACGCAAGTCGTTCAGGTATATCCGGTACGTGGTTCCTTTTGTCAGCACTATCTCGAACCAGTCCTTATCCTCGCCCGATACCATCGATCCCTGTACCGTATCGCCTCCCTGCACCGTATACTCTGTGGTCTTGTCTGCGGGTGCGTCTTGTTCGTACTCTTTGATGGTTGTCATGTTTTTCCCTTGCGGCCTTCAAACCATTACAGTTTTCCTGATACCCTCGGAGCCCGGTGGCTACGTGATGTGCACATCAGGCCGGATCGTTCGGACTGTGTCGTCGGCCGGGATTTGTCATAAGGGCATACTCGCTGGTGTTGGTTCCAATGCCTAGTCTGAACTTCCAGCCCCTAAACGAGCCAACCTGTTGATTTTTGGATTAATTTAAAAAAAGCGGGTGTGCGTTACTGGGTACACTACAAGCGCACACCCAGCAGTTTGAAGGCGTCCTGTTGCAGCGCTGTGGGCTGGGTCAGCATCTCGAACGGCTCGGCGCCGGCCACGTTGGCCACGACCCGGTTCTTGCACAGGGTGGCCAGGTCGTCCAGCAAGGTGCGGAAGCTGTGCACCGGGTGCCCCTTGGTGGTGCGCTTACGCCGAGCCTTGGCCCTGGCTGAGTCGGATACTTGCGCGGGCGCCACCACGGAGCGCCGTGCCGCCTCCCCCGCCGCGGGGTCCTCATCATCGAACAGCAACGGCTTGAGGCGCTGGCGCATGTGCCATTCCACGTAATAGGCCAGCATGCACAGCAGCACATGGGCGCGCACCCGCTCGGGGGTGTAGTGAAACACCGGACGCACTTTCAGGTCCATGCTCTTCAGACTGCGAAAGGCCCGTTCCACGGCACTGAGGCGTTTGTAGGCGCGCACCGTGTCGGCGGCGCTCAACTCGTCCTCACCCAGGCTGGTGCGCACCACGTACAGCCCATCAAGGGCGGCTTCGGCGGTGATGGACTCGGCCTTGCGCCGGTACGTGAAGGACTCCTCGGTGATGGTCAACTCAAAGTGTTTGGCCATCTTGTACTTATTGATGACCTTGCCCACCCGCAGCGCTATCCTGTCTTTACCCTGAAGGCGTCGTTTGTCGCGCCGGGTGGCCGCCACGACCGCATCGAGCAACCGCGCGGTGGCCTGCAGCAAGTCCTCGCGCTTGTGCGCCCGTTGCCCGGCCAGCAACGGATTGCGGCACACCATCAGGCGTTCACCGGGATAGGCATCGCTGCGCACCTCCACCAGGTCCTGCTCATCGAACAGCGACAATTGGATCACGCCGGCCTCGACCAATTGGCGGATGGCCGGGGCGCGCAGCGCGCCGATCCAATCCAACCCGGCCGGTTCGACCTCTGCCCGGATGCGCGCCTCGGTCACCATGCCGCGGTCGCCCACCAGCACCACCCGCTCCAGGCCGAAGCGTTGTTTGAGTTTGGTGACCTGGGCGCCCAGGGTCACCGGGTCGGCGGTGTTGCCCGGGAACACCTCCACGGCCACCGGGCAGCCGGCACGGTCACAGAGCAGGCCGAACACTATCTGCAGCTTGCCCTTCTTGCCCTCGCGCGCATAGCCGCGCCGGGCCAGGGGGCAGGCCTGGCCTTCCAGGTACACGGCGGTCAGGTCATAGAGCACCAGGGCGCCGTCCTTGAGATGCCGTTGGGCCAGGCCGCGCTCGATGCGGTCCTGGCGGTTGAGCAGCCAGTCCATGGCCGCGTACAGGTCGTCCTCATTCACCTCGCCCAGCGCCAGTGTGTCGGCCAGCGAGTCGCGCGCCGTGGCGGCGGCCAGGCCCCGGGCGGTGGCGAGTTTCGAGCCGGGGTGGAGGAGGCGGGCGACAATCAGCGCCAGCACCCGCTGTCGTTCAGGGCTGTCCCGGCGGGCGATGAGGCGGGGAAGGCGCAGGGCTTTGAGGGTGCCGAGCACGGCGGCGACGTGGCCGTGGGGTTGGGAGCGGATGATAGTGAAGGTCTCGTCCGGGTGCGCGACGGCGTGGCCGCCTTTGAGCAGGGTGCGCAGGCCCTCGATGAGGGCGGGGGGCCAGTGGGAGAGGTTGGCGAGGGTGCGTTTTTTGACTTTACCGGCGTCGCGGTAGGACTCGCGCAGGAGGATGGCGGGCGGGGAGTTGCGATTGGGGACGGATTCGATGTACATGGCTACTAACAATAGCCACAATATCGGATAATGTCAAGATATAATCGTCACAAATACACTTATGTCACATCATTACATGGCTACAAAGAGACAAACAAAAAACCTGAATAATACCCGACAAATCAATAGGTTAAAGACGAATACAGGGGAATTTCTGCTGGAAGTTCAGCCTAGTAAATGGACTATTAATCGGACCCAAGGCTTTCAGCCGCCTGCGGGCCGCGCTAGGCAATATCGATGCTCCCCACAGCGTCCATCCGGCCTGGGCGGAATCATTTCAAAGGCATTATCCCCCAGTCTCAAAAAGTCGTTAAAGAAGGTGGCGCTGACATCGGTTTGAGGACAATGATAGTGCCGCCCGAAATGCGGCAACGCCCGCCCCTGGGCCTTTGCCTCGTCCGCTTTCCTTTGAATGGCGCCAATGAACATATCCGGGCTTCTGTTGATGCAGGGGATATGTTCTCTGTCACAATCGTCTATCGTCTTCGTGACGCCCTCCCTGCACAAATCAAAAATCCTGGACGGGGGAAAGTCCACCAGCAGACTGTCAAACAGGGCGTGTGTTGTCCGCTCGAGTGGATAAGGCTCACACTTCCCCTCTTCAAGAAGATACTCGAAGTACGCCAGGCATTCGTTTTTGACGATGACATGCCACAACTCGAAGACGTCCTGGGACCAGCCGTCCGGCCAGTCACCCCCACCGACCAGGGTCTTGAGCCGTTTGAGGTAATCGCGTTTACCCTCCCCCGCAAGGCCCGGCAGGAACACCCACAGGACCCAGGCCGACTCATAGCGCGTAATTATCGTCACTGCCGGGTCGCAGACAAACGCACTGACATCACTGTCGGGGCTGATTGCGATTAAACCGCGTCGGTACAAGTGCGGCAGGATGTCCCGCCGGCTTTCAGTCAGGGGCGCCAGGGTGTTGTCAAATTCATGATACGGTTTCAGATAACCCAGGTCGTCCGTCACGGCATGGCGCGCAAGCGCCAGCAGGAATACCGCGTCCCGCAATGTGAGGTCCTCGGGTAAGGGAACGTCAACCTCACGCGTACAGGTGGCGACAATCAGATCCCGTTTCTTTTTCTCCGACACACGGCGTTCGGCCTTGTCTTTTTCCCTGCAGGGTTTACACGGGCACCAGTCAGCCGTCCTGTGCCCACACTCGGGACAATGGGGCGTGTCGGGGCGGCGGGGCGCAAACGTTCTCGCCGGCCGCTTGCTGATCAGGTTCGTGTCCCGGCAGTAGAAACAGAACAGGTCTTTATGGACGATGGGGGGAGCAGATGGACCAGGCCAGCCGGCTTGGCATCGATGTTGAACGCCTCAGTCAGGGAAACGAGTTTCTCGCCCTCGTTGTAACGCCTGACCAGATCGTCCACTTGCTCAGGGGTCAGGTGTGCCAGCTTCTTGTGCAACGCCATCATTACCTCCGGTTATCACCCTTAATACAATCACCCTGTTTGGGAAATGTAGCGGTTTGCCTCAAGCGGTTTAGCGGGAGCGTTCGGGATTTGTTCCCCACGGATGAGATGCACATCGATAGGGTTGGCGTCAGCCCACTGATTGAGCGGGCTCCGGGTGCGTAGCGTGCGTTACACGTGCCACCCGGTGCAGCATGAAGGAACGGAACCCGAACAGGGGGCGTTGCTGCTGCATCGCTACCTGCTTTCATTTCCTCATCTCCCATGGTCACGTCACAGCCTTCAAAGACCTGTTCCGGGAGACATGGCGATAACCAGCATCCCCAGAATAGATGATTATCGTCTGCATCATCGCCAGTATAGACGATAATCGTCTATCAAAGCAACTGTTTCGTTTCAGACTATCCGCTATTGCATTGTGGCGGTTAATCGATGAAAGCAAACATTTGTGGGAGGAAGGTAAAACACCTGCGTGAAGATGCCGGTATGGGCCAAGTCGAGCTTGCAGCTGCTCTCCTGGTCGACCACGACATAAAAATGGACCAGTCTGATATTTCAGAAGTAGAACGCGGGGTGCGCGGCATCAGGGATTACGAGCTGAAGGCCTTCGCGTTGATATTCAACGTCAGCGCAGACCTGCTCCTGGAGGATTAAAGCCTGCTCAGCCTGCGTGCGGTGTGATGTCAACAACCTGATGCCCCATGCCTGCACACACCGCCTTTCCCGGCCGTGGCATCGCTTACCCCGGCATGTTCTATATCGATTACAAACTTACTTGTCGTAGTCACAATCTCATTTGTTCATCAACATCTGCAGTGCGTGTAGGACGCTACGGTCCGTTCCACAGCTGTACCAGCTACCCCGATTGTCACAGCACGCCCCGGATAATGAGATTCCGCGCCAAATCTAGGAAAACGATCACTAAATTAAAATACGTGCTCGCTGTAGTCGAGAATCCTTGACAAATACTTTTTTTGATCCACTCTGGAACGGACTGCCTTGAGCACCTGAGCCGGTACTACCGTAGAGCAAGACAATGCAAAGCAGGACAGGCGCCCGGGCCGAACTACGAGATAATGATGAACTTGCAGGCACTCATGATACTAATCATCGCGTCCATCGTTATGCTCGCGAGCGCCGCGAGGTCCCCCGGGACCCTACAAGGGCTTGACCGACACCGCGCCAAGTCCCGCCTCCTTGACATCATGGAGGCCCTAACCACGGCCTGTACGAATAATCACTTGAACGGGGAGCAGAACACACCCGACCTGGCGCCTGTGATCAAGACGCTGGGTGACCTCTATGTCGTATACGACAAAAAGCTTACTGAAATATTCTCCGTCCACGTTCGTACCTGGGATGGTCCTGAGAGTGCTTCTGATGACACACAAGAACTTTTGCTATATCCCTCCGAACCAATACTACCGTGGAGCCCTGGGTTACATGACTGAATTGCCCCGACTCCTCACAATTGAAGAAACAGCCGAACTAATCGGCGTCCCCCCCGGTTCGCTACGAACCGCGGCGGAGGAGCACAGCTTCCTTGTACGCATGGGTCGGACAGTCCGAATTGAACTAGAATCACTACCGGAGTTAATCAAACTATGTCGAGACCAAAAGCAGGCGCCCGCCTCTACCAGCTTAAAAACGGAATCTTCGTCATCCGGGATTCCGGCCGACCACAACAATCAACGCGCACTCGAGACCGCCGAAAAGCTGAAGCGGCGCTCGCAAGATACATCGCGGAGCGCGACCGTCTAGTCGGCCCAAGTACACCCAATGAAATGACGGTTGCTGCCGCGCTGGAACTGTACGGTAGTGAACATGCACCGAACACATTATGTCCTGAAAGAATCGGATTCGCGATTGCTGCACTTATCCCAATCTTGGGTTCGTTGACGTTATCGAACATCACGGGCCAGATCTGCCGCTACTATGAGAAAGAGCGGGGCCGCTCACCGGGTACCGTAAGAAAGGAATTAGGCGTCTTGCAGGCAGCGATAAATTTCTGCCATACTGAGGGCTGTCTCACAGCACCCGTTAAGGTCAGGCTGCCGGCAAAGTCAGCGCCGCGTGACCGGTGGCTGACAAGAGACGAAGCTGCCAGACTGCTGCGAGCCGCGTGGCGCAACCCCAAGTCAAAACACCTGGCGCGGTTCATTCTAATCGCGCTTTACACAGGGACCCGTTCCGAGGCGATCATGTCCCTGCAATTCATGCCCAACACACGGGGCGGGCACGTCGATACCGAAATAGGCATGATGTACAGGCGTTCGGTAGGTGAGGCTGAGTCAAACAAGCGGAAGCCGCCAATCCATATTCCCCGCCAACTGCTGGCGCACCTGCGACGATGGGAGCGTGACGGCTCCCGTTACGTGGTCCACGTTCGCGGCAACCGGGTCGGAAACGTCAACAACTCATGGAAAGCTGCGCTCAAACAATCAGGCATCGACCACTGCACGCGCCACGACCTGAGGCATACGGCGATCACATGGTGTATGCAGGCTGGCGCGGACAAGTGGGCTGCTGCCGGCTTCTTCGGGGTATCTCTCGACGTGCTGGAGAAGGTTTATGGCCATCATCACCCGGACCATATGCGTAGCGCCGTCCAGGCGATGGAAGGGAGATCGTATTTGTACGATCGTACAGAAACAACCGCTTTGAAAGTGGTTTAAAGAATTTGTAGGTACGGAGAATCAGTTACTTTGGTGTTAAACTGGGTACGGAATAGACCTCCGAAGGCAGAAGTCACAGGTTCGAATCCTGTCAGGCGCGCATAATCATTACAAAGTAGAAGCCCATCATGCTGACGTTCCCGAATATTGACCCCGTTGCCGTGGACCTGGGGTTCCTGCAGATCCGCTGGTACGGCATCAGCTACATCGCCGGCATCCTCGGCGCCTGGGCGCTGCTGCATTACCGGGCAAAGTCGGGACGTTTCGGCTGGACCGTGGAGCAGGTGGCGGACCTCATGTTCTACGGTATCCTGGGGGTCATCATCGGCGGCCGGCTGGGCTCGGTGCTGTTCTACAACCTGCCGTACTACCTCGGCAATCCCCTGGACGTGTTCAAGGTCTGGCAGGGCGGCATGTCGTTTCACGGCGGGTTGCTGGGAGTCCTCGTCGCCTGCTGGCTGTATGGCCGGAGAATCAACCGGACCTTCTTCGAGGCCGCCGATTTCCTGGCGCCGGTGGTACCCGTGGGCCTGTTCACCGGCCGCATCGGGAATTTCATCAATGCGGAGTTGTGGGGGAAAACAACGGATGTTCCCTGGGGGATGGTCTTCCCCGGCGCCGGCCCACTGCCGCGGCACCCGTCGCAGTTGTATGAGGCATTCCTCGAAGGCCTGTGCCTGTTCGTTATCCTGTGGTGGTTTTCCGCGCGGCCCCGGCCGTTGATGGCCGTCTCGGGACTGTTCCTGCTGTTCTACGGCTTGTTCCGTTTTGCCGTGGAATTTATGCGGGAGCCTGATGCCCACCTGGGCTATCTTGGTTTCGGTTGGGTGACGATGGGACAGGTTTTGTCCGTTCCCATGATCGTGGTCGGTGTAGTATTATGTGCCTTCGCTCATGGCAGGTTCAGGTAAGTGTTTTTTAGACACGCTGTGAATACGTCCCTGTACGCTTGGTCATCCGCCGTCCTGGCGGATGACAGTCTAAAAACACTTACCTGAACCTGCCATAACATCATCAATACATCTTTAAAATGAAACAATACCTGGACCTGTTACGTCACGTGCGTCATGAAGGCAGCCGGAAATCCGACCGTACCGGCACGGGCACCTTGAGCGTATTCGGTCACCAGATGCGCTTCGACCTGGGCCGGGATTTCCCTGTGTTGACCACCAAGAAACTGCACCTGAAATCCATCATTCACGAGTTGTTATGGTTCCTCCGGGGCGAGTCGAATGTCGGGTACCTGCGTGACCACGGTGTCACCATCTGGGACGAGTGGGCCGATGAAGACGGCGAACTTGGGCCTGTCTACGGTGTGCAGTGGCGTTCATGGCCCGCGGCTGACGGGACGACCATAGACCAGGTTTCCGGTGTTATTGAACAGATCAAGGCCAACCCGGACTCGCGCCGCCTTATCGTCAGCGCCTGGAACCCCGGCGAGATCGACAAGATGGCGCTCGCCCCCTGCCATGCCTTCTTCCAGTTCTACGCCAACGACGGCGCCCTGTCCTGCCAGATGTACCAGCGTAGCGCGGATATATTCCTGGGGGTGCCATTCAACATCGCCTCATATTCCCTGCTCACCCTGATGATGGCCCAGGTAACCGGCTTGAAGCCCGGTGAATTCGTCCACACCCTGGGCGACGCCCACCTGTACCTGAATCACCTGCAACAGGCGGATACGCAATTGGAAAGAAAGCCGCTGCCGCCGCCGCAGATGAAGATCAACCCCGACGTGAACGATATCTTCAGCTTCCGCTACGAGGATTTTGAACTGGTCGGTTACCAGGCTCACCCGTCCATACCGGCGCCTATAGCGGTTTGATCCCGGGCAGGCGCAGCCTCTAGTTATGTTTCCTACAGGAATTTGATAAATGTGGCGAGCAGCACCAGTGTTGTCAATTGGAGCGACACCATCCATCTGACTAACCTCAGTTCCATTTTTGCCATGTCTTCTTTTGTGGCCATTTGCAGTTCAGCCAGGTCCGCTTTTGTAGCCGCTCGGTGCTCAGCCAGGTCCGCTTTTGTAGCCGCTCGGTGTTCAGCCAGGTCCGCTTTTGTAGCCGCTCGGTGTTCAGCCAGATCCGTTTTTGTAGCCGCTTGGTGTTCAGCCAGGTCCGTTTTTGTAGCCAGGTTGTCGGTGACCGGCACAACGCCGGCGGCAGCCTTGGCTTTTTCCTCGGATGTACCTGCTTCCACGAATGCTTCGAATATTTCTTTGACCATGACGCTCATGTTTACCCTCCATGGTTGTTGTTCAGGATAGATGGGGTCAGAGCAATTTACCCTGACCACTGGAATCCATTCTGACAGTAATAAGTATGTATGTAGGGTGTCAACAGGTTTTCGCAGGATTTTGTGAGTTTTCTCACAAAACTGCGCAGTTTTCGTCATGCCGGGGCGTGGGGTCGACAGACAAAGACAGTATACAAAACCTTGACAATATTTTGGTTTAAACCTAATATATGGTTTATATATAGTTCATTAAGGCACATAAAGATTTATATATAAACCAAACTATGTCAAAGTCAGCCACTCACAGCTATTCACGATACAGCCGCGCGGCAGCCGGCCTGCTGGGCAAACTGATCCGCGCCGCACGTAAACAACGCAGGCTCACCGCCCAGGAAACAGCGGATCGGGCAGGTATTTCCAGGGGACTGCTGCAACGTATTGAGAAAGGTGATCCGAAATGCGGGATCGGCGCAGTATTTGAAGTCGCCACTATCGTCGGCGTACAACTGTTCGACGCCGATGAGACCGCGCTTGCGGGCCATGCAAGACAGGCGGAACAGCACCTGGCTCTCCTGCCGAAGTCGGTGCGCAGATCCCCCAGGACGGTAGCTGATGATTTCTAGGGAAGCCTTTGTCTGGATATGGCTGCCCGGTGAAACCGAACCTGTTGTCGCCGGCAGGCTCGAGGCCGACAACGGCCAGCTCCTGTTCAACTACGGGCGAAGTTATCTTGAGCGGGTCAATGATTCGAAGCCCGCCATTCCCATCCATGAGCCGGAATTACCGTTAAGAGCAGGTGAGTTGCCCCTTCTCAACGGGTTGAGGATGCCCGGGTGTATTCGCGATGCCTCCCCTGATGCCTGGGGACGGCGGGTGATAATCAACAAAAAGCTTGGGCCAAAGGCTGACACGACAGATACGGACGAACTCGATGAACTGACCTATCTCCTGGAATCGGGGTCTGACCGCATCGGGGCGCTGGATTTTCAGCAATCGCCCACGGAGTATGTGCCTCGTTCCGCCACTAATGCGACACTGCAGGAATTGGTTCAGTCTGCTGATCGTGTCGAGCAGGGCATACCGTTGACACCGGAACTGGACCAGGCGCTGCTGCAAGGCAGTTCAATAGGCGGCGCGCGCCCCAAGGCGCTGATCGAAGACAGAGGTGTGAAATTCGTCGCAAAGTTCTCATCCAGCAGTGATGTCTATAACGTGATCAAGGCGGAATTTATCGCGATGAGGCTGGCCGCGCTGGCGGGACTCGACGTTGCGCCGGTGGAACTGGCGAGCGCAGCCGGCAAGGATGTGCTGCTCGTCAGGCGCTTCGACCGGAATTACTCGGAGAAGGGCTGGACACGTAAACTGATGGTATCGGCGCTGACGCTCCTGGGCCTTGATGAAATGATGGCGCGCTACGCCAGCTACGAAGTCCTGGCCGAAATCATCCGGCATCGTTTCTCCGACCCGAAGCAGACATTGCGGGAACTATTCAAACGCCTGGTCTTCAACGTGCTGTGCGGCAATACGGACGACCATGCGCGTAACCACGCGGCATTCTGGGATGGAAAAGAATTATCGCTAACGCCCGCTTATGATATATGTCCGCAGGGTCGTACCGGCAACGAGGCCTCACAGGCTATGCTGATCTCGGGGAACGATAACTCCAGTCGTCTAGCTACCTGCCTTGAGAGCGCGCATAATTTCCTACTGTCGCGGGCCGATGCGAGAGCTCTCATGGATGAGCTGCAAGCGGCAATCGAAGAACATTGGAATGCAGTGTGCGATGAGGCGCAGCTTGGTGAAGTCGATAAACGATTACTCCGGGGCAGGCAGTTCCTTAACCCCTATTCAATCAGTTAAGCATAAAATGATCGTCTAAAGGGGAGACCACAAACCCGAATCATGCACGATACGTCCGTCCACCATGGTCAACACGGGTTTGAGATTTGGCAACTGTTTGATATCACAGGTCAGGGGATCGGTGTCAAAGACCGCCAGTTCGGCTGCCATTCCCTCGGCAATACTGCCCCGGCTGTCTTCCTCCCAATTCATGTAATGGGGCGCCTGGCAACTGATGCGTAATACTTCCTCGCGAGTCAAACGGCTTTCCCCGAGGTGCCGTTGCCCGATCTCGTCCCATCGCTCCAGCGCCTCCCAGGCGGTAAACAGCATGGAAGGCGGGACGTTGTCCGAACCCAGCGCCACGGGTATGCCTGCATCGAGCACCTCGCGTATCGGGAAGGCAGCCTGACCAAGCTTGTGCAGGTGAAGTGGCGCCGCCTGTGAATAAATGAATGAGGGTGTGAACGTAACTACCAGGCCGAGATCGCGGATGCGGCGGATTTGCGCCGGCGTTACGTGCAGCATATGAAAGCCCACACAACGCAAATCACGGATTGGAGCCTGCCGGTCAATTTCCTCGAGCATATCAAGCGTGCCGTCCACACTGTAACGGGGCGGCGCCTCGGCGATGAGGAAATGCAGTCGGAGTTTCTGCCTGGCGGCTTCAATCCCGATCTCGACAAATTCCGATTTTGTGAGCGCCTGGTAAAAATGTCCGGCCCACTGGACGTAGGGATAATCCCGTGCAATGGGTGCGGCGATATTGGGATCGGCATGATCGAGTGTCACCCCGGATACCCGAAAATTGCCTGCCGGTATGCCGCTACCGCCGGCTGAAGGCGCCCACTGCCTTAGCAGTTTGCTGAGATCGCGGCGGCTCAAGGCAGAGGAAGGCAGGCTGAGGGGAGCGGACATCCGCACCTTGAGATCCCCCCGTTCATTGAGCTCGCGGTAGGCGCGTAACAATGCGGGTGTAAGCCCATGGGTTTCGTAGGCCGAGGTGGTACCCAGCGCACTGTATATCTCTGATCCGATACGTACCGACTCGAGCCGGTCCTCGTAGGTGAACCGGGGAACATTACGAAACAGTGTGAATTCCAGCAGCGAAGTGCGATTGGTTTCAAGAAACACACCGGTAGGGTTGCCGCCGCTGTCACGTACGATCTTGATGTTGTAGGGATCGGCGCTGGCGGCAGTGATTCCGCAACGACGCATGGCTTCACTGTTGGCCACTGCCGGAAACGGAGGCCGGGTCCACCAGCCCCAGACACCGCGGATGTAAACGGGATTGTCAGGCGCGACACGGTCAAGATCATGCCGGTTCGGGTAGCGGCCCTCTTTGAGCATGTTTGCATCGTTGACATAGCCGAACGGCGGCGCGCCCATGGGCATGAAGACAATCCATTCACCGGGCCTGGCCTTCCGCGCCGCTTCCGCAACACGTTCGACGATGGCCGCCACCGAATTGGCGCCCGCTAATGACTCGCCGCCCAGTGTCTTCAACCCTTCCCGGTCCGCATGTGGATGGGCATCAAAAAAGCCGGGCAGGACTGTTCGACCCTTCAGGTCGATGCGCCGGGTTTCAGGCGGGACACGCTTTTCCAGGTCGGCATCCTCTCCCACGGCAAGGATTTTGCTTCCGCGAATGGCCACGGCTTCGCTGATCCTCGAACCGTCGTCCAGGGTGATTATCCTGCCGTTGTGAAGAAGCAGATCGGCACGCAATGTGGAACCGACACCTGGAGTAACTGCCGGAGATGAGGTCGAATCCCTTTGTCTGCCAAGGGCTAATCGTGGTAAAAGTGCTGTTGTACCGAAGAGGGTCAGCAGTAGTTGCAGTAACCGGCGCCGATGGCGTAAATTGCTGTTTTTACTCATTGTCACCTCCGGGGCGAGGTTCAAACATGTCCGGTATCTGGAGGCATTATGTTGAATGTAACTGAAAATCGTAGTTACCCTTTCACAGGAATTTTTTCACTATACCTGATGTTGGCATTATGTTGTTCCGTGAGTATTTTCCAATATGAAATGAGCCTGAAGGGCGGACGTGATTCCACCATGAAATGAGCCTGAAATAATCTGTCTTTCTGTTCATGATACGAGGATGAAAACGATCATGAACGCAAACGAGTTAACGAGTATCGACCAGGTGCGCGCCTTTCTGGCGGGCACCCAACGGGTGGCCTTTGAGGTGGCCGGTGACAAGCGGAGCCGGTATGACTGGGTGCGGCGCACCCTGGTGAAGTTTGATTATCCGGGCTGCAACAAGAAGGACAAAGGGACGCTGCTGCGTTACCTGATGAAGGTGAGCGGGTATTCCCGGGCGCAGGTGAAGCGGCTGGTCAAACGCTACCGGGAGACCGGCGAGCTGGCGCCGCGGCACTGTACGGCACAGGGCTTTGCCCGGCGCTACACGAAGGCGGATATGCGCCTGCTGGCGGCCATGGACGAGCGCCATAACACGCCCAACGGGCCGGCCCTGAAGAAGCTCTGTGAGCGGGCCTTTGAGGTCTTCGGTCAGACCGAGTATGAGCGTCTGGCCGGCATCTCGGTGTCCCACCTGTACAATCTACGGCAATCCCAGACCTATCGGCGGGCGCGCCACACGGTGGATAAAACCCGTCCGGTGACCCTGCCCATCGGCGAGCGGCGCAAGCCGCAGCCGGACGGGCAACCCGGTTATATCCGCATCGATACGGTGCACCAGGGCGATTTAGACGGTGAAAAAGGCGTCTATCACGTCAATGCGGTGGATGAGGTCACCCAGTTCGAGGTGGTGGTCAGCGTCGAACGCATCAGTGAGGTCTACCTCATCCCGGCGCTGGAACACCTGCTGGAGGCCTTCCCGTTCGTGGTCCTGGGGTTCCATGCCGACAACGGCTCGGAATATATCAACAAACAGGTCGCCAAACTGCTGGAGAAGCTGCGCATCGAGCTGACCAAGTCCCGGCCCCGGCACAGCAACGACAACGCCCTGGTGGAATGCAAGAACGGCCACGTGGTGCGCAAGCTCCTGGGCCACGCCCACATCCCGCGGCGCTGGGCCGGCCCGTTGAACGCGTTCCACCGCCAACACCTCAACCCCTACGTCAACTACCACCGGCCCTGCCTGTTTCCGGTCACCGTCACCGACAAGAAGGGGAGACAGCGCAAACGCTACCCCTACGAGTCCCTCATGACCCCCTATGAGAAACTCAAGTCCCTGGACGATGCGCAGCGGTATTTGAAACCGGGGTTAAGCTTTGACATACTGGACAAGGTCGCTTACCGGATCAGCGACAACGCGGCGGCCGATGCCTTGCAGCAGGCGCGCCGGGCACTCTTTACAACCATTCATGAACAGGAATACAAACGGGCTTGAGATCGGGGCAGAATCTCTCTCTCTACAGGCTCATTCCAGTATTGGAAAACACTCCGTGAACATCAGCGCAGAGGAATCCTGGTATCCATCGAAATACGGCGAAACAGACAGGTTGGGCGCCATAAACAACCTGTCACCGTTAATGGTAAAAAAGGCGGCGGCCCTTATTGAGTCAGGCACCGTCTATTCGCTCGCAATGAATACCGGGCCGGATACCCCCGCTTTTGGTCACCGGAACTACCAGTTACTTACCAAACCGATTGATGGAGCCGGTAATGATGCAGCCGGTCCTCCCAACAAGGTTGCCGGTTTTGATGATCTGTTGATTTCCTGGCTTGGAATTGGCACGCAAATTGACGGGTTCGGGCACGTGGCCGTCGATAGTCGGCATTATAACGGTGTGCCGGTCGCAGAAGTTTTTCATCCCCACGGGAGCCCGGTGTACGGCATTCATCATTTACCGCCGATAGTCACCCGCGGCATCCTGCTGGATATGGCAGGCCTGATGGACAGGAAAATGCTGGATGCGGGAACGGTCTTTAACGAACCGGAATTGAAAGCTGCCATGGACCGTCAAAAAGTAACCATCTCGGCAGGTGACGTGGTGTTGCTGCACACGGGATGGATGACGATGATGGAGCAAGACCCGGAAAATTCACTCAGGACAACACCAGGCCTGGGCGTGCAGGGAGCAGAATACCTCGCAAACATGGGTGTTGTCGCGATCGGGTCTGATACCTGGGCGCTTGAAGTGTTGCCGCCGGAAAATCCGCAGGAAAGATTTCCGGTGCATGGCACGCTCCTGGTAAAACAAGGCGTGTACATACTGGAAAATATCAGGACCGGCCAGTTGGCCGAAGACAAGGTGTATGAGTTTTTCTTCATGCTTGCAGCGCCGAAATTTGTCGGGGCGCTGCAAACCGTCGTTCACCCTGTTGCCATCCGATGAAATGATCATCTCACTCATAGTCGCCATGGACCGCCGGGGCGTCATCGGCGCCGGGGGCGATTTGCCCTGGCGCCTGTCCGACGACCTGAAACAGTTCAAGGCCATCACCATGGGCAAACCCCTGGTCATGGGCAGGAAGACCCATGAATCCATCGGCCGGCCGCTGCCCGGACGCCGCAACATCGTTCTCACCCGGCAACAGGGTTATACGGCACAGGGCTGCGTCGTGTGCTACGACGTGGAGAGCGTCCTGGCAGCCTGCGCCGGCTTTGAGGAGGTCATGGTCATGGGCGGCGCCACGCTGTACGAGTTGTTCCTACCCCGCGCCGGGCGCATCTACCTGACCCGGGTACAGGCGGAGGTTGACGGCGACACCTGGTTTCCGCCGTTCGACGAGAGTGCCTGGAACGAGGTCGAACGCCGGGAACGCCAGGCGGACGCACGCAATGAATACCCCGTCAGCTTCCGGGTACTTGAAAGAAAGTGAAAACAGGGTCGGACCACCCAGGTTGGGCATAACTTACTGGTTATAAAGGAAATCTTTCAACAGAGAAGTGCTATTCCGGGCTTAGACTGCGTTTTTCATATACTAAAACAGGGCTTTAAGGAAGAAATATCAGGTGATGTACCTGAGAAGTGCAGGTTAGCCCTGCCTGGACGGCACACTGAAATATCGCTCATCCTCCAGTCGCAACGCCACCAGTTCACCGCCCCAGACACAGCCCATGTCCAGGGGAAAAACGTTGAAGCGGGTGTAGTCCTGGGGGTAATCCCGGAGCGCGGCCCAGTGCCCGAAAACGATTTTATCCGATCGGGTCTTCCTCGCCGCTATCTCAAACCAGGGCAGCGCCGCTTCGGGCTGGTTGCCCGGCGCGCCTTTCTCCTCCAGGTTGAGGCGGCCGTCCACGGAGCAATACCGCATGCGCGAAAAACAGTTGGTGATGAAGCGCAGCCGGTCCCAGCCGTCCAGGTCGGGAGACCAGACGGCCGGTTCGTTTCCGTACATGTGCGCGAAGTAGTCCCGGTAACCGGGGCCTTGCAGGACCTCTTCGACTTCCCGTGCATAACGCAGCGCCCCGGCGAGATCCCACTGCGGCGGCAGGCCGGCATGCAACATTGTGAAACCGGATTGCTCGTCGCGATGTATCAGTGGGAGCCCGCGTAGCCAGTCGAGCAATTCATCCCGGTCCTCTGCCGCCAGGATGTCATCCAGGGTATCGCCGGCGTGCAGGTACTGGGGCTGGCCGTTGCCGATTGCCAGCAGGTGCAGTTCATAGTTGCCCAGCACCGTGGTTGCCGTATCCCCCAGGTCCTTGACGAAACGGAGGCAGTCCAGCGACTGTGGGCCGCGGTTAACCAGGTCCCCGGTAAACCAGAGCCGGTCCCGGGCAGGGTCGAAACGGATTTTCTCCAGCAGGTCCGCCAGTTCATCGAAGCATCCCTGGAGATCGCCGATGGCATAGGTGGGCATGTGTGCAATGGTTTTATGGGGTCACAAAGGTTTTATGGGGTCAGGTCGCACATTGCACACAGAAATTTACAATAGCATCACGTGAACAGAGCCTTGTGTGTGCAATGTGCGACCTGACCCCATAAAACCGAGGTCAGTGCAGCGTGAGCGGCGTGGACAGGTTGAATACCGGAATCGGCGAAGCGAATTCGACCCCGTCTTCCGCCATGATGTCGTAAGTGCCTTCCATGCAGCCTACCGGCGTTTCCAGGACCGCGCCGCTGGTGTATTCAAAGGATTGGCCGGGATGCAGGTGCGGTTGCTCCCCGACCACGCCGTCACCGTGGACTTCCTGCACCTTGTTGTTCGCATCGGTAATGACCCAGTGCCGGCGCAGCAGGGTACCCGGAACGCTGCCCGTATTGGTGATGGAAATGGTATAGGCAAACACAAACCGGTTATCCTCGGGGACGGATTGTTCCTGCAGGTAGGCGGTTCTTACCTTGACGGTGAATTCGTAATGTTCGTTATTGTCCGGCATAGCGTATTTAACCTTATTAACTGGTAAGAGTACCAAGCATGTCAATATCTTTCCAGTTTTCATCTTTTGTTTACGGCATAAAGACAGATGGCGTCAACCGCCGGTAAAACCACCGCGGTAGGAGATTGCCTCGCTCAGGTGTTCCGGGAGGATGGACCCGGATCCTGCCAGGTCCGCCACGGTCCTGGCCACGCGCAGCACCCGGTACATGCCCCGGATGGACAGGTCCAGCCGTTCGACGGCCTTGTGCAGCAACGCCGTGAGGGGCGGGTCAAGGCGGCAGTATCTTTCCAGTTCCTCATTGTCCAGCATCCGGTTCTGCTTGCCGGCTCGCCCCAGTTGGATGCGGTAGGCGCGTATCACCCTGAGCCGCACCTCGGCGCTGGTTTCCCGCCGTTCGTCCTGCAGCGACTCCAGGCCGCCGGGGGTGAGGTTCGGCACCTCGATGTGCACGTCGATCCGGTCCAGCAACGGGCCGGACACCTTGTTCCGGTAACGCCTGACCTGCCCGGGCGTGCAGCGGCAGCGGCGGTTGCGGTCGTCAAGATATCCGCACGGGCAGGGGTTCAGCGCCGCGACAAGCTGGAACCCGGCGGGGAACTCGGTCTGGCGCGCAGCCCGGGAAATGCTGATCCTGCCCGCTTCCAGCGGTTCCCGCAATGCCTCCAGGACATCGCGGTTGAATTCCGGCAACTCGTCCAGGAACAGGATGCCGTTGTGCGCCAGCGACACTTCGCCGGGACGGGGCACGCTGCCGCCGCCCACCAGGGCAACGGACGAGGCCGAGTGGTGCGGCGCCCGCACCGGACGCTGTTTCCAGTCTTCGACCCTGAAGCCCCGGGCGCTGACGGATTGAATCATCGCCGTACCCATGGCTTCCTCCTCGTTCATGGGCGGCAGCAGGCCCGGCAGTCGCTCGGCCAGCATCGTCTTGCCGCTGCCGGGAGGGCCTGCCAGCAACAGGTTATGACCCCCTGAAGCGCAGATTTCCAGGGCGCGTTTGGCAAAATGGTGTGATCGGACGTCCGCCAGGTCAGGGTGTGGCGGCGCCTCCGGGCATCGAATTTTCCTGCCGCTGAAGCGCTCCAGCGCGGCGGAACCGTCAAGGTGGTTGCAGACGGATCGGAGGTGCCGCGCCGGCAACACCGGCAACTCGTTGATGAGTCCGGCTTCCGCGGCATTTTGTTCCGGCAGTACCAGGGAGCGTCCGGTCCTGTTGATGGAGTACGCGCAGGGCAGCACGCCGCCGACCGGCCTTAATTCGCCGGACAGGGACAACTCGCCGATAAACTCGTGGGACGACAGGGCGTCACGGGAAACCTGCCCGGTGGCCGCCAGGATCCCGACAGCAATGGCCAGGTCATACCTCCCGCCCTGTTTCGGCAGGTCGGCAGGAGCGAGGTTTACGGTGATCCGGCGTATCGGAAACTCGAAATGATTGGTCAGCAGCGCACTCCTGACGCGTTCCCGGCTTTCCTTGACCTCGGTCTCGGGCAATCCGACGATGTGAAATTTCGGCAGGCCGGGAGAGACGTGTATATCGACGGTGACCTGCAGCGAATCGATCCCTGCCAGTGCGCGTGAATAGATCCTTGCAATCTCCATTTGCTTTCCTCCTTGAATGTTACGGTATCAGGCTGTTGTGATGGAATCCCTGATCTTGTCAGGACCTTTGCAGTTTAACCTGCCCCTTGTTTTTCCGAAAGCTTTTTTTCCAGCTCGGTGATTTGTTTCTGCAGATCGTCCAGCGCCGCACGGGTATTGGCGAGCAACTGCAACTGCACGTCGAATTCTTCCCGCGTCACCAGGTTCATCCTGGAAAAAGCCGCGTTCATGGAAGCGCGCACCACCTTCTCAAGGTCCTCCCGCGAGCGGCTCAGGTCCCTGGGCAGCAAGCGCAGGAACTGCTGGACGAAATCTTCAAATTCCCGTGCCCTTGTCATGTTCAATAGTATCCGCAACCGGTAACCCGTACATGATAGCCGCATCCCCGCGCCGGGACAACTTCCGCACTACGATTGTGCAACCGCACATAAATCGCCCACTCCTGGTGCAAATTCACCCAGGTAGAACACGAAAAACACGGGACACCCATAGGAATTACAGGACACCCATATAAAACACGGGACACCCATCGGAATTACAGGACACCCATATAAATTTAGTGGGTGTCCTGTAATTCCCATGGGTGTCCTGTAATTCCTCCTGTAATTCCCTGTAATTCCGTCCCCGGTGCGGTGCGGCCATTGCTTTTCAAACCTGGCACGAACCATGCATGCATATTAGCGATTGTGATTAACGCAACAACCGGAGTAAAAAAATGCGAAATACCATCCTGACCCTGGCAACCCTCATTCTCGCGATCGGTTCGGCAGGTACGCGTGCGGAAGACTCGCCGCACCAGTTCAGCGGAAACATAGGGCTGTTTACCGATTACCTTTACCGCGGCATCTCCCAGACCAGCGAGAAGGCGGCCGTACAGGGTGGGATGGACTATTCCCATGCAACTTCAGGTTTTTACGCAGGCACCTGGGCTTCCAACGTGGATTTTGCCGAAGACCTGGAAATCGACGTTTACGGCGGCATCTCGGGTGAACTGGACGGCGGTCTCAGTTGGGACGTAGGCGGCCTCTACTACATCTATCCCAGTTCCGATGCGCAGCCGGAAGAGAACTTCTTCGAAGTGTACGCCAGCACCGGTTATACCTTCCCGGGCGCGCTGGAACCCAGTGTCGGCGTCGGCATCGCTTATTCCCCGGACTTCTTCGGTGAAGATGGTGACGGCGTGTACATCAACGGCAGCCTGGACCTCACGCTGCCCCACGGCTTCGGCCTGTCGTTCTACGTCGGCCACCAGGACGTGGCAGGCGACCAGACCACGGGGCCGGACGGCTTCAACTACACCCACTACAGCATCGGCATCAGCAAGAGCCTCGGCCCCTTGAGCCTGAGCGCATCCTGGAACGATGCAGACGACGACTGCGGCGGTGAGATCTGCGAGGCGCTCGTGGGCAGTATTTCCATGAGCTTTTAATAAGCCACTAACACCTGAACCGAGACACGTAATACGAAGACCTGCAGGAGAAACTGATAATGAAGCAATTCGGTGATTCAACCAACGGAAAAACGATGCCGCGCAAAGCGGGGCGCATCTCCAATATAACCGGCATCCTGGCGGGACTGGCGGCGTTGCTGCTGCCGCTCGGCGCCCGGGCAGATGAATTGAGCGCGGGAGATACGGCCTGGATGCTGACTGCCACGGCCCTGGTGCTGTTCATGACGATACCGGGACTCTCCCTTTTCTATGCCGGGATGGTCAGGAGCAAGAACGTCCTGTCGGTACTGATGCAGTGCTTCGCCATCACCTCGATGATGACCGTGCTCTGGGTGTTGTACGGTTACAGTATCGCGTTCGGTGGAGAAGGCCTCTACTGGGGCGGGCTGGACAAGGTGTTCCTGGCGGGAGTCACGGTAGATTCCATGAGCGGCACCATCCCGGAATCCGTATTCATGACGTTCCAGATGACCTTTGCCATCATCACCCCGGCGCTGATCGTCGGCGCCTTTGCAGAGCGCATGAAATTCAGCGCAGTGCTCCTGTTCATGGCGATCTGGCTCACAGTGGTGTACGCCCCGGTGTGCCACTGGGTCTGGGGTGACGGCGGCTGGCTCGGCAACAAGGGTATCCTGGATTTTGCCGGCGGCACGGTTGTGCACATCAACGCCGGCATGGCGGGACTGGTGTGCGCCCTTGTACTCGGCAAACGCAAGGGTTATCCGACCACTCCCATGATGCCCCACAACCTGACCTACACCGTGATCGGCGCCTCCATGCTCTGGGTGGGCTGGTTCGGTTTCAACGCCGGCAGTGAACTGGCTGCCGACGGGACCGCCGGCATGGCGATGGCGGTAACGCAGATAGCCACCGCGTCCGCGGCGCTGGGCTGGATGATCTGCGAATGGGTGAACCACGGCAAGCCCAGCGTGCTGGGGATCGCGTCCGGCGCAGTGGGGGGGCTGGTCGCGATCACCCCGGCCTGCGGCTCCGTCGGTCCCATGGGCGCCATCGTGATCGGTTTCGCCTCCGGCGTCGGCTGCTTCCTGGCGGCAGTTAAACTGAAACGCATGCTGGGCTATGACGATTCACTGGACGTGTTCGGCGTCCATGCCATCGGCGGCATCATCGGCGCCCTGCTGACGGGCGTGTTCTGCGCAGAAACCCTGGGAGGCGCCGGGTTTGGCGTTGAAAGCGGCGGCATCGCCGCCCAGGTAGGCGTCCAGTTTACCGGCGTGATCGCGACGGTGATTTACACGGGCATAGCCAGCTTCATCATTCTCAAGGTAGTGGACCTCGTGATCGGTTTGCGGGTTACGTCCGACGAGGAGCAGGAAGGGCTGGATATTGTCTTGCACGATGAACGTGGCTATATTATATAGTCATACAATACAGTGGTAACAATCTAATATTTAACAGCAGGATATGAAACGATGAAATTACTCACGGCCATAATCAAACCATTCAAACTCGACGACGTGCGCGATGCGCTGTCGGAAATCGGCATCAAAGGTCTGACCGTTACCGAAGTAAAGGGGTTCGGCCGCCAGAAAGGCCATACCGAGCTTTACCGGGGGGCGGAATACGTAGTCGACTTTCTGCCCAAGGTGAAAATCGAAATTGCCCTTGACGACGACCAGCTTGACGGCGCGATCGAGGCGATCTGCAAGGCGGCAGGCACCGGCAAGATCGGCGACGGCAAGATTTTTGTTGTCGGACTCGATGAAGTCATCCGGATAAGAACCGGGGAGAAGGGCAGCGTTGCCCTTTAAAGCTCGGAGCATCTTATGAAACACCTTAGATTATATTCCCTGGTTCTTCTCGCCGGGACGTTATTCCCCGCACTCTGCCTGGCCCAGGATGCGCCTGAGCTGAACGGCGCCAACACCGCCTGGATCTTGGTTTCGACGGCCCTCGTGCTGTTCATGACCTTGCCGGGACTGGCGCTGTTCTATGCGGGCCTGGTGCGCAGCAAGAACGTCCTGTCCGTATTGATGCAGTGTTTTTCCATTGCCTGCCTGATGTCCATCCTGTGGCTGATCGGAGGCTACGGGCTGGCGTTCGGCGACGGCGGCGGCATGAACCAGTTTGTCGGCATGGGCAAGTTCTTCCTCGACGGGGTCGGCTGGGACAGCATGAGCGGAGATATCCCTGAGACCGTGTTTTTCATGTTCCAGATGACCTTCGCCATCATCACGCCCGCGCTGATCGTAGGCGGCTTCGCCGAGCGCATGAAATTTTCCGCGGTGCTGTGGTTTTCCGCCCTGTGGCTGGTGCTGGTGTACGCACCGATATGCCACTGGGTCTGGGGCGGCGGCTGGCTGGGAGACATGGGGTTCATGGACTTTGCCGGCGGCACGGTAGTCCATATCAATGCCGGCGTGGCCGCTATCGTCGCGGCGATTGTGCTGGGCAACCGCAAGGGTTTCCCCGGCACCGCGATGCCGCCCCATAACATGACCTTGTCCGTGGCCGGCGCCTCGATGCTGTGGGTAGGCTGGTTCGGCTTCAACGCGGGCAGCGCCCTGGCCGCCGACGGCAACGCCGGTATGGCCATGCTGGTCACGCACATCTCCGCGGCGGCAGGCTCCCTGGCCTGGGTCGCCTGCGAGTGGATCAAGCACGGCAAGCCCAGCGTGCTGGGTATCGTCACCGGCATGGTGGCGGGTCTCGGCACCATCACCCCGGCCTCGGGGTTCGTCGGCCCCCTGGGCGGCCTGCTGATCGGCATCTCGGCCGGTGTCGTCTGCTATTTCGCCACCCAGTACATCAAGCGCAGTCTCAAGATCGATGACTCCCTGGACGTCTTCCCGGTGCACGGAGTCGGCGGCGCGCTTGGTTGCCTGTTGACGGCAGTCTTTTTTGCCGGCAGCCTGGGCGGCCCGGCGGATGCAGGCTACGCCATGGGTTCGCAGTTCACAACTCAGGTAATAGGCGTGGTCGCAACGGTCCTGTGGTGCGGCATACTCAGTTTTATCATCCTGAAGGTACTCGACGCCGTCATGGGATTGCGCGTCACCGCAGATGAAGAAACCGAAGGCCTCGACCTGGTATCCCACGACGAACGCGGCTATTCCCTGTAAATACGTAAAAACCGGGGTCAGAGTAAGAAATTCGCCAGAATTTTTACTCTGACCCCATATTTCCGACATCCCCATCCCCTCCCGTCATTCCTGCGCATGCAGGAATCCGTATTTCCAATACAGGACACCCATGAAAATTATATGGGTGTCCTGAAATTATCCTGCGATACAATGTCGCAATGGACAGCTATGCCGTCATCGGCAACCCCATAGCACACAGCCTCTCCCCTCGTATCCACGGGTTGTTCGCTGAGCAGACCGGCGAGGTACTGGCCTACCGCGCCATACTCTCCCATCCCGGCGAATTCACCGCCGACGTCGAGGCGTTCCGCCGGGCGGGCGGCCTGGGACTGAACATCACCCTGCCGTTCAAGGAACAGGCCTGGGAATATGTCACCCACAGCAGCGCCCGGGCGGACCGGGCGTGGGCCGCCAACCTGATCCGCTTTGACGCGGACGGCCGGGCTTACGGCGATTCCACCGATGGCGCGGGACTGGTGCGGGACCTCGACGCCAACGGTGTGCAGATCATCGGAAAACGCATATTGCTGGTGGGCGCGGGCGGGGCGGTCAGGAGCGTGATCGGGAACCTCCTTGACGAGCAACCGGCCGGCGTGACCATTATCAACCGTACCCGCTCTCGGGCGCTGGCGCTGCTGGAACTGTTTCCCGAAGCCGGCGTTATCCTCAGCGCGCAGGGTTTTGACGAACCCGCCGCCGGCCCTTATGACCTGGTGATCAACGGCGCATCGGCGGGCCTGGCCGGCCAGCCCCTGTCCCTCCCGGACGTAATCCTGGCGCCGGGCGCCTGCTGCTATGACATGGTGTACGGCCAGGCGGCCCGGGTGTTTCTGGACTGGGCCGCAGCCAACGGTGCGGCCAAACGCCTGGACGGCCTGGGAATGCTGGTGGAACAGGCCGCCGAATCGTTCCACATCTGGCGCGGCGTGCGCCCACAGACGCAACCCGTCATCGACGCCCTGCGCTGATTCACAACCCCTGCATCCGATCCATAAGATCAGGCAGCCATGTAATCAGCTTGGGGAACAGGCACAACAGGATGATGGCGCCGACCTGTATCGAGATGAACGGAATAATCCCCTGGTAGATATGCTGGATGCGGATCTCCTTCGGAGCCACCGCCTTCAGGTAAAACAGGGAAAAACCGAAGGGCGGGGTCAGGAACGAGGTCTGCAGGTTGATGGCGATCAGCACGGCAAGCCACAACAGGTCCACCCCCATGCCGGCGGCGATGGGCGCCAGGATGGGGACGACGATGAAACAGATCTGGAGAAAATCCAGGAAGAAGCCGAGCAGGAAGATGAGCAGCATGCTGGCGATGAGAAAGCCCAGCGTGCCGCCGGGCAGGTTGGTCATCACGTCCAGCACCAGGTGGTCGCCGCCCATGCCCCGGAACACCAGGCCGAAGGCGGTGGCGCCGATCAGGATCAGGAACACCATGCTGGTGAGCCGGGTGGTAAGGCGCATGGCCTCGTTCAACCTGTCCAGGGAGAGTTGCCCGTGCAGGGCCGCCAGCAACAGCGCGCCCAGCGCGCCGACCGCGGCCGATTCCGTGGGCGAGGCAATTCCGAAGAATATGGAACCCAGGACACCGACCACCAGCGCCAGCGGCGGCAACAGGGTCAGGAACACCTTGCGCGCCAGATTTTCGTCAGTCTCTGCCGTTATCGCGGGAGCGACTTCCGGCCTGAGCCACGCGTACAGGCAGATGTATACCAGGAACAGCGCCACCAGCAGCATCCCGGGCACGACGGCGCCGATGAACAGGCGGCCGACGGGCACGCCCATCACATCGCCCAGCAGGATCAGGACGATACTCGGCGGGATGATCTGGCCCAGGGTGCCGGCGGCGGCGATGGTGCCGGTTGAAAGCTGCCGGGAATAATTCCGGCGCAGCATGGTGGGCAGCGCGATGATCCCCATGGTGACCACCGTGGCGCCCACGACCCCGGTAGTGGCGGCCAGCAATGCCCCGACGATCACGACGGAAACGGCCAGCCCGCCGCGCAGGCGTCCGAACAGCAGGCCCATCGTTTCCAGCAGGTCCTCAGCCAGCCCCGATTTGTCCAGCACAATGCCCATGAAGATGAACAGCGGCACCGCCAGCAAGGTGAAATTGGTCATCACCCCCCAGATCCTCAGGGGCAGCAGGTGGAAAAAATCAAAGCCCAGGAATACCCCGCCGAACAGCAGCGCAATCGCCCCGAGGGTGAACGCGACCGGGTAGCCCAGCATCAGCATGAGCATCAGGCTCAGGAACATCAGGACGATCCAGACGGTCATCAATCGTTTGCCTTGAATGCCGTGATGCCGGGGTCAGAGTAAAAACCCATCGAAATGCGTGCTTCTATCATATATCTTGCAGGTTTTTACTCTGACCCCACCTATCTCACTCATCCCGGCCAGGTTCGCGGTCAAGGATAAAGCACAGGCTTTTCAGACCCTCGCCGATGCCCTGGATGATCAGCAGGAAAAAGCCCAGCGGAATCGCCGCCTTCAGCACCCAGCGGTAGGGCAGCCCGCCCGGGTCGGGCGAACCTTCGGCAAACTGGTAGGCCTGGGACACGAAGGGCCAGGAGCTTTTTATGATCAGGATGCAGAACGGGACCAGGAACAGCAGCGAGCAGACCAGGTTGATCCAGGCCCGCCGGTAATCCGACATGAACCGGCTGCGGTAAACCAGGTCCAGCCGCACGTGGTCGTCATGTTTCAGGGTATAGGCCGCGCCCAGCAGGAAAATGAGGGAAAACAGGTGCCACTCCATCTCCTGGATCGCGATGGACCCGCTCTGGAAGAAATAACGCATGATGACGTCATAGGCAACCAGCAACACCAGCGCCGGCACCAGCCAGGACAACCCTCGCCCCGAGATCTCACTGAACCACCCAATCCTCCCGGACACTTTCTCAATCAACTCCCGCATCCCCACATTGTAACCCTTCTCAAATGAGGACACCCATAAATTCTCAAACGAGGACACCCATAAGTCTCAAACGAGGACACCCATAAATCCGGTTAAATGAGGGTTAAATGAGGACACCCACAATTCATGGGTGTCCCGGAATGTGCAATTCATCGGTGTCCCGGAATGCATGGGTGTCCCGAAATGCACAATTCATGGGTGTCCCGGAATGCACCTACAATGCATGGGTGTCCTGGAATGGGGAATCCTGGAATGGGGAATCAGGAATTGGAGAGTTTGATGTAATCCTCGACGCTCAATTCGGCGGGTCTTGCGCTGGGCGGGATGCCCAGTTCCTCCAGTTGCCCCGCATCGAACCACGGCTTCAACCCGTTGCTCACTTTCTTGCGGCGGGCAGAGAAGGCGGCCCGCACAAGTTCCGTGAACAGGTTGAAATCCCTGATCCGGGCCGCTGCTTCGGGCGCGGCAGTCAGTCTCACCACGGCCGAGGCGACCTTCGGCCTGGGGCTGAAGGCGGCAGGCCCCACGTCAAACAGCTTTTCCGTGCGGCAGCGCGCCTGCACCATCACACTGAGCCTGCCGTACTCGGGCGTTCCCGGGCCTGCGCATATCCGGTCGACCACTTCCTTCTGCAACATGAACAGCATGCGGCCGACCTGGTTGAAACCCAGCAGGTGGAACAGCAGGGGAGTGGAGATATTGTAGGGCAGGTTGCCCACCACCTTCAGCGGCGCCGGGCCGAATCCGGCAAAGTCCACTGTCAGTACATCCTGCCGCACCAGGTTCAAACGGCCGATACCCTCGCACCGTTCAACCAGTTCCGCGGCAAGGTCCCGGTCGACCTCAACCACGTCCAGTTCACCAACCGTGCGCAGCAGGGGGATGGTCAGCGCGCCCCTGCCGGGGCCGATCTCAACGATTCTCTCGCCGGGACGCGGATCAATGGCCCGGATTACCCTGTCGACAATGGCCGCGTCCCTGAGAAAATGCTGGCCGAAGCGCCTGCGCACGGGAGCCATGAAAACCGGACCTGACTATTTGCGGGCCAGGTGAATGGCCAGATCGATGGCCGCGCACATGCTGCCCGCATCGGCCTTGCCGGTGCCTGCCAGGTTGAAGGCCGTGCCGTGGTCAACCGAAGTCCGGATGATGGGCAGCCCCAGGGTGACATTCACGGTTTTGCCGAATCCATGGGATTTAAGCACCGGCAGGCCCTGGTCATGGTACATGGATATCACCGCGTCCGTATGCTCCAGGGAAGCAGCGGTAAAAGCGGTATCCGCCGGGACCGGCCCCGCCAGGTCCAGGCCCTCGGCTTTCAGTTCTTCGATGACCGGGGTGATCACCTCATTCTCCTCCTCACCCAGCAAGCCGTCCTCCCCGGCGTGGGGGTTGATGCCGCAGACCAGCAGGCGCGGCTCAATGATGCCGAATTTCGCCTGCATGTCATCGGCAACGACCCGGATGACGTCGCGCAGGTGGCGGCGGGTGATGCGCCCCGCAACCTGGTTCAGGGGCACGTGCGTCGTGACCAGCGCAATCCGGGCAAAATCGTTCGCCAGCATCATCACCGGCGACAGGCTGCCGCAGTAATTCGCGATGTACTCGGTATGGCCCGTGAAATTGTGCCCCGCCGCGGCAATGGCGGACTTGCTCACCGGACCGGTGACCATGGCATGAAATTCACCGGACATGCAGCCGTCCACCGCGCGTTCAATGGCCGAGACCAGGCAGTCGGTATTGCGCGGCACCGGTTTTCCGGGCTTCACCGCCGGCACCGCCAGCGGCTGGTTCAGGTATAACAGTTGCCCGGCCTTGTGCGGCTTGACCGGCGCATCGGGATCGTACTGGATTAACTCAACGTCTGTGCCGAGCAGGCGCGCCCGCGCTTCCAGCACTACGGGATCGCCGATAACGATTCTCTGCGCCCAGACCTGCTTCAGGGCGCTTGCGAGCAGAACATCGGGGCCGATACCCGCAGGGTCCCCCATGGTCAAGGCCACACGCGGACAGGTCATGAATCCAGCCGGTACTCCACGTACGCCTCGTCGCGCATCTGCCGCAACCAGTCGGTGCGCGCCTCTTCCAGTTTGCGCCGGCGGATCGCCTCCCTGGCCCGCGCCCGCTTGATGTCCTCGGTGCTGTCGTGCTCCCGCCTGTCCAGCACCTGGACGATGTGAAAACCGTACTGGGACGGGAACGGCTCGCTGGTATTGCCGGGCTCGAGGGAGTTCATCACGTTCTCGAACTCCGGCACCAGGTCGCCGGGGTTCACCCAGCCCAGGTCGCCGCCATCGGCGGCGCTCATGGTATCGACGGAATGGGCCTTGGCCAGTTCGGCAAAATCGTCCCCGCCCTCGATGCGCATCCGCAACTGCCGCAGCCGGCGCAGGGCGTCCTCCGCCGTGGTCAGTTCATCGGGCCGGACCAGGATATGCCTGGCCCTGGTCTGGGTGACGACCACCTGTTCGCTGCTGCGCTTGTCCAGCAGCTTGACGATGTGGTAGCCGCTGGCGCTCTTGATGATGCCGCTGAGCCCGCCGACTTCCAAATCGGAGATGAAATTGGCAAACAGCGTCGGGACCTGGCCCGCCTCGCGCCAGCCCAGGTCGCCGCCGTCCAGCGCCTGCTGGCCGTCGGAGTAGGTGGCGGCTATACTGGCGAAATCGGCGCCGCCCTGCAACTCGCCCAACGCCTTCTCCGCGGTTTCCCTGGCGCGCGTCACCTGGCGCGTGGAAGCCCCTTCGGGTATGGCGATCAGGATATGAGCGATATGGAACTCGATGTCCGTTTCACCCTGGTGCTCCTGGTTTGACAGGTAGTTGTCGATCTCCCGGTCGGTGACGACGACCCGGTTATCGACCTGGCGCTGCTGCAGCCGGGAAATGAGGATTTCGTCGCGGATCTCCCTGCGGAAATTCTCATAGCCGTAACCGTCCTGCTCCAGGATCTCCCTGAACTGGTTCAGGCTCAACTCGTTTTCCCTGGCAATATTGCTGATGGTGCGGTTCAGGGTTTCATCATCGACCCGGATGCCCGTGCTCTGCGCCATCTGGATCTGCAGCTTGGTCATGATCAACCTGTCCAGCACCTGTTTCTCCAGGATGTCCCGGGGGGGCAGGGGGATATTCTGCTCCTCCATCTGCGAGGCCACTCCCCTGATCTTCTCCGCCAGTTCGCTGCGCATGATCACGTCATCGTTGATGATCGCAACGATCCGGTCCAGGTCCTGCACCGCGGTTGCCCGGCCGCACAGCAACGTCCCGGCAAGCGCCAGCAGCGCAATTGGATAGCGGACCCGTCTCATTGCAGCGGCAGGCTGTCGCCGTAACCCGGTATGGCCTGGTTCAGGAGATCAACGGTCCTTTGACCGATGCTTCCCAGCCCCTTCAGCTCCAGTTGCAGGAAGAACCCGGTATTGAAATCGCCGTCCAGGGTAGCCAGGAAGCGCCGGCTGACGGCCTTGATGGCAAAGCAGCAGCCCTCGTATTCCACCCCCAGGAACAGGTCCAGGGTGCGCCCCTCGGACACCGCGTAGTTCCAGCGCGCCACGGCACTCAGCCTGTCTGTCAGGGGCCAACTGAACGACACGTCGGATTGGTCAATGTCCGTCGGCGTCCGCCGAATCTGGCCGGACTCGGCCCGCCGCACCCGGTAAGCCAGGTTGATGACCTTGCTGCCCTCCGGGTTGTATTGCGCGGTAAGCGCCATTTTCCGGGTCAGGCGATCATTGATATCCCAGTACAGCTCCGCGCCCAGGGTCAGGTCGTCGGTCAGGTTGGCGCCGGCCTCGACGATCAGCGGCGAGAGCAGGTCGTTTTCCGGTATGCCGATATCCACCAGTTCGCCCTGCGCGCCCAGGATCTGCCTGACGACATCCTGGTCTTCCAGGTAAAACGACTGCGCCACCTGCAGCGTAGCGAGTTGTTTGCCCGTATCCCGGCTGATCAGCCGGCTGCCCAGGGCCAGGGTGGCCTGGTTCGTGTCGCCGATGCGGTCGTAGCCGCTGAACCGGTTTTCCCGGAACAGGGCGTTATAGTCCAGGTTGAAAACGGACGAATCGAAGACCGGCAGGTCGTTCTGGTCCTCGTACGGCACGTACAGGTAGAACAGCCGCGGTTCCAGCGTGTGCAGGAGGTCGCGGTCCCGCATGCGGAAATCCCGCTCCAGGAACACGCCGCTGTCCACGCTGACGACGGGCAGGGTCCGGTTCGGACTCTTTTTGAAAGGCCCCTGCTTGTCCAGTTCGTACTGGGTGAAGCGCACCCCGACCTTGGGCACCAGGAAAGCCGCCTGGGTGCGTATCGGGAAACTGATGGACGGATACAGGTCGGCGCGGAACCCGGTCACGTCCACCGTGACCCCGGCCTCGCCGGTCCGGTCGAAATAGGTGAAATCCGTCAGCAGGTTGAGGTTGATTTTCTTGTTGCCGCTCAGGGGGCGGTACCTGAATTGCAGGCGCGGCAGGTTTTTATAGGGCCTGGAGGTCACCGCGATACTCTGGTCGACGATCTGGTAGCTGTGCAGGCGGCCCAGCACGCTCCAGTTGCGCCCGCGGTAGGTCAGGTCCGCCCGGCGCGGCAGGAAGCGGGTAGAGGAAATGGCCAGGTCGGTGCCGAAATCCTCCAGGTATTCCGGGTCCGAGGCCCGGTTGTAGTTCACGTACAGCTTGCCCCGGCCGAGGAACGACTGGTTGAGTTCGATATTGATCATGCTGCGGTCGCGGTCGCCGAAGCCGACGTCGCCGGGCAGGTATTCAAGACTCACCCGGCCCTCGCCCCCCGTGAGCAGGTAGCGGTATTCCAGCATACCCATGACGCCGCTGTTGGCCAGCACCCTGGGCGTGATGGTCGCGTCCATGTTGGGCGAGATATTCCAGTACCAGGGCAGCCGGGTCTCAAACCCGCCGTGGCTGTTCTTGCCGATGCCCGGCGCGAGAAAGCCGGATTTGCGGTCCCTGCTCAGGGGAAAAGTGAACCAGGGCGCATAGAACACCGGGATGTCCTTGATCCTGAGGACGATGTTCCTGCCCGAACCGCGGTTCGCGTCATGGTTGAGCGTCAGTTCCCGCGCGCTGATGCGCCAGAAATTCTCCTCGATGCCGCCGCCGTTCTCCGGCGCGCAGGTGGTGAACGTCATGCCTTGTCCGGAAGTCAGGGTCCCGGGGTCGATGAACAGTTCGTCGGCCATGCCCCGGGCATTGCTGTCGGGCAGGTAGTATTCGGCGCCGGACACGGTTGCGGTGCTGTCCTCGATGTCGATACGGGCGCCCTTGCCGGCCAGGAACAGCGATTCCTCCCAGAACTTCACGTCGCCGGACAGGTCCACGAAATTCCCCGGGTCGTTATACACCGCGTCGTCCGCGCGCGCCTGCCATGTGTCCGTGGACATCTCGACGGACCCCGTCAGGTGCGAGATACCCTGCTCGGTGAGGTCGATGCTGTCGGCATTGACGTAGGTATCGCCTTCCTCCCTCTCGACATCTACCACCGGCCGCTCCGGCACCTGGAACACGATGGGGCAGAACGGCCCGCCGGCAACCGGCGTCTCCTGCGCCGCCACCGCGCCGCCCCACAGCAGGACACCCACCAAAAACGCCCCACAGAAAAAGACAGGACACCCATGTAAATTACAGGACACCCATATAATTTCGGTGGGTGTCCTGTAATTTACATGGGTGTCCTGTAATTTACATGGGTGTCCTGTAAAAGCTCGCATGGTCTTCAGCCCACACATCATGTTTTCGGCAACGTGACCCCTCTCTGGCCCTGGTACTTCCCCTTCCTGTCCATGTAGGACGTCTCGCACGCCTCATCGGATTGCAGGAAGATCACCTGGGCGACCCCTTCGTTGGCATAAATCTTCGCCGGCAGCGGTGACGTATTGGAAAACTCCAGGGTGACGTGGCCCTCCCATTCCGGTTCCAGCGGCGTCACGTTGACGATGATGCCGCAGCGGGCATAAGTGGACTTGCCCAGGCATATCGTCAGCACGTCCCGGGGGATGCGGAAATACTCGACGGTGCTGGCCAGGGCGAACGAATTGGGCGGGATGATGCAGACGTCCCCCTTGAAGTCCACGAAACTGTCTTCGTCGAAACCCTTCGGGTCGACGACGGCGGAATTGATGTTGGTGAAGATCTTGAACTCATCCGAGCAGCGCACGTCATAGCCGTAACTGGAAGTGCCGTAGGACACCAGCGGCGTGGAACCGTTGTGTTTGACCTGCCGGGGCGAAAACGGTTCAATCAGGCCCCGGGTCTCGGCCATCTCGCGAATCCATTTGTCGCTCTTTACCGGCATTCATGCGTTCTCGACGACGATTTTCGGGAACCTGGCGCTGTAGTCTTTTGCCCGCAACGACAATCTCGCCGCGGCCTTGCGGGAGATGGCGCGGTAAGTCTCGGAAATGGGTGAATCCGGTTCCATCGCCACGGTGGGCCGGCCGTTGTCCACGCCCTCGCGTATGCCGGTCTCCAGGGGCAGGGAGCCGAGCAGGTCGACGTCATACTGCTCCGCCATCTGCAGCCCGCCGCCGCTGCCGAAGATGTGCTCCTCGTGGCCGCACTTGCCGCAGATATGGGTGCTCATGTTCTCCACGATGCCCAGCACCGGCACCTCGACCTTTTCGAACATCTTCAGGCCCTTGCGGGCGTCCAGCAGGGCGATGTCCTGGGGCGTGGTCACGATGATGGCGCCCGACACGGGGATTTTCTGGCACAGGGTCAACTGGATGTCGCCGGTGCCCGGCGGCAGGTCGATGACCAGGTAATCCAGGTCCGACCAGTTGGTATCGCCCAGCAACTGCTCCAGCGCCGACGTGACCATGGGGCCGCGCCAGATCATCGGCGTCTCCTCGTTCACCAGGTAGCCGATGGACATGGATTGCAGGTGGTAACTGATGTTCGGCTCGATGGATTTGCCGTCATGGCTGTCCGGCTTGGCGCGGCAGCCCAGCATGCGCGGCTGGCTCGGCCCGTAGATGTCCGCATCCAGGATGCCCGTCTTCGCCCCTTCCGCATGCAGCGCCAGCGCCAGGTTCACGGCCGTCGTCGATTTGCCCACGCCGCCCTTGCCGGACGCCACCGCGATGGTATTCTTCACGTTATCTACGGGTTTCACGCCGCGCTGCACCGCGTGGGACCTGATATCGGTACTGACGCCGATATCGACGTGCTTCACGCCCGGAAGCTGCCGCAACTGCCCGCTGATCGCATCCCGCAGCGCGTCCACGTATCCGTTCGCCGGGTAACCCATTTGCAGGGAAATTCTGATATTATCGCCGTCGATTTGAATATCCTTGACCATTTCAGCGGAGACGAGGTCTTTTTCCAGGTTGATGTCCCGCACCTGTGCCAGCGCAGCTTCAATTGCCCCACGACTCGTTATAGACATGAAACACCCGTCACGTAAGTTCCAAAGTAACTATTTTACACAAATCCGGGACACCCATAAATCACAAATCCGGGACACCCATAAATTACGTCACCGCGCAAATCGGGGACACCCATAAATTACGTCACAACATCGCTCCAACTACCCCGACTATATGGGTGGCCCAATTTTCTCTTCCCAAGTTTCTCTGAAAAAGAAATTATGGGTGTCCTGAACTTTTCCATAGAAGATTATGGTAAGTTGTCGCAATGACGGAACCACGGCGTAAAATCTTTGTCACGAGCGCATTACCCTATGCGAATGCGTCAATCCATATCGGCCACCTGCTGGAGGCGATCCAGACCGATATCTGGGTGCGCTTCCAGAAGCTGCGCGGCCACGACTGCCTGTACATCTGCGCGGATGACGCCCACGGCACGCCCATCATGCTGAGCGCGGACAGCCAGGGCATTACTCCGGAAAAGTTGATCGGCCGCATCCATGCCGAACACGAACGCGACTACGCCGGCTTCGGGATCGGCTTCGACAACTTCCACACCACCCATTCCGGGGAAAACCGGGAGTTCGCGGAGAACATCTACGCTCGCCTCGACGCCGCAGGCCATATCAAGCGCCGCACCATCACGCAGTTCTACGACCCGGTGAAAGAAATGTTCCTGCCGGACCGCTTCATCCGCGGCGAATGCCCGTTCTGCGGCGCCCAGGACCAGTACGGCGACAGTTGCGAGTCCTGCAACCGCACCTACACCCCCACGGACCTGGTCAACCCGGTATCGTCCATCTCCGGCGCGACGCCCGTAGAAAAGGAATCCGAGCATTACTTCTTCGATCTGCCTGCGTTTGAATCCGTGCTGCGCGACTGGGTCGGCGCCGGCCATCTGCAGCCGGAGGTCGCCAACAAGCTGGACGAATGGTTCAACGCGGGGTTGAGGGAATGGGACATCTCCCGGGATGCGCCGTATTTCGGCTTCGAGATACCCGGCGCGCCGGGCAAGTATTTCTACGTGTGGGTGGATGCCCCCATGGGCTATTTCGCCAGCCTGAAGAACCTGCTGGACCGGCAGGGCAGGGACGTGGAGGAGTACATCAACGCCGGCAGCAGCGCCGAGATGTACCATTTCATCGGCAAGGACATCATGTACTTCCATACCCTGTTCTGGCCGGCCCTGCTGCACGGCAGCGGCCACCGCCTGCCCGACAACGTGTTCGTGCACGGCTTCCTCACCGCCAACGGCCAGAAAATGTCCAAGTCCCGGGGCACCTTCATCAATGCCCGCACCTACCTGGAGCACCTGGACCCGGAGTACCTGCGCTATTACTTCGCCGCCAAGTCGGGCAGCGGCGTGGACGACATCGACCTCAACCTGGAGGATTTCCGCCAGCGCGTGAACGCCGACCTGGTGGGCAAGGTGGTGAACGTCGCCAGCCGCTGCGCCGGGTTCATCCACAAACGCTTCGGCGGGAAGCTGGCCGCGGCCGTGCACGACCAGGCGCTGCTGCAGGAATTCACCGGGGCCGCCGAGGCCATCGCAGCGGACTATGAAGCCCGGGAATACGCCCGCGCCATGCGCGGGATCATGGCCCTGGCCGACCGGGCGAACCAGTATATCGACCGGCACAAGCCCTGGGAGATGGCCAGGTCCGACCCCGGATCGGCCGAACTGCAACAGGTATGCTCCCTGGGCCTGAACCTGTTCCGCATCCTCATCATCTACCTGAAACCGGTGCTGCCCGGCCTGGCCCGGCGCGCCGAGGAGTTCCTCGGCGTCGAACCACTCGCCTGGGACAACCTGGACGCACCGCTGCTGGGCCACCCGGTACGGAAATTCAAGCCGCTGCTCACCCGGGTGGAACAGGCGCGCATCGACGCCGTAGTCGAGGCCAGCAAGGAAACCCTGGGAGCCGGGAACGGCGGCGGGGAAAATGAGGACACCCATGTTGTAAATACAGGCGGCAAAAGACAGGACACCCATAAAAAAGACAGGACACCCATAGAAATTGCAGGACACCCAAGCGAAAACGAAAACGAGGACACCCATGCCGTGAATGCAGATGCCGTCAACAAACACCTGGTTGAAGACCCCGTTGCCCCGGAGATTTCCTTCGATGAATTCACAAAAACAGACCTGCGAGTGGCGACAATCACCCACGCCTCCTACGTGGAAGGCGCGGATAAGCTACTGCAACTGACCCTGGATCTGGGCGGTGAGACCAGGAACGTATTCGCCGGCATCAGGAGCGCCTACCGGCCCGAAGACCTTATCGGCAGGCAGACGGTAATGGTGGCCAACCTGGCGCCCCGCAAAATGCGCTTCGGCGTCTCCGAAGGCATGGTCCTGGCCGCCGGCCCCGGCGGCCAGGACATCTACCTGCTCAGCCCCGACACAGGCGCCGCCCCAGGCATGAGAGTCAAGTAAAAGAGAGGACACCCAAGCAAAAGAGAGGACACCCATAAAAGAGAGGACACCCAAGTAAATTACAGGACACCCATAGAACAATGTCAGAATTAATATTCATCCTGCTCGCAGCCTCCCTGGCCAACAACCTGGTGACCGATCACCTGCTCGGCGCAAGCCCCATGCTGGCGGCCGCACAAAGGCTCGACGTGGCATTCGACATGGCAAAAGCCGTCATCGGTATCACCACTGCGGTCGCACTCATCACCTGGCTGCTGGACAACCTGCTCATTACCCCGCTAAACCTGGAAAACTACCGCCTGCTCATCCTGGTGATGACCGTCGCTGGCGTCAGCCAGGTGCTCCGGACAATGCCGGGCAGGTACTGCCCGCGCCTGTTCGACCGGGACGGCAGGTTCTACCCGCTGCTGCTGTTGAACTGCATGCTGCTGGGCGTGATGCTGCTCGGCGCACAACAGGATACCGGCCCGCTCGGCGCCCTGGCGTACGGCGCCGGCGCCGGCCTGGGTTACTCCCTGGTGCTGCTTGGTTTCACCGCCATCAACCTGCGCCTGGAAGTCACAGATCTCCCGGCGCCCGTGAAGGGACTGCCCCTGCAGGTGATCATCCTCGGCCTGATCTCCCTGTCGTTCACGGCCATCACCTGATTGCCTTGATGCTGGAACTGATTGTTGCAACCTCGGCGTTATATCTGCTGGGGGTGTTGCCCGCCGTCCTGCTTTCCGGAAAAGAGGAAGCCGGTCACGGCGACCGGGAGAAAACCGTCACCGCGATAGATGCCCTGCTGCCGCAGACCCAATGCGCCGACTGCGGATATCCCGGCTGCCTGCCCTATGCCCGGGCCATCGTCGAGCAGGACGCACCGCTGAACTTATGCCCTCCCGGCGGCGGGGCAACAGTCAAAAAGCTGGAAATGCTGTTAGGCAAACCACACCGGCACACAGCCCCGCCTGCAGCGGAAAACCTGGTGGCCGTGATAGACGAAGAAACCTGCATAGGCTGCGTAAAATGCATCGACGCCTGCCCCGTGGACGCCATCGCCGGCAGCGCCAAACAACTCCATGCCGTCATCCCGGAATACTGCACGGGCTGCAAACTGTGCCTACCCCCCTGCCCGGTAGACTGCATCACAATGAAGCAAATCAAAACATATCTAAACCGGGACACCCACAATATCTAAACCGGGACACCCACAAAATCGATCCCTGGACCCTAATTCGGGGACTCTAATTCGGGACACCTATCAACCGCTAAGGCAACGGTTATTCCTGATGCAATTTATGGGTGTCCTCATTTCATATCTGTAGTCTACCTATACCAGTACCTATACCAGGACACCCATCTCTTTTTATTGGGTGTCCTGTAATTTATTTGGGTGTCCTGTAATTTATTTGGGTGTCCTGTAATTTATTTGGGTGTCCTCATTTCATATCTCCTATACAATTCAGGCATGCGTGAATTACATGAATTTCCGGGCGGGCTGTTGCTGGAGCCGCACAAGGAGATTACGGACCAGAAGATGTCCATCCTGCATCCCTTGCCGGCGCGCATGTTCCTGCCTCTGCAGCAGCATATCGGCCAGCCTGCCGTGCCGGCAGTCAAAATCGGCGACAAGGTGCTGAAAGGCCAGATCATCGCCCGGCCCGACGGTTATGTGAGCGTCCCCGTCCATGCCAGTACCTCCGGGACGATTACGGATATCGGCGATTACCCGGTTCCCAATCCGACGATAAGCAAGGCGCCGTGTATCGTGCTGGAACCGGACGGCAATGACGCCTGGTTCGATATCGAACCCACCGAGGAATATGACCGCGCCGAACCGGCGAAATTGCAGGAGCTGATCCGGGATTGCGGCATAGCCGGCCTGGGCGGCGCCGGTTTCCCGGCTCACGTCAAACTGATGGAGGGCGTGGAAAACGCGGTCGATACCCTGATCATCAACGGCGTGGAATGCGAACCGCATATCACGTGCGACGACCGGCTGATCCAGGAAAAGGCCGCCTACGTTGTCTCCGGGGCCCGCATGATACGCCACGCGGTGCAGGCCAGGCACTGCGTCATCGCGGTAGAGGACGACATGGAACTGGCTTACAACGCCCTGGCCGGACTGGTCGATGACGACCTGGAACTGGTCAGGGTGCCTGTCCGTTACCCCGCGGGAGGGGAGAAACAGCTCATCAGGACATTGACCGGCAAGGACGTCCCCAGCGGGGGGTTGCCGATTCACATCGGCATAGTCATCCACAACGTGGCCACGGCCGCCGCGGTGTACCGCGCCGTGACGCGCGGGGAGCCCATCGTCTCGCGCTACATCACGGTGACGGGGAAGGTGGACAACCCCGTCAACCTGCAGGTGCTTATCGGCACGCCGGTCGAGGACTGCCTCGCCACCTGCGGCTACCGGCACAGTGAGGATAACAAGGTGATCATCGGCGGCCCCATGATGGGCCTGCGCGTCACCAGTCCCAACATGCCCGTGATCAAGACCACCAACTGCATCATCATCGAGGAGAACGCACCGGCCCGGCCGGAGATGCCCTGTATCCGTTGCGGCGATTGCGCGGACGTGTGCCCGGAATTGCTGTTGCCCCAGCAACTGTACTGGTTTGCCGCAGCCGGGGATTCAGACCGGCTCCGGGAATATCGCCTGTTCGATTGTATAGAATGCGGCTGTTGCGCCTACGTCTGCCCCAGCCGGATCCCCCTCGTGCACTATTACCGCCAGGCCAAGTCGCAGGTCGTCCTTGAAGAGCAACAAGGCAATGAAGCGGCGGCGGCCAGGCAGCGTTTTAACAGGAAAACCGATCGCCTGAGGATTGAAGCTGATACCAGCAAGCAACGGCGGGCGCCCGGCCCGGAACAGGACACCAGGGCGGAGAAAAAGGCCTACGTGGAGGAGGCGCTGGTCCGGACCCGGGCAAAACGCCGGCAGCAGTCTCCCGGGGACGGGGACGCCGGGCAGACAGATACAGATGATTGACAGGACAGGCAGTTCGCCCCACTGGCATGACGGCCGGAGCGTCGGCACAGTCATGGCGGACGTGTGCATTGCGCTGGTCCCCGGCCTGATCTGCTACGCCTGGCTGTTCGGTCCCGGCGTATTGATCCAGTGTGCGCTGGCCGTCTGTTTCGCCCTGCTACTGGAGTTTGCCGCCCTCAGGCTGCGCGGCCGCGACCCGGCGCTGTTCCTGCGGGACGGCAGCGTAACCGTTACCGCCTTGCTGTTCGCGGTCAGCATCACCCCGCTGGCGCCCTGGTGGGTCTGCCTGTGCGGGATCGCGTTTGCCGTCATCATCGCCAAACATGCTTTCGGCGGTATCGGCTGCAACCTGTTCAACCCGGCCATGGCGGGATACGTGTTCGTACTGGCCTGTTTCCCGGTGCAGATGAATACCTGGCCGGCCCTGCCGGCCCACGGCATCGGCGCCTCGCTGGACAGCATCTTCCCCATGGGCACCACGGCGCCGGACATGCTGAGCGGCGCGACAGCCCTGGATGAACTGAAAAACCGCCTGGAATTGATGGAAATGGTATCGGAAATCAAGTCGGAAACCGGGACACCCATGATATTCGGATATGTTGCCGGGGCCGGCTGGGAGTGGATCAACGTCCTGTTCATGCTGGGCGGCATTTACCTGCTGGCGCGCGGCGTAATAAAGTGGCACATCCCGGTTGCGGTCCTGGCCGGCGTTGTCCTCGTCAGCCTGCCGTTTTACCTGTACGACCCGGAAGTCCATGCTTCGCCGTTGTTCCACCTGTTCAGCGGCGGCACGATGCTGTGCGCCTTCTTTATCGCTACGGACCCGGTTACCGCGTCAACGACCTGGCCCGGGAGACTCATCTACGGCGTTTTGATCGGGGCGCTCGTTATCCTGCTGCGCGGGTGGGGGGCATATCCGGACGGGGTGGCGTTCGCAGTGCTGCTTGCCAATGTTTTCGTACCGTTGATTGACCTGCTGACCCGCCCCAAGGTGTTCGGAGAGCAATAATGGCTACCAGGAAAAACCTGCTGTTGGATACCTTGCCGCTGCTGTTCATCTGCTTCGCTGCAGTGCTGGGAATTTATGCCCTGGGGAATTACTTCCAGGACACCATTACGCGCAACCGCAACCTGCCGATCCTGGAGGTCGGCGCAGAGGTCCTGCCCCTGGAATATGATAACGACCTGCCCGCGGACAGGATCAGTATCGACCTGCCAACCTATTTCGGAACGGAGGCGGCGACCGACGTGTTCCGCGCCCGGTTCGGCGCAGAGCCCGTGGGCCTGATATTCAGCCCCGTCCGGGCCAGGGGCTACAACGGCATGATGGAACTGGCTGTCGGCGTCCGGTACGACGGCACGCTTGCCGGGGTGCGGGTGCTGGAACACCGGGAAACACCGGGCCTGGGCGACCAGGTGCACCAGGACAATACGTCCTGGATACTCGGTTTCAACGGCCGCTCCCTGGACAACACGCCCAAGGACGCCTGGGCAGTGGAGAAAGACGGCGGCAGTTTCGACCACATCAGCGGCGCCACCTCCAGCCAGCGCGCCGTCATCCGCGCCGTGGAATTTACATTGAACCAGTACCGCGCCAACCGGGATACTCTGTTTAACCGGAAATAAGCTGTCCCTTCGGGATTTACATGGAAGCCCGCCTGGAAGGACGTGGCATGAAAAGAGTTAGAGGGTTAAGTATAAGTTAATGAGTAACGGGCCTGACACAACCAACGTTGGCCCATCGCTTCACAATACTTCTTTATGTTTCTGGCCGATCCCAGTGCCTTCTGGTGCCAGGGTACAGGAGGCTTCATCACTACCTGCCAGCGTGTTGGTTTTATGTGAAATTTGTCAATCAGGGCAGGGGTATCTAGACGAACAATTGCATGCTTATCTTCCTGGATGATAGAGCCCGACCAATCAAGTAGCTCCAAATAGTCTTTAATGCGAAACGGAAGTTCGTCGTGGTTCTGCGATATCTCCCCTGATCTACCCGTTTTGAACTGCAACAGGCACGAACTGTCCCCGGCCAATCGTCGTCTTATCGAGGTGTAATCTGATTGCAACGGATTTTTACTGATGCCAGCTCGTACAGGGTTTAAATCCACGTAGGCCAAACATTGCAGCAATGCGACATCATCAAGTAACGCCTGTGAGCGAAAGCGACCCTCCCAAAACCGGCCCTTACAGCCATCCTCTGCATTAGCCCTGCGGGCGATGTGTTCGTTCAGATAACCCATGAAGCGGCTGATGCTCATCAATACCTCCCGCATTCTGCGTATCTCATTGTCGACGATGTTCTTTTCCTCATCGGTCAGCACATTTCCTTCTTTGAAGCGAACCATAAGTGGATTGAGACGGTACAGCAGTTGCCAGCGGTCCAGTATCGCCTCTGC
Organism: Gammaproteobacteria bacterium; assembly: GCA_965220815.1. Lineage (GTDB taxonomy): Bacteria > Pseudomonadota > Gammaproteobacteria > Eutrophobiales > Eutrophobiaceae > JAAXHV01. Next base: position 1,722,736 of record OZ244846.1, read on the forward strand.
AGAGAGAGAAGCAGCCAGTTCCGGGTTGACTTTGATAATTACGTGATAATGATTTGACATGATTGCGTAACTTGCCACATCGATGCAGAACGCCTGGGATTGGATCAGAAGCTGTTTTTCTACCCAGTCTCTACGATGTTGATAGCTTTTCCCGGAATATTCGTCAAAGCCACACAGAAAGGCGCGGCGAACACAACGGGAAACACAGTGGTAATAACGGGTCTCAGTCAGACAGACCTGTTGACGACGAGAAATGGTCATGGCTCCCTCCAAATTATGAATTATTCCAATTACAGCCATTCTATCGGTATGCGACCTGATGTCAACCTGAATTCACAGAAAATCTGGACACCCATAATCTGGAATTATCTGTTTGACCCTGAATAGGTAGGGATGAATGTTGGGTGTCCTGAAATTGTCTGCCAAGAGGAAGAAAAATCTGGACACCCATTAATTTTCAATGGGTGTCCTAATTTGGGGGGCTGATATGGGGGACGAGTAAAAGATATGGGTGTCCTGAAACAAGAATTGTATAGGAGATATGAAAATCTGTCCCCTGCATGATAGAGTAGCCCGATGCGGCATTTCCCGGTTTTTCTGGACCTGAACAAGCGCCGGTGCCTGGTGGTGGGTGGTGGTGAAGTGGCCGCGAGGAAGGTGCAGCAACTGCTCAGGTCGAACGCCGACGTCGTGGTTGTCGCGCCCCGGGCGGGGAATGACATCCAGGACCTGGCGGAACAAGGAAAGCTGCGCCATGAGGCGAGGGAGTTCGAGAGCAAAGACATTTCCGGCTGCGCACTGGTGATTGCCGCGACCGCCGACCCGCAGGTGAACAGCCGGGTCGCCGCCGCCGCCAAGGCCGGAAACGTCCCGGTCAACGTGGTCGATAACCCCGCCCTGTGCAGTTTCATCATGCCGTCGGTCGTGGACCGGGACCCGGTACAGGTCGCCGTGTCCACGGGCGGCGCTTCACCGGTCCTGGCCAGATTGCTGCGCGCGAAGTTGGAAACACTGATACCGGCGACCTACGGGCGGCTGGCAACGGTGGTGCGGGAGTTCCGCGGCCGGGTAAGACAGCGCTTCCCGGAATTCCGCCAGCGCCGCCGTTTCTGGGAGAACGTCCTGCAGGGGCCGATCGTCGAGATGCTGTTCTCCGGGCGGGAACAGGCGGCCATCCAGGCCCTGGAGCGCGAACTCGAGAATGCCGCGCCCGCGGACTTTCAGGCCGGGGAAGTGTACCTGGTCGGCGGCGGTCCCGGAGACCCCGACCTGCTGACTTTCCGCGCCCTGCGCCTGATGCAACAGGCTGACGTGGTGCTGTACGACCGGCTGGTCTCACCGGCCATCGTGGAACTTGCCAGGAAGGAGGCGCAGCGCATCTACGTCGGCAAACAGAGCGACGTCCACACGGTACCACAGTCCGAGCTTAACGAGATGATGGTAAAGCTGGCGCGACAGGGGAAACGCGTGCTGCGCCTGAAGGGCGGCGACCCGTTCATATTCGGACGCGGCGGCGAGGAAATCGAGGAACTGGCCGCCGCCGGCATCCCGTTCCAGGTGGTGCCGGGCATCACCGCAGCCGCCGGTTGCGCCTCCTACGCCGGCATCCCGCTGACCCACCGCGACCTGGCCCACTCCTGCCTGTTCGTCACCGGCCACCTCAAGGACGGCAGGCTGGACTTCAACTGGCCCGCCCTGCTGCAACCGAAACAGACGGTGGCCATCTACATGGGGGTGAAGGGGGTCGACGTGCTGCAGAAGAGCCTGCTGGAACAGGGGATGCGGCCCGACATGCCTGCCGCCATCGTCCAGCAGGGCACCACACCGGACCAGCGGGTTTACACGGGTTCCGTCTCCACCCTGACAAACATGGTCGCGGAAAAGGAGATCAAACCACCCTCAATGATCATCATCGGCGAGGTGGTGCGACTGCACGAGAAACTCTCCTGGTTCTAGCCTTCGCGGTCCAAATCCAGGGCCACAGAGTTAATGCAGTAACGCAGGCCCGTGGGCGCCGGGCCGTCCGGGAACACGTGGCCGAGGTGGGCGTCGCAGGCGCTGCACAGCACTTCAGTGCGCGGCCGGCCGATCAGGCTGTCATCGACCTCGGTCCTCACCGCGGCGGCGCGTTCCGGCTCAAAAAAACTGGGCCAGCCGGTGCCGGAGTCAAACTTAGCTTCGGAACTGAACAGGGGCTGGCCGCAGCACGCGCAACGGTACGTGCCGGCGTCCTTGCATTTGTTGTACCTGCCGGAAAAAGGCATCTCCGTCCCCTTGCGCCGGCACACCTCGTACTGCTCCGGCGTCAGTTCCTGCTGCCACTCCTGCTCGGATTTCACGACTTTATTGTTCTCAGACATGTTCACTCTCCTCTGAGGTAATTTCAGGACACCCACACAATCAAATTATGGGTGTCCTGAATTACGAATTACCACATCACCTTACTGCTGCTGCGGAATCATCCCTGTCCCGGCATCCCCGAAGGTCAGGTGCTCCAGCATCACTTGGTACCTGCGAATATTCTCCACGAATTTAACCGGTTCGTGCCCCCTGGCATAACCGAACCGGGTCTGCGAGTACCACTTGTGTTCGGTCAGCAGGGGCAGGGACTTCTTCACGTCGGACCAGGAATCGGGATCGCCGCCGTTCTTCTGGGTGATCACCCTGGCGTCCTCCAGGTGGCCGTAGCCGACGTTATAGGAGGCCAGGGCGAACCAGGTGCGGTCCGGCTCGGGGACCCGCTCGGGGATTTTGCCTGTCAGGGTGGTCAGGTACCTGGCGCCGCCGTGTACGCTCAGCACCGGGTCCAGCCGGTCGCTGATGCCCACCTGCCGCGCCGTCTGCCGCGTCAGCATCATCAGCCCGCGCACGCCGGTGGGAGAGCGCGCCGCCTTTTTCCAGTGGGATTCCTGGTAGCTGATGGCGGCCAGCAGGCGCCAGTCGAAACCGAACTCGTCCGCGGCGCTCATGAAATAAGGTTTCAGTTCCGGCAGCACCTCGTTATAGCGGTCGATGAAGCTGCGCGCTTCCACGTAATCGAAGCTGTCCGCGAACGCGTAGACCTGCTCAAGCAGGCCGGCAAGCTGCCCGCTGTTCCTGATGCGGTCGTGGAACTCCCGGATTGCCCCGACCAGGGAGTCATCGCCCCGGGACCGGCCCACGGCCCAGCCCAGGGGTTCGGGGGAGGTCAGGTCGAAGGCCGCCCGGAGTTCCGGCAGGGTGATGCGCGACCAGACCACTTCGTTGGAAGCCGCCACCGCGTAGAGGATCTTGCCGTACTCGACCATCTCCAGCAGTTCAAGGCTGTCCTTGTCTTCGTGCAGCACCAGGTTGAGGTCCGGATAACGGAAGCGCAGGCGCTCGAGGTCCTCCTGCGCAAGCGCCTTGCGGGCAATATGCAGCTTGTGGGGGGGGATGTCTGCCGGCGATGACGGGCGGATATAGCCGTAGCGATACACCACCTGCCGCGTCACCCACTGGAAACCCGGGCCATACACCAGGGGGTCGTCCGGCCTGAAGGTCCGGGCCAGCCCGGCCGCGGCCAGGTCCGCCTGCCCGGCGGTTAGCATGTCGGTGATCTCCTCCCTGCCGGCGGCCAGGCTCAACTTCAGATCGACTCCCAGTGAAGCGGCGAACAGCCTGACCAGTTCGTATTCCAGGCCGCGTTCCACCTCCCGGTCGTTGCGCTGGTACGTCGTCGGGCCCGTTGTGGTGACCACGTGGAGCGCGCCACGCTCGCGGATCTGCTCCAGGTGGGACTTTTCCCCGGCGCAGCCCGGCAACAGCAGGCAAGCGGGCAACAGAAGAATGATTAAAACAGGGAAATTTTTCGTGTCGCTACTCCCGCTGCGCCAGGACCAGGGAAAAATAGCGGTTGTCCGGCTCAAAATGGCGGACGATCTCAAGTCCCGAATCTTCCAGCAGTGTTTCCAGTTCATCGAAGTAAAACTTGTAACTCAACTCGGTCAGTATCCGCTCCCCGCGTTCCAGCGTGAAACCGGCATCGAGGCGGCCCAGGGTGATTTCCTGGTCCAGCCGGGAGACGAGATACATTTCAATCCTGTTCAACTCATTATTATAGACGGCCAGGTGAGCGAAGCTATCCGCGCGGAAGTCCGCGCCCAGTTCCCGGTTCAGCACCTGCAATACATTCAGGTTGAACAGGGCGGTGATACCCTGCACATCATTATATGCCGCATTCAGCACGGCGGGGTCCTTGACCCTGTCAGCGCCCAGCAGCAGGAAATCGCCCGGCGCCATCCGCTGCCGGATGCCGCCGATGAAGGCGCGTGCATCCCCGGGCGTGAAATTGCCGATCGTGCTGCCCAGGAACAGGAACATCTTCACGCCGGCGTAGTCCGGCAGGTGGTCCAGGCCGGCATGATAGTCCCCGAGCAGCGGCCTGACATCCAGCCACCGGTACCCGGACTGCAGTTTGCCGGCCGCTTCCTCCAGCGCCGGTTCGCAGATGTCGAACGGCGAGTAGATACAGGTGTGGCCCTGCCGTTCACAGGCATCAAACAGGTTGGCCGTCTTATCGGAGCTGCCGCTGCCCAGTTCGATGAGGTAATCGGGACAGGTCAGCGCAATGATATCGGTGCTGCATTGCCGCAGCAGCGCATCCTCGGTGCGGGTCAGGTAATACTCCGGCGTTTCACAGATGCGGTTGAACAACGCCGCCCCGCGTTCGTCGTAAAAATACTTGGGAGGCAGCGACCGCGGAGGCTCGAGCAGTCCCTCGCGGGCATCATCCGCCAGACCGGGAACATGCCTGGCCGGCGCAACGGGAACACACTGAACGGCACCGGTCTGCCGGGTAAGGCCGGAAATCGTATCCATCACCCAAAGGGTAACACAATTTCAGGACACCCATAATTTGGACACACATAAAACACAGCATAAAACACAGGACACCCATAAAACACAGGACACCCATGTAACTTTGTTGGGTGTCCTGTTTTACTGTCCCGGATAATTTCGTAATTTTGGGATGTAATTTCAGGACACCCATTAAATTATTTTGTGGGTGTCCTGAATTAATGACGTGGGTGTCCTGAATTAAGATGCGATAAACTTCTAAAAATGATCAGTTCGGCAAGATACCTTTTACTGTTGCTGCCCGGCGTTTGTATTCCCGTGTCCGGGGCGTTGGAACAGTCCGGGGCCGCGCAGCAACAGTCCTTCGCCCGTTACGAAGAACGCATCGCCGAGCTGGAAGCAGCCGAGGGGCCCCATGCCGAGGAACTCATCGAGGCCCGCCAGAGCCTGGGGCTGTTGCTCCAGCAGGCCGGCGAGCATGGCCGGGCGGTGCAGGCATTGCAGGACGCCCTGCAGTCCGTGCGCGTCAACGAGGGACTGTACAGCATGAACCAGATCCCCATCGTGGAGGCCATCATCGACAGCCATGTTGCCCTCAGCGCCAGGAGCGAACTGCGCCGGAACTACGAATACCTGTTCTGGCTGTACCGGCGCAACTACGGCGACGGCAACGCGGGCCTGGTGCCGGTGATAAAGCGAATAGGCCAGTGGTACTTCGACCTCTACAATTTCAGCCCCCCGAACACCACGGTGGAACCGCTGATCGCGGCGGACGACCTGTACTCGAAGGCGCTGGACATCCTCCCGGAGGACGCCCCGTCCCGGGACCGGGCAGACATATTATATAAGGTAGCCGTCATCAACCACCACGTCGCCGAGGACGTGCAGGACCCGATGCTGTCCCACCGGGAAATCCGTGAAGCCATGATCCCCCACGGCAGGCCCACCCCCTACCTCAACGAAATCGCGGTGCGCCAGTACTATTCCGACCAGAGCTTCTACAAGGGCAAGCGCTCGCTGAAACGCATAGTGGAGGACTATGAAGCAAACCTGCCCGACACCATCACGGAGTATGCCCGGGCGCTGGTGTTCATGGGCGACTGGCTGACCGTACAACGCCGGGTCATCGAAGGCTCCCGTATGTACCGAACGGCCTGGACCGCCCTGGCCGAACACGGCGCCCCCCCGGCGCTGGCGGATGAACTGTTCGGTGAACCGCAGCCCATCGAGCAGCTCCCCATCCCGGGCGAGGAAGAACCGGAAACCGGCGCAGACAGCTACTACGCGGATGCGCTCCTGGACGTGCCCGAGTCAGGCTGGCCCCGGAATATCAGGATACAGGCAGTCCATCCGCCTGCGGAAACCACGTTAATCAAACGCGCCGAACGCGGCATCGCTGCCACCCGCTACCGCCCCCGCTACCGCGACGGCGAACCGGTCGCCACCACGGACGTCCCCCTGCGCTTCATCTTCAAGCACAAGGACCAGCCAGGCTGGCTCCACTTTTGAAAAAAACAGGACACCCATAAAACTTTCAGGACACCCAACAAAACTCTATGGGTGTCCTGAAACTTTGAGGACACCCAACAAAATTACATGGGTGTCCTGTAATTAACATGGGTGTCCTGTAATTACCCACCCTGTAATTACCCATCCCGCAATTACCCACCCCAAAACCCTTGACACTTCCACCAGTCGGAAATATAGTCCAGCACAGGAGAGACGGACTTCAGGTCCTTCCCCGGAGAGTCAATCAAGGCAACTAAGGAGAGTACGACATGTCGAACGAACTGATTGCGATCATAGGCATCGGTGTCACACTGGCCGGTCTTAACCTGTATAACTATCACTACCTGCGCGCTGATGTGCAGTCCCTGCGCGAGGAAACCCAGGCAGAATTCAAAGCCCAACGGGCAGAGACCCAGGCACAATTCAAAGCCCAGCGGGCAGAGAACCAGGCAGAGTTCAAAGCCTTGAGGGAGGAGATGCGGATGCAACGGGAAGAAACCCAGGCGGAATTCAAAGCACAACGGGAAGAAACCCGGGCAGAGTTTAAAACGCAGCGGGAAGAAACCCGGGCAGAGTTTAAAACGCAGCGGGCAGAAACCCAGGCGGAATTCAAAGCCCAGCGGGAAGCCATCAACGGTTTGCAGGGACGCATGGTCCGTCTGGAGCAACGTATGACCCACCTGGAAGCCTTGTTCAAAGGCCAACGCGTGGCCGTCGAAATTCCCGGGTCAGGCTGAAGAGTAACAATAGAAAACCCGCGGAGGGACTACCATGGAATCCCGGCAATCAGATACCCCTGTTGATGATATGACAGTCATAAACCTGGACGTGAAACAACAGCCTGACCCGAATGACAGAGACGGGCATGGCAGAACCCGGCTCCATAACCTTTTTTATGGAGTACCCTGGTGCGAATTAAGCGAACTGCAGAAAGCCCTGAAGGCAGGCTGTGATGTTAACGCTGCCGACAACTGGGGAGACACACCGTTGCACACGCTCATCGGGGCAATAATGAACGATGCCGCCAGGGCAGACTTGATGCGCGCATTAATTGAAGCAGGCGCGAATGTCAGTGCTGCCGGCAGGCGCGGCAAAACACCGTTGCAGCTCGCAGTCGGGGGAAATCTCATAGAGAGCGCACAGGTCCTTCTTCAGGCAGGAGCAAATGTCAACACGCCGGATAAAGACGGCGACACTCCCTTGCGTGAAGCCGTTGATGTGAGAAATACCGATCTGGTCAAACTCCTGCTGGAACACGGCGCCGATGCCGGTATCAAAAACAGGTATGGTGAGTCACTGGTGCAAGAGGCGATAAGCGATGAGAATTTTGCTTGCGCGGAGCTCCTGCAACAATACGGGGCCGGGGCTGACGGAAATGACGAATCGGTAGCAGCCGGCACTGTACCGGAGCCGGAGAACGCGCAGGAGGATGAGACGGACCCCACCGATATCACTGCAAGCGGGTATTCCGAGGCTGCAGCGGCAGAGATGGACCGATGGTCAAACCCGAACGCCAGGGACGGGAAAGGCAGAACCCGTTTCCATGAATTATGTTCTTCATATAATGCAAACGCCGGTGACCTGCGTGAAGCCCTGAAAGCCGGAGCCGATGTGAATGCCGCCGACAACTGGGGAAACACGCCCTTGCACGCCCTCGTCTCGGGCAGTTCAAACAACAAGGCGGAACTTATCAATATTTTGATTGAGGCCGGGGCAAAAGTGGACGCTGTGGATTACGTAAACAGGACCGCGCTGTTCGATGCAGTCGATAGAGAAAATACAGACTGCGTACAAACTCTGCTGCAGGCAGGAGCAAACGTCAACGCGCGCGATAAGTTTGGCGCTACACCCTTGCGTGGAGCAATCAGTAAAAGAGATACGGTCCTGCTGAGGTTGTTACTGGAGCATGGCGCTGCCGTAAATACCAGGGACAGGTTTTTCGAAACGCCATTGGGTCAAGCCGAAAGAGATAATAATTTCGCCTGCGCGCAAATTTTGCGGGAGCACGGCGCCTACGCAGGTATTGCAGGGCAAATCGCCATGGCCCTGCGACGCATTATCGGCAAGCCTGCAGCCATAAACCCGGCCAAATCATAGCAGCACACAGGACACCCGACAGCACTCCAGGGGTGTCCCGATTACAACAATAAACTTGCCCGATCCTGTTGCGCCGGACACCTCCCCCGGTTATACTTCACAACAAGGCAGGGGCATCGCTCGATAGCAGCGTTCCCGGTCGGCAGCGGGCGCCGCTGTGCCTGCCGGGAACAGGGACGCCGCATGGAAAAACCGGAAATCACCATGGAGGTTAATCACATGGAAACGACAATGAACACCATACACCCCGATACAACCACCCCCGCTGCCGAGACGCCGCAACCGAACGCGGCCTCCCGTCCCGAGCGCCGCGCCGCTCGTCCGGGGGACGACGTGGTGCGCTGGGCCGAGTTCCGCCTGGCGCTGTGGATAGGGGGCTTTGCCCTGGCAGTCATTATCAGCAGTCAGGGTTTGTTGTACTCGGCCATCCTGGACGTGCAGAGTCAGATCGCAGACTTGCGGGGTGAGATCGGAGACTCGCGGGGTGAGATCGGAGACTTGCGGGGTGAGATCGGAATCCTGCGGGGCGAGATGGGCGTCCTGCGCGCGGACCTGCAAAGACAGATCGATGAGCTACGCGTCGACCTGCAAAGACAGATCGATGAACTACGCGTCGACCTGCAAAGACAGATCGATGAACTGCGCGTGGACATGCAAACACAATTCGGCGAGCTGCGCGAGCGCATTGTCAGGATAGAAACCCACCTGGGTATCGATGCCGGTTCTGAATAGCCTGAAACTTCAATGTATACCTGATGGAAATCAAACCCATCAAAACAGATGCCGACTACAGGGCATCGCTGCAGGAGATAGAAACGCTGATGGCGGCGCGCCCGGATACACCTGAAGGTGAAAGGCTGGATGTATTGGCGACCCTTGTCGAGGCGTACGAGCGGAAACATTATCCGCTTGACTTGCCCGACCCTGTTGCCGCCATCAGGTTTGAAATGGAACAGAAGGGCTTAACGGCAAAAGACCTGGAGCCGATGATAGGACGGAGAAACCGGGTCTACGAATTTATGGGTGTCCTGTAAGTTATCCTGAACCCCCTTCGTCATACCGCCCCCCCTTCGTCATACCGGCGAAGGCCGGTATCCAGTAGACAAAGAGTCGCCCCGTGGGCGACCCATTATCCACTGGATGCCGGGTCAAGCCCGGCATGACGGGGGAGGAGCAGGAGACACCCCATAAACAATGGATGTCCTGATTTAAACCCTGATATTCGTAATCCAAACGTTAAATCAGGACACCCATATAATTACGTCCGAATTTATGGGTGTCCTGAAATTATTCGCTGGAAAATCCGGGAGACAAGGCGCTATAATCACCTGACAGACAGGCACTGGAGTTGAGTATGTCGAATGTTAAAGCGCTTGAGAGGGCAGTCGAGAAATTGACATCATCCGATTTGGTGGAGTTTCGCTCATGGTTTCTGGACTATGATGCAGATATTTGGGACAAGGAAATAGAAGAGGACTATCGCAACGGAAAGCTGGATGACCTTATATCAGAGGCAATCCAGGATTACCAGGATGGCAAGGCAACAGAGATTTGAAACACTTTGCGTCACGAAGATTTTGGCAATCATTTAATGACCTACCGCCAAAAGTACAGGCCCGTGCCAAATCCAGTTATGCGTTATTGAAGGAAAATCCACGGCACCCTTCGTTACATTTCAAACAAACCCACAAGTCTGGTTTATGGACAGTGCGTATTGATAAGCGCTACAGGGCGCTTGGTGTGGACGTCGGAGACAGTATCCAGTGGTTCTGGATCGGTTCACATGCGAACTACGACAAAATAATCCGTGAAAAATAACACACTGGTTCCTTTGGTCTCAGGTTTTCAAGATTAAACGATACCTGAAGTAACGCTCATACCGCCCCCCCATCGTCATACCGGCGAAGGCCGGTATCCAGTAGACAAAGAGTCGCCCCGTGGGCGACCCATTACCCACTGGATGCCGGGTCAAGCCCGGCATGACGGGGGAGGAGTGGGCGACACCCTATAAACAATGGATGTACTGATTTAACTCCCCCCAAATCGAGTATGTTTCAGCGATCATTTGTGATAGATTTATGCTTGCATGTCAGGGCTTATCTCCTGATTAATTCTGAGACCTAAATGAAACTCACCGTAAAAAATTTCGGGCCTATCCGCCAGGCCAGGAATATCGATATAAGTCCGATGACAATTTTTGTCGGTCCAAGTAATACCGGCAAGTCATATCTAGCTATGTTGATCTATTCAATATTCAAGGTGATTACGGATGAAGAATTTACCTGGGAGTTTGCGAATCTAATCAAAGGCGAAAAAAAACATTTTCGGGAAGCATCCGACAAGCCGGGGAAATCAGACATTTCCGCGCTGGAGGAAATAGAGGCCCGTTTTATTGAGTGGACACACTCCATCAGTGCCGCCTGGAGATACCAGTTCGATTATTGCTTCGGTGAGGAAGGGAGAAAGCTGATTGCAGGAAAGGATGGCAATAACGATTTTTCCGTCGTGATATCCGATTATGAAAACCAATTGAGATTGAGCCTGACTTCTCCGAAAGAGAGCAATCTGACATCTCGAAAAAAACGGGAAATATACGATTATGTGAAGCTTCGTCTTTTGGACATAATCGAAGAGCCTCCGGGCGAGGAAATAGCGGGCGGGCGAGAGCAGGATTTGCTATATGCATTTCAGACTTCGAGACGCTACTCTGGCACCATTCTTGAACAATTCCAGCTTGCCCTGTTGCCATGGAAGCCTCTCGAAAACTCAATTGATGCGTATTACCTGCCCGACACCCGTGGTGGAATTGTACAAACCTATGGCACCGTCATCAGTTCATTAATATCTCGTAATCCCAAGGAAGGATTAAGTATGGTTCCCTCTTCAATCCATTCATTAAAAGGGGTTATTGCCGACTCAATGTTAAAGCTTGCCAATATTGACGAAGAGAGGGCTAAGATAATCAAGTCACCGCACAAATACATTAACCCATCTTTAACATAGGTCTTTACGAACTTGTTGTATATCAGCCAGTTACGAAGATCTGGCCAGCCGAGTGGCACTACATGTGGACGCCGGGGTCCAGGTCGAAGGGTTCAGACGAGGTTTTTGCGGACACCTCCCGGTGATGAATCAATGCCCAGCGCATCGTAGATTGCCTGCTGCGGCGGCTCGGCCAGGGTGGCCTTGCGCACGTGCAGGGTGCGCCCGTCATCCCGGCGGAAGGTGGCGGTGATGCGTTGTTGTCCTGCCAGGATGCGGCGCAGGGTGGTCCAACTGGCGTGTTCGCCAGCCTTACGCAGGCGGGTCCGGATCACCTGCACCAACTGGTAGGCGATGACGGTGATGAACAGGTGCCCTTCGGCGCGTAGTGGTTTGTGGTGGTAGATGGGACGCAGGCCCAGCTCGGACTTTAACGAGCGGAACACGGCCTCGACGTCGGTGAGCATGAAGTAGGTGCGCCACAGGGTGTCCTCGTCCCAGTCGGTCCGGTTGCTGCGCAGGCAGTACACGCCCGGGTGGGTGAGCAGGGAGCCGGGCCGGGCGTTGCGGGTGAAGCGCACCGCCCTGGCGCGTTGGCCGGTCTGGTCGGTCTCGACGGTGATATCGTAGTGCTGGGCGATGCCGTGGCTGTTTTCCTTGATACGTCCGATGCGCTGGTGGACGTGGTCGATACGTTTGCGGGTGCGCGGTCTGGCCAGTCCCTCGTTAAGTTGCGTGAGGGCGGTCTCGAGGCGTTGGGCGAAGCGCTCGGCGATGCCTTGTTCCTTGGCGGCGCGGGCTTCGGAGTAGCAGTACAGGCGCACTTCGCCGGCGTCCTCATCGAGCACCCGCTGCAGTTGCACGCCCTGCTTTGAGGCGGTCTCGATGCGCACCGCGCCCTCGGGGTCGAACTGCCGGGTGCGTTCGCGGCTGACCACCAGGTAGCGGTAGCCCTGCTCGCGCAGCCAGGCCAGGCGGTCCTCGGTGGCGATGCCGCGGTCCATGACCACCAGGGCGCCGGGCGGCGTATCCAGTGCGGTAAGCATGTCGGCCAGGGTGTGGTGTTCGCGCACGTTGCCGGCGAACACCTGCGAGCGGCGCACGAAGCCGCTGGCATCGAGCACCAGCCCCAGGGTGAGCAGCGGGCAATCGGTGCGCTTGTCCTTGGCGTGGCCGCGGCGCGCCTTGGGCTGTTGGGCCGCCTCGCCCTCGAAGTAGGTGTTGCTGAGGTCATAGAGGGTGACGGTGGGCGCCAGCGTGAACAGGTCCATGGCCTGGTCGAACAGGTGCTGCTCGATGGCGTCCCGGTGCGCCATGAGGGCATCGGAGGCGCGGTACAACTGTATGGGATGCTGAGTCTCAAAGTCCACCCCCAGCAGCTCGCCCAGGGCGCTGCGCTCACGCAGCCAGCGCGCCGCGGCGGCCTCCGAGCCGGGTTGCGCCAGACGGGCGACAATCGAGCCGAGCGCCGCCGCGCGCAGGGACGGGCCGATGCCGAGTGCTTCCAGCCGTGCCCGCAGGCCGAGTTGCTCGATGGCCCACAACGCAACGTGCTCGACCCCCACCGAGCGCGGGCGCACCAGTGCCAGCGAGCCCACGTCTACCGCCTGCAGGTCCCGGCCCGGCGGCGTCTCCCGGTGTGCGTCCCGGTCGCGGGCGAGCAACTGTTCGGCGATGTGCCGGGCATGGGTCTCCAGCGCCGGCGGACCATCGGCGTACAGGGCCATCTGACCGGCGCGCAGCGCGTCGATGCGCTGGCACAGTGCGGGCCAGTCCTGGCGGGCGACGTCGAAGTGGCGACCGAGATTGAGCAGCGTGCGCTGACGCACTTTCTCGCCGATGCGTTCGGAACGCACCAGGCGGTGGGTGTAGTAGGCCTCGCCGGTGGTGGTGGCGCGGGTTTTGGTGCGCCGGATGAACATAGGGGAGAGGATACCGGGGGTGGCGGAGCGAGTCAACAAGAAAATAAATATTATGGCACTACACTACTCCCCCCTTACCATAAATCAATGGGTTACGACCGAAAACCCGCCAAAATCACCCTGATTCCCCGTCCCGACAGGCGGAAAATGTTAAACTTGGGTTAAGGCTCTCCGACGTTTTGATGAGCATGATGGGCTTCGGAACAAAATAGAAACAATCGAGAAAATTGGCGCAAATATCGAGACGGGGATTTTGTCCGGCGAAATACATATATCAAAACCGGAAGTCGGAATCCCTGAATTCTACTATGAGTTCACCAAGGACAATGGTGAATACAGCATTCCTTTGATGAGGGCGTCCTCATCGGTAACTGAAATTGCCCCGGTCTCCCTGTTTATTCGAAAATATGTATCCCCGGGCGACTTGTTTATTGTAGAGGAACCGGAGACCAATTTGCACCCCGCAGCGCAACGGAAGATTTCTGACGGTCTTGTGCAATTAGCCAATGCCGGCGTTAAAGTGTTGGTTACCACACACAGCGACAACATACTGGAACAAGTCAGCAATTTCATCTATGCGGCGGACATTCCCGACAGCAAACTGACAAAACTTGATGAAGAAAAATGTTCCGTTTACCTGTTTAAACCCGGCAGGGGGCGCAATAAGACTACGGTTAAAAAAATACCCTTTGATCCTGAAACCGGTCTTGTGACGCAGGATCACCTGGATGTTTCCTCCGCCCTGTACAATGAAACGGTCAACCTGATGGAGAAACGGGATAAAGTTTCCCTACGCTCTAAACTCAAACCTATCAAGCACCGAAAGATCAACACTACATTACCAAAATTGGCATGATCCCCCGTCATACCGGCACCCCCCATCGTCATACCGGCGAAGGCCGGTATCCAGTAGGCAAAGAGTCGCCCTGTGGGCGACCCATTATCCACTGGATGCCGGGTCAAGCCCGGCATGACAGGGGAGGAGCAGGCGACACCCTGTAAACAATGGATGTCCTGATTTGAACCCATCCACCCCTATTATCGCCGGGGGTTCTTTCAAACTTGGTATGAGAGTAGAATAGCCGGTACTTTTTGGATTAACCTACAATTGCAAATTGACTTATATGTAAAAATCCCGCGGAAGGATTACCATGGAATCCCAACAATCAGATATCCCTGTTGATGAGCAAGATGTTGAAGGTCTGGACACTCAAGGCGGCTCTTGGGGGGATTACCCCATTGATGAGCTCTTGATCCGGCATGAAAGCCGAACTATTTACGAGGTCATGAGGAGGATCGATGAGGGCAGGTATGTAATGGACCCTGATTTCCAGCGGGATTTCATCTGGGAAGAAGACAAGCAGAGTAAGCTCATCGAATCCATGCTCATGCGGATTCCCTTGCCGGTCTTCTACTTGGCGGAAGATGACGAAGGGCGGATGATAGTCGTAGACGGCCTGCAGCGCTTGGCGACATTCCGGAACTTCATATCCGACGGACTGAGGCTTCGCCTCCGGGACCGCCCCGACCTGAATGGCAAAAAGTTTACGGACCTGGAGCCCAAACTCCAGAATCGCATCGAAGATTGCAATCTTATTTTCTACATCATTGACTCCAAGGCTCCCGATCGCGCGCGTCTGGACATCTTCGATAGGGTAAACAGTGGCGTGCCGCTCAAACCACAACAGATGCGCAACAGCCTGTTCATGGGACCTGCAACCCGCTTCCTGAAAGAAGAAGCGAAAACCGAAATTTTTCTAAAGGCGACAGACGGGGGTCTGAACGCAAAAACCATGCGCGACCGGGAATTTGTCAACCGCTTTTGCGCTTTCCAGCTACTCGGGCTGGATGAGTACCGTGGTGACATGGATGTCTTTCTCGGGGAATGCCTGCGCCGCATGAACAGGATGGAGAAAGCTGACCTGGCCCGGCTATCCGAAGATTTACGCAGGAGCCTGGCCAATAACTATTTGTTGTTCAAGCGACAAGCCTTCAGGAAGCCTAGGCCGGAATCACAGTGGCGTAGCGTCCTGAATGCATCACTCTGGGACGTTATGTCCACCGGCCTGTCCTGTTACCCGGAAACGAGGGTCAGCGCCTGCGCCGAACGTCTTCGCGATACCCTTCGCGACCTGTTTTATGATGACAGGTTCTACGAAGCAATCACCTTCGGCACAAACGATACCAAAAGAGTAAAAACCCGCTTCAAAATGACACGCGAAATTTTCGAAAATATCCTCGGCCCGCAAACAACCGGTTTTGCAACAATACACGCACACATTGATCAAATGTCTGCTCAGGCTCACTCATCTTACTAATAACAGCACACAGGACACCCAATAAAAAGGTATGGGTGTCCTGTAAGTTACGCCAGCCTGCCCTGGCAGGGATAAAGCCCGTTTTCCGCGCTTGGCAGATATTGCTATAATTCGGCGCAATGCAATTTCAATTCCGGTATGAGAAATGGGATGCGAATGATCTCGCCTCCCACTTGCGTATGACATGAGTATTATTCTTCCAATCAATATAGAAGACCTGCTGCACTGTCAGGGCGTAGAGTCTTCCCGCGTTGAATTCAAGGCAGGTTGGGGCGATGAAACGACGGGTTTTCAGGTTCTTAAAACGATATGCGCTTTTGCCAATGACCTGCAGAACCTGAACGGCGGATATATTATCATCGGTGTTGAGGAGCGCGAAGGCCGTGCAGTTCTTCCTCCCAAGGGAATATCACCGGAGAACGTAGATCACATCCAGAAATGGGTCAGGGGCAATTCAAATCGTATTGACCCCGAATTCCAGCCGGTGATGTCGCCGGAAGTTGTGTCAGGGAAACAAATCCTGGTTATCTGGGCGCCGGGGAGTGATACGCGGCCCCACAGGGCGCCGGAAGCTAAAAAGGGAGGGGAGAAAAAATACTTTGTGCGGCTTGGTTCCGAAACAGTGGACGCTGCAACAAACGGTGTCCTTAATGACCTGATGCAGCTCACCGCAAAAGTGCCTTTTGACGACCGCAGGACGCTTCAGGCCACTACGGATGATTTGCGGGAAAGCAGGGTCAGGGAGTTTCTCAACGATATCCGCAGCGGTCTGCTGGAGCAGGAAAACACGAGAGAGACTTATCGCAAACTGCGTATTACTACATCCGCGAATGGTCATGATGTCCCCAGGAACATCGGCTTGCTCCTGTTCAGCGAGGACCCGGATATCTGGTTCCCCGGCACGCGTATCGAAGTCGTTCAATTTGCGGACGACGCGTCAGGAAACGTGATAGAGGAAAAAATATTTCGCGGCGGTATACACGAGCAATTAAAAAATGCTTTGACTTTTCTGGAGACCATTTCCAGTCCGCACCTGGAAAAACAGGAACGTTCTTTTCGGGTTAAGGGGTGGGTAAGCTATCCGGTGCCTGCGCTGCGCGAAGCGCTTGTGAATGCCGTCTATCATAAAAGCTATGAGCCGTCATTACAGGAGCCTGTCAAGGTCTATCTCTATCCGGACCGTATAGAAATTATCAGTTATCCGGGACCGGTACGTGGTATAGAGCTTGCGCATCTTCATCCGGTTCCTTCAGTGCCGTCTGTTCCCGCCAGAAACAGGCGCATAGGTGAATTTCTGAAGGAATTGCACCTGGCTGAGGGCCGCGGCACGGGGTTGCCTAAAATTTACAGGGCAATGCGGGAAAACGGATCACAGACTCCCTTGTTTGACTTTGACGAGGGGAGAAGCTACTTCCGGGTAACGCTTCCTGCGCACCCGGAATATATCGCCATCTCCGCCCTGAGAGATGCAGCCCATCTCAAGGCGCTGGGTAATGATGCGGATGCTTTCAGGCGAATCGAAAATGCGTGGAAATCTCTTCCTGCCTCACCTTCGCTCGCATCGGAATACATTCGATTGCTTGGTACAAATGAACAACTTGATGATGCGAAAACAGCATTCTCCAAATTCAGGGAACAAGCTCCCGAGCACTTTCATCATTTTGTTTCCAATGTCCTGATAGATATCTTGTTGGATGCCGGACGCGAAGAGGAAGCGAAAGAATTGCTGGACCGCCAGCCAATGTACCTGGCGAGCGCAGATGCCATGGATGCGGCCATTCTCGCTCGACGGCTCCGCAACGAGGAAAAAGCACACAGCTATTTCGAACGCGCTGGCGATGCCGTGCTGAACGATGTACGTGCGTTACACGAATTCGCCCAGACAAAAATCAAACTGGCACAGAAAACACCAAGAAATAGTCAGGGACGGAAATCGTACTTGCGTCTGTTACGGGAAGCAAAAGAGTTGCTGGAACGGGCTGTTCAGATGGATACTAGCCGAGTGCGTCATGCTTGGGCGTGGAGAGATTTAGGCAGAGTTAAAAAATGGCTCAAACATCCCGCCCATGAGGTAACAGCCGCCTATGAGCGCGCAATCAAACTACTTCCGGAAGAACAGAAGTTCAAGGAAGATCTGGACAGGTGGAAGAAAACACCCGGCCGGAACAAGAGGCAGGGCAATCCCCGGCAGTAGCCACGCAGAGCAATTCCAGGATACCCATGTAACTGACAGGACACCCAGTAAAAAGACATGGGTGTCCTGATTTAACTCGACCCTGAGTGAGTGTTGCGCCGGACACCTCCCCCGGTTATACTTCATAACAAGGCCGGGGCATCGCTCGATAGCAGCGTTCCCGGTCGGCAACGGGCGCCGCTGTGCCTGCCAGGAACAGGGACGCCGCATGGAAAAACCGGATATCGCCATGGAGGTTAATCACATGGAAACGACAATGAACACCATACACCCCGATACCACCCCCGCTGCAGAGACGCCGCAACCGAACGCGGCCTCCCGTCCCGGCCGCCGCGCCGCTCGTCCGGGAGACGACGTGGTGCGCTGGGCCGAGTTTCGTCAGACGCAGTGGATAATGGGCTTTGCCCTGGCGGTCATTATCAGCAGCCAGGGTTTGTTATACTCGGCCATCCTGGACCTGCAGGGTCAGATCGGAGGCTTGCAGGGTCAGATCGGGGGCTTGCATGGTGAGATGGGCGTCATGCGCGCGGACCTGCAAACGCAGATCAGTGACTTGCGAGTGGACCTGCAAAGACAGATCGATGACTTGCGCGTGGACATGCAAACGCAGATCAATGAACTGCGCGTAGACATGCAAACGCAATTCGGCGAGCTGCGCGAGCGCATTGTCAGGATAGAAACCCACCTGGGTATCGATGCCGGTTCTGAATAGATGCGGCTTCGCGGCGCCCCAATAACACCCATATAAAACCCCTCATAAAAACCCCCCACAGTCAGCGTTTAATACGGGCATTGGACTCCGGGATCAACCCTGTTTATATTATTTTATAAATCACCGGATAACCGTATGAAAAGAACGCTTACAGCAGGTCAAATGGCGAATAAATTGGCAGCCGAACAGCTAAAGCCTTTGCGAAAGTATTTGCTCAATGGCGCTAGAGGAAAAGATGTTGAGGGAAGTTGTGCTAAAACCCCAAAACCTGGAGAGCCGCTTACAGCAGGCCAAATGGCGAGCAAATTGGCTGCCAAACAACTGGAGCCCATAAGGAAGCACCTATTGGATTAACCCAACCGGAAGGATGTACAGGGAAGTCATGTCAGCGCCAGGCTATAAAATACTACCCCCACTTTACACTGAAGCGGACCGTCAGCGCGAACAAGAAACCCCTGAGAAAGCTCCTTACCGAAGTGACTTTCGCAGAGATTACGCCCGAATTTATGGGTGTCCCAATTTAAACAATAATCATTGACAGAAGCCTGAACAGTATTAATACTGTCAACGGGACCCAAGGGATGTTGACCGCTGGTCTCAGTTTGGTGAATGGCTAATGCATTGAGGCACAGAATAATAAATGGACTTTAAAATTATCGGCGATATACGACACCCTGAGACCATAGCCATGGGCGCTGGAATTCGAGAGTTGAAACGCCTGCGGAAAGTGTATGGGATAGGCCGGTGGCGAAAACGTAAGGGTGAGGCAAGAATACAGCTCGCTGATGGCGCCATACTGAACGCAGAAATTCACTGGTACGAAGCTCACGGCATAGGAAAATATGAATTCAAGATTAAACGATACCTGAAGTAACGCTCATGCCGCCCACTACGCAATATGTGATTTGCATTGATAACTCCGGGTATGAGGCATCTCTGGAGCATCGAAAAATCTACCAACTCATCCCGGATGAAGAAGCAGCAAAACATCAACAGCTGCGTATCACGGATGAGTCAGGTGAGGACTACCTGTATCCGGAATCCTGTTTCACGGCTGCGGGCCTGCCTGAAACGAGGAAGACTGCATCCTGAACCCCCTTCGTCATTCCGCCCCCCCATCGTCATACCGCTCCCCCTTCGTCATACCGGCGAAAGCCGGTATCCAGTAGGCAAAGAGTCGCCCTCTGGGCGACCCATTACCCACTGGATGCCGGGTCAAGCCCGGCATGACGGGGGAGGAGCAGGAGACACCCCATAAACAATGGATGTCCTGATTTAAACCCTGATATTCGTAATCCAAACGTTAAATCAGGACACCCATATAATTACGTCCGAATTTATGGGTGTCCTGAAATTATTCGCTGGAAAATCCGGGAGACAAGACGCTATAATCACCTGACAGACAGGCACTGGAGTTGAGTATGTCGAATGTTAAAGCGCTTGAGAGGGCAGTCGAGAAATTGACATCATCGGATTTGGTGGAGTTTCGCTCATGGTTTCTGGACTATGATGCAGATATATGGGACAAGGAAATAGAAGAGGACTATCGCAACGGAAAGCTGGATGACCTTATATCAGAGGCAATCCAGGATTACCAGGATGGCAAGGCAACAGAGATTTGAAACACTTTGCGTCACGAAGATTTTGGCAATCATTTAATGACCTGCCGCCAAAAGTACAGGCCCGTGCCAAATCCAGTTATGCGTTATTGAAGGAAAATCCACGGCACCCTTCGTTACATTTCAAACAAACCCACAAGTCTGATTTATGGACAGTGCGTATTGATAAGCGCTACAGGGCACTTGGTGTGGACGTCGGAGAAAGTATCCAGTGGTTCTGGATCGGTTCACATGCGAACTATGACAAAATAATCCGTGAAAAATAACACACCGGTTCCTTTGGTCTCAGGTTTTCAAGATTAAACGATCCCCCATCCACCCCCCAAAAACCCCCATATAAAACCCGTCATAAAAAACCCCTACAAAAACTTGACAACCATATAAATTATTTCTTACTATTCTATTGACAAGACTAAAAATTCCTGACATATTGCGATCATTTTACGGCTTGGGGGCAACCGGCAGGCAAACACATTGAAAGACCTGCGCAATTTTTTCTGTTATGCTGTTGACATAATTCGTGAATATGGCATATTGCAACAAACCGAAAGAAACAGTACCATGGGCAATTATGCCGTGGGGAGCCCCGTTGACAAGAATTAAAGATTTGGCTGTTGACTTGTATCCGTCCGAATGCGATATTTGTGGACAGTTATGACTTTTTGTATTAACATGCGCAGTAATGCGACTTAAAGCGGTTTACCGCGTAACAAAGCACAAAAAACACAAGACGAATTCGTTTACTTCTATCTGATAACAGGAGAATAAAGTTATGGCAACTGTAAAAGAGATGATGATGCAAGATGCGGCCGCAGGGGCCGGCACTGCATACTCGATGTCTGCCGGTGATACGTTTGAGGGCACCATTACCAATATGGCCGGGGACTCAGAAGACTGGATCAGCATTGAAATGGAAGCAGGGACGACGTACACAATAACCGTGACAGGGACTCTTGCCGCAAGTGGACCAATGGGTCCGACTGGAGGAAATGGAGTCGCTGGAGACATGGACACCATCCTGACGCTCCTTGATTCGAAAGGCGGCATGATTGCCATGAACGACGACGATGCCCCTGGTGAGAAGAGCATATCCCCCGGTTCGAAGTTGACGTTCACCCCGGAAGTCAGCGATACCTATTACATCAGTGTCGGCACGTACCGGAACAACCCGAACCTGGACAATTCAGGTAGTTACACGGTGTCGGTCACAGGAGTGGTGGTTGACCCCGACGTGGGCTCGGGCATTAACGGCACCGAACGCGTTCTGAATGACGTCAACACCACTGAGGAAAACGAATACGTCTCCGGCAACGACAAACTGGTAGGCACTGCTGCCGGTGAAAATATCAACGGCCTGAGCGGTGACGACTCGTTGTACGGCCTCGGCGGTGACGACACGCTGGATGGCGGCGACGATCATGACCTGCTGGTGGGCGGCCCGGGCGCGGACACCCTCAAGGGCGGTGGCGGCGAGGACACCGTAGACTACTCCTCTTCGCCGGAGGGCGTTACCATCAACCTGAACGATGGCACGGCCAGGGGCGGTGATGCTGACGGCGATACTGTTGAAAGTGATATTGAGAACGTCAGGGGCAGCATGTACGATGACTCGCTCACCGGCAACGGCAGAAACAACAAGCTGTGGGGCCTGGGCGGCAATGACGAACTGGACGGTGGCCGTCGGCATGACACCCTGTACGGCGGCGATGGCGATGACAGCCTGGACGGTGGCGCCGGCAACGACACGCTGGAAGGTGGCGCTGGTGCCGACACGCTGACCGGTGGCGATAGTAATCCTGTCAATATCGTCGACGCAGAAGGCGGGGATACCGCATCTTACAGTATGTCCATGATGGGCGTCACGGTGCGCCTGCACAGCGGCCAGTCCATGGGCGGCGACGCCGAAGGCGATATCTGGAACCTGTCGGACACGCCTGTGGAATATATGGACAGTGATGAGGAAGAAGCCGAGGCAAGCGTTTACGATATTGAAAATCTCACCGGTTCGGCGCACGCCGACATACTGGCAGGTGACCTGAGGGATAACATCATAATGGGCGGTGGCGGCGACGACAGGATTTACGGTGGCCCGAACCCCGCTGATGCAGACGATGACGAGGACGGTGATCCCGATCTTACCAACGCAGACAGGCTCCACGGAGACGACGGCAACGACATGCTCTTCGGCGGCTGGGGCAATGACATCCTTAAGGGTGGCGCTGGCAACGACACGCTGAATGGCGGTGCGGGTGCTGACATGTTCTACGGCGGCGATGGCAGCGACATGATCCATGCCGATGCTAATGATGCCACAATCAATGGCTGGCTGGAAGCAACACCTGACGATCCTGACAATCCGGGTACTCCGCTTACAGAAGCGGCAGAGGATCCCATGACTGCCGATACCGTGTCTTACGCTAAGCTGGAAGAGGGTGTTGTGAGGACTCTGGGACTTACTGCTATTACGGGTTTTACTGGAACCTTGCCCACTGATATAACGATTAGTAACGTTGAAAACATTATCGGTTCCCAGGGTGATGATGCGTTGGGTGGTAGTAATGATGTGAATAACGTTATAGAAGGCGGCGAGGGCGGTGATACCATGGACGGTGGCACCGGTGAAGATACCCTCTCTTACGTGAGTTCCGACGATTGGGTCAGGGTTACGCTGAATGACTCTGGCGCGGCGACTGCCTCCAGGGGCCATGCTTCCGGCGATACCGCTACCAACTTCGAAAACCTCAGGGGGTCTGCGTACGATGACGACCTGAGCGGCAACAATGTCGCCAACAAGCTGTGGGGTATGGCCGGCGATGATGATCTCGAAGGAGAGGAAGGCAACGACACGCTGGAAGGCGGCGCCGGCGCTGACGAGTTGCACGGTGGCTATACCGATAGCGATACCAGTACCGAAGGCAATCAGGCGAACAGCGAAGCAAACACCTTGTCCTATGCGAGTTCGGACGCGGGCGTCTCGATAAACCTGATGACTGCCAGCGCTTCCGGCGGCCATGCCACGGGCGATACCATCGAGACCTACGAAGAGCTTTCACCTACGGCCGAGGATCCGAACAACGAGATTGATGTCGCTACCTTCGCGCATGTCACCGGTTCCATGTACGATGACCGGCTGACCGGTAACCAGCATGCCAACCACCTGACAGGCGGTGACGGCGACGATACCCTCAGGGGCGGCGCCGGTGTGGACCGCGTCGCAGGCGGCGCTGGCGCGGACTTGCTTGACGGCGGCGAGGACAGGGGTGAAACGAACAACATGATCCCGAACCCTGCTTTTGATGAAGACAGCCCGGAAGATCCTGACAGCAACCCCAAAATGATCCCCGCTTCCATCGACTGGGCGGTCTATAAGCATGCGAAGGCAGGCGTCACGGTGGACTTGTCGACAGGCATGGGCACCGGCGGCGAGGCCGAGGGCGATACCTTGACCAACATCGAGCTGATCTGGGGTTCCGAACATGCTGACACCTTCATATCCGGTCCCGGAGGCGACATCATCGAAGGCGACGGCGGCAGCGATACCGTGTCCTACGAGGCATCGTTAATGGGCGTTACGGTCAATCTGGGTAGCATCACAGAGCATACGATAGTAGCAAACACCGGTACTGGCGAGGAGGGCAGCCCCATAATGTTCCCCACCACTAATCCTGATCCTGAGACAGCTGATACTGCCGCTGCCTCCGCGCTGGCAGGTGTACCCAGGCTGGATGCAATGGGTGATGTATTCAGTGATACGAATATTGAGGACGAGGATGACAACCCCAACGCCAACGGCGCTGCCGGCGACAAGCTGCGCAGTATCGAGAACCTGACCGGTTCCGCTCACAAGGACATGTTGACCGGTGATGCCAATCCCAACGTCCTTAAGGGCATGGGCGGCGATGACATCCTGGTTGGCGGTGACGAGGCAGAGGCTGGTGAAGTAGGCGACAGTCTGTACGGCGGCGACGGCAATGACGACCTGTCCGGCGGCGGCGGTGAAGACAAGCTCGATGGCGGCGCAGGCGATGACGAACTGGACGGTGGTGCTGACAATGACACTCTCACAGGCGGCGCCGGTGATGACGACCTGACCGGTGGTGATGGCAACGATAAATTCGTATTCAGCACTGCAGATGCCGGGGATAGTGATGCCATCCTGGATTATACCGCTGGCGATACGATTGACCTCTCTGCATTCGAGCTTACCGCAGAGCAGGTTATCGGTGCCATTGAGTTGCGCGGCGACCCGGCCGGCACAGGAGCCAATGCCCCTTACGTTGTCATTAACCTGGAAGAGTACGGCGGAGGCAGGATCACGATTGATGATGTCAGTGATTTGGACACCTTCGATGATTCTAATGTAACCTCCGGCGATGGCGCCGCTGCTGATGACGGTGAGATTAATACGCTTGACGAGGGCATTTTCATCCTCTGATTAACCGAGCAGTAAACCAATCTTCCTGATTTCACGGAAGTAAACGATCACAGGGGCGTTCCCGGCGGGCAACCGCTTGGATCAGCCCCTGTTTTATTTCCACCTTGCCGCCACGCCTGCTATACTGCCAGCATGTCTCCGGAACTCATCGGTATTATCTCTGCCAGCGCGAGCCTGGCCGCGCTGACTATCGGCCTGTTCGCCTGGTTACGGCAGGATATGAAGGACCTGGGCAAGGAAATCAAGGAACAAGGCATCAGACTTGGCAGGGAGATTAAGGAACAGGGCGACAGACTCGACAAGGAAATCAACGAACAGGGCATCAGACTTGGCAGGGAGATTAAGGAACAGGGCATCAGACTTGACAAGGAAATCAAGGAACAGGGCGAGAAACACAGTAAAGAGATCACGGAGGTGAAACTCGAAGTAGCCGCCCTCAAGGCCACAGTGGAAACCTACTTCCGGGTCCGTGTGGACCCACCCCTGCAGACAGCCGTGGCAGAGCCCCCCGAGGACTACGGCGCCGATTGATCTCCCCCGGCAACCTCGGCTTTTTCCCGGGACGCTCCCGCTTCCACAAACGCTTCGAATATTTCCTTTACCATGATGTTCATGTTGGCCCTCCCTGGTCAGTCCGGCTTAGTCCGTACCGTATTGTCCCGGATTCATGGACATATATTTCTCCTTAATCTCCGGAGGTCGTGATGGGTTTACGGCGTTGCGGGTGTCCCGGATTTACTTTGACTGAGGACACGGGCGATATACTGGTTATTGGCCTTCAGGCTGGTTTCCACGATAACAAGCCGCTTGTCCATCCCATCCATGCGGGCTTCCAAAGCGGTCATCCTGTTTTCCACAATAACCAGCCGCTTGTCAATCCCATCCACGCGGGTTTCCAAGGCAGTCAGCCGGCTTTCCACGGCAGTCATCCGGTCGGACAGCCTGCTCTCCACTTCGCTGATCCGGCCGGACAGGCTGGTATGGCTCCAGGCATTGGAACCTATGATGGCTACGATCAGCGTTATCAGGTGTATGGTCTGTTTGTCCATTTGTGTTGTCTCCTGGTATCCGTTATAGAACCCTTGTTAATCAAACCTCAGTGTTGATTATAGCCTGTCTGCGGGCGGGGTTGTAGATTTTTTTGGGTGTTTTGTGAGTTTTCTCACAAAACTGCGTAAGGGCGGTATATATAATCCATGGGCAATAAAAAAACCCGTCCCCCGAAGAAGGGGACGGGTCGCTCTTGCCCAGGTGGTGAAATTGGTAAACACAGGGGGTTGCCGACCCTCCGGTATTTGTAGCGATAACCCACAAGCCTTACGGGTTCGAGTCCCGTCCTGGGCACCTTAGGCACCAGTGGTAATTATCGTAACCGGGGTTTGATTTGTCAATAAAAAATCCGTCCCCGATTCGGGTTTGTTGGGGACAGACTTCAAGTCTGTCCCCTAATGTTGTAAGGGTACAAATAAAACAGGGGCTGATCCAAGCGGTTACCCGCCGGGAACGCCCCTGTGATCGTTTACTTCCGTGAAATCAGGAAGTTGTTTGTAAAGCTCAGTTAATCAGAGGATAAAAGCTTCGTTAGTCGCATTAACAAAGCAGAAACACCGGTCAAAAACCAGGCTGAAAATGGGTTTCAGGAAGATGCGTATTCCGGCGAATATGAACACCGATTCCGGTCGAACGTGAACAGTGATTCCGGTTCATTGTGAACACCTGTTAACGCAACGCATGGCGTGTTTGTGTTTTTTACCTCAAGTGTTCACGCTGAGTCAATAGACGCCTGTTGTTTTCGCATGGATTCCCCCTTCAAGGTCAGTCGGTGCGCATTATGGATAAGCCGGTCGAGGATGGCATCGGCAAGGGTGTTATCGCCGATGGTGGCATACCACTGGTCGACGGGCAACTGGCTGGCCATGAGCGTGGAGCCGGTGTGATAGCGGTCGTCCATGATGTGCATGAGGTCATGGCGCTGTGCGGTATTGAGGGTGTCCATGCCCCAGTCGTCGATGATAAGCAGTCCGGTGCGTGCGAGTTGGTGCAGGAGTTTGTGGTAGCTGCCGTCGGCCTTGGCCTGGGTGAGGGCAAGGAGCAGCCGGGCGAGGCGATAGTAACGGGTGGAGACACCTAGCCGGCAGGCCTGGTGGCCGAGGGCGCAGGCGATAAAGGTTTTGCCTGAGCCGCAGGGGCCGGTGATGAGCAGGTTGTGGGCCCGCTGCAGCCACTCGCCCTGTGCGAGTTGGGTAAGTTGTGTGCGCTGCAGGTTGCGGGGGTGTTCGTAATCGATATCCTGGAGGCGGGCGCGCAGTTTGAAGTGCGCCTGGCGGATGAGGCGGTCCTGTTTGCGTTGTTCCCGTTGCAGGCACTCGGACTCGACTAAGAGGGCGAGGCGGTCGAGGAACGGCAGGGGGTCATAGGTGGCGGGCTGTTCGGTTTGTTGTGTCAGGGCGGTTGCCATGCCGGGCAGGCGCAGGTCGCGCAGGCGTGTCAGGGTTTGTGTGGTTGATGTCATGGTGTCTCTCCGGTTAGTTGAAGTGGTGCGGCCCGCGGACATTCTCGTGGTCCTGGGGCAGCGTGGGGGTGGTCAGGGTGTCTGCGTCAGGGGTATCAGGCAGCCGGTCCTGGTTTGACTCCAGCAGGTGTGTGACCTGTTTGAGGCGCACGAGCCCGGCCTGGTTGGCCCGTTGGCAGGCGGCGTTGAGGCGGCTGGCGGGATAGCGTTTGCTGAGTTGCAGCAATCCCAGGCAGGTGCGGTAGGCCTGCTCGGGGTGGGCCCGGCGTTCGAGTTGGTGGCGGACCCAGGTGTGCACGTCAGGGCCGAGTTGGGCAGCCCAGCGCTTAAGGCGCTCGGGGGACCATTGCTGCTGTGCCCGGTGGCGTTCGGGCATGTGGGCCGGGTCGGTGGTGAAGCCGTACCCGTCCCGGCGTGCATGGGTGGCGATGGGGCGCTGGTGGAAGTAGAGTTCAATCAAGCTGTCAGATGCCTGTAACTCGACCCGCTCGCCGACGTACTGGTGCGGCACGGAGTAGTAGTGTTGCTGGTAGAGCACGTGGTAGTCGATGTGCACGGTGACCGGCTTGATGTGGACATACTCGTAAGGCTGTGGGGGCAACGGCTTCAAGGCCGGTTTATCAAGGGTCTCAAAGGCCGCGTGGCGCGAGCCGGGCCGGCGCTTGAAGGGCCGGTGGTTAAGCTCGTCAAGCAGGGTGGCGATATGGCGGTTCAACTCATCGAGGGCGAAGAACTGATGATGCCGCAGGCGGGCCAGGATCCAGCGCTGCGCCAGCAGCACGCCCTGCTCGGCCTTGGCCTTGTCACGGGGTTTATGGGGGCGGGCCGGCAGGATAGCCGTCTGGTAGTGCTCGGCCCATTGCTGGTAGCTGGGGTTGATGTCGGGATCGTAGCGGCAGGCACGGCTCACCCCGCTGCGCAGGTTATCGGGGACGATGGCGGCGGGGACGCCGCCGAAGTAGGTCATGCCCCGGGTATGGCTGGCCAGCCAGTCGGGGAGGGTCTGGGTCCAGGTGGCTTCGGCGAAGGTGTAGTCCGATGCGCCGAGCACCGCGATAAAGAGTTGTGCCGGTTGTGTCTCGCCGGTGCCGGCATCGATGACGGGCACGGTATCCCCGCCGTAGTCCACAAAGCACTTCTCGCCGGCCTTGTGTGTCTGGCGCATGGTGCGCTGTTGCCGGGCCAGCCAGTCGCGGTAACGGTCGCAGAACTGGGAGTAGCCGTAACACCGGTTCGGGTAGCGCTGGGTGTATTCCTCCCAGACCAGTTGTCGCGTCATGTGGGGGCGCTTCAACTCCTCGTGGATCGCCGCCCAGTCCGGTGCCTCGCGGCGCGGGCTGGCGTCGGTATCGGCGCCAGGGTAGAACAGCGCGGCCAGGCGGGCATCGTCCAGCTCGACCGGCAAGGGCCAGGTCAGGCCCAGGGCCTCGGCCCGGCTGAGGAGTTTCTGTACCCCGCCGACACTCAGCTTGGTGCTGCGGCTGATGGCGCGGATGGACAGGCCGGCTTGCAGCCGGAGCCGTAGTATCTCGCGTAGTTTACGCATGGTCGTTCTCTTGTTGGACATGGCAGGTTGCTCCCAAAAAAAGGAACAACGTACCACCGGGTTACAAGTCCCATGCGTTGCGGGGGATTCCGGTGCAACGTGAACGCGGATTCCGGGGTTGTGAACACCGATTCCGGTACTGCCCGGAAAGTGTTCACGTTCAATCGGAATCGGTGTTCACTTTGAACCGGAACAGGTGTTCACGTTCAACCGGAATCGGTGTTCACTTTGAACCGGAATACGCGTTCACTTTCAACCGGAATACGCAGAAGACGCGGAGGCGGGTTTTTTGCCTTGAGCCACCACTAATTTTGGGGGCAGGAGTGAAATGAATGTCCTGATTGTGTGTGTATGAGTCATGTTGATATCTTGACAGTTATTACATATAATAGTGATATTCACGTATAGATAAAAAGTTGGATTACATGAAACAGACTCAAGCCATTCTCCAGTTAACAGCCCAGGACAGGCAGGGCAGACAGGTGTTTACTCATCAAGACCTCGACACGCTGTTCCCTGAGGACAACCCGCGTACGCTTCAGGCCGGCCTGGACAGGCTTGTCAAAAGCGGCGTACTGATGCGTGCCGCGTATGGGGTCTATGTCAATGCATTGTCGGCCAACGGGTTTACACACACTCTGGAAAACATTGCCAAGGCGATGCGCCGGGGTGAATACAACTATGTCAGCCTGGAATCCGCACTTTCCGAGTACGGGGTGATCTCACAGATCCCGATGCGCCTGACTGTTATGACCACAGGGCGAAAAGGTGAGGTCGACACCCCTTTCGGCACTATTGAGTTCACGCACACGGCGCGCCCGGTCCATGACATCCTTGAAGATATTCACGATGTCGGCAGGCCACTCAGGCTGGCCGGCAAACACAAGGCCTGTCGGGACCTGAGGCGGGTAGGACGCAATACAGAACTGATTGATGAGGAAGTGCTCCATGAAGATAACTGAGGTGGATTTCGACGCACTGGTTGACAGGGCAATGCGCGACCCGCATGTTGCCCGGATGGGCCCCGTGGTCCGTAAGGAACTGCTTCACTATGACATCCTGTTCAGTCTGCACCGGTCCAGTATGCTGAACGATTTGGTCTTTCAGGGCGGCACATCGTTACGGTTGTGCTACGGTTCCAGACGATATAGCGAAGATCTGGATTTTGTGGGAGGAAGGGAGTTTTCCTCAGCCGCGCTTAAAGACATGAAAAGTTGTCTTGAGGATTATCTTGGCGCCCGATATGGATTGGAGGTCATGGTTAAAGAACCACCTGTTCTGAGAGAAGAGCCGGACCATGCTGCGCTGAAAGTGGACAAGTGGCAGATATCAATCATAACCAGTCCTGGACGTCGTGACCTGCCCAGACAACGCATCAAAGTTGAGGTGGCCAACATACCGGCCTACACGAGAGAAGTGCTGCCATTAAAGAAAAACCACCCGTATTTGCCGGATGGCTATGATGATATCCTGGTCACCGTTGAGTCGCTTAATGAAATTATGGCCGATAAGCTGGTGTCACTGGCGGCGGCGGGACATGTGCGCCATCGCGATATCTGGGACCTGTCGTGGCTACAACAACAGGGAGCCGGTATTCGACCAGATCTGGTGGAGCGCAAGATAGATGACTACGGGGTAACCGGGTATCCTGCCCTGATTGACAACATCATTGACCAGTGTCCGTCTATCATTGCTGGGGATTCCTTTAAAAATCAGATGAGGCGATTTCTGCCGACGGATATCCACGAGCAGAGTTTGGGCAGTGGTGGGCACAGGGAGGCACTGACCAGAGCTATAGCTGGTTTGTACACGGAACTCAAACAGCGCTTGCTTGACAATACAGATGACAATGACAGTAGGGGTTCGCCCTTCGTCATGCCGGGCTTGACCCGGCATCCAGTGGAATAATGGGTCGCCCGCAGGGCGACTCTTTGTTTACTGGATACCGGCCTTCGCCGGTATGACGAAGGGGGACGGAAAAGGAGGACGCAAATAAAACAGGGGCTGATCCAAGCGGTTGCCCGCCGGGAACGCCCCTGTGATCGTTTACTTCCGTGAAATCAGGAAGATTGGTTTACTGCTCAGTTAATCAAAGGATGAAGATGTCGGGATCAAGCGTCTGGATGACACCGTCTGCCGATTCATCGACACCTTCTGTAGTAGTATCATCCACTGCAGAATCCAGGTCATCCAAACTGTCAACATCCTGAAGTGTGATCCGGCCTCCTCCATGCGCTTCCAGGTTGATGACGACATACGCATCTTCTCCCGAGCCTCTCAGAGTTGCGGCTGCTATAACCTGCTCTGCGGTAAGCTCGAATGCAGACAGGTCAATCTTGTCGCCTTCCGCAAAATCCAGGATGGCATCACTGTCCCCGGCATCTGCCGTGCTGAATACGAAGGTGTCAGCATCAGCGCCACCGGACATGTCGTCATTACCAGAACCGCCGGTCAGGGTGTCTGCGCCACCACCGCCGTTCAGCGTGTCATCGCCTGCGCCACCATTCAGCATGTCGTCCCCATCGCCACCATTAAGGGTATCATCGCCATCACCGCCGTACAGTGTATCTTCTTCGGCTTCGCCGTTCAGGGTGTCGTTACCGCCCATGCCCTTAAGGACATTGGGGTTTTCGTCACCGGTCAGCGAATCTCCCATGGCAGAACCGGTCAGGTTCTCAATACTGCCCAGCTTATCGCCAGCTGCCCCGTTGACGTTCGGATTGGTATCCTCATTCTCAGGATTATCTCCATCCGGACCCGTAAGGGCCAAATTCTGTGCGTTCAGCCTGGGGACGCCAGTTGTAGCTGTAGCCAGATGCGTCGTGGCCGCAGCGGGATCAGCATCAGGTCCAAACGTGACTTCGTCGGTAGTCGCATCGCGTACGGCCGTTACAGTCCTGTGCTGGGCATCTTCAGTCAGATTAACCGTGACGCCCATCTCCGATGCCTCGTAGGACACGGTATCGCTGCCGCCATCGCCTTCGATGATGTCGGCTCCGTCACTGGCAATAAACGTATCGGCATGTTCGGAACCCCAGATCAACTCGATGTTGACCAGGGTATCGCCCATGGCCTCGCCGCCGGTACCCCTGTTAGTGGACAGGTCCACCGTGACGCCTTCCATCGCTTCCTTGTACACTGCCCAGTCGACGGAAGCCGTAACCATAGCTGTCTCATCAGCTTCATCGATTAGATCATCGTCATCATTATCCAGACCGTCTTTACCGGTATCGACCATATTATCGTTGCCTTCACCCCTGTCCTCGCCGCCATCAAGCACGTCCGCGCCGGGACCACCGTAGAGCACGTCACCCCTGATGATTAACGCAGTACTGCCATCACCGCGCTGACTGGCGCCACCCCTGAGGGTGTCATCGCCGGCGCCGCCTTTAAGCTCGTTGTCATGGTGGTTGCCGGTCAGATGGTCGTCGTGCATGGAACCGGTGACGTTCGCGAAACGAGCGACATCAATCTCGTTGCGATCATCATCGGGTAGAGGAGCAAGCTCTTCGTAAGTCACGATTGTATCGCCGGTAGCGTGACCGCCGCTTGCGCTGGCAGTCATCAGGTTTATCGTGACACCCGCGTCCGAACCTGCATAGGATACAGTGTTCACTTCGGTGTTCGCGGCCCCTGCAGTACCGCCATTGTTATAGCCGCCATCCAGGTCATCGGCGCCCGCTCCGCCTTCCAGTGTATCATCACCACCAGCGCCTTCTATTGTGTCATCGCCGGCCATGCCCCATAGCTTGTTGTTACCAGTATCACCGGTCAGGTCGTCATCAAAGGCAGACCCTCTGACATTTTCGAAACCGGTAGCGTTATCGCCCGATGCGTGGCCCCTGGAGGTTGTAGCTGCTGCGCCAGCATTCAGCGTTATCCTAACCCAGTCATCGGAACCCTCGTAGGACAAGGTGTCGCCATTGGTGCCGTGATCGCCGCCGGCCAAGGTATCACCACCCTCGCCGCCTTCGATGACGTTATCCTGGTTATTGCCGGTCAGGTTGTCGTCACCCTGGGAACCGATAATGTTCTCAACGTTGGTAATCGTTGCGCCACCTGTTGCAGTAGTGCCACCGGGATCGTTAAGCGCCCGGGTAATCTCTTCTTCCAGCTTTGCGTAAGATACGGTGTCGGAAGCCATGGGATCACCGGCTGCTTCCGTTTGAGCGCTGCCACCGACAGTAGGCAATTTTTCTACCCAGCCATTAATTATTTTATCACCGGCATCGGCGTGGATCATGTCGCTGCCGGCGCCGCCGTAGAACGTGTCGTTGCCAACGCCGCCATTCAGCGTGTCGTTGCCGTCGCCACCCCAGAGGTGGTCATCGCCGTAGCCGCCGAAGAGCATGTCGTTGCCGCCTTCTCCGTGGAGCATGTCCAGGTTAGTAAGACCGCTCCCCCCGTCCTCGTCGTCCCTGGCATCAGCGGGGTTCGGACCACCGAAAATCCTGTCGTCGCCGTCACCGCCCTTGATCGTGTTATTCCTGAGATCGCCGGCCAGTATGTCGGCGTGCGCCGAACCGGTCAGGTTTTCAATATCGTAAACGCTTACCTCGGCTTCTTCCTCATCGCTGTCGGTATATCCCTGAGAAGTGTCCGACAGATTCCACATATCGCCTTCGGCGTCGCCGCCCATGGACTGGCCGCTGTGCAGGCGCACGGTGACGCCCATCATGGAACCCGCGTAGGAGGAGGTGTCCATGCCTTTGCCACCGCTCAGCGTGTCGGCGCCGTAGCCGCCTTCCAGTATGTCGTCGTCGTCGCCGCCGTCCAGGTTGTCGTCACCGTCGCCACCGTACAGTTCGTCCCTGCCCCTCAGGCCATTCAGTTCGTCATCGCCGCCGAGACCCCAAAGTTTGTTATGTCTCGCGGCGCCGACACGAGCGCCGGTCAGCACGTCGTCATGCATGGAACCCCTGACGTTCTCAACGTCATTTTCGATCGTATCGCCGTCAGCATCACCGCCCCTGGCCGTACCGTCGTTCAGGTTGATGGTGACGCCC
Organism: Gammaproteobacteria bacterium; assembly: GCA_965220815.1. Lineage (GTDB taxonomy): Bacteria > Pseudomonadota > Gammaproteobacteria > Eutrophobiales > Eutrophobiaceae > JAAXHV01. Next base: position 1,756,406 of record OZ244846.1, read on the forward strand.
TCCGGCGAAGAGGAGTAATCTACGGTGTCGCCGTAGTCAGGATGACTATCGCCACCCTTGAGGGTATCTGCGCCCGGGCCGCCCACCAGCAGGTCATTACCGGCGCCGCCGTCCAGCGTGTCGTCACCGCCGAGGCCGTACAACGAGTCGTCACCGCTCAGGCCGTTGATATTTTCACCGGCAGCAGTGCCTACCAGTTTGTCGTTGCCGGAGACGTATACCACGGGAGGGGTAGCGGTATCATTTGCCGGCACACGCTCGGTGCCGTTAATGCCCGAGCCCACGTCGGGGTCAACCACCACTCCTGTGACCGACACCTCGTATTCACCTGAATTGTCCAGGTTCGGGTTGTTCCGGTACGTGCTGACACTGATGTAGTAGGTATCGCTGACTTCCGGGGTGAATGTCAACTTCGAACCGGGGGACACGCTCTTCATGCCAGGGGCATCGTCGTCGTTCATGGCAATCATGCCGCCCTTCGAATCAAGGAGCGTCAGGATGGTGTCCATGTCTCCCTGGTCCTCTCCACCACCACTTGCGGCAAGAGTCCCTGTCACGGTTATTGTGTACGTCGTCCCTGCTTCCATTTCAATGCTGATCCAGTCTTCTGAGTCCCCGGCCATATTGGTAATGGTGCCCTCAAACGTATCACCGGCAGACATCGAGTATGCAGTGCCGGCCCCTGCGGCCGCATCTTGCATCATCATCTCTTTTACAGTTGCCATAACTTTATTCTCCTGTTATCAGATAGAAGTAAACGAATTCGTCTTGTGTTTTTTTTTGCTTTGTTACGCGCTAAACCGCTTAACCAAGCATAAACACCGGTCTGAACCAGGCTGAAAACGGGTTTCAGGAAGACGTGGAGGCGGGTTTACAGTCGTATGGAATCAGGGCAACCGCATACTTTTATATGTCTGCTCCGAACAGGATTTCCGCCCGTCTGGTATCACTCCACCCGGCCTGCTTGAGTTTCCCCCGCATGCTGTTCTTCCTGGGGTCCAACCGCGCCAGGTTCAGACAGAAGCGCCGGATAATCGCCACGTTCTCCGCCCCGTCCCCCTTGCGGATGCGACTGTCATCCTCCTTAAAGGCCACATCCAGCACCCAATGCGCCTTGTTCTCCACCTCCCAGTGCCGCCGTATCCCCTGCGCCACCCGCTGGGCATCCACGGGCAAGGAGCTGATATAGTAATGTATCTCCGTCTCCACCGCTTTCCCGGGCAGGCGCCGCTCCCGCTCCATCTCAATGAGGGTTTGCAAGCCCGGCCACCTGGCCGCCCCACTCACCCACTCATCCACCGGCAACTGCCGGCAGGTGCGTTTCTCTATCCGGCCATGCCCGCCGTCCACCTCCTCATGCACCGCTACCTGCTGCGGCGCATCGCGCGTAACCTTATGAAAGTACGCCTGTATTTCCTTGCGCAACGTCTTGTGATTGTCCTTCAGCGACAACGTGTAATCGCCGCCTTTCTTGTGAATCTTCTGCGCTATCTTCTTCTGCGTATTCATCGCATCCGCCGTGATATGCGCCCCCTTCACCTGCAACAACTCCAGCATCTCCATCACCGACGACTGCTCATTCTTCTTCCCCTGTGACTTCATCTGCGCCAATACCAACCCGCACTCATGTCCCCAGGCCGTGATGCTGTGCAGGGCCGTGTGTTTCTCCCCGTCATGAGACCGCCGCAGGGTCTTCCCGTCCAGCGCTATCTGCTCCTGACCGGACGCCGCCCGTACCTCATTCACCCAATCGATAAACGCCCGGTTGAACTGCTCCGGGTCCAGCGCCCGCACCACCCGCGCAATCGTGTCATCCACCGGCATCCCGTTCAAAAACGGCCGGTAGCGACGCAGCCAATCCAGCTTCTCATCACCGAATTCCTTGATGTCTTTCCAGCCTTCTGCCCCCGACAGCACCGCACTCACTGTCAGAAACAGAATGTCCAATAACTCATGCTTCTTGTTAATATCACGCCGCGGGTCGTCAATCGTCGCCAAATGGGTCAGTAAACTCATGGGAATCTCCTCAGTTTGGGGTAATTACTGATCTGATCCCCGCAAAACCCATGAGTTCCCCACTTATCTATATCTTATTGGAATAAAAAACCTCTTACTTATGACAAAAAGTATGATCTTGCCCTGCGTATGGAATTAGCTTCTGCTTTAACAACCCGAGAGAGTGTTGACAATCAGATAACATACAAATATGCTGAGCGGGCTATGGACTAAAGGGACCGGGTTAAGACATTCCCGGACATCACTCTGACCCGTCTATCCTGGGTAACAACCAGGCAGGGTCGGCATGAGAAACATGGTTAAAGAAATAAAAGAGGGAGAATAAAATGTCGATGGAATTAATTGCGATCATCAGCGTGGGCGTGGCAATGCTCGGTGTGAGCGTAGCGCTGGCCGGTCTGATTATTACCGGTCAAAACGGTCTTCGCAGGGAAATGCGGGAGCAACGGAAAGAAATGCAGGAGCAGGGAGTTAGACTTGGCAAGGAAATCAAGGAGCAGGGCGAGAAACACAGTAATGAGATCACGGAAGTGAAAAACGAACTCGCGGTGGTGAAAAACGAACTCGCGGTGGTGAAAAATGATCTCGTGGTGGTGAAAAAGGAGATCGCGGATATAAAAAATGAGATCGCGGGTATGAAAGATGAGAGCACAGGTATGACAAATGGGCTCACGGAGGTGAAAATCGAACTTGCCGCCCTCAAGGCCACAGTGGATACCTACTTCCGGGTCCGGGTGGACCCACCCCAGCAAGCAGCCGTGGCAGAGCCCCCCGAGGACTACGACGCAGACTGATCACAATATATTGACATTTCCATACCTTATTGCTATTGTCTGACACTATATATACGATCTCCACCCCGGCCCAGGAGGCTAGGTTATGGCAACTGTTACTGAAACCACCGCGCGGGATGCGGCTGATAGTACCTCAACCACCTACACGATGGCCGTTGGCGATACGTTCAACGGCAACCTCTCCGACAGGCAGGACGAAGACTGGATCGAGATAGAGCTTACCCGGGGAGAAACTTACCGAATCAGCCTTTCCGGCCGCGGCACCAAGGGCGTCGAGGCGGAAGACACCATCCTCAAACTGTTCGATGCCGGCGGCAATCTCATTACCGAGAACGACGACATCAATACTGCGAACAGGAACTACAACTCGCAGTTGACCTTTACTGCAACAAGCACCGGCGCCTATTACCTCAGCGCCAGCAGTTACTCCGCCAACCCCAACCGGGACAACTCCGGCCAATATGAACTGACGGTCATGCTCGCCGACGGCACAACCCCGCCTGACCCGACAGACCCAACCCCCCCGCCAGACCCGACCCCTCCCCCCGACCCGACACCCGGCCCCGACATCACCGGCACCAACGCCAGCGAGACACTGAGAGGCACCGAGCGGGGAGAACGCATCGAAGGACTTGGGGGCAGCGACACGATTCTCGGGCTCGGCGGCAACGATACCCTGGATGGCGGCAGCGGCGGCGACACCCTGGAGGGCGGCCCCGGCGCCGACGTGCTGATCGGCGGGACCGGCAGGGATACCGCGGCTTACACGCGTTCCGAAGCCGGCGTCACCGTGCGCCTGCACAGTCAGGCAACCAGCGGCGGCGACGCCCGGGGCGACACCTTCGGGCGCATGGAGACCTTCACGTACACCGATAACGGACGGCAGGTGTCGGTACAGGTCCCGGACATCATCAACCTGACCGGTTCCGACGAGGACGACGTGCTGGCCGGCGACGCCAGGGCCAATACCCTGCGCGGCGGCGAAGGCGACGACACGCTGTACGGCGGCCCGGGCGGCGACAACACCAATGACGACAGGATGTACGGTGAGGGAGGCGACGACAAGCTCTACGGCGGGCGCGGCGACGACAGGCTGTACGGCGGCGAAGGCGACGACCTGCTCCGGGGCGGCCCCCATAACGACCTCATGGAAGGCGGCGACGGCGATGACGACATGGCGGGCGGCACCGGCAACGACACCATGGAAGGCGGCGCCGGCGACGACACCGTGAGCGGCGAAGCAGGCAACGATGAAGTGCAGGGCAATGCCGGCGACGACAACGTGTCCGGCGGCGACGGCAGGGACGATGTGTTCGGCGGCGACGGCAACGACATCGTGGACGGCGGCAACGACAACGACGACGTGTTCGGCGGCGACGGCAACGACACCCTGATCGGCGGCAACGGCAACGACGACCTGGAGGGCGGCGACGGCGACGACATCCTGGAAGGCGGCGCCGGTGACGACGACCTGCTCGGCGGGTTCGGCGACGACATCTTCAAGTTCGGCGCCGGTGACGGCGACGACGTTATCGAAGACTTCGAACCCGGGTTGGACAAGATAGATCTCAGCACCATTACCAGCATAGACGACTTCAGCGACCTGGAAGACAACATCAGGACATCGGGAAATAACGTCGTGATTGAACTGCCCAGCAGGGGCGAGGTGACGCTGGAGAATGTGAGTAGTGTGGGGGAGGATGATTTTATCTTCCGCAGCAGTGGTGGTGGTAACGGTGGCGGCGGCAATGGTGGTGACGGCAGCGACGGCGGTGACGGCGGCGGCGGTGACACCGTGGCCGGCGACCCGGACCCGGACCGGTTGCACGGCACGCCCCGCGACGACAACCTGGACGGCGGCGGCGGTGATGACGTGCTGTACGGCGCGCGCGGCAACGACGTGCTCACCGGTGGCGCCGGTGTGGACAGTTATGAGGGCGGGCCGGGGGATGATACCATCGAGGTGGATTTTGATGATTTCACGGATGGGGATTTTGATGACGGTAGAGACAAAGCCGGTGCCCGTAACGCTGTTGGTTCTGGATTCGAAGCAATGGGAGTCTTTGACGGTGGACCGGGTAGTGACACCTTGTCTTTTGCGGATTTCAAGGATGAGGATGGGGATGGGCTTGGGGTGAAAGTATCGGCTGCCGGCGGCGTAACTTATAAAACCGGTAGTGAACTGACCGGACTGTACAGGAGTATCGAGAACTTCATCGGCAGCCCTTTTGACGACGTTATTACCGGTAGTGATAACCACCCCAGCATCATCGAAGGTGGTGACGGGGATGATGAGTTGACCGGCGGCTCAGGTGCCGGAGATACCGTGTCCTACCGCAGCTCGCCCAGCAGCGTTACGATAGACTTCAGTAAAGCCGCAGCTGATCGCGCCCGTAAAGGACACGCAGCAGGCGATACCATACAAGATGGCTTTGAAAACATCATCGGCTCGGCCTACGACGACATCCTGACCGGCAATGATGCTGCCAACGTCATCGAAGGGCTGGCGGGCGCCGACACCTTGGACGGCGGCGGTGGCAACGACACACTCTCCTACGCGAGTTCCAATGCCGGCGTCACCATTGACCTGAATCAGGGAACCGGCGATTTTGACGACACGCACAATACCATCAAGACCGCCAGCGGCGGCCATGCCGCCGGCGACAAGGTTAAGTACCAATCATTTGAAAACATCCTCGGTTCCGCACACAGGGACACCCTGACCGGGGATAACAACGCCAACATACTCACAGGCGGCGCCGGCAGCGACACGCTGAACGGCGACGATGGCGATGACACGCTGAACGGCGGTCCCGGCGGCGACACCCTGGACGGCGGTGGCGACACGGATACCGTCACCTACGCCGATGCAACGGAAGGCGTCACAGTAGACCTCAGTAATGTCTCCGAACGTAATAACGTCACCACCATCTCCAACGGCGGCGGCCGCGGCGACGCCCGCGGCGACCGCTTCATTGACGTTGAAATGTTCATCGGCTCCGACCATGACGATACCTTCATCGCCGGGCCGGAAGTGGATAATGTCAACGCAGGTACTGGCGCGGACACCATTTCCTATGAGCGTTCTACCAGCTATGCGGTCGTAGTGGATATATCTTCTGGTACTACCCCCCAGGCTGGAAACGGCGCATCCGGCGCAAATCCCCCCACTTCTTACCGGCCTTACGAAACGGGAGATATACTGGTCGACTTCGAGAATATTATCGGCACCAATGTCAGTTCAACCGCCACAAGAGTTAATGGTACCGATATGAATTTCCATGACATGTTGACTGGGAATGAGTTCAATAACGTTATAGATGGCCGCGGCGGTGACGACAATATTATCGGAGGCGCCGGGGATGACAGGCTGATCGGTGGCAGCGGCAACGATACCCTGACCGGAGGCGGCGGCACGGATACCTTTGTGATCAGTGGCAGGGATACGATTACAAGTGGAGATTTTACGGTTGGAGACACCGGAGACAAGCTGAGCTTCGGCAGTTCTCCCCGTACCTTGAGCTTGAATTACAGGACTGATGATGGCAGTGATATCGTCATCACCTCCGGCAGCCACCAGGTTACGTTAATTGGTGTCGACGCTATCACCGGGCTGACTGCCGCCAACTTCACTTTCAACCCGGATGGCTATGTCAAACTGACAGACAATAGTCCGGCAGGTGATGGTAGCACCAGAGGAAATACCACAATCCATGGTGGCGAAGGCGACAATCGCCTGACCGGCGGCAGCAATGCGGACATCATCAACGGCAACGGTGGAGATGACACCCTCAGCGGCGGCAATGGAGATGACACCCTCGACGGCGGCGCCGGCGATGACACCATCGAAGGTGGAGAAGGTGCAGATACTCTGGACGGTGGTGCAGGTAACGACACTTTATCCTACGCAGGTTCGTCAAGAGGCAATACCACGGCAGCTACTGACCCCAACCCACGCTCAGGTGTTACGGTAACACTGACTGGCATCGGTACCGATACCGGTGAGAACCTGGGTACCCATGCGCTGGGAGATACTATCAGTGGAGGTTTCGAAAACCTCATCGGCAGCCGTTATGACGACAGACTCACTGGTGGTAATAGCGGCTTCGTCAGGGGTGGTAGTGGTCATGATTGGATTATCAGCGGTGGCGGTCAGAACCGCGTGGAAGGTGGCCCCGGCAGGGACAGGCTTGATGGTTCTAGTGGTGGCTTCTTGTCCTATGAAGGCTCTGGTTCCGGGGTGAATGTGGATCTGAGTGAACGTAGTACTTCAACAGACCTGAGCGATGCTGACGAAGCCCTGTTTGGTAGTCCAACTCTTTCTGGTGTCATCAAAGTGAGCGGTGGCGATGCATCGGGCGATTTAGCAACTGGTTTCAACAATGTCATCGGTGGTCGCGGCGGCGACACCCTGATTGGTGATGGGAACGCTAACATACTGCGAGGAATGGGCGGCAACGACACCCTGACCGGCGGTGACGATGCTGATACCTTGGAAGGCGGCGCAGGCAGGGACACGCTGAGAGGTGGCTTAGGCGACGATACCCTGGACGGCGGCCCCGGAGCGGATACGCTGAATGGTGGTGGCATACAGGGCACTCCGGGTAATGATACCGCGACCTATGCCAGCGCCATGGAAGGCGTAACCGTGGACCTGAGCGGCGGCAACCGCGGCGCCGGCGATGCCGCCGGCGACAGCTTTGACGGTATAGAACGATATGTAGGCTCCAACCACGCAGATATCTTCATCGCCGGCGATGATCCGGATAACATCACCGGCGGTCCTGAGGGAGACACAAGCAGTGACACCGTCTCCTACGCGAGATCGGACGAGGCTGTTACAGTGGACCTGAGCAACACCAGTGCCCAAACATCAACCGGTTATGCCAGCGGAGATACGCTCAGCGGTATCGAAAATGTCATCGGCTCCAACCACAGGGACAGGGACACCCTCACCGCCGGCAGCGGTGGCAGCGTCATCACCGGCGGCAGGGGCGATGATACCCTTGAAGGCGGTGCCGGCGATGATACCTTCGTGTTCGCCCCCGGCGATGGCGACGATGAGATCAACAACTTTAATACTGGCGGTACGGACAAGATCGACCTGAGCGCCTTCACTTCCATCGCCTCCCTGGATGACCTGAGGGATACTAATGACAGTAATGGAGAAATATCCGTAGGTACCGCCGTAGAGATAAATTTACCCAGCAACGGTGAGATCAGGCTGAACGGAGTTACAACCGATAATTTAACCGCCGACAACTTCATCTTCTACACCAAAGTTATCAGCGGCAATATGGGTGACCGCTTCAACAACGAGATCAACGGCGGCCGCGGCGATGACGCCATCTACGGCGAGCAAGGCAGGGACATCCTCAACGGCGGCGCCGGAGACGATGAAATCTACGGCGGCGAAGACAAGGACACCATCAACGGCGGCGAAGGCAACGACCTCCTGGACGGCGGCCCCGGCGATGACACCTTCATATTCGAACCGGGCAACGGCAACGACGTCATCATGGACTGGGAGTCAGGCGACATGATCGACCTGAGCGCGTTTGACAATGCTGATGGCAGTGCCCATTTTAGCGGCACTCCTGGTGGTCAGGTTGGCGATAATTGGGTGATCCAAGTGCCGGAAGACTTTGGTGGAGGATCAATAACTATCCTGGACGTAACCAGCCTGGCTGGTACTGACTTTATGTTATAGTCACTGCATGTAAACACGTGCGGGGATCGCAATGGATGTGCAACGGCCATGGGGTCAGGTCGCACAATGCACAATTGGAAGGGGTCCGTTGAATATAGAGGGGGTCGGACCATCGTAACCCTTTGATTTTGAACGATAAAGACATCAGAAAACGCCTGTTTTAAGCCTTAAAACCCACTTTTTGGCCGCAAAAACAACCCGCTAAGCCACGGAAACATCCCCAACAAAAAACACGCCGTATTAATCAGCACTCATCAGCGCCCGCCCAGAGATGGAGGGGGTCGGACCATCGTAACCCTTTGAGTTTGAACGATAAAGACATCAGAAAACGCCTGTTTTAAGCCTTAAAACCCACTTTTTGGCCGCAAAAACAACCCGCTAAGCCACGGAAGCATCCCCAACAAAAAACACGCCGTATTAATCAGCACACATCAGCGCCAGCGCTGCGGATAAATCCCCCCAGACCAGGCACACCCAGCGAGCCCCCAATCAAAGGGGGTCAGAGTAAGAAATTCAAAGAATTTTTACTCTGACCCCAGGATATCCAAGCCAACCCCGCCCATCCCTGCCTTACACGCTTGAATAGGTGGACAGCTTCAATCATCGCCGTTTGCTGGCGCCAATCAGCAATGTGCCACCTGCTGAGTATGAACAGACGTACTATGATGAGAACAACCGGTCATGCTGCATATTTCACGGCAAAGCTGCCACCCATTTCATACGAAAGCTGCCACCCATTACATGGCAAGGCTGCCACCCCCAGAAGGCCCCAACTCCGGGACAACCATAAAATTATTTTGCGGAAAGAACCAAGTCTCAAGATGCCTCTTTAATTCATGGGTGTCCTGAATTGCTTCTGCCATTTTTAAATTCGGTGGAAAAAGAGGCTGACAACGAATAAACTGATCCTGTGTCGATGAGAAAAAAGTAATGGCGGCAAATTTAAAAGAAAGCTTATATACCCTGGCTGATCAACTGTCGGATAATGCTACCTGGGATGATGTAATGGAAGAAGTCCGTTTTCGACGCGCCGTAGAAACCGGTGCCCGTGCGGCCGAACATGGCGAGTTTGCTACAAAGGAAGAAATCCGGACAGCGTTTGCTCGTTGGGGTGTAAACTCGCCGATGGATGGGGCCGGACCAACATAACCCCATTGTTTCAGTTGCTCACTGAGTTGCAGGACCAGGGGCTGGATCCGGGGGTCTGCCAAGACTGCTCAGGCAATATAGCCCCACGCCTTGAATTGTTCCTGTAAGTCGGGGTCATCCTTGAAGGCAAGATAAAACAGGTATTCTGATGCCAAATCCAACTCATCAAACCAAACCACAGTATTATTCTTGACTTTAAAATTTTTGAAATTCGATTTTTCTTTTATTTTTGAAAATACAGATCTTTTATCACCGAATATCGTTTGTTCAAGATCTGCCGTGCCGGTTTTCCCATTGTTGAAAACCAGTTGTATAGTGTAATTACCGGAGTATTCTGCCCGCTCAACCTCTAACATGCTGACCTTGAATTTATACCAGTGGATTGATTTTTCTGTATTGGCCCGTTTCCTTGATGCTATTCCAGTTTTCCAATAGTTCTTCCCGATGCTCCTGTGCCCACTCAATCACCAGGCTCATTACTCTTGAGGGCAACTTCCCCTCCATCAGTCCCAAAGATTTGATTGATATTGATGCCTTGTAGTCGTTGTACACCGCGTGAAAGTGGGGCGGGTTATGATCATTGAAATACATGTAGATTACAATGCCAAGAAAGCGACTTATTTCGGGCATAATCCTCTCTCCGTTTTGCCAAATAGCGTTTTGTCCTGATTGAGTCGCAAGTATACATCACTCAAATGTCAATACCAAGGTGTATCGGATGCCGGAAGTCAGATGGATGGGGTCGGACCCGCAAAAACAACCCGCTAAGCCACGGAAGCATCCCCAACAAAAAACACACCGTATTAATCAGCACTCATCAGCGCCCGTGCTGCGGATAAATCCCCCCAGACCAGGCACACCCAGCGAGCCCCCAATCAAAGGGGCCAGGGTAAGAAATTCAAAGAATTTTTACTCTGACCCCAGGATATCCAACGCAGCTTACTGAACAACTCCGGGGGACAACAGGATTTTGAAAAGTATGCCAATGCTGGCGATGATGATGGTGGCAAAAACGAACGAAGAACTGACTATCCATTTTACCAGCCGGGATTCCCGATCTACCATATCGTTTCTCAAGGAGCCAATATCACCCGCTATCTTCTTTTCCAGAAGTGCGATATCAGCCGTTACTTTCTTTTCCAGAAGTTCAATATCGGCCTTTGTCGCCAGTTGCGGTAGCTGTGACACCTGAATGACATCCTCCGAGGCTTTGGTTGCGCTCTCCTCTGATGCACCGGCTTCAATAAATGCCTTGTAGAGTGGAATACTGCTCATGAGGGTTACCTCCTTTTAAGTTTAACATTACGTTCCAGGTCCGGAAGCTGATTCACTTCCGCCCATGTCTGCAATCTACGCTCTCTGGCCCGGGTTGTCAAATCCTGTCAGGTAACTCCTGCCAGGTAACTCCTGCTAGGTAAAGATGGAGGGGGTCGGACCATCGTAACCCTTTGATTTTGAACGATAAAGACATCAGAAAACGCCTGTTTTAAGCCTTAAAACCCACTTTTTGGCCGCAAAAACAACCCCCTAAGCCAAGGAAGCATCCCCAACAAAAAACACGCCGTATTAATCAGGAGCCGATTATCTCATTCAAGCCCTCAATGATGCGCGCCAATTCTTCAGGTGTAACACGCGCAAGACGTTTCCCAATTCTTTCAACCGCAAGCGTGCGAATTTGACTGATTTTCACCCATGACCGGCGCGGCAACCTGTCTGTTTCCAGCATGAGGGTTAGTGGAAAGCCGGCGCGTTGGGGTTGACTGGTGAGCGCCATGGCGATGACAGTCTTCGACCGTTCATTGAAGACATCCTGACTGAGGATTAATACCGGCCGTTGTCCGGCCTGCTCATTTCCCCGCACGGGATTTAAATCTGCCCAGCGAATGTCGCCTCTCAGTATGCGGGCCATGCCGACGCGTCCTCTGCGAATCCTTCTTCCGCTATTGCCGTTTCAAAAGCCGGGTCAAGCTTTGCGCACTCACGCGCCAGTCGCCCCTGGTCAATACGTTCCAGTTTTTCCTGTACTGCGGTCTGAATGGCCTGACTTCGGTTGGAGAATACAGCCTGTGCAACCAGTCCGTCGAGTTGCTTGAGCATCTGCTCATCCAGTGAAATCGCAATTTTGGCTCGGGACATGATATCTCTATGATAGTGTAAATGCGCTGGTATTACAATACGTCATACCGAAAAGATGGTCAAGATTTTTAGAAAAACACGGGGTCAGAGTATCCAAGCCAACCCCGACCACCCCTGCCTTACACGCCTGAATGGGTGGACTGGTTCAATCATCAAGCCGCAATATCTTCCAATACCTCAGGATGTTTTTGCGCCACTTTAAGCAGTGTGACTGCAGCACTGTCGGGTTGTTTACGTCCCTGCTCCCAATCCCTGATCGTAGCCACGGGAATGCCTAACAACCTGGAAAAGGCAGCTTGGGTTTTCTTCAGTTGCTTGCGTACGGAAATGACCAGCAACTGTTCCGGCGTCCAGATTTTAGCCGGGGCGCCTGCCTTGATAGCAAGCACGTCATCAAGCAGCGCTTGCCCGGCTTTACTCATTTTACCGGTCATCGATTGCATTTCTGATTTTTCTCAGTTCGTGGGCTGGATGAGCCGGGAACGACCTGGCCCGCATCAGGGGTGCTAGCGATATATACGACAAAGTCTTCATATTGCTCAGGAGTCCAGACCTCGGCCGCTTTCGCGCTGAACATCCTTGTTTCAACAACCGTACGCATTGTTCCATTATACGGCTGTGCAGTATCATGTCAATCGCATTCTGGGGGCCACGGGGTTAGGTCAAGTGGATGGGGTCGGACCAACATAAAAACAACCCGCTAAGCCATGGAAGCATCCCCGACAAAAAACACGCCGCATTAATCAGCACTCATCAGCGCCGGCGCTGCGGATAAATCCCCCCAGACCAGGCACCTGCAGCGAGGCCACAATTGCATATGTCCGAAATGACGACTTCGCGTCCAGGGGAAAAAATTAGTGCCGGAGAACTATCCTAACGCGATGATGAGGCCGGCAAAAACGAACAGAGAACCGACCATCCATTTGACAAGCCGGGCTTCCAGTCCTGCAATTTCGCGTTTCAGGTCGGACTTTGTCGCCAGCAGGTCGGACTTTGTTGCCAGTTGCTCCAGCTGTGACACTTGAATGACATCCTCCGAGGCTTTGGTTGCGCTCTCCTCTGATACACCGGCTTCAATAAATGCCTTGTAGAGTGGAATACTGCTCATAAGGGTTACCTCCTTTTAAGTTTAACATTACGTTCCAGGTCCGGAAGCCGATTCGCTTCCGCCCATGTCTGCAATCTACGCCCTCTGGCCCGGGTTGTCAAATCCTGTCAGGTAACTCGTCGGAGGGGATGGGGCCAAACCAACAACCCGCTAAGCCAAGGAAGCATCCCCAACAAAAAACACGCCGCATTAATCAGCACTCATCCGCGCCCGTGCCGCGGATAAATCCCCCCAGACCAGGCACACCCGGCGACCCCCCAATTGCGATATCGGGCTTTGTCGCCAGTTGCGATAGTTGTGAGACCTGAATGACGTCCTCCGATGCCTTGGTTGCACTTTCCTCCGATGCACCGGCTTCAATAAATGCTTTGTAGAGTGGCATATCGTGCTATAATCCGACCATCTTAACCGCAAAGGAGCCGCCACCATGAGTAGAATCAAGTCTTTCTACCCTTACTTCAGGGATACTTTGTTTGCCATACTGATCATATTCTTCCTGCCATCAAAAGCTGATGTCAGTTCTCTTGAAGAGAAAATGGCGAGGATCATGACAGACCAGCAGAAACAGATAAGCCACCTGAATGCCCGCACGGAAACCCATGCGGACAGGATCGGCAATCTGGAGGACCTGCGGATAGCGCACAACACGGATTTAAAAGCACATTCTGAATAGCCCCGCATTCACATGGATGGGGTCGGACCAACATAACCCATTGCAAACCAACGGGTTTCCGGGATTCCCGGGGCGGTTCAATCATCAAGCTGCAATATCTTCCAATACCTCGGGATGCTTTTGCGCCACTTTAAGCAGTGTTACTGCAGCACTGTCGGGTTGTTTCCGTCCCTGCTCCCAATCCCTGATCGTAGCCACGGGAATGCCTAACAACCTGGAAAAGGCCAACTGTTAAGACAACTATGTCGTCACGAAGATGATGAAGCTGATGGTTAAGAGTAAAACGCTGATCATCCATGTGACAGACACCATGCCTTGGGAAGACAGGCCAACGCTGGCAACGATAACGCCCGCAAGAAGGAACATGATAATACCAGCTATCCACATCATTAGCCGCGTTTCCTGTTTTGCCAAATCCACCTTTGTCGCCAGTTGTGGTTGCTGTACCTCTTGAATTATGTCCTCGGCTGCCCGAGCAGCGCTCTCTTCCGATGCGCCGGCTTCAATTAAAGCCTTGTAAAGAGCAACACTGTTCATACGGGTCACCTCCCTATAAAATATAATGTTACGTTCCAGGTGCGGAGGTTATTTTACCTTCCGCCCACGTCTGCAATCTACGGTCTTCAGCCCGGGTTGTCAAATCACATCCACACAGGGATGGGGTCGGACTAACATAACCCATTGATCATGCAGGATTGCAGATTTCACGGCAAAGCTGCCACCCATTACACGGCAAAGCTGCCACCCCCGGAGAGGTAAATGCGAAGAAACACGGGGTCAGGTCGCACAATGCACAACTGCGAAAAAACACGGGGTCAGGTCGCACAATGCACAATTGGAAGGGGTCAGAGTAAGAAATTCGAAGAATTTTTACTCTGACCCCATCAATCCGGATGATAATGTGTCGCTGTCGCGACCGGTTCTTTCACTGGATGCCGGGTCAAGCCCGGCATGACGAGGTCAGATGGACGGGGCCGAACCAACATAACCCATCGATAATGCAGGACTCCATTAAGTGGATGGGGTCGGACCAATATAACCCATTGATTATGCAGGACAAAGGAATGATTAAACGCTTGTTATAAGGCTTAAAACGCACTTTTTGGCCGCAAGAACAATCCTGTAAATCATTAATTAATATGTCGGCAACTTACAAACAAATTATTGAGTGGGTAAAGGAGCATCATGATATATCAACAGGGGGGTGCGAGATCGCTCACTGCAAAGAACTGTACGGAATTCCAGTAAGGCGATCACCTAATCGCATAGGTACCGGCGATTACAGAGACAATCCCTGCCCCGATCATAGGCGTGATGCGATTTTTGAAGCTTTTAGGTATTTCAACATGTAGGTGGGTATTTCACAGCAAAGCTGCCACCCATTACACGGCAAAGCTGCCACCCCCAGGAAGCGCCCAATTCCGGGACAACCATAAAATTATTTTGCGGAGAGAACCAAGTCTTGAGATGCCTCTTTAATTCATGGGTGTCCTGAATTAGCATCCCGAATTCACGCTCAATGTGTACTTGAGAATTAGACTCTTATATAATTCAGTCTGGTTATCAGGTACATGGAATAGTCACGTTGAAATTCGTCTGGGACAACAATAAGGCGCTTTCAAACATAAGGAAGCACGGTGTCTCGTTTGAGGAAGCAAGCACTGTTCTGGCGGATTTTTTAGAAGAAAATTATGGCGAATAGAAAAGATCCGGATATGTTGGCTGAGTACGATTTCTCGGGAGGCGTCCGAGGAAAATATGCGCAACGCTACAGAGAAGGAACCAACATCGTCCGGCTGGATGAAGACGTAGCCGCAAAGTTCCCGAATTCGGAAAAAGTCAATGAGGCATTACGGTATCTGATCAAACACCCCCCGCAGCCCCATAACTGAGATGGATGGATGGGGTCGGACCAACATAACCCATTGATTATGCAGGATAAAGGCATGATTAAACGCCTGTTTTAAGCCTTAAAACCCACTTTTCGGCCGCAAAAACAACCCGCTAAGCCACGGAAGCATCCCCAACAAAAAACACGCCGTATTAATCAGCACACATCAGCCCCCGTGCTGCGGATAAATCCCCCCAGACCAGGCACACCCAGCGAACCCCCAATCAAAGGGGTCAGAGTAAGAAATTCAAAGAATTTTTACTATGACCCCGGGATATCCAAGACAACCCCGCCCATCCCTGCCTTACACGCCTGAATAGGTGGACTGCTTCAATCATCGCCCCTTGCAGTGTTGCGCACCTCATGTTATTTTGAAACCTCATCGTGTCGCAGTCTTCAGGACTTGCGACGTTACTATCAGGACCCGGGCGGGAGCCTGTCTGCGTCAGCAGTAGCCGGCCCCCCGCCATGACTTAAAGGAGAACGCTAATGACAGCTGCTAATGAAGCCTTATCCACCGATACCCCGGCAACGGTGACCTTTGACACCCTGAAAGCGGCGCAGGAGTTGAAAAAAACCGGCTTTGAAGACCGGCAAGCCGAAGCAGTAGTGACGACCATCAGCAAAGCAATGAGTGAAACCGTAGCGACAAAAGCCGACCTGGAATTGCAGGGGGCAGCGACGAGGGCCGAAATTAACGCACTGGGGGCGTCGACGAGGGCCGATATTGAGGCGACGAGGGCTGCTATTGATGCGCTGAGGGCTGCTACAAAAGCCGACCTGGAATTGCAGGGGGCGTCGACGAGGGCCGAAATTGACGCACTGGGGGCTGCTATAGAGCTGCTCAGGGCGGATATGAATGCCAATATGAAACTTCAGGAACAATCAATGGCAACGCTGCAGGACAAAATCGTCATCAAACTCGGTGCACTGATGGTCACGATGACCTTCCTGCTGCTGGCGATTGGTCCGTTTTATTTGCGCTGGGTGCTTGCCCTGCTTGGCCCGGTGGAATGATGGAATAATGCAAGGATGGGGTCAGGTCGCACAATGCACAATCGAAAGGGGTCAGAGTAAGAAATTCAAAGAATTTTTACTCTGACCCCATCAATCCGGACCCAGGTAACAGTAGCCTCCCACTTCCATCCCCCTTCGTCATACCGGCATCCTTTCGTCGTTCCGGGCTTGACAATATCCCCGTGTTAACCAACCCGCCCCAGATATTCAAGTAAGTACAGACCACCGACGCCACCAGATGGCATCAACAAAGCCTTTAACAAGGGGTTACTGACGAAAGAGCTGAACGCACCGCGCCGTTCATTCTTGACCTCATCGATCAATAATTGTAACTGTTCCAACTCGACATTATTGTTTGCAAAACGAAAACATTGAGACTTTGAATTTTGCATTGTCTCTATTGAGATTTCACGAGCCGCTTTTACAGAGCGATGCAGCAAAATAGTAAAGGCGATAATAAATGAAACACTTACGGCCATAACTACAATAATTGATGGAAAAAAATGCCAATTATCGAACAGCGTGCTATGTGCGGCGAGGAACCCCAGCAAGATAATGAACGGATAATACAGGCAATTTTCAATCGCTTGCGTTCTTTCTGCCAATACCTTAATTGACAGCCATCCCATCAGGCTATCTTTCAAATATTCTGGATTCTCTGCTGGTTCCTCGTTTGACACGTTTATTTCCATACCCCGGCGTTCGGCAAATATTTTTATTGTTGAAAGTGACCAAAGTTGCCTGGTTGTGGCCGAAAAATTCGCTAACTTATGACTCAATAGCATGTGGTCTACAACGAAATTCAGGGACCAGAAGAAAAACAGGAGTACGAATAAAACAGTTATGTAATAGAGATATAAGTAATGTTCGCCTCTGACAGGTGGTTCCAGGTAGTCTGTTGTTATGAGCAAAACAGCAATAACTGTAGACAAGAGAGCCAGGAAGAAGGAGCGATATAATGCGCGATTTGCTGCCTGCTGGTCCAAGGCCCACACACTTTTTGTATCTATGTTTGGCGCCTGTAATAGCTTTAAGGAACCTCTATTAATTCAGCACAATGATATAATACGGGTCACTGATTTCAACTCACATTTTCCTGTTTGAAGGTGCTGCCATGAAGAAGACCCAAGACCTGTTCGGTTCCTTTTTTGACTTGCAGGACGCCCGTTTGACGAAGCTGAAAGACCCGCTGGCGCAGTTGGGCCAGGTGGTGGACTGGGAATCATTCCGTCCGTTATTGGCACGCATCCGGCCCACCGAACGCAAGAGCAATGCGGGCGCCCCGCGCCGGGACGAGGTGCTGATGTTCAAGGGGCTGGTGATACAGCATTTATACGGCTTGAGCGATGAGCAGTTGGAATACCAGGTTGAGGACCGGCGCAGTTTCCAGCGTTTCATGGGGTTGGACAATGTGCACAGGGCGCCGGATGCGAAGACGTTCTGGGCGTTTCGGGAGCAGTTGGTGCAGCGGGGGTTGATGGATAAGTTGTTTACCCACTTTACCGGGCAGTTGCAGGGCCTGGGGTACCGGGCGCGCAAGGGGCAGTTGGTGGATGCCTCGCTGGTGCCGGCGCCGGTGCAGCGCAACACGCGCGAGGAGAATGCAAAGCTCAAGGCCGGGGAGGTACCGGCCGAGTGGGACGAGGAGCAAGCCAAGCCCAAACGGCGCCAGAAGGACGTGGAGGCGCGCTGGACGAAGAAACACGGCAAGAATCATTACGGGTACAAGAACCACGTGAACGCGGACCATGAGCACAAGCTGATACGCAGCTTTGCGGTGACGCCGGCCAACGTGCATGACTCGCAACTGCTCGATAAGCTGTTGGATGAGGACAATACCAGCAAAGCCATCTGGGCGGACAGCGCGTACCGTTCCAGGGAGCAGGAGGCACGTTTGCGGGAGAAGAACTACCGCAGTCACATTCAGCGCAAGGGCAGCCGCAACCAGCCGTTGACGGACCGGGAGAAGCAGGGCAACCGCAGCAGGGCAAAAATACGGGTGCGGGTGGAGCACGTGTTCGGGGCGCAGTGCGCGACCCGGACCAAGCTGATACGCTGCATCGGGCTCAAGCGCAGTGCCCTGGCCATCGGCATGATGAACCTGGTGTATAACATGCGACGATTGTGTTACCTGCAAGGGGTCAGTGCGCCTGCTTGACGGAGAACGGGCAGAAAACGGTGTCAGAACGACCCCTGAGGGTCATAAAACGGCGCGATGAGGGCGCTGGCGAGATGATTGAAGGCCCTGATCACCTTACCACATATAAATATATTGAAAAAGAACCTGATCAGACCTGAAATGGTCTATTTATAGAGGTTCCCTTTAGTGCGAAGACACGATCCCATAAGATTTCCCAACCGTTTTGAAATGGCGAGGTTTTTACAACGTCCTCGTTCAATATGAAATTTTCAGTTAATTTTGCCCCATTATTTTTTAGTTTGTTATGCCCCTTGGCGATAAAATATAACGAGTACATCAATGTAAGTGACAAAATTGCTATCGTCGGAAGACTGTTTACACCAGAAAGTAGTGGTAGTGGTTCTCCGGGCTTACCGTCTACAAAATAGATTACAACAAGGGCTGCAACTGAACAAATTGCCAATAATGCTACTGCGCCTGTATGGACACGACCAATTCTTTGTCGCCGGATAAGTTCTACAGAAAGAAAGACAAGAAATACATAGGATAGGACAGACAGGCCCACCCACGGTGTGTTTTTGAGATAAGCCCACTTTTCATCTGACTTCTGAAATCCCCCGGTTAATGGGACAAGTTGAAACCGGCCTACCTCGAAAGACTTCGGTTCTGACAAAATTACAGCAAGTTTTTGTCGAAATTTGTGATCCAGTATGTTAATTCTCTTTTGGCTCGACCCGTCTGGGAATGCTCTACATACAGCTATTAATGTTGACATAAAAATGGCTGTCTGATAGCTGTCGCGAAACGTAGATAACTGGATTCTTGGGGTTTTTTCAGAGCTTCCTGAGTTTTTTTCAGAGCTTTCAGAGTTTTCTTCAGGACAAATAAGGTCAGAATCGGACACATTTTGATCCATAGTCAAGCCAAATGCAGACAATACAATTAGATTTCGCGCCCAGTCATACTCTGCGGGATGTTCATAGCGGGCATCAGCATCCGTGGTAAAGAACAGGGCGTTAGGAAAGCTTGATCGCATGGCCTGTAAGACAAGGAGCTTGTCGTAGACATCGCTCCCAAGTACACCAATCACTCGTACGTTTCCACTATCCCTTGATATCTCATTTTTAATCTTCCGGCTAAGCCTCCGGAGATAATCGAAACGATTAACTCCAACTGCACGCTCCAGCTCGTGGGCACTTCTCTCACCATGCTGGTTCTCTTTCGGTAAGTTGTCTTCAACCCTCTTCGCATCTTTCGATATTGGGACAATTTCACCATCTAGCCCGCGCATGTAGTAATAGCTTTTAATGGTTATTTTAGTAGCATTATCAGATTTTTTATCCTTGTCCTTGCCCTGATCCTGGTTCTTGTCCTGATCCTGATCCTGGTTCTTGTCCTGATCCTGGTCCTGGTCCTTGTCCTGATCCTGGTCCTTAAATACGTTTTTAAAGACTGCCGGAAGTGCCCGACCATAGAATGTATCCCATTCCGAAATAAGAACGACGACGTCATTTTCATTAGTAAAAGATATATTCCTGTTCTTAAATTCCTTTTCAATCAGCTCACGAGCCAAAAACTTATCCGAAGTAGTTGTTCTAAAAAAATTAATGCCAATTTTGTAGAAGATATCCTCAATTAAAAATAAGTTTGTATAACGTTCTTCATGATCTAATCCGGCATACGGGCAACTTGGCATATCCTTATCTCCGCATTTAGTTCCCTTATCGTTCTTCAGGAGTGTTCCAATATCTTTTTTATCCGATTGGTTAAGAATCAGGTTGGCGCTTGCGGTAGCTGTCGGTGAGAAGACAGCAAATTTCCAGTTATTGAAGTTCTTAATAATTTCTGCATAATTGCCTTTCTTTGGGGCGATAGCCATGTTATAGGCTTCGCTCACCATTTTTTTTAGTAGTGAAGACCCTGCTGGCCCAATCAGAGCAACATTGAAGTCTAACTCTTTAAATCCATCATTGAAGTCTAACTCTTTAAATCCATCATTCTGCTCGATTCTGGAAAGAACCTTGTTAATGTCAGATAGCGGATTATGTCTGAACTGCCGTTCATCGAGCCAAAGAAGCAATACCGGAGGGGGAATCTTATTTATATCATGTAATTCCGCATAGTGAGCATTATCGTGGTGGAGCCATTCGTAAGGGACAATGAACTGCGAAGCCTTATTCTGACCCTTTGATTGATCATTTAGCCGGAATTCAAAATAGCCTATTTTTTCTGAATCATGCAATTGGTAATCTTTTTTGGCCAGTGCCGATAAAACAGCGTAACGACGACGACGACGGTTTTCCACTTCTTCGGAGTAGTTTCCGCCATATACCATTACGGGCATGACTAGAAGTTTCCCGGAGTCCTCTAAGGATATGGACTGTGGCGGTTTTAGAAAGATACTCTCTGATTTTTTATTTTGCCTACGATAACTTCTATTAATTGCCGTGAAGGGGTCTTGCCACGCCCGCGCATGGACGAAATCCGCGTGACCGGTTTGGAACCCGTCAATAGTGACTTCTTTGGGACGAGAGGATTCGAAGGGTTCATAAAGATACAAACCACCGCCAACACCACCAATGGCAATAAACATAAGCAGGAATGGTAGATAGTTTGTTGTTTTTTCTTGTTCAACCATTCTGTTTCACTATTGAATCGTTGCTTTCATAATCTGGTCATATTGAGTATAGTGATTACCACAACCCGAAATTTAACGGTGGGAAACATCCCTGGAAGCCCGAAACCCCGTTAGTTTGAGGTCGCGCACATTGTATAGCCTGTCTAAATAATAATAGGACATATTTTCATAAATGGTAGTTGCGTATTGCATTTTGATAGTGCGCAGGCATAGCAATCAAAGCGAATGGACGTTCATCCGTAAGCGCAAATTTCAGCCACATCAAAACCAGGGGTTCTGATGCCTGCTTTACGAGGGCCGAGCCTCGGCCCTATCGTCGGACATACTACGGACACAACCTCTCGCATCTGGATCAGGGGCGCGGAACCGGACGACCGGGGAGCAAATCAACAATCCGACCGTTGTACTGTGGGCGTTATTGCGCTGACGGAATTCAAAGGCAAGGCCATACAAAATCCAGATGTTTTTTATTTCCGGCTGCACCGGAAGAACGACAGTACCGGCACATTCACGTTGGGCGAAGATACCTGCATCAAAGCCGGTAGAATGTCACAGCCCTTAACGCCGAATACAGCTTACACGGCGCGTGTGGGCGTCCTCATTATAGACGACACGAATGTCCCGGATCATGACCTCGCGGCCAGGCTGCCAGACGCAGAGGTCTGGCTGGACGACTTACTTTCACTTCGGGTAGATGAATCGACTGCGACTTTTCATACATTTGCGGCAAAGGATAATGGGCCTGGCGAATTGAGTTTCATCTTCGGTTCCTGCCGCTACCAGGGGTTATCGACGCAAATAAAATCCGACGAGATATTCGGACCGCTCCTGCGCGAGGCGGAGGGTAAAGAACTGCCTGGTTCAAATCGCCGCGTCCAATTTGTCCTGATGGCAGGCGATCAGATATACGCCGACAAGTACGGCCGGCAAATTCCCATCGGGCGGGCGGATACTCCCCGGGAATTTCAGCAGCGCTATTTTGAGGCGTTCGGTTCCGGAAATATGCGCCGGCTACTGTCCCGGATACCGACGTATATGATCCTCGACGACCATGAAATCGAAAACAACTGGACCCGGAATCGAACGGACAAGAGCGGCAAACAGCAGTTATACGACAACGCCATAGCTGCTTATGAAAATTACCAATGGCGCCATTCCCCGCGCACCTTCCAACCATGTCTATATTATTCCTTCGAGTGCAACGGGTACCCGTTTTTTGTTCTTGATACCCGTACCCAGCGATATATGGATGTGTCGGCAGGAAAGGCCGGAAACCTGGGCAACAACCATCTCCTGGGCCGTCCAGTCACTGGCTACAGTAAATCGTTACAGTTGAACCGGCTACTGTTCTGGTTGATTATGCAACAAAGGAAACGGGGAGACACGCCCAAGTTCGTCGTGACGCCGAGCGTTTTCGTACCAAACACCAAGGATGCCCGGGAATCGCGAAGCAGCAAGCATGTGTCGGAGAAGACGAAAGCCAAGTCGAAGATGAAGAGCGATTCCTGGCCTGCTTTCCCCGAGACGCGGCGGGCAATCCTTAAGTGCATCGTCGATAATGAGGTTCAGAACGTGGTGTTCCTGTCGGGCGATATACATTGTTCATGTGTTGCCGCACTGGAGTTTTCCGGATCTGAAAAAGCAAGCAGGCTAAAGGCATTCTCCGTGGCTTCGTCAGCGTTTTACTGGCCAATCATTTTCTTCGCTGGGAAGCCGTCCGATTTTGTTCATAACTCAAAGGAAAAGAAGCAGGCCGATACATTTCAAATCGACGCTAGGCACACGATGGACTACCGGGCCTGGAACTTTACTCAGGAAGACAATTTCTGCCGCATCGATCTCAACTCGACTGCACACAAATTGACCGTAACGGCAATGGACAAGAAAGGGAAGGTTATTCACGAGAAGGGGCAGCCAGGCCGCCCAACGGTCAATAAGATTATCTCTGAGTTTGAACTCACTCCGAGGTGGTGAGGATAAGGCGATTTAGCACTACAAACAGGTCGCCTGACCACGAGAACAAATACCAGATTTGGATTGCAGGAAGACCTGCCCCATTGATTATGCAGGATAAAGGAATGATTAAACGCTTGAATGGGTGGACCGGTTCAATCATCAAGCCGCAATATCTTCCAATACCTCAGGATGCTTTTGCGCCACTTTAAGCAGTGTTACTGCAGCACTGTCGGGTTGTTTACGTCCCTGCTCCCGATCCCTGATCGTAGCCACGGGAATGCCAACCTGGAAAGGGTCAGGTCGCACAATGCACACGAACGGGTCAGAGTAACGCACTCTGACCACAATTGAGAGTAGTGTCATTTATCCTCATTTCCGTTGAGAGTTCGAAGCATTTCTTCCGCTTGAGCCATTAAGTCTGCATTACCGGCATTTCGTGCCAGGTTGAGTACAGTTTCGAAATCCTTTCTCCCTTCGTCCATGAGACCCAGTTTGCGATTTGCAATACCCCGATTGTAGTAAGCATTGATATAGTCCGGTTTCAGTCGGATGGCCTCGTCATAATCGGCGATGGCGTCATCGTGTCGCCCCAAATTGGCCTTCGCGTTGCCCCGATTGTAGTAAGCTACGGCGTCGTCCGGCTTCAGTCGGATGACCTCGTCATAATCGGCGATGGCGTCATCGTGTCGCCCCAAATTGCCCTTCGCGTTGCCCCGATTGTTATAAGCACTGGCATAGTCCGATTTCAGTCGGATGGTCTCGTTATAATCGGCGATGGCGTCATCGTGTCGCCCCAAATTGCCCTTCGCGTTGCCCCGATTGTAGTAAGCAGTGGCATAGTCCGGTTTCAGCCGGATTGCCTCGTCATAATCGGCGATGGCGTCATCGTATTGCCCCAAATTGCCCTTCGCGATGCCCCGATTGTAGTAAGCAGTGGCATAGTCCGGTTTCAGTCGGATTGCCTCGTCATACGCTGATATGCCGTCTTCCGGTTTCTCGTCCTGAAGCAGATAACCGACGGAAAACCAGGCTACAGCAGCTTGGTCCTTATCGCCTTCTTCTGCGACATGGGCAACGGCGCGCCATTTCTCGATTGCCTCATTGATCTTGCCCTGTTGCTGGAGAGAATCAGCGAGTGCAATTGTCTTACTAATCGGTGATCCCTCGGAGTTTTCTCGGATACTCTCGACCACCTGACTCGCCTTCTCAGGGTCATCTACAGCAGTTTGGGGCTTCATGCTTTGGAAAATCTCTTCGGCTATATCACGTTTCCCTTCCATCTCTTCGACAATGCGTTTAGCTTCTTCCAAATACTTATTAGCCTCTTTGGCACTATTTTTCGCCTCATCCTCGATCTCTCGGAATCTACGATATCCGAAATAGCTGGCGATCGGAATAATGATGCCAAAAACTGTAAGGACTATGGCAACGAAATCCAGCCACCAGTCAATGGCATTCGCGCGATTGTCAAGAGATTCGCTCTGGAGTTCATTAAATCGTTTCTGAATTTCAACTTCAATCTCAGCAGGGAGAATCGACCTGACAGGCAGAGGGGCTTGTGCTGATTCTCCATTATGGATGCTGTTCCCGTCGTCTGTTGAACCGGCATCGGTAACCATAGGCTTGGTTGCCGCAGGCACTTTCCCAGTGACAGGTTCGGTGGTCTGTGCAAACGTTATTATCGGAATACTTGCCCAGATTGCAGCAGCGACAAATACGACCTGAAATCCGGAAGTAAGCAACCGAAGCATTTCGTTATCCTGTGCCTTCATATAGACTGTGAATATCACGGGGTTTTGTTGGAATGCATATTTCACGGCAAAGCTGCCACTGATTATACGGCAAAGCTGCCACCCATTTCACACGAAAGCTGCCACCCCCAGGATGCGCCCAATTCCGGGACACATCTGGTGTTGATATAGGTGAGGATATAGTTCATAATTACACGTCAATAAAACACGGCGGGATGGTTCGCTACAATCCAAGAGGGCCCTGCCCCGCGCGCCTACCCCGCCACTTTTCTTTTGTGGACGATTTTTATGCAACGGAAATATGCCGTTCTGATAGATGCCGGTTTTATCAAACGGAAAATCGGCTCCATAGACACCCCGCTTTCAGCGAAAAAAGTTGTTGAATTCACCGACAAAATTAAGGCCAGGGTTGAATTAAGGGCTCTATCCTTACATCGAATCTTTTACTACGACGCTGAACCCCTGACTGCTAAAAAACCCAAACCTCTCACGGGCGGACAAGGTAGATGGGACATTTACGATTTCTCATCTACTCCGATATACCAGACGAATTTACAGTTATTGGAGGATTTATAAAGAGACCACTACCAGCATTAAACTGAATTCCAATGATCTCGTACCTAATGTACAACAAAAAGGCGTTGACATGCGTATTGGTCTGGATATTGCCTCACTGTCATTAAAGGATCACGTAGATGTGATTGTGCTGGTTACCGGCGACTCAGATTTTATTCCAGCGTTGAAATTTGCACGTAGAGAAGGCAAGCAGGTTATTTTGATTACTTTGGGTCAGGGAATCCGCCCGGAAATATATGCGCATACTGATCTTTGCATTGAAGATTCGGAAAATGAATTATGAAGCTGATGGATGGGGTCGGACCCACAAAAACAACCCGCTAAGCCCTGGAAGCATCCCCAACAAAAAACACGCCGTATTAATCAGCACTCATCAGCGCCCGTGCTGCGGATAAATCCCCCCGGACCAGGCACCTGCAGCGAGCCCCCACTTCCATCCCCCTTCGTCATACCGGCGAAAGCCGGTATCCAGTAAACAAAGAGTCGCCCTCCGGGCGACCCATTACTCCACTGGATGCCGGGTCAAGCCCGGCATGACGAAGAGCAGTGAAGGGACGGGGTCAGGTCGCACAATGCACACTCAGAGAATACGGGGACAGATTTTAAATCTGCCCGTGGTCTTGCAGTTTACTGGGCAACTCCGGAGGACAGCATGATCTGGAAAAGTATGCCACCGCTGGCGATGATGATAGTGGCAAAAACGAGCAACGAACTGACTATCCATTTGATAAGCCGGGATTCCATTGCCGTTATCTTCTTTTCCAGAAGTGCAATATCGGACTTTGTCGCCAGTTGTGGTAGCTGTGACACCTGAATGACATCCTCCGAGGCTTTGGTTGCGCTCTCCTCTGATGCACCAGCTTCAATAAATGCCTTGTAGAGTGGAATACTGCTCATAAGGGTTACCTCCTTTTAAGTTTAACGTTACGTTCCAGGTCCGGAAGCTGTTTCGCTTCCGCCCATGTCCGGTAATCTACGGTCTCCTGGCCGGGTTGTCAACTCGATATCTGCAGACTCGATATCTGCAGACAGGTGGTCTAATTCCAGTTTATACAGACCGGGACCACCCCTTCGAAAAATGTGCGCAAGATAATTTACGTTATCCCCGCCCGTGGGGAGGGATGGGGTCAGGTCGCACAATGCACATCGACCCCAAACTACCCACACAAGGGCGTCCCGGCTTAAAACACCCGCGGCACAAACTCCGTGTCGTTGACGATGCTGGCGCTGCTGCCGGTGGCCCGGATGACGAACAACCCCTGCCGCTCCGCATGCACCTGTACGGATTTGTCCGCCTTGAGGAACGCCACCGCGCCATGGATCTTCCTCGCCTTGTAGAGCGGGCGGTAGGTCGTGAATTTGCCCAGTTGCTCAAGAAAATGCGTCACGTCTTCAGGGCGTAGCGTGGTCTTCACTTCCACCACGACAACTTCTTCCCCGTTCTCGGCCAGGATGTCGTACTCAACATGCTCGCCGTTATGGCGGCCCTTCAGACCGGTCAGCGTGTGCGTGACAGGTATATTCCGTTTTTGCAGCAGGGGAACCAGGTCCCCCTCCACCAGGCTTTCCATCAGCTTGCCCCATTGAGTGTTGAACAACTCATCCGTTTTCTTCAACCGCCGGTCGGTGTCCTTCATCTGTTCCCGTATCTTTTTTATCTCGAGAGCGGCTGCCTTCCGGCGTCGCTCTTCTTGTTCCTGGCGTCGTTGTTCTTGCTTCCGCATCTCTTCCATCTCCAGGGCGGCTTTTTCCTGTATCTCCGAGATGCGGTCCAGGGTGGCGTTGATTTTTTCAAACGTGGCGGTGTGATGTTGCGTTTCATGTTCCATGATGCACTCCTCCTTATCAGTTCAGGTGATGTTCAGTAAAACCGGTGCAGCCGTGCAAGGAAAGCCGGCCACCGGACCATACTAATACACGCGAGAAAAAAAGGGAACAGTAAATTCAAGACACCCGACAAAACCCTATGGGTGTCCTGCAACAAGGATGGGGTCAGGTTGCGTATTTCACGGCAAAGCTGCCACCCATTACACGGCAAAGCTGCCACCCATTTCACACGAAAGCTGCCACCCATTACGCGGCAAAGCTGCCACCCCCAAGAGGTAGATAGCCGGCGCGTTTGACGTGATTTTGCCCAAAAAACACCTGGTTTTGATTGGTCCGATTTTATGGAGAAAGGTCAAATTATGACCTCAGTTACAACCCTGTAAACGACCCCGAAAATACAGTTATGTATTTGATATTCCTAACATTTCATGGTATTCTATCGGATATGTTTTCGACCATGAAATGTGATTCCCGACACTGCGATATCCTGTTGAAAAGGTCCCTGTGATGGTGTCAATTTGTATCAAAAGATTGCCGATGAAACTGCTGGCTCTCAGCCTGTTATCGTTGATAACGCTGCCAATCCAGGGACATCCCGGACGCACGGACGCCGAGGGCTGTCACGCAGGCAAACTGCCGCGGCATTGCCATGAGGGGGCACAGTCCGGCCATCCTGCACAGGACAACCCATCGGCGTCGGTGAGAGAAACAAGCCCCTCTGTGCCGCGCACGGCTGCATCAGAGGAGGATTACAATCGCTGGTTCTGTACCCTGGTCAACGGGCAGACGGCAACCCGTCATGGATACACCTCTGCCGGTGGCCGCCATTACGTGGAAGTGGATTGCGAGACCGGCACGCTGGTGTACGAGGGCGGCCTGGACAAGCGCAGCAGCCTGGACAGCGTACAGCAGGCGCTGTTTTTCAGTCACGTGACCGGCAAGCGGCCGGCGGTGGTGATGTATGACACGGATGGCCGGGAGGGGCGGTTTGAGTACCGCATCAGGGTTGCCTGCCGGAAAGCCGGGGTGCGTTATGAGGTTTTTCGACAGTAGTAAAAACACGGGGTCAGGTCACACAATGCACGCACCCTCAATTGGAATATTTGTTGTAATATCATGATATCCCGTGACAAGGGCTTTTCCTTGCAGTGTCAGGAAAATTATTCTATGCTTTCAAGAGCAGTTTATTCAATATAACATGCTCTTGGAGTTACATGTCAACACGAAACGCTCTCACAACAACACCGCCTTATCCGGTTGAGCAGACCATCAGGCAGCTTGGCGCCAACCTGCGCACCGCGCGCTTGCGGCGCAATCTCAGCATTGAACAGGTCGCGGAGAAAATCGGCGCTGGCACGCGGGCAGTTCGCGCCGCGGAGCAGGGCAAGGTATCAACCGGCGTTGGCGTCTATATCGCACTGCTGTGGACCTATGATCTTTTGAGTCCCGCATTGGAACTGGCAGACCCCGGCAAAGACGAGACAGGCCTCTCCTACCTGGGAGACAAAGAGCGACAACGCGCCCGCACTATGAATCTGCTTGATAATGATTTCTGAACTCAACCAGACCGGGTGTTTTGTCTATATCGTCCTGCCGGGCGAGACAAGACCGGTTACTGCGGGCAAGTTCGTCATCCAGCCTGATAAATCAGGCTTGCCCCGCGGGATGTTTGTCTACGGGAAAAGCTACCTGGCGCGGCCGGACAAGGTGCCGATAGACCCTGTTGAGCTGAAGTTGTCAGACCGTGTCTATGAAACACGCGCGTTGAAAGGTGTGTTCGGCGCATTCAGGGACGCCGGCCCGGACCATTGGGGACGTCAGGTCCTTGAACGGCATGCAGGAAAACCTGGGTTGAGCGAAATGGACTATTTGCTCCATGCACCGGATGACCGGGCAGGCGCCCTGGGGTTTGGCCTGAGTCCGGTACCGCCGGCCAAACCGCCCGGGTTCAATCAAATTATAGATCTGGCGCGCCTGCAGGAAATCGCCATGGCCGTAGTCAATGACGAACCAATCCCTGATGATCCGTACAAGGAACAGGTATTTGGCCTGATGCTGGTCGGCACCTCCATGGGTGGGGCGCGGCCCAAGACGGTTGTCGAAGATAATGAGGGATTATGGATAGCAAAGTTTAATCGTGACGATGATAAGTGGAATAACGCCCGGGTGGAACATGCCATGTTGATGCTCGCCCGGGCCTGCGGCCTGACGACAGCCGCAAGCACCGTCGTCCAGGTCGGGGACCGGGACGTGTTGCTCGTCAAACGCTTTGACCGGGAGAAAACCGGGAAAGGCTATACACGCGCCCGCATGCTCAGCGCTTTGACCTTGTTGCGCGCCGAGGATACTCACGGCTCCCGCGAAAAATGGTCTTACCCTGTGCTGGCGGAGGAGGTGCGCCGGATAACCGGCTCCCCTGGCGAGAATGCCGTCGAATTGTTTCGTCGCATGTGTTTCAATGCATTGATTTCCAATATCGACGACCACCCGCGCAATCATGCCGTTATAGCCGGAGAGCATGACTGGGAATTATCACCTGCTTATGATTTGACTCCCTTTACGCCGGTCAGCATTGAACATCGCGATCTTGCCATGATTTGCGGGGATAACGGCCGGCGCGCCAATGCCATAAACCTGTTGTCTCAATCCGGGCGTTTCCTGCTTGATAAAGACGCAGCGACAGATCTCCTGGAGAGCATGCAAAAACGGATCAGTAACACATGGTACGACACGGCCTGCCGGGCAGGGGTGTCGGAATCCGACTGCGAAAAGATCAGCGGCGCCTTTGGCTACGAAGGATTTTTTTACAATTATCCGGGCAAAAAAACAGGACACCCATAAACCAGTAAACACCCGTTGACAATCAAATATCATACAAACATACTGAGCGAGCTATGGACTAAAGGGACCGGGTTAAGACATTCCCGGACATCACTCTGACCCGTCTGGCCTGAACAACAACCAGGCAGGGTCGGCATGAGAAACATGGTTAAAGAAATAGAGAAAGGAGAATAAAATGTCGATGGAATTTATTGCAATCATCAGCGTCGGCGTAGCAATGCTCGGCGTGAGCGCAGCGCTGGCCGGTCTTATAATTACCGGTCAAAACGGCCTGCGCACGGAAATGCGGGAGCAGCGGAAAGAAATGCAGGAGCAGGGCGAGAAACACAGTAAAGAGATAACGGAAATAAAAAACGAGATCACGGAGGTGAAAGTCGAAGTAGCCGCCCTCAAGGCCACGGTAGATACCTACTTCCGGGTCCGGGTGGACCCACCCCAGCAAGCAGCCGTGGCGGAGCCCCCCGAGGACTACGGCGCCGATTGATCTCCCCCGATGGGGTCACGCCGTGCAATGGGGTCAGGTCGCACAATGCACACGCGAAAACTCCAGTGTAATATTTTGACCACGCCTTTGCGTGTGCATTGTGCGACCTGACCCATTATTCTCCAATGTGTAAAGTACATAATACTTTACATAAAGTGGTTATATGGCTAGAATATTAGCCGTTATAACCATTAATTACCTGTAATCATGCTTAATCAAACACCAGGAAAAGCCTATCACATGTCAATACGTGTGAAGCGGGCATTGAGTGAACTGGGCGATGATATCCGCAAGGCCAGGCTGCGCAGGCGTCTGCCGATGGAAGTCGTCGCTGAACGCGCATCCATCAGCCGTACTACGCTGACCAAAATTGAACGGGGTGATGGCGGGGTGGCGCTGGGCAACTACGCAATGGTCCTCAATGCCCTGGGGTTGCTTGAACACTTGCATGAACTGGCTGCAGCAACGAATGACCAGGTGGGCCTTGCGCTGGATGAAGAGAATTTGCCGCGCAGGGTACGCTTGTAACAGGAATCGGCATGAATGAAGTGTACGTGCATGCTGACCTGGCAGGTGAGCCGCAATTTGTCGGGCGCTTGTGGACGCGTTCGCGCAAATCCCATGAAGCCGCATCGTTTGAATACGATAAAACATGGCTGACATCGACTCACAGGTTTGCGCTGGAACCAGCTCTGGCGCTCGGAAGGGGAGCTTACCATACAAAGGAGTCAGAGCGGATGTTTGGCGCCATGGGCGACTCAGCGCCGGACCGCTGGGGCCGCGCGCTCATGCGACGCGCTGAAAGCAGGCGAGCCGGGGAAGCGGGCGAGACACCGCGTGCACTGACGGAGAGGGATTATCTTCTGGGAGTCAATGATACGGCCAGGCAGGGCGCCCTGCGTTTTGCAGTAAAGCAGGGAGGGCCTTACCTGGCAGAACCTGACCGCGCACAGGGGGCCGCCATACCGCCTTTGGTTTTTCTTCCTCGCCTGCTGGCCGCAGCAGACAATATCATCAATGAGACGGAAAGCGTTGATGACCTGAACCTGCTGCTGGCGCCAGGGGCGTCATTGGGCGGCGCGCGTCCCAAGGCTTCCGTTCGGGACAGGGACGGTCATTTGCTGATCGCCAAATTCCCGCGCGGGGACGATGAATACAACAAGGTCCTGTGGGAAGCTGTTACACTGAAACTCGCGGAGACAGCCGGAATTCCCGTTCCCGTATTTGAGGTGATATATGTTGCCGACAGGCCCGTACTCCTGCTTCGCCGTTTTGACAGGAACGCCAGTGCCAGGGTCCCGTACCTGTCCGCCATGAGCATGCTTGGCGCGCGGGATCATGAACACCATAGTTACCTGGAAATAGTTGATGCGCTCAGACAGTACGGCGCCGAAGCGCGTTCGGATATGGCTCAGTTGTGGCGCCGGATTGTCTTTAACGTATTGGTGACGAACACCGATGATCATTTGCGTAATCACGGTTTTCTCTATCAGAAACAGGATGGCTGGCGTTTATCCCCGGCGTTTGACATCAATCCTGTGCCGATTGATGCAGGTCAGCGCATACTGACGACTGCGATTGATCTTGATGATAACGCGGCTTCACTGGAACTGGCATTAAGTGTTGCAGGGGATTTCGGTCTGTCCCTTGAAGGCGCCAGACAAACAGCTTATGAAGTGGCGCAGGCAGCGTCAACCTGGCGGGATGTGGCTGCCCGGTTCAAATTATCAGGCCATGAGATTGGGCGCATGTCCTCGGCATTCGAACATCAGGATATTCGGAATGCGCTGTCTCTCAGAGAATGACGGGCTCAGGCCGCCTGGCATGGAGGATGGGAACATGGAGGGGGTCGGACCATCGTAACCCTTTGATTTTGAACGATAAAGGCATCAGAAAACGCCTGTTTTAAGCCTTAAAACCCACTTTTTGGCCGCAAAAACAACCCGCTAAGCCATGGAAGCATTACATCTGTGGCAAACGGCATGACTCAAACCAACGGGCCTCCGGGATTCCCGGGGCGGTTCAGTGTCCTATAATTTACTAACTCTAAAAAAACAGTTACATAGTTTGATTTTCTAAAATATAAATTGAGATAATCACCCTCGAAGCGGTTAAATAAACGGTTTGGCCGATGCTGCGATTAATCTCGACTTATTGTTTACTCCTGATTTTTTCCCTGCCGTCCGGCGCAGAGGAAAGCGTCCGGCTGAAAAATATCCGGGTCTGGGCCGCCCCTGACAATACCCGGGTTGTCTTTGATGTGACCAGTCCGGTCATCCACGACATCGAGCTGTTATCCGGCCCTGACCGGGTTGTTATCGACCTGCAAAACACAGAACCATTCGCCGAATTGCCGCAGCCGGTCCTGCAGGATGGTTACGTACGGAATATCAGGCACGGGCAGCATCGCGGTTTCCTCAGGGTCGTCCTGGATTTGAAAAAGCAAGCCCGGGCAAAGAGTTTCCTGCTGGCGCCGAACAAACATTATGGCCACAGGTTGGTCGTGGACATATACGACACGGAAAAACAGCAGGTGGTGATAAAGGAGGCAGCGCCGGCCCCTGAGCATCATGACGTTGTAGTCGCTGTCGATGCCGGCCATGGTGGCGAAGACCCGGGCGCAATAGGGCAGCGCGGCACACATGAAAAAACGGTCGTATTGCAGATCGCAAAAAAGCTGGCTCAAGCGATAAACCGCGAACGCGGGATGCGTGCAGTCTTGACCAGAACAGGTGATTACTACCTGCCGTTGCGCAAGCGCGTCGAACTGGCGAGCCGGCACAAGGCAGACCTGTTTATTTCCATACACGCAGACGCGTTCACCAACCCCAGGGTAAGCGGTTCGTCCGTGTACGTCCTGTCAAACCGCGGCGCCAGCAGCGAGCACGCCCGCTGGCTGGCTGAGCGGGAAAATGCTTCCGACCTGATCGGCGGGGTCAGCCTTGACGACAAGGACAACCTGCTGGCCTCGGTGCTGCTGGACCTGTCCCAGACGGCAAGCATGGAGGCCAGTATCGACGTGGCGGAAGAGGTCCTGGCGGGCCTGAAGAAGGTGGGCAGGGTACACAAGCCCGGCGTGGAGTCCGCGGGATTTGCCGTATTGAAATCGCCTGATATCCCTTCATTGCTGGTCGAGGCCGCATTTATTTCCAACCCACAGGAAGAAAAGAAACTGAACAGTTCAGCCTACCAGCGCAAACTTGCCTCGGCAGTGGCTGCCGGCGTCAGGCGTTATTTTGAGGACAATGCGCCTGAGGGTACACTACTGCGAGCCGAAAACGGCTTGTAGGGCGTGGATGGGGTCGGGAAAACACGGGGTCACGGGAAAACACGGAGTCACGTCGCACAATGCACACGGAGGGGTCAGAGTAACGTACTCAACCGGAATGGATGGGGTCGGCCTGTGACAGCCTATCGTGGAAGCGCCAGGTGAACCTTGATTGCGTCCTCAACCGCCAGCATATCCGGCTTGGAGAGTGTATCGAGCCGGTCTTTCAGTCGTGATTTGTCAGCGGCTATTATCTGATCTGCCATTGCTTTGCTGCTCTGCCCGCCAACCGAAACAATGGCCTCACCAGGATATTGTCGCTCTGTGTTGCTGGTCATCGGAACTACAACCACCCGAGCCAGGTGGCGGTTAGCGGCGTCGTTGCTTACGATTACCGCAGGGCGTGTTTTACGGACTTCGCTGCCGAGTGTCGGACCGAATTCGACCCACCATACTTCACCGCGTGTCATTGACCATGTCTCCGGCAAGCGCATTGCACCAGGCTGACGCTTCAGCTTCGCGTGCCTTATCGGCAGCCATAGCCTGGTAATGCTCATCCAGAGATGTATCCATCACGTGTGGCCTGACCAGCTCTTCAATGAACTTGCTTATTCTGCGCTTGCCAATTCTCCGGTACAGTCCTTCATAAACCGTCTCATCGAGCGTGATCGTCATTCTTTTGTGCATTTCAAATCTCTTTTATACGTTATACGTGTAACACATAGTAGCATAATTTGAAGGCATGGGGTCAGGTCGCGCAATACCCATTGACATACTGAATGAGCTATGGACTAAAGGGACCGGGTTAAGACATTACCAAGCACACGCAGTCAGGCCACAATTGCATCTGTCCGAAATGACGACTTCGCGTCCCGGGGAAAGAATTAATGCCGGAGAACTATCCTAACGCAATGATGATGCCGGCAAAAGCCAACAAAGAACAGACCATCCATCTGATAAGCCGGGATTCCGTTGCTGTTATCTTCTTTTCCAGAAGTGCAATATCGGCCTTTGTCGCCAGTTGTGGTAGCTGTGACACCTGAATGACATCCTCCGAGGCTTTGGTTGCGCTCTCCCCAGGTCCGGAAGCTGATTCACTTCCGCCCATGTTTGTAATCTACATACTTCTGTCCTGACTGTCAATTCTCGACGAAGATGGATGCAAACACGGGGTCAGGTCGCACAATGCACCCTAATCCCGCTAACCAACACGTCTGTCACTAAATCCTGAGTGCCTGCACCGGCGCCACCGGTCAAGCTGTCATTGTTTTGAGGCAAAAAACC
Source organism: Gammaproteobacteria bacterium (assembly GCA_965220815.1). Classification (GTDB taxonomy): domain Bacteria; phylum Pseudomonadota; class Gammaproteobacteria; order Eutrophobiales; family Eutrophobiaceae; genus JAAXHV01. The sequence goes on from OZ244846.1 coordinate 1,791,665, forward strand.
CGCCTCCGCGTCTTCCTGAAGCCCGTTCTCAGCCCGGTTTTTGACCAGGGTTTCTGCTCTGTTAATGCGACATAGCGCGTAATAAAGCACAAGAAACACTATAAAGAATTCGTTTACTTCTATCTGATAACAGGAGAATAAAGTTATGGCAACTGTAAAAGAGATGATGATGCAAGATGCGGCCGCCAGCGCCGAGACTGCATACATGATGTCTGCCGGTGATACGTTCGAGGGCACAATAACCAATTCAGCCGGGGACACGGAAGACTGGATCAGTATTGAAATGGAAGCAGGGACGACGTACACAATCAGCGTTTCAGGGACCCTTAGCTCCGATAATGGTGGAGAAATGGACACCATCCTGAAGCTCCTCGATTCGAAGGGTGGCATGATTGCCATGAACGATGACACTATGACTGGTCTCGGTTCCAAGTTGGAGTTCACCCCGGAAGTCAGCGACACCTACTACATCAGTGTCAGCACGTATCGGAACAACCCGAACCTGGACAATTCAGGTACGTACATGGTTTCGGTCACAGGGGTGGTAGTTGACCCCGCCGTAGGCATGGATATTGACGGTACCGAACGTGTAGTAGACCCGGATCCTAACACTGACCCTGTCATAGAATACGTCTCCGGCAACGACAAACTGAAAGGCACCGATGCCGCTGAAAATATCAACGGTCTCAGCGGTCACGACTCGTTATACGGTATGGGCGGCGATGACACGTTAGACGGCGGCGCGGGTAATGACCTGCTGGTGGGCGGCCCGGGTGCCGATACCCTGAAGGGTGGCGCCGGTATGGATACCATATCCTACAAGTATTCACCGATGGGTGTAACCATCAACCTGGCCGACGGCACGGCCCGCGGCGGTGACGCCGACGGCGATACGATCGTTGACATGGGTGATGACGAGATCGAGAGCGTCATGGGTTCTATGTATGACGACATGCTGACCGGCAGCAGCGCAGCGAACAAGTTGTGGGGCCTGGGCGGCAATGACGAACTGGACGGCGGTCGTCGGGCTGACACCCTGTACGGCGGCGCCGGCGATGATGATCTGGACGGCGGCGCCGGCGACGACATGCTGGAAGGCGGTGCCGGCGCAGACATGCTGACCGGTGGTGAGGATAATGACACCGCGTCCTACAGCATGTCCATGATGGGCGTCACGGTGCGTCTGCACAGCGGCCAGGCCATGGGCGGCGACGCCGAGGGCGATACCTGGAACCTGTCGGAGACTGTAGAGTATCTCGATAGTGATGAAGAAATGGCCGAGGCAACCGTTGCCGATATCGAAAATCTCACCGGTTCAGCCATGGCCGACATACTGGCGGGCGACCTCAGGGATAACACCATAATGGGCGGTGGCGGCGACGACAAGATTTACGGTGGTCCGAACCCCGCTGACGTGGATATGGAAACCGGTGGTAATCTTACTAACGCAGACATGCTCCACGGAGGTGCAGGCAACGACATGCTCTTCGGCGGTGCCGGCATTGACACCCTCAAGGGTGACGCCGGTGATGACATGCTGAATGGCGGTGCGGGCGCTGACAGGCTGTTCGGTGGCTACGGGAGCGACATGATTTATGCCGATACCGCGGATACCGTAATAGATGGCTGGGTCGAAGATAAAGATCCTGAAAATACAGGTACTGATCTTACTGAAGCGGCAGAGGATCCCATGGCTGTCGATACCGTATCTTTCGCAAGATTGGAGGATGAGACTGTTGGTACGACTGCTGCTGGTGGTGCTACTCCCGTTGTCTGGGAGCTTGGTACATCGGCGCCTAACGTCGAGAACGTTATCGGATCCCAGGGCAACGACAATATTAACGGTACTGATGGGGATAACGTTATCGAAGGCGGTGAGGGTGGAGATACCCTTAATGGTGGAGGGAGTCCTGCTACGAACCCCTTCGGTGATACCTTGTCCTACGAGGGTTCCGACGACTGGGTCAGGGTAACGCTGAATGCCGCCGGCACTGCTGCGACTACTTCCAGGGGCCACGCTTCCGGCGATACCGCTACCAACTTCGAAAATGTCAGGGGTTCAGCCTACGACGACGACCTGACCGGTAATGATGCAGCCAACAAGCTGTGGGGTCTTGCCGGCGATGATGATATAGATGGCGCCGGTGGTAACGACATGATAGAAGGCGGCGCGGGCGCCGATGAACTAAATGGCGGTAATACCCCCACTGGCGGTACTGCAGGCGCTGCGAACGAAGAAGTGAACACTTTGTCCTATGCAAGTTCGGACGCAGGTGTCACGGCGAACCTGATGACCGCCAGTGTAACCGGTGGCCATGCTACGGGCGATACCATCGAGACTTACGAAGAGAGTGCTCCTCTACCCGATGATGATGGCAACGAGATTGATGTCGCTACTTTCGCGAACGTCATTGGTTCCATGCACGACGACCGGCTGACCGGCAACCATCATGATAACGAGCTAAAAGGTGGCGCCGGCGACGATACCCTCAGGGGTGGCGCCAGTAATGCTGGAGATCGCAGTCAAGCGCAAATACGAGGAGATGTGCTCGTAGGCGGTCCCGGCGCGGACATGCTGGATGGTGGCGAGGACAGGGGTGAAGGCGACGATAATATGGTCGATACCGGTAAAGACGGTCTGGATAATGACAACGATAATGAAATCGATGAAGCTGATGAGACAGCTATGATCCTATCTTCCGTCGACTGGGCAGTCTACAAGGAGGCAATGGAAGGCGTCACGGTGGACCTGTCCACCAACAGGGGTACCGGCGGCGAGGCCATGGGCGATACCCTGGTCAACATCGAGTTGGTTTGGGGTTCCGAAAAGGACGATACCTTCATAGCCGGTCCCGGAGCCGACATCATCGAAGGCGACGGTGGCAGTGATACCGTGTCCTACGAGGCATCGTCGCTGGGCGTCACGGTGGACTTGAGTGATGACAATCAGAACAGGACGGTGCCCGTCGGCGGTGATGGCAGTGAAGCAACTCCCTTTACGTTTGGTGCGGATGCTACTCCTGCAACACTCACGAATCATATCACTGCGACTGGTGTCCCCGCTATACTTCAGACTCCTGGCGACCCTGAAGACGAAGACGACAACCCCAACACCAACGGCGCTCGTGGCGACGAGTTCGGCAGCATCGAGAATCTGACCGGTTCTTCCATGAAAGACTCGCTGACCGGTGATGAGAACCCCAACGTCCTCAAGGGCATGGGCGGCGATGATACGCTGAGCGGTGGCGGTAGCAACGACACCCTGGAAGGCGGCATGGGCAACGACATCCTGAACGGTGATGCTGGCGTTGACAAGCTGATGGGTGGTGCCGGGGATGACAGGTTGGATGGTGGTGGTGGAGAAGACACCATTGTCGGTGGCGTTGGTCATGACGACCTGGAAGGTGGAACAGAAAATGATGACTTTGTATTCAGTCCGGAGGATGGGGCATATAGCGATACCATCCTGGACTGGACTGCGGGTGATCAAATCGACCTCAGTGCTTTCGAACTCACGGTGGAACAGCTTATGGCTGCCATTGAGTACAGAGGTGATCCTACTCAACAAGATGGTTATGTGGTAGTTAACCTGGAAGCACATGGTGGAGGCAGGATAACGATTCAGGACATCACTGATTTGGATACCCTGGATGATACCACTGTTACAACAGGCGATGGGGCTGCCGCAGCTGATGACGCTATTAATACGCTGAGTGTCGGTGACGCTGGCATCTTCATCATCGCATAAACCAAAGCAGTAAAACGATCTTCCTGATTTCACGGAAGTAAACGATCACAGGGGCGTTCCCGGCGGGCAACCGCTTGGATCAGCCCCTGTTTTATTTCTACCCTCCTTTTCTGTCCCCCTTCGTCATACCGGCGAAGGCCGGTATCCAGTAAACAAAGAGTCGCCCTCCGGGCGACCCATTATTCCACTGGATGCCGGGTCAAGCCCGGCATGACGAAGGAGGCGGACCCCGTCTATCCCGGCGCATGCGAATGGGCATTGACAAATCAAACCTCGGTTACGATAATTACCACTGGTGCCTTTGAAGGCCCAGGACGGGACTCGAACCCGTAAGGCTTGTAGGCAGTGCTACAAATACCGGAGGATTGACAGTCCCCTGCGTTTACCAATTTCACCACCTGGGCAAGAACGACCCGTCCCTCTCGGGGGACGGGTTTTTTATTGCCCATTGATTATATATACCGCCCTTCTGCGGTTTAGTCATTGCGCCCATCCTTGGGCGCAACCCTGCGGGCAACCTCCGGTTGTGCAAATCGTCTGTCCTGACGATTTGTGAGAAAACTCACAAAACGTCCAAAAAAATACAGGGAAGCCGGGACCGGGTCGCACAATACAATGGAGAAAGGGGCACGGAGCTGAATGTAAAAAAAGTGTTGCAAATTGCGTATTCCGGTTGAAAGTGAACGCGGATTCCGGTTCAAAGTGAACACCGATTCCGGTTGAACGTGAACACCTGTTCCGGTTCAAAGTGAACACCGATTCCGATTGAACGTGAACACTTTCCGGGCAGTACCGGAATCGGTGTTCACAACACCGGAATCCGCGTTCACGTTGCACCGGAATCCCCCGCAACGCATGGGACTTGTAACCCGGTGGTACGTTGTTCCTTTTTTTGGGAGCAACCTGCCATGTCCAACAAGAGAACGACCATGCGTAAACTACGCGAGATACTACGGCTCCGGCTGCAAGCCGGCCTGTCCATCCGCGCCATCAGCCGCAGCACCAAGCTGAGTGTCGGCGGGGTACAGAAACTCCTCAGCCGGGCCGAGGCCCTGGGCCTGACCTGGCCCTTGCCGGTCGAGCTGGACGATGCTCGCCTCGCCGAGCTGTTCTATCCCGGCGCCGATACCGACGCCAGCCCGCGCCGCGAGGCACCGGACTGGGCGGCGATCCACGAGGAGTTGAAGCGCCCCCACATGACGCGACAACTGGTCTGGGAGGAATACACCCAGCGCTACCCGAACCGGTGTTACGGCTACTCCCAGTTCTGCGACCGTTACCGCGACTGGCTGGCCCGGCAACAGCGCACCATGCGCCAGACACACAAGGCCGGCGAGAAGTGCTTTGTGGACTACGGCGGGGATACCGTGCCCGTCATCGATGCCGGCACCGGCGAGACACAACCGGCACAACTCTTTATCGCGGTGCTCGGCGCATCGGACTACACCTTCGCCGAAGCCACCTGGACCCAGACCCTCCCCGACTGGCTGGCCAGCCATACCCGGGGCATGACCTACTTCGGCGGCGTCCCCGCCGCCATCGTCCCCGATAACCTGCGCAGCGGGGTGAGCCGTGCCTGCCGCTACGATCCCGACATCAACCCCAGCTACCAGCAGTGGGCCGAGCACTACCAGACGGCTATCCTGCCGGCCCGCCCCCATAAACCCCGCGACAAGGCCAAGGCCGAGCAGGGCGTGCTGCTGGCGCAGCGCTGGATCCTGGCCCGCCTGCGGCATCATCAGTTCTTCGCCCTCGATGAGTTGAACCGCCATATCGCCACCCTGCTTGACGAGCTTAACCACCGGCCCTTCAAGCGCCGGCCCGGCTCGCGCCACGCGGCCTTTGAGACCCTTGATAAACCGGCCTTGAAGCCGTTGCCCCCACAGCCTTACGAGTATGTCCACATCAAGCCGGTCACCGTGCACATCGACTACCACGTGCTCTACCAGCAACACTACTACTCCGTGCCGCACCAGTACGTCGGCGAGCGGGTCGAGTTACAGGCATCTGACAGCTTGATTGAACTCTACTTCCACCAGCGCCCCATCGCCACCCATGCACGCCGGGACGGGTACGGCTTCACCACCGACCCGGCCCACATGCCCGAACGCCACCGGGCACAGCAGCAATGGTCCCCCGAGCGCCTTAAGCGCTGGGCTGCCCAACTCGGCCCTGACGTGCACACCTGGGTCCGCCACCAACTCGAACGCCGGGCCCACCCCGAGCAGGCCTACCGCACCTGCCTGGGATTGCTGCAACTCAGCAAACGCTATCCCGCCAGCCGCCTCAACGCCGCCTGCCAACGGGCCAACCAGGCCGGGCTCGTGCGCCTCAAACAGGTCACACACCTGCTGGAGTCAAACCAGGACCGGCTGCCTGATACCCCTGACGCAGACACCCTGACCACCCCCACGCTGCCCCAGGACCACGAGAATGTCCGCGGGCCGCACCACTTCAACTAACCGGAGAGACACCATGACATCAACCACACAAACCCTGACACGCCTGCGCGACCTGCGCCTGCCCGGCATGGCAACCGCCCTGACACAACAAACCGAACAGCCCGCCACCTATGACCCCCTGCCGTTCCTCGACCGCCTCGCCCTCTTAGTCGAGTCCGAGTGCCTGCAACGGGAACAACGCAAACAGGACCGCCTCATCCGCCAGGCGCACTTCAAACTGCGCGCCCGCCTCCAGGATATCGATTACGAACACCCCCGCAACCTGCAGCGCACACAACTTACCCAACTCGCACAGGGCGAGTGGCTGCAGCGAGCCCACAACCTGCTCATCACCGGCCCCTGCGGCTCAGGCAAAACCTTTATCGCCTGCGCCCTCGGACACCAGGCCTGCCGGCAAGGCGTCTCCACCCGTTACTATCGCCTCGCCCGGCTGCTCCTTGCCCTCACCCAGGCCAAGGCCGACGGCAGCTACCACAAACTCCTGCACCAACTCGCACGCACCGGACTGCTTATCATCGACGACTGGGGCATGGACACCCTCAATACCGCACAGCGCCATGACCTCATGCACATCATGGACGACCGCTATCACGCCGGCTCCACGCTCATGGCCAGCCAGTTGCCCGTCGACCAGTGGTATGCCACCATCGGCGATAACACCCTTGCCGATGCCATCCTCGACCGGCTTATCCATAATGCGCACCGACTGGCCTTGAAGGGGGAATCCATGCGAAAACAACAGGCGTCTATTGACTCAGCGTGAACACTTGAGGTAAAAAACACAAACACGCCATGCGTTGCGTTGACAGGTGTTCACGATGAACCGGAATCACTGTTCACGTTCGACCGGAATCGGTGTTCATATTCGCCGGAATACGCAGCAAATAAAACAAAATGGTTTATATTTGTGTGAATACATCAAAAAAGGACCGTTATGCATACCGCAGAAACAATACAGGTCGACTCGAGCGCCGTACTGGCCCAGGCATTGCTGAATGCAGGCAAGGACCTTGGCTTGTCCCGGAGTGAACTGGGCCAGGTTATAGGAAAGGATCGCACATCGATAAGCCGGGGTATCAGCGAAACCAGTAAGGCGGGAGAACTGGCGCTGTTGTTTATCCGTTGTTACCGGAGTCTCTATGTGCTGGTTGGCGGGGATGCCCGTGACATGAAGCACTGGATGCATACCAACAACCTTCATACCGGCGGCATCCCTGCCGAGCAGGTAAAAACGGTAGCGGGATTAACGCGGGTTGTCGAATACCTGGATGCGCTGCGCGGCAAGGTCTGATGGATATCTGGGCGGCCTGCAGGGAACGGGTCTCCACCGTCACTATTGAAAGTGAGCTGATACGCATAGTCGAAAGCCAGGAACAGGTTGCGACCGGCGGCCTTGTCGGTAACCTTGTTGAACAATCACTCCTGGAAGGAATGCTTGAGCGGTCCAAACCGCCTCTCCCGGCAGGTACTGACGGATTGCATTACCTGCTGTCTACGCCTTTTCGTTACCCGCCGCTTCCCTCCGGCTCGCGCTTCGGGACCCGTTTTGAGCCGGGGCTGTTTTACGCGTCCCGGAACACAACGACCGCGTTGGCGGAAGCGGCTTATTACCGGTTCGTATTCTGGTCGGGCATGGAAAGCCCGCCGCCTTCTTCCCGGTTGATGACCCAGCATACCGTTTTTGCTGCGCACTGCAGAACCGTAAACGGACTGCAACTACAGCATGCGCCCTTTGCGGAGTATGAAGAATACCTGGTTGATCCGGGCGATTACGCCTCCACCCAGCAACTCGGGAGCGCCATGCGTGACGCAGGCATTTCCGCATTCGAGTATGTCTCGGCCCGCGATCCCCATAAAGGCATCAACGTTGCGCTGTTTACTCCCGAGGCATTCAGGGACAAGGAACCGTCGTACCAGGCATCCTGGCTCTGTGAGACCAGGGCCGATACCGTCGTCTTCGCCGGGCTGAATGATATACAGCAATTCAACCTGGGCAGTTACTTGATAAACGACCAGTTACCTCATCCTGCACTATAGGGGACGGCCTGGGCCTGACGAATGTCCTCCTTCTCTAAACCAGGGTACTCAGCAATCAGGTTATCCCAGTTCGGGTAGGTCGTCAGAGCCTCTAACACCCGGCGCACAGTCAAACGGTTCAGGAACAAACCCTTCCGTAGCCCCCCGCTACTGTTTGATCTCCCAGGCCCAACCTGCCTGAAGGTTCATTACTAACACCCCCGGAGTTGGTTTATTTACCGCAAAAAGCCACGCGGTATATCACTGCCAGGGGGGGATCATAGACCGCCAATCAGGTCGTCTTTCACGCGAGAAAATGCGACTTAACGCGTAATAAAACACAAGAAACACTAAAAGAATTCGTTTACTTCTATCTGAGATAACAGGAGAACAAAGTTATGGCAACCGTAAAAGAGATGATGATGCAAGATGCGCCTGCTAGCATCGAGACCTCATACATGATGTCTGCCGGTGATACGTTTGAAGGCACCATTACCAATACGGCCGGGGACACGGAAGACTGGATCAGCATTGAAATGGATGCAGGCACAACGTACACAATCACTGTTACAGGGGCCCTGGCAGGAACTGGCGGAGCTATGGACACCATCCTGAGCCTCATAGATTCGAAGGGTACCTCGTTTATGATGAACGACGATGACTCTGGTATGGGTGGAGTCTCTCCCGGTTCAAAGTTGGTGTTCACCCCGGAAGTCAGCGATACCTACTACATCAGTGTCAGCACTTACCGGAGCAACCCGGAACTGGACAATTCAGGTTCTTACACGGTTTCGGTCACAGGGGTGGTTCTGGACCCCACCATGGGTATGCCTATTCCTGGCACCGAGCGTGTTGAGGACGACGACGCCACCACTGAGGTAAATGAATACGTCTCCGGCAACGACAAACTGAAAGGCACTGCTGTCGACGAAACCATCAACGGCCTCAGCGGTGACGACACGTTATACGGCATGGCCGGCGACGACACCTTGAACGGTGGCGACGATAATGACCTGCTGGTGGGCGGCCCGGGCGCGGATAAACTCAATGGCGGTGATGGTAATGACACCATAGATTACTCCTATTCGCCGATGGGTGTCACCATCCACCTGGGCGACGGCACGGCCAGGGGCGGTGATGCTGATGGCGACACGCTCGGCACTGACATCGAGAACGTCAGGGGTTCCATGCACGACGACGCGCTGACCGGCGCTCGTGTCGGCACCGCGAGACATAACAAACTTTGGGGTCTCGGCGGCGATGACGAACTGGACGGCCTGAGGGGCAGGGACGAACTGTACGGCGGCGCTGGTGATGACAGCCTGAACGGTGGCGACGATGACGACGTGCTGGAAGGCGGTTACGGCGCAGATATGCTGACCGGTGGCGATCATGGTGATATGGGTGATACCGCGTCCTACGCCGGTTCCATGATGGGCGTCACGGTACGCCTGCACAGCGGCCAGGCCATGGGCGGCGACGCCGAGGGCGATACCTTTGCCGGGTCGGGAACTCCCGTAGAGTATACCGATGGTGATGAAGAAATGGCCGAGGCAAGCGTCTTCGATATCGAAAACCTGACCGGTTCGTCTAACGACGACATACTGGCCGGCGATCTGAGGGACAACACGATCAAGGGCGGTCCCGGCGACGACAAGATCTATGGCGGTCCGAACCCTGCTGATGCAGATAAGGAGTCGGATGCAGGCCTTACCAACGCGGACACGCTGATGGGTGAGGGCGGCGATGACATGCTTTTCGGCGGTGTCGGCGCTGACACCCTCAAGGGTGGCGATGGCGATGACACACTGAATGGCGGTGCGGGCGCTGACAGCTTGTACGGTGGCGCAGGCAGCGACATGATCCACGCCGATGCCGATGATGCCACAATTAATGGCTGGGTCGAGACCCCTCCTACCGATGATACTGCTACTACTCCCGATGAGAGCACGGAAGCCGTCAGTGATCCCATGACCGCCGACACCGTATCTTACGCAAAGCTGGAAGAGGGTGTTGTGAGGACTCTTGGACTTACTGCTATTACAGGTGGTACTGGAACCATACCTGCTGGTATAACGATCAGTAACGTTGAGAATATTATCGGTTCCCAAGGTGATGATGAGTTGGGCGGTAGTGATAATGTAAATAACGTCATCGAAGGTGGCGAGGGTGGTGATACCATGGACGGCGGCACTGGTGAGGATACATTGTCTTACGAGGGTTCCGATGACTGGGTCAGGATAACGTTGAATGCCGCTGGCACTGCTGCGACTGCCTCCAGGGGCCATGCTTCCGGCGATACCGCTACTAACTTCGAAAATGTCAGGGGTTCAGCCTTCGATGACGATCTGACTGGTAATGGTGATGCCAACAAGCTGTGGGGCCTTGCCGGCGATGACAAAATAGAAGGCGGCGGTGGTAATGACACGTTAGAAGGCGGAGCGGGCGCCGATGATCTGGATGGCGGCTATACCGGTACTGGAGGCGCTGCGAACGGAGAAATGAACACTGTGTCCTACGCAGGTTCGAACGCCGGTGTCACAGTGAACCTGGTAACTGCCAGCGCTTCCGGCGGCCACGCCACCGACGATACTATCGTGACTTACGAAGAGAGTGCTCCTACCGCCGATGATGCAAACAACGAGATTGACGTCGCTACGTTCAGGAACGTCACCGGTTCCATGCACGATGACCGGCTGACCGGCAACCACCATGACAACGAGCTTGCAGGCGGCGCTGGCGACGATACCCTCAGGGGTGGCGCCAGTGATCACGGAGATCGCAGTACTGCAGCAATCATCAGAGGTGACGTGCTTGTAGGTGGTCCCGGCGCGGACGTGCTCGATGGTGGCGAGGATGTGGGTGAAAAGGACAATATGGTTCCCGCTATTGATCTTAATGGTGACGGTACCCTTACTGACCCTGGTGATAGAACAGCAGGCGCAGCTTCTGTCGACTGGGCAGTCTACAAGCATGCGATGGAAGGCGTCATAGTGGACCTGTCTACCAACAGGGGCACCGGCGGCGAGGCTATGGGCGATACCCTGATTAACATCGAGTTGGTCTGGGGTTCCGAAAAGGACGATACTTTCATATCCGGTCCCGGAGGCGACATCATCGAAGGCGATGGCGGCAGTGATACCGTTTCCTACGAGGCTTCGGAGATGGGCGTCACAGTTAATCTGGGTGAAGCGGCTCAGAACAGGTCAGTGACAACCGACGTCGCTGACCCTGAGAATCCTGTATTCCCTGTGGATGCCGATCCTGCTGCGGTCACGACGCATCTGACTGCAACGGGCATCCCCAGGCTGAATGCACAGGATGTAGTCCTTACGACTGATACTGAGGATGAGGATACCAACCCGAATGTCAACGGGGCAGCCGGCGACAAGCTGGGCAGTATCGAGAACCTGACCGGTTCTGCCATGAAAGACGATCTGGACGGTGATGGGAATCCCAATGTTCTTAAGGGCATGGGCGGCAACGACGAGCTGGACGGCGCCCTCGGAAACGATACACTGGACGGCGGTGATGGCGATGACATCCTGAATGGCGATGGTGGTGCTGACAAGCTGATGGGTGGCGCAGGCGATGACACCCTGAACGGCGGTACCGAGGACGACACCCTGACCGGCGGATCTGGTAATGACGACCTGTTCGGTGCTGGCGGTGGTGATACCTTCGTATTCAGTACAGCAGATGCCGGGGACAGTGATGCCATCCTGGACTTTGTGATTGCCGATAGCGATAAGATTGACCTGTCTGCATTCGAGCTTACTGCAGATCAGGTTATCGCAGCTACAACTCTGAGAGGCACAGGAACTGATGCGTATGTCGTCATCAACCTGGAAGCACATGGAGGAGGCAGGATCACAATTGAAGATATTACATCTTTGGATGACTTTGATTCAGCGACGGGTACTGTTGACGGTGTCGATCAGACGTCAGACGGTGTTATCCAGGAGCTCAATACCGATATCTTTATCCTTTGATTAACTGGCAGTAAAACGATCTTCCTGATTTCACGGAAGTAAACGATCACAGGGGCGTTCTCGGCGGGCAACCGCTTGGATCAGCCCCTGTTTTATTTGTACCCTTCTTTTCCGGGGTCAGAGTAAGAAATCCGCCAGGATTTTTACTCTGACCCCACCTATCCCAAACGACAAAAACCTGTTAACCAAAACTATGCTATGATGCAGGAGGGGTGGCAATCCCCTGTCCGGTTTCACTACTTGGGCAGGAACAACCCGTCCTCTTCGGAGGACGGGTTTTTTTATTGCCCATTTATTGTATATACCGCCCTGATCCCGCAAAGCAAAACCTTTGCAGTTTTGTGACAAAACTCACAAAACACCCAAAAAAATATACAATCCCGCCCCCCGGACAGGTTATAATCAACACTGAGGTTTGATTAACAAGGGTTCTAAAACGGATTCCAGGAGAGACAACACAAATGGACAAACAGACCATACACCTGATAACGCTGATCATAGCCATCATAGGTTCCAATGCCTGGAGCCATACCAGCCTGTCCGGCCGGATCAGCGAAGTGGAGAGCAGGCTGTCCAGCCGAATTATTGCTGTGGAGGCCCGCATAACTTCTATGGAAACCCGCATGGATGATATTGACAAGCGGCTGGTTGTCGTGGAAACCAGCTTGAAGGCCAACAACCAGTATATTGCCCGTGTCCTCAGTCAAAGCAAATCCGGGACACCCGCAAAGCCGTAAACCCATCATTCCTCCGTCCCCCTTCGTCATACCGGCGAAGGCCGGTATCCAGTAAACAAAGAGTCGCCCGCCGTGTGGCCGAAGATCCTGGCGAATACGCCACGGACTGAGCCAGACTATCCAGGGAGGGCCAGAGCACGCGTTCCCGGCGGGCAACCGCTTGGATCAGCCCCTGTTTTATTTGTACCCCCCAGTCCCACAACCGCTACCCGCCACGAAAAACCTGTTCCGTTTTGTGACAAAACTCACAAAAAGCGGCAAAAATCCGTTGACACTCCCCTTGGGTACAATAATACTGACAGGCGTCGTCAGGGACAGAATTTCGTTCCTGGAAATTAACATCAAAAAAAGGAGTATTACCCATGCTGGAACATCACGACAAACTCAACGGTAGCGCAACGGCATTCATCCGCGCCTTTGCCGACCTGATCAAAGATTCAACCTCACACCTGGCCACCAAGGAAGATCTGGACGGCATCAGAACCAAAATGGACGACATGAGAACCGACATGGACGGCATGAGAGCTAACATGGCCACGAAGGATGATATCGACACGACCAACAAGAACATGCAGGCGCAGTTTGCCCAGCAGGAAAAGAAAATTGCCGAGATTAATCGAAATATGCAGGCGCGGTTTGCAGAACAGGATGAGAAGTTCGCCGAGATTAATCGAAAGCTGACCTGATCCCTGGATTACCGGATTCCAGGAAACTCAGTTCGTGCCGTATTCTCCGGCATCCTCAGCCACGAGGCGGCCGGTGATGGCTTCACGCAAACCCTCTATCAATCCTTCCAGGTGTGCCATGCGTTCACGTAACTCGCCTATCGCTTCCCTCAGGCCATTATTTTCTTTTCGTTGCTCCCGCATTTCCGTGCGCAGGCCGTTTTGACCGGTAATAATCAGACCGGCCAGCGCTATGGTTGCGCTGATGATCGTGACAATAATCGTAATTTCAATCGACATTTTATTTTCCTTTCTCTATTTCTTTAACCATGTTTCTCATGCCGGCCCTGCCTGGTTGTTGTTCAGGCCAGACGGGTCAGAGTGATGTCCGGGAATGTCTTAACCCGGTCCCTTTAGTCCATATCTTACCCAGTGTATTTATATGTTATCTGACTGTCAACGGGAGTTGACTGGTTTATGGGTGTCCTGTTTTTTTTGCGGCTTAGCGGGTTGTTTTTGCGGCCGAAAAGTGGGTTTTAAGGCTTAAAACAGGCGTTTACTCATGCCTTTATCCTGCATAATCAATGGGTTATGTTGGTCCGACCCCATCCATCATGGGACGGGTTGTTTCTGCCCAGGTGGCGTATCAGTCGGTGCCGTAGTCCTCGGGGGGCTCCGCCACGGCTGGCTGTAAGGGTGGGTCCACCCGGACCCGGAAGTAGGTATCCACTGTGGCCTTGAGGGCGGCTACTTCGACTTTCACCTCCGTGATCTCATTACTGTGTTTCTCGCCCTGCTCCTTAATTTCCTCTCGCACGGCTTTGAATTCCACCTGCATTTCTTTCCGTTGTTCCTGCATTTCTTTCCGCTGCTCCCGCATTTCCGCGCGCAGGCTGTTTTGACCGGTAATAATAAGACCAGCCAGCGCTACGCTTGCGCTGATGATCGTGACAATAATCGTAATTTCAATCGACATTTTATTCTCCTTTCTTTATTTCTTTGACCATGTTTCTCATGCCGGCCCTGCCTGGTTGTTGTTCAGGCCAGACGGGTCAGAGTGATGTCCGGGAATGTCTTAACCCGGTCCCTTTAGTCCATATCTTACCCAGTGTATTTGTATGTTATCTGACTGTCAACGAGTGCTGACTGGTTTATGGGTGTCCTGCCTGCATAATCAATGGGTTATGTTGGTCCGACCCCATCCATGAGGGGGTTGGGGAGATCAGTCGGCGCCGTAGTCCTCGGGGGGCTCTGCCACGGCTGCCTGCTGGGGCGGGTCCACCCGGACCCGGAAGTAGGTGTCCACTGTGGCCTTGAGGGCGGCTACTTCGACTTTCACCTCCGTGATCTCTTTACTGTGTTTCTCGCCCTGCTCCTGCATTTCTTTCCGCAAATCCTTTATGTCTGTGCGCTGGGAGCGTTGACCGTTGAGAATGACGCCGACAATTGTGACGCCGACGCCGAGGATTGCGATTAATTCCGTTGACATGTTCCGTCTCCTTCTCTGTTGATAAAACGTCAGTGCTGATTATAGCCTGTCCGAGGGATGGAGTTGGATATTTTTCGCGGAAAATGTGAGTTTTGTCACAAAACGGAGCAGGTTTTTCGTGGCGGGTGGCGGTTGTGGGACCGGAGGGTACAAATAAAACAGGGGCTGATCCAAGCGGTTGCCCGCCGGGAACGCCCCTGTGATCGTTTACTTCCGTGAAATCAGGAAGATTGGTTGTGTTGCCTGTGATTAGAGGATGAAAATACCGTCTGATGCACCAGTTTCAGTACCGAAGCCAGGATCATCATCATTCGTGTCATTAAGAACTGTAGTACCCAATTGTTCCTTACTGATACCCTGAATGGTAATTCTGCCGCCACCGTAGTCCTCCAGGTTAATGACGGCGTTACCAGCCCGATCACTGATAAGCCCTGCTAAATCACTCTCCCTAATATTGAAAGCTGAGAGATCGATTTTATCGCCAGCACCGTTAGCGATCGCAGTACCATCAACGAGAACAGCACCAGTATCACCACCACCAACTCGATCTATTTGGATGATGACGTCACTTCCATTGCCTGGGCCGAAGACAAAAGTGTCGGCACCGGCGCCACCATGCAGGTCATCATCGCCAGCGCCACCGACCAGGATATCATTATTAGCGCCACCATAGATGGTGTCATTGCCAGCGTCACCGTACATCTCATCATTGCCGGCATCAGTAGCCGCCTCCTCAGCAGAAGTTGTGACAGTACTATCGCCATCCAAGTCCCTTACAGGCCTTGCACCCAAAACATCGTTACCGGCACCGCCGTGCAGCTTGTCATTCTCAAGGCCACCACTCAACGTATCGTTGCCACCACCGCCTTTGATGACATTGGGAACGAGATCACCGGTAATCACATCGCCCTGACGGGAACCTGTTACGTTCTCGATGCTGGCCAGTATATCGCCTTCGGCGTAGCTTTTGGTCGTTGCCTCTCCATCGTCTGCCTCAACTGGGGTTGGCCTAGCAGATGGACTTCCAGCAGTATCAGCAGCACCCCCATTATCAGCCCCGCCCTCTCTCCAATTCATGAGCATTGTATCGGTAGCGGCGTTAAACATCGCCGGCGTCCCATCATCCGTGGCCGGATCACTATCAGGATCAGCGACAGCCGGAGTGAACGTTGAAACAGGATCACCAGTAGTACTGTCAAGAGCAGCAGAAGTGTTCACCGCCACTGCGCTACCACCATCTGGGACAGTCCCCGCCAATGTAACATCAACACCATGCTTTGATGCCTCGTAGGACACCGTGTCGCTGCCGCCGTCACCATGGATGATGTCGGCGCCTTCGCTGGCTACGAAAGTATCATCGTGCGTAGAGCCCCATATCAGCTCGATATTCTTGAGCGTGTCACCCATAGCGTCACCACCCGTGCCATTGCCGGTGTTCAGGTTCACCGTCACACCATCCATAGCACCCCGGTAGGCTGCCCAGTCTTCATGCTGAGTCGTGGACTCATCAATATTAGCAGTGTTCGTGTCATCTTCTTCTGCCAGCGTCGAACTTCCACCATCCAACCTGTCAGCGCCTGGGCCACCAGAGAGCGTGTCCGCTCCGGCGCCACTGCGCAGGGAGTCGTCACCGGCGCCGCCTACAAGGTGGTTTCCGAACGTGTCACCGGTCAGGTTGTCATTGTGCGCTGACCCGGTCACGTTTCTGAAGGTGGCAACATCGATTTCCGTCTCATCGTCTTCACCTTGATTGAGCGTAAGTTCGTAGGTCTCAATTTCGTCACCTTCGGCATGACCGCCTGACGCGCTGGCAGTAGCCAGGTTTACCGTGACGCCTGCATCCGAACCGGCGTATGACAAGGTATTGACCTGGGCATTCGGAATATTATCACCTCTATTCGCTTGTTCGCCCCCGTCCATCTCATCAGCGCCGGCGCCGCCTTCAATGGTGTCATTACCAAGGCCGCCGAACAGGCTGTCATCGCCACCGAGACCCCAGAGTGTGCTGCCGGTCGAACCAGGCGCACCGGTAACAGCTGTCAGAACATCGCCATGAGCCGAACCTTTGATGTTTTCAAAGCCGTAGATAGTGTCACCTGTCGCGTGACCTCCAGAAACGCTTGCAGTACCAGCAGTAGTAGTATCGGCTGGAGTAGAAGCAGCACTACCTTCAAGATCCACCCGCACACGCCGGTCTGAGCTTTCGTAGGATACGGTATCCCCACCGCCAGCGCCGCCATAGAGTGTATCGCCGCCGTCGCCGCCTTCGATTTCTTCCGGCGCGTCATTTTCGCCGGTTGCTGACTCATCTGCACCGAATATAAAGTCGTCCTCATCCGTGCCGATGACATGCTCGATGTTTACTGCGTTAACGACAGCAGCAGTGACGCCATCGGCTGCTAAATATCCGTTTCTGGCAGAATTGACCGAGAAACCTGGACCACCAAGTTGAAAGGCATTACCGTCACCTGTAGCTCCAACCGGCGTATCCACCAATTTCTCAAAGGAGAGGGTGTCCATATCTCCTGGATGTCCCGCCGGATTCTCTCCACCGTCAATAATATCATCACCCTCGATGCCGAGCGCCGACACGTCCACATCCGCATAAATCACGTCATTCCCGGCGCCGCCATCGAAATCGTCCGTGCCAGAGCCGCCGTTCAGCGTGTCATTACCCATATCACCACTGAGGGTGTCATTGCCTCTGCCGCCAAACAGCATGTCATTGCCCCTGCCGCCTTCCAGCGTATCATCACCGCCACCGGGACCGCCGTACAGCTTGTCGTCGCCGCCATTGCCCTTGATGGTATTGTCCCTGCTGTCGCCAGCCAGTATGTCGGCCAGGTGGGAACCGGTCAGGTTGACAATATCAGGTACCGTCTCCTCCTTTTCTACAGCGGGATCCTCGGGGTCCTCAGCCGGCACCTCATACTCCACGTCCACAGTATCGCCCCAGATATCGCCCTCGGCATCGCCGCCCATGGCCTGCTGGGCATGCAGACGCACCGTGACGCCCATCATGGAACTGGCGTAGGAGGCGGTATCTGCGCCTAGACCACCAGTTAAGGTATCCGCACCAGGGCCACCTTCCAGTATATCGTTCTCATCGCCGCCGTCGAGTGAGTCATCACCGGCGCCGCCGTAGAGCATGTCAGGCCCCTCTCTGCCGGAGAGCGTGTCATTGCCGCCAAAACCCCACAAGCTGTTACCCACGTTGACGTCATCCGTGCCGGTAATCGTGTCGTCGTGGTCGGTACCCATTACATTCTCGATATCCTCGCCGAGGGTATCCCCGTCAGCATGGCCACCCCTGGCCGTGCCGTCATTCAAGTTGATGGTCACGCCCATTGGGGAACCCTTGTAAGAGATGGTATCCTGGTGCTCTGTATCATCTTCGCCATTACCATCGCTATCATACATGGAGGAACCACCTTTCAACTCATCGCCGCCGGGGCCGCCCACGAGCAGGTCAGCGCCTGCGCCACCGCTCAGGCTGTCGTCGCCACCAAGACCGTAGATAGTGTCATCGCCGGCCAGACCCGCGATGGACTCTGAATCATCGGTGCCGGTAAGCTTGTCGGCCATATCAGTACCTTCAATGTCCGCACTCTCGCCAGCCGGCAACACTGCCATCTCTTTGACACTGACAGTGTAGGTACCGGTATTATTAGCGCCCGGGTTGCCCGTGTAGCCGCTGACACTGATGTAGTACTTCTGTGTGCCGCTGCCGGCCTCAGGGGTAAACGTCAATTCGGAACCCAGTTCGCCCTTGGCGGGGTCTGTGTCGTCATTCATGTCGATCAGACCACCCTTGCTGTCCATCAGCTTCAGAACGGAGTCGTTCAGTTCGCCGGCCATCTGGCTGCCCCCAACAGTGATGGTGTATTCTTTGCCTTCGCTCAGTTCGATGATAATCCAGTCTTCATCGTTAGCGTGGGCAATATTGCCCGTAACGACGTTATCGGCATCAAACGGGCCGTTTGGCGGGTCGAAGCAAAGCTGCGTTGAGGTGTCGTTAGACGCATCCATCCCCATCAACATCGATTCTTTCTTGTAAGGCATAACTTTCTCTCCTGTTATCAGATAGAAGTAAACGAATTCTTTTGTGTTTCTTGTGTGTTATTACGCGTTAAGTCGCATTAACGAGTATTAATAGGTTCATTGACAGTTATTTACTCTTTAACTGAAATACTGCATTGCACCGTAAGGTGAAAGGTTGAAAAACAAATAAACAATGAGGATGACAATAATGAAGAAACAACTAAAGGGAACCTCTATAAATAGACCATTTCAGGTCTGATCAGGTTCTTTTTCAATATATTTATATGTGGTAAGGTGATCAGGGCCTTCAATCATCTCGCCAGCGCCCTCATCGCGCCGTTTTATGACCCTCAGGGGTCGTTCTGACACCGTTTTCTGCCCGTTCTCCGTCAAGCAGGCGCACTGACCCCTTGCAGGTAACACAATCGTCGCATGTTATACACCAGGTTCATCATGCCGATGGCCAGGGCACTGCGCTTGAGCCCGATGCAGCGTATCAGCTTGGTCCGGGTCGCGCACTGCGCCCCGAACACGTGCTCCACCCGCACCCGTATTTTTGCCCTGCTGCGGTTGCCCTGCTTCTCCCGGTCCGTCAACGGCTGGTTGCGGCTGCCCTTGCGCTGAATGTGACTGCGGTAGTTCTTCTCCCGCAAACGTGCCTCCTGCTCCCTGGAACGGTACGCGCTGTCCGCCCAGATGGCTTTGCTGGTATTGTCCTCATCCAACAGCTTATCGAGCAGTTGCGAGTCATGCACGTTGGCCGGCGTCACCGCAAAGCTGCGTATCAGCTTGTGCTCATGGTCCGCGTTCACGTGGTTCTTGTACCCGTAATGATTCTTGCCGTGTTTCTTCGTCCAGCGCGCCTCCACGTCCTTCTGGCGCCGTTTGGGCTTGGCTTGCTCCTCGTCCCACTCGGCCGGTACCTCCCCGGCCTTGAGCTTTGCATTCTCCTCGCGCGTGTTGCGCTGCACCGGCGCCGGCACCAGCGAGGCATCCACCAACTGCCCCTTGCGCGCCCGGTACCCCAGGCCCTGCAACTGCCCGGTAAAGTGGGTAAACAACTTATCCATCAACCCCCGCTGCACCAACTGCTCCCGAAACGCCCAGAACGTCTTCGCATCCGGCGCCCTGTGCACATTGTCCAACCCCATGAAACGCTGGAAACTGCGCCGGTCCTCAACCTGGTATTCCAACTGCTCATCGCTCAAGCCGTATAAATGCTGTATCACCAGCCCCTTGAACATCAGCACCTCGTCCCGGCGCGGGGCGCCCGCATTGCTCTTGCGTTCGGTGGGCCGGATGCGTGCCAATAACGGACGGAATGATTCCCAGTCCACCACCTGGCCCAACTGCGCCAGCGGGTCTTTCAGCTTCGTCAAACGGGCGTCCTGCAAGTCAAAAAAGGAACCGAACAGGTCTTGGGTCTTCTTCATGGCAGCACCTTCAAACAGGAAAATGTGAGTTGAAATCAGTGACCCGTATTATATCATTGTGCTGAATTAATAGAGGTTCCTTAAAAAATAACGGCAGTGTTTATGGTGACGTGCTTAATTCCGCGCTGGCCGACAACACCCGCATCGCTTATGACAAGGGCTGGTCTTTTTTTCAGGACTACTGCGCACGGGCAGGCATCAATCCGCTGTATGCGACGCCCGACCAGGTAGCCGAATTCTTTGTTGACGTGGGTTCCCGCGCCCCGCAGGTTAACGGGAGGAAATTATCGATCAGCACCCTGGTTCTGTACAGGTGCGCGATAAACAGGCAGTATGTGGAAGCGCGCAAACCTTCGCCCGCCAGTCACCCCCGCGTGACTGCCATCATGAAAGGCCTGGCGCGTTTGAACGGCGCTGCGCAGCGCCGGGTGCAGGCTTTGCGGGAGCACCATATCCTGGGTATGCTGGAGCAGTGCGGCAGCAGTTTGATCGGCCTGCGCGATGCGGCGATTATTGCGCTGGGTTTCTCCGCTGCGTTGCGCCGCTCGGAAATATGCGCGCTGACGATCGATGATATTCAAATCGTTCCCCCCCTCAATCGGGACGATACCCGCAAGATGTTCGTGCATATCCGGAAATCGAAAACGGACCAGACCGGGAAAGGCCAGCGCATCGCCGTTCCGGAGGGTCAGAGGATTCAACCGATAAAACGCCTGGAAGGCTGGCTTCGGTCCGCAGGTATCACGTACGGGTACCTGTTCCAGACCATGAAGCGCGGTGGCGGGTTGCGCGGACGGCCTATGCACCATGCGGACATTCCCCGGCTGCTGAAGCATTACGCCGGGATGATCGGCCTGGACCCCGACGAGATCTCGGGCCACTCGCTGCGGGCGGGTTTTGTCACGAGCGCCGCCGTGCACCATGCGCGGATCGACAAGATCATGGAAATCACGCGCCACAGCAACCCGGAAACGCTGATGCGGTACATCCGGGACGTGGAGTTATTCAAGGACCACGCGGGAAAGGATTTTTTATAGCGCTACCGGATCGTGGTTTTCAGGATGACTGGCGCAGCAGCCCGATGGACCGCGCCAGGGATACCGCCTCACTGCGGTTATGGACGCCCAGCTTGGTGAAGATCCGGCTCACGTGGAAACGCACGCCTTCGCGGGAGATGGAGAGTTCCGCGGCTATCTGCTTGTCGCGCAGGTCCGGGAGCAGTTTCAGCACGGTCATTTCGCGGCCGGAGAGACCGGTTCCGTCTTTCTGTTCGTTGGCGCCGATCATCTGCAGCAGGTCGCGGGCAGCCGCCTGGCGCGCGCTGTCCGGGCGGGATTCGAGCAGGCGTTCGAGGGCCTGGCGGCTGACATCGCCCTCGCGCAGGAGCGGACGGGCATAATCGGCCTCGATGTAATGGCCCAGGAAGGCCTCGAGATGCGCGCACGCCGCGTCCCGGTCGCCGGCGCGCCACTCGAGCGCCAGCAGCAGCGCACGGACGCGCATTGCTGTGCGCACGAGTTGGTGGTCCTTGACCAGGGGGAGCAGCTTTTCCGCGAAGTGCCGTCCCGCCTCGTAGTCCTTGCGGGCCGTGTAAAGGCGCAGCCTGGCGCAGGCGAGCATCTCCACCTCGCGCCAGTCCAGCAGCTTCAGGTCCAGGCAGTCTTCGTCGCCGGCGGGCAGCGCCTCGGCGCGCCAGGCCCGCGCTGCTTCGTCGGCCCGCCCCGCTGCAGCGAGCATGTCCACCCGCAACGCGGCCAGGTACCGCGCCAGGGTCCGGCGCCTGGTCAGCCGTGCGTATTCCGTCATCCTGGTGATGGCCGAGAGTGCCCCGTCGGTGCCGTCCGTGTAGTGCGCGACTTCCGCAATGATGGCGCATTCGGATGCCTGGGTGGCAAACGTGTTGCCGGGTCGGGCGTAGTTGTCGCCCAGGTCCATGCCGGCGGCTATGGGCAGCGTGAGCCGGTTACGTTCGAACTGGAGGTCGCGCAGCAGCGCATCACCGGCCGTCACTGCCGGGGGGTCGTCAGGGTAGTGCGCCTGGGCGGACTCCAGGACGTTTGTGTAACAGGTCTCCGCTTCCTGCGCCTGCCCCCGGGCCATGGCCATGTAGCCCGACTGGACGTCGATGTGCAGGGATACGTAGGGCAGCGGGCCGTCGCTGATGGGTTGGCGCACCTGTTCGATAAGCGCAAACGCCGCATCGAATTGCCCCCGGCGGCTCTCACAGAGATACAGCCCGAAAATAAGGCAAACCCGTGCGTCCGGGTCCAGGTCGTCGTCTTGCATGATCTCGCGGGCGCCGGCAGCCGTTGACCGGTACTGTGCATTGTCCGTGCAGCCAAGGATAAAAAACGCCATCTCGATGACGGCCTGATCGATCCGGAGATCGCGTACGTCGCCGGTCGGGTTATGCGTGAAACCGTTGGAGCTTTCTGCGGCGAGTTCGTACAGGCGCTGGGCCTCGGGGATACGGTCGCTGATGGCGAGTACGTAAGCCTGGGCAAGTGCGACCCTCGGCCACTGCTTGACGGCATTGTGGGTGAGGGATGCTATGGCCTGGTGCAGCGCGGGCTCTGCCTTGCGCGTCAACAGGCGGATACAGCCGACGTCCTCTATGAGCCGGCCAAGCAACGCCGGGTTGCCCGCTTCCGCGGCATGGCGCATCGCCGCGAACATATCGCCGCGCCGTTCCAGCGCCTCTGCGGCCCGCTGGTGGATGCTCTTGAATCGTTCGGGCGACTCCCGGTTGCGCCGCGCCGCGCAGTGCCGGCGCAACAGCGGGTGCAGCGCCGGGGCGCCGGCGCCGGTACCGGGAAACGGATGAAGAAGACCGTCGAGTTCCGTCAGGGACTGCAGGCGGTGGAGTGAGTCACTGCGCTCCAGCACCTCGTCCAGCAGTACCGGGTCGAGTTCGTCCATGAGTCCGGCATCCAGCAGGAAGTCGCGTTGTGCGGCCGGGAAGCCCCGCCACAACCGTGACTCGATCCAGTTGCCGAGCAGGCCGTCGCGGCCGGCGCGGCTGGGCGCGGTACCCGGGCCGGCGGCGCGCAACAATGCCAGGGCGACGGGCCAGCCCGCGTACTCCCGGTCGATGGCGGCGAGTTCCCGGTCGGACAGGCGCTTGCCGAGAAACGCGGCGGTATCCGTTGCAGGGAAGCGCAGGTCCGCGGCTGTCAGCATGTCCACGCGTCCCGCCAGCAACGGCTCCAGGAGGTCAAGCGAGGGAGGCAGCTCGCGGCTGGCGAGGGCCACGCGCAGGTTGGGCGGCGCCTCGCGCAGCAGCGCGCTGATCGCCTCCGCGCTGCCGGGGTCGGTGAGCTGCTCTACGTTGTCCAGCGCCAGGGTGCAGGGTTGCGGGTGGGCATCGACAGCGTACAACATCAGTTCGATGCGGCGCCCGGCTGTGTGCGGGTCGTCAGGATCGGGCAGCGGGACATCGATGCCCGCATGCCGGAATGCGAGGGCGAGGCAGGTTTCGACCTGCGTGGAGGTGTCCGCCTCATCCATCTGCAGCCAGGCAGTCGCCATGCCGCGGCCGTCGAGTAGCCTGCACAGCGCGGCCAGCAGGGCCGTCTTGCCGAACCCGCCCGGCGCCCTGAGCACCGCGACAGGGTAGTCCGGCGACATGAGCCGATCCAGCAGGGCGGGCCGATCGAAGTAGTTGGGGACAGGATCCGGCACGGCCGTACGCCGGTCCAGGATCCGGTTCTGGACGGGCCCGGGAATGCCGCCGCCGTTGTCCGAAGTCATTTACGCATTCTGTGCAGGGAGTTTCTGACGTAAACGATTAATTATGGCAAAACAGTTGTGAGGTTATCGTGTTGATAATGTGTTAATTTGTGAACATTCCGGGAAATATAAAAAAACCCGTCCCCCGAAGAGGACGGGTCGTTTCTTGTGACCTGACCCCGGCTTCCTTCCGGACAGCAGGGTCAATCCAGTTTTCGATTAATCTCGGCGAACTTCTCATCCTGTTCTGAAAACCGCGCCTGTATGTTTCGATTAATCTCGGCGAATTTCTTTTCCTGCTGGGCAAACTGCGCCTGCATGTTCTTGTTGGTCGTGTCTATTCTCTCCTCCTGCTGAGCAAACTGCGCCTGCATATTCTTGTTGATCGTGTCTATATCATCCTTGGTGGCCATGTTGGCGATATCATCCTTGGTGGCCATGTTGGTTCTCATTCTGTCCAGATCTTCCTTGGTGGCCAGGTGTGAGGTTGAATCTTTTATCAGGTCGGAAAAGGCGCGGATGAAGGCTGTTGCGCTGCCGTTGAGTTTGTCGTGATGTTCCAGCATAGGTAATACTCCTTTTTTGATGTAAATTTCCAGGGGCGAAATTCCGTCCCTGACGACACCTGTCAGTATTATTGCATACGAAGGGGAGTGTCAACGGATTTTTGCCGCTTTTTGTGAGTTTTCTCACAAATCGTCAGGAAAGACGATTTGCACAACCGGAGGTTGCCCGCAGGGTTGCGCCCAAGGATGGGCGCAATGACTAATTTGCAAAGGTTTTGCTTTGCGGTACAGGGGGCCGCCACCCGTCCCCTGGGACGATTATTCCCCGGACAGTGGCGTACCGGGCGAAAATATCGTATATTATCCCGCTAACACCGAATTATCACAAAACGTCCCTTTCCAGGTGACATTTCACATGCAACGAAAGCTTCCAGGAACCTCCGGACCGTCACAAGAGACCCAGTTACAGGCAGCGCTACGCCGTTGCCGCAAGGGTTTCGTGGGCGTGACCCTGTTCAGCGCCATGGCCAACATACTGATGCTGGTGGCGCCGATCTATATGTTGCAGATGTACGACCGGGTGCTGACCAGCGCCAGTTACGAGACCTTGATCGTGCTGACCGTGGTGGCGATCTTCCTGCTGGCCTGCTTCGGCATGCTGGACTGGGTGCGCCAGCGCCTGATGGCGCGCATCGCCCTGTTCCTGAATTACGAGGTGCTGGACGACGTGCTGGCCGGCGTGTTCCGCGGCAGCCTGCAGCGCTTCCGGCAGAGCGCCAACCAGCCCGTGCGCGACCTGGACACGGTGCGCCAGTTTATTTCCAGCCCGCCGGCGCTGGCCTTTTTCGACGCTCCCTGGGCGCCGGTGTTCATTGCCGCCATTTTCCTGATCCACCCCTGGCTGGGCTTCCTGGCGATATTCGCCGCGCTGTTCATCCTGTTCCTGGCCCTGCTCACGGAGTGGACCTCGCGCGGGCCGTTCCGCAATGCCTCGGAGCACACCGCGGAATCCCACCGCTTCGTCGAGAACAGCCTGCGCCATGCGGACGTGCTGGAGGCGATGGGCATGTTCGAGGGTTTCCGCCGCCGCTGGCGCGACAAGCACGACCGCGGCATCGCGTTCCATACCCGCGGGGGAGGCCGGGTGAGCATGCTGCTGGCGTCATCCAAGGCGAGCCGCCAGATCGTCCAGGTGGGCATCCTGGGCCTGGGCGCCTGGCTGGTCCTCAAGCAGCAGATCTCGCCGGGCATGATGATCGCCGCCTCCATTATCCTGGGCCGCGCGCTGGCGCCCATCGAACAGGGCATCTCGGCGTGGCGCGGCTTCATCTCGGCGCGCCAGTCCTGGCTCCGGCTGAACAACCTGCTCACCAGCGCCCCGCCGACCCATCACGGGGGCGCGACCAGCCTGCCCCGACCCACGGGCCTGCTGGAAGTGGAAGGGGTGTCCGCGGCGCCGCCGGGCACGACGGTACTGACGCTGAAACGGGTGAGTTTTACCCTGGAACCGGGCTCCGGTACCGGGCTCATCGGCCCCAGCGGCAGCGGCAAGAGCACCCTGGCCCGCCTCATGGTGGGCGTCTGGATCCCGCAGGGCGGGGTGGTGCGCCTGGACGGCGCGGCCATCGCCGACTGGCCCACCGAGAGGCGCTTCCTCCACGTGGGTTACCTGCCCCAGGAGGTGGAACTGTTCGAGGGCACCGTGGCCGAGAACATCGCCCGGTTGTCCGAACCGGACAACGATGCGGTCCTCGCCGCCGCGCAGCAGGCGAACTGCCACGACATGATCATGCGCCTGCCTGAGAATTACAACACGTCCATCGCGGCCGGCGGCGCCAACCTGTCGGCCGGGCAGCGCCAGCGCGTGGCCCTGGCGCGGGCCTTGTACGGCGACCCGGCGCTGATAATCCTGGACGAACCGGACGCGAACCTGGACACGGACGGCGAGATGGCGCTCAGGAATACCTTGCTCGCCCTGTCCAAGCGCGGCGTCACGACCCTGATTGTGACCCACAACTTCCGCCTGCTGCAGATGGTCAGGAATGTACTGGTGCTGAAGGAAGGCGTCCTGCTGGAGAGCGGCCCACGCGAGGAAGTCCTGAAGCGCTTCATGCGCCCCGCGCCGACCACCGGTGAGAAGACCGCGCAGGCCCAGTAGTTGATGTATCTGGAGAATAGCAGGGGTCAGAGTAAAATTTCTGACGAAATTCTTACTCTGACCCCACCGACCGCCCAGCAACGGGGTCAGAGTAAGAAATTCGAAGAATTTTTACTCTGACCCCATTTATTCATGAAATAAGCAATGGCAACAGAAGCAAAACAATCGCCTCTTAACACGGCCGTCGGCACGATAACCGACTGGCTGCAGCGCCTGTACGGCTACGCCGCTTCCCTGCTGCGCGGGCCGAAGGAAGAGGAAGTCAGCCTGTCCCGGGACGCCGCGGACGAGAGGAAGGAATTGCAGGCCCTGATGTCCCGCGACGTGGTGATGCGGCGGGGCATCATCGTCATCGCCATTGCCCTGGGCGGGTTCCTCGCCTGGTCCACGCTGGCGCCCCTGACCGAAGGCGTGGTCGCCATGGGCACGGTGGTGGTGGACACGGAGCACAAGACCATCCAGCACCTGGAGGGCGGCATTGTCGAGAACCTCTACGTGCGCGAGGGCAGCGAGGTCAAGGCCGGCGATGTCCTCGTCGAGCTCAGCGAGACCCAGAACCGCGCCCAGCTCGAGCTCCTGGAAAGCCGCTATTACGGCCGGCTGGCGGAGATCAACCGGCTCAACGCCGAACGCCTGTTGATGGAGGAGATCACCTTCTCCGATGAACTGCTGGCGCGGCGCGACGACCCGGTCATCGCCGATATCCTGTCGGTGCAGGAGAACCTGTTCGAGGTGCGGCGGCGCCAGTACCGCGGGCAGATAGAGGTGCTGCGCCACCGCATCGTCCAGCTTGAGGAACAGGTGCGCGGCCTGGAGGCGAGCCGGGAGGCCCTGGTGCGCGAGCGCGGCCTGATCGAGAAGGACCTGGAAAGCCTGGTCGCCCTCATGGACCGGCAGTTGATTGATGAAGGCGTGCTCATCGGCCGCCAGCGCGAATACGAACAGACCATCGGCAACCTGGGCACCCTGGCCGCGGATATCGCCGCGACCCGGGTGAAGGTCGGCGAGACCCGCCAGGAGATCCTGCAGATTGAACACGGCTGGGGCAGGGAGGTATCCGACCAGATCACCGCGGCGCAGCAGGAGTGGTTCGAGACCCGCGAGCGCATCAATGCGGTATCGGACGTGTTGCAGCGGACCACTATCGTTGCGCCCTCGGACGGCAAGGTCATCGGGCTCAGCGTCCATACCCTGGGCGGGGTGATCCCGCCGGGCAACCCCATTATGAACATCGTGCCGAGTGAAGACCGGCTCATGGTGGAAGGCCATGTGCGGCCCCTGGATATCGATAACGTGTATCCCGGCCAGACCGCCCGGCTGCGGTTTTCCGCCTTCAGTTGGCGCACCACGCCCCAGGTGGAGGGCAAGGTCGAGCGCGTCTCCGCGGACGTCTTCATTGACGAGGAGGCCGGCACTTCCTACTACATCGCCCGCATCCTGGTGCCCGAGGAAGAAATGGCGAAACTGGGCGACGCCGTCATCGGCGCCGGCATGCCCGTGGACATCATGTTCACCGGCGGTGAACGCACCGCCATGGAATACCTGACCGACCCCATCACGGACATCCTGGACAAGGCGCTGGTGGAAGAGTGAACAAAATATCCGAAATATCCGGGGTCAGAGTAAGAAATTCGAAGAATTTTTACTCTGACCCCACCAATCCCCGGACCGGCGTCAAAACAAAAATGCCTTCATTAACAAGCGTTATTGCCCTGGCCCTGTGCATTTTTACCCTGACCCCGAATATCCTCCCCGCAAATGAGGCAGGCGGCGAATACACCCTCTCCCAGGCATTCCTGGACACCATGGCGCGGGACGCCCGGCTGCGGGCGGCGGAAAACCGCATCGCCGAGGCGCGCGAGCGCTTGACGGAAGCCAACAGCCTGCGTCGCCCCTCGCTTACGGTGTCGGGCATCGGCGGGTACAGCCATAACCGCAGCGAGGCGCGTTTTACGCAGATCTATGAAGGCGAGTCATACCGGGGCAGGCTGAATTTCAACCAGAACCTGTACACCTTCGGCCGCCTGGCAGGCCGCCAGCGCCGGGCCGAGGCCGAGATAGCGGAAGCGGAATACGCCTTTGAGCAAACGCGCCAGGAAGTCCTGGCGGAGGTGGCCCGCGCCTTTTCCGAGCAGTTGTTCCGGGAACGCATCTACGAGAGCCGCCGCAATTTCGAGAAGTTGCTGGGAGACCTGGAGGATACCGCGCGCAGCCGCATCGAACTGGGCACCCTGGACCGCACCGAGTTGTTCGAAGTGCTGCGCCGCCTGCACCAGGCCAAGGCGCAGCGCATAGAAGCCAATTCCCATTACCGGGTGGCGCGCGCCCGGCTGGCCCGTCTCACCGGGCTGGATCATGAAAACCTGGCGCCCACCTCCCTGGCGAAAATGGAGATGGCCACGCCGGCCAACCTGGAATATGCGCTGAACCAGGCGGAGATCCGGTCTCCCTCCCTGTTGCGGGCGCGCATGCGCCTGGAGGCCGCGGAGGGTGAACTGGATTTCCGCAAAGCCGAACTCTGGCCCACGCTGAGCCTGGAGGTGAACGCCAGCGCCGGCCATTTCGGGACGATCGATACCCGCGATGTTGTCGGTGGCGTCAACCTGTCGGTGCCGGTGTATGAAGGCGGCCTCAAACGCTCCCAGATGCGCGGCGCCAGGCTGGCGGTGGAAACCGCGCGCCGGGAATTGACCGCGGAACGGGAACTGGTCGATATCGAGGTGCGCTCCAACTGGGACCTGCTGCAGGGCCTGATTAGCTCCCTGCGCGAATTCGAGGCAGCCGTGGCCGACATGAAGGAGGTGGTGGAACTGACCGGCAGCAAGCTCGACGTGGGCCGCGCCACGTTCGTACAGCACATCGAAGCGCGGCAGGACGCACTGGACGTGGAATTCGAACTGCTGGACAGCCGCCTGAGACTGGAAGAAACCCGGATTGCGCTGCTGCGCGCCCTGGCGGAACTTAATCCCTAGATTTTCGAGAACACAAGGGTCGCGTTCGTCCCCCCAAAACCGAAGCTGTTGGACATTACCGTGTTCAGCCCGGCGTTGTCGATGCGCTCCCGGGCGATGGGTACGCCTTCCGCATCCGGGTCCAGGTTGCGGATGTTGGCGGACTTGCAGACAAAATCGTTCTTCAGCATCAGCAGGGTGAAGATGGCCTCGTTCACGCCCGCGGCGCCGAGGCCGTGGCCTGACAGGGCCTTGGTGGAACTGACCGGCGGGATGCCGTCCCTGAACACCGTCCGGATGGCGCCCAGTTCGCCCGTGTCGCCTGCCGGCGTGCTGGTCGCATGGGCGTTGATGTAGTCAACCGGGTCCGTGACGTTCGCCAGCGCCATTTCCATGCAGCGCGCCGCGCCTTCGCCCGAGGGCTTGACCATGTCGAAGCCGTCGGAGGTGGCGCCGTAGCCGGTGAGCTCCGCGTAGATCTTCGCGTTCCGCTCCAGCGCGTGTTCATACTCCTCCAGGACGACGATACCGCCGCCGCCGGAGATGACGAACCCGTCCCGGTCCTTATCGAAAGGCCGGGACGCATGCGCCGGGTCATCGTTATACTTGGACGACAGCGCGCCCATGGCGTCGAACAGCAGGGTGCCGGTCCAGTGGATCTCGTCGCCGCCGCCGGCAAAGATGATGTCCTGCTTGCCGGACTGGATCAGCTCATAACCGTTGCCTATGCAATGGGCGCTGGTGGCGCAGGCGGAGGCAATGGAATAATTGATCCCCTGGATCCTGAAGGCCACCGCCAGGCAGGCGCTGGCCGTGTTCGCCATGACCCGGGGCACCATCGTCGGCCCGACCTTGCGGGCGCCCCGGCTGCGCAATATGTCCGCCGCGGCAACCATGTTCTCGGTGGAGGTGCCGCCGGTGCCCACGATCAGGCCGGCGCGCGGGTTGGATACCTGGTCTTCATCGAGGTTTGCATCGGCAACTGCCTCCTGCATCGCCAGGTAGGCGTAAGCGGCGGCGTCGCCCATAAACCGTTTCTGTTTCCGGCCGATCAGCGCATCCAGGTCAAGGTTGATAGGGGCGTAAAGGTGGGACCGGAAGCCCAGGTCGGCATATTCCTGTGAATGCGCCACGCCGCCCGCCGCCGTTTTCAATGCGTTGAGGACTTCTGCCTGACTGTTTCCTATACTGGATTTGATACCGAGACCGGTAATGACTACACGTTTCAACATATTACCCTTGACACTTTACTCAAACTTCACAATTCCTGGAATAACCCCACCCGCAGATCTTTTGCAGAATAGGTTTCCGTGTCGTCGACGTACATGTAGCCGTCGGCGACTCCCATCACCAGGCTCCGGGAGACAACCTTTTTCATATCAATAACGTATTTTACCAACTCGCAGTCGGGGGTGACCTGACCGGAGAACTTGATTTTACCGGCGCCCAGCGCCCGGCCGCGGCCCGGCGCCCCGGTCCAGCCCAGGTAGAACCCGACCAGTTGCCACATCGCGTCGAGACCCAGGCAGCCCGGCATGACCGGGTCGCCCTGGAAGTGGCAATCGAAAAACCATAATTGCGGATGAATATCCAGCTCGGCGATCACGTATCCTTTACCCCTCCTGCCCCCGCAATCGCTGATATCCGTTATCCGGTCCACCATCAGCATATTGTGCAGCGGTAGCTGGGCATTGCCTTCCCCGAACAGCTCACCCCGACCGCAGGCTATCAGTTCCTCTTTGGAATAAGAACTTTTTCCTTTGAACATATCCCGCACAGTATCGCATGTTTGCCCCGGATTGCATATCCACAAATGGGGACACCCATAATTTATGAGGGCACAAAATGAGGACACCCATAATTTATGAGGGCACAAAATGAGGACACCCATAATTTTGTGGGTGTCCCCATTTCATGGGTGTCCTCATTTAATGCTAGAATCGGGTTATGACGAATCAGCAAGGGTTTTCAGGCAGGCGGCGCAGTGTGCCGGTCGGCATCGGGCCGGTGACGGTGGGCGGCGGTGCGCCCGTCGTCGTGCAGTCCATGACGAATACCGATACCGCCGATGCGACGGCGACGGTGAAACAGGTGCAGCAACTGGCTGCCGCCGGGTCGGAACTGGTGCGCATAACCGTGAATAACGAGGATGCGGCGCGCCAGGTTGCCCGTATCCGCGAACGGCTGGATGCGCTGGGCTGCGACGCGCCCCTGATCGGGGATTTCCATTACAACGGCCACCTGTTGCTCACGAAATACCCCGATTGCGCCGAAGCGCTCGCCAAGTACCGCGTCAATCCGGGCAACGTGGGTTTCGGCAGGAAGCGCGACAGCCAGTTCGCCATCCTCATCGAGAAGGCCATCGAGTATGACAAGCCGATACGCATCGGCGTGAACTGGGGCAGCCTGGACCAGGAACTCGCCACCCACATGATGGACGAGAACGCCAAGCTGGCCGAACCCCAAGATGCCGACAGCGTCATGCAGGAGGCGCTGATCGTATCCGCCCTGAACAGCGCGCAGAAGGCCGAAGAGATCGGCCTGCCGCGGGACAGGATCATCCTGTCCTGCAAGGTGAGCGGTGTGCAGAAGCTGATTTCGGTATACCGGGACCTGGCCGGACGCTGTGACTATGCCCTGCACCTGGGCCTGACGGAGGCCGGGATGGGCTCCAAGGGCATTGTCGCTTCCACCGCGGCCCTGGGTGTCCTGTTGCAGGAGGGCATTGGCGATACGATCCGGATTTCACTGACGCCCGAACCGGGCGGCGACCGCGCTACCGAGGTGATCGTGGCCCAGGAACTGCTTCAGACCATGGGCCTGCGTTCATTCACCCCGCTGGTCACCGCCTGCCCCGGCTGCGGCCGCACCACCAGCACCGTGTTCCAGGAGCTGGCGGACAATATCCAGGCTTACATCCGGACCAAAATGCCGATCTGGCGCGAGCAATACCCGGGCGTGGAGGACCTGAACCTGGCGGTGATGGGTTGCGTGGTGAACGGGCCGGGAGAGAGCAAGCATGCAGACATCGGCATCAGCCTGCCCGGCACCGGGGAGGCGCCTTCGGCTCCTGTCTTTGTCGACGGCAAAAAGACGGTCACCCTGCGCGGCGACAATATCGCGGCCGAGTTTCAGGCTATTGTGGATGATTATATAGAAAACCGCTTTGGGTAAGATATAGTCGCGGGAATGACAAGACATACCTCACCCGCCCCTTGGGACGGGTGAGGCATAACGCAAGCAGAAAATCCTTGAAATAAACCGGAATATCGATCTGCCGCCGATTATCCGGCCCGGTATCAGCCTTGCAACAGGCTTATAGTCCTCGCAACGAAAACACTGACGACACCGGCTAACAGCGCCGAGGCTCCCTGGTCGAGTATGGCGTCGAGGTGTCCGCCTACCGCGGGAACAAGCCCCAACACGCCGTTTCCGTCTCCTGCTCCACCGCCCGGCATCGTTGCAGCAGCAACTACAGCGAGGGTGACTATCAGGTAAGTGCCAGGGTCATCAGCATCGACCGCGGTCCAGCCATAGACCAGGCCAAGAACGACAAGAGCCAGGGGAAGCAGGTCCATCGGTACGGCTCCGGGAGCCAGACCCTCGATGATCGCTGCCAGCAAGATTAATCCAACGACGATTCTAGTCATGTTAATTCTCTCCTACGGCAATAAATTACGGGATGATACTGTAGTTATGCAAGAGTCTCACCCGCCCCCCAAGACGGGTGAGACAAATGCTTGAAGCAGACTGGAAGTTAGCATTAACCGGAGTTTTCGATCTGCCAACGAATATCCGGCCGGTTGAAGATCAGCCCTTTAACCGGTTCACTGTCCTCGCTACCAGAATACTGATTACACCGGCATAAAGTGCGTTGCTGACCTGAGCGACGATAGCATCGATGTAAGCGCCTATCGCGGGAATAGCGCCCAGAGCGCCCGCTGCTGCTCCTACGGCAATAGTGACTGCCAGGTAAGCGACAGGATCTTCAGCATCAACCGCAGTCCAGCCATAGACCAGGCCGAGAATTGCGATAGCCAGTGGAAGCAGGTCTGATGGAACAGCGCCGGGAGCCAGACCCTCGACGATCGCTGCCAGTGTGATTAATCCAACGACGATTCTAGTCATACTTATTCCCTCCTACGGTTATTATTACGTAAAGGGCCCGCCGCCGAGTGGCCCACGCTTGTCCTTGACATGGATTCAACGGCAAGCCACCAGTGAACTATAGCACATAAAAAAGCGTAAAGGATCAAAAAAATGGGAATATCGGGGCGATTTTTTTTGCGCGGGTTTGCGGTATGGCGGGAACTGCCGGAAATGGTTGTTTTTATCAAACACGATGCAAAAAAGTGACAGAGAATCATGTACAATTCCACCCCTTAAAACCATAACAATTCCGGAGAAAAGCAGTATGTCCGAAGTAAGAACCTATCCGGCGCCCGCGGCGCTTGCAACAACCTCCCATATCGGTGCGGAGCAGTACAACGAGATGTACACGCGCTCGATCAACGACCCGGACGCGTTCTGGGCCGGGCAGGCGGAACAGTTCGTTACCTGGTTCCGGAAATGGGACAAGGTCCAGGACTGGGACTATGACAGGGTGGACATCAAGTGGTTCACCGGCGCGAAGCTGAACGTATCATACAACTGCCTGGACCGGCACCTGGAGAGCCGCGGCGATGACGTCGCCATCTTATGGGAAGGCGACGACCCCGCCGTGGACAAGAAGATCACCTACCGGGAACTGCACCGCGAGGTCTGCCGGTTCGCCAACGTCCTGAAAGCCAGGGGCGTCGCCAGGGGCGACCGCGTGTCCATCTACATGCCCATGATCCCCGAGGCGGCCGTGGCCATGCTGGCCTGCGCCCGCATCGGCGCGGTCCACTCGGTGGTGTTCGGCGGCTTCTCGCCGGAGGCGCTCAAGGACCGCATCCTGGATTCCGACTGCCGGGTGGTCGTCACCGCGGACGAGACCGTGCGCGGCGGCCGCACCACGCCGCTCAAGGCGAACACCGACAAGGCCCTGGCGCAGTGCCCGGACGTGCACAGCGTCATCGTGGTAAGGCGCTCCGGCGCGGACGTGGCCTGGAGCGAGGGCCGGGACGTCTGGTATCACGAGCAGGTGGAGCAGGTCGCGGACGACTGCCCGCCGGAGGAAATGGACGCGGAAGACCCGCTGTTCATCCTCTACACCTCGGGCTCCACCGGCAAGCCCAAGGGGGTCCTGCACACTACCGGCGGCTACCTGCTGTACACCGCGCTGACGCATAAATACGTGTTCGATTACCGGGACGGTGAGATTTACTGGTGCACCGCGGACGTGGGCTGGGTGACGGGGCACTCCTATATCATCTACGGCCCCCTGTGCAACGGCGCCGTGACACTGATGTTCGAGGGCGTGCCCACCTACCCCGACGCGGGCCGCTTCTGGCAGGTGGTGGACAAGCACAAGGTCAACATCTTCTATACCGCGCCCACGGCCTTGCGCGCCCTGATGGGGCAGGGCGACGAGTTCGTGAAACGGCACGACCGCAGCAGCCTGCGGGTGCTCGGCAGCGTGGGCGAACCCATTAACCCGGAGGCCTGGGAGTGGTATTACCACGTGGTCGGTGAGGGGCGCTGCCCCATCGCCGATACCTGGTGGCAGACCGAGACCGGCGGCGTCCTCATCGCCCCGTACCCCGGCGCCACTGCCCTGAAACCCGGTTCCGCCACCCGGCCCTGCTTCGGCGTGGAGCCGTGCCTGGTGGACGACAAGGGCAACGAACTGGAGGGGGCCGTGTCCGGCGCCCTGTGCATCAAGCGCTCCTGGCCGGGCCAGATGCGCACCGTGTACGGCGACCACCAGCGCTTCATCGACACCTACTTCAAGACCTTCCCCGGCAGGTACTTCACCGGCGACGGAGCGCGCCGCGACGAGGACGGTTATTACTGGATCACCGGGCGCGTGGACGACGTGATCAACGTCTCCGGGCACCGCATGGGCACCGCCGAGGTGGAGAGCGCCCTGGTGCTGCACGACACGGTCGCCGAGGCGGCCGTGGTGGGCTTCCCCCATGATATCAAGGGGCAGGGCATCTATGCCTACGTGACCCTGATGCAGGAGTCCGAGCCTTCCCCGGAACTGCGCCGGGAACTGGTGCTGCACGTGCGCAAGGAGATCGGCCCCATCGCCAGCCCGGACGTGATCCAGTGGGCGCCCGGCCTGCCCAAGACCCGTTCCGGGAAGATCATGCGCCGCATCCTGCGCAAGATCGCCGCCAATGAACTGGAAAACCTGGGTGATACCAGTACCCTGGCCGACCCCGCGGTGGTTGATGACCTGATCGAAAACCGGGCGGTCAAGTAGGGTCCAGGAATTGAGGGGTCAGAGTAAAATCACCCCGGTCCGTGCCGGTGGTCGTGATCACGATGATTTTACTCTGACCCCAGTATCTACCCCGGTATCTGCCGAAATTGACCACTGAAAATATCACCGCCCTGAAGGAGTACTTCAACCTCTGGCTGCAGGCCGGCGAGCAGGCGTACGCGGAGGTCGCCTTTACCGAGGAGTATTCCCGCAACTTCGGCGGCTTGGTGAATGCGTCCATTGCCATGCGGCGCGAAACGGATGGGAGGGGTCAGAGTAAAATCACCCCGGACCGTGCCGGCGGCCACGATAATCAGGATTTTACTCTGACCCCATATATCTTCCCATTTACTCTGCCGACTCCCCCCGGGTTCGCCGGGTTGTCCAATGCGGTCCCCGTAGAGGTGGGACCGTCGGCCCGGGACGAGGTGCACCGGGAGGACAAGGTGCGCCTGTACCGTTACCGGGCCCAGGTCGATGAACCCCACGCCGTCCCCGTCCTGATCGTGTACGCCCTGGTCAACAGGCCGTACATCATGGACCTGCAGGAGGGCCGATCTCTGATCCAGGGCCTGCTCAGGGCCGGCCTGGACGTTTACCTGCTGGACTGGGGCTGCCCCGACGAGGGCGATGAGGGCCTGACCCTGGATGATTACATCAACCGCTACCTGGGCAACTCGGTGGACGTCATCAGGGAGTGTTGCGGCATGGAGCGCATCAACCTGCTGGGCGTCTGCCAGGGCGGGACCTTCTGCCTCTGTTACACCGCCCTGCACCAGGACAGGGTCGCCAACCTGGTGACCAGCGTCACGCCGGTGGATTTCCATACCCCCCGCGACCTGCTCAGCCACCTGGTCCGGCACGTGGACATGGACCTGGCCGTGGACACGCTTGGCAATATCCCCGGCGAGTTCCTGAACTGGCTGTTCCTGATGCTGAGACCCTACAAACTGACCGGGAAGAAGTACCTGGACGCGCTGGATATCATGGATGACAGCGACCGGCTCGCCACCTTCATGCGCATGGAGAAGTGGATCTTCGACAGCCCGGACCAGGCCGGCGCGGCCTGCCGCCAGTTCGCCGCGGATTTTTACCAGGGCAACAAACTGGTGAAGGGCGAAGTCGAAATCGGCGGCAACCGGGTGGACCTGGAGGCGATTACCGTCCCGGTCCTCAACATCTTTGCCGCCAACGACCACCTGGTCCCGGTGGATGCCTCAAAGGCCCTGGCCGGTTGCGTCAGCAGCGAGGACTACACCGAACTGGAACTGCCCGGCGGCCATATCGGTATCTACGTCGGCGCGGACAGCCGGGAGACGCTGCCTGCCGCCATCAACGACTGGCTCAGTACCCGTTTTCCCTGAACCAGTCGATGGCGTCCTCTATGGCAAGGCGCGCAGGACGGGATTCGTAGCCCAGCGCCTGTTGCGCCAGGGCGGAGGAGAAATACATGAATTTCTTCGACATCTTTACGCCGTCCACTGTCGCGAACGGCTCTTTGCCGCTCACCCGCGCCCACTGCTCTGCCAGCCAGGCGAAGGGATAGACCGCATTATGGGGCAGCCGCAGGCGCGGCGGCGCAAGGCCGGCATAATCGCAAATGATGCCGAGGATGGCCTGCAACGACAGGTTTTCTCCGCCCAGGATGTAACGTCTGCCTGGTTCGCCCCGCTCGAACGCCAGCAGGTGGCCGGCCGCAACGTCGTCCACGTGGGCGATGTTCAGCCCCGTGTCCACGTAGGCGGGGATTTTTCCCCTCAGCGCATCGACGATGATGCGGCCCGTGGGCGTGGGCTTGACGTCTCGCGGCCCGATGGGCGTGGACGGGTTGACGATGACGACGGGCAGCCCCTGTTCCTGCACCAGTTCCAGCACCGCCTGTTCGGCCAGGAATTTCGAGCGCTTGTAGTGGCCGACCATGTCCGCAAGGCTCACCGGCGTGGTCTCGTCGGCGGGGCTGCGGTCCCGGTTGATGCCAAGGGTCGCCACGCTGCTGGTATAGACCATCCTGTTGACGCCCGCGTCGGCGGCCGCGCGCAACAGGTCCCGGGACCCGTCCACGTTGGTCTTGTACATGCGTTCGGGGTCGGGTATCCATAAGCGGTAATCCGCGGCGACGTGGAACAGGTGGCTGCAACCCTTCACCGCCCACTGCAGCGAGGCGGCGTCGGTCAGGTCGCCTTCTACCAGGTCGACGTCCAGTCGTTCCAGGTTGCGCCGGTCGCTCCCGGGCCTGGCCAGGACTCTTACCTGGTGGTCCTGTCCCAGCAGCAGCCGTACCAGCGCGGACCCGACAAAGCCGTTACCGCCGGTGACCAGCGTAGTCATGGACCGGGCCGGGGCGCGGGGGCGGAATTCACCCGTCCCTCTTGCACCTCAGGTATTGGCGCAGGGTCCACAAGGCAAACACGGGGGCGCACACGGCAGCCACGATGAGGAACGGTTGCAGGAACCCGAAAAACGTGATCAGCGGCATCAGGTAGAAGACGTCTTCGATCTCGAACAGCCCGATATTGGGTTGTTCGATCTGGAACCTGCCGGTGATGTTGCTGATCATCAGGCGGAGCTGGAAAATTGCGGCCACCGCAACGCCGGCGAGTATTCCCATGAACAGCGCCCCGGTTCCCAGCGGGCCGTGCATCAGGCCGAAGCCGATGCCCGCGAACAGCAGGATATCGACGACAGCGTCGCTGGCGAGGTCGTAGTAATGGCCGAATTTGCTGGTCTTGCCGGTGATCCGGGCCAGTTCTCCGTCGGTGTGGTCGAAAAAGTTGGACACCGCAAAGCACAGGGCGCCGGCATTGACCAGCCATGGGTCCCCGGTCGCGAGCAGCGAGCAGGCAACCACGCCGGTGAGCAGCCGTACCGTCGTGAGATGATTGGGGGTGACGGCGGTATTACGCAATGGATAAACCAGCCAGGCCGCCAGCTTTGCGTCCAGTGGTTTGTCATTGTACATTCGGGCGCTTCCGGCAGGCTTCCATAACTGCGAGATTATATCTCATAAGTCCGTCCCCTCCCAACCACGGTCAGCAGCGCCGGCAGCACCAGCAGCATGCAGGCCAGGGTAACGCCGATGCCCAGGGTCAGCAGCATGCCCATGCTTGCCGTGCCCGCGTGCGGCGACAGGGCGAGGTTGCCGACCCCGCCCATGGTGGTCAGTGAACTGACGATGACCGCGCGGGCGGAACTGGTGGCCAGGATGTTTTTCCCGTCCGGCAGGTCTGTGCGATACCTGTGGATTATATGGATGCCGCTGTCCACGCCGATGCCCAGCAGCAGGGGCAGGGCGATGACGTTGGCGAAGTTCAGCGGCAATCCGGCCAGCACGCTGATGGCCCCGGTGACCAGGGCCGCGGTGAGCAGCGGGACCAGCACCAGGAACACGTCTCTTTTGCGGGTCAGGAGTATGAACAGCATGAGCGTGATGGCGGCGAACGCGTACAGGAATGCCTGCCTGAACGCCGCGGCGACCGCGTCGCTGGCCTCCAGGTTGTTTACCGGCGCGCCGGTGACCTCGGGCGAGACGGACTGGACCGCGCGCACGAATTCCCGTAACGCCCTGTTGTCCTGCATGTCCTGTTTCGGATAGATCTCGACGCGGCGCTGACCGCCGGCGCTGACCCAAAGCCGTTTGAGCTGGTCCGGCAGGGTTTCCAGGGAAATGTAATCCGCGTCCAGGGATGCGTTCAATGCCTCCAGGCGGCCGGGAAGCGACGCCAGCAGCATCTGTTCCAGTTGCGCGAGGTCATCGCCGCTCCCGTTCTCGTCATTCCCGCGCAGGCTGGAATCCGGTTTCGGGGAAATCATGGGTGTCCTGTAATTTATATGGGTGTCCTGTAATTTATGTGGGTGTCCTGTAATCTGTTCCAGCAATTCCGTCAGGTTGCTGCGCAGCTTCACATACACAGGATCATCCGTTCCGGTTGCCTGTAGTTTCTCCAGGAAGCCGCGTAGCGCGGACAGGCGCGCATCGCCGGTCTGCGCCGCGGGGTCCGGCGGTGCGGCCGACAGGTCGCCCAGCAGCAGGCCCATTTCATCGATGATGAACAGTTTCTCGTCCTGGCCGGTGGGTATGAAGTCCGCTACCGTAACGACCTTGTCCACCAGGCCGGAGCGGCTGAGCGCTGCCCGGTAGCCCTCTGCCTGCTCCGCGCCGGCCGCGATCATGATAGCGGTCCAGGGCGTCAAATCGTTGTCCGCCAGCAGTTCCCGGTACGTGGTCAGCGCGGCGCCGTCCCGGGCGTGCAGGTTGAGCGGGTTGTGGTCGAAGCGCAGGCCGCCCAGGACCACTGCAGAGGCCAGCGCCAGGCAGGCGGTGGCCCCGAGGACCTTCCCCGCGTGCCGCTCGACCAGGCGCCCGGCGCCCGGCCCGCGTTCCTCACCGGTTGATGCGCCGGGCGTCCAGGGCAGCAGGGACAGCAGCGCCGGGATGACCGTGAGAGTGACCGCGAAACTGATGAACATGCCGAACCCGGAGATCCAGCCCAGTTCGGCAACGCCCGTGTAGTCGGTGGGGATGAAGGCGAAGAACCCGATGGCGGTGCTGACCGCGCACAGGAACAGGGAGCCGCCGATGTTGGTCGAAGTCCGGTCCAGCGCGCCGCCCCGGTCCGCGCCGCCGATGAGGTGTTCCCGGTAACGCAGGCAATAGTGGATCGCGAAATCCACCCCCAGGCCGATGTAGAGCACCGCGAACGCCACGGAGATCAGGTTCAACTCACCCACCGTGAGAATGGCGAAGGCGGCGGTATAGGCCAGGCCGGTGACCAGGCTGATCACGGTGACCAGCGCCAGCTTGAAGGAACTGAGGCCGGTCACCATGATCACGGTGACCAGGCACAGGGCCAGCAGGATGGCCGTTTCCGTGCCTTCCATCACGCTCAGCATTTCCTCGTGCGCCAGCATGGTGGCCCCGGTCAGGCGCAGTTCCGCGCCCGGGGAGGCGGCGATGCCGAGTTCATCGTAGGCCCCGCGGATACTGTCGATGGCCGGGGTCGCCGGGAAAAAACCGGCGTAGTCCAGTTCCGGCTGCGTGAGGATGAACTCGCGGTGCGGGGCATTCGCTGCGCCGTCTCCCTCTCCGGACATCAGTTCCTGCCACGACAGGCGGTAGGGGCGGCCGTCCCGCAACGCCTCCAGCGCGTCGTTGATGCGGGTGAGGACGGGTTCGATATCCACCTCTTCGCCGTCATCGGCGGCGTCCAGGGCATCGCCCAGCACCTCGAACAGGCCCCGGAGAGTAGGGTCCCGGGCCAGTCTCGCCAGGAACGGCTGGACCTCGGCGAGATTGTCGGACAGGTCCTGCAGTTCCGCGCGGTCGAGATACAGCAGGCCGGATTCCCGGAACACCGGCAGCGCGTTCGGGTAGTACACGAACTCGAACAGGTCCCGCTCCGCCCGCAGCCGCTCATACAGCAGCATTGCCGCGTCCCGGGCCTGGTCCGGCGTGGCGGCTTCCAGGACGATCAGGATGTTGTTGTCGTACTGCGGGAACAGCCGTTCATATTCCTGGTCCAGTTTGCGCCAGGATAGTTCCGCCGACAGCATGTGCTCGGTATCGGTGTTGATGGAGATGTTGTGCGCGGTATAGCGCACCGCAAGGAAGGCGAGGGCGAACGCCGCAACCAGCACCACGGGCGCGTACCTGCGCACGAGGCGTACCCACTTGAGCAGCAATGTGGAGGAGAATTGCTTCAGAGTCAAACGCGGAATACGTATTCCTTTCCCGGTTCCCTTTCGCAGTCCGGCGGGTAGCTTTTGCGTTTATCGATGTAGTACTGGCGCCTGTGGTCGCCTTCAGACGACCTGTTGTAGGTGACGTAGAGCACTCTCCTGGGGGATTCGGTCAGGTTTTCCCTGGAGCGGTGCGGCGCGAAGGAATCGAAGAAGATGGTGTCGCCGGGTCTGGTCGGAATGGGAGTATAGTCCAGGCCGT
This sequence comes from Gammaproteobacteria bacterium, assembly GCA_965220815.1. Classification (GTDB taxonomy): domain Bacteria; phylum Pseudomonadota; class Gammaproteobacteria; order Eutrophobiales; family Eutrophobiaceae; genus JAAXHV01. The sequence continues at coordinate 1,833,882 of OZ244846.1, forward strand.
TTTCTTCCAGCGGCGTCCATTTCTCGCCGATCAATCCCCGGTCGTGCTGGCCGGGGGCCATTTCCATGCAACCGTTCTCCATGGTGGTGGCGTCGATGCTGACCAGGGCCGTGATATGCAGGCTGGCGTAGCTGTCCCAGCCCGCCTGCACGTCCTGGTGGGCCTTGAAACCCGCGCCGCCCGGCAGCTTGAAGTTTATCTTGTCCTTGTACAGGATCGCCTCCGAACCGAACAGGCGCGTGCAGACGCCTCTTAACTTGTCACCATTGAAGACCCGGCTGAACCGGTCGTGGTAGGGTTCGATGTCTTCCACCCGGCTCAGGATACGTTCGCCGGTCAGGCAGCTTTGCTCGAAGTACATCATGTATTTCCCCGCCTGTTCGGGGTATGCCATGACCTCGTCGGTCCAGCGGGTCAACTCCCTGATCTCGCCGGCGTCGAACAGCCCCCGGCAGACCAGGAACCCGTCCCGGCGAAAATCTTCCACATGTTGATCTGTGAGCATTATGTTCAGGTTTTAATAGGCTTAAAATCCGTTATTTATAAACTACTTCGGTGTGTTTGACAAGTCCGGCATGATGAAGGAGGGGAATGCCGACTCGCTTCATGGTCCTGCCGGCGCGGCGCGCGGCGCAGGCCAGGCGTATGACTGCCGGAATTTGTCCGGGCGACCTTGCCAGGTCGAGAGCCAGTCCCGGCAGATCGACCTCGCCGAACTCATCGACACGCCGCAGCACGGCATCCGGCAGCGCGACATGCGCGGCGTCGATAATGACGCGCAGGACGAATGCCGGCAGGCTGTTGCGCCGGGCCGCGTCGAGCACACCGGCGCTTTCCATGTCGACGGCTATGGCCCCGGTCTGCCCGAACAACTCCCGCTTGGCCTCGACGGTTGCGACCGGCTCCGCTGCACAAGCCAGCGTCCCGGTCTGAACGGTGACGCCGTTTCGGGACAGCCGCTCTCTTACCGATGCGGTCAGTTCGGCGCTCGCGGCATATTTTTTTCCTGCCTCGGATACCTCTTGCGCAAGCACCAGGTCCCCCGGCCTGAGCGCCGGCGCCAATGCTCCTGCAGTCCCGAAACCGGCCAGGCAGTCCGCGCCCGCCTCGACCAGCTTCTGCGCCGCCCGTCGCGCCGGTTCCCGCCCCATGCCGGACAGGATCAGCAGGGTCTTTTCATTGAGTTCGACGGGCTGTTGCGCGGGCAACGTCCTGGGCGTGAAGCAGCGCGCCTCGGAATGGAGCGCACAGACTATCCCGATGCGGTTCATAGCTTAACGGTTTTACCCCCAAAAAGACCCTTTTAAGCTTAGTTTTGACCCAATATCAGAATTTATTCTTAATATAATCAATGGGTTATACATATTTATACTGGTCCGACCCGTTTTCAGGGCAGGCCGGACGCGAGCCTGTTGAACAGCCATCTCAGCATGAAGTCGTGACGGGTGAGCAGGTTGGTGGAGATGATCGTCGCCCGGACGGAGCGGCGCGAGATCTTGACCTCGTCCCCGGAGGTGAACCCGCGGTGGCTGTTGATGTTGCGCAGGGTCAGCACCGCCATGCCCAGCGCCCACAGGCAGAAGCGCCTGATCCCGGTCTCATTGCCGGGCAGCAGCAGCGTGTATTGCAACGCATTGCCCAGGTGCATGCGGGCGACGCCGACCAGGTGCCCCAGGGCCTGCTGGAATTCCCTGCCGTTCCGCAACGGCGTATCTCCGTCCAGGGACACGCCGTAGCTCTCCAGCACCGATTGCGGCAGCCAGCACATGTCGCGCTTCTGGTCGTCCCAGATGTCCTTGAGGATATTGGTCATCTGCAGGCCCTGGCCGAACGAGACCGCCAGTTGCATCAGCTCGTCGTGGTTTTCATCGATGGCGCTGGAATAGTCGCAGAACAGCTCGGTGAGCATCTCCCCCACGACTCCCGCCACGTAATAACAGTAGCTGTCCATGTCCTGCTGGTCTTTCAGGCCCTTCGTCACGTCCGCCTCCTGGTAGCGGGACATGCCATCGGCCATGATCCTGATACAGCGCTGCAATGCCGCCTGCTGGCGCTCGTTGAAGCTGTGCGTGATCCTTATGACTGTGGGGGTGTTCTGGATCAGGTCGCGCTCATCAGCAGTTGCAGTCGGTGACAGCCGCGGGTGCAGGTCCCGGGCGAACTGTTGTGCGTCCTCCCCGCCGTTGACTACCTTGATGAAGCGCTCGGAGAATTTCCGTTTGTCCGGGTATGGCAGGTGCTTGTCGTCTTCGATGGTGTCGGCGATGCGGCACAGCAGGTAGGCATTGCCGACCACCTGCTCCAGCGAGTCGGGCAGTTGCGGAATGGTCAGGGCAAAGGTGCGCGAGACGCCCTGGAGAATTTCATCCTGGTAGGCAAGGTCTGCTGGCGCGGGTGAATTCATTACCCCGCGAATATGCCAAGTATCCGGGATGATGGCAAGGGTTTCATTCCAGTGGGGACGGATTTCAAATCCGTCCCCGGTTGCGGGATAGTCGGGGTCAGAGTAAAAATTCTGCGAATTTCTTACTCTGACCCCAGGATCACGATCCCCGGCTTGATCGGAAATAACGCCGGCTTTCCACCTGTTGCAGGGTGAGCAGGCCCGCCGGATCGAACACCAGGTCGCGGATGCGCAGGGACAGGGACACGGCCAGGGAGAACCCTGGGTCGAACCCGACCAGGGCGCCGATGAGGATGAAGGCGCCTTCCTGCACCCCGTAGGCGTTGGGGATGATGAACGCGATATCACTCAGGGTGGCCGTCAGGCTGCGCAGCAGCAGGGCTTCGAGCACGGTAACAGGTTGTCCCAGCAGGTAACAGGCCAGCCACAACTCGAACGTGTGCAGCGCCAGCGAGGCGAGCCGGTACAGCGTGGCGAACAGTATCCTGCACTTGCTGCCGTACAGTTCCCGCACCAGCCGGTCCGCTTCGTTTGCGGAGAACTTCACGCCCTCCCAGGCTTCGTGTTTCACCAGCCTGCCGGCCAGTTTCGCCAGCGCGCCCAGCATGCCCAGGCGCTGGATGATGATGAGGCCGGCGGCGCTGAACAGCAGGAACAGGATGCCGCCCACCGCGTACGGGATCAGCCAGTCGTCGCCGGGCAGGAACGCCAGCAGCAGTGCGCCGGTGAGCGCCCAGCAGGCCAGCGCCAGGGCCTGCACCGTCTTGTCCGCCATTACCGAGGCCGCGGCGTGCGCGGCGCCGGTACCCCATATCGCCAGCAGCCTGGCCTTCACCACCTCCCCGCCGATGGTCGCAACGGGCAGCAGGTTGTTGACCGCGCGCCCCATCCACAGCGCCACCAGGGCATGGCTGAATGTCGGCGTCTGATCGGGCCTGAACAACTGGCGCCAGCCCTGCGCCGCGGGCAGCAGCACCGGGAACCAGGCCAGGGGCAGCAACAGCAGGTACCAGCCCGAATCCAGCAGGAGTCGCAGCACCTCCATGAATCCCTGCCAGACCAGCAGGCCGATAAGCAGCGAAAGCCCGAGGACAAGGCCGATTTGAGTTAGAAGCCGCAAGGAGATTACTCGCTTCAAAAGGATTTAGCTATGCCTGCCTGTTTTAACGTCTCATTGGCGGTGTGCCGGGATAGAATCTTGCCGTCTACAGTGATCTTTCGGTGGGTAAGCGGACTGTGCCATATTTCATGGTCCCCCTTACCTTTTCGATAAAACCTGCAGCCGTGCTTCTTTAACAGACGCTTTACTTCCGGTGTAAATGAAGTCGGTACCAAGGTAAATTAGCTTGCCAGTCGAAAATTTTGATGACCTTTGACAACCAGTTCAATGTGGGGAGCCTGGTTAGACTTCGTATGATTCAGTTCAAGGAGTTCGGGAATTATTGTTTTGAGCCGCTCGATTAAAACTTCTTTGGTTGCAGCTTCTATAGCAAGTCCTGCAACATCGGTACTGGACGCGCTCCATACGCCGGCTTCATCATCCCACCGGGCGACTACTTTTAAAGCCGTTTCATGGTTTTTGTTTTGCATAGCCTTGGGCTTGTTGATAACAGATAAGTATATGCCTGGTGCCCATGTATATCAAATACATAAGAATTGGATCATCCGCCTTATCGGCAGCAGACGACCTTGCCGTCCTGGATCACCAGTTCCGGGTAGACCAGGGCGTTGATGTCCTGCAGCGGGTCGGCGCTGAGCACGATCAGGTCTGCCCGTTTTCCGGCGGTGATGCTGCCCAGTTCGTCTTCAAGTCCCATGGCCTCCGCAGCCTTTAGCGTCGCCGCCTGGATGATTTCGCCGTTGCTCATGCCTGCCGTCCGGAAGGCCTGCAGTTCCTGCAGGTAAAGCTCATCGATGGCTTCCAGGTCCTTCACGTTGGAGTCCGTCCCGACTGCGAAGCGCACGCCGGCTGCCTTCATCTCGCGGAACTGGTCCATCATGGACTCGTAGGTATGCCCCAGGTTTTCCGCCAGCCATTCGGGACTCTGCTTTTCCGCGTTGGCCGCGTATTCCCCGTCCAGTTCGCGCAGGTGAAAACCCAGAGTCGGTATGACGTAGATGCCTTTTTCCACCATGGCGTTGATCACATCGGCTCCGCCATAGGGATACATGTGTTCGGTACTGTTCACGCCGGCCTCGACCGCAATGCGGCCCGACTGCTTGTCGAGATCATGGGTGCCGCCAATGTGGGCGGTGACCCGCAGGTGGTAGATGTGGGCTTCATCGACCACCGCGGCCATTTCCTCCGGTGTCAGGAACGGGGCGACTTTTATCAGGTCAGCTTCCAGCTTGATCGCTTCCCTTACCCGTTGCCGCAGTTCCCAGGGGCCGTCCGCTTCCACCGCCCAGAGGGGGGGATGCAGCGGCTGAAACTCCGATCCATGGCCGCCGGTGACGGTGATGATGGGGCCCGACGTGTAGTAGCGCGCCCCGCCCATCAGGCCGGCGCGCTGGGTGCGTTTCAACGAATACCCGATCCATTCCCGCGCGCCCACGTCGCGCACCGTGGTCACGCCGATTTCCTGGTAGCGTTCGAGGAACCGTTCCGAACGGATCGCGTTGAAGATATCGTCATCCAGGCGCCTGGGGCCGGACAGCATGAAGGTAACGTGGACGTGCAGGTCGAACAGGCCGGGCAGGACCCATTTCCCGTCCGCGGAGATGCGCTGTGTGCCGGCTTCACCGGCCGCCTCCCTGCCGAGGCTGCGTATCCGCTCTCCTTCGATGAGGATTCCCGGATTTTCCGCAGGCTGCGCTCCGGTGCCGTCTATGAGAATACCGCCGTCGACGAATATCCGCGCCGGGCTTTCAGTTGCTTCCGTTTCTGTGGAGTAGGCGGCTGCTGCCAGTAGCAGGCACAATACTGTTAAAACGGTAATCTTTCTCATGTATCAGTTTCCCTAATCGTCATTCCCGCGCAGGCGGGAATCCAGTCATACAAAGGGTCGCCCTCCAGGCGACACGTTATTCCACTGGATGCCGGGTCAAGCCCGGCATGACGGGGGAGAATAATGATGCCGGCTTACAGGAAGTTTACCCGTATCGTTCCCCCGAACCAGCGCGGCGGGTTGTACACGCCCTGGCGGAATTTGAAACCGAGAAATCCGTCCGCCTTGATCAGGTTGGTCTCGTCCGTGAAGTTCTGGGCGAAGAAACTCGCCTCCCACCTGCCGTTATCCGGCGTGTAGGTCAGGCGCGCATTGGTGACGAAGTGCTCGCCCATGTCCGAGGACGGGTTGTTGAAGTTGTCCCGGTACTGGTTGTCCGACCACATGAAATCCCAGTGCAGGGTCAGGCTGCCGTCCATCACCGGCTGGGTGAAACTCGCAGACCCGTTGAACGCGACGTTGGGCGCGAACCCCATGTCCACGTTCCTGGTGATGGTGCCGTTGTTGATATCCTTGAGATTCGTCTCCAGCAGGGCGACGCCCAGCGTGAGTTCCAGAGGCTCCGAGGGATTGGCCTGTATCTCGATCTCGGCGCCATAGTTTTCCGCATCGGCATTGGTCACGGAACCTGCCAGCCCGGTCCAGTTGAAGGCCTGGAAATCATTGTAGTCGTAGTAGAAGACGGCCGTGTTCATACGCGCCCGGCGGTCGAAGAAATCGATCTTGAACCCGCCTTCATAAGCCCAGAGGGTCTCGTCCCCGAACTGGACGTCCTCCGGCGTCGGGACGTTGTAGAAGCCGTTGTTGAAGCCGCCGGCCTTGGTGCCCCGGACGACCTTGCCGTAGATCAGCCAGTTGTCCCTGGGCTTGTAGTGGAGTTCCAGGTTTGCCGAGACCAGTTCGTCGGTCCGGTTGACCAGGTCGCCGACGTTTTCCTCGACAAAATTGCCTGCCGCGTTGCGGAACGCGTAGGCGAATGTATTGACCGCCTCGTAGCGTTTGTCGTCATTGGTGTACCTGACCCCGGCCAGGACCGCCACCTGCGGGCTGACATCGTATTCGATGTGGCCGAAAATAGACCACGAATCAAGGTTCAGTTGCCACGGGGCATCGAGGAATGCCGGCAGGCCGAAAAATGCGGCGGTGGGATGCGCCTCCGCATCCTGGTTCAGGTAATAGAAGCCTGCGGTCCAGCGGAAGTTCTCGTTCTCCTGGAAGAGCCTGGCTTCCTGGGTCCAGATATGCTGATCCACCGGGAACCCCGCGGTGCACATGTTGTGGGGCGCGCCGTCGCAGTCTTCAAGGTTGTCCCGGGTCACCCAGGCGTAGCCGGTGAGTGAGGTGAGGGTGATGTTGTTGGGCATGTCCCAGTCCACCCTGACCAACCAGTTGAACACCTCGGATTCCACCTCCTGGGGGTTGTCGGTGTACACAGTACGCGGGTCCTCCGCCCCGACCTGGCGCTCGTTGAACCCGAACGTGTCAACCCCGTCCAGGTCCAGGTGCTGCAGCCCGGTAGCGGGGTCGATGTAGGCAATTTCATGGTCGGTGTACAAGGGGATAACGTTGATGTCGCCATACTGCACCTTGGCCAGGATCGACAGGTCCTCGGTGGGCGTGTACAGGAGTTGCACGCGTCCGGTCCTGGTGCCGTAATCGGTGCCGTCCTTGAACTCCGGATTCAGGTTTTTCACGTAGCCGTCGCTGTCATGGAACAGCATGGAGGCGCGTACCGCCAGGTTTTCGCCGGCGGGCGCATTGACCATTCCTTCAAGCCGCACCTCGTCGTAGGATGCGTAGGTGGCGTCGATGTAGGCCTCTGCTTCCCGCGACGGTTTCTTGGTGATGAAATGAATGAGTCCCCCGGTGGTGTTCCTGCCGAACAGCGTGCCCTGCGGCCCGCGCAGCACTTCGACCCGCTCCAGGTCGTACAGGGCGAAATCCAGCCCCGCAGGCGGCAGCATGTAGAACTCGTCGATGTACCCGGCGACCGGGGTTTCATGGGCGTCGCCGAAATCGCTCAGTCCGACCCCCCGGATATAGGTGGCGGAGTTGGCGCCCCGCCCCTGTGTCGAGAAGTTATATACGTTCGGGGCCTGCGCCACCACGTCGGTACTGGCGACGAAGCGGAAATCCCGTATTTGTCCGCTGTCCAGGGCGGTGATCGAAATGGCGACGTCCTGCAGGCTCTGCTCGCGTTTTTGCGCGGTGACGACGACTTCTTCGAGGACCGTAGCGGCATGGACTGGAAAGAGTGATGCGATAAGACAGGTAATGCACAGCCGAACGAGTGTTGTTTTCATAGGCTTGCTCCCGATATTCCCCCCGTTTACAAGTCTGGAATTATAGGAAGGATGCGGGGTAAATAGTAATCAGTAAAATGAATACAGGTATATCATCCAGGCTTATTATTGGAATATCGTGTCGCCTGCAAGGCGACAGTTTGTTTTACTGGATTCCCGCATGCGCGGGAATGACGAGTCGTCATGCCGGACTTGTTCCGGCATCCAGTAGAATATTATGTCGCCCAATGGGCGACCCTTTATAATATGTAACAGGTGCCTTGACCTTACATGACCATGGCGAGCAAATACAAAACCTTTGCCGAGCAGTTTTATCTCGAGGAAGCCGGTTTTTTCCGGCGGCTGAAACGTGACGTGCGTCTCCTGGTCTATCTCCTCAACACCATCGTGATGTGGGCCAGGGCCGGCAAGGTCAGGTCGGAATTCAGGCGTTTCCGGGAGGAGGGCAGGCGTTATTACGTCGACAGGTTCACGCCGCCGGGAGGGAAGCTGTGAAGCTGTACGACACGCCTTCGGCGGAAAACCTGCCGGCCTACCAGGCGCTACCCGTTTCCGGCAATGACATCAACGGCCGGGGCCTGGAGGAGAAGGTGCGCCCCAGGCGGGTGTTCCATGCCACCTGGCTCAGGGAATTGCCCTGGACCGGCATGAACGACTTTTTCCTGATGAACAATTCCTGGTCAATCATGCTCCAGGCCCTCAGGAACCGCTGGCTGATGCGGCGTTGCGCCGGGCCGGTCGCAAAGCGCCGGGTTGCAGTGGATGATCCGGTTGAAATGGCCCGGAAATTGAAGCAGAAGGCGCAGGAACTGGGCGCGGGTATTGTCGGCATTACCGAAATGGAACCCAACGATCTCTATGATGATATGGAGATGAAGCACAGGTACGCCATCTGTATCGGCATCCCCATGCGCCGGGAGGAGATGCTGCACGTCCCCCATGAACGCTCCGGGCTGGAGGTCCAGCGCGTCTACGGGGAGGTGGCCCGGGTGGCCGTCGAATTGGCCGAATACATACGCGCCATGGGCTGGCCCGCCCACGCCTACGGCGACCCGCGCAGCACCGAGGCGCTGCAGATACCCATGGCGGTCCGGGCCGGCCTGGGCCAGTTGGGCAAGCACGGTTCGATGATCTCGAAGGAGTACGGTTCCAACTTCCGCCTGTCCGCGGTTGCCACGGACATCCCCCTCAGCATCGACGGCCCGGTAGATATCAGGGTGGACGACCTGTGCCTGGGGTGCCGGCGCTGCACCATCGACTGCCCGCCGGATGCCATCATCGACGAAAAACAATGGGTGCGCGGCGAATACCGCTGGTACGTGGATTTCGACAAGTGCGTGCCTTATTTCTCCACGACTTTCGGCTGCGCGATCTGTATAGAAGTCTGTCCCTGGTCGGAACCGGGCCGGGGGCCGAAGCTGTCGCAGATGCTGCTGGCGAAGCGGGATAAAAAAGAGCGGCAGGCGCGGGAATGACGAATGTATCAGCCGCTGCGTAACATCGCGGTTTGCGCCGCGTCGATGGCGCCGTTCTCATCAACCGCCACCCGGTAGGTCTCCAGCGCCCGTTCCGGCGATACCCAGCCGCGCTGCACGTCGCGTGCGACCCGGTCCGGATCGCGGGTCCGGGGCGCGCCGTAACCGGCGCCGCCGCTGCATATCGAGACGACGCGTTCCCCGGGTTTTACGGTGACCTGTTCATAAGTGCCGAGGGGCTGGGACAGTTCCCCGTTGTGGTCGCGCACGTACTGGCGCGCCAGGCAGCCGTTTTCCCCGCCCTGCACGCCGATGGCTTCGTAATTGGTGCCTTCGCTCAGCCATACGGCCGTCAGTTCACCGTCCAGGGAGCCGAACTCGACCTGGGCCGCGGGCGAACCGCAGTAGCGTCCCGCGCCTTCGCTGTCCCGGACGATGTGTTCGGAGTGGATCAGCACGGGATATTTCATTTCCAGTATCTCGATGCTGTCGCGGCGCAGGAACCCGGCTGCGCCCAGGCCGAGGATGGTCAGCCAGCCGTCGGCAACGGGACCGGCGGCCCCGGCCGTGAAGCCGAGCCATAGCTGGTTCACGAAAGGGCCGCGTCCGGGGCGGTTGTCGGTGCCCGATATCACCGCCGTCGCGGCGGGCGAAGCCTTGCCTGTCGCAGCCATGCCATGGCCGTCGCCAAGCCCGGCCAGTGCGCGCACCACGCAATTGGCAAGCAGTTCGGAGAGGTTGGTGGTCGCCACCGAGCAACTGTATGGGTGTACCGGGATACCTACCACGCAGTTCTCGCGCAGGTGCACGCGCAGGCGGCGGAAGCTGCCGGCGTTCGACGGGACCACGGAACCCAGCCCGGTGAACACGCCCATCATGGCCGCGGTGCGCGCAGTCGCTTCGGTCAGGTTCAGGCCGCAGGGCTGGCAATCCGGGTTGTCGGTCAGGTCCACCTCGATTTGTGCCGCGTCCCGGTCTACCTTGACGCGGGCGCCCACTTCCAGCCCGTCGGGAAGGGCGCCGGGAATTGGATCATGCCAGCCGGAAGTGGCCGTTTCGCCGGATGGCAGCCGCCGGATGGCATCGACCATCAGGCGCTCGCTGTAATCGAACCATTCGGCAGGGTACGCAGCGAGTTCTTCCCCATCCATCTCCTGCAGCAGTTCAAGCAGTTTGCGTTCACCGATCCGGGCAGCGCCCAGCAGAGCGAGGAAGTCGCCGTGCCACAGCTCGGGCACCCGGATCCGGACCTGCGCCATGCGCAGCACGTCCTCCCGGTCCCGGTAGTCTTCCTGTACTTTCACGCAGGGAAATATCAGTGCGCCTTCTTCGTAAACGTCCCGCGCCGCCGCCGAGTATGTCGTGGGCACCGCGTTCCCGCAGTCTGCAAGGTGCGCCTTGGCGATGACGGTGAAGCGGTGCCGGCCGGAGTCGTCCACAACAGGGACGAGTATGGTCCAGTCGGCCGCATGGGAATTACCGTGGTAGGGTGAATTGTGCAGGTAGGCGTCACCGCGCCTGAGTTCCGGGTTGAAGCGCACCATCCATTGCGCCATCAGGTCCGGGCCGCTCATGACGTGGATCGGCAGGCTCTCGGCCATGGCCAGCATTTCGTGGTCGGCGGTCAGGATGCAACAGGAAAAATCCCGCGCCGTGTTCAGGATGGCCGAGCGTGCGGTACGCAACAGGGTATTGGTCATCGCCCGCACGATACCGTCGAAGCGGTTGTTCAACAGGGCAAGCTGATGACCGTCCAGTGTATGCCGGGTTTTATCGTCTTTCATGGTTCACCTGTAAAAATCTCTAGTCCCCGGGGTAAATCAGCAGGGATTCATTCTCGCTGCGCGCCACTTCCGAGCGGGCATCGACCACCAGTGTCGTTACCGGCGACTCGACCAGCAACGGGCCGGGGTAGCGGCGCCCGGTTTCCAGGTCCTGTACCTGGTGTACCGGTATGTCGATGACGCCCAGGTCCGGGAAATAGGCCCTGCGTGCGCCTCCTGCGCCGCTTCGTCCCGGCGCCGAAGGCGGTTTCAGGGCATCCGCATCCTGCAGTGAGCAACTGACATGCGCGACCCAGGTCAATACTTCCACGTCGGAACCGGTGTCGCGTACCGCAAACAGCGCGTCATGGGTGTCGTGGAAGCTCTCCACCAGGGCGGAGACATCCTCATCGGAGCTGAATTCCGGACGCGCCAGCGGCACCTCGATCTCCCACACCTGCTCCTGGTAACGGGCTTCAACGGCAAAGGTGATTACGGAGCGTATCGAACCGGCGCCCGGCCCTTCGCAGAAATCCCTGCACTGGGCGTGCAGGCCGTCCAGCACGGCATTTGCCCGTTCACGGTCAAATACCCTGGCGGACATGAGTTCGGTCGCGGTGTAGGTGGCGCGCAGGTCCGACAGCATTGCGCCGGTTGCGCTCAGCGCCGCGGACGCGCTGGGGATCAGTACCGGCCAGCAGCCGAGCCGGTGCGCGATGCCCGTACAGTAAAGACCCCCACCGCCGCCCCCGCCGATCAGCAGTCCCCGGCGCGGGTCAATGCCCTGGTTAAGGGTGATTTCCTCGATGGCGGTGACCATGCGTTCCGTCGCCAGGGTGAGGATGGCCGAGGCTGCCTCGTTCAGGTCAAGCCCCAGCGGTTCTGCAACGTGGCGCCGGATCACGCCGGCGGCCGGTTCGATTGCCACTTCAACTTCGCCGCCCAGGAAGTAATCCGGGTCAAGGTAACCCAGCACGAGACACGCATCGGTCACCGTCGGCCGGTCGCCGCCGCGTCTGTAACAGGCAGGACCGGGATCGGCCCCTGCGCTCATGGGCCCGACGTGCAGCATACCGCCCGAGTCCACCCAGGCGATGCTGCCTCCGCCGGCGCCGACACTGCGCACGTCCACGGACGGAAAACCGGTGATGTAGCCGGCCTTCTGATCGCCGACCATGGTCTCGCGCGTCGTAGGGATCTCGCCGTCACGCAGCACGCTGACGTCGAAGGTGGTGCCGCCTGCGTCGGTGACGATGGCCGTCATGCCGCCTCCGTCCAGCGCGGCAAAGCGCCGGCCTGCGACCGGCGCCCCGGCCGGACCCGATCCGATTGAATGGATCGGGGTCTCGGCGACATGTTCTGCATCCAGCACACCGCCGGATGACGTCATGATCAGCAGCCGCCCGTTGAAGCCGTTGCTCCTGAGTTCCTCTTCAAGGTGGCGGAAAAAACGGCTCATCAACGGCTTCAGCGAGGCGTCTATGGCGGTCGACGAGGCGCGCCGGTACTCGCGCACGGACGGATTGAGCCGGCTGGACAGGGTATACGGCACGTCCGGCAGTTCACTCTCGAGCAGTTCGCCGATCCGGGTCTCGTGGCTGTCGTTGATCATCGACCATATCAGGCACACCGCGACGGCTTCGACCTCTGCCTCCCGCAAGCGGGCGATCACTTCCAGCACCTGCCGCTCATCCAGCGCGGTGAGCGCCTCGCCTTCGGCGGAAAGCCGTTCACGGATCTCGAATGTCAGCGCCCGCGGGATATAAGGTTCCGGGTACTCCTGGCTGTAGTCGAACAGGGTGCGGCGTCCGCCGCCCTCGCGTAACAGCAGGATATCGGGATGGCCCTCGGTGACCAGCAGCGCGGTGCGGGCGGTACTGCTCGTGACGATGGCATTGGTTGCCAGGGTGGTGCCGAACACGAACAGGTCGCTGCGTTCCAGCAGGTCCGTGACGGAACTGTTCATGTCGTCCGCGGCCGCGCCGAGGGTATCGAACAGGCCGATGACCGGGTCGGACGGCGTGGTGGGGCGTTTGTACAGCCGCGCCGCACCGCCGGCGCTGTTGACCACCAGGTCGGTAAAGGTGCCGCCGGTGTCGGCCGCGAAGGTCAGGCGGGTTGCCATCACAACTCAGCCTGGTGGTGCAGGTGAAATTCGGGGACGACGGTATCCGGGTCCTGGCGCAGGCAGAACGCGACGGCGCGCGCCAGTACGTCGGGGTCCGTCCAGCCCCGTTCCGGGTCCCATTGCTCGGACTCGTGCGCCATGGGAGTCTCGACGCGTCCCGGTGTGATCGTGGTGACCCTGATCGACGTGTCCTTGAGGTCCTGCGCAATGGAATGGGCGAGGCCCAGGATGCCCCACTTGGTGGCGCTGTAGGCGCAACTGTGCCGGACGCCGCGCCGGCCCGCTATGGAGGAGATGAAGATCAGCCGGCCCTCATCATGCTCCAGCATGCCCTGCCGCAGCACTTCCCGGGCGCAGAGAAATTCGCCGCGCAGGTTCACGGCCATCATCCTGTCCCAGGTTTCCGTGCCGGTCTCCCACACGGGCGCCACCATGCGGATGCCGGCGTTGTTGACCAGGGCATGAATCGGGCCAAATGTCGCCACTGCCCGTCCGACTGCGTTAACCACGTCCTGCTCGGAGGCGACGCTCGCGGGCAGCGCCAGGGTCGCCGCGCCGTAGCGGTTTTCCAGGTCGTCAAGGGCTGCCGCCAGTTCATCTGAACGGGTATCCAGGCCGGCGATCTTCATTCCCGCGCGCGCAAGTTCCGCGGCGATGTGCAGGCCGAGACCCCGTGCGGCGCCGGTCACCAGGGCGACCCGTCCCGTGAGCTCGGCCATTACGGCAGCCCCAGGTCGGACAGGGGACGGCCCATGCGCACGTCCACCTTGACATATTTGAACAGCGGCCGCTCTCCGCGCCGCAGTTGATCGACCACTTCAATCATGACCTCGTGGCTGGGGGCGTCGCACATCACGTAGAACGTCCACGGGTAGCCGGATGCCGGCCCTATCTGTATTTGATCGTCGTCCATGGATGAGAGCACTTCTATGCCGTAACGCTCCTTCCAGCCGCCGAACACTTCCCGGCATTTGTCGAACACGTACTTGCGCTCTTCGGCTGTGCCCTCGAAGAATGCCGGCTGTACCCCGGCGCAAACCAGAACTCGTATCATTGCCTTGCTCCTTACCGATAGGCGAGTATCAATGCAATCACCGTGACACTGATTATGGCGCTCAACGTCATGCAGATCATCAGCACGGTGCTGCGTTTGAAATAGCCTTCCACGGCGAAAGCGGCCTGCACCGCCGCGTAAATGACGAACATCTGGATGGCCAGGCCCTCGGTCACCTGGGTCTGGATCAGTCTTACCAGTTGCGGGAGCATCGCCGACACGTTGATGATGCCCATGCTCCAGATGATAACCGGCCAATGTATTCGTTGCGCAAATTCATCACGGGTCATTGTTGTGCCCTCCTGTTTATGTCTCTGATTGTGGGGTCAGAGTAAAATCACCTCGATTCCTGCCGTATGCCGAGAGAGTCATGATTTTACTCTGACCCCTGTATATTCATCGCGGTCCCAGGTCGTTGGACTCACCCCCCATTCCCTTAGCATATACTTTTTTACTTTTCCGTTCTCTGTCATCGGCAGTTCGTCCACGAATTCCAGGTAGCGCGGGATGGCGAACCGTGCGATCCGGTCTTCAAGGAACCGGGCCACGACGTCCGGCTGCGTCCTGCAGCCGCCGCGCGGGACGATGAACGCCATGACGTCTTCTTCACCCACCTCGGCCGGGACACCGACCACGGCGGCGTTCTCCACGTCCGGGTGGGACAGCAGCGCCTGTTCGACCTCCCAGGAAGAGATATTTTCGCCGCGCCGCCTGATGGCGTCCTTGATACGGTCGAGATAGTGGTAGATCCCCTGCTCGTCGCGCATCACCCGATCGCCGGTATGAAACCAGAGGTTGCGCCAGGCGGACGCGGTCGCCTCGGGGTTGCCGAAATATCCGCCGGCCATGCTGAACGGTTCGCTATGGCGCACCAGCAGTTCCCCGGGCGCGCCGTCGGGGACTTCGCAGTCGTTTTCATCGACTATCCGCACCTCGAAACCGGGGAAGGCGCGGCCCATGGTCCCCGGCGCGTAGCCGTTCAGCGCGTTCGACATGACCAGGTTGGTCTCCGTGGAACCGTAGCCGTCGATGGTTCGAACGCCGAAGCGCTGCCGGAACTGCTCCACGAGTTCCTTTGATGTTGCCGGCGACAGGCAGGTGCGTACCCGATGCTCCCGGTCGGCCGGTCCCGGCGCCTGTTTCAGCAGGATATGCACCATCGCCCCCAGCAGGTAGGTGACCGTTGCGCCGGCCTGCCTTGCCTGGGTCCAGAACTGCGACGCGGAGAACCTGCGCTCAAACGCGTAGGTGGCGCCGGCCAGCAGCGCCTGCCAGATGGTATTCAGGGCATTGGTGTGGAACAACGGCAGGGCGGTGAACAGCACGTCGTCCGAAGTGATCTCCAGGGCTTCACCGGTCAGCACACCCCACCAGAAGAACTGGGCATGGGGGCAGATGACGCCCTTGGAGGGTCCGCTGGTGCCTGAAGTGAACAGGATGGCCAGCGTATCCCCCGGCCGCGCCTCGTGGGCGGCAACGGGCGCGCCCGGCGCAGGCGCGGGCTCTGCCTTCAGTCCGTGATCCGGACGCGGGCCGCCGGCGCAACCGGTAACCCAGACCCGGGGGCCGGATGGCGGCATAATCTCCGGGGCGGCCAGGTGCGCCAGCAGGTCCTGCTCGGTGACGATGAGCACGGGGTCGACCAGGCCCAGGGCGTGGCGTAGCTGCGCGCCGCGGAACGCGGTATTGACGGGTGTCAGCACGGCGCCCAGCCAGGCCGCGCCGAACCAGAGTTCGATGAATTCCACGCTGTTCGGCAGGTACGCGACGATCCGGTCCCCGGCCTTCACCCCGGCAGCCGCAAGCCGTCCCGCGCAGCGCGCGGCGATATCCGGCGCTTCGGCGTATGTGATTGGGCGGGATGTCGAGGCTATCAACAGCTTGTCCCCGTAACGCGCTGCCTGGCGCTTGAGGATCCCGGGCAGGGTCCGGCTGGCGTAGGGGAATGCTCTGGCCTGTTGAATGCTCAAACAACCGGTTCCTTATCGTTTATTGGGTTTGTGAAACTAGCAATCCTCAGGGCGACATTCTAATCACAAATAGTGATATTGAATCATCATGAAAAACTATCTACCGGACTGGTGAGGAGGATAACTGGGGTCAGAGTAAAATCACCACCGATCCTGCTATCGACCCCGATAATAGCGATTTTACTCTGACCCCAAAATATCAGACGCTATGCGCAAGCTGCTGCAGCAGGCCGCGGAACCAGGCATGCCCGGCATCGTCGTCCAGGTGCTTGTGCCACATCTGGTAGACCGGGACCGGGTGCGAGAACACGGGGTTGGCGCAGATCGCAAGGCCCATTTGCCCGGCGTAGATTTTTGCCAGCCGCTCCGGCAGGCAGGCGACCAGGTCGGTGTCGGCCACTATCCCCGGCATCGCCAGCAGGTGCGACACTTCGGTAACCACCTTGCGCTCCAGCCCCTGTTTTTCGAGTTCGCGTTCGATCATCGGGATATGTGTGCGGGTGGGACGCAGGGCCACGTGTTCCAGTTCCAGGAAATCGTCCACCGACAGGCCGCCGTTCACTTTCGGGTGGCCGGAACGGGCCACACAGTAGCTTCGGTCCTCGAAGGCCAGTTCCACATGGAACTGGGGATCGTCGATCCTGACCCAGTCCCAGACCAGGTCCACCGTTCCGGATCTCATCTCGGGCGTCAGTGTTGCGCCGGGTTCGGGCAGGCAAATGACTTCCACACCCGGCGCAGTGACGTTCAATTCGCTGATGAGGTAGGGCAGGAAGTGCAGTTCGCCGTAGTCGGTCAACGCCACGGTAAACTGGCGATGCAGGGACTCGGGGCGAAACTCGAAATCGCTTTCCAGCGTACTGTCAACCAGTTTCAGGGAGTCCCGGATGGGATCGGCGATCTCCAGGGCTTTTGCCGTGGGCGCGACGCCCTTGGGCGTGCGTATGAACAGCTCATCGCCGTACAGCGCGCGCAAACTGCCGAGGGCATTGCTTATTGCCGGTTGCGATACGCACAACCGCTCCGCTGCCCGGGTGATGTTGCGCTCCCTCATCACCGCATCAAACACCTTGAGCAGGTTCAGGTTTACGTTGCGGATAGTGACTGACATAATGGGTTACATCCTATAATGTATCGCAAGCGATGGTTTGTCTACTGGATTCCCGCCTGCGCGGGAATGACAAGTTCCTTCGTTCGTCATGCTTGACCCCGGCCTACGACATACCGGGGCAGGCTTGTTCCGGCATCCAGTCGATTAAACTGTCGCCTGCGACACCTTGCCTGTCGCCACTGATAGTACAATGTGAACTCCATGGTGTGAAACAAGCGTCAATTACATGAGTTTTATCGAATCGATCAGGCATATATTGAACAAGGCCGTTGCGGACTGTTTTCCGGGCTCCGGGCAGGCGTTCGAGTGCCAGGTGGCGCCGTGCCAGGACAGGCAGTTCGGTGACTACCAGTCCAACCTGGCGTTCCTGCTGGCGAAGCGGGAGAAGACCAGCCCGCGCGAAATTGCCGGGGCGGTTGTTGAATCTATCCGGAAGGGGACGGATCTCAAATCCGTCCCCGGTCAGACCAGCGCGCGCGCACTGGTAGAGTCCATCGAGATTGCCGGACCCGGTTTCATCAACATCCGGCTGAAGGATACGGCGTTGCTCTCGGAACTGGCGCGCACGCTGGCCGACCCGCGTTGCGGCGTGGAGCGGACGGCGCGTCCGCAGCGCATCGTGGTGGACTATTCCAGTCCCAACCTGGCCAAGGACCTGCACGTGGGCACCATGCGCTCGACGGTCATCGGCGACTCGATTGCCAGGGTACTGGAATTCCTGGGTCACGAGGTGCTGCGCCAGAACCATTACGGGGACTGGGGCGCCAATTTCGGCGTGCTGGTTGCGATGATCAAGCAGGAATACGGTGCCGGCCTCGGCGACCTGGAGGCCGCGCCGCTGGAGGCGGTGGAAGAATTGTATGCCAGGGGGAGCGCCCTGAAGGCTTCCAGTGGGGAGTTTGCGCGCCGCGCCGCCGAAGAAGTGAACAACCTGCAGGCCGGCAACCCGGAGTCCCTTGCCGTGTGGCAGGCGCTGACGGACAAGACCCTGCATGCGTGCCATAGCCTGTACCGGGAGTTCAACGTCAGCCTGGACGCTTCCCATGATTGCCCGGAGAGCTTCTACCGGGATGACCTGCCGGGGGTCATCAGTGAGTTGTCCGAAAAGGACCTGCTTGTAGAAGACAACAATGCCTTGTGCGCCTACCTGGACGGTTTCCTTAACGTTGACGGCGACCCGCTCCCGGTGATCGTGCAGAAAAGCGATGCCGGCTATAACTATTCGACCACCGACCTGGCCGGGATCAGGCACCGGGTCGGCCGGCTGGGGGCGCAGCAGATCATCATCGTGACCGATCGCGGCCAGGAGTTGCATTTCCGCATGATCCGGGCATTGGCGCAGAAGGCGGGCTGGTTGCCCGACAGCGTGCCGTTGAGGCATCTCGGCTATGGCGTGATACTGCAGGAGATCACCCGGGATGGGCAGACCAGGAAGGCCAGGTTCAGGACCCGGAGCGGCGGTACGGTGAAGATCAGGGAACTGCTGGCGGAGGGGCGCCGGCGCAGCGAGGCGCTTACCCTGGAGCGGAACCCGGATATCGGCGCAGAGGAACTGGACGGGATCGCCGGCAAGCTGACCATTGCCGCGCTCAAGTACGCCGACCTGAAGCAGCGTCCGGAGTCGGACTACACCTTCAACTGGGACCAGATGCTCGCCAACCAGGGCAACACGGGCATTTATATCCTGTATTGCTACGTGCGAATCGCCAGCCTGTTCAGGAAGGCCGGCCTGGAACTTGCCGGGGCAGGTCCGGACGCCCTTGCCATTACCCATGAACTGGAGCGGGAGCTCCTGCTGCAGGTCGTTTCCTTCCCCGAACTGTTTTCCGGTTACGAGGAGGAACTGTCGTCCCACAACATCTGCAGCTACCTGTATGAACTGGCCGGCTGTTACAGCCGGTTCTGGAAAGACTGCCCCATCCTTACGGCTGACGATGAGGTGAGGCATTCCCGGCTGGTATTGAGCCGGGCCGTGGCTGCCCGTCTTGAACTCGGACTGTCGCTGCTGGGTATTGAGGTAGTGGAGAGGATGTGAAAAACAATTGTGGGGTCAGAGTAAAAATTCTTCGAATTTCTTACTCTGACCCCAGCTATTCCTGAAGAATTTCTTACTCTGACCCCAGGCGTATTCGCGCTTCCTCCGTATAGACGATTTCGTACCTGCTTTTCAACTCTTCCAGCAGGACTTTTTGCATCTGCTCGTACCTGTCTCTCTGCCAGTCCTGCAACACCCGGGTCCTGCTCTCGCCGAACGGGATGGGTTCGGCCTCCTGCATGCCGTACAGGTAGACCAGGTGGTACCCGTAGCCGGAGGCCACCGGCCCCTGCCAGCGTCCGGCCGGGAGCGTAAACAGGGTTGCCGCAAAGTCGTCGCCGAACAGCCTGCCCAGTTGCGACCGGCCGATGTCGGTGAATTTACGGGGCAGCATGAATGTGTCCCCCATATCCTTTCCGGCGCTTTCCCCGGTCCCTTCAAGACGGGACAACAGCGCGGCCGCGTTTTGCGCGGCGCTGCCGCCGGGCTGGTCGTGGCTGAAATAGATGTGACTGAAACCGAGCCGGTCCTGCGTGCGGTACAGTTCAGGATGCGCCTCGTACCAGGCCAGCAGTTCCGCCTCCCCGGGTTCGGTCTGCTGCGCCGCGCTCTCTGCAAGCAGGTTCATTTTCTGCGCCAGCCGGCGCCGGATAACCGGGTCGTCCAGTTCCAGTCCCAGCGCCCTGGCTTCCCTGGAGAACAGTTCTTCATACAGGTAGTCGGCTACCAGGCCGTCCAGTTCTTCCGGCCCCGGTTCCCGGTTCGCCCGCAGTTGCCAGGCGGACTTCAGGCGCTCGATAACGCCGTTGTCGATGACGATCCGCCGCTCGGAGGCGTCGTCCGGGCCAACCAGGGCATACAGGAGAAAAATCAGGCCGCCGGCCAGGAAAAAATGCGCCAGGGGTTCATGCAGTATCTTTCTCATTGATGTATTGTATAAAAGGTATGACCCAGTTTTCTGAAAAAAAACCAGTATCACAAAATGAACGAACGAATCGAAAAACACGGCCTCTCCATAGCAAGACAACTGTACGACCTGGTCAATGACGAGATCATGCCGGGCACGGGCGTCGAACCGGACCGGTTCTGGAAAGCGCTGTCCGGCATCGTCGCCGATCTCGAACCGAAGAACCGGGCATTGCTGGACCGGCGCGACGAACTGCAGGAGAAGATCGACCGGTGGCACCGGGCCAACCCGGCGATCCGGGCCGGGGACTACAAGGCGTTCCTGAAAGAGATTGGATATATCCAGCCTGAGGGCGAGCCTTTCAAGGTGAGCGTCACCAATGCCGATGCCGAGATCACCCGCATCGCGGGGCCGCAACTGGTGGTGCCCGTGGATAATTCCCGTTATGCCCTGAATGCGTCGAACGCCCGCTGGGGCAGCCTGTACGACGCGCTGTACAGCACCGACGTGATCCCGGAGACCGAAGGCTGCAAGCGCACCGCAAGGTACAATCCCGTGCGCGGCCGCAGGGTCATAGAGTATGCGCGCCGTTTCCTGGACCGCGCCACCCCCATGGCCGTGGGCAGCCACGACTACGTGGTGAAGTACAAGGTGAAATCAGGCCAGTTGGTGGGCATTATGGGCGACGGCAGCGAGCACGGCCTGGGCAAGCGCGAGCGTTTTGCCGGCTACAGCGGCGACCCGGAGAACCCGGACAGCGTCCTGTTGCGCCATAATGCCCTGCACATAGAACTCAAGCTCGGGGAAGGCTACTACATAGGCCGCAATGACCTGGCCGGCATTTACGACATCCAGTTGGAAGCGGCCGTCAGCGCCATCATGGATTGCGAGGATTCGGTGGCGGCGGTGGACGCGGACGACAAGGTCGCAGTGTACCGCAACTGGCTGGGCCTTATGAAAGGCGACCTGACCCGGAGGGTGGTGAAGGATGACGGGGTTATCGAGCGCACCCTGAACGGGGACCGCAAGTACACGTCGCCGGGCGGCAGGACCCTTACGTTGCCGGGCCGCGCCCTGATGCTGTTGCGTAACGTGGGCCTGCACATGTACACCGATGCCGTGACCGCGGCCGGCGGCGGGGAAATACCGGAGGGGTTCCTCGACGCCATGGTGACCACGCTGGCGGCAAAACATGATTTGCTGGGCAACGGCAGGTTCAGGAACAGCCGCACCGGCTCCATCTACATAGTCAAGCCGAAACTGCATGGTCCGGAAGAGGTGGCCGCCACCGTGGAACTGTTTGAACGGGTGGAGGACGCCCTGGGGCTGGAGCGGCTGACCATCAAGATCGGCATTATGGATGAGGAACGCAGGACCACGGTCAACCTGAAAGAGTGCATCCGGGTCGCGGAGAACAGGGTGATCTTCATCAACACGGGTTTTCTCGACCGCACCGCCGATGAGATCCATACCAGCATGGAAGCCGGTCCCATGATGCCCAAGGCCAGGTTGAAGACCGCGCCGTGGCTGCTGGCTTATGAAGACTGGAACGTGGATACCGGCATGGTCACCGGGTTGCCGAGACATGCGCAGATCGGCAAGGGCATGTGGCCCGAGCCGGACAACATGGCGGCCATGATGGACGTCAAGGTGAACCATCCCCGCGCCGGGGCCACCAGCGCCTGGGTGCCTTCGCCCACCGCGGCCACGCTGCATGCCATGCATTACCACCGCATCAACGTCGGTACGCGCCAGCGCGAACTGATCCGGCTGAGACGGGTCGATCCGGACGACCTGCTGGCGGTCCCCCTGCTTGACGGGGACGCGCTCAACGATTTCGAGATCAGGAGGGAACTGGAAAACAATGCCCAGGGCATCCTGGGCTACGTGGTGCGCTGGATTGAGCAGGGAATAGGCTGTTCCAAGGTGCCGGACGTGAACAACGTCAATCTCATGGAGGACCGGGCGACCCTGCGTATCTCCAGCCAGCACATCGCCAACTGGTTCCATCACGGTCTCGTGACCAGGGACCAGGTGGTGGAAGCCTTCAGGAAGATGGCGCCCCTGGTGGATTACCAGAATGCCGAAGACCCCCGTTACGAGAACATGGCCCCCGATTTCGACCGGAGCATCCCGTTCCAGGCGGCGCTGGACCTGGTCTTCTGCGGGCGCGAGGAGCCGAACGGCTACACGGAACGGGTTCTGCACACGCGGCGGCGGGAGTACAAAGATCAGGGGTCAGAGTAAGAAATTCGGAGAATTTTTACTCTGACCCCACCTATCCCGAAATGCAGGGGTCAGAGTAAAATTTCTGACGAAATTCTTACTCTGACCCCGTTATTCCAAAGATATTTTGCATTGCACAAAAACAGGCTATAATCACGTCGTATTCAAACCTGGTGGTTAGCCAATGCAAATTCAAGACAGAGTTGCGGTCGTAACAGGCGGCGCCAGCGGTATCGGCCGCGCCGTTTCCCTGGAACTGGCCCGCAGGGGCATCCGGAAAATTGCCATTGTCGATCAATCGGAACAGACGGAGGTTGCCACCGAGCAGATCAACAATGAGATCACCAGTGAGGTCGCCGTTGCCTACCGCGGCGATGTGACTGATGATTCGTTCCGTACCCGGATTTTTGACGAGATGGGCGAGAAGTACGGAATCGTCAGCATTTGTGTGCCTGCCGCCGGCATCACGCTGGATGCGCTGGCCGTCAAGATCGACAAGGAAACGGGGAGGGCGGACATCTATTCACAGGAGAAATTCAGGCGGGTCGTGGATATCAACCTGCTTGCCCCGGTGTACTGGGCCATGGAAATGATTGCGCGTATCGCCGAGGATCGCCACTTGCGCGGACTGAAAAAATGGCACCCCGAAGAGCATGTGCAGGGCACCGTGATCTTTATCGGCTCCGTGTCATCCCAGGGGGTCAAGGGCCAGGTGTCTTATGCGTCCACCAAGGCGGGCCTGGAAGGCGCGGCGGCGACGCTGATGAAGGAGGCGATTTACTACGGCGTGCGCTGCGGCGTGATCCACCCCGGATATACCGATACCCCCATGGTGCGGGCGCTGGGGGACGACTATATAGAAAGCCATATCCTGCCGGACACCCAGATCAGCAGGCTGATCCGCCCGGACGAGATCGCGGACGCGATCTGCTTCATGATTTCCAATTCCATCGTCTCGGGCGAGTTGTGGGCGGACGCCGGTTGGCATCCGTCTGCATAAATAAGGAAGATATACGGGGTCAGAGTAAAAATTCTTCGAATTTCTTACTCTGACCCCTGTTTTACTCTATAACGAGTTTCGGTTCGTCGTCCGGAAGGCCTTCGGTGAATATATCGTCATAACCCTCTGAGGGCGGGTTGCCGTCATGGATGAGGTACCTGCGTTGCTGCAGGTACGCCTCCCGGATAAACGAGTAGGGATCGATGGATGCCTCCTCCACGAATTCCGATGCTTCCAGCAGGTTTGCCCTGTCATTGAGCAGGTTCAGGAACGTAACCGGCAACAGGTAAAGCGTCGAGATATACGAGAACGGGTTGGTAAAGTAACTGCTGGCCTCGTCCGGGGTGTTACGCGCGGTGTACGGGCCGAGGAAAGGTACATACAGGTAAGCGCCCTGGTCGACTCCCCATACCGCCAGGGTCTGGCCGAAGTCTTCTTCATGTTCCTCCAGTCCCATGTCCGTGGCGACGTCGATCAGGCCGCCGAGTCCGATGGTGGAGTTGACCACGAAGCGGGTTACGTCGGAGAGGCCCTGGCCGAGTTTACCCTGCAGGAACGAGTGCAGTATGACGTTCAGGTATTCCAGGTTATCGAAAAAATTCGTAATACCGTCGCGCACCGGTTCCGGTATGGCTTTCACATAGTTTTCCGCGATGGGTATCATGATATTGCGGTCGAGATAGTCATTGAACCGGTACATGGACCGGTTGGTATCTTCATAGGGGTCCGGGTTGATTTCCCCGTCAATGGTCTCGGTGGTGGCGCAACCCGTGAGCAGGGCGGCCGCAAGCAGTACTGCGAGTAAGGAAAACGGAGTCTCCGGTCTGGTTCTATTTATCATTACGACTGTTCCCCATCGGCTCATAAAAACTATTCTGTGTCTGTCTCCATATCGGCAATTTTAGATAATATATCTTTAACAAGTCCATTAAAACCTTTTTCTTTGATAACGGCGGCATACTCAGCCCGTTTCAACGACAGGTCGTTCACCCCGTCGGCGCTTACACTGATTATATACCACTTTCCCTGTTTTTCATGCAGCAGGTAATCGAGGGACACCGGGTCGCCGTCCGGGCGGCGCAGTTCGGTCCTGATCAATACCCGCCCTCTCTTCAACGGTTCGCGGGACAACTCCAGGAATTCCTCGCCGTCATAGCCATCGAAACGGGACGCGTAAGTGGCCGTGCTGGAGCGGCTGAACAAATCGTTGAAATCCGTTCTCTGCGCTTCACTGAGCTGGTCCCGGTAGCGGCCCAGCACGACGTTCGTGATAAGCGGGATATCGAAACCGGCGTTGACATACGGCTCCAGTTCCTCGTAGCGCCCCCGGTAGCCCAGTTCTTCGGCCCGTTGCATCACGCTGAGCAGCTTGTTATGAAAATTCTCTACGGTCGCGGCGGGACCGTCCAGCTCCGCGGCCCCGGCGCTTGCCGGCAGTGGCAGGAGCAACAAGGCATAAAGCAACAAACTGCGATTGCTTCGCGCACCGGCGTTTATCATCTCGCCCACCGTTCGTCATTCCGGGCTTGACCCGGAATCCAGTAGACAATAAAACTCATTATTTCACACCGCCGTAACTGCGCTGCTTCCAGCCGGCGCCGGCGCCGCTCCAGTAACGCCAGGCGGAACTCCAGGTCATCAGCAGGTACAGCGCGCCGGCAAGCGGAAATGCCCCGCTCCAGGCCGGGTTCATGCCGTAATAGCGCAGCGTGGGCAGGTAGCCCGCGGCCATCAGGAGTATCCCGGCAAAGGCCGATATCCGGGTGGCGGGGTCGGCGCTGAACAGGCCGGCCACCGGCAGCACGAAGCCGGCGGTAAGCAGGGCGGTGCAAAGGACCAGCAGGATGAATGAGTGGCGCAACTGGGTGTACGCGGTCCTGGCGATCATGTTCCAGATGCCTGTGAGACCGTCGTAACTGCGCCCGCTGCGCGCCGAGTGCGACAAGCCGATCCAGGTGGCAAGGCCGGCATTCCTGAACCGGCGGGCCAGCGCGCAATCATCGATCAGCTTGCCTTTTATGGCTTCGAATCCGCCTGCCCGCGCCAGTGACGCGGTGCGCAGCAGGACGCAGCCGCCGGCCGCCGCGGCGACCATCCTTGAGCCCGTGTTGGACAGGTGGAACGGATACAACAGTTTGAAAAAATAAACGAATGCCGGCATCAGCAGCTTTTCCCAGAAGGATTCCATGCGCAGGAACGCGAGCAACGATACCAGGTGCAGGTCATGTTCCCGCATCCTGTCCCTGAGCGCGGAAATGGTTCCCGGTTCGAGGCGGATATCGGCGTCCAGCAACAGTATGGTCTCTGTCTTTACAAACGGCAGACCCTGGTGCAGGGCCCATAATTTACCGCTCCAGCCGGGTTCCAGGGCGCGGCCGTTGACGATGGTCAGGTTTTCCAGGCCCGGCCGGCAGGCTTCGGCCACGGTTGCATCGCCGGACCGGTCGTTGACCAGGACGATACCAAGCCCCCGGCCCTGTGCGGCTGCGGAAATGAGGGTGTCGGCGATGACCCCGGCTTCATTCCTTGCCGGGATCAGCACGGTGACGTCGGAAAGATCCGGGCTCCCGTTACCGTCCGCCTCCAGTGTTTCGCGGTTGCGCCAGGGCAGCCAGGGCAGCGCCAGGATACCGGCCCAGAGGATGACTCCCGGTAATACGAGCCAGACTGAGTCCGTCAAGCGACCTGCTTGTCCTGTTTATCGTTGTGGAAGACGACCGGCGCCGGCTTGATTTCGGACACGATGGGTTTTGACAGTGCATCGTCCTCTACGTAGAGGACGGGCAGCTCCGGGGTCATGTCCCCGGTTGTCCGGGGTCCCAGCAGGGCCACCTTCAGCGCTTCCCACGGACGTTTGATCGCATCTTCCACGGCGGACGCTTCGTAACCGCTGTGCACCATGCAGTTGGCGCATTTCGGGTTGATCCCGTTGCCGTACCTGTGCCATTCCGTCTCTTCCATCAGGGTCTTGAAGGTCGGCGCGTAACCCTCGCCGACCAGCAGGTAGCAGGGTTTCTGCCAGCCGAATACGTTCCGGGTGGGATTGCCCCAGGGGGTGCACTGGTATTGCTGGTTCCCCGCCAGGAAATCCAGGTACAGGGACGACTGGTTGAAACGCCACTTTTTCCCTGTTCCCAGCTTGAAGATGTCCCTGAACAGTTGTTTGCTTTCCTTGCGTTTCAGGAATACGTCCTGGCGCGGCGCCCGTTCATAGCTGTAGCCGGGGGATATGGTGACACCCTCGACGCCCAGCTCCATGGCCATGTCCATGAACTCGGACACTTCCCCGGCTTTTTCACCCTGGAACAGCGTGCAGTTGATGGTCACCCGGAAACCTTTGTTCCTGGCCTGTTTTATGACCGAGATACACTTGTCGAAGACACCGGAACGGCATACGGAAGCGTCATGGCGGTCGCGGTTGCCGTCCAGGTGGATGGAAAAAGTCAGGTAGGGCGAAGGCGAGTAGTCCTGCATGCGCCGTTCGAGCAGCAGGGCATTGGTGCACAGGTAAACATATTTCTTTCTGGCGACAAACCCGCGCACTATTTCCGGCATGTCCTGGTGGATCAGCGGCTCTCCGCCGGCGATGGACACGACCGGGGCGCCACATTCATCGACCGCGTGCATGCACTCTTCAAAACTCAGGCGCTTGTCCAGTATCTCCTCCGGGTAATCGATCTTGCCGCAACCGGAACAGGCCAGGTTGCACCGGAACAGGGGTTCCAGCATAAGCACCAGGGGGAAGCGCTGTTCGCCGCGCAGCTTTTTCCCCAGGATGTACTTTGAGATACGGAGTTGTTGAGTTAACGGTACGGCCATCAGTAGCCTTCAAGTTTCAAAAATAGAGCGTTTCAGTTGCCTGAAACGCCTTTAACTTGCCAGAATATATGATAAACCGGGAAATGTATAGGGTCAGTATTTTCCAATATGAAATGAGCCTGAAGGGCGGACGTGATTCCACCATGAAATGAGCCTGAAATAATCTGTCTTTCTGTTCATGATACGAGGATGAAAACGATCATGAACGCAAACGAGTTAACGAGTATCGACCAGGTGCGCGCCTTTCTGGCGGGCACCCAACGGGTGGCCTTTGAGGTGGCCGGTGACAAGCGGAGCCGGTATGACTGGGTGCGGCGCACCCTGGTGAAGTTTGATTATCCGGGCTGCAACAAGAAGGACAAAGGGACGCTGCTGCGTTACCTGATGAAGGTGAGCGGGTATTCCCGGGCGCAGGTGAAGCGGCTGGTCAAACGCTACCGGGAGACCGGCGAGCTGGCGCCGCGGCACTGTACGGCACAGGGCTTTGCCCGGCGCTACACGAAGGCGGATATGCGCCTGCTGGCGGCCATGGACGAGCGCCATAACACGCCCAACGGGCCGGCCCTGAAGAAGCTCTGTGAGCGGGCCTTTGAGGTCTTCGGTCAGACCGAGTATGAGCGTCTGGCCGGCATCTCGGTGTCCCACCTGTACAATCTACGGCAATCCCAGACCTATCGGCGGGCGCGCCACACGGTGGATAAAACCCGTCCGGTGACCCTGCCCATCGGCGAGCGGCGCAAGCCGCAGCCGGACGGGCAACCCGGTTATATCCGCATCGATACGGTGCACCAGGGCGATTTAGACGGTGAAAAAGGCGTCTATCACGTCAATGCGGTGGATGAGGTCACCCAGTTCGAGGTGGTGGTCAGCGTCGAACGCATCAGTGAGGTCTACCTCATCCCGGCGCTGGAACACCTGCTGGAGGCCTTCCCGTTCGTGGTCCTGGGGTTCCATGCCGACAACGGCTCGGAGTACATCAACAAACAGGTCGCCAAACTGCTGGAGAAGCTGCGTATCGAGCTGACCAAGTCCCGGCCCCGGCACAGCAACGACAACGCCCTGGTGGAATGCAAGAACGGCCACGTGGTGCGTAAGCTCCTGGGCCACGCCCACATCCCGCGGCGCTGGGCCGGCCCGTTGAACGACTTCCACCGCCAACACCTCAACCCCTACGTCAACTACCACCGGCCCTGCCTGTTTCCGGTCACCGTCACCGACAAGAAGGGGAGACAGCGCAAACGCTACCCCTACGAGTCCCTCATGACCCCCTATGAGAAACTCAAGTCCCTGGACCATGCGCAGCGGTATTTGAAACCGGGGTTAAGCTTTGACATACTGGACAAGGTCGCTTACCGGATCAGCGACAACGCGGCGGCCGATGCCTTGCAGCAGGCGCGCCGGGCACTCTTTACAACCATTCATGAACAGGAATACAAACGGGCTTGAGATCGGGGCAGAATCTCTCTCTCTACAGGCTCATTCCAGTATTGGAAAACACTGGGTCAGTATAATAATGTGTCCCTGCGGGACAGGTGTTTCACTGGATGCCGGGTCAAGCCCGGCATGACGAGGGAGGGGGCGCCGGATTTCAGGAAGTTGCAACATGGCGTGATTCTGCTTACAGTAATCAATTTACCATAGAACGGATGTTGAGAACGTTACATGTCAGACCAGATCGAGACGCCAATACTGGACGGAATTGATTCTCCCGAAGATTTGAGGAGTCTGCCTGAAGATCAACTGGAGCCGCTGGCGCAGGAGATGCGCGCCTTCCTGCTGCATTGGGCGAGCAGCAACAGCGGCCATTTTGCCGCCAGCCTGGGCGCGGTGGAACTGACCATCGCCCTGCATTATATCTACAATACGCCGGAGGACCGGCTGGTCTGGGACGTGGGCCACCAGGCTTACGGGCACAAGATCCTCACCGGGCGCCGCGACCGGTTGCATACCATCAGGAAGCACGACGGACTGGCGCCTTTTCCGAAACGCGATGAGAGCCGCTATGACACGTTTGGCGTGGGCCACTCGAGCACGTCTATCGGCGGCGCCCTGGGCATGGCAATCGCGGCGCGCAACAGCGGCAGCAAGCGCAAGTGTGTCGCCATCATAGGCGACGGCGGGCTGACGGCAGGCATGGCGTTTGAGGCATTGAACCATGCCGGCGACGCCGGTGTTGACCTGCTGGTGATACTGAACGACAACAACATGTCGATCTCGCCGAACGTGGGGGCCCTGGCCAACCGCTTTGCCGAGTTGCTGTCAGGGAAGCTTTACACCACGGTGCGGGAGCGGGGCATGAAAGTCCTGTCGAAGGTGCCCGGAGCGCTGGAGATATCACGGCGCGCGGAGGAACACATAAAAGGCATGATCGTGCCGGGGGTGCTGTTTGAGGAATTCGGCTTCAATTATATCGGCCCCGTCGACGGCCATCATTTGCCGACCCTGCTGACGACCATCCGCAATATCAGCCAGTTGGAGGGCCCGCAGTTTCTCCATATCATCACCCGCAAGGGCAAGGGCTACGGTCCGGCGGAGGAAGACCCCGTGAAATGGCATGCGGTAAGCAAACCGTTTGACCCCGAAACGGGCAAGGCGTCGGCTCCGAAACCGGCAAAGCCTGCCAAACCCACCTACAGCCAGGTATTCAGCGACTGGGTATGCGATATGGCGGCCCGGGATGAGCGCCTGGTGGCGGTGACCCCGGCCATGCGCGAGGGGTCCGGACTGGTGCGCTTTGAAAAGGAATATCCGGACCGGTATTTTGACGTGGCCATCGCCGAGCAGCACAGTGTCACCGTTGCCGCGGGGATGGCCTGTGACGGCCTGAAACCGGTAGTGGCCATCTATTCGACCTTCCTGCAACGGGCTTACGACCAGGTGGTGCATGATGTGGTGAACCAGAAGCTGCCGGTGCTGTTCGCCATCGACCGGGCCGGCGTGGTCGGCGCCGACGGGCCCACCCATAACGGTTCCTATGATTTCTGTTACCTGCGCTGCCTCCCGCACATGGTGGTAATGGCGCCGGCGGATGAGAACGAATGCCGGCAGATGTTGTACACCGGCTTTTTGCTGGACCAGCCGGCGGCGGTGCGTTACCCCCGGGGCGGCGGTCCCGGCGCGGCGGTTGAGAAAGAGATGACGGCGCTGCCGCTGGGTAAAGGCGAGGTGCGCCTGCAGGGCGAGAAGATCGCGTTGCTTGCCTTTGGCAGCAGCGTGAAGATAGCCCTGGAAGCAGGCGAGGAACTGGGTGCAACAGTGGCGAACATGCGTTTCGTGAAACCGCTTGACGGCGAACTGGTGGAGCAACTTGCCGCGTCTCACGATTTGCTGGTTACAGTGGAAGAGAACGTGATCCAGGGAGGAGCGGGCAGCGCGGTGAATGAGCATCTTGCATCACGGGGGATAACGCAACGGATCATCAACTACGGTTTGCCGGACCGCCTGTTGCAACACGGCTCCCAGCAGGACATGCTGGAGGATGCGAGGCTGACCAAAGAGGGATTGCTGGAGTTTATCAATGAATATTTGGGGTCAGAGTAAAAATTCTTCGAATTTCTTACTCTGACCCCTCCGGGCCCGGCAAAATCAGTGGGGTCAGAGTAAGAAATTCTGAAAGAATTTTTACTCTGACCCCTGAATTTCTGAAGTTACCCGTTAATATGCGCCATCAGGCGGCGCAGGACGTCGGCGGGTGATGTGTCCGGGCGGGGCAGTCCTGATGGGGCACCCGGCGTTATTTTCAGGTGCGCGAAGCGGGCGCCGTCCACGTCCTTCCGGGCATACAGTTCCCTGATCACGGCGAGGCCGGTACCGTCCAGCGCCATGCCGTAGCCGCAGGCCGTGGCGATATCCGCGAAGTCCACGTTGGCCGAGACGGTGGCCTGGGACCCGGTTGACTCGTGCACGCCGTTGTCCAGCAATACATGTGCAAGGTTGCCCCGGCCGTAGCTGCCGATGGTGGCGAAGTTGCCCATACGCATGAGACCGGCGCCGTCACCGTCCACCACGGTGACTTCCAGGTCCGGCCTGGCCAGGGAGAGACCCAGGGCGAAGGAAGAGGCGCAACCCATGGATCCGACCATGTAGAGCTGGTTGTCGCGGTCGTCGATGGCAAACAGTTCCCGGCCGGTGTAGCCGGTAGTCCCTACCAGGATGGAGCCGTCCACGGGGGTATGATCGATGATATCCCTGAGCGCCTGCCCGCGGGTGAGGCGCCCCGGAGCCGCCGCGCCGCTCTCCCGCAGCGCCTGCCCCCGGTTGAGCTGTGCCGGCGCCTCCGCAATACTCTTGCGCAGGCACTGAACGCCGGCCCGGGAGGGAATGGATTCGCCTTGCAGCGGGTGCGGGGCCACTGTTCCCTGCTCCATGAGCAGGGCGTACGGTCTTTGCCGTTCGGTAAGGTAGCGGTTCGCCCGTTCCAGCGCCGGGCCGATGTCCCGTTCTGCGCCCGGGAACGGTTCCCAGGGAATTTCCATCAGGTCGAACATACTACCGGTGATCTTCCCCATCAGTTCATGCTGCGGTTCGTCCCTGCGGCCCGGCTTGCCGCGGTGAGTGACGATGAGCAATACCGGGATATTGAAGGTGTTCGCCATCGACGTCAGCGGGTTGACCGCATTGCCCAGGCCCGAGTTCTGCATCATCGCCACGGCGCGCCGCCCACCCACCGTCAGTCCGGCCGCGGCGGCGACGGCATCGCCCTCGTTGGCTGACGAGATGTAGGTAAGCCGGTCGTCATTGATGACGTAGTTGATGAACGGGGTCAGGTAGGAGCAGGGTACCCCGGTAAAATGGGAAAACCCGAGACCCCGCGCGGCTTCAATGAAGGCTTCGGCGTTGATCATTGTAACCGGCCAGACATTGCTCAGGCAGTTTTGGACAGGCCTGTTTTAAGACTGTCATCCGCCAGGACGGCGGATGACCAAGCGTACAAGGACGTATTCACAGCGTGTCTTAAAACAGGCCTGTCCAAAACTGCTCCCCCCATAACGCCAGAATCAATCAGAGGTAAAATCCCCGGCACGGTCAATATCGTTGACATTATTCACGTCCAGCCAGTGCCCGTTGATGTAGTGCACCGTGACGGGCCGGCCGCTCAGGGTCAGGTGGTTGAGCAGGTCCGGCAAGGTAAGCCGGTCGAAGCCGTCCCCGCTTTCCAGTTCATCCAGCGCCTGTTCCAGCCACAGCCTGCCCTGGGACCTGACCCGCATCATGCCCGTCCAGCGGCCGGAAGGCGGATCGTCCGGGAGTTTCTCTTCACGGACCCGTTGCAGCTTGACGTCCTGCATGAACATGGAGCGGTCATCAGGCCGGTCGCACCAGACATAGTCCGGAGCGCCTGTAATCTCCGTCTCATTGATCAGGGAGTCGACCACGATGACAATTTCGCCGTCATGCTCAAGCAGGTCCTGCAGGATGTACGACCTGAACAGCAGGTCGCCGTACATGATCACCATGTCGTCGCTGAACTTGTCCCTGGCGCAGGCCAGGGAATACAGTTCTCCCGTGGACTCGTAACGGGTATTCAGGCGTATATCGACCCCGTTCAGGTCCAGGGCTTCCGATTTGTACCCGGCAATCACCGTGATGTCGTTCACGGAGCGCTTCTTGAATTCGTCCACCAGCCTTTGCAGCAGGGGTTTGCCGCGGATGTTCAGCATGGCCTTGGGCCGGTCCTCGGTCAATTCGTACAGGTTGTTGCCCCGGCTTGCGGCCAGGACCAGCGCGCGGCATTCCCCGGCGGAGTTCAGGTAGCGTTCCTGCGCCCGCAGCAGTTCGTCAGCGCCCTGTAAGCGGAAGATGCTGTCAACGTCGGTGATGAGGTCCTCGACGTCCACCAGGGACTGTTGTTCGAATATTTCCCTGCTGGTGTTTTCCATGGCCCTGACCGAGGAGCGGATCATCTGGTTGGCCCAGATGACCAGGCTGACCCCGGCTTTCCTGAATACGTCCACGGGCGTGCTGTAATATTTTGTCGGGACGATGACCAGGGGGCAGGAACCGTCCCACGCTTCGGCAAAGGCAAGGATCTCGTCCGCGCGCGATTGCCTGCTGTGGATCAGGATGGCGTCCGCGCCTGCTTCGCAATAGGCCGAAGCCCGCTTCAGGGCCTCATCCATGCCCCAGCCCGCGATCAGCGCCTCCACCCGCGCGACAATGCAGAAGTCCGGGTCCTGCTGGCTGTCCTTGCCGGCCCTGATCTTGCCGCAGAACTCGTTGATGTCTGCCAGGGCCTGTTTACCGCCGTCGATGAAGCTGTTGGTCTTGGGGAACTCCTTGTCTTCGACACACACGCCGGCTATCCCCCGCTGTTCGAGTTTCCTCACCAGGCGCCGCATGTTGTTGAAGTTGCCGTAACCGGTATCGCCGTCCAGCAGGATCGGGATATCCGTGGCATCGGACATGAACTCCAGCATGTCCACCACCTGGGTCCAGCTTGCCTCGTTGCTGTCCCTGACGCAGAACTGCGCCGACAGGGCGAGGCCGCTCGCCCAGATGCCCTTGAACCCGGCCTGCTGCACGAGTTTGGCCGAGATGCCGTTATGGGCTTCCAGGAGGAACTCCAGTTCGGGCGATTCGAGCAGGTCCCGCAACTGTCTGCATTTACTGTTGTTCAATGTCGTCGTCAACTCCCGTCATTTGGCATTCGTCCCCGGGGCAAGTCCCTCATAAAGGGGACGGATTTTAAATCCGTCCCCGGCTATTCTCATACATAATTGTCGCGCGTTCCACGTCTGCAGGAAAATCTATCTCGATCCAAGCCTGGCCGGTAATGTCCTCGACGTGGAACCGATCAGGCGTTTCCCTGAGCAGGTCGCGGATCGCTTCCTCGTAAGGCTCCCGGGAGCGGTTGCTATCGAGATATTCTTCCGCCTTGCGCGCCAGGCGCGCCGACATGGCGGCGTCGAAACGGAAGAAGCCCACGGATTCGCCCTGGTAGTCCCAGCGTATGGCGCGGTCGGGTATTTTTCTGAATTCCACCGGCACGGCGCCGGATACGCACAGTTTTACGGGCTCATCACCCGGTTCGAAGTCGCGATCCAGCAGGAAGCAGTTGCCGGACTGCGTATCGAACAGCCTGCCGAGGATGTCCGGGACATAGAGCACGTCGGCGTCCATCAGGATGGTGTCCGCGCCGTCGGCCAGGAAATCACGCGCGCAGTGCAGGCTGACGATGCTGCCCAGTTCGTAATCCGGGTTGACGACGGTTTCGACGGGAACCTGGCTTTCGATTTGCGCCAGCGCCGCTTCGATTTGTTCATGGCGGTAACCCGTTACGACGACAATCCGGCCGGCGTCCGGCCGGTCCAGGTTCTCGATATGCCGTTGCAGCAGGGTTTTTCCCCCGAACCGCAACAGGCACTTGGGCCGTCCCGCGGCGGCATCCCCCAGGCGCTCCCCGCGGCCTGCGGCCAGGATAATCGCCTTCATGCGCGCCCGGAGCGGTACCTGCCCATCAACTGCTCCGTCGATGAATCATGGGAACCGGGCGCTTCGTCGCCGGCCAGTTCTTCGGCTATGCGTCCCGCCAGGGTCTTTCCCAGTTCGACGCCCCACTGGTCGAAGGGGTTGATGCCCCAGATGGCGGCCTCCACGAAGGTCTTGTGCTCGTACAGGGCCAGCAGCATGCCCAGGGTGTACGGGTCCAGCCGGTCGTACAGGATGGTGGTGCTCGGCCGGTTGCCGTCGAAGCGGCGGTGGGGTTCACCGGCATCGGTGCTGCCCCGCATCAGCGCTTCGCCCTGGGCCAGGCAGTTGGCGACCAGCAGTTCGTGCTGCGCCCGGTCGTGGTCGCTGGTCAACGGTAACAGGAAGTCTATGGACGACTTGCGCGTGCCCTGGTGCAGGAACTGGAAAACCGCATGCTGCGCCGGGCTGCCGGTACCGCCCCATAAGACCTGGGAGGTCTGCACTGCCACCTTGCCGCCGTCTGCGCCGACCGACTTGCCGTTACTCTCCATCACCAACTGGCTGAGATAGGCCGGCAACCGTTCCAGCCGCTGGTCGTAGGGGATGACGGCATGGGCGCCGATGTCGAAAAAATTGTTGTGCCAGATACCGATCAGGCCCAGGACGACGGGGATGTTGGCGCTGAACCCGGCTGACGCAAAGTGTGAATCCAGCGCGTGCGCCCCGGCCAGGAACTGCCTGAAATGGTCTTCCCCGATGCTGATGGCGGCGCTCATGCCGATGCAGGACCAGGTCGAATAGCGCCCGCCGGTCCAGTCCTCGATCCTGAAGAAACGCTCCTGGTCGATGCCGAAGTCTTCCACGGCAGCGGCGTTGCCCGATACAGCCAGGAAGTGCCGGCCCGGGTCCTTGCAGCCGTGGTCCCGGAGCCAGTCCCGGGCGCGCCGGGCATTGACCAGGGTTTCCGACGTGGTGAAGGACTTGGAGGCGGCGATGAACAGGGTTGTTTCCGGGTCGGCGCGCGCCAGGGCGCGCTCGATGTCGAAGGGGTCGATGTTGGCGACGAAATCGATGTCCGGGCTGTCCTGCCGGAATTCGGTCAGGGCTTCGACCAGCAGGCGCGGTCCCAGGTCGGAGCCGCCGATGCCGATGTTCACCACCCTGGAAATGGGTCTGCCTGCGGCGCCCTCGACCTCCCCGGCGCGTAATTTACGAACGAATGCGAACATCCTGTCCCGCTCCTGCCGCGCCTGGCGGGCAATGTCGGACAGTCCGTGGGTGTCATGGATTCCATCCGGCGCCCGCAGGAGGGTGTGCAGGGCAGGGCGCCGTTCCGTCGGGTTGACTTCGTGTCCTGAGAATAGCTCGCGGATTTTATTATCCAGCCCGCGTTGCTCGGCCAGGTCCAGCAACAGGGACAGGGTCTCGTCGGTAATCAGGTTTTTCGAGAAATCGACAAAAACCCGGTCCAGGCCCAGGGAGAACCTCTGCGCCCGTCCCGGATCCCGGGCAAATTCATCGCGCAGGTGGAGCCCGGCCGCCTGCCGGCGGTGCCCGGCAAGCCTGCGCCAGGCCGCAGTCTGTTCCGGTGGTTTGTCGTTTCGTCCGGCCATAGGGGAAATATAGTCTCAACTTCAAATCTATTATTCAACAGATGAGGTTGAAAGAGTACTGGCCCGGTCAGCGGTTGCACAATGCGAAAATCAGCCTGATTAACTTGACACATGTCGGCAGTTCCGTTATTTTTACTGTAAATATAACGGAACCACCGGCATGTATCCTCGCCTGTTAACACTCCCTCAAAGGAGTTTTTTCCTGTTCGGCCCGCGCGGCACGGGTAAATCCACGTGGCTGCAACAGGTTCTGGGCCAGGCCCCCCTGCGCATCGACCTGCTTAAATCCGGTGAGTATCTCCGCTATAAACGCGACCCTGCCTTGCTTGCCCGGGAAGCCGCGTCCCTGCAGGACGGGAACGCCTGGATCATTATCGACGAGGTACAAAAGCTGCCGGAATTGCTCGATGAAGTCCACGCCCTGTTGTTTGAAAGCGGCCAGGGTTACCGGTTTGCGTTGTCGGGTTCGAGCGCCAGGAAGCTCAGGCGCTCCCACGCCAACATGCTGTCCGGCCGGGCCTCGTCAAAGAAGATGTTTCCGCTGAGCATGCTGGAGACGGGAACGGATTTCAGGTTGCAGGACGCCTTGCGTTACGGGCAGATGCCCCTGAGTGTTACCTCTGCCGGTGAGGCGGAAAAAATCGAGTTTCTGGACGCGTACGTGGAGACCTACCTGAGAGAGGAAATCCAGCAGGAGGCCCTGACCCGGAACCTGGACAGTTTCTACCGGTTCCTGACCGTCGCCGCCCTGGTCAACGGGCAGGCGCTGAACGTCAGCAACATTGCCAGGGAGGTGGGCATAGCCAGGTCCACGGTGCAGGGTTATTTCAGCATCCTGGAAGACACCTTGCTGGGCTGGTACCTGCCGGCCTACCGCAACAGGGTCAAGGTCAAGGAGGTTGCCCACGTCAAGTTCTACCTGTTTGATTGCGGCGTGCAACGCGCCCTGGCGGGCCTGCACCGGGATAAGCCGTCGGCCCTGGAAACGGGGACACTGTTTGAGACGTTCATCCTTAATGAATTCAGGGCGCTCAACTCCTGGCTCTCTCACGGCGGGCAATTTTATTACTGGCGCACCGAATCCGGCACTGAGGTTGACCTGGTGTGGAAAAGGGGCCGGCAAGCAGTTGGCTTTGAAATCAAATCATCTCCGGTCTGGCAGGAGAAATTCAACAGGGGGTTGAACGCGCTGCTCCAGGCGGGAGACATCCAGCAGGCCTTTGGTATTTACCAGGGGAAACGGGCGCAGAAGGCCGGAGAGGTCACGGTGTTGCCGTACCCAACGGCGCTCAGGATGGCTGCGGAGGGTCAGTTTATCAGGCCGGACTGAGGAACCTGCAGCAATCCCGCGCTAACCAGCAAATCAAAAAAAAACCGCCCGCACCAAGTGAGGAGGAACGGACGGCCAACTTCATCGTGAACTACGAAGGTGTCATGAGTTTTTGTATGTTTCTTAAAGCACCTCTTTGCGCATGATGAAACCAAGTGTGTACTGCGAAATATTGACTCTAACAGAACAATTGTGTGATTATTGTGTAGATAAAGCTCGAAATTATGAGTTTTTCGGTAAATATGACGAATAATAGCGAATTAGTGCGTGAAAACGAGGCCCTGCGCAAGCGGGTTTCGCAGTTGAGCGCGGCGGTCCTGCGCATCAATGCGAGTCTTGACGTAGACACCGTTTTGCAGGAGGCCGTGGACAGCGCACGCGCACTGACCGACGCCCGCTACGGCGCAATCACCACCATCGGAGAAAGCGGAGTGGTCCGGGACTTCGTCAGCTCCGGCTTAACCACCGAAGAGCACCGGCAACTCGAACAATGGCCGGACGGCCCACGGTTGTTTGAGCACTTTCGCGACCTTCCGGGAGTTGTGCGACTGGCGGACCTGCCAGCCTACGT
This sequence comes from Gammaproteobacteria bacterium, assembly GCA_965220815.1. Classification (GTDB taxonomy): domain Bacteria; phylum Pseudomonadota; class Gammaproteobacteria; order Eutrophobiales; family Eutrophobiaceae; genus JAAXHV01. Next base: position 1,871,949 of record OZ244846.1, read on the forward strand.
ACGCGCACTCGGTTACTCGGAGGAGTTGATGCGGTCCAAGACTTTTCAGGGCACGCCGATGCGTCATCGGGGCGTGCATGTCGGCAACTTCTTCCTCGCCGAGAAGGAAGCCGGACTGGAATTTACGGATGAGGACGAAGAGGTGCTGGCACTGTTCGCATCACAGGCGGCGACAGCCATTGAGAACGCCCGCACGCACCGGGACGAGCAGCGGGCGCGGGCCGACCTCGAGGCCCTGGTAGAAACTTCGCCGGTGGCCGTTGTCGTGTTCGACGCCAGGACCGGCAAGCCGGTGTCCCTCAATCGGGAGGCCTGCCGGATTGCCGAAATTCTGCGCATACCGGGCCGATCAGCGGAGGATCTGCTGGAGGTGATCACTTGCAGGCACCCGGACGGCACCGAAATTTCGCTCAGCGAGTTTCCAATCGAACAGACGTTCGTTAACTCCGAAACAATGCGCGCCGTGGAGATCGTTCTCTCGGTCCCTGACGGCAGGAGCGTTACGGCATTGCTCAATTTGACACCGATTCGTTCCGCAGAGGGTGAGGTTGTCTCGGTAGTGGTTACGATGCAGGACCTGGCGCCGCTGGAGGAGTTGGACCGGTTGCGGGCAGAGTTTCTGGGCATGGTGAGCCACGAATTGCGTACGCCGCTTGCCGCCATCAAAGGCTCGACAACCACTGCGCTGGATGCTTCCCTGACACTGGATCCGGCCGAGGTGCACCAGTTCTTCCGGATCATAGACGAGCAGGCCAATCACATGCGCGGCCTGATCAGCGACCTCCTGGATGCAGGCCGCATTGATGCCGGCACGCTGTCCGTCCTGCCCGTGCCGACCGAACTGGCCGCGCTGGTGGACAATGCCAGGAATGCGTTCCTGAGTGGCGGTAATACGCACACGATACTCATTGACCTTCCCCAAAACCTGCCCCGGGTGCTGGCTGACAAGGGGCGCATCGTGCAGGTGCTGAATAATCTCTTTACCAATGCCGCCAGGTTCTCTCCCGGTTCCTCACCCATCCGGGTCGCGGCGCGACGCGACGGCCTGCACGTCGCGATTTCGGTTTCGGACGAAGGCAGGGGGATACCGCCGGAGCAGCTCCAGCGCCTGTTCCGGAAATACACGGACATCAGCAGCGATGAGGGGAGAGGGACCGGCCTGGGGCTCGCCATTTGCAAGGGTCTGGTGGAAGCCCACGGGGGACGCATCCGGGCGGCCAGCGACGGGCCGGGGCAGGGGACACAAATCACCTTCACAATTCCGATAGCCGAAGAAACCGTTGGCATCGCCGATCAAGCCCGCCCGTCTCGCCAGGGCAGCGAGCGGCCACCTGTCCTGGTGGTGGACGACGATCCACAGATACTCCGCTTCGTGCGCGACGCACTGGCGCAGGACGGCTACTCCCCGCTGGTGACCGGCGACCACCGCGAATTGTCCCGGATCATCCGGGAGGAGAAGCCCCACCTGATTTTGCTCGACCTGCTCCTCCCCGGTACGGATGGCATAGAGCTCATGGAGAACGTACCCGAGATGGCCGACCTGCCGGTCATCTTCATCTCCGCCTACGGCAGGGACGAGACCATTGCAAGGGCGCTGGAGCGGGGCGCCATTGATTACATTGTCAAGCCCTTCTCGGCGACGGAACTGACGGCCAGAGTCCGGGCGGCCCTGCGCAGGCGGAGTGAAATGGAGCCCTTCGTGCTCGGCGATCTCGCCATTCAGTACGAGCGGCGAGAGGTGACCGTGGCCGACCAACCCGTGCGGTTGACCGCCACCGAATACGAACTGCTCCGCATCCTCTCCGTGAACGCGGGACGGGTACTGACTTACGACGCGCTGATTCGCCAATTGTGGGAGGGGCCTGACTCGGGCGATTCGGACAGGGTCCGCACCTTCGTCAAGCAATTGCGCCGAAAGCTCGGCGACGACCCGGCCCAGCCGACTTATATCCAGAACGTGCGCGCCGTGGGCTACCGCATGGTGGAACCAGGGGGAAAACTGGCGCCCTGAAGAGGATTCGAACCTCTGGCCTTCCGCTTAGGAGGCGGACGCTCTATCCGTCTGAGCTATCAGGGCATGGTTCCGGATAGACATCTTGATTAATTCAAGCATATCATTTATTAATCCGCCCCATGAGAAAATATTCGGTTATCATCCCCGCCCTGAACGAGGCGGATTATATCGGCGCGACCCTGGAGCGGCTTCAGCCTGCCCGCGCCAGGGGCCATGAGGTGATCCTGGTGGACGGCGGCAGCGCCGATGATACCTGCGGGATTGCACAAGGCGCAGTAGACCGCGTACTGCAATGCGATCCGAACAGGGGCGCACAGATGAATCACGGCGCGCAGGCCGCATGCGGAGATATTCTTGTCTTTCTCCATGCCGACACCCTGGCGCCCGGCGATTTTGACAGGATACTGGATGAAGGCGGCGTTTCCGGAAATGCCTGGGGAAGTTTCGATGTGAGGTTGTCCGGCGGCCATTTCATGTTCCGTTGCATCGAGAGGATGATGAACCTGCGTTCCCGGCTGACCGGTATCGTCCTCGGTGACCAGGCGATTTTTACCGGCCGCCGCCTGTTCAACCGGCTGAACGGCTATTCGGAAATACCGTTGATGGAGGACATCGAATTGACCAGGAGGCTGAAGAATGTATCCTCGCCCATCCGTATCGGGCGGCCCGTTGTCAGTTCATCCCGCCGCTGGGAACAGCACGGCATAGCCAGGACCGTACTGCTTTCATGGAAATTGAGGTGCTGCTATGCTGTCGGCGCCGACCCCCATAAACTCGCCGGGAAGTACAATTAAACGAAATACGGCATTGCTCGTTTTCACGAAGACGCCCGTCGCCGGGCAGGTGAAAACCCGCCTGTTGTCCGTAATGGACGTGCAGCGCGCTGCAGCAATCCAGGCCGGTTTACTGCAACGCACCCTGGAAACGGCGCGCAGGTCTGCAGTGGACCACATCGAGTTGTGGTGTACGCCGACAACACATCATCCCGTACTGCGCGATCTGGAGCACAGGTTTTCACTGGCGCTGCGCAAGCAGGCCGGCGCCGACCTGGGTGAACGCATGTGTTTTGCCATGGAGCAGGCTTTGCAGGTCTACCGGCACGTGGCGTTGGTCGGTAGCGACTGCATGGACCTGGCCGCGGCGGATATCGACCTTGCCCTGGAACAACTTGCCGCCGGGACAGACGTAGTCCTGGGTCCGGCTCTTGACGGCGGATACTACCTGGTCGGACTTTCCAGGTTATACCGGCAACTGTTTGCCGGCATCAAGTGGGGCACGGACCAGGTGCTGGAGGATACCCGGGAGCGGGTCGCGCAGTTGGGGCTGAGGCTGTATGAACTGCCGGCACGCCGCGATCTCGACCGGCCCGAGGACCTGCGTTACCTGTAGGTTTCAGAAAGCTCTGAACAAGTCCAGGATGGACTTGTTCAGTTTCCTTTATTTCCAGACGGTTTTTCTTCCTTGGGCCCGTATTGCCTGATGAATTCGCGCGACAGCTTTTCCGCCTCTTCCAGTTCCTCCGCCGACAGGTTTTCCCGCGCTGACGGCAATGCATCGATGGACTTCCTGTGCTGGTGCTCGGCCCCGGTGCGGTACCAGGCATAAGCGTATTCGTAGTCCCTCGGCACTCCCCTGCCGCTCATGTAGAGCTCCGCCAGCCGGTACTGGGCCTGCTTGATGCGTTGTTCCGCCGCCTTGCGGAACCATTGGGCGGCTTCCTCGTAGCTCTGCCCTACGCCCTGGCCTTGCAGGTACATCATGGCGACGTAATACTGGGCGAGACCGTCGTCAGAGGTTTCGGCGAGGGAACGCATGGTGTTGTAGGCCTGTTCATAGTCGCCCCTGTTATAGGCGAACACGCCGTCAACGAAATCCGCAAGCGCCGGCCCGGCCCATAAGCACGCCAGGAAGATGACCGTAAGAAGTTTGTTCATGGGGGAAATTATACCTTTATTTGCCCAGTTCCGACAGCAGCGCCGCGATGGACCGGGCGGACTGGCCGGGCGCCATCAGGTGCACGCCGGCAATGCCGTCAATCTTCTGCATGCGTTCGATCAGTTCAATGCAGATGCGCCGGCCTTCCTGTTTCGGGTCGCTGCTGTCTTCAAGTCGTTGGATCAGGGAGTCCGGGAAGGCCACCCCCCAGAGGTTCTCCCGCATCCACCTGGCGGACCGGGCGGAGGCCACGGGTCCCAGGCCGATGAGAATCCCGGCCCTGTCCGCGATGCCCCATTCTCCCATGTAGCCGGCGTAGGCCTCGATCAGGTCGATGTCGTAACACAACTGCGTCTGTATGAAGCGGGCGCCTGCGTCTGTCTTCCTGGTGATACCGGGCGGGGTACCCTTGTCATCAGGCCGCTGCGGCACGTCTGCCGCGCCGATGAGGAAACGGGGAGGGGGCTCGATCTCCCGGCCGTTCGGCAGGGCGCCTTTCTCACTCATGTCCCGGGCGAGGGTGATCAGGGCGGTGCTGTCGATGTCGTGCACTGCCCTGGCTTCGGGCTGATCCCCCCTGGCGGGGTCGTCTCCCGTCAGCAGCAGCAGGTTGGAGACGCCAAATGCCGCGCAACCGACCAGGTCGGCGCACAGCGCAATACGGTTGCGGTCGCGGCAGGTCAGTTGCAGCACCGGCTCCATGTCATTGACGGCGAGCAGGGCAGCGGCGGCGGCGCTCGACATGGTGGTCCTGGCCGCGGCGCCGTCGGTTACATTGATGGCTTCCACCCGGCCATCCAGCATACCGGCTTCTTCCAGCAGGCTGCCGGCAGAGGCCGCCAGCGGCGGCACCAGCTCAGCGGTAAAACAGAACCTGCCTTCGTTCAGTGACGTTTCCAGCTTATTCATTGCCTTTGTCCTGCGGCCATTATATCCCGAATATCCCGGCCAGTACGCGATGCACGGCTTCCGGTTGTTCCGACAACATCATGTGCCCGCAATCTTCCAGGGTGTCCACCTGTGCCTGCTCCAGCGCGTCAATAAGGCCGGCGGCCGACGCCGGCGGTGTCATCCGGTCCTGTTTTCCGAGGATCAGGTTCGCCGGCGCCCGGATGTCCTGCGCCGCCGCCAGGCCGCCGGTGTATTCATTGCAGGCATTGAGGTCCGTGAACAGGACGTTTTCCAGGGACCGTTCCAGGAGCCGCATATTGCTGTTCATGATATGGATGCCGGCAACGGGGTTGCCGCCAAGTTGCGAGCACCAGGCATGGGCATACAGCATGATCATGTCGACCGCGCCGTGATGGTTCCTGCGCGCCGCATCCAGCAGGGGTTCAGCCACCGGCATCGGCGCCGCTGCGCCCAGCAACACGAGCCTGCCGACCCCGGCCTGCGCCCGGTGCGCCGCTTCCAGGGCGATCAGCGCCCCCATGCTGTGGCCCACCAGGGCGGCCTCTTCCAGTTCCAGGGCCTGGATTAAATCAAGCAGCCAGGCTGCATTCGCTTCTATTGACGGCAGCGGTTCTCCCCCGGAGCGCCCGTGACCCGGGAGGTCGATGGCGATGGAATTGAACCGCTTTTTGGCGAAATAGCGATTGAACAGGGTCCAGACCGTGTGATCGAGACCGGCGCCATGAATAAAGATAATGCCCGGCAGGCCGGGCTTGAAATCTTCCCGGCCGGTCGCGGCAAACGCGACATTACCTTTTACGTTAATTTCCATTTGTAAAAAAAGAAGAGCTATTTCTGCGATCGGTACAAAGCCCGGTTCAAATCGTTGATCAGGTCCTCCGGGTCTTCCAGGCCGACCGAGAGCCGGACCAGTCCTTCACTGATGCCGGCCTGTTCCAGGGCGTCATCGTCCATGCGGCTGTGGGTGGTCGAAGCCGGATGGATCACCAGGGATTTTGCATCGCCCACGTTAGCCAGGTGGGAAAACACCTGCAGGGATTCGATGAACCTGCGGCCCGCCTCGCGCCCGCCTTTCAGTTCAAAACTGAACACCGAACCGCACCCCCCCGGCAACAGTTTTTTTGCCAGGTCATGATCAGGATGACCCGGCAGGTCCGGGTAAGTGACATATTCCACGGCATCGTTGTCATCCAGGCACTCGACGATTTGCCTGGTATTGGCGACATGTTTGTCCATTCTCAGCGCCAGCGTTTCCACACCCTGCAGGATGTAAAACGCGCTGGCGGGGCTGAGCGCCGCGCCGAAGTCTCTCAGACCCTCGCGCCGCGCCCGGTGCAGGAAGGCGTCCGGCCCGAAATCCTCGGCGAAATCGATGTCCAGGATCCCTTCGTATGGTTCCGTCAGGCCCGAAAATTTGCCGGAGGCATCCCAGTCGAAGCGGCCGGAATCCACGATAATGCCGCCGACGGCGACTCCATGCCCGCCGATGAACTTGGTGAGGGAGTGGATGACGATGTCCGCGCCGTGATCGAAGGGTTTCAGCAGGTAAGGCGTGGTCAGGGTCGAATCCAGCATCAGCGGAACCTGCGCCGCGTGAGCGATGCCGGCAACCGCTTCGATGTCGAGGACTTCACAACGGGGATTGCCTATGGTTTCGGCGTAAACCAGGCGGGTTTCAGGCCGGATGGCCTGCCTGAACGCTTCCGGGTCTCCGGGGTCCGCGAAGGTGGTCTCAATACCGAAACGGGGCAGGGTGTAAGTGAACAGGTTATGGGTGCCGCCATACAGGGCGTGGGATGCGACGATATGGCTGCCGCCGTCCATCAGCGTGCATATCGCCAGGTGGATGGCGGCCATGCCGCTGGCCGTCGCCACTGCGCCGGTACCCCCTTCCAACCCGGCAATGCGTTCTTCCAGCACCGCCACCGTCGGGTTGGAGATGCGGGAATAGACATGTCCCGACCTGGCGAGGTCGAACATGGAAGATGCCTGGTCCGTTTCCCTGAACACGAACGAGGTGGTCTGGTAAATGGGCGCGGCGCGCGCGCCGGTCACCGGGTCGGGGCGTTGTCCGCCGTGCAGGCTGATGGTGTCGAAGCCGGGGTATTTCAGTTTGGACATGTTGGCTGTGGTGTTGCGGCAAACCGGGACAGGTTATATGCTTACACTACATTTTACAAACTGGTTTTGGGCAGGAATGGCGAACAGGCAGTAGGTGCATATGGCGGATCAAGACATTCTCAATACCGCGCTGGATTGGCTGGCTGAGGGCCGGGACGTTGCCCTGGCGACCGTGGTCGAGACCTGGGGGTCGGCGCCGGTGCCCGGCGGCAGCCAACTGCTGGTGGACGGGCAGACCAACTTCATCGGCTCCGTTTCCGGGGGGTGCGTGGAGACTGCCGTGATCGGCGAGGCGGAAGAGGTGATCAGGACCGGGCAGCCGCGTATGCTGGAATACGGCGTGACCGACGAGATGGCCTGGGAGGTCGGCCTGGCCTGCGGCGGGCGCATCAAGGTCTACGTGGAACCCGTACGCTGAAATGCGCAAAGAGTCGCTGGAACAGATAAACGCATGCCGTTCGGCGCACAGGCCCTGCGTGTTGTTCAGGGACCTGGATACTCATGAGAGCTTTGTCCTGGAACCCGGCCTGCACGTCGATGAGCAGGATGCGGAACTGCATGAACTCGCCATGCAGGCCCTGAGAACGGATCGGTGTATGCGGCGCGAGGTCCGGGGACAGGACTGGTTCGTTCAGCCATTCAACGCGCCGTTGCGCCTGATCATCATCGGCGCGGTGCATACCGGCCAGTACCTCGCAAGTTACGCGCGGTCCTGCGGCTACGACGTGGTGGTGGTGGATCCCAGGCAGGCGTTCGCCAGCGAGGCCCGTTTCCCCGGGGTGACGCTGAATACGGAATGGCCCGATTACGCCCTGGAGGTCCTGGCGCCGGACACTCGCACTGCCCTGGTGACCCTGACCCACGATCCCAAACTGGACGATCCCGCCCTGCAGGCTGCGCTACGCTCACCGGCGTTCTATATCGGCGCCCTGGGCAGCAGGAGGACCCAGGCCGCGCGGGTCGAGCGCCTGCAGGAAGCCGGGTTCGAAGAGGCCGAGATAGCCCGTCTCAAGGCGCCGGTGGGACTGGACATCGGCGCCCGCTCCCCGGCGGAGATCGCGGTATCGATAATGGCCGAGATTACCGCCACACTGCGTGAATTTTCGTAGTGGGGACGGAACTGGATATATGGGGTCAGAGTAAAAATTCTGACGAATTTCTTACTCTGACCCCTGGTATTCCGGTCTCTGAGCTTCCTTAATCCGCGGATTTTCTGATCAGGCGGTTGGAGTAGAACAGCAATAGCAGGGCCGTCGCCAGGCTCCCGGCGATGGCGGCGATGCCGGCGCCCACCAGGCCGATTTTCGGCAACAGCAGGACCAGGGTTGTGATGTGCAGGATTGTGGTGAAGACCCTGATGTGCATGGATACCTCCGGACGGCCTATGGAAAACAGCGCGGGTTCCAGGGCGAAGGAGGTCATCGTGATGGCGGCCCCGATCATGAGCAATACCAGGATATCGTAGGCGCTGACGTATTCCGCGCCGAAGAACAGGCCCAGCAGGGACTGTCCGAACAGGAAAACCAGCAGCAGGATAGAGCCGGCAATGGCTCCGCCGACCAGGGCCGAGTGCCTGATGACGTTCCAGAGACGGTTGAATTGTTTTGTCACCGCGATTTTTGTCATTTCCGGGTAAACCGTTTCAGTGAACAACTGGGCGGGTTTGATCAGCACGGCCGCGGATTCCTGGGCGATCTTGAACAGGCCGGCGCTCGCTGGTCCCAACAGGGCGCCGACGATGAGGGTAGCGATGTGTACACTCGAAGTGAGCAGGGTCTTGTTGATATGGGAGGCCCAGATAAATGACAGGATTCCTTCATGGGGCCTGATCAGGTGTTTCAGGCTGAGGTTCATATCCTTGCTCAAACCCCGGCGGCTGAATTCCCGCCAGCCGAACCAGACGGTGGCGAAACACTGCAGGGCACCGGCGCTGAACCAGAAGAACAGGAACGCGCTGACGTTCTGGTAATACAGGAAGGCGATACAGGCCCCGGCCAGGCGTATCGTCGGTACCAGCATCAGCATGAGGGCAATCAGGTCGAAGCGATCGAACAGGCGCAGCAGGCCCAGGGAGGTGGTCTTGAAATTGAACAGGATCATCAGGCAGTAGATGGTGGCGGCAGGCACCAGTTCCGGCGTCACGCCGAACCAGGGGCCGACCAGCGGAACGGCCAGCATGCCCGCCACGGCGCCGGCTGCACAGAAACCCAGGTCCAGCAACATGGTAAACTTGACCAGTTTCTGGAAATCTTCCCTGGCATTGTTCTCCAGGCACAGGGCACCGTACCTGACCACGCACTGCGAGGTCTTTAACGTGATAAGGTCCCGGATCGCAGCGGCGTAGGCATGGATCAGGATGAGAACACCGAAATTATGGGCGCCCAGGGCGCGGGTGGCCAGGGCCAGGTACACCAGGCCGGCCAGGGCGGTATACAGCTTGCCCGCGGTCAGCATGGCGGAGTTTTTGAAAACCCGGCGGTAAAGACCGTCGTTCGTCACGACAGTGCGCTGAACGCCTCGCAGATTTTGTCTATCTGTTCATCGGTGTGGGCGGCGCAGACACTTATGCGCACCAGTGATTTGCCGTCGGGCGTCGCAGGCGGGAAGATCAGGTTCACATAAACACCGTGCTCGTGCAGGCCGCGCCACAGTGCGAGAGCCTCTTCCCGTGTGTCCAGCAGGGCTGCAATCACCGGGCAGGGTTCGGGTCCCAGTTCATAACCGGCGTCGAGCAGGTGCCGGTAAAGGCGCCGTGCGTGACGCCACAGCCGGGCGCGCAGGTCGGCGCCGTTTTCCACCCGTTTCAGCGCTTCCCGGGTGGACGCGATCACCGAAGGGCAGGGCGATGCGGTGAAGATATACGGCCTGCTCGCATAGCGTATCAGGTCGAGCTGCGGGTGGTTGCTGACGCAATACCCGCCGGTGCTGGCCAGGCTTTTACTGAAGGTGCCGACTATGAAATCCGCTTCGTTGATGACGCCGGCCTCTTCCACCAGGCCCCTGCCGCGCTCGCCCAGCACGCCCAGCGAATGGGCTTCATCCACCAGCAGCATGGCTTGATGTGCGTTTTTCACCTCGACGAATTCCCGGATGCGGGCCTTGTCCCCCAGCATGCTGTAGATGCCTTCGATGATGACCAGTGTGTTTGCCGCTCTCTCTCCCAGGCGTTTCAGGCGTTTGTGCAGGTCGTCGGGATTATTGTGGCGGAAGCGCACGACGTCGGCGCCGCTCAGCCGGCACCCGTCGTAGATGCTGGCATGGCTGTCGGCGTCTATGACTATGGTGTCTTCGTTGTTCGCCAGGCCGGATATCACCGCCAGGTTGGCCTGGTAGCCTGTGGTGAATACGATGGCCTTGTCGCATTCGTAAAACGCGGCGATTTCCCGTTCCAGCGCCCGGTGGCCGGAAAAGCTGCCGTTGGCCATTCTTGATCCGGTCGTCCCCGTTCCCAGTTCGTCCAGCGCGGCATGGGCCGCATCAAGGCATTCCTTGTCGAAGGTAAGGCCCAGGTAGTTGTTGGTGCCGGCCAGGATCGTTCTCCGGCCGTTGATGCGCGCTTCCGTCGGTGAATAGATTTCTTCAATGGGCGCGCCGAAGGGATCTACGCCCTCGCCCAGCAGGCTCTGCCGGTCCTGTACCAGGGGCTGGAATTTGGCAAACAGGCTCATTTCTCAGGTTCCCGTGTTGATGACGGTGTGTATCCGTTCCGCAAGGTCCTTGACGGTATGTACGTCGGCCAGCAGGTTGACCGGCATGGATATGTCGAATTCGTCCTCTATATCCATCAGCAGGTCGAGCACTTTGAACGAATCCAGTCCCAGTTCGGTGACCAGTTCCGAATCTTCCGTCAAGTTGACGTCCGGCGCTGTCAGTGCGGACAGTTCAGTGATCACTTTTTCCAGGATTTCCTCGTAACTTGCTTTCATTAACCGTTCTCCAGGTTTGGTGCAGATTCCCAGCAGGAAGGGTTATCATGTAAGCCATTCCGGACACGCTGTGAATACGTCCCTGTACGCTTTATCATCCGCTGTCCCTGCGGATGACATTCCTGCATGGCTTATATGATAACCCTTCCGGGTAGATTATATAGCCGTCTTTATGCCGTCGCGGAGGCTGATTTCCGGTTTCCAGCCCAGGGTGGCCGTTAGCGGGGTATTATCGCATACCCAGTTCTCGTGGGTGATCTCGTTGACCTTGCCTGGGGTCAGTATGGCCGGGTAGCGCAGGATCCGGGCGAATAGCAAATTCACGTGTGCTGCGCATTTCAGCAGGGGGGCGGGTACCCTGATACGGATTATCCGGCGCTTCCAGGCGGCTTCGCCGGCCGCGGCGATATCCTCCCAGCGGTAGCCGCCGCTCGTTCCGTCATCCAGTTCGAACAGCCCTTGTGCTTCCGTTGCCTGCAGCCACATACGGATGGCGTTTACCAGGTCGGCGACATGTATCAGGCTGATCCTGGCGCCGGGTGTCCCGGCCCCTGCCAGGATGCCGCGCCGCATGAGGCGGAACAGGGGACGCATTTCCTTATCGCCGGGTCCGTAAATGGCGGTGGGACGGTAAATGGTGCGGGTCAGGGCGGCATAGTCGTCGGTCATCAGCAGTTCTTCCGCCATGGCTTTGCTGTGCGAGTACCAGGAATAACCGGGATACCTGGCGGCGACGGATGAGATCAGCAGGAACCTTGGCGCCGGCGTTATTTTCCGGGTGGCGTTGAGCAGGTTTTCGGTACCCCGCAGGTTGACTTCCAGGAAATCTTCCAGTGAATTGCCGCGGGTTGCGCCGGCGCAATGTATGATGCTGGTACAATCCCCGACCAGTTCATCCAGCGCCGGCCGGTTATTCAGGTCGCCGTTGATCCAGGTTGTTCTTCCTGAGTCCGGTCTTGGGCGCCGCGTCAGCGCCTTGATCCGGCAACCGGTTTTTTCAAGGGCGGTGAGAAGGTTATTCCCAAGAAAGCCTGTGGCTCCTGTCAGCGCCACACGCTCCGTCATCGCGGGAGGCTATGCGGTTTCGGCTTGTGAAGTGGCGGCCTGCTTCAGGTCTACTCTTTCGATAAAACCCTTGCGCGCAGCCACGCGGGATAATTTGCCTGACGAAGTACGCGGCAGTGTGTGCGGAGCGACCAGGTCTACATAGCAGTAAATCCCGAAGCCTTCGTACACTTTCCGCTGCAGTTGCTTGATCAGCGATTGCCTGGCCGTGCTCTCGGTCAGGCGGCATTCGACCACCAGCACGACGATCTGCTGTTCATCGTCGGTCTCGATATCGAATGCGGAGGATTCGCCCATCCTGATCTCGTCCATTTCCTCGGCGATCTCTTCCAGGTCCTGGGCGCGGATGTTCCTGCCGTTTACGATTATGATGTCCTTGCGGCGTCCGGTAAGGTAGAGGTTATCTCGGTACAGGTAGCCCAGGTCTCCGGTATCCAGCCAGCCGTTTTCCAGTATTACCCGGTCGGTTGCTTCCTGGTCGTCCAGGTAGCCGCTCATCAGGCTGGGGCCTTTGACCAGTACCCTGCCGACGCGCAGGTCGGGCAGCAGTTCACCGTCATTATCGATAATCCTGATCTCGTGCTCGGGCAGGGCGCTGCCGCAATTCACTATTTCGATCACCTTGCGGTTATCCGCCTGCACGCGCACCGCGATGCCGCGTTCAGCCATGGTCAGCGCATCGACCGACATCACGTCCAGGCCGTGGTCCAGTTCCGAGAATGTTGCGGCAAGCGATGCCTCCGCCAGTCCGTAACAGGGCAGGAAGGCATTGGAGTCAAACCCGGTTTCGGCCATGGTCCTGGCAAATGCCTTGAAAGTGCTGGAACGCAGCATCTCTGCGCCGATACCGGCAATGCGCCAGCAACTAAGGTCAAGCTGTTGCAGGTCTGCGCTGCGAATCCTGCGGGTACACAGTTCGTAACCGAACGGCGGTGAGAAAGCAATGGTGCAACGGTTCCTGCTGATCAAACGTAACCACTGTAGCGGGCGGATGGCAAAATCCCTTGTGCGCAGGTAATCCACCGATAACTGGGATGCAATCGGGCCCAGAACGAATCCCACCAGGCCCATGTCATGGTAGAACGGCAGCCAGGACGCGCAACGGTCGCCGTTGTGTACTTTCAGACCGTTTCTCGTGATCCCCTGCAGGTTGCTCATTACCGCCTTGCCGGTAATGATGACGCCCTGCGGCGAGCGGGTGCTGCCCGACGTGAACTGCAGGTAGGCCGGTTCTTCAGGCCTGCTCGGTTCCATGGAACGCTCTGACGGAGTAATGTCGGCCAGTTGTTCCGGCGTGCCGATCCATTCGAGGTGTTCGTTATCGACGGCAGCTTCCTCGAGGAAGCTGATGAATTCCTTGTGTGCGATGGCTACCTTTGCCCTGCCGCTGGTAAGCATGCCTTTGAGTTGCTGTACGTAAATCGCATGACTGCCGAGATTCAGGGGTATCGGCATGGCGAACGGGACGAGGCCGATATACTGGCAGGCGAAAAACAAAACGATGAAATCCTGGTGGGTATCGGCGACGAGCGCGACGTGATCGCCGCGCTTCAGGTCCAGGCTGAGGAGGCGTTGGGCGGCGAGCCTCGCTTGCTGCTGGAGCTCGCTGTATGGCACTACGGCGCTGAGCCTGCCTTTAGCGTCATAGAAGTTGCAGCCGGTGACGCCGGCGGCAGCATAATCCAGCGCTTCAGATAAACAGGAGAAACCGGCCAGGTTTTGACCTATGGTATTACCAGTGTTCGTCGCTTCTCGGTTCACGATGAATAAACCCCCGTCTCGTTCTTTTTAACGCCAGTTGACAAAGGCAGACTTATTTTTGATTTATTAGAGCGTCCATCCGCAAGCATAGGATAATCAACCAATTCTTTCCACTTGATAAATTATAAACATAAAATACGGCTATTTTATAGCTTTACATGATCCATGGGCGACAAATATGACACAACCTGAGAAAAACTTCCAGCATTTTTTTCAGGAAATTCCTCAATTCGGCCATGCGGCCCTCAGATCGTCCCTCAACCGGTTAAATATCTCGCCGTCCATACGGTTGTCGTGTGCCAGGTCCGGAGGACCGGGCCAGGCGTTATCGGAAAAATCCACCCCTCCGTAGCGGCGCTCAGCGCCATAACGGGGTATTACATGAAAGTGGACGTGAGGATCGACCATCATCAGCATCAGGTAGTTCAGTTTATCATAGTGGAAAAGATGCGATAATACCATCTCGACGTCTCGCGTAACCCGGGACAATTCGGTAAAACCGGCTTCGCTCAACCGGGAAAATGCCGTGACCGGTTCACGCGCGACCAGCACCAGGGCGCCGAGCGTTACCTGGGCGGGACGCAGCAGGACGAGCCACGAGGAATAGGTCTGGATGCAGGTATCCGGTGCGCCGAATTTCAACATCGTTTCGTTCAGGGCGTTTGATGGCATTTGCGGTTTCGTCGATCAACAGGAAAAGGCTTTTACATATACTAAATGATGAGCAACAAGCGGTCAAAGTCCTTTTCGGGGCAAAAACACAAACCGGGCGGCCCGGTACGGGTCGTCCCGGTCGATAACCGGCGCCAGTTGGCTGCGTTCATCCGTTTGCCCTGGCGCCTGTACGCGCAGGACCCCTTATGGGTCCCGCCGTTGAAGATCGAACGCAGGCTGCATTTTTCCTCCCTGAACCCTTATTTTGCCCATGGCCGCTGGCAGGGCTGGATTGCCTGGCAGGGCGACCGGCCGGCGGGCCGCATCAGCGCCCAGGTCGATGACCTGCACCGCAGCCATTATGGCGTGAAGTCCGGCCATTTCGGCTTTCTCGAATGTGAAAACGACCCGGAGGTAATGCGCGCCCTGGTGGCGGAGAGCGAGCGCTGGCTGGCGCAACACGGGACCGAAGAGATCACGGGACCGTTCAACTTTTCCATCAACCAGGAATGCGGATTGCTGGTGGACGGTTTCGATACCCCGGCGGCGATCATGATGCCCCATAACCATCCCTGGTACGCGGAATTACTGGAACAACAGGGTTATAGCGGGGCGAAGGACCTGCATGCCTACTGGATCAAACCCGATTTCGCCATCCCGCGGATCATGCAGAGCCTGGTGAACAGGTTCGGCGGCGCCGTCACGCTGAGAGGGTTGAACAGGAAAAAGTTCAAGCAGGAACTGGAGACCCTGCGCGGAATTTTCAATGATGCCTGGTCGGACAACTGGGGCTTCGTCCCGTTTACCAGGGAGGAATTCGCCGAACTGGGTACCGCATTGCGGCTGTTCGTGCCGGACGATTTTATCCGCATCGCGGAATACGAGGGGGAACCGGTTGCGTTCATCGCGTGCCTGCCCAACCTGAACGAAGTGTTGCCCGAACTGGACGGTTCGTTATTTCCCCGCGGCCTGTTCAAAATCATCAGGGCATTGCGCGAGAGGCGCATCCGTACCGGCAGGATACCCTTAATGGGCGTCAGGAAGAAACTGCGGAACAGCCCACTGGGCATTGCCCTGGCGTTGCTTGTCATACACGACCTCAGGGAGCCGGTCATTGCCAGGGGGATCACAGGCGTGGAAATGTCCTGGATACTGGACGACAACCAGGGCATGCGCAGCATCCTGGACAGGATTGGCAGCAGGCTGTACAAGACTTACCGGATCTATCGCAAGCAGTTGTAATATATGATCTTTTCCTCCATCGGAAGTATCAGTCGGCGGACCGGCAATGGCGCCTGGGCGTAACATCGCCGCCCTGGTGCCCGCCGGTGATCGCGGCGCCGGCGACCCGGTGGCAAAGGTTTCCGGCGTTTCCGCCAAGGCGCTGGCGCCGCTTGCCGGAACGCCCATGATCATCCGGGTGCTCAACACGCTGCAGGCGACCGGGCGGGTAGACTCCGTCGTATTATGCGGGCCCGACCGGGACGCAATTGAAAATTCCCCGCCGTTGCAGGAGGTTCTCAACGAGGACAATGTGGAGTGGGTCCCGGCTGAGCGCAGTCTTGCCGGCAGCATACAGGCAGGCCTGGCAAGGATCGATCCCGCCGCGCTCGTCCTGATCACGACCGCGGACCACGCGCTGCTGGACGCGGAAATATTGAATCACTTCCTGGACAGGGTTGTTGACAGCAACGCCGACGTCAACGTGGGACTGGTGGAATACGGCCTGATCGAGGCGGCTTACCCCGGCGTAAGGCGCACGGTCCTGAAGTTTTCCGACGGCGGCTACTGCGGCTGCAACCTGTACGCGCTAAACGGCGCCCGCGCCAGGGACATCATTTCATTGTGGAAACAGGCGCAGACTCATCGTAAACAGCCTTGGCGAATGATCCACGGCTTATTCGGTTTCGGCATGCTGGCAAAGTACCTCAGCGGCCACCTGAGCCTGGACCAGGCCAGGCAGTCGATACTTGAGTCCACGGGCATCGCGGTGGATTTCATCAACCTGCCGTTCCCCCATGCCGGCATAGACGTGGACACCCCCGCGGACCTCGAACTCGCAAAACAGATACTGGAACAACGCCATGATCTATAGCCCTCCGGCAGGGCGGGATGGTGTTTTAAGGAATGTCGTCAGCCAGGACGGCTGACGATAAAGCGTACATGGACGTATTCACAGCGTGTCCTTAAAACACCATCCCGTCCTGCCAACGCCGCCGACCAGCAATAAAGCGTACACGAAAGTATTCACAGCGTGTCCTTAAAACACCATCCCGTCCTGCCAACGCCGCCGACCAGCAATAAAGCGTACACGAAAGTATTCACAGCGTGTCCTTAAAACACCATCCCACCCTGCCAACGCCAGCGACTGGCAACAAACTTTCAGGGAAGAACAACACTCCCCGCTTTTTCCAGGTCCCTCTTGAAGTCAATCTCGCACCAGCGCCGGCCGGCAATGCTGCAGGCCCGCACCAGGGACTGTCCGGCAAGCGTATCCACCACGCTCAGGAACCACAGGCGCAGGCCGTCGCCCTGTTTCATCTGCCGGTCCAGGTGATCGCGGAATAACGCGGGACCCTCACCCCGGAAGTACAGCAGACCGATGGACTCCGCCATGGAGTGTTCATCCGGCAGAGTCTTGCCGACGGCTTTCACCAGGGAATCATCCAGATCGACCCGCATGTCGTCATTATCGTAGCTGTCCTTGTAGTCGATGGTCAGGGTGACCGGTGCGTCAGGAGACTTGAGTACCGCGTCCAGCAGCGCCGGTTCGAACAGCGTATCGCCGTTCAACAGGAGAAAATCCTCATCCATCGCGTGACGGCCCATCCAGCAGCTTGCCAGGTTGTCCGACACGCTGTAAAACGGGTTGAAAATGATGCTTATCCTGTCCATATCAGCGCCGAACCGGTCGTTGACATGCTCCTCGACAAGGTCCGAGTTGAACCCGGTGATGATGAAAATCCTGCCGATGTCAGCCGCCAGCAGAGTCTGAACCTGCCATTCCAGAATGGTCTTGCCGGCCACGGAGAGCATGCACTTGGGACGCGTCTCGGTCAGGGGCAGCAGTCTTTTTCCCTGTCCGGCGCTTAAAATAATAGCGTTAGTCATGTTGTCGTGTTTTCCGTGCGGATGTCCATGCGTGAGGTGAGCAGTTTAATGAATTTTATAATACAATCAAACCGGTGGTTCCCGGCAGCGGGAACTTCTTTAACCGACTGGATGCCGCATGTCGCATATTGAACGCTATATCATACGGGAAGTACTCAGACCCTTCAGTTTCGTGCTAATCATCCTGGTCGCCCTGTTTGCCTGTTTCAGCGGCGCGAGGTACCTGGCTGAAGCGGTGACGGAGACGCTGGGCATCTACTTCATGGTCAAACTGATCCTGCTGAAGACGTTCATCGCCCTGGAGGTCCTGGTCCCGATAGCCCTGTACACGTCCGTCGTTATCGGCCTGGGCAGGCTGCACCGGGACCGGGAAATAGTGGCCCTGAATGCCGCCGGCGCCAGTAATAAACGCATCATCGGTCCCGTTATGGTGGTTTCCATACCCATCGCCCTGGCAGTGGGCGCGCTGTCCCTGTACGGCCGCCCCTGGGCCTACGAGAACAGTTACATCCTGGATGCCAGGGCGAAGGCCGACCTGAATACCGACCGGTTCCAGGAGGGGCGTTTCTACGGCAACGAAGACACCGGCACGGTGATTTACATTGCCGGCAAGGACAGGACGAACGGCGAGATGTCCAGGATATTTTACTATACGCGCAAAGGGGAAGTCAGCGAGATTACCGCGGCGGTGAGCGCCAGGCAGGACAAGAGTCTGCAGGACGGCAGGCTGCGGGTAACACTCGACGACGGACTGTTGTACAGGTTGGAGCGTAATTCCCCGGAAGACGAGGTGGCTCGCTACGAAAAGCTGATCAGGTTTCATGAAGACCCCGAAGTGAGCATTGGCTACAAACGCAAGGCCCAGGCGACACCGGCCCTGCTCGAATCCGATACTCCGCAGGATATAGCCGAGGCCCAGTGGCGCCTGTCCCGGCCGCTTGCCACGCTGCTGCTCGCATTGATCGCGATTCCCCTGAGCCATTCCTCCCCCAGGCAGGGGAAGAATGAAAGAGTGTTCATGGCTGCGCTGATTTTTGCGGTGTATTACAACCTCAGCGGCGTTGCCCAGACCTGGGTGGAACAGGGCGTGATGGACGAGATACCCGGTGTCTGGTGGTTGCACGTGTTAATGGCGCTGGTTGTTTCCCTGTACCTGTTCCAGAGATTTTACCGGCGATTGCTGCAGAGATTCGGTTAGCAGGGGCAATCCGCCGGTAACGAGAAGCCTGATATTGTATATGAGCACCGTTGAGACATACCTGATGCGCCGGATCAGCATGGGGCTGTTGATCGCTGCCGCGATCCTGTTGCCGCTGTTCAGCTTTTTCGACCTTATAGACCAGATGGAGGATGTCGGTCAGGGTTTTTATCGCATGAAGGATGCGTTTTACATTGTCCTGTTGTTGCTGCCCAGGAGG
Source organism: Gammaproteobacteria bacterium (assembly GCA_965220815.1). Classification (GTDB taxonomy): domain Bacteria; phylum Pseudomonadota; class Gammaproteobacteria; order Eutrophobiales; family Eutrophobiaceae; genus JAAXHV01. Next base: position 1,890,866 of record OZ244846.1, read on the forward strand.
TTGATTCAACTGCTCCCGTTTATCGCGCTGATAGGCAATGTGATTGCGCTGGGGCGCCTGGCGCTGAATTCGGAAATTATCGCCATGCGCGCCGCCGGATTGACACCTGCGCGCATCAGCCTGGCGTCTTTCAAAGTCGGCCTGTGCCTGTTATTGCTGCTGGGTGTGCTGGAGCAGGTTGTCGCCCCGGAAATGCAGAGCAAGGCCATTGTCCATCGCCTGGAAGCCCTGAACCAGAGCGCGGAACTGGGCGAGGACCTGGGCATCTGGACGCGGGATGAAAACCAGGTATTGCGGCTTGGGGAGGCGATCCGCGCTTCCTATGTGCAGGACGTGGAAATATTCACCCTGGATGACCAGGGCCTGCTGGCCGCTTATGTTCATGCACAGGGAGCGGAGATAATCAGCAACGACCGGTGGAGCCTGCATGGCGTCACCATGAAGGAATTTGACGGCACACAGGTCGACACGAGGTCTGCGGCGCGGCTGAACTGGAGCCCGTTCCTGAGTTCCGAGGAGGTGTCCAAGCTGACGAGGCCGGCAGAAAGCCTGTCTCCGACGGAGTTATATCACCACATTCGCTACCTGAAAGACACGGGACAGCAGCATGATGAGATCTCCCTGGCTTACTGGCGAAAATTCGGCGCCGGGCTGATCATGCTTGCCATGCTGTTGCTGTCGGTCCCGTTCGTGTTCGGTTCGAGACAGACGGGTATCGGCTACCGCCTGGTACTGGCGGGCATCACCGGCATCTGTGTTTACCTGCTTGACCAGATTTTGTCCAATGCCGGATTATTGCTGGACCTCAACCATGCCCTGGTGGCGCTGACGCCCGGACTGGCCCTGGTGTTCATAGGCAGCCTGTGGTTGCAGAAAGTGGCATGATTACTTTATCCAGCACCTGCTCAAATTGCTGCGTTTCCTCGTTAAGGATGAACGACCTGACGCGGGTCCGCCAGCCTTCCTGCGCCCGGGTTACCTCGTAAACGTTATATCCGGGGGATTTTGCCGGATCGTCGTAGCGGGCCGAGGCGGAGGGCACGCCGAATACCGGGATGCGCCGCTCGCCGGCCGGCAGCATTGCGTGCATCTGCCGGTGGCCGTGGCCGTGGATAACCAACTCCGCACCGGGACCCGCCAGGGTCGACAACAGTTGGTCCGCATCGGACAGACCGCGCCTGAAGCCCATGGAGTGCGGGCTGTGATGCAGGGTCACGATGCGGTACAGGCCCCGCTGCGCAGCCGTTTCAAGCAGCCGGTCGAGACGCCGCAACTGTTCCCCGCCCAGCCTGCCGCTGGCGAAGAAGGGTGGCGTGGGGACGGCAGTCGAAAGGCCGATGATCGCCACCGGGCCGCGCACCCGCAGGTAAGGAAAGTCCGTCCCCTTATCCCGTTCGCCGGGGTCGCTCTGCATCCAGGCGCGCCAGCGCCCGATTGTTTCGGCGATATCAGTGTCTATGTAACGATCATGATTTCCCGGCACAATTGATATATAATCGGGCGCGCCGACGCTGTTTAGCCAGGCTTCGGCTTCCCGGCATTCAATTGCCGTGCCGAGGTGAGTGAAATCTCCGCTGATGACAAGGTGGTCCGGCTGCCTGCCCGCCAGGTCGGCAAGTGTACGGGACAGGACCTCCCGGCTGTGGGACCGGCGCCGTTTCACCCGCCAGGAGAGATAGCCGAGAACGCGTTTATTGAGTAATTCACGCCATGTAACATGGTGAAGTGAGGTCAGGTGCGGGTCCGAAAGGTGCGCTATGGTTACTGTCATCTATTCAGGAGATATTGTTGGGATTCCTTAACCTGGAGAATACACAGGGTATCACGAATCGCCATGTCCGGATCATCGGCGACAGTCCGGTGGATATATGGGGTCTGGGCGGCCGTACGAGATTGACCCGCATGCTGGAGGGCATGGAAGGCGTGACCATCGTCACGGACGAGACGCCGGCCCCTCCCGGTACAGCGGTCGTTTGCTTCCGGGGTGACTACCTGTACCACGGCCGGTTATTGCGGGCCGTCCTGGAACTGGACGATGATTTTGCATTGTACGAACGGAACAGCGACGCGGTTATCGCGGTGCGGACCGAAAGTTACGACGCCGGGATATTCGAGGCCGGACATGAAGCGGGTTTGCCCCACAGGATTGAACCCGACGACCTGGTCAACCCATACGACAACAGGCTGAAAAAATACGAGCCGGCCAGGGCCTGGCAGATACGCCCCGATAACCGGCATGAGCTCGAGCAGGAGTTGTTCAGCAGTTCCTACAAAGGCGTGACCGACCTGGTCACCAAGTGGGTGTGGCCTGCCCCGGCGCGGTGGGCGACAAAGGTCTGTGCCCGGCTTGGCATCAGGCCGAATCACGTTACCGGGTTCAGCGTGGTACTGGCGGTCCTGGCAGGCGCGGCTTTCTGGTACGGCCATTTCGTTACCGGCCTGGCGCTGGGATGGTTCATGACCTTTCTTGACACCGTGGACGGCAAGCTGGCCAGGGTGACGCTCACCTCAAGCCGTTTCGGCGACCTGCTGGACCATTCCCTGGACCTCATCCATCCGCCCCTCTGGTATATTGCCTGGGGTGCGGGAGCAGGCGCCGATTCACTCCTCCTGGTTGCAGTCATGTTTGCAGGGTACATCGGCGGGCGCCTTTGCGAGGGGGCATTCCAGTTGTGGGTGGCGCCGTTCTCCATCTTCCTGTGGCGGCCTGCCGATTCCCTGAACCGGTTGATTACCGCCCGCCGTAATCCCAACCTGATCATATTGACCGCCGGCCTGTTTGCCGGTCAGCCCGCCGCGGCCCTGGTAGCAGTGGTTGCCTGGCATGCCCTTTCCACCTTGTTCCTGCTGGCCAGGCTGGGTTTGGCCTGGAAGGTGAAGCGCGACCTGGGCCCGCTTGAACCCTGGCTTGCCGGCGTCGGTCCCCGCGCTGCGCAGGGCGCGGGACAAGGCAACAGGCTGGCGTTGAAAATCTTTACCTGAATGGTTCGGCCGGATATACCAGCGGCTTTGATCGACCTGGTCGAGCAACAATGCGCCGGCGCTGTGCCTGAATCCTGCAGCCTGGTCAGCGCTGCGCTGAAGGAAAGCTACGGTACCGCCCTGCAGGGCATCCTGTTTTACGGTTCCTGCTCCAGGGGGGAATCCATGGAAGACGGTATCGCCGATGCGTTCGTCATAGTCGACAACTACAGGAATGTTTACGCCAGGCGCTACCTGGCCTGGCTCAACGCCCTTCTGCCGCCTAATGTCCTGTACCGGGAAATCCCCACCGGGGGCGCGCCGGTGCGGCTGAAGCTGGCCCTGATCAGCATGGCGGATTTCCGCGACGGCATCCGCCGCGGGTTCCACTCCTACCTGTGGGGGCGTTTCGCGCAGCCGGCGCGCATACTTTACGCCCGGACCGGGGCCGTGCGCCGTGAATTCGAGGAACTGATGGCGTGCTCCGTGCTGACGCTGCTGGGGACGACGCTGCCGACCCTGCAGGGAAAGATCAGCGATGCGGAAGCGATCTGGACCAATGCATTGTCCCTGTCCTATTCGACCGAGTTCCGCTCTGAACCCGACTCCAAGGCGGGACAACTGGTGCGCCATAACCATGCCGTTTATTCCGCCTTGCTGGACGCAGCCCTGCCCGCGCTGGACACCGTGCTGCTCGGGGAAGACGACGGCAGCTACCGGTCCCTCGCCGATGCGGAAACCGGCCGCAGGGCGCACAGGTTATGGCGCCGCCGCCGCCGGCTCGGCCATTGCCTGTGGGTGCTGAGGCTGATCAAGGCGGCGCTGACCTTCAGCAACGGGGTTGACTATGCGGCCTGGAAGATCGGCCGGCATGCCGGCGTGGAGATTGAGGTCACCCCGAGGCTGCGGCGATATCCCCTGCTGTTCGGCTGGGGGGTGTTCTTCAAGCTGGTGAAACGGGGAATATTGCGGTGACTGAAGAGAGGAAAAAACGCCGGCCCAGCGTAGCGCTGGGTCTGTGGCTCATCAAGCGCATAGAGCGGGCGCTGATCAGGTATTCCCTGGTCCCGGACACGCCGTTCCTCGCGCCTTCCCGGTTTTCCTGGGTGCGCACGCTTGAAGCCGACTGGAAAGTGATGCGCGCGGAACTGGACCGGTTGCTGGAAGCCCCCGAGCGCATCCCGAATTTCCAGGACATCTCGCGCGATCAGTACAATATCTCCCGGGATGACAAGTGGAAGTCGTACTTCCTCTACGGCTATGGCTACAAGATGGAAAACAACTGCAAGGCCTGCCCGGAAACCACGCGCATCCTCGAGTCGATACCGGGCATGTACACGGCATTTTTTTCCGTGCTTGCGCCCGGCAAGCACATACCCCTGCACCGCGGGCCTTATCGGGGCCTTTTACGCTGCCACCTGGCCCTTGTCGTGCCCGAACCGCGGCAGGAATGCTGGATAGAGGTGGGCGGGGAAACCAGTACCTGGGAGGAAGGCCGTTGTATCGTGTTCGATGACACCTACCGGCACCGGGTGGAAAACAATACCGGCGGCAGGCGGGTGGTGCTGTTTATCGACATCAAGCGGCCCCTGAGGTTTCCCGGATCGCTGCTCAACCGGGTCGTGCTGTTCCTGATCCGCCTCTCGCCGTACATCCAGGATGCCCGCCGCAACCAGAAGGCCTGGGAGAAACGCCTTGACTGCGATTGAATTTTATCCGCAGCTTAACCCGAACGCGAACTGCAGGGTTGTTTCAGCCAGTTTCTCCCTGTCCTGCATGGAGTGCATGACGGTATCGGTGAGCTTCACCTTGATTCCCAGCTTTTCGATTGCAGGCGCTTCATCCTCATCGACCTTGTCAATGATCAGGCCATCCAGGAAGTCGCGGTAATACTGCGCAATTGACAGGTTGTTTGCCGCCATGCCCAGTTCCTCCATGATCCTGGCCGCGGGGCCTTTCAGGGCCTTGCCGCCGACGATGGGGGATACCGCGACCACGGGCGCAGGGGTGGATTGCAGGCCTTGACGGACGCCTTCCAGGGACAGGATCGGATCGATGCTCAGGAACGGGTTTGACGGGCACAGGATCACGGCGCGCAGCTCCCGGTTGTTCAGCAGGGCGGCAAATTCAGGATGCGGGCGAGCCATTTCGACCCAGTTGAACCTGACCGACCGCACCCGGGGCCGGCAATCCAGGCGCACGAAGTATTCCTGGAACGGCAGGTCTCCCTGATCGGTCGCGATGATTGTCTGCAACGGGTCATCGGTCATGGGCAGGACCCGGTGCGCAATGCCGAAGGCATCGCAGAGCGACTTCGTGACTTCGGCCAGTCCCAGTCCATGGTGCAGGGCCCGGGTCCGGTACACATGGGTGGCGAGGTCGCGGTCTCCCAGCCTGAACCAGTCCGAACCTTCGAAACGGGCTATCGCGTCCATGAAGTTCCAGGTCTCGCCGGCCAGCCCCCAGCCCCGTTCCGGGTCCGCCGCGCCGGCCAGCGTGTACATGACCGTATCGAGGTCGGGTGAGATGTGCAGGCCCAGGTGCAGGAAGTCATCGCCGGTGTTGACGACAACAAGAAGGTCATCCGGGTTCGACGTCCTGCTGAGTCCGAGGGCCAGTTTCGCGCCGCCTACGCCGCCGCACAGGGCCAGGATTGATGGATTCATACGGGAATTATTACATATATGCTTCGGGGACGTACTCCGGGGACGGATTTAAAATCCGTCCCCTTTCCCCCGTGTTACCTGAACAGGTCTTTGCCGGGATCCCGCACCAGGGCGGATGCATTATTGTGCGGGCCGCGCAGCGCCAGGCCCTTGACCAGCACCGCGGGTATCCCCTGGGCCGCCTGCCCCATGACCAGCGAGGCTGCGGCGGCGATGTCGTCGGCAATACCGGCCTCGGTCACGCGCAACGGGTTTCCGTGCAGGTCGGCCTCGCCGCGCAGGTCCAGCAGGCAGGGCAGACCGGCGCCGCCGAGGGCGATGCCGGTCACGCCGTTGCGCCAGGCGCGTCCGGCGCTGTCGTTGATGATGACGCCGGCGTTTACTCCGCAGGCCTGCCTGATGGCGGCATGGATGCGGGCGGCGCTGGCATCGGGGTCTTCCGGCAGCAGCAGCATCCGTTCCGAACGAGCGTCCTGCGGGATATTCGAATGGTCGATGCCGGCGTTGGCGTGGACGAATCCCAGCCTGTGTTCAACGATAAGCACGTCCTGCCGGTACCTGACCACGCGTTTTGACTGGGACAGTATCAGTTCGACCAGGCGCGGGTCCTTGCCCGTTTCCCCGGCCAGTTCCAGGGCCCGGTCCGAAGGCGTAACCCCGGCCAGGTCCACGTAGCGGTTCTCCGCCTTGGAGACGATCTTCTGTGCAACGACCAGGATATCGTCCTCGGCAACCTGATGCTCATGCAAGCTTTCCAGCAACAGCGCCGCCAGGTCATCACCGGGCATGACTTCAGGCATGCCGCGCACCGGCAGCAGCCGTACCTCCTTACCTGATTTGTTGCTGTTCATAGGGTTATAATACCCTGACAAATCCAGGGGTCAGAGTAAAAATTCTGACGAATTTCTTACTCTGACCCCATCAATATCCGGGGTCAGGGTAAATATTCCCGGGATTCAGGTTAAAGTATACCATTCCGACGAGTTTTACTCTTATCCCATAATGACAAACAAGACAAAAACTGGCCCGGCAGGGCGTGACCTGCGCATCGGCATCGTCGGCGCCGGGGTCATGGGCCGGGGTATAGCCCAGTTGTTCCTCCAGGCCGGATACCCGGTCCGGCTCTACGACACCCAGGCCGGCGCGCTGGACAACGCCGCCGAATTCATCGGCAAAATGGTCGGGCGCCAGGTGGACAAGGGCAGGTACACGCAGGGCGAGGCGGACTCCATGCTCGCCGGTCTCAACCTGTGCCGCAGCATGGACGGACTGGCATCCTGCCGGGTCATCATCGAGGCGGTCGTGGAACTGCTGGATGTCAAGAAGCAGTTGTTTGCGGAACTGGAAAACATCGTCTCCGCTGATGCCATCCTGGCGAGCAATACTTCCTCGCTGCTGGTCTCGGACATCGCCGCGGCCTGCGCCAGGCCGGAGCGGGTCGCGGGGCTGCATTTCTTCAACCCGGTCCCGCTCATGAGCGTGGTAGAGGTCATACCGGCAGCGTTGACCGAAGCGGCCGTCACTGAACAACTTTCATCCCTGGTTACTTCCGCCGGCCACCGCGCCGTGGTTGCCGCGGACCAGCCCGGTTTCCTGGTGAACCATGCCGGCCGCGGTTTTACCACGGAAGCCTTGCGTATCCTGGAAGAGGGTGTGGCCCGGCCCGTTGACGTGGACCGGGTCATGCGCGACGCCCTGGGGTTCCGGATGGGGCCGTTTGAACTGCTGGACCTGACCGGGCTGGACGTGTCCGGCAAGGTGATGCAATCCGTGTACGACCAGTTCCTGCAGGAACCGATGTATCGCCCCTCGTCGCTGGTCCCGCCCAGGATGGCGGCGGGCCTGTTCGGACGCAAGACCGGACGCGGGTTTTACCGTTATGAGGACAACCGGAAGATCGAGCCTGAAGAGACGCCGGCGCCGCAGATCAGCATCACGAGGCTCTGGCTGGACGGCGCAGGCGATAGCGCGTCCCGGCAACTGGCCGAAGAATTGGAGGCCGGCGGCGCCCGGGTTGCGGACTCGCCCGCGCATGAGGATACGATGATCGTGCTGCAGCCCTGGGGCAGCGACGTCAGCCAGGTCTGCGCGGAGAAAAACCTGGACCCTTCCCGCAGCGTGGCTGTTGATCCGCTCCCGGACCCGGACAGGAGACGTACCCTGATGCTGTCTCCGGTGACCGCACCCGGGGTGCGTGACAGCATGCACGGACTGCTGGCGGCCGCCGGCGTCCCGGTCACCGTGATCAACGACAGTCCGGGCTTCATCAGCCAGCGCATCCTGGCCGTGATCGTGAATATCGCCGCCAATATCGCCCAGCGCCGCATCGCCTCCGTGCCCGACATAGAAGCCGCCGTGACCCTGGGCCTGGGGTACCCGCACAGCCCGCTATCCTGGGGAGACAGGGTGGGCGGGGAGCGGATCGCGGAAATCCTGGACAACCTGTTCAGGCTGACCCGGGACCCGCGCTATCGCCCCAGCCCCTGGCTGAGAAGGCGGGTGCAATGCGGCGTATCGCTGTTGACCGAGGAAGCGCAACGATGCTGATCCCGCGAATACGACACCAGCCCGGGACGGACTTAAGTCCGTCCCCAAGGTCTCCGGTTGCACGTCAATGACCGATAAAATTATCACCCGTTTTGCGCCCAGTCCCACCGGTTTCCTGCACATCGGCGGCATCCGCACGGCCCTGTTTTCCTGGCTGTTCGCCCGGCGCCACAACGGCGAGTTCCTGCTGAGGATTGAAGACACCGACCGGGAGAGATCCACGGAAGCGGCTCTGAACGTAATCCTGGAAGGTATGGAATGGCTGGGACTGGACCATGACAGGGACATTGTCTACCAGTCGCGACGCACGGAAAAATATGAAGCGGTGATACGGGAACTGCTGGAGCGGGACCTGGCGTACTATTGTTATTGCACCCCGGAAGAACTGGAAGCCATGCGCAGGGAGGCCATGAGCAGGGGCGAGAAACCCAGGTATAACGGGAAATACCGGGACCTCGGAAGGCAGCCCGCGCAGGGCGATACGCCGGTGGTGCGGTTCAAAAACCCCCTGGACGGCGACGTGGTCATCGACGATCTCATCCAGGGCCGGGTAGTGATCAGCAACCGGGAACTGGACGATTTGATCATTGCCCGTTCCGACGGTACGCCCACCTATAACCTGACCGTGGTGGTGGACGATGCCGATATGGGCATTACCCACGTGATACGCGGTGACGACCACCTCAACAATACGCCCAGGCAGATCAACATTTTCAATGCCCTAGGCGCCGCCGCGCCGAAGTATGCCCACATCCCCCTGATCCTGGACCCGGAGGGCAAGAAACTCTCCAAGCGCCACGGCGCCGCGAGTGTGCTGGAATACCGGGAACAGGGCTACCTGCCCGAAGCCCTGCTGAACTACCTGGTGAGGCTGGGCTGGTCCCATGGCGACCAGGAGATCTTCAGCGTTGGCGAAATGACCGGACTGTTCGATATTGCCCGGGTCAACAAGGCCGCGGCCGCGCTGAACCCGGACAAGCTGGCCTGGCTGAACCAGCATTATCTGAGGGAAAGCAAGGCGGAAAATATTGCCTGCCTGCTTAAAAGAAAACTGGTTGATCTCGGTGTTGACGTAACCGGGCCGCCCGATCTCAAGGAGGTGGCCGGGATACAGAAGGAGCGCGTGAAGACAGTAGCGGAGATGGCCGACCAGAGCCGTTTCTTCTATGAGGAGTTTGCGGAATACGATGAGACCGCCGCGAAAAAGCACCTGCGTCCCGTGGCGCTGGAGCCGCTGCGGCAGGTGAGGGAGACTCTGGCCGGGCTCGAAACCTGGGACAGGGAATCGATTCATGCCGCCGTAGATGCCGCGGCGGAGCAACAGGCCGTCAAGTTCGGCAAGATCGCCCAGCCCCTGCGGGTGGCGGTAACCGGCGGTGCGGTCTCGCCCTCCATCGACGTCACCCTGGAACTGCTGGGCCGCGACAGGACCCTGTCCCGCCTGGGCCGTGCCCTGGAACTGATCCAACGCAGGATTGCTGCGCAGGAGTGATCGGGGTGTTGACTCCTTACAGTCGGCTTGACAACCAGGCGGTACAGGGTAGAATAACAATTGTTCTTGATATACCCGGTTTTACATCACAACGCATACAGGAGGTGGCATCATGAACTACGAACTCATTACGATCATCACAACCATAGTGTTGGCCTGGGGTTCATTGTCATGGTTCATATGGTCGAGCCATAAGGATATTCACGGTGATATTGCTGATCTTCGTGAACGTATGGCGAGACTGGAAGGATCAATCGACGTACTGAAGGATTTATTTCAGGCATCGGTTACCGGCAGGACGCAGTGATACAACCCGGGTCGTAAAGGGGCCATAGCTCAGTTGGGAGAGCGCTACAATGGCATTGTAGAGGTCGTCGGTTCGATCCCGTCTGGCTCCACCAGGATCTCACCTGTCCCCTTCGTCTAGAGGCCTAGGACACCGCCCTTTCACGGCGGCAACAGGGGTTCGACTCCCCTAGGGGACGCCAGAAATTCCGGCTTGCTCACTTTCAACAGACTGCGGATGAAATGTGGGTAAGCCCCCCGGCCCAGCGGTGCGTCCATGCCGAAAATCTCTACGTCCGGTCCGGTGGTGCGTTCGGCCTCACCCTTGCGGCGGATCTTTGCCCATACCAGGCGCGCTTCCCAGTGGTAGTCTTCGGTGCGGGTGACCTCGAGGACCACGTCCCAGGCCCGCCCGGGGAGAGGGTCCGGCGCCGCGCTGCGCCGGATCACGCGGTCCGGTTTACGTTTGTCCAGTTCGGCTGCCAGCGCATCGCACAGAGTGGCGACAACGGCCGCATCGGTTTTGGGTATGCCGTGGCAGGACAGCAGGAGCGGCGTCTTGTCGGCATGGGCCGCGGATACGGCTGTGCCGAAGATCAACAGCGCTGCCAGGCGTCTGCAATGCATGGAGATAAGATGATCAGAATATAAAGTCGGAGGCGTCCAGGTTGGCGATGTCGAAGCCTTCAAGAAAGATCGTTCCCCCGCCTGAAGTCGTCACATGTATCGTTACCCCATTGGAGTCGGACGACAGGATAAGGTCATCAAAACCGGACACTCTGGCCTCGCTGAGGTCGATAAGGTCTTCATTATCGGTGAAATCCAGGATGGTGTTGTCTCCGTTGACCCAATCGAAGACGAATTGATCAGGCCCGCCGCCACCTTCCAATACATTATCACCATATCCACCCGACAGCCTGTTGGCGCCATTGTCACCTGCCAGTACATCGTCATGGGCAGATCCTTCTACGCCTTCTATGCTAACAAACGTATCACCAGTGGCGTGTCCTCCTTCTATTACACCTTCCCCCAGCTTCACCGTTACGCTTTCATTTGACAAACTGTAGGAGACCATGTCCATGCCCGGTCCGCCGTCCAGCCGGTCCGCGCCAATGTCACCTTCCAGGACATCATTGCCGCCGTTCCCCCGAAGTTCATCATCACCCCTGCCTCCGTACAGACGGTTGGTGCCGCTATCGCCGGACAGTATATCGTTGTGGTCAGACCCCCAGAGATTCTCGACGTCGACAAGCACATCACCCACGGCATGACCTCCCTGACCCGTGCCGCTTGCAAGATCCACCGTCACAGCAGCGTCCGAGGACCAGTAAACTACAATATCTATGCCATCTCCGCCGTCCAGCCGGTCCGCGCCGGTCATCCCCCACAACTGGTCATCGCCATTCTCTCCGAAGAGTCTGTCATCGCCCGCGCCGCCGTTGAGGCGGTCGTTGCCGGCACGGCCGTACAAGTCATTGTTACCCCTGTCGCCTCTTAGTGAATCAAGGTAATCGGACCCAATCACATTTTCGATATTGACAATTTCTTCGGTCCTGTCGTTGTAGTCACTCCTCGAACCCTCGTTAAATAGCAAATTTATATACATCCCGTCTTCAGAAGTCGCGTAAGAGACCGTATCCATCCCCGGACCACCGTCCAGCCGGTCAATACCCCCGCCGCCATCCAGAACGTCGTCACCCTCACCACCGAAAAGCCGGTTTTCGCTGCCGTCGCCGGTCAGTACGTCGTCATAGTTCGATCCTTCCAGGTTTTCGATATTGACTGCGGTATCACCCTCGGCATGGCCTCCCGTAAATGTGCCGTTGCCAAGATTCACCGTCACTGCGGCATTTGAATTCAAATAGACTGCCGTGTCCATGCCTGCGCCACCGTCCAATCTATCGCCGCCAGCGCCGCCTTCCAGTTGATCGTCACCACCACCGCCATCGAGAAGATCGGTTCCGTCCCTGCCAACCAGGATATCGCCATATACCGAACCGATGATTTTCTCAATGCTGGTAAACACATCGCCTTCCGCATGGCCTCCTGTCGCGGTCCCGTCGCTGAGATTTATCGTTACCGCTGCGTTTGAATTTCGATATGTCACCGCGTCTACACCCGTGCCTCCATCGAGCCGGTCGGCGCCGGCGCCGCCTTCCAGGACATCGTCATCCCCGCCGCCCTTCAACTCATCGTCACCGTCACCACCATACAATCGATTGGCGCCGGCATAGCCCTCCAGCACGTCGTCGAACCCGGATCCGTCCACATTCTCAACTTCGGCGATGGTATCACCTTCAGCATGACCGCCTTTCCCTGTACCGTCTCCCAGGTTTATCGTCACTGCCGCGTCTGAGTTCCAATAGACCACGGTATCGATGTCCGCACCGCCGTACAGACGGTCTGCCCCGGCGCCTCCCTCAAGCACATCATTACCACTGCTGCCCCAGAGCCCGTCATTGCCGGCCCCGCCTGAAAGGTGGTTGTCGTTGCCGTCGCCGCCGAATATATCGTTGTAATCAGAGCCCTCAATGTTCTCAAACCCGGCAAACACATCTCCCTCGGCATGACCGCCGACGCCGGTGCCATTCCTGAGTCTCACATCCACACCTGCATCCGACCCGGCATAGGACAGCCAGTCCTCCCCGGCGCCCCCATCCAGGCGGTTGGCGCCCGCATCCCCTTCCAGTATGTCCGCATAGGCAGACCCGGTCAGGTTCTCGATATCATCCAGCATGTCCCCCTCGGCATCACCGCCACGTACTACACCTGAATGCAGGCGCACTTCTACCCCCACTGCAGATTGCTCATAGGAGGCCGTGTCGGAGCCAGTACCACCTCTGAGCGTGTCCGCCTCCGGACCGCCTTCCAGCACGTCGTCGCCAACCCCGCCATACAAGGCATCCTCGCCGGTGCCTCCCAGCAATATGTCATCACCGCCACCGGGACCGCCGAACAAACGGTCATCTCCTGCGCCCCCGTCCAGCCGGTTGGCCCGGCTGTCCCCGGCCAGGGTATCGGCATGGGCAGAACCCACGAGATTTTCGATATCGGGAACGGTTTGCTGCTGTGTATCTCCGTCACTGTCCATATACTCGACTGTGACCATGGCAGTGAAAGTATCGCCTTCGGCGTCACCACCCCGGACTTCAATTGAGTGCAGGCGAACGGTCACCCCTGCAGCCGACTGCGCGTAAGAGGCGCTATCCTCACCGGCGCCTCCGGCCAGCCGGTCCGCACCCGCGCCTCCTTCCAGGCTGTTGGCCCCGTCATCGCCGGTCAGGACATCAGCATAAGCGGAGCCGATGACGTTCTCGATATTGACCAGCACGTCACCCTCGGCATGGTCTCCGGTGAGCGTTCTTTCTGCCATATTGACGGTCACGCCGGCGTTTGACTGCCGGTAGGACGCCCAGTCCAATCCGGGGCCCCCATCCAGCCGGTCCGCGCCGGCGCCGCCTTCCAGTACGTCGTTACCGCCGCCACCTCTCAGATCGTCGTTACCGTCCCGACCCTGCAGATAGTTCGCGGCATCGTTGCCGGTAACTGCATCATCCCCAGACCCGGCAACGAAGTTCTCGATTAACGTGTCACGGGCGATGACCAGGTTGCCGATCAGGCCGTACACATCCGAGAAGCCCTCCGGGCGCAGGTCAACCCTTTGGTCGGAGGTATCCGTGCGCAGATCCAGCGTATCAATACCGCCGCTGTCATGGAGGGTCAACGTAACCGGATTCCCGAACGATAAGTCTCCCTCGCCGGTCCAGCGCTCGAACAAATCACCAAGATAGCCTTCCACGTTGGAGCCATAGCCGTAGACCGTATCACCCGGATGGATGTCAACGGGTGCTCCATAAAGGCCCTGTATCGCAATGATGTCCGCGATCATCGGTGTGATGGGATAGGCAAAACTTGCATCCACAAACTTGTCATGATCCTGGCGGAAATATGACATCACCGTGGTCTGCCAAGTGTCATTCAGGAATATCTTGTCGATTAAGGCGAGGTAATTCGCACTATAGGGACCAGGGTGGTCCAGGCCGAGGGCATGGCCGATCTCATGGAGATAAGCATAGAAAACATGGCTGTCCATCCTGGCTTCGTTGCCGGAGATCCAGTCCGCCGGCACGTTGACATGCGCGGATACGATAAAGCCTTCTCTGGTGCTGCGATAGGCGAATGCTGATTCCGAGTCGTCCTGGTTATCGTCAAACGTAATGTGGGCATCATCGTCGTTGACAAACTCGAATTTAATCCCGGTCACACCGGCCCAGGCTTCCAGCGCCCAGCGGGCCAGTTGTTGCCCTGCCTCGTTCAGGGCGGTGATATCGGTGGTCAGTACACCGCCGGCTGCTACGTCAAAAGCCTGGGTATGAGGTCGACGGCTTATCATATACTCGGCGATCTCGTCGTGGCTGACTGTAGTGATCGGGTTCTCATCAAACGATAGTTCGTAATCTGCCGTGTGCTCGGTATTGCTGCTGCCTATGCTGATGTAATAAGTGCCGCTGGTATCCGGGCTGAAGATCCTGATTTTTGTAAAATCGAAATTGCTGATGCCGTAAGCAACCTCGTTCCCCCGTGAATCGAGGATTGTGAGATGAGCCGAATAAACACCATCCAGAATAATGTCGTAAATCGTCCCGGCAGTCAGTTCAACCCGGAGCCAGTCCGTATCACTGATGGGATTCAGCTTGCCCCGGAATGAATCGCCGACGGACATTGCATATTGCGTTCCGGAGCTTGCCCTGGCATCCCCGTTATCTTCTCTGATAATTGCCATGTGTATCCCTCATGTGAGTATATTCTGCTCGAAAATGATCAGGTAACTTACCGACCCGTGATTCCATCTTAGCATTGTTTGATCGGCACGGGACAGGCCGTATTTCTACAGGGAACCTCTATAAATAGACCATTTCAGGTCTGATCAGGTTCTTTTTCAATATATTTATATGTGGTAAGGTGATCAGGGCCTTCAATCATCTCGCCAGCGCCCTCATCGCGCCGTTTTATGACCCTCAGGGGTCGTTCTGACACCGTTTTCTGCCCGTTCTCCGTCAAGCAGGCGCACTGACCCCTTGCAGGTAACACAATCGTCGCATGTTATACACCAGGTTCATCATGCCGATGGCCAGGGCACTGCGCTTGAGCCCGATGCAGCGTATCAGCTTGGTCCGGGTCGCGCACTGCGCCCCGAACACGTGCTCCACCCGCACCCGTATTTTTGCCCTGCTGCGGTTGCCCTGCTTCTCCCGGTCCGTCAACGGCTGGTTGCGGCTGCCCTTGCGCTGAATGTGACTGCGGTAGTTCTTCTCCCGCAAACGTGCCTCCTGCTCCCTGGAACGGTACGCGCTGTCCGCCCAGATGGCTTTGCTGGTATTGTCCTCATCCAACAGCTTATCGAGCAGTTGCGAGTCATGCACGTTGGCCGGCGTCACCGCAAAGCTGCGTATCAGCTTGTGCTCATGGTCCGCGTTCACGTGGTTCTTGTACCCGTAATGATTCTTGCCGTGTTTCTTCGTCCAGCGCGCCTCCACGTCCTTCTGGCGCCGTTTGGGCTTGGCTTGCTCCTCGTCCCACTCGGCCGGTACCTCCCCGGCCTTGAGCTTTGCATTCTCCTCGCGCGTGTTGCGCTGCACCGGCGCCGGCACCAGCGAGGCATCCACCAACTGCCCCTTGCGCGCCCGGTACCCCAGGCCCTGCAACTGCCCGGTAAAGTGGGTAAACAACTTATCCATCAACCCCCGCTGCACCAACTGCTCCCGAAACGCCCAGAACGTCTTCGCATCCGGCGCCCTGTGCACATTGTCCAACCCCATGAAACGCTGGAAACTGCGCCGGTCCTCAACCTGGTATTCCAACTGCTCATCGCTCAAGCCGTATAAATGCTGTATCACCAGCCCCTTGAACATCAGCACCTCGTCCCGGCGCGGGGCGCCCGCATTGCTCTTGCGTTCGGTGGGCCGGATGCGTGCCAATAACGGACGGAATGATTCCCAGTCCACCACCTGGCCCAACTGCGCCAGCGGGTCTTTCAGCTTCGTCAAACGGGCGTCCTGCAAGTCAAAAAAGGAACCGAACAGGTCTTGGGTCTTCTTCATGGCAGCACCTTCAAACAGGAAAATGTGAGTTGAAATCAGTGACCCGTATTATATCATTGTGCTGAATTAATAGAGGTTCCTTACAGTGTTTCCGTTTTCCTGTAATATGTCGTTCCACCTGTCGATGATTTCTATTTGCTTAATCTGGTCAGTATGAAGATCCTTGTTACCGGTTGCGCCGGGTTCATCGGCGCGGCATTGTCCGGGCGGCTGCTGGAGCGGGGCGATGAAGTCATCGGGGTCGATAACCTCAATGATTATTACGATCCCGGCCTGAAACGGGACAGGCTGGCGTTACTGGAGGAATTCAACAACTTCGGTTTCAGGGAACTGAATATCTCGGACAGGGCGCAGATGGAAAACCTGTTCAGGGAGGTTGCGCCCCGGCGCGTGGCGCACCTGGCCGCGCAGGCGGGGGTGCGTTACTCCATCAGCCATCCCCACAGCTATGCCGGTTCGAATATTACGGGGTTCCTGAATATCCTGGAAGGTTGCCGCGCCGTCGGCGTGGAACACCTGGTGTATGCCTCGTCGAGCTCGGTTTACGGCGCCAATGAGAGGCTGCCTTTTGCGGAATCGGACCCGGCCGTGCACCCGGTCTCCCTGTACGGCGCGACCAAGCGGGCCAACGAATTGATGGCGCACAGTTACAGCCACCTGTATGACATCCCAGTGACCGGGTTGCGCTATTTCACCGTTTACGGTCCCTGGGGCAGGCCGGACATGTCGCCCATGCTGTTCGCCGGGAAGATATACGCCGGCGAACCCATACAGGTGTTCAACCGGGGAAAACACCGCAGGGATTTCACTTATATCGATGACGTGGTGGAGGCGACGCTGAGGATCGCGGACCGGGCGCCGGACAGGGATGAAGACTGGGACGCGGTCCGGCCTGATGCGGCATCAGGGCCGGCAAGATACCGGATTTATAATATCGGTAACCAGCACGCGGTGAACCTGGCGGATTACATCAGGATACTTGAGCGGGAGATCGGCAGGAAGGCCGTGCTTGAATACACCGGCGTACAGCCCGGTGATGTGCTGGATACTCTTTCGGACTCGTCAAAATTGCGGGAGGAATTTGATTTTGTCCCCGGCGTGACGCTGGAACAGGGTATAAAACGGTTCATTGAGTGGTATAAGGGGTATTATAGGGTTGAATGAATAAGAACAGGAAAATCTCCGTTATC
The DNA here is from genome assembly GCA_965220815.1 of Gammaproteobacteria bacterium. Taxonomy (GTDB): domain Bacteria; phylum Pseudomonadota; class Gammaproteobacteria; order Eutrophobiales; family Eutrophobiaceae; genus JAAXHV01. Next base: position 1,908,108 of record OZ244846.1, read on the forward strand.
GGCATGGGCTACGTCGGTTTGCCCGTGGCCGTCGCGTTCGGTCGCCTGGATGAGGTGATCGGGTTTGATATCGATGAACGCCGCATCGCGGAACTGAAACAGGGGCAGGACAGCACCGGGGAGGTTGCCCCGGACGAACTGGCGGCGGCGCAGATCATTTTCACCACGGACAGCAGGCAACTGGAGCAGGCCGATTTTCACATCGTGGCCGTGCCCACGCCGATAAACGATGCGAAAAACCCGGACATGGGGCCCCTGACTGCCGCATCGGAGATGCTCGGACGCATCATCAAGCGCAACGATATCATCGTCTATGAATCCACCGTCTATCCGGGCGCTACCGAAGAGATCTGCGCACCGATACTGGAGCGGGAATCGGGCCTCGTGTGCGGCGCGGATTTCCACCTGGGCTATTCCCCGGAACGCATCAATCCGGGTGACCGGGAGCACACGTTTACCAATATCATAAAGATCGTGTCGGCCGGGGACCGCGCCGCGCTTGACGTGGTCGTTCAGGTATACGAGAGCGTGGTCACGGCGGGCGTTTATGAAGCGTCCTCCATCCGGGTCGCGGAGGCGACGAAAGTGGTCGAGAACATCCAGCGCGATGTCAACATCGCGCTGATGAACCAGTTGGCGCTGATCTTCGACAAGCTGCAGATCGATACCAACGACGTGCTGGAAGCAGCCGGCACGAAATGGAACTTCCTGCAATTCTCTCCCGGCCTGGTAGGCGGCCACTGTATCGGCATCGACCCGTATTACCTGGCCTACCGTGCCGCCAGGAGCGGTTATATCCCGGACCTGATCCTTACTGCGCGCAACATCAATGACGGCCTGGGCAACTTTATCGCGTCGCAGGTCGTGAAAGCGATGCTCCAGGCCGGTCTTGCGCCGGAAAAAAGCCTGGTCACCGTGCTCGGCCTGACCTTCAAGGAAAACGTGGGCGACACCCGCAATACCCGGGTCATCGATATCATCAATGAACTGAAGCAGTTTAACGTGCCGGTACAGGTCAATGACGCGCACGCGGACCCGGACAGGGTCCGGGATGAATACCGGCTTGACCTGGTCGAGCTGAAATCGCTGCAGCCGGCCGATGCCGTGATCCTGGCCGTACCACACGCCGTTTACCTGGATAAGGGCTGGGACTGGACCCGCAACCTGCTCAAGGGGCAAAGCGGGATCGTGTATGACGTCAAGGGCAGGCTGGAGCGGGAGACTACACCGGCCGGCATCCGGGTGATGAGGCTGTGATCATTACCGGTGATAAATCATGAATGTCGCCATGGTCGGAGCAGGCTACGTGGGGCTGGTTTCCGGCGCCTGCTTTGCCGAATTCGGCGCCGGCGTTACCTGCATCGACAATGACAGCGACCGTATCCGCGAGCTCAGTGATGGAGTCGTGCCCATCTATGAGCCGGGACTGGCGGACCTCATACGCAAGAACCTGGAACAGGGCAGGATCGCGTTCCGGGACGGTTATGACGAGACGATTGCGGAGTGTGACCTGGTGTTTATTGCGGTCGGCACGCCGTCCCGGCGCGGGGACGGCCATGCCGATCTCAAATACGTGTACCAGGCAGTGCGGGAACTCGCGCCCTGGCTGCGGGGCTACACGGTGATAGTGGACAAATCCACGGTGCCGGTCGGCACCGCGCGCAACGTGAAGCGCATCGTCATGGAAGAAAATCCCGAAGCCGATTTTGATGTGGCCTCCAACCCCGAGTTTCTGCGCGAAGGCGCGGCATTGTCGGATTTCATGCGGCCGGACCGGGTGGTCATCGGCGTCGAGACGGAGCGGGCGGAGCAGGTCTTGCGCGAGTTGTACCGGCCGCTCAACCTTATCGAGACGCCCATGGTGGTGACCGGTCTGGAGAGCGCCGAACTGATCAAGTACGCGGCCAACGCGTTCCTGGCCACGAAGATCAGTTTCATCAACGAGATGTCGGCCCTGTGCGAAGCGGTGGACGCCGACGTCCACGCGGTGGCCAGGGGGATCGGGCTGGACGGGCGCATCGGCAGGAAGTTCCTGCATCCCGGGCCCGGTTACGGCGGTTCCTGTTTCCCCAAGGATACCCGGGCGCTGGTGCGCATCGCGCAGGAAAACAGCGTGACCAGCCGCATCGTGGAAGCGGTGATGGAAGTGAACGAAGCGCAGAAGGCGCGCATGATCAACAAGATCCGCAGCGCCCTGGGCGGCAGCGAAAGCGGCAGGACTATCGCGGTGCTGGGCCTGGCCTTCAAACCGGAAACGGACGACATGCGGGACGCGCCGGCGCTTTCCATCCTGCCCAAGCTGATCGAGCACGGGGTCAGGGTGCACGCGCACGACCCCCAGGCCATGTCCGAGGCGAGGGGCATCCTGCCTGAATCCGTGGTGTATTTCGATGATATTTACGCGGCCCTGACCGGGACGGACGCGGTGGTGTTGCTGACGGAATGGAATGCCTACCGCGGGATGGACCTGGCTCGGGTCAGGGAACTCATGCGCGGCAACGTGTTCCTCGACCTGCGCAACGTATACGAGCCGGACACCATGCGCGCGGCCGGGTTCGATTACCACTGCGTGGGGCGTTAGCGCGTTTTGCTTGAGGCCGGACAGATTACACCGCTGACTGATTATTGATGAGTACGACAGGACAAACGCCGGCGCGCGTGGCCGTCATCGGCTGCGGTTACTGGGGCAGGAACCTGGTGCGGAATTTTTCCGACCTCGGCGCGCTGGCTGCGGTCTGCGATACGGACCCGGAACCGGCGCGGCAGTTCGGCGGGCAGTACCGGGTCGCCACCCCTGCATTCGAGGAAGTCCTCCGTGACTCCGGAATCGACGCGGTCGCCATCGCCACGCCGGCGGTGACCCATTCGGACTTCGCCAGGCAGGCGCTGGCGGCAGGGAAGCACGTGTTTGTCGAAAAACCCGTCGCCCTGAACGTGGATGCTGCCGAAGAGTTGAATACCCTGGCCAGACAGCAGGGACGGGTGTTGATGGTGGGCCACCTGCTGCGGTACCACCCGGCATTCATACGGCTGAAGGAACTGGTCGCCGGGGGCGACCTGGGGCGCCTGCGCCACATCTATTCCCATCGCCTGAACCTGGGCAAGGTGCGGCGCGAGGAGAATATACTCTGGAGCTTCGCGCCCCATGACATTTCCATGATCCTGTCGCTGGTCGGTGAGGAACCGGAGCGGGTCTCTGCCGTGGGCAGTTTTTTTCTCCAATCGCAGGTTGCCGACGTGACCACTACCCACATGTCTTTCCCCGGCGGGGAGAATGCCCATGTATTCGTTTCCTGGCTGCATCCTTACAAGGAGCAGAAACTGGTCGTCGTCGGTGACGACGGCATGGCGGTGTTTGACGATACCGTGGATTGGGAACAGAAATTACAGATCTACAGGCACAGGATACTCTGGGAAAACAGCCTGCCCACACCGGACAAGGCCGAAGCCGAGGCGATTGCCGTGGCGCCGGCAGAGCCGTTGCGGCAGGAACTGGCCCATTTCCTGGACTGTGTTGCCGGTAACGCAAGCTGCCGCACCGACGGCAACGAGGGGATCCGCGTGTTGAAGGTGTTACAGGCTTCGGAACAGGACATACTGAAACAACATACGCGCCAGGAGGCGGGAACCATGAATTCGGGGGTACAGCAAATGGCTGACTGTTTTATCCATGAAACCGCGGTGGTCGATGGCCATTGCCGGATCGGCAAGGGCACCCGGATCTGGCATTTCAGCCATGTCCTGGCCAACTCCAGCATAGGGGAGAATTGCATCCTGGGGCAGAACGTGATGGTGGGGCCCGATGTGAGCATCGGCAATCACTGCAAGATCCAGAATAATGTCAGCATCTACAAGGGAATTACCCTGGAGGACGGCGTATTCTGCGGACCGTCCTGCGTGTTCACCAACGTGAACAACCCCCGCGCCGAACTGGAGAAGAAGGACCAGTTTGCCGACACCCGGGTCAGGCAGGGAGCGACCATCGGCGCCAATGCCACCATCCTGTGCGGCATCGAACTCGGACAGTACAGTTTCATCGCGGCCGGCGCCGTGGTTACCGGGGACGTAAAGCCGTTCGCGCTGATGGCGGGAACGCCTGCAAAACAGGTCGGCTGGGTGGGGCATTACGGCGAGAAGCTGGGAGAGGACCTGGTGTGCCCGAAGACGGGGAGACAGTACCGCCTGAACGGTGACGGCATGCTCGAGGCAGAGGACTGACGTTGGCGCGGCAAACCATGGAATTCATCGACCTCAAGGCGCAACAGCGGCGCCTGGGCGACGGGGTCGCAAAGGCGATTCAGCGGGTGCTGGACCACGGCCAGTACATCCTGGGGCCGGAAGTGTGGGAACTGGAGCAGCAACTTGCCCGCTTCAGCGGCGCCCGGCACGCCATAACCTGCGCCAGCGGCACCGATGCCCTGCTCATGGCCCTGCTGGCGAAGGGAACGGGTCCCGGCCACGCCGTTGTTGTTCCGGCGTTCACTTTTGTCGCGGCTGCGGAGGCGGTTGCACTGCTGGGCGCCACACCGGTCTTCGCCGACGTTGAGCCGAACAGTTTTTTACTGGATCCGGTCAGCCTGGACGCCGCGCTGGAGACGGCAACCCGCCTGGGTCTGAAACCCGTCGGGGTCATTCCGGTTGACCTGTTCGGACAGCCGTGCGCTTACGGGGACATAAACCGTTTTGCCCGCGAGCATGGCCTGTTCGTCATCGCCGATGCCGCCCAGAGTTTCGGCGCGCGCCTGGACGGCAACCCGGTCGGAACACTGGCAGAAGTGACCGCCACCAGTTTTTTCCCGGCAAAACCCCTGGGCTGCTACGGTGACGGCGGCGCCCTGTTCACCGATGACGATGAACTCGCAGACAGGTTGACAAGCCTGCGGGTGCACGGCAAGGGCGCGCACAAATACGACAACACTCTCATCGGCATCAACGGCAGGCTGGACACCATCCAGGCAGCGGTACTGCTGGAAAAACTCCCGATATTCGAGGAAGAGATCGCCCTGCGCAACCGGGTTGCGCAAAGGTACGGGGCGCTGCTGGAAGACCTGGTCGATGTCCCGGTGATTCGCGAAGGGCGCACCTCCGTGTGGGCGCAATACACGATAAAAACGGATGCGCGGGACGCAATCGCGCAGGAGCTGAAGCATCAGGGCGTACCGAGCGCGGTCTATTACCCCGCGCCATTGCACCGCCAGACTGCCTACGACAGCTATCCGCGTGTGCCTGATTTATCCGTTTCCGAACGGTCAGCGGCAACGGTACTGAGTCTGCCCATGCATCCGTACCTGGAGGAGGGAACGCAAAACAGGATTTGCGATATTATCCGGCAAGCGTTGTAAGAATTACCGTCTCGGCGACCGGTCATGCCCACGCCGGAGGGGGTGGAGATACGACATAACCGGAAAACACAAATCCACCCTCTCCTGGCGCCCTTGGGCTGTCCATGATCCGTGGCCCGGGGAAGCAGTAACCGGGCCGCCCTCGGGCATGCGGGCATACAACCACCCGAATTCCATTCGGCCGGTTCTCCAGCCTGGTTATCATGCGTATGTCCAGCCTGGAGCGCCGTTGCCGTCTTTCATTCAGGCAATAATGATTTTATTCACTCCGGATAAACTGAAAAGCAAAAAATCAGCGAAAATGTGAGAAAACTCACATTTTTGGGAAAAAAGTACGAATATTGGTTGCCGGAAGTTGAATATATGCCGCGTACCTGTCAGCGCTCTCTGCAAATACTTTATCAGGACTTCTATTCAGGCAGAAAGCAGTTTCTTATAGAGCGCTACCAGTTTTTCGGCTTCGGTTTCCCAGTTGTAGTGTTTCTCCACTGCCGAGCGGCCGCGTCGGCCCATGGCTTCGGCTTCTTCGGGATTGTCCAGTATCCACTGCATGGCGCCGGCGATGGCCTGGGGGTCCAGCGGGTCTACCAGCAGGCCGCATTCGGCGTCTTCCACGATGCCCCGCCACAGGGGGAAGTCGGACACGATGACCGGTAGACCGACAGACATGTATTCGAACATTTTAGTGGGGTAGGCATCCAGGTATTTGGGAGTGGGATGTAACACGGCCAGCCCGGCCCGGATGCTTCCCAGGATGCCGGCGACCTGCTTGCGGTCGGCCCAGCCGTGGAAGTCGACCTTTGCCCAGTTCGGCGCCGACCGGGCTTCAGCCAGAAGGCCGGCAGGCTGAAACACACCGGCCAGGCACAGCCGGACCTCCTGTCCGTCTGCCCCGCGCGTGATAGCGGTCGCCTGTATCATTTCATGGATACCGCGAATCACACTGATGCCGCCGATGCAGGCAAAGTGCGGCGGTCGCTCCCGGTAGGGGACGCCGTCCGCGACGACCAGTTCATCCGCGATAGGGAAGTTCTGCACCAGCGTGGTCTTGTGGGACGGAAAGCGTCCGGCGATCTTTGGTTCGGCCGGTACGATGGCGTCAAATACGCGGGCTGCCAGCCATTCACAGGCCGACATTGCCCAGGATACCGGCCGCCTGGCGACTGCCGGCAGCCAGTGCTTGGTCAATACCTGGCGCGGCAGGTCCTCGTGCACGTCATATACTACCCGGTAACCGCAACACTTCAATACGACCCCCAGTGGTATCAGCTCAGGGTCATGGAAATGTACCACCTGAGGCTGCACGCGGCGCACTGCGCGCCACATACGCGAGACGCCCAGTATCATCCTTGCCGGACGTCCCCGCGGGGCCGGCCCGGTGTCGATAATCCGAATCTTTCCACCGGCCTCGACACTGTCGCCTTTGCCGTCCTGAACGAGTAATGTGACGGCCCGGCCCAACGTTCTTGCCAACGACCCTGCTTCCCTTATCCGAATCCGGGTATCTCCACGCGGGTGAACACTGGTTAAATGGGCGATTTCTGTTCGTTCCATATTACTGCTCATGTTGCATGTGCGGTTTTAATGGCGCTCAGCCTGAATGAACTCAACGCCTGCAAGAGGTAAAACAGACACCCCGATACAGACAGAAAGCTTACCAGTATGACCGGATCCTGTTGCATCCAGCCCAGAACCAGGGACAACGCTACCATGACAAAAAAGAATGACTGCAGCAACAGGATCAACTTCAGTTTTTCCCTGATGAACAGCACGCCGCTCAGTGGCGCGCATACCAGTCTGAATAACGCCATGGGAGCCAGAATTGACGCGTAGAACCCTGCTTCGCGCCAGTCCTCACCGAAGACAAATGCGAATATTTCCTGGCCGAACAGGATTAACAGCAGTGTCGGCAGCAAACCGATGAAGAGCAGTGATAACAGGGTTTTTTTGAATACGGGCCTGCACGTGCCTTGCGCTTTCAGGTTTTCCATAGCCCTGTTTCTGAATACTTCCATCATCGATTCGCCGATCAAGGCTATGGGCATCATCAGTACCCGGAACACCAGGAAGTACATGCCGCCGATGGCGCTGGTGAATATCACCGGGATGATCACGTAGGGCAATTGCAGCGACAGTATGTTGAGCAGGCTTGCCGGCGAACCAAGAAAGGGGAATTTTCTGTATCTCCTGATCAGGGCATACTGCCTTGCCCGTTTGAGTTGCGGCAGTTTGAGGGTGGCCTTTACTCTCCTGAAGATTAACAGCAGCGCCACGAGCCTCCCCAGACAATCAGCCAGGGCGAGGCCGGCCGGGATTTTTGCGACGAGTCCGACAACCATCTGCAGTGCCGACACGGAACCACTCTGGGTAACCCGGGTACGGCTCATCAGTGGATACTGCTTTTTCCTGTTCAGCCAATGCAGCAGGACCTTGTAAACGGAAAACAGGAAAATGCTGAACGGCACGACATACAGCCAGTTCTCGAGTTCAGGTTGTCCCGACAGGGCTGCGATCTGCTCCCCCCAGACTACGATCGCGACCAGGGCCAGCAGGCTGATGACGCCTGAGATGGCTAAACTGGTAGCGGCAAGCTGCAGGGCCTCGCTGTCTTTCCTGGCGATCAAGACAGCCATCTCAAGCCGCCCGGTTGCGATCATGGCGCCGATGGAGATCAAGGCCATGTAGACGGCGAACAGGCCGAATTCGGCCGGTGTATAGATGCGCGTCAGTATCGGCGTGACGGCGACCGGGATGGCCTGGGCGATGCTCGTGCCTGACACCAGGGTCAGCACGTTTCGTGCGTATTCCGATTTAACCCATTTGCTTGAGGACACAGAACCGATACCTGCCCTGACGTGAATTCAACCTTAGTCGCTTGCCGGGCCGGCCATGATCAGCGCCTGGGCCAGGACCCCCCAGCCCAGCGCCGGCAGCGGCCAGAAGACCGGTTTGGAGACGATGATCAGCAGCAGGCAGACAAGGTTCAGCGTAAACGCAAACGTCCAGAGCGGTTCATCCACACGCTTGAGTATGACATGGCGGGCAGTAACCAGGCAACCAAACAAAGTCAAGGATACGTACAGGAGGAAACCTGCAAGACCGTAGCTGACCCATGCAGACAGGGCATTATGAGCATATCTTCCCGTGTGGCCTTTTGCATATTTCCCTTCATCTTCCGTCAATACATGTCCGCCGAATCTACCCAGCAGCGGATTCTCCGCAATTTGTCCGAGTGCTTTTTTCTGCAGGGCGAACCGGCCTTTCCAGGATTTTGAGGAAGAGATGTCAAGTACTTCAAACTGGCGGCTGAGCCGCGGGGGAGCTGCGGCTTTATCGGGATCAGGCCGGGTATTGACCTGACCCGTTGCCGGCGTTGTTGTATCTTCCGGCGCGGCCGGCACAGGTACAATTTTTTCCGGTGCGCGGGTTTCCGTAATAGCTGCAATGCGAGGCGCTATATCAGGTATTGCCAGCAACACCACTTCCACCGAAACAAGCAATAGCAGCAGAAGATACTTCGGCTGTTTGATACCGTATATCACACACAATACGATGGAGACAGCCAGGAATGCATAAAAGTCCGAACGGCTGATCAGCATGAAAAGAACGAAAACTCCACCGATAACGAAAAAGGCCCTGGCGCGGAATGAGTTGAAAACAGCCAGCAACAGTAACAGTGTGAACAGTACACTGCGTGCAAATCCCTGGTAGCTGGAAATGTCTTCCGTTTGTCCATGAATGCGGCGGGTATAATAGGAGATACTATCGGTAGAGACGGAAAAATAAAGCAGGAACAGCATGATCACGAGGAAACTGGCGAGGAATGACCAGCGCAGGAATTTGGAATCCAGGGGAAGCAACAGACCGATAAGGAACAGGCAGGACCAGAAGATCAGAGTCTCCAAAGATTGTACACTGGCCTTTGTTATATAATCATCATTGAGAATCAGGTAGTGTGCGAGTGTCCAGAGCGAGGTAAAAACCAGGAATACCAGCACCCACTGAACATAGCGATTCCCGGCGGTTTTTTTCAGCCAGTCCGTATTCAGGGGCAATATTACAAGGAATGCCAGCAGGGCGCCCACTGACACATAGCCAAAAAAACCGGAGGCAAAACGCGGGATTAGTCCCATGGCAACAAACTGGTGGTAGAACAGAAACCCCGGGAACAGTAAAAAGAAACTGATACTCGCAACAGCCTTTGAGATTTTCCCGTCCCGGTCGGTAATATGCAGGTAGTCCGTTAACATGTTCAAGCGCTACTTACGGATATGGAGTACGTGTAGTTTATTGTCCGTGGCTGATCACAGCAACGATATTTCGATAACATTATAAATTATGTCTGACAGGAACGTATGGATTATCAACCATTATGCCTCGTCGCCTACGGAGTCGACGCATACGCGCCACTTTGATTTGGCCAGGAACATGCATGCTTCAGGCTGGGAGACCTGGATATTCGCGGCAAGCGTTGAGATGAATACCCAGAGGCAACGACTGGAAAAGCATGAGCATGCCAGGACAGAGTCGTTCTCTGATGTGAATTTTCGCTGGATAAATACACCCGGTTACCAGGGTAATGGATTTGGCCGGATATTTAATATGCTTGTCTTTTCATGGAGGATGCTCTTGAGGACGGCAACGAGGGGCCTCGAACCTCCATCTGTAATAATAGGTTCAACTGTCCATCCTCTTGCGGCTGTCTCAGCGGCGCTGCTGGCAAAACGTCATAAAGTTCCGTTTATTTTTGAAGTGAGAGATATATGGCCGGAAACTCTTATCGCGATGGGCTACACATACAGGTACAGTCCGTTAGCCGTCACACTGGGATTGATTGAAAAATGGCTGTGCATGCGCGCCGGCAGGGTGATTGCGGCTATTCCGGGATATGCTGAATATCTTTCAGAACGCAACATCAGGGCGCCGGAGGTCATCCACATACCCAATGGCGTTAACCTGGACAACATAGGTAATATTCGTCCGTATAAAAAAGGAGATATTTTCCGAATCACCTACCTTGGGGCGCATGGCACTGCAAATGATTTGCATACGCTGATTCGAGCGATGGAAATCATTGAACTGACGCACGGGCAAGCGTCTATCGAGTGCCACCTGATTGGCGCCGGCCCTGCGAAACAGGAGTTAATGGATTACTGCAATGTAAATGGACTGAAACAGGTATTTTTTCATGCGCCCGTCAAGAAGAGCGATATCGCCGCGATAGCGTTGAATACGCAGGCGTTTATATTATGTGGAAGAAAATTGCCTTCCCTGTATAAATACGGGATAAGTATGAATAAAATTCCTGATTACATGGCCATGGGGCGTCCTGTTATTTTCGCGATGGATTCCGTTAATAACCCGATAGTCGAAGCAGGAGCGGGAATACACGTGCAACCGGAAAGTCCCGAAAGACTGGCGGACTCAATAATCAGGATAGCAGGGATGGATGGAGCTAAGCTCCAGGAAATGGGTCTCAAGGGGCGTCAGCATGCTGAAGAGATATATGATATGAAAATTCTTGCAAAGCAACTGGTCGAAGTCCTGGATGATGCTGTAAATGAATAAGGTAGCAATAACGGGAGCGCGTGGCTTTATCGGTTCGCACCTGATCAAGCATTTCGACAAAGCCGGTATTGCTTACCTGGCCCTAAAAAGGACGGATAATGATTTCATTTACCCACCCGACTGGGAGGAATTTGAAGTGATAATCCATCTGGCGGCAAGAGTGCATTTGAAAAAAAGCGGGAAAACCAATCTCTCTTATACGCTGAACCTTGCTGAAAAAGCCGTAGCATCCAATATAACGCAGTTCATTTTTATCAGTTCCGTGAATGTGTTGGGTGAGTATTCCGGGGAGAAACCATTTGATGAAAACAGTCCGTATAATCCCTGTAATGATTATTCCGTTTCAAAAGTGGAAGCCGAATTGGAGTTGAAAAGGGTTTTTAAGGATACAGATGTAATGCTGACGATTATCAGGCCCCCGTTAGTCTATGGTCCGGGTGTCAAAGGTAATTTCAGGACTCTTGTAAATCTGGCAACAAAAACACCTGTATTACCGTTAGGCGGCGCTGAGTCCCGGCGATCATTTTGTTCTGTAAACAATTTGTGTGATCTCATCATTACCTGCCTGAATAATGAAAAGTCATACGACCGGACTTTTTTGGTAAGCGACGATAATGACGTTACTACTGTAGAGTTCATCAGGTTAATCTACGGGAAAATAAGAAAAACATATTTTATTATTCCGGCGCCATATCTTTTTATGTACCTGGCGGGGCTGGTTACGTCCAGGACACAAACCGTTACCAAGCTATACAAATCCCTTACCCTGGATATATCTCACACAAAAGAGACGCTCGGCTGGACACCGCCTTATGCCATGGAACAGGAGATCAGCAGGGCCTTGAATGATGATCAGGCTGCTTGATATCGTATTATCCATTATCGCTCTTGTTCTGCTATCACCGTTGATAGTGCTGATTTACCTGTTAATTCTGTGCGAAACCGGATCCCCCGTGTATGTCCAGGAAAGGGTCGGTCATAAAAAAAAACCATTCGTGCTTTTTAAATTCCGCACCATGAAATCCGGCACGCCTTCCGTGGCTACGCACCTGGTGGGTGAGAATGCCTTGACTGCAACAGGCAGGTTGCTGAGAAAAACGAAATTCGATGAATTACCGCAACTGGTTAACGTGCTCAGGGGAGAGATGAGTCTGGTGGGACCCAGGCCGTGTCTGTTCAACCAGGCTGAATTGCTACTTGCCCGGGCCAGGCTTGGAGTTTTCGATGTATTACCCGGAATAACCGGTCTGTCCCAACTCAGGAAGATAGATATGTCCACACCTCAATTGCTCGCCAGGACGGATGCTGAGATGATTGATGGTTTTTCAATTTTCAAATATTTTCAATACCTTGCATTAACCGCTTTCGGCATGGGCGCGGGTGATCGAATCGATAAAAGTTCCGGTGGTTGAGAAATCCGGGCTAGAATACGGTTATCGTTACGGATATCTGAACCGTATAAACGTGTATTGTATGCAGGGCATTTATGCTCAGTAAGCTGAAAATAAATCCGTCAATCTTGCGCCCGTATATCCGCGCGGGTGTGTTTCTGCACGATATCCTGATGATCCCCGCAGCCTGGTACCTGGCTTACTGGCTGAGGTTCAACCTGGGGACGATCCCGGAGAATTCCCTGCAGGTCGCCACCCTCATGCTGCCGGTGGTGGTTCTGTGCCAGTCATTCAGTTACTTTGTGTTCGGCTTGTATCGCGGTATCTGGCGCTTCGCCTCCCTGTATGATTTCATCCGTATCGGCAAGTCCGTTTATGTCGGTGCATTGATCGCCACCCTGGTGATATTCGCCATTACCGGGATGCAGCACGTGCCCAGGTCCGTTGTCCCGTTGTATATGATCCTGCTGTTCGTTTTCCTAGGCGGTAACCGGGCGCTGTATCGTTCCTTCAAGGATCAGCGTATGCGGGCCGGTGGCGGGAAACGGGTCCTTATCATCGGCGCCGGCGAGTCCGCCCAGATGCTGGCGCGGGACATGCTGCAACATGCCCAGGGAGAATACCTGCCGGCGGGCATGATCGACGACGACCCCGACAAGCTGAACCGGGAGATTCACGGGATACAGGTGCTGGGCAGGTTCGAGGACATTCCCGAGGTAACTGCCCGGCAGTCCATAGACATGATCGTCATCGCTATCCCTTCGTTGTCCTCTGCCCGTATGCAGGGGCTGGTCAGCATCTGTGAAGACTCCGGTACGGAGTTCAAAACCCTGCCCAAGTTGGAGGACATGATCTCGGGACAGGTCACCGTCAATGCAATCCAGGAAGTCTCCATCGAGGACCTGCTCGGCAGGGAAAAGGTCGAGCTGGATCGCGCCACGATGCGGGCCGGTTTGTCCGGCAAGGTGATAATGGTGACCGGCGCCGGCGGTTCCATCGGCACGGAACTGTGCCGCCAGGTCGCCGGTTTTGCTCCTGAAGCGCTGATCGTCTATGAACGCAGTGAGTTCAACCTGTACCGGATCCAGACCGAACTGGAAAACCGTTACCGGCAACTCAACCTGGTCACGGCGCTCGGCGATGTATGTGACAGACACGCGCTGGAGAGTGTTCTGGAACGGCATCGGCCTGACATGGTATTCCATGCCGCCGCCTACAAGCACGTGCCCCTGCTGCAGGCGCATCCTGCCGAGGCCGTTAAAAACAATATTATCGGCACCCGGGTCACGGCCGAGGCAGCGAGTCAATTCGATTGTGACAAATTCGTGTTTATCTCCACCGACAAGGCGGTCAATCCGACCAGCATCCTCGGCGCCACCAAGCGCGCCGGCGAGATTTACTGCGAGGGCATGAATGCGGTTTCCTCAACGCGGTTCATCACTGTCAGGTTCGGCAATGTACTGGGTTCGGACGGCAGTGTCGTGCCCCTGTTCAGGGAACAGATACGAAATGGAGGTCCGTTGACGGTAACCCATCCCGATATGACCCGTTACTTCATGACCATCCGGGAGGCTTGCCAGTTGATCCTGCAGGCCAGTGTCGTGGAACAGGAAGGGGGAATTTACGTACTGGACATGGGCGAACCGGTTCGCATCGACTACCTGGCCGAGCAGATGGTCCGTCTGTCCGGCAAGGAGCCCGGAAAGGACATTGAAATTCAGTACGTGGGCCTGCGGCCGGGCGAGAAACTGTATGAGGAACTGTTCTACGACGACGAAGTAAAGGAATCGACCGGAAATAACAAGGTGTTTCGCGCAAGACATGCCGTTGCCGACTGGCGCCTGGTGAGGCAGGTGGTCACCCGCCTGGAGCAGTCCCATGTCACGGCGGGGGAACGTGAAATCAAACGCATGCTGGCGGAGCTTGTTCCGCAATACAAGGACGGTGATTCGCTGGATATCGTCAAGGTTGCATAACCGTCATTTCAGCATTGGAGGCTTAACCGGACAATGACACGCAGGATCAACAAGGCCGTCTTCCCGGTCGCGGGCCTGGGCACGCGTACCCTGCCGGCCACGAAAGTGCTCGCCAAGGAGATGCTGACCCTGGTGGACCGGCCGATCATCCAGCATGCCGTGGAGGATGCGCTCAGCGCCGGAATCACGGAACTCATATTCGTCACCGCGGAGAGCAAGCGGATCATCCAGGATCATTTCAGGCCCAACCCCAGGCTGGAACAGGAACTGGCGCAACGGGGCAAACAGGAGTTGCTTGAACGGGTGAAGAATATCCCCCCACCCGGTATTGCCTGTGACTACGTCTTGCAGCATGAGCCGCAGGGATTGGGCCATGCCGTGCTGTGCGCCAAATCACTGGTTGGAGACGAACCGTTCGCGGTCATCCTGCCCGATGACCTGATCTATCATGAAGAGCAAACCTGTCTCCAGCAGATGATGGAGATTTATCGGGAGACGGAGTCCAATGTGGTGGCAGTGGAGAATGTGCCTCGTGAACAGGTTTCCCGTTACGGGATCGTCGAGACGATCGGCGAGTCGGACAGCGCCGTAAAGATGAAGTCCATTGTGGAAAAACCTGCGCCCGATGAGGCGCCCTCAACCCTGGCGGTGGTGGGGCGCTATATCTTCACGCCGGCGATCATGCCCTTGCTGGAGACCACGCCCAGGGGCGCGGGAAACGAGATCCAGTTGACCGATGCCATAGCGACACTGATCGAAAAGGAAGACGTATACCTGTGTGAATTCCAGGGTCGGCGCTACGACTGTGGTTCGATACTGGGATATATGAAGGCGAACGTGGAATACGCGCTCAGGCACGAGGCCATCGGTGTGGAGTTTCGTTCGTATATCACCGGTCTGTTGAAGTAGAGACAGAACCCGCTGGTCATTTCCCAAACTTCATTTTCTAGTCCAAGGTTTTTTCGATCTTAAAGCAATCAAATTGCTTCAAGTCTTTCAGCATCACCCTGTCTTGGCGCATACTCGTCGTTCTGACAGCTTCTTCTACCTGCCACTTTTCCCACGCACCAAATAGCCGCACATCATCATGCGCGCTATTTGCGTAAACAACAATCAATATGTCAAATTCGGAATCGGATTTTATCGCGATATATCTGGAAGAAATGTTCTCTTCGGTGATCCACTTGAATTTAACCTGAACCGCATACTTCCCTATATATCCATCCACCCCTTCTGTGCCCTTTTCAGACTTTACCATTCCGAATTTATCCTCACAGAAACTCTCGCCTAGAAACGCATAGCCGTCTCCGTAAATTGAGCAAATTTGCAAAATCAGTTTGCGCAACCATCCGTTTTGCCAGTTGCTCTTTCTCATTCATTATCGCCTTGATTTAAATGGCTCCCCGGGACGGGCTCGAACCGCCGACCTAGTGATTAACAGTCACCCGCTCTACCGACTGAGCTACCGGGGAATATCTGGCTGGAATAACTCTTTTATATTATGGCCTGCATCAACAGGCCCAGGGTCAACGCTATGTTTACGCCTACCATCCATTTCAGCACATGGATGTCCACTTTAATATCAGCAAAATCGGCCTTCGCAGCGACCTGAGCATGACCCAATACTGACATTGCAGCTTTCCGGGCTTTCATTTCCGGCACATTGGCACTTATCAGCGCGTCATACAACTCCGTATTCATCATGCTCATGATGTTATTCCTGAATCTCCATTGTTATAAATTCCTGTTTACCTTGTGGCTGGTCCACGTCCGGATTATACCTGTTTAATCCGTTTTTGCCGTTGCGCCCTGGCGTGGGAGAAAGACTCCCTGAACCAACTCTTCCAGGCGTGTAACCCGTTCCGTCAACGCCTGCAGGGCCTGTCCGAACCTGTCCATCTCTGTGCGGAAGCCATCCATCTCTGTGCGCAGTCCGTCCATATCTATGCGCAGTCCGTCCATATCTTTGCGGAGGCCATTTATTTCCATACGATTTTTAGCTATCTCTATCCGATTGTCTCCTACCTTTTTACCGATATCGATCGTTTCCGTGTGAATAATGCGCAAGTCCGCGCGCAAATTGCCAATGCTGTTAACTATCAAGGCAGCCAGGGCAAGGCCGACCATGCACATGCTGAAAACCAGCTTTATCGTCTCAGACATCGTTTTACCTCCTTATCAATTCCAGTTACTGTCAGCTATTACGAACCACAAGGGAATTATACACAAAACTTCAGCCCAGCGCATCCCTCAATCGTTCAATCGCCGTCTCAAGGTTTTCCATGCTGGTGGCGTAGGACAGGCGCATGTAGCCTTTTGCCCCGAAGGCCGAGCCGGGCACCAGGGCGACTTCCGCCTGCTCCAGCAGGTATTCGCCCAGTTCCACATCATTTTTGATGCCGTCCAGCTTGTCGATCACGCTCTGCATGTTGGGGAAGCTGTAAAACGTGCCGTCGGATGGGGTGCATTCCACGCCGTCAATAGCGTTCAGGCCGGCCAGGACGAAGTCATGGCGCTGTTTGAAGATAGCCGTGCTCTCGTTGATATAGGTCTGGTCGCCGTTCAGCGCGGCCAGGGCCGCGTACTGGGAGACGGAAGACGGGTTGGAAGTGCTTTGCGACTGGATCTTCTGCGCCGCCTTGACCAGCGCCGGCGGACCGCCCAGGTAGCCGATGCGCCAGCCGGTCATGGAGTAGGCCTTGGACACACCGTTCACGACGACCGTCCTGTCCGCCAGCTCCGGGCAGACGTTGAGAATGTTCCTGAAACCGTCCTGCCCCCACAGGATATGCTCATAGATATCGTCTGTCAGGACCACGATTTCCGGGTGTTCCACCAGTACCGCCGCGAGCTCCGCCAGTTCCGTATCGGAATAGCTGACGCCGGTCGGGTTTGACGGGCTGTTGAACATGACCAGGCGCGTGTTTTCGGTGATGGATCGTTCCAGTTGCTTTCCGGTGATCTTGAAACGCTGCCTGATGCCGGCACGGATCACCACGGGTTCCGCCCCGGCCAGTTTTACCATGTCCGGGTAGGAGACCCAGTAAGGCGAGGGGATGATCACCTCGTCGCCGGGATTGAGCAGGGCCTGCATCACGTTGTAGATGCTGTGTTTAGCGCCGCAGGAGACCAGGACCTGGTCCGGGTTGTAAGCAAGGTCGTTTTCCCGCCGGAACTTATCCGCGACCGCCTGTTTGAGTTCAGGCATGCCGCCTGCCGCGGTGTATTTCGTTTTGCCGTCACGGATGGCCTTGATCGCGGCCTCCTTGATATGTTGAGGCGTGTCGAAATCCGGCTCGCCCGCGCTCAGGGCAATAATATCCCTTCCCGCCGCTTTCAGTTCCGCGGCCTTGGCGGTAACTGCAAGGGTGGGTGATGGCTTGATGTTTGCGGCGCGTTGCGCCACTCTGTTTTCCAACCTGGTTTCCTCTCCTGGACGACTGTTCGTGTATTATAATGCGGAAAATTCGGGCTATGAAAAAGAAATTTATATTACAGGCTGACTTTTCTCCATCGGGCGATCAACCCGAGGCCATTGAGCAGTTATACAATTGCATCCGGAGCGGTATCGCGCAACAGGCTCTGCTCGGTGTAACGGGTTCCGGCAAGACTTTTACCATCGCCAACCTGATCGAGAAAATTCAGCGTCCGACGCTGGTCCTGGCGCCGAACAAGACCCTGGCCGCACAGTTGTACGGAGAAATGCGCGAGTTCTTCCCGGACAATGCCGTGGAATACTTCGTTTCCTATTACGATTATTACCAGCCGGAAGCATACGTGCCCTCCACCGATACCTATATCGAAAAAGACGCATCCATCAACGAGCATATTGAACAGATGCGCCTGTCCGCCACCAAGGCCCTGCTGGAACGGCCCGATACCATCATCGTTGCCACCGTCTCCGCCATTTACGGCCTGGGCGACCCCCAGGCCTACCTGAAGATGGTACTGCACCTGGACCGGGGTGAGAGGATGGAGCAGCGTTTCATCCTGCGCCGCCTGGCGGAGATGCAATATACCCGCAACGAGGTGGAACTGCACCGCGCTACTTACCGGGTGCGGGGCGATCTCATCGATATCTATCCGGCGGAATCAGAGCGCGAGGGGATACGGGTAGAGTTGTTTGACGACGAGATCGAATCCATTTCGATCTTCGATCCGCTGACCGGCGAAGTCTACAGGCAGGTCCCGCGCATCACCATCCACCCCAAGACCCATTACGTCACCGAACGGGAGATTGTCCTGGAGGCCATAGAGGCCATCAAGGAAGAGTTGGCCGCTCGCCTGGAACAATTCCGCGGGGCCAACAAGCTGGTCGAATTGCAGCGCCTGGAACAGCGCACCCGGTTCGACCTGGAAATGATGATGGAAATCGGTTATTGCACCGGAATAGAAAACTACTCCCGCCACCTGTCCGGCAGGCGGCCGGGCGAGCCGCCGCCGACCCTGTTCGATTACCTGCCCCATAATGCCCTGCTGGTGGTGGATGAGAGCCATGTGACCGTCCCCCAACTGGGCGCCATGTACCGCGGCGACCGTTCGCGCAAGGAAAACCTGGTGGAGTACGGTTTCCGGCTGCCCTGCGCACTGGACAACCGGCCGTTGCGCTTTGACGAGTTCGAATACCTGTCGCCGCAGACGGTGTTCGTCTCGGCGACGCCCGGTCCTTATGAGCGCGAACGCTCCGGCGAGATCGTCGAACAACTGGTTCGTCCCACCGGCCTGGTCGATCCGGAGGTGGAAGTACGACCGGTTGCGACCCAGGTGGATGACTTGTTGTCGGAAATCCGGTTGCGTGAACAGTGTAATGAACGGGTACTGGTCACCACCCTGACCAAGCGCATGGCGGAAGACCTGACCGACTACCTGGCGGAACACGGGGTCAAGGTGCGTTACCTGCACTCCGATATCGACACCGTGGAACGCGTGGAGATCATCCGCGACCTGCGCCTGGGGAAATTTGACGTGCTGGTGGGGATCAACCTGCTGCGCGAGGGGCTGGACATGCCGGAAGTGTCGCTGGTGGCGATCCTGGACGCCGACAAGGAAGGTTTTCTGCGTTCCGAGACCACCTTGATCCAGACCATAGGCCGCGCCGCCCGCAATATCAACGGCAAGGCCATCATGTATGCCGATACCGTGACCGGGTCCATTGAACGGGCGCTCCGGGAAACCGAACGGCGCAGGGAGAAACAACAACGCTTTAACGAACATCACGGCATCACCCCTCAGGGGATCCGCAAGGCGGTCACCGATATCCTGGAAGGGGCTTACAGCGACCCGCGCGGCCAGGCGCGGCGTTATGCGAAAGTAGCTGAGCAGAAACCCGGTTATATGGAACTGCCCCCGGACCTGCTTATGAAAAAAATCAGCCAGTTGGAAGAGCAGATGTACCGGCATGCCCGCGACCTGGAATTCGAACGGGCCGCGGAGATACGCGACGAGATCGCGCGTATCAAGGAATTCAGCCTGGAAATCCACGACGGTCAAAGAGCCGGCTAGATGGTGATTGTTCCTGGAATGCCTGTAACCCGCAGGGACTGACATAACTGATGAAACCCCTTATTTCCGTTACCGACCTGCTGATCCTGGGCCTTACCCTGGCGGTGGTGATCATACTGTTGACCAACAGGGGGGTAGACGTCGGTTACGACCTGTACGGCGGTTCGGACGCCGATACGCTGATCGGCGACCCCGGCGATAACCTGATCTGGGGAGGAGCGGGCGCAGACGTCATAGACGGGAATGACGGTATCGACACCCTGGACTACGGTGGATCCGATGCCGGCGTCAGGGTGAACCTGGCCGATGGGACTGCTGTTGGCGGCCATGCCGGAGGCGATGTCATCACCAATGTTGAGAATATTTGGGGATCTGCCTTTGATGACATGCTGACAGGTGATGGCGGTATGAATAAACTTACCGGCGGACTCGGCGCAGACACTCTTATCGGCGGTGGTGGTGATGACAGACTGAGTGGCGGGGAAGGTGTTGACAGACTGCGTGGCGAGGCTGGAGATGACACCCTGGCTGGTGGGTCGGAAGCCGACATCATCGATGGTGGTATTGGTCTGGACGCGCTTGATTACCGGGAATCGGATGCCGGGATCAATATTAACCTGACTGACAACAGCATTGCTGGCGGCCATGCCCAAGGTGACGTCATAACCGGCATTGAATATGTCTGGGGTTCTGCTTTTGCCGACATTGTTACAGGTGACAGGGTCGGCAATATTCTCGATGGCTATGCGGGCGATGACGTGCTGGACGGTGGTGCGGGCGTTGACGTGTTGCGTGGTGGTGACGGGACGGACACCCTGCTGGGCGGCGAGGGGGATGACACGCTGGCCGGCGAGGCTGGGGCTGATGTGCTGGACGGCGGCGCCGGGTTTGACATTCTGGATTACAGTCAATCGCCGGTGGCGGTGCTGGTCGACCTCATAGCCGGCACAGGTGCCGGTGGTGATGCGGAGGGAGATCGGATTGCAAACATGGAGGGTTTGTGGGGGTCTGCGTTTGCTGACAGCATCAAGGGAAGCGCCGGGCCTGATTCGCTTTCCGGCAGTGCGGGTTCGGACGAGCTGGACGGTGCTGACGGAGATGACCGGTTATGGGGTGAGGAGGGAGACGACCGCTTATGGGGTCGGGGCGGTGATGATAGTTTATCGGGTGAAGCGGGGGATGACGAATTGGATGGTGGTGCGGGCGCGGACAGTCTGCTGGGAGATACGGGGGATGACACGCTGGCCGGCGGCGCCGGCGCTGACAGTTTGCAGGGTGGAGATGGGAACGACAGGCTGGCTGGGGGTTTGGGAGCCGACAATCTGCTGGGTGAAGCGGGAGATGATGAACTGGACGGTGGTGTGGGCGTTGACGTGTTGCGTGGTGGTGACGGGACGGACACCCTGCTGGGCGGCGAGGGGGATGACACGCTGGCCGGCGAGGCTGGGGCTGATGTGCTGGACGGCGGCGCCGGGTTTGACATTCTGGATTACAGTCAATCGCCGGTGGCGGTGCTGGTCGACCTCATAGCCGGCACAGGTGCCGGTGGTGATGCGGAGGGAGATCGGATTGCAAACATGGAGGGTTTGTGGGGGTCTGCGTTTGCTGACAGCATCAAGGGAAGCGCCGGGCCTGATTCGCTTTCCGGCAGTGCGGGTTCGGACGAGCTGGACGGTGCTGACGGAGATGACCGGTTATGGGGTGAGGAGGGAGACGACCGCTTATGGGGTCGGGGCGGTGATGATAGTTTATCGGGTGAAGCGGGGGATGACGAATTGGATGGTGGTGCGGGCGCGGACAGTCTGCTGGGAGATACGGGGGATGACACGCTGGCCGGCGGCGCCGGCGCTGACAGTTTGCAGGGTGGAGATGGGAACGACAGGCTGGCTGGGGGTTTGGGAGCCGACAATCTGCTGGGTGAAGCGGGAGATGATGAACTGGACGGTGGTGTGGGCGTTGACGTGTTGCGTGGTGGTGACGGGACGGACACCCTGCTGGGCGGCGAGGGGGATGACACGCTGGCCGGCGAGGCTGGGGCTGATGTGCTGGACGGCGGCGCCGGGTTTGACATTCTGGATTACAGTCAATCGCCGGTGGCGGTGCTGGTCGACCTCATAGCCGGCACAGGTGCCGGTGGTGATGCGGAGGGAGATCGGATTGCAAACATGGAGGGTTTGTGGGGGTCTGCGTTTGCTGACAGCATCAAGGGAAGCGCCGGGCCTGATTCGCTTTCCGGCAGTGCGGGTTCGGACGAGCTGGACGGTGCTGACGGAGATGACCGGTTATGGGGTGAGGAGGGAGACGACCGCTTATGGGGTCGGGGCGGTGATGATAGTTTATCGGGTGAAGCGGGGGATGACGAATTGGATGGTGGTGCGGGCGCGGATGTTTTGCGAGGTGGTGACGGCGCCGACACTTTGCGTGGTGGAGAGGGGGCTGACACGCTGGCAGGCGAGGCGGGGGCTGACATGATTGACGGCGGAGAGGGTATCGACATCCTGGACTACAGTCGCTCGCCATCCGCCGTAAATATTGATTTTGCAACCGGAACAGGTATTAGTGGCGATGCGGAAGGAGACCGCATTACGCAGGTGGAGAGCCTGTGGGGTTCTGAGTTTGCAGATATTATCAAGGGAAGCGCTGATGTTGATTTGCTATCAGGCAAGGGGGGCGCGGATGAGATTGATGCCGGCGCCGGAGATGATTGGCTGCGGGGGAATGAGGGTAACGACACGTTACTGGGCAAGGAAGGTAGTGACAGACTCCTGGGCGGAACGGGGTCGGATGTGCTTAACGGTGGAGATGGAGACGACCTTATGTTGGGCGAGGGAGGTGCGGATATTCTTATCGGTGACACCGGATCGGACAGGCTTATCGGAGGGGAGGGCGCTGATACCTTTGTATTTGATGCTGAAGGAAAGCATACCGATATAATTGATGACTTCATTGACGGTGAAGATCATATAGATCTTTCCGCTTTTACCAGCCTCTCATTCGCCGACCTGGCGCTCTCGGCTCAGAACAACCATGCCGTGGTCGACCTGACCGCCCACGGCGGCAGCAGGATCATATTACGCAAGTTCAATCCCGCCGACCTGGATGCGGCAGATTTTATATTTGCCCGCTAGCCTGATTTGTTGTAGGCTATACCGTCCACAGGCGCGTAGCTCAGGTGGTTAGAGCACTACCTCGACACGGTAGGGGTCGTTGGTTCGAATCCAATCGCGCCTACCAGACGTTTTACCCGCGTCCCGTGTTATCGGAGGCGGGCTGCAATCCACAACATTGATTATGTCTTTGACATGTGGCCTGTTGTGGGGGCCACCACTGGGAAGGAGACAGTATGCCTGTTATTTCCCTGCCTGACGGCAGTCGGCGCAGCTATGACGACCCCTTGTCGGTAATGGATATTGCCGCGGATATCGGCCCCGGACTGGCGCGGGCGACCCTGGCGGCCGAAGTGGACGGCAGCCTGGTCGATGCTTCCCACCTGGTTGACGCCGATGCGAGCGTGCGCATCATTACCGCACGGGACGAGGAAGGCCTGGAAGTATTGCGCCATTCCTGCGCCCACCTGATGGCCCAGGCTGTGAAGGAGTTGTTCCCGGAGGCGCAGGTAACCATCGGTCCGGTCATTGAAGACGGGTTCTACTACGATTTCGCCTTCGATCGGTCATTTACGCCGGAAGACCTGGCTGCGATCGAGGAGAAAATGAAGGAATTGGCCGGCCGGGACCTGGACGTCAGCCGCTTCGTCATGGGACGGGACGAGGCCGTGGCGTTCTTCCGCGGCCAGGGTGAGGAATACAAGGCGCAGATCATCGAATCCATTCCCGCAGACGAGGAACTGTCGCTGTACCGTCAGGGCGAATTTACCGACCTTTGCCGCGGCCCCCACGTTCCCAGCACCGGCAAACTCGGCGCGTTCAAACTGACCAGGCTGGCCGGGGCCTACTGGCGCGGCGACTCCCGTAACGAGATGTTGCAGCGCATCTACGGCACGGCGTGGCCGGACCGGAAGGCGTTGAAGCAGCACCTGCAACGGCTGGAAGAGGCGGAGAAACGCGACCACCGCAAGCTGGGCCGCAAGCAGGACCTGTTCCATTTCCAGGAAGAGGCGCCGGGGCTGGTGTTCTGGCATCCGAAGGGCTGGACGCTGTATAACGTCGTCAGGGATTACATCCGCGCCAAACTGGCCGGGAAAGGCTACCAGGAGATTAACACGCCGTTGGTGCTGGACCGCAGCCTGTGGGAAAAATCCGGCCACTGGGACAAGTTCCACGAGGACATGTTCACTACCAGTTCGGAAAACCGGGATTACGCCATCAAGCCCATGAATTGTCCCGGTCATATCCAGGTGTTCAACCAGGGCCTGAAGAGCTATCGCGACCTGCCGCTGCGCTTTGCGGAATTCGGCTCCTGCCACCGTAACGAAGCCTCCGGGACCTTGCACGGACTGATGCGGGTGCGGGGGTTTACCCAGGACGATGCCCACATCTTCTGCACCGAGGACCAGATCCAGTCCGAAGTGTCGGATTTTATCGACCTGTTGTTCGAGGTTTACGGCGATTTCGGCTTCCATGAGGTGATCATGAAGTTGTCGACCCGCCCGGAAAACCGCGTCGGTGATGACGCGGCCTGGGACAAGGCCGAGCAGGCCCTGGAACAGGCGATCAATGCCACGGGGGTGGACTGGGAACTGCAGCCGGGTGAAGGCGCATTCTACGGGCCCAAGATCGATTTTTCCCTGAAGGACAGCATCGGCCGCGTATGGCAATGCGGCACCATCCAGGCGGACTTTTCCATGCCGGGCCGGTTGGGCGCCCAGTACGTGGACGACAACAGCGAGAAACAGACGCCGGTGATGCTGCACCGGGCCATCCTGGGTTCGCTGGAGCGTTTCATAGGCATTATCATCGAGCACCACGCCGGATCGTTCCCGCTGTGGCTGGCCCCGGTTCAGGTCGTGGTGTCCTCGATTACCCAGCACCAGTCGGAATATGCCCTGTCCGTAGCGCAAACCGTCAAGGATCATGGTTTCCGGGTAAATACCGACTTGAGAAATGAAACGATCAATCTTAAAATCCGCCAGCACGCACTGCAACGAGTGCCTTACCAGTTGATTATCGGCGCGCGCGAGCAGGAAAATGAAACCGTTGCAGTCCGTACCCGTGACGGGAAGGACCTGGGTGTGCTAACATTAAGCGCTTTTGTTGAACTCGCACGGAAACAGGCGGGTTAAGCGCATGCGCCATTGAACACGTAACAGTAATGCGGAGGAACAGCGAATCGCAATCAAGAAACAGAATCGCGTGAATGAAGAAATCACGGCCGTCGAGGTCAGGTTGATCGGTGCGCAGGGAGGGCAGGTCGGTATCGTCGGCCTCGATGAGGCCTTGAGACAGGCGGATGATGCGGAACTCGACCTGGTCGAGATTGTCCCCAATGCAGAACCTCCCGTTTGCAGGATCATGGACTTCGGCAAGTTCCAGTTTGAACAGAACAAGAAAAGGCACGCCGCAAAGAAGAAGCAAAAACAGATTCAGGTCAAGGAAGTGAAGTTCAGGCCCGGTACTGATGACGGCGATTACCAGGTCAAATTGAGGAACATCACGCGTTTTGTAGACAACGGCGACAAGGTAAAAGTGACCTTGCGTTTCCGCGGCCGGGAAATGGCTCACCAGGAGCTCGGCAGTAAAATGCTGGACCGGATAGAAACGGATATGCAACAGAGCGCGGAAGTGGAGCAGAAAGCGAAACTCGAAGGCCGCCAGATGATCATGATCCTGGCTCCGAAACGTTGATGTGAGAAACTGAAAAACTGATTATGCCGAAATTGAAAACAAATCGTGGAGCGGCCAAGCGTTTCAGCAAGACCGCGTCGGGCCGGTATAAACATCGGCAGTCCCATCGCAACCATATTCTGACCAAGAAAAGCGCAAAACGGATCAGGAAGTTGCGTCACATGCAATTGATTGACAAAAGTGACGAGAAGGCGCTGGCGCAGTTGTTGCCTTACAGTTGAGGAATACCAGTTATGCCAAGAGTAAAGCGGGGCGTTACCGCACGCGCCAGACATAAAAAAGTCATAGAACAGGCCAAAGGTTACCGCGGGCGCCGGAAAAACGTTTACCGGGTGGCCAAACAGGCCGTGACAAAGGCCGGTCAATACGCTTACCGGGACCGGCGCCAGCGTAAACGGCAGTTCCGCGCGCTCTGGATCACCCGCATCAATGCGGCGGCCAGGGAGCATGGCCTGTCCTACAGCCGGTTCATGGACGGATTGCACAAGGCGGACATTCAGGTAGATCGTAAGGTGCTGGCGGAACTCGCCGTCAACGACAAGCCCGCGTTTGCGCAACTGGCGGAGCAGGCCAGGCAGCATATTTAAAAGGAAAAGGGTTCAGACCCTGTTCCCCCCGCCCAGGATACTGCCTCTTATTTGTCATGTCCGATCTCAGCGATCTGCTTGCACGGGCGCTGGATGAGGTCACAGAAGCCTCCGATGAGCGCAGCCTGGATGAAGTGCGCGTCCGTTACCTCGGAAAAAAAGGCGAGGTCACACAACAGTTAA
The DNA here is from genome assembly GCA_965220815.1 of Gammaproteobacteria bacterium. Classification (GTDB taxonomy): domain Bacteria; phylum Pseudomonadota; class Gammaproteobacteria; order Eutrophobiales; family Eutrophobiaceae; genus JAAXHV01. The sequence goes on from OZ244846.1 coordinate 1,934,461, forward strand.
AACGCCTGGGCAGTTTGCCTGAGGAGGCAAGACCCGCGGCGGGGCAGGCAATCAACGAGGCCAAGCAACAGGTCCAGGATGCGCTGAGCCGGCGCAGGGCGGAACTGCAGCAGGAGCAACTGGCGCAGCGGCTTGCCCGCGAACGTATCGATATCACCTTGCCGGGGCGCGGCCAGCGTAGCGGAGGGTTGCATCCGGTTACCCTGACCCTGCAGGAGATAGAACGCCTGTTCGTGGAAACCGGGTATACCGTCGTTGACGGGCCCGAGATCGAGGATGACTACCATAATTTTACCGCCCTGAATATCCCCGAGCATCATCCGGCCCGGGCCATGCACGACACCTTTTACTGTAACGCAGACCTGCTGTTGCGTACCCACACTTCAAACGTGCAGATACGTTATATGAACGAAAACCCGCCGCCGTTGCGGGTCATCGCACCAGGCCGGGTGTACCGCTGTGATTCCGACATGACCCACACGCCCATGTTTCACCAGGTGGAAGGTATCCTGGTGGATGAAGGCATTACCTTCGCCCACCTGAAGGGCGTGCTGGAGGATTTTGCCGGGCATATTTTCGGAGCGGGAGTGCGTACCCGGTTCCGTCCCTCGTACTTCCCGTTTACCGAACCGTCCGCGGAAGTGGATATCATGGGTGACAATGGCTGGCTCGAGATCCTGGGCTGCGGCATGGTGCACCCGACAGTGCTGGAGAACGTGGGCATCGACAGCCGGAAATATTCCGGTTTTGCCTTCGGCATGGGGGTGGAGCGGATCGCCATGTTGCGCTACGGCATCAATGACATCCGCATGTTCTTCGAAAATGACCTGCGCTTCCTGCGCCAGTTTAATTAGTTCCCATGAAATTCAGCGAACAATGGCTGCGGGAGTGGGTGGACCCACCCGTTTCAACGGAGACCCTGGCGGACCAGCTCACCATGCTGGGCATGGAGGTGGAGGAGGTGGCTGCCGCGGCGCCGGACCTGGGTGACGTGGTGGTTGCCGTGGTGAAGGCGGTAACCGCACATCCCGGCGCGGACAGTCTTTCCGTCTGTACGGTAAAAAAAGACTCGGGCGCGCCGGTTACGGTCGTGACCGGCGCGCCGGGCGTTAAACCCGGTTGCTGTTATCCATATGCGGGCGTGGGCGCACGTCTGCCCGGTTCCGGGGAGATACGGGAAATGAATATCCGCGGCGTGACATCCATGGGCATGCTCTGCTCCGCGGCCGAACTGCAGTTGTCGGACGATGAGGATGAGTTGTTTCTGCTGGACGACGGTGCCCAGCCCGGCGCCCCGTTAGCAGAGGCGATGCGCCTGGATGACCGGGTGTTCGACATCGGTCTGACGCCGAACAGGGGTGACTGCCTGAGTATTGCCGGTATAGCCCGGGAGGTCGCGGTCATCAACCGCATGCAGCCCGGGCGCCCGGTGGACGATTCCCCGGCGCCGGTAGTTCATGAGATGTCCCGCGCCGTCAATCTGGCGGCGCCTGACGGTTGCCCGCGCTACGCGGGGCGTATCATCAATAATATCGATATGGCGCGCCCCAGCCCGTTATGGTTGCGGGAAAAGTTGCGCCGCTGCGGATTGCGCAGCCTCAACCCGGTCGTCGATATCACCAATTACGTCATGCTTGAGCTGGGGCAGCCCCTGCACGCTTTTGACAACGACAGGTTAAACGGCGCGATAACCGTGCGCTATGCCGCCGGGGGTGAGGAAATTACCCTGCTGGATGGAGAGTCCCATACACTGCCGGAGTCGACCCTGGTGATTGCCGATGCGGGTCGTGCGGTGGCCATGGCCGGCGTGATGGGCGAGCTGGCTTCTGCCGTCAGCGCTGCTACCCGGCATGTGTTCCTGGAAAGCGCGTTTTTTACACCGCTTGTCATTGCCGGCAGGGCCCGGCAGTTCGGGTTGCAAACGGACGCGTCCCATCGTTTCGAGCGGGGCGTTGACTTTACCTTGCAGCGCCGGGCCATGGAACGCGCGACGCGCCTGATCCTGGAAATTTGCGGTGGGGAACCGGGGCCGGTGACCGAAGCGGTGGAACTGCAGGCATTGCCGGAACGCCGGACCGTGGACCTGCGACATGCAGCGGTAGAGCGCTTGCTGGGCGAACCCATAGACGGGAATACCGCTGTCGGGATCCTTACCCGCCTGGGTCTGGAGGAAGTAACGGGAGCTGAACAGGACTGTTGCAGGTTCAGTGTGCCCCCCCATCGTTTTGATATTACGCTGGAAGCTGACCTGATTGAGGAGGTTGCCCGTATCTACGGTTACCGGAATATCAACAGCGCGTTGCCGCCGGCGCGCCTGGCCATGCGCAAGCCCGGTTCCCGGGAACGCATGGACCAGATGCGCCTGGCGTTGGTGAACCGGGGCTACCAGGAAGCAATCACCTACAGCTTCGTCAGCCATGACCTGCAATCCCGGTTGTTCCCCGAACAAGCCGGCATAACCCTGCTCAATGCCATCTCCGCCGATATGGAGCGTATGCGCGTCAGCCTGTGGCCGGGGCTGTTGACGGCATTGCGGCATAATCTCAATCGCCGGCAGGAGCGCGTGCGCCTTTTTGAATCGGGAAAGGTTTTCAGCAGCAACGGTGATATGCGGCAGTCGCCGGCAATTGGCGGGCTGAGTTACGGCGCGGCGGAGCCTGAACAGTGGGACCGGCGTAGCGCAACCGGTGATTTCTACGATATCAAGTCTGACGTGGAAGCTGTTTTATCAACCTGTTGCGGTCCGGTTGCGCCGGAATACAGGCCCGTCGGCGTACCCGCCCTGCATCACGGCAAGTCCGCGGAGATTATTTGTGATGATCGCCGCGTCGGCCTCGTCGGTGCGCTTCACCCGGAGATACAGGCGCAACTGGAGATTGAGGCCGAGGTCTGCCTGTTTGAGCTGTACCTTGACGGAATGCCGGAAAGGTACGGTCCCCGGTATGAAGTGGTTTCCAGGTTTCCTGTCGTGAAACGGGACTTGTCGGTTCTTGTGGACAGGGATGTCCCCATAGCGGACCTTTTGAACTGTATAAACAGCGTAAATTTAACCCTTGACGCTTATCCTGCCGCGGAAGGATCGGTCGCTCAGGAGACAACAAATTTCCTGGCGGAACTGGATCTGGTGGACGTTTACCAGGGAGAGCCCGTGCCTGATGGAAAAAAAAGTGTCACATTGGGCTTGACGTTTCAACGAATATCAGACACTCTAATAAACCAACAGGTGGACAGCATGATGTCCCGGATACTGGATTCTCTTTACGGAGAATTTAATGCACAGTTGAGGGAATGAGAATGGCAGCACTGACTAAAGCGGATATGGCCGAGAGGCTCCATCACCAGGATGGCCTGAACAAACGGGAAGCTAAGGAAATAGTGGAGATGTTTTTTGAGGAAATACGTACTGCGCTGGAGGCGGGGAACCAGGTCAAACTCTCCGGCTTTGGTAATTTTGAACTGCGAAACAAAAGACAGCGGCCGGGGCGCAATCCGAAGACCGGGGAGGAAATCCCAATCAGCGCGCGCCGCGTGGTAACGTTTCGTCCCGGACAAAAACTGAAAGCGCGGGTGGAGGCCTATGCTGGAACCGGCACTGAATAGCGAATTACCGGCAATTCCCAGTAAACGGTATTTTACCATCGGGGAAGTCAGCGACCTTTGCGCAGTCAAACCCCATGTATTGCGCTACTGGGAGCAGGAGTTCCCCCAACTCAAACCCCTTAAACGGCGCGGCAACAGGCGTTATTATCAGAGGCAGGACGTAATATTGATAAGACAGATCAGGAGCCTGCTTTATGAACACGGGTTTACCATCAGCGGAGCGAGGCAGCGCCTGTCGGGCGATGAAGCCCGGGAAGATTCCAACCAGAGCCAGCAGATTATCCGCCAGTTGTGCGCTGAACTGGAAAAAGTCAGAGACCTGTTACGGCGTTAACCCGGGTTGTTCCTGGCGGCATTCCGTTCATCATCTTCTTCCTGTCCCTCAAAGACTGTATCGCAGGGTTAACATTAAATCACGGCCGGGGCGTGGCGCAGTCTGGTAGCGCACTGCAATGGGGTTGCAGGGGTCGGAGGTTCGAATCCTCTCGCCCCGACCATTTAGGATACTGCCGTTGTTGAAATTACCGATTATCGTTCTGGGTTGTTTGAGCCTGGTCGCGGGGGGATGCGGCAATGAAAAAACCGCACAACAGGCTTTTGATGCCGGCGATTACGTGACCTCCTACAAGTTGTTCAGACCCATGGCGGAGTCCGGCGACCGGGTGGCGCAGAATCACCTGGGAGTACATTTTTACCTGGGCCTGGGGGTGGAACGGGATTGGTCCCAGGCGTTGCTGTGGTATGAGAAAGCGGCAAAACAGGGTGACCCCGGGGCGCAGCTCAATTATGGATTGATGTTTCAGAACGGTTATGGAACCAACTCGGATATGGGCGCGGCTTTCATGTGGTATTACGCTTCCTACCGGCAAGGCAATGCGACTGCCGGGCGTTACATGAATTCATTGGCGGATGACAACCTGCTGAGTCCCAACCAGATCGATTATGCCAAACTCCGGGCAAGGCAATATGTCATCAACCCGGTAGTTGCAGAGCAAGGCTCGGAGGGTAGTTTGTTTCGAAACCCGCAACTTATCGGTGAACCATAGTGTGCGGGATAGTCGGTGCGGTTGCGGGCAGGGATGTGACGCCCATTCTTCTCGAGGGGTTGAGGCGGCTGGAATATCGCGGATATGATTCTGCCGGTGTTGTCGTACTGAATAAAAACTCGGGTTTCGACCGGATCAGGGTCCAGGGCAAGGTCAATGAGCTTGCCGAGTCAGCCGGCGCAGCGTCCCTGAACGGCAGTACCGGTCTTGCTCATACCCGCTGGGCTACGCACGGCCGTCCCAGCGTCAATAATGCCCACCCCCATATCTGCAGGGATGAAATCGCCCTGGTACATAACGGCATCATCGAGAATCATGACGCGCTGCGGAAGGAACAGGCAGGCGCCGCCTACACGTTCGCATCGGAAACGGATACGGAGGTTGTCGTCAACCAGATCCACCGTCACCTGCAGGGCGGCGATGACCTGCTCGCTGCGGTAAAAAATACCATGGAGGAACTGGAAGGCACCTATGCGCTGGGTGTGATTGATAAAAACCGCCCGGATCGCATGATCGCCGCCAGGAAAGGCAGCCCCCTGGTGATCGGCATAGGCATCCGTGAGCATTTTATCGCATCCGACGTCTTTGCCCTGTTGCCGGTAACACGGCAGTTCATTATCCTGGAGGAAGGCGACCTCGCCGAGGTTCAAAGGGACCAGGTCGTTATACTCGATCGGAGCGGCAACCAGGTGAAGCGGCCCGTGTTCACATCGGAACTGTCTTCGGACAGCGCCGATAAGGCGGGGTATCGCCATTACATGGCCAAGGAAATATTCAACCAGCCCGCAGCGGTCGCAGATACCCTGGAGGGCAGGATTGGGAATAGCGCAATTATCGAATCCGAGTTCGGGATGTCTGCGCCCGCCCTGTTCGACCGGGTGGAAAACGTTCACATCATCGCCTGCGGCAGCAGTTACCATGCCGGCCTGGTAGCCGGATACTGGCTTGAGGCCGAAGGTATCCAGTGCAGTGTGGACATCGCCAGCGAATACCGCTATCGCGACACGGTTGTTCCGGCCAATACCCTGTTCCTGACGATTTCCCAGTCGGGTGAAACCCTGGATGTGCTGGAGGCCGTGCGGCTGGCCGCCGCCAGGCCTTATCTTGCCAGCCTTGCCATCTGTAATGTCCCGGAAAGTTCATTGACCCGCGAGGCGGATTTGATTTTTTTCACCCGGGCCGGGATAGAAATCGGCGTCGCCTCGACCAAGACGTTTACTACGCAGTTGGTCGCCCTGTACATACTGGCCATTGTCCTGGCGCGGCGCCGCGGCCTGGACAAGCAGAAGGAAGCGCGCCGGGTCAACCAGCTGGAGAGATTGCCCGGCCAGATTAACCAGGTACTGGAACTGGACCGGCAGTTGGAACAACTGGCCGAGGACTTTATCCATAAACATCATGCGCTGTTCCTGGGCAGGGGGACCATGCTGCCTGTTGCCATGGAAGGCGCATTGAAACTGAAGGAAATTTCCTATATCCACGCGGAAGCCTACGCGGCCGGGGAACTGAAACACGGCCCCCTGGCGCTGATAGATGACGATATGCCGGTCATTGCCGTGGCGCCGAACAACAGCCTGCTGGGAAAACTGAATTCCAATCTGCAGGAGGCGCGCGCGCGGGGCGCCAGCTTGTATGTCTTTTCCGATGCCGATATGTCCATGGAATTGAGCCCTGCCGTGAAAGTCCTGCAATTGCCTGCAGTGGACAACAGCATCGCCCCGATTGTCTATACCGTGCCCTTGCAACTGCTTTCCTACCATGTTGCGGTTCTGAAGGGCGCGGACGTGGATCAGCCGAGAAACCTGGCCAAGTCCGTTACGGTGGAATAATTTATCCGCAGATGACGCTGATTAGCGCAGATTATTTCCTGTTTTATCTGCGTTAATCTGCGTCATCTGCGGATAATTAACGCAGTAAGGACTGTACTTCCCGGGACAGTTGTTCGTCGGCGCCGCGTATCCATTCGAACAGCACGGACTCCGCATCGCAAATGATAATCCCCGCTCTCCCCAGGCGCCGTAGGGCGGTTTCGTAATTTTCCCTTTGCCGGGAGCATACCGCATCCGCCACCACGAAGACCACGTAACCCCGGTTATGCAGGTCCAGCGCCGTTTGCAATATGCAGACATGGGCTTCCATACCCACCAGGATGGCCTGTTTTCTCTTGGTAGCGGTCAGGTCCCCGGCGAAGTTCTTCGCTCCCAGGCAGGAAAACGTGGTCTTTTCATAGAGATTTGCTGCCTGCGGCAACAGTTTCCGGATTTCAGGCTCCATGACGCCCAGGTCCTCGGGAGACCGTTCCGTTGCGAATACCGGGAGCGCCAGCCTGGCGGCGGTATTGACCAGCAACCCCGTGTTGCGCTGCAGCCTGGCCAGGACCTTGACGGGCATCACAGCAGTCAGTTCCGTCTGGATGTCGATAACCATCAGTACTGAATTTCCGGCGTCACAGAGAGACGTGTAATTTTCAGTTTTAGCTTGCATGTCTTAAATGTTTGCTGCGCCATGTGTATTACGGCGCGGGACATTCCGTCAGTTCAGCCAGCGATTCACCTGTGACAGGTCTGCCGCCGACAGGCTGCCGGAGGCCTGTTTCAGCCGTAATGTATCCAGCAGGTAGTCATAGCGGGCCCGGGCGTAGTCCCGCCTGGCCTGGGAGGTGGCCCGTTCCGCCGCGACAACGTCCACTGCAGTGCGGGTACCGACTTCAAAGCCGGCTTCGGTAGCCTGTAACGCGGTTTCACTGGAGACCACGGCCTGTTTCAGCGCATTCACCCGGCTGATCCCGGAAATCACACCCAGGTAGGCCTGGCGCGTCAGGCGTTGCGCGTTTCTGCGCGCCTGTTCCAGCCTTTCCAGTTCGGCATTGAGCCGTTCATGGGTCTCCCGGACCCGCGAGTTGACATAGCCTCCCTGGAATATCGGAACGTTAAGCTGGACCCCTACCGAGGAGGTTGTACTTTCATAAGAGCCGAAGCGCCCGCCGGTTTCATCCAGGCTGTGCCGGGCAACCATGTCCAGCGTGGGCAGGTGCCCGGCCTGCTGGCGTTTTATTTCCCGGCGCGCGTTATCCACTGCGTGCTGGGCGGCAAGCACGTTCAGGTTCTGCTCCAGCGCGGCGCCGGTCCATGTCTCGATTTCCTCGGGTTGCGGGCTTAACAGCGGCATGGTTTCCCCGAGGGTTGCCAGTCCGGAAAAATAGGCGCCGGTAATCTCGCGCAGGGATTCCGTGGAATTGTCCACGTTATTCCTTGCCTCAATTTCCGCGGCGAATGCCCGGTCATAGCCGGCCTGGGCTTCCTGTACGTCCGTGATGGCCGTCAAACCCACGTCAAAGCGCTGTTTCGCCTGGTCCAGTTGCCGGCTCAGGGATTTTTTTTCCGCTTCGGCAAAACCCAGGTTGTCGTAGGCGGCCAATACCTCGAAATAAGCCGTCGTGGTGCGCAGTATCAGGTCCTGTTCGGCTGCAATCAATTCCGCGTCCGCCTGCTTTATCTGGTTGCCTGCCTGCAGGTACTGGATAATCCTGTCACCCCGGAACAGCGGTTGGGTGAGATCAAGGCTGTATCCGTGGCTGCCGAAGGTCACTTTACCCTGCTGGTCTATGGGGTTGAAAATACTGTCTATTTCCTGCTCATTGGTGAAGGCGTTGGCGCTGAATGAAAGTGACGGCAGCAGTTGCGCCAGGGCCTGGGGCCGTTGTTCCATGACCGCCCGTTTCGTCGCGGCAACCTGCCGGTATTGCGGGTCGCTGTCCAGGGCATGCCCGTAAATTTCCATCAGGTCGACCGCGTGAGCGGCATTAGCGCAGGTAAAGAATAAAACAGCACACAGAACTTGCAGGTACCTTCTCATTGTCACATTAAACAGTTTCTATCAAGTATGGCAGGGACGGATTTAAATCCGTCCCCAGAGTAGCCCCTAATACTGGGGCATATCCTCGTCGACCCGTTGCGCCCACGCGTCGAGGCCGCCTTCCAGGTTTGAAATGTCCTTGAATCCCGATTCCTCGAGATAAGTGCTTACCTCCAGGCTGCGCATGCCGAAATGGCAGATGACGACTGTTCTTGCTTCCTGGTTCAGTTCCTGCGCCCGTTCCGGAATTTCGTTCATGGGGATATTTACGGAACCGGGCAGGCGGCAGATTTCAAATTCCCACGGGTCGCGCACATCGAGCAGAACGACCTTGTCCCACTCAGATTGTAATGCCGCCAGTTGTTCCACGGTGATGCTTTGCATGCTGCATATTCCGGTTACTTTTTTGCTATTATACCCCATTGAACACATGTCTGAGGACTTTCCTTCGATGAGCAGCAATCCTGAATTACAACATACCTTGGCCGGCATTGCGCGCCATGAGCGAAAACCCAGTGTTGACGCCAAGGCTGTTCAGGCTTTTCCCAATTCCAGAAAGATCCATGTGCAGGGAAGTCGCGATGATATCCGCGTGCCCATGCGGGAAATCCGCTGCAGCGACACACCGACAGCTTCGGGTTCGGAGAAGAATTCTCCCGTGACGGTGTACGATACCTCCGGTCCATATACGGACCCGGCCGTAGCCATCGACATCCGCCGGGGACTGGACGGGCTTCGGGACAACTGGATCAGCGAACGGGGCGACACCGAACAGCTTGACGCGCTGACTTCCGTTTACGGCCGCCGCCGTCTCAATGACGGGAAACTCGCAGAGTTGCGTTTTGGACCGCAAAGATTGCCGCGCCGGGCCATGGAAGGCCGTAACGTGACGCAAATGCATTATGCAAGGCAGGGGATTATCACTCCGGAGATGGAATTCATTGCCATCCGGGAAAACCAGCGCCTGGACGAATGCCGTGAGCAGGGTTTGTTGAAACGCCATGAAGGACAGCCTCTCGGCGCGCGCTTGCCTGCCGAAATCACTCCGGAGTTCGTATGTTCCGAGGTGGCGGCGGGTCGCGCCATCATCCCCGCCAATATCAACCACCCGGAAACGGAGCCGATGATCATAGGCCGGAATTTCCTGGTCAAGATCAATGCCAACATAGGCAATTCGGCGGTGACATCATCCATCGGCGAAGAAGTGGAAAAGATGACCTGGGCAACCCGCTGGGGGGCCGATACGGTGATGGATTTATCCACCGGCAGGAATATCCACGAGACCCGCGAATGGATCATCAGGAATTCGCCCGTTCCCATCGGCACCGTCCCCATCTACCAGGCCCTGGAAAAGGTAGACGGCAAGGCGGAGGAACTGACCTGGGAGATTTACCGGGACACCTTGATCGAACAGGCTGAACAGGGAGTGGACTATTTCACCATCCACGCCGGTGTCCGTCTTGCTTATATCCCGCTGACGGCGGACCGCGTTACCGGCATCGTTTCCCGCGGCGGCTCGATCATGGCGAAATGGTGCCTTGCCCATCACCGGGAAAGTTTTCTGTACACCCGTTTCGAGGAAATATGCGAGATAATGAAAGCCTACGACGTGGCCTTCTCCCTGGGAGACGGTTTGCGTCCCGGCTCCATCGCCGATGCCTGCGATGCCGCCCAGTATGCGGAGCTGGAAACCCTGGGAGAACTGACACAGACCGCCTGGAAGCACGACGTGCAGGTGATGATCGAAGGGCCCGGCCACGTGCCCATGCACCTGGTCCGGGAAAACATGGAGAAAGAGCTGGCAAGTTGTGCCGAGGCGCCGTTTTATACCCTGGGCCCGTTGACAACCGATATCGCGCCCGGATACGACCATATTACCTCGGCGATCGGGGCTGCCATGATAGGCTGGTACGGCACCGCCATGTTGTGTTACGTCACTCCGAAAGAACACCTGGGCCTGCCCGATAAGGATGATGTCAAGGATGGAATTATCGCGTACAAGATTGCCGCCCATGCCGCCGACCTGGCCAAGGGACACCCGGCCGCGCAGGTCAGGGACAATGCCTTGTCCAAGGCGCGCTTCGAGTTCCGCTGGGAGGACCAGTTCAACCTGTCACTGGACCCCGACAAGGCCCGGGAGTTCCACGATGAAACCCTGCCCAAACAGGCCCATAAGGTGGCGCATTTCTGCTCCATGTGCGGACCGAACTTCTGTTCCATGAAAATAACCCAGGACGTGCGTGATTATGCGAAGCAGCAGGGACTCGAGAACATGGAAGAAGTCATCGCGAAAGGGATGGATGACAAGGCGCAGGAGTTCAACCGCCATGGCGGAGATATCTATAACAAGATTTGAGATATGTTATTTCTGCGTCATCTGCGGACGAATCCCTGCGTCATCCGCGGATAAATAAATGACCGACTTCCAGCAATTGATCGCCGCCGCGCCGGACCCTGAGACCGCCGCGCTCCGGTTCGACAGGATGCGGCAGGATGCCGAACTGAGCAGGGAAATGGACCGGTTACCGGCATCCCTGGCGGCTGATTTCATCAACATCATCGGCTACTCAAACTTCCTGTTCAATTATATCTGCCGGTATCCGCATACCGTTCGCCTGTTGGGCGAGTCCTGTGAAATTAACTCCGGACAACTGGACGGTATCCATGGGCCTGAGGATTTGCGGCGTTTCAAATACGAGCAGTTGTTGAAAATAACCTGGATGGATGTGTCCGGCGGATATCCGTATGAAATTGTGCTTGACAGGTTGAGTCTGCTGGCCGACTTGATCCTCAACAAGGCATTTGCCTTAAGCTTCAGCGGGGATCACGGGACCTCCATCGGACAAAACGTCTGTGTCTTTGCCCTGGGAAAACTGGGAGCAAGTGAGCTGAATTACAGTTCAGACGTTGACCTGATATTCGCAAGCAGCAACTACGATGAAATCGGCGACGCCGATTCCCACGAATTACAGAGGACGCTGTCAAACGGACTTAGGCAGTTTACCAGGCTGCTGGAGCAAACCACACACGGCGGATTTTTATACCGGGTCGACCTGAAACTGCGGCCCTGGGGGAAGAGCGGGCCCCTGTTTCTGTCCGTGGACGAGACGGAGAACTATTACCAGGCGAGCACGGAAGCCTGGGAGCGGCTGACCTGGTTACGCGCCCGGTGTGTTGCGGGCAATGAAATGCTTGGCGAGGAACTCCTTACCCGGTTGCGTCCCTTTGTGTTCATACGTTCCATGAGTGCCGCGGACCTGGAGCGGTTTGTGGCTATCAAGGGGGAGATGGCCAGGGTCCGGGCGCGCAGCGGCCAATGGCACGTCAAGCTGGGCCGGGGCGGCATCAGGGACATCGAGTTTTTTGTCCAGATACTGCAACTGATCAGTGCGGCAAAGCACGCCGAATTGCGCACAACCAATACCCTGGAGGTGCTGGAGAGTCTGCGCAAACTGAATTTTATCAGCGCTGAAGACGAGCAGGAGATCAGGGCTGCTTACCTGTTCCTGCGCCGTCTGGAAAACCGTTTGCAGATGGCGGATGAGAAACAGGCCCATGCCTTGCCGGATGATGCAGCCGGCAGGATCACGATAGCGCGTTCCCTGAACATGGAAGGCAGGACGGATGATGAAATCCTGGCAAATTTTGAACAATGCCTAAACGCCAACCGCAAGATCGCTGAGAAATACTTTGAAAAGGTACTACCCGAGGCCAAAGACAGTGCCGAGGGCGATGAACGCCCTCATGTCACGTATGCCGGCGCCTGGAACAAGGTGCAGGCGGAAGTCAGTTTTACCCGCTGGAACGAATTGTGCGAGAAGGAACAATGGGGGGACAGGCCGGAGGACAAGAACCTGATTATCAATATTTTCGGCGCCAGCTGGTATTTCACCCGGTATATTTTTTTCCGGGGGTATGAAATTACCGAGCTGATCGACAATTACCGGGATAAACCAATCAACGCCGATGAGATGATGCGGACGTTACAGGTGAAAGGGTTCAAACGGAATATCGAACAGGGACTGAACGTCCTGTCATCAATAAAAAACCAATGGATGCTGTTGTTGCTCATCCGTTTCTTGCAGGGAGAGATGGCGCTTGCCGAAATTGAAAAAAATCTAACCCTGCTGGCTGAGTGTGTCTTCAGTTTCATGATCAGACAGCTGTCCGGGACAAATCGTCAGTTGTTTGACAATGTGGCGGTGCTGGGCATGGGCAGGATGGCAGGGCATGAGATGATATTCGGTTCCGACCTGGACCTGATATTCCTGTACCGGACGAAATCCGCCGGCGACACGACCGAGGTTGCCCGCGAGCTCCAGGGATTGATGCGCCGTCTGGCCAGGATATCCCCTGCCGGCCTGCTATACGAAGTGGACATGCGCCTGCGGCCCCACGGCACCTCCGGATCTTTGATTACGCCGATGGATTCCTTTATCGATTATCATCGGTCGGACCGGGCGATCTGGGAGCGGCAGATGATGACGCGCTGCCGGCCCATCTATGACCCCCATGGCATGGGACAGGAGGCGTTGCAGGCTATCTCCGGCTCCATCTACGGTGACTACGATGGTGAATTGTTGCAGGACGAGATCGTGAAAATGCGCGAACTGATCGAGGAGACGCTGGGCAGTCCGCGCCACAAGCATGAAATCAAGCGCGGCAAGGGCGGGATCATGGATATTGATTTCATTACTCATTATTTGCAGCTCAGCCACGGCAAAAACCATGCGGACCTGCAGACTGCCAGCACCCGAATGGCTTTGAAACGCCTGTCGGAGTTGAACTTCATCGACACCGACACTGCAGGGTTATTGCTGAAAGCCTATAATTTCCTGAAACAGGCGGAGATCTGCATGCGCCTGATAGATTTGAAACCCAGCAGCACAATCCCTGCCGACCCTAAACAGAACGCGGTTTTGTCCAGAGGCATGGGCTTCGCCGAAGACCGCACCGGGGAATTCATGGAAAAGTTCCTGGAAACCAGGACAAGAGTAAGGGAAGCGTTCAACAGGCTGGTCGGGTAGCCGGTAAAGGTTCGCAGGGGAAGAATTTATCCTCCGGGATGTATTTCAGCAGGGCGTCTCTGCAAAAAGACAACAGGTCCTCGCGTATTCTGTCCCGGTACGTGACCATCCCGTCGCCGGTCTCCTCCAGCGGCGATGCAAACAGGACTTCGTCCGGATACAGCCGCGCCAGGGACCGGTAATACGCCTTGGGAAGGCGGAAACTCCCCAGGCTGACTGAGTGTAACAGCGCCGAATCGACGGCTGCAAACACCTGCGTGAACAGCCGCTCGTACTGTTCCGATACGCCGTCCTGGTAAATCAACGGGTCAAAACGCAACCCGATGCGCCAGCCGCGCGCCTGCAGGCGTTGCAGCGCCTGCAACCGCTTGCTCACCGGGGGCGCCTTGTGTTCTGTGGCATCGGCGATTTCAGCCGGGGTGAAACTGAAAGCGACAATGCAGTTGGGTATGGGTTCCTGCTCCAGCAATGACCGGACCTGCGTACTCCTGGTTCGCAATTCCAGCAGCGCCTGCGGTTGCTCCCTGAACAGGGGCAGGAATTCCTTTACGAAACCCGTTACCGGGTCCAGGGCCAGGCTGTCGCAGTCGTAACCGGAAAAGAAATGCGCCGAGGCATCACCCGCCGCCCGGATCTTGTCAACAATGGCCTGAATGAAGTCCTCGTAGTTGACGAAAACAACGTAGTGCGCCGACCGGTACATGCCCTGCAGAAAACAGTAGCGGCAGTCGTAAACGCAATTCAGCATGTGGGAGAAGTAATAATTCAGGTCGCCGCCGATGGCGTATTCAGGCGGAGAAGGCAGTACGTGACCGGAAAACTTCTCCGCCAGGATCAATGCCGGACTAATCTTCTGCAGGCGGAAGTTCTGCGCCCTGCGGTTGAAAATCTCGCCGTAACGGGCGCACGTCGTCACCGACGCGTTCGGGAAACGCTGCAGGATGGCGCGCGCCCGCGCATGCTCAAGCAGGGGTTCCTCGATGTAAATCTGGTTGATCATTATTCAGTCTTATCCGACGGCGGAGCGGGTTTGGTCGGGCATTATTCCTCCTTATCCGGCGGCGGAGCAGGTTCGGACAGGCATTTTAAGGCACGCTGTGAATACGTCCCTGTACGCTTTATCATCCGCTGTCCCTGCGGATGACATCCTTAAAATGCCTGTCCGAACCTGCAAGTCTCTGGGAGGGTTGTAGAGTTGCAAAAATGGACAGCATGTCGGAGTTGTGGTCATGTCAATCTGATGGGGGCTTTGTTCAGTTCGTCTTGCAGGAATCTGAGTGTTTCGGCGGCGGTTTTCTTTCCGGCCGCGTGCTTGGCCGGGGCCCTGTTTCCGGGTTGTAGGGTGCGCCATTTCCTCAGGACGGAGCGTAACTGGTGTTGCTGGCTGACGGTAAAATGCCGTTGTCTTACGATCGCATTGTAGTCCGGGCCTGCGTCGTTGAGGTCCCGCAACAGTTCCGACAGAGTCAGAAGCTGATCGATGATATTCTCGATTACCGGCAGGTTTTGTTGCACCAGGCGGCCGGCAAGGGCCGGATTGACGCTATCCAGGGGTGTGTCGGCATTATCCGAGACAATCTTCAGCGCCTGCGCCAGTTCCAGCGTTGCGACATCGCTCACGGCGCGGAAGAACCCGGCACATTCCATGTCGAACAATTCTTCCCGGTAGTCGCTGCCGGGTTCGTCCAGGGTGAGCAGGTCGTGGGCCGGGATCGTTACCGGAAAGACACGGGACGGGAACCAGGTCTGTCCGGACGCGGCATCGGTCACCTTTTTTATCATGACCGCCTGGCCGACCGGCAGGTCGGCATGTCCCGCAATGCCCAGGTTGAGCCAGGCATGGGACCTGTCCGCATCGAAGTACTTGTGCGTCCGGCCTACTGCCCCGGCGGCCGCGGATTTGCCGATGCCGGACAGGGTAAGAGAGATATGCGCGTCGGCATTATGGTAGATGCGGGGTTCGTCCGGCAGGGGGCGCAGGCTGAAATGATCCAGCAACGGCCGGGCCTCGGGCTTCAGGGCGCAGACGATGTGCAGCATCAGTGAGCGTAGCGCGCCAGCAACTGCTCACATTCCGGAACGAAAACCCGGTTGTTGTGTTTTGCGGCGCCGTTCAGGTAAATCCTGATCTTGCCGACCAGTGTATCAACCGCAGCTTTCCGGTCTGCAGACCCCAGTTCTACCTCGTTGAGGACCCTGTCGAGCGACCTGATGCGGTAGCGGTCCATGCCCCGGTAGCGGGTTGAGAGTTGATCGGGGTGCCCACCGTACTTGGTGATCAGGGGGTCGCGGATAAATGCCACCGGCATGCGGGCGCAGATGCGCAGCCATAAATCATAATCCTCGCACACCGGCAGCGTTTCATCGAACAGTCCCACCCGGTCAAATACGCGCCGGTGGATCATGACGGATGAAGGGGAGATCACGCACAGGGGCAGGCAGTATTTGAAGATTGAACCACCGTATTTTCTGTGTTTGAGATGCGGGTTAACCCGGACGCCGTTGCGTATCCATATCTCGTCCGTGTGTACGATACCAATATCGGGGTCTTCCCGGACGGCTTGCACCTGCCGGTTCAGCTTGCCGGGGAGCCAGGCGTCGTCCGAATCGAGGAAAGCCAGCCACTCGCTCCGGGCCGCGCCTATGCCGGTGTTCCTGGCCGCGCTTACCCCCTTGTTCTCCCGGGAGATCAGCTTGACGCCGGGATAGTCACGCCGCACCAGGTCCAGGGTCGAGTCAGTGGAACCGTCGTCAACGACAATGATTTCAAGCGGTTGCAACTCCTGTGAGATAACCGAATCCAGGCACCTCGGCAGCAGGTGCGCGCGGTTGTAAGTGGGAATGATGACGCTTACGGATTTCATGAGATACACACAGTATAACAGTGATAAAATAATCGTATGGCGCGGCTTCAGGATAAGATTACGGTGGTGACAGGGGCGAGTTCCGGGATCGGGCGCGCCATTGCCCTCGCCTTTGCCGGAGAAGGCGCTCACGTGGCCGTTAATTACAACAGGTCCGAACAGCGGGCGCAGGACGTGGTCAGGGAAATACGGGGATTATCCGGGCAGGCGCTTGCCGTGCAGGCGGATATAGCCGATCCGGACGCCGTCGCCGGCCTGATTGACAGAGTCAGCGCTGAATTCGGCCGCATCGACATCTGGGTCAATAATGCCGGCGCGGATATCCTCACGGGCAGCGGCGCCCGGCTTACCGATCGGCAAAAACTCACCATGCTGACGGAGGTCGACCTGAAAGGGACTATCCAGTGTTGCTGGGCAGTGGCCGATGTGATGCAACGCCAGGGCAGCGGCGTGATCATCAACATGTCCTGGGACCAGGCCGTTCACGGCTACCCGGGCACCAATCCGCAGATGTTTTCCGCAGTGAAAGCCGGCGTCCGGGCATTCAGCAAATCACTGGCAAAGACCGTTGCCCCGGCGGTCAGGGTCAACGTACTGGCGCCGGGCTGGATAGCCACCGCGTTTGCCACGGAAGTCATGGAACAGGAGTATTACGCGGAACGCCTCGCGGAAATTCCGTTGAAACGATTCGGGACGCCTGAAGACGTGGCCGGGGCGGCAGTATTCCTGGCCTCCGATGAGTCCGCCTATATTACGGGCGCGGTGCTTAACGTGGGGGGTGGAGTTGTATAAAGGTCTGTGTATTCCGTTTGGAATCACGACGGGCAGGTTTGGAAGACTATTTTTAGCCCATCTTTAACATAGGTCTTTACGAACTTGTTGTATATCAGCCAGTTACGAAGATCTGGCCAGCCGAGTGGCACTACATGTGGACGCCGGGGTCCAGGTCGAAGGGTTCAGACGAGGTTTTTGCGGACACCTCCCGGTGATGAATCAATGCCCAGCGCATCGTAGATTGCCTGCTGCGGCGGCTCGGCCAGGGTGGCCTTGCGCACGTGCAGGGTGCGCCCGTCATCCCGGCGGAAGGTGGCGGTGATGCGTTGTTGTCCTGCCAGGATGCGGCGCAGGGTGGTCCAACTGGCGTGTTCGCCAGCCTTACGCAGGCGGGTCCGGATCACCTGCACCAACTGGTAGGCGATGACGGTGATGAACAGGTGCCCTTCGGCGCGTAGTGGTTTGTGGTGGTAGATGGGACGCAGGCCCAGCTCGGACTTTAACGAGCGGAACACGGCCTCGACGTCGGTGAGCATGAAGTAGGTGCGCCACAGGGTGTCCTCGTCCCAGTCGGTCCGGTTGCTGCGCAGGCAGTACACGCCCGGGTGGGTGAGCAGGGAGCCGGGCCGGGCGTTGCGGGTGAAGCGCACCGCCCTGGCGCGTTGGCCGGTCTGGTCGGTCTCGACGGTGATATCGTAGTGCTGGGCGATGCCGTGGCTGTTTTCCTTGATACGTCCGATGCGCTGGTGGACGTGGTCGATACGTTTGCGGGTGCGCGGTCTGGCCAGTCCCTCGTTAAGTTGCGTGAGGGCGGTCTCGAGGCGTTGGGCGAAGCGCTCGGCGATGCCTTGTTCCTTGGCGGCGCGGGCTTCGGAGTAGCAGTACAGGCGCACTTCGCCGGCGTCCTCATCGAGCACCCGCTGCAGTTGCACGCCCTGCTTTGAGGCGGTCTCGATGCGCACCGCGCCCTCGGGGTCGAACTGCCGGGTGCGTTCGCGGCTGACCACCAGGTAGCGGTAGCCCTGCTCGCGCAGCCAGGCCAGGCGGTCCTCGGTGGCGATGCCGCGGTCCATGACCACCAGGGCGCCGGGCGGCGTATCCAGTGCGGTAAGCATGTCGGCCAGGGTGTGGTGTTCGCGCACGTTGCCGGCGAACACCTGCGAGCGGCGCACGAAGCCGCTGGCATCGAGCACCAGCCCCAGGGTGAGCAGCGGGCAATCGGTGCGCTTGTCCTTGGCGTGGCCGCGGCGCGCCTTGGGCTGTTGGGCCGCCTCGCCCTCGAAGTAGGTGTTGCTGAGGTCATAGAGGGTGACGGTGGGCGCCAGCGTGAACAGGTCCATGGCCTGGTCGAACAGGTGCTGCTCGATGGCGTCCCGGTGCGCCATGAGGGCATCGGAGGCGCGGTACAACTGTATGGGATGCTGAGTCTCAAAGTCCACCCCCAGCAGCTCGCCCAGGGCGCTGCGCTCACGCAGCCAGCGCGCCGCGGCGGCCTCCGAGCCGGGTTGCGCCAGACGGGCGACAATCGAGCCGAGCGCCGCCGCGCGCAGGGACGGGCCGATGCCGAGTGCTTCCAGCCGTGCCCGCAGGCCGAGTTGCTCGATGGCCCACAACGCAACGTGCTCGACCCCCACCGAGCGCGGGCGCACCAGTGCCAGCGAGCCCACGTCTACCGCCTGCAGGTCCCGGCCCGGCGGCGTCTCCCGGTGTGCGTCCCGGTCGCGGGCGAGCAACTGTTCGGCGATGTGCCGGGCATGGGTCTCCAGCGCCGGCGGACCATCGGCGTACAGGGCCATCTGACCGGCGCGCAGCGCGTCGATGCGCTGGCACAGTGCGGGCCAGTCCTGGCGGGCGACGTCGAAGTGGCGACCGAGATTGAGCAGCGTGCGCTGACGCACTTTCTCGCCGATGCGTTCGGAACGCACCAGGCGGTGGGTGTAGTAGGCCTCGCCGGTGGTGGTGGCGCGGGTTTTGGTGCGCCGGATGAACATAGGGGAGAGGATACCGGGGGTGGCGGAGCGAGTCAACAAGAAAATAAATATTATGGCACTACACTACTCCCCCCTTACCATAAATCAATGGGTTACGACCGAAAACCCGCCAAAATCACCCTGATTCCCCGTCCCGACAGGCGGAAAATGTTAAACTTGGGTTAGGACACGCTGTGAATACGTCCCTGTACGCTTTATCATCCGCTGTCCCTGCGGATGACATTCCTAAAAATAGTCTTCCAAACCTGCTGGAGAGAACTGTAAGGACTGCCATCCAATTGAAAACAATAAAATCACTGTGTTTTGTTGTGGTTGCTTTATTGCTGGCAACATCTTCTAGCGGATTGTTCGCGCGGGACGGGTATGAAACCGAGCGCCGGGAGATGATCGCCGCCATCAGGGAAACGGTGGACGAAACCCGCAGTTATACCGGCATAGACGCCCTGGATGAACGGGTGATGCAGGCCGTGGCGGCCGTGCCGCGCCACGAATTTGTGCCCCGGGACCTGCGATTTGCCGCCTACCTGAACAGCGCGCTGCCCATCGGAGAGGGCCAGACCATTTCCCAGCCCTATATCGTTGCCCTCATGACGCACCTGATGGGGGTGGATGGCGACTCCGTCGTCCTGGAGATCGGCACCGGTTCAGGCTACCAGGCCGCGGTCCTGGCGCGGCTGGCGCGCCATGTCTATACCATCGAGATCATCGAAACCCTGGGCAGGCGGGCTGAGAACAACCTGGCGCGACTCGGTTTCGACAATGTCACGGTAAGGATCGGAGACGGCTACATCGGCTGGGAGGAACACGCCCCGTTTGATGCGATCATCGTTACGGCAGCCCCCGAACAAGTGCCGCAACCCCTCATCGACCAGCTTAAACCCGGCGCCCGCATGGTAGTCCCGGTCGGCCCGGCATTCGGCTACCAGACACTGCAGGTGCTGGAAAAGCAGCAAAACGGCGATATCAGGGAGACTGATATCCTACCAGTTGGTTTCGTTCCGTTTACCGGGGAGGGGGAGCGAACGATGGAAATTCAGGGGTCAGAGTAAAAATTCTGACGAATTTCTTACTCTGACCCCGGACTCCGGGACGTATTCCCAATGCTCATAGACAGGTTTGGAAGGTAATTTTCAGGAATGTCATCCGCAGGGACAGCGGATGATAAAGCGTACAGGGACGTATTCACAGCGTGTCCAGAAAATTACCTTCCAAACCTGTCCCCGGCACGAAACCATCCAAACCTGTCCTCTGCACAGAAAACCATTAACCCAAGTTTAACATTTTCCGCCTGTCGGGACGGGGAATCAGGGTGATTTTGGCGGGTTTTCGGTCGTAACCCATTGATTTATGGTAAGGGGGGAGTAGTGTAGTGCCATAATATTTATTTTCTTGTTGACTCGCTCCGCCACCCCCGGTATCCTCTCCCCTATGTTCATCCGGCGCACCAAAACCCGCGCCACCACCACCGGCGAGGCCTACTACACCCACCGCCTGGTGCGTTCCGAACGCATCGGCGAGAAAGTGCGTCAGCGCACGCTGCTCAATCTCGGTCGCCACTTCGACGTCGCCCGCCAGGACTGGCCCGCACTGTGCCAGCGCATCGACGCGCTGCGCGCCGGTCAGATGGCCCTGTACGCCGATGGTCCGCCGGCGCTGGAGACCCATGCCCGGCACATCGCCGAACAGTTGCTCGCCCGCGACCGGGACGCACACCGGGAGACGCCGCCGGGCCGGGACCTGCAGGCGGTAGACGTGGGCTCGCTGGCACTGGTGCGCCCGCGCTCGGTGGGGGTCGAGCACGTTGCGTTGTGGGCCATCGAGCAACTCGGCCTGCGGGCACGGCTGGAAGCACTCGGCATCGGCCCGTCCCTGCGCGCGGCGGCGCTCGGCTCGATTGTCGCCCGTCTGGCGCAACCCGGCTCGGAGGCCGCCGCGGCGCGCTGGCTGCGTGAGCGCAGCGCCCTGGGCGAGCTGCTGGGGGTGGACTTTGAGACTCAGCATCCCATACAGTTGTACCGCGCCTCCGATGCCCTCATGGCGCACCGGGACGCCATCGAGCAGCACCTGTTCGACCAGGCCATGGACCTGTTCACGCTGGCGCCCACCGTCACCCTCTATGACCTCAGCAACACCTACTTCGAGGGCGAGGCGGCCCAACAGCCCAAGGCGCGCCGCGGCCACGCCAAGGACAAGCGCACCGATTGCCCGCTGCTCACCCTGGGGCTGGTGCTCGATGCCAGCGGCTTCGTGCGCCGCTCGCAGGTGTTCGCCGGCAACGTGCGCGAACACCACACCCTGGCCGACATGCTTACCGCACTGGATACGCCGCCCGGCGCCCTGGTGGTCATGGACCGCGGCATCGCCACCGAGGACCGCCTGGCCTGGCTGCGCGAGCAGGGCTACCGCTACCTGGTGGTCAGCCGCGAACGCACCCGGCAGTTCGACCCCGAGGGCGCGGTGCGCATCGAGACCGCCTCAAAGCAGGGCGTGCAACTGCAGCGGGTGCTCGATGAGGACGCCGGCGAAGTGCGCCTGTACTGCTACTCCGAAGCCCGCGCCGCCAAGGAACAAGGCATCGCCGAGCGCTTCGCCCAACGCCTCGAGACCGCCCTCACGCAACTTAACGAGGGACTGGCCAGACCGCGCACCCGCAAACGTATCGACCACGTCCACCAGCGCATCGGACGTATCAAGGAAAACAGCCACGGCATCGCCCAGCACTACGATATCACCGTCGAGACCGACCAGACCGGCCAACGCGCCAGGGCGGTGCGCTTCACCCGCAACGCCCGGCCCGGCTCCCTGCTCACCCACCCGGGCGTGTACTGCCTGCGCAGCAACCGGACCGACTGGGACGAGGACACCCTGTGGCGCACCTACTTCATGCTCACCGACGTCGAGGCCGTGTTCCGCTCGTTAAAGTCCGAGCTGGGCCTGCGTCCCATCTACCACCACAAACCACTACGCGCCGAAGGGCACCTGTTCATCACCGTCATCGCCTACCAGTTGGTGCAGGTGATCCGGACCCGCCTGCGTAAGGCTGGCGAACACGCCAGTTGGACCACCCTGCGCCGCATCCTGGCAGGACAACAACGCATCACCGCCACCTTCCGCCGGGATGACGGGCGCACCCTGCACGTGCGCAAGGCCACCCTGGCCGAGCCGCCGCAGCAGGCAATCTACGATGCGCTGGGCATTGATTCATCACCGGGAGGTGTCCGCAAAAACCT
Source organism: Gammaproteobacteria bacterium (assembly GCA_965220815.1). Classification (GTDB taxonomy): domain Bacteria; phylum Pseudomonadota; class Gammaproteobacteria; order Eutrophobiales; family Eutrophobiaceae; genus JAAXHV01. Next base: position 1,956,848 of record OZ244846.1, read on the forward strand.
CGTCTGAACCCTTCGACCTGGACCCCGGCGTCCACATGTAGTGCCACTCGGCTGGCCAGATCTTCGTAACTGGCTGATATACAACAAGTTCGTAAAGACCTATGTTAAAGATGGGTTAATTCTCATTCTGCAACTTGTCCATCAAACTCACATAGTCCGTTTTCCCGGTACCCAGCACCGGTATCTCGCGCATATGCACCACTTCCCGCGGGATGTACAACTCCCCATAGCCCAGTTCCCGCGCCTTTTCCTGGAACGCCTTCCGGTCCGCCCCCTCTTGTTCCGACAGCAGAATGATTTTTTCCCCCTTGCGCTCATCGGGCAGGGATATGGCGGCATGGTTGCGGTCCGGCCAGACGGCTACGGCCAGTTCTTCCACCGCGGTGAGTGAGATCATCTCGCCGCCGATCTTGGCAAAACGTTTGGCCCGGCCCAGCAGTTCGATATAGCCATCGGCATCGATAGCCGCAATGTCGCCGGTATCGTACCAGCCCTCCCCGCGCTCCGTGCGCGGTGCGTGGATACTGCCGTCGGAACCGTGCAGCAGGTAACCGGACATCACGTTGGGGCCGTTTACCACCAGTCTCCCGCCATGCTCTATGCCCGGAACCGGCGCCAGGTAAGCCTGCATCCCCGGCAACAGTTTTCCCACACTGCCGGCCTTGTTGTTGATCGGAGTATTCACCGAAACCACCGGGCTGCACTCCGTAGCACCGTACCCTTCCAGGATGCGGATCCCGAACTTCTCCATCCACAGTTTCCGGGTATCGTCCTGCAGCTTTTCAGCCCCGGCGAGCACATACTTCAGGGACTTGAAATCATAGGGATGGGCATGACGGGCATAACCCTTCAGGAAGGTGTTGGTGGCGAACAAAATCGAGGCGTCCGTCTGGTACAGGAGTTCCGGGATGACCCGGTAATGCAGGGGTGTGGTGTACAGGAATATCCTGCAGCCGCCCAGCAGCGGCAGCACGCAACCGATGTTGAGTCCGAACGAGTGAAACAGCGGCAGGCAATTGAAAAAAACATCGCTGGGCTTGAACCCTATGCAACTGCGCGCCTGGGCGAAATTGGCCAGCAGGTTGCGATGGGATAACACAACACCCTTGGGAACGCCTTCCGAGCCGGAAGTAAACAGGATCGTGGCAGGGTCGCCGGGCTTTGCGGTCGGGCGGTAACAGGCGCGGGGAAAACGGCTGCGCACCAGCCCGAGCAGTTTGTCCGTGACGCCTATCCGGTCGCGCAGGTCCTCCAGGTAGACCAGGTTCACCCGTTGCTCCAGACCTTGCGCCAACTCTTGCAGGTCGGCATTCTCTATGAATTGCCTGGAAGTATAAACCGTCCTGATCGAAGCGGTTTCGCAGGCTTTCAGCAGCACCTGCAAGCCGGTGCTGTAGTTCAGCATGGCGGGAATTCTTTCCAGGTACAACATGGACAGATATACCACGACGCCGCCCGCGACGTTCGGCATCAGCACGCCGACATGTTCCCCGGGTTGCGTATCCTTGCGCAATACGCCGCCGAGGATAAAAGCGCGCATCAGCAACTGCCTGTAGGTAAACGGCTCACGCTTGAAGTCTTCCAGTACGACCCGGTTGCCGCCGAACAGTCCCGCAGACTGCAATATCGCATCGAACACGGTCTTTTCATAGTCAAAACAGGCGTAGGACACCTTGTACATCAGGTCCTGCATACACGTGGCGGCGGCCTTGCGCCGTTCGTGCCCCTGGATCGACGGGTCGATGTCCAGTTTTTCCGGCGCCAGCACCTGCATCCGGATTTTGGGAAATCTTATCCGTTCTCCCAGGTAACCCATGGCAGTGTATTGCGCGCCCTCGATGGCGACGGGAAGCACGGTTGCGCCGGCGCGATCGGCGATTAATCCCGGTCCTTCATAGACCTTCATCAGACTGCCGGTGGTGGTGATGCGGCCTTCCGGGAAAATGACAGCCTTGCGGTCTTCCTGGAGGAAGCGCACCATGGATTTTACCGACAACGGATTGGTCGGATCCATGGTGTACAGATCGGCGAAATAGAGAAACGGCTTGAAACGGGGACGGGTGGCGACCTGGGTGTTGATGGCAAACCTGAGATCATCGGGCAACCAGGCAAACAGCATGATACCGTCAAGCAATGATGTGTGATTGGCGACAATCAGCACCCGGTTGCCGGCCTGGTGATAATGTTCCATCCCGGTGACTTCAACCCGGTAAAGCAGCCGCAGCAGGCAACGCAGAAAAAATTTCAGAAAACGGGTCATGCTCCAATTCTACGAAGAATCAGGGAAAATGTGAACGGGTCGGGCCCCGTGGATTGTCAAATGCCTACTGAGCGGGAACCGGATTGATAGACGGTTATTTTCTGCTTGGGATAGATGGTATCGTTTTTGCGCAGGTTGTTCCAGGCCAGCAACTCTTTTAATGTTACGCTGAATTTTTTGGCTATTTTCGACAGGTTATCGCCTTTTCTGACAATGTATCGGATGGGCTCTTCCGCCGGCTGAGACGCTGCGAACACCTTGAGTTTTTGTCCGGGCTTAATGCTCCTGGGCCGGGAAATACCGTTCCATGCCTGCAGTTGTCTCACGCTTACGCCGCGGTAACGCTGAGCGATGTGCGAGAGCGTGTCCCCCCGTTTGACAATGTAGTAGCATTGTTCACCGACATCCGTGGCCGTTAACCGTTGTGCCGGAGTCAGGCCGGCAAGCTTTTCCAGGAATGATTTTTCGCTGGTAACGGGCAGAAGCAGATGATGTGCATCCTGTGTTCTGGTCGCCCAATCTTCGTAGCCTGGATTCAGGTCGCGCAGTTCATCCCTGGTCATCGCGGCCAGTTCTGCGGCAACGGCAAGGTCAATCCGCCCGCCGGTGTCCACTTGGGCAAAATACTGTTTATCCGCTACCGGCTGCCATACGATGCCGTGCTGTTCCGGATTGGCGACCAGTTCCGCTACGGCCAGCAGGCTGGGTACATAGCCCCTGGTTTCCCGGTGCAGGCGCAGGGAGAAGAAGTCGGTGTCCTTGCCGGCCCTGCGATTGCGGCGGATGGCCCGGGCCACGTTCCTCTCGCCGGTGTTGTAGGCGGCTACAGCCAGAAACCAGTCGCCGAATTCGGCGTTCAGATCTTCCAGGTAATCCAGGGCGGCTTTGGTGGCGGCTACGATGTCCCTCCTGCCGTCATACGAGCAGTTCTGTTTCAGGCCGTACCTCTCGCCGGTGCCCCGGATAAACTGCCAGATACCTACAGCGGCCTTGTGCGACCTGGCGCGGGGCTGGAATGCGCTCTCGACGATGGGCAGCAGGGCAATTTCCAGCGGCATGCCGCGTTTTTCCACTTCGCCGACAATATGGTGCAGGTAGAGACCGGCGCGTTCGGCTACCCGGTCAAGGTATTTCTGGTTTTTGGCGTACCACGCCAGCCTGCCCTTGACTTGCTGCCGTTCCAGGTGCCTGGGCAGGTTCAGGTTGGCGCCGATCCGTTTCCAGAGATCGTCACCCGGCGCAGCGTCATCCTGCGCAACAGGCTGGACCGGGTCTGTGGGCGTCTTTGCGAGCTCCTCTACAGTTTCGTCCGTAAGCTCCGGTTCAGGAGCGATGATTATAACGGGCTCCTGCGCGTCGGCTCCCGGCTGGGTTTCGGCAGTTTTCTGAAGGGGTTGCTGGCTGCACGCGCTTAGCAGGAAAGCGACGCTGGTAACTATTGCTGGCAGCCCTGAGCAGCGCATCGGTGAATGCTACGCACGGCCCTGCTCGATGTCAAGTATTTTTTCAATGATTTTTTTCAGGAAAAATAGTAAATCCTGAGGTAAGATTTTGCCTGTGAACCCGCTACTTCAGGCAATGGAAAAGATATCTGCAACATTACCTGCCACCCCCGCCCGCGCCGGGTTTTGCGCGTGGCTCACAGGCGAAACCGGCAGTGTGCTCGCAGACTATGAAAAGGAAAAATTTGACAGGATTTTACCCGGCCTGTTCGGGTATCACATTGCCCAGATAGGTCAATATGATGGTGTAGCGCTTGATGCGGCCGGGCGTATCAGGAACAAGATCAGGTTACGCCTGGACGATGACGGATTACGTGACGGCAGTTGCGCGCTGTCGGCGAGCGCCGCATCCCTGCCGTTTGCTGCGCACAGCATTGACGTTGTGGTTATGCCCCATGTGCTTGAGTACGTTGCCGACCCCGGCGCCGTTCTGAAGGAAATGGAACGCGTCTTGATCGAGGATGGCCGCCTGATCGTTACGGGATTCAGCCCGTGGAGCCTGTGGGCATTGTGGCGTCTGAACCCGGTATGCCGCAACCGGCCGCCCTGGGACGGCCGGTTTCACAGTATTGCCAGGCTCAGACACTGGCTGTCCATGCTTGATTTTGAGGTGCTTGAGGTTGACAGGTTTTTATTTCGCCCTCCATGCAGGCGCAGGAGCCTGCTGCGCCGTTTGTTATTTCTGGAAAAACCGGGAGAATCCTGCTGGCCGTTTCCTGGCGCGGCTTACGTGATGGTCGCGCAGAAACGCCGGGCGCCCGTCAGTCCCATAAAAATGAGCTGGCGCAAGAGGATATTTCTGTCCGGCGCGTCCGCGGGGCCGGCAACCATGGCCGAGGCCGACAATTCCTGCACGAAGAACTGCGCCGCATGAACAAATTCATTGAAATATTTACCGACGGCGGCTGCCGCGGCAATCCCGGACCGGGCGGATGGGGCGCGTTGTTGCGCTACAACGATACCGAAAAGGAGCTGTCCGGCGCCGCGTCGCAGACCACCAATAACCGAATGGAGCTGACTGCCGCGATTAAAGCCCTGGAAGCGCTGAAAGAACCCTGCCGGGTACGTCTGACAACGGATTCCAACTATGTCAAGAACGGAATCCTGCAATGGATAGATGACTGGAAACGGCGCGGCTGGCGTACCGCGTCCAGGCGTCCCGTAAAGAACCGGGATCTCTGGCAGCGACTGGATGAACTGGCGGCCCGCCATGAGATTGAATGGCGCTGGGTAAAAGGTCACAGCGGTCATGCGGAAAATGAGCGCGCCGATGCGCTGGCGACCCAGGCAATGGACCGTCTGCTGGAAAATCCTCCGGCCTGAGGACAAACGTGCGCCAGATTATCCTGGATACCGAGACCACGGGGCTAGAGCCGGCAAGCGGGCACCGGATTATTGAAATAGGCTGTATCGAAATGAAGGACCGCCGCAAGACGGACCGGCTCCTGCATTATTATATTAATCCCGAGCGGGAGATAGAACAGGAAGCTGTTGAAATCCACGGTATTACCGGACAGCAACTGGAAGGAGAACCGGTTTTTGAGGATGTCGCCGACCCGCTGATTGATTTCATCCGGGACAGCGAGGTCATTATCCACAATGCGCCGTTCGACGTGGCGTTCATCAATGCCGAGCTGTCGCGCCTGGGGGACGACTGGGGGAGGCTGGAGGATTACTGCAGCGTTACCGACACGCTGGAAATGGCGAGGGAACTGCACCCCGGGCAGAGAAACAGCCTGGACGCGTTGTGCCAGCGCTACGGCATAGATAATTCCCATCGCAGCCTGCACGGCGCGCTGCTGGACGCCGAGATCCTGCTGGATGTTTTTCTGGCGATGACCGGCGGCCAGTCGAGCCTGTTGCTGGACCGGGATGAGGAACGGGACTCACGCTCCGGTCTGCAGCGCGCAAACCCGGTGCAGCGTCACACCGCCCTGAAAATTGTGGAACCCAGCCGTGAAGAACTGGAGGCCCACCGGAGGATGCTGAAGCGTCTTAAGAGGTAATGAAAAAGGGTCCGTACAGCTGTTTCAAGACTCTCATCCGCAGGGACAGCGGATGCGAAGCTTACAGGGATGTATTCACAGCGTGTCTTGAAACAGCTGTACGGACCCTTCCTGCTATTCAGGATTTCCTGCGCCTGCGCCGGCCTGTTCCAGGACGGTTTTCAACTCTCCCGACTGGTGCATCTCCAGCACGATATCGCAGCCGCCGATCAGTTCGCCGTTGACGAACACCTGCGGGAACGTCGGCCAGTTGGAGACCTGGGGCAGGTTCCGGCGCACTTCCGGCGACGCCAGCACGTCAACGTAGACGAACTCGGTATCGCAGTCCTTCAACGCCTGTGCAGTGCGCATGGAGAAGCCGCACTGGGGGAAATCGGGCGACCCTTTCATGAACAGGATGACCGGGTTTTCCGAAATGATGGTGTTCAGTTGTTCGATTATGTCGCTCATTGCGTTGTCTCTGTAATGTTCGTGGTGCGTGCTGCGCGCGCCGCACGCCGGTTGCCGCCATTATACATCACCCCGGCGAAAATTCATTGTATACTTGTCCGGCATCAAGGCAGTAGTATAATTGGGCCTGGTCATAAATTTTTGAAACATTACGCTGGAGGGGGTAACGATGAATCCGCTTAAAACCATAAAGGGCACATTGATTCTGGGTTTTGTCATCGCGATTGTTATAGCCGCACTGATTAACCTGAGCGTGAGCGACGCTGCCACGCGCGGCCTCAACACCTGGTCGCTGATGGTCTGGCTGCACGTCTTCTTCGGAGTCATCTGGGTCGGCCTGTTGTATTATTTCAATTTTGTACAGACCCCTGCCATGGCCTCGGCAACGGCGGACAGCGACGGTCCGGGGCCGGCCGCGATCGGCAAATACGTCGCGCCCCTGGCGCTGCTCTGGTTCCGCTGGGCCGCGTTGCTGACCTGGCTGACCGGCGCCGCCACGCTGGAAATCATGGGACTGGGTATCGGCAATGCCTTCATGCTGGGCAGCGGAGCGGTGGTTATCGGGGTCGGCGCCTGGCTCGGCACCATCATGCTGTTCAACGTCTGGGTGTTGATCTGGCCGAACCAGAAGAAAATCCTGGGAATTGTCCAGGCGTCGGACGAAGAAAAAGCAAAGGCCAGGGTGGTTGCAGCAATGGCTTCGCGCACCAATACCTTCCTGTCCATTCCCATGCTGATGTGCATGGTCGGACAGGGCCATGGCGGATTGCCTTTCTGACCCGTACGAACGAATAAACCGAGGACCTGGACTGCCGGCGTGAACGATTTGTTCTCCGGCAAAGGGGACGTGGCGATCAAGCGTATCACCCCGTCCCCTTTTTACTTTGAATGTGCAATGTGAAGATCTGCAATGCCGGAAGCGATAATGGCAACTTACAAGCGTCTTGACGTGGCTTTTGAGGCCGGTGAGGGCGCCTGGCTGATTGACAGCCGGGGGGAAAGGTACCTCGATGCCCTGAGCGGGATTGCCGTCTGCGGCCTGGGTCATGCCCATCCCGGTATCGCTGAAGTGCTGGCGCGCCAGGCGCGCCGGCTGATCCATACGTCCAACCTGTACCGTATTCCCCTGCAGGAGCAACTGGCCGGCCGGCTGGCCGGCATTTCCGGAATGGATCGTGTATTTTTCTGCAATTCCGGCGCTGAAGCCAACGAAGCCGCCATCAAGATCTGCCGGAAATTCGCTCGCCACAAGCAGGTCGAAGAACCGGTTATTATTGTCATGGAGGGCAGTTTTCACGGCAGGACCATGGCGACCCTGAGCGCTACCGGCAAGCCCGAGGTACGCGCCGGTTTTGACCCGCTGCTGCCCGGTTTCCGGTATATGCCCTATAACGATATCCCGGCCCTGGAGAAGCTTGAAGACGCGGGCGAACGGGTTGTCGCGGTAATGCTTGAAGCCGTACAGGGAGAAGGCGGGGTCATCATCCCTGATCCGGGTTACCTGAAAGCGCTGCGGGATCTGTGCGACCGGAACGGCTGGTTGCTGGTCCTTGATGAAGTACAGACCGGGATGTGCCGCACCGGCGCCTGGTTCGCCTACCAGCATGAAGACATCCTTCCCGACGTCGTCACCCTGGCCAAATCCCTGGGCAACGGCCTGCCCATCGGCGCCTGCCTGGCTGTCGGTCCTGCGGCGGAAATGTTGCAGCCGGGGAGTCACGGTTCGACATTCGGCGGCAATCCGCTGGTCTCGGCTGCCGCGCTGGCCGTCATTGATACCCTGAGTGAGCAGGGCCTGGCCGAACGGGCAGCCGCAAGCGGCAGGGTCTTGCTGGAAAGCTTCCGCGCGCAACTGGCGGACCTTGACCAGGTCGTTGCGATACGCGGCAAGGGTTTGATGATCGGTATAGAACTGTCCGGGGATTGCGGCGTCCTGGTCGAACGGGCGCTGGAACGCCGCCTGCTTATCAATGTCACCGCGGGCCGGGTGGTGCGCCTGCTGCCTCCGCTGATCATCTCGGAGGATGAATTGCGTCATATAATCGATACCGTCTGCTTCCTGGTGAAGGACTTTACGGGTTAACATGACGCGCCATTTCCTGACACTCGCGGACCTCAGCGCGACAGAGATTGAGGCACTGATACACCGCGCTATCCGGCTGAAGGAGGCGTTCAGGCGCCGTGAGCTGCAGCAGACCTGCGCCGGCAGGGTGCTGGCGATGATATTTGAAAAATCTTCCACCCGGACCCGGGTTTCCTTTGAAACCGCAATGGCGCACCTTGGAGGGCATGCCGTTTTCCTGTCGCCGCAGGACAGCCAGTTGGGCCGGGGGGAGCCTATTGAGGACACCGCCAGGGTATTATCGAAGATGGTTGACGGCGTTATGATCCGGACTTTCGAACATGCCCGGCTGACACGCTTTGCGGAGTATTCCTCGGTCCCCGTCATAAACGGCCTGTCGGACAGTTATCATCCCTGCCAGCTACTGGCGGACCTGCAGACTTTTTATGAGTTGAAAGGCGCAATCAAGGGAAAAAAGGTGGCCTGGTTCGGTGACGGAAACAACATGTGCAATTCCTGGATCAACGCGGCAAGTATTATGGATTTCCACCTGCATGTGGCTGGACCGGCGGAATACCGGCCGGCCCCGGAAATCGTCAGGCGGGGCGGGACGAACATAACCCTTACCCGCGACCCCCGGCAGGCGGCTGCGCAGGCTGACCTGGTCGTTACCGATACCTGGACCAGTATGGGACAGGAAGCCGGAAAGGAAAACAGGCAGGCGCTGTTCAAACCGTTCCAGGTGAATGAGGAAATCATGGAGCTGGCAGCAGCGGATGCCGTATTCATGCATTGTCTGCCGGCCTATCGCGACGCCGAGGTGAGCGCAGGAGTCATTGACGGTCCCCGCAGCGTGGTCTGGGAAGAGGCAGGGAACCGGCTGCACGCCCAGAAAGCCCTGTTGGAATTTTTGCTGGAACAGGGTAACTGACCCGGTGCATTTTCTTCTGAGTAATGATGACGGCTACCAGGCTGTCGGCCTGGAGGTGCTGATGCGGACGATGCAGTCGTTCGGCGATATTACCGTGGTGGCGCCGGACCGGAATCGGAGCGGCGCGAGCAACTCACTGACACTGGATGCGCCGCTGTATACACGCCAGGTCTCCGACAGGTTTTTCTATGTTAACGGTACCCCTACCGATTGTGTGCACCTGGCTATAACAGGCCTGCTGGAAGACATGCCGGACATGGTAGTCAGCGGTGTCAACCATGGATCCAACCTGGGTGACGACGTGATATATTCGGGAACCGTAGCGGCGGCCATGGAGGGGCGTTTTCTGGGACGGCCGGCCATCGCCCTGTCGCTGGCCGGTGAAAATCCGACACACTACGAGACCGCAGGAAAAGTTGTCGGTACACTGATCGGCAGGTTGCTTACAGACCCCATCGATAATGATATGTTACTGAATATCAACATACCGGACGTGCCGTTTGAGCAACTTGAAGGTTTTGAAGTGACGCGGCTGGGCCAGCGGCACAAGTCCGAACCGGCTATCAGAATGAAAGATCCGAAAAACCGCATCGTTTACTGGGTCGGACCCGTGGGCGCCGGTGAGGATGCCGGCCCCGGCACGGATTTTCACGCTGTTTCCGTAAACAGGATTTCCGTTACACCGTTACAGGTGGACCTGACCCGCTATGCAGCCCTGACCCGGGTCGGTGACTGGCTGGCTGACCTGGAACTGAAAGAGATGTAAACTGAACAGTACAAATGCAGGCTGATCATTTTCAAGGTATCGGAATGACTTCCCAGCGTTCCCGGGACAGGCTGGTAGAACAGTTGTCTGACATGGGAATTAAGTCTGAAATTGTTCTGGAGGCTCTTCGGAGCACTCCCAGGCATATTTTTGTGGACGAGGCGCTGGCCAGCCGCGCCTATGACAACACCGCACTGCCTATCGGCCACAACCAGACAATTTCACAACCCTATATCGTCGCGCGCATGACCGAGGCGTTACTGGAAGCCGGGGACCTGGACAGTGTCCTGGAAATCGGCACCGGCTGCGGTTACCAGACCGCCATACTTGCCCAGCTTGCGCGCCGGGTTTACAGCATTGAACGCATAGAGGCATTGCTGGCCGGCGCCAGGGAACGCTTTCATACCCTGAGCTACCGTAATATCAGGGCGAAATACGGCGATGGCAACAGGGGCTGGCCGGAGCACGCGCCGTTCCGGGGAATCCTGGTATCGGCTGCACCCGAAAAGATTCCTGAGGCGCTCATGGAACAACTGGCTGTTGGCGGCCGTATTATTATTCCAATCGGCCACAGGGGGGGACAGAAGCTGCTGTCGGTAGTCCGCACCAGGACCGGCTTTGTGGAAAAGAACCTGGACCCGGTCAGTTTTGTCCCCATGCGCAAGGGTACGAGGTAAGTTCAAGGGTCCTGGTCATGAAAAAACTCAGTAGTGTATGCCTGTTATTGATCCTGTTGGGTGCGATCCCTGCCTGTTCAACGGTCAAGGCTCCCGTCAGCGCGCGCCAGGGGCCGGACAAGCAGGAGGTATTCGTATCTTCGTCCGATGCCGCGCGGCAACGGGACAAGAGCGCCCGGCATACCGTCAGCAAGGGCGATACCCTGTATTCCATTGCCTGGCGCTACGGGCATGATTACAAGAGCCTGGCTGCCTGGAACCGGATCAAACCCCCGTTCACGATTTATCCGGGTCAGGTCATCGAGTTGATACCGGCGCGGAAATCCCGCGCGTTACAACCCCCTCCGGTGGCGAATAAGCGGTCCCGGAGGCCTGACCGGCCTGTTGCAACAACGCGGAAAACAACCTCGCCGAAGATGACTGCGGCCGGTCCTGCCCCGCCGGCTGCGGATATCCGCTGGCAATGGCCGGCCCGCGGCAAGTTGTTGAAGCCGTCTACACTGACTGCAAAAAAAGGTATAAGTATCGGCGGGCGGAGAGGCCAGAAAATCGTCGCTGCGGCTACCGGCAGAGTAGTCTACAGCGGCAGTGGTTTACGCGGTTATGGTAATCTTATTATCATCAAGCATAATGATACTTATTTAAGCGCCTATGCCCATAATCGCGATCTGGCTGTAAAGGAGGGGGAAACGGTAAAGGCCGGACAACAGATATCGACGATGGGTGTTGACGGCAAGGGCGCGCCGGTATTGCACTTTGAAATCCGTAAAAACGGACAACCGATAGATCCGCTTGGGCAACTTCCGCGCACGTGAAGGTCTGGTACCAGCCAATAACGGAAGAAAAAACAGAAGACATTCATGCCTGAAGATGATGATATCAAGACCCTGAACCTGGAAGACTCCGGTTCGGAGCGCGCGAGGCCCGTTGCCGCCAGGAAAACGGGCAGGGCGCACTCGCACGGGGGCTTCAGTGAAACCGATCTTGACGCCACCCGGTTGTATCTGAGTGAGATTGGGTTTACCCCGCTGTTGACCGCCAAGGAGGAGACCGACTTCGCCCGGCGCGCCCGGCGCGGTGACGACGATGCGCGTAAACGCATGATTGAGAGTAACCTGCGCCTGGTAGTGAAGATAGCGCGGCGTTATATGAACCAGGGACTGGCATTGCTGGACCTGATCGAAGAAGGCAACCTCGGTTTGATACGGGCAGTGGAAAAGTTTGACCCGGACAAGGGTTTCCGTTTTTCGACCTACGCCACGTGGTGGATCAGGCAGACCATCGAGCGGGCTTTGATGAACCAGGCCAGGACGGTCAGGTTGCCGATACACGTCATCAAGGAGATTAATGTTTACATGCGGGCGGCCAGGAAACTGGCTCAGACCCTTGATCGGGAACCCAGCAGTGAGGACGTGGCGGAGATGCTGGACCGGCCGCTGGAAAGCGTGAAACGCATGTTCGGATTAAACGAACGGGCCACCTCGGTGGATGCCCCGGTCGGCAGGGAAGCGGAGCGGCCATTGCTGGATACGATACCGGATGAGCACAACATTGATCCGTCAGTATTGCTCCAGAATGATGACGTGAGGGAGCACATCGATTCATGGCTGCAACAACTGACTGAAAAACAGCGCGCCGTGGTGGAATTGCGCTTCGGCCTGCATGACAAGGAAGCAGCTACGCTGGAAGATGTAGGCACACAACTGGGAGTGACGCGGGAGCGGGTCAGACAGATACAGATCGAGGCGCTGAAACGGCTGCGGCGAATCCTGAAACGGGAAGGTTTCTCCCTGGATGCCCTGTCCTGAAATAGCCACAGAGAACACAGAAAACATAGAGGACACAGAGTTTATGCGGTTGGTTGTATGGCCTGATCCACTCTGTGGTCTCTGTGTCCTCTGTGGCTAAATCCGGAACAACGCGGCGACGATGCGCCGGCCTTCCCCGGACAGGAAATTGAAGGCCCGGCAGGCGGCGCCGGTATCCATGATCTCAAACCCGACCTGCCGGACATAAAGGATTTCGCAGATTTCATCGGGCGGATGTGTAAGCGCCTTGCCGCTGCCGAATATCACGATCTCCGGGTGATGCTCCAGCATAGTCGCCAGGTGTGCTTCTTCCAGCGCCTGCACCCGGTTCGGCAGCCGGCCTTCCACGACCGCCTCCGGCGTGATTATAATGTCCGTTGCGTAAACCGTGCCGGCTACAGTTATCGAGCCGGCCGCATAGGCGTCTATTTTATGTTCGCCTTGATTGATATCTGTTTCAATTTTCATAACAGTGGAGCTGCAAAAACAGGAGAACCATGAGAATCCTATTATTAGGAGCGCCGGGCGCCGGTAAGGGCACGCAGGCCGCTTTCATTAAAGACAAGTTTAACATACCCCAGATTTCGACCGGAGACATGTTGCGCGCTGCAGTCAGGGCCGGCACGGCGCTGGGCCTTGAGGCAAAAAAGGTAATGGAAGCCGGAGAACTGGTACCTGATGACCTGATCATGGACCTGGTCAAGGACAGGATTCGCCAGGATGACTGCCGGCAGGGTTACCTGTTCGACGGTTTCCCGAGGACGCTTGGCCAGGCCGAGGCAATGCAGCGGGAAGGCATACTGATCGACTGTGTGGTTGAGATCGTGGTAGCGGATGACGAGATTATCAAACGCCTGGACGGCCGCCGCATTCATCCCGGGTCGGGACGGGTTTATCATGTCCTGTTCAATCCGCCGAAACAGGCCGGTGTTGATGACATCAGTGGAGAGGCGCTTGTACAACGGGAAGATGACAGGGAGGCAACGGTCAGGAAACGCCTTCAGGTCTATCATGAGCAGACTGCGCCGTTAATCAGGTTTTACAGCGACCTCAACGGCCGGAATGCGCCGGCATACCTGCGTGTGGACGGCGCCGGCGATGTCGGGGAAATAACGAAAAACCTGGTTCACGGATTGGAAGATCTGATGGAAAGGTAAGTGCCCCGAAAGAAAGCACGAGGCAGGTCAAAACCGCGCGCCGGGACTAAATTCCGGTACGTGCATATATTAATCATCCTGGTTTGCATACTCGCGGCCTATGTATTGTGGCTGGACTATCGCGTGCAATCGGAATTCGCGGGGAAACGGTGGTCCCTTCCTGCCCGCGTCTACGCCAGCCCGGCAGAGATATATGCAGGCCAGGCGCAGACAGCCGATAATATTGAAAAACTGCTGCTCAGGTCAGGCTACAGAAAAGCGTCTTCCTCCGGACAGCCGGGTTACTACAGCCGGACGGCATCAGGTATCGAGTTTATGCAGCGTGAATTTCACTACTGGGACGGCCGGCAGGACGCTCGCCTGGTACGTGTGCGTTTCCGGGACGGGAAGGTGCGGGAGATACGGGATTTATCGGGTCAGGGCGCCTTGCCGCTGGCGCGCATCGAACCGGAATTAATCGGCAGGATCTACCCGGATAATTTCGAGGATCGTATTCTGGTTTCCTACGATGACGTTCCTCCCGCGTTGATCCGGGCTTTGCTGGCGGTTGAAGATCGAAATTATTTCAGCCATATCGGTATTGACCCGAAAGGCGTGTTAAGGGCCTTGTACCACAATATCCTCAAAAGGAAACTCGAACAGGGAGGCAGCACCATTACCCAGCAACTGGTGAAGAATTTCTTTTTAAGCCCCGAGCGGACCCTGACCCGGAAGATCAACGAGGTCGTCATGGCCTGCCTGCTGGAACGGCGTTACCGCAAGGAGGAAATCCTGGAAGCCTATATCAACGAGGTCTACCTGGGACAACAGGGACGGCGCAGCGTACATGGTTTCGGCACGGCAGCGGAGTTCTATTTCGCCAGGCCGTTGAACGAATTGCGGCTGGACCAGATCGCGCTGCTCGCGGGCATGGTCAAAGGCGCTTCCCGGTACAACCCGAGGCGCCATGCCGAGCGCGCCAGGCAGCGCCGCGACCTGGTGCTGGACCTGATGCTGCGGCAGGGTTACCTGGATGAACAGGCCTGGCGGCAGGCGCGGCGGCAGCCATTGGACCTGAGCGCGCGGCCGCGCTGGGTTTCCGGCAAGCACCCCGCATTTCTGCAGCTTGTCAGGAAGCAACTGTTGCGGGATTATGCCATCGGAGACCTGCGCAACAAGGGACTGCGCATTTTTACCACGCTTGATGCCGAACGGCAGGAGAGTACGGAACTGGTTCTGCAACAGCAGTTACGGCGGCTGGAACGGGCGGGTTCCCTGGACTCGGGGACATTGCAGGCAGCAAGCATTTTTGTGCAGACCAGCACCGGCGCGGTATTGTCCCTGGCGGGTGACAGGAACACGGAATACACCGGTTTTAACCGCGCCCTGCATGCCAGGCGGCCGATAGGGTCGCTGGTGAAACCGTTCGTGTACTACACGGCCCTGACGGACCCCCGGCGCTATTCACTCGTTTCCGGAATCAGCGACTCCGACATCTCCGTCAGGCTTGCAGACGGCACGTTCTGGCGTCCGGATAATTACGACGGCAGGAATCACGGCCAGGTAAGTCTGCTGGAAGCCCTGGCAAGATCATACAACAAGGCAACGGTAAGACTGGGCCGGGAGATCGGTCTGGAACAGGTGATCGACACACTGTATAAAGCAGGTGCAGGCGACCATATTGAGCCGTTTCCGTCGCTGTTGCTGGGGTCCCTGGAACTGACGCCGTTTCAGGTCAGCCAGCTTTACCAGACCCTGGCCAACGGCGGTTTCCTGGTTCCCCTGAACAGCATCAGGGAGGTTCTGGACAGCACCGGCAACGCGGTAAAGCGCTATGGCCTGGATATGCGTCAGGCGCTGCAGGGCGAAGCCGCTTTCCTTACCGGTTTCATGATGGTGCAGGCGGTCAACCGCGGCACCGGCCGCGGCCTGCGCCGTATTATCCCGGAACATTTGCCGCTGGCCGGCAAAACTGGTACTACCAATAACCTGCGGGACAGTTGGTTTGCCGGTTTCGGCGACGATATAACAGGCGTGGTATGGCTGGGCCGCGATGACAACCTGCCCACCCGGTTGACCGGCGCGACCGGCGCGCTGCAGGTCTGGGGCAACATGGTAAAGCGGCAGGACTTCCGCAGCATCGATTTGTTGCCGCCACCCGGCGTCGGCTCCCTGGATGCCGTGGGCTTGCCCTTTGCCGGCGCCTGTGCCAGGTTTCCGAACATACCGTATGTCCTCGGTTTCAGGCCCCGAAACACTGTCGGCGGGAGTTGCAGATGAAGAAAAAATATTTATTCAGTTTGTTGATCGCCGCCTTGCTGGTTTGCGGGGCGTGCTCAAACGTGCGCCAGGCGCCGGTGGAGGAGAGGCAGGCGCCGGATACCGCTGCCGGCTTACCCCCTGAGCCTGCCGCTCAGGCAGCACCCGGAAAGCCGGCGCGGGATGAAGGAGACGAGCAATGGGAAGAATTGCCCGGTCCGGGCAGGACCGCCGAAACCGGCATACCGGCACAGCCTGGACAGGTCAGTGAAAATCCTGCGGTATTGGCGTTACTCGATGATACGGACCTCAGCGTCAGCCGGGGCAACCCGGAGGCCGCCGCCGGTTCCCTGGAACGGGCGCTGCGCCTGGAGCCGAAAAACCCGTGGTTGTGGCATCGCCTGGCGGTACTGAAACTGGAGCAGGGGAACCGGCGCCTGGCCATTGCCCTTGCGCAAAAGTCGAATTCCCTCGCAGCCGGGCACCCGGAGTTGCGCAGGGCCAATGCTGGTTTGATCGAACGGGCAGGGGAGAATGGGGAGAATGGGGTCAGGTCGCACAATGCACACCCGAAGGAATGAATGGTGAAGTTGGGGAGATCCTCCTCCGGGTGTGCATTGTGCGACCTGACCCCAGGGCAACCGCATACTTTTATATGTCTGCTCCGAACAGGATTTCCGCCCGTCTGGTATCACTCCACCCGGCCTGCTTGAGTTTCCCCCGCATGCTGTTCTTCCTGGGGTCCAACCGCGCCAGGTTCAGACAGAAGCGCCGGATAATCGCCACGTTCTCCGCCCCGTCCCCCTTGCGGATGCGACTGTCATCCTCCTTAAAGGCCACATCCAGCACCCAATGCGCCTTGTTCTCCACCTCCCAGTGCCGCCGTATCCCCTGCGCCACCCGCTGGGCATCCACGGGCAAGGAGCTGATATAGTAATGTATCTCCGTCTCCACCGCTTTCCCGGGCAGGCGCCGCTCCCGCTCCATCTCAATGAGGGTTTGCAAGCCCGGCCACCTGGCCGCCCCACTCACCCACTCATCCACCGGCAACTGCCGGCAGGTGCGTTTCTCTATCCGGCCATGCCCGCCGTCCACCTCCTCATGCACCGCTACCTGCTGCGGCGCATCGCGCGTAACCTTATGAAAGTACGCCTGTATTTCCTTGCGCAACGTCTTGTGATTGTCCTTCAGCGACAACGTGTAATCGCCGCCTTTCTTGTGAATCTTCTGCGCTATCTTCTTCTGCGTATTCATCGCATCCGCCGTGATATGCGCCCCCTTCACCTGCAACAACTCCAGCATCTCCATCACCGACGACTGCTCATTCTTCTTCCCCTGTGACTTCATCTGCGCCAATACCAACCCGCACTCATGTCCCCAGGCCGTGATGCTGTGCAGGGCCGTGTGTTTCTCCCCGTCATGAGACCGCCGCAGGGTCTTCCCGTCCAGCGCTATCTGCTCCTGACCGGACGCCGCCCGTACCTCATTCACCCAATCGATAAACGCCCGGTTGAACTGCTCCGGGTCCAGCGCCCGCACCACCCGCGCAATCGTGTCATCCACCGGCATCCCGTTCAAAAACGGCCGGTAGCGACGCAGCCAATCCAGCTTCTCATCACCGAATTCCTTGATGTCTTTCCAGCCTTCTGCCCCCGACAGCACCGCACTCACTGTCAGAAACAGAATGTCCAATAACTCATGCTTCTTGTTAATATCACGCCGCGGGTCGTCAATCGTCGCCAAATGGGTCAGTAAACTCATGGGAATCTCCTCAGTTTGGGGTAATTACTGATCTGATCCCCGCAAAACCCATGAGTTCCCCACTTATCTATATCTTATTGGAATAAAAAACCTCTTACTTATGACAAAAAGTATGATCTTGCCCTGGACCTGACCCCATGATCCCATCAGCAATTCCCGCTAACGCCTGTTGGGTGCTGGAATCCCGATAAAAACGGGGGTTTTGGAGCGGGGTAAAAAAAGGTTTTCGTAAACTTTCGGCATGGTTTCAGTATAATAAGAGGCACTATTCAAGTCAAAGGTGAGGTGAGGCCATGTCCCGTTCTTCCTTGCGCAAGTCCCTGAGTGCCCCTGGTTTGTTGAGTGAAGTACGCCGTTGTTTTCAAGCCATTAAGGATGACACGGTGGGCCGTGGGTTTGAGTTGGTCGATTACCTGATGTCGGGGCTGGCGGTGTTCGGGTTGAAGTACCCGTCGCTGTTGCAGTTTGATGCGGGCCGTGAGGATGCGGTGGTGGCCTCGAACCTGAAGAGTTTGTACGGCATTGCGCGGGCGCCGTCGGACACGGCGTTGCGGGAACGGCTGGACGAGGTGGACCCCTCGTTGTTGCGGCGCGCGTTCCGTCGGGTGTTGCACCTGTTGCAGCGGGGCAAGGGGCTGGAGGACTTCCTCTGGTGGGCGGGTCATTACCTGTTGTCGGTGGACGGCACCGGGTA
Source organism: Gammaproteobacteria bacterium (assembly GCA_965220815.1). Lineage (GTDB taxonomy): Bacteria > Pseudomonadota > Gammaproteobacteria > Eutrophobiales > Eutrophobiaceae > JAAXHV01. The sequence continues at coordinate 1,975,160 of OZ244846.1, forward strand.
TTTTTATTCGGACAACGTGCATTGCGCGCAGTGTTGTGAGAAGCATCACCGGGACGGGCGGGTGAGTTATTACCACCAGGTGTTGGGCGCGGCGCTGGTGCATCCTGAGCAACGGGTGGTGCTGCCGTTGGCGCCGGAGCCGATTATGCGGGAAGACGGGAGCAGCAAGAATGACTGTGAGCGCAATGCGGCCAAGCGGTTGCTGGCGGACGTGCGCCGGGAACACCCGCACCTGAAGCTGATTGTGGTGGAGGATGCGCTGGCCGCGAACGGGCCGCACATTGAGTTGCTGCAGTCCTTGAAGATGCGTTATATCCTGGGGGTCAAGCCCGGCGACCATGTCTTCCTGTTTGAGTGGGTAGCGACCACGCCGGGGGTGAAGACGGCAGAGATAACCGGCCAGGACGGCACGGTGCACCGGTTCCGTTACCTGAACGGCGCGCCGTTGAACGAGTCGCACTTTAAGCTGGAAGTGAACTTCCTGGATTATGAAGAACAGCGCCGCAACGGGAAGAGTCAGCGCTTTACCTGGGTGACGGATATCCCCTTGCACAAGCACAACCTGATGCGCATCATGCGCGGGGCGCGGGCGCGCTGGAAGATTGAGAACGAGACGTTCAATACCCTGAAGAACCAAGGCTACCACTTCGAGCATAACTTCGGCCATGGTTACAAGCACCTGTCCACGGTGTTCGCCCACCTGATGATGCTGGCGTTCCTGGTGGACCAGGTGCAGCAGCATTGCTGCGGGCTGTTCCGGGCGGCGCTGGCCAAACAGGGCCGCAAGCGCTACTTCTGGGAGAAGCTGCGAAGCTTCTTCTTCACCTGGCTGCTGCCGGACTGGGAGACGCTCTATAAAGCGCTGGCATTCGGCGCGCCGCCCAGCGTGATTGTGCCCTATGACACCTCCTGAGCACACGCCGTGGTCGGGCAGTTCGGGGCGGGGGACTTCAGGGGAAACCAGGCCAATGAGACCAACGACCGGGCACAGCCGGAGGGCTACGCATCCCCTGAGGGTCGGGTCAGTGTGAAAAAAATGAAACCGACCCGATGAGACCGCCAACTGTCGATGTTAGCGGGAGCATCTGTGATCCCATAGAATGACTTGAAAAAGAATCTCCGTATGTTGTATAATACTTAATTCCGTTGCGGGGTGGAGCAGTCTGGCAGCTCGTCGGGCTCATAACCCGAAGGTCGCAGGTTCAAATCCTGCCCCCGCTACCAGATTTTCAGGAGAATGTTTATGAAGTGGGCTATATGCCCACTTTTTGTTTTCCGTGGTCGTGGATGTGTACAGACAGAGTGTGAACCTTGATGCCTTGTTGAGACCCATAGTGACGGACATGGGCTACGTGTGCTGGGGGATCGAACTGTTGCGCCAGGGCCGCAATTCGCTGCTGCGCATCTATATCGACAGCGGCGCCGGGGTGACCCTTGAAGACTGTGAAAGGGTCAGTAAACAGGTATCCGGCGTGCTGGACGTGGAAGACCCGATTGCCGGTGAGTACCTGCTGGAAGTTTCATCGCCGGGCCTGGACCGGCTGTTGTTCAACCGGGAACAGTATGAACAGTTTATCGGAAAGACGGTGAAACTCAGGTTGTCCGGCGCCGTCGATAATCGCAAACGTATTACCGGACGTATTGAAGCAGTTATCGGAGAGACCCTGGTCCTGAACGAGTCGGGCAGGGAATTTCAAATACCTCTGGGAGAGATAGAAAAGGCAAGATTGTGTCCGGACGATATTAGCCGGACCGGCAGGTGAAAAAAGACAAGTTATGGTGAATAAAGAAATTCTTATGGTAGTGGACGTGGTGTCCAATGAAAAAGGCGTTGCCAAGGAGATCATATTCGAAGCCATTGAAGCCGCGCTGGCCAGTGCGACTAAAAAGCGCCAGCGTGAAGATATCGAAGTGCGCGTTGCCGTTGACCACGAAACCGGGGACTATGAAACCTTCCGCCAGTGGGAGGTGGTCGAGGACAGTCCCGAGCCACTGGAGTTTCCGTCGCGCCAGGTCTACCTGACCGACGCCAGGAAGCAGGTGCAGGATATAGAGGTCGAAGGCTTCATCGAGGAGCCGATGAAGTCGGTCGAGTTCGGCAGGATAGCCGCGCAGAGCGCAAAGCAGGTGATTATGCAGAAAGTGCGCGAAGCCGAGCGCAAACAGGTTTTTGATGCATATATCGACCGGGTCGGCGAGATGGTCATCGGCTTTGTGAAGAAGGCCGAAAGGGGCAATATCATTATGGACCTGGGAGGTAATGCGGAAGGCATTATCCCCAGGGATGAGATGATCCCCAGGGAAGCGGTCAGGCAACGGGACCAGATCCGGGCTTACCTGCGCGAGGTGAAGCCTGAAAACAGGGGGCCGCAGTTGATCCTGAGCCGGACGGCTCCGGAGTTGCTGATCGAGTTATTCAAAATCGAAGTGCCCGAAATCAATGAAGGTCTCATTGAAATCATCAATGGCGCGCGGGATCCCGGTTCAAGGGCCAAAATAGCGGTAAAAGCCAACGATCCCAGGATCGATCCGATCGGCGCCTGTGTCGGGATGAGAGGCTCGCGGGTACAGGCGGTTTCCAACGCGCTGGGCGGTGAACGGGTCGATATTATCCCCTGGGACGAAAATCCCGCGCAATTTGTGATTAACGCCATGGCCCCGGCCGAAGTGGTGTCGATACTGGTCGATGAGGACAGTCACAGTATGGATGTCGCGGTGTCTGAAGAAAACCTGTCGCAGGCAATCGGCCGCGGCGGCCAGAACGTCAAGCTTGCCAGTGAATTGACGCAGTGGGAACTGAATGTCATGTCCGTGGAACAGGCGGACCAGAAGACGGAAGCCGAGGCCCAGACGCTGCAGCAGATGTTCATGGAAGAACTGGACGTGGATGAGGAAATTGCCGTCATCCTGGTGCAGGAGGGATTTTCCAGTGTTGAGGAAATAGCTTACGTTCCCGAGAATGAGATGCAGGACATAGAAGAGTTTGATGACGGCCTGGTAAAGGAACTGCGGGATCGCGCCCGGGATATCATGCTGACCCGCGCCATCGTCAACGAAGAAAAACTGGTGGATGTCAAACCGGCCGCGGACCTGCTGGAAATGGAGGGCATGGATGAAGCATTGGCCTATGAACTGGCAGTGCGCGGCGTGGTTACCATGGAAGACCTGGCAGAAAGTTCGGTGGATGAACTGATTGAAATTGAGGGTCTCGATAAAAGCCGGGCGGGCAGTTTGATCATGACTGCGCGCATCCCCTGGTTTGCCGCAGAGGAAGCCAACGGTTAGAGGACACCCTATGCCCGAAGTCACCGTAAAACAGTATGCCGAGGTTATCCAGATACCGGTAGAGCGGTTGCTTGAGCAACTGCAGGAAGCCGGTTTGTCTGCCAAGTCGGAGGATGACAGGATTTCCGATAATGAAAAGACGGAACTGCTCGGTTACCTGCGCCGGAAACATGGAAAGGACAACCGGTCCGGCCCGGAAAGGATCACCTTGAGAAGGAAAACCATCAGTGAGATCAAGATGCCGGCGACCGGCGCCGGCAACCGCAGCAAGGTGCGCTCGAAAACCGTCAGCGTTGAAGTCAGGAAGCGCCGCACCTACATCAAGCGCGGTGTCATCGAGGAGGAGGCCCTGAAACGGGCGCAGGAGGCGGAGGAACGGCAGGCGAGGGTCGAGGCGGAGGAACGGGCCCGCCTGGAGGCGGAGAGGGAAGCGGCTGCGCAACAGGAGGAAACCCCGCCGGCAGTTGAAGCCCCGCAACCTGCAGCACCCGGGGACGCCATGGCCGCGCAGGCGGCGGAAACCGCCATGGTGGCCGAGCCGGAAGTTGCAGAACAAAGCGCCGCTCAGGCCATGCCGGATGAAGAGACGGCACAATCCGCTGAGCAACCAGCCGAACAACCTGCCGACCTGGCGCCGGAGTTGCCCGCGGAAGTACCGGCCCCACCGGCGGAAAAAGAAAAACCTGCCCGGATTCAGCGTGAAGAATTGCATGTCGCGTCCGACAAATCAGGCCGGAGAAAGAAGAAGCAAAGACACAGGCAGGTAGTCAAGAGGCCTTCGCAGCACGGATTTGAAAAACCTACTGCGCCTATTGTCCGTGAAGTGGAGATTCCGGAAAGCATCACGGTATCCGAACTGGCGCAGCGCATGTCGGTAAAGAGCGCCGAGGTGATCAAGGCGCTGATGACCCTGGGCAGCATGGTTACCATCAACCAGATTATCGACCAGGAAACGGCTGCCATCGTGGCTGAGGAAATGGGCCACAAGGCAAAAATGCTGAAGGAAAATGCGCTGGAAGAGGAAATCATGCAATCCGGCCGCAGCCAGGGAGACGAGGTGACGCGTGCGCCGGTGGTAACGATCATGGGCCATGTTGACCACGGCAAGACTTCATTGCTTGACTATATCAGGCGCAGCAAGGTTGCCGCGGGCGAAGCGGGAGGGGTTACACAGCATATCGGCGCATACAGCGTCAATACCGGCAACGGTTCCATCACTTTCCTGGATACCCCCGGCCATGAGGCGTTTACGGCAATGCGCGCGCGCGGCGCCGGGGTAACGGATATCGTCATCCTGGTCGTGGCCGCGGATGACGGTGTCATGCCGCAAACCGAAGAAGCAATACAGCACGCCAAGGCCGGTTCGGCGCCTCTCATCGTTGCCGTGAACAAAATTGACAAGGCCGATGCGGACCCTGATCGCGTCAGGCAGGAACTCTCCAAGTTCGAAGTGATTTCGGAGGAATGGGGCGGAGACACCATATTTGTCAACCTGTCCGCAAAAACCGGAGAGGGAGTCGACACCCTGCTCGACAGTATCTCGTTGCAGGCTGAAATCCTGGAACTCAGTGCAGCGCCGGACGGGGCTGCTTCCGGTACTGTCATCGAGGCAAGGCTGGATAAGGGCAGGGGGCCGGTCGCCACCGTCCTGGTGCAGAATGGAGAGTTGCGGCGCGGCGATATGATTCTTACCGGTCATGAGTTCGGCCGGGTGCGGGCAATGCACGACGAAAACGGGGCTGAAGTGCGGGCAGCCGGCCCATCCATCCCGGTTGAAGTCCTGGGTCTTTCGGGTACGCCCAAGGCTGGTGACGATATGATAGTCGTGCCGGACGAACGCAAGGCGCGGGAGATCGCGCTGTTTCGCCAGGGCAAGTACAGGGAGGTCAAACTTGCAAAACAGCAGGCGTCCAAGGTAAAGAACGTAATCAACCGGATGAGTGACGGGGATGGCGCTTCCATCAACATCCTCATCAAGGCGGACGTGCAGGGTTCGGCGGAAGCCCTGTCTGAAGCGTTGCTGAAGCTTGGCGCCGATGAAGTCGCGATCAATATCATCAGCGCCGGCGTCGGCGGCATCACGGAATCGGATATCAACCTGGCGCTTGCATCCAACGGAATGGTCATCGGGTTTAATGTCCGGGTTGACGGGGCGGCCAGGAAACTGGTTGATGAAGAAGGAGTGGACCTGCGTTATTACAGCGTGATCTATGATGTTATCGATGATGTGAAAGCGGCGATTAACGGTCTGTTGTCACCCGAGATCAGGGAACAGATCGTCGGCGTTGCGGAAGTCAAGGAGGTGTTCCGCTCGCCTGCTTTCGGAGAGATTGCGGGGTGCATCGTATCCAGCGGACTGGTGCGCAAATCCAATCCGATACGCGTGTTGCGGGACAATGTTGTCGTCTATGAGGGTGAACTGGAATCCCTGCGACGCTTCAAGGATGATGTAAATGAAGTCAAGTCCGGCGTCGAATGCGGTATTGGCGTCAAGAATTACAACGATGTCAAGCCGGGAGACCAGATCGAAGTATTTGAACGGATTGAAGTCGAGCGAAACATTCAATAACAGGCAAATGGCGCGTGAATTTGGTCGAAATCAACGCGTTGCAGACCTGCTGCAACGCGAGGTTGCCCTGTTGCTGCAAAAAGAGTCGTCATTCAGGGAGACGGGACTGATCACTGTATCGTTTGTTGACGTGAGTCCCGACCTCAGAAATGCGAGTATTTATTTTACCTGTCTTAAACCCACCTGCAGCGAGGAGGCCCTGGCGGATTTGCTGAATGAACGGGCCGGGCACTTCCGCCGGCTGCTGGGGCAGGCTCTGCCGTTGCGGGCCGTGCCGCAACTGCTGTTCCGCTTCGACCATTCACTGAACCGGGCGAACCGCCTGACTGAACTCATCGAACGCGTTAATCAAAAAGATTAGCATCCTCTGCGGATAAATCTTCCAACATCATGGCGCGCAGAAGCAGGATAAAAGGCCGCAACGTCAAAGGGGTACTGCTGCTGGATAAACCGCCGGGGTTGACTTCCAATGACGCCTTGCAAAAAGTGAAGTTGTTGTACCGGGCCAGGAAAGCAGGGCATACCGGCAGCCTGGACAAGGCTGCATCCGGCCTGTTGCCGCTGTGCTTCGGCGAGGCAACGAAATTTTCCGGGTTTCTGCTCAACGCCGATAAGCACTACCGCACGATTTTCCAACTGGGCATCCAGACCAGCACCGGCGACGCTGAGGGTGACGTCGTGTTCCGGGGTGAAACCGGGAAATTAACGCGTAAACGCGTTGAGACGGTGCTGGCCGGGTTCCTCGGTACCGTCATGCAGGTTCCACCCATGTTTTCCGCGCTGAAACACAAGGGTCAGCGGCTGTACAAACTGGCCCAGCAGGGGCTGGAAGTGGACCGGGAACCCCGCGAGATCACCGTGCACAGCATGGACCTGGTGGATTACCGGGATGACGAACTGGAACTGGATATACGCTGTTCCAAGGGGACTTATGTCCGCACCCTGGCGGAAGACATCGGTAAGGAACTGGGTTGCGGCGCCCACGTGAAAGCGTTGCGGCGCACCGGCGTAGGACCTTACTCGGACGAAAATATGCTGACCCTGCCGGAACTGGAAAGCATCGCCGAAAACGGGATGCAGGGACTGGACGAGCTTCTGCTCGGCATTGATTCCGTCGTGCAGGATATGCCCCGCGTCAACCTGGTCGACAGCGTCGCCTACTACCTGTGCCAGGGCCAGCCGGTCACGGTGCCCAGGGCGCCGACCCGGGGAATGTTGCGTATTTACGCCGGGGATGACCGATTCCTGGGGGTGGGCGAAGTGCTTGCCGACGGCCGCGTAGCGCCGAAACGGCTGCTGGCCTGAGGAGTTCCTGATATTTTGCTTGTCAGGTGATGCAAGCATGGTTACAATAGCCGCGCTTTAGGAAGATCGGACAGGAGAAAAATATATCAATGCCATTAAGTCAGCAGCACAAGGCTGATATCTTGAAGAAATATCAACGTTCATCCGGGGATACGGGTTCTCCCGAGGTTCAGGTGGCGCTGTTGACCGCGCGCATTACTGATTTGTCGCAGCACTTTAAATCGCATTCCAAAGATCACCATTCACGCCAGGGTTTGTTGCGCATGGTAAATCAGCGTCGGAAACTGCTGAACTATTTAAAGAATAAAGACGTTGATCGGTATCGTGAACTCATAGGCCTGTTGGCTCTGAGAAAGTAACCGGTCCGGCATTCATGTGTCCGGCAACCGGATGAGTATATCAGGTTGTCCTCGCAGTCCTGGCGCCTTATAAACAGGTCGTCTCATAAGGGCGCCTCTGAAAATCAGAGGCGCCCGTGCAGCATAAGGATATGCTGCCATTTTTAATCACGTAAGTGATTGAAAATGAAGGAAACGGAAAATCGCATTTTTCGTTTCCGTCTCTGAAAATGCCCAGGATGGCATTTTCAGAGGTTACTATAAATTACATGTAACATTTCAAGCAGATAATAATCGGGAAAAATAAATGAACGTAGTAAAGAAAGAATTTCAGTACGGGGATATTCCGGTCACGTTGGAAACCGGCAGAATTGCCAGGCAGGCTACCGGTGCGGTATTGGTGAGTATGGGAGATACGGTCGTACTGGTGACCTGTGTCGCCAGTAAGGAAGCCAGGCCGGACCAGGATTTTTTTCCTCTCACAGTGGATTACATGGAGAAAACCTATGCAGCCGGGAAAATACCCGGTGGTTTCTTCCGGCGCGAGGGCCGGCCTTCCGAAAAGGAAGTGCTGACTTCCAGGCTGATTGACAGGCCGGTACGCCCGCTGTTTCCGAAACACTTCAAAAACGAAGTCCAGATCATCGCCACGGTCATGTCGCTGGACCCGCAGATTGACCCGGATATACCGGCCCTGATCGGCGCATCTGCCGCGCTTGGCGTTTCCAGGATACCGTTCAACGGGCCCATCGGCGCGGCGCGGGTGGGTTACCGCAACGGCGAATACCTGCTCAATCCCGGTTATGCCGCCCTGGCCCGGTCGGAACTGGACCTGGTCGTGGCCGGCACCGAAAGCTCCGTCCTGATGGTTGAATCGGAAGCTTCGTTGTTGTCGGAGGAAGTCATGCTCGGTGCGGTGATGTACGGTCACGAGCACATGCAGATCGTCATCGAAAATATCCGGCAACTGGTTGCCGAGGCCGGGACCGGGCCCTGGGACTGGCAGGCGCCGGAAGATGACGGGGAACTGGCGCGTGAGGTCAACGAACAGTGCGCGGACCTGTTACGCGAGGCCTATTCAATCCGGGACAAGATCAGCCGGCGCGATAGAGTGGCGGAAATCCGTTCCACGGCAATCACGGCGATTACCGGGAAGCACGAAGATCGCTGGACTGACAGGACCATAAAAGAGGCCTTTGAGGAATTGGAAAGCAGTATCGTCAGGGGCGCAATCGTCGCCGGCGAACCGCGTATCGACGGCAGGGATACGGCGGCGGTAAGAGATATCAGCGTGGAAGTGGGCGTGTTGCCCAGGGCCCATGGCTCTGCCCTGTTTACCCGGGGCGAGACCCAGGCGCTGGTATCGGCTACCCTGGGAACGGACCGGGACGCGCAGATCATCGATGCCATTGAAGGAGAACGCAAGGACCCGTTCATGCTGCATTACAACTTCCCGCCTTATTGCGTGGGTGAAACGGGACGCGCAGGTTCGCCCAAACGGCGCGAGATCGGCCACGGCAGGCTGGCCAAACGCGCCCTGATGACGGTCATGCCGAACCTGGATGATTTTCCATACGCCATCAGGATTGTGTCCGAGATCACGGAATCGAACGGTTCCAGTTCCATGGCCTCGGTCTGCGGCGCCAGCCTGGCGTTGATGGACGCGGGCATCGGGGTAAAAGCGCCCGTGGCCGGCATCGCCATGGGCCTGATCAAGGAAGAAGAAAAATTTGTGGTGCTGTCGGACATCATGGGCGATGAAGACCATCTCGGCGATATGGATTTCAAGGTGGCCGGTTCGGAAACCGGCATCAGCGCGCTGCAAATGGATATCAAGGTGCCGGGCATTACCAGGGAGATCATGGAGGTGGCCCTGTCCCAGGCCAGGGCAGGCCGGCTGCATATTCTTGAGAGGATGAACGCGGTGCTCGGTGAGGTGCGCGGGGAAATGTCGGAATACGCCCCCCGCATCACCACCATCAAAATACATCCGGACAAGATCAGGGACGTCATCGGCAAGGGCGGCGCCACCATCCGTGCGATCACGGACGAGACCGGCGCGGCTATTGATATCGACGACAACGGCAACGTCAAGATTTATTCCAGCGACAAGACGGCCAGCGATGCCGCGCGCAAACGTATCGAAGACATCACGGCAGATGTTGAAGTCGGCAAGGTTTACCGCGGAAAGGTGGCGAAACTGATGGACTTCGGCGCGTTTGTGAACATCCTGCCGGGCAAGGATGGCCTGGTGCATATCTCGCAGATTTCCAACGAACGCGTGCAAAACGTCAGCGACAAGTTGTCGGAAGGTGATTTCGTGAAGGTCAAGGTGCTTGAGATCGACCGCCAGGGCAGGGTCCGCCTGAGCATGAAAGCGGTAAATGAATAAGTGAATGGAAGCTTCAATCACGGTTAAATAATGAAACGACGAGCGTTTCTGGTTGCCGGCGGACTGGTGGGCGGCGGCCTGGCGCTGGGGTATTTCTTTACCCCGAACCGGCTGGCCTTACGGGCCGGTTCTTCTCCTGAACAGGTCTGGCTGACTTCCTGGGTTGGCATTAATCCGGATAATACGATTACGGTCCTGGTCCCGCATGCGGAAATGGGACAGGGCGTAATGACCTCACTGCCGATGATGCTGGCGGAGGAGATGGAAGCGGACTGGTCGCTGATGGATATCAGGCAGGCCCCCGCAGAGGAAATTTACGTAACGGACAAGGTCGCACAGGGTTTCAAGATGGGCCGGACAGATGTGCCCGCGCCGCTTCAGAAATTGCTGGATTTTTCATTTTACAAGGCTTCAGGCATGGTGAACCTGCAACTGACCGGCGGGAGCGCCAGTGTCAGGTTTACAGGGCAAGGGGGTATGCGCATCGCCGGCGCCGCTGCGAAGGAGATGCTGCTGCGGGCCGCCGCCGGTCGCTGGCAGGTGGCGCAATCGGATTGCCGTGCGGAACTGAGCCACGTATATCATGATGCAGGCGGCCTGTCCGCCCGCTTTGCCGACCTGGCGGCGGCTGCCGCGCAATACAAACCCCCGCTCAATCCCCGGCTGAAAGCAAAACAGGACTATGTCCTGTGCGGCAAACCGGTGCCTCGCGTCGACCTGGCCGATAAGGTGACCGGCGCCCCGGTTTACGCCATCGATCTCAGCCTGGACAACATGAAAGTTGCGGCTATCCGTCACGCGCCGGTTTTTGGCGGAGATGTCGTCTCTGTTGATCCTGGTCCCGCCAAGACCCTGCCCGGGGTGGAGGACGTATTGCAGATCCCCGGCGCCGTGGTTGTGACGGCGGACAACTACTGGCGCGCCCACAAGGCGCTTTCCGGGCTGCCCGTGAAGTTCGGTGACGGCGGCAACGGTGAGTTCAGTTCGGAGAGCATGTGCCGTAACTTCGACGCGGCCCTGGACGGCGGAGACTTTGTCGCCGATCATGAGTTGGGGGACATTGCCGGGGCAGTGACTGGGTCTGCCGGGCCTGTCCGGGCCGAATATCGCGTGCCGTTTCTGTCCCATGCCGCCATGGAACCCGTGAATTGTGTTGCCTGGCGCCGCGACGGGCGGCTTGAGTTGTGGGCCGGCGTACAGGACCCGCTGGGCACAAGGGCGCTGGCCGCCGAGACTGCCGCCATGGATATGGAAAACGTCGTTGTCCACCCGTTCCAGATGGGCGGGAGTTTCGGGCGCAAGACTTCATTCGGCGGCAACTTTATCCGGGACGCGGTGCATACCGCCATGCGCGTGTCCTACCCGGTCAAGCTGGTCTGGTCCAGGGAAGAGGACATACGCCATGATTATTACCGCCCGTCTGAAGCCAGCCGCTTCGAAGCGCAACTGGACGCCGGGGGCAAACCCTTGACCTGGTTGAACCGTTATACGGACATCGGCCTGAACGGTGACGGTGAAGCCGCGCTGATCCCCTACGCAATCGGACACCAGCGGATAGGCAGGGTTGGCTGCGGAGCGCCGGTCCCGCTGGGTTACTGGCGTAGCGTGCAACATTCCTGCCAGGGATTTTTCACTGAATCCTTCATGGATGAACTGGCGCAACACGCCGCGCGTGACCCCCTTGACTACCGCCTGGCCCTGTTGGAGAAGCAACCGCGCCACCAGGCCGTATTGCGCCTGGCGGCAGAGAAGATCGGCTGGGGGAAAGCCTTGCCGGATAATTCCGGCATGGGGCTTGCCGTGGTCGCCAGCTTCGGTTCAATCGTGGCGCAGGCGGTGCAGGTATCTTTAGCGGGCGACAGGTTGCGGGTGGAAAAAGTGGTGGCTGCGGTCGACCCGGGAGAAGTCATCAACCCCGCCATTGCCCGGGGCCAGGTTGAGAGCGGCATCATCTACGGACTGACTGCGGCCCTGTTCGGAGATATCGCAATCGACGGAGGCCGCGTCCGGCAGAGCAACTTTACCGATTACCGCATGGTACGCATGGACCGCGCACCGTCCATGGAGGTGTATTTCATCGAGAGCGGCGCAGCCCCGGGCGGCATGGGGGAGGTCGGCACCCCGCCTCTGGCGCCGGCCTTGTGTAACGCCATCTTCGCGGCAAGCGGACAACGCATCCGCCGTCTTCCATTGCAGGACCGGTTGTCGGTGTAAGGGGACGGATTTCAAATCCGTCCCCGGAAAGACCTCCAAACGGGGTAATCTCCCGTTTTATACTCTCCATGCTTGTTTTATACTGGTTGTCTTGCTTCAACTTTTCCGAAGAATATGAAATTAAGTGGTGATGAATTCAGGCGCTGGGGCCACAAGTCCGTGACGCTCCTGGGTATGTCCGGGGTGGGCAAGACCACCCTGGCCAGGAAGCTGCGGCGTCATAACTGGTTCCATTATTCCGGCGATTACCGTATCGGCACCCGCTACCTGGATGAACCTATCCTGGACAACATCAAGCAGCATGTCATGCAGATACCGTTTACCCGGGAGTTGTTGCGTTCCGATTCGATCTATATCACCAACAACCTTGATATCGACAACCTGAAACCCCTGTCGAGTTTTCTGGGCAAGCTGGGTAATCCGGAACTGGGCGGACTGGACCTGAAGGAGTTCAAACGCCGGCAGAAATTGCACCGGGTCGCGGAGATAAATTCCATGAACGACGTGCCGGAATTCATGCACAGGGCCCGTGAAGTGTACGGTTACGCCCATTTCGTCAATGACGCCGGCGGCAGCCTGTGCGAACTCGATGATGACGTGATCGGGATGCTGGCTCGGCATACCCTGGTGTTGTACATGAAGGCCTCGGCAGCAGATGAAAAGGAGTTGATAGCCCGGGCGGAGCAGGACCCCAAGCCCTTGTATTACCAGGACGCATTCCTGGACGAGCAACTGGCCGGTTACATGCAGGAACGGGGCCTGGATTATATCGCCCTGGTAGAACCCGATGATTTTGTCAGGTGGGTATTCCCAAGGCTGTTCCGCGCCCGCATTCCACGCTATGAGCAGATTGCTGCAAGGTATGGTTATACCGTTGCCAGCGATGAGGTACTCGGTGTCGCATCGGAACAGGATTTCATTGAGGTCATCGCCGGCGTCCTTGACAGGCATGAGAAGGGGTCGGACTGATGCCGTTGGTAGCTAATACTGACTTGCCCAGTTTTGCGCGGCTTGAGAGCGAAGGCAGTCTTGTCATTCCCCGGGACACGGCCCTGAGCCAGGAGGTGCGCGAGCTGCATATCGGCCTGCTGAACATGATGCCGGACAAGGCCCTGGAGGCCACGGAGAGACAGTTCTTCCGGCTGGTCGGTGAAAGTAACCAGATAGCGAGGTTTTACCTGCACCCGTTCACCCTGAAGGAACTGCAGCGCAGCAGGGAAGGCCGGGAGCACGTGGACAGGTATTACAAGAGTTTTGAGGAGATACAGGCCGACGGACTGGATGCGTTGATCATCACCGGGGCCAATGTAGTCGACCCGGCCTTGGACCGGCAGGAATTCTGGGACCCGCTGATCAAGGTGGTTGACTGGGCCTGTGACAATGTCACGTCCATATTGTGTTCTTGTCTGGCTACCCATGCGGTATTGCAGTTCCGTTACCGGCAGCGCCGGGTCGCGCTGCCCGACAAGTGCTGGGGCGTTTATTCACACCGGGTCGTGGACCGTTCGCACCCCCTGGTGGCCGGCATGAATACCCGCTTTGATGTGCCGCACTCCCGTTTCAACGCGGTGACGCCGCAGCAGTTCGCTGCGGTCGGACTGAAGGTGCTGGCTCAAAGCGGCGAAGTCGGGGTGCATCTGGCTGTCAGCGAGGATGGGTTGCGCCTGGTATTTTTCCAGGGGCATCCCGAATATGACGCGAACAGCCTGTTCAAGGAATACAAGCGGGAGGTGTTGCGGTATTTCTCCGGCGAGACTGACGCATACCCGCCGTATCCTGAGAATTATTTCAGCCTGCAGACCAGGGCGATTCTGGCGGAGTACCGGGATCGCGTGGCAGCGGCCAGGAACAATGGCGGGGACCTGCCGCTGTTCCCGGAGCAGCTGATCAGTCCCGGCCTGGACAACACCTGGCATGACAGCGCCGAATCCGTCATCAACAACTGGATCGGACAGGTCTACCGCATGGCCCACCCGGGCTAGCGGCAGGGATAACGCTATTCGGTTTCCTTTTTTCTTGCAGGTGAACGGGTAGAACGGCGCCTGGTTCTGGTCCTGGGCGCAGGTTCCCTGGCTTTTTCCGGCCAGGGACTGAAGGGGAACGGCTTGTCATCCGACTGGAAAGTGATATAACCCAGGATCAGGGAGATGTAACGCAGCAGTCCGCCGTTGAAATCGGCCACTTGCCGGTTCAGATCACCCGTCAGCAGCTTTGTAACGAATTGAAAGACAACCACCAGCCACACAAGGATAACGGCAAAGTATAGAATAACGCCGAAAATGAGGATAAACAGGCCGCGCAGCCACACGTCCGGGTTTTTTACATTTTCTTTTACGGTCATTGATTTTTCCCGATTATAAAATATGGATTATACAGAATTAACATTAGGCACCTCTGATTAATTCAGAGGCTCCATTATTGCATCTGCGCTAATCTGCGCCATCTGCGGATCAACCTGCGTAATCATTCCAGGCTGAACGTCAGTATCTCGTCGCCGACCTCGTAGCCGAACAGGGAATTTCCCCCCGCGGCAACGGTAATATATTGTTTGCCCTTGTGCATGTAACTGACCGGTGGGGCGTTGACGCCGTATTCACTCATGTATTCCCACAGGGGTGTGCCGCTGTGGGCGTCATAGGCGACGAAGCGGCCGTTGCCTTCACCGGCAAATACCAGGTCGCCGGCAGTGGCCAGCGCGCCGCCGACCATGGGCCGCCCCACTTTCTGCTGCCAGCTTACCTTGCCGGACACGACGTCGATGGCGCTGAGCACGCCCCAATCGGGTTCATCGGCCTTTTTGAAAAACGACAGGCTCTGCCAGGGCGCACCCGGTTGCGGTTCCAGTTTCCTGGAAAAGAACAGTGAGGGCTGGTAAATGCCGGGAATGTACACCTGTTGCAGGCCGGGGTGGTACGCGACCGGAGACCAGGACACCGCGCCCAGGGTGCCGGGCACGATGCGCACGCCGTCCTCTGTCGGCCGCGCGAACAGGTTTTCCGGCTTGATGAAAGGTTCGGTGCGCCGGATCAACCTACCGGTCTGCCGGTCATGGATAAAGAACCAGCCGAGCTTGCTCGCCTGTCCCACCGCCTTCACGGTCCTGCCGTTTTCAACCAGGTCGAACAGTACCGGCGGGCTGGCGACGTCATAGCCCCAGCGGTCATGGGGCACCTGCTGGTAATGCCAGCGCAGCCTGCCCGTCTCCGCTTCCAGGGCGACCAGACTGACGGTGTACAGGTTGTCGCCGGGACGGGTCGAGTCGTCCATCTGCGGCGACGGGTTGCCGGTGCCGATATACACCAGGCCCAGTTCAGGGTCGATGGCCGGTGTGGTGTAGATCGAACCACCACCGTAGCGCCAGGTATCGGCATAGGCCCTGTTGGCGTGTTTCTCTGCTTTCAGGTCCCGGTTCAACGGTACGCCATACCCGGTTTCCTCCCGCCACTCGCCCTGCCAGCCGGATTCCGGAGTGCTGTACCAGCGCCAGATTTCCTCGCCTGTCTCCGTATCGTAAGCAACGATGAAGCCGCGTAACCCATGGCCCCCGCCGGACAGCCCGCCGACCGACAATACATAGTCGCCGTCCTGATCAAGGTCCATGTGCAGGCCGTAACCCGCGCCGGAAATGCCCACCAGGACTTTACCGGCAAATACCTGCGGAGCCAGATTGGCGGTGTACCCGGTCTGCCCCGACTGTCTTGCGCCTTTCAGTTCATCCACGCCCAGCAACGGGTCGAGTTGTTCCGCCTTGCCCGCGTCGGTATCTGCGATTGCCGTGTCCCAGATTACTTTGCCCGTTTTCCGATCCAGGGCGATCAACCTGGCGTCGATGGTGACGCTGAACACCTTGTCCGCGCTCAGCGCCGGCCCGCGGTTGGCGGGGCCGCAGCAGAAACTCCTGTCTTCCGCCAGGTCATGGCGGTAACGCCACAACACTTTACCCGTGCCCGCGCGCAGGGCTATGACATCGTTGTAAGGGGTCGTTACGTACATGATTCCGTCCCGTATAATGGGCGAGGTCTGGAACGACCCGAACTTGCCGGTGTTGAAACGCCAGGCCAGCCGCAATCGCTCCACGTTGCCGGCATTGACCTGGGACAGGGGACTGAAACGCTGGTTGTCGAAGGTGCGCCCGTACAGGGGCCAGTCGCTGCTGTCGGTCAGAATGACGGCCGCGCCGGCGGGTTGCGCGACCAGGCAGAACAGCGCCGCCGCCAGTTGGTTGCGGCAACGGCGGATGAATGGGGTCAGGTCGCACATTACGTACAGAATAACATTTTTCAAGATATGCGAACGACAACACTGTTTCCGCTGGGGGCCGTCGCCATCAGCGTTTTTTCCTTCCTCTGTCCCGAAGCGCTGCTCCCTTTCAGGGGATACATCGTCCCGCTGCTCGGCCTGGTCATGCTGGGCATGGGTATGACCCTGCTCCCGGATGATTTCCGGAACGTGATCAGGAGTCCGAAACCGGTCACGATCGGCGTTGCCCTGCAGTTCATCCTGATGCCGTTTATCGCCTGGCTGCTGTCGGAGTCCATGGGCCTGCCGCCGGAACTGGCCCTGGGCATGGTGCTGGTGGGTTCATGCCCCGGCGGCACCGCATCCAATATCATCTGCTACCTGGCGAAAGGCGAGGTGGCCGTATCGATTACCCTGACGGCCGTGTCCACGGTGCTGGCGGTACTGCTGACGCCGTTGCTGACCTGGGTATACATCGGGCAGAAAGTCCCCGTGCCGGTGTTGGCCATGATGTTTAATATCTTTACCATCATCCTGGCGCCGGTCACCCTGGGCGTGTTAATCAATTACCGGTTCGGTGACAGGATACGGCCGGCCAAACGCGTCTTTCCGGGACTGTCCGCGGTTGCCGTCGTTTTGATCATCGGTATCATAATTGCCAATACCCGTGACCAGCTGGCGTTGCTTGCGGCGCCGGTTATCACCGCAGTATGCCTGCACAATTTATCCGGCCTGGCCGGCGGCTATTGCCTGGCATGGCTGTTCGGGTGTGACAAACGCATCCGGCGCACCCTGGCCATTGAAGTGGGCATGCAGAATTCCGGACTTGCAATCGCCCTGGTCGAACTGACGAAGTTTCCGCTGGCCGCCGCGTTGCCCGGCGCCCTGTTCAGCGTCTGGCATAATATCAGCGGTTCACTGTTGGCAGCCTTGTGGGGACGGGAGTCAGGGGTTAGGGGCTAGGGGTTAGGGGGAAATAACGACCTTTTGTCCCATTTACCAATCACTAGTCCCTAGCCCCTGGTTCCTGACAACTGATGATGCGCTTCTCCGTGATGATCTTCTCCACCCGCACGTCTGTACTGGTGACCGGCATATCATCCACGATCTGGCATTCATAACACAGCGCCACCCGCGCGCTCCGGGGATGCGCGGCAAACCACTTGTCATAATAGCCCCTGCCGTAGCCGATACGCCTGCCGTCCGGGGTAAAACCCAGGCCCGGCGTGATACAGAGGTCCGCCTCTCCGGGCCATTCCTCGTCTGAGTCCGGCGTGAGTATGCCGAGTTGTCCGACCTGCAACCTGTCCCAGCCGTCAAACTCCACGGCGATCATTTTTTCACGGTTGAGTATCCTCGGGATCAGCACTGTTATACCCGACCCGCGCAGGCAGTCGATGATGCCGCGGGTATCCACTTCCATCTCCGCCGACACGTAACAGAAAACCGTACCGGCCGGCGCCGCCTGCTCCAGCAGGCGTGCGCGAATGGCCCGGTCGTATTCCGGCCGCAGCCGCTGCGGCAGTTCCCTGCGTTTTTGCTTCAGGAAATGCCGCAGGCGCGCTTTCTCCCGCGCAGGTGTTGCCTCGTCTGTAACAGGGGTGGTTTCCATGTTCAATCAAGCGTTTTCTTTTTTTTGTAAAACATAATACAATAACGCACTTTTTTCATCGGAGAACCAGATCCGGTACAAGGTGTATATATGGTAACGATACGATTAGCCCGGGCAGGCGCAAAGAAAAGGCCGTTTTACCACATTGTTGCCGCGGATTCGCGCAGTCCGCGGGACGGCAGGTATATAGAACGGCTGGGTTTTTTCAACCCGATAGCCAGCGGCCGGGAGGAGAAACTGAAACTGGAACAGGAGCGGATAGACTACTGGCTGTCCCAGGGGGCGCAGCCCACGGAGCGCGTGGCCGGACTGATAAAGATCAACGCCGGAAACCAAGCCGGCTCAGGCTGATTCCCATGCCGGCGCAGGCTGGCAATGAGTCGGACAAGCGGATAATCATCGGCAGGATGTCCGGTGTGCATGGGACACGTGGCTGGTTGAAAGTATTTTCCTATACCGATCCCAGGGAAAACATCTTTTTATATCAACCCTGGCTGCTGGGAGAAGGCAGTAAGGGAAACGGAACGAAATGGACCGAAATCGAATTTGCGGATTGCGGGACCAGCGGCAAAACCCTGGTGGTCAAACTACCGGGAATCGAAGACAGGGAAGCGGCCCTCGAACTCGTCGGCCGGTCGCTGGCGGTGTATCGCGAGCGTTTGCCGAAGCCGGAGCCGGGTCAATATTACTGGACGGACCTTATGCACATGGAGGTTGTTACGCTGACCGGGGAGCAGTTGGGCAGGGTCGTCGATATCCACGAAACCGGCGCCAACGACGTGCTGATCGTGCGGGGCGACCGGCGCCGTTCGATCCCGTTCGTCATGGATGAGGTTATCCGGCGGGTGGATCAGGACGCCGCCGTCATCACGGTGGACTGGGAATGGGATTAGCGATTAATGTGGTTACGCTGTTTCCGGAGATGTTTGCTGCGGTCAGCGACTATGGCATTACCGGGAAAGCCGTCGGTTCCGGATTGCTGCAGCTCAGCACGGTTAATCCACGGGATTACGTAACGGACCGCCACCGGACCGTGGATGACAGGCCTTATGGCGGCGGGCCCGGCATGGTCATGATGGCGCAGCCGTTGCTGGCAGCCATACGCGACGCCAGGCAGGCTTTGCCCTCGGCCGCGGTGATCTACCTGTCACCCCAGGGGCAGCGATTGCGGCAGCAGGACGTGATGGACTTTGCCGGCAGGGACGCGTTCATCCTGGTTGCAGGCAGGTATGAGGGCGTTGATGAACGGGTCATGGAACTGGAAGTCGACGAGGAGTGGTCCATCGGGGATTACGTACTCAGCGGCGGCGAGCTTCCTGCCATGGTATTGATAGACGCAGTGGCCAGGTGCCTGCCGGGAGCATTGGGCAATGATGAATCCGCTATGGAGGATTCTTTTTTCCGGGGGATACTGGATTGCCCCCATTACACCCGGCCCGAGGTGGTGGCGGGACTGGCGCCGCCGCCGGTATTGCTGAGCGGCGACCATGACAGGATACGGAAATGGCGCCTGAAACAGGCGCTGGGGCGCACCTGGAAACGGCGTCCCGACCTGCTGGAAGCACTGGTCATGGACACTGAAAAACGGGCGCTGCTGGATGAATACATCACTGAACAGCGGAATGACGAATGACTCTGATGAGGTCTGGAAACATGGCAAATATTATTGAACAACTCGAAGCCGAGCAATGCGACCGGGACATCCCCGAGTTTCATCCCGGCGATACCGTCATCGTACAGGTCAAGGTGGTAGAGGGTCAGCGCGAACGGTTACAGGCGTTTGAGGGAACCGTTATCGCCAAGAAGAACCGCGGACTTAACTCCTCGTTCACCGTGCGCAAGATTTCCTACGGTGAAGGCGTGGAACGGGTATTCCAGACCTACAGCCCAAGTATTGCCGGCATCACCGTGAAACGGCGCGGCGACGTGCGCAGGGCCAAGCTGTATTACATGCGCGACCGGCGCGGCAAGGCAGCCAGGATCAAGGAGAAAATCAAACCGTCTTCCTGAATTTATCCACAGATTACGCAGATTAACACAGATGTTTCACTGTAAAGATGCGTATAAAACTCGTTATTCAAGGAACCATCTGATTAGGTCAGAGCTTCCTTAAATTATGTTGTGTAAATTTATGGGGACAGAATTAATTCTGTCCCCGGCCTGAAAATAATCTGTGTTAATCTGTGTAATCTGTGGATAAAACATGGCGGTAGTTTGTGTCTGACAAACAGGCTGATATCGACCAGTTTCTTGATGCCCTGTGGCTGGAGCGGGGGCTGAGCGAGAATACCCTCAGCGCCTACCGCAGCGACCTTTATTCCTACTCCGGCTGGCTGGCGTCCTCCTCGTCCCGCGGCCTGTTGCAGTCCCGTGCCGAGGATGTGCTGGGCTACCTGGCCACGTTGACCGGGAAATCCTCCCGCACCAGCGCCCGGCGCCTGTCATCCCTGCGCCGTTTCTTCCAGTACCTGGCCAGGGAGGGGCGTATCAGCCACGATCCCTGCGCCCGGGTCGCCGCGCCGCGTATCGGCCGTCCCCTGCCGAAATCCCTCACCGAGGAGGAGGTGGAGAGCCTGCTCGACGCGCCGGATACCGCCACAGCCGTGGGCCAGCGCGACCGGGCGATGCTGGAAGTATTGTACGCGACCGGGCTTAGAGTATCGGAACTGGTCGGCCTGCAACTGGCACAGGTGAATTTGAGACAGGGCGTGTTGCGGGTGATCGGCAAGGGCAACAAGGAACGCCTGGTGCCGCTGGGAGAGGAAGCTTCCGACTGGGTGGAGAAATTTATTCGCCAGGGACGCGCTGAACTGTTGCAGGGGCCTCCCGCGGACGTATTGTTTCCCAGCCGCCGCGGCCGCATGATGGCGCGCCAGACGTTCTGGCATGCAATAAAACGCCACGCAGTCCGGGCGGGCATCAGCAAGACGCTGTCCCCGCACGTGGTCAGGCACGCGTTCGCCACGCACCTGCTGAATCACGGCGCTGACTTGCGCGTGGTGCAGATGCTGCTGGGCCACAGCGACATATCGACCACGCAGATCTATACCCACGTCGCCAGGGAACGGCTGAAGAACCTGCATGCTGAACATCACCCGCGGGGGTGATATGTTATGATCGCGGCATCACCGAACCGATGAAATTCTGGAGCAAAAAATCGTGCGACCTGGATTGATACTGCTGTTGACTGCGGCGTTGTTCACCGGCGCGGCGAATGCCGGCCCGGACCGGGAAGACTTCCTGCGTAAAGCCATCACCGACGTTTTCCCGGATGTTGAGATCACCCGGATCAAACCGGCCCCGATTCCCGGGCTGTACGAAGTCATGCTGGGCACGGAGATGTTCTACCTTAGCGAAGACGGCCGCTATATCCTGCAGGGGGACCTGATTGACCTGGGCGAAAAAATCAACCTGAGCGAGCAGGAACGCGCCGCCGCCAGGAAGCGGGTCCTGGAAAGCATCCCTGAGTCCGAGACCATAGACTTTGTTCCTGAAGCCGCCCGGCATACGGTATATGTCTTTACCGATATAACCTGCGGCTACTGCCGGCAATTCCACCGCGACATGGCCGAGTTGAACGGCAAGGGTGTTGCCGTCAGGTACCTGGCCTTCCCGCGGGCAGGGATCGACTCGGACTCCTTCAGGGAGATGGAATCAGTCTGGTGTGCGGCTGACCCGAATGAGGCAATGACCCTGGCCAAGGGGGGCAGGCCGGTTAAACCGGCGCAATGCGACAACCCGGTGCAGCGGCAATACGAACTGGGGCAGAACCTGGGCGTGCGGGGAACGCCCGCCATCTACCTGGAAAACGGCCAGGAAATGCCCGGTTACGTACCGCCGGACGACCTGCTTGAGGCGCTTAGCCTGTACGCAGGCTGAACTGCAGCATCAGGGGACGGACTTCAAGTCCGTCCCCGGTGAACGCCGTTGCAGCTCGCCCTGCAATGATTTGAGCACCGCCACCGTGGTGCTGCCGTCCTTTTCGGTATGCTCGACCTTTACCTGCAGGAACTCGAGGTCCGGCGCGCACCAGAATACCGACTTGCGGCTGCTGCCGGGTTTGTGCCTGAGCATCTTTATGGTGTTGAAACTGCCAAGAGGCGTTTCCACCACTTCCTCGCCCAGCTTCTCGAAGCTGTAGGTCTTGATGCCTCCCCCATCGGCGATCCGGTAGGAAGCAGGTATCCGCCCGTTCTGCAGATCGTGCATGATGGCGAGCTGGTACAGCAGTTTGTCCATCACGGCAGGCTCCATCGGCAGGTGCCAGAAATCGCCGTTGATGGTGTTTTTTATCTTATTGGTCGCGCGGTTGAACTCGATGGAAACATCGCGTTTTTTCCTGTAGCCGGTGCGCCCGTAACTGTAGTGAAGCGGTTTCAGCATACGCTCCTCTACCATCAGGCGGCTGGACTCGACGATATGCAGCTTCCTGAATAATGAGATCAGGCCCACCGTTTTCGTCTCGGACCGGTACTCATAGCTGTTGTCATCCAGCCTGGTCAGGCTGCGGATAACCCGGGCGGCCCTGGTGTCTTTGGCGTACAGGGAATATTCCGCCTGGAAAGTACGCAGGCCGGTAACGTTTTCTGCGCCGGCGGGGGTCGGCGCCACGACCAGGCACGAAAAAATTACCGCAGTGAACAAAGAGACAATGCCTGTACAGTCAACCCGCCCCGGCTTTATACTGATCGTGACATGGTCACGACGCGCACAAATTTTTGTCCCGGAGAGCATGCGAATATCCTGGTAGCAGGCGATGTGATGCTGGACCGCTACGTTTTCGGCAGCGCCGGAAGAATTTCACCGGAAGCGCCGGTCCCGGTGGTCAGGGTGGACAGGGTCGAAGAACGGCCGGGAGGCGCGGCCAACGTCGCCGCGAATATCAGCAGCCTGGGGGTGCAGGTCACGCTGGCGGGCATAACCGGAGATGACGGGCAGGCCGGGTTCCTGGAGTCGGCATTGGTGGAGTCGGGGGTCTGTTATCGTTGTTATCGTCTACCGGGCGCCTCCACTATAACCAAACTGAGGGTTTTAAGTCAAAACCAGCAGCTTCTGCGCCTGGATTACGAGGAGGAATTTCCGGCAAACGCAGCAGACCGCATGCTGGAGATTTACGCCGAACAGTTGCATGACGCCACCCTGGTGGTGCTGTCCGATTACGCCAAGGGCAGCCTGGCCCGGGTGGAGACGCTGGTCGGACTCGCCCGTGAACACGGACTGCCCGTGGTCATCGATCCGAAAGGCGCGGATTTTAACCGCTACAAAAACGCCTCGGTGCTGACGCCGAACTACCGGGAGTTCGAGAGCGTCGCAGGTGAAAGCCTGAGTGAAGACGAAGTCTGCGCCAAAGCCAGGTCCCTGTGTGACGAACTGTCGCTGGACGCCGTGCTGATTACCCGGGGCGATCGCGGCATGACGCTGGTGGACGGGGCAGGGCGTGAAATCGTCGATCTGCCGGCTGAGACACATGAGGTGTTTGACGTCACCGGCGCCGGCGATACCGTGATAGCGATGTTTGCGGCAGCGCTTGCTTCCGGCTACGGTTACCGCGAGGCGGCCGGCTTTGCCAACTCGGCAGCCGGAATTGCCGTCGGGAAACTGGGCGCGGCGACCGTCAGCGCGGCTGAATTGAATGCGCGCGCCGGACGCCCCGGCGCGCAGAAACGGATGCAGCCGGAGGACCTGCTCGGCGCGCTCGAACGCAGCAGGAGCAGGGGGGAAAAGATAGTCATGACCAACGGTTGTTTCGATCTGCTGCACGCGGGCCACGTCGATTGCCTGGAACAGGCCAGGGCGCTGGGTGACAGGCTGGTGGTTGCAGTGAACGACGACGCTTCCGTGCGCAGGCTCAAGGGTCCGGGAAGACCGTTGCAGGATCTTGACAAACGCCTGAAGGTCCTGGCGGGACTGGAAGCGGTCGACTGGCTGGTGGCGTTTTCCGAGGATACGCCGGAACGGCTGGTGCAACTGGTCAATCCCGACCTGCTGGTCAAGGGCGGCGATTACGCGCCGGAACAGGTTGCCGGCGCCGGGCATGTGCAGCAGCAGGGAGGCGGCGTAATAACGCTGCCGCTGGTGGACGGTTGTTCGACCAGCGGGATCGTGGACGCCATCAGGAAATCAGACCGGGGTCCTGCATGATCGTCGTGACCGGGGCGGCCGGGTTTATCGGCAGCAACCTGGTGCGGGGCCTGAACGCGGCCGGCCGGTCCGACATTATCGCCGTCGACGACCTGACCGATGGAGCCAGGTTCCGCAACCTGGTCGACTGCGATTTTCTCGATTACCTGGACAAGGATGAGTTCATGGCATCCCTGCCCGGCGGGCTCGCCGGCGTGGAACGGGTATTTCACCAGGGCGCCTGTTCCGATACCCTGGAGCGGGACGGCAGGTTCATGCTGGAAAACAACTACGCCTGGTCGAGGCGCCTGCTGGAGGCCTGCGTGGATAACGGCGCCGGCCTGATTTATGCCTCCAGCGCCGCGGTGTACGGCGGCAACCGGCGTTTTATCGAAAAGCCGCAATATGAGCAGCCTGCCAACCTGTACGGTTATTCCAAACTGCTGTTCGACCGCCATGCCCGCAGGATCATGCAGGGCGTGTCCTCCCAGGTTGCCGGCTTGAGGTATTTCAACGTGTACGGTCCCGGAGAACAGCACAAGGGAAAAATGGCCAGCATGGTTTTCCGCCTGCACCGGCAGTTGCTGGAAAACGGAGAAGCGAGGTTGTTCAAGGGCAGCGGCGGCTATCCGGACGGAGAACAGCGCCGGGATTTCATCCATGTCGATGACGTGGTGGATGTCAACCTGTGGTTCATGAAACACAGCGGTGTCAGCGGCATTTTCAACGTCGGCGCCGGCAGGAGCAGGAGCTTTAACGATATCGCCCGCCTGCTCATCGACTGGCACACGGGGGGCAGGGTCCAATACATGGATTTCCCGGAAGATCTGCTGGATGCATACCAGAGTTTTACCGAAGCGGATATTTCCGCCTTGCGGGAGGCCGGATACCGTAAACCCTTCACCGTGCTGGAGCTGGGCATCAGGAAATACCTGGACAGGTTGAGCGGGCAGCCGGCCCGATGAGGGTTTTATACAGCCTGGTCCTGTACCTGTGCGCGCCGCTGGCGCTGTGTTACCTGCTGTTGCGCGGGACAAAAAACCGCGCTTACCTGGAACGCATCCCCGAGCGCTTCGGTTACATCCCGGAACCCGGCTCCGCACAGCCGGTGATCTGGATCCACGCGGTATCCGTGGGCGAGGTGAAGGCATCGGGGATGCTGGTAAAACGCCTGCTCAGCGCTTATCCCGATTGCCGGGTGTTGATGACGACCGTCACACCGACGGGCGCGGCGCGTGTAAGGTCTCTTTTCGCAGGTACGGTGGAGCACAGATACCTGCCCTATGACCTGCCCCATGCCGTCCTCCTGTTTCTGCGCCGCATTAATCCGCGTCTGCTGGTTATCCTGGAGACGGAGATATGGCCGAACCTGCTGTATTATTGCAAACGGCGCGGTGTTCCCGCGATCCTGGTCAATGCCAGGTTGTCTTCCGCCTCATACCAGGGTTACCTGAAGCTGCGCCGCTTCTCGGCTTCTGCCGTACAGTCGTTGAGTCACATAGCTGCCCGGGGCGCTGAAGATGCAGAGCGATTCCTGGCGCTGGGCGCGGACCCTGCCAGGGTCTCGATAGCGGGCAACCTGAAGTTCGACATCGACACGGGCGTTGACATTGTGGCACAGACGGCGTCACTGCGGCGCAGTATCGCTGCGGGGCGTCCGGTATGGATCGCGGCCAGCACCCACGCGGGCGAAGAGGAGCAGGCCCTGGATGCCTTCGTCCGCGTCGGGCAGGCATTTGCGGACTGCCTGCTGATCATTGCGCCGCGCCATCCCGAACGCTTCGATAAGGTATATGACTTGTGCCGGCGGCGCGGCCTGGATGTTGCCAGGCGCAGCGCGGCTGCGGGCGTCGAGGCGCGGGATACGGACGTGTACCTGCTGGATACCCTGGGAGAGCTTCCCCTGTTCTACGCCTGCGCCGATGCGGCGTTCGTGGGCGGCAGCCTGACACCCGTCGGCGGGCATAACGTGCTGGAACCGGCCGCGCTGGGCGTGCCGCTGATCAGCGGGCCACATACCGCCAATTTCAGGGAAGTTATCGAACTGTTCAAGGCTGACGACGCCATCATGATCGTTACGGATGCTGCGCAACTGGCCGCGGCAGTTACCGGCCTGTTGCAGGATGCCGATCTGGGACGAGCCCGTGGCGAGCGCGGGCAACGGCTGGTGCGCCGGAACCAGGGCGCTACCGATTCGATCATGGGATTACTCGACAAATGCCTGGCGAACCCCTGATTTAACCAGTACCTTTTCCTGATATATAATTCTTGACTATTGTATTCGCAGAAACTAACCTGTACATGTTGGTTCGCTTTAAATGAAGGGGGCGTTATGAAAACACAACATCACAAAACATACTACATAAGCCACATTCTGATTCCGGCCGTGGCCGGTTTGCTGTTATGTTCCGGTGCAGCCCGGGCCCAGGTGCTCGAGGAGATCGTGGTCACCGCGCAAAAGCGCGCGGAAGACCTGCAGGACACGCCGGTTGCCGTAACCGCGTTCACCGGGGAGCAACTGCAGCAGGCCGGTGTTTATGATGCCATCGGGCTCAGCAACGTCGTACCCAATGTGACCATAGGCACCGAAGACGCCAGGGACGCAATTTTCATCAATATACGCGGCATTTCCCAGTCGGAACGCAGGAATACCTCGGACCCGACTACCGCGTTCTACATGGACGGCGCCCTGGTGCCGCGCATGTCCGGCGTCAACGCCTACTTTTACGATGTTGAGCGCATCGAAGTGCTGCGCGGCCCACAGGGCACGCTGTACGGTCGCAACAGCACGTCGGGAGTGGTCAATGTTATTACCAGGAAACCCGACCTGGAAGCGTTCGGGGGCGATATCCAGGTGGGTTACGGTAATTACGATGCGGTTGATGTAAGAGGCGCCCTGAATGTGCCTTTTTCAGACAGTTTCGGCGCGCGCGTCGCGTTCACCTATAACGAACGGGATGGTTACCGGGACAACAGTCCGGTTGCCGACGGCGACGACCTGGATGATGTCGGCGTGCGCGGCCACCTGCTCTGGGATATCACTGAAAATACCTCGCTGCTCCTCTCGGCGGACTACTATGAACACCAGGGTGTCGGACCGGTGCTGGCCCAGGTGGAATGCCCCGACCTCGGGTGCAACATCCCGATACCCCCGGACCCTGCCGACGCCAACCCGCTCAATACGGAAGGTTTTCGCGATAATACGGATACGAATTTCAAGGTCGAACTGAACCACTCGTTCCCGTTTGCCGACCTGACCTTCATCGGTTCCTACCGGGACCATGAACGGGATTACCTGATGGATACCGACGGCACCGGCGCTTCCGTCTTCCTGCCGCCTGCCGGCAGGTTGGTTCCTATCGACACCATTGTCGTGGAACAGACGGAATCCGAGTCATTTTCGGGCGAACTCCGTTTGAATTCCAACACGGACGGCCGCTTCCAGTGGATCCTGGGGGGCTTTTACCTGGATGAGGATATCGCGGGCGATTTCCGTTACCAACCGGTGTTGCCGAACGGCGCGCACTTGAATGTGCAGTTTGTCGATAAAGGTTTCAACGTGGAGTCCTGGGCGGTGTTTGCCAATGCTTCCGTGGATGTCACCGACCGGTTCACCCTGAACGGCGGCATTCGTTATACGGAAGATGAGAAAGACAAGGGCGGCGTCAACGACCCCGCCAATCCTACGGCCGGCAGTTATATGACGGTCACCGTAAGAGAACTCGGCAGGCCCGTCGCGCCGGTATTTCCCCGCGCCCAGGTGTCGAATCCGTCCTGGAGTGAGGTTACTTATTCGTTCGGTCTTGACTGGCATATCAACGACGACACTCTTGTCTATATCAAGACCAGCAAGGGTTTCAAGTCGGGCGGTTTCAACCGCGGCAGCGTGGATCCCTTTCAACCGAGCGGCGCGCCCAATGTAGCAAACCTGATCGTCTATAACCCGGAGCAGGTGCTCGCCACGGAAGGCGGCATCAAATCCACTTTCATGGACGGCCGCGCCCGCGCTAACTTCAGTCTGTTCTGGTATGACTATTCCGACAAGGAGGAAGCCGTGGTGCGCGTCATTGGCGGGATCCCGACCAATACGGCGATCAACGCGGGGCAGGCAACCATTTACGGGGCGGAACTGGAAACCTCGTTCCTGTACGGCGATCATGGCGGGCGCATCGATCTCAACATCGGCTGGCTGGATGCGGAATTCGATGAATTCGTCGGCCTGGACGATCCCCTGACGGCCGGCCAGGACAACCTGGACCTGGGCGGCGGTGAAATGGTCAATGCGCCGGACTGGAACATCAGCGCCACCTGGGTGCCCGTCGAGCTGGAAGTAATGAATGGAATATTACATCCCATGGTCCAGTTTTCGTTCAAGTCAGACTATATAACACGGCCCCATAATCAATCGGTAGACCAGCAGGATTCCTACACCCGCACCAATGCAAGCCTGCACTGGGAATCCAGCAAAACCGGCCTGTTCCTGGAAGGTTTCGTGCATAACATAGAGAACGAGGACATCCAGACCGTATCGACGTGTCAACAGCAAGTCAATGGCGTGGCGGGAACACCCTTCCCCGGACTGGGCTGTACCCATATGTATCAACCGCCCCGCACCTACGGCGTGCGGCTGGGGTACAGGTTCTAGAGATACGGGGTCAGGTCGCACAATGCACATTCTGAATGACCCCATGTTCTTTGCGCTTCAAAAAAGACAGAATGTGCATTGTGCGACCTGACCCCGTATCTCCGGTTCATCCGGCCCCCATTGATTTTGAAGATACGTCCCTGTATCGTAGGAACCTCTGAGACTTTAACCAGAGGTTCCTGAGTTCATGCTGAAATCCATAACAATAATTCTGGTCCTGGCAGTGCCTTCATTTGCGGCGGCTGCCGGGTTTCCGACAGTTGAAACGGTCAGGCAGGTCGTCAGTTGCATGGCCGGGCTTGGCGACCAGACCGAAGAAAACCTGTTGACCTGCGCCTGCCGGCAGGACGTGATTGAAGCCGGGATAAGTTTTGAGATTTTCGAACAGGCCAGCCTGCAGGAGCGCTATAACCGGATGCCGGGCAAACGCGGCGGCCTGTTCCGTGACGATAAGATAAGCAGGGAACAACTCAAGCAGTTGAAAGACGTCAGGAAGCAGGCCCTGGCGGCATGCCCCGCAGTAAAAAAGGTCAGGCGGGCAGAGGAAGTACAGTAAATCCGTTAAGGAACCTCTGATTAAGTCCAGAGGTTCCTTAATTCACCGCAAAATTCGAAGACCAGGAAGCGTTCTTGGTATCCGTTGCCTGGACCGTCAATGTCCCCTCGTTTTCCGGCACGAAGAAGAAACGCAGGCTTGGGTCCATGCTGATGGCAAAGGTCAATATTGCTTTCATTACCGGAGCCCCGTTGTAATCGACACTCAACGTGTTGACGAAATGGGCGGGGGGATGGACGTGGGAGCCTATCCGCATCGGTTGCAACCCGGTTATGTTGGGGTGCTTGATCCTGATCTGCATCAGGTTCGGCTTGCTGTATTCGACATCGCCGATCAGTTTCATTTTCATCATGCCCATGTTGGCGATGGAATCACCGATGCTCTTGGGCGGCGGCGCGGAACATGCGCCCCTTGCCCTGGTAAAACTCTTGACCATGTACAGTTCGCCGGTATTCAATTCGGCGACGGCGCGGACATAGGTATGATCATTTATCCTGACGCGCATGGCCAGGTCGGCCTTGCCGCTGGCCGGCGTAAAATCGAAGATGCCCACCAGCGGGACCGGGTTCTTGTCGATGAAGACATGCATCCGTTGTATATACAGTTCATCGGTCTGGGGAATTTTGGTATGTATGGTAACGGGAGCGAGCGTTGCATCTTCCGCCGCGTACGGCACTCTTATTTCCAGAACGCTCTGCTCGGCGTCTTCAATGATTTCCCGGTCCTGGAAGGCTGCATGGCGTGAATTCTCCTCCCAGGCCTGGTCCGACAGTTTCTGCCGCCAGTCAGGAGGCATCACGTCCGCCGCCACTGACGGCGCCCAGATGAGTATCAGTGCAACATATACGAGCGTTTTTATGGTTGTGTTCAACATACGTTTCTCCATAAATTCCCAGCGTTGGTTCAGGTGATTGATTTTATCCATCAAAGTATACAATATCGAAAATATCATTTCCAGATTTTACGTTATATTCAGATGGGTGGGGTCAGAGTAAAATCGCCGGGGGCGTCGGCAACAGCAGAGCCGCTGGTGATTTTACTCTGACCCCGGAATTTAGCGGGAACTGCCGGGATCAGAGGGAAGATCGCGAATTATGCTTGACATCTCCTGAAATTAAGGTGGAATATGCCGTCTGTGTGTAAAAGTGCTTGCTTATTGCATGAATATTTCCTATATTTGACTTGTTCTAGTATTGTGATAATATTCATTGAAATAGTAAGAGCATAAAAAAACAACATAATAAAATGCTAATGAAGTTTGACGCAGGGATGCGGCTCTGATAAATTTAACTCTCAGCTATCTTTCATGATCTCGAGATAGCGGGGAGGTCAATAAAAATCGAGATCAAAATTGTTAATTAGCAATAAGAGGAGGAGGTCATGAGTAAATTTTCCTTCAGTAAATGGATAATTGTCTCCCTTGCCCTGTTCATGTCTTTACCAGCTTTCGCGAATGATGGTCTCAGAGAGTTGATGAAAGACCCGAACTACTGGGTATTTCCGGGCGGCAATTATAACAACTGGCGTTATTCTGAACTGGATCAGATTAACAGAGGTAACGCCGGTGACCTGGTGGCTGCGTGGACGTTCTCGACGGGACGCCTGCAAGGCCATGAGGGAGGTCCGTTGGTCCTGCCGCCCAGTGAGACGGGTCTGGCTACCGACCACCTGTATATCCACGCATCATTCCCGAATGATGTTTTTGCCATCGATCTCGAGACCCTGGAAATCACCTGGGACTTCGTGCCCGCGCAGGACGAGGAAGCAACCGTTCCCAAGATGTGTTGCGACATCGTAAACCGCGGTCTGGGTTACGGCGACGGGCAGATCTACCTGCAAGCCGCCGACACCACTTTGTATGCCTTGAACCCGAAGGACGGCAGCATTATCTGGCAGACAAAGAACGGCGCGGACATCTCTGACGACATGGTTGGCCACGATACCGGCGGCAGAGGTTATGGCCCGCATAACGGCATGACCAACACCAACGCCCCGCACCCGATTAAGGACAAGGTCTTTACCGGTTGCTCCGGCGCCGAGTTTGGTGTGCGCTGCTGGATCGCCGCTTTCAATGCGAGCGACGGCAGCCTGGCATGGCGTGCGTTCAGCATGGGTCCGGACGAGGATATCCTGTTTGACGAGAATACCACGTCCATGGGCCAGCCGGTCGGCGCGGATTCTTCCCTGAAGACCTGGTGTGCGTTTGACGCCGAAGTCAGCACCGGCAAGAGCTCCTGGGGCGAGATGGCCCTGCGTGCCAATTCTGCAGAAGAGCGTACGTGTAAAGAGACATCCGACCAGTGGGTGATCGGTGGCGGTTCCGTATGGGGCTGGTGGCCTGCCGACTTCGATGAGAACCTGATGTACTACGGCAACGGCAACCCCGGCACCTGGAACCCGGTCGTGCGTCCCGGCGACAACAAGTGGTCCATGACCATTTTTGCCCGTGATATCGACACCGGCGTGGCTCGTTGGGCATACCAGATGACGCCTCACGATGAGTGGGACTATGACGGTATCAACGAGATGATCCTGGCCGAACTGGATGTTGGCGGCACCATGACACCGGCCCTGGTTCACTTCGACCGTAACGGTTTCGGTTATACCATGAACCGTAAGACCGGCGAACTGCTGGTAGCGGAGAAGTATGATCCGGCCGTTAACTGGGCAACCCACGTCGATATGAAGACGGGTTATCCCCAGGTCGTTAATGAGTTCAGCACCCACTACAACGGACAGGACGTTGTCTCCAAGGATGTCTGCCCTGCGGCACTGGGAACAAAGGATCAGCAGCCTGCTGCCTACTCCCCGAAAACCAACCTGTTCTATGTACCCACAAACCACGTCTGCATGACTTATGAACCGGTCAGCTACGACGCTGGTGGCGTTACTTATGAACAGGCAGCCGGCAGTTGGTATGTGAATGCCAACCTGACGATGTATCCGGCCGGCCAGGTTATGGACAACGGCACGACCAATATGGGCAACTTTATTGCCTGGGATGCAAGCGAAGGCAAGATCGTATGGTCTATTCCTGAGCGTTGGTCGGTATGGAGTGGCGCACTGGCAACCAATGGCGACGTAGTCTTCTACGGCACCCTCGAAGGATATGCCAAAGCGATTGATTCCGAGAGCGGCAAACTGCTGTGGCAGTTCAAGACTCCGTCCGGCATTATCGGCAACTTCAACACCTGGTCCCACAAGGGCAAGCAATACGTTGGTGTGCTTTCAGGCATCGGCGGATGGGCTGGCGCTGTTGTGGCTATCCCGGTTCTGCGTGACATGTCCGGCGATGCGGCGCTCGGCGCTGTCGGCGGCTATCGCGCACTGTGGAATTCAACACGTAACAGTGGCGTGTTGATGGTGTTCAGCCTGCCGTAGACCGAACAAACTTTTCACAAAGTTTGTAGTTATATCCCCGGTATCGATGATACCGGGGATTTTTTTTGGAACTTACCGGAGAATCATCAATCATAGCTGTATGCCCAATAGCGGCGGGTTATGTTATGATGATCGCAAAAATAACAGGTAAAGGGGATAGAGAATATGTATTTGAAAAGAAGTCTTTTTATTGTTTTGTTTTTACTTGGATCCTTGCAGGCGTCCGCCCAGCAGATTCACGTCATTAACGCTGAGGCGCGTATATTCAACCCGGACGTGATATACGTAAAACCGGGCGATAACGTGAGATTCGTCAATATGACGTCCCATGACGCCGTATCGATTAATCAGGTGCCGCTTCCCGACGGCCAGGTGTTCGAGGGAATGCTTCCCGAAGGCGCTGAAGGCTGGAAAAGTAAAATGGGCAACGACTTTACCTTGCAAATGGATATAGAGGGTGTGTATCCATACGTATGCATTCCCCATATCGGCTTCGGAATGGTGGGTGTCATAGTGGTAGGTGAGCCGGTTAACGTTGATGCCGCCATGGATGCTGCGAGAGCCAACCTTACGGGTCCTTATCGCCGGCTTATCGGCAAGATCCTCAAGGTGCAGCGGGCCGCAAAAAAGGGTTAATGAAAATGAAAAGGTACTTTTTGGCGTGCTTGCTGTTGTTGAACGGCGCGCCCGCCATGGCGATTGATGTCGAAGAAATGACCGTGTTGAAGGTATGCGCCGACCCGTACATGCTGCCTTTTTCCAATCTCAAGGAACAGGGTTTTGAGAACAGGATAGCTGAATTGTTCGCCGAGAAACTGGGTGTGGAACTGCAGTATGAGTTTTTTCCCCAGAGGATCGGGTTCATCCGCAATACCCTCAGGGCGGAATCCGAATCAGGTACCGGGTACAAGTGCGACCTGGTGATGAGCGCGCCGGTCAATTTCGAACGGGCTGCGGCTACAAATCCTTATTACACGTCTTCCTATGCCCTGGTATTGGCAAAGGGGCGGGGGATGGATGATGTGACATCGCCCGAAATGCTGGTCGATAAGGTAAAAAACGGCGGCCTGAAAATAAAGTTCGGCGTGACCGATCGCGGGCAGGACCAGTTCTGGGTCTTCAGACACGGACTGATGAGGAGTATAGTGCCGTACCAGGGACAGCCCGGCGACCCCGAGGAGTATCCGGGCAAAACCCTGACCGAGGATTTGATTTCAGGGAAAATCGATGCGGCGATCATCTGGGGACCTATCATAGGCTATTTTTCCAGGACCATGGAAGGCGGCGAGGATCTCATCATCCTGCCGTTGGGCGATGACCCTACGACACCCTACCTGAAATTTTCATTCACCGTGGCCATGGCGGTCAGGCACGGGGAACAGGAATGGAGAGACAAGGTAAATCAACTCATCGCCGAAAACCAGGCGGAGATGAACGCCATCATGGAGAGCTACGGAGTGCCCTTGCTGCCCATAGAAAAAATCGAAATAAGAGATGATGACGACGACTGAGATTTATCCGCAGATGACGCAGATAAACGCAGATAATATTAATGTTGCAGTGCAAATTGTGTAGCACTTGTTTATACAACGAAGAATCTGAAATGTTTGCAGACTTGAGAATACATCCTGAAGAAAAGGAAACACATAAAAACATCTGCGCTAATCTGCGTCATCTGCGGATAATTTTATGCGTTCTATGGCTGTTTTCAGCGCCGCCGGCTTTCGCTGAGGAAGCGGATGAAGACGTAGAAGTAAAAGGGGCCACCATCGGCAGGATGGGCGACCCCGCAGTGGTTGACCCGAACACCTACGAGTTTGCCGACGCGGAGGTAAAACTCTGGATGGATAATCACCTCAGGAACATCGACAGCCCCGGGCGGCTCTATTATGATTTCGTCAAGCGCGGCAGTTACGAGGAAGGATTCAGTGACTCGGTATTCCTGGATATCCTCAAGGTTAATGAGGATGGCAGTAAGGACGCCGACCTGGAATTTTTCACCGCGGACAGGCAACAGGATGCCCGGCGTGATAACCTGGTCGGCATAACGGGTAACCCGGTGCTGGTTGTATACATGCAGGGTGATGTCTACGAGATGAACCGCCTTACCAACGGTAGCTGGCGTTATTTCCAGAGGCGTATCAAGTCGGCATTTGCCGAGAACGCGAAAATAGAGCCGGTTACATTCGAGTATGACGGCGCTGAGATGACAGGGGAAAAGATTTCCATCACCCCGTATGTCAACGATCCCAGGCGCAGACAGTTCGCCGCGTTCGCTCCAAAGCTTTACGAGTTTATATTATCCGACCAGGTGCCGGGGAAACTGTACCAGATCAAGACAGTCATACCGGCCGGTTCACCGGACGGTGAACCGTTGATGGAAGAGATCCTGACCCTGCAAAACGCAGAATTCGCGAACTGAGGTTTCCGCCTCAGCCCCTGTTCAGCAGCACCATGACCTCGCCCTTGCCGTCGTTGGCGAGATCGCCGGTGTACAGGCGCACTTCCGGACCGAAGTTGCGAAAAAACCGGTAACGGCTTCCCATCCGGGACAGTTGCTTGAAAAACAGGCGCAGGTATTCCATCTTCAGCGCGCCGCAATTTGCCAGGGTGGTTCCGATACGGTCCGGCCGCCTGCCCAGGATGATGGTCCCGCGTTTCATTCCGTAGCCCGGGAGTCTGCCGGATTTGCCCAGGATCAATATCGTGCCGGCAACCATGCCGGAACCGCTGAAATCGCCCGCATCGCCCCCGATCATGATCATGCCGCGCCGCATCCTGTCGCCGATTCGGTTCCCGGCATTGCCCCATACCGTTATCAGCCCGTCACGCATCCCGTACGCGCCGGTGTGTGTCCCGGCCCCGATGTAATCGCCGGCGTCGCCTTCCACGTCGATCCTGCCCCACTCCATGTCGCAACCCAGCCAGTCGCTGCAACTGCCGCTGACCTTTATTGTGCCGCCTTTCATGCCATGGCCGAGGTAACTGCCGCCGTGGGCCTTGACGCTGATATGGCCGCGGGTCATCTGCGCGCCAATCCGGGTTACCAGTTCTGTAGTGCGGCGCAATTCGATGTGCTCATGGTTCTCCCCACTGATGGAAAACAGCTCTCCGAGTCTGGTTGGTCTGGAACCGTAATCCAGTTTCAGATCGGTAATCTGTTGCACAGCCGACAACCTGTCCGGTGTCAATGATGACAAATCCAGTCGCCATCGCGGCTTTTTCTTCAGGGTGAAAATCATGGGCTTCACTGTAATATGTCCCTGAGGTGGAAGTGATACTGCCCCAGTTTCCCGCCATAGTTTCCCGCACTGATTCGGTAGATGCCCTTGTCGGGCCCGTTTTTGCAGACAGCCTCGACCCCGGCGCGCATGGCTTCGCTTATCGCAGTTTCATTTAAACCATCGATGACAATTTCCAGGACGGAACCGACCTCTTCGGTAAGCGTGCTGTTTACCCGGCCTTTCAGGGTGGGGCAGAATACTTCGTTGGTGGAGGCCGGTAAAAATGAATATTTGGACCCTACCTTGGAGCCGGACCCGACAATGCCGCCCGGGAACGTAGTGACCGCGCCTTCTACCGCCCTGATTGCTTTTACCGCTTTTTCACAGGCGTTCAGGCCGTGGCGGGATGTCTTTGCCATTACCAGGAAGTTGCCGCCGCCGATGGCGGGGACCACGCCGGTAGTCTCCTCGCACAGGAATTCGCCGTGCATGACCGGGATGCGCCAGTAGCGGATTCCGTCCAGTATCTTTGATATCTGGTAACCGTCGCCGAAATACCTCAGGCTTTTTCCCAGGGGCAGCATGGTATCGCTGTGGGTCCCGGCAAAACAGGCGCTGGTTGCGGTGGTCATCACGGATTGGCCGACGCGCCGGGTGAGCTGGTCCGCGAGTTGGGATTTGGACATGGCGAACATGATGATCGCCACACCGGGCCTGCCGTCCGGGGTTTCATCGGGTCCCAGTTCCCGTTCTATGTCGGCCTCACAACCGCAGGCTATCACGGAAGAGGCGAACCCGGTCAGTGAGTTGGCCGCGATGTATGCGTACTTCATGGTCATCGCGGTGATGATCAACCGGGTCGCCTTCATGGGGAAGGCCTCGGCAAAGGTATCGTCGATGGTTACGCCGTTGATATTCATGTTTATTCTATATCCACAGATGACACAGATGAACGCAGATGATTTATTGTTTATTTATCCACAGATTACACAGATTACACAGATATTTTCAGGTGTTATTTGTGTGCGTCTCCGGTTATCATTCCCGCGCAAGCAGGGACTCAACAGATAAATTCTTCCGTTTCAAAAAAAGTTTTTTACCTGCCATGTGTTTACATTCGTGATGTTAAGCAGAAGGATATGAAATCATTTCAATCATCTGTGTTAATCTGTGTAATCTGTGGATAAGTCCCGTTTGCAGTCATGCACCAGCAGAGAATGCTGGTTGTAGCCTTCAAGTTCGTCCCGGCTGATTTTGAAATTCTCAAGGCTCATGGTCATGTACCTGTCGAAGTAGCGTTTAAGGGGTTTCTCTATTCCCGGGTCGTATTCCGGTTCGACCACGTGGGTGGAGGTAGCCGGGATGGCGCAGACCTTGCCGTTCCTGACGCAGGGTTCGCCGCGCTTGAATACGTATTCCGGTTTGCCGAACATGGTCTCGAGGTTGTCGTCGGGCGTGTACACGGTGATATCCGCTATTGCCCCGATGCCGAGGTGGCCCAGGTCCCGGAGGCCCAGGCTCCGTGCCGGCGCGGCGCGGGTGATGATCGCTATCTCGTATAACGAGTATTCCCGGTCGAGTGAGGACAGGACGCTGGCGCCTGCTGCGTCCCTGTTTATCGCGCCCAGCATGTCGTTGCGGAAACTCCTGTCCATGAGCAGCCTGATCAGGTGCGGGTAAAAGGTAAACGGCGCGCCGTTGGGATGGTCGGTGGTCATGAACACGCGCCAGGGATCATTCACGAGCAGGAATATTTCCAGGCCGATGCACCACTGCAAGGCGTTGACAAAATTTTTGTCCCGGTAACGGAACGGCACCACGCCGCAGCCTGCATCGCATTCGATATCCATGCATACCCATTTTTTCGGGTTGGCATGAACATGTCCCCTGTGTTGCATCATGGTATCGGCGGAGGCGGTGACCGTCTGGCCGAACATGACCTGGCCTACGTCAATGGACAGGTTCGGGTTCAGGTTTACCGCCTCTGCCAACTGTGCCGCCGCGGATGAGAATTTCCTGTCCCCTTCCTGCCCGTAACTGTGGAACTGTACGTGGGTCAGGTGCATGGGTCTCCCCTCGGCCGAAGCTATGGTGTCGAGGGTCGTCCGGTAATTGCCCGGCACCCCCAGGTTGCAGGCATGGACGTGCAGCGGGTGGGGAACGCCGATGGCCTCCAGCGCATCGAGCAGGGCGGACAGGATGGCGCGCGGCGTTAATCCGTAATATTTGTTGGATTCATCCAGGTCCAGCTTTCTCTGGTTGAACTTGAACGCGTTGATGCCTCCGGGGTTGACTACCTTGACGCCCATGGCCCGTGTTGCCTGTATGGTCCACGCCACGTAATCGTTGACAAGTTGCGAGTCCCTGTTGCGTTGTAGCAGGCGTAACAGGAAATCATCATTTCCGAGCAGGACATAAGCGCCGGTATCCAGCATGGGAGTATCGGCCATCTCCAGGTGCGACTGGCGTGCATTCACCGGCATCATGGCCGGTTCGAAACAGGAGGTATAACCCATTTCGGCATAGCGGTATCCGGTAACGAAACTGCTTGGCGCGATGCTGCCTGAACCGGAGCGCATCAGCATGTCGGGAGCAACGGGGTTGCCGGCGTGGTCCTCAGCCAGCAACATCCTGGCGATACTGACCTTGCCTCCGCCGATATGGGTGTGGATATCGATACCGCCCGGCATGACGACGCGCCCGGCCAGGTCCAGTACCCGGTCAATCCTGCCTGCAGTCGCCGGATCGGCCAGCCTGCCGTCCTCGATATACAGGTCCATAACCTTGCCGTCTATCCCGTTCGCCGGGTCGTAAACCTTTCCGCCTTCGAGCTTGATCATGCCGCGCTGCCGGTTATATGTGACAGGACCTGGCCGATGACGGTAGCGGCACTGGGGGCGCCCGATTCCCTCAGCTTTTTCAAAGGCAGGCTTATGACGCCGTCCGTCCTGAACAGGGTGCCGGCATGGTCTATGCCGGGAACGCCCGTGGGAATGTAAACGTCTGCATCACTCGTCCCGGCACTGTACGGAGACAGGATGATCACAGGTACGTCCAG
Organism: Gammaproteobacteria bacterium; assembly: GCA_965220815.1. Classification (GTDB taxonomy): domain Bacteria; phylum Pseudomonadota; class Gammaproteobacteria; order Eutrophobiales; family Eutrophobiaceae; genus JAAXHV01. Next base: position 2,014,098 of record OZ244846.1, read on the forward strand.
GTCCGGGGGCATTTCTTCGGCAAACCCCGATATCCACAACAGGCTGTCCACGTCCGCCGGGTGTACGCCGGCGCCGGAAGGACGCCCGCCGTTGAAATCGACTGCAGCCGGGAAGCCGGTCTGCCAGGTGGCTACGCTCTGCCAGGATGCGCCGCCGTTGCTGCCGCCCAGGGATAAACCGGCAAAACGCTGCCTCGCGTTAAGGTCGCGCAACAGGTCCTGCGCCGAACTGATGACGAAGTCGGCCTGATCCTGGGGCAGGGCTGCGGGGCTCCATACCAGTACGCCGTATTGCGCGTCCCTGATCATGCCGGCAACCTGTTTCAGTTTACGGGTTTTTGACGCCGGTATTTTTCTGAAATCCGGCAGTTGCCGGTCGGCCAGCAGGGCGCGCAGCAGCGCGAAGTTGTCGGCGATTTCATCACCCTGGCCGGAAAGGACCGCAGGCTCATGGTGGTCGCAGCCGGCCAATTCGGTCCTGCCCGGCCTGCCCAGGTAAGCCAGCTTCTTGTGTTGCCCCGCGAACAATGAATGGGGCGTGTTGATGAATCGCTCGATAAACCGGGGATAATTGCCGCAGACATTATTGCCGATAAAGATGACGACGTCCGCACGGTTCTTTACCTCCGCCAGGGTGGCCGTGATCCCGCCGCGTGCCTGCAACGCTTTCAGGTTATGCAGGGACTGGTTTTCCTGCGAATGCAACAGCGCCGCATCCGTCTTTTCGGCCAGTTGCAGGGCTGCGCGCAGGCCGTTAACGTCTGTGCCGAGGCCGGCGATCAATGGTTTGCGGGACTTGCGCAGGAGTTTTGCCGCAGCGCTTAAGGCTTGTCCCACAGTTGCAGGAGCGCCCCTGACAGAGGCTTCCGATGCCGGGGGCGGGGCGGAAAAGCCCTGCCTGGCAAGCCGGCAGGCATTGGCGGAGACGCTGAGTTGATTCTTCTGTGCGCGAAGCGTCAGGTCATCGCATAACAGGCTGCAGAACGGACAGGTGACGTTATCAATCGACGCCATCAATCCAGCAGGGCCAGCATTTCGCTGACGTAAGTGAATTTCTCCCTGGGTTTGTCCACAGGTTCGCCGCGCGCGATCTCGGCGGCATCGATTATTTTCCAGTCTGCGAAACTGATATGGCGTATGTTGCGCCGGTCCAGGACCTCGTAACAGCCCTCGGCGCCGCGCTTGTTTTCCCCATTTTGCAGATTGTCCAGATTGTCCAGGTCTTCCAGCAACATCCGCACGGTTTCCACGCTGTCCGCCTTGTTGGTGCCGATGATGCCGGTGGGACCGCGCTTGATCCATCCGGCGGTATACAATCCCCGTTCAACCGTACCGTCCTTCATGACCCTGCCTTTATCATTGGAAAAGACCCCGCGGGCTTCATCAAACGGCACCCCGGGCATGGGTATGCCGTGGTAGCCGATACTGCGAAAGACGATACCCGTGTCGAGAGTGAATGTTTCTCCGCTGCCCCTGGCCGATTGCCGGAACGATTCTCCCGACAGGGAGTTTTTTTCTATCAGCAGGCTTTCCACCCGGCCGTCGCCGAGTATTTCCCTGGGACTCTTCAGGAAGGTGAAAATACAGCGCCTGTCCCCCCCCGCCTCACGGTCGGCAAATCCGCAGAACAGGTCATAGATTTTTTTGTTGCCGGTATTTTCCAGTTCAGCTTCACTTTCCGGGTTCAACAACAGTTCGCCCGCATCGATGACCGGGTCGCAGTCGGCCAGCGCGCCGAATTCCTTCAATTCCTTGGAGGTGAACTTGGCCTGCGCCGGCCCGCGCCGGCCGATAACGTAGATGTTTTTGATTTTACTGGTCGCAAGTACATCCAGGGCATGTTCGGATATGTCGGTGTGTTTCAATTCATCAACAGTCTTGGCCAGTATCCGGCTCACGTCGGCAGCCACGTTGCCCTGGCCGATAATGACGGCGGTTTCATGGGACAGGTCGAATTGCCTGTCGCGATAATCGGGATGGCCGTTATACCAGCCGACAAATTCCGTTGCCGTGTAGCTGCCGGACAGGTCCTCACCAGGGATGCCCAGGCGGCGGTCGGTTTCGGCGCCGCAGGTGAGGATCACGGCATGATGGTTTGCCCGCAATTCGTCAATGCTGATGTCCCTGCCCGCAGCCACGTTGCCGATGTAATTGAACTGTTCCGCCTCGGCAAGCCTGGCATAGACCTTGATAGCCTGTTTCAGTTTTGGATGGTCGGGCGCAACGCCGCTTCTTACCAGGCCGTAAGGTACGGGCAGGCGCTCGAACATATTGACCCTGAATTCGATGCCCGCCTTGATGAGCGCGTCTACGGCGTAGAAGCCGCTGGGGCCGCTGCCTACGACGGCGACTGTCAGGGGATTATCCGGGGTTCCTAATCGACTCATGATTCACACAGTTGGTAAAAGAAGAGAAACGTATCCCGAACACCCTACGCCGCGCGGTCAGGGTTCGTTCAGGGTTGAATGGGGGAACCCCGATCAAATCGAGGTTCCCCGGTTAAAAAATACAGGGTGCCGGCTAGAAACCCAGGGCCGCTTTCTTTTCGTCCGCGCCGGGCAACGGATCCATGGTATCGGTGATGACCGGCAGTTCCTTGGACCTCTCAGCGTTGATTTCTATCCACTCATACTTGTCTTCGGGCAGGTCATCTTCCTCGTAGATGGCTTCAACAGGACATTCCGGCAGGCACGCACTGCAGTCGATGCAGACTTCCGGGTCGATATACAGCATCTGATCGTCGTAGTGGAAGCATTCCACCGGGCACACTGCGACACAGTCGGTATAGCGGCAGTCTTTACAGTTGTCGGTTACGATTGTTGTCATGATGTTCTCCTGTATAAGCTCTTCTGCGGGATATTACCCCATCTATCCTGCATATAATAATATTTCTCCCCGGTTCAACTCAACACTGTCCCCGCAATAGCGTTTATACGAGCCCTGCAGGTATTCTTCAGCAATTGCGAATACCCGGGACAGGTGCAATAAATAAAGTGTCATGTAACCCGGCCGGTAGGTGCAGGAATAGCTGAACGTGGGCAGTAACGGAGCGTCTTTCATGCTGACGATGGATCCCCGCTTCATCCCTGCCCCGGTGCGGATGCCGAGTTCTCCCAGGACGAATATGCTGCCGGACAACATGTTGACGCCGGTAAAGTCACCGCTGTTGCCGCCCACAGCGATCAGCCCGCCACGGATGGCGTTGCCGGTCTCGTTGCGCACGTTGCCGTGAATGATGATTTCCCCTCCTGTCATGCCCACGGATGCTCCCCGATAGGCGCTGCCGACAAGGTGGCCTGCATTACCGTGAATTTCGATTTTCCCCCCCGACATCTCCGGTCCGACCCAGTCGGTGGCATTGCCGTTGACTCGGATTTCCCCTCCGCTCATGCCGGCGCCCAGGTGTTCGCCCACGTCGCCTTCAACCCGGATTGTTCCCCGGGACATGCCGGCGCCGATGAATTTCACCCGCCCCAGGTCATCACCCTGCAGGTCGATGACCCCGTCATAGCAGCCCGTAACGCTGAAGAAGTCCCCGATGGATCGGGACTCGCTGCCGTGCATGACCGTCAGTCTTTCCACGTCAGCCGCGCCCTGGCCGGTGAGCCGGTCAGGCGTGACGTTATCGGCCTCCATGGGCACGTCCGGCGCGGCAATCTGTCTCAGTAATAAAGGCATATCATTGTGCTGTCAACCGAGGTTGAGATCGTGCAGGTTGATTTTGTACTGTCCGAGGTTCCCCCCGTAATTACCCGCGGAGACCTGCCTGATCCCGGGTTTTGCGGCGGCCTGTATGCCCGCGGCCATGGCCTGCCTGACCGCGTCCTCAGTAAGGCCGTCGATCACTATTTCCAGCACGCAGTTGACATCCGCCGGCAGGCTGCTTTCGGTGACCGACTTCAACGTTGGACAATAGGCGTCGTTGGTGGATGCGGGCAGGGCCTTGTAACGTGAGCCCACCTTGCTGCCGCTGCGCACGACGCCGTTGGGGAACGGCAGGATAATATCCCTGATGGTTCCCATGGCCCGGGTTGCGGCGCCTGCCGCGGCCAGGGTTTTCTTCTCGTTGGTGCCCAGTATGATGATATTGCCGCCTCCCACTGCTTCCCGTACGGAAAACGATTCTTCCACGGTAAATTCACCGTCCATGACCGGGATGCGCCAGAAGCGGCGCTCCGCCAGTTTCTTGCTGCCCTGGAAACCGTCGCCGAAATAGCGCAGTTGTGAACCTACCTGTACTGTCTCCTCACCATCCAGGCCGTTGAAACAGGCCGTTGTCGGGCAAGTCATGACGCATTGGCCGATGCGTTCCAGCAGGCGCTTTCCCACCGATGCCTTGTCCATGGCGAACAGCAGGATGCTGGCGCCCGGACGGCGATCCGGCGTCTCGTCCGGAGACAGGAATCTCTCGATGCCGGCCTCGCACTTGCAGCCGATAACCGATGTGGCAAAGCCCGTCATCGATTGCGCCGCTGCCTGGCTCCATTGCCTGGTTGCCGCGGTGACGATTACCCGCGCGCCCCACATGCCGAATGCTTCGGCAAAGGTATCGACGATCTCCGTGGACTTTATCTTCATACCGTGTCGATCACTTCGTGGTCGTGCAGGTAGCTGTCATCGACTGCATAATTGGGGAACTCGATGGAATAGTAGTTCTCGAAAAACGGTCTTATCTCGGTGACGATGGTCTCGTCATAACCGGGTTCCGTATGCAGGAGTTTCCCGTAGTAATCCCGGCGGAACTCGTGGTTCTCGATGATGAGGGCGCCGGACTTGATCACGTAGCGCGGTGCGTTGAACATGGCCTCCTTGTCGGCCATGTCATCGTAGATGGTGATGTCGGCATCGGCGCCCGGACCAAGGTGGCCCTTGTTGCTGAGGTTCAGGGCGCGGGCCGGACCGGCGCGGGTAATAATGGCTATCTCATTGAGCGTATATTCACGCTTCAATTCATTCAGTATGGTGTTGTTGATGGCCTTCTGGTTGACGCGTTTGATCTCCTCCCTGCGAAATTCCCGGTCCATCAGCAGTCGGATCAGCTTCGGGTAGCTCATAAAGGAACCGCCATTGGGGTGATCGGTGGACAGCACGATGCGCCAGGGATCTTTTGACAGCAGGAACAGTTCCAGGCCGATGGCCCACTGCAGGGCGTGGACATAGACGTGTTCCTGGTAATTGAACGGCACGATACCGCAACCGCTTTCACACTCCGTATCGGCGTTTACCCACTTCCCTTTCTTGAATCCCCTGAGCATGTAGGCCAGCGGCGCGTCCGCGGTCATGATCGTCGATTTGCCGAACATGACCTGGCCTACGTCACAGGTGATGTTGGGATGGTCATTGACGTACTCGGCAATTTCCCGGGATGCCGATTTGGGATTCTTGCCGAGTTCCCCCGCGTAGCTGTGAAACTGAATATGGGCCAGGTGCGCGCGCCGGTCACCGGCGGTTTTCATGGTCTCCAGGGTGGTCTGGAAGTTGCCGCTATGGCCCAGGTTGTTGCAATGGATATGGGGCGGGTGTGGCAGGCCCAGTTCATTGACCGTTTCCACAAAGGCATCGATCACCTGCCGCGGCGACACCTCGATGAAGTCGCTTTTCTCATCGATGTCCTTGACGTTGGAATTCTTCTTGCCCTTCCAGGGTTCATCTCCGCCCGGGTTGACCAGCTTGGTCGTATAAGCCTTGGTTGCGTTGATCCACCAGGCGACGGCCTGGCGGAATTCCTCCTTGCGCCCGTCCTTGATCAACTGCTGCAGGAAGATATTATTGCCCAGCAGCACGTAAAACCCCTTGTCGATGACCGGCGTATCATGAAGTTCTTCAATGGTATGCCGGGCGCCGATTGGGGTGACGGCCGCCTCCATGGCGGTGGTGTAGCCCAGGGTGGCATAACGGTACCCCGTGGCAAAGGTGGAAGGAACGGTGCCGCCCGCGCCTGAGCGGGTGTGTTCCGTGCCCGGATGCGGGTCGCGGCGATGGTCTTCAGGTTGCAGTTTCCTGGCCAGGTTTACCTTGGGGCCGGCAATGTGGCAGTGGATATCCACGCCGCCGGGCATGACCACCATACCGCTAACGTCAATTTTTCGGGGATTGGGGGAGGGTGTTTCCACCATGCGTCCCTGCTCCACGTAGAGGTCTCTTACTTCCCCGTCGATACCATTGGCCGGGTCATAAACCTTGCCCCCTGCAAGTTGAATGCACTCCGTCATATTATTATCTGAATTCCGTAATCAGCCCGCGTATCTTACTGCAGGGGCGCGGCTGCTCGGCTTACGCCGGTCGCTCCTCGGGCCTGGCCTCTGGCCAGGACCAGTTCGCGCACGCGTTTTCTGATCGCAGTCAGTATTTCCTCGTCGTTGGGGAAGGGTGAATCGAAGGCCTTGCGCAAGGTGATCGGCACGTCGTCCATCCGGTATACGGTGCCTGCGGTGTTGATGCCGTAGGTGGAAGTCCGGAATGCCACGTGCGCCAGCTTGCTGGTGAGGGTTGCCTTGGTGTCCAGGCAGACGACCGGGATGTTTGCCAGGTGGTCGATAGCCGCCTGGGGGAAATTGGATGCGGGGTCGGTGGCGACGATCAGGGCGGCATCGACGTCCCGCTTCGCCAGCAGGTCCACGGTTGTGAACTCGCCCGGGTTGAAACGGGGGAAGCCGCGGCTGAAATTGACGCCGAAAGGATAGCCGGTCTGCCAGGACATGACATTGTCGGCGCCCGTGACGTTACCGTGGCCCCGTACCGGTTTGGCGACGAAATGGGTGTATTCATTCAGGTCCGTGGCCAGGGCGAGCAGGGCGCCCGAATTGAAATGCCGGCCGCGGGTCATGGTCAGGCCCATGCCGAAAAACAACACGCCGTAGCGGCAGTTTTTCATCCGCTCCACCAGTTCCTCCATGGTTTCCAGGCTGACCCCGGTCTCTTCTTCGATATCCGGGTCAATCCTGCGGTTTTTGACCAGCGCCCGCAGGGCCCATAACACTTCAAAGTCCTTGCCCGGTTTTACCTGGATAAACTGGCTGGCTGCCGGCGCGCTGGGGGTTCTGCGCACGTCCACCAGGACCACGTGCCGATCTTTTTTGCCCCTGGGGGTAAACATCCCCTTGGCGGTGACCGCATAGCGGCCGAAGTGGCGCGGGTGGGACTCGGCAGGATTACCGCCCCAGTAGATGACCAGGTCGGCGCGGTTTTTGACTTCACCCAGGGTCATGGTGCTTTCCCCGACTCCCTGGAGAGCTATGCCGGACGGGCCGTGACAGACCGACGTGGTGGTGTCGATATTGCCCCTGATGGTGTCGGTAATGGCGACGGCCTGGCGCTGCGCCTCACAGGTCGTGTCGCTGAGGCCGTAAGTTATCGGGAACCTGGCATTTACCAGTGTTCTCGCGGCTTCCTCCACCGCTTCCTCCATGGAGACAGGCCGGTTATCTATCATGGCCACCGGCGCGTCCTCTTCGATATAGTGTTCCGCAAACCAGGCTTTGCCGAGTATACAGGCATTCTTCGATTTGGTGATCCGCTTTTCATCCATGTCCACGGTCAGGATCATGTCGTCACAGACACAGCCGCAGAATGTGCAGGTGGCATTCTCTACAACTTTTACGTTTTCACTCATGATTAATCCCCATGGGGTCAGGCCGGCCTTGATATTGCATCCGCTTATGAAATATCAAACAACCATTTTAACCAATTTTTTCCACCTCAACAGAAATATGTTTGGACAGGGGCATGCCGCTGCCGGCAGTATCACTTTCCATCAGCCGGCTGGAGGTGGGCCCATAGGCAATGAAGATCATCCCCTCAGGCAGGTCGGTGGCTTTTTTTGAGACGCAGGTTACAACGGCTTCCCCGATATGATTTTTCAGGCGCAGCCGGTCGCCGCTGTTGAAACCGAGGCGAACCATCTCGTCCGCATTGATTTCAACGGTAGAAGTAACGTCCCGGTACTCGTCACCGAGTTTTCCCTTGTTGAGGGAGGTCCCCTGTTTACTGGACCGCCCAGGTATCAATAACATGGTTTCCGGCATATTTCAGTTCCGCAAATGCGCTGTAAGAATCAGTGAAGAATCCTCCGGCCAGGCCAGAGGAAGTAGGAACAGACAGGGATATATGCCGGCGCCATAATCCACATCGGTTCCTGTTTATATCATTTTCCCGCGAAATCGTCAAATCCGCCTCTCCGGCCAAAATAAGCTCAGGAGTTTTTACAGGACACCCACGTAAATTACAGGACACCCATGTAAATTACAGGACACCCATGCAAATTTTATGGGTGTCCTGTAATTTACATGGGTGTCCTGTAATTTCTCCCTCCCCGCAGATAACATCCGCAGATGACGCAGGTTAACGCAGATGTTTTCGGGTAAAATAATCTGCGTTAACCTGCGTCATCTGCGGATAAAAAATATCTGTGCCTTTGAAGACACGACAAGACAATACCGCCACTACTGAATCGGTAAGGGTAACCGCCCCGGCGCGCTTGCACCTGGGTTTCCTGGGGCTGGATGGAGCTGACCGGGGGCGGTTTGGTAGTATTGGTGTGGGTATTACCGGTTTTTCCACGGTGGTATGCGCAGAGCGCAGTGAGCGGGTGGAGATCGATGGGGAGGACGACGGTCATATTGCCGGCATCACGCGAAACGTACTGGAGCGGTTCCGTATTGATGCCGGGGTCAGGGTGAAGGTTGAGCAGCGTATTCCCCGGCACCAGGGTCTCGGTTCCGGCACGCAGATGGCCCTGGCCCTGGGCACTGCCATCACTACCTTGCACGGCGTCCATGCCAGCGTTGAAGACATTGCCCTGGCAACCGGCAGGGGCATGCGTTCCGGGGTGGGACTGGGCGTGTTCACGCAAGGTGGTTTCATCCTTGACAGCGGCCGGTCGGAAGGACGCAGGTTGCCGACTACAATTTTCCGTCATGACTTCCCGGAAGAATGGCGGTTTGTGCTGGTCATGGATACGCGGGATGAAGGGATCAGTGGAACGGATGAGGTGGAAGCGTTCAAATCCCTGCCGGACATGTCCCCGGGAGCTTGTGCGGAAATCTGCCGGCAGGTATTGATGCAGATGTTGCCGGGCATCATGGAAAAGGATTGCGACCGGTTCGGCGCGTCCGTCAGCAGTATCCAGTCCAGCATCGGTGAGTATTTCAGCGCTGCCCAGGGGGGCGCCTACGCAAGTGAAAACGTCAGGCAGACACTGGATTTTCTGCTGGAACACAATGCAACGGGCACAGGCCAGACATCCTGGGGGCCCACCGGTTTTGCCGTTTTTCCGGATGAAAAATCGGCGCGACGGGCCATTGACGCTTTTGCGGGGCGCGATGACATGGTAAGTCTCCTGCTTGCCGGGGCGGAAAACAACCGGGCGCGGATCAGCCGGTCGGCAACAGGGGCCGGCTGACCTCGTTGACAGGCCAGGGGACCTCTGCCTGGGGGCACAATTTCGGGTTTGCAGAGCGCGCGGGTGTGCTATACTGCCTGCATGAAACTCACACAGGAAACCTTTGCCATCCTCGGCGTCGGAGCTGGTCTGCTGGTCGGGCTGGGTGGCCTGCAAATCAGCTTGCACGGTGATTTGTCCCGGCGCATCGATACCCTGGCTGCCGGGCAGGCGGAGGTGCGTGAACGACTGGCCCGCGTCGAGACCCACCTTGCGATACCGGCTGCCACCGACGCCGCGCTGGCCGTCACCGTCAAGTCAGGTAGCGCCCCGGATGAGTAGCCGCCCCGACCAGAATAATCACTCTATGTTCGAGCCCGGGATGTAACGACATGAATATTGCGGCAGTGGGAAACATGAACAGTCCTGACACCGGGAATAAGAACCTGAGCATCAACAACCTGAGCGCGCCCAAGGTCAACCAGTTGGTCAACTTTGCCCACGGTCTGGGCCTGGATACCACCCGCACGGAAAACGGCAGTTTGCTGATCGACGCCGGCATCAACAGCTACGGCAGCATCGAGGCCGGACGGCAGATCGCCGAGATTTGCCTGGGTGGTCTGGCCACCGCCAGGTTGCGCGCCTCCAGGGACTATGAGAACTGGCCCTGGCACGTGGACGTGCATACCAGCCACCCGGTTATCGCCTGCCTCGCCAGCCAGTATGCCGGCTGGAGTCTTTCCCACGGCCAGGGCAAGGGCACGTTCAATGCGCTGGGCTCCGGCCCTGCCCGGGCGCTGGGCAGCAGGGAACCGTTACTGGATGAGATCGGTTACCGCGACCAGGCGGACACCACCTGCATCGTGCTGGAAGTGGACCGGATCCCGCCGGTCGAGATCGCCGATAAAATAGCCGAACGCTGCCGGGTCGCGCCGGAGAACCTCACCCTGATTCTCACGCCCACCTCCAGCCTGGCCGGCGCGGTGCAGGTGGTGGCCCGCGTGTTCGAGTCCGCGCTGCACAAGGCGCACACCTTGCGCTTCCCCCTGAAAGAGATTGTGGACGGCATGGGCACCGTGCCCTTATGCCCGCCCTCGCCGGACTTCCTTACCGCCATGAGCCGCACCAACGACGCCATATTGTTCGGCGGCCACGTGCACCTGTTCGTCAGTTGCGGTGATGAGGACGCCGAAGACCTGGCCCGCCGCCTGCCCAGCAATACCTCGGACGATTACGGCCGGCCGTTTGCCGAGGTGTTCAAGAGCGTCAATTTCGATTTCTACAAACTGGACCCCATGCTGTTCAGCCCGGCCCGGGTGACCGTCAGTTCCCTCAAAACCGGGCACTCGTTCCAGGCCGGCGAGGTTAACCTGCCGGCATTGAATGAGTCATTTACCAGCATTTTCAGTTAAAGACCTCGTTGCCCTGGTCCACGACTGCTTCCTCACCGACATCAACGCATTAAAACCCGGCAACGTAGGCCGGCACGGTGACGGGCACGGCATGGACTGCGCGGATTTCATCCGTAGCGCAGACGTCGCCACCCCCATCCTGTGCGACCACCGGCGCGGCCTGGGCGGGCGTATCCTGGCCGCAGTGCAGGCTACACAGGCCGCGGTGCAGTGCAACACCAACCTGGGCATGATCCTGCTGCTGGCCCCCATCATCCGGGTGTTTGAACAGTACGGTTCCATCGCAGATTTCCAGCGTCGGGTCACCGCCACGTTACAAAACCTGGGCAACGAGGAGTCACAGCACATCTTCAGCGCCATACGCCTCGCCAACCCGGGCGGGCTGGGCAAAGCCGAACGCTACGACGTCAATTCACTGCCGGATATCGGCGTCCGCGCAGCCATGGACGCCGCCAAAGACCGCGACCTGATCGCCCGGCAATACGCCAACGGCTACCGGGAAGTGGCGGATTTGGGTGTAAAATGCTTGCAAAAACACCACCGCAAGTGGCACAGTGTTGAATGGGCGGTTGTTTCCTGCTATCTTATGTTGCTGGGGAGCTTCCCGGATTCTCATATTTGCAGAAAACACGGAAGCAGTAGCGCGCAGGAAGTGCGGAAGAAAGCGCTTCCCCTGTTCAGGCAGTTTGTGAGTTATGATGATCCGGAAGATGCAAAAGAAGTATTATTGATCTTTGACAGGGAACTCAAAGAATCAGATCTGAATCCGGGCGCCTGCGCCGACCTGACGGTGGCCAGCCTGCTGTTCTACCGGCTTGGCAACGGCCCAGTTCAGGCCGTGGCTGATGGCGCCAGAGAGGATTGACAGACCTTTACGGAGGTATCATGTTTAAAATTCTTGACAAACTTTGTAGCATTTTTAAATCCGATGAAGAAGGAGGTAATGAAATGGCTGTAATCGATAGAGTACTCGTTGGTGAAGCATTGGTGGGGGATGGTAATGAGGTCGCCCATATCGACCTGATCATGGGCCCCCGCGGCAGCGCTGCGGAAACCGCGGCCTGTAATGCCCTGACCAATAACAAAGACGGTTTTACGTCCCTGCTGGCGGTAGTCTCGCCGAACCTGGCGTGCAAACCGAGCACGGTAATGTTCAACAAGGTGACCATCAAGGGCGCCGCCCAGGCGGTGCAGATGTTCGGCCCGGCCCAGCGTGCGGTGTCCATGGCGGTCATGGATTGCGTGGAAGACGGCACCATTCCAGCCGATGAAGCCGACGATGTGTTTATCTGCGTCGGCGTGTTCATCCACTGGCTGGCCGAGGACGACGCCAAAATCCAGGACTACAACTACGAGGCCACCAAGATGTCCATCAAACGCGCAGTCGCGCGCGAACCCAAGGCATCCGAGGTACTGAGCAAGCGCGGTGACGCCGATCATCCGTTCCAGGCTCACTCGTAAGCGCAGCGCCAGCGCAACAAAAAACCCCGGCCTGCCCCGGGGTTTTTTTATTTCTTGTGCTGTACTTCAGGAACGATGAACCTTGCATCGATCTCGCAATACAAACACACAAAAAAGTGACAAATTTTTGAATTTCAGATTACCATTCTGCTACAATGGGATGAGTACATAAGATGCAAGATTACAATGAAGATGTCGTATATGATTTTAAGTCACCTGATCTCCAGGAGGGCACAGTTTTTCCTAGTTAAACAGGGTGTTACCGCGCCCTGCATGATCTGTTTTACCCCCCCCCCCCCCCCAACTAAATCCGAGCGCTTACGTACAAGCTATAACCGGCTGCCTTCCCGATCGGACTGGCGCCGGATAAATTAGCCGCGCCTGAACCGGTCTTTCAGTATTCCCCACCTGAGCGTCCGCATCATGCGAGTGGACACACTCATAGCACCTGAAACCCTCCTCCGCGCACTTCTGGCTTGCGCCGGTGGTATCGGGTGCTTGTTGCTGGCGGGATTTCTGGCCGCGTTGCCGGGAGGAGTGGTAGCGCAGCAGGCGCCTTCGGTTTCTATTACCAAACCAGCAGGTTCGGTGACAGAAGGAGAGACGGTGACTTTCACCGTAAGCAGGATCGGAGACAGTTCACAAGAACTGAGAGTGAACTTCGAAACTCAGGATGGAGATACAGGTGGAAATGCCTTTTTCACTGATGCAGTAGCGGGAAGTGACTATACGAGAGTATCCCGCACCCTTACCTTTCCAGCAGGAAACTCCCAGTCCCAGACAATTTCGGTGCAGACGCTGTCTGACGACGTTTATGAACCACTAGAATATTTCCATATAAGAGCGGTTGTCACCTACAACGATGGAGAAAAAGATATTACTCGTACTGTGCTTTCTCGCGATCAAAGAATCAGAGAAGCCCAGCAGAGATATCTTACCCTCAAACCTGTTTCATCATCGAGTTACTCCATTCCTGAGTTCAGAGCAAAAGAAGGAGAGGAAAATAAGCTGACAATCGAACTTAACGAGCCTCTTCCATACGACCTGAGTATCACCTACACCGTCGGCAACACGCTTCATACAACTGCCGAAAAGGGCAAAGACTACACGATGGAAACGGGTACAAAAACGATATCCAGCGGTCAGAAGTCTACCACCCTTATGCTCGATATCAAAGATGATGATGAGGTCGAACCGGATGAATACTTCACGATATTGTTTACTGAAATCGGAAAGGCTAATCCCCTGACTGTTCAAGAAACATACAACGAAGTTAGCTTTCAAGAAGGAAGCAACCTTTCCGTCCTCATTGAGGATAACGATTCGGGAGAGGGTGCCGTTTACTTGCGTGGGCAAGCGAGGAGTGGTCAACTATCTGGCTATCCGGTCACCCGCAATACCCTTACCGAAGGTCAAAGCACAACTATCTACGCAGAAATAGCAGGTGGCGCGCCAAGCACAAGTATTAACATTCCACTCGAGGTCACAGGCTACCCATCAGGTGAAGTAACATCGGGCGACTACAGTATTCCCCCCTCTATACAAATCGCAGCCGGCGACAAAACCGGCAGCGTTACGCTGAGCATCACAGACGACGCCGTAGACGAGCGCTTCCGTGAATTGCTGGTCGTCAAAATTGATAATGCAGTGACTTCGACCGGCTACAGCAAGGGAGACCGTAGCGAGTTCCATGTCGTCATGGAGGATAACGACAAGACCGTAGTAGTGCTGAAGAACGAGGACAGAGAGGTCGCCTTGTCGGAGAATTCGGGCAAGCGGAAGACAACATTTGACATTGTGTTGGCGCGCATACCCAAACCAACTGCTAGCGGACCTCCCGGCTTTGATGTTGATATTAATGAAAGCGATCCCAAATTCACTCTAACTTATAAGGGCGAAGCAACACACGGTTCCGACTACAGAGCCACCACCTCAGTTCCAGGCTCAGACACGCGCTGCGGCAATACCGGTAACGATCCTAAAAATTCGAATCACATCTGCACCGTAACGCTCACGGTACTAGATGACAACCTGTATGAAGGGGGAGCCAAAACGACCGAAAAAATCAGTATCAGCCTGGCAGGCGGGATGTTTAACGACGGCTTAGATCCCGCCACCAGCACGCCGATCAAACTTACGATTGAAGATAACGATACGCAACCCACGTTTTCCATCGAAGACGTCTCGGTCACTGAGGACGACCCGGCAAAATTCACAATCTCCCGTAGCGGCGCCAAGGAGAACAGGATTTCAGTACGCGCAAAGACTGCAATGGGCGGGTCGAACCCTGCACAATCCGCTGATTATGCCGCGCGCACACACACAGTGACCCTTGGCTCAGGCGTTATGAGTAACACTTTTCAAGTTGCGATAACAGATGACATTATTCACGAGCCCGGTCCTCCCGAAACCTTTCTGGTAAAGCTGGACCAACCCAAAGACATCGGAGGTCTGCCTCCCCCCGCTATTGAGGATGACGAGGCTACCGGCACTATCAACGACAATGACGAAAAACCCTCAGCGCTTGAGATCACGGTAGATACCAACACCGCTACCAACGCTGACGATACCAACATCGCCGAGGCCGCAGGCGAGACCGACGTCAAGGTTACCGCCACCATCACCAGCGGCACTCGTTTTGCCACCGCGCAAACTGTGGCTGTTACCGTGGGCAATAGTGACAACGACAATGAAGCCGTCGAGGGCACAGACTACGGCAATGTAGCCGGTTTTGACATCACCATCCCCGCAGGTCAGGCCAGTGGTACTCACACTTTCAAACTGACGCCCACTGACGACGATATCGATGATGATAATGAAAAAATCAGTGTCGAAGGCGCTCTCGATGATTTAACCGTTACCCATGCCGCCATCACGATTGTGGATGACGACACCCGCGGCATTACCGTGGCGCCTGCCAGCCTGACCCTGGATGAGAAGGACGACTCGAATACCGCCACCAGCCAGGAAAACCAGGGCACCTACGATGTGGTACTTACCAGCGAACCTACGGGAGGCGAGGTGACGGTAAACGTTGCAAGCGGTGATGGAACTGTTGCCACGGTGGATAAGGCCAGCCTGACGTTCGATGCGACCAACTGGAAAACGGCACAGACTGTTACCGTGACCGCCCAGGACGACCCCATCGACAACACCGGCGATAAGCGCGAGACCACCATCATCCACACAGTCAGCGCCGCTGACACGGACTATGAAGGAGAGAAGGCAGAATCTGTCGATGTAACCGTCACCGACGACGACGCCGCGCCCATGGCGCTCACGCTCAAGGTAGATACCGACGCCACTACTATCGGTGATCAGACCAACATAAACGAGGGCACCGGCTCACCCACCGTCTCACACACCGTGACTGTCACCGCCACCCTGGACGGCGACACCCGTTTCGCCACCGAGCAGACCATCAACGTCACCGTAGGCGCCGCGAGTGACAGCGCCACCGAAGGAAGCGGCGGCGACTACGACACGGTGGCGGACTTCGAGATCACGCTGGATGCCAGTGAGGGAAGCGCTTCCAAGACGTTCATATTTACCCCTGATCCTGACAGCGTGGACGAACCGGATGAGACAATCAGCGTCAACGGTGTACTCTCCGGCGTAACGGTTGCAGGCACAACTATCACGCTCGAAGATGATGACGATACCCCCACAGTCACATTGGCGCTCGCGCCCGCATCGATAAACGAGAGCGGCGCCACCAACGCCAGCACGGTCACGGCCACGCTGAACGGCACATCCAGCGAGGCTGTGACCCTCACTGTCTCCGCCACGCCGGTCTCGCCCGCGGTCGCAAGCGACATCACCTTGAGCAATAACAAAACACTGACAATCCCGGCTCTCTCTACAGACAGCACCGGCGTCGTCACCATCACCGCGGTCGATAACCACGTGGACGCGGACAACAAGACAGTCACCGTTTCAGCCACTGCCTCAGGTGGCAACGGCCTTGCAGCGCCGGATGATGTAACTCTCACGATCACAGACGACGACGAACGCGGCATTAATGTGTCAAAGACAACATTGACGTTGGATGAGGCAGACGACACGGACACCATGGACGCTGACGAGCATGAGGACACGTATAACGTCGTGCTCGAGAGTGAACCCACGGGCGGTACGGTGACGATAAATGTCGCAAGTGGCGATACGGATATAGCTATTGTCGCCCCGGCGAGTCTCACTTTTAATTCCTCCAACTGGAAGACGCCGCAACCAGTTACCGTCACCGCCGTACCCAACACGGCCGACGACCCGATGAACAGGCGCCTTGTCACTATTACCCACACCGTCAGCGCCGAGGGTACGGACTACGAGAGCGAAACCGCAAGCAACGTGGAAGTAACGGTAAACGACGACGATGGAGCGCCATCGATGTCCATCAACCGCCCATCCGTGACCGAGGGTGACAGCGCCACGGCAACACTCACCTTCACAGTACGTCTGACACCGGCCAGCGGGAACCAGGTGACAGTAGCCTACGCGGACGCCGGCAGCGGCACCGCAACCTCAGCCACGGACTACGCAGCGTTGACTGCAGGTACGCTTACCTTTGCCCCCGGCGATACCAGCAAGCCTGTAGCGGTAACGGTGAACGGCGATGTGCTGGATGAGCCCGACGAAACGGTGGTCTTACGCCTGTCCTCGCTTGTCAATGCCGTGTTTACGGGTGTAGCGGGGACCACTCTGGACGGCACAGGCACCATCACAGATAACGATCCGACACCAACGGTTTCAGTCTCCGACGCCACGGCAGTGAACGAAGGCAACGTGATGTCACCTGATCCTCCCAACAACATGACCTTCACGGTACAACTCTCCGCCGTAAGCGGCCAGACCGTGACAGTGCCCTACACCCTGGGAGGGACAGCCACAGCCGGCGAGGATTACATCGAGCCTAACCCGCGCTCCGTCACCATCGCCGCAGGTTCCCCGTCTGCAACGATCACAATCCCCGTGAAAGGCGACGAGGTGGACGAGGATAACGAGACGGTGATAGTGACGCTGGGCACACCGACGAACGCAACAGTATCGACTGCCGAAGGCGCCGCCACTGCCACTGGAACGATCACGGACGATGACACCCGCGGCATCACCGTGATGCCGCTCACGCGCACCTTGGACGAGGTGGACAACACGGCCACCGACGCCATAACGGAAAACCAGGCCACCTACACGGTGGTGCTTGACAGCCAGCCCACCGGCACCGTGACCGTCAACCTGGCCAGCAAGGACGGGACGGTGGCCACGGTCGGCACGGCCCGCCTGGAGTTCACCACCGGCAACTGGAACACGGTGCGCACGGTGACCATCACCGCGGTGCCGGACATCATCGACAACACCGGCAACCGGCGCACGGTGGACATCGAGCACACGGTCAGCGCCGCCGGCACGGACTACAGTGGGGAGCGCGCGGCCAGCGTGGCCGTCACGGTCACGGACGACGATGCTGCACCCAGCGGCATCACCCTCACGGCTAGCCCTGACTCGGTGGCGGAGGAGGGCGGCGCAGAGACCATCACCGTCACCGCCGCGGTAAACGGGATAACCCGTTATGCGGAAGCCAAGACCGTGACGGTGAGTGTCGGCGGCGGTTCGGCCATCTCAGGCGCGGACTATATGACGGTGTCCAATTTCAATATTACCATTCCCGCGGGCGCGGCCAGTGAGGCTGAAACGTTCACGCTGACGCCGGCTAGTGACGTGCTGCACGAGGGCAATGAGACACTCAACGTAATGGGAACTCTGACCGGAATCACGATAACCCCGGATGAGATTACCATCACCGATAATGACGCGGCGCCCACAGCGCTGACGTTGACAGTGGATGCTGACACGGGCACGGACAACGTGCAAAGCAGCATTGCCGAGGATAGTGGCGCCAAGACGGTGCGGGTGACGGCAACGCTGGATGGCAGTTCACAGTTTACCACTGATAAGACCGTTTCGGTGGAGGTGGGCAAGTCGGGCGACTCGGCCGGTGAAGGCTCGGACTATGCCACGGTTGGCGCCCTGACCATTACGATCAAAGCCGGGACATCGAGCGCGCACGTGGACTTCACGCTCACGCCCACCAACGACGTGCTGGATGAGGAGAACGAGATCATCAGTCTTGACGGCACCGCGACGGGGCTGATGGTGGCCGATGCGGAGATTACCCTGACCGACGATGACGCCACGCCCACTGGCATCACGCTGACGGTAGATACCAACGGCGCGACCGCCGGCACGCCGGACACGGTAGGCGAGGGTGCCGGGGCCACCACAGTCACCGTCATCGCCGCGGTCAACGGGACCACCCGTTACGTGGACGCCAAGACGGTGGCGGTGAGCGTGAGTGACGATGAAGCAACCTCACCAGCCGACTACGCGGCGGTGTCCAATTTTAACATTGTCATCCCCGCGGGCGCGGCCAGCCACACCAACACGTTTACCCTCACGCCCGTGAACGACAACCTGGACGAGGAGAATGAAACGATAGACGTGACAGGCACGGTTCCCGGTTCCATCACTGTTACGCCTGCCACGGTAAGCCTCACCGACAATGACGACCCGCCCATTTTTTCCATTGCCGGTGACGCCGCGTCCGAGGGCGATGCGATTGACTTTGTTGTGACCCGCGGCGGGGCCACGGCGAACGTGGCGACGGTCAAGATTGCCACCGCCGCCCATTCAGGTGACGATGTGAATCCTGCCGGCGCCGACGATTACACCGCGATTACAACAGCACAGACACTCAGTTTCGCCAGTGGGGATACCAGCCAGACCGTCTCGGTACAGACGACCGAGGACGATTTATATGAGGAAGACGAGACCTTCCTGGCAGTACTGAGCGAGCCGGCGCTGGCGGAGGGAGACCCGGGCACGGGGGTGAGCATTGCGCCCAACGCCGGCAGCGCCACGGGCACGATACGGAACGATGATACCGAGCCGTCGTTTTCCATTACCGATGCCAGCGCCTCGGAAGGCGATGCCATCACCTTCACGGTGACCCGTTCCGGGGCCATGGACAATGCCGTGTCGGTATCCTGGAACACCAAGCCGGCGACCGGCGCCAATGCGGCTGCGACCTCAGATTACACGCCGGTAACAACGCCGACTCAACTGGACTTTGGCGCCGGTGTGGGCAGGGTGACGTTCACGGTCAGCACCACGGAGGACGTACTGGACGAGGGCAATGAGACCTTCCTGGTGGAGTTGACGAGTCCGGTAGGCGGCGCCATCACCACCGACGAGGCGACCGGTACTATCAACGATGATGACGATGCACCGACTGGCATAACCTTGACAGTGGACGAGAACTCGTTCGCGGAGAATGCGGACACCGCAACGGTGACCGTCACTGCCACGGTCACGGGCGGCACCACCTTTGCCGATACGAAGACAGTGGTGGTGAGCGTGGACGATGGCACGGCGATTTCTGGCACCGACTATGCAGCGGTGCCCGGCTTCAACATCGCCCTCGCTGTCGGCGCCGAGAGTGCCACCGGAACATTCAGCTTCAAACCGACGGACGACGAACTGGACGAGCCGAATGAGACACTGGACGTGACTGGGACCCTGACGGATGTGACGATCACGAAGGCCACGATCACGATCAACGACAATGATACGACGCCGAGTTTCAAGGTAGGGGATGCAAGTGCCGCGGAAGGGGAGGCATTGAGTTTCGTGGTGACGCGGGACGGTGCGACGGCAAACGTGGTGACGGTGGATTGGGCGACGGCGTTGGTGGACGGCGAGGCGTCAGCGATGGACTTCACAGCGGTGCCGGCAACGACGTTGACCTTTGCGGCGGGGGACACGACGAAGATGGTGACGGTGATGTCGACGGAGGACGTGCTGGACGAGGAGGACGAGACGTTCGAGGTCAAGCTGACCAACCCGGCCAAGGGTGCGAGTGACCCGGGCAGCGTCCCGACGATCAGCGATGACACGGGTGAGGGGACCATCACCGACGATGACGCGGCGCCGATGACGATGACCCTGACGGTGGATGCGGACACGGCCACGAACAACGTGCAGGGCAGCCTGGCCGAGGACGGCGGGGCGAAGACGGTGCGGGTCACGGCCGCGATTACCGGCGCCACCCGCTTTGCCGCCGCGCAGACGGTGAGCGTGGCGGTGGGCAAGGCGATGGACAGCGCCCGGGAGGGGACGGACTACGCCACGGTGGCCGACCAGACCATCACGATTGCGGCGGGGGCGGCCAGCGGGCAGGTGGACTTCACGCTGACGCCCACGGACGATGACATCGACGAGCCGAACGAGACGATAAGCATCGCGGGCACGCTGGCCGGTGTGACGTTCACCGACACCGTCATCACCATTACGGACGATGAGGCCCTGCCGACGCTGAGCCTGGCGCTCGGCGCAGCGTCGATTAACGAGAGCGGCAACGGCAACAGCACCGCGGTGACGGCGCGCTTGTCGGGCAAGTCCAGCGTGGACGTGACGGTGGCGGTGGGCACGGCGCCGGGGGCGGACACGACCACCGGCGATTACACGGTGAGCGCCAACACGACGCTGACGATTGCCGCGGGGTCGACGGCGAGCACGGGGGAGGTGACCATCACCGCAGTCGATAACAAGGTGGACGCCCCGAACAAGAGCGTGACGGTCTCGGGCACGGCCAGTGGCGGCGGGGTGGCGAACCCGGGCAACCAGACGTTGACCATCACGGACGATGACACCCGCGGCATCACCGTGACGCCGCTCACGCGCACCCTGGACGAGGTCGATGACGCGGACACCGACGACGCTACGGAAAACCGGGCCACCTACACGGTGGTGCTCGACAGCGAGCCCACCGGCACCGTGACCGTCAACCTGGCCAGCAAGGACGGGACGGTGGCCACGGTCGGCACGGCCAGCCTGGTCTTCACCACCGCCGACTGGAACACGGTGCGCACGGTGACCGTCACCGCGGTGCCGGACATCATCGACAACACCGGCAATGCGCGCACGGTGGACATCGAGCACACGGTGGTGGCGGCGGGCACGGACTACGAGGACGAGAGTGCGGCCAGCGTGACCGTCACGGTCACCGACGATGACGCGGCGCCGATGACGATGACCCTGACGGTGGATGCGGACACGGCCACGAACAACGTGCAGGGCAGCCTGGCCGAGGACGGCGGGGCGAAGACGGTGCGGGTCACGGCCGCGATTACCGGCGCCACCCGCTTTGCCGCCGCGCAGACGGTGAGCGTGGCGGTGGGCAAGGCGATGGACAGCGCCCGGGAGGGGACGGACTACGCCACGGTGGCCGACCAGACCATCACGATTGCGGCGGGGGCGGCCAGCGGGCAGGTGGACTTCACGCTGACGCCCACGGACGATGACATCGACGAGCCGAACGAGACGATAAGCATCGCGGGCACGCTGGCCGGTGTGACGTTCACCGACACCGTCATCACCATTACGGACGATGAGGCCCTGCCGACGCTGAGCCTGGCGCTCGGCGCAGCGTCGATTAACGAGAGCGGCAACGGCAACAGCACCGCGGTGACGGCGCGCTTGTCGGGCAAGTCCAGCGTGGACGTGACGGTGGCGGTGGGCACGGCGCCGGGGGCGGACACGACCACCGGCGATTACACGGTGAGCGCCAACACGACGCTGACGATTGCCGCGGGGTCGACGGCGAGCACGGGGGAGGTGACCATCACCGCAGTCGATAACAAGGTGGACGCCCCGAACAAGAGCGTGACGGTCTCGGGCACGGCCAGTGGCGGCGGGGTGGCGAACCCGGGCAACCAGACGTTGACCATCACGGACGATGACACCCGCGGCATCACCGTGACGCCGCTCACGCGCACCCTGGACGAGGTCGATGACGCGGACACCGACGACGCTACGGAAAACCGGGCCACCTACACGGTGGTGCTCGACAGCGAGCCCACCGGCACCGTGACCGTCAACCTGGCCAGCAAGGACGGGACGGTGGCCACGGTCGGCACGGCCAGCCTGGTCTTCACCACCGCCGACTGGAACACGGTGCGCACGGTGACCGTCACCGCGGTGCCGGACATCATCGACAACACCGGCAATGCGCGCACGGTGGACATCGAGCACACGGTGGTGGCGGCGGGCACGGACTACGAGGACGAGAGTGCGGCCAGCGTGACCGTCACGGTCACCGACGATGACGCGGCGCCGATGACGATGACCCTGACGGTGGATGCGGACACGGCCACGAACAACGTGCAGGGCAGCCTGGCCGAGGACGGCGGGGCGAAGACGGTGCGGGTCACGGCCGCGATTACCGGCGCCACCCGCTTTGCCGCCGCGCAGACGGTGAGCGTGGCGGTGGGCAAGGCGATGGACAGCGCCCGGGAGGGGACGGACTACGCCACGGTGGCCGACCAGACCATCACGATTGCGGCGGGGGCGGCCAGCGGGCAGGTGGACTTCACGCTGACGCCCACGGACGATGACATCGACGAGCCGAACGAGACGATAAGCATCGCGGGCACGCTGGCCGGTGTGACGTTCACCGACACCGTCATCACCATTACGGACGATGAGGCCCTGCCGACGCTGAGCCTGGCGCTCGGCGCAGCGTCGATTAACGAGAGCGGCAACGGCAACAGCACCGCGGTGACGGCGCGCTTGTCGGGCAAGTCCAGCGTGGACGTGACGGTGGCGGTGGGCACGGCGCCGGGGGCGGACACGACCACCGGCGATTACACGGTGAGCGCCAACACGACGCTGACGATTGCCGCGGGGTCGACGGCGAGCACGGGGGAGGTGACCATCACCGCAGTCGATAACAAGGTGGACGCCCCGAACAAGAGCGTGACGGTCTCGGGCACGGCCAGTGGCGGCGGGGTGGCGAACCCGGGCAACCAGACGTTGACCATCACGGACGATGACACCCGCGGCATCACCGTGACGCCGCTCACGCGCACCCTGGACGAGGTCGATGACGCGGACACCGACGACGCTACGGAAAACCGGGCCACCTACACGGTGGTGCTCGACAGCGAGCCCACCGGCACCGTGACCGTCAACCTGGCCAGCAAGGACGGGACGGTGGCCACGGTCGGCACGGCCAGCCTGGTCTTCACCACCGCCGACTGGAACACGGTGCGCACGGTGACCGTCACCGCGGTGCCGGACATCATCGACAACACCGGCAATGCGCGCACGGTGGACATCGAGCACACGGTGGTGGCGGCGGGCACGGACTACGAGGACGAGAGTGCGGCCAGCGTGACCGTCACGGTCACCGACGATGACGCGGCGCCGATGACGATGACCCTGACGGTGGATGCGGACACGGCCACGAACAACGTGCAGGGCAGCCTGGCCGAGGACGGCGGGGCGAAGACGGTGCGGGTCACGGCCGCGATTACCGGCGCCACCCGCTTTGCCGCCGCGCAGACGGTGAGCGTGGCGGTGGGCAAGGCGATGGACAGCGCCCGGGAGGGGACGGACTACGCCACGGTGGCCGACCAGACCATCACGATTGCGGCGGGGGCGGCCAGCGGGCAGGTGGACTTCACGCTGACGCCCACGGACGATGACATCGACGAGCCGAACGAGACGATAAGCATCGCGGGCACGCTGGCCGGTGTGACGTTCACCGACACCGTCATCACCATTACGGACGATGAGGCCCTGCCGACGCTGAGCCTGGCGCTCGGCGCAGCGTCGATTAACGAGAGCGGCAACGGCAACAGCACCGCGGTGACGGCGCGCTTGTCGGGCAAGTCCAGCGTGGACGTGACGGTGGCGGTGGGCACGGCGCCGGGGGCGGACACGACCACCGGCGATTACACGGTGAGCGCCAACACGACGCTGACGATTGCCGCGGGGTCGACGGCGAGCACGGGGGAGGTGACCATCACCGCAGTCGATAACAAGGTGGACGCCCCGAACAAGAGCGTGACGGTCTCGGGCACGGCCAGTGGCGGCGGGGTGGCGAACCCGGGCAACCAGACGTTGACCATCACGGACGATGACACCCGCGGCATCACCGTGACGCCGCTCACGCGCACCCTGGACGAGGTCGATGACGCGGACACCGACGACGCTACGGAAAACCGGGCCACCTACACGGTGGTGCTCGACAGCGAGCCCACCGGCACCGTGACCGTCAACCTGGCCAGCAAGGACGGGACGGTGGCCACGGTCGGCACGGCCAGCCTGGTCTTCACCACCGCCGACTGGAACACGGTGCGCACGGTGACCGTCACCGCGGTGCCGGACATCATCGACAACACCGGCAATGCGCGCACGGTGGACATCGAGCACACGGTGGTGGCGGCGGGCACGGACTACGAGGACGAGAGTGCGGCCAGCGTGACCGTCACGGTCACCGACGATGACGCGGCGCCGATGACGATGACCCTGACGGTGGATGCGGACACGGCCACGAACAACGTGCAGGGCAGCCTGGCCGAGGACGGCGGGGCGAAGACGGTGCGGGTCACGGCCGCGATTACCGGCGCCACCCGCTTTGCCGCCGCGCAGACGGTGAGCGTGGCGGTGGGCAAGGCGATGGACAGCGCCCGGGAGGGGACGGACTACGCCACGGTGGCCGACCAGACCATCACGATTGCGGCGGGGGCGGCCAGCGGGCAGGTGGACTTCACGCTGACGCCCACGGACGATGACATCGACGAGCCGAACGAGACGATAAGCATCGCGGGCACGCTGGCCGGTGTGACGTTCACCGACACCGTCATCACCATTACGGACGATGAGGCCCTGCCGACGCTGAGCCTGGCGCTCGGCGCAGCGTCGATTAACGAGAGCGGCAACGGCAACAGCACCGCGGTGACGGCGCGCTTGTCGGGCAAGTCCAGCGTGGACGTGACGGTGGCGGTGGGCACGGCGCCGGGGGCGGACACGACCACCGGCGATTACACGGTGAGCGCCAACACGACGCTGACGATTGCCGCGGGGTCGACGGCGAGCACGGGGGAGGTGACCATCACCGCAGTCGATAACAAGGTGGACGCCCCGAACAAGAGCGTGACGGTCTCGGGCACGGCCAGTGGCGGCGGGGTGGCGAACCCGGGCAACCAGACGTTGACCATCACGGACGATGACACCCGCGGCATCACCGTGACGCCGCTCACGCGCACCCTGGACGAGGTCGATGACGCGGACACCGACGACGCTACGGAAAACCGGGCCACCTACACGGTGGTGCTCGACAGCGAGCCCACCGGCACCGTGACCGTCAACCTGGCCAGCAAGGACGGGACGGTGGCCACGGTCGGCACGGCCAGCCTGGTCTTCACCACCGCCGACTGGAACACGGTGCGCACGGTGACCGTCACCGCGGTGCCGGACATCATCGACAACACCGGCAATGCGCGCACGGTGGACATCGAGCACACGGTGGTGGCGGCGGGCACGGACTACGAGGACGAGAGTGCGGCCAGCGTGACCGTCACGGTCACCGACGATGACGCGGCGCCGATGACGATGACCCTGACGGTGGATGCGGACACGGCCACGAACAACGTGCAGGGCAGCCTGGCCGAGGACGGCGGGGCGAAGACGGTGCGGGTCACGGCCGCGATTACCGGCGCCACCCGCTTTGCCGCCGCGCAGACGGTGAGCGTGGCGGTGGGCAAGGCGATGGACAGCGCCCGGGAGGGGACGGACTACGCCACGGTGGCCGACCAGACCATCACGATTGCGGCGGGGGCGGCCAGCGGGCAGGTGGACTTCACGCTGACGCCCACGGACGATGACATCGACGAGCCGAACGAGACGATAAGCATCGCGGGCACGCTGGCCGGTGTGACGTTCACCGACACCGTCATCACCATTACGGACGATGAGGCCCTGCCGACGCTGAGCCTGGCGCTCGGCGCAGCGTCGATTAACGAGAGCGGCAACGGCAACAGCACCGCGGTGACGGCGCGCTTGTCGGGCAAGTCCAGCGTGGACGTGACGGTGGCGGTGGGCACGGCGCCGGGGGCGGACACGACCACCGGCGATTACACGGTGAGCGCCAACACGACGCTGACGATTGCCGCGGGGTCGACGGCGAGCACGGGGGAGGTGACCATCACCGCAGTCGATAACAAGGTGGACGCCCCGAACAAGAGCGTGACGGTCTCGGGCACGGCCAGTGGCGGCGGGGTGGCGAACCCGGGCAACCAGACGTTGACCATCACGGACGATGACACCCGCGGCATCACCGTGACGCCGCTCACGCGCACCCTGGACGAGGTCGATGACGCGGACACCGACGACGCTACGGAAAACCGGGCCACCTACACGGTGGTGCTCGACAGCGAGCCCACCGGCACCGTGACCGTCAACCTGGCCAGCAAGGACGGGACGGTGGCCACGGTCGGCACGGCCAGCCTGGTCTTCACCACCGCCGACTGGAACACGGTGCGCACGGTGACCGTCACCGCGGTGCCGGACATCATCGACAACACCGGCAATGCGCGCACGGTGGACATCGAGCACACGGTGGTGGCGGCGGGCACGGACTACGAGGACGAGAGTGCGGCCAGCGTGACCGTCACGGTCACCGACGATGACGCCGCGCCGGGCGGGATTGCGCTCTCGGTCTCCCCGGCCTCGGTGGGCGAGGGGGCCGGGGAGACGGAGGTGACGGTGACGGCCACGGTGGGCGGGGCCTCCCGTTACGAGGCGGCGCAGACGGTGGCGGTGAGCGTGGGCGGGGGTACGGCCACCGCCCCGGCGGACTATGCGGCGGTGGCGGGGTTTAACATTGTCATTGCCGCGGGGGCGGTGAGCGCGACCGGCACGTTCGACCTGACGCCGGTGGACGATGCGCTGGCGGAGGGCAACGAGACCATCGACGTGACGGGCGTCGCCGGCGCGCTGGACGTGACCGACACGGAGATTACCCTTAACGACGATGACACCGCGCCCACGGCGCTGACCCTGACGGTGGATGCGGACACGGCCACGAACAACGTGCAGGGCAGCCTGGCCGAGAACGGCGGGGCGAAGACGGTGCGGGTGACGGCGACCCTGGACGGGGCCGGGCGCTTTACCGAGGCCAAGACCGTGACGGTGGCGGTGGGCAAGAACACGGACGGCGCCCGGGAGGGGACGGACTACGCCGTTGTCGCCGACCTGAGCATCGTGATTGCGGCGGGGGAAGGCAGCGCGCACGCGGACTTCACGCTGACGCCGACCGATGACGCCCTGGCGGAGGGCAGCGAGACGATAAGCATCGCGGGCACGGTGGCCGGGCTGAGTGTCACCGACACTGAAATTACCCTTAACGACGATGACGTGGCGCCCACGGGCATCACGGTCACGGTGGACGTGGACCCGGACACGGTCGGCGACCAGACCAGTCTGGCCGAGGACGCCGGGGCGCGCACGGTGACGGTGACCGCCGCGGTGAACGGGGCGACCCGTTACGTGGCGGCGACGACGGTGGCGGTGGCGGTGGGCAAGGCGGATGACGGGGCCACGGAGGGCACGGACTACGCCAACGTGGCCGACCTCAGCCTGACGATTGCGGCCGGTGAGCAGAGCGCCAGCGCCACGTTCACGCTGACGGTGACGGACGATGCCTTTAACGAGGGCAACGAGACCATCAGCGTGGACGGCACGGCGGGCACGCTGAGCGTGACCGATGCGGAAATCACCATTAACGACGATGACGCCGCGCCGGGCGGGATTGCGCTCTCGGTCTCCCCGGCCTCGGTGGGCGAGGGGGCCGGGGAGACGGAGGTGACGGTGACGGCCACGGTGGGCGGGGCCTCCCGTTACGAGGCGGCGCAGACGGTGGCGGTGAGCGTGGGCGGGGGTACGGCCACCGCCCCGGCGGACTATGCGGCGGTGGCGGGGTTTAACATTGTCATTGCCGCGGGGGCGGTGAGCGCGACCGGCACGTTCGACCTGACGCCGGTGGACGATGCGCTGGCGGAGGGCAACGAGACCATCGACGTGACGGGCGTCGCCGGCGCGCTGGACGTGACCGACACGGAGATTACCCTTAACGACGATGACACCGCGCCCACGGCGCTGACCCTGACGGTGGATGCGGACACGGCCACGAACAACGTGCAGGGCAGCCTGGCCGAGAACGGCGGGGCGAAGACGGTGCGGGTGACGGCGACCCTGGACGGGGCCGGGCGCTTTACCGAGGCCAAGACCGTGACGGTGGCGGTGGGCAAGAACACGGACGGCGCCCGGGAGGGGACGGACTACGCCGTTGTCGCCGACCTGAGCATCGTGATTGCGGCGGGGGAAGGCAGCGCGCACGCGGACTTCACGCTGACGCCGACCGATGACGCCCTGGCGGAGGGCAGCGAGACGATAAGCATCGCGGGCACGGTGGCCGGGCTGAGTGTCACCGACACTGAAATTACCCTTAACGACGATGACGTGGCGCCCACGGGCATCACGGTCACGGTGGACGTGGACCCGGACACGGTCGGCGACCAGACCAGTCTGGCCGAGGACGCCGGGGCGCGCACGGTGACGGTGACCGCCGCGGTGAACGGGGCGACCCGTTACGTGGCGGCGACGACGGTGGCGGTGGCGGTGGGCAAGGCGGATGACGGGGCCACGGAGGGCACGGACTACGCCAACGTGGCCGACCTCAGCCTGACGATTGCGGCCGGTGAGCAGAGCGCCAGCGCCACGTTCACGCTGACGGTGACGGACGATGCCTTTAACGAGGGCAACGAGACCATCAGCGTGGACGGCACGGCGGGCACGCTGAGCGTGACCGATGCGGAAATCACCATTAACGACGATGACGCCGCGCCGGGCGGGATTGCGCTCTCGGTCTCCCCGGCCTCGGTGGGCGAGGGGGCCGGGGAGACGGAGGTGACGGTGACGGCCACGGTGGGCGGGGCCTCCCGTTACGAGGCGGCGCAGACGGTGGCGGTGAGCGTGGGCGGGGGTACGGCCACCGCCCCGGCGGACTATGCGGCGGTGGCGGGGTTTAACATTGTCATTGCCGCGGGGGCGGTGAGCGCGACCGGCACGTTCGACCTGACGCCGGTGGACGATGCGCTGGCGGAGGGCAACGAGACCATCGACGTGACGGGCGTCGCCGGCGCGCTGGACGTGACCGACACGGAGATTACCCTTAACGACGATGACACCGCGCCCACGGCGCTGACCCTGACGGTGGATGCGGACACGGCCACGAACAACGTGCAGGGCAGCCTGGCCGAGAACGGCGGGGCGAAGACGGTGCGGGTGACGGCGACCCTGGACGGGGCCGGGCGCTTTACCGAGGCCAAGACCGTGACGGTGGCGGTGGGCAAGAACACGGACGGCGCCCGGGAGGGGACGGACTACGCCGTTGTCGCCGACCTGAGCATCGTGATTGCGGCGGGGGAAGGCAGCGCGCACGCGGACTTCACGCTGACGCCGACCGATGACGCCCTGGCGGAGGGCAGCGAGACGATAAGCATCGCGGGCACGGTGGCCGGGCTGAGTGTCACCGACACTGAAATTACCCTTAACGACGATGACGTGGCGCCCACGGGCATCACGGTCACGGTGGACGTGGACCCGGACACGGTCGGCGACCAGACCAGTCTGGCCGAGGACGCCGGGGCGCGCACGGTGACGGTGACCGCCGCGGTGAACGGGGCGACCCGTTACGTGGCGGCGACGACGGTGGCGGTGGCGGTGGGCAAGGCGGATGACGGGGCCACGGAGGGCACGGACTACGCCAACGTGGCCGACCTCAGCCTGACGATTGCGGCCGGTGAGCAGAGCGCCAGCGCCACGTTCACGCTGACGGTGACGGACGATGCCTTTAACGAGGGCAACGAGACCATCAGCGTGGACGGCACGGCGGGCACGCTGAGCGTGACCGATGCGGAAATCACCATTAACGACGATGACGCCGCGCCGGGCGGGATTGCGCTCTCGGTCTCCCCGGCCTCGGTGGGCGAGGGGGCCGGGGAGACGGAGGTGACGGTGACGGCCACGGTGGGCGGGGCCTCCCGTTACGAGGCGGCGCAGACGGTGGCGGTGAGCGTGGGCGGGGGTACGGCCACCGCCCCGGCGGACTATGCGGCGGTGGCGGGGTTTAACATTGTCATTGCCGCGGGGGCGGTGAGCGCGACCGGCACGTTCGACCTGACGCCGGTGGACGATGCGCTGGCGGAGGGCAACGAGACCATCGACGTGACGGGCGTCGCCGGCGCGCTGGACGTGACCGACACGGAGATTACCCTTAACGACGATGACACCGCGCCCACGGCGCTGACCCTGACGGTGGATGCGGACACGGCCACGAACAACGTGCAGGGCAGCCTGGCCGAGAACGGCGGGGCGAAGACGGTGCGGGTGACGGCGACCCTGGACGGGGCCGGGCGCTTTACCGAGGCCAAGACCGTGACGGTGGCGGTGGGCAAGAACACGGACGGCGCCCGGGAGGGGACGGACTACGCCGTTGTCGCCGACCTGAGCATCGTGATTGCGGCGGGGGAAGGCAGCGCGCACGCGGACTTCACGCTGACGCCGACCGATGACGCCCTGGCGGAGGGCAGCGAGACGATAAGCATCGCGGGCACGGTGGCCGGGCTGAGTGTCACCGACACTGAAATTACCCTTAACGACGATGACGTGGCGCCCACGGGCATCACGGTCACGGTGGACGTGGACCCGGACACGGTCGGCGACCAGACCAGTCTGGCCGAGGACGCCGGGGCGCGCACGGTGACGGTGACCGCCGCGGTGAACGGGGCGACCCGTTACGTGGCGGCGACGACGGTGGCGGTGGCGGTGGGCAAGGCGGATGACGGGGCCACGGAGGGCACGGACTACGCCAACGTGGCCGACCTCAGCCTGACGATTGCGGCCGGTGAGCAGAGCGCCAGCGCCACGTTCACGCTGACGGTGACGGACGATGCCTTTAACGAGGGCAACGAGACCATCAGCGTGGACGGCACGGCGGGCACGCTGAGCGTGACCGATGCGGAAATCACCATTAACGACGATGACGCCGCGCCGGGCGGGATTGCGCTCTCGGTCTCCCCGGCCTCGGTGGGCGAGGGGGCCGGGGAGACGGAGGTGACGGTGACGGCCACGGTGGGCGGGGCCTCCCGTTACGAGGCGGCGCAGACGGTGGCGGTGAGCGTGGGCGGGGGTACGGCCACCGCCCCGGCGGACTATGCGGCGGTGGCGGGGTTTAACATTGTCATTGCCGCGGGGGCGGTGAGCGCGACCGGCACGTTCGACCTGACGCCGGTGGACGATGCGCTGGCGGAGGGCAACGAGACCATCGACGTGACGGGCGTCGCCGGCGCGCTGGACGTGACCGACACGGAGATTACCCTTAACGACGATGACACCGCGCCCACGGCGCTGACCCTGACGGTGGATGCGGACACGGCCACGAACAACGTGCAGGGCAGCCTGGCCGAGAACGGCGGGGCGAAGACGGTGCGGGTGACGGCGACCCTGGACGGGGCCGGGCGCTTTACCGAGGCCAAGACCGTGACGGTGGCGGTGGGCAAGAACACGGACGGCGCCCGGGAGGGGACGGACTACGCCGTTGTCGCCGACCTGAGCATCGTGATTGCGGCGGGGGAAGGCAGCGCGCACGCGGACTTCACGCTGACGCCGACCGATGACGCCCTGGCGGAGGGCAGCGAGACGATAAGCATCGCGGGCACGGTGGCCGGGCTGAGTGTCACCGACACTGAAATTACCCTTAACGACGATGACGTGGCGCCCACGGGCATCACGGTCACGGTGGACGTGGACCCGGACACGGTCGGCGACCAGACCAGTCTGGCCGAGGACGCCGGGGCGCGCACGGTGACGGTGACCGCCGCGGTGAACGGGGCGACCCGTTACGTGGCGGCGACGACGGTGGCGGTGGCGGTGGGCAAGGCGGATGACGGGGCCACGGAGGGCACGGACTACGCCAACGTGGCCGACCTCAGCCTGACGATTGCGGCCGGTGAGCAGAGCGCCAGCGCCACGTTCACGCTGACGGTGACGGACGATGCCTTTAACGAGGGCAACGAGACCATCAGCGTGGACGGCACGGCGGGCACGCTGAGCGTGACCGATGCGGAAATCACCATTAACGACGATGACGCCGCGCCGGGCGGGATTGCGCTCTCGGTCTCCCCGGCCTCGGTGGGCGAGGGGGCCGGGGAGACGGAGGTGACGGTGACGGCCACGGTGGGCGGGGCCTCCCGTTACGAGGCGGCGCAGACGGTGGCGGTGAGCGTGGGCGGGGGTACGGCCACCGCCCCGGCGGACTATGCGGCGGTGGCGGGGTTTAACATTGTCATTGCCGCGGGGGCGGTGAGCGCGACCGGCACGTTCGACCTGACGCCGGTGGACGATGCGCTGGCGGAGGGCAACGAGACCATCGACGTGACGGGCGTCGCCGGCGCGCTGGACGTGACCGACACGGAGATTACCCTTAACGACGATGACACCGCGCCCACGGCGCTGACCCTGACGGTGGATGCGGACACGGCCACGAACAACGTGCAGGGCAGCCTGGCCGAGAACGGCGGGGCGAAGACGGTGCGGGTGACGGCGACCCTGGACGGGGCCGGGCGCTTTACCGAGGCCAAGACCGTGACGGTGGCGGTGGGCAAGAACACGGACGGCGCCCGGGAGGGGACGGACTACGCCGTTGTCGCCGACCTGAGCATCGTGATTGCGGCGGGGGAAGGCAGCGCGCACGCGGACTTCACGCTGACGCCGACCGATGACGCCCTGGCGGAGGGCAGCGAGACGATAAGCATCGCGGGCACGGTGGCCGGGCTGAGTGTCACCGACACTGAAATTACCCTTAACGACGATGACGTGGCGCCCACGGGCATCACGGTCACGGTGGACGTGGACCCGGACACGGTCGGCGACCAGACCAGTCTGGCCGAGGACGCCGGGGCGCGCACGGTGACGGTGACCGCCGCGGTGAACGGGGCGACCCGTTACGTGGCGGCGACGACGGTGGCGGTGGCGGTGGGCAAGGCGGATGACGGGGCCACGGAGGGCACGGACTACGCCAACGTGGCCGACCTCAGCCTGACGATTGCGGCCGGTGAGCAGAGCGCCAGCGCCACGTTCACGCTGACGGTGACGGACGATGCCTTTAACGAGGGCAACGAGACCATCAGCGTGGACGGCACGGCGGGCACGCTGAGCGTGACCGATGCGGAAATCACCATTAACGACGATGACGCCGCGCCGGGCGGGATTGCGCTCTCGGTCTCCCCGGCCTCGGTGGGCGAGGGGGCCGGGGAGACGGAGGTGACGGTGACGGCCACGGTGGGCGGGGCCTCCCGTTACGAGGCGGCGCAGACGGTGGCGGTGAGCGTGGGCGGGGGTACGGCCACCGCCCCGGCGGACTATGCGGCGGTGGCGGGGTTTAACATTGTCATTGCCGCGGGGGCGGTGAGCGCGACCGGCACGTTCGACCTGACGCCGGTGGACGATGCGCTGGCGGAGGGCAACGAGACCATCGACGTGACGGGCGTCGCCGGCGCGCTGGACGTGACCGACACGGAGATTACCCTTAACGACGATGACACCGCGCCCACGGCGCTGACCCTGACGGTGGATGCGGACACGGCCACGAACAACGTGCAGGGCAGCCTGGCCGAGAACGGCGGGGCGAAGACGGTGCGGGTGACGGCGACCCTGGACGGGGCCGGGCGCTTTACCGAGGCCAAGACCGTGACGGTGGCGGTGGGCAAGAACACGGACGGCGCCCGGGAGGGGACGGACTACGCCGTTGTCGCCGACCTGAGCATCGTGATTGCGGCGGGGGAAGGCAGCGCGCACGCGGACTTCACGCTGACGCCGACCGATGACGCCCTGGCGGAGGGCAGCGAGACGATAAGCATCGCGGGCACGGTGGCCGGGCTGAGTGTCACCGACACTGAAATTACCCTTAACGACGATGACGTGGCGCCCACGGGCATCACGGTCACGGTGGACGTGGACCCGGACACGGTCGGCGACCAGACCAGTCTGGCCGAGGACGCCGGGGCGCGCACGGTGACGGTGACCGCCGCGGTGAACGGGGCGACCCGTTACGTGGCGGCGACGACGGTGGCGGTGGCGGTGGGCAAGGCGGATGACGGGGCCACGGAGGGCACGGACTACGCCAACGTGGCCGACCTCAGCCTGACGATTGCGGCCGGTGAGCAGAGCGCCAGCGCCACGTTCACGCTGACGGTGACGGACGATGCCTTTAACGAGGGCAACGAGACCATCAGCGTGGACGGCACGGCGGGCACGCTGAGCGTGACCGATGCGGAAATCACCATTAACGACGATGACGCCGCGCCGGGCGGGATTGCGCTCTCGGTCTCCCCGGCCTCGGTGGGCGAGGGGGCCGGGGAGACGGAGGTGACGGTGACGGCCACGGTGGGCGGGGCCTCCCGTTACGAGGCGGCGCAGACGGTGGCGGTGAGCGTGGGCGGGGGTACGGCCACCGCCCCGGCGGACTATGCGGCGGTGGCGGGGTTTAACATTGTCATTGCCGCGGGGGCGGTGAGCGCGACCGGCACGTTCGACCTGACGCCGGTGGACGATGCGCTGGCGGAGGGCAACGAGACCATCGACGTGACGGGCGTCGCCGGCGCGCTGGACGTGACCGACACGGAGATTACCCTTAACGACGATGACACCGCGCCCACGGCGCTGACCCTGACGGTGGATGCGGACACGGCCACGAACAACGTGCAGGGCAGCCTGGCCGAGAACGGCGGGGCGAAGACGGTGCGGGTGACGGCGACCCTGGACGGGGCCGGGCGCTTTACCGAGGCCAAGACCGTGACGGTGGCGGTGGGCAAGAACACGGACGGCGCCCGGGAGGGGACGGACTACGCCGTTGTCGCCGACCTGAGCATCGTGATTGCGGCGGGGGAAGGCAGCGCGCACGCGGACTTCACGCTGACGCCGACCGATGACGCCCTGGCGGAGGGCAGCGAGACGATAAGCATCGCGGGCACGGTGGCCGGGCTGAGTGTCACCGACACTGAAATTACCCTTAACGACGATGACGTGGCGCCCACGGGCATCACGGTCACGGTGGACGTGGACCCGGACACGGTCGGCGACCAGACCAGTCTGGCCGAGGACGCCGGGGCGCGCACGGTGACGGTGACCGCCGCGGTGAACGGGGCGACCCGTTACGTGGCGGCGACGACGGTGGCGGTGGCGGTGGGCAAGGCGGATGACGGGGCCACGGAGGGCACGGACTACGCCAACGTGGCCGACCTCAGCCTGACGATTGCGGCCGGTGAGCAGAGCGCCAGCGCCACGTTCACGCTGACGGTGACGGACGATGCCTTTAACGAGGGCAACGAGACCATCAGCGTGGACGGCACGGCGGGCACGCTGAGCGTGACCGATGCGGAAATCACCATTAACGACGATGACGCCGCGCCGGGCGGGATTGCGCTCTCGGTCTCCCCGGCCTCGGTGGGCGAGGGGGCCGGGGAGACGGAGGTGACGGTGACGGCCACGGTGGGCGGGGCCTCCCGTTACGAGGCGGCGCAGACGGTGGCGGTGAGCGTGGGCGGGGGTACGGCCACCGCCCCGGCGGACTATGCGGCGGTGGCGGGGTTTAACATTGTCATTGCCGCGGGGGCGGTGAGCGCGACCGGCACGTTCGACCTGACGCCGGTGGACGATGCGCTGGCGGAGGGCAACGAGACCATCGACGTGACGGGCGTCGCCGGCGCGCTGGACGTGACCGACACGGAGATTACCCTTAACGACGATGACACCGCGCCCACGGCGCTGACCCTGACGGTGGATGCGGACACGGCCACGAACAACGTGCAGGGCAGCCTGGCCGAGAACGGCGGGGCGAAGACGGTGCGGGTGACGGCGACCCTGGACGGGGCCGGGCGCTTTACCGAGGCCAAGACCGTGACGGTGGCGGTGGGCAAGAACACGGACGGCGCCCGGGAGGGGACGGACTACGCCGTTGTCGCCGACCTGAGCATCGTGATTGCGGCGGGGGAAGGCAGCGCGCACGCGGACTTCACGCTGACGCCGACCGATGACGCCCTGGCGGAGGGCAGCGAGACGATAAGCATCGCGGGCACGGTGGCCGGGCTGAGTGTCACCGACACTGAAATTACCCTTAACGACGATGACGTGGCGCCCACGGGCATCACGGTCACGGTGGACGTGGACCCGGACACGGTCGGCGACCAGACCAGTCTGGCCGAGGACGCCGGGGCGCGCACGGTGACGGTGACCGCCGCGGTGAACGGGGCGACCCGTTACGTGGCGGCGACGACGGTGGCGGTGGCGGTGGGCAAGGCGGATGACGGGGCCACGGAGGGCACGGACTACGCCAACGTGGCCGACCTCAGCCTGACGATTGCGGCCGGTGAGCAGAGCGCCAGCGCCACGTTCACGCTGACGGTGACGGACGATGCCTTTAACGAGGGCAACGAGACCATCAGCGTGGACGGCACGGCGGGCACGCTGAGCGTGACCGATGCGGAAATCACCATTAACGACGATGACGCCGCGCCGGGCGGGATTGCGCTCTCGGTCTCCCCGGCCTCGGTGGGCGAGGGGGCCGGGGAGACGGAGGTGACGGTGACGGCCACGGTGGGCGGGGCCTCCCGTTACGAGGCGGCGCAGACGGTGGCGGTGAGCGTGGGCGGGGGTACGGCCACCGCCCCGGCGGACTATGCGGCGGTGGCGGGGTTTAACATTGTCATTGCCGCGGGGGCGGTGAGCGCGACCGGCACGTTCGACCTGACGCCGGTGGACGATGCGCTGGCGGAGGGCAACGAGACCATCGACGTGACGGGCGTCGCCGGCGCGCTGGACGTGACCGACACGGAGATTACCCTTAACGACGATGACACCGCGCCCACGGCGCTGACCCTGACGGTGGATGCGGACACGGCCACGAACAACGTGCAGGGCAGCCTGGCCGAGAACGGCGGGGCGAAGACGGTGCGGGTGACGGCGACCCTGGACGGGGCCGGGCGCTTTACCGAGGCCAAGACCGTGACGGTGGCGGTGGGCAAGAACACGGACGGCGCCCGGGAGGGGACGGACTACGCCGTTGTCGCCGACCAGCGTATCACGATTGCGGCGGGGGCGGGCAGCGCGCACGTGGACTTCACGCTGACCCCCACGAACGATGCTATAGACGAACCAGACGAGATGATCAGCATTGAGGGTTCGCTTGCCGGTGTCACTTTCACCCAGGCAACCATCACCATCACGGACGATGACGACGCGCCGACGACACTGACCCTGTCGGTGGATGCGGACACGGGCACGAACGGTACGCAAAACAGTATCGCGGAGGACGGCGGCGCCAAGACAGTACGGGTGACGGCGACTCTGGGCGGCGCCACGCGCTTTACCGAGGCCAGGACGGTGACGGTGGAGGTGGGCCATGCTGATGACAGCGCCACGGAGGGCACGGACTACACTACGGTCGCCACCCAGACCGTCACGATTGCCGCGGGGCAGGCAAGCGGGCACGTGGACTTCACACTGATGCCGACGGATGACGCCCTGGCGGAGGGCAGCGAGACGATAAGCATCACCGGGACGGTGGCCGGGCTGAGTGTCACCGACGTCGAGATTACCCTGACGGACGGCGATGACGTAGCGCCGACGGCATTGACCCTGTCGCTGGATGCCGACACAGGCACGGACGGCGTGCAAAACAGTATCGCGGAGGATGGCGGGGCGCAGACAGTGCGGGTGAAGGCGACACTGGACGGCGCCGGCCGTTTTACCGAGCCCAAGACTGTTACCATTGAGGTAGGCAAGAACACGGATAGCGCCACGGAAGGCACCGACTACACTACGGTCGCCACCCAGACCATCACGATTGCGGCGGGAGCGGCGAGCGGTCACGTGGACTTTACACTGACACCGACCAATGACAATCTGGCGGAGGGCGCCGAGACCATCAGCGTCGAGGGATCAGTGTCCGGGCTGACGGTGGCCAGCACCACTATCACCCTCACCGATGACGAAGGCGCACCGACGCTAAGCCTGGTGTTGACCCCGTCCGCCATCAATGAAACCGGCGACGGCAACAGCGCCACCGTCACCGCCACGCTCTCTGCTGCGTCAACCACGGCGGTGACGGTGACGGTCTCGGCCGCGCCCGGGACTGATACGAAGGCCGGCGACTACACACTCAGCCAGAACACGACACTGAGCTTTGCCGCGGGGAGCACGAACAGTACCGGCGCGGTGACCATCACCGCGGTGGACAACAGCGTGGTCGACCCGGGCAAGACGGTGACGGTCTCCGGCGCGGCCACGGGCGGCGGGGTGGCCAACCCCGCGGACGTGACCCTCAGCATCGTCGATGATGACGCGGCCGGACTGACGCTGAACCCCACGTCGCTGCCCATGGCAGAGAACACCAGCACCCAGTACACGGTGGCGCTGGCGACCCGGCCGTCGGCCTCGGTCGCAGTCACGATCACCGGGCACGATGAGACCGACCTCACGCTGGACAAAACCAGCCTGACCTTTACCACGACGAACTGGAATGAAGCGCAGACGGTGACCGTCACCGTCGGTGAAGATGACGACGGGGTGGAGGACAGCGTGACGCTGACCCACACCGCGGCCGGCGGCGGCTATGACTCGAAGACGGCGGAACTGCTGGTGACCATCACCGACAACGACACGCCGGGCATCGACCTCTCTGCATCGTCACTGACGGTGGCAGAAGGCGGCAGCAAAGGCTATACCGTGGCGTTGTGGACGCGGCCATCGACGCAGGTCACCGTGGCGGTCACCGGCTATGCCGATACCAACCTCACCCTGGATAAAACCAGCCTGACCTTTACCACGGCGAACTGGAACGAAGCGCAGACGGTAACCGTGAGCGCCGGACAGGACGATGACGGGATTTCAAATACCAAGACGCTGACCCACACGGCAGCGGGCGGCGAGTACGATGGGAGGACTGCCGAGCTGACGGTGTATGCGAGCGATACCTACACCGCGCCCGCGGGTGTCACCCTGACTGCGCAGCCCGACACGGTGGCGGAGAACGGTGGGGCGCAAACCGTCAGGGTCACGGCCACGGTGGACGATTCGACGCACTTCCTGACAACGCGGACGGTGAGCGTGAGCGTGGGTGGCGGCACAGCCGTCGCCACCACGGACTACGCGACGGTGGCGGACTTCAATATCACCATCGAAGCCAACGCCACCAGCGGGTCGGCGAGCTTCACCCTGACCCCGGTGAACAACAGCCGGGATGAACAGAACAAGACCATACAGGTAACAGGCGCCCTGAGTGGCGTGACGGTGACCGGGGACGAGATCACGCTTACCGACGACGATGGCGCCCCGGAGGTCGAGATCAGCGGTGTGACAGTAACTGAAGGTGAGACGGCGAATTTCACGGTAAGCCTGTCGGCGGTATCCGGCAAGGCCGTGACGGTGACAGCAACGACAGCCGACGGCAGCGCAGTGGCGCCGGGCGATTACACGCACAGGAGCGGCACGGTGACCATTGCCGCGGGCAGCCTGAGCGCCGGGTTTGCGGTGCCGACGACGGATGACACCAACGCCGAGCAGGACGAGACCTTCACCGTACGTCTGACCTCGCCCAACAATGCCACCCTGAAGGCGAACGGCAACGTGGCCACGGGGACCATCAGGAACGACGATATTCCGCTGGTACTGTCTATTGATGATGTGAGCGTCAATGAAGGGCAGGCCGCCGACTTCATGATACACCTCTCGGCCCCGTCGGATCGAGATATCACGGTGACGGCAACGACCATGAACGGCGGGGCGATGGCGCCGGACGACTACACCCACACGAGTAGCACGGTACGGATTCCCGCGGGCGAGCGCAGCGCCACCTTCTCGGTGCCGACCGTGGAAGACACCGTGGCCGAGGGGGATGAGACCTTCACCGTGAGGTTGTCAGCCCCGGTCAATGCCGACATCGAGGACGGCGCCGGCACCGGGGCCATCATGGATGACGATGCTCAGCCTGAGCCAATGGAACTGCTGGTCAGCGTTGCTCAAGCCAGGGAGGGCGAGCCGATGACGTTTGATGTCTATATCGTGCCTGCCGCCAGGACGGCGTTCACACTCAATTATTTCACCCGGGATTACAGCGCCGAGGCCGGTCTGGATTACACGCCCATCGAATCGGGCAGCATGACCATTGTTGGGGGGGTGAGCGCCCGGCAGATCACGGTGCAGACGCTGGATGATTTGCTGGTTGAGCCGAATGAGCGTTTCCGGCTGGAGCTCTGGGTGTCGGGCAACCGGGACGTGGCGGCGGTGGCGACGACCGGCACCATCATTGACGATGACGAGTACCCGGTTATCAACATTGGCGGGGCTGAGGCAACGGAAGGGGAACCGTTGCGCTTCCCGGTGAGTCTCTCTACTATCCCGGCCGAGTCTCTCAGCGTGGCCTGGACGGTCACCCCCGGCACGGCTGCGCCGGATACGGACTATACGGCGGTGAGTGGCGTGCTGGACATTCCCGCCGGTCAGCAACGCGGCGTGATTGAGGTGGCCGGTCTGCAGGACCTGGTGGATGAGCCGGACAAGACCCTGACGGTGACCTTGTCGGACCCGCAGCGCGTAGTCCTGGGCGAGGTGGTCACTGCGACTGGCATCATTAAGGATGACGATGAGCCGCCCCTGCTCACCCTGGCCGCTGCCTCTGTCCCGGAAGGGCTGCCGTTGCGCTTTCCGGTGCGCCTGTCCGGCGTGTCCGCCTATCCCATCAGTGTGGATTGGGCGGTGGCGCCCGGCACGGCCATACCGGCGGAGGATTACGATGTAGCGTCAGGCACTTTAAGCATTCCCGCCGGCGAGGACGGCGGCGTGATTACGGTGGTAACACTGCAAGACCTGCTCGATGAGGTGGACGAGACTCTCACTGTCACCCTGTCGGCGCCGCAACAGGCGCGCCTGGGTGAGGCGGCCACGGCGCTGGGCACGATACGGGACGATGATGAAGCGCCCGTGTTGAAGGTGGCCGATGAGGCAGGTGACGTGGTCGTGGCCGATGAGGCGGGTGGCGTGGTCGTGGCCGAGGAAGGGCAGGCGCTGGTGTTTGAGCTAATCCTGTCTGCGCCGTCCGCGCGCGCCATTAGCGTGGACTGGGCGGTGACGCCCGGCACGGCGACCCCGGGTGGGGATTACCTGGCGGCGAGCGGCGTTATCACGTTGGCGCCCGGAGAGACCGCGGCGCGGGTCGAGGTGGCCACCCTGGATGACAATGTACTGGAGGAGTCGCAGGAAACCGTGTTGCTGACCCTCTCCAATCCGGTGAACGTGACTGTTGATGGGAACACGACCGGCTACATTGCCGATAATGATGCAGAGACGGTGCAACGCCTGGAGGAGACCGGCAAGGCCATTCTGCCGCAGGTCACCGCGGCGCTGACGCGCGCCCGTATCGAGCAGGTGACGGAATGCCTGGGCGGGGACAGCCCCGCGCGCTCTGCCGGGGCGACCCTGGGCGGCCTGCTGCAACGGTTGCCGGCCTCCAGCGCCGAGTTGCGGGACGATGAACGCTCCTTGTGGGAGCGCCTGGGCGGTACCCGCTTCAAGACCCGGCTGAAATCTGATGAGGAGGCTACGCCCGGTGAGGAGATGGACCGCGGTTATGACATCACCGTGTGCGGCGGGCTGGACTGGCGCCACCTGGGGGATGCGCAGCGCGGGCTTAATTGGGATGGCGAGCTGTACGGGGCGCACCTGGGCGGGTATATACGCTTGTCCGAGACGGACCGGTTGGGTGTGAACGTCTCACAGAGTTACGTGTCCCTGGATTATGAGGGTGGGAACTATGAAGGCGGGGACTATCAAGGTGGGGACCATGAGAGCGGGGACTATACGGACCGGCCTCCCGCCGCCGGGGGCGAGT
The DNA here is from genome assembly GCA_965220815.1 of Gammaproteobacteria bacterium. GTDB lineage: Bacteria > Pseudomonadota > Gammaproteobacteria > Eutrophobiales > Eutrophobiaceae > JAAXHV01. The sequence continues at coordinate 2,056,195 of OZ244846.1, forward strand.
GGGAATTGAGCCTGACCGGGGTGCAGCCGTACTACTCGAAGCAGTGGCAGGACGGGCATTCAGTGTGGGCCATGGCCGGTTGGGGCACGGGTGAGTTGACCCTGACCGAGGCCGGGCTGCGCCAGGAGAGCGATGCCACGGCCTGGCAAGCGGCGCTGGGCGGCGTGTTGCCTTTGCAGTGGGGGCAGGGGCGTACGGGTGAGTGGGCGCGCAGCGTGCACCTCAAGAGCGACCTGTGGTGGGGCCGGCTGGCGTTGGACGGGAATGATGAATTGTTACAGGCGCTTGACAGCAGCACCGTGGGCGGCCGGGCCATGCTGGAGAGCCTGCATGAGCGTGAACTGCACAGCGGCGCCGGCCTGTCCCTGGAGACCGGGGCCGGGCTGCGCTATGACGAGGGGGCCGGGGATGCCGGACTGGAGTGGACCGGCGGGCTGGGCTATCGCAGCGCCGGCCGGCGCTTTGAAGCCGATATTGACGCGCGGGCCTTGTTGCTCAGCGGTGATACCGAAGAATGGGGCTTAAGCGCCCAGGCCCGGCTGACGCCGCGCGTGGACGGCAGCGGCTGGTCGTTCACCGTGGCGCCGGGTTGGGGGCAGACCAACAGCATGGCCGAAGCGTTGTGGGCGGGTGAGTGGACCGCGCCGCAGGCAGGGCTCGGCCGCTCGGTACGGCGCGCAGGGATGGACCCGGATAGCACGGTAGCGGACACACACCGCTCCCGCGCTGTGGCCCCGACCTTTAACGCAGAGATAGGTTACGGTATCCGCCTACCCTGGCAACAAGGCTTGCTGACGCCGTACAGCGCGTTCACATCGGGCAGCAGCGGCGAGCAAATACAAATGGGCCTGCACTGGACCTTACGCCCGCACCTGCGCTTCGAACTCGATGCCGAGTACCAGCCGGGCAACGGCGCCGGGCGGGAGGATGCCGGGCTGTTCCTGCGGTATGTTGTGGGAAATTAGTTCCTTGAAACCGACACCGACATTATGCCCGGTCATCCTGGCGGGCGGTGAAGGAAGCCGATTGTGGCCCTTGTCCCGGCGCAATTATCCGAAACCGTTTGTGCGATTATTCGGAGATCGCTCGCTATTGCAGCAGACTCTGTTACGTTGCGCGGGGATGGCGTTCGACGGGGTAGAGGTGTTGCCGGCCCTGGTAATCTGTAACGAAGCCTGCCGTTTTCTCGCGGCAGAGCAGGTCGCTGCAACCAACCATCCGGCGCAGGCAATCATGCTGGAACCTGTGGCGCGTAATACCGCGCCCGCGCTGACGGCAGCGGCTTTGGCGCGACCGGCTGATACGCATGACCCGATACTGCTGATGTTGCCAAGCGACCACCTGATCGGGAATGCAAGCGCAATGCAGCAGGCGCTGGCGGCGGGCATTGACCTGGCGCGGGACGAAGCCATCGTCACTTTCGGGATAGACCCCTCGCATGCGGCAAGTGGTTACGGTTACATCAGACGTGGTGATGAGATATCGATATCTACTCCGGCGCGAGCATTTCACCTGACCGGTTTTACGGAGAAACCTGATGAGGCTCAGGCAGCGAAATATATCGCTTCCGGCCAATATCACTGGAACAGCGGGATATTCATGGTACGCGCTTCCGTGTGGCTTGCGGCGCTGGAGAGATTGCAACCTGACATGTACCGGGCCTGTGTCGCGGCCTGCAGGAATGGTGAGCAAGACGGGAATTTTTTTCGTTTGGCCAACGCTGCATTTGTGGGCTGTCCCAGCGCATCAGTGGATGTCGCGGTGATGGAGAAGCTGGATGAGACGGGGTCCCCCAAAGCTGCGGTCATTCCCCTGGACTGCGCATGGTCGGACGTCGGCGCCTGGAACGACGTATGGGAACAAGGCGTGAAAGACGAAAACGGCAATGTGGCCGGCGGCGACGCGCTGTCCGTGGGTACAAGCAACTCACTCATTCATTCCGATAAACGGCTGGTAACGGCGCTGGGTTGCGAGGACCTTGTTGTCGTGGAAACGGCGGATGCGGTCCTGGTGGCAGACAAGCGGCAATCACAGGACGTGCGGCAACTTGTCGAGGCGTTGACTGCACGGCAGCGGCAGGAGCTGGAACAGCGCCTGCTCGTTCAGCGTCCCTGGGGCGCATACGAGGTGATAGAGGCCGGCCAGACTCACCAGGTAAAACGGCTGACGATCTCGCCCGGCAGGAAAATCTCATTGCAATTGCACCGGCGCCGTTCTGAGCACTGGATAGTGGTCAAGGGGACGGCTACCGTCACCCGGGGTAAGGAAGTCTTCGACCTGGCAATCAACGAATCGACGTTTATCCCCGTTGGCGTCAAACACAGGCTGGAGAACCGGACTGCGTCGGAACTGGAAATTATCGAAGTACAGGTGGGGGATTACCTGGGAGAGGATGATATCGTCCGGTTCGATGATGAGGTCAGGTGATGCAGGAATGACGAACGGGGGGCGGGCTAGTTGCCCTTCTCCTGCATGCTTCGCCTTACCTGTGCGCGATTGGCAAGCGCGTTTTCATGGGTCGGGTTCAGGGACAGGGCCTGATCATATTTTTCCAACGCCTCCTCGGGCCGGTCCAGCATAAACAGGACGGAGCCGATGTTGGCGTGCGTGCTCGCATCCTCAGGGTTCCTGTCCAGCATTGCCTGATAGATCTCAAGCGCCTCCTGGTAACGTTTTTGCTCGAACAGCAATGCGGCCAGGTGTCTGGCGGCATCATCGAATTCCGGCTGAATCCGTAACGCGTTTTCATAATGCTCCAGGGCCTGCTCCGGCTCGTTCAGCGCCTGCAAGGACTCGCCGGTGAGATAATGCAGCGCCGGCGCCGAGGGTTGGTCCGGTTGCAGCGCCAGCGCACGCTGCATGCTGTCAATCGCTTCCTGGTAGCGCTGTAAACGGAACAGCGCATCGCCCAGCCCGGCATGCGCCCTGGCATGAGTGGGATCCCTGTCCAGGGCGTAACGGTACGCTTCCACGGCTTTCCCGTATTCCTCTTTGGCCCTGTGGATATCTGCAATTTTGAGAAAATCGTTGGCGCTTTGCGCCGCCTTCCCCGTGATGTTGCTTAAATACCGGTCTGCCTGGTCAGGCCGGCCCGTCTTGTGCAATGCCCAACCCAGCACGAAGTTCAGGTCCTCGTGGGTTTGCAGCAAATCCGGTTCCAGGGCAAGCGCCCGTCTTATGCTGGCAACTGCCTCCTCATAGCGGTCCAACTCAAACAGCGTATGGCCTGTGCCCGCATGCGCCAGGGCCGCGGAGGGATTGATTTTCAGCGCCTTGCGAAACATGTCAAACGCGGCTTCATATTGCCGCTGCCGGCGCATCAGATCAGCCAGGTTCTGCCAGGCATTGGCATGGCGCGGGTTGACTTCCAGCGCGCGCCGTAAGTGTTTTTCCGCTTCGTCATACTGCTCAAACTCCATTAACGCCAGTCCCAGGGTGGAACGCGTCTCGGCTGAGTCAGGGTCTTTTTTCACCGCAGTCCTGGCGGCCGCGAGGGCCTCATCTGATCGTCCCCGCCTGTTCAACTCTGCGGCGAGGTTCTGGTAAACCCGGCGCGCGTCCGGGTTCAGGCTGATAATATGGTTGAAAAACGTCAGTTCGTCCCGGTAAATGCCGGATTGCTTCCAGGTCAGCGCGCCCAGCAACAGTAACAGCGGTAACGCGATCATCGCCGTTACAGTTTGTGGCCGGTTCCACAGTCTGTTTACACAGGTTGCGCCTGTGCCCGCAAACAGCGTAATGATGCCGATGCCGGCGAGATACTGATAACGGTCGGCGACGAATGAAAACTGCATATAGCCGAAATCGATGAAACCCAGCACGGGCGCCAGGGTGATGATAAAAAATGCTATACAAGCCAGGGACCCTCTACCAACCCGGGCGCGCGCGAACCACAAGGACACGACGACCACAAAGAGCGCAATGACGTAAGCCCAGGCCAGGGGGTCGCCGGCATTGATGTCCCAACGCGGGTAGATGACAGCCAGATCGGTGGGCCAGAGCAGTTTCCCCGTGTAAAACCACAAAGCATGTGCGGCGATCAGCACACGTTCTATCATCGAATAACCCAGGGAAACAGCTTCCCGTCCCTGGTAGAACGATAAATCGGCAAGGGTAATAGCCAGCCCCGCAATGAAAAACGGCGCCAGCCGCGTCAAGGCGCGCAAGTCCACGCGGCCTGCTTTCCACCATTGCAACAACAACAGCGTTACGGGCAGGGTCACCACTGACGACTTGCACAGTAGGCCGGCTGCATACAATACCAGTGACAGGACGTAGCGGCTGCTGCGTCCGGTTTCAAGAAAATAGAGCCAGGCCAGGATCGCGGCAAGATAAAACAGGGCTGAGAGCAGGTCTTTACGGCCAATGACCCAGGCTACGGATTCCACGTGCAGGGGATGCACGGCAAACAGCGCGGCAATCAGCCAGGGTACGGGGACGTCCAGCCGCAGCAGTACACGCCACAATAACAAGGTATTGACGACGTGTAACAGCACGTTGACGACGTGGTAGCCAACGGGGGAGAACCCCCATAGCTTGTGCTCCAGCCAGAAGCTGCTGTAGGTTAACGGCCAGTAATGGCCTTCGCCCACGTCGCCGTGCAGGTAGGCCGCGCCGGGGTCAAACCAAAGCCGCCACAGACCACCCCAGTCCCGCACGGCAGGCAAGCCCGTGATAATTACGTCATCCCAGACGAACCCGGCTCTTGTGGCCGGCAAGTAACTGAGCGCCGTCAGCAGGGCAAGCGCCAGCGTAATCTGTCCGTCCCTCGACGATAATTTGCGGGAAATCCCGGTCATAGCGCGGGTCATCACGGTTTTTCGTCTGGTCCCGGTTGCGAGACCGAATGAAGCGCTGGCGAAAGGTGGTTTTCATCACGAAATATCCAGCGGGAGTTGAGCAGGTAGTTGAGCGCGGCGCCGGTGGGAATACTGCATGCTTGCAGGATTAACGGTGATACTTGCGGGAAAACCATGGAACCGGTGACAAAGACAGCATAACTCAGCAGCAGCGCTGCCAGTGAAGCAAATAGGTACCGTATCCCTCTGATCGACAAGCGACCCGTTACTACCCGTTCGTTGAACGTCCAGAAATTGTTTACCAGGAAGTTCGATAAAATGGAGAGCAGTATAGCCAGCGGCGAGGCCAGAAATTTGTGCAGGCCCAGACCAAGCAACAAGTGAAAAGCGCCCAGGTTGACGAAAACACCGGACAGGCCGGTCAAGGCAAACTTGGTGACGGTCCACTGGGGGCTTCCATGCCGCAACGTCCAGATATCGCGCAGGACGTCCGACAAGTCCAACTTTGTTTGTCCATGCCTGCGTTCGCGAAAATGTATCGGCACTTCCACCACCCGGGCGCCGGCGCACAGTAGCCGGCTCAATAACACCGGCTGGAACAGGTAGCCCCTGACACGGATACTTTCCAGACCCGCATTGCGTAGCGCACTCGCCCTGATTGCCTTGAACCCCGCAGTGCAGTCGGTGACTCCGCGCAGACCGCCCACCCAGCGAGCCAGCAGGTTCGCGCAACGGGACTGCAAGCGCCGCAAGAGCGGCCATTCTTTATCCAGGGAACCGCCGGGCACATAGCGGCTGCCGATGGCCACGTCGGCGCCGTCCTCGACCCGCGCCAGCAAGCGGGCGGCATCAGCAGGTTCGTGAGAGAAGTCGGCATCCATCTGCACGAGCACTTCCGCTCGCAGCGAGGACAGGGCGTAACCCATGCCGCGGATGTAAGCATCGCCCAAGCCATGTTTTTGCCCTTCAAGCAGGCGCACCCGTGCATCCGCGCCCTCCATAAACTCTCTCACTCGTTGCGCCGTGCCATCAGGGCTGTTGTCGTCAACCACCAGAAACGCCATGTCTTCGCCAGGGTAGAGTTCCGTCAGTTGCCGCAACAACGAGGTAATATTCAGCGCCTCGTTGTAAGTGGGTATGACAAAGCAAACTCTTGCTTTCATCATGCAACCCACAGGTTGAGAGCGAAGCGACCGGCAAAGAATACCTGCAAGGCAAAAAATATCGCTGCAATGCTGTAGATAATACGCTTGTGTCTTGCGTAACGCGCCCAGATCGCAAGTATCAGGAAAGGCGCGGCGATGAGGGAGAAACGGGAGAAGGAGCCGCCCGCGCCCATAGCCGCCACCGGGTAGACGAGCATGATGTACAGCGTCAGCCACAGAACGTTTCCGGCGCGGGCGACAATGCCGATACCCAGCAACGCGCCGATGATAAAGAGTTTGTCCGTTAACCCATGCGTATAGCTGAATACACCTTGGGTTGCGGAGAACAGGTACGCCAGAAAATGCGCCGGGTTGAATATGTTGGCAAACGCGTTGCCGAACACAAAACTGCCCTGCGCTTTGATGCCGGAGAACGCATCACCTGTCACGATCTGGAAAAAACCAAGGTACCACAGCCCGCCTGCAACGAAAGCTGCCAGGTTACAGGTTTCATAACGGTAGTCGATGGGTTTCCCCCGGAAGTACCTGAGCGCCAGCACGATGACCAGTGCCGCCGGTATGAACGCCGCCTGCCCGCGCGCCAACGGCAGCAACAGGGCAAACAACAGGCTGAGGTAACTTTTACGCAGGTCATAGCAATACAGAAAGCCGAACAGCAACAGCAGAAACAAGGCCTCTGAGTACAGCACGCCCAGGTAGAACGCAGTCGGCCAGCATAACAACACGGCAAGCGCTTTGGTAGCGTCCTCAACGGGCAGAAAGTGACCGGCATAACGGTGGAAAACATAACAGAACAGGAACGACAGCAGCAGGTTCAGCACGAACGCGGACAGGTACACGTTTCCCGGGACGAGTTGAGCGGCGCTTATCGCCCAGGGATATAACGGAAAGAAAGCGTGGCTGTGTGGGTGACCCGGGTAGCCCCGCTCGGCCAGCAACACGTAGTGCTGGCCATCCCAGTTTGCAAACGGCAGGTAGAGCGCGTCCAGCGTTTCCGTGCCGGAATGCCAACGGTTCCAGAGGTTGACGCCATGCAGGTGATCAAAACTGTAGAAGGCGATAAGCATCGCCGCCACGACCAGGGCTTTGGCGATCAGGAAGACCGCCACCACTTCCCGGTTCGGGAAGCCCTTGTGCAGAGGCTCTGCAGGCAGCCTTGCGATAACTGGCGTGCTATGGGTGGCAACAGCGTCACGTTGTCCGGGTTTGCCAGCCGTAACACGCCCTCGATTCCGGCGCTTCTTTCCAGGTTTTCCGCTCACGGCGGCATTATAACCCAGGGGCGCCTCTACACTCTCCTGCTCAGGTCACTGGACGGCCATAAACCTCCCGGATTCGCTTGATACAAAGTTCGAGGCTTTCAAGTTTTCTGGTAACTACTCACCCCCGCTTGTCATTCTATATATGCTCCGAAGTAATCACCCCATTATGCAAGGCCGAGGCGAGCAGGGCGCCGTGGATGTTGTTGGCGGTGAGTTGGCGTAAATCTGCTGCGTTGCGTACACCGCCGGCTGCGTAGAGGTGTTTGCCGGGGAGTTTATCTCGCAGGGAACGCAACCGTTCCAGGTCCGGCCCGTTGTGGCTGCCGACGTGATCCAGGGACATGATGATCACGCGTTGCGGGACCAGTTCGGTACGGTCGAGCAAGCCAGTATCACCGATGAATTGCCCTTGCGCGTAATCCAGCGACAGGATGCAGTCCGATTTACGCGTATAATACGCCAGTTGTTCAGGGGTAATGCCGGTTTCCGTGCCCAGCACATTATGGGTGCGGCGCCTGTGTGTTGCGGCATCGTGATCAACGAACGGAGGCAGGCCGGAATCTATCCACAGGTTGAGGCCGGGCCAGGTTTCCAGCGCTTGAACGATGAGATCGTGGTTGTTGCCGTTGTTGGCAATGGCGTTGAGATCGGCAATATAAAACGTTTTGAACGGGAACACGGACAGGTAGCCCCGGATAACGGCCAGGATGCCGGATTCGGGACAGAGCGGAGTGGACAAAGGCTGGTACAAATGTCTTTGCCCCTGCCGGGCTGCGACTACCTGGCCGTCCTTGAGGTCGATGACGGGAATAATATGCATGCAGAAAATTATACAGGCTGGGACGTAGGCGGCGCGCATTTGAAGGTGGCGCGCCTCGATAGCGCCGGTACGCCATGCGCCCTGGAACAGTTTGCCACGCCGCTGTGGAAGGGTATGGAGACGCTGGCGGAGCCGGTTGCCCGGACGTTGGCAGCCCTGCCTGCCGGTCGCAGCGTGCACGCGCTGACGATGACGGGCGAGCTGGCGGACTGTTTTCCCGCGCGCCGGGACGGGGTGCTGCGCCTGGTGGACTACCTGTCCGAGCGTTTGGGCGCGGACGATCCGCTTTACGTGTACGCAGGCAAGAGGGGGCTGGTGAAGCCGGCGGAAGTCCCCGGCTGCCATGCGGAGATTGCTTCGGCCAACTGGCACGGCGCGGCCGCGTACGCCGCGCAATGCCTGGGTTCCGGTGTGCTGATAGACCTTGGCACCACCACCACGGACATCATTCCTTTCCATGACAAACAGGTGTGTGTGCACGGCTATACCGACCAGGAACGGCTGCGCAGCGGCGAACTGGTTTACACGGGTCTGACCAGAACGCCGGTTATGGCCGTTGTCGGGCGCGTGCCATTCGCCAGGGTGTGGCAAGGTGTTGCCGCGGAGTATTTTGCCAACATGGCGGACGTTTACCGCATTACCGGTGAGCTGGATGAGCGTTTCGACGTGCTGCCCGCGGCTGACGGTGGCGAGAAAACCCGTTACCATAGTCTCAAACGCCTGGCGCGTATGCTGGGCGCGGATTACGATGAGGAGGACGCGGCTGCGCCATTGCTGGAGTCGGCCCGTTACATCGCAGAGCAGCAATATGAGACCATCGAGCGGGCCTTCAGCGGCGTTATGGACAGGGTGGGACAACCCGTTGCGAACAGGATCGTCGCAGCCGGCGCCGGACGTTTTATCATTCGTAAACTGGCGCGTAAACACCAATGCGAGGTTGTTGATTTTGAGGCGTTATTACCGTTGGCGCAAGGCGAACTGCACGCCGTGAACAATTGCTCCACCGCGCTGGCGCTGGCGGCGTTGACCCGGGAATGGTGCAATGCGCCTGGTTGAACTGGCTTACACCCGGGACTCGGTGGCGTTGTTCAGCCACATCGCCGCGGAACCCTGGAGTATCTTCCTGGACAGCGGTTACCCGCTGATAGACAGCGGACGCTACGACATCATGAGCGCCCGCCCCACTCGCACCTTGCTGACCTACGGTGAGGAAACCCGCATTTCTGATGGGGATACCGTGCGTCACTCTAACAACGACCCGTTTGCCCTGCTCAAACGGGAGTTGGGCGAGCGCCGCATCAACCTGTCCGGCTTCCCCTTTGCCGGCGGCGCGCTGGGCTATTTTGCCTATGACCTGGGGCGCCGGGTGGAACGACTTCCGGCACGGAGCGGGGATGATATCAATATGCCCGACATGGCCGTGGGGTTGTATGACTGGGCGGTGATCGTGGACCACCACCGGCGCCGCACCTGGTTGATCGCCGCGGACGGCGCCAGGCTCGGCAGCGCCGAGTGGACAGACTTACAGGACTTGTTAAGCCGCACCGGCGCGCAGGAAGCGGGTGATTACTCGGTGCAATCCAGCCTGGTCAAGCATACGGGCAAGGAGCAGTACCGCGCCGCGTTTGCGCAGATTCAGCGTTATATCCGTGACGGGGATTGCTACCAGGTAAACCTGGCCCAGCGTTTCAGCGCTGAGGTCACTGGCGATTCATGGAACTTGTACCAACGCCTGAGGCAATCCAACCCGGCGCCGTATGCCTGTTTTTTCCGGCTTGACCAGGGCAGCATCCTGAGCTCCTCGCCGGAGCGCTTTATTTCCGTCTCCAGCGACCAGGTGGAGACCAAGCCCATCAAGGGCACCATCAGGCGTTCGGTGTACGCCTATGAAGACAAGGCCCTGGCCGCGCAACTGCTGGAGAGCGAGAAAGACCGGGCGGAGAACCTGATGATCGTGGACCTGCTCAGGAATGACATCGGCAAGAATTGTGAGGCCGGCAGCGTCCGGGTGCCCAGGCTGTTCGCGCTGGAAAGTTTCGCCAGCGTGCACCACCTGGTGAGCACCGTGACCGGCCGCCTGGCCCGGGACCGGCACGCGCTGGACCTGCTGCGCGGCGCGTTCCCGGGCGGTTCCATCACCGGCGCGCCCAAGCTGCGGGCGATGCAGATTATCGAAGAGCTGGAGCCCTGGCGTCGCAGTGTCTATTGCGGGGCCATCGGCTACGTCGGTTTCGACGGCAACATGGACACCAACATCGCCATACGCACCCTGGTGCACAAGGACGACCGCGCCTACTTCTGGGCCGGCGGCGGCATAGTGGCGGACTCCGTCCCGGAGAGTGAATACCGGGAGTGCTTTGAGAAGGCGGCGGCTATTATGCGCCTGTTTGATTAGTTTATCCACAGATGACGCAGATTAGCGCGGATGAAAATAATCTGCGCTAATCTGCGTCATCTGCGGAAGAATCCTTGCGATAATAATTCATTATGTGGGTAGTGAAGATTGGAGGCAGCCTGGAGACGTCTCCGCGCTTGCCTGAGTTGCTGACTTTGCTGGCTGATTACGGACGGTCGAAGGTTGTCATAGTCCCCGGCGGCGGGCGTTTTGCCGAGCAGGTGCGGGAGGAGCAGCGGGTGACGGGGATGGATGATACGACCGGGCACCATCTGGCCATATGGGCTATGGAACGATACGGCGCGTTGTTATGCGAGATGGAGCCCCGTCTATATCCCGTTGCCGGGATCGGCGAAATTGGCGACGTGGCCGAGGGGCACACAGTCCCGGTCTGGTTCCCCACCGCACTGCTGAGCACTCAAGAGGATATCCCGGCAAGCTGGCAAGTCACCTCCGACAGCCTGGCCTTATGGTTTGCCGACAAGATAAACGCCGACGGGCTGATCCTGGTCAAGTCCGCGCCAGGCGGGACCAACGATGCACAGGCGCTTGCCGTATCAGGCTACCTGGATGCGTATTTTCCACAGATGATGAAGAAAACCAGCCTGGGCGTGATCGCCTGTATAGCCATCGATGAGCGCGAGGCACTACAACAGGCGCTGAGCAGCGGCACAATACCCTCCGCGTTCACCTGCGGATAATACATTTATCGAACGCATCACCAACAGGTAAAGAGCTCTGAATATAACGCCAAACTCTGAAGTCTGGCGGCGACACTCACTTTGCCCGCGGCGAAACCTTCGACGTACAAGCGATGCCCGAGTGCGACTCTGAAGCATGCAACTTCAGAGTACTTCAGAGTCGTTTGCATCCGAGTGCAAGCTCAAACGATCCGACCTGGATACGCTACGGCTGATGACGAAGCACCAGGGGCGCAAGGTGCCCACAGTTGGCGGCATGTTGCTTTTCGGTAGGGAACGCGCTCGCTATTTTCCAGATGCCTGGGTTCAGGCGGGCCGTTTTCGGGGGACTGACAAGACCCATATCACCGACACACTGACGCAAAAAAGACAAGTTAAAATTAAAGAAGCCTGGCGCCTGAAGGAGGTTGGAGGCGCCAGGCAAAGTGCCGAGCTCCTGCTGGGCTTCCCGCTGAAATCGTTTTTTACCGGTCAATCACCGTCAATCCCAGTTCAATACGCCACCGGTCTGGTATTCGGTGACGCGTGTTTCAAAAAAGTTCTTTTCCTTGTTCAGGTCCATGAGCTCGCTCATCCAGGGGAACGGGTTGCTCGCCCCGGGATACTGTTCGCTTAAGCCTATCTGGGCGCAACGCCGATTGGCGATGAACTTCAGGTACTCTTCAAACATGTTGGCGTTGAGGCCCAGCACGCCGCGCGGCATGGTGTCGCAGGCGTAGCGGATTTCCAGGTCCACCGACTCACGCAGCATGACGATGATTTCCTGCTGAAACTCCGCGGTCCACAAATGGGGGTTTTCAATTTTTATCTGGTTGATCACGTCGATGCCGAAGTTCATGTGCATGGATTCATCCCGCAGGATGTATTGAAACTGTTCCGCGCAACCCGTCATCTTGTTACGCCGTCCCATGGACAGGACCTGTACGAAACCCACGTAGAAGAAGATGCCTTCAAATACGATGTAGAAGGCAATCAGGTCCCGTAACAGGCGCTGGTCGGCCTCGGTCGTGCCGGTATGGAACGTCGGGTCACCGAGACTTTGCGTGAAGCGCATGGCCCAGGCAGCCTTGTCATGTATGGAAGGGACTTCGCGATACATGTTGAATACCTCGGCCTGGTCCAGACCCAGGGATTCGACACAGTACTGGTAGGCATGGGTATGCAAGGCCTCTTCAAATGCTTGTCTGAGCAGGTATTGGCGGCACTCGGGATTGGTTATATGCCGGTACACTGCCAGCACCAGGTTGTTGGCTACCAACGAATCCGCGGAGGCAAAGAACCCCAGGTTGCGTTTTATGACGGTGCGTTCATCTTCGCTGAGCCCGTCAGGGTTTTTCCATAACGCGATGTCGTCCGTCATATTGATTTCCTGGGGCATCCAGTGATTGGCGCATGCGTCCAGATATTTCTGCCAGGCCCATTTGTATTTAAACGGAACCAGTTGATTCAGGTCAGCGCGACAGTTGATCATCTGCTTGTCGTCAACACTGATCCTGCCGGCGCCGAATTCGACTTCCTCCAGGCCGGTGACGCCGCCGTGGTCATACCCGGCGGCAGGGAAAGTATCCGGGATTGATGGCGCGACACCGTCCATCGCGTCAAGGCCTTGCTCTGTTAATGATTGAGGCGGCAAGCCGTCTTTACTTTTCGTCTGTGTAATACCGGCAATAGGATCATCCCAACTGGTCAGCATAATATTCCCCATTCAGTTACCAAATTTTCAATTCCTGATTCGTAATTCCCAATCCCCCGTCACTGGCATGACTCGCAATCCGCGTCATCCAGCGAACATACCTGGGGTTCTGCCTGGCTGTCGCTTGTGCGTTCAACTGCAGCCAGCCGGTTTTCCCGGCCATCGCTCAAGGTGCTCTTCTCTACGTGCGTTGCGCCCAGGCTGCGCAGGTAATACGTTGTCTTGAGACCTCTTACCCAGGCCAGCTTGTACAGGTTGTCCATTTTCTTGCCGTCCGGTTCGGACATGTACAGGTTGAGCGACTGTGCCTGGTCGATCCATTTCTGCCGGCGGGATGCGCTTTCCACCAACCAGCGCGGGTCTATCTCGAAAGCGGTCGAGTAAAGCATCTTCAAATCATCGGGAATGCGATCGATCTGCTGCACGCTGCCGTCAAAATACTTGAGGTCGCTGACCATGACGTCATCCCAGAGCCCGCGCTCCTTGAGATCATTGACCATGTAAGGATTGACGACGGTAAACTCGCCGGACAGGTTTGATTTGACAAACAGGTTCTGGTAGGTCGGTTCGATGGATTGGCTGACGCCGCAGATGTTGGATATGGTCGCGGTGGGCGCAATGGCCATGCAGTTGGAATTACGCATGCCTGTCTTTTTCACGCGTTTGCGCAAACCGTTCCAGTCCAGTTTCCGGGCCTTGTCCACATCCAGGTAACCGTCCCGATTTTTTTCCAGTATGTCGATGGAATCGATCGGTAAAATTCCCTTGCTCCAGAGCGATCCTTTGAAACTGGTATAAGTGCCGCGCTCTTCAGCCAGGTTGGTTGATGCCTCGATTGCGTAGTAACTGACCATTTCCATGCTGTTGTCGGCAAACTCGACCGCTTCCCCGGATGCGTAAGGCAGGCGCAGTTTATACAAGGCATCCTGAAACCCCATGACTCCCATACCTACCGGGCGGTGCTTCAAATTGGAACGGCGCGCCTGCGGCACGCTGTAATAGTTGTAGTCAATCACGTTATCCAGCATGCGCATGGCGACGTTGATGGTGTGCTCCAGTTTACCTTGGTCCAGCCCGTCCTCGGTCACATGCTGCGCCAGGTTGACGGAACCGAGGTTGCAGACCGCGATCTCGTCATCCGAGGTGTTCAGCGTGATCTCGGTACACAGGTTGGATGAATGCACCACACCGGTGTGTTGTTGCGGCGAACGCAGGTTGCAGGGGTCCTTGAAGGTGAGCCACGGGTGGCCGGTTTCGTACAGCATGGAGAGCATCTTGCGCCACAGGTCCTGCGCCCTGAGGGTCTTGTGCAGTTTAAGCTCGCTCTTGGCCGCCATTTGTTCATATTCAACATAGCGTTGATTGAACTCCTCCCCGTACAGGTCATGCAGGTCCGCGGTGTCGTCAGGCGAGAACAGGGTCCAGTCGCCACCCTCACTGACCCGTTGCATGAACAGGTCCGGGATCCAGTTGGCGGTATTCATGTCGTGAGTGCGGCGCCGGTCGTCACCCGTGTTTTTGCGCAGTTCCAGGAACTCCTCGATATCGAGGTGCCAGCTTTCCAGGTAAGCGCACATGGCGCCCTTACGCTTCCCTCCCTGATTGACTGCCACGGCGGTGTCATTGGCAACCTTGAGGAACGGGACGACACCCTGGGATTTTCCGTTGGTTCCCTTGATGTGCGCGCCCATGGAACGGACCCGGCTCCAGTCATTGCCCAGGCCGCCGGCAAACTTGGATAACAGGGCGTCGTCCTTGATTGCGCTGAAGATACCGTCCAGGTTGTCGGGCACCGTAGTCAGGTAACAACTGGAAAGCTGGGGCCGGCATGTTCCCGAATTGAACAGGGTGGGCGTGGAACTCATGAAATCGAAGGATGACAGCAGTTCATAGAACTCGATCGTCCTGTTTTCCCGGTCCAGTTCGTTAATGGCCAGACCCATCGCCACGCGCATGAAGAAAGCCTGCGGGAGTTCGATGCGGACCTGTTCATCGGTATGGATGAAGTACCGGTCGTACAGGGTCTGCAGGCCCAGGTAGGTGAACAGATGATCCCGTTCAGGCTTCAGCGCCTTGCCCAGGCGGTCCAGGTCGTATTTCACCAGTTCATGGCCCAGCAGGTCCATGGAGGCACCCGTTTCGATGTACTTGCGGAAATAAAGCGGGTAGTGCTCCGCCATCTGCGCCTGGGTTGCCTCCGTGGCGTTCTGGTTGATTTGGCTCAGGGCTTCCCGGCGCAAGCCGTCCAGCAACAGGCGGGCGGCGACATAAGTGTAATTCGGTTCTTTTTCGATCAGCGCCCGGGCGCTCATGACCAGCGCGTGGTTTACGTCAGCCTCGTTCACGCCGTCGAACAGGTTGCGTAGCGCATCCTCGATAATGAGGCTGCCGTCAACCTGTTCCAGACCCTCGCAGGCCTCGCCGACGACGGCAAGCACGCGTTCCATATCCAGTTTTTTCAGTGTGCCGTCTGCGGTTTTTACATTGATGCCCTCACTCAAATCGCCCTGTTCGGATTCTGCGTCCCGGTCTTTTTCGGTACGGGCACGAGCCCGTTCCTCCCGGTAGATCACGTAGGCGCGGGCAACCTTCTGTTCCCCGGTGCGCATCAATGCCAGTTCGACCTGGTCCTGGATGTCTTCAATATGTACGGTGCCGCCGCTGGGCAGGCGGCGCGTGACACCCCTGACTACCTGCCCGGTGAGTTCCTTCACCTGTTCATGGACGCGCGTAGATGCCGCGGCGGTGCCGCCTTCCACCTCCAGGAAAGCCTTGGTGATGGCTACACTGATCTTGGACGCGTTAAAGGCAGTGACCTTGCCATTGCGGCGGATGACGTTATATTCTCCGGGTTGGCAGGCAGCCAATTCATCATTGGTATGCCCCGGGGCCGGTTGTCCGCCGTTCTGTTCGGCAAGTTCGTTGCCGCTATGAATCCTGTCTGCCGTGGTGTCAATGACGGACTCCGCCAAGACGGATTTTTCGCTTTGCATAGGCCCTATCCGCACATCGGTTTTTGTTATTAAAATGCCGTTAACGGGACTGGTCAGGAACCCGGAAACGGGATGAAGCTTGTTACGTGAGGGTAAGTATTACACTACTATATTATGTGGTCAAGTGGTATTTACACTACAATACCTTGTGGATTGGGTTGTGGTATAAACCTGAATATCGTGTGGATAAGGTGCGAAGAAAGCCGGGCGGAGTTGTGTGGCAGAATAATAAAATGCAACAATTTCAAGAACCTGTCCGGTGTGGAGCGTTGCCTTCACCTGCCGTTGCCCGGCGTCTGCCGATAGAGAACAAGACGGGAGAGCAGAACTTATGTCAGCGGAAAAACAAATAATTCAGGCGGATGTCGCAGTGCTGGGGTCCGGTCCCGGCGGCTACACGGCAGCGTTTCGCGCCGCCGACCTGGGCCTGAACACCGTTTTAATCGAGCGCTATCCTACTCTGGGCGGCGTATGCCTGAACGTGGGGTGTATTCCCTCGAAGGCCCTGTTGCACGCGGCAAAGGTGATCGGTGACGCCAGGGAGGCAAGCGCTTACGGTATTGAGTTCGGCGCGCCGAACATAGACCGTACCAGGTTGCTGGGCTGGAAGGATAAGGTAACGGCGCGGCTGAGCGGCGGTTTGAAAGGACTGGCAAAACAAAGAAAGGTCACCCTGGTTCAGGGTACGGGGCAATTCGCTTCACCCAGCAGGATCACTGTGGACACTGAAGACGGGCAACAGCAGGTGGATTTCGACAACGCCGTCATTGCCGCCGGTTCACAACCGCAAACCCTGCCCGGTTGTCCCGATGACCCGCGCGTGCTGGATTCAACCGGAGCTCTGGCCCTGGCAGACATACCGTCGAGGTTGCTGATCATCGGCGGAGGCATCATCGGTCTGGAAATGGCCGCGGTGTACCACGGGCTGGGCAGCAGGATCACCGTGGTTGAACTGCTGGATGGGCTGATGAACGAGGCCGACCCTGACCTGGTGAAACCGTTGCATAAACGTATTGCCGGGCAGTACGAAAATATTTTCCCCGGTACCCGCGTGACCGGTATCAAAACAGGCAAAAGCGGCTTGACGGTCGGTTTTTCCGGTCCTGATGCGCCGTCAGAAGACACCTTCGACCGGGTCCTGGTGGCGATCGGCAGACGCCCCAACGGCAACAGCATCGGCGCCGGGAACGCCGGCATCAATGTCGATGAGCAGGGTTTTATTCCGGTGGACAATCAACAGCGTACCAACGCGGCCAATATCTTCGCCGTCGGCGATGTGACCGGTCCGCCCATGCTGGCTCATAAAGCCACCCATGAAGGCAGGGTGGCCGCGGAGGTGGCTGCCGGCAAGAACAGCGCATTCGACGCCAGGGTGATCCCTTCCGTGGCCTACACGGACCCGGAAGTGGCCTGGGCCGGCATTACGGAAACCGAGGCGAAACAGCAGGGTCTGAATTACGGCAAGGGCGTGTTTCCCTGGGCGGCCAGCGGCCGTTCCCTGAGCCTGGGCCGCAGTGAGGGCCTGACCAAGCTGTTGTTCGATGAACAGACCCGGCGCGTCATCGGCGCGGGCATCACCGGTTCCAACGCCGGCGACCTGATCGCGGAAGTAGCCCTGGCCATCGAGATGGACTGCACCGCCGAAGACATTGGCCTGACCATCCATCCACATCCCACCCTGTCCGAGACTGTCGCCTTCGCCGCCGACATGTACGAGGGGACGATTACGGATTTGTATGTGGGAGACAGGAGTTAGGGATTTCTGTAATTGTGAATTGTCGGGCAGGTTGATACACTTGCCGCTCAATAAAATTCAATAACCATTCAGGGGGCTCCACATCATGCTCGCTACAAGTGGAACTTGCCGGTCGGGTCAGTTCTTTGGTTCTATCGGATTTCTGCGCGCCATAGCGCTTTTAGTCACTATGTTGTTGATAGGTGGAGGATGCACAACGACCAAGGATTTTTCCACCATTTCGGCCCTGGAGTCCCAGGATGAAGGAATAGAAATCGTGGTAATGCCGTTGGACGTGGAGTTATCCGTGCTGACCATGGGCGGCATGCACGAACCCCGCGCCGACTGGACCAGGGATGCAAAACAACACATATTGACTGCGTTGGAGACGGAACAACAGACGCGCGGTTCCAGAATGCTGCGCTATGAGCAACCCGACAGCAATGATCCCCGGGCCGAACGCTTGGTGGAACTGGAGCGGTTGCATGGCGCGGTGGGACTGGCCATACAGAAGCACCAATATGAAGGGATGAAACTGCCTACGAAAAATGGCGCGCTGGATTGGACTTTGGGTCCGGAAGTAATAACGCTTGGGGAAAAGTATGATGCCGATTATGCCTTGTTCATACGTATCAGGAACAGTTACAGCAGCGCTGGGCGTATGTTGGCGAGACTGGCCGCAGCCGCGCTCGGCGTCTACATGCAAGGCGGCGAGCAACACGGGTTTGCTTCCCTGGTGGACCTGCGTAGCGGAGATATTGTCTGGTTCAATCGTTTGATCAGTGTTGTTGGCGATTTGCGCACGGAAGAACCTGCAGCCAAGACGGTTTCCCTGTTGCTGGAAGGCCTGCCGCAATAAACATTCGGGTTAAGGAGACAGGGCATGTTGCGTAACTGCATTGTCTTTTGTTTCATGTTGCTTGCCGTCGCCAGTGCATTTGCCGATGAGTTCCAACCATTGGAGGCGACTATCAGCCCTGGTTATGTGCCTGATGAGGTAAGTCTTGAATCCGGTTTATGGATGCGGGTTGAAGAACAGGAAACAGATGTCAGAAACTCGCCCCGGCGTATTCGTGACGAAGCGATCAACCAGTATCTGCATGATATCGTTTGTCGGTTATCCCCGGATTACTGCCAGGACATACGTTTGTACATCACTCGTGTGCCTTTCTTCAATGCCTCTATGACGCCGAACGGATTGATGACGGTCTGGACCGGTTTATTGCTCAGGGTCCACAATGAGGCGCAACTCGCCGCGATACTGGGTCACGAGTTGGGCCATTATCTGCGCCAGCATGGTCTTGAAAGGTTCGAAGATGCAAAGCGCAAATCCAATATCGGGATGCTTCTGGGTCTGGCGTTTGGATTTGGCTCTGTTACGGACGCGTGGAATGCTGATGGTTTTTCCAACGCAAATACGCTCGGACAATTCATATTGCTCGCGAGTCAATACGCGCACAGCCGCGCCGGGGAGCGGGAAGCCGATCAATTTGGCATACAGTTGATGGCCGGGGCCGGTTACGACCCGTTTGAAGCCGGACGGGTCTGGAAAAACCTCATCGACGAGGAGGAAGCGGCAAAACGCGGCAAATTTCAGGGATCGCCTTTCTTCGCAACCCATCCCGCGCCCGAAGACCGCCTGACAAAACTGGATTCCTATGCCCGTATTTTGACGGCACAGGGGAATGGCCAGGGAGAAGCAGCAACAGAAAGGTTCATGCAGTATATGGCGCCATACTGGAGCACACTGCTGGAGGACGAGTTAAGGCTGAACCAACCGGGGAAAACGGAATTCATCCTCGATAATTTAATCGCCAACGACGTTGTGCCGGGGCTGGTGCATTATTACAAGGGAGAGATGTATCGGCAAAGAAAACAGGAAGGAGACATCGACCTGGCCCGTCAACAGTACGAGCAGGCGTTACAGACGGATTATTTTCTTCCCGAAACCTACCGTTCGCTGGGCTTGTTGCAACTGAAGGAAAAACGCATGACGGACGCGGTGGAGAACCTGACGTTGTACCTGCAAGCGTCCCCGGACGCGGAAGACCGGGAGATGATCGAATACTACCTGACAATGGGACAATAACACATGAACAGACTACTCATTCTTGCCGGCGTCCTGCTGCTGAGCGCCTGTAATCAATACACGCTGGTGCAGCCGGGGCTTGTTGAGGTAAAACAGATCGCAGTGTCTCCGGCCAACCCCTGGAACGCCGCGCCTTCCGTGGACAGCCTTGGGGGTTATCCGACCTGGACAACTGACGGCGTTATCCTGAATTCCATCACATTTTTCCCGGCCATAAAGAATGGGAAACCCCTGTTCAAATCAAGCCGCGATGATCCCTATCCGGTTTTTACTGCGGACCTGTTGCCCAATGAAATAGTGGAAATCGTCGAATCCTCCATCGCGAAGGAACTTGGAGCCACCATTTCCGGGAGAAGCGGATTAAAACCGCTGATGATTGACGGCAACCCGGGCTTTCAGTCCAGCTTTGATTTCATCGCCGGTGACGTTCCCCGACGCGCCTTCCTTGCCGGCGCGGTAAAAGGGGAGGCGTTGTACCTGATGCTTTACCAGGCAACCGGTCTCTATTACTACGAGAAATACCTGGAAGACGTCACGTCCATGGCTGAGGGGATGAAGTTGAATTGAGGTACCTTTGAAAAGGGAATTATATACTCTAGTGCCGCCATGCCCCATGAAATTGTAGTAGTACAAAATCCTGTCAGGTACATTGATAATTACCGTTGCTATCTGCCCAATACGACTGTGCAATCTCCCCCTTGAACTCATAAGATCGCTTGAATGTCGTGCTCCTGTAAAAGTTATTGTTAGGTGTAATGTACACTGGCACTCCATTTCTCCAAACTCGGACTTTCAGGTTGGATAATTTCAAGGTGAACTTCTCGAATATCTCACACACGTTATCCTGAATGGTCTCTACACTTACTCTCTTTGTGCGGTCATCTTTAGTAAACCTGACCTCGCCGCTGTATGCTGTAAAATCACCTGGACTTTGCGCTTCTCCGCTTACTGTGACTGCCTTGTAAAGAAACGCATAGTTGCTGCTGCAATTACTTTTGATCTTGAAAACCGCATCGTTTCCTTCGATCACCTGGAATTCATCAGAGCTCAGACAGGCATTTGCAAACGGGACAAACGAAACAGCCATAACGACAGCAATGAACGTTTTGAATAGCATCATTTTCTATCTCCTGTATCTGTTACGTGTTTATATGGTTTCGGCACCTTTGTATATAAATTCCTTAGTTAGCATAAGCTGTCTTCTTGAGCGACTGAATGGTTATCCCAACTATATCTAAACAACTCAAATATTGAAAGTAAAAAAAATCGCAAAAAAAATCGCCATAAGCAGTCAGGCGTTGGACTGCGTTATCGCCAGCTACTGCATCGAGCAGGACTATTCCAAATTCAGCTTATCAGTATCAGAGAGTAACTTTGGCGCTTTGCGCATTTCTGCCGGGACTGACGGTAATTCCTCTATCTGAAAACACTCACTGTCAATAACCGCTTCGAGTAGTTTTGCTTGCTCAGGGTAGTGCTCTACTGTATCCGTTAAAATCCAGAGCAGTTCAAGCAATTCAGTCGTAAACTGACTGGTCCAGCGTTCAGGGCGGATATCATCAAGTGGTGATGATTTCTTGCCAGCACCTTTTTTCATTCGGTATTTCAACCAGGACTGAACAACCTTGAGGCCAGAGACTTCAAACTCATAGACATCTTCTCTTACTGGATTGAACTCGCCGCCACCTGCATAAAGCGTCTGTTTCGTTTTGTCGTATGAAAACTCCGTTGGATAGTCGTCCGGAGAACCGGGAACAGCTTTGACGCACTTGGTCGCACCTGGCGGAACATGGCCGGTCGTAAGTTCAGATGGGACGAAACGTTCACCATAAGTGTGCAACCAAAGCAGTCGGGAGCCGATGCTTCGTGCCTGCTCAAACAGTACTGCATCCTTTGTGAGTGGCACGCGCAGTTGATGCGTATCAAGTTCCTTAGCATAGTTTGCGGTGAAGGAGGGATTTGCCAACACACCGTAAACGTAAGCCAGGAAGTCCTGAGGTGAAACTTCGCGTTTGTAAACTCCTTCGAGAATCTTAAACAGCCCCGGCAGGATGTTGGCTTCAGATGTGTCCTGGGTACGATAAAGGGGAATTGTATCTTTTGCCCCACGACCAGAAAAATGGTGCAGGTCAGGAATTAATGCTGAGCAAGTCAGTGCAGGCCCTGCTCCAAGGGGTTGTG
Source organism: Gammaproteobacteria bacterium (assembly GCA_965220815.1). GTDB lineage: Bacteria > Pseudomonadota > Gammaproteobacteria > Eutrophobiales > Eutrophobiaceae > JAAXHV01. The sequence goes on from OZ244846.1 coordinate 2,078,029, forward strand.
AAAACAAGCTTGATAGATACACTTGGTGTTCACTATGTGTTTGCCAAAGTACAGGGCGAAGGTAATCCCCTAATCTTGGGTCTGCAAGAATCCATTGACGATCATAGGAACGGAATGCGTATGGTTCGATAGGAGGTACAGGGCTATTTGAAGACAATTTGTATATAGCCTTCTTTTTCTCGTCAGCTCTACGTAACGGTTGGCATTCTGAATATATTGTCCGGTCACGCGTTTCCTTGAACAGTTTAGAACGTTCCTGAGAATCCAGCAAAACTTCCCATCGCCGTTTAAGTAATCCTTTTTCCGGCCCAATTGGCCAAGTTCTTTTTGCCTGAGACCCAGAATGTTGCCACGGCATGAGGCTGGTCAATAAGGGCCAAGAAAAGTACTTGCTGTTCTCAATCATTGGCCGAAATGGGTCTTGCCAACCAGTTGGACAATCCTGCCACTGGACAGTATCAAAGTCGTGAATTAAGTCGAGTTTAGCGAGTTTTTCTTTACGTGGCCCCTCGATACATGAGTAGTGAACAGTCGCAGGTTCATTAAGGTCTGTCCCTTTTGAGCGGATGGCAATGGCGATAGCGACGGGAGTCTGAATAGCAAAGACATTTTCGCTCTGACGCGTCCCGCGTCCTTCACCACCCAGGTCGATAATCCAAATTTCATCGCATAATTTCCGCATGTGCTCACGCATCCCGGAAAAAGCATCACCATCCAGGTAACTTGATGCACTGATAAAGCTGACAATTCCCGGGGCGCCGGCAGTTTCATGCTCAAACACCTTCCAAAGCGCCCAGCGCCAGAAATAGACGTAAAAATTGTACAGATTTTTAATATCTCCTCCGTGGCCGGATGCTTTGGCTGGTTCAATAAAATCACTCAGTATCGGTGAAATTCCTTTTTTATCGTCCCCATCGTCTCCCCAGCGAACCCAGCCACCTGTGCGCGCTTTATTATCTCCCCTGGCCGCCTCATGGCGGTCATAAGGAGGATTCCCGATGCAGATAATGACCGGAACTTCACTTTTTACGTTCAATGCTTTGGCGTGTTGCTCGGCTACGGGTTCCTGATAAAGGGTCACCTGGGGTGGTTCTGCATTTGGACTTTCAAGCGTGTCGGTCAGGTAAATATTAAGCCCGTTATCAGGTAATGATGCTCCATAGTCACGCAGGGTTCGGCTGATGCGGAGTTCACTTACTGCATAAGGTCCGACCATCCATTCGAATCCGTACAGATTATTTGCAAGTTCGGTAGCTTTGCCAGGTACGGCGCCTGTTCCCTGCTCCTCCTTGACGCGAGTAAGAGCGTGATCAATTATGCCCAGAAGGTATGTGCCTGTCCCAACGGCGGGGTCCAGTGTAATTACCCCCGAATCGGCAAAGCCAAGCGGTTTATTCATTCGTGTGGCGAGCAGCTTATCGAGTAGCCGCACCTGAGCGCGAACTACTTCAAGAGGGGTATAGTAAACACCTGCGTCTTTACGTAATTCCGGGTCATAGACTGCCAGAAAATCTTCATAGAAGTATAACCAGAGCTCTTGTGTATCTGTAAGTGAATCAGGTGAAACCACATCGACTATGCGTAACAGGAGGTTTAATGATGTGGAAATCTCTTTTCGTGCTTGTTGGTCAGTCAGAAGTTGCAGTGCACGAGCCAGGAGGCCGTATTGTTCTTCGAAAGTAGTATTGTTTTTATCTTGCTCGAACGGATCAATTCCTTCAGTACGGGCCAACAGTAGTGCGAAAGTAACCGTTTGGGCATACGCATCTGCAAATTGTTTATCGGACGCATCAGGGAAAAGCAGCTGACGCCATTCATCAGCGAGTTTGACAATCGGGGAATCCGGGTGCTTGAGCGCATCTGACACATCGTCGCGAAGCATTCGGCACAATGGAGCCAGAAACCTGGCAAAACCTTTGAGATCGATCTTGCCTTTTCGGTTTGTGGGTATAATCGGTTCCCATGATAAGAAATCCCGTAAAAGAGAAATCAAGGCTTGGGCATCCTGGAGAGTGACGGCTGCTTTACCATCTGTAGAAACATTGCCTGAGAGTCTTACGATGCTGCCAACTTGTTCCCCATTTCGATACAGCGACCACTCATTACCATCCGTGTAAAGGATGTTGGGTATGGATGAGAAACGCTTGAATTGCTCCCGGTTGTGACCTTTGAATTGCTTCGTGTTTGCTCCGGCACCTGGAGCCTTGAGTTCCGCATATCCAGTGAGAAGATTATTTCGGTTTATGCCGAAATCAGGTTTCCCCAGGCGATTTGGCAACTGCATCTCTCCGGTAGGGACTACTTTCCAACCCAAAATGGGTCCCGCGGATGACATGAGGCCCTCGAACGGTCCACGTAGCTGCTCTTCAGGCTCGCCAGGTATGATTTGCGTCATTTTTTCTGTCACGGCAGAGGCAAATCCCTGAAGGGCTTCAAATATCAGGATGTCATCTTTCATTTGTATTTTCTACAAAGGGGTTGCGTTTGTGTCTGAATATGTCGTTCAAGCTGATCAAGCGGTGTTACCCAGGCTTTATCGGCATGGATGGGGTAGGCGTTGCCTTGCGGTATGACGAGGAAGAGTTTATCCAGGTTCAGTATTTCTGCCGCGGCTTTATTGCCACGGGTGAGCGCCGGACTCGATGACGTTTTGAATTCAAATCCAAGCCGTTTGCCCTGACGTTCTACTACCAGATCGATTTCCTGACCGGTACGGGTTCGGAAAAACCCGTAGATGCCTTGTGGTTGCAACATGGTGAGGATATTCTCGATGGCAAACCCTTCCCAACCGGGGCCGTACACCGGATGGCTGAATAATTTGTCGAAACTGTCCAGTTCCAGCAGGCAGGTCAGCAGGCCGGAGTCCCGGATATACAGCTTGGGCGATTTCACCAGACGTTTTTTGGTGTTCAGCGCAAACGGGGGGAGGCGGCGCATCATGAAGGTGGCTTCAAGAATGTCGATATGGCGTTTCACCGTGGGGTGGGTGACATCCAGGGATTGCCCCAGCGTGGAGTAGTTGATGATCTGGCCGTGCAAATGGCAGCACATCAGCCACAGGCGACGCATGTGCTGCGGGTTCAGGTCAACCCCGAACTGGCGCAGGTCGCGCTCGATAAAAGCCAGGATATATGCCTCGCGCCAGCGCATGCTCTGTCTGTCGCCGGATGCCAACCAGCTTTTCGGGAAACCGCCGCGCCATAACAAAGCGCGCCAATCCTGTGTTTCGGATTGTGCCCGCAGCAATTCCCGTTGCTGAAACGGCGTGACATACACGTAGGACAACCGGCCTGCCAGGGTTTCCGAGGACTGGCGCAGCAGCTCAGGCGATGCTGAACCCAGTATCAGGAAACGAGCCGGTTGCGGGTGCTCGTCGATCAACGCGCGCAACAGCGGGAACAGGTCAGGGCGTAACTGCACTTCATCGATACATACCAGCTTATCCCGGTGCAGGGATAGAAACGCTTCGGCATCCTGTAACTGCGCCAGGTGTGAATGCCGTTCCAGGTCCAGGTACAGCGAGTCCGGCCGGGATGCAATCACGGACTTCGCCAGCGTAGTCTTCCCCACCTGCCTGGGCCCGAGAATGGCCACGGCAGGGAATTGCGCCAGGTCGTCGATAACGGTTTGCCTGATTTCCCGTTCAATAAACATGTGCTAATTGTAAATTATATTTTCAATTAGCACAATAAAAACAGGCTGGTTTGGAAAACTCAAGTTTTGTAAAATGGGATACAGTTCAGCAAAGGGATAACCAACCGCTGACATGTAATCATTAACAGAGGGAATACCATGCAGTTATCAGAAAAAGTTGCCGTAGTCACAGGCGGTGCATCCGGGCTCGGCAAGGCTACGGCAGAACGTTATGTCCGTGAAGGCGCCTCTGTGGCCATTTTTGATTTGAACGATGACGCGGGAGAGGCTACCGCCCGGAATCTTGGTGAGAAAGCGGCTTATTACCATGTCGATGTTGCCGATGAGACATCCGTACAGCAGGCGCTGGACTCGGTGATGGAAAAGTTCGGCGCCGTGCATGTGTTGAACAACTTTGCCGGCATTGGCCTCCCGGGCAAGACCCTCAGTAAACGGGGACCGCTGCCCTTGGAGCAGTATACGAGAGTGGTGGAGGTCAACCAGATCGGCACCTTCAATGTCGCGCGTCTTGCCGCTGAGAAGATGGCCCTGCACGACCCGGTCACGGATGACGGGATCCGCGGCGTGATCATCAACACCGCATCCGTTGCCGCGTTCGAAGGCCAGGTGGGCCAGGTGGCCTACAGCGCCACGAAAGGCGCCATCGTGGGCATGACTCTGCCCATGGCCCGTGAACTGGCGGAGTTCGGGATTCGCGTGAACGCCCTGGCTCCCGGCTTGATCCACACACCGTTGTTTGATTCCGTGGAAGAGTCGTTCTACAACTCCCTCAAAGCCTCCGTCGTGTTCCCGCAGCGTCTGGGGAGACCGGAGGAAATTGCCGCGCTATGTGTCAGCATTGTCGAAAATGATTACATCAACGGGGAAACCATCCGCATAGACGGCGCGATTCGTATGCAACCCCGTTAAGGCCGGGACTGATTATAACTGTCCATGAACGAGAAGAGACGGGGATGGAGATTCTACCCCAACCAGGCCCTGTTGGCTGACCGCCAAAATTCTAAAGTGACGAGAAATCCGGCTCAGGCTGCAATTTCCGATTCCATATCCCAATTAGGGAATACCAGCACCGCAGGATGGCACCTGAGCGCCCGGGCAAGGACTTTGGCCCGTTCAACACCAAGGTTTATCCTGTTTCGTTCAATTGCGGAAATGGTTGATTGGGGTATTCCCGTGACAGCAGCGAGATCATTCTGGCTAAGCTCCTGCAACTCCCGGATAATTCGGACGGATTCCCCGGTAGAAACTTGTATGCGGGATTTTGCTTCTTGAAATTCTTTCATAATTAATTACGGGTCAGAACCGCTTGCGCAACGTCACCCCGTAGGTGCGGGGTTCGCGGGGGTAGGCCGCGAGTTTGCCGTCCTGCAGGGGGACGTCGAACATGATGCCGCGCCAGTCCTCGTCCAGTACGTTGCGCGCCCAAAGGGAGAGGTCCAGGTCCAGGGCTTCCAGCACCAGGCCGGCGCGCAGGTTGAACAGGCCGAAGCCGCCCATTACCTTTAGGGGATCCACGTTGCCGTCCATGATGATTTTGCTGCGGTAATTGTAGCCGGCGTGGATATAACCGCTTACCGTGTCGCTGAAGGAATGGCTTTGCGTTGCCGACAACAGCACGGTGTGTTCCGGATTGCCGGGGAGGCTGGCGCCCGAGCGGTCGCAGAAGGCAACATCGGGACTGGCGCCCGGGTCTGCCTGGCCGGTTTGAAACGGCGCCGCCAGCCAGCAGGTGGCCTGTTCAAACTCATCGTATTCGCCGTCGTTATAGACGTACGCGCCGCTGAGCCTCAGGTTTGAGGTCGGCGCCCAGGCGACTTCCAACTCGCCGCCTTTGGTCTCCAGTTTACCGGCGTTGCTGAGGTTAAAGCCGGTGCCGGTGAAGGCGTTACTCTGAAAATCCTTGATCGTGGTGTAATGCAAGGCCAGGTTCACACGCAGGTTATGTTCCGGCAGCGCCAGCTTGGCGCCCGCCTCAAAAGCCCGGGTCTTCTCGGCGCCGAACACCTGGCTGAATGCCGCCGGTATGCGGTCGGTATTGACGCCGCCGGACTTGAAGCCGGTGGCATAACCGGCATACAGCAGCACGTTGTTGTTCGGCGTCCAGTTGAGTTTGACGTTCCAGGTGACCTGGTCGTCTTTCAGGGTCTCATCCACGTCCGGGCGCGGCGCGAACACGTCCAGCCCCGGCAGGTAAACCCCCCAGCCCGGATAGGCCAGCGGCGCCAGCACTGCCGGGTTGGGCCGCGCCAGACCCTGGCTGACCAGGAACAGGTTTGTGCCGATCGCGTCCAGGTCCGGCGGCGGCCCGTAGTTATCCTGGGTGAAGGTTCCGTCCAGGTCTTTTTTCTCGTCGGTATAGCGCAGGCCGGCGGATAGCGACCACTGCTCCAGCAACTGTACGTCAACCTGGGTGAACAGCGCCCAGGCCTCATGGTCTTGCAGCATGACGTTCAGGGAACCGCCACCCGGGGGTATGGCGGGGGCAACCATGGGCAGCGCGCCGCCGGTGAGGCGCGATAACAGGTTCATCCCGTTGACAATCGCAGTCAGGTCCGCGCTGCCGCCCAGGGCAAACGCTTCGAAATCCGAGCCCAGGCTGGTTTGTGTCCAGTTATTCAGGTTCTGGTTGAAGTAATAGGCCCCGGCCAGGTAATCGACCCGGCCGCGGCTGCCGGCGATGCGCAGTTCCTGGGAAAACATCTCGGACTCGCCGCGGTTGTAACGGGAGGCGATGTCGGCGGCATTGAAATCCACGTCCGCGTCGTCCGTGGTATTGAAGGTGCGATAGGCGCTAATGGACGTCAGCGTATCAGTGGCGCCGAGGTCCCAGTCAACCTGCACGGACACGCCGCTGTCCTCGTTCCGTGAGACGGGCAGGTAATTCAGGTCTGCCACGTCATCATCGAACTGATCGCCACTCAGCAGGGGAATACCCAGGCTGGCCAGCAGGGCGTCACTGCCCGGAGCGCCGTTGAAGGAGAAATAATTGTTGAGAAACGTGGACGCGGCGCAGCAGATCTCGTCAATCTCCGCGTAATCCAGGATCAACCGCACAGACAAGCTGTCGGTGGGCGTGTACAGAAACTGCGCCCTGCCGCCGTAGCGGTCTCGGTCGTTGAGCAGGGATTTTCCCTCATCAACCTCGTCCACGAAACCGTCCCGGTTGGTGGTAAAACCGGTGAGGCGCACTGCCAGCAGGTCCTCCACCAGGGAACCGCCCACCGCGGCGTTGGCGCTGAACAGGTCAAAATTGCCGTAGCTCAACTCGAAATAGCCATCGGTTTCATGCGCGGGCGCCACCGTGTTCAGCAACACCGCGCCGGCAGACGAGTTGCGCCCGAACAGCGTGCCCTGCGGGCCGCGCAACACCTCCACCCGTTCCACGTCCGCCAGTTCGTTGATCAGCGAACTCTGGCGCGCCCGGTACACGCCATCGACATAGAGGCCGACGGAGGACTCCAGGCCGAAGTTCTGGGAACTGGTGCCGATGCCGCGTATGTTGAAGTTCGAGGTGGTGGCGGTCTGGCTCTGGCCGACGCGCAGGGCCGGCGCGTTCTGTTGCAGGTCGAACATGTCCGTGATCCCGTATTCCACCAGTTGCTCGCCGCTCAGGGCGGTGACCGCGACCGGGATATCCTGGATATCCTGCGCCCGCTTCTGGGCGGTGACGATGATTTCTTCGAGGATACCCTGCTCCTGCGCATACGACATCGACGCCAGCAGGCAGGAGGAAACGGCAAGGAATAGAGCCGGCCAGGCCCGTTGTCTGATTCTGAATAACATGAGTTTGCCCAACACGTTCTCCGGTTCCCCTGAAAGTAAGTGTATCGTGACAAGCTTGTCGGTACAATATCTCCGGGTCTGAAGCAATACAGTCATGCAAAAAAGTATTGACAAGCTCCGTTAAAGGAATAGGATTTCATGATTATGGGGGAAATTCAAATCCTCTTTTTGCGGGGGCGCTCCGTCCTGGTTAACTCTGTGCAGCACCAGTCAACATTTGGAAAATAAAATGCAGCAACAAGTAAACGATTCTGAAGACCGTTCCGCCCGTCCCGCGTGGACCGGCTATGTCCAACTGGGCGTTATTCTCGTTCTCATTGCAATTGCGCTGTACTTTGCCCGGGCGCCGGGCCGGGTCAGCCTTGACATGGCGCCCGGTCAGGTCGAGAACGAAAGCCGGCCGGTCGTCAATGTAATCCGGCCCGAACCCACCGAGCAGTCCCTGACGGTAAAACTGACCGGCACGGTCAGGACACACGACCAGGTGGGAGTGCGCTCGGAAGTTGCCGGACGGGTGGTCTGGGTTTCGCCCGAATTTGCCAACGGCGGATCGATTGCGGCAAACGAAACGTTTGTCAGGATTGACCCGGCCAGGTATGAGCTTAAGGTCGAAGCGGCGGAAATGGCAGTCCGGGAAGCTGAAGCGCGCCTGTCCGCGCAAGACACCCGCAGCGCGGAAGCCAGACTTGGGGCGGCCCGGGCCGAACTGAAACTTGCGCAGCTCGACCTCGTGCGTACCGGGATATCCCTTCCCTACGACGTCCGGGTAGTATCTTCATCCGTTTCGGTGGGCGAACTGGTCGGTCCCGTTGAAGGGGTGGACAGTCGTGCAGCGGTACTGGGCATCGTATATCAGCCGGAACAACTGCAGGTGGATGTCCCGATTGACCCGAAGGACCTGGCATACCTGACGCCGGCCGTTGGCCGGTCCGCAAGTATTCATACCCGGACGGAGGAATACAAGGCCAAAATCGAGCGCATGTCATCGGTGGTTGCGCCACAAACGCGCCTGGCTTCCCTGTTTTTAAAATTTGTCATAGACCGGCCACTGGAGTCGCTGCCCCTGCCGGGTTCATTCGTCGAGGTTGAGATAGAAGGGCCCGCACATAAGGACGTCTTTGTTCTGCCTGCTTCCGTCCTCCAGGAAGGCGACAGTGTCTGGACGGTCCGGGACGGTGTCCTGCGTTCAACCAGATTACAGGCGCTTGGACATACCGCCGCCGGCCTGGTAGTGGAGGCATTCGATGCAGGCGAAGGTCTTGTCGCAGGTATTCTGCCCGGCGCCGGCGAGGGGCTGGCGGTTCTCGTAGCTGAAGCAGCGCAATAAAAGAAACCATATCCGGTCCGTTCACACCCCTAATAAAAAAACTGGTGCAATCATGAAATCAGGATTCATCGCTTATTTCGCGGGAAATCCCGTTGCCGCCAACCTGCTCATGGCATTCCTGATTGTGGGGGGGCTGCTTTCCGCGCGGCAGGTCGCGGTACAGATTTACCCCGAGATCGATCTCCGCACGGTAACCGTAAAGGTAAGATCGCCAGGGTCGTCTCCCCAGGAAGTGTCGGAGGACATAAACCGTCGAATTGAACAGAGCGTAATCGGCATTTCCGGGGCGGAGCGGATTGTCAGCACCGCCAGCGAAGGCCTGGGAGAGGTCAAGGTTGAATTGTCAACCTTTGCCAATCCTGCCGCGGTCCTGGAAGACGTGCGGGAGGCGGTAGGCAGCATTGACAGTTTTCCGCCCGGGGCCGCGGAACAACCGGAAGTAAAGCTCGATCAGACCGAGTATGAAGTCCTGACCCTGGCGGTCTCATCGGCCGTCGTAGGAGACAGGGAACTGCGGCTTGCCGCGGAGGCGTTGCGCGATGACCTGCTGGAGCTGCCGTCCGTTTCGCAGGTCAAGTTGCTGGGCACCCGTGACCGCGAGATAAGCATCGAACTGAACGAGGAGGACCTGCAACGCCATAACCTGACCATCTCCGATATAGTCACAAAAACACGGCGTGCTTCGGTGAACATGACATTCGGTGAATTAAGAACCGATTCCGGCGGCGTGATTCTGCATACGGTTTCAAAACGCCAGACCGGGGATGAGTACAAGGACATACCGCTGATTACGCGGCTTGACGGCACGATCGTCAGGCTGGGCGACGTGGCGGAAATACGCGACGGCTTCAGCGATGATGATATCGTCTCCGAGGTCGACGGCACCCCTGCGGTTTTTGTGCGGATTGACTCGGCCAAGCAGCAGTCAATCGTTGCAATGGGCGAGGAGATCAAGAACTGGCTGGCGAACTATGCTGTTCCTCCCCGGGTAACGGTCTCGGTCTGGAACGACAGGGCACAGCCGGCGATTGACAGGATAGCGGAGATTATCGGGAATGCCGCGCTCGGCATCGTACTGGTGTTCATCTGCCTGGTTCTCGTGTTCGACCTGCGCGTGGCAATATGGATAACCGTTGGTATCCCGTTGTCCATGATCGGCGCGCTCATGTTCTTCGAACCCGCAGGCATGACGCTGAATATGGCTACCATCTTCGGGTTTTTCCTGCTGATCGGCATTGTCGTAGACGATGCGGTGGTGGTTGGAGAGAGTATTGCCGCGGAACGGGAGAGCGGTAAAAACGCCCTGGATGCAGCCATTGCCGGCGCGCATGCCGTAGTCGGCCCGATCACCATCGGGGTACTGACGACGCTGTTTGCTTTTTTTCCGTTCCTGTTCGTCACCGCGGGCTTCTACCAGGTCGTCACCGTATTCCCCTACATGGCGGCTTTCGTCCTTGCGGTGTCGTTGATTGAAGCTTTCTTTATCCTGCCCGCTCACCTGTCGCACGAGGGCCGCTGGAGCATTCCGCCGCTGAGCGTACTCCAGGGCAGGGTCAGCCGCAGGCTGGACGAGTTCCGCGACAAGGTTGTGGTGCCGTCGGTTTCCTGGTCCGTAAGAAACACCACTGTTACGCTGGTAAGCGGAATCCTGCTTATCATTTTTGCGCTGGCGCTGCTTCGCACCGACAATGTCCGCCTGCTCATCTTCGACCGGGCGGCAAATGTCAGCGATAACGCCCAGGCCGATATTCACCTGCCGCCGGGCGCGCCCTTTGACGCCACTCTTGCCACTGCCGAGCGCTTTGTGAATGCCGCGCATGCCGTGAATGAAGAGTTTGGCGGGACGCCGATCGACTCGGTCAGCATGATGGTCGGTAATCTCATATGGGCGGCAGCGCTGGACCAGGACTTCAATGCCAGCCATATGGCGTCGGTCAAGTTACACCTCAACGATAGACCGATCCGCACGGTATCGCCCCAGGACATTGAAAGGCTGTGGCGCCGGGAAATCGGCGATATTTCCTACCTGGAACAAGTCAGGTTCCACACCACGAGCAGGTTTACCCGGCCGGGGGTTGCCTACGCGCTGAAGCATGAAGACCCCGCGGTCCTGCAGCAGGCAACGGCCGAACTGAAATCCGCTATGACCGCCGTCCCGGGTCTGTACGAAGTTTCCGACAGTCAGTCACTCGGCAAACGGCATTTTGAAATTGAGGTTACGCCGGCCGGTACTGCTGCGGGGTTGACGCCGGCGGCTATCGGCGCGCAGTTGCGAGCCAGTTTCCACGGGGCCGAGATACAGCGGATACAACGCGGCAATGAAGAGGTCAAGGTCGTGGTGAGGTACCCGCAGGAGCGGCGGGAAAGTTTGCGTGAACTTGCCGAAGAGCATATCCAGCGACCCGGCGCGGCCGGAGAGTTGCCGCTGTCCATGGTGGCGCGCATCACGGAAAAACGTGAACTGACCCAGGTAATTCGTATCGACGGTAAGCAGACCGCCCTGGTCAGCGCGCGCGCCGATGCATCGGTTATCACGCCCAGGCAGGCCAGGCGTATTGTCAGGAACGAAATGTTTCCCGAACTGCAGGCAAACTATCCCGGTCTCAGGATTGAGATCGACCAGGCGGCACGGGATGAGCGGGGATTGTTGAAAACCCTGGCGATATTGATCCCCATCGTCCTGGTTGCCATTTATGCGCTCATCGCAGCATTCCTGCGCAGTTACTGGAAACCGGTGATCGCCGTTGCCGGTATTCCGCTGGCGTTCTCCGGCGCGGTCCTGAGCCATTGGCTGCTGGGCTGGGATTTTACCGCCATGTCGATATTCGGCGTGGTAGGCGTTTCCGGCATTGTCGTGAACGATGCCCTGGTGCTGCTGGATCGATATAATCGTATCCGTGTTGAAAACGATATGTTCCCGGCCATAGCCGCTGCATCTGCGGCGACCCGACATCGCTTTCGGGCCGTCCTCCTGACAAGTCTCACGACCATCCTGGGCTTGTCTCCGTTACTTTACGAACGCGGCGACGAGTTGATTTTCCTGGTGCCGTTTGTCGTGAGTATGCTCGGCGGACTGGTATTCGCCACCCTGGCGACCCTGTTCCTCCTGCCGACACTGGTCATGGTCGTCGAAGGCCGCAAGGAATAAAGGTGGGGTCAAAGGTGGGGTCAGGTCGCACAATGCACAATGAATTAATAACTCGTCATGCCGGACTTGTTCCGGCATCCAGTGAAATACTGTGTTGCCCGGAGGGCAACTTCATTGTATGACTGGATTCCCGCCTGTGCGGGAATGACGCGACATGTGCATTGTGCGACCTGACCCCACCCTGCGCATCGGCGTCGATGTAGGCGGCACATTCACGGATTTCCTCGTGGTGGATGAAGATGGTAATGCCGGAATTTTCAAGACGTCCACCACCCCGGAAGACCCGTCCATCGGTTTTTTCCGCGGCCTGGAAAAAGCGGCGCTGCAGCACGGCATGCCGCTGGACAGTTTCCTGCAGCAGGTGGAGACCGTCGTCCACGGCACCACCATCACGACCAATGCCACCCTGACCGGCGACGGGGCAAATACCGGGTTCATCACCACCAGGGGATTTCGCGACGTACTCAACATGCGCCGTGGATTGAAGGAGCGGCAATTCGAAAAATACGCGCCGCCGCCGGCCTTGATCCCGCGCCGGCATATCCGGGTGGCGGAAGAGCGTATCAACGTGACAGGTGAAATCCTCACTCCCATGAAGGAAGCAGACGTGATAGCGGCTGCGCGTTATTTCCGGGAAGAAAACATCGAGGCTGTCGCCGTTTCATTTCTCTGGTCTTTCCGCAATCCCGTCCATGAACTGCGCGTGAGGGAGATACTGGAACAGGAACTACCCGGTATCTACGTGTCGTTGTCGACGGAGATCCTGCCCCAGATCCGCCTTTACGAACGCAACAGCACGACCGCGTTGAATGCCTACGTGGGCCCGGTGCTGACCCGTTACATTTCCCGGCTGATCAGTGAACTTGAAAAGAGGCAGTTCGCCGGCAATCTGCTCATCATGCAATCCAACGGCGGGGTCATGTCGCCACAGGTGGCGCAGCGCTATGCCTCCAACACCTTGTTGTCGGGGCCTGCCGGCGCCCCCATGGCAGGCGTGTTTTACGGTAATACCCATGGTTTCAGCAATGTCATCACCGTGGACATGGGCGGCACGTCATTTGACGTTGCGCTGGTGAAAGACGCCGAGCCTGCCGTGACCACGGAGGGAATGATAGGGGAGCACCGCATCGCTTCGCCCATCCTGGACATACATACCATTGGCGCCGGCGGCGGTTCCATTGCCTGGATAGACCAGGGCGGACTGCTTGCGGTCGGGCCGAAAAGCGCTGGCGCGGTGCCGGGGCCGGCCTGTTACGGTCGCGGCGGCGCCCTGCCCACCGTCACCGATGCACAGTATGTACTGGGTTACCTGGACCCTGCCTGGTTCGAGAAAGGTGAACTGCAATTCGACGCCGGGGCCGCGCGCACGGCCATTGACGAGCACATCGCGCAGCCCCTGGCCATGGACCCGGTTGCGGCAGCGGACGGCATTTACCAGCTCGTCAATAACAACATGGCGGCGGCGCTCGGTGTCGTGTCCGTGGAACGGGGTTATGACCCCAGGGAGTTCGTCCTGGTGGTCGCCGGCGGGGCCGGCCCCATACATGCGGCGGCCATTGCCAGGGAACTGGATATCCCGCTGATACTCATCCCCAGGGAATCGTCGGTATTCTGCGCGGCAGGCATGCTGATTTCCGACCTGAAACACGATTACGTCAGGACTTACGCCACCGATATCGACCGTGTCGATACCGATGAGGTGAACGCTTTGTTCAGGGACATGGCGGCAACAGCCGGTTCCACCCTGAAATCGGAAGCTGTTCCTGCCGAACGAATTGAAATCAAGTATTCGGCAGACCTGCGCTACATCGGCCAGTTCAACGAGGTTGAAGTGGCGCTGCCGCATGGCGGGGAACTGACGGACGAGTCCGTCAAGGAGCTTTGCGCCGCGTTCCATTTGAAACACGACAGCCTGTATGGCTATTCCATGCCCGACGCCGGCGTAGAACTGATTAACCTGCGTATCACCGCGCGGGGTAAAACGGACAAACCGGCACAGGAAAAATATGAAAAGGCCGGGGCCGATCCCGACCATGCCCTGCTGGGCACGAGAAACGCCTGGTTTGATGGCGGATTTGTCGACACGCCGGTCTACGAAGGCATCAAGCTGGTCAACGGCAATCGTATCAACGGTCCGGCTGTTGTGGCGCAGCCTACCACCACGATAATCATCCCGCCGGATTTTGTATTGTTATGTGATGAATATAATAATTATCTTATGTATCCTGTAACGAAAGACATAAACGAACTGGTCAGTTTGTTAAGCTAACGGGTGAGCCTATGGATACCGAAGTCAAAATCAGCAGTATCGACCCGATCAGGGTTTCCGTTATCGGCAGCCGTCTCGATGCGATCAGCAAGGAGATCGGACAGACCATGTTGCGCACTTCGCGTTCGCCGATTTTTTCCGAAGCGCGCGACTTCGTCACCGCCATCTTTGATAAAAATCTGCGCCTGGTCGCCCAGACGGCCTATATCCCGGTACTGATGGGCGCCCTGCCGTATGCGATAAAAAGTATCGCCGAGACGTTTGCCGGTGACGTCAATGAAGGCGATATCTTCATCCTCAACGATCCGTACCGCGGCAATAACCACCCCCCCGATATCAATATCGCCAAGCCGGTTTTCTACAAGGGCAGTCTCGAATTCTGGACCATCTGCAAGGGCCATCATGCAGACGTCGGGGGTGGGGGCGTTGCCGGTTACAACCCGGCTGCGAAAAGCGTCTGGGAAGAGTGCATCCGCATCCCCCCGGCCAAGTTATACGACGCCGGCAAGCCGAACAAGGCATTATGGGACACCATCCTGTTGAACGTGCACCTGCCGTTCCTGGTGGAAGGCGATCTGCATTGCGAGGTGGGCGCCGTCACCAAGGGCGAGCGCAGCCTGCTGTCGTTGTTGAACAAGTACGGTCCCGACCAGGTCAACCTGGCCATCGACCAGATCTTCGACGCCTCGGAGAAACAGATGCGTGCGGCCATCGCTACCGTGCCGGATGGCGAGTACACTGCCGAACGTTTTGTCGACCACGACGGCATCAACAAGGACAGGATGATAGCGGTAAGGCTGACGATCAAGGTCGAAAACGAGGACATCACGTTTGATTTCAGCGGCAGCGATCCGCAGGCTGCCGGCTACGTGAACAGCCCGGTGCCGAATACCCTGTCCTCGGCCTACCTTGCCCTGTTCATGTCCGTCGGCTCTGAAATCCGCTTCAATGAGGGGGCATTACGCGCGCTGCACGCGGTTGCGCCCGCAGGTACAATCGTGAACCCGTCCGAACCGGCGCCGGTGACGGGCTGCACCATCAACACCGCGCAGACCATTATCGAAGCAGCCTGGCTGGCCTTGTCCCAGGCCGTGCCTGACAGGGTTGACGCCGGTTGGGCGCGCTGGTGCGCACCCGCAACAATGGGCCTGAACCCGCGTACCGGCAGGTTGTTCGGTGACATCCACTTCATGTGCAAGGGCGGCGGCGGAGCGTCAAAAGGGCTGGACGGCTGGGACCACATCGGCACCGTAGTCTGCGCCGGCGGGGTACGGGCGCCGGACCCGGAACTGCATGAACTGGTCAATCCTTACACAATTTTACAATATGAATACTGGCCCGACAGCGCCGGCGCCGGTGAGTGGCGCGGGGGTATGGGCACCATTTATCGCTGGCGGGTTGATGCGGACAATATTGCCGTTGCCAATTTCGGCGGCGGCAACCGGGAAGCAACGGTCCCGTTCGGCCTCGAAGGCGGCAAACCGGCGCCGCAGCACCAGTTGTACCTGAAAAAGGGCGAAGAGACGATCAATGTGGACGCGGAAAGTTTTTATGACTACAGCACCGGGGATATCTTCGAGATCTACCAGAGCGGCGGTGGTGGGTTTGGCGATCCGTTGCAACGATCCGTGGCGAGTGTCAGGGAGGACGTGGTGAACGGGCTGATATCCGCAGACAAGGCCTGTGAAGACTACGGCGTCGTCATCGATCCGGAGTCTTTTGCCGTGGATGAGGCGAAGACGCAGGAATTGAGAAGCTAGTCTGCAGACTGCGCGAGGTTGCCTGTCATGGAAAGAGCCGAACAAATCAAAGAATCGGTACGCGACAGCGAGGAACAGGTATTCGAAACCGCCTCGGGCATCCCCGTAGAGGAATTATACGGTCCCGCGCATATCGAGGAACTACAACCGGATGAAGCCATCGGCGCGCCCGGCGATTACCCGTTCACCCGGGGGCCTTACCGGAACATGTACCGGGGCCGTATCTGGACCCGGCGCTTCCAGGTGGGTTTCGGATCGCCCCGGGAGAGCAACGAGCGGATTAAATTCCTGCACAAAAACGGCGCCAACGGCTTTGTCATCACCATTGACCTGCCCACGTCCTACGGGTTCGACTCGGATGATCCGATTGCCGAAGGTGAAGTAGGGGTAACCGGCGTTGCGCTCAGTACGCTGGAAGACATGCGTACGATGTATGACGGGTTTGGCCCCGACTCGGTGTCCTACGCGTTGTCCATCCGACCGCCGGTATCGTCGGTCTCGCTGGCCATGCTGGCCTGTGTCGCGGAGGAGAAAGGCATCCCCCTGGACAAGGTGATAGGCACGCAACAGAACGACCCGTTCTACCAGATGAGCGGCGGCCCGTTGCAGACCACCACCCGGTTTTTTCCCATCGAGGGCACCCTGCGTCTGTGTATCGACAATATCGAGTTCATGACCAACAACATGCCGCGCCTGAACTGGATGGTGACCAATGGCTATAACCTGCGGGAAACCGGCGTCAACGCGATCGAGGACGGCGCGTTCACCCTCGGCCATGCCTTTGATATCTTCCGTATGGCCAGGGAACGGGGGCTCGACATCAACCGCTTTCCGAAACGGGCCTCGTTCTTTTTGTCCTGTTCCATCGATTTTTTTGAGGAGATTGCCAAGTTCCGCGCCATGCGCCGCCTGTATGCGAGGACCATGAAGGAGGATTTCGGCGCAACGGACCTGTCCTGCCAGCGCATGCGGTTTTCCGTGCAGTCGGCCGGCAATACCCTGACCACGCAACAACCGGAAGTGAATATCGTGCGCGCCGGGATAGAAGCCATGGCCGCGGTCCTTGGGGGCGCCCAGTCAATCCATTTATGTTCCTACGATGAGGGGCACGGTCTGCCCACGGAGGAATCGTCGCGTATTGCGCTGCGCACCCAGCAGGTGATTGCCTACGAATCCGGCGTTACCAAAACGGTGGACCCGCTGGGCGGGTCCTGGTTCGTGGAACACCTGACCGATAAAATCGAAAACGAAATTAACGCCAAGCTGCTTGAAATCGACGAGCATGGCGGCATGGCCAGAGCCGTACAGGACGGCTGGCTGGAGGAGCAGATCAACGCCGCCCGCTACCGCAACCAGCGCGACCTGGATTCGGGGCGGAAACCACTGGTCGGGGTAAACCGCTACACCATTTCACAGGAGGAAGAGAGACAGATCGAGGTGCACAGGATCAAGGCGGATGAATGGGGCGAAAGACGCAGTGAGTACCTGTCGGCATTCCGCAAAAACAGGGACGCACAGAAATGGAGTGATGCAATGGCCCATATCGAAAGCGCCTGGAGAGCAGGAGAGAATATGGTGCCGGTCATCATGAATGCCTTGAGAAGCAATGTCACCATGGGTGAGATACACGAGGCGATGCGTAATGCCCAGAACTGGTCGTTCAGGTAGGAATTGAATTTCAGGGGGCAGGTTTAAACCTGCCCCCGTTGGCGTTGTCCAGAGAGAGATAAGTGACTGACAATAAAAGAATTTTACTGGCAAAGATGGGGCTGGACTGCCATGACACCGGCATCATCACCGTCGCCCAGCAACTGCGGGAAGGCGGCTTTGAGGTCATCTACCTGGGGCTGCACAACAGCGCCGACCAGGTAGCAAAGGCGGCGCTGGAGGAGGATGTGGACCTGATCGGGGTCAGCTTCCTGTCCGGCCAGCATACAACACAGGTGCGCAAGCTGTTTGACAGCCTGCGGGCCAGGCAATTGGAGGTGCCGGTGGTGTGCGGCGGCGTGATCCCGGATGACGACGCGAAAGAACTGCTGGGCATGGGTGTCAGGGAAGTGATCAGTCCCGGCGCCCTGACGGAGGATGTGCTTGCCGGTGTCAGGCGCGCATTGGCATAGACCGGGTGCGCCAACTGTAAATGACGACCCTGGATGACATCGTCCGGCGTAACAGCCTGCGTTTTCCCACCAAGCCGGCCCTGGTCTGCGATGGCGCCGAACGCTCCTGGGCGGAACTGGACAGGCGCGTAAACAAGCTCGGCAACGCGCTGCTTCAGTCCGGACTGCATTGCGGCGACCGCGTCGCGGTGTTGCTGGGCAACTGCAGCGAATACTTTGAAATCTATTTTGCCTGCGCCCGCGCCGGTCTGATCGCGGTCCCCGTGAATTACCGGTTGGCGGGTCCCGAACTGGACCAGGTCATCGACCATGCGCAGCCGTCACTGCTGATCACCGATGGCGAATATGCCGGCCAGGCCGGGGCGATAAAGAACCTGCCGGCGCGGCGCTGGTGCATCTCTGAGAAAGCTGTGCAGGGATTTGAGGACTACGGTTCAATCATGGAAGCGGCAGACGCAACGCCCGTGAGCGCCGGGGCAAATGACACCTTCGCCATATTTTACACCAGCGGCACTACCGGCCTACCCAAGGGCGCCCTGGTCTCCCACCGGAACCTGGAAATGAACGGCTATAACCAGGCCGTCGCCGACCGGTCCGCGCCCGGCGACATCAACCTGCTGGCGACGCCGATCTATCACATGGGCGCGGTCTTCATGGCGGTGACCTACATGATGCTCGGCTGTACCCAGCATATCCTCAGGAAATTCGAGCCTGGCGCCTGGCTGGCATTGCTGGAACAAAGCCGCGCCAGTGTCGCATTGCTGGTGCCGACGATGATCAATGCGGTGGTGAATGCTCCCGGCCTCCGGGACCACGATTTATCCTCGCTGCGCCTGGTGTTTTACGGCGGCGGCCCCATGCCGGTATCCGTGCTGGAGCGGGCCATCGACCGGCTGGGATGCGGTTTCACCCAGGGTTACGGCCTGACCGAAACCCTGGAGGCCACGTTCCTGGTCAGCGAGGACCATGTGATCAACGGGTCCGAGACGCAGACCCGGCGCCTGGCCTCCGCCGGGCGTGAAGCCGTGGGCGCGGAGGTCAGGATCGTCGACGATGCCGGCGCCGACCTGGGCGCCGGGGAGACCGGCGAAATCCTCATTAAAAGCGAATCGGTCATCGCCGGATACTGGAACAACCCGGAGGAAACCGCTCACGCAATCAGGGACGGATGGTTCCATACCGGCGACCTGGGATACCTGGACGAGGACCGCTACCTGTTTGTCGTGGACAGGAAAAAAGACATGGTGATCAGCGGCGGCATGAACGTCTATTCCAAGGAAATCGAGAGCGTGCTGTACCGGCACCCCGCGGTGCTGGAAGCGGCCGTGATCGGCCTGCCGGACGAGGAATGGGGCGAAATTGTCACGGCAGTCATTGCATTGAAGCCCGGACAGGAAGCGAACGAACGGGAACTGGTTGACCTTTGCAGGACGTCACTGGCCGGTTACAAAAAGCCTAGGAAAGTCTTTTTCCTGGACGAATTACCGAAAAACCCGAGCGGGAAAATCCTGAAACGGGTATTGCGGGAAAAACTGACGAACCCGGGTAAGGCCCGGTAATTTTAACAGCCACAGAGAACACAGAGGTCACAGAGTGGTTCGAGTTTCATTATGAAGATTGATGAACAGTTTATAAGTGACCTGCTTGGCAAGGACAGGGCGAGTATTGCCAAGGCAATATCCGTAGTTGAATCCGGCTCAGGCGCGGCCGGGGAGCTGCTGAACGGGATTTATCCGCATACCGGCAATGCCTACCGGGTGGGCCTGACCAGCCCGCCCGGAGCCGGCAAATCCACCCTCGCCGCGGAAATCACCCGGATCCTGCGCCAATCCGGTCACAGCGTTGCGATCGTGGCGGTCGACCCGACCAGTCCGTTCACTTCCGGCGCGCTGCTCGGCGACCGGGTGCGCATGGCGGACCTGGACAACGACGAGGGCGTATTCATCCGCAGCATGGCCACCCGCGGGATGGGGGGCGGCCTGAGCGCAAACACCGCTGACGTGGCCGACATATTTGACGCGGCCGGCTTCGATTACATATTCATTGAGAGCACGGGCGTGGGCCAGACCGAACTGGACGTGCGCCACCTGGTCGACACGACCGTGGTGGTGCTGGTGCCCGAGGCGGGCGACCAGGTCCAGGCCGCCAAGGCGGGCCTGATGGAAATCGCGGATATCTTCGTGATGAACAAATGCGACCGGCCCGGCAGCAGCACGGCCATGCAGTCAATACAGTCGGCGCTGAGCTTCAGGAACCATGGCAGCGAACACTGGCAGACCGGGATCATTGAAACCGTTGCCAGCGAGTCCCGGGGCACGGCCGAACTGGTTGATGAGATCATGCGTCATAAATCCTGCCTGCAGTCAACCGGCAGGCACAGTGAGCTTCTGAACAGGCGGGCTGAATACACACTGCAAAGAAGTATCCGGAACGCGGTCGACAAGCTGGTATGGTCGGCTGAAAATGAACAATGCCTGGCGGATGCGCTGCCGCAAATCCTGGCCGGGAAGCTTGCGCCGGCTGACGCAGTGGCGGAAATATGCTCCAACATCACAGCGCCGGGGAACGGTAATGAGTGAGAGCTACACGGCGCCGCTGGCTGACTCCTTATTCATCCTGGAACGCGTCATCCGCTGGGAAAGATTGTTCGATCTGCCTGCCTACCGGCACGCGGACGGCGACCTGGCCGGGGCGGTCCTGACGGAGGGCGCAAAATTCTGCGAACAGGTATTGGGCCCCATCAACGCCGTCGGCGATGAACAGGGTAGTGTGCTCCTGGATGGGAGGGTGAAAACGCCCGACGGTTTCAGGGAAGCTTACCGGGAATTCACCGCGGCCGGCTGGCCCGGCCTGGACATGCCGCAGGAATACGGCGGCCAGCAACTGCCGTTGACCGTGCAGGTCGCGTTCGCGGAAATGCTCAACGGCGCCTGCCTGTCGTTCGCCATGCTGCCCCTGATGCTGCGGGCCGGTGCCAGGTTATTGATCGATCACGCCGATGATGAGTTGAAGCAGCGAGTCGTCCCGAAACTGGTCAGCGGCGAGTGGGGCGCCACCATCTGCATCACCGAAGCCCAGGCCGGTTCCGACGTCGGCCGCATCAGGACCCTGGCCAGGCCGCAGGCCGACGGCAGTTACCGGCTGACCGGCGGCAAGATATTCATTACCTACGGGGACCAGGATTTTACCGGACAGATTATCCACCTGGTGCTGGCCAGGACGCCGGACGCCCCGCCCGGGACCCGCGGGATCAGCCTGTTCCTGGTTCCCCGGGTACTGTTCGACTCCGGGCAGTCCAACGGCGTGCGCGTGGAGCGACTGGAAAAGAAAATGGGTCTGAAGGCTTCGCCCACCTGTGTGCTGAACCTGGAAGACGCAACGGGCTATCGCATCGGCGAACAGAACAGGGGCCTGAACGCCATGTTCACCATGGTCAACCTGATGCGCCTCGAAGTGTCCGTACAGGGACCGGCCATCGGCGCCGCGGCGACTGCAAAGGCGCTGAACTACGCCCGGGAACGGCTCCAGGGCGGCCCCCCGGACGCCGCTGCGGTGAGCATCATCGAGCATGCGGACGTGAGACGCATGCTGCTGATCATGCATTGCCGGAACATGGCGATGCGCGCCCTGGTGTTCGAAGCGGCGAGTAATCTTGATATCGCCCATCATGGGGAAGATGAGGATGAACGGCGCCGCGCCCTGAAACTGGCTGAATTCCTGCTGCCGGTGTGCAAGGCCTGCGGTTCCGAGGCCGGGTTCGAAGTGGCCAGCCTGGCCGTGCAGGTGTTCGGCGGACACGGGTATATCACTGAAGCAGGCGTGGAACAGTATGTACGGGACGTACGGGTTGCCGCCATCTATGAAGGCGCCAACGGCATACAGGCGCTGGACCTGGTATCGCGTAAACTGCTGCGCGACCAGGGTGCGAGGTTCCGGATCCTGGCAGGCACCATGGAGTCGACGCTCGCTGAAACCGGCGCCCTGGATTCGATTGGAGAGATACACCAGGCAACGCAGACCGGACTGGCCGTACTGGAGCGGGCCACCCGATACTTCCTGCAACTGGCCGGAGAGGGGCGGCAGCGCGCCATAGAGTTCAGCGCCAGTGACTACTGCCGGCTGACCGGCCTGGTCGCCGGTGCCTGGATGTGGTTACGGATCGCTCACGCCGGCGCTGACGCCGACGATGACCGGGACGGCCTGCTCAACCACGGCAACTGCGCAAGGTTCTATGCAGAATACCTGATGCCGGAAATCCACACCCTGGCGCACCGCATCAATATCAGCTTTACGGAAATGGAAGCCTGAAGGTCAATCCCGGCTGAATACGAATTTGTCCTTCTCTCTCCTCACCGGTGGCTTGATCTTCGGCCGGCCTTTCTGCAGTTTGCCCAGTGCATAGCCTTGCACCTTGGCGGCCCTGGCTATGATGGTGAATTTCATCAGCCAGCCGCCGGCCGTTGCCAGGATACAGGCCAGTAACGCCAGGGGTTGCAACAGGTCCGGCAACACTATGACCGTCGCCAGCAGCAGCAGGGGCAGGGCGTTGCCCAGGATGACCTGCGGTCTGTCGATACCGTCCAGGATCTTCAGCGCGGCCGGGGGCGCGTTGCCCGCCGCCAGCCGTTGCCGGTAATTACGCCAGCTCACCAGCCGCCAGCCCAGCAGTCCCATCAGCAGGTACAGGAGCCATCCCTGTGCGGCATTGGAAACGATGAGCAGGATGGACAGGATGGCCGCGCCTTCCGCCAGCCCGGTACTGATGATCAGCGGCACCACCGCCGGCTCGCGCCAGGCCGGGATGCCCTTGCTGGCCTTGAGTATCCTGCCCTGGCAGTAAAGGAACAGGAAACCGAGCAAACCCGCGGCGGCAAGCAGGCTGGGAGCCTGAATGAGCACGCCGGTAAACGTAGCGGCAAACAACAGCACGGAAACGGACGCCTCCCGGGTCATCCAGGACGTCTGGGGGTGGAAGAATACGTGCAGGAAACGCCAGGGGCGGCCGATCTCCAGCCATACGAGAAACAGTCCCAGTCCCACGAACACCAGCGCGGCGAGACCAATGACCAGATTTGGCGTGCCCGGCCAGGAGGCGATGGCCGCCATGAGTATCAGGGCGCCGCCGCTGCCGCCGAACATGAAATTGCCCGCGGCGCGCCAGTCCCATTGTGTTTGTAACGTATTTCCGAAAGTGTTTTGCATGGTTTATCGAAGCATTATAAGGAGTTTTGTTGTCTACTGGATTCCGGGACAAGCCCGGAATGACGAACGGGGCACAAACCATTCAATCCTGTGCATCCTGTACATCCAAGTTAATCGCTTCTGTCTGCTGCCTCCTGTCCTCTGAATCCCACAGGTAATAAAAGCCCGGTTCGGTGCCCAGTTCCGCGTGCATCTGGAACCAGGTGTTCTCCGCCAGCAGTTCCGAGACGTTGCTGTTCTCATCCTCTATGTCGCCGAAGCTCAGGGCGTCGGCGATGCAGGCATTCACGCAACCCGGCGTGGCCTCGGGGTCGATGCCGGGAGTGAGTCCCTGTTCGACGCCGGCGTCCACCCGGTCCGAGCAGAAGGTGCATTTCTGCGCAACCCCCAGGGTGCGTTCATCGAAACGCACGGCTTCGTTCTCGGTGGGCAGGTCGCCGTAGGCGAATTCCGGTTTGTCCACCTTGTAACGGGCCTGGTAGGGGCAGGCCACGGTGCAGTAACTGCAACCGATGCACAGGTCATAGTCGATGGTGACGATGCCGTCCTCCCGTTGCGCGGTTGCGGTGCTGGGGCAGACGTGCATGCAGGGCGGGTCCGCGCAGTGCTGGCAGCCTACCGGCATGAACAGGCGCTGCACGTCGGGGAACTCGCCCCATTCGACGTCCAGCACCTTGCGCCATTGCACGCCCGGCGGGGTCGCGTTGGTGTGCCTGCAGGCCGCGGTGCAGGTCTGGCAGCCGACGCAACGGTTCAGGTCGGCTATCATCACATAACGGGTCATATCCCTGCTCCTATGCGTGTTACGTAAACCTTGGTGCCGTCGATACTGGAACCGCCCCCGTCCAGCGAGTCGACGTTCATGGGGACCAATGCGTTCAATCCCGGCCGTTTCAGGTCCTTGGCGAACGGCATCTTCCACTGGCCGAACTGGGCGATCATCACCACCACGTCAGGCCGCACCCCCTGGCGCAGGCGGGCGTAGCCGCGGGTGGAGTTGACCGGCGAGGTGACCTCGATGAGGTCGCCGTCTTCGATGCCCATCTCTCTTGCCTTGCCCGCGTTCATGACGATGCCGTCGTGACCATACACATTGTCCGCCACTTCTTTCATGAGTTGTATGCCGACGTTGCCGCCCCAGGCGTACTGCATACTGCGGCCGGTCAGCAGCCAGAACGGATAATCCGCGGCCTTGACGTCGTGGTTGCGCTCGATGATCTCGTCCCAGAGCCTGTTCAAATCCTCGAACTCCGGTAGTGGTTTGTATTCTTCCAGTTGCTTGTCCCACCAGTGCACCCCGGTCTCGTGCAGGCGGTTGGCCAGTTGTTTGCCCATGCGGTAATAGCGTTCCTGGTAGGGCAGCTCGAAGCGCAGTCCCAGGTCCTCCAGCTTGTGGTACAGGTACCAGTTCAAACGGGAGTAAGGGCGGGTCTTGAAGCCGTTTTGCCGGAACCAGTCCAGGTCCAGGATCTCCTTGCCGCCGGTGAGGTCGTGGCTGGCGGCCTTGCTCACTGCGTTCCAGATCTCGTCCTGGGAATGTTCTTTGTCCATCTCCAGGGAGAAGTCATAATCGTCGGTTTGCAGGGGAATGCCGCAGACGCCGGCGTTGATGGCGCCGTTATAGGCTTCCAGCAGGCCTGTGCGCCGGGCCAGTTCGTTGGCGATCCAGCTGAAGTCCTTTGCCTCGTGCAGCGGTTCTATGACCGCCTGGCGCAGGGCCCAGCCTTCCGATTCCCAGTGGTTCTCGAAGTAGTGCCCGCCGCCAATGCGGTGCAACTGGTCGCTCTCCAGATCGGTGGCCTCCGGCATGATGACGTCGGCAAAGTGGTTGCTCTCATCCAGGGTGTAGGCAAATGCGGCGGTAAACGGGAACTCCGCCATCACCTCGCCCATTTTGTCCGTTTCCGAATGGGAAATGGCGGGGTTGCACTTATAGAGGAACCAGATGTCCGGCGGGTTGGGTTTCGGCCAGCTTTCCGCTGCCCGCCCCTGCAGCCGCAACCAGGCCAGGGTCGTGGATCCGAACAGTTGCGCACCCATCTTGTCGCCGCCCATGGGCGTCAGGCTGTTATGGGCATGGCGGGTAAAGGGGTTGGCGTCCCAGCCTTCCTTGTCGGTGGGGGTAAAGGTATGGGTCATGAAGCCGTCCTCTCCGGCCTCCACCGTCAGCGACCTTTCCCAGTCCGTATCGCCGGCCACGTGGGTGGTGCTGCCCAGCATGCCGCCGGATACCTCCAGCGCGCCCACCAGCACCTGCATCATGGTGTGCGCCCAGACGCACTCGTAAGCGCCCCAGCCGTTATTGACGGACTTGCCCAGCACCGTCACCACCGGGCGGAACGGCAGTTCGCGGCCGTCCACGATCTCGGTCTCGCCGATATGGGCATGGGCCAGGTATTCGTTGGTGATGCGGCGGATGGTCGCGGCCGGTACCTCGGAAATCTCCGAGGCCCATTCCGGGGTCTTATCGGTCAGCATCTGCCGGGTCTTTTCCAGCCCGGTCGCGCCTTCGACGCTGTCATAGCTCCAGGTCTCGTCATCGGCGCCGACCTCAATAACGTCGGTCAACGTATAGCTGCCGAGCAGGGCCGGGTCCGCATCAGCCTGGTCATAAGTCACGGCGCTGTTGGAATTGGTGTCCCACATCAGCGGTTTTTTCGTAGCCGGGTCGCGCAGGTAAAACCCGTTGGGTCCCACCAGGTAGGGGGATGCGGTGCGGTTTTTCAGGAACGGCACGTCCAGCCTGTCGATGGGGGTCTCGTGCAGCAGCACGTGCAGCATGGAATACAACACCGCGTTGTCGGTCTTGGTCTTGATGGGGATCCACTCCGTGGCGTTGGCGCCGGTCACCGACAGGTGCGGTTCGAACTGTATGCGTTTCATGCCGCGTTTGCGCGCATCGGCATGGCGCCGCACCCCGGTCACGCCGCCGGAGGCGTCGATGTTCATGCCGAAGGAAATGATGTATTCGCAGCGGGGCGTGTCGGGCAGGATGGTAAAGGCCCGGTGCCAGAGTTCGCCGAACATGTGCTCGGTGTGGTAACACTTCACCGTGCCGCCGGCACCCAGGCTCTGGTCGAACGGCCCCCAGGCGAACAGCAGGGCCGGGAAGCTGCCCATGTACTTGAACGGCGTGGCCGCGCCGCCGGTGGTGAAGGCCAGGCGCGGGTTGCCGTTCTCGTCCATGACGCCTTTGGCCCGGGTCGCGTTCATCTTCTCCGCGACGATATCCAGGGCCTCATCCCAGCTTATCTCCACCCAGCCCGGGTCTTCGTGCCTACCCTTTTTCGGGTTGGTGCGCTTCATGGGCCGTTTGATGCGGTCGGGGTTATACAGTTTCTGCACCAGCCCGAACGGCTTGACGCAGACCTTGCCGTCGGCGGGGTGTTCGCCTTTCAGGTCGAAATTGGGTTCGACTTTGGTGGCAACGCCGTCAACGGTCTCCACGGTCAGCAGGTCGGGACCGTTCACGCACTGGTAGCAATAGGTGGAAACCCGTTTGACTTCAGGTTCAACTTTGGCATGCATCCTTTTTCCCCCTTTTATTTACATGGATGAACGGGACAGGAGATGTAAAGTTTAGTGGGTTTTGTTCCTGTGTTCAATCATTCTCAGGCGTCCACCACTGCCGTTGCGGTAATCTCAATCAGGAACTCCGGCATGGCCAGGGCATCTATGCCCAGCAGTGTGTTGGCCGGCAGGTGGTCCGGGTCGAAATAGCGGCTCATGGCCGCGCCGATGGGGGAGAGTTTGTCGGGGTTGTAGTCCACCACGTAGACATCCAGGCGCACCACGTCTTTCATGGTGGCGCCGGCCGCGGCCAGGGCGGACTTTATGTTCTCCAGGGCCTGGGCCGTCTGTGCTTCCAGGTCGTCCCCGCCGATGAGATTCATGTCCTTGTCCCAGGCGGTCTGCCCGGCGCAGTGGATGATCTTCGTTCCGGTGGAGACCACGACCTGGGAGAAACCGTATTGTGCGGAAGGCCAGAGGTCATCGGGTTGGATATGCTGGTTTGCCATGGTTCACCTTTATAGTTGTTCAATTACAACGCTGTTGCAGAAATTATTGCCATCGAATGATTATCATAGTATATTTGCATCGTTTACATGTAAGCCTTTTTAATGTATAAAACACAAAAGTTGATATAAATTAAGTTCTAACGGGTAGAAGGGGAAAATTATGCTTCGTACGACAGTTATCGGTTCAGCCAGAGCGCTGAAACTCTCTTTAATCGCATTCCTGCTCAGTCCTGTCACGCTGGTATTCGCACAGGGCAGCGCCCTTGAGGAAGTGATAGTGACCGCGCAGAAACGCGAGGAGTCCATCCAGGACGTCGGCATCGCCATTACCGCGTTTTCCGGTGAGCAACTGGATGCGTTGGGGATTACGGAAAGTACCGCTATCGCCGAGTTTACCCCGGGCGTACATATATCCGGGAACAATGCCGGCTACACCCAGCAGTTCACTATCCGCGGCGCCACCCAGAACGACTTCAACGACCTGGCAGAGGCGCCGAACGCAGTGTATATCGACGAAGCCTACCAGGCTGCCGGTCAGGCCCAGTTGTTCTCCCAGTTCGATATGGAGCGTGTGGAGTTACTCAAAGGCCCCCAGGGCACCCTGTTCGGCCGCAACGCGACCGGCGGGCTGGTGCACTACGTCACCAGGAAGCCGGGCGACGAATTTGAGGGTTACGGCGATATCCAGTACGGCCGTTTCGACACCGTGCGGTTTGAAGGCGCGGTCGGCGGACCCCTGGCCGAGGGTATCAAGGCCCGGGTCTCCGGCTTTTACCGCAGCAATGACCCGATGTTGAAGAACATATTCCAGCCCCAGGATGTCGCCCAGGGCGGCTATGGTCCATGGATAGGCAATACTGGCGGCCTGAATGGTTCAACGGACGGCCAGGCCGACATGTGGGCGGAAGATTCCCATTCGATACGCGGCCAGCTATTGCTGGAGCCCAGCGAAACGGTTGAGATACAGATGAAAGGCCAGTACGCCAAGCGCACCACTACATCCGGTCCCTACCAGAACGTCGCTACCATCAGTGAGGTCGATGCAAAGGGGCGGGTGGTCAATACCCTGTACTCCAATGCCACAACCAACCCCAACTCCTGCGAACAATTGATCGTCGGCACCACCGACTGCATCCCCGGAGGGTCGCCGTTTGACTTGGATTTTAACGACACCAGACCGGCGCCGAACACGGACTTTTTCGGCTATCACGACCCGGACGGCGTGGAAGGGCTGACCATTTCCACGGACCATGCCCTGGATGACTATGATACGTATGAGATCTGGAGTGTGACCGGGAAGGTAACTGTTGACTTCGATTTCGCCACCCTGGTGGCCGTACTCAACTATTCCGACCAGGATAAGGATACTTCCCTGGACGTGGATTCCGGGCCCGGGCCGCAGTTCATCGTAACCGGGGATTCGATCCTGGACTGGTATACCCAGGAGATACGGTTGGAAGGTGATACAGACAATTACCGTTGGATTTTCGGTACCTATTACATGACCATCGACGGCGAATTCTCCCAGAACCTGTCGGATACCATCGGCGGAATAAATACTTTTGCCGCTCTGTTCGGCGGCCCACCGGCGTGGGGCCAGTTCTGGGATCTTTCATTCGACGCATTCCTGAAGACCAAATCCTTCTCCCTGTTCGGCCAGGTGGATTATGACCTGACCGACAAGTTGATGTTCTCCGTGGGCGGCCGCGGTATCTGGGAGAAGAAGGATTACGAATTCAACAGTAACTTCTTCATCAATACCCGGGATGCTACGGTGGAAGGGCTTCGTAGTGGAGACATACCGCTCGGTGCCTCGCCGTACCCATACCACGAGGAAGAGACGGACGATTTTCTCTGGTCCGGCAGGGTCGGACTGCAGTATGCCCATAACGACGACCTGATGTTGTATGCCAATTTCAACCGGGGCGTAAAAGCAGGAAGTTGCAACTCACCCTTGCTGACGTTCCTGACGCCGGATGAGTACTGCTACGATGAAGAGATATTGCTGTCCTACGAGGTGGGATTCAAATCCACCGTGATGGACGGCAGGGCGCGGGTTAACGGATCTTTTTATTATTACGACTACTCCGATTACCAGGTATTCCAGTTCATCGGCACCTCCGGCGCCGTGTTTAACGCCGATGCGAAATACTACGGCGGCGAGGTGGAGATCTTTGCCAATCCCATCGATAACCTGGACCTGATATTCGGCATCGCCTATATCGACCCGAAGGTCAAAGACGTAAGTGTTGCCAATTCAGGCGAACCGGATGGGAGCGGCAGGGTATTTCGTGACGTGGAACCGTCATTTACCCCTGAGGTGCAGTTCAACGCCCTGGGACGCTACACCTGGCCGTTGACGGTGGGCGGCAGTGTGGCCCTGCAGGTGGACGGCAACTATGCTTCCTCCGCGTTCCACAATATCAATAATTTCGATACCCACTACATGCCCAGCTACTGGCGCGGCAACGCCAGCCTGTCCTGGTACAGCGCCGACGAGCGCTGGGAGGTAACCGGGTTCATCGATAACTTCTCAGATACCCGCAACGTGAATATCGGCTTCGAACTGGCCGCCGTCTGCGGTTGCGACGAACAGTCCGTCGGCTGGCCGCGCACCTACGGCGTCAAGCTGAGATATAATTATTTCTGAGTTGTCGGACACTACAAGGCTGTTACAAAAGCCGGGGTCATCCCCGGTTTTTGTTTTTCAGGCAGGCAGTGGCTGTAATTGTAATGCCGGGTAATTATTTCTATACTTAGAATTCACCAATCTCAGAATTGCTCTTACGGGCCGGGGGGGCAGGGTAATGAGTGACAGACTGATCGCCGTTTCAAAAGGATTTTCCTTATTTCTTTTTCTAATCGGTTTCAACGCGCCGGTAATGGCGCAAGGCGGCATCCTGGAAGAAGTGATCGTCACCGCGCAAAAACGCGAGGAGTCGATTCAAGACGTGGGTATTGCCATCACCGCGTTTTCCGGTGAGCAACTGGATGCGTTCGGTTTTACCAACAGTACCGAGTTGACGGCCTTCACGCCGGGCGCCCACATGTCCGGGAACAGCGCCGGCCATACCCAGCAGTTTACCATCCGCGGCGCGACCCAGAACGACTTCAACGACCTGGCGGAAGCGCCCAATGCCGTCTATATCGATGAAGGCTACCAGGCCGCGGGCCAGGCGCAACTGTTTGCCAGTTTCGACATGGACCGCGTAGAAATCCTGAAAGGACCCCAGGGCACCCTGTTCGGGCGTAATGCGACCGGCGGACTGGTGCATTACATTACCCGCAAACCGACCGATGAGACCGAGTTTTACGGCGACATGGTCTATGGCAGGTATGACCAGGTACGGTTCGAGGGTGCGGTCAGCGGCGCCCTGTCGGACAACGTCAAAGCGAGAGTAGCCGGATTTTACCGGCGCCATGACCCGATGCTGAAGAATATATTTACCCCTGAGGATCTGCCTCCCACGCCGTTATACCTGGCGGTGCCGTTCACGCCTTTCGGCGGCGCGCCGCGCGGCCCCTTTAACGGCTCGCTCAGCGGCCAGGAGGACCTCTGGAACGATGACCAGTTTGCGATCCGCGGGCAGGTCCTGATTGAACCCAACGAAGATGTGGAGATCCTGCTCAAGGGTCAATATGCCGAGTCCACGCTGAATTCCGGCCCGTACCAGAACGGCGCTACCATCGGCGAATATGACGACCAGCACCGGCGGGTTAATTCCCTGTTGTCGAACCACAAGACCAACCCCAATTCCTGTGAGGCCCTGATCGTCGGAACCAGGCAGTGCCTGCCGGGCGGCGAAGTCTTTGACTTTGATCTTGATGACTACCGGCCGGCCCCCGATACCGACCTGTTCGGCTATCGTGACGTGGATGGTGATGGGCTGACTACCTCTACCGATCACGCCGTGGCTGATTTTGATACGACCGATTTCCACGGCTTCACGGGCAAGCTCACCTGGGATATGGATTGGGCGACCCTGGTAGTGGTCAGCAATTATGCGGACCAGGAGAAAATACGGACCCTGGACGTAAATTCCGGTCCGGCGCCGCAGTTTGTCGTGACCAGCGATTCCGAGATCGACTGGTTTACCCAGGAAGTACGCCTGGAGGGGGAGACCGACCGGATGCGCTGGATAGCCGGCTTCTATTACCTGAACATTGACGGCGAGTTCAGCCAGAACCTGGGCGACACCATCGGCGGCATCAATGTGTTCGGCGCCAGCCCGCCGCCGAACGGCGCCGGCGTCAGTGACCTGTTCCTGGAAGGTTCGCTGGATGCGTTCCTGGAAACGCAGTCCTACTCCATCTTCGGCCAGGTGGACTATGACCTGACGGAACAACTGGAGGTGAACATAGGCTGGCGTGGGATAATCGAGGAAAAGGATTACGAGTTTTACAGCAACCTGTTCATCAACACCGACGACAAATGGACGGAAAGCCTGCGCCGCGGCGGTACGCCGATCGCATCGTTACTGCCCGATCATATTGAAGACACTTCCGATTTTCTCTGGTCCGGCAAGCTCCAGTTGAATTACTCTCCCAGTGATGACCTGTTGTTGTACGGCGGTGTCAACCGGGGTGTGAAAGCCGGGAGTTGTAACGCGCCGGTGCTTACTTTCCTGACGCCGGAACAATACTGCTTTGATGAAGAGGTATTGCTGGCCTATGAGATAGGGTTTAAATCAACGGTTTGGGACGGCAAGGCCCGGATTAACGGCGCGGCTTACTATTATGACTATTCCGATTACCAGGCTTTCCAGTTTGTCGGCACCTCCGGCGCGGTATTCAATGCCGATAGTGAATCCCTGGGTTTTGAAGTGGAGATAGTCACCAACCCGGTCGATAACCTGGACCTGTTGTTCGGCATTGCCTATATCGACCCCAAGGTAAAAGACCTGTCTGTCGCCCCGGGTGTTTTGCGCGATGTCGAACCGTCTTTCACCCCGGAGGTGCAGTTCAACGCCCTGGGCCGGTATACCTGGGCGGACTCAATCCTGGGCGGTTCCCTTACGCTTCAGGTGGACGGGAACTACGCATCCAGTGCGTTCCACAATATTAACAACTTTGATGCAGACAGGATGCCCGATTACTGGCTGGGCAACGCCAGTCTCACCTGGAAAAGCGCAGACGAGCATTGGGAAGTGGGCGGGTTCGTGGATAATTTCTCCGATACCCGCAACATGAATATCGGTTTCTCGCTGCCCTTCGTCTGTGGCTGCGACGAGCAATCGTATGGTTATCCGCGCATGTACGGGGCCAGGGTGCGCTACAGCCATTTCTGACGAAGCCTGGGGACAGAATCGTAATCGTCTGTCCCCATGACATGATTGCGCATTAATTCAAAGCCTGCTTCAAGGCGCTGTGCAGGTCATCCCTGAGGTCAGCCACGTCCTCGTGGCCGATGGACAGGCGCACCAGGCCGGGTTCGATGCCGGATTGCGCTTTCTCCTCATCCGTCAGCCGGTTATGGGTGGTGGTGGCGGGATGGGTGATGGTGCTCTTGCTGTCGCCCAGGTTCGCGGTGATGGAGAACAGCCCGGTGTTGTCGATAAGCCGCCATGCCGTTTCCTTCCCTCCGCTGACGACGAAGCTGACGATGCCGCCGAAGTCCTTCTGCTGGCGCTGCGCCAGTTCGTGTTGCGGGTGCTCGGCCAGTCCCGGGTAGTAAACCTTTTCTATCCCCGGCCGGCCTGTTAGCCATTCGGCGATCTGCGCAGCATTGTGGCTGTGGGCCTGCATCCTCAGGCTGAGGGTTTCGAGCCCTTTCAGGAACACCCAGGCGTTGAACGGGCTCATGGTGGGGCCACCGTACTTGAGCACGTTGAACACGTTCTCACCCAGCAGTTCCTCGCTGCCGAGTACGGCGCCGCCGACGCAGCGTCCCTGGCCGTCCAGGTACTTTGTCGCGGAATGGATGACGACGTCGGCCCCGTGCAGGAAAGGTCGCTGCAGCACAGGCGTACAGAAACAGTTGTCTACCACCAGCAGGCAGTCATGGCGCCGGGCGATGTCAGCCAGGCGCTGAATATCGGCAATTTCCGTCAGTGGGTTGGAAGGCGTCTCCAGGTATAACAGGCGCGTTTTCCCGGTAATCGCCTCCTCCCAGGCCGCGTAATCACTGAGTCCGACATAACTGATCCCGATATCGAATTTACTGAGGATTTTATTGAAAAGATTCACCGTCGTACCGAACACACTGCGGGAAGAGACGATATGGTCGCCTGCCTGCAACAGGCCCAGGCACGTGCTCAGTATGGCGCCCATTCCGGAAGAAGTTGCAATACACCGCTCAGCGCCTTCCATCGCAGCCAACCGTTGTTCAAAAGTGCGTACCGTAGGATTGGTGAACCTGGAATAAATATTACCCGGTTCGTCCTCGGCAAACCTGGCCGCGGCCTGGGCAGCGTCTTTGAATACGAAACTGGATGTCAGGAACATCGGTTCACTGTGCTCGCCTTCGCCGGTGGGTTGCCGTCCGGCGCGCACCGCCAGGGTGTTCACCCCGTACCGATCAGGATCGATTTTAGCCATGTTACCTCCTTGACCTGCCTTAAATAAACAGGCCTGACAGTTAACAGCAAGAGACCACCTGTCGAGAGTACATGGCTGAGTGCGGAATTTACTGCCGGAAGGCACAAAAAAACCCGCATTCAGCTTGGATGCTAAAGCAGGTTGGTTCTCTTTAGCCGTATTTATAATGCGCCCGCAAGCTGAATATCAAATCGGCGCACAACTCAGCACAACAATATTACAATTACGGGTCCGTGTCAAACATTTTGGGTGAGGAGATAATCTCCATATTGTTCCCGCAAGGTAAGTTTACTGACTTTTCCCGTGGCCGTGTGAGGTAATTCCTCAACGAATATGACCGCGTCGGGTTTCCACCAGCTTGCCACCTTGCCGTCGAACCAGTCCAGTATTTCCTGTTCGGACAGGGCATGGTCCGGCTTTCTGACCGCGATCAACACGGGCCGTTCGGTCCACTTCTCATGTGCGGCGCTGATCACGGCGGCCTCGGCAATGGCTGGATGGGTCATGGCGCAGTTTTCGAGCTCTATGGAGCTGATCCACTCGCCACCGGACTTGATCAGGTCCTTGGACCTGTCGGTGATCTGGATAGTGCCGTCCGGGTCGATGGTTGCCACGTCCCCGGTCGTGAACCAGCCGTCTGCGTCGGTTGCGGTTTGTTCTTCCGTTTCTCCGTAATAATCCCGGGCTACGACCGGACCCTTGACTTTCAGGTGCCCGGCCGCGGCGCCGTCCCAGGGCAGGGCGTTATCCTCATCATCGGTGATTTTTACCTCAAGGCCGAAAATGGGCTTGCCCTGTTTCAGCGGGTACTGTCTCCGTTGTTCTTCATCCAGTATGTAAAAGTCCGGACCGGGCACATTCAATGTGCCGGCAGAGCAGAGTTCAGTCATTCCCCACCCCTGGGCGAGTTCCACTCCATAATCGTTCATGAAACGTTCGAACAGGGACAGCGGTGTGGCCGCGCCGCCGACAACTGCCTTGCGCAAGGTATCCAGGTTGCCCCCTGACTGATCGAGGTGATTGAGCAGCATCTGCCAGATCGTCGGCACGCTGACGCCGTAAGTGACTTTTTCCTGCGCGATGAGGCGGCTCACCACCTGCGGGTTGCCCATAAAACGTCCCGGGAACACAATGCCGGCGCCCACCAGCGGTGCGCGAAACGGCAGGCCCCAGGCATTGACATGGAACATGGGCACCAGCGGCATGATGACGTCGTTCGCGCCGGGACCGCCGGCATCGAGCACTGAGACGGACAAGGTGTGCAGCAGCAGCGACCTGTGGGAATACAACACCCCTTTCGGCTTGCCGGTGGTGCCGGAGGTATAACACATGGCACAGGCCGATGTTTCCTCCAGCTCCGGCCAGGCGCAGGCGTCATCCTGCCCCGCGAGCAGGTGTTCATAGACATGTACATTCCGGAAAGAGGCGCCGGTATCATCGTCAGCGCCCAGGACCACTATGCCTTTTACATGTTTGAGTTGTGGTTTCAGCCGTTCCAGGATCGGGATAAAATCCGGTTCGGTAAATATCCATTTGTCATCCGCGTGGTTGATGATGTAGGCGATCTGGTCCTCAAACAGGCGCGGATTGATGGTGTGCAGTACGTAACCGCCGCAGATGACCCCGTAATAGAGTTCAAGATGCTGCTGGTGGTTCCAGGCCAGGGTAGCAATGCGGTCTCCCGGGCGGCAGCCAAGCGTCTGCAAGGCGTTGAACAGCTTGCGGGCGCGGCGGAACACGCCGGAATACGACGCCCTCTGCACATCCTGTTCGGATGTTGCGGAAACGACTTCCCGCTCACCGTGGTACATTTCCGCATGGCGCATCACCGTGGTGATGGTGAGCGGCACATCCATCATTAACCCTTTCATATCCGTTGTTCCGGGTGGGTGACTGAACCGTGAAGCAGTGCGCGCAGCATGAACTCAGGAACCTCTGATTAAGTCTCAGAGCTTCCCTTGAAGGGACCTGACAAACTCCAGGTATTGTTGCGCCAGGTTGTTCAGGAGTGTTTCCACCTGTTCCGGTGATTTGGCGTAATGCAGCAGTACAAGCTCATCCACCCCGAGTTCATGATACTGCCTGATCATCTCGCGGTCATATTCATGGTCGAAAGGGCAGACATAAACGGAAATCTCTTCTCTTGGGCGTCCTGCCTCTGCCAGCGCCGCCTCCAGGTTCTCTAGTTGTGGGGCCAGTTGCTCCGGATTGGCGCCGATGGCAAACCAGCCCTGGCCTTGCTCAGCCACCCGCCTGAAGTTGGGTCGGCTGTTCCCGGCGAGAATGATGGGCGGATGAGGGCGTTGCACCGGTTTCGGGTAGAATCGGCAAGGGGGCAAATCATAAAAATCATCGCGGTACTCGGAAACGGGGTCACACCACAGGCGTTTTATCACTTCTATATAAGAGCGGGTGCGCGCCCCGCGTTGTTCAAACGGCGCGCCCACAACCTTGAATTCCTCAGCCATCCAACCAAGGCCGACCCCAAACAACAGGCGCCCGTTGGATAGCCAGTCAACGTTTCCGGCTTCTTTTGCGGTGTAAACAGGATTGCGTTGCGGCAGGACGCAAATTGCGCTGCCCAGGCGTATCCGGCTGGTGTGCGCGGCGAGATAGGCAAGTGACGTGAATATATCCAGTTCGACATTGTCTTCCACGTTCTCCAACGGCATCTGGCCGTCTTCAGACACCGGGTAGTTTGCCTCGTAGTTGTCCGTTATGACGACGTGTTCGCCAATCCAGAGTGAATCAAAACCAAGGGATTCGGCAGTCGTGCCAAGCGTGTGAATTAACTCCGGGGTCGAGTAGAGATTAAGCGGAACCAATACGCCGAGTTTCATATTATGCTTCCTGATTCAATAACAAGAGATTAGGCCATTATTGTCCGGCAACCCGGCAACAATGGCTTATAACTTTATGATATATTAGGTTTTGGCCATATCAAGGTTTTTATTTTAGGCCAGCGCACTATTATTCGCAAGCATTTTTGAGTATCATGCAACATCACGGGCGGATAAATACCGATATAATGAACGCAGAACAACCGGAAAAACCGGACAAGCCACAATCGAACGATAAAGTCACCGGGACCAAGGGACAGAAGCGACGCCAGCAGATCATTGACGCGGCGAAACAGGCCTTAATCGAGGGCGGGGCAAACAGCCTGGTCCTGCGCGATGTCGCGGACCAGATAGGTATCACCCACGGCAATCTCCAATACTACTTCCCCACGAAAAACGATCTGCTGATAGCGATATTCGACCAGGCGGTAGAGAAGTACACGGAGAGCATGAAGGTGGCGGTCTCCGAAACCTCCACCAGGAAGGGCAGGCTGGATGCCATCATCGATGCCGGTATCGCTGAACTGAAAAGCCCGGAAACCGCATTGTGGCGCATGATGATGTCCCTGGCGGATCACAACCCGGACATGGCAACAATTCTGAAGAAGGAAAACGACCTGTATGAACAGGTTGTGGCAGAGGAATTGAAGTTGATCTCCCCGAACCTGTCCTTACAACGCAGGCGCCATATCGCCCGGATCATCCACGCCATACTCGACGGGCTCGGCATCCAGTTTTCCTATGAAGATGCCGAAGGTCCGGAGATGCGGGCGCTGGCCAGCGAGATCAAGATAGCGTTGTTTGCCATGTTGGAGGCGAGTTAGTACCCGATAAACGTCAACCCGGATCACCGTGTGATCCGGATGCATGTTCATGTTGCCGGCGCTTGCGCTTTTTCTCAGTAGGTCTTGAGAATTTTCCCGTACGGCAGGTCGGCCGTCATTCGCACATATTTGGCGTCGACAATCTGCACCACCGGTAAATTCACGTCGGAAATCCTGTCGACTTCCAGGGATGCCGATCCGCTGTATAACTCGTCCTTGCCATCGGGCCCCTTGTGCGGGACGCCGGTAAACAGCACCGAGTTCAACTGCGCCACGGCGGGCGTATCGCTGCCCTCGACGTCGGGAATGACTTTCAGGACTGCGAGCGGCAGCGCCTCCAGTTCCGAAGCAGGCAGGTTTCTGTCCGGAAGAAAAAAGGTTTTGGCGACTATATGGCCCGGTTTGACCTCTACAACACCTTCGATCTCACCGGTCCCGTGCTTGATCAGCTCGATGCGGTGGGCGAGTTTCTTTCCGAAACCCCAGACTTCCCGGCCTATGATGAGGGCATTTTCCGTCGTGACGTATACGGCGTTGGTGTAACCGTATACCTGGCCTTCATGCATACACAGGATCCCCGTGTACACCTCACCGTAAGGGCCGCCGCTGGTACTGATATTATTGACTTCAAGCACCATGAACGCGGTGGCAGGTTCAATCAGTTCGAGCTCCGACGGCATGATATCCAGCGCCGCATCCTCGTCGGTCACGTAGGTAATCACCAGCGCCTCGGTGTCACGGTAATACCAGGGGCCTTTCTTGTAGGCAGCTTTGTGTGCGGGCATGGTTGTGCCCCATTTATCGGGTGTGAGTCTTCCCATTTTTGCCATGATGTTAATCTCCGCTATTGCTTTGTGCCCTATGGGTTAAGATCGTATATCTTCAAAACAGATAATATTTAATAGAGTGTCGGTAAGTATAGGCCAAACTATTTATTTTTGCAAACTGTTGAGCTAATCATTTAAGCAGCTGAATAATATAATAAAATAGCAATATTATATCGTTTATGATGTAAATATCATAGGATACTTATCTTAATGTTTAGGCCAATGGCATAATAATTTTCATTATCCGCAAGAGGGGTCGTAACACGGCGGCCCACGTAAAGACAAAAAACCACAATGCAGCTTTCCAATAAGAAATCTGAAATTGCATTAATAATTGCGGTTGCGGCGGGGACTTATATCAGTATCACCTCGTCTAATTTCTCCCCGCTTTTGATCGGCATATTAGCAGACTCAGGCATAGTAGCTGAAATTACCGGAGCCTATATTCTGGCACTTGAAATTTGTGCCATCCCCGTCGCAACGTTCCTGGTATTGCCTTTCATACAGCATGTTAACCGGCAAAGGTTGGCTATTGCCGGTGTTATGTTCGCTACGATTGCTCAATTGATCAGTCCGTTATTCCTGGAGAATTATGATCTCTTCATTACACGTTTTTGTGTTGGGCTTGGGCTGGGTTGTGTTTATGCCGCTGTCAATTCAGTAGCTGCAACCTCTAAAAATCCAGATAAGGCATTTGGCTATTCAACAGCCATCACATTTCTCCTTTACGCAATTACGCAGCCACTCATGTCCATGATCATTGGTAATTTTGGGTTTAGCGGTGCGTGTATCTTTCTTACGATTGCGGGATTGATTTCTCTGCTGTTTATCCGCAACTTTCCCAGTGAACCCAGCATAGTCAAGCAGCAAAAAACAGAAGTGCATTGGTGCTATTACATTGCCTTACTTATTACGATTATATTAATTAATCTTGCCGCTGGTACAACCTGGGCATTTGTGGAAAGAGTAGGCGTTATCAGGTTAGGATTGGATATTGAAATAATTGGTTTGATTCTCGGAACGGGAACAGCAGCCGGGGTAGTGGGGGCTTATTCAGCTTCATGGGCTTATACCCACCTGGGTCGTATAAAGTCAATATTGTTTGGCCTGGTCCTATTTGGAGCGACAAGTTACGGGATCACAAATTCAACTACAATACCCGTCTATACCGGCAGTATAATTCTTTACTGGTTTGTATACCTGTTTCTTTATCCACTCTTGTTCAGCGCTTCTGCTGAGCTGGATCGTTCCGGACGTCTGGCTACGATTACCGGTGGTTTATTATGGCTTGCAGTTGGTATCGGACCCGCGGTTGGCGGACTGATTGTTTCTCGATATACCTACGACATGATTGGGTGGTTCAGTTTTTTCTGTTGTGTTCTGGCACTGCCTTGTTTCTTTTGGGTAGGCCGGTATCTGGAGGCCCGGAATAAAAGAAATTCAAAAGCTTAAGGAACCTCTGATTAAGTCCAGAGCTTCTTTAAGCATTTTACCTTTGGTCAAGCAGAATAGGAAAAGATAAGGCAGGGGGTGTTCAGCCCGTCAGCGTATCGCCCTTATTGCCTGTACGTTCCCCGCTGACGCCCCTGTCTCTGCCGCCTCGAACTCTTCCAAGGTGTAGGTCTTCAGGATCTTCGGATACTCCAGCACGGAGTCATAGCGCGAAAATTTGAACGACGGAACGCCGCGGATGGGCAACTGAAGGTCGGATGGCCAGCCGAAGGCGAGATGTCCCGGACCGCTGTAGACCATGGCGCGGCCCTCCGCATCAACATGAGGATGGACCGGATACGGCTGAGATATGAGCTGCGCCAGGGCAGGACGATCTCCACCCTCAGAGTCCGGGAATGTCTTAAGAAATATCATAGGAACAGACTGATGCGCACCCAGTGCTTCGGCAGGTTCGTTCGTGGCAGGCTGCATTACGACACATGCTGCCCGGTCACCCTTCTTGATCTCCATGATCGCCTGGATGTCCCCATCCGCGTGCTGTATCACCTCGATGCGCTCAGCGGTTTTCTTGCCACATCCTATGACTTCCCGTGCAACCACCCTGGAAGCGACGCCGGTGGTGTACACGGCCGGGATGTAACAGCAGACTTCTCCCTGCCACTTGCACATGATGCCCATGTAGGCCTCGCCATACGGTCCCAGCGTCGTCCAGTGGTTGTCCACAATTGAGACGAAGGCCGTCGCCGGTTCGACAAGCTCGAGGTCCGGAGGCATGAGGCTCAACGCCGCATCCTCGTCTGTTTCAAATTCGATGATGATCCCTTCGGTGTTGATGTAATACCAGGGACCCTTGGATGCGCACGAGTCATGAACCGGCGAGAATGGACCCCACTTGTCTAGCGTAAGCGTACCCATTTTACCCATCTTTCATATCTCCCCTGTTGGTTGAGGCAGGAATAGAATATAGGCCATCAGCCAGGTCTTATCAAGTCTCAACATTGTTGATAACAGGTCCGATGCTTATAATGTTATAACAAACCGAATAAACTATTCGCAGTAAATAAAACATCAGGAAGGGTATCTATATGTATATCGATCTCAGCGGTAAACGCGCCCTGGTAACCGGCGCCTACAGCGGAATCGGCGCAGCCATTGCCGAGGTATTTGCTGAATCGGGTGCACATGTCGCCGTTCATGCCCGTACCCTTGCGAAAGCGGGAGCAACCGTAGAAAAGATTACTGCCGCTGGCGGAAAGGCCTTTGCGGTTGAAGCTGACTTAATTGACTCGACAGCCGTCGAAGCAATGGTCAGGGCTGCGATTAAAGGTCTCGGCGGCATTGATATCGTCATGAATAATGCCGGCATCTATATCCCGGCTGCCGTGGTGGACAATGATAGAGATATCTGGCAGAAGACCATGGCGGTTAACCTGTTGGCGCCGTCACTCATCACCAGGCTGACCGTACCAATCATGATAGAGCAGGGTACGGGTGGCCGGCAGTTATACA
Source organism: Gammaproteobacteria bacterium (assembly GCA_965220815.1). Lineage (GTDB taxonomy): Bacteria > Pseudomonadota > Gammaproteobacteria > Eutrophobiales > Eutrophobiaceae > JAAXHV01. The sequence goes on from OZ244846.1 coordinate 2,119,300, forward strand.
TCTCGTCGGTAAGCGCTATTATGGCGGAAGTATCGGGCAGCGCTTATTGTGCATCCAAGGCCGGTTTGAATTCCCTGGTGCGGTGCCTGGCTGTCGAGGTTGGTCAACACGGCATAACTGCAAATACCATCAGCCCCGGCTGGGTGGATACACCTTTGGCGAGGAAGGCGTTTGAGGATGTCAAGGAAGAAGGACAGTCGCTTGAAAAACTGATTGAAGAGAGTATGAGCGATAATACCCTGGGTGTCGTTATCAAGCCCGCAGATATAGCCGGTATGGCGGCCTATCTCGCTAGTGAAGCCGGCCGGTGTATTACCGGGCAGGAAATCAATATCTGCGCCGGCTTGAGCCTCGTTCGTTACGGGGACTGACCCCAGGTATTCTATTCAAATATTACTCAGGCGCCTGGCCAGGTAGCGCTGAAAATAAAACAGGCAGGCTTCCTTGACGCTGAGGGGACCTGCTTCAGCATAGCGTGAGCCGATGGTTCTTTGCAGCCGCCACGTGGCCTGGTAATCCTCCGGGTTGATTGCCTCGAAAAATTCCCTGTTGTAGCGGCTTAACTCATCATCCAGATCTTCTTCCGGAACCAGGGCGCCCATCATCACACGGGTGCGATCGATACCCAGCGGCAGAATCCGTTTCCAGAAGACTATCCCCGGTGATGCATCGATGGTGCTGGATGGATAAATAACATAGGTCAATGTTTCTTCCCGATCCTGAGGTTTGATGTCCGCGCTCCAGCGTTCCATCAGGTCGGCGTACATCGGCGCTTCAGCGCGTACCAGGTCCAGCATCAGTGGTGTACGCAATAGGCTCCAGTCCTGTTCATCCTTGCCACAATGCGAGTCATCACCGGGCATCCATGGCTGCAGGGTGTCCGGGTGCAGGGTGCGGTGATGGTGCGCCTCGGCGTTGTTTTCCATGGTCAGCTTCCAGTTCCCCTCCCATATTTCGTCGTACATCGAGGAAATCCGCATCCTGTCGATGTGGTAGGGGGCCAGCCGGTTGCCCAGTTCCTGCAAGCGCGGCGCCAGGGGTTCTGCTTCGGGGTCAAGATTGACAAAAATGAAACCGAGCCAGGTTTCCAGCCTGAATTCCGGCAGCCGGCAGTTTTCTTTATCAAGGATGCGGCTTTCGCTCATACTGGTAGCGCCCATCAACCTGCCGTCAAGCCGATAGGTCCAGCCGTGGTAGGGGCAGGACAGCCGCGCCGCGTTCCCCTGGCCCATCACCACCTGCATGTAACGGTGGCGGCAGACGTTGGACAGCGCCCGCAGTCTGTTGTCGGTCCCGCGTACAACCACCAGGGGTTCGCCCGCCAGTTCGATGGTGAAGTAATCGCCCGGGTTCTCAGCTTCTTCTTCACGCCCGACACAGATCCAGTCGCGCCGGAACAGGTGTTCGAGTTCGAGTTCGTAGAATTCTTCGGACAGGTACGCCTGCGGCGGTAGGCCCCGGGCTTCCTCAAGCGGGGTAGAAAGCGACTTTGTCAGCGTGTCGATTAACGCTCGGGTTGCAGCTTGCATTTCAATCAATATCCCGATTCAGGATTACCCAGTTCCGGAGCGCCTTAACGCCATTCCACCGGTTTATCCGATACCAGCATTGTGATGTCCTCAAAGTCATCGCTCATTTCAAAATCGATAGTAGTCCCTTCTTCAACATACAGGATGTCGCCTACGCCTATCAAAAAGGTTTCACCCCCATGGACGGCAACCCTGGCGGAGCCTTTGAGTACGAAGGCAAATTCGTCAAAAGGGTAGGTGAAGGTGTGTTTCCCGGCCTCCTTAAAGGCAACGACTGCCCGTGTCTTGTCGGCCGACCGGTAGAAAACATGTTCACCACCGCCGAATTCCGGTGTCAGGTCCCAATCAACGTCTCTCATGTTATAGCGTAAAGCTTTAGGTGTACCCATAATCCACTCCTTTTTTTCAAAATAAACCGGTTATTAACTATGAATTTATTATCTCCAGAACCTGCCGGGCTGCGCGCTCACCGTGCTCTACAGCGCCAAACCACTCCTGAATGCCCTTGTGTTCCGAGTGTCCAAAGGCAATACGTCCGAATGGTTTGGTAATAACCTGCTGCAGGGCCGGCTTGCCCTTGTTGCCATGGAAGAAACCCGGGACCGCAGCGACATAGGAGTGGCCCCAGCGGTTCACGATAATCCCGGCGATATCTTTTTCATCATCGAAACCCAGGGGTCCGAACATGGTTGCCAGCTGCCGGCGAACCGACGCTTCGATATCGACATAGCTTTTTGACATCAGTTCCCATCTTATTGCAGCCGCTTGTTCCCTTGCGGGTAATCCCGGTTTTGTAAACCCGGCATAAAAGGTGAGGACAACCGGTTTTTCAGGGTCGAGCGGAGGCTGATTGTCACCAAATACCACCGGCCGCCTGATATTACAATAACCGCCAAGACCATTGTCCGTGAAAAAATGGCAGGCGCTCACCCCTAATTTTGCCATTGGCTTCCAGTTTCTGAGCGCTACATTGACGATCATATTCGAGCCATGGACCAGTTGGCCGAAGGCAGCTTCATACTCACCGGGGAGGCCTTGAATAATATGCTTGTTTACCCAGCCACCGGCAGCAGAGACCACGCCTTTGGCCCTGACACGATAGATTTTGCCATCCCTTTGATAATAGACCGAAACACCCTGTGCCCTGGCCGGGTCACCATCGTGCTCAACACGAACTGTCGTAGAATTCAATCGGATTCGCGCCGGGTTGCCCGGGTTGTCAAAATGTTCAAACCGGTATGCCGAATCATGAATCTCATCAAAGCGCGTGCCGCCTGATATAGCATCCGGCAACACCTTCTTCAGCATAAGACGATAGATTGCATCGTTGCCGCCGGGGAACGAGAAAATGCCGGCAACCTCTTTGTCATCCGGAGACACCCGATACAGTGATTTGTCACCGAAGCCTTTATCAAACCCCGGCAGTGCGGACATCATAGCGTAGCGGGCAGAAATTGCATCGCAACCCATCCCCGATGTTGTGGAAAGGGTTATGGACAGCAGTTCGATTACACGGGGTTGGATATGGAGGATGTCTTCAAGATATTCCCGGTAAGTGATACTGTCCAGCCACTGCGGCCAATCATCTCCGGCTTTATTGACGCCTGTTCCCGCACGCAGGCGCTCCAGGTCTGCTTTCTCAGCATCTGAAAAAGCCGTGTTTGCATAAGCATTCCGGCTTGAATCCATATCCCAGTAGGATTCCTCCAGACCAAAGGATTCTTTATCAAAGAAGTATCCGGCGCTTGCCGCCTGTTCGGCAATACCGAGCATGGGCAGGTAATTTGTCGGAGATAATCTTAAATCACCCTCGTAGCCTTCCAGGGTCTGGAATTCCGGATCACGGGGAATTTCCAATTCGTTGAACAACTCGTCATACCAGTCGCCCTTTACACCGGGAACCACGGTAAGGTTCGACCCTTGCGGACCGGTTATCTTATAGCCGTCGACGATAAATTCATTACGTTTCGCTTCCCCGCCCGGCAGGGCGTGGTTTTCCAGGATGAGGCAGGTTTGCCCCGGCCTTGCCTCCTTCAGGAAAGTACGCGCGGCCGATAAACCGGCAAAACCGCCGCCGATGATGACAAGATCGTATGATTCTCCGGTGTCAACTGCACCACTCAGCAACCCGTCAACTTTGTTGTCACGTATCAGGTGGGCGGCGCTTGTCGTGCTGTCGGTGTTGCCGTTTGAACGGGCGTAATCGCCGACCCCGGCATAGCCGTCCCATGGGTGAACCGTCTCCGCGTCAAGTCGCGCAACTGCATCACCCAGCCTGGTCTCAGCCGTAATGGGCGCCGGCATGCTCAACAGCAGGGCGCCGGAACCGATCAGTGTTCCTTTGACGAAGTCACGGCGTGTAATTTCGCTGTCGTTTTTCTTCATCTGTGACTACTCATTTGAACTGATACATGATAATCATTAACTAAAGTAAACGGCAATAAAAAAGCCATGGCACAATACTTTGTGCCATGGCTTCTTCAAGAGGGGAGGGGCTTGATTTTTAAGTCCTGTATACCAATTCCCGCCGGTCAATGTTGTGTCATTAGAAGCTATACCCGATGCTTCCACCAACCCAGCGTTTAGGGGCAAAAACGTCCTCTCCGGAACCAAAGAACAGGCTTGCGTCAACCCCGAAGGTCCGATACTCCTTATCGGTCAGGTTATTAACAAAAATTGCCGCACTCCAGGTCTCGTCACTGCTCGTGTAATCCAGTCTGGCGTTCACTATGCCGTAGGAATCTTCCGTGACAATTTCGGATTCAGATAAATTAAATTTCTGGTCATCGGTCCAACGGAAATCTCCTTGCAGCGCCAGTTGCCCACCAAAAGCAGGCCACGAATAACGCACCAGGCCATTAAAGGTAACGTCAGGCGCCAACGGCGCTTTTTCTTTGCCGGTCGGGTAAGTCTGGGCCGGAGCGAAAGTGACAGGATCCAAAGAATTGAAATCGGTAGGCAGGCCGGTTATCTCGGTGTCACTAAACGATGCCCCCAGCAGAATATCCAATCCATCAACAGGATTCGCGACCAACTCAATCTCACCACCGAAGAATTCAGCTTCTGCATTGAACAGCAGGGCATTGAAGAAAGGATCAATGTTATAGGCTTGATAATCTTCATAGTCATAATAATAAGCCGACACATTCAGACGTGTGGTATCGGTTAAACTTGCTTTAAATCCTGCTTCGTAGGAATGGAGCACTTCACCACTGTACGGTAAAACATCGCCGCTGACCGGCGTAAGCGGAAAATTAAAACCGCCGGACTTGATACCCCGGTTCCAGCCCGCATATAACAACCAGTCATCATTCAGCCTGTAGTTAAGCTGTACCTTCGCGTTAAAGTCGTCTTCACTAAGTGAGCCCATGTAAGTCGGGAACCCGAAGTCCGGGGCCGTCAGCGTATAGTCCTTTTCGTCATCGTTGTAGCGCACGCCGAGTATCAGGGTAAGCTGATCGGTAAAATCATATTCTGTTTGCCCGAAAAAAGCATAGGTCGTTGTCTCCTGAACGGCGAACTCATCGAAAATATCAGGACCGAAATAAAACAGCCCGGATTGCTCGGTGGTAAAATCGCCATCAATATTCAAAAAATACACCCCGATGACTGTGCGGTGCCGTTTACCTTCCCAACTCAAACGAAGTTCCTGGGAGATTTGCTCGATATCAGCAGTCTGGGTGTAGTGATAAACGCTGTCGGGAGTTGAGTCTGAATCTTCAGCGTAATCATGCTCAATATCCTGATAATCAGTGATTGAGGTCAAGGTAAAGCCGCCAAGATCCCAGCTGATTTTGCCATACAGGTTTATAACTTCAGTTTTTTGAAAAAAATCGAAATCATTGGAAATGGTGTAAGGATTACCGTCTATTTCATCCACGTAGCCAAAAAAATCAGTTGCGTTGTATGACGGCACATTTAAAGTCCATCCGTTTGGCGCAGCGTCTTCGTCAGCATATTGCGCTTTCAACAGTATGCTTAGAGCTTCCGAGGGTTCGATTAATAACTGTCCCCGCACAGCCCAGTCATCAGCCCTCTGCGCATCGGTACCAATGTCATTCTTGAGGAGACCGTCATCCTCGTTATAGACCATCGACAAGCGGGCCGAAACCTGGTCGGTCAGACCGCCGCCTGCAGCGGCTTCAACACGTCGACGCCCTTCTTCACCCAGGGTTACGTCAACAAACCCACCCAGTTCCTGCGATGGTTTGGTAGTAATGTAATGTACCAACCCCCCCGTGGCATTGCGCCCGAACAAGGTGCCCTGGGGGCCGCGTAAAACTTCCGCACGCTCGACATCGAACAGGCTGAATCTCGTAGTGACGTTGGAACTCTGGTAGGCCTCATCTATATACAAGGCAACCGGCGCTTCCTGGTTCGCCGTGTAATCGTTTTGACCGACACCACGAACGTTAAATGAGGCAATCGCACTGCCACCATAGCCGGATACTTCGAGGCCGGGAGTTTGCGCAATCAAATCATTGGATTCAACGAAACCCAGTTTTCTCATCTGCGCTCCACTGAATGCCGTTACCGACACGCCGATGTCCTGCAGGTTCTGCTCACGTTTTTGTGCCGTGACCACCACTTCTTCCAGTACTGCGGCATGTAAGGCGCCTGATGCCATAACAAGTACAAAAACTGCTGACGTACAGGTGAAGAAACTTGACCGTAGAGGGTTCAGTAATTCGCGAGGATTCTTCATTAATTTCTCTCCGGGGGATGTGTATGTTAATGCCAAAACACTGATATTACAGTCACTCAATAAAATATCCGACAAGTATAGGCCAGAATATAGTTTTTTGCAAACAGTTGTTTAAAAACCATAACCCATTAATATACAATATATTTAAGAATTGAAATCAGAATTATTAAAAAAACAGGATTTAACGGCAGGATTAATAATAGGCCAGCGGCTTATAGTTTTGGTGCGCACAGGATGAAAATCATTCTTGTAATAACCCTCGCATTCATAATTGCAACCCAAACACCGGCTTTTGCTCTCGATACTGACCTTCCCGGTTATACCTCTGAGCAGGCGCGACAGGGCAAGGCAGTCTACCAACAATCATGCGAGTTGTGTCATGGGACAAATCTGACTGATGGTTCGTCAGCACCGATTGCCGGTGACCTTTTCTATAGTATATGGGGTGGACGTTCTGTAGGAGAGTTGCTGCGATATATTGAAACAGAGATGCCGACAGGTTCGCCGGGAACACTTGACAGTAAACAATACCGGCAAGTACTGGCTTATATGTTCAAGGTGAGCGGTTTTCCTGCGAGGGATAGTGAATTGCCGCTAAATCAGGATGAGTATGATGCCGTGCGTTTACCGATACCGCCCGGAGGCCGTCTTTCCGCAGATATTGTCGTCATACCACCGCCACCCAATCCACGGGTTGACCCGCTTGATAAAATCACGATGGTAAGCAATCAGACATTGGTGGAAGCGCCCGCCGAGGACTGGTTAATGTGGCGCCGGACATACGACGCAAAGGGTTTCAGTCCATTAGACAATATTAGTGTAAATAATGTGACAGACCTGAAGGTAGCATGGACATGGACAATGCCGGAGGGCAGGAATATTTCAACACCATTAGTCCATGATGGGGTTATGTTCATGTATGGTGCAGGCAGCCTCGTCTATGCATTTGATGCTGTTACGGGGGATATTCTTTGGCGTTATGAGAGAGAGAAAAAGTGGAACTCACCACGTTCTTTTGGTCCGCGCGCCATATCAATATATAACGACAATATCATTCTGACTACTGACGACGGGAATATCGTCGCACTCAACGTAAAGACCGGCAAAGTCGTATGGGACAAGTCCGTATTGAGTGATACCAATCTTTGGTTTTCCGGGGGGACCCTGGTTGCCGATAAAAAAATTCTCGTTGGCACGGCTACTGCCGGCGCATCCGGCATGAACTATATCGCAGCGCTTGATGTACATACCGGTGATGAATTATGGCGCTTCCATACCATCCCACAGGATGGACAGCAGGGCGGTGATAGCTGGAATGGGGTTGCAGCAGAGCAACGCCAGGGTGCGAGCGTCTGGGCACCAGGTAGCTATGATCCGGAATCAAACCTGGTTTTCTTTGGTACCGGTAACACTTACCGGCCGCAACTTTTGAGAATATTGGCTGAAGGCGCCTCAAGCAATGACGGGCTTTACACCAATTCCACTCTGGCGCTTGATATCGATACCGGAAAGCTGGTATGGCATTTTCAACATTTACCGAATGATCAATGGAATTATGACTGGGCCTTCGAACGAACAGTTATGACTTTGCCCGTCAATGGAGTTGACAAAAAAGTAGTCATTACGGGCGGCAAGCAAGCCATATATGAAGCCATGCAGGTCAGTAATGGTGAGTATCAATTCTCGATAGACACAGGTTTGCAAAATGTAATCAGGAAAATAGATCCAATAACCGGTACTAAAGAAATAGCTGCCGATGCCTTGCCTGAGATAAATCAAACACGTTTTGTCTGCCCTGATTCCCTGGGCGCCAGGAACTGGCAGCCAACATCATTCAACACTGAAACGAGGACACTCTTCACGCCATACAGAGAGGCGTGCATGAAAATGCGCTCGCCATTATTGCCGGGCGATACTCCGCACGGACATTTTGGCCAAAAACCCTATCCGAGACCGGATAGCGACGGCAACTTTGCCGGCCTGAGGGCTATAAACCTGGAAAGCCGGGAAATATTGTGGTCAACCCGTAAACGGGCAGAACTGAGTACCGGCATAATGGCGACTGCAGGCGGGTTGATATTCTCGGGTTCACGAGACCGGGTTTTTTCTGCCCATGATCAGTCTGATGGCACGGAATTATGGCAAGTTCGTCTCAATGGAGTTCCCAGCGGTGGTCCCATCAGTTTTATGATTGAAGGCAAACAGTACATCGCAGTTACTACCGGTGACTCTGAAGGTTTCGGTGAATACAATTTAGGTGAAGGAGATCAAAATCCAAAAAAAAGCAGTGCAACTATTTGGGTATTTGTATTACGGGAATCTCATTAGCCTGATGCGACTTTGGGGCCAGGTATAAAATATAGGCCAATGTATAGTTTTATGCTGATAGTTTTATATTAAATTTAAACTATTGATACATAATGTAAAATATGTAAATTGAACAAGAAAAAATAAAACGGCTTAATAAATATATTGACAAATAATAGGCCATAGTATTATTATTATGTTAATAACAAGCGAACAACTACTTGATTACAGGTTGTCAGCGGTATTGAACATTAAAATAAAGAAGTTTCTGCACATTTTTTAATCGTTGAACAGAGGATAACTAATGACAGACACGCAAATCCAACCCCAACTCCGCCTCGACCACGCCGCAATCTGGGTCGAAGACATGGAAAAAACAGTCAGCTTCCTGACCGACGTGGTGGGCTGGCGGCGCCATCCCATGAAAATTGCGGTGAGCGCCGAGGACGAGACCACCGGCGGCATGGAGGCGGTATTCGTTGACGCCAACGGCTTATGGCTGGAAATGATATTACCCACGTCGCCGGGGCCGGGTATGGATATCCTCAATGAAAAGGGTGACGGCGCCATCATCGAGATCAACTTCGAACCCGACGATTACGATGCAGTGCTGCAGGACATGAAGGCCAAGGGTATCCCGATGTTCAACATGGATGGCTCTCCCCTGGGAGAAGACGGCGGACTCATTAAGGAAGGCGTGGTGGATGAGGGCGATTTCGAACATACCGGGCAGCGCATAGCCTACTGGTCGACCGAACAGAGCCGGGGGACGACGGTCGAGATCTTCGAGGTGCTCAAGGATGATGCAGTCAACCTGATCAACCAGCGCGACACACAGTGGCAAAAAGAGGCGCTGTCTCAACAGGGGCCGCGCATGAGCCACATTTCCGTAGTCGTTGCGGACCTGGAGAGTTCGGCCGGTTTTTATACCGATGTAATGGGACTGAAGCGGCATCCCATGAAGCTGGGCATAGATGGCGGTTCCAATGAGGAGATCGGTGGTATGAAGGCCGCGTTCATCGATGCAGGCGACGTCTGGCTGGAGTTGTTCCAGCCGGTGGGTCCCGGCCCGCTCATGGACCTGCTGAACGAAAAAGGCGATGGCTACATTGCGGAATTGTGTACTGAAGTCGATGACATCTCCGCATATTACGATGCAATGAAAGCGAAAGGCGTACAGATGGTGGGCATCGACGGAACTCCCCTGGGTGATGACGAAAAGTATTACGTGCTCGACCCCTACGGCGAGAAGATAGCGTATTTTCCCGCGGAGGTGAGCCGCGGCATGACCATCGAAGTCATCGAGAGGGGCCCCCGGGAGACCAGCATCCTGCACCGGCGGGATGATGCGTAGGGAGAGTAATCCGGAACCTGTATCTTTTCCTGCCCTGCGGTGAGATATGCGGGCCGGCAGTTTAGACACTATTCGAGAGGATATTTTCGATAGTTATCGAGAGCTGACCCCCGCGTCCGGGGCATACCACGAACGCGCCCGCCGGTCACTGGCCGGCGGCACTACCGGGAATTTACGTTATTTCCCACCTTATCCTTTCTATGAAACCGGCGGCCGGGGCGCCAGGGTCACTGACCTGGACGGTAACGAGTACATCGATTGTTTTCTCTGTAATGGCCCTCTTTTGCTGGGACATAATCACCCGGACATCATCGCCGCCATTGAAGGTCACAGAGAGACGGGTCCGCTGGTCGTCAATCCCCCCATCATTGCGGAGGCAGCGGAACTGGTGCAGGCAACCGTGCCCTGCGCCGAGCGGGTACGTTTCCTGAACAGCGGCACCGAGGCTGTCATTATGGCCGTTCGTTATGCGCGGGCCTTTACCGGCAAGGATAAGATCATAAAGTTCTACGGCCACTACCACGGCCAGGATGACCAGTTCCTGGCCGGGCTGGGACCCACGGCCGATGCATTCGGCGCCGGCATACCAGGCGGGATAACGGCAGATACCATCCACGTCGGCTACGGTGATATTGCCGCGTTGGAAGAAACCATCAGGGAACACCGGGATATTGCCGGGGTCATACTTGACCCGGCGATGCACGCCGGCGGCCTCTGGGGCAGCAGCAGGGATTATCTCCAGGCGCTCAGGGAACTGACTACGAAACACAATATCGTTCTCATTTTTGACGAGGTGATCACGGGTTTCAGGCTGGCGTCGGGTGGAGGTCAGTCTTATTACGGAGTTACACCGGACCTGGCTACCCTCGGCAAGGCCATTGCCGCCGGCGAGAAGCTGGCCGCGGTTGCCGGCAGGGAGGAGATCATGCGGGTGGTCGACCCCCTTGCTGCAGCAGGCACACCCAGGGTATTTCAATCAGGCACCGCCAATGACGGCACGGCCGCGATCGCTGCGTCAATCGGCGCAATCAAAACGTATCGTGACCTGGATGCGGACAGCGGGTACGGACACCTGTTTACGATCGGCGAGAAGCTGGCCGGGGGCATACGCCAGGCGTTTAAAAAACGTAATATCCCCTGCCATGTGAACCAGCTTGGCCCCATGTTGCAGATATTCCTGTCTGCCGAAGAACCGGCATTTGAGAATTATATAGGACTGGACCCGGAAGCACTGTCGCTTTTTTTCCTGGCCCTGATCAACGAAGGCGTGATCCTGACACTGCCGACGTCCGGCCACATTTACCTCTCGTTTGCCCACACGCACGAGGATATGGATGAGATAATACGGAAAGTGAATCTTGTCCTGGATAAATACGATTTTTCATCATAAGGACACCTCTAAAACTTAGAGGTGTCCGTGCAGCATAAGGACGTGCTGCCATTTTTAGTCACGTAAGTGACTGAAAATGAAAGGAAACGGAAAATCACATTTTTCGTTTCCGTCTCTAAAAATGCCACGGAGGGCATTTTTAGAGGTTACTATAAATATAAAACCGCTTAGAGGACCCCGAAATGGCAGACACGACCAACTCCGAACTGGATGCAATATTTAAAAAACAGAAGCAAGCCTTTGCCGCTGACAGGTACCCGTCTCTCGAGGCCCGCCTGGAACGGTTGAGAGCGCTGGATAACATGATGATTGCGTTCCGCGAACCCATGCGTGAAGCGCTGACTTCCGACTTCAATTCCCACCATCCCCTGATCACCGACCTGTTTGAAAGCGGGGCCATCATCGCCCGCGGGCGTTATATACAGACGCAACTGGAACAGTGGATGAAGCCCGAAACCCGGGAACTGAACCCCATGGTGCACGGATCCTCCACGGCCAGGGTGATACGCCAGCCCAAGGGCGTCATAGGCAACATTTCTCCCTGGAATTTCCCCATCGAATGCGCGCTGGTCATGGTCAACGACATGTTCGCCGCCGGCAACCGGGTGGTGATCAAAACCTCCGAACACGCCCCGGCCTCTGCCAAGGTGGTGAAAGAAGCGGTGGCGGCGCATTTCGACGAGGACATGCTGGCGGTCGTGACGGGCGGCGTCGGTCTGGCGCAGCATTTCAGCAGCCTGCCCTGGGACCACCTGGTGTATACGGGCAGTACCGAGGTCGGACGCCTGGTCATGGAAGCGGCGGCAAAAAACCTGACGTCGGTCACGCTGGAGATGGGAGGCAAGAACCCGACCATCTTTGCCGAGGACGGGCTCGAACAGGGTCTGATCGAACGGTTCCTCTACTTTCGGGTATTCAAGGGCGGCCAGGTATGCACCTCACCCGATTATGTCCTGGTGCCGGACGGGCGCCTGGATGAATGGGTGGACATGGCGAAAACCGCCTGGACGGACCTGTACCCTGACTACGTGGGGCACCCCGATGCAACCGGCGCCATCAATGAGCACCATTTCAACCGGGTCATGGGCTACGTGGACGAAGCCCGGGCGCGGGGCGTTGAGGTCATTTCCCTGAACGGGGACGAACCCGATGCGGAAAGGCGGCAGATCCCCATGTACGTGGTGATCGACCCGCCGGAGGATCTCAAGTGCATGCAGGAAGAGATCTTCGGACCCGTGACGGCCGTGAAAACCTATACGGATCTCGATGATGTCATTGCCTATATCAACTCCCGGCCGAAGCCCCTGGCCTGTTACCTGGTGACCCGCAGTGACGACGTGGCGGAACAGGTGTCCACCCAGGTGAGCAGCGGCGGCATGGGGGTCAACGTATTCGGCTTCCAGGCGGCGGAGCCCACGTTGCCGTTCGGCGGGACCGGCCCCAGCGGGATCGGCTGCCACTCGGGCTTCGAAGGCTTCGTGAACTACTCGCATACCAAGTCGGTGTTCAACTGTGCCGACGACAACCCGCTGATGTACGCCATCCGCCCGCCTTACGGCGACATGGCCCAGGCGTTTGCGGATGCGGTATTTACTCCCTTGGAATGATGAAAAGCGGAACATGAACAGCAAAGACAAGCCACTTTCCCTGGACTCCAGGGTCGTGCTGGTGACGGGGGCGGCAGGCGGTATCGGCCGCGCCGTCGCGGCCACGATGGCACAGTACGGCGCCAGGGTGGTTGCGACAGACCGGCCGGCTGCCTCTGACAGGCTGGAGGAGACGCGGCAACTGATCCTGGAAAACGGTGGCGCCGTGCTCGCCTTTCATGCCGACCTGGCCGTCACGTCAGATATTGACGCACTGGTTGAACGCGCAACCGGTGAATACGATCACATCGACATCCTGGTAAACGTTGCCGCCATTCACAGCTACCCGCAGCCGCTGCTGGAAATCAGCGAGGCAGACTGGGACCTGGTGCAGACCGTGAATTTCAAGAGTTGTCTGCGGCTGTGCCAGCGCCTGGCGCCGCTGATGGTGAAGCAGGGCGGCGGCAATATCGTGACTATCGCATCGGACAGCGCGTTCGACGTGATCGCCGGCGAAGGCCCTTACGGCATCTCCAAGATCAGCCTGACGAAGCTGACCGCCTATCTCGCCAAGGAGCTGGCGGAAACGGGCGTGCGGGTCAATGCCATCGCACCCGGTTGGGTCAGGACCCCGTTAATCGAGGAGTACTGGTCCGATCCCGAGTTCCTCAAGGAAGCAAAAGAGGGTATTCCGCTGGGCCGCATCGCCGAACCTGAAGAGATTGCCAACGTGGTCCTGTTCCTGGTGTCGGAACTGGCCAGCTACGTCCACGGCCATTGCATGGTGGTCGACGGCGGGCGTATTGCCGGGGTGCCTTGCTAGACTGAACTTCCAGCAGAACCCCCCCTCCCTGTATTCGTCTTCAAGCTATTGATTTGTTGGGTATTATTCAGGTGTCAGAGGCACATGAGCGCATCCGCCGCGACGCGGTCGCCGCAGGACTGGACGATGACGGCAAACCATTGCGCGATGGCAGAGTAGGGGCTACAGCGTAAGCCGAGGCGGTAGGGATATACTTAGCATTTGGATCAAGTCGTGCGTCCGATGCGTAGAGCAGCATGGTAACTTGGAGAAATTAAGTTGACGCTACACGAAGCACGTTTGCACGACAAGCACTTGCGATGACTTGGGATTTTTTCGAGGTAAACCCATTCTCAGAATCCTGTGGACAGTCGAGTTAGTAGCAACAGCACCGATGCCCTCGCATCCTCCATTGTCCTTGTCTGCCGGAAGCGGCCTGCCGCTGCACCTACGGCCACCCGGCGCGAGTTTGTCACGGTGCTCAAAAGCGAAGTCCCCAATGCGCTCGTCCACCTCCAGCGCGCCAATTGCGAAAGCAAAGAATCTGTTGAAAAAGGGCATACGAAAAGGGATGATCAGCGAGCAGGAGCGCCAAGGGTACCCGAGGAACATCTGGTCCGTTTCACCGGATGGCGAAGCTCTTGAGGCACAACTGGAGAATCCTTATAAGGGCGTGTACCACGGCTACCCCATGCCAGACACCGATCCGATGAGAAAGATGGTGCTTGAGCAGTGGGAGAAAAGAGATGAACAATAATTTTTCGATCGATTTTGATTGGCTACCACGGGAGTATGGCAACCAGGTTGAACAAACGACGCTGGCAGAGTTGTGCATCCGAGTTGATGGCAATATAGCGACTGATCTGGAAGACCTTTTGGCGAAATCTGTCCGCAAAAAAGCGAGATTGTCTGCTTATGACCTGGCAGTCTGGTTTGCTTCAAACTGGTGGCGTTTACGTTGGGAACCCGAATCGAGATCTCATCAATGGGAGATGAGCCATCATTTGTCAGCAGCCGGCGGCGGGTACGTTTGGCCTGATGTGAATTTCGTCAGTGATGGAAGCTTGGTTCTCGTCCGTAGCCGCGCTACCGAGGGCCGACCTGCTGAACCGATCCGCTATCTGAGTAGTTTCAACTATTCTGTTAGTGCGGATGAATTCGAACAGGGGGTGGACCGATTCATTGAGGCAGTGTTTGCCCGGCTGGCCGGGCTCGATGTTGATGAGCATGGGTTGGTCGATCTTTGGAATGATGTTAAGGAAGAACGAGCCAACCCGAAACTTGCAAAATGGCGCAAGCTGGAGGCGCTGACAGGATTTGACCCTGAAGAAGCACCGAAAGGACTTATTCAGCAACTGCTGGACAAAGAATCCAACTGGGGTTCCGGAGCTATTGAAGAGGTCGCGGCAGCATCCAGGGCAAACGCTGTTGCAGACCTTCAAAAGATAGTGGCTTCCCGTGATAGAGCAACAGAGGTTGGAATCTCTGGCTTTGAGTGTGCCCGTCAACGTATTGCAAGACAGGACAAATCCACTTTGTTTTCATGGCAACGCGCTGAGCGTGCAGCTTTGGTATCGCGTGAAGCTTGGTCTTTGCCTTCCGGACCTGTGCCGACTGAGACGCTTTCCGACCTGTTCAAGATTTCTGAGAACTTGATATTGAAGCCAGGCGACGACCAAACTGGACTCATGCCGGTAGGATTTCGGCTAAGCGGTAATAGTGAAAAAATCAATGTTTCTCTACAAAGGAAGCGAACCACAGGGCGTCGCTTTGCACTCCTAAGGTTGGTTGCCGATCATTTATTGTCAGAGCCGGAAGAACGATTACTGCCGGCGACAGACACCAAAACCGAACGGCAGAAAATGCAACGAGCGTTCGCACAGGAGTTCCTCTGCCCGATTTCCGACCTTGAAGAATTTCTCGGTAGTGGTAAGCCGAGCGATGAATTCATCGACGAGGCAGCGGCGCATTTCGACGTTTCACCGTTATTGATCAAGACAAAACTCGTCAATCATGGCGTGCTGCCACACGAGGAACTCATAGCTCCCATGCATCAGTAGTGGTGGCGGAAGTATCAAGTGGCCCAAGAGCAAAATCGATACCCTGCGCCGACTGCTCAAGGACGAACCGCTGTTTCGGCGCGAGGACGCCTTTGACATCGTGCGTTCCTGCCCCCACGGGGCCGTCGCTGCCGTGCTCGGCACGCTCAAACAACTGCGTCTGGACCACCTCATCGCCCCCCGGCGCTTCGCCGGGGTGCCTTGCTAGACATGGTTTTCCGGCCTTCCTGATGTCACGCTTGAACAGCGAGGACCGAACGAAGTTCATACTGCCACCCTGTAAGGGTATTATGTAATCAGATAGGTCGTTCCCTTACCTTGTCCTCGTTTCTCTATTACGCCTTTATCGACAAGGCGTTTCAGCAGGCTTTTAAGTCCCGAACGGGTCATTTTCGTATTTTCCAGGATATAAGCGATACTGCACTCGCCGGCATTTTCGATGGTTTGATAAATATGTTTTTCATTCATATTCAGCACAGTAGTCGGTGAGGCTTTTACAATTTTACCGTGCAACAGGTCTGCCTGGATTGAAACGGTTCTCAAAAAGAAATCAAGCCAGTTTTCATAATCCGGTTTTGGATTATCAAGTGTGGACTGTGTGCTCCTCAGACAGACGTAATAGTTTTCCTTATTGTCCTCAATGATCTTTTCGTGTGACGTATATTGTGCCCATTTATAACCATGACGTAACAAAAGCAAAGTCGTCAGGAGGCGACTGAGCCTTCCGTTGCCGTCACGAAATGGATGGATTGCCAGAAAATGAACGATAAATGCGCCAATAACAATAAGAGGGTGGCTCACATCTCCTGATTCAAGCTCACCATATTCAGCGATAAGACTGGTCATTGCCGCCTCGGTTGCAGGACCGGGCGGTGTCGTTTTAAACCATGTCCTGATGACCTCGCCTGTATTATTATCGATTTCAACAACGTCATTGGTAATGTCTTTATAGGCGCCCCTTTGCCTGGCGGGAAACTGGTCTTCCGTCAATTTACCGGTGAGTATCTGGTGAATGTCCCTGATTGTTTTTTCAGAGATAGTGAGTTTTTCGAAATTATCATTAATGTACCTCAATGCTTCAACATAACCGGCTACCTCTCTTTCCGACCTTGACGATAGCTTTGTTATTTTGCAGTCTTTCGCTACCAGTTCCCTGACTTGTTCATCCGTTAAAACGGCGCCTTCAATCCTGGTAGACGCACCGGAAGAGGTAATTATTGAAGCCTGCTTAAGGCTCTCAACAAGAGCAGGCCTTTGCAACCCCGTTGCTTCAAAGGCTCCGTGAAACCTTTCTATCCTGGAGATGAGAGAAGTGTGGTAGCCTGTGATGGTCAGGTTTTTAATTTTCTTCATAGCGAACATCCTTAAAACATCCGAATAACAGCCATATTATAATACAAAAACAGCCGTAAAACAGCCATAAATACATAACGTGCTGATTTTAACCTCGGGGGCCACTGATTTGTTTTATTCGCTGAAGAGGTCGGAACCTGCAATAAATTGTTGTATATCTATCTTCAATAATAAGATATTCAACAATAATCGGACGGGCCGAAGCCGGTGACAAGCAACATGCCGGCGCAAAAATACCAATTCATGGTAAAATCAAAACCGGCAAATTTTATGAAGGGTTTGAAAAATGGCTAGAAATACCAGTGTTTCGCTAGGTGATCATTTTGAAAACTTCATTGACGGACGGGTGAAAGCCGGACGCTATGCCTCAGCCCGTGAC
Organism: Gammaproteobacteria bacterium; assembly: GCA_965220815.1. Classification (GTDB taxonomy): domain Bacteria; phylum Pseudomonadota; class Gammaproteobacteria; order Eutrophobiales; family Eutrophobiaceae; genus JAAXHV01. Next base: position 2,136,765 of record OZ244846.1, read on the forward strand.
ACGACTTAAGGAATCATATGGTACTGCCAGGTTTTTAACCTTGTTACTCTACGGAGACTTTGGTTATGAGGTCCAACGGGGTTGTTATATCTGCCATCATTGAACCGGACGATAATGCCCCAAGCGCATATTCGATACCGTACACGGCTAACAAGTCTGCGTGCTGGTCGATGGTTGCCAATACTTCTTCTTTCCTGATGAGGTAATGAATCGCAGAAATATTATCGAAACCGACTATTTTTATTTCACCTGTCTTCCCGGCCTGAGCGACGGCCGCCGCGGCGCCCAGTGCCATACTGTCATTTCCGCACAGGATAGCCGCCAGTTCAGGATGCCGTGCCAGCATGGCTGCCGTTACCGTCACCGCCAACGTCTGGTCCCATTGCGCACTTTGTTGTGCCACGATATTCATATCCGCGTCAGTCATTGCTTTTCGGAATCCCGCGGTTCGTTGTTGCGAATTAAATGCTGTAGTCACGCCCTCAAGTATGGCGACCTCGTCACCGGCTGCCAGTTTTGACGCCAGGTAATTTCCGACCATTTCCGCGCCTTGGAAATTGTCCGGTCCGACAAACGGAATCCTCAGATCATATTTACGGAGTATGTTTTTATCCAGCCGGTTATCTATGTTAATAATGATAATGCCGGCCGCAGCCGCCCGCGCCAGCGCGGGGACAAGTGCTTTTGAATCCGCAGGTGAGATGACGACGGCGTCCACGTTCGATGCTATCATCTGGTCGATCAGCGCAACCTGCTGGGCGAGGTCCACTTCATTCTTGATACCATTGATTATCAGGTGGTAACGCTCATCATTTAATTCCTTATGAGCTCTTGCCCCGTCTGCCATGGTGACAAAAAATTCGTTTGCCAGAGATTTCATGATAAGAGCAATCGTCGGTCGGTCCGGTCCTGTTTCACCCTGGCCGGAACCTTGAGCTGCTTGATCGGAATTACTGCAGGATATTGCAACAGACAGATACAGCAAGGTTGCCAGGGATTTCAATGATTGTCGCATGATGCCCGCTGTCCGGATAATATTTGCAACATAGTCTGTCGAGCACATATTATAACAAAGATTATCTCGATTGCCGGTCATACAGGAGGGGTCATGTCAAGAAAGTTACTGACTTTATTTATAGCTGTTTTTCTGCTCATTTCCATGGTTGCCGGCATTGCACGAAGTGAGGAACGTATCAAAATCATCTTTGATACTGACTTTGTGATGCCTCCCCATGATGACAGTATGGCGCTGATGCTGGCGTTGCAGTCTCCGGAGATTGAGATCCTGGGCATTACCACCGTGGCAGGTAACGACAGCGTGGAACGCGCTACATCGGACGTTTTGCGCATGCTTGAAATAGCGCAGCAGGCTGATATTCCGGTATACAGGGGTGCAGATATGCCGCTGGTTCATGAGAAGAGTGATTTCGCGGTCCGTGAATACGGTAACTGGTATTCAAACGAACCGCCGCCCGTCCCTCCAGGCGGTTATGCTGAAAAAAAACCGGAAGCTGATAGTGCCGTATCCTTTATGGTCAAAACGGTTCTGGAAAACCCGGGGAAGATCACGCTTGTTGCCATCGGTCCGTTGACCAACGTTGCCCAGGCAATTCGGGCCAATGCCGGTTTTGCGAAGAATGTGAAGCGAATGGTTATCATGGGGGGAGCGATAGCAATGCTTCCGGAAGGCAGCGGTAATATTACGCCGAACGCGGAATTTAATTTCTGGGTGGACCCGGAAGCCGCGTATATCACGCTTCGCTCAGGCATCCCTATTGATTTGTCTCCGCTCAACGTATCCCGAAAAAGTTCATTAACCAAAGACTGGTATGAAAAAATGGTGGCAACGGATACCCCCCTGACCCGGCTCCTGGAAAACACACTGGGAAAGCACTTTGCAGATGAACCGGACAGGATTTATTTCATGTATGACCAGATTGCGGTAGCCAGCGTCATTGACCCTGCTCTCGTTACCAGTGAGCGGTTATACGTCGACATTGATATTCAGCATGGAATTAACTACGGAGTGTCGGTTGGCGGCCGCAAGCTATGGCCCGGCGCCGAAGGAGCCGGGCTGATGGACGTCCAGTATGAGCTTGACTGGCCCCGCTTCATCAATCTGTTCATAGAGCGGGTTGGAAATCCACTGCTCGGCAGTAACTGAAGCTGACTGAGTACTCCGGCAAGTCCTGCACGGACTTGTTCAGAGTATCCTTAACTCTCCAGTCATATGGGTAGAGAGATGTTCCGGGCTTCTGTCCGGATCTTGCAGACGCAAGAATTTTACAGGGTTCGCATATTTGTATAGAATCGTTTCTAGTTATTGGCCAAATGTGTAGTATATAGGCTTGGTATCTGACCATAAACAGCTGATCATTATGTCGGAAATATTTGCGGATATACAAACATTGCTGGCGCTTGGAGGGCCGATAGTAGCAATTTTACTCGTTACCTCGATATTCGGGCTGGCGTTAACCCTGCGGAAATTTCAGCAGTTCTCAAAAGTAAGTGAGCCCGTACTCAAGCGGCTGTACCTAGCTGTGGAACAGTGGCACGGCGGAGAACAAAAAAGCGCGCTTGAAATCATCGACGGTTCATCGTTGGTGATTGCTAATGACCTGCGTTTTGTACTGGAACAGCACTCCAGGGTGGACAGCGATTATCTTTACGATGAAATATTGCGGCGCTCGTCGGAATTTTTACGTGAATATGCAAGGAACCTCCGAATACTCGAATTGATTTACACCCTCGCGCCTGTGCTCGGACTGCTGGGTACCGTTCTTGGCATGATAGATGCGTTCCGGGGGTTGGCCGGCAGCGCCGGTTCAGCCGCGGAGTCCGCTGCACTGGCCGGCGGCATCTGGGAAGCGTTACTGACAACAGCAGTCGGGTTGTCCATAGCGATCTGTTTTGCCATATTGCATACTTTGCTTGAGTCAAAACTGGAAGTGCTTACCAATCAGGTGAATGATGTATTCAGCCGGGCGCTCACGGTGCCGGTTTATACCTCGTAATGCGCACGGCTCCCGGAACCCTCCCTGTATTAAAGTACGAGCGGCGCAACAGACGTTTATCGTTGACGCCACTCATAGACTGTGTATTTATCCTGCTGGTCTTTTTTATGCTGCAGACAAACTTTTTCCGTCCGCATACTATTGAATTTGCCAAAGCCGCCGGCGCGTCCGGCGCTATTTCAGATACGGAAACAGTTTCAGTTGAGATACATGACAATGGGGCTATCTGGTTGAACGGAACAGCAACAGATATCGAGTCCCTGCAAAATTTTGCGGCAGGAATCAATTCTCCGGACGCCACGCGTGTGGTTCTAGGTGTTGACCCGGGTGTGGTACTACAACGTGCGGTGGACATAATGGACCTGTTCAACCGGCACGGTATTTCCAGCATATCAATGACCGCGGCTCAACAATTTGATTGAAACGGAGCCAGAATCCAGGTGCGCAAGACAAGGCACAATGCCGACTTCCGGCTTCCGCTGCAACGTTTTGTAAAACGTGACAGGAAGCGGGAAGAAAACGTGATTCCAATGATCAATGTTATCTTCCTGCTGCTGCTCTATTTTATGGTGGCGGGAAACCTGGACCCTGATTTTAATATTACCCTCCCTGTTTCCACTCTGAGCGCCAGGACAGAAGCAGATACTCCTGCTGTATCCGTGGAGCGTAACGGGAATATATGGTTTGCATCCCGCAATATGGAAATAGATGAGCTGGCAGCGGAACTTGCCCGGACACCCGGTTACGAGAAACTCAGGATTCATGCGGACGCCCATACAGATGCGATTGTGATTTCAGGCATAATGAACGCTGCGGCTGAAGCTGGCATCTTCCGGTTTGCCCTGGTAACACAAAGCAGGGTTGATGCCCCTTAAGAGAATGTTGCGTCCTGTTAAGTTTTCGATTGCCTGGGTCTCCCTGTTGCTATGCTCATCCATGTTACACGCCCTGGTGATATGGCACGCGGGCCTGAGGGTTGCGCAGCCAGTGCTGCAAGAGATTGAAAAACAGGAGGAAATCCATATTGAAAGGGTGCCCGAAGTCAAAACTGAAGAACCTGTTAGTCCGGAAGAGCAACTGGAATTTGAACAGGAACTGGAGTTCGAGCCGCCGGATATCCTGATTGCGCCCAAAGCCGCAATACCGCCTCCACCCGATGCCATTCTTGCTCTCAGGGCACAGGGTCAGGGATTCCAGGGAATCGATATTCCACGGGGGATAGCTCTTGTTCCGATCAGTGAAGGGAGTGGTTATGGAGGATTCAAAACCGGCGCAGGCAACGGTCTTGGGGATGGGACAGCTCGTTTTGTGCCTTACATAGCCGGACTGCGCGAGGCAGGTCTGGATGTTGTTTTTTGTATCGATGCCACGGGTTCGATGGGATGGGTTATTGATGAGGTGAAATACCGCATTGAAGATATAACCCGTTTTGTGCGATCGCTGGTGCCCATAGCCAGGTTCGGGATAGTCGCTTACCGGGATCGTGACGACCCGGAATTCTTAACCCGCGTACAACCGCTGACATACAGTACGGCGAAACTTCAACGATTTCTCTCTGTTCTGAAGGCAGATGGGGGAGGTGATCGGTTCGAGGCAATTGACAGCGGTCTGGCTGATGCCATCAAACTCTCCGGTTGGCGCATTGGCGCACGCAGGGTCATTATTCTGGTCGGCGATGCCCCCACAGGAGAAAAACGGCTGAATGATGTAATTCAAATGGTTGAACAGTTCAGCCATTCAGACGGAACCATATCCACTCTTGATGTCAGCGACCAGGCCAATCCCCAGCTGCTGGAAGCCAAGTTGGGGCGTGAAGTTCCGCGTCATCTATATCGTAATGCGCCAATGCCGGAGTTTCTCATGATCAGTGAAGCCGGTCGGGGCGATGCTGCAACACTGGATGGCGAGATTAAACTGACGAAACGCCTGGTGAAGCTGATCATGGGGGATCAGTTCGCTGTGGAAATGCAGGCGTTACTCGATGAATTATAGAGCTGCATTCCGATGATGACAGAAACATGAAACCGGGCCGGATGATCGTCGGAGTAATTGTTGTGTTGACCGCGGTGACGCCGGTTATCGCCGATGATGACAGTGATGCGATTGAACTTGTGCGTGCCTTGCAGGCACAACTCGGGACTGCTTCAGAAGCTCCTCTTATAGCTCAAATTGCCAGAGAGCTTGGCCCCATCATTGATAATGCGCGCAAGTCACTGGAACTGGAAGAGCTCGAAGTGCTGCGGGAACTCGTCGGGGCCATGAGAACGCGATCCGGGCAGATTTTGACGATCACGGAACATGACACCGGACAGAACGAAGTTGCTCTTGAGCGTCTTTACCGCTCACAGGCATGGGACGATCTGAGCTTTGCAGAAGCTTCATTTGTTTACTGGTCGTCTTGGATAGATCTTGAAATTGCCCGCCAATCCCCCCCCGGACGGGAGAAAGTTCTGGCACGCGCACGCAAGGGGTTTCAGACAGCCTCACTGCAGCTGTTCCGGCCGCAACTCTTTTATGGAGGCTGGCTGGGGATCGGTTATGTCGACTTGGAACTGGGTCATACTGCCCGCGCTCGCCTGATATTCAGAAAATTGGATGAAGCAGTGTCGGCGCTGCCGGATTCCCCGGTCAAAGAGGCTGTATCAATGGAACTGCTGCTGCAGGAACTGCGTATGGGAGATATTACTGCTGCCGCCGGCATCAGCAAGGAAATTGACGCTGACCAAGCCCGTATGCTGCTTAGGGAATTATTCGCCTTACTGGAACGAAGCCGCGTGGAAGGAAAACATGATCAGGCCATAGCGCGACACCTCCAAGTACTCATAAGAGCCGGTCGAATGGACCAGTCATTACTTGAAAATTTGATGGTTTATGCCCGGGAAGTTGCTGCTACGGATGTTGCTCCCTGGAATTCACTTGCTGCTGCCGAGTTTCGCCTGGTCCATAAGGATTATCAGAAAGCCGTACAAAAATATGAAGCATTTTTCAAGGAGTTCATACTCCGGGATGGAATTAATCTTGATGGTTTTCGCTATCGCTGGGCGTTTGCAGCCTACCAGGCCGGGAGCTACCAGACAGCGCTCAGTATTCTTGAAAAGCTCGGGCGCCGGAAAGGGCTTGCAACTGAAATCGACAAGGCAACGGCAAAGTTGCTTTATACGGTCCACCTGACGCTCGCCCTGAGAGATAGCCATAAAACCAGCCATAAGTCCCTGCACACGGCAGCGAAACGCTTTGTGGATAAAAACCCGGATGACCCCGAGGCAGACCAGGCCCGGTTACTCGTCGCACAAACCACGCAGAGCGCTGATGCCGCCCTTGAGTCACTGCGCCAAATTCGCTCAACAACGGATTTCAATGGAGCAGTGGAACGGACTTCATTTAATTTCCTGGCGCGGGAATTCAGCACCAGGGTCACATCCGTCCAGATGGAAGCGGCTTTTGACTTGGCCCGTCAAGGCATGGACGCATTCACGAGGTTGCCTGAACCGGATAGAAAAAATCCTCGCAATATTACCTTGCTGTTGCAAATGCGCTCGCTTGCCGAACCAGACCCGGACGGGCTGATTAATTCACTGGAGTTTTTGGGTACCCTGAAACATGTTGAAAAGGACGAACGCGAAGAACTGGTTGCGACACATCCGGATGAAATGATCAGGTCGCTGGGATTCATGATCATCGAGGACGTTCGTGATGCGGACATCGAATATGCCATGACATGGTCGCGGCTCCAGTTATATGACCGGCTGGACAACTGGTCCAAACTGACGGAAATGATGCATTTGCTTGACGGGGGCAACACTCCGGGTCTCCCCCTGGAACTCGTATACCCTTGGATTGCAGGACGGGAAGACATGAGGCAACAGCTTGAACTGGCTCAAATTGCGCACCCGGCCGCAGCAACACTGCCTGACATCGATCGCAGATTTTATCGGTTGATCATTGAAAATTTGCTTTCATTGGATAGTCAGGAAGCAGCTCACAAAAAGGCGCTGGCTTTTACGCGGGAACACCCGAGCTCAGGTGATGCTTGGCGTTTGCTGGCCCGTACTGCCGAACTGACCGGAGACCCTTTTACCGCGGATAAAGCGTGGAGCGTGATAACCGATAAAGTATTGCCGACATCCGATATCTGGTGGGAAGGTATGCTGAACAGGGTGCGCATTCGTTCCGGCTCGACAAGACCGGAACAAGCGTGTCCTCTGCTGGAACTATTGCAGCGCAGGGCAGGACACTTGCCTGAAAGCCAAAAAACAACTTATGAAACGATTCTGGAAGACGCTCAATGCCGCGGAATTGACTCAGCAGTCTAGCACCGGGCTAGGCTGTTCCAAGCGTTTTTTCAGCTCTGTTGCGCCTCCCCTCGTCATTCCGAAGGCAGGAATCCACTGAGCAAAACTTCCTTATAAGGTGTTTTCTTGCCTACTGAATTCCTGCATTCGCAAATGACGAACCATGATGCGGCATTATTTAGTCGTTGTGTATAGCAACTTTACAGCATGGATGGGACAATATATAATCGATTCTAGTCATATCTGAAATGGGGACCTGATAAATGCGTAGATATTTACATATCGACCTGGCAAAAAAGGCCGTACGTGAAGAAACCTTGGCAGGAGAAGAAATAGCCCGCGCAGGGCGTTATTTCATTGCGAAAACCCTGGTAGATATGGATGTCGGACAGGTAGATCCGTTATCTCCCGATAATCCCTTGATATTTTCTGTCGGACCCTTTGCAGGAAGTAACTGGTCGAACGCGAACAGGATCAGCGTCGGTTGTAAAAGTCCGCTTACCGGGGGCATCAAGGAATCCAATGCCGGTGGTTCATTCGGCCTGGCGCTGGGGCAGTTGGAGATAGCCGGATTCACGCTCAACAAGGCTGCACACGACTGGACGGTTATTGTCCTGCGTAAAGACGGATCGGTGCAATTCGAGGACGCAGAACCCTATCTGGGCAAGGATAATTTTGCCTGTGCCGCATTGCTGCATGAAAGGTACGGAAACAAGGTAAGTCTCGCAATATGCGGGCCTGTGGGCGAATACGGTGGCCTGATTGCTGGCATAGGGATGAGTGACACGGACCGGCGCCCGACACGTTTGGCGGCGCGCGGCGGAGTTGGCGCAGTGATGGGATCAAAAAATGTTAAGGCTATCGTCTGCGAACGCCACAAAATACCAACGTTCCAAGATCGAAAAAAGGTAATCCGGGGTATCAGGGAGTACGGCAACATGTTGAACGAGGACGATTTGGTCAAGGCTTTCAAGGACTACGGCACCGCGATGGTAACGGACCTGACAAACCACATAGGCGGTTTGCCGGTCAACAACTTCACTTCCGGACGCCTGGTGGATACCGATAAGGAAACCCTGAAAATGGGCGGCACTTTCATCCGTGAACAGAACATGTCTCGGGGTGGGCAGACGGCCCATGCCTGTATGCCCGGCTGCATGATTGAATGCAGCAACGTCTATGCCGACGCTGAAGGTAAAGAGATTGTTTCACCGGTGGAGTATGAAACACTTGGCTTGATGGGGACAAATTGCGGCATAAAAGACCCGGATGACCTGGCGCGCCTGAATTATCTTGCCAACGCGCTTGGGATAGACACCATTGAAACAGGCGCGATGATGGGTGTTCTTCTGGATGCCGGGCTGGCGGAATTTGGCGACGTAAAGTTCCTGACGTCAGTCCTGAATGAAATCGCCACCGGCAGTGAACAGGGCAGACTCTGGGCTCAGGGTACCGCACGGGTTGGCGAACATTACAAGGTCCAGCGTACCCCGGTCATCAAGAAGCAGGGTATCAGCGCTTATGACCCGCGTGTAGTGGAAGTCACGGGGTTGTCGATGATGGTTACAGCACAAGGGGCAGACCACACTACCGGTAACTCCCCGTCTTATGCGTGCGCGGGCAAGGACCTTGATGAACTGATGGGTGTCAGTATGGAACTGCAGGTTGAATGCGCAGCGGCCGATTCCCTTGGCCTTTGCCTGTTCGGAGGGACTGTAACCAATGCCCAGCTTGAGATGATGGCGGACCATATTAACGCGGCAGTCGGTACGGAACTGGATACTTCTTTTTTCCATGAACTGGGTTACCAGACCCTGAAATACGAAGACGAGTTCAACCAGGCTGCCGGTTTTACCGAGGTGGATGACGAATTACCCGATTTTTTCTATGAGGAAGCCCTGGAGCCGACTAACCGGACAGCCCGTTTTCATACAGATGAGGTAAATGAAGCAAAGCGTCGCTGGATGCAGGAACACGCGGCCTGAAGAATAATCCTGAATTTACCGCGTCCACATCAGGAAAATGACTTTCTGTAGGCGTCTTTACCCGCGATACGGCCATCGTCTGTAAATTCTATGATATCAACACCGTCAACCTGTTGCGGCGACCCGTCGGCGCCTGGCAGCATCAGACTCCAGTAAACCAGCGCGCAATTGGAAAAGAAATACATTTCCGGGGGTGTTGGCGGCGGTAACGGTTCATCGACGCCGGCATTTCCCTTTGTCATCTTCTCGAAAGCAGCCCTTACCTCCTCGCGCCCGCGATAGAGCGTTCCGGGTCCGGGTCCGGTAGAACCCTTGTAAACAGGCTCGTCGCCCATCAGGTTGAGAAGGCTATCCACATCCCCTCTGCTCCAGGCTGCGCTGAAAAGCTCCAGAGTTTTCCGGTACCTGTCAGTATTGCCCGCGGGTTCATGATCTTTCCTGGACTCCTGGCGGAGATGGAGGGCTTTCTTCATGGTGGAATCAGTTATTATGATCAGCTTCCCGGCCGGCTATCGATCCATCAGCGTGATCTGCTATTAATTTACGCCCCGCAGAATACCCATCCCACATGCTCGGTCCCTCGTAACATACGCGTGCAAGATCACGGATTGGTTTTCTCGCGTTCATGGCGACTGTTTTAGGAAGCGACTTGAACAGGTCAAGATCAGACAGTGAGTCGCCATACGCGACGCAATTGTCATAGGTTAAGTCGAGTTCTGTCAGTAGCTCGTCCACTATCTTCAATTTATCACGGCTGGTCAACAACTGTTCGGCGCCCGCAGAATTTCCCGGTGTAACGAGGGCGCCGTATGCGAAATCTGCCCCCCACGCATGTAGTCGTTCCACAAAAAACAAGGGAGATTGAGAAATAACGACGCTTTTTTCATTCCGGGAATTGATATCAGCGAATACGGACTGTACTCCCTGGAGCCATGGACTCGTCAGGAAAGACTGGTCGAGCTGTTCATCTGTAAGGTCTTTCCATAACGGAAGACATCTCACCCAGAATTCATTGTCGCTGATCTCACCCTTGCTCCAGACATCTTCGATGGCAAGCGTTTCAGCCAGTACGCCGACCGTGCGCGAAATCTCGAGACAGGCGGAACCTTTGAGCAAGGTTCCATCCATATCAAAGATGTGAAGGCAAGACATTATAAAAGAGTCGCCGTTTTCAGCGTGCGGTACTGTTCCGCGCTTCCCGAAGCGGCCTGACAATATCGAGGTAATAGGACTCGGGGTATTCCCGCTCGCTGCGCTCTATCAGTTCGGTGAAATCCCATTTCTTCAACAGTTTTCCATTCCGGAAGATCGGAACCAGTACGTTTTCTTCAGGAGGAATGGAATCACGCGGAACCGTTGTATAGGTGCCGTTTTCGTATTTCAGCGCAAGCCGTCCTTTTTTCGATACCTTGAAGTCGGATCCTGTCGGTGATTTATAGATGTCCCGCCATTCCCCGTTTACGCAGACCGCACTGGCCTTCTGTCCGAAATTCATGGTGTCGCGATGAAAATGTTGCAGCAGGCCGCCGCCCATACCGTACACGGCATTTTCTGCCGAAAACCCGCGCCGTTCCAGTTCAATGAATATCTTCGGCAAAACGGGGAAATTCACGCCATCACCCTGCACGACCCGGACATAAGGGGGCAACACCTTGTAACCCTTGGAGTTGACTTCATAGCCGAATGCATCCATCAGCCATTCCGTCGTGTCGGAAGTTACCTGGACCACATCACCTGAATCGGGCCTTATGCCGACCAGGCCGGGAAAATTCTGAATTTTTTCCTTCAATTCCTTGCCGACAATGTTTTTTACGCAGTTCTCATGGTCATAGGTATCGGTCAGCAACAGGGCGACGCCGTTATCCGCATACATGTCCAGCATGTTACTGAGCGCAGCGGCTTCGTTTTCCCTGCCCCACGCACAAAAGCCCGCATGTTCGGAATTCGGGCCGGAATTGGATACATGACCCGCGTTATAATAGCGTTTCGCAGCGATGATGCCGGGCAGGGTATCACTCTGGGCGAAATTGACGAGATGGGCCATACCGCCCAGGGCGGCAGACTGCTGTGAACTTACGCCGCGGGCGCCGTAATCGTGCAGCATATGGCGTATGACTCCAGGGTTGTCGGAGGTGTGCTCCAGCGAATCCCTGATTACCTGTTTGCTGAGCCAGCTGATACTCCCGATAGTTGTGGGATACCAGACGGCGCGCAACAGCGAGGTTTCAAAAAAACTCGTTGCCCAGAAGTATTTGGGATCGGTATTAATCAACTGTACCAGCACGTTTTTCGGCGGCAACACCGTTCCTTCCGGTACTGCTTCAATCTCAACCGGCAGGAAGCCATCGTGGTCGTTCAGTATCCCCAGCCAGTTTTCACGGTTGAAGTGCATGCCCTGTTCACGTTCGACAAACTCCGCTTCGTCGATATCTTCCAGGGTGATAGGGCGCATGAGGTATTCCCGTATATATGCCTGCAGCCCGACAAACATTGTCGACGGGAGTATGCCTCCCCGTGATTCTATATAACTGGAGACATATTGAGTGCCGGGCGGATAGAGCGAATAATGGCAGTGTTTGTAGTTGTCAACGTCGATAATGATATTGTGATGAAAGCCCATTTCTACCCTCTTGCAATGTATGCTGATTATCGTTTTGGTATGTCTCGTGCGCTGATATCAATCAGATGCAGAAATAACATCAGTCTGCCCACATCGGGAGAAGATAGTAACGTTTCTAATAATCAAGATCAACTTGCAGTGAACCTCAATAAATATAATCCCGGATGCACGGCGAGTCAGCTTCGGCACAGAATACGGTAAAGATGATATATCGGGAAAAGAATAAACGATTATACAGTGTGATGCTGCCGACTCGGTATTGAATAAACAAGATAAATCTGCTTGACGAGTATATAAACCTGGTTTAGGGTATAAACGAATATAGTTGTCCTTCGCAGCAGACTACCGGTCTGGTGTGCAATATGTCAGTCCGCTTTGAAGAGGACGAAAAGAAACGATTATTTACCCGCAATCGGAGGAACAAGAATGACCAGTTACAGCCTGTACGACGACGGCTCAATGAGGTACCCGCGCGTCATCAACCCGGAAGAAATCCATGCCATGCCCAGGTTGCCGTTTGCGAAAGGCATCGGAACCAATATCTTCGTCTCTCAGGAACGTGATGATGCGCGCCACTTTCGTCACGGATATTGTTACCAGGAACCTGACCACGATGATTACCACTGGGACCAGGCAAACTTTGATGAATCCCACTATTGCCTGGAAGGGAAAATCCGTCTCAAGGTCGAAGACGCCGAGGGTCGTGTCGTCTACCTGGAAGCCGAGCCCGGCGAGCACATCTTCCTGCCGGGCGGATACAAATATACCCTTGAAGCGACCGGTGTAAAAACCATGTTTTTCTGGACCAGCGGCCCGTCACCGCGTTACGGTCTGGTTGAAGCTCCCGAGTTCAGCGAAGAACTCAAATCCCTGCGTAACGGAGGAAAATAACATGAGTCAAGAAATTACTCCCAGCACCTTCCTGCCGCTGCGCGGCAATAAACGCTGGGCCTATCTTTCCCGCCAGAAAACCATCCGGCTCGCGACTGCAAACGAAGACGGGTCAATCTACATGTCTCCGTTGTACTATGTCGTACACGACAAACGGATTCTGCTGCCGGTCGACGCCGCCGGGCGCCATGCGGACAACGTTCAGGCGGGAAGACCTTTGACCGGCCTTGTCGATTCCGGTGACGAGTACGCGACGGTTCATGGTGTGCGCATCCACGGAACCATGAAACAAGTGACTGACCCGGCTCTGGTGGACCTGGTCGACCAACTGGTATTTGAAAAGTATTTTTACACCGGCCATCCCTATGCCGAAAGCTATTTTAATTATCGCATCGCCTCAGGCAGAAAGGTTTATGAGTTGATCGCGGAAAAAATGGTCGGTTGGGACATGCGGGAAATTGCCCTCCCACAGGTGCCGGAAGCCCGGGTCCTGCCGGAATCAATGACCGACCGGTTACTTTGACAAAATCAACCACGCTTGATACCGGTATTACGACTGCTTCAGGCGATCAGATGGAGGGATAGTCGATATGAATTCAGCAACGAGTTCTCCGCTCAGTGTATTGGTAGTAGGTGAATCCTGGATCAAGCACACGGTACACCTGAAAGGGTTCGACCAGTTTCATACGACTGAATACGAGGAAGGCGCCGGGGTTTTCCTTGCTGCATTGGAAAATGCCGGCTTCAAGGTTACGTATATCCGGGCGCATGAAGTCTCCAGCCGTTTTCCCGTGACCAGGGAAGAACTCGACCCTTTCGAGGTCGTCATTCTCAGCGATATCGGGTCCAACTCCTTCCTGCTGTGCGATGAAACCTTCCAGCGTTCTGAACGCACGACAAACCGCCTGGCACTGCTGGCGGACTATGTCAAAGGCGGAGGCGGCCTGCTCATGGCCGGGGGCTACATGTCATTCTCAGGCATTGACGGCCGGGCGCGTTACCAGGCCAGCCCGCTGGCTTCAGTCCTGCCCGTTACGATGCTGGACCGCGATGACAGGGTTGAGGTCCCCGAAGGCCTGGTCGCGACGTTTCCCAATCCTGGTCACCCGGCGCTTGGCGGCACGCCTGCCGACTGGCCGATATTGCTTGGCTACAACCAACTGAAAGCCAAACCCGGCACCACGGTGATTGCGGCGTCCGGCGACGACCCGCTGCTGGTGGTCGGGGAAGTCGGCCGCGGGCGCAGCGTGGCATTCGCTTCCGACGTGGCCCCGCACTGGGCCCCGCCTGAGTTTGTCAACTGGCCCCACTACGCCAGGCTCTGGTCATCCATCGTGTCCTGGGCCGCAGGAGGTTAGCGTTTTCGCATGAAGCAAATTCAGCGCCCCACGATGAAGGACGTGGCTGAGCAGGCCCAGGTCTCGGTCAGCACAGTCAGCTATGTCCTGAACAACAGGGGGCAGGTAAGCGAAGCACGCAAGGCGCGTGTCATGAACGCGATCCGGGCGCTGGATTACATTCCCAATGAATCGGCGCGTAACCTGAAACGGCAGTCGGCATCAACCATCGGCCTTGTCGTCCCCGACCTTGTGAACCAGTTCTTCAGCCAGCTTGCCCGCGGCGTGGTAAAGGAGGCTGCGCTGCATGATGTGCTCGTCGTACTCTGCAGTGCGGAAAATACCGAAGAAGCGGAATTCGGCAATGCCAGGTTGCTGCGCAGCAAACGGGTGGATGGCGTCATTTACGAAAGCGGCTTCCAGGAATCCCCCCGCTCTCTCCTGGAGCTGCAATCACTTGGGCCGGTCGTCCTGGTCGATGAGCGTTTTCCGGGCCTGGAGCTTCCGGCCGTGGTTGCAGATGGCCGGCGCGGCGCTCGGGAAATCGCGGCACACCTGGTGGAACTCGGGCATGAGCGATTTGCCTGTATTGCCGGCCCTACCACGCACTGGACATCGGAGCAGCGTCTGTCCGGCTATCGTGAAGGCCTGGCCATGGGCGGCATAGATCCCGATGAGATGGACATCCAGACAGGCGATTATCAGATGGCTTCCGGTTATAAACTTGCCGGAGTACTTCTCAGCGTGCCTGAGTCAAAACGTCCAACCGCACTGATATGCGCCAACGACCTGATGGCCATAGGCGCACTGGAATACTGCCGGTCAAATACAATAAATGTCCCTGAGGCTGTCAGTATCGTCGGCTTTGACGATATTCCTACGGCACAGTTGCTGACCCCGCGACTTACCACAGTGCGCCAGCCTGCATACGAGATGGGTATGAGCGCAGCAAAGCTGTTAATTGCCATGACGCAGGGTGAGCAACCACCCGACCTGCTGGAACCTCATCCGGTTGAACTGGTGGTGCGCGAATCCAGCGCCAGGCCGTAATAACATGCCTGACGAGGTAAGAAACGATTATTTTATGGCCGGCTGTTAAACGTTTTACTAAAAAATCCCTGATTATTCGTATGTAATCAGGACGAAATAGCTTGCGTTACGTACAGTGGTAACGCTACTATATTAAAAAAATAGAAACGATTCGATGAATAACAATTTTAAGTTCAGTTGTTTAAATCCGGAGGGTATCTCATGAAATCTGTCAATCGCGTATTCCCCGTTTTCTCAACCATCCTGTTGCTCCTGTCGTTTTTCCTTCTCCCGGGGTCGCTCGCCGCGGAAATGATTTTGGGTAAGGAATACTCCGTCAGCCCCGGCTCGGAACCCGGCACCTATGTCTGTAAATGGGGTGACGAGACGGTGAACTGGAAACCACAGCCATGGCATAACGTTTCCTACAAGGAGATCGGTCCCAGTATTTATGACCGTTGGACGCAACCGGGACTTCCCTATCCGTGGGAGATATCAGTGGAAGAGCGCGTCAAGCAGGACGGGAGCGAAATTCATGACCGCTCCTATACGGCGCTTTACTTCAACGAGTTCGGAGACAACTACATCACGGAATGGTCTATTGACCTCATATCCCCTAACGGCACCATACGTGACAAGCGGCTGTTTGAATGGATGATCGCATACCGGTTGAACCCGGACGGACTTCCGAAGAGTATGGCAGAGAAGGTGCGTGCTCAATATATGTTTACCTTTGTAGCGCCCAACGACTTCCGCGGGCTCGGCATGTCCACAACTATCTACCACGGTGAGGCATTTAACGATGAATTCCTCTATCTCCCGGCAGCGCGGCGCGTGCGCCGGTTGCCCCAGGCGGCGCGCCAGGACATCATTCCCGGCACTATCGTACGCTGGGAAGACTTCCCCCAGGTCAAACCCTTTCCCGATGTCGATTACGTAGTAGTCGGCCATACACTCTATGCAGGCCAGCCTGAAGGCACCATGGGCTTCACGACGGAGACCAAGGGTGAAGAAGTCAACGTGGGTCTGGACGGTGTCTGTGAGCCTTCCTACATCCTTGAGATGACGCCGCATTCCAAATCGTACTGGTATGCCAAACAGCGCCGCATTATCGGTATCAAGACAGGCAGCAGCTGGTATGAGGAGGTGTTTGATTCCAATGGCGAGTTAATCCGGACACGGGTAAACCGCAGGGCGATTGCGAATACTGATCCCCGGTTGCAGAATGCCAATGATCCGCTTGAAGACTGGCAGATGATCTGGGCTGGCGAGTACTTTTATGAGCCGAAAAGCGGCTTCCGGATGGACTGGTATATGAACACGTTCTGGATCAATTACGGCGAGATGCCCCGCGATATCGTGAGTCTTGACAACCTCAGTAAAGAGCCGGTTCGAAAAATACTGTTCTGGGAATAATTCAAGACGCGCTTCCAATCCGGAACTGACGCTATCTTATGGAACGCCTGTCTTCATTCCTGGTTCGCTATCGCGCCGTGATGCTCGCTGTGACATTGATCGTCACGGCGGGCTCTGCGTACCTCGCGTCCGAGCTGAAGATTTACGACGACCCGAATCGCTGGCCCCCCGATGACGACCCGTCTGTTGTACTCAATGAAGAACTGCAACGCAAGTTCGGGGGCGCGAACCTGGTAACCATCATGATCGCGCGTAAGGATGGCGAGAGTATCGTACAGGCAGACACACTGGCAAAAATAAAGAGAATTACCGACCAGCTTGAGGAAGTGTATGGTGTGATCCCTTATGCGATACGCTCACTTTCCACCATCAATTCCCGCTATCTCAAAGGCACTGCAGATTTGCTCGATGCAAGCATCCTTTTCGACAACCCGAACCGCGCACCCGAAACGGAGGCAGAGCTTGAACGGGTGCGCTTCGGAATCGAGAATAACGCGGCGCTGAAGGGCGCTCTGGTCTCGAGGGACTGGTCTGCAGCGATCATCCAGGCGGACTTCAGAACCGGTCTGCAGGACGTGCGTGAGGGACTCGAACTACCTGTAACGGACCCAATTGCCATCTACAAGGAAGTGCAGAGAATTATCGGTATGGAGAACGACGAGACTCATCACGTTACGGCAGCCGGCTCCCCCATCCTGATCGGATGGGTTAACAGCGATGGCCTGCCTTATATCCTGGGCGCCTTCATCCTGGTGGTGACGGTAATCGCGATCGTGTTGATCTTCGCATTCAGGTCGGTCGTAGGCGTTCTCCCGCCGCTTTGCGTAGGAGTCATGGCTTCGACCTGGGCTTTTGCATTTCAGCGTATTTTTGAAGGTGAAGTGCTTACTTCATCAGCCGCACTGATTGCGCCTTTCATCATACTGGCAGTGGCGGCATCTCACAGCGTCTTGTTTATCAAGCGCTTTTTGACCGACGAATTGGACGAAGAACGGTCAGTGCCGGAGGGGCTGGAGCAGACGCTCATACATATGACGCGTCCATTGATAGTGGTGCTCTGTACCGACCTGATGGCATTTGTCGTACTCTCGTTCGTTCCTTTCGACAACGTTCGGGTCCTGGGGCAGGTCACTGCATTCGGGCTGCTGGCGATCATCGTCATCGTGCCGACATTCCTGGTGGCGCTGCTGTCATACATGCCTGCCGCGAGCATACGCAAGGCTATGGAATACGCCCAGATAGGACGCAAAACGCAGCGCGGTTTGATCTACAGAACCACGGCTGTCATGGTGCGACCGCTCATTTACAAGCCCACCGTACAATGGACAGTGATTTGCCTGACCGGTTTTGTGCTGGTGATTTCGTTGAGTATCTGGCAATCGATACCCCTGCCCCTGGGTAAGGATACTGCAATCGGGCGTTTTCTCGCCACTGAGATCAGTACCGGCCAGAACAATACTTACGCAGTACACAACTACCTGACGCGATCCTGGGAGGGTAACGAACTCTACGAGATGGAACAGGAGATCACCCGGTTGTTCGGCGGCGTCTACACGCTTGCCATTCTCGCTAAAGGCGAAAATCCCGGAGACGCCAAGACTCCGGTAGCCCTGGTTGCAATGGATGAACTATCCCGGCACCTGGCCGAGGCGGAAGAGGTGTCGGCAGTCGTCGGCCTGCCCTTCTATATCAAGATCATGAACCGGTTCCTGAATGAGGACCAGGATGGACATTTCAAGGTCCCGACTGAAGGCCGTGCGCAAATGGCGGTGAACGAGGCGATCTACTTCCTGACGGGAGGCACCCCCGGAGCGTTTGACTTTGTTGTGGACCCGGAGTACCAGAACACGGCAATCATTGCCTTCGTGCGGGATACCAGCCCGGGTACCGTGGAGGCATTGATCCGACGGGCGAACGAGTACGTGGAAGCAAACTGGGACACCGAAGCGCTTAATGTCGAGTTGGAACTGGCGGCAGGCAATGTCGGTATCGCGGATGCGTTTAATCGTTCCATAAAAAAATGGATGGTGCTTGCCACCTTGTTCAGCGCGTTAGGGTCGTTTATTGCAGCAGCATTAATGTTGCGGTCCGTAATAGCCCCCCTGTTGCTGATGTTCCCGCTTGCTATCGGCATCCTGATCTGGATGTTCCTGATACACCTGATCGGGATCGAATTCAATTCAAACGTTACTGCGGCGCTGGCTATCGCCAGCGGTGTCGGGATCGATGCAGAAGTTTATCTCCTGTATCGCTTTCGTGAAGAATTCCCGAAAGATGGAGATTTCAAACGGGCCCTGTTTGACGCCTTTACGCTGGTCCGGGAGCCCTTGATCTTTTCATTTACTGCACTTTTTACCGGTTGTCTGGCGGTCTCTATAGTCCCGCTCTACGTTGGTTACGTTGGTTTCAGCATGGCGCTTATCCTGCTGACCACATTTCTATTCAGTTTCTTCGCAGCCCCGGTAGTGTGGAGCATGCTTCGGCCCGGCTTTCTGACACGTGGACTGGATCTGGAAGACAGGGGGGGAGGACCCCAGATGAAAAATGATCGCGTTGGCGCGGTCATATCCGACTCGGTTAGCGCGGAGTGCGCATGATTATGAGGTTATTGTAAATCCTATATTGGAGGAAACAGGCATGATTAATTCAAATCGACGTTATCTCACAGCCTTTTTATCTGTAATTGTCGTAGTGCTGTCCGGGTGGTCGGGGGAAAGTTCCGCCCGGTATGAATTCGGGGACTTTGAGGTCAGTGGAGAGGTCTTTGTGCTGGGAGACTTCCGCATCGGCGGCAAGCCTGACCAGGGCAGAGAGTTTTCTCTCGCAGTAGCGCCAGGCATTTTCCTTGGACCGGGCGCACTGGGCTCGCCAAGCAACCGGTCCGACTACGATACGCTTAATGCGCTGCGTACCGAGTTGAGCCTCGAAATGGTATACAAGGGTATTAAAAATATAACACCGGTGTTGAAGTTACGCGCCTATTATGACGCTATGTATGACATCGAAGACAAGGACAAGTCCATTGCCACGCACTGGGAGAGTAACCTGGAGAGCGGCCTGCATGACAGTTGGGACCCGCTGGTGCGTGAAGCCTACCTGGATATCAATTACCATCCGCTGCATATACGGGCCGGTCGGCAGATAGTGACCTGGGGCCGTTCCGACGGCGTGACCGTACTTGATGTCATAACGCCGCGTAACTTCCGCAATCCGCTCACCTTCGAGCAGGAGCGCTTCATGATCCCGCAGGACATGCTGAATATAAAGTATGACCTGTCCAGGGTGGACTGGCTTCCGGGTATCTCCAAGGAGTTGCAGGTGGTCTGGAACTGGGATTACACGCCGGCCCGTTTCCCCGGCTTCTGGGCGGAAGGAGAGGGGCAACATCCCTACACCCTGGCCGTCGTCGATTTCGCTGATCAGGTTATCAATGTGTCCAGGGGGCTTTTCGGCGAGGACGGTAATGACGGCAGGTTGGATTTCTTCAACAACTATGCATGGGATGAAGGCGATGCTTTCGACAAATCCGAAATTTTCGTGCGCTGGCGCGCACGCACGGGTGGCGGTTTAGGTCCACTTTCGGATATGACCTACTCGTTCCATTACGGACACCTGTTCGAGGACATTCCATTTTACATTCTTGGAAATCGAATCAATCCGGGGTTTGCCTTCAATATTGCGGGACCACGCGCAATCGGCGGCGGTATCGATTTTACTCGTCACCGCTATGACCTGGTGGGCGCCTCCTTTGACAAGGCCCTAGAGTTCCTGCCCGGCCAGTTCGCGGGCACGGTGATGCGCGGCGAGATCGTCTACAATTTCGGACAACGCTTTTATGAGCCGGACCTTGAGACGGTCACGGCCGACAGTGTTACCGCCCTGATAGGTCTGGACCAATATCTCTATATCGGTCCCAGAACCCTGTTCAAGACACCATGGTTTGTATCGGCCCAGATCTGGCGTGACGAGATCCTGCGCGACCCGACACCCGGCCAGTTTACGCACCTGGATTCCGTGGCCTGTGCCGCACAACCGCTTTGCGGCGACAGAGGGTACATCATCGGCGGAGCATCCAACGGTTTCAATGGTCTCCGTAACCGCACGCGGCATGTCGCAACCCTGTTCATGTTCAATGACTTCCTGCCGGGCAAGACACTGCACGTGGAACTGTTCGGCCTGCATGAGTTCAGCCATCGTCAACGGGCGTCGTGGGTCCGCGCCCTGGTCGGCTACAATTTCAACGCCCAGTTGACTGCCCGTGTCGGCATCAACGTTATTTCCGGTAACCTGGATTCATTTTTTGGCGAGTTCCAGAGAAATGATTCGTTGTTCACCGAGTTGAGGTTTACATTTTAGGGAGGTTGAAATTACCTTGGATAAACAATTTGAAACTTGAAGGCTGTGCCGAACTCCCGTACGACGCCGCACAGGTATGGAGTGCGCTACACGACATGGATATCCTCGTCAAGGTCATTCCCGGCTGCAAGTCCATGGAACCTGACGGGCACGGCGGGTACAAGGTAACGCTCTCACTGGGGGTGGCGGCGATAAAAGGTGACTATGAAGGAAAAATCCGTGTTAGCGACGTCGAGTTTCCTCACCATTACATCCTGCATGCCGAGGGTTCTGGCAAACCGGGTTTTGTGAATATGGAAGTGGATTGTCGCCTTGAACCCGTCTCCGCCGGCACCTTGATGCACTGGTCCAGCGATGCTAATGTGGGCGGTCTGATTGCCGGCATCGGGGGGAGGGTTATGACGGGAATTTCAAAGCACCTGACCAAAGAGTTTTTCAGGAACTTCACTGCTGAGATGGGGAATCATTTCGAGCCGGCACAAAACTGACAGCTAAAGGTTAACTGATATGAAACCAGCGAAGTTCGACTACCACAGGGCCGGGAATTTACAGCACGCCTGCGCCCTGTTAAAGGAACATGGGGACGATGCAAAGATTCTGGCCGGTGGACAAAGCCTCATTGCGGCAATGAATTTCAGGTTGGCCACACCCGGGGTCCTGGTCGATGTCAGCAACGTGGAACAACCCAATCTTGTTGTTGATGAAGAGAATGGTGTGAGGGTGAAAGCCACCACCACCCAGCGGTTTGCGGAAAAGCATGCCGGACTGGGTCAACGGATACCGGTACTGGTCCACGCAATCGAGCACATTTCCCATTTCCAGGTGCGGAACAAGGGTACGGTAGGCGGCAGTATCGCCCATGCGGATCCAGCATCTGAATTACCCGCCATGTCGTTATTGCTGGATGCGGAGTTTGAAATAGAAAGCGCGTCGAATAAAACCGTGGTCCCGGCAAAGGATTTTTTTGTCACCTACATGACCACGTCATTACAGGCTGATGAAGTATTAGCGTCGGTCCTGTTCAAGGATCCGCCGCGGACCAGCGGTTGGGGATTCCATGAAATCACCCAGCGCGCAGGCGATTTCTCGTTGGCCGGCAGCGCGGCAATCATCGACCTGGACGGTGACGGCAAGTGCAGTTACGCCAGGGTTGCCTTGTTCGGCGTTGACGCAACCCCGGTACGGGCCAGGGAAGTAGAGGATGCATTGCTCGGAAACCGATGTTCGCCCGAACTGATTAAGGACGCGGCAGCCGGTGTACGCGGGATTATCGATCCGGAGACCGACGTGCACGTCACCGCGGAATACCGCCGCAATGCCGCGCAGGCATTGACCGTGCGCGCACTCGAAGATGCACTCATCCGGGCAGTAGCCGAATAGAACCGGGATAGGGGAGCAGACTATGGTTGAAAATAAACAGATCACTCTCAATGTAAACGGGGTCTCCTACGACAGGGAAATAGAACCGCGCATGCTGTTGTCCGATTTTATCCGGCACGAACTGGATCTCTGCGGTACGCACGTTGGCTGCGAACACGGAATCTGCGGCTCGTGCACGATACTGATGAACGGACTGCCGGTGCGTTCCTGCCTGACGTTCGCGTTGCAGGCAGAAGGCAAGACCATCGAGACCGTGGAATCGCTGGCGGATAATGGCAACCTGGATGCGTTACAAAATGCCTTCTGGGAAAACCAGGGCCTGCAATGCGGGTTCTGCACCCCGGGGATCCTGATGAGCATGAAGGCGTTTCTCGAGGAAAATCCTACCCCGACCCGCGCTGAAATCCGTGAAGCGCTGTCGGGTAACCTGTGCCGTTGTACCGGCTATCATGACATTGTTGATTCGGTAGTGGCGGCGGCCGAGGCAGCCGTGTCTTCGGGTCAGGCTTAACCAGGGGTACCGACTATGAAAGAACCGATCGTATTGAGCGGAGCGACAAAGTATATCGGCAAATCGCGCAAGCGCACTGAGGATCCGCAGGTATTGATGGGGCAGGCGAAGTATGTTGATGACATCAAGCTGCCGGGGATGCTGGAAGTAGCCTTCCTCAGGAGCGCCCATGGACACGCACGTATCAAGAGCATCAATCTGGATAAGGCGCGGCAACACCCGGATTGCCTGCGCATTATCACGAATGATGATTTAAGCGCCGGCTTCAAGACCTTCATCCCGGGCACACGCGGCACGATGAAGCCGGTGTTCATGCCGTTTATCGCAACCGGCAGAGTGCGTTTTGTGGGCGAGATTATCGCGGCGGTGGTAGCGCCAAGCCGCTACGTTGCTGAAGATATCGTCGAATTGATCGAGGTCGAATACGAACCCCTGCGCTCATACAACGACGTCGAAGATGCAATGCAGCCGAATGCCGAACTCCTGCATGAAGAACTCGGCAGCAATATCTACTACTCTGACTCGTTCAGTAACGGCGATGTGGACAAGGCCTTTGCTGATGCAGATCTGGTTGTCAGCGAAAAAATTGCTACCGGACGAACCTCGGCCGCGCCGATGGAGACCCGCGGGGTAGTAGCTGCCTGGGGCTGGGATGATACTCTGTCGGTCTGGTCATCCACCCAGATGCCTTATTTCCTGCGCACATCGATTGCGCTGCATCTCGGTATCCCGGAGCAAATTATCCGGGTAGTTGCACCCACGGTAGGCGGCGGCTTCGGGCAGAAGGCCCATTTCTTCCCGGAAGAGTTTATCCTGCCGTGGCTGGCTAAGGAAATGAAACAGCCGGTCAAATGGATCGAAGACCGGCGCGAACACCTGCTCGGCGCATCACATGCCAAGCAATGTACGATTTACATGTCGCTCGCGTTCAAAAACGACGGCGCCATGGTCGGAATGAAAATCAGGAATATCTGCGATTCGGGAGCCTATTCGCAATATCCCTGGTCGGGACTGATTGAATCACTTCCCGGGAATACCGGCGCGCCCGGCGCGTTCACGGTACCGAATATCGAGTTTGAATCGGTGGTGTGCCTGACAAATAAAATGAATACCGGCGCATATCGCGGAGTCGGCTGGTCCGCGGGTTGTTATGCGCGCGAAATGGTGATGACAAAAGCGGCTCGCCTGCTCAACCTGGATATCACCGATCTTTACCGCAAGAACTTCATCTGTGCCGATGAATTTCCCTACACCACGGTGACGAACCAGACCTATGACAGCGGCGACTATCACAAGGTACTGGACACGTGCCTGGAGGCATCGAATTACGCAGAGCAAAAGCAGCAGCCCCGGCTTACGGAAGATGGAAAACTGAGGGGGATCGGCGTGTCATTTTTCGTCGAACAAACGAACTGGGGCAGCCATTCGGCGCGGGAAAGCGGTTTTCCCGCGACGTTGCACGATTCGACCACTGTTGAAATGGACCCGAGTGGGAAGGTTACGGTAAAGAGCGGACAGTTCAGTCACGGGCAGGGGCAGAGAACGACTCTCGCCCAGGTCGCGGCAGATGTTTTAGGAGTGCCTTTCGAAGATGTCAAAGTGCTTGATGGCGATACTGCAACGGGTTCCTACGGCATGGGCACGTTTGCCAGTCGCAGTGCGGTAATCGGCGGCGGTTCGGTTATTCGGGCAGCGACTGACGTGCGTGAGAAATTGCTGAAAATTGCGGCGCATGTGATGGAAGCGAATGAAGCTGACCTGACCATTGAAGACGGTGAGATTTTCGTCAAGGGTTCGCGGGATATCAGCAAAACGGTAGCTGAAATTGCCTTTATCAACTACTACGACCGCTACAGCCGTCCCGATGAAGACGAAGTGGAACCGGTTCTGAGTTCCACCCGGCATTATGACCCACCGGCCGCCTATGCGAACGGTTCGCATGCGGTAATGATTGAATTGGATCCGCAAACTGGAATCATCGATATCAAACGCATCGTCGCGGTCGAGGATTGCGGCAACATGATCAACCCGAAAGTCGTTGACGGGCAGATGCGCGGCGGCGCTTCGCAGGGACTCGGCATGGGCCTAATGGAATCGCTGGATTACGATGAGAACGGCCAGCTTAAAAACGCATCGTTCATGGATTTCCTAATCCCGAATGCAGTGACCCTGCCCGACATCGAGTGCGAACATGTCGTGACTCCATCGCCGATTACCGAAGGCGGTTTCAAAGGCGCGGGCGAGGCTGCGATGTTATCCGTCCATGTCGCGTTATCGAATGCACTGGCGGATGCCTTGTCCGACCATGATGGCACCCTGGTGCCCCTGGTGACCCCGATAGGCCCGCAACAGGTGATGGATTTGATTAACAATGTGAACCAGCCGCAGGTTAATTGAACTCGCTGGCGTTCCAGTAACAGAGGTCCTCTAATCTGGAGGTGATACCATGCAAACCCGATTGATAGACAAACAGTGGTCCGAGAAATACCCCGAGGTGGATGTCGGCCCGGTATCCACGGAGCCCTGCATAAACCCGGAATATTTTGAACGGGAGCGGGAGCTTATTTTCAGACGCCATTGGCTGATGATGGGCCGGGTCGGGGAAATCCCTGAAGCCGGCGATTATTTCGTGCGGGATCTTGCCGTTTGCAACGTATCCATAATCATTGTCCGTGGTAATGATGACAAAGTTCGCGCGTTTCATAATGTATGCCCGCACCGGGGCAATACCCTCATCATGAAAGAACAACGCGGCAGATGCCCAGGCCGCTTCGGCTGCAATTTTCACGGCTGGGCGTTCTCGCCGGAAGGGAAACTGGAATTCGTGCCCGATGAGGAAAATTTTTTCGATCTGGACAAGAGCCAGTATGGTCTCACCCCGATCCATTGTGATATCTGGGAAGGTTTCATATTTATCAATCTGGCGCCCGAACCCGCCGAAACCCTGCGGGAGTTCCTTGGCGGCCTGGGGACCCAACTCGACGGCGCCGGTTTTGAGAAGATGCAGTTGCTCAAGACCTATAAGGTTGAGGAGGCCGCCAACTGGAAGACCGGGCTCGATGCGCAGAACGAGCTGTATCATCTCCCCTTCCAGCACCGCTTTACCATCGGCGACGCGTTCGTGCTCAAGGACGACAGGTTCTGCCGTTTCTCGAACGTGAACCTGTATAACTACCACAGCGTCTGGTCGTGTGAGTACAATCCGAATCACAAGCAACTGCCGACCGATGCCCTGCTCAACAGTCTGGACAGTGCGATCAACGATGTACGCATGAGTCAGCGGATCAGCAATTTCGACTGGTACCTGCTGTTTCCGAATTCCGCCATCCTTCTTTTTGAAGGTGTGTCGGGCGATTTTTTCATGACCTATAATTTCTGGCCCCTCGCCGTCGACCGTTGTATCTGGGAGATGCGCTATCACTTTCCGGAGGCGGAAAATGTCGCTCAACGGCTGAACCAGGAATGGACCATCCTCCGTTTACGGGATACCTTGATGGAAGACGCGTTCCAGCACGAGCAGATCCAGAAAGGGCTCGCCTCCCGCGCCCGCTCGCACATGATCATGCAGGACGAGGAGTTGCCGATCCGGCATTTTCACAGGGTCATCGAACGTGAAATGGCGCAGGTTTGACCATGGCCGCGTTACCTGAGCCGTTCCTCGATCTCGAAAAATACCTGGAGTGGTCGCTGCCGACCGAACGGGAGCGTATTGCAAAACGCGTGGGCTCTTCGCTGGACGAGATTCACGATTTTTATGATGCGATGTGGGGGCGGCTGGAAGAAATTATCGGATACCTCAACCAGTACCATTACGCCGAGATGCCGGAGGATGCCCAGCGCCTGTGCAACATGGCTTTGTCGCTCGTGGAAGTCTGCAACCTCGTCGAGATGTACAAGAACCCCGCCAGGTTGAACATGGTCGAGGCAGAGAGATTCGATACATACCAGTAGCTGAATCATGGGCAACACACTCGAAGCCAGAACATCGCTTGTTACCGGCGGCGGATCCGGGATCGGCCGCGCTGCCGCCATCGCGTTCGCCCACGCCGGAGCCAACGTCGTCGTCGCAGACGTCGATGAGAACGGTGGAGCGGAAACTGTTGCGCTGATCGAAGCCGCGTCGGGGACGGCGATGTTCGTGGCCGCGGACGTGTCACAGCCCGCAGCGGTGGAAAACATGGTTGGCGTTGCAGTCGCCGCATACGGCAGCCTCGATTGCGCGTTCAATAATGCCGGTATCCAGGGCGAACTCAGTCAAACGGCGGATTGCAGCGAAGAGAACTGGGATCGTATCACCGGGATAAACCTTAAAGGCGTATGGTTGTGCATGAAATACGAGATAGCGCAGATGTTGAAACAAGGGAGCGGCGCCATCGTCAATAACGCATCAAATTTCGGACTCGTGGGTTCGAACGGTATGCCCGCTTATTCTGCGAGCAAGCATGGCGTTATCGGACTGACAAAAACCGCAGCGCTGGAATACGCACAAAGCGGCATACGTGTCAACGCGGTCTGCCCCGGTCCTGTGCAAACGCCGCTGGTAGACAGGATCCTTGAAGGCAAGCCCGAGATTATCGATGCAATCATCTCACGCGAGCCGGTCGGCAGGATGGGAGAAGCGGAAGAAATTGCGCACGCCGTGGTATGGCTCTGCTCACCCCAGGCGAGTTTTGTAGTCGGGTCCGTACTTTCAGTTGACGGAGGTTTCGTCGCCCAATGATACCAACGCACACGTGACAATCTTTACAGGAGAAATGCCATGATAGTACAAAGTGCAGCTGAAGGGGCGAAACACTTCGTCATCACCATGGATCAACATACCGAGTTGTCCGGGCTGTTCGCAGAGCATTTCGGCAACGAGCAGTTTGAACCGGTCGAACCGCGTGCGTTGATGCTGCATGTCATTAAAAATCACGATATCGGCTGGCGTGAACTGGACGCACTGGCATTACGCGACCCGGCAACCGGCCTGCCGTATAACCTGGTGAAAACACCGTTTTCGAAAATAGTCGAGACCAGCAGCGCATCTCCGGATACCAACAGCGCGCATCATCCCTACTGCGGTCTCATGTCCAGCATGCACAGTTGGGGCCTGTATAACGGCCGCTACGGGATGTCGGACAAGGTACTGCTCAATAGCCTTGCCGATGACAACCGGGCTATCGCCGACGCGATGCTAGAAGGCGAAATCGAACGGCAGGAACGCCTCAGGACGGAACTTGAAAGTGATTCCGACACGGCCTATCTGACCGAAGAGAGGCGGTTGTTCCAGAATTACAAGCAATTGCAGTTCTTCGACACCTTAGCGCTGTATTTCAACTGTG
Source organism: Gammaproteobacteria bacterium (assembly GCA_965220815.1). Lineage (GTDB taxonomy): Bacteria > Pseudomonadota > Gammaproteobacteria > Eutrophobiales > Eutrophobiaceae > JAAXHV01. The sequence goes on from OZ244846.1 coordinate 2,164,920, forward strand.
TCCACGAAGGCGCGCGTGAAGAAGCGAGCTACTCCCATATACCGTTGACCGCCTCGGAGGACGCGGAAGTCGCTATCAGACCCATTGAGACCGGTGTCTATGCCCTGGACCCGTACCCCTTCGATGACGCCGAGGGCATCGAACTGTCGTTCAGCGGGCGCTATCTCGCGCCGGTTGCGCAGGGTGGCGACGTGCGTGAGGAATTGGAACGCGCTCCGCTCGCGACCCAGACATTCACATTGCGCGCGGCAGCGTAAACAACTGAGTAAAGTGCTGCCGGGGTGACTACTTCCTGCCTCAGTCCGCTATTGCGGTCCGAAAGAGACATGGGCTGCTACGATGCGCCAGCCTTCCGTAAAGCGTACCCAACTGTGGCTCATCCTGCAGTTCTTACCCAGGTCAGGGCGTTTCATCTCGCAGTTGGCGGTAGCAAAATCGCGGCCGAATGTGGTTATTGCCAGGCGGGTTATTTCAAGTTCAATTCCCTGCCCCCGCTGGCCGTCCCGGAATGCGCTGATCGCATTCATCCCATAGATGTTTTCACCGGTACCGTAACGCAGTGTGTGTTCGCTGTTCCAGAACAGGGCTTTTACGGTATCGATATCGTTGGCAGTCAGAGCCTGCACGTAACGTCGGAAAGCCACTGTGATTTCCGCGTGTACCTCAAGGGTATTAATTTCCATATAGTTGTCCTCGTGTTGTTGTTTGCCATCGTGCGAAAGTGCGCATGGCTCCTGGACCGGCAGGACTTCGCATAATAACGGATTTCTTTTAATATTTTGTAATTGACCTGTTATTTTTATATCAGCCACATACCGCACCACTTAATCTGGGGGAGAGATCAATGTCACTAATTACTGAACTGGATGCGGAAACCCGCAAAACAATCGAAAAAACCCGCGCTCACCTTCTCGAATCAGGACACCTGCCCGGTTTTTTTTATGACTCGGAAGAAATATTCCAGCGCGAGATCGATACCATTTTCATGCGTGAATGGTTGTGCGTGGGGCGTGTTGATGAGTTCGCAAAGCCCGGCGACTATCATGCCATGCGTATCGCCGGTGAACCCCTCGTAGTATGCCGCGACGCAGAAGGCCAACTGCGCGCTTTCAGGAATCTTTGCGCGCACCGCGGTGTTGAGGTTGCAGTCGGCCGGGGAAATGCCAAGCTTTTCGTCTGCCGCTATCATGCCTGGTCATATACTCTGGACGGGTGTCTGAAGGTTGCGCCGCACAGTTCGGAGGTGGCTGACTTTGACTTCAAGACCTGCCGGCTGCCGTCTGTGAGCCTGGATACCTGGGGCGGGTATATTTTCGTTAATTTCGACCCCGACTGCCGCCCACTTAATGATTGCCTGGACGATGACGGCGTGCGTGAGTTCGCCGGGTTCCTGCAACCCGAGAACACCAGGACATCGGACAAATTCGAATTTGAAGTCCCGTGCAACTGGAAATTCGTACCCGAAAACCTGATGGATATGTATCATGTCGGCGTCATCCACGGTTCGTCATTCGGCGGCCATTTCCCGATCAATGACTTCCGCTTTAATCTCGACGGCAGTGGCTACAATGCCGTGTACGAGAGTTATACCATGGCCCCGAACGGCGTTACGCTGTTTGGACCGATGCCCTGGCTGGAAGGCAAGGTCACCGACAGGTTCGCATGTACGACCTGGGTTCGCCCCACCATGAATATATTCGGCAGACATGATCTTATCCAGCCCTGGGTCGCCATGCCTATCGATGTCAACCGTACCCTTGTCACCATCTATACGCAACTCCCGGAAGCATTTTTCGATGAACCCGGTTTCGCCGAGAAGAACCAGATCTACGCGGATTTCATCAAGCTCGTCGCGACGGAAGATCTGGCGATGCTGGAGTCCTTGCAGACGGGCATCGGTTCGCGCGGTTTCCAGCCGGGACCTACCGTCAAACTGGAGCGCGCAATTCATCACCTGATCAACTACTACCTCGACAAACTTCTCGATGAGGATAAAGGTGCACGCAGGGTACGCCTTGACGACTGCGCCGAGTTCTTGGCCGAGACCAGGGAGAAACACCCTGAGGCCACTGATGGCGGTTATTCGAAGTCTTTCGCTTCCGCACAGGCTTGAACGAGGCTTTGCATGATGGACAATATACTGAAAGATATATTTCTTGATGAACTCCGGCTATGTGAGGTCGGACCCGGGCAAACTGTTGCCGTGCTGTCGGAGGGTAATCTGTTACGTGACTACGCCGAATGCTCCCTCAGCGCTGCCTCCGAACTCGGTGCCCACGTCATAGACGCCAACCTTCAGGTCGAGCAGGCCGTAGACGCCAGTGAGCGTATTGCAAACGTAGGCAAAAATCCGCTCAGCGAACATCCCGCGGTACTGCAACAATGCTGTGAGGCGGATATGGTGGTCGACCATATGCTGCTGCTGTTCTCCCGTGAGCAGATTGCCATGCAGGAGGCAGGCACGCGGGTGCTGCTGGTGGTAGAACCTCGGGAAATCCTTGAACGGCTGTTCCCGACACCGCAATTACGCAAACGGGTGGAAGCGGGTGAGCGCCGGCTCAGTGAAGCTAAATCCCTGCGTTTTACCAATACAACGGGTACCGATGTGATTTACGACCTTAACGGCAAAACTGTACTTACCGAATACGGTTATACCTGTACTCCCGGGCGCTGGGATCACTGGCCGGGGGGATTTCTTGCCACCGTGGCTGCGGATAAAGGAGTAAACGGACGCGTAGTGATGGATGCGGACGATATCATTTTTCCGCTCAAGCGCTTCGTCACATCGCCTGTTGAGTTTGTGATACGGGATGGCGCCGTCATAGAAATCAATGGTGGCCCCGATGCGGATCTGCTGAAGGAATTTATTGCTGAATACAATGATCCGCGCGCCTATGCCGTCTCGCATATCGGCTGGGGTCTTAACACCGAGTGCAAGTGGGACGTGGATCTCCCCGGGATTGGTATGGACGGGCGCGCTTGTTACGGCAACGTGCTGTTTTCCATGGGGCCGAATACGGAGTTTGGAGGTGACAACGATACGCCCTGCCACCTCGATCTGCCGATGCAAAATTGCACTCTTACGCTTGATGATGAACTGATTGTGGATGAGGGCAAGGTCGTGCCCGCGGACATGCGCGGGTAGCGCATGTGACTCTTTTCACGCACTGTGTTAAACGAACATGATCGTCGATGCAGGTAAGGCGAAACTGTTCGTGCAGCAGTCCGGGGAGGGAGAACCGTTAATACTGATCCACGGTCTCGGCATGAGCAGCGCGCTATGGATAAACCAAATGCCTGTTTTTTCCGAACGTTTTCATACGGTAGCAATCGATTTGCGCGGATTTGGCCAGTCCAGCCGCCCGGATGGTCCCGGCGACTATGCTATCGATATCCTCGCAGAGGATATCGCCGTGTTGATTGAACGACTGGAACTCGTCCGCTGTCATGTACTCGGGACATCCATGGGAGGGTTTATCGGTCAGGCGCTTGCGCTTGCCCATCCCAACCTGTGCCGCAGCCTGGTTCTGTGCCATACAGCACCGCGTATGAGCATCCCGACCGACGTCCTGGCCCGGCGGGTAGAAGCGCTCGGCAGCATGCCGCTTGAAGAGTATGCCGAAATCGTGATCGAACAGGCCTGCTCCGCCGCTGCAAGCCAGGAACTGCGGACGTGGGTTGCCGGGTTGATTGCGCTTAACGATAAACGCTCTTATACCCAGGTAATGACTGAAGGCCTGCGCGATTTTGACGTGAGTGCGGAACTCGGCAGCATCGATATTCCGACGCTGGTTATCACCGGAGAACACGACCAGGTGCTGCCCAAGGAGGGAGGCGAGAAGCTCTCCCGACTGATACCGGGGGCAAGGCTTGTCGAGATTGAAGGCGTCGGGCACTTGGGCTACGCTGAAAAACCTTCACAGTTCAATGAAGCGGTCCTGTCGTTTCTTAACAATGTATGAGCCATGAGCACAACGAAGACATACCGCATCGGCCAGATTGTGCCGAGTTCCAATACAACGATGGAAATTGAAGTGCCGGCAATGTTACGGCGCGCCGCTGTTCCGGACGGGGTGGGCTTCACTTTCCATTCGAGTCGCGCGCCGATGAAAACAGTCAGCAAGGATGAGTTGACCGCAATGAACGGACACATGCTTCGCTGTGCAAGCGAACTGAATGACGCGCGTATGGACGTGATCGCTTCGGCATGTCTGGTGGCCGTTATGTGCCAGGGTAACAGCTACCACCGAGAGACGGAGCGCTCGCTACGCGAAGTGTGCGACGAGCACGGGACCGACACGTTGATAGTAACAAGCGCCGGCGCCCTGATCGATGCCTCAAAAGCGCTCGGCGCCAGGAAGCTGGCGATCATTACGCCATACATGAAACACCTCACGGAGCTGGTGATCAGCTATATTGAGGCCGAAGGCATTGAAGTAGTCGACGCGATATCGCTTGAAATACCGGATAACCTTGAGGTCGGCGCCCGTGACCCGCTGGCCCTGGTGGATGCCGTCAAGAAGCTCTCGACGCAAAATGCAGATGCCTTGGTACTGTCGGCCTGCGTACAGATGCCTTCTCTTGCCGCACTGGATATCGTACAACGAACCTTCGATGTGCCGGTCTTTTCTACCGCAGCGGCTACGGTATTCGAAATATTGCGTATGTTGAAATTACCGACCGAAGTTCCTGCCGCAGGTGGGTTACTGTCGGGCCAGTATTGATAAGGACTGTAGATGTGTCATATATTCTGACGACTTACGGATTTAAGTTGATAAATTTAAAGTCGTTATTTTTGGTAAGCCTGCTTATTTTGATGCCCGTGTCAGTTTGTGCGCAGGAAGAATTCAGTGTAAGCGCCAATATTGGTTTGACGAATGACTACAAGTATTACGGGACGACCTTTTCCAACGAGGAATGGGCGGTTTCCGGTGGTGTTGATATAGGACATACATCAGGGTTTTATCTGGGATCTTGGGTGTCTTCCATAGACTTTAACTCGGATGCATCTGATCCGGCGCAGGTTGAGTGGCATATCTATGCCGGGTATGCAAATGAATTGACCAGTGGAGTGGGATACGATATCAGCATCAGGCGCTATGGCTATCCGGGTCAAAATGAAGACGATAAAACAGGCCAGTATAACTATTATGAGTTTATAGCCGGCATTAACTATCAATTCAGCGGCGTTTTCACTCCGGTGTTGAATGGCGGCATGGCGATTTCACCTGATTACTTTGCTGATGGAGGAACCAGTATTTATGTTACTTCCGGCCTGACAATATCGCTACCTGCAGAACTCAGTGGTTATGTGTCATACGGATACCTCGATGTAGACGACATCAACCTTGCCTATTCACATTATATCCTTGGTCTTTCCAGGAATTTTGCAGGTTTCGGATTTGATATTTCCTGGAATGATGCTGGTAGTGAGTGTGGGGGAAAAGAACTATGCCGAGGAGTTGTCTTCAGCATCACTAAAGAATTCTGAAATCAGCAGCAACCGGCTTCAATGCAATCCAAACTGGTAATAACGGTGAATCCCGGCGCCACGACCACGCGCTGCGCCATTTACGAGACAAATAATGACGCTGTTTTCTGCGCTGCAGAAAAGGTGATCGAGCATGGTGACAGCGAACTGGCCCGGTTCGGAGCGATAAGTGCTCAATTCGAATACCGCTATCGGCTGGTGCACGATTTTGTCCGACTCCACCTTAACGATGATAACAGGTCCGGCCTGGTTGCCTGTGCAGGTCGTGGCGGAATGTTGACCCCCGTTCCACCCGGCGTCATCAGGATTAACGAAGATCTTGTTCGCTTTTCCCTGGAAACTCCCGTGTACGAGCACGCCAGCAACCTGGGAGCGCCTCTTGCTTATCGTCTCGCCGGTGAGTATGGCGTTGAAGCGTTCATTGCAGACCCGGTGAGTGTGGATGAATTACCGGACATAGCCAGGGTGTCTGGCAGCCCGGAATTTCAACGCTTCAGTTTTGTGCATGCGCTTAATATCCGTTCAACGGTTCGACGGCTGGCGCAACGCCTGGAAATGGCCGTTGAAGAACTTCGACTGGTTGTAGCGCATCTGGGGGCAGGATTTTCCATTGCAGCAGTAGACCGGGGGCGGATCATCGATAACAGTAATCGGATGGAGTGTTCGCCGTTTACCCCTGAACGTACCGGTGGATTGCCGCCACTGACATTGATCGACGCATGTTATTCAGGTAGGTGGACAAAATCCGAATTATTGCGCAAGTTATATGGACAGGGCGGCGTGTTCGCTTACCTGGGTACCCGAGATATTCGGGAAGTGGAAGAGCGTATAGATTCGGGCGACAAGGAAGCAGCGCTGATCTACGATGCGTTACTCTATCAGGTTGGCAAAGCTGTTGGAGCTATGGCGTCGACCATGGGATTCAATATAGATGGAATCGTACTGACGGGAGGATTGGCCAACAGTAAAAAACTCACCGGACGGCTAACTTCAAAAACGGAACATTTGGCGCCTGTTTATATTTTTCCGGGCAGCAACGAAAACGAAGCGCTCGCCGAAGCAACTATAGCGGCGCTCAGTGCTGACGGTAATTATATGGACTGGCCGGTGACCGCAGATTCCGCAGCCAGGTTTCACACCCAGATATGAAGCCGGTAAGGAATTTCAGGGATTTATCTGCGCAGGATTTCAATGCGTCGATAGTCTCAATAGCCGGTGGCGCAGATGACGCGGTACTGTCCAGTGTACATAGTTCACTACAGGCAGGAAATATCCATCACGTTATAGTTGCGGGCCCTGAACAGGAAATCCGTAAACGCCTCAAAAATATTCATGCCGATCAATCCTGTTTCGATATTCGTAATACAGGCACGGCGCAGGCCTGTGCCGACGTAGCCGTAGCCGCGGTCAAAACAGGCGAGGCGGATATTTTAATGAAAGGACACATAGAGTCGGCGGTTTTCCTGAAAAGCATTCTTGACAAGCGATTCGGGATAAGAAGTTCCCAGGTGATTTCCAATATTACAATTTTTGAATTGGATTCTTATCACAAGTTACTGGGAATTACGGACAACGCAATCGTTCCCAATCCCGGGTTTAAAGACAAGAAGGCATTCATAGAGAACACGCGTCCGCTTTATTCCGCGCTGGGAATCGAACCGGTGAAAGTCGGACTTGTTGCGGCCACGGAGAAGGTCAGCGAGGCATTGCCGGCCACCCTGGATGCAGTAAGTCTGAAAACCGCCTGTGAGAAGCAGGAATTAAACGGTTTCCTGGTTGACGGACCGTTCGGATATGACGCCTGTATCAGCAAAGATGCGGCTCAGAATAAAAAACTGGGCGCTTCACCCGTTGCCGGTGATCCTGATCTTATTGTATTCCATAACCTGGAAACCGCGAACGCAGTCGGCAAAGCCATCAAATTTCACGGCAGGGCCAAGTCAGGTGGATTATTACTCGGGGCCAGTGTTCCGGTTACGTTTAATTCACGCTCCGACCATGCCGAGCGACGCATCAATTCGCTTCTGCTCGCCTGCATTACCAGTTCTGCGCGTATTCCGGTGAAGTCGGAGACCCGTTTCCAACGGACCTGACAGGTAACCAGTCACGAAAGATACTGACGGGCCCTGTCTAGGAGTTGCTGCCGGTCTTTGCGCACCGCCAGTGCTTCTTCCATGGATACTTCCACAAAGCGGGTTTCCATATTTGGCTGCAACTGCCCGATGAGGTCCATATCGGCAGAGATCACAGTCCCTATAACAGCAAAACCGCCCCCCGACACGGCATCCCGATGCAAAACGATAGGTTCTGCGCCCCCCGGTATCTGGATGGAACCGTAGGGATAACAACTGTCAACGATGTTTGAGGGATCGGAGCCTGCGCCGAAGGGTTGTTCGCGCTCGAAAAACGAGAATTTCTGCCCGCCCATGAACCGGTACCCGATACGATCCGCTTCGGTAGAGACCTTCCAGACATCCGAGAAGAAGTTCACCCGTGATTCATCAGTGATCCGGTGCGCGTACATCCCGGGCATTACGCGCAATTCCGTTATGGCCGGTTGCTCGCGGCGGTAGTCCGGGGGGAGATTGCGTCCTGCTTTGGCAGGATTACTGGTGTTACCTGATACTGCTATCAAATCATCTGCCGCAAGCGCCCGGCCCTCGAACCCACCCATAGCGCCCAGCGCATAGGTGGAGCGGCTGCCGAGTACGACGGGAACATCGATACCCCCGGATACGGCCATATATATCCGGGCGCCGGCCTTGAGATAATCAAAGCTGAGTACCTGGCCTGCCTGCACCGCGCAACATGACCAGCTTTCCTGGAGAACTCCATCTATTCGGAAAGGCATATCGGCGCCGGTAACCGCAACCAGCTCGTCTGTTGTAAATTCCAGTTCAGGTCCCATATACACCGCCTCAAGCACCGCCGCGCTCTCGTCGTTGCCGACCAGCAGGTTGGCGCAGCGCAGGGCAAACATATCCATCCCCCCACCCATGGGAACTCCCAGGTGATAATAGCCGTGCCGGCCAAGATCCTGAACGGTCGTAGACAGACCGGGCGAAATTACCTTAAGCGCCATAAAGCACCTCCAGGGTTTTCCGGTTGGAACCCTCTATATCACGTTGCCACTCATTGAGCGAAAAGGTCACCTTCTTTACAGCCGGCATGTACTTTCCGGCTTCAACATCAGAAAGAACATGGTCATATTCAGCTCTCTCTATGGACCTGAAGTTGACAATATCACCCGGGTTGAAGAACACCATGGAGTCGCGCAGGTGCCTGGCCTCCTGCCGGGGGTCGAAGATAGGAACGGGCGTGATACCGAACATCTGGTAGCCGCCCGCTCCGCGTACGGAATAAATAGCAGTAAAACAGCCGCCGTAGCCGATGGTCTGTTTTGGTGTATCGGTACGGGGCCGGATGTACTTCGGCACTTCCAGTTGCCGGTCCCGTCCCACCAACTGGTACAGCCAGGGCAGCCCCGCGGCAAAGCCGATCATCGACACGAACCATGGAGCGCCGGCATGGGCGTCAATAAACCCCTCGATGCTGTCAAAACCGTTGATACGCGCCGCGTATTCAAGGTCCGTGGCGTTCGGGTCCTGGTGCCGGTCGCGGAAACGCAGCAGGGTTTCTCGGGTCCAGGGATCGTTGTAATAGACAGGAAGCTCAACGACCCTTGTGTCGATTCTTTGATCCGTTTCGCCCGCCGATCGCTCTATTTCCTCAAGTTGATTCAACACTTCGGCAGGCGCGATGACATCCGGATCGAACTTGACCATATACGACGCATTAGCCGGACATACTTCCACTACGCCGGCAATTGCCTGTGCGCGTACAAGATTCGTGACCAGCAAGACCTTGAAAAACGCTTCCAGCGACATTTCCTTATCGACTTCACCGACGAGGTGCTCATCGCCCCCAAACGAATACCGGGTTTTCATTTAATACGCTCCTGTTTCATGACAAATCTCGTGTTATGGCGACTCCGCTTCCGGGTACGCTTCCTGCAGCCACGTCTCCAGCCAGCCGGTATCGAAACGTCCTGCCCGGATGTCCTCTTCATCTACCAGCCTGCGAAAAAGAGAGCTGGTTGTTCTTACTCCGACAAGCCTGAATTCATCCAGGGCACGGGCCAGCCGCGCCAGTGCAGCTTCCCGATCGCTATCCCAGACGATAAGTTTACCAAGTAACGAATCATAGAAAGGGGGAATCGTATAGCCCGGATAAATCGCACCATCAAAACGCACACCGGGCCCGCTCGGAATAGTCAGTGATTCCACTAGGCCGGGAAAGGGAAGGAAATTTCTGGCCGGATCCTCCGCGTTCAACCGCACCTCGATTGAATGGCCTCTGGTTGCGATGTCCTGCTGGGAAATCTCCAGCGGTCGGCCGGCGGCGATAGACAGCATCTCCCGCACCAAGTCAAACCCGGTAACCATTTCGGTCACCGGATGCTCGACCTGGATACGCGTATTCATCTCAATGAAGTAGTATCGGCCAGCCTGCTTGTCACAGAGAAACTCGACGGTTCCGGCTCCGCGGTAACCGACTTCCTGTGCCAGTTTCACGGCAGCCGCGCACAGGTCAGTCCTGAGTTCCTCAGACAGGTTTACCGAGGGCGCTTCCTCCCACACTTTCTGCCGCCGCCTTTGTAGCGAACACTCGCGCTCGAAGAAGTGTATCGCGTGTTCGCCGTCACCAAGAATCTGGACTTCGATATGACTCGCATTATCGATAACTTTCTCGATGTAAAGTGCGTCGTCGCCAAATGCTGCCCTGGCTTCTGCCCGAGCCTGCGGCGCTTGGTGGCTGAATTCTTCCGGGTTTGCTACCGTACGGATGCCCCTACCCCCACCGCCGCCGACGGCCTTGATCATCACGGGAAAGCCAATCTCACCGGCTATGGCCAGACCGGCCTCAACGCTGTTTATCGGACCGGTGCTTCCCGGCACAGTCGGCACCCCTGCCTGTAGCGCCAGTGTCCTGGCCCGGGCCTTGTCACCCATCTGGCGGATGGTCTCAGCGGCAGGGCCGACGAAACGCAAACCCGCACGCTCAACCGCGTCTGCAAACTCAGCGTCCTCGGCCAGAAATCCGTACCCCGGGTGTACCGCGTCGGCACCGGTTACTCTGGCAGCCTCAATGATCACTTCCCGGTTCAGATAGGATCTGGCGGCCTGTGGAGGGCCTATGTTCACAGCTGCATCGGCCATGCTTACCGCCGGCATGTCCGCGTCTGCGTCGCTGTAAATCTGGATTGTTCTCATCCCCATTTCGCGCGCAGAACGGATAATCCGTACCGCTATTTCGCCGCGATTAGCGACCAGAAGCTTCCTGATGGTCAATGGTGGTTCGTCCCGCAAGCTCACTCGTCGAGTTCGACAAGCGCCTGTCCAGCCATTACGGCCTCTTCATTCTCGACCAGGAAAGCGGAGATTTTACCGCCTGCAGTGGCTTTTACCTCGTGAAACGATTTCATTACCTCGATGAGGCCGATGACATCACCTTTAGCTACCGTATCACCGGCGTCCCTGTAAGGAGGCTCTTCCGGTGAAGGTTTGCGGTAAAACGTACCCGGTAGAGGAGATGCGATTGATGCTTTTGACATGTTGTGGTGTGTTCCTGTTCAGATTCGTCGGGAAAATTTTCAGGTCTTATCCAGGTAAGTATCAAGGGCGTTGCGAACAGCTCCGGCTACTTCAACAGCATTCGGGGTGTCTGAATGTACACAGACAGTTTCTGCCCTGACCGCCAGTTCCTTTCCATTAATGCTGTCGGTTTTTCCTTCCTGCACGGCGCGCAAACAACGTTCTGCGGCTTTTTCCGGGTCCACCGCGGTGTGCTCCCGGGTAATAATCAGCCCGCCGTCATCGCTATAATCCAGGTCGCAGTAATACTCCGACCTGAATTCCATGCCTCTGGACAAATACACTTCTTCCTGTACCGTGCCTGCCATGCCGAATACCGGCACCCCGTGGTGAACTGCAGCGTCCGCTATGGCATGCGCAACGGATTCTTGCCGGCACGCCATTCCATATAATGCGCCGTGCGGCTTCAGATGGTTGAGCGGCACGCCCGCGACATCCAGAAACGCTTTCAGGGCGCCTATCTGGTAGATGATGATATTGGCCAGTTCATCCCGCTCGATTTTCATCTCGCGGCGCCCGAATCCGGCCTGGTCAGGCAGGGAGAAATGCGCGCCGGTTTTTACACCGTGTGATTTTGCCAACTCGACCGTACTACGCATGTGATTCGGGTCTGACGCGTGGAATCCGCAGGCAATATTTGCCTCGGTGATGAACGGCATGATCCCTTCATCATCACCAAGCCTGTAGAGGCTGAAACTCTCCCCCATATCACAGTTGATGCCGATCTGCATAGTTATTCCTGCTTATTGACCGAAAAAACTCTGCGCTCCAAAACTTTTTCAGTATACCATTTCCCGGTAGAGAAACATCATAATGAGCATCCGCTCCAGGGCGAACCCTTCCCAACGGCGCAAAAATACCAAAACATGGTAAAATCAAAACCGGCAAATTTTATGAAGGGTTTGAAAAATGGCTAGAAATACCAGTGTTTCGCTAGGTGATCATTTTGAAAACTTCGTTGACGGACGGGTGAAAGCCGGACGTTATGCCTCAGCCAGTGACGCCGTGCGTGCGGGTCTGCGGTTGCTGGAACAGGAGGAAATCAAGCTTGATGTACTACGCCAGACATTAGCCGCAGGTGAGAGCCAGCTTGATCAGGGACAGGGTATCGATGGTGAAAGCTTTATGAATGATCTGATTGCCTGATGCCGGACTATGTACTCTCACCGCAGGCGCAAAACAGCCTTAAACAGATCAGCAGGTACACCACTGAACATTTCGGAGAGCGCCAGAAAAAGAAGTATATAAAACTCCTGCGAGATAAAATGCGCAGCGCGGCTCATAGCCCCGGTAAGGGCCGGAAGCGTAGTGAGATCAAAGAGGGCTATTACAGTATCCAGGCTGGTAAACACCATGTTTACTACCGTATTCGAGAAACATATATTGAAATCATCGACGTGCTGCACCAGTCGATGGAACCAGAGCTGCATACTTAAGAACCTCTGAGATTAAAACAGAGGTTCATCGCAAACAACCAGGTTGTACCTGAAAAATAACCATATGTCTGTCGCGGATTGCAGAATCGCATTGTGAATGAATTTTTAAAAATATGCCCCAGACAATAAACCGCAGGGACCTGGATTTCCTGATCTACGAGATGCTCGACGTGGAGAGCCTGTGCGGGCGCGAATATTTCGCCGAGCACGGGCGCGATGTATTTGAACCCCTGCTGGACACGGCCGAAGACATCGCCCGCGACCACTTTCTGGCCTGTGCCGAGGCCGGTGACAAGCACCCGGCGGAGGTGGTCGACGGCAAGGTCAGGATGGTGCCCGGGGCCGGGGTTGCCGCGGGCCTGATGTTCGAATCCGGCTTTGTCGCGGCCGCCATGGATAACGAATACGGCGGTTTGCAGTTGCCTTTCACGGTCGCCAGCGCCTGCATGGCCATCTTTCAGGCGGCAAACATAGGCCTGTCCGGTCTGCCGCTACTCACGGCCGGTGTCGTCAACCTGCTTATCGAATACGGCAGCGACGAACAAAAGGCCTTGTATGTCCCCCCGCTGCTGGACGGCCGATTTTACGGCACCATGTGCTTGTCGGAACCCCATGCCGGGTCATCCCTGACGGACATCCGTACCAGGGCCGAATTGATGGAAGATGGGAGTTACGCCATAACCGGCAACAAGATGTGGATTACCGGCGGCGAACACGAGCTGGGTGAGAATATCATCCACCTGGTGCTGGCCAAGATCCCGGGCGGGCCGCCTGGCGTGAAAGGTATCTCCCTTTTCATCGTGCCGCGCTACCGGGTTAACCCGGACGGCAGCGTGGGAGAACATAACGACGTATGCCTGGGCGGATTGAACCACAAGATGGGACAACGCATCACGCCTAATTGTGTCCTGAACCTCGGCGACGATAAGCGTTGCACCGGCTACCTGGTGGGTGAACCGCATCGAGGACTGGAGTACATGTTCATGATGATGAACGAAGCCCGCATCGGGGTAGGGCTCTCGGCGGTGGGCGCGGGCTATGCGGGCTACCTGTATTCGCTGGAATACGCCCGGGAGCGCGCCCAGGGGAGAATGCCTGACAACAAGGATCCTGCCAACAAAATGGTCCCTATTATCCGCCATGCCGACGTGAAACGGATGCTGCTGGCGCAGAAGGCTTACGTTGAGGGCGGGCTTGCCCTGTGCCTGTTTGCGGCAAAACTGGTGGATGAGAAAAAAACGCATCCCGATGAGTCGGCGCGGCAGGAAGCCGATTTATTACTGGAAGTTTTAATCCCCGTCGTCAAGGCATGGCCCTCCGAGTGGTGTCTCGAGGCGAACAAGCATGCCGTACAGATCCTCGGCGGCTACGGTTATACGCAGGATTTTCCGGTGGAGCGGTTATACCGCGACAACCGCCTGAACATGATCCACGAGGGGACCAACGGCATCCACGGCATTGACCTGCTGGGCCGGAAAGTCCTGATGAAAAACGGGGCAGGCTTTGCGTTGCTGATGCGTGAGATCCAGGACAGTATTGATGCAACCGCAGGACATGATGCATTATCGGAATTTGCTGACGGCCTCCAGCAGGCTGCAGAGACGCTAAGGACTACAACCGGGGTCCTGACCGAAACGGCGGCGCGAGGGGAACTGTCACAATTCATAGCCAATTCATCCGTGTACCTGGACATGCTGGGTCACGTAGTAATCGCCTGGATGTGGCTGAAACAGGCCGGCGCAGCCCAGGCGGGACTGGCCGGAGCACACGCAGACGATGTGCAGTTTTATGCCGGCAAGATGCAGGCCTGCCGTTATTTTTTCCGCTGGGAACTGCCGAAAATACAGGCGCAGGCGGAATTGCTGTCGGGACTGGATACGACTTGCCTGGACATGCCGGAAGATGCGTTTTGAATATATGATATACGGGGTCAGAGTAAAAATTCTGAAAATCCAGGGGTCAGAGTAAGAAATTCGAAGAATTTTTACTCTGACCCCATATATTTATCGAGGAAATTCCGTTGGACTTTACCTATTCAGAAAAAGTACAGGCGCTGCAAGAACGGTTCAATGATTTTATGCAGGCCCATGTCTATCCGGTCGAGCAGGACTACCGGGAAGCATTGGCAAGCGCCGCCAACCCCTGGACTACTCCGCCCATCCTGGAGGACTTGAAACAAAAGGCGCGGGCGCAAGGATTGTGGAATCTGTTTTACCCCAAAGCGCACTCTGACGGAGATGCTCTGACCAACCTCGAATACGCCCCCCTGGCCGAGATCATGGGCCGGGTCATCTGGGCGCCTGAAGTGTTCAACTGCAATGCGCCCGATACCGGCAATATGGAGACCCTGATCCATTACGGGACGGAAGAACAGAAAGAACGCTGGTTAAAACCCCTGCTGGCGGGTGAAATTCGCTCCGGTTTTGCCATGACCGAACCGGACGTCGCCTCATCGGACGCGACCAATATCGCCTGTTCCATGGTCAGGGAAGGAAATGAGTACCTTATCAACGGGCGCAAGTGGTTTACCACGGGCGGCATGCGCGACAACTGTGAAATCCTGATCGTCATGGGCAAGACCGACCCCGGCAACCCGGACCGGCACAGGCAGCAGTCGATGATCCTGGTGCCCAGAGATACACCGGGTGTGGAAATTGTTCGTTACGTGCACAGTTTCGGTTACAACGATGCGCCTTTTGGTGAAGCGGAGATTCATTTCGATAATGTCCGGGTACCGGCAGAAAACATCCTGCTGGGAGAGGGACGCGGATTTGAGATCGCACAGGGTCGTCTTGGACCGGGCCGCATCCACCATTGCATGCGCCTGGTCGGCTGCGCCCAGCGCGCCCTGGAGCTGGCGTGCCGGCGGGTGGAAGAGCGATCCACTTTCGGCAGGAAAATCAGCCAGCACCAGTCGGTACGGGAAGATATTTCCAGGGCCTATTGCAAAATAGAACAGGCGCGCCTGTTGACCCTGCTGGCGGCAGACAGGATGGACAAATTTGGTAACAAGGAGGCCCGCGATCTTATCGCGGCCATCAAGATCACCGCGCCGGTAATGGCCTGCGAGGTGATCGACGATGCCATACAGATGCACGGCGCGGCCGGTTTGACCGAGGATTTTTTCCTGGCTGAGGCTTATAACTACGCCAGGCAGATCCGCCTTGCCGACGGTCCGGACCAGGTCCACATGATGTCCCTGGGCAAGCAGATCATTCAGCGTTATTCATGAAAGCATTTAACCAGGCAAAGCTGAATGCCTATCTTGAAGGTCATGTTAGTGGTTTTCGCGGGCTTATCGATGCCGAGAAATTCCCCGGCGGGCAGTCGAACCCGACCTGGTTGCTGAGCGCCGCCAGCGGCCGCTACGTGTTGCGCAGCAAACCCCACGGCCAGTTGCTCAAATCCGCCCATGCCGTTGATCGCGAGTTCAGGGTGATCAAGGCCCTGGCAGAAACCGATGTACCGGTCGCCCGGGCACTGCACCTGTGCGAAGACGAGGGCGTCACCGGCGCCATGTTCTACGTGATGAGCTACGAGGAGGGGCGGATTTTCTGGGACCCGGCGCTGCCGGAGACCGGCAGGGAAGAACGGACAGGCTACCACGGTGAGCTGATTCGCGTTCTTGCAGCCATACACGAAGTGGATATCGAAGCTGCCGGATTGGCCGACTACGGTCGCCCGGGAAACTACTACGAGCGGCAGATCAGCCGCTGGAGCAAACAATATAAGGCTTCGGAAACAACAAGGATCGAGCCGATGGATACGCTGATGGACTGGCTGCCCGCCAACATGCCCGCGGATGACGGGAAGACCGGCCTGATCCACGGGGATTTTCGCATCGACAATGTTATTTTTCATCCTGCCGAAGCGCGCGCCCTGGCCGTTATTGACTGGGAACTGTCCACCCTGGGGCATCCGTTATCTGACCTGGCCTACTATTGCATGTGTCTGCGACTGCCCCCCGAGGGCGATGTCAAGGGTCTTGCCGGGAAAGATCGCAACGCCCTTGGCGTCCCCGGGGAGCAGGCCATTATTGAGCAGTACGGCGAATTCCGCCGCCTGCCGGCAATCGAAAACTGGCATTTTTACCTGGCGTTCAGCTATTTTCGCATGGCCGCAATCTGCCAGGGCGTGTATAAACGCGGTCTTGACGGCAACGCGTCCAGCAAGAGGGCCCTTGAGATGGGCCGGATTGTGGAGCCCATGGCTGCCGACGCGGTAGAACTTATTGCCTGATAACAGGATATTCGGGGTCAGAGTAAAAATTCTCCGAATTTCTTACTCTGACCCCATATATAGCGAGGTGAAGTTATGACGACAGACCTGTTCGACCTGACCGGCAAAATTGCGCTGGTGACCGGCGCCAGCCGCGGTATCGGCGAGTCGGCCGCCAGGCTGCTGGCGCAACAGGGCGCCCATGTCATTATTTCCAGCCGCAGGCAGGAGGGCTGTGAGAAAGTGGCCGCAAGTATCCGGGATGAAGGCGGCCGGGCCACCGCTTATGCCTGCCACATCGGCGACCTGGACCAGATCGAAGCTGTCTTCAGCCACGTCCGGGAAGAGCTTGGCCGCCTGGACATACTGGTGAACAATGCGGCTGCAAACCCCTATTACGGCCACATCACGGAAACCGACCCGGGCTCATTCCAAAAAACCGTCGAGGTCAATATACGCGGGTATTTCTTCATGTCTGCAAACGCCTGCAGGATGATGAAGGAAAACGGCGGAGGCGCCATAGTCAACGTGGCGTCCGTCGACGGGGTCAGGCCGGGAGACAAACGGGGCATTTATTCCATCACGAAAAGCGCCATCATCCAGATGACCAAGGCATTTGCGCTGGAGTGCGGGCCGGACAATATCCGGGTCAACGCCCTGCTGCCGGGATTGACCGATACGAAATTCGCCGGCGCCTTAACCGAAAATGAAGAAGTCCTGAATTCCTGGTTAAAGCAAATGCCGCTGAGGCGCTATGCGCAACCCGATGAAATGGCCGGCGCCATCCTGTTCCTCGCCTCGCCGGCCTCCGGCTTCGCCACCGGCAGCATTCTCCCCGTGGACGGGGGCTACCTGATCTGAATATATGGGGATAAGTGGGGTCAGAGTAAAAATTCTTCGAATTTCTTACTCAGATCCCTTGATATTATCCCTGCCAGCAATTCCCGCTAACGCCTGTTGGGTGCTGGAATCCCGATAAAAACGGGGGTTTTGGAGCGGGGTAAAAAAAGGTTTTCGTAAACTTTCGGCATGGTTTCAGTATAATAAGAGGCACTATTCAAGTCAAAGGTGAGGTGAGGCCATGTCCCGTTCTTCCTTGCGCAAGTCCCTGAGTGCCCCTGGTTTGTTGAGTGAAGTACGCCGTTGTTTTCAAGCCATTAAGGATGACACGGTGGGCCGTGGGTTTGAGTTGGTCGATTACCTGATGTCGGGGCTGGCGGTGTTCGGGTTGAAGTACCCGTCGCTGTTGCAGTTTGATGCGGGCCGTGAGGATGCGGTGGTGGCCTCGAACCTGAAGAGTTTGTACGGCATTGCGCGGGCGCCGTCGGACACGGCGTTGCGGGAACGGCTGGACGAGGTGGACCCCTCGTTGTTGCGGCGCGCGTTCCGTCGGGTGTTGCACCTGTTGCAGCGGGGCAAGGGGCTGGAGGACTTCCTCTGGTGGGCGGGTCATTACCTGTTGTCGGTGGACGGCACCGGGTATTTTTATTCGGACAACGTGCATTGCGCGCAGTGTTGTGAGAAGCATCACCGGGACGGGCGGGTGAGTTATTACCACCAGGTGTTGGGCGCGGCGCTGGTGCATCCTGAGCAACGGGTGGTGCTGCCGTTGGCGCCGGAGCCGATTATGCGGGAAGACGGGAGCAGCAAGAATGACTGTGAGCGCAATGCGGCCAAGCGGTTGCTGGCGGACGTGCGCCGGGAACACCCGCACCTGAAGCTGATTGTGGTGGAGGATGCGCTGGCCGCGAACGGGCCGCACATTGAGTTGCTGCAGTCCTTGAAGATGCGTTATATCCTGGGGGTCAAGCCCGGCGACCATGTCTTCCTGTTTGAGTGGGTAGCGACCACGCCGGGGGTGAAGACGGCAGAGATAACCGGCCAGGACGGCACGGTGCACCGGTTCCGTTACCTGAACGGCGCGCCGTTGAACGAGTCGCACTTTAAGCTGGAAGTGAACTTCCTGGATTATGAAGAACAGCGCCGCAACGGGAAGAGTCAGCGCTTTACCTGGGTGACGGATATCCCCTTGCACAAGCACAACCTGATGCGCATCATGCGCGGGGCGCGGGCGCGCTGGAAGATTGAGAACGAGACGTTCAATACCCTGAAGAACCAAGGCTACCACTTCGAGCATAACTTCGGCCATGGTTACAAGCACCTGTCCACGGTGTTCGCCCACCTGATGATGCTGGCGTTCCTGGTGGACCAGGTGCAGCAGCATTGCTGCGGGCTGTTCCGGGCGGCGCTGGCCAAACAGGGCCGCAAGCGCTACTTCTGGGAGAAGCTGCGAAGCTTCTTCTTCACCTGGCTGCTGCCGGACTGGGAGACGCTCTATAAAGCGCTGGCATTCGGCGCGCCGCCCAGCGTGATTGTGCCCTATGACACCTCCTGAGCACACGCCGTGGTCGGGCAGTTCGGGGCGGGGGACTTCAGGGGAAACCAGGCCAATGAGACCAACGACCGGGCACAGCCGGAGGGCTACGCATCCCCTGAGGGTCGGGTCAGTGTGAAAAAAATGAAACCGACCCGATGAGACCGCCAACTGTCGATGTTAGCGGGAGCATCTGTATCCCTGCATCAGGTCTGGACTCCTGTTGCCTGAGTGTGGTATAAATCCGCTTCTCAGTTTGTAAAACTGCATTTGCGGACCGTGGAAGGAAGCGCCGGTCCGTGTCTTCTTGAGGGTGATGCCCTGGAAATCCCTGTACTGAACGGCAAGACTGCGTAAGCGCGTCGCGCTGTTTTCAATAATGGAAGCCCTGTGTAAACCAGGGCGATCTGACACATAAGCTAATCTGGAGAGACAGACATGCCTGGTCGAAACTTTTTACATATACCCGGCCCGACGATCGTGCCGCAGCGCATTCGCAACGCCATGGCCCTGGAACAGGAGGACATGCGTGCGGAGGATTTCCCCGAATTCACGCTCCCGTTGTTTGACGACCTGAAAAAGATTTTCAAAACGGAAACGGGACGGATATTCATCTTCCCTTCCTCCGGCACCGGGGGGTGGGAAGCCGCAATCACCAATACCTTGTCACCCGGGGACAAGGTCCTGATGTCCCACTTCGGCCAGTTCAGCATGCTCTGGGTGGATATGTGCCGGCGTCATGGCCTGGATGTCCATGCCCTGGAACTGGACTGGGGCGAGGGTGTTCCCGTTGACCGTTATGCGGAAATACTGAAAGCCGATACCAACAGGGAAATCAAGGCCGTGTTTGCCACTCACAATGAGACCGCTACAGGCGTAAAGAGTGACGTAGCCGGGGTCCGCAGGGCGCTGGATGAGGCGGATCACCCGGCACTGTTTTTTGTCGACGCGGTGAGTTCCCTGGGTAGCCTGGATTTCCGTATGGATGAGTGGGGGGTGGACCTGGCGGTCAGCGGTTCGCAGAAAGGTTTTATGCTGCCCACGGGACTCGGTATCGTCGGCGTCAGTCAAAAGGCCCTGGATGCGCGTGCGAGCGCGACGTTGCCCCGTACCTTTTTCTCTTTCGACGACATGATCGGGGCCAACGACAACGGTTATTTCCCCTATACTCCCAATACCATCTATCTCCGGGGGCTGCGGGAATCCGTCAACATGCTCATGGAGGAAGGCCTGGATAACGTCTTCGCCCGCCATACCCGTATGGCTACCGCGGTACGCAAGGCGGTGGAGGCATGGGGCCTGTCCCTGGTCGCAAAGGATGAGAAATGGTATTCCGACACGGTCAGCGCAGTGCGGGTGCCGGACGGTATTGACGGTAATGCAGTGGCGCGCCACAGCTATAAATACTATAACGTCGCGCTGTCCATCAGCCTCGGGAAGATTGCCGGCCAGGCATTCCGCATAGGGCACCTGGGTGATTTGAATGAGGTGATGGTATTGACCCCGCTCAACAGCGCCGAGATGTCGATGAAAGATATGGGAATTGATATTGAGCTGGGTAGCGGCGTGGCCGCCGCGCAGGAATACCTGCGCAATACCCGCCAGGCCCGCTTCTGATGAGTTTTACCCGCTACGAACCGGCGCCGGTGCGGTTGCAGCGCAGTGAGCTTGCCGTGCCCGGATCCAACCCCGGCATGTTCGAAAAAGCGGCCCGTTCCGCCGCGGATTTCATCTTCCTGGATTGCGAGGACGCGGTGATCCCGGATGACAAGCCCCAGGCCCGGAAAAACATCATCCAGGCGTTGAACGATATAGACTGGCAGGGCAAAACCATGTCGGTGCGCATCAACGGTCTCGATACGCATTACATGTACCGCGACGTGGTGGATATCGTCGAGCAGGCCGGCGCCAGGCTCGATACCGTGCTGATCCCCAAGGTGGGCACGGCTGCAGACGTCTACATGGTGGATTGCCTGCTGACCCAGATTGAGGAGGCCATGGGGATTGAAAAGAAAATCGGCATAGAGTGCCTGGTAGAGACCGCGCTGGGCGGGGCCAACGTCATGTCCATTGCACAGTCCTCCACGCGCCTGGAGGCCCTGCACTTCGGTGTGGCGGATTATGCCGCCAGTATGCGGGCGCGCACCGTGAACATCGGCGGGTTGAACCCGGATTACCAGTGTGACGGCGCCCTGGGCGACCAGTGGCATTCCGCCCTGGTGAACATTGTCACCGCATGCCGGGCCTACGGGTTGCGCGCCATAGATGGCCCGTACGGCGATTTCAACGATCCGGACGGCTATGTTGCAGCGGCCAAACGGGTGGCGGCGCTGGGCTACGAAGGCAAATGGGCGATCCACCCCAGCCAGATCGAACTGGCCAACGACGTGATGTCGCCCCCGGAAGCCGAGGTAACCCGGGCCAGGCGCGTGCTGGAGGCATTGCGGGAAGCGGCGGCACAGGGCAAGGGCGCGGCGCAACTGGACGGCAAGATGATCGACGCCGCATCGGAACGCATGGCAAGGAACATCGTACGGCAGGCTGAATTAATTGTGAGGTAACAACTATGGAAATTCATGAATATCAAGCAAAGGAAATCCTGACGGATTTCGGCGTGCCCATCCCCCGGGGGGGACTGGCGTACAGCCCGGAACAGGCTGTGTACCGTTCCCATGAAATCGGCGGTGATGCCTGGGTGGTCAAAGCGCAGATACACTCGGGCGGGCGCGGCAAGGCCGGCGGGATAAAGCTCTGCCGGGACGACGAGGAGATCTGGGCGGCTGCCGATGAACTGCTCGGCAAGAGACTGATTACCAACCAGACCGGCAGCGCCGGCAAGATCATTCACCGTTTATACGTCGAGGAGGCGCGCGAAATCGCCAATGAATATTACATCGGGTTTGTCCTGGACCGGCAGAAGGAGAGGATCTCCATCGTTGCTTCCTCGGAGGGGGGAATCGAGATCGAGGATATAGCCAGTGAAAAGCCGGATTCACTCATTCGCGTAACCGTTGAACCGGCGGTGGGCATGCAGCCCTTCCAGGCCAGGGAGATTGCCTTCAAACTGGGCATCGATAAAGCCCTGAGCAGCCAGGCGATTACAACACTCCTGGGTTGCTACCGGGCGTTCCGCGACCTGGACGCCACCATGGTGGAAATCAATCCACTGGTCGTGACGCAGGACAACCACCTGCTGGCGCTGGATGCAAAAATGGGCTTCGATGACAACGCCTTGTTCCGGCGTCCCAATATTTCCGAACTCAGGGACAAATCCCAGGAAGACCCCCGGGAAATGAAGGCAGCGGACCGCGGCCTGAGTTACGTAGGACTACAGGGGAACATCGGTTGTATCATCAACGGCGCCGGTCTGGCAATGGCGACCATGGACATGATCAAACACGCCGGCGGGGAGCCGGCCAACTTCCTGGACATAGGTGGCGGGGCTTCGCCGGATCGCGTGGCAAAGGCCATTAACCTGATCCTGGCAGACAAGAACGTCAGGGCGGTACTGGTGAATATCTTTGCCGGGATCAACCGCTGTGACTGGGTTGCCGAAGGGATAGTTCAGGCCCTGGAGAAGATTGAACTGACGTTGCCCTTCGTGGTCAGGCTGTCGGGCACCAACATGGAAGAGGGCAGGGAAATACTGAAGAACAGCGGCTTGCCGATCATCATGGCGGACACCTTGCAGGAGGCGGCGGATAAGGCAGTCGCCGCATGGCAGGACTACGAGAAAGACCAGGGTTAGGGGAACAGTTATGTCGATTTTGATAGATGAGAACACAAAAGTCATAGTCCAGGGCTTTACCGGCCAGATCGGCACGTTCCATTCCCGGGACATGATCGGTTACGGCACCAATATTGTCGGTGGGGTTACCCCGGGCAAAGGAGGGACCATGCACCTGGATCGGCCCGTGTTTGACACGGTCAAGGATGCAGTGGCGGAGACCGGCGCCGACAGCAGTATCATTTTCATTCCGCCGCCGTTTGCGGCCGACGGCATCATGGAAGCCGCGGACGCCGGCATAAAGTATTGTGTCTGTATCTCCGACGGTATTCCCGCACACGACATGATCCGGGTGAAGCGCTATATGCGCCGCTACCGGGCGGAAGACAAGATGCTGCTGACCGGACCCAACTGTGCCGGCACCATCAGTCCCTCCAAGGCCATGCTGGGCATCATGCCGGGCCATATCTACATACCGGGCAGGGTAGGCGTTATCGGCCGCTCCGGCACCCTGGGATACGAGGCCGCTTCGCAGATGAAAGCGCTGGGAATCGGGGTATCCACCAGTGTCGGCATCGGCGGCGACCCCATCAACGGCAGTTCCTTCAAGGACCACCTGGTACGGTTTGAAGAGGACCCGGAGACCGATGCCGTGGTGATGATAGGCGAGATCGGGGGGCCGCAGGAAGCGGAAGCCGCCGAGTTCTACCGGGACAACATGAAAAAGCCGGTGATTGGATACATTGCCGGCCTGACCGCGCCCAAGGGCAAACGCATGGGACATGCCGGCGCCATTATTTCCGCATTCGGCGAGAGCGCCGCGGAAAAGGTGGAAATCCTGCAGGAATGCGGTGTAACCATCGTGCCCAGGCCGTCCGAATTCGGGAACACCGTAAAGGCGGTGCTGGATGGAGAGACAACATGAGTAAACCCAGAGTAATAGTCAGCCGTAAATGGCCGGAAGAGGTCGAGAACAGGATGCAGGAACTCTTCGACGTGCAGTTGAATCAAACGGACGTTCCCATGACGGTCAGTCAAATGCACGGAGCGCTGCAGAACGCTGATGCCTTCTGCCCGACCGTTTCGGATCAGGTCAACGCGGCGGTACTCTCCGTGGATAACCTCAAGGCCAGGATTATCGGCAGCTATGGCGTGGGTTTTAACCATATCGACCTTGACGCCGCCAAGGCGCGTGGTCTGGTAGTGACCAATACGCCCGAAGTGCTCACCAATTGCACGGCCGACCTGGCCATGACCCTGCTGTTGATGACTGCGCGCCGCGCCGGGGAAGGGGAGCGGCACGTGCGCAACAGGGAATGGACCGGCTGGCGCCCCACCCACATGATGGGCACAAAAGTAACCGGCAAGACACTGGGTCTGATCGGGATGGGGAGAATCGCCAGGGCCATGGCGCACAGGGCTTTCCATGGATTTGGCATGAGGATTATCTTCACGGACCCCTATCCGCCGCCGGACGAGGTGGTCGATTCACTGCAGGCGGAGGCGCGTGATACCGTAGAGGATGTGCTGCGGGAGGCGGATTTTGTCTCCCTGCATTGTCCCGGCGGCAAGGAGACCTATCATTTGATCAACAGTGAGCGGCTTGCCCTGATGAAACCCGGGGCATTTCTCATCAACAGCGCCCGCGGCGACGTGATCGACCAGTCCGCACTGATTGCGGCCCTGGAAACGGGCGCCATCGCCGGCGCCGGCATGGACGTGTTCGAAGGAGAGCCGGCCGTACCCGATCAATTATTATCGATGGAGAACGTAGTGCTTTTCCCGCACCTTGGCAGCGCCTCCAGGGAAACCAGGGTTGCGATGGGCATGCGGGTCGTGGCAAACCTGCAGGCGTTTTTCAACGGTGAAACGCCGCGCGATCGCGTTGTGTGACAAAGAGTTCCACTTCATCATTCGAATTTCCTGAACAGTCCTCGGTAGCGGGACTGGATTCGGCGGTTGCCAGTTATGCCGGCAACCTCATAGAACTGCTGGCGGCGTTGTTGCGCCAGGTCATCAGGCAGAGAAAGCCGGAGATACTCCCGGTTTTCGAGGGAGAGCAAGCCCTGCCGAGGGATGACGACGAGTTGTTGCTGGCCGGATTGCAGGCCTGGGGGATCTGGTTCCAGCTTCTCAATATCGCCGAAGAAAACGCGGCCATGCGCCGGCGCCGGGCGACTGAAAGTATGCGCGGACTGGAACATGTCCCCGGCACGTTTGCCAGCGTTATTGCCCGGGCCAGTGCGATGGACCTGTCCCGGCAGGAAGTCCAGGACTTGCTGGATCGTATGAAAGTGACGCCGACCGTCACCGCACACCCCACGGAGGCAAAACGCGTAACGGTCCTGCAGATTCACCGCCGTATCTACGTGATACTGTACCGGCTGGAAGCTACGCGCTGGACCCCGCGTGAACGGGAAGCACTGGAAGAACAACTCCGTAACGAAATCGACCTGCTCTGGTTGACCGGGGAGTTGCGTCTGGAGAAACCTTCCGTTGTCCAGGAAGTTAAATGGGGCCTGCATTTCTTTGAGCAAACCCTGTATGAACGCGTTCCGGAGACCCTGGAAAGACTTGACTGGGCCCTCGCAAGGCATTACCCGGGCGTAAAATTTTCCACCCCGCCATTTTTCCGCTTCGGTTCCTGGATAGGGGGTGACCGTGATGGTAATCCGTCCGTCAACAACACCATTACCCGGGAAGCCCTGTTGTTGAACAGGAACGCAATCTTGCAACATTACCAGGCAAGTTTGAACAGGTTGTTCTCCCAACTCAGTGTATCCATTCACGCGATACACCCGCCGGCCGTATTTATAAAACACCTGGACAGCTTGCTGGATGGAAGCGGGCGCCGGAACAGCATCGAGAAGCGCAACCCGGGTGAGATATTCCGGCAGTTTGTTATCTGCATACTGGAAAAGGTCAGGAATACCGAGAAAAAAAACACGCTGAGCGAGTTCAGTTATGCCGATGCCGAGCAGTTTATCCGGGACTTGAAAATTCTCGAGCAGGGACTGCAGGCCGCCGACTGCGCACACCTGGCAGACTCCCAGGTAACCCCGCTGCGGCGCCAGGCCGAGGCGTTCCGGTTTTGCACGGCGCGCCTTGACGTAAGAGAAAATTCCACGGTCATAACCAGAACGCTGAGAGACATCTGGCAACTTCAGCGGCAGGGGGAAACACCGCCCCCGGCGGATGCGCCGGAATGGCTCGCCTGGATACAGGCGGAGTTGTCCACACCGGTGGATCAACTCCCGCATTTCTCTCTTGCGGACAGGCAATCAGCCATGACCTTCGGCCTGTTCCAGTTGATTGCCGAAACGCAACGGACCCTGGACAGGGATGCGTTTGGCGGTTTTATCCTGAGCATGACCCGGTCGGTGGCGGATGTATTGGGCGTGTACCTGCTGGCCAAGTATGCCGGCGTATTCAGCGACAGCCAGGCGGTGGAAAATTCGCCCCTGCCGGTCATACCCCTGTTCGAGACGATTGAAGACCTGCGTAAGGCCCCCAGGATCATGCAGGCCCTGCTGAAAACGCCGGTTGTCCGGCGCAGCGTGAGGGAGCAGGGCGGTATCCAGGAAGTCATGATCGGTTACTCCGATTCCAACAAGGACGGCGGGTTCCTGACGGCGAATTATGAATTGAGCCGCGCCCAGACGGAACTGACCAGAACCGGCGAAAAATGCAGGATTCCCATCGTTTTCTTTCACGGCAGGGGCGGATCGGTCAGCCGCGGCGGCGGGCCTACCAGGAGTGTTATCGCTGCGCAACCTGCGGGTTCCGTAAACGGTAAGCTGCGGATTACGGAACAGGGCGAAGTTGTCTCTTCCAAGTACGCCAACCACGGTACGGCGCAGTACGAAATGGAACTGCTTGCCGCCAGTGTCATGGAGCATACCCTGAAATCCATGACGGAGGATCAATTCAGACCCGACCCGGAGTTCGAGCAGGCCATGGACGCGCTGTCCAACCTGGCTTACACCGAGTACCGGCAGTTGGTGGAGGAGACGGGACTGGTCGATTATTACCAGACGGCAAGCCCGGTGGAGGAACTGGGCAAGCTCAGGATCGGCTCGCGGCCGGACCGCAGGTTCGGTGTCGGTTCGCTGGACGACCTGCGAGCCATTCCGTGGGTATTTGCCTGGACCCAGAACCGCCACCACGTCCCGGCCTGGTATGGGCTGGGCAGCGCCGTGGAAAAGTTTATCAGGGTCAGGGGCAGTGAGGGAAAGAAACTGCTGAAGAAAATGTATAAACGCTGGCCGTTATTCAGATTGATTATTGACGAGGCGGAAAAATCCCTGGCCTTTGTGGACACTGACGTGCTGCTCCGGTACGCCGGCCTGCTGGAGCAGGAAATCATCTCCTCGAAAATCCTGCAGGAATACCGGCAGTCCATAGCCGGCGTGCTCATTATAACGGGCGAAAAAAAACTGGCGGAACAGTTCCCCCGTTTCAGCAGGAAACTGGAACGCCGCGGCGATATTCTCAAACAGGTCGGCCTGGCCCAGGTCGAACTGGTCAAACGGTTTCGCGAACAGGGCAAGCAGTCAGACCTGGTTGCGCTGCTCCTTTCCATCAACTGCGTCAGCGCCGGCCTGGGGTGGACCGGGTGATCCGGGGTCGGACCAGTCCGGATTGATATGACCTACTGATAATAAAGGATTTTTTTATAAAAAGGCCTGCCAGATCAGGCTTAGACTACTGTTTTTGTAGGTCAAAACGGGGCTCTAAGGAGAAAGCATTGTTCACAGGTTGTCAGCAGAACACGGTGAGCACGCCCGTATACCCATACAGCCTGTTGTGAAAAATCTCCCCATTGGCAAAGAAGCCGACCAGGGGCAGGTCGCCCAGTTCATCACGGATCATGGTCAACTCTTCCGAATTGGGGCCGAACTGGTAGCGCCCGCGTCCGGTGCAGGAGTAATAGACCGCGCCGCGAGGTTGCGAGCTTAACCGGCCTTTTACGTCTGCCAGCATGCGCTGCATGTCCTGCCTGGCCGTGTTGCCGTCGCGCCGGCAGAACATGATCTCACTGCCCTCCGCCAGCATGTGGCCTACGGCAATGAGGCGGTTACCCTCGTCGATGCCGACCAGGTTGCGCACCATGTAATCGCTGGTGTCGGATCCGGGGATCGGAAATCCCGCGAAAATATAGCCCGCAACCCGTTGCAGGTCCCTGGCTATCACTTCACCCACGTCTTCCATGAATACGTCCAGGGCAGGCCGGTTGTCCAGTTCAATGATGATATTGCGCTCGCAGGCAGTGATGACGTGCCTGGATGAAAAAGGTGTACAGCCCTGGGTATGACCCGTCGCCACGGGCACGTCGCCGGAGAACAGCACGCCGGAAATGCCGCCGGACACGACTGCGTCGGCCACCTGCACGTTCACGTCTGCGGATGAACTCAGTCCGCCCACGAAAAAAGCATTGGGAATGTTCTGCGCCAGCGCCGAGATCAGGGACGGGACCTGCATATTGCCCGGGTCGCAGTGGAGAATGCCGAAATAGAATTCGTGGTTTTTGAGCCAGTCACCGGCGTTGGTGATGAAACCGTCGATATCCCCGGTCTGTACGGGCAGGGGCCTGAACGCAGAATCGGGAAATTCCGCGATCATGACGGCCAGGGCCGGTTGGTCGTAATACTCCTTGCCGGTGGCGCTCACACCGAGTCCGACGCTGCCGCACCAGTGCGTGATGCCGGTACGCTGTCTGAGCGTGTCCAGTATGATCCCGAGTTTCGGAATGAGGGTCGAGGTGGCATAGATAAAGCCGAGGTTCGCCTCCTCAGGAACCTGGCCGACCTGGTCCAGGCAGTCTTTTACCAGTTGTCTGGGCGTTTGCCCGCCGCTGTGTCCGAATAGAAACTGTTGCATTGCCGATTATATGTTACACGAATAACCATTCTGTGCCTGCATCGCCTGCCTTAATCCAGGTAATCCAGGGGTCAGAGTAAAAATTCTGGCGAATTTCTTACTCTGACCCCAGCATTTTTTTGCGAATGCGGGGCCGGGTGTCAGTGATGCCGTAATGCCTGGTGAGGTAATCGAGAATAACCAGTTCGGCTTCTCCCAGGTCCCATAAACCGTGTTCCGCCTGCATCTGGCGAATAGTATCTTCCCAGCCGTTTCTGTCCATCCGGTTCTGGGTGACGATTTGTGCCGAATGGCAGGCGGCGCAGTGGGCATTGGCAAGTTCCCAGCCCCGGTCGATCACAAAGCCTGTGGCCTCATCCACGGCCTTGACTTCGGCTCGGGAAATTCCGGGGACCAGCAGGGCTGAAATCACCGGCAGACAAATGGTCAGACCACGTAAACGCCGATGCGGTGGCATGAGTTGTTCAGGTATCCTTTCGGGTTCCAGCCGGGGATGACCATGGGTTGCGATTCGCCCTTGCTATCCACAGCCCGCGCCCAGACTTCGTAGTAGCCCGCGGCGGGAAAACTTACCTGCGCATCCCAGTTCTGCCAGGCAAGGCGATTGGCGGGGGGCTGCAATTCGGCCCGGCGCCAGGTACGGCCGAAATCGATCGAGATGTGCAATTCGGCGACTTCAACATCGCCCGCCCAGGCGTGACCGTGCAGCGCCAGGGGTTGTTGCAGCGCGGTTTTCGCGCCGTTCTCCGGATAGGTGATCAGCGATTTGACCGGCATGGCTTCGATGATGCACATGTCTTCGACAGCGACTTTGGTCCCCGGCGCGACCGGGTTGCAGGGCATGCGGTAGGACTTACCGGTCATCTTCGGGCCGTCATGAATGATATTGCGCACCGTGATGCGCGTCAGCCATTTTCCGGAGGTCGATCCCGGCCAGCCGCCGAATACCAGGCGCAGGGGATAGCCGTTCATCGGGTGCAGCGGTTCGCCGTTCATGCCCCAGGCGATCAGGGATTCATCTTCCAGCGCCTTGTTGACGGGCACGCCGCGGAAAATGGGGATTTTTCCCGGTTGCCGGCTCAGGTGGACGTCGGCGCCGTAATACGCGACGTACACGGCATCGTCATTGACACCGGCGTCTTCCAGCACGTCCCTGAGGCGCACGCCGTTCCATTGCGGGCAGCCCACTGCGCCCAGGGTCCACTGGTTGCCGGAAGCAGGAGGATAATACTCGGCCCTGCCGTTGCCGCCGCATTCCAGTGTCAATTGCAGGTCGTGGCCGGTAAATCTGCGTTTCAGGTCGGATATGCCGTATAACTTCGTTGACCCGGCTGATTCACCGTCCACGGTCAGGGTCCAGGCATCAGCGTCGGGGTTTTGGGGCGGGAAACCATTATTGCGGATGAATAACCGTTCCACGGGCGTGACGTCATCATTCAGCAAGTGGGCCGGGGTCTCCGCGTTGAGCGGGCGGTCGTTCAGCACCCGCAGGCCGCGCTTGCCTTCGATGACAAACGGTTCTTCCGAATCGGCAAATACGGCGGGTATCAGGCCTGCGGGCATATTATGGTGAAAAACGACTTCTGCCCCTATAATGCCGGAAAAACCGGCCAGTCCCTTGATGAAACCGCGCCGGGTCAACGGGTCGGAGCGCCTGCCCCATACCAGGAAATCCGCTCTTTCCGGATCAGACCTGAACAATTCATGAATGCCGGTTTCTTTCTTCATCGGGATTAAATTCTTGGTATTTCGCATCGTCACAGAATTATAATACATGTAACACTTCCTATAATGTAAAACTTCCTCGGGAGGAGGGTCGATCATGAACAATCCAAGAATGCCGTCAAATGTGCCTGATTTCGTCACCAGCCACCTGCGTCAATATCTTGATACGGGCGGAGAGGAAGGACACCTGTGGGATTCCACGGGTATGGGTGATCACGGTGGGATTCCCACATTGCTGTTGACTACTATCGGGAGAAGATCCGGGCAAGGAATCGTTACTCCGCTGATCTACGGCGAGGCCGGTGACGCTTATGTCGTGGTGGCCTCAAAGGGCGGCGCCCCGGTTAATCCGCACTGGTACCTGAACCTGGATGCGAACCCGGAAATCGAAGTACAGGTTATGACTGAGCAGTTCAAAGCCAGGGCCAGGACGGCTACAGGGGAAGAGCGCGCCGGACTCTGGGACCTGATGGTATCGATATACCCGACTTATACGGAGTTGCAGGACAAGACGGAGCGCGAGATTCCGGTTGTAGTCCTGGAAAAGGAATAAGGTTACACGAAGGGCGGACCGTGGTTGCCGTAACATCATGACGCGCCCGGTAAAAGCCCGTATCGATGCCCGCGCCCTGCGTCATAATTACCGGGTTGCCTGTGACATCACGCCCGGTTCCCGCAACATCGCCGTCGTCAAGGCCAATGCCTACGGGCATGGCGCTGCCATCATAGCCCGGGCCCTGGACGACCTGGTCCCGGCCTTTGCCGTTGCCGGTGTTGACGAGGCGCTCGAGTTGAGAGATGCAGGCATACGCAAGCCTGTCCTGTTGCTGGAAGGGCCGCTCACGCCGGATGAAGTAAGCATAGCGCCGGAACAGGATTTCTGGTTGATGGTCTGCTGCAGGGAACAGGTTGAAATGATCTGCAGGGCGGATATCGGGAGTCCCGTAACGGTCTGGCTCAAGATCGACTCAGGGATGCACAGGCTGGGAGTTACCGAAAATGAATTTCACGCCAGTCTTGCGGCGCTGTCGGAGAGCGGGAATACCCTGCCCGGCATAACATTGTGCACTCACCTGGCGGACGCGCACAATGTGTCCGGGCAGGAAACCACCGCCCAGGTCGATTTTTTTCAACGCCTGGTTTCAGGCCTGGACAATCCTGTCAGTATAGCCAACTCCGCCGGTATCCTGCACTGGCCGGCGACCCATGGCGCCTGGAACCGTCCCGGCCTGATGCTTTACGGCGCTTCGCCTTTCCCGCAGCCCCAGGAAAATGCCGAACGGCTGGAACCGGTCATGACACTGCAATCCGCCGTTATCGGGGTGCGAAAAATTGATGCCGGCGAATCAGTCGGTTATGGAAGCCGATGGACTGCGCAGCGGCCTTCAACCATTGCGACTGTCGGTGTCGGTTACGGTGACGGCTATCCGAGGAGCGCGGTCGACGGCACACCGGTGCTGCTCAACGGCAACAGGGCGCAGCTTGCCGGCAGTGTATCCATGGACATGATTACCGTTGACGTCACCGGTCTTGATGAAGTCAATATCGGCGACCCTGTTGAACTATGGGGCAAATCATTATTGCTCGGCGAAGTGGCGCAATATGCCGGCACGATCGGCCATGAACTGGTTACCCGCGTCTCCGTGCGGGTGCCCAGGGTCCCTGTGGGATAGATGGAGATGGGGTCAGGTCGCACAATGCACACGCAGCAATTTATCATGACATCATACTCATTTCTTTGCGTGTGCATTGTGCGACCTGACCCCATCTGTCCTATGTGTGTTAATATTGAGGTGCGGCCTGCGCCGGTCTCCCCGCGGCGCGAAGTTGTGAACCCCGTCAGGCCCGAAAGGGAGCAGCGGTAACAATGGATGCGGGCGCCGGGTCAAGAACGGTGCAGGGCGCTTTCAGATTCAGGAGTGTTAAATGAGTTACCAGGTTCTCGCGCGAAAATGGCGGCCGCGCCTGTTCAAGGATATGGTCGGTCAGGGCCATGTTCTGAAAGTGCTGGTCAACGCACTGGATTCCGACAGGTTGCACCATGCCTACCTGTTTACCGGGACCCGCGGGGTAGGCAAAACGACCCTGGCGCGCATCCTGGCAAAGTGTCTCAACTGTGAAGCCGGAGTCAGTTCCGAACCCTGCGGCCAGTGCGGCGCCTGTACCGGTATCGACGAGGGCCGCTTTGTTGATTTGATCGAGGTCGACGCGGCATCGCGGGCCAAGGTGGACGAAACCCGGGACCTGATGGATAACGTACAGTACGCGCCGACCGCGGGCAGGTACAAGGTGTATCTCATCGATGAAGTTCACATGTTTTCGAAACACAGCTTCAATGCGCTGCTGAAGACGCTGGAAGAACCTCCTGCCCATGTAAAGTTCTTGCTGGCCACGACCGAACCCAAGAGGATTCCCATCACCATCCTGTCGCGCTGTCTGCAGTTCAACCTCAAGCACCTGGGTGTGGAACAGATTGATGCCCAGTTGAATAAAATTCTGGTTGAAGAAGAGATACCGGCAGAGGATTCCTGCACCCGCCTGATTGCCGTTGCTGCCGACGGCAGCATGCGCGACGCGCTCAGCCTGCTCGATCAAGCCGTATCCCACGGCGACGGCCGTCTTGAGAACGTCCAGGTCAGGGACATGCTGGGCACGATAGACGCTGAAGAGCTGGGCGCCCTGCTGGCGCATATTATCGAACAGGATGGCGCTGCCATGTTTGACCGGATTAACAGTATGGCGGAACTGTCACCTGATTATGACGGCATGCTCTCCGGCCTGTTGTCCATCCTGCACGATACCGCGGTCGCGCAGGTGCTGCCGGATGGCTCCGACCTTGTTGACGAGTCCTGCCGCGAGTTTGCCCGCAGACTTGACAGGGAGGCAGTCCAGCTCTATTACCAGATCGCCCTGAACGGGCGCAGGGACCTGCATACGGCGCCGGATCAGAAAACCGCGTTTGAAATGACCATGATCCGCATGCTGGCATTTCAACCCTGGGAGGCATCCGGCGTTGCGGAAAGCGAAAGCGGGCGTGTTCCCGGCGATACCGATCCGGCTATTGCAGGGTCGGAAGGCAAAGGCGGGAGCAAAGCCGGACCGGCGGCTGGGGCAGCGCCCGCGGCCAGGGACCGGAGCGAAGCCAGGCCCACGCTTGCAAGCAATGACGACTGGCATCAACTGGTTAATTCCATGGCGCTTGACGGACTGACGAAAGAACTGGCGTCACACTGTACCCTGCAGGAGCACCAGGGGGACAGGATACGCCTGAACCTGCACCCCGATCAGGAACACCTGGCTGCAACAAACCAGAAAGACAAGCTGCAGGCTGCGCTGGGGCTTTGTTTCGGCGCACAAACCAGGCTCGAGGTGTCGGTTGGAGAGGCCGCGGCTGAAACGCCGGCGCAAAGGAAAACCCGCAATGATCATGAGACAAGGCAGGCTGCCCTGGAAGCCGTTGAGAATGACCCTGACGTGAAACTGTTCGTGGAAACATTTGATGCGACGATAGACAAGGATTCAATAAAACACCTGGGGTCAGAGTAGGATAGATGGGATAGATGGGGTCAGGTCGCACAATGCACACGCAGCAATTTATCATGACATCATACTCACTTCTTTGCGTGGGCATTGTGCGACCTGACCCCATCTATCCGCCATGTTGAGAAAGAGGAGAGACGAATGAGTAGTGGTTTAGGTGACATCATGAAACAGGCCCAGAAAATGCAGGAAAGCATGCAGCGGGCGCAGGAGGAGATTGCCGCCACGGAGGTACAGGGTGAAGCAGGCGCCGGGATGGTGAAAGTCATCATGACCGGCAGGCATGACGTGAAGCGGGTTGAAATAGAACCTTCCCTGCTGACTTCGGACAAGCTGATGCTGGAGGACCTGATCGCCGCCGCCGTGAATGACGCCAACAGGCGGGTGGAAAAGGCCACCCGTGACAAGATGGCGGACGTCACTTCCGGAATGGGCCTCCCCGCGGGCCTCAAGCTGCCGTTCTGAGATGTCCGAAGGACCTGTGAATGAAGCAGGCTGAACCACCCAGTTTGAGCGCACTGATCCAGGCGCTGTGCTGCCTGCCTGGAATCGGTAAAAAATCAGCCCAGAGAATCAGTTACCACCTGCTGCAACGGGACCGGGACGGCGCGAATTCCCTGGCGTTGGCTTTGACTGATGCGATGGGAAAAATCGGCAGTTGTGAAAGGTGCCGCAACTTCAGTGAAACTCCGTTATGCGGCCTTTGCCGGAGTGACAAGCGTGACGGTTCGCTGCTCTGCATCGTGGAAAGTCCGGCGGATGTATTCGCAATGGAGGAGGCGGGCTACAATGGAAAGTACTTCGTTTTGATGGGACACCTCTCCCCCCTGGACGGTATCGGCCCGCAGGAACTGGGACTGGACAAACTGGCCGCGTACCTTGCCGGAGCGCCGGATGCCGACGCGGGTGGCGAGGTCAGGGAAGTGATACTGGCCACCAACTCGACCATGGAAGGCGAGGCGACCGCGCACTATATCAATGAGATCGTACGGAAATATCAAATCCGCGTGACCCGTATCGCTCACGGCGTTCCGCTGGGCGGCGAACTGGAATACATCGACAGCAATACACTCTCCCACGCCCTGGCCGGGAGAAGCGAGGTTCCTTGAATCCGTGTTATCCTGATGCCAGGTGAGCTATCCTGATGGGCGCCGGCGGATGTGAATCGTGAAAAGCCGAATACATCGGGTCAGGAGTCAGGGTGTTGGCATTTTCCTTGTAGAGTTTGACCAGGGCATTGATCAGGCTGCCGGGCTGTACCTGGGCCCTGGCGAAATCGTCGGCTTCAAACTCATGTTTACGGGAGATGGATGAGAATGCCGGTTGCAGGAAGAAGGTAAATGCCGGCGCCACCAGTACGAACAGGGTGAGGGCAATATAAGTGGAGGGTTCACTTACCCCAAGGCCGGTATAGAACCACGGTTGTCCCAGCAATGCGCCCAGTATCGCAAAGCCTGCAAGAAAAGTCGTCCCCAGGATCGTGAGCCGTTTTTTTATGTGGCCGCATTTGAAATGTCCCAGTTCGTGGGCCAGCACCGCCTCTATTTCGTCGTAGGACAACTCGTCAATCAGTGTGTCGAAAAATACAATCCGTTTGTTCGCCCCCAGGCCGCTGAAGTAGGCGTTGCCATGGGTGGAGCGGGTAGAGCCGTCCATCACGAAGATGCCGTTGCTGGTAAACCCGTTCCGGTCCAGTAACCCGGCGATGCGGGTCGCCAGTTCGGCATTTTCCAGGGGTCTGAATTTATTGAATAACGGCGCGATGAACGCAGGGTAGGCCCAGACCATGACCAGGTTGAAACCAAGCCAGGTCAGCCAGACGTACAGCCACCACCAGGGACCGGAGTTGTCCATGAACCACAATACCAGCATGATCAGCGGCGCGCCTATCGCCAGCGCGAGCAGCGTATTTTTCAACAGATCGGTAATAAACAGTTTGAGGGTCATCTTGTTGAAACCGAACCGCTGTTCCAGCCTGAACGTGCGGTAGAGAGACAACGGCAGGTCCAGCAGAGATGTGATCAATATCACGGCCAGGATGAAGACGGTCCCTGCCCACAGGCCCGGCAGGTCATACGTGCGGATAAGTGAATCAAGCAGGTCGAGGCCGCCTCCCAGGGTCCAGATCAATAGCAGCAGTGAAGACACGCCCAGTTCCGCCAGCCCGGCGCGGGTCTTGGCGCAGGTGTAATCGGCTGCTTTCTGGTGTGCGTCAAGGGGGATCTTGTCTGCGAAGCTGTCCGGCACCGTATCCCGGTTTGCCCTTATGTGGCGGATATGGCGGTCACTCAGGCGCCATTGAAGAAAAACGCCGGTGATCAATGCTATGATAAGCGCGTAAGTCAAACCATTCATCTGCCGGATTTTAACCTAAATGGCCCATTCGGAAAACAACCTTATCTGGATCGACCTCGAAATGACCGGTTTAATCCCGGAACAGGACTGCATATTGGAGATTGCCACCGTGATCACCGATTCCCGGTTGAACCTTCTGGCGGAGGGTCCCGTGATGGCCCTGCGTCAGCCCGAGGCCGTTCTGGCCGGCATGGATGACTGGAACGTGAACCAGCATACCCGGTCCGGACTGCTGCAACGGGTGCGCAGCAGTGAGTACAGGGAGTCGGATGCCGAGAGACTCACCCTGGAATTCCTGCATGAATACGTGCCGGCCGGGGTGTCCCCCATGTGCGGCAACAGCATCTGCCAGGACCGCCGCTTCCTGTACCGGCACATGCCCGAACTCGAGAAGTATTTTCATTACCGCAACCTGGACGTGAGTACGGTCAAGGAACTGGTGAAACGCTGGACCGGCAACCCGGATCCGTTCGACAAGGAATCGACGCATCTCGCCCTGAACGATATCCGCGACTCAATCGAAGAACTGCGCCATTACCGGGAACTGTACTTTAACTGTTAGCTACAGATTTATCCGCAGATGACGCAGATTAACGCAGATAATATTTGGGGCCAGCAATGCAGGGGTCAGAGTAAGAAATTCGCCAGAATTTTTACTCTGACCCCAACTATCCGTACCGTAATAGAGAACACTTAATGTCGGATTATGACGTCATCATCGCCGGCGGCGGTCACAACGCCTTGATCTGCGCCGCGCTCCTGGTCAGGAACGGCCTGAAAGTCCTGGTTGCCGAACGCAATGACTGGGTGGGTGGCGGGGTGGTTACCCGGGAAGTCACCCTCCCCGGATTCAAACACGACATGTTCGGGTCTTCACACGTATGGATCCACCTGAACCCGGATTTCAGGGAGCTGCAGCCTGAACTTGAAAAGCACGGCCTGAAATACATCTGGTCGGAGGACCATATAACCGGCCACCCGAACAAGTACGAAGGGCAGGGGATCATAGTTTACAGGGACGTGGACAAGACCTGTGACACCATCGCGGAATATTCCCGCAAGGATGCCCGGCGTTATCGGGAGATTTATGAGGAATTCGGCGAAATAAAAGACGGGGTGATCAAGGGCATGTTTTCCCCGCCGGCGCCCCCCAGTTATCTGTACCAGGCCATGGAAAACAGCCCCGCCGGGTTGAAACGCCTGCGCGACTACCAGTTGAGCTCCCGCCAGTTCACCCTGGAGAACTTCGAGAACGACCACGTGCGAGCGTTTATCCTGGGTTGGGCGATGGCGCCCCAGACCCTGCCGGACCAGTTGGGCACGGCCGCCGGCTTCTACGTCATGATCCCCAGCATCCATTACTACGGGCAGGCCATTCCGGAAGGCGGCAGCGGGATGCTGTCGGTAGCCCTGCAGCGTTACGTCGAAGCCAACGGCGGTGTGGTGCTGACCGGCGCGACCGTCAGAAAATTTATCGTGGAAAATAACGAGTGTATCGGGTTTCGCCTTGAGGATGGCACCGGGATCACCGCAGGACAGGCGGTAGTTTCCGAGTTGGATCCTTACCAGACCTACCTGCACGGATTCGATGAAGGCGTGCTCACGGAGGATTTTCTCGACCTGGTGCGTAATTTCCGCTTCGGGGACGTGACCATCGCCCGGGTGCATTACGCGCTGAACGAAGCGCCGGAATTCAAAAACGGGACAGACATGGACAAAACGGCCTTCCAGCGCATCTTCGGCACGCTGGCCGATATCGACAAACAATATAACGAGATGGCCGTGGGACTGGCCCCGACCGATCCGTTTTTATGGACCGCCGCCTGGACCACCATGGACCCGACCCGTGCGCCGGCAGGGAAACACACACTGATCATGGATACTTTCGTGCCGGTGGACCTGGCCTCCGGCGAGGACTGGGAACAAACCGGTCCCGCCTATGTGCGCAATACCCTGCTCAGGCAACTGCGCAATTACACGACCAATATGGATGATGACAACATACTGGCCGAATACGTGGAAACGGGACCCAGCCTGGCCCGGGCCAACCTGTGTTTTTACCGGGGCGTCACCACCGGCGGCGAACGCACCCTGGCCCAGATGGGGGCGTTCCGGCCGTTTCCCAACTATGCCGATTATCGCGGTCCCATAAAGAAATTCTATATGACCGGCCCCTCCTGCCATCCCGGCGGGGGTATCTGCGGCATGGGTACCATAGCCGCCAACGAAATCCTCCTGGACCTGGGTCTGAGAGAGGAGGAAGATGATTTTGAGTTTTAGGAAATTGAACCCCGGGGACGGAATTAATTCCGTCCCCTGAACCAACAACGGGTATTAACCATGTCTGAAAAAGCAGAAAGAATTGCGCCTTACACGGCGCTGGTGGTGCAGCCGGAGGTAACGGTTGTGAAAAAACGGGAAGACATCAGGAAAAACCTGGACCGGGTATGCAACCTGATCCACTTCGGTGTGGGCTATTTCTGGGAGCAGCCGGTGCGCCTGGTGGTGTTGCCCGAGTATTTCATGCAGGGCGTGGGGACGCCGGGCAAGGGCGAAAGCCGCATCAAGGACCAGATGGACAAGGTGGTCACCATCCCCGGTCCGGAATCGGAACAACTGGGAGAAGTGGCCAGGCAATACGGCTTGTATATCGTCGCCGGCGGCGTTTGTGAGGAACTGCCTGAGTTCCCGGACCGCTGGTTCAACACCAACTTCATCATCGGGCCGGAAGGCGATATCGTGCTCAAATATCACAAGTGGCACATCCCCGCCTATATCGGTCTTGGCACCAGCCCCCATGACCTGTTCGACGAGTACTGCGAGAAGATTGGCGGTGACATCAAGGACCTGTTCCCCGTGGTCGATACCCCCATCGGCAAGCTGGGCACCATGACCTGCCATGACGGCTGCACCCCGGAAGTGTCCCGCGCCCTGGGCTATAACGGGGTGGAGGTGATCTGCCATCCCGGCGCCATCCAGGAAGTGGAAGGCGTATCCGAGCCCTGGGATTTCTGGATGTTTACCCGGCGCGCCAGGGCGCACGACAACATGTGCTACCTGCTGGGTTCCAACTGGGGCAAGGTCAACTACGAATATTACCCCAGGGCTTTCTGTCCCGGGAACTCGTTCGCCATCGATTATACCGGCATGGTACTGCGTCACATGCCTTACCCCGAGGAACAGGTGCTGGCGGTCGGTATCGATATAGAAGCGTTGCGGCATCACCGCACGAAGACCATCCACAATTGCTGGGTGGATCTGCGCACCGAGGGTTTTCGCCAGATCTACGACAAACCCATCTATCCGCCCAACCGGTTTCCACCGGGCAAAGCGCCGCGCAGCCTGTCGGAGAAGGTGTCCATCTGCAAGGAGGTGTTCGATGACCTGTACGCCCGCGGCCAGTTCACGCCGCCGGCAGGCTATGCGCCGGATGAGATTTCCGGGTTGCTGGAACAGCGCATCGCCTACGCCCAGGAAACCGGACGCCTGAAGAAGAGCTGAGCCGATGAGAGTGCGCAGCAAACTGGCGGACGTGGAATTCCAGTTCGGCGAATTCGAATACAGAAAGGATCATCTCATCATCCACAGCGCGCCGGAACAGGCCATGCAGACCAGGGTCTATGTCAGCCCGGATGATATCGTCAACGCTCTGAAGAAAGCGCTCTCCAATCCCCGGGTCTGGTTGTACTTTGCCGGGTTCCCGTTTTTCCTGGCCAGGTACCGGCGCAGGCGGAAAAAGGAAAAACCGGGGTCAGAGTAAGAAATTCGAAGAATTTTTACTCTGACCCCATCAATACAAGAAGACAGCCTGTTCACCCATGATCGATAAACGCCGGAACCTGCCTGGCACATGGCGCGGCGTTCAGCCGGCGTTAATAGTTCCCGGACTTGTGGCGGCATTCAGCCTGTCCGTCTCCCCCGTGTCCGCGCAAACGCAAGCATCAGGCATGGAAGAGATCGTCGTGAGTGCGCGCAAACGCGAGGAATCACTGCACGAAGTCCCGAATGCGATCACCGTACTGCAGGAAGAGGACCTGCGTCAACGCGGGATCACTGAACTCAACCAGGTCGAGAAATTCGCGCCCAACGTGGTCCAGACAAACTTCGGCCAGGGCAACACGGGGCACGCGGCCGTATTCATGCGCGGCGCCGGGGTGCAGGACCACATCATCACTACGGACCCGTCCGTAGGCATCTACCTGGACGGGGTGTACCTGGGGCGCAACATGGGCGCCAACATGGACCTCATGAATATTGAACGGGTCGAGGTGGCGCGCGGCCCCCAGGGCAGCCTGTCAGGCCGTAATACCCTGGGCGGCGCCCTGCACATCGTCACCAGGGAGCCTGCAGGAGACAACAGCGCACGCCTCGATATCAAAGCCGGCAGTCTCGGGCGCATTGACGGGCACCTGTTTGCTGATGTGGCGTTGGCCGAGACGCTCTCCATGGCAGTCTCGGCCGGCGCCAGGTCCCGCAACGGAATCGGCAAAGCCGTAATGATTGAAGACCCCGACGCAGACATCGGTGAAATCCGGCGCGCCTTCGGTCGCGCCGCGCTGCTCTGGGATGCGTCGGGTACGCTGAGTTTCCTGGCAACGGCTGATATTGCCCGATCGGACCAGGGGATAGCGCCGCACGCAGTCGAAGTGTTCAATGTCCCCAACGGCTTCGGACTCCGCCCCGAGGATCAGCCGGCGGACCCTGATGATACCTTTTCCGTAAACGACGATTTGACCGCTACGGAAGACAGGACCCTTGGGGTCTCGCTGACCGCCGACTGGGCCATTTCGGACCGGCTGAAGCTCAGGGCGATCCTCAGCTATCGCGATATGTGGTACGAGGGGGGGCTGGACAATGAGAAGGTCAGGGCGACCTTGATCGAGTTTCCCGAACGCGGCGAAGCCGACCAGACAACGGTGGAGATACAGTTGCGCGGCAGCGCCGGTTGGGGCGACTGGGTAGCCGGGTTCTACGCGTTTGACGAAGACGGGTACAACGACAGTCCGTTCGTGTTCCGCGCCGGCGGGCTGGCGGACGGACGCCCCGAAGTGATCCCGACCCGCGATTTTGACGGGAAGCTCTACCTGGAGCAGGAGACCAGCAGCAGGGCCGGTTTCGGCCATGCCAATATCGATCTCGGCGAACGCTGGACCCTGGGCCTGGGCGCCCGTTACACCCATGATGAAAAAGACGCCCTGGCATCCCTGCATTATTTTCCGGCGCCGGCGCAGCGCGGGGACGACTGGGATGAATTCAGCGGCGATGCAGCGCTGTCGTACCGCATTGCCGAAAACCTCAATGCCTATTTCAGCTACGCACGCGGTTACCAGGCCGGCGGCTACCCGCCCCGGCCCTTCGCCGGCGCGGCCACGTTTGTCGCCTTCGACCCCACCTTTGCCGACTCGTTCGAACTCGGCGCAAAAGGCGCCTGGGGCAACTGCCTGTGGCTGCACGCGGCCCTGTTCCACGTCCGCTACCGGGACCTGGCGGTGCAGAGCAACGAATTGATCGACGACGGCTTCCTCACCCTGACCCAGAACGCCGCCGAATCTGAAGCCACGGGCCTGGAACTGGAAGGCCGGTTGCAGCTTGCAAGCTCTTTTGACATCCACTTCGCCCTGGGCTATATCGATGTCGAGATATCCGAGGTGGATGAAGGAGTGCAAGGCATCAGCAAGGGCGACAGGCCGGCGCTGACGCCTGAATTAACCGTTTCATTGTCACCCCGCTACGCCCGCGACCTGCCCGGCGGCGCTACACTGGAGTCCCGCCTGGACTACTACCACCGGGGCGGGATGTTCGGCCAGCCGGTCAATACGCCGCTCAACAAAATCGAGGCGGTCGATCGGTTCAACGCCTCCCTGACCTGGACCAGCCCGAACCGCGCCTGGAGCATCTCCCTGTATGGCGACAATCTCACCAACGAAGTCTATCCCCTGGCCAAACTGGACATCGACCCCACGACCCTGATCATCAACAGCAATGATCGAAGGGAGTACGGGATACGCATCAGCCGGCGTTTCGGGAGTTGATAACAGTGGAAAAACCGCTATAGTTAAACCTGAAAGGGGAGAAACCATGCCTGACACAGCATACAGAGACCTCACCGACGAAGAAATCAGAACCTACCAGCAGGAAGGCGCTGTAGCGGTAGCGCAATGCGTGGACCCGGTCTGGGTCGAACGCATGACCGGGGCCATAGACCGGCAGCTTGCCAGCCCCAGCGTATGGGTGCATGACACCAATCCGGGCGGGAGCGAGCAGCGTTTCCTGCATGACCGCTACCTGTGGCCGACCGATCCGGACTTCAGGGAGTTTGCGTTCAACTCGGGGGTAGGTGAACTGGCCGCCCAGGCCATGGGGTCAAACACTGCGCGTATCTATTTCGACCACGTATTCGTCAAGGAACCGAATACGCCGGAAGAGTTCTTCTGGCACCAGGACCTGCCATACTGGCCGTTCAAGGGGAGACAGATCTGCTCGGTCTGGCTGTCCCTGACGGACGCCGACCTCGCCTCAAGCGGCCTGGAATTCGTGCGCGGTTCACATACCTGGAACAAATGGTTCAAACCGGTTTTACCCGACGGCGGGGAAGACACCAACCAGGTCGAATGGATCGGGTCCAGCTCCGAGGAGGAAATCCCGGATTTCAATGCCCTGAGGGATGACTACGAATTCCTGTCTTACGAGACCAGGGCGGGGGATGCCATAATCTTCAACACGTCCATCATCCACACGTCCCACGGCAATTTCTCACCCACCCGGCGCCGCCTGGCCCTGTCCACCCGCTGGCTCGGCGATGATGCCTGCTGGGACCCGCGTCCCGGTACCGATCCGATCGTCACCCAGGAACATGTTTCCATCAGCCCCGGCGCTCCTGCCAGGGACGAGAAGGCCTTCCCACTGGTCTGGCAGGCGGCCTGATCAGGGTTTACAAATCCCGCAACAACTCGTTCAGGCTGACCTTGCCGCGGGTCTTTTCGTCGACCTGCTTGACGATGACAGCGCAATACAGGCTGTATTTGCCGTCCTTTGAGGGCAGGTTGCCGGATACCACTACCGATCCCGGCGGCACTTTGCCGTAGCTGATCTCGCCGGTGTCCCGGTTGTAGATCCGGGTGCTCTGGCCGATGTATACCCCCATGGAAATGACGGACCCTTCGCCGACCACGACGCCCTCGACAATTTCGGAACGCGCCCCGATAAAACAGTGGTCCTCAATGATGGTCGGGTTGGCCTGCAGCGGCTCCAGGACCCCTCCCAGGCCCACGCCGCCGGACAGGTGTACGTTTTTGCCGACCTGGGCGCAGGAACCCACCGTGGCCCAGGTATCCACCATAGTGCCTGAGTCCACGTAGGCGCCGATATTGACGTAGCTTGGCA
Source organism: Gammaproteobacteria bacterium (assembly GCA_965220815.1). Taxonomy (GTDB): domain Bacteria; phylum Pseudomonadota; class Gammaproteobacteria; order Eutrophobiales; family Eutrophobiaceae; genus JAAXHV01. Next base: position 2,208,703 of record OZ244846.1, read on the forward strand.
TGAGTACTACGTTGGGGGCTACGTAGCTGCCGTAACGGGCCATGGCCGGCGGGACCACGCGCATGCCGCCTGCCGTGAAATCGTCCTGGCCGTAACCCGAGAACTTGGGTTCCACCTTGTCGTAATATCTGGTCCAGCCCCCTTCCATCACGCGGTTGTCGTTCAATGCAAAAGACAGAAGCACGGCTTTCTTCAACCACTGGTTGACCACCCACTCGCCGTCCCGTTTCTCCGCCACCCGCAACTCGCCGCTGTCCAGGCCGGCGATTGCCTCGTTAACGGCGTCCCTTAGTGTTTGATCGGCGCCGCGCGCGCTGATGTTGCTGCGTTGTTCAAAAGCCTCGTTGATGATGTCTGCAATACTGCTCATTGGCTGGCAACTCCCGTTCCTTATGTTTAATTTGTACTTAAAATCAGTAACTCAACATTATGATACAATTTGCAAATTTACTGCAACCGTGATGGGAAAATAACCCGGTTATGAGTCAAAACGTCCTGATACTGGCCGGAGACGGCATAGGCCCGGAGATCATGGCGGAGGCACAGAAAGTCCTCGCCGCCCTGGTTCGCGATTACGGTCTGGATATTTCCCTTGAGAATGCCCTGGTGGGCGGCGCGGCCTATGATGACTGCGGGAGCCCGTTGCCGGAGGAGACCCTGCAGAAGGCACGGGCGTGTGATGCCGTCCTGTTCGGCGCCGTCGGCGGTCCGAAATGGGATGGGCTGGCGCGCGATCTGCGGCCCGAACGCGGCGCGCTGTTGCCCCTGCGCTCGGAACTGGCCCTGTTTGCCAACCTCAGGCCGGCGCTTACTTACCCGCAACTGGTGGCCGCCTCGTCGCTCAAACCGGAACTGGTCAGCGGACTGGATATCATGATCGTGCGCGAGCTGACCGGGGGCATCTACTTCGCTGAGCCCAGGGGTATCAGTACTGCAGAGTCAGGAGAACGCGTAGGGATCAACACGCTGCGTTATTCGGAGACGGAGATCCGCCGTATCGCCCACACGGCTTTCAGGGTCGCCATGCAACGGGGTAAACGGCTGTGTTCGGTGGACAAGGAGAATGTGCTGGAAGCGACCGTGCTCTGGCGCGAGGTGGTGACTGAAACAGCCGCCGGATATCCTGAAGTCGAATTGCAGCATTTGCTGGTGGATAACGCCGCCATGCAACTGGTGCGCAGGCCCAAGCAGTTCGACGTAATCGTCACCACCAACATGTTCGGCGACATCCTGTCCGATCTTGCCTCCATGCTCAGCGGCTCCATCGGCATGCTGCCCTCTGCCTCGCTGGACGAGAATGGCAAGGGATTGTACGAACCGATACATGGTTCGGCGCCGGATATTGCCGGCAAGGGCCTGGCCAATCCGCTGGCGATGATATTGTCGGCGGCCATGATGCTGCGCTGGTCCCTGGGTTTGCCGGAACAGGCGGACAGGGTTGAGAATGCGGTGCAATCCGTGCTGGAACGGGGCCTGAGAACGGCGGATATCCACACCCCGGGCACTGATAAAGTGTCTACGACACAGATGGGAGATGCAGTAGTGCGCGCGCTTGCTGCTCAGGCGATAAACAGGATGTCGGCGTGATGAATAAAAAAGTCAATGTTGCAGTAGTCGGCGCGACCGGCGAGGTCGGGCAGGCCATGTTGTCGATCCTGGAACAACGGGATTTTCCGGTTGCCGGGCTGCATGTGGTGGCCAGCAGCCGCTCGGCGGGGAAACGCATTGAATTCAGGGATGAAGAACTGGTGGTCGAAGACCTGGATTCATTCGATTTTTCCGGCATCGACATCGGCCTGTTTTCCCCAGGGGCTTCCGTCTCCAACATCCATGCGCCCCGGGCCGCGGCGGCGGGTACGGTCGTCATCGACAATACGTCCCGGTTTCGCTATGACGCGGATATTCCCCTGGTAGTGCCGGAGGTGAACCCCGAAGCCATCGGGCAGTATGCCGGACGCGGGATCATCGCCAACCCCAATTGTTCCACCATCCAGATGGTAATGGCGTTGAAGCCCGTATACGACGCTGCCGGGATTGAGCGGGTCAACGTCGCCACTTACCAGGCAGTGTCCGGCAAGGGCAAAAAAGCGATAGAGGAACTGGAGCAGCAGACCGTCGCCCTGTTCAACGGCAAACCCGTTATCCCGACGGAACATCCCAGGCAGATGGCGTTCAACGTCCTGCCCCAGATCGACGCGTTCCAGGACAACGGTTATACCCGGGAAGAGATGAAAATGGTCTGGGAGACACAGAAGATCCTCGATGATGAAACAATTCAGGTGAATCCGACCTGTGTACGCGTGCCGGTGTTCTACGGCCACTCCGAGGCCGTGCACATCGAAACGAAAGAGAAGATCCCGGTTGACGAGGTAAGGACCCTGTTGGACGATTTCCCCGGCGTCGTGGTCATGGACGAGCGTGAAGACGGCGGCTACCCGACGGCCGTGACCGAGGCTTCCGGGCATGACCCGGTATTCGTTGGCCGGATCAGGGAGGACCTGTCCCATCCCAGGGGCATCAATTTCTGGGTGGTTTCAGACAATATCAGGAAGGGAGCCGCATTGAACAGTGTTCAAATTGCTGAATATCTGTTAAAACATCATTTATAGAGCCACCGGGACGGACTTAAGCCCGTCCCATTTACGCAGAAAATGGTCAGTGTACGGGGGAAGCTGTCATGAAACAGAGTAAGACAAGGTTTCCGGTATTAATCACCTGCCTGCTGGTACTGCTGGCGCCGGCGTGGGCATTCGCCCTGAACCTGGGAGATATCAGCCTGAAATCGGGGCCGGGCGAGCCCCTGGAGGCGGAAATCCTGCTCTCGGGCTTATCCGCCGATGAACAGGACAGCCTCAGCGTCGGCCTGGCCGATGTCGCCGGGTTTCGCTGGGCCGGCATTGAATGGTCCCCGGCGCTTAACCAGTTGCAATTCGAACTGAAGCGCGGCGCGGACGGCGCGGATTATATCCGTATCCACAGCGATGAGGCGGTGCGGGCGCCCCTGCTGCGCTTTTTGTTGAAGGCGGCCTGGTCCAGGGGGCGTTTGTTCAGGGAATATACCCTGGAACTTGATACGCCGCCGTACGACTCCGGCGACACACCGGCAGATGCTGCCACCGCGGTCGCAGATGACTGGCAGGATGCCAGGGCAGCGGTCCGCGAGTCCCGCAGGTACGAGGTCGTCCGCGGTGATACCTTGTGGGAAATTGCCCGGGAACTGCGCCCGGACGGTTCCGTTTCCATCCAGCAGATGATGCTGGCCTTGTTGCGCACGAATCCCGATGCCTTCAGTTACGACAATATCAACTGGCTGAAAGCGGGCGCGGACCTGTGGATGCCGAGCGACTTTGAAATGCAGGCGTTGTCGGCGGCTGAGTCATTTGCCGAAGTGCTGATCCAGAACAACGTCTGGCGGCAAGCCCGCGGCCTGCCCGCGGTGGATACCGGCTGGCTGGCCGGTACCGGTACGATTGCGGTTGACGGAGGACTGCGCCTGGTGCCGGTCGGCGAGGGGGACCTGGAAGGTGACAGCGTTGCGGCGGTCGAACAGGACGGGGCTTCCCGGGACCAGGCCTTGGCGCTGGCAAACGAGCAGGTTGAAGAGTTATCACAGGAAAACATTGAACTTGAGGACAAACTGACCGAGGCCGGGACCATTATTGAAGATCTCAGGCGCCTGGTCGAACTCAAGGATGATGAACTCGCCGCGCTTCAGGCGCAGGGAATCACTGAACAGGCTGAGCCTGGGCCTGACCTGTCGGAGCGCATAGGAGCCGCCTATGACTCTGCGGTCGAGGCATTGAGTGGTCCAATGTACGAGTCGGCATATAACCGGGTCAGGGATTACTGGCTGCTTGCGCTGGCCTGCATGGCGCTGCTTCTGGCCGGAGGGTTGCTGTTGCGCAGAAAACTCGCCCGTGCCCCAAAGGGATTTTCAGTCCCCGCCGCTTCAGTCCGGCCCGATTTTGTCAAGGTGACCCGCGATAAAAAGACGGTTGTTTCCGATGAAGATGATGTGGAAGAAACAGAACCGGCCGCCACAGATGAAACCGGAGCGGGAGAAGAAAACCTCTCCGGCGTAACGGAAGATGAAGAAGATACAGTACAGAACAAACTTGACCTGGCAAGGGCTTACCTGGAACTGGGAGATACGGAAAACGTCCGGGCCATCCTCGATGAAGTCCTGTCGGAAGGCAATGCGGCGCAACGGGAAGAGGCCCGGGAGTTACTGGAACAGGCAAATTCAGGTTAACTTTCCGTGATGAAAATTGCCGCCGGCGTTGAATATGACGGATCCCGGTATTCAGGTTGGCAAATACAGAAACACTCGTCATCGGTCCAGGCGCGCGTGGAAGCCGCCCTGTCGGCGGTCGCAAACCATACGGTAGCTGTGACCTGCGCCGGCAGAACGGACGCGGGTGTGCACGCGCTGAACCAGGTGGTCCACTTTGAATCAGGCGCTGAGCGGGACACCCATTCCTGGGTTCTGGGCGCAAACACCCACCTGCCCGGAGACATCAGCCTGACCTGGGCAAAACCCGTTCAGGCGGATTTCCATGCCCGTTACTCGGCTACGAGCCGTATTTACAGGTATATTATCCTGAACAGGCCGGCCCGTCCCGGCCTGGGTCATGGTTACGTCACCTGGGAGTGCCGCCGCCTGGATGCCGGCAAAATGTCGGAGGCCGCCACCTCGCTGGTCGGCGAACATGACTTCACTTCCTACCGGGCAGCCGCCTGCCAGGCGAAAACGCCCCTGAGAAACGTTTTGAGCCTGACTGTAAAAAGGGAAAACGACTACGTGATCATAGTGGTTGAAGCCAACGCCTTCCTGCACCACATGGTGCGCAATATCGCAGGCGTGCTGATGGCAATCGGAATGGGCAAGCATGCAGTGGGCTGGGAACTCGACGTGCTTGAGGCGAGAAGCAGGGACTGCGGCGGCGTGACCGCGGCGCCGGACGGACTCTACCTGGCGGCCGTCAATTATCCTGAAAAATATGGGATTCCCTGTCAACATGCAGACCGCCATGGGGACTTTTATTTATGACAAGGGTAAAAATCTGCGGTATTACCCGAAGCGAGGACGCACGCGCGGCGGTCGATGCGGGCGCGCACGCCCTGGGCTTCGTGTTCTACCGGCCCAGCCCCCGTTATATTGAGCCGCTCGCGGCCCGGGAAATAATCAGCCGGTTGCCGCCGTTCGCCGCCAGCGTCGGACTGTTCGTTGATCCGGAGCGGTCATTCGTCTCCGCCGTGCTGGAAACCGTTCCCCTGGACATAATCCAGTTTCACGGCAATGAAGAGCCGGAGTTTTGCGGCAGTTTCGGCAGGCCTTATATCAAGGCTGTGAGAATCAAGCCGGACATCGATTTGCATAATATCTGCCGGCGCTATGCCGGCGCTTCGGCCCTGCTGCTGGACAGCCATTCCGAAACCGTCCCCGGCGGGACCGGCATGAGTTTTGACTGGAGTATAATCCCGCCTGATTTGTCCAGACCCGTCGTTCTTGCCGGAGGGTTGACGGCTGCCAACGTGCGCCGGGCGATCGAGGTTTGCAGGCCGTATGCGGTCGATGTAAGCAGCGGCGTCGAACTTGACAAGGGAATCAAGGACAACGCGAAAATGATCGCATTCATACGAGAGGTATTAAATGGCCGGGCTATATGAGGTCAGTCCGGGGACAGAATTCAATTCTGTCCCCTTACATACGGGAGGTTTTACACGTTAATGACAGTGCCTGATTCACAGGGCCATTTCGGCATGTACGGGGGCCGGTTTGTCGCCGAGACGCTGATTGAACCCCTGGAAGAGTTGACCCGCGCCTATGAGAAGTACATTCAGGATGAAGACTTCCTGGCGGAGTTCGACCGTGATCTTAAAACTTTCGTGGGACGGCCGTCGCCGCTGTATCACGCGTACAGGTGGAGCGGCAAGTTGGCCGGCGCCCAAATCTACCTGAAGCGCGAGGACCTGAATCATACCGGCGCCCATAAGGTCAATAACACGGTGGGCCAGGCCCTGCTGGCGAAGCGGATGGGGAAATCCCGCATCATTGCTGAAACCGGCGCAGGCCAGCACGGGGTGGCCACTGCCACGGTTGCCGCCCGGCTCGGCCTCGAGTGTGTCGTCTATATGGGCGCCGAAGATATACGGCGCCAGGCCGTGAACGTGTTCCGGATGAAGTTGCTGGGAGCCGTGGTTGAAGAAGTCACATCCGGTTCGCAGACTCTCAAGGATGCCATGAATGAAGCCATGCGGGACTGGGTAAGCAACGTGGACGATACATTCTACATTATCGGCACCGTGGCCGGGCCGCACCCCTATCCGGTACTGGTCAGGGACCTGCAGTCGGTAATCGGCAGGGAAACCAGGCAGCAATGTCTGGAAGCGACAGGCAGACTGCCGGACGCGCTCGTAGCCTGTGTCGGCGGCGGCTCCAATGCAATCGGGTTGTTTCACCCTTTCCTGGAAGATGCTTCGGTCCGGTTAATCGGCGTTGAAGCCGGCGGCATGGGCCTGCCTACCGGCCGCCATGCAGCCCCTTTGAGCGCCGGCAAACCCGGTGTCCTGCACGGCAACAGGACCTACCTGATGGAGGACGAGCATGGCCAGATCCAGCCGACCCATTCCATTTCTGCCGGGCTTGATTACCCCGGCGTGGGGCCGGAGCATGCTTGGCTGAAGGACAGCGGCAGGGTGGAATACGTGGCGGTCAATGACGCGGAGGCCGTTGCCGCCTTCCATGACCTGACCCGTACGGAAGGGATCATGCCGGCGCTGGAATCCAGTCATGCGCTCGCGCATGTGATGAAAATTGCAGGACAACTGGGCAGTGAAGAGACGATTATCATCAATTTATCCGGCCGGGGAGACAAGGACATCGAAACCATCGCGAACATGGAAGGGATCACGCTTTAAGCCGGACAGACCAGGACTGCCGGCACACGAAAGTGCTGTCCCCTTTACCCGGATTGTTGTAATCTATAGCGTTTGTATACTTCAGGTACCCGTCAGCAGATGAGTCGTATTTCATCCACATACCAGGCACTCGGGCGGCAGAACAGGAAGGCGCTGGTTACCTTTATCACAGCCGGGGACCCGGACCCGCAGGTTACGCCGGATATAATGCAGGCCCTGGTGCGTCACGGGGCGGACCTGATTGAACTGGGGGTCCCGTTTTCAGACCCGATGGCGGACGGCCCCGTGATCCAGCGCGCCAATGAGCGCGCGCTGGAACGAGGGGTTGCGCTGGCAAACGTTCTGGAGATGGTAGAGCAATTCCGCCGGTTTGACAGTCAGACCCCCGTGATACTGATGGGTTATTTAAATCCTGTCGAAATTTTCGGTTACGAGGAATTTGCCGGGGCTGCCGCCGCGGCCGGGGTTGACGGGGTCATCATTGTGGATATGCCGCCCGAAGAAGCGGCATTGCTGAACCGTCATTTACGCGCCCGGGGTCTCGACCAGATTTTTCTCGTTACGCCCAATACTTCGGGGCCGCGGATTGAAGCCATCGCCGGGATTGCCTCGGGATTTCTGTATTATGTCTCCGTCAAGGGGACTACCGGAGGCAAACAGGCTGACGCGCTGGACGTGTCGGAAAAATTACGCCTGGTGAGAAGCAAAACCGATTTGCCGGTGGCCGTCGGTTTCGGAATAAAAGACGCCGGGACGGCCGCGCGGGTTGCAGGTTCTTGTGATGCCGTCGTCATCGGCAGCGCGCTGGTCGAGACGATACATGCTGCAGCAACGACAGGAGCAGATATTGCTGCAGAGGTCGGTTCATTCATCGCTCCCGTCCGGGCTTCCCTGGATAAGGCAGCATAGCGGCAAGTAAAATGAGCTGGCTTGATAAACTGCTTCCTTCGAGGATAAAGACCAACAGCGCCAACCGGCGGTCTGTACCGGAGGGGGTATGGACCAAGTGCGACAATTGCAACGCGACGCTTTATCGCGCGGAGCTCACCCGTAATCTCGAAGTCTGCCCGAAATGCGGACACCATATGCGTATCGGCGCCCGGGCCAGGCTGGACAGCTTCCTTGACCCGGATGACCGGGAAGAAATCGGCGACGGCATCAAACCGGTTGACAAGCTGAGATTCCGCGACAGCAGGCGATACCGGGAAAGGCTGGCAAGCGCAAACAGGGAAACCGGTGAAAATGACGCCCTGGTGGCGATCCGGGGCAATGTCAGGAACATCTCCCTGGTTGCCGCCGCCTTTGAGTTTGAGTTCATGGGCGGTTCCATGGGTTCGGTGGTGGGAGAGCGGTTCGTACGCGCCGTTGATCTCTGTATCGATCGCCATGTTCCACTCGTCTGTTTCTCCGCCAGTGGCGGCGCGCGTATGCAGGAGGCCCTGATTTCGCTCTTCCAGATGGCAAAAACAAGTTCCGCTCTTGGTAAACTGCGCAATGCCGGCTTGCCTTATATCTCGGTACTGACAAACCCTACGATGGGCGGCGTGTCGGCAAGCCTCGGCACCCTGGGAGATATCAATATTGCCGAACCGGGCGCCCTGATAGGTTTTGCCGGTCCCCGCGTCATTGAACAGACCGTACGCGAGACCCTGCCGGAGGAATTTCAGAAAAGTGAGTTCCTGCTGGAACACGGCAATATCGACATGATTACCCGCAGGCGGGACCTGCGGGATACGATAGCGTCAATATTGTCCATTCTTTGCCATAAAACACACTGATGAGTTCCGTCCCGAAAATTATATCCAGGTCGCACCGGGGACATACGCCCAGGTTCGCCTGCCTGGCTGACTGGCTGGCGTGGCAGGAAAGCCTGCACTTCACAGCCATTGAACTGGGTCTGGACCGCTGCAACAGGGTGGCGCAGAGAATGGGCCTGCTGAAGCCTGACAGCAAGGTCATCAGCATATCCGGCACAAACGGCAAAGGCTCCAGCGCGGCAATGCTGGATGCCATGCTGAGACAATCCGGTTACCGGGTGGGCGCCTACACTTCACCGCATTTAACCAGGTACAACGAAAGGATTTGCATTGACGGCAAGCAGGTGACGGATGAACAGCTCTGCCAGTCATTTGACCGTATTGACCGGGCGCGCGGGGATATTTCCCTGACCTATTTTGAATTCGGGACACTGGCGGCGCTGGATATATTCCAGCACGCGGGACTGGATATTGCGATACTGGAAGTCGGACTGGGCGGCCGGCTGGATGCCGTCAATATACTGGATGCCGATATCGCCCTGGTGGTGACGATCGACCTGGACCACGAGAAATGGCTGGGATATACCAGGGAAGCCATAGGCAGGGAAAAAGCGGGAATATTCAGGCGCCGGCGACCGGCAATCTGCTCTGACCCGGCCGCGCCGGAGTCCATTGCAGACTGTGCGCGGGAAACAAACGCCCTGCTGTACCAGGCCGGCAGGGATTTCACCGCTGCAATAAATACGGATACCTGGACCTGGAGGAGTTCCGATACGGTCTATGAGGGTTTGCCCAAGCCCGGCATCAATAATGACCGGCAGGTGCAGAATGCCGCCGGCGTGCTGATGGTGCTGGAAACCCTGGCCGATGAATTTCCCGTCAGCCCGGAAACCGTAAAGGCTTGCCTGCGGGATTTCAGGCTTGCCGGCCGGTTCCAGGTCGTGCCCGGAAAAACCCCATGTATTCTTGATGTTGCGCATAACCGGCAGGCTGTTTCGGCATTGGTCGAGAATGTAAAGAAAATTCCCAAAGTCGGTGAAACCCACATCGTGATCGGCATGCTCAAGGACAAGAATCATGGCGCAGTCTTTGAGCAACTGGCGCAAATTGCCGATTACTGGTACCTGGCTGAATTACAGGAAGACCGCGCAGCGGATCTGGGGGAATTAACCGGCGCGTTGGGCAGGTACGAAGATGCTGGTAAAATCAAACAGTTTAAAACTGTCCGGGAAGCCTTGTCACAGGCCGAAGCCGATGCCCGGATTGGTGACAGGATAATAGTTACCGGTTCTTTCGTAACCGTCGGCGCTGCAATAGACTGCCTGGAGAGTAATTGGGGACGGAATTAATTCCGCCCCCTGTGGAACTGGAAATGGACCAGAGATTGAAAGAAAGAATCACCGGAACGACCGTGTTGGTGCTGCTGGCCGTGGTACTGATCCCGCTGGTACTGGATGACAGCCGCGTTGTAGAGACCGGGATCACGACAACCAATATTCCGGAAAAACCGGATGAAGAATTCACGACGCGCCTGGTGCCCATCCCGGAACAGGAAGACGTTGTTCCTGTAGAGGAGGAAGCCGATGACAGTCCTGCCCAGGTAGCGGCGGTTGACGCGAACCCTGAACAGGCGGAAATCGCGGCGGAACCGGAACCTGTTGCAGACGCGGCCGAAGCCGAAGTCGAGACTGCGGGGTTAACCGGATGGGTCGTACAGGTGGGCAGTTTTTCCAGAAAAAATGCCGATAGTCTCAATGAGAAACTGCGCGCGGAGGGATATCCGTCATACGTCGTTGATGAACCGGTAACAGCCAAGGACGGTTCCCTGTTGTACCGGGTGAGGATAGGCCCGGAAGTTCTGCGCTCGGAGGCCCTGAAGCTCAAGGCCGAAATAAAAAAGGAAATGGACCTGGATGGTTTTGTCCTGAACTATCCGTAACGTCCGGGTCGCTGACTGTCCATGCCGGCAATTTTGTTATCAACCATCAGGATCAGATAATGCATTGCAGGGTCTGATCGTGGAAGGCGTCGATATCGGAATTCTCGCAGTTTTGTTTCTGTCTGCAATCATGGGACTGTTGTACGGCCTGTTGCATGTCCTGGTTTCCATTACAGCCTGGATAATGGCCGTACTGGTTGCCGTTAAATTGAGCGGCTGGTTTTCCCCCATGCTGGAAGCCTACCTGGAGCCGCTACTCGGGAGCATCATTGCTTTTGCCGGCGCGTTTATCATCAGTCTGGTAATTTTTACGACGTTGGGATATTTTGTCGTCAGGTTGCTTGGCAGGACCGGTTTGACCGCTGCCGACAGGTTTCTGGGTTTTTTCTTTGGAATCGGGCTGGGAAGCGCGATAATTACCATCCTGGTTTTTCTGGCTGGGTTTACGGCGATATCGAAGCATGAATGGTGGCATGAAGCGGTTTTGATCGAACCGTTCCAGCGCGTCTGTGTATGGGGCAGAGGTTTTCTTTCCGAAGATATCGCCGTTTATCATCGTTACGAACCGGCCCGGCAACAGAATAGAGAGGGCAATGGGTCAGGGACAGATTTTAAATCTGTCCCCGGACAAAGCCTGTATTAGAGAACATGTGCGGGATAATCGGAATCGTTGCCAAATCGAATGTCAACCAGGCGCTCTTTGACGGTCTGACGATCCTGCAGCACAGGGGGCAGGATGCGGCCGGCATCGTTACCAGCGACAATGCGCGGCTGTACCTGTGCAAGAACAACGGCCTGGTGAGGGATGTCTTTAATTCCCGCCAGATGCTCAACCTCAAGGGACACATGGGTATAGGACATATCAGGTATCCCACGGCGGGTTGTTCCTCCTCCTCCGAAGCGCAACCGTTTTATGTCAACTCTCCCTACGGGATTGCCCTGGCGCATAACGGGAACCTCACCAACAGCGAAGAACTCAAACGGGATCTCATCATGGATGAATTGAGACATATCAATACGGAATCGGATTCCGAGGTCCTGCTGAATATCCTGGCTTTCGAGTTGCAGCGCATCGGCAAGCTGAAAAAAAACCTGACGCCCGAAGATGTTTTTTCTGCGGTGCGCAGGCTGCATCAACGCTGCCGCGGGGGGTATTCAGCCATTGCGTTAATCTCGGGTGTCGGCGTGCTCGCCTTCCGCGACCGTTTCGGCATACGGCCGATTGTCTTTGGAGAGCGCGTTACCGACCGGGGAATGGAATATGTCGTTGCTTCCGAAAGCGTGGCCATGGACGCCCTGGACTTCAATGTCACGCGTGATGTCGCGCCGGGAGAGGCGATTTTCATCAGCGAACAGGGCGAACTGTTTGCGGAGCAGTGCGTGGAAAACCCGCAATCTACACCGTGCATCTTTGAATACGTGTACCTGGCAAGACCGGATTCCGTCATTGATAACATTTCCGTGTACAAGACCCGTCTGCGCATGGGGGAGGCGCTGGCCGCGAAGATTTTGCGGTTGCGCCCGGAACATGATATCGACGTGGTCATCCCGATCCCGGACACGGGGCGTACCGCCGCGCTGCCCCTGGCCTATGAGCTGAACGTGAAATACCGGGAAGGTTTTATCAAGAACAGGTACATCCCGCGCACGTTCATCATGCCCGGGCAGAGTGTCAGGAAAAAATCGGTAAGACAGAAACTGAATGCAATCGGACTCGAGTTCCGGGGCAAGAACGTGTTGCTGGTGGATGATTCCATCGTGCGCGGCACGACGTCCAGGGAAATCGTGCAGATGGCCCGGGATGCGGGCGCGGCAAAAGTATATTTCGCCTCTGCAGCGCCGCCGGTCATGTATCCGAATGTTTACGGCATCGACATACCGACTTCCGACGAACTCGTTGCCCACGGCAGGAGTGAAGACGAAGTATGCGCGACCATAGGCGCCGACTGGCTGATCTACCAGGAGGTCGAAGACCTGGTTGATGCGGCAAGCGAAGGGAATCCGGACATAGACCGGTTTGAAATGTCCGTGTTTACCGGTGAATACGTGACCGGAGACGTGAGCGAAGACTACCTTGCCAACCTCTCCATGGAACGCAGCGATTCAGCCAAACAGTCCCGCGCCATGATGGACGACGTCCTCAACGACCTGTCGAATATGGCTTAAGGAGACTCTGATTTATTCAGAGCTTCCTTAATTTATCTTTACTCTTTTTCCTTACGCTTGTTTTCTTCGCCGGTAAACCCGGCGGTCTGGAAAAAACTGTTCTGCATCTGCCGCCAGGCTTCCAGGTTCTGCTCCGTCATCTCGCTCATTTTTGCGGTAAAAGGATTGCCGCTGACCGCCTGCTCGAAGTTTTTCTGCAGGCTCTGTTGCTGCGCCGTGAACATCTCCAGGCTCTTCTGCAGGTAATCGCTGAACGCGGACTGGTAGGCGTTACCGTAAAAGCGGATGAGCTGGGTCAGCATCGGCGTATTGAAGATAGGCTTGCCTTCATGCTCCTGCTCCGAGATGATCTGCAGCAACACGCTGCGCGTCAGGTCTTCCTCGGTCTTGACATCAGTGACCTGAAATTCGATTCCGTTCAGCACCAGTTTCCTGACGTCTTCCAGGGTGATGTACCGGCTTATCTCTGTGTCGTAGAGGCGGCGGTTGGGGTATTTTTTTATGATTCGCATGGCAGTGTACTCAATCGGGTTATCTTTCCACAGCCAGGGCCACACCCTGGCCGCCGCCAATGCACAAGGTGGCCAGGCCCTTGTGCGCATCCCGGCGTTGCATGGCATGGAGCAGCGTGACCAGGACCCGGCAACCGGATGCGCCGATGGGGTGCCCCAGCGCGATGGCGCCGCCGTGGATATTCACTTTCTCCGTGTCCCAGCCCAGCCCGTTGTTGACGGAGATGGCCTGTGCGGCAAACGCCTCGTTGGCTTCAACCAGGTCCAGGTCATCGACCGTCCAGCCGGCTTTGTCCAGGCAGCGCCCGGTTGCCGGTATCGGCCCTGTTCCCATGATTGCCGGGTCGACGCCTGCGCTGGCGTAAGCGCTGATACCGGCCATCACCGGCAGACCCAGTTCCCCGGCTTTTGCACGTGACATGGCAACGACTGCCGCGGCGCCGTCATTGAGCCCTGAGGCGTTGGCTGCCGTGACTGTCCCTTCGCGGGTGAATGCCGGGCGCAGTTTCGCAATCTTCTCTTCAGTTACGCCCTGCTTGGGATATTCATCCTTGTCGAAGATGATGGGGTCGCCCCTGCGTTGCGGTATATTTACGGGAGCGATCTCTTCATCGAACACCCCGTCAGCCTGGGCTTGTTCGGTTTTTTGCTGGGACGCCGCGGCGAAACGGTCCTGTTCCTCACGGGAAATCCCGAATTTGTTCACGATATTCTCCGCGGTCATACCCATGTGGTAATCATTGAATGCGTCCCACAGGCCGTCGATTATCATTGAATCCAGCAGTTTCCAGTCGCCCATCTTGGCGCCGACCCGGGATTTGGGCAACACGTGCGGCGCCTGGCTCATGTTTTCCTGGCCGCCGGCAATGATGATGCCGGCATCGCCGCACTTGATGGCCTGGGCGGCGAGATGCACGGCTTTCAGGCCGCTGCCGCAGACCTTGTTAATGGTCATGGAAGGCACTGAATGGGGCAGGCCGGCCTCTATGGCGGCCTGGCGCGCCGGGTTCTGCCCGGCGCCGGCGGTCAGTACCTGTCCCAGGATGACCTCGTCGACCTGCGCCGGTTCCAGCCCGGTTTTTTCCAGTAGTGATTTGATTACCGCGGCTCCCAGTGTGTGAGCCGGCGTATTCGCCAGGGCGCCGCCGAATGAACCGATGGGGGTCCGCGCTGCGGCGACGATGACTGCGTCATTGGTCATGGTGTTTACCTCGATGTCAGGGGCTTGTTGTTATCTGCGCAACATTATAAACAATTCTGGTTGCGCTGCACAAAAAAGCCCTGAAATGTATCCGGGGACAGATTTTAAATCTGTCCCCTATCCCAACCGGTCAGATATGCAACGCCCGTTGGTCTGATGCGAGGGCCGCCTCGTGCATGGCTTCGGCCAGGGTGGGGTGGGCGTGGATGGTGCGGGCAATATCTTCGGCGCTGCCGTCGAATTCCATGGCCAGGACAGCTTCCGCTATGAGTTCCGAGGCACTCGGCGCAAGTATGTGGACGCCGAGTATCCGGTCGGTATCGGCATCGCTGAGCATTTTTATCATGCCGTCGGAATCGCCCGACGCCAGCGCGCGTCCGCTGGCTGCGATCGGGAAGACGCCCGAATTATATTTTTTGCCGGCTTCCTTCAACTCGTGCTCGGTATTGCCGACCCAGGCGATCTCGGGCCAGGTATAGATTACCCAGGGCACCAGGTCCAGGTAGAACTCACTCTTCTGCCCGGCAAGACGCTCGGCTACCATGACTCCCTCTTCAGCGGCCTTGTGGGCCAGCATCGGGCCGCGCACCACGTCGCCGATTGCATACACATTCGGCAGGTTGGTGGCGCAATGTTCGTCAACCTCAATGCCGCCTCCGCTGTTCAGGGCCAGCCCCGCATCTTCGGCCCCCAGTCCCTCCACGTTGGGGGAGCGCCCGATGGCTACTACCAGCTTGTCGAAAGTCAACTGTTGTTTGTCGTTACCCTGCTCGTAAGTGACGCTGACTTCCCGGCTGTTAACACCCGTGCCCGTTACCCTGGCGCCAAGTCGTATATCAAGCCCCTGTTTAGCCAGGAGTTTACGGGCTGCCGCGGCGATCTCCCGATCCGCGGGCGCGAGAAAATCATCCAGTGCCTCCAGTATGGTGACCCGGGAACCCATCCTGCTCCAGACGCTGCCCAGTTCCAGGCCGATCACCCCCGCCCCTATGATGCCCAGTCTCTTGGGCGCTTGAGTGAAGGCCAGCGCGCCCGTGGAATCGACGACCCTGTTCCGATCTGTCGCCGCAACAGCTAACTTTGCGGGGACCGAACCGGTGGCAATAATGATGTGTTTGCCTGAGACCCGGTAAACCTCTGCAGCTTCCTTGCCTGCCGGCGTCACTTCGACCTGGTTGTCGCCCAGGAGTTTAGCCTGTCCCTGCAGCCAGTCCACGCCGTTCTTTTTGAACAGCCCGGCGATTCCCCGGGTCAATTTCTGTACGATCCGGTCTTTCCGGCCGATCATTTTATGGATATCCACCTTGACGCCGGTGACATTGATGCCGTGCTCCGCGGCGCCATGACTGATGAAGGAATAATGGTGGGATGAATCCAGCAGTGCCTTGGACGGAATACAACCCGTATTCAGGCAGGTGCCGCCCAGGGTGGGTTTGCCGCTACTGCTGAGTTCGCCATCGACACAGGCCGTGGAAAACCCCAGTTGCGCGCAGCGGATAGCGCAGATGTAGCCGCCCGGGCCGGCGCCGATGATTACTACGTCATAGTTTTTCATGGTCAGATTTGCAACAGCAGCCGCGATGGGTCCTCAAGCGCCTCCTTGATCGCCACCAGGAATGATACGGCCTCCCGCCCGTCGATAATGCGATGATCGTAGGAGAGCGCCAGGTACATCATGGGCCGGATAACGACCGCGCCGTCTTCCGCAACCGGACGTTCCTCAATTTTATGCATGCCCAGGATCGCGCTTTGCGGCGGGTTGATGATGGGAGTGGACAGCAGGGAACCGAACACGCCGCCGTTGGTGATGGTGAATGTACCGCCGGTTAACTCTTCTATGGTGAGTTTTGCGTCATGGGCTTTTTGCCCGTATTCGCTGATGGTTTTTTCAATTTCGGCGAAACTGAGTATATCCACTGCGCGTACCACCGGCACGACCAGGCCGCGCGGTGAACTGACGGCAATGCCAATATCGAAATAATCATGGTAGATGATATCGGCGCCGTCCACCGACGCGTTGATGATCGGGAATTTTTTCAGGGCCTCGACCGCGGCCTTGGTGAAAAACGACATGAACCCCAGTTTGACCTTGTGGGTTTTCTCAAATTTGTCCTTGTAACGATTGCGCAGGTCCATGACCGGCTTCATGTTCACTTCGTTAAAGGTGGTCAGGATGGCGTTTTCCCGTTGTGCCGCCAGCAGGCGTTCCGCGGCGCGCCTGCGCAGACGGGTCATGGGAACGCGTTTTCCGGCGCTTTCCGGTCCGGGCGCGTCTTCCGCTTTTCGTGTTCCACCAGGTAGTTGCGCACGGTTTTCCATGGCCTTGTCTTCGGCGGGCGGCGTCCTGCCCCTGTCCCCGTCCTGCGCCGGCTTGGGCGCTGTTGCCTCCGTGACCGGCGTCTTGTCTGCTCCTGTCTGTTCACTGTCCTTTACGTCCGGTTCATCCGCGCGCACTGTTTCCAGGTAAGCCAGGACATCTTTTTTGGTCAGCCTGTCTCCGCTTGCCGGGATGTCGCCGGCGTCCAGGCCATGTTCGCTCAGCAGGTTCCTGACGGCGGGACTCAGCTTGGGCTTCTGTTCCGCAGGCGGTGACTGTTCATCCGCGGTTTCCGAATCGGTCTCCGCCGTTTCTGCCGCGCTTTGAGGCTCCTCTTCTGGTTCCTGCGCGGGCTCCGGTTCAATTGGCGCGGCCTCCGTACCAGGCTCCGGCGCCGCAGCGACGGCCTGCCCGTCGGTATCGATTTGGGCGATCAACTCGTCGCTCACCACGTCTTCGCCGCTGTTTTTCAGGATTTTCACCAGCACGCCGTCTTCCGGCGCCACCACCTCCAGGGTGACTTTATCCGTTTCCACGTCAATCAGGGCGTCACCGAATTTTACCGGGTCTCCCGGCTGTTTATGCCAGTCCATCAACGTGGCTTCCGCGACCGATTCGGCCAGCACCGGCACCCTGACGTCAACCAGCACGGTTCTCTCCGGCAATTGGAATCAGATTGAATGGAACAGACATCATCCCCTACCTGATCCCGCTCGATTTCTGTTTGTGCGTGGTCACTTCCAGTTTTTCCGGTTGCAATGCGTCATCGACCAGCTTCTTCTGCTGCGCCAGGTGCAGGCTGAGTGAACCGACCGCAGGGGAGGCCGAATAAATACGACCTGCATAGCCGAACACATGCCGGGCGCTCAGGCAGCCTATCATGGTTCCCCTTGACTGCATGTAGTACCAGCCACCCTGGTTCTTCGGTTCTTCCTGCACCCAGACGACTTCATTTGCGTTCGGGTATGATTCAATCACGCGTTTCATTTCCTTTTGCGGAAACGGGAACAATTGTTCCAGGCGAATAACGGCGATGTTCCCTACCTCCTTGCCGCGCCGCGCCTCCAGCAGGTCGTAGTACACCTTGCCACTGCAGATTAACAGGCGTGTTACCGCGTGTTTCTCAATATTTTCGTCTATTTCGTCGATCACCAGCCTGAATCCGCCACTGGTGACCTTATCCAGGGTCGACGTGGACAGTTTATGCCTGAGCAGGCTTTTCGGACTCATGACGATCAGCGGTTTGCGATAAGGCCTGATGACCTGGCGCCGTAACAGGTGGAACATCTGCGCCGGGGTGCTGGGCTGGCAGACCTGCATGTTCTCCCTGGCGCAAAGCTGTAAAAAGCGCTCCAGCCGGGCGGACGAATGCTCCGGCCCCTGGCCGTCATAGCCATGGGGCAAAAATACGGTAAGACCGCAGAACCGCGCCCATTTTGCTTCACAGGAACTGATGAACTGGTCGAATACGACCTGCGCGCCGTTGGCGAAATCACCGAACTGGGCCTCCCAGATCACCAGCGCATTGGGTTCGGAACTGGCATAGCCGTAATCAAAAGCCAGCACAGCCTCTTCGGAAAGGGTCGAGTTGATGGCCAGGAACGAAGGCTGTCCCTCACTGATGTGTTGCAGCGGCAGGTAGGTATCACCGTCATCCTGGTTGTGGATCACGGCATGACGATGGAAAAAGGTCCCGCGGCCGCTGTCCTGGCCGGAAATACGCACCGGGAAACCGGCGTCGAGCAGGGTTGCGTATGCAAGGGTTTCGGCATAGCCCCAGTCCATTTCCAGTTCGCCGGCGCCCATCTTCTTGCGGTTCTCGATGATCCTCGCCACCGTCGGGTGCAGGGTGAAATGATCCGGCGCCGTAGTGAAGCGTTCCGTCAGGCGGGAAACCAGCCGGGCGCTGACTGCCGTTTCGACCCGCATGTCCCATGCCGTTCTTTTGAACGGTTCGTAATTGATTAAAAACCTGAAATCGGCATTGCTTGCCTTTGCGCCTGCCACGCTCCTGTTGGATTCCAGGGATTCGATGTAGTCGTCATGAATCTTCCTGATTTCATCTTCGGTGGCGACTTTTTCCTTTACCATGCGTTCGGAGTGAACCTCCCTGATATTCCTGTGCTGCCTGATCTTCCGGTACATGATGGGCTGGGTGGCGGCCGGCTCGTCCGCCTCGCTGTGGCCGTGCCTGCGGTAGCACACCATGTCGATGACCACGTCTTTCTTGAATTTCATGCGGTAATCCAGGGCCAGGTTCGCGACATACACGACCGCGTCGGGGTCATCGCCGTTCACGTGAAAGATCGGCGCCTGCACCATCTTGGCAACGTCCGTGCAATACAGGGTCGAGCGCGAATCCAGCGGGTCGCTGGTAGTAAAGCCGATCTGGTTATTGACGATGATGTGGATGGTGCCGCCGGTGCTGTAGCCACGGGTCTGGGACAGGTTGAAGGTCTCCATCACCACGCCCTGTCCGGCAAAAGCGGCATCGCCATGAATGATAATGGGCAATACCTGGGAGCGGGACTTATCCTGGCGCCGGTCCTGGCGCGCCCGCACGGACCCTTCCACCACGGGGTCGATGATCTCCAGGTGGGAGGGGTTGAACGACAAGGTCAGGTGTATGACACCGCCTGGAGTCTGGATGTCCGAAGAATAGCCCAGGTGGTATTTGACATCGCCCGAACTGGAGGCTTCGACATCGAGCGTCTGGCTGTTGAGCCCTTCGAATTCATCGAACAGTTCCCCGGGCAGTTTGCCGATGATATTGATCAGGACGTTGAGCCTGCCGCGGTGAGCCATGCCGATTACCGCTTCACGCACACCGGCTTCACCGCCCGCCTGCACCAGTTCATCCAGCAGCGGGATCAGGGATTCGCCGCCCTCCAGAGAGAAGCGTTTCTGCCCCACGTATTTCCTGTGCAGGTATTCTTCCAGCGCATTGGCGGCAATGACGCGTTCCAGTATGCGCTTTCTCTTCTCCTGCGAGAACCGGTGATGGCCTTCGGATTCCTCCAGCCTGCGCTGTATCCAGCGTTTCTGTTCCGTCTCGTTGATGTGCATGTACTCGGCGCCGATTGCCCGGCAATAAGTACTTTTGACAATATAGAAGATTTCAGCCAGCGTCAGTTCATCGGGGGCAAACAGGGAACCCGTATTGAAGGTCCGCACCAGGTCTTCCTCCGTGAAATTGTAATATGCGGGATCCAGTTCCGGGACCTCAGGCCGCTCGTACTGTTTCAGGGGGTCAAGATCGGCCTGCTGGTGCCCGCGGAAACGGTGGGCATTGATCAGCTGTAATACCGAAGCCTGCTTTTTGTTGTCCGTATTGACGGCGATCGCGGGTTCCGGAGTCGGGGCCTGCGTGGTCTCAGGCGCGTGCGCAGGCTCTTCAACCTTTGCGCTGCCGGCGCCGTCAGACTGCGCGGGTTCCCGTTGCAGGGCATCAAAATACTGGCGCCATTCAACGGTTACGCTGGCAGGGTCTTCAAGATACCGCTCATAGACATCCTCGATGAAGGCGGTATTGCTGCTGAAAAAATGAGATGGATCAGTGTTGCTCATCGTTGTCTTAAAGTTCCGGTTGATACAATGCGGCCGACCGGAAAACGCCAAAATGAATATTATAAGGGAAGCTCCGGACAAGTCCATCCCGGACAGGCCGGCAGGATTTGCTTGCGCATTGGTTTCATATATGTATGCTAGGCTGATAACATATTAATGATGACCCTCTGCCTGCATAAGAGGTTCAAACAATAATAAGAATAATATCCCCTGAGAAGAGGAGGCGGTTTCATGACGCGCACGGTTACGATCACAGATAACGAGACCGGCAAGCAGGTTGAATGTCCGGTTCTGGAGGGCACCTGCGGCCCTCCGGTTATCAACACCAAGTCCCTGTACAGGGAACTGGGCATGTTTACCTTCGATCCGGGTTATGTTACCACGGCCAGTTGCCGCAGCGCGGTGACGTACCTGGACGGTGAGAAAGGCGTCCTGTTGCATCGCGGCTACCCGATCGAGCAACTGGCGGAAAAAAGCACCTTCCTGGAAGTCGTCTACCTGCTGATCCACGGTGAATTGCCGACCCGCAAACAGATGGATGAATGGGAACATGCCATCAAGATGCACATGATGACCCATGAGCACATTTCCAGGTTTTACTCTGCCTACCGCTATGACGCCCACCCCATGTCGATTATGGCGGGTGTGGCCAACGCCATCGCTTCCTATTACCATGACCGGACCGATATCTGGGATCCTGAAAACCGCCTGATCACCGCCAGGCGCATTATCGCCAAGATGCCCAACGTGGCCTCGAAATGTTATCGCTACGCGTCCGGACTGCCGTTTGTCTATCCCGACAACTCGCGCAACTACGTCGAGAATTTCATGTACATGACGTTTTCGTGGCCTACGGAGGAATACACGCCTTCGGCGGCCGCGCTACGCGCGCTGGACCTGTTGTTTATCCTGCATGCGGATCATGAGCAGAATGCCAGCACTTCGACAGTGCGCCTTGCGGGCAGTTCGGAAGCCAATCCTTTTGCCTGCATCGCCGCGGGCATTACCACCTTGTGGGGCAAGTCCCACGGCGGCGCCAACGAAGCCGTGGTGCGCATGCTGGAGGAGATCGGCAGCCCGTCCAACATTCCGAAATATGTTGCCCGGGCGAAGGACAAGGACGACCCGTTCCGCCTGATGGGTTTCGGGCACCGGGTCTACAAGAAGTATGATCCCAGGGCAAAAATCATTCGCAAGGCATGCCATGATTTGCTGGACGAGCAAAAGCTGAACCAGCCCCTGTTCGAGATCGCCATGGAACTGGAACGGATAGCGCTGGAGGATGAATATTTCATCAAGCGCAAGCTGTATCCCAACGTGGATTTCTATTCCGGCCTGATCTACCAGGCACTGCGTATTCCCACCTCCATGTTTACCGTGATGTTTGCCCTGGCGCGCAGCGCCGGCTGGGTCGCGCAGTGGATGGAACTGATGAAGGACAAGGATTTTCGCATCGGCCGTCCGAGGCAGTTGTATATCGGCCGGCAGCCCCGTGATTACGTACCGATTGAAGAGCGGAACTGAAATGAAACCCCCTGTACGGGTTGCCGTGACCGGGGCCGCCGGTCAAATCGGTTATGCATTGCTGTTCCGGGTTGCCGCCGGCGAGTTGCTGGGCAAGGATCAACCGGTCATCCTGCAACTTCTGGAGATCCCACCGGCGCTGCCGGCGCTGGACGGCGTGGTGATGGAACTGGAGGACTGCGCTTTTGCGACGCTGGCCGGGGTAGTGACCAGCGCCGATGCCAATGTCGCTTTCAAAGATGCGGACTTTGCCTTCCTGGTCGGCGCCAGGCCGCGCGGTCCGGGAATGGAGCGCGCAGACCTGTTGCTGAGCAATGCCGAAATCTTCAGCGTACAGGGCAGGGCATTGAACGAGCATGCAAAGCGGGACGTCAAGGTCCTCGTCGTCGGCAACCCGGCCAATACCAATGCCTTGATCGCAATGAAAAATGCGCCCGACCTGGACCCGCGCCGGTTCATGGCGATGATGCGCCTGGACCATAACAGGGCGCTGGCGATGCTTGCCGCCCGGGTCCGGCGCCCGGTTGGCGCAATCCGCAACCTGACCGTGTGGGGGAATCATTCGACCACGCAATACCCGGACCTCCACCATGCGCTGGTAGACGGCAAAGCGGCGTTGGAACTGGTTGAACAGGACTGGTATGAAAACGAATTCATCCCCGGAGTGGCAAAGCGCGGCGCTGAAATTATCAAGGCCAGGGGCGCATCCAGCGCTGCGTCGGCGGCAAATGCGATCCTGGACCATGCCCGTGACTGGGCGTTCGGCACCCCGGAAAACGACTGGACCAGCATGGCCGTCGCCGCTGACGGTTCCTACGGCATTCCGGAAGGTATCGTCTATTCCTTTCCCGTTACCTGCTCCGGCGGTGATTACGAGATAGTCCGCGGGCTGGATATCAACGAATTCAGCAGGATGAGGATGGAGGAAACCCGGGCGGAACTGGAGCGGGAGAGAGACGCGATCAAGCACCTGTTGGGGACAAGGGGACGGACTTAAGTCCGTCCCCACCAATCTCAAACTGTCCCGGGCCGTGTCGCTTGCCGCAAGGCTTTATCTGTGTTAGAAATATTACGATTATTTTACTGCTATAACCGACAATATGGCCCGATCGCGTTCACAAATTGATTCATACGGCTTCCGCGCCAACGTGGCGATTGTCCTTTTCAACGAAGATAACCGCCTGTTCTGGGCGAAGCGGGTCGGAATGGACGCCTGGCAGTTTCCCCAGGGCGGTATCCGGCCCGATGAATCAGTGGAGGATGCCATGTACAGGGAACTGTACGAGGAGGTCGGGTTGTTGCCGGAACATGTGGAAGTGGTCGGCGTCAGCCGGAACTGGCTGCGTTACAAACTGCCCAAAAGATACATAAGGCGGCACTCGACGCCGCTATGTATCGGCCAGAAACAGCGCTGGTACCTGCTTAAATTGACCGGCGATGAGAGCAACGTCAACCTGGACTCGAGCCGGCGTCCGGAGTTCGACCACTGGCGCTGGGTGGACTATTCCGAGCCCGCCAAAAATGTCGTGTTCTTCAAGAGAGACGTATACAGGCGCGCGCTGGCGGAACTGAAGCCGCTGATGAAGGCTGGTTGACGACAATCAGGGAGCCGGGTTTGATTTCTCCATCATCAGCAGCGGCAGCAGGCGCCGGACGGCCCGGTTCTTCATCCTCGTAATCGCCGCCATGTAGAAACCGGGATTGACGCCGTTCTCGTTCAACCTGGCCTGCAGGCCGGTCAGGACCGGCTCGCAGGCCTGTACGGCATTGCCTGCAATTACCCGCACATCCGGACTGGATGCCAGGTTTTCCCTTGCGTCCTGTTGCAGGCAGGCCGTGTAGTCCAGGTTGGTCTCGCCCATCAATTTCATTTCCGCACTGTCGAAAGAATTTCTCAGCGGGGTTTCCGCAGATGCCGTGATGCCGGCAAGACACAGGAAAATCAATAAACCGTTAACCAAGCAGAGAAGTGGGGACGGAATTGAATTCCGTTCCTCAGGCAGCGGTAGGCGGTTATCCATGATTTTCCAGCAGACTGCGCAGCATCCAGGCATTTTTCTCATGAATCTGCATGCGTTGCGTCAACAGGTCAGCGGAGGGTTCGTCATTGGCGCTCTCCACTATGGGGAAAATGCTCCTGGCCGTTCTGACGACGGCTTCCTGACCCTGGACCAGTTGCCTTATCATCTCCTCGGCGCCGGGCACCCCGGTTTCCTCGGGGATTGAGGACAACTCGCCGAACTGCCGGTAAGACCCCGGCGCCGCCACGCCCAGCGCCCGGATACGTTCAGCGATTTCATCCACTGCCGTTGCCAGTTCCGTATAGTGCTGCTCGAACAGGGTATGCAAGGTGGAGAACATCGGCCCTGTTACGTTCCAATGGAAATTATGCGTCTTGAGATACAGCGTATAGCTGTCGGCAAGCAGCCTTGACAGGCCCTCAGCTATCTGTTGCCGCTGATCTTCGGAAATACCAATATCTATCTGCATGTCGTCCTCCGTATTTACCGGTGTTGGTATTAAAAAACAGCATAGCGCAATGGGCAGGATAAATATAATTTTATTATTTTATAATCTTGATAGAAATAATCTATGGAAAACAATGCCACCGGTTTTCGGATAAAATGTTGTCATGTATAGGGATGCTATCACAATCGCCGGGACATTATGAATCTGCACATACTCGGGGTCTGCGGCACCTTCATGGGCGGCATCGCCCGTCTGGCGCAACAACTCGGACACCGGGTTACCGGAAGTGATCAAAACGTCTACCCCCCCATGAGTGACGAACTGGCGAAGGCGGGCATAGAGGTCGGGCAAGGCTATGAACCCGACCGACTCGACCCCAGACCTGATCTGGTCATCATCGGCAATGCCCTGTCCCGCGGCAACCCGAGTGTGGAGCACGTACTTTCGGAGAAGATACCCTACATATCCGGTCCGCAATGGCTGGCGGAGAATGTATTGCCGGGACGCATGGTCTTCGCGGTTTCCGGCACCCACGGCAAAACCACTACTGCAAGCATGCTTGCCTGGCTCCTGCATGACGCGGGGCTTGACCCCGGATTTCTTATCGGCGGCGTGCCGGAGAATTTCGGCCGTTCGGCTTCCCTGGGCGGTCCGGACCTGTTCGTGGTCGAAGCCGATGAATATGACACTGCTTTTTTCGATAAACGTTCCAAATTTGTCCACTACCGTCCCGATGTATTGCTCATCAACAACCTGGAATATGAACACGCGGACATATTCGCCGGTATCGGGGAAATTCAGAGGCAGTTTCACCACCTGGTCCGGACCGTACCGGGGAACGGCCTGATCATAGCCGGGACCGGCAGTCCGCATATCGATGCGGTGTTCGAGATGGGAAGCTGGTCGCCGCTGATCCGTTTCGGGGATTCATCCTCTGCCTGGCATACCGTGCCGCTGACCCGCGACTATTCCGAATTCCAGGTCATTAACGAAGGGCGGGAAGCGGGCAGGGTAGGCTGGTCCCTGTTCGGCAAGCATAATGCGGACAATGCGTTGGCGGCGCTGCTGGCCGCGCGCCGGTCTGGAGTGCGAATAGAGCAAGCCTGTGCAAGCCTTTCCGGTTTCGGCAGCGTAAAACGGCGGCTGCAATTGCTGGCGACAGTCAATGGCGTTTCGGTATATGATGATTTTGCGCACCACCCGACGGCCATCGGCTGCGCGCTGCAGGCGCTGAGGGACCGTATCGGCGAGCAGCGTCTCATCGCCGTGCTGGAGTTGCGTTCGAATACGATGAAAGCCGGAATACATCAACATACCCTGGCCGGCGCCCTTGAGGGCGCGGATCTGGTCTGCGTGCTCGAACCCCCGGGGCTTGACTGGGACCTGCGAGCGAGTCTGAACGGTCTGGGCGACAGGGTATGCCTGTTACCCGCCGTGGCGGACATCCTTGAGCGGCTGCATCGTATCGGGAAGACAGGCGATCATATCCTGATCATGAGTAATGGCGGGTTTGAAAATATTTACCGGCGCCTGGTTGAGAGGTTATCGGACTGATGCAGAACGTCCCTTTGTTCCCCTTGCACACGGTATTGTATCCCCACGGGCGCCTGCCGCTACGGATATTCGAACCGCGCTATGTGGACATGGTCAGCGAATGCATGAAGACCGGCACGGGATTCGGGGTCTGCCTGATCAAACAGGGGGCCGAAACCGGTCCCGCAGCCACCTGCTTCAATACCGGCACCTATGCGGAAATCATTGATTTCTCACGCCAGGAAAACGGTCTCCTGACCATCACCATACAGGGGAAAAGACGCTTATCGGTGCTGCGAACGGAAGTCCGAAGCAACAATTTGCTTACGGGGGACATCGACTGGGCCGACTCCGATGAGGCAGGGGACAGTCCGGAGGATTACCGGCCCCTCAGGGAGCTTTACCTGCATATCGTCAACAATTATGAAACACTGTACTCCCATGAAGACCATGAAGCCGTCAGTCCGGCGCTGCTGAGTTACCGCCTGGCGGAATTTTTACCCATCGACAACAGCGCCAGGCAGGAAATCCTGGAAACAGACGCTGCGGAGGACCGGTTGGAACTGATCAGGACAAGGCTGATGAGTCTGGAGATTGAGTTCGATAGCGCCGGTTCAGGCGCGCAATAGCGGGAGAACCCTTGGCTTATCCCGATTTGACCCGATCCCTGGACCCTGCCGTGCTCGGCCTGGTCGGGCTGACGCCCTTGCTGGCGGTGTGCACGACCCTGGTCGGCGGCCTGGCCATGGGCCTTGCTTATCTTGCCGTGCTGTGCCTGACCGGCGTTACCGTGTCTTTTTCCCGGCGCTTTATTCCGGGGCGCACCAGCGTCATCTGTTTATTGCTAGTCTCTGCGGCCTGGGTTTCGATCGTCGACGTGCTGATGCAGGCCTGCTGTTATGCGCTCAGGGAGCAACTGGGGATGTACCTCTACCTGCTGGCAATGAATACCACTCTCCTGCTTCATCTTGAAGGCTCGCCATTGCGGCATACCTTCGGGGAAAACGTCCCGGCTGGCCCGGGAACAGCCCTGACCGGGGCCGTACTGCTCACCGTAACCGGCCTGTTGCGCGAACTGGCGGCCAGGGGCGGCATCCTGACGGATGTCCACCTGCTGGCGCGCGTTGAATGGCTTGATTTCCTGGAGGCCGCATATCTTTTCAGGGGAGGACTGCACCTGTTTGACACCAGCGCCGGCGCGTTCATCATTTACGGGTTGCTGCTGGCTGTCCTGTCATATTACTTCCCGCGCATGGCGGGCCGCGGGTCGGCAGATCGTTGAACAGGAACAAACGCGCACAGATCTTCTCCCTGTTGCGGCAGCATAACCCTGCGCCGACGACGGAACTTCGCTACTCCAGCCCCTTCGAACTGCTGGTGTCCGTGGTGCTCTCCGCACAGGCCACGGACGTCAGCGTCAACAAGGCCACGGAAACACTGTTCAAAGCGGCCAACACGCCACTGCAGTTTATCGAACTGGGCATAGGCGGTCTGAAGCGATACATCCGGTCAATCGGGTTGTACAACACAAAAGCCAG
Source organism: Gammaproteobacteria bacterium (assembly GCA_965220815.1). GTDB lineage: Bacteria > Pseudomonadota > Gammaproteobacteria > Eutrophobiales > Eutrophobiaceae > JAAXHV01. The sequence continues at coordinate 2,236,147 of OZ244846.1, forward strand.
GAATATCATTAAAACCTGTCACATCCTGCTGCGCGACCATGCCGGGGAAGTCCCCGCCGACCGGGAAGCGCTGGAACAACTGCCTGGAGTAGGCAGGAAAACCGCCAACGTCATCCTCAACACCGCGTTCGGCCAACCCACCATCGCCGTGGACACCCACATCTTCCGGGTATCCAACCGCACCGGCCTGGCGCCCGGCAAAAACGTCCTGGAAGTCGAACAGCGCCTGCTGAAATTCGTCCCCGAAGAATACAAAAAAGACGCCCACCACTGGCTCATCCTGCACGGCCGCTACACCTGCACCGCCCGCAAACCGAAATGCGGGGAGTGTGTGATCTATGATCTGTGTGAGTGGAAGGAGAAGACAACTTTCAGGGATGATGAGACTGGTCCATAGTATTCAGATACGACGGGCAAGTAACGGACCCCCCTGCTTACAACATGCGGGGGCACGCTTCAAGCCGATCTGTGCCTGATCTTGCAAGACACGAAAAATAATCCCTTGACAATCACGTCGCGGCATATATACTCCGCCGCACTATGAACGCAGCCCTGATAACGATACGTCACAGTTATTCGGAACCGGCCCTGGCCGGCGTCCCGTCGACGCGCGCCCGCGCCATGCATAATTCCGTCAGACGCACGGTTTCTTCCCGTTTTAATGAGGATAAAAACGAACAGATGCGTTAAGCCTTCCTGACACAATCCTGCTGGAAGGCGCGTGACAACGAGCCTTCCGGAGGACATCCCTGACGACAGCCCCGGTTGGTTCCAATCAACCGGGGTTTTTTTTTGCAAATGGACCGGTAGCTCAGCCGGTAGAGCGGCGGGTTGAAGACTCGCGCGGCGGTGGTTCGATTCCATCCCGGTCCACCAGGTTTATGGCATGTAGCTTAATGGTAAAGCGTCCGCCTGTTAAGCGGAAAGATGCTGGTTCGAGTCCAGCCTTGCCAGCCAGAAACATTTGATCCGGTGGGCGAATGGTTAAGCCACCAGACTTTCAATCTGGTAATTGCAGGTTCGAATCCTGTCCGGATCACCAGTTTAAACCAGGCCAGTCTCCGTCCTTGGCATAGTGGCCGTGCATCCGGCTTTTAACCGGAAGAGGGGAGTTCGATTCTCCCAGGGCGGACCATTTGCGGCTGTAGCTCAGCGGAGCAGAGCGCGACCCTGCGAAGGTCGAGGTCACAAGTTCGAATCTTGTCAGCCGCGCCAAATTCTGACCGCATATAATTCTTGAATTAACAATATGTCGCAGTCGCTTGCTTGAAAATTTGATTCAAGCTAAACTTTCCCGGAAACAATCAGCGATATACTTTTTACAGGGTTCAATGGAGGTGACATTAGGTCTGCAATTTCAATCGAGTTCGCTGAACGTTTGAAGAGAGAAAAGGTGTTTGACGCAGAAAAAGCCAATGCGTTTGCCAAAGCGCTGAATGATGAACTGTCAAATCAGTTAGCGACTAAATCTGATCTCATCCAACTGGAAAACCGGCTCATCAAATGGATGTTTGGGCTTGTATTAGCCTCTACCGCTATAAATTTAACTGTTATCGGTTATCTTATCAGGTTTTAATATCTCTCATCAGCCAATCAACAGTGGTCAGTTGAACGCAAAAGCATTTTAATGTCAGCTGGTTGAATTCACTTCATGCCTGTTGCGAATCACCCGCGGCCTTCGGCAGGCTGAAATGAAGTAACACCCAGGCCGCCAGCGCGGACAGTAACGATCCCAGCAGAATGCCCAGACGGTCTCCACTGTAGTAGGCGCCGCTGCCGTGCTCAAAGGCCAGGCCGGCGATGAACAGGCTCATGGTGAAGCCGATGCCGCAGGCGCAGGCCACGCCGAGAAGCTGGGTCCAGTTGACGTCTTCCGGCAGCCGTGCCAGGCCCAGGGACACGACGAGGCCCGTGAAGACCAGGATTCCCAGTGGTTTGCCCAGTACCAGACCGGTTGTCACGCCCAGCGTGACGGGATGCGCCAGTGCATCCAGCGACACACCGCCCAGGGACAGCCCGGCGTTGACGAAAGCAAAAGCCGGAAGGATTACAAAGGCGACGGGGGCATGCAGGTTGTGTTCCAGCTCGCGCAGGGGGCAGTGTCCTTCTTTATCTCGCATCGGTACGCAAAGTGCGATAAGTACACCTGCCAGGGTTGCATGGACGCCCGATTTCAACACGGCCACCCAGAGCGCCACGCCCAGCAATACATAAGTTGAAGTACGCGTGACTCCCAGGCGGTTCATGGCGACTGCGGTGATGAGAAATATACCGCCGACAAGCAGCATCGCGGGTGAGAGGGCCGCCGAATAGAACAGTGCGATGATGGTGATGGCCGCCAGGTCATCCAATATTGCCAGCGTAAGCAGAAAAACCTTGAGAGATGTCGGCGCCCTGGCGCCGAATGAACCCAGCAGGGCGAGCGCAAAAGCAATGTCTGTTGCGACCGGTATCGCCCAGCCGTCCAAAGCCACGGCATCTCCCATGTTGAGCCAGATATAGATCGAGGCGGGCACAATCATGCCTCCCAACGCGCCCATTCCAGGCAGGATGATCTGGTCAAAAGATGACAGCTCTCCATCCATGATCTCGCGTTTTATTTCCAGCCCTATCAGGAAAAAGAACACGGCCATCAGCCCGTCATTGACCCAGAGCAGGAGCGGCTTGTTAATAACCAGGGTGCCGACCTGGATCGCTACCGTCAAATCGAGAAGCGAAGCATAGATACCTGACAACGGAGAATTGGCCGTCAGCATGGCGATGAGGACGCAGGCTATCAGCAGGATGCCGCCTGCCGTCTCCAGTTCCAGAAACTCGCGCAGGGCGTCGGCTACGGGTGATGTATTATCCTGTTTATCCATGCCGGAAGGGGACCGGGACAGTCATTGGTTCGGCGGCTGAGGAATCCGGCTACAGGCAGGCGCCGGGTTGAAACGCGCTACCTTTCCAGGTATTTCAGCTTGTCTTTTACCTCTTTCCAGTCGTCCGCATCCGCGGGCGCATCTTTCATTGAATTGATGACCGGCCACTCCCTGGACAACTCGGCGTTCAGCTCGATGAAGTTCTGCATGCTCTCATCGACGTCCTCGTCGGACATGATGGCCTCAACCGGGCATTCCGGTTCACACAGGGTACAGTCAATACACTCGTCAGGGTCGATAACCAGCATATTCGGCCCTTCATGGAAGCAATCGACCGGGCAGACTTCAACGCAATCCGTATATTTACACTTGATGCAGCTTTCTGTGACGATAAAAGGCATATGAACGTCCTATTTTAGGTTGAGTTACACAATTCAGTGTTCCGGATTATAGCGTATAACCATACTCTGATTCAAAAGCAGTCAAATCCTGTTCATCCATGTCAAGTCCGCGCCAGTTCGATCAACCGGTACAGCAATTCCAATGCCTGTTTCGGTGTGATGCTGTCCGGGTCGGCCTCCTTCAATAATTCCCGTAATTCATCGGGTTGCTGAAACAGGTCCCGTTGCGGCTGGTCCGGAAGCAGTTCAACGGTGTTTTTTTCCATGATATCGAGCTGCAGGTTCGCCTGGTTTATCACCGCGCGGGGAATGCCCGCCAGTTGCGCCACCTGGATCCCGTAACTCCTGTTCGTGGCGCCGGGTTTGACGGTATAAAGGAAGATGATCTCGTTGTTGTGTTTCATCGCGTCCAGGTGCGCATTCTGCACCGTGTCCATGATTTCCGGCAGGGCCGTCAGTTCGAAGTAATGGGTGGCGAACAGGGTAAAAGCCCGGACGTTGTTTGCCAGGTAAGCGGCGCAGGCCCAGGCCAGGGCCAGCCCGTCGTAAGTGCTGGTGCCGCGGCCGATCTCGTCGATCAGGACCAGGCTTATATCCGTGGCATTGTTCAGGATAGCGGCGGTCTCCACCATTTCCGCCATGAAGGTGGATTTCCCCGAGGAGATATCATCGACCGCGCCGATACGGGTGAAGATTCGGTCGACAGGGCCGAGTACGGCGCTCTCTGCCGGGACGAAGCTGCCGATATGCGCCAGCAGCGTGATGAGCGCAGCCTGGCGCATGTAGGTGGATTTGCCTCCCATGTTTGGCCCGGTAATCAGCAGCATACTGACGGATTCGTCCAGGTGGATGTCATTGGCGATAAAGGGATTGTCCTGCAAACGTTCGATTACCGCGTGACGCCCGGCGCGGATATCCAGCCCGGGGGTATCGGAGAACTCGGGCCGGCAGTAATCCAGCGCGTCGGCCCGCTCGGCAAAACAGGCCAGTACGTCTGCCTCGCACAACGCTGCGGCGGTCGTCTGCAGGGGCGCCAGGTCGGCGCAGATGCGTTCCAGTATGTCCTCGTAAAGCGCCTTTTCCCGGGCCAGGGCGCGTTCCCTGGCGCTCAGCACCTTGTCTTCGAAGTCCTTTAGCTCCGAGTTGATAAAGCGCTCCGTGGACTTCAGGGTCTGCCGCCTGTGGTAACGCTCCGGTACGGCTTCGCTATGCAGCCGGGACACTTCAATATAATAACCGTGCACCCGGTTGAATCCCACCTTCAGCGTGGGGATGCCGGTCTGTTCCCGCTCGCGTTCTTCCAGTTCGGCAAGAAATGATCCCGCGTCCCGGTCCAATTGCCGCAACCGGTCCAGTTCGGCGTCGAAGCCGTCCGCGATCACCCCCCCGTCCCGGATACTTGCCGCCGGGTCTTCCAGCACGGCCTCTCCAAGATACTTCCGTAACTCCGGGAATTCCTGGATCAGGCCGTTCAACTCCACCAGGCGCGGGCTGTTCAAGCCTGCCAGCGTGGATTTCAGTTCTGGCAGCCGCAGCAGTGATTTTTGCAATTGTGTCAGGTCCCTGGGACGCGCGGACTTCAGGGCAACCCGCGCCAGGATACGCTCCAGGTCGTTGATGTGCTTCAATGATTCATGGACGGCGTGCCAGGTCCTGCCGGTTGCCAGGTTGTCCACCGCGTCATGGCGCAGCCGCAGCGTCAGGTGATCGCGCAAGGGCCGGTTCAGCCAGCGTTTCAGCAGCCGGCCGCCCATGGCCGTCGCGGTGGTATCCAGCACGGCCAGCAGGCTGTTGGCTTTCCTGCCCCTGAGGTCCTCTTCGAGTTCCAGGTTGCGGCGGGTGACGGCATCGAGAATGAGGCTGTCCGAACGGAGTTCGACCTTGATCGGCTGCAGGTGCAGCAATGCCGTGCTCTGGGTTTCATTGACATATTGCAGGAGCGCTCCCGCGGCCGCGGTGGCTGCCGTCAACCCGGTAAGACCCAGGCCCTCCAGTTCTTTTACCTGGTACTGCCGCTTGATGGCGTCCCCGGCCCTGGATGGATCGAAATGCCACGGATTGCGCGGCGCTACATTGCTGCAGGAAATGCCAGGGTCCTGCTCCAGTCCGCTGCCTTCGCAGATTAACAGTTCGGCGGGTTGCAGGCGCGCCAGTTCGTCCAGGAGTGAACCGCGGTCCTGCGTCCGGCTGAGCGTGAAGCGGCCGTCCGCCAGGTTCAGGGCGGCGATCCCATGCTCATCCCCCAGGATGTGGATGCAGACCAGCAGGTTGTCGGTCTTCTCTTCCAGCAGCGACTCATCGGTAACGGTGCCCGGTGTGACCACCCTGGTTACCTTTCTCTCGACCGGCCCCCTGGCCAGGGCCGGGTCGCCGATCTGCTCGCAGATGGCGACCGATTCACCCTGACGGATCAGCTTTGCCAGGTAGGAATCGACAGCGTGGTAGGGCACGCCCGCCATGGGGATGACCTGGTTGCCGGATTTGCCCCTGGAGGTGAGGGTGATGTCAAGCAGACGCGCCGCCTTGCGCGCATCCTCGAAAAACAACTCGTAGAAATCACCCATGCGAAAGAACAGCAGAATGTCGGGATATTCCGCCTTGAAGCCAAGGTATTGCTGCATGACCGGGGTATGTGCGGAGTTGTCTGCTGCCATCGGGTGATTCTGCTGACAAAGGGGACGGACTTCAAGTCCGTCCCCGGAAAGTCTTGAAATTTCGCACCCTCAACCCCAAATAAGGCACTTGTAGATTTTGTTTATCACGGGGATACCATGACTGTAGATACGAAAAAAGAATCACTGGGTTTTCAGACCGAGGTCCAGCAGTTGCTGGACCTGATGATCCACTCCTTATACAGCAACCAGGAGATATTCCTGCGCGAACTCATCTCGAATGCTTCGGATGCCGCCGACAGGCTGCGCTTCGAGGGCTTGCAGGACGACAGCCTGTTCGAGGACGACCCGGAGTTGAATATCAGGGTGGAATACAACAAGACGCAAAAAACCATCACCGTGCTGGATAACGGCATCGGCATGTCCAGGCAGGAGGTGGTCGATAATCTGGGCACCATCGCCAAGTCCGGCTCCAGGCAGTTTTTCGAGTCCCTGACAGGCGACCAGACCAGGGATTCACAACTGATAGGCCAGTTCGGCGTGGGGTTTTATTCCTCGTTCATCGTGGCCGAAAAGGTGGAGGTCTATACCCGCCGCGCCGGCCTGCCGCGGGAGGAGGGCGTACACTGGGTTTCCGACGGCAAGAGTGAGTACACCGTGGAGACCGTGGACCGCCCGAAGCGCGGCACCAAGGTGGTTCTGTACCTGCGCAAGGAAGCAAAAGACTTCCTGGATGGTTACCGGCTGCGCAGCATCATCGGCAAGTATTCGGATCACATTTCCCTGCCCATTGTCATGCCCAGGGAAGGCAAGGATGAAACAGGCGAGGATACGGTCAACACGGCAAAAGCGCTATGGACGCGCAACAAAAAGGACATAAAGGACGAGGAGTACAACGAGTTCTACAAGACCGTTTCCCATGATTTTGAAGATCCGCTCTCCCACGTGCACAACAAGGTGGAAGGCAAACTGGAATACACCAGCCTGTTGTACATTCCGGCCCGCGCGCCCTTCGACCTGTGGGATCGGGAGCAGCGCCACGGCGTCAAACTGTACGTAAAGCGGGTATTCATCATGGACGACGCAAAACAGCTACTGCCCCCGTACCTGCGTTTCGTAAAAGGGGTGGTGGATTCCGATGACCTGCCGCTGAATATCTCCAGGGAGATACTGCAACAGAACAAGGTTATCGAAACCATCCGTTCCGCCTGCACGAAGAAGATTCTCGACCTGCTGAAAAAAATGGCGGACAAGGAACCGGACAAGTACAGTCAATTCTGGCAGACTTTCGGCCGGGTCATGAAGGAGGGAGTCATCGATGCGCCGGACAAACGCGAGGACCTGGCAAAACTGTTCCGTTTCAAGTCCACTCTTGAAGACACGGGAGAAGAAACCGTTTCCCTGGATGATTATATTGCCAGGATGAAAGAAGGCCAGAAGGCTGTCTATTACGTGACTGCGGAAAATTATGCCACCGCGAAAAACAGCCCCCATCTTGAGATTTTCCGTAAAAAAGACATCGAAGTGCTGCTGCTGACCGACCCGATCGACGAGTGGCTGGTTTCCCACCTTACCGAATACCAGGAGAAGCCGCTGACCTCGGTGAACAAGGGCGAACTGGACCTGGGCGACCTGGCCGATGAGAAAAGCGGGGATGCGGAAGAGGAAACCGGTGATGAGAAACTCAAGGAGTTTACCAGGCGCATCGGGGATGTGCTGGATGAACGGGTAAAGGAAGTGCGCATCACCCGGCGCCTGACCGAGTCCCCGGCCTGCCTGGTGGCCGATGAATTCGGGATGGGCCGCCACATGGAGCAGATCCTGAAGGCCTCGGGTCAGCAGGTCCCGGTGGAGAAACCCATCCTGGAAATCAACCCGGACCATCCCATCGTCGGGAAACTGCAGCACGAGGAGGATGAAAACCGTTTCGGGGACTGGGCCAACATCCTGTTCGAACAGGCCCTGTTAAGCGAAGGCGGGCAACTGGAGGATCCTGCCGGTTTTGTGCACCGGTTGAACAGCATATTCCTGGAGATGAAATAAGCTAAGACCCTAATTCAAATCTATCTTCAATTGAATATTTTTACATGTCATATCAAAGCCTTGGAGTCATGCCATCTGTTTTAGCTAGTCATTCAACTCATCAACATCAAGGTATTTTTCATCGGGTGTGACTTGCGGTGGATAAGAAACTTTTCCCCAGAATTGTTCGTCGTCTATGTCGCTATCTTCGCTTCGCTGATACCAACTCAGAGCCCTTGATACGCGTTCTTTTTTTATTGGTGTTTTGGGTTTCTCTCCCTCTTTTAGTCGCTCGGTCTTGAACGTCAATCCATGAATTCATTTCATTTGCGATTTTTTTCAGGTCTGCGTAGAAGTATCTGTCCACAGGAATTTGCTCCATCGTTGGGTTGCTACTCGGGAAAGCAGGTGATTACATGTCCGCCACGGATACAGAAGGTGATTCCACCTTTCTTAATCTTAAAATTGGTATTACCAGCAATGTCAACTACCTGCCGCAATCTTGGTGTATTCAAGACATCTTCAAGATATTGGCGGAATCTTTCAGTATCGATTCCTTCGGCCCGTTCCATATATCGCAATAAGGCATGATCGGTGATTTTCATCGCTCGTTTCATGACTCATCTCCTTTAATAAATTTCTCAAGGAGGTTCTCAAAACGCTCGCGTTCTTCCATAATCTCGCGGGTCTTGTCACTCAGCTTATTTTCAAGCCAATCGATCCGCCTGTCCCTGGCCTGTTTTGCCATGAGTTCCCTGGGAATGTCAGATAGGCGTACATCGCCATGCTCCAAGGCCCATCGGGCATACTTGGAATCGCCGGAGATTTCGTTTAGCTCGTTTCGGCAAATCTGGTAGGGTTCAGTTCCCCAGGGATCATCGGCAACACCAGAGCCGAAATCGACAATGCCGGAGATTCCAAGATCTTTCGAAAATTTACATAAGTAATCCGCGAACGGCGTGACCTCGTACAAGGCTTCATCAGCAAAATCCAGGTTAGCGTCGTCCCTGTTTCTCAACGTATCACCTCGGAGGTCAGCGGCCTCAATGGATTCTTTTTCAGCCCAGAAACCACACTCAATGTTTCCCTGATAATACGTAAAGTAAAGATGACTCCATTTTTTGCCAAACGCACTTAAACGGTCCATAGCCTCCTCTACCTCGTCAACGTACTGACGACGCCAGGCGAGACTGCCCTCGGCCAGCAACACGAAAAGGAGAGGCGCCAGATTAATGATATCCCTTTGGCTCGCACCGTAGCGATGCTTCACCAAATCGTATGCGAGCCGCACTTGAGGACTGGTCCTGGTACCGAGTTGGATATCAGCATTCGTTTGAGGGACTGGCTGGACAGGATCAAGAGGTTTGTTACCAACAAGTATTTCCCTGTCAACTTTCAATGCACCGGCCAGCCGGATAACCGTATTTTCGCGTACAGTTACACTTGTCTTTGAGTCCTCGATACGCGCAATTTGCCTTGCTGAAACTTTCGAGTTATCGGCAAGTTTCTGTCGAGACCACCCTTTCTGGCCCCGCAATGCTTTCAGACATTCTGGGTTGATGTTCATAAACTTACCTCAATTGTTGATATAAAGCTTTTCAGCCTTTTTACTCGACACTGGGTAAATAATAACGCTATTTTTTCATAAAATAATATGACATTAATGTGTCATTTCATCAATATTGTACTATTGATTATGCCATATCATGCCATTTAATAAAGACTAACTGCTCGTACTTCCATCTTAAATTGCAGACGACAGTCACGAAGGGCAAGTGGGCGGCTCAATGGCTTCTTCTCCCTGGACTTCAACATCCAGGAATATGCTTCGCCGGAACGAAGTGAACCGTTACTTCGGATTACTCCAAAATCTGGATAAATCCGTCGCGGTTGGGCATTTTGACGTCGGCGAGGGTGTCGGCGTAGGGCCAGAAAGTGCCGATGGTTTTCTCCTGCCATTCGTCTGTGAGTTGCATGAGATACTTTATCTTCATTATCAGGAGGGTGCGTTAGACTGGGTAGTCTGACCCGATACTATATGTGCATTGTGCGACCTGACCCCATTTGTGCACTATGAATTGATGTATTACTGCTGGATATATCGCTGAATATCCAAAGCGCCGTGAAATACGCCAAGAATCTCAACCAGATCAGGTTTTACCAGATAAGCTATTCTGTAATGTCCATAAAGCAGAATGCGTATCTCGCCATCGACTTCGTCTTTGTATTGATATCCTATCTTCGGAAAGACCTTAAGTACTTGTGCTTTCTCATATATTCCTTCAACTACCTTTTGGGCTGCAACAGGATTATCTTCCGATATGTATTCATAAATATCCGACAACCATGCCGCCGCCTCTTCTGTCCATCTTATTTCTGCCATGCGCTTATCCTGCGCTTCATCTCCTCATCTGAGATTGTTCTGCCTTCCCGAGAATCCTCCAGTCCCCTCGCGATCATTTGTTCAAATGCAAGCTCTCTGAGTATTTCATCGTAAGATGAGTCCTCCGGCTGAGCCTGGATTAGTTCAGTCATTCTTTCTTTTACAACGGACATGAATAATGGCTGTTCAGTTAGTGAGCACGGCTTCAATGAACTTGAAGTCTCATTATAACGGAAAATCAAAAAACCATATAGCTTGTCCGTTGTTTGGAGCAGTTACTTCGGATTAATCTAAAATCTGGATAAAACCGTCGCGGTTGGGCATCCTCACATCAGCAAGAGAGGCAGCGTTCATCTCCTGGTCTTCCGGGATGATCTCATTCAGGTAAAGCAGGTAGGCAGTGATCGCATACACTTCGGAGTCGGTCAGGTTGCCCGGTTGCATCATGGGCTTGGAGCGGCGGATGAAATCAAACAGGGTGGGGGCGTAGGGCCAGAAGGTGCCGATGGTTTTTTCCGGCCATTCGTCGGTAAGCTGCATTTGCGCGCCGGCAAGCTGGTCGCCGCTGTCACCGAGGCCGCCGGGGCCGTGGCAGGACAGGCACAACCTGTCATAGATAGCTCTGCCCTGCTCTGCCGTGCCGCTGCCTTCGGGGAGGCCGGCGCCGTTCGGCATGATGCCCCAGTCCTGGCTGCTGACGGCGCGGCTGTCCGCCGGCTCGCCCAGGTCCGGGCCGGGAGTTGGCTCACCGGCGCCGGGACTAATCCCAGTCAGCATCAATACTGACGTCAGTACCAGACTGCTTCTGTTCGGCATCATAAACATGGGTCACGTCACCGTATTCATCCACGCTCCAGGTGACGATGGCGTTGTAATGGTAAAAACCCTGCCTGCCCCGTTCGGCAAGAAGTTGTTCCCGTTCCGGTTGCACATATCCCGTCTCGTCAACGGCCCTGCTTTGCAATATGGCCGGCGACCCGTCCCATTGCCAGGGTATGCGGAAACGGGTAAACGCCTTGGGCAGCACCGGGTCCTGCAATTCCGCCGGCGCCCAGGTCTTGCCGCCGTCAGCGGAGACGTCCACCTGTTTTATCCGTCCCCGGCCGCTCCAGGCCAGGCCGGTGACCTGGTACAGTCCCGGCCCCTGTTTCAATACCATGCCGCCTGACGGAGAAGTGATCAGTGATTTTGCCTCCATGGTGAACGTGAACATACGCGCCTTGCCGGAGGGCAACAGTTCGGTGTACCGCGCCGTTTCGTTCCTTGCCATGATGGGTTTCTCCACGGCCTTCAACGCCCGCAACCATTTCACGTTCAATACGCCCTCCCAGCCCGGCAGGATCAGGCGCAACGGGTAGCCGTTCTCCGGTCTCAGGCGCTCGCCGTTCTGGTACAGGGCCAGGATTGCATCGTCCATGGCTTTTTCGATAGGTACGCTGATATTCATGGCAAAGGCGTCCGCGCCGTCCGCAATCAACCATTTGGCTGATTCTTCGATACCTGCCTCTGCCAGTACGGTCGCCAGCGGCACGCCGGTCCACTCACTGCATGAAACCAGGCCGTGAAAATAGCCGGCCTCCGCACGGGAGGGGGTTTTATTCCAGCCCGCGTTGCTGTTGCCGCCGCACTCGACAAAACAGATCTGTGAACGCATCGGGTAACGCAACAGGTTGTCGATGCTGAAAAATGCCGGTTGGCGCACCAGGCCGTGCACCAGCAGACGGTGTTCATCAGGATTGATTTGCGGCACCCCGTTATGGTGCCGTTCGTAATGCAGGCCGTTCGGGGTGATCATGCCTTCCAGCCGATGCAGCGGCGTCCAGGAGGCGCCGTTGTTGCGCAATACCCGGTTCGGCGCCGGATAACGGACTACATCCTCTTCAAATTGCGCCGGTTGTCCATAAGGCGTAAACGGCTCACCCGGTACGCTCATCGACTCGGGTCTGGCCGCTGCAGCCTGAACGTTACCCGCCACCAGTTGGGCGGTCCCCAGCGCGACGCCGCCCTGCAGGAACAGGCGCCGGTCCAGCAGACCGTTGCCGGCAACGGGGGTCAAGGGCGGAATGTTTTTCATGTCTTTAATGATTTATCCGCAGATGACGCAGATTAACGCAGATAAAATAATAGTTATTATTTATCATAAATGTCGTTAATAAAATCTGAAAAAATATCTGCGCTAATCTGCGTCATCTGCGGATAAATCAACCTCGCTCGTTATAACAAAAACACCTTCCCCCCCATGCTCAAAGTCAAGCCAGATGAAAGGAGTACGGGGATATTTCGTCTCAAGCGCAGCGCGGCCGTTACCGACTTCCACTACCAGGATACCGTGGGGCGTTAGATGCTCGTGGGCATTGAGCAATATATTATCTACCACGTCCAGGCCGGTGGCGCCCGCCGCCAGGGCAAGGGACGGTTCATGCCGGTATTCAGCCGGCAATGCCGCCATTTCCCCATCGGTTACATACGGCGGATTGCAGACAATTATATCATACCTGCTGCCTCCCAATGCGCTGAACAGGTCTGATTCGACCAGGTTTACCCGCTGTCCCAGGCCGTGTCTTTCACAATTGATGCGCGCCACTTCGAGCGCATCCGGACTGATGTCCGTTGCATCGACAATCGCGGTGGGAAAGGCCAGGGCACAGGCGACGGCAATACAACCGCTGCCGGCGCCCAGGTCCAGGATGCGCGTTACATCCGGGGCCTTAATCCAGGGTGAGAACCTGTCACGGACCAGTTCGGCAATGGGTGAGCGGGGGACTAGGACGCGCTCGTCCACGTAGAACGGCAGGCCGGCAAACCAGGCCTTGTTGAGCAGGTAGGCCGTGGGCTTCCTGGAGCTGATCCTTTCGTCCACCAGTGCCCTGATACGCTCCTGGTCAGTTGTGCTTAATTCTCCGTTCAATTGTTCCTGGTTAAGGTCAAACGGCAAGTCCAGCGCACCTAACACCAGGTATGCGGCCTCATCCAGGGCGTTATCGGCGCCGTGGCCGAAAAACAGGTCCGACCGGATAAACTGTTGCTCGGTCCAGTCAATAAGTTGTCGGGGGGTAGTAAACATGAAAACTTTGCATTACCTGTATAGAGCGCATACACTATCACAATGGACGTTGAATGGGACCCGGCCAAGTACGGCTTATCTCTGCACGTCGTGCTACGAAACTTGAGCGTAATGCGTATGAAGAAAGAATACGATTTCAGTAAAAGCAAACGTGGCGCGGTACTGAATGCTCCCGGAAAGTCCAGTATCACTATTCATATCGACAACGAAATACTTGATGCCATAAGAGAAAAGGGTGATGCATCAGGTCAGGGATATCAGACACTCATAAACCAGGTCCTACGTGAATACCTGGAAAAAACATCCAAGCATTTCCGCACAAAAACCCTGTCTGAACTTCCCGGAACGGAATTAAAAAAGACCGGGTAACCAGTCCCTGCATCCGGACACGGGAAGCACCCATGGCAAAGCTTAACGCCTTTAACTTTCAAGCATGGCTGGAAGAACATTCACACCTGCTTAAACCGCCGGTGGGGAATAAACAAATCTGGGAAGATACCGACCTGATGGTGACTGTCGTAGGTGGGCCGAACCGGCGCACCGACTTCCATGATGACCCGGCCGAGGAGTTTTTCTACCAGTTGCGCGGCGATATGGTGTTGAAAGTATTCGACAAGGGTGAGTTTTACGACGTGCCGATCCGCGAGGGTGATATCTTTTTCCTGCCCGCGCACGTGAGGCACTCACCACAGCGCCCGGTGGAGGGCAGCATCGGCCTGGTGGTGGAACCCAAACGACCCGATGGTGAAAAAGACGGCTTCGAGTGGTATTGCTTCGAATGCGGCAGCCTTGTCCACCGGGCCGAGGTGTTGCTGGCGTCCATCGTCCGGGACCTGCCGCCGCTGTTCGAGCAGTTCTTCAACGATGAGACCCTACGAACCTGCCCGGCCTGCGGGGCATTGCACCCCGGCAGGTATCCTCCCGAAGACTGGGTCGTGGTATGAATCCGGTCATCGATATCCACAGTCATTTCTACCCTGACAATATCCCTGATTTATCCGCACGCTTCGGCGGGGAGTGGCCGGGATTCCGCCATACTGAACCCGGCAAGGGGATGATCACCCTGGGGAACAGGGACTACCGTCCGGTTTACGAGGCCTGCTGGAACCCGGCGCTCAGGCTGGAGGAGATGGACCGTGACGGCATCGATATCCAGATCATGTGCGCTACTCCGCTGCTGTTCGCATACGAGAAACCGGCAGAACAGGCTTTGGAATGCGCCATGTTGTTCAACGATGCGGCCCTGGAATTGTGCCGGCGCGCTCCGGACCGGCTGAAAGCGCTGTGCCAGGTACCGCTGCAGGATATCGACGCATCCTGCGCGGAGGTCAGCCGGGCTGTGCAGGCAGGACACCTGGGGGTGCAGATCGGCAACCACGTCGGGCCGCGGAACCTGGACGATGAGGGACTGATTACCTTCCTGCAGCACTGCGCCGCAGAACAGGCCCCGGTACTGGTGCATCCCTGGGACATGATGGCGCCGGATCGTATGCCGAAATACATGCTGCAATGGCTGGTGGCGATGCCGGCGGAGACGCAGTTATCCATCCTCTCACTGATCCTGTCGGGCGCGTTTGAACGCCTGCCGGACAGCTTGCGCATCTGCTTCGCCCACGGCGGCGGCAGCTTCGCCTTCCTGCTCGGTCGCGTGGACAACGCCTGGCACAACCGCGACATCATCCGGGAGGACTGCCCGCATCCGCCGTCCCATTACACCGACCGGTTTTACACGGATTCGGCGGTTTTTGATGAGAACGCCCTGACCCTGCTGGTAAGCGTCATGGGGGAAGAGCGCGTTATGCTCGGTTCAGATTATCCATTTCCACTGGGTGAGCAGGAAATCGGCTCCTTGATCAAAAACTCGAACTCGTTCAGTTCAGCGACAAAATCCAGGTTGTCCGGCGGGAATGCCGTGATTTTTTTTAACCTTTGAGTTGAAAAAGGAAAAGAGCATTACTTCAAAGAGCTACATTAAAAAAGGATTCACTATTACTGAAAACAGCCACGAACCGTGTCAGTACGAGCAAACGGGTAACGCTGGCCTTGTCTGCCGCCGGTCTGGCATCCAGGCCTACATTAAGGAAATGGTGGATACGCTATTGACTTTCAAGTGACTGGTCAGATATACTAGTCACATGGAAACAATCAATGCATCTGACTTCAAGGCCCAGTGTCTGGCAATTCTCGACCGCGTGCAAACGACGGGTGAACGCGTGGTTATTTTGAAGCGCGGTCGCCCGGTTGCTGAATTATTGCCTGCGAGTCGAGCCCGTTCCGAATATCCGCAGTTGGAACTGGAGGGCACTGTCACGGTGCTGGGTGATATCATGGAACCGGTTGTTCCGGAAGAACATTGGGACAGTCTTCGTCAGTGAGCGTTCTTCTTGATACACACGTGTTGCTCTGGTGGTTGAATGACCGTGCCCGACTCTCGGCAGCGCAACGGGATTTCGTTAATGCAGTCGATAGCAAATCCCCGTTGCTGGTATCCGACATCTCACTCTGGGAGGTAGCCATGTTGCATAGTCTGGGGCGTATCCAGCTGCTGATTCCATTACGAGAGTGGCTGGACAAGGCAGCAGCGCCGCCACTGGTGCAACGCTATGGCATCTCTCCTGCCATCGCGGCAGAAGTGGCCGCGCTACCTGCCTCGTTCCACAGAGATCCGGCAGACCGGATCCTGGTCGCGACCGCCCGGGTTCTCGGCGTTACGCTCCTGACACAGGACCACAGGATCATCGACGCGGCGCTGGTCGATACCGTGAGTTAACCCCAATGTCAGGTAATACTATTGGAAAATTATTTACGGTAACCAGTTGTGGCGAGAGCCACGGCTACGGTTACCTGTGCATTGTCGACGGCTGCCCGCCGGGAATGGAACTGTGTGAATCGGACCTGCAGCATGATCTCGACCGGCGCAAGCCCGGCAAGTCCCGCCATGTCACCCAGCGCCGGGAGTCCGACAAGGTGAAGATCCTGTCCGGCGTATTCGAAGGCAGGACGACGGGAACGCCGATCGGACTGCTGATTGAGAACGAAGACCAGCGCTCCAAAGATTATTCAGCGATCAAGGATAAGTTCCGTCCCGGTCACGCCGATTACACCTACTGGAAAAAATACGGTGTGCGGGATTACCGGGGCGGCGGCCGCGCCTCCGCCCGGGAGACCTGTATGCGGGTGGCAGCCGGCGCGATTGCCAAGAAATACCTGCATGAGCAGTTCGGCTGCCTCATACGCGGCTACCTGGCGCAACTGGGGCCGGTCAGCCTGGAGTTGAAGGATTGGAACGAGGTGGATAACAACCCGTTTTTCTGCCCGGATGCCGGCAAGGTCGAAACCCTGGAAAAGCTGATGGATGATTTGCGGAATTCGGGCGATTCCATCGGCGCGCGGGTGAACCTGGTCGCCACCGATGTCCCGGTGGGCCTGGGAGAGCCGATCTTCGACCGTCTCGATGCCGACATCGCCAGGGCGCTGATGAGTATCAATGCCGTGAAGGGCGTGGAAATCGGCGACGGCTTCCGTGTGGTCGAGCAGCGCGGCACACAACACAGGGACGAGATCAGCGCGAAGGGCTTCCTGTCCAACCACGCAGGCGGCACCCTGGGCGGCATCTCCAGCGGCCAGGATATCCTGGCGAGTATCGCGCTCAAACCGACGTCAAGTATCCGCATCCCCGGAAAGACCGTGGACATCCACGGCGATGAAACGGAGATCGCCACCACCGGACGCCACGATCCCTGTGTCGGCATCCGCGCCACGCCCATCGCTGAAGCGATGCTGGCGCTGGTGCTGATGGACCATGCACTCAGGCAGCGCGCGCAGAACCCGGATTGAATTACTTTCAGGTGACGGATTTGAAATCCGTCCCGGATTTCGGGGTCCTAACTTACAGGTTTTTCAAAAGTAATAACGATGTAATCTACGGATGGTTTCCTGCCGTCTTTCATACCGAAGCTAAAGGGCAATTCCGCCCAGCGGCCGGATTTGTTGTCGATATTACGCAAGGCCGCCAGTCCGCCGGCGTTCTCCAGGGTTTCCACGAACCAGGGGCAGACTACCTCACCGGCTTCCAGCAACTCGATAATAGTTTGGCGAGTCGCCAGGTCCGGCGCCCCGGGCACTGCCCGGAAGAGGTTGAAAAGTAATTTTTTGTGCCATCCTGTATACGCTTTTTCGTCCACTACGAAGCGGATCTGGCGCGGGGCCGCCATCTGCACAAAAGGCCAGAGAGTCCTGCGCAGACGTCTCCCCCTCATCAACACCCCACCCGTGTCGGGAAAATTCTTGAAGCCTTCCACTGTCAGGTGATACGTCTCGCCAAGCATCATGGTCATGAGCAGCCGCACCAGGGACTGCGGCAGTTTATACACCGTGTATACCGCTCCGCCCAGGGCAACAACCGTCAACAGCGGAAACAGCAGATTGCTGATACCCCTCATGGAAAACAGCACGGTCAGCACCAGGAAGCTCAGCATTACCACGTTCTGGATGAGGCTGTTGCCCGCGAGTACCCTGCCCAGGATGCGTTCGCCCGCGTGGAACTGGATCAAGGCGTTGAGCGGGATGATGAACAGGCCGCTGAGCATGCCCAGCAGCAGGATATTGATGGCGTGGGCCGGTACGCTGTTGAGCCCCGGCAGGATGAACAGGCACACAGCCACCCCTACCGCGCCGATCGGTATCAGGCCGATCTCGATATAGTTTTTCGAGATCCTGCCGGCGATAAGGGAGCCCAGCATGATGCCGATACCGGCGCAGGCCAGCGTGCCCTGGATAATCCTGACGTCGGTTACACCCAGGTTGTCTTTGGCAAAAGAAGGATACGCCGCCAGCAGCACCTGGCCGATAGACCACATAATTGCCAGCCCGATGATGGACAGCAATATCACCTCGCGGGACCTGACCGCGTTCAGGTTTTCGGCAAGGTAACGGCCGGTGCGGTATTTGACCCAGTCAAAGCGCAGGTTCTTGTCCGGTTCATGCACGGTGGGCAGGCGGCAGGACAGCATCAGCTCCACCAGCGCGCCGGCGATCAGGAACCAGCCGGTAGCCTTGATGGCGAGCATCACCTCCTCCTTGGTGGAAAAAACCACGTCGGCCAGGAACATCTCGAACGAGATTGAAAATGCGAAGGTGCCGGTGAGGATGGCGGTGGTTGTGGTTGCCTGCACCACGCCGTTGGCGCGCGCCAGCCGTTCCTTGCCGGCAATTTCCCTGATGTAGCCGTACTTCGCAGGTGAGTAAAACGCGCTTTGCACCGCCAGCAGGAACGTCATGGCAAACGCGGCCCAGAACCATCCCAGGTGGTAGAACAGGGTAATCAGGCTGGTGAGGACGACGGCGCCCCAGGCGGTGGTGCGCATCACCCTGTTTTTCGGGAACTTGTCCGCCAGGAAACCGGCGGGGGTGAACAGCAGGATGAACGGCAGCAGGATCAGGGCGTTGACGATGGCCGTCAGAATAATCAGGGCATCGCCCTCGTAGGTCTTGAAAACGGTATTCTGTATGGTGATCTTGTGCCCCAGGTCCACGAAGGCGTTCAGGAACAGCATACAGACATAGGGAAAAAAGCCCCGGATTTTGAACAGGTCACTCATGCCACTGTGGGGATAATGGGGTCCGTCCCCTGCAAGAAACTCATGTAAACGTTCCACCTACGGTCAATTCGTCAATCCTGATTGTCGGCTGTCCCACCCCGACGGGGACCGACTGGCCGTCTTTTCCGCATACGCCGATGCCGCTATCGAGTTGCATGTCGTTCCCGGCCATGGACACGCGGGTCAATACGTCCGGCCCGTTGCCGATCAGCGTCGCGCCCTTGACGGGAGCGGTCAGCTTGCCGTTTTCGATGAGCCGGGCCTGGCTGGCGCTGAATACGAACTTGCCGTTGGTGATATCCACCTGCCCGCCGCCGAACTGGGAGGCATACACCCCTTTCTGTACCGACCCGATTATTTCTTCAGGGTCATGCTCTCCTCCCAGCATGTAGGTATTGGTCATTCTCGGCATGGGCAGGTGGGCGTATGATTCCCGCCGCCCGTTACCGGTGGGCTTCATGCCCATCAACCCGGCATTCAGCTTGTCCTGCATGTAGGCTTTGAGGATGCCCCTCTCAATCAGGGTGGTGGATTCCGTGGGCGTGCCCTCATCGTCGACGGTCAGTGAGCCGCGCCGGTTCTCGATGGTTCCGTCATCGACCACGGTAACGCTCTCGGCGGCGACCCGCTGGCCTATCCGGTTACTGAAAGCGGATGTGCCCTTGCGATTGAAATCGCCTTCCAGTCCATGCCCTATGGCCTCGTGCAACAGGATACCCGGCCAGCCCGGTCCCAGCACCACCGTCATGGCGCCCGCCGGCGCCGGCACTGCCTCCAGGTTGTTGAGCGCCTGGGTCACGGCATCGTCGATGTAGCCGGAGACGATTTCGTCCTTAAGGAAGTATTCATAACCGAAGCGTCCGCCGCCACCGGCGCCGCCTTTTTCCAGCCTGCCGTTATGCTCGACGATGACGTTGACGTTGAGCCTGACCAGCGGCCTGATATCTCCGCAATATACGCCGTCGCTGCCGGCGACCAGCACTGCGGAATAAGCGGCGCTCAGGCCGGCGATAACCTGTTTTACCCTGGAGTCCCTGCTGCGGGTTTCCGCATCGATCCGTTGCAGCAAGGCGATCTTGTCGCCTGAGGATATCGAGTCGAGCGGGTTGTTGCCGGTATATAGCGGAGCGATATTGCGGTTTTGCCAGGCCTGCAACGTGTGTGTGCCGCCGCTGCGGGCGATTGCCCGCGCTGCCTTCGCCGCATCGGTCAGTGCCGGCAGGATAATCTCATCCGAATAGGCAAAGCCGCTCTTGTCGCCGCTGACGGCCCTGACTCCCACCCCCTGGTCTATGCTGTGGGCGCCTTCCCGGATGATGCCCTCTTCCAGCACCCACGACTCGGCCTGGGAATATTCAAAATACAGGTCGGCGTAATCGATGTCATTGACGATCATCTGATCCAGGGTTTTTTCGATATCCCGGCGCTCAATTCCGGTCGGGTTGAGCAGTTGCCGGGAGGCTTTTTCAAGTTGTTGGCTCATAATACCCTGTGCTCCAGCGCCGGAAACGACTGTCTGAGTTCCTGCACCCTGGAGAGGTCGATGTCGGCGCAGGCAACGCCCGGCCCTTCCTCCAGGCTGCACAGGATGTCACCCCATGGATCGATGATCATGCTGTGACCCCAGGTGCGCCGGGTCTCCGTATTCTGGCCGCCCTGGTTGGATGCAATGACATAACAGAGGTTTTCCACCGCCCTGGCCCGTAAAAACAGCTCCCAGTGGCGTTTCCCGGTGGCATAGGTAAATGCGGACGGCACTGTAATGATCTCCGCCTGCTGCCTGGACAGTGCGCGATACAGTTCGGGAAACCGCAGGTCGTAACATACGGTCATGCCGATCCTGCCCAGCGGCGTTTCCGCCACCACCGTGTCGCGGCCCGGGACGATGGTGTCGGATTCATTGTAAACCTCTTTTTCCTCGTCCCCCACCTGTACGTCGAACAGGTGCATCTTGTCGTAGCGATGGGTGCGGACACCGTCCGGGTTATACAGCAGGCAGGTATTGTACACACGGTCTGCTTCACCGCTTTGCAAAGAAAAAGTGCCCGCCATCAGCCAGAGCCGGTTATCCCTGGCCTGGGCGGCAAGGAATTCCTGGATGGGGCCTTTCCCCGGCGCTTCCCCGATGCCGATTTTTGCCGTTTCATCGTCACTGATAATGGGAAAATATTCCGGCAACAGGGCAAACCCGGCGCCCCGGTCAGCCGCTTCCCGGACCAGGTCGGCAGCCTGCGCCAGGTTGGCGTCCAGGTTATCCGTGGAAACCATCTGGATTGTTGCGACTCTCGACATGGCCCAAGTATACGTGAAACCCGGGGATGTTTCAGGGGACAGGTTGTAAATCCGCCCCGTCCGTCCTGTATACATGTAAAATATCCGGTTACGGCCCGGAACGGTTTTATGACCTGTTTCCGGCATCACTACAGGCGCTGTGGCAACAGGCAATCATTGCGGAGTGAGAACAATGCACATACACGATACATCCAGCCCGGCAGAAATACGCTACGAACCCGACGAGCGATCTCCATTTCCTCTCAACCTCGGCCTGGGAATCCAGGCGGCCCTGCTGGTCTTTCCGACGGTGGTGCTGGTGCCGGTCATTATAATCCGGGCAGCCGGCCTGGACGCGCAGTACCTGTCCTGGTCGATCTTCGCCGCGTTACTGGTTTGTGGGCTCATAACGGTAATACAATCCTTTCGAACGGGATTCATCGGGGCCGGCCACGTGCTCATTTCCACCAGCGCAGCCACCTCCATCGCGGTCTGCATCATGGCGCTGTCCGCAGGAGGGGTTGCGCTCATGATGAACCTGGTCATCGTGTCGGCGCTGTTCCAGTTGCTGCTGTCATCGAAGCTGTCATGGTTGCGCCGCGTGATTACGCCGACGGTATCCGGCATGGTGCTGATGCTGATCGCGTTTGCCGTCATGCCCGTCGCTTTCGACATGCTGACCCACGCGCCCGCAGACGCACCTCCCATGGCTGCGCCGGGTATCGCGGCAGTCACCCTGCTTGTGCTGGTGGCGCTGGTATTCGGCGCAAGAGGCGTGCTGGGTCTCTGGGCGCCGGTTATCGCGCTGGTTGCAGGCTGTGCGGCCGCCGCGTATTTCGGCATGTACCAGGGCGGCCTGGTGCTGGATGCCCCCTGGGTGGACGTTCCCGCGGCCGGGAGGCCGCGCTTCAGCCTGAATCTCGGCGCTGATTTCTGGATACTGTTGCCGGCATTCCTGTTCGTCTCCCTGGCCAACACCATGGGGGACATCAATGCCGGGGTCGCGGTTCAACGGGCATCCCGGCGCAGCCCCCATTCCGTCGATTTCCGCGCGGTGCAGGAAGGACTGACGGCGAACGGCCTGGGCGACCTCCTTGCCGGCCTCACCGGTACAATACCGATAAAGAGCGATCCGGCAGGCAATTCCTTTATCCGGCATACCGGAGTGGCTGCCCGCAGGCTGGGGGTATGCATCGGGTTAATCCTGTTGATACTGGCATTCCTGCCCAAGCTTACGGCAGTCCTGCTGGCCATCCCCGGACCCGTCATCGCGGCTTACCTGGCCGTGTCAATGGCGCTGGTTTTCGTCCAGGGTATGAAAATGGTAGTCCAGGACGGCATCGACTACCGCAAGGCGGCGGTGATCGGCCTGGCATTCTGGCTTGGGGTGGGTTTTCACAACCAGGCTGTTTTTGCAGATATGCTGGGTAAGACATGGGGCAGCTTGCTGGGTAACGGCATGACCGTCGGCGGCCTGGTCGTTATCCTGTTGACGATAATCATGGAACGGACCGGCCCGCGCCGTTATAGTAAATTGACTGCGCTCGACCCCAGGGTACTGCCCAGGCTGGAAGATTTCCTGCGCCAGCAGGCGCTGCGCCTTGGCTGGGGCGAAGCTGCAATCGAGCGCCTGTTCCTGATTGGCGAAGAGACCTTGTTGTGTCTCTCGGAGGGGCATGATGAAGCAGCCACAGGCGAGTTGAGGAGTCTGCTGGTAACGGTCACCAATGACGGTCCGGTGATGGAAGTGGAGTTTGTCTCGGCTATCGGTGAGGAGAACCTGGAAGACCAGATGAGGTTGCTGGGAGACCATGCCGAGGCGCGGGACGGGCATGAAATCTCGCTCCGTATATTGCAACACTTCGCATCCTCCGTGCGCCACCAGCAGTATCACGGCATGGACGTGGTAACGGTGCGCGTCAGTGAAAGCGACAACGAATAACAGAAATACAGAGAGATACAGGACAATGAAACCGATAAAAACAGGGTTGCTCGGCCTGGGCACGGTCGGCGGAGGCGTCGTCACGGTATTGACCCGGAACGCTCATGAGATCGCGCGCCGCGCCGGCAGGGAGGTGGTCATCAGTCACGCTGCGGCAAAGGAATACGACGCCGGCGCAATCCAGGGACTGGACCAGGTAGGGCGGATTACCGATGACGGATTTGCCGCGGTCGATGACCCGGAAGTGGAAATCATCATCGAACTGATAGGCGGCTACTCCCCGGCAAAGGAAATGGTCCTGCGCGCCATCGACAACGGCAAACACGTAATTACCGCAAACAAGGCCATGATTGCCGTACACGGCAATGAGATCTTCCGCGCCGCACAGGAAAAAGGCGTGATCGTAGCATTCGAGGCCGCAGTCGCCGGCGGGATTCCCATTATCAAGGCAATCCGTGAGGGCCTGGTCGCGAACCGTATTCAATGGGCTGCGGGCATAATCAACGGCACGGGAAACTTCATCCTTACCGAGATGCGCGACAAGGGCAGGGGCTTCACCGGAGTATTGAAGGAAGCCCAGGAACTGGGTTATGCGGAAGCTGACCCGACGTTCGACGTTGAGGGCATCGATGCCGCGCACAAGTTGACCATCATGGGCTCCATAGCCTTCGGCATCCCGTTGCAGTTTGACCGAACCTACACGGAGGGTATAAGCAAAATCGAGCAGCAGGACGTTGTCTACGCCGATGAACTGGGCTACCGGATTAAACATCTCGGCATTACCAGGCGTACCGATGCAGGTATCGAGTTGCGAGTCCACCCTACGCTGATACCCGCCAGGAGACTGATTGCCAACGTGGACGGGGTAATGAACGCGGTACTGGTACAGGGCGACGCAGTAGGACCCACCCTGTATTACGGGGCCGGCGCGGGATCGTTGCCGACCGCTTCCTCTGTTGTGGCAGACGTGATTGACGTGGTGCGCGCCCTGACCACCGATCCGGGGAACCGCGTGCCGCACCTGGCGTTTCAACCGGGCGCGCTGTCCGACCTGCCGGTCCTGGACATGGAGGATATCCACACGGCATATTACCTGCGCATGCAGGCTGTCGATCAGCCCGGCGTAATGTCGTCGGTGACCACGATTCTGGGCGATCTCGGCATCAGCATCGAGGCGATAATCCAGAAGGAGCCTGAAGCGGGCGCCGGCCACGTGCCGGTGATCATGCTCACCCAGCGCGTGCAGGAGCGGAATATGAACAAGGCAATCAGGCAGATCGAGGCCCTGGATACGATTGCCGGAAACGTACACCGCATCCGGGTGGAAACCCTTGACTGAAGGCCTGATCGAACGTTACCGGGCGCGTCTGCCGGTTACGGACGATGCCCGCGTCATCACCCTGGGTGAGGGAAGCACTCCCTTGATCCGGCTGGAGAATATTCCTGAAGTCAATGACCGGGATATCGAACTGTACGTGAAATACGAGGGCCTGAACCCGACCGGTTCTTTCAAGGACCGGGGCATGACCATGGCCATCACCCGGGCAGTCAACGAGGGTTCGCAGGCGGTCCTGTGCGCGTCCACCGGCAATACTTCAGCTTCGGCGGCCGCCTACGCCGCCAGGGCCGGCATCGCTTGTTACGTACTGATCCCGGACGGCAAGATCGCCATGGGAAAACTGGCCCAGGCCATGATCCACGGGGCCGTGGTCATCCAGGTACAGGGTAATTTCGATGACGGCATGCGGCTGGTGAAACAGATCGCCGCCGAAGCGCCCATCACCCTGGTGAACTCCGTCAACCCGTACCGCCTCCAGGGCCAGAAAACTGCGGCGTTCGAGATTGTGGACGAACTGGGCGTTCCACCGGATTTCCATTGCCTGCCCGTAGGCAACGCCGGCAATATCTCCGCGTACTGGACCGGCTACAGCGAATATGCCGGTTTCCCCACCCGTGCGTGCAACCATTGTGACGGGCAATGTCCCTGGCTGGCCGAACCGGTTGTCGACAAATTGCCGAGAATGCTTGGATACCAGGCTTCCGGGGCAGCGCCGTTCCTGCGCGGCAAGATGATCGAGCAACCCGAGACAGTTGCGAGCGCCATTCGTATCGGCCGCCCCCAGTCCTGGGAACTGGCCTGGGCGGCGAGCAGGGAATCGGAGGGCTGGTTCGATGAGTTCAATGATGAGGAGATCCTGAAGATACAGGCAATGCTGGCGGATAATGAAGGGATATTCTGTGAACCGGCTTCAGCCGTCTCCGTAGCCGGGGCCTTGCGCGATGTCGAATCCGGCAAAATACCCGAAGGCAGCACCGTGGTATGCACCCTTACCGGACACGGCCTGAAAGACCCGGATATCGCCATGCGGCAAAGTACTGCACCGGTGCAAAAGGTCCCCGCCGAACTCGATGCCGTGAAACGGGTCATCCTTGCTGAACGCTGAATGAAAATCACCCGCCGCGACGTACATGCCGAGTGCGAACTGCCGGATTCCATGCATCCGGTCATGCGCCGGGTCTTTGCCGGCCGGAATATTTCGTCGCATCGGGAACTGGATTATTCGCTGACCAACCTGCTGCCGTTCGACAAACTGAAAAATTTTGACGCGGCGGCCGGATTGCTTATCGATGCCATCCGCAACAATAAAAAAATCCTGGTCGTCGCGGATTATGACGCAGACGGCGCAACGGCCTGCGCCGTGGCCTTGCGCGGGTTGTCCATACTGGGCGCCCGGCAGGTCGTCTACATGGTTCCGGACCGGGTAAAGCACGGGTATGGCCTGAGTATCGACGTGGCGCGCCAGGCCCTGGAGTTCGACCCCGACCTCCTGGTGACCGTGGACAACGGTATTTCCAGTGTGGCCGGCGTCGATTTCGCCCGGCGCGCGGGAGTGGATGTCCTGGTTACGGATCATCATTTGCCGGGCAGGGAGCTTCCGGCCGCCACCGTCATCGTCAACCCGAACCAGCCCGGCGACCGGTTCCCGAGCAAGTGTATTGCCGGTGTAGGCGTCATGTTTTACGTGCTGCTGGCAGTCAGGGCCGGGTTGAAGCATGCAGGCTGGTTTACCGCGCAAGGCGTTGAGGCGCCGAACTTCGCGGCCTTGCTGGACCTGGTGGCGCTGGGCACTGTTGCCGACGTGGTGCAACTGGACTACAACAACCGTATCCTGGTTTACCAGGGCCTGAGGCGTATCAGGGCGCGGCGCTGTTGCCAGGGCATCATGGCCCTGGTCCGGGCTGCCGGCAGGACGCCTGAGAAGATTACCGCCGCCGACCTCGGGTTTCAACTGGGTCCGAGGCTGAATGCGGCCGGTCGCATGGCCGACATGAGGCTGGGTATCGAATGCCTGCTCACGGACAATTTTTCCGGCGCCGTTGCCCTGGCGCTGCAACTGGATAAATTCAACAAGGAGAGAAAACAGCTGCAGGCCGAAATGCAGGAACAGGCCGAGGCGTACCTGCTCGATATAGCCGAACTGGAGCAGGGTGAGTTGCCCTTCGGCGTATGCCTGTTTGATGCGGGCTGGCGCCAGGGCATAGTCGGCGTGCTGGCCGGCAGGATAAAAGAGAGGGTCAACCGGCCGGTAATCGTATTTGCCCCGGCCGGTGAAGGTCTGCTCAAGGGGTCCGGACGTTCGATATCCGGGATTCACCTGAAAGACGCACTGGAAGCGTTGGCGGCGAGACATCCCGACCTGGTGCAAAAGTTCGGAGGTCATGCAATGGCTGCCGGCCTGACCATCAGGGAAGCCGACCTGGCGCAATTCAGGACGGAATTTGACGGGGAAATCAGGAACCTGGCCGCCGGGCGCATACCGGGGGCCGAGCTCGTCACCGACGGGAACCTGGCGTCAGAAGAAATCAACCTGGAACTGGCCGGGGAAATTGAAAACGCCGGTCCCTGGGGACAGGGTTTCCCCGAACCCCTGTTCGACGATGTCTTCACCGTTGCCGATGCCCGGACCGTGGGAGAACGGCACCTGAAACTGAAGTTGCTTGCGGACGGCGCGCAACGGCCTGTTGAAGCGATCTCGTTCAATACGGATCCGGATGCCATAGACGCGTCCGCGCAAACCCATCGCTTTGTCTACCGCCTGGCTGTCAACGAATATAACGGAATGCGAACGCCGCAACTCATCGTAGAGCATATACAAAAATAGATCTGCTCCCTCTCGCCATTCCCGCGATGCCGGGTCAAGCCCGGCATGGCGAACCTGATTGCAGGGGTCAGAGTAAGAAATTCTGCAAGAATTTTTACTCTGACCCCAAATATCGTAAAATCTGACCTTATGCTTGAACTCACGTCAATCACCGCCCGCATCAAAGACTGCCAGGGAAGAATCGAATCCCTGAGGAGGTATCTTTGACTTCGATGTCAAGGTCAAACGCCTGAATGAAGTCAGGCGGGAACTTGAAAAACCGGATATCTGGAGTGAGCCCGAACGCGCCCAGGCGCTGGGCAAGGAACGGGCGCTGCTTGAAAAAACGGTCGGGGCGATAGAAGCCGTCAGTACGGGAATGGACGATGTCGAGTTGTTGTTCGATATGGCGAAGCAGGAAAACGACGTCGAAGCCATGGAAGAAGTTGTTGCCGACCTTGACAAATTCACCGCACAGGTTGAGGAGATGGAATTTCGCCGCATGTTTTCCGGCGAGATGGACCCGAATCATGCTTTTCTCGATATCCAGTCAGGTTCCGGCGGCACCGAAGCACAGGATTGGGCGGAAATGCTGCTGCGCATGTACCTGCGCTGGGGCGAACAACGGGGGTTCGCTACCGAGTTGATCGAAGTATCGCCCGGGGAAGTGGCCGGTATAAAAAGCGCTACGGTCAGGTATGAAGGCGACTACGCGTACGGCTGGCTACGCACCGAAACCGGGGTGCACAGGCTGGTGAGGAAGTCCCCGTTTGATTCCGGCAACCGGCGCCATACTTCGTTCGCCTCCGTGTTCGTTGCGCCGGAAATAGATGACAATATCGAGGTGGACATCGATACTTCCGACCTGCGCGTGGACACTTACCGGGCGAGCGGGGCGGGCGGGCAGCACGTAAACAAGACGGATTCCGCGGTAAGGCTGACCCATATCCCCACGGGCACCGTCGTACAGTGCCAGAACGATCGTTCCCAGCACAAGAACCGGGACCAGGCAATGAAACAAATGCGCGCCAAACTATACGAACTGGAACTGCAGAAGCGCATGGCGGAACAAAAGGCGCTGGAGGAATCCAAGGTCGACATCGGCTGGGGCAACCAGATCCGCTCTTACGTGCTGGATCAGTCCAGGATCAAGGATTTGCGTACCGGCGTGGAGACCGGCAATACCCAGGCCGTCCTGGACGGCGACCTGGACCGGTTCATGGAGGCCAGCCTCAAGGCCGGGGTATAATACCTTATGACTAAAGACGACAACGAGATCATCAGGCAGCGGCGCGCGCAGCTGGAGGAATTGCGCGCATCCGGCAACGCCTACCCCAACGACTTCAGGCGCAATATGCTGGCTGCCGACCTGCATGCCCGTTACGCTGATATGGACCGGGAAGAGTTGGAGGCAGAGGACGAAAAGTTCCATCTCGCGGGCAGGATGATGAGTCGCCGGGTCATGGGCAAGGTCGCGTTTGCCCATATCCTTGACATGTCCGGCCAGGTCCAGCTTTTCATCAGGCGTGATGCCTTGCCGGACGGGGACTATAGCGCATTCAGGAAATGGGATATCGGCGATATTATCGGCGTGACCGGCAGCATCTTCAGGACAAAAACCGGGGAACTCTCGATCCAGGCTGATTCCGTCACGCTGCTGGCCAAGTCCCTGCGACCCCTGCCGGAGAAGTTCCATGGCCTGTCCGACCAGGAAACCCGCTACCGCCGCCGTTACCTGGATTTGATCACCAATGAAACCACCAGGCAGACATTCCAGGTCCGCAGTCGCGTGATCAACCTGGTCCGTGCTTACCTGGGCGGCAAGGGGTTTCTGGAAGTGGAAACGCCGATGATGCAGGCCATTCCCGGTGGCGCCGCGGCGCGGCCGTTTGTTACGCATCACAATTCCCTGGATATGGAACTGTACCTGCGCATCGCGCCGGAGTTATACCTGAAAAGGCTGGTCGTCGGCGGTTTTGAGAAAGTATTCGAAATCAACAGGAATTTTCGTAACGAAGGACTGTCGCTGCAGCACAATCCCGAATTTACCATGCTCGAGTTTTACTGGGCTTATGTCGGCTACGAGGACATGATGGCGCTGACTGAGGACATGCTGCGTAACCTGGCGAAGGAAGTGAAAGGGGACAGCATCTTCGAATACCAGGGGGAAACCTGTGATTTCAGCAGGGACTTTCAGCGCATGAGTGTACGGGAGGCCATTCTTGCCCATAACCCGGACATATCGGCGGGTGACCTGGAAGACCTTGACAGGCTGCGCGGCATAGCCGCCGGTCTGGGCGTGGAGGTAAAACAGGGTTACGGGATCGGTAAATTGCAGGTTGAATTATTTGAGAAAACCGTGGAGGCAAAACTCAGGCAACCCACGTTCATCACCGGTTATCCGATCGAAGTATCGCCCCTGTCCCGGCGTAATGATACTCAACCCGACCTGGCGGACCGGTTTGAGCTGTTTGTCGGCGGGCGCGAGATCGCCAACGGATTCTCCGAGTTGAACGACCCCGAAGATCAGGCCGGGCGATTTCGCCTGCAGGCCGAAGAGAAAGCCGCTGGTGACGAGGAGGCCATGCACTACGATGCCGACTACATCACCGCCCTGGAATACGGTATGCCGCCCACCGCCGGGGAAGGTATCGGCATAGACCGGCTGGTCATGCTGCTGACGGATTCGGCATCCATTCGCGATGTAATCCTGTTCCCCCAGCTACGCACAAAGGAATGAGACAGGTGGGGTCAGAGTAAGAATTTCGCCAGAAATTTTACTCTGACCCCTTATTTCAAAGTGCAACTTTCCCATATATGGAAGGTCTATCATAGTGTTATACTGCAATTGTGAAGCAAAGCGCACCCGCGGCGCGCAGGACTTTCATAAACAGACATCATCAATCCAAGTCAGGAGGTATCACTCATGTCCAAAGAGACTACTTTAAAACCCTTGGCAGCAGCATTGGGGACCACGTTCGCAGTTTCGCTGTCCCTCAGCCCCATTGCCAATGCCGCCGACAACCCATTCAGCATGACCGAGTTGTCCCGGGGTGGTTACATGGTTGCCGACGCGCACGGAGGTGAAGGCAAGTGCGGCGAAGGCAAGTGCGGCGAAGGTAAATGCGGCGAAGACAAGAAGGAAGGCGAAGGCAAGTGCGGCGAAGGCAAGTGCGGAGAAGACAAGAAGGAAGGCGAAGGCAAATGCGGCGAAGGCAAATGCGGAGAAGACAAGGAAGAAGGCGAGGGTAAATGCGGCGAAGGCAAGTGTGGTGACGGCAACGACGCATGATATGCGGCAAGCTCCGGACCCGGATCGGAGCCTGATTATCCGGGCATATCCGAGTCAGCTCCGGGACTGATCCGGGAACGCAGGATATGCCTGGATCATACCCGGTACAGGGAGCCGGTCTGGGTCTGCGGCGGGCCTTCATGGGCTCGCTCGCAGACTCGTCGGGCTGGTTGCCGGAAATCGGCTTCATGGAAGTGGCGCCGGAGAACTGGATCGACGTAGGAGGCCGCTTCGGGCGGCGCTTTCGCGAAATAGCCGAACGGGCGCCGCTTGTGTGTCACGGGTTGTCGCTCAACCTCGGCGGCCCGGCGCCCCTGGATGAGGCGTTCCTCCATAAAGTAAGACAGTTCCTCGATGCTTTCAATGTCCGTTGTTACAGCGAGCACCTCAGTTATTGCGGTGATGACGGCCACCTGTACGACCTGATGCCGATTCCATTCACGGAAGACGCGGTCCACTATACCGCCGCCAGGATCAGGCGCGTCCAGGATATTATCGGGCGGCGCCTGGCCATTGAAAACGTGTCCTATTACGCGGCGCCCGGACAGGAGATGACGGAAACGGAATTTATCAATAACGTGCTGGTCGAAGCCGACTGCGACCTGCTGCTGGACGTCAATAACATTTATGTCAACAGTATCAACCACCGCTATGATGCCGAGGCCTGGCTGAAGTCGCTGCCGGCGGAACGCATCGCTTACGCCCATGTTGCCGGTCATTACGTCGAGGCCGAGGACCTGAGGGTGGATACCCACGGCGCAGACGTGATCGATCCCGTTTGGAAGCTGCTCGAGACGGCCTACGCACATTTCGGTATTTTCCCAACCCTGCTTGAACGGGATTTCAATATTCCCCCATTGCCCGAGTTGCTTGGTGAAGTCGGCAGGATTAGCCGGCTCCAGTCCGCTCAGACAGCACATGGGGACGGACTTAAGTCCGTCCCCGGACAGCGTCTCCGGACAGAAAGTTCATCCTGATGAACCCGTCCTTGGCCAGGGACTCCTTTAAGGACATCCAGTACCGGTTTACCCGGCACATTCGCGACCCGGACAACGTACCGGCGCCGGAGGATATCGAAGAGCGCCGGATGGCGATCTACCGCGACCTGCTGTATCGCAACGTGGAAAGCTTCCTGGCGAACAGTTTTCCGGTGATGAGAAAGGTGCTCAAGGATGATGAATGGCATTCGCTGGTGCGCAAATATTTCAAAAACCACCGGGCCCGAACGCCCCTGTTCCCCAGGATGCCCCAGGAGTTTCTCCAGTACCTGCAGGATGCAAGGCAAACCGCCGTAAGCATATACCCGTTCCTGCTCGAACTGGCTCACTACGAATGGGTGGAACTGGCCTTGTCCCTGGACACACGGGAGATCAGGCAGGACGGCATCAACCCGGACGGTGAGTTACTCTCAGGCGTTCCGGTATTGAACGAATTGTCCTGGTCCCTGGCCTATGAATACCCGGCACATCGTATCGGTCCGGATTTCCTGCCCGAAGCAAAACCGGCACAGCCTGTCTGCCTGCTCGTCTATCGGGACCGGCAGGACAAGGTAAGGTTTATCGAACTGAACCCCCTGGCCGCGCGCCTGGTCGATTGCCTCAGGGAGAATAAAGGCGGCAAAACCGGCCGGGAAATCCTCACGGAGATAGCTGCGGAAATAGCGCACCCCGACCCTGAGGCCGTGATCAGCGGCGGCGGCTCTGTACTTGAAGACATGCGGGAAAAACAAATTGTCCTCGGAACGGAAGATGACGTCATTCCCGCGCATGCGGGAATCCAGTAGACAAAGAGTCGCCCTGAGGGCGACACATTAATAATTATTTCCTCATGCGCAGCCGCAACGCGTTCAGCTTGATGAAACCCTCAGCGTCCTTCTGGTCGTAGCTGCCCGCGTCGCTCTCGAAAGTGGCGATGTCCTCGCTGAACAGGCTGTCCGTTTCCGATTTGCGGCCGCAGACGATGACGTTGCCTTTGTACAGTTTCAGACGCACACGGCCGTTAACCGTCGCCTGGCTGTCATCGATCAGCTTCTGCAGGGCCAGGCGTTCCGGACTCCACCAGTAGCCGTTATAGATCATCCTGGCATAGCGCGGCATCAGGTCATCTTTCATGTGCGCCAGTTCGCGGTCCAGGGTGATGGCCTCAATGGCGCGATGTGCCTTGAGCAGTATTGTTCCGCCCGGGGTTTCATAACAGCCGCGTGATTTCATGCCCACGTAGCGGTTCTCGACTATGTCGGTCCGGCCGATGCCGTGCCTGCCGCCGGTTTCGTTCAGCGCCTTCAACAACTGTGCTGGCGACATCGCGCCCCCGTTCAGGGCGCAGGCATCGCCTTTTCTGAAATCCAGTTCGACGACTTCCGGCTCATCAGGGGCATTCTCCGGCGCCACGCTCCAGCGCCACACCGATTCATCCGGTTCCTGCCACGGGTCTTCCAGGTCGCCGCCTTCATAGGAGATATGCAGCAGGTTGGCATCCATGGAATAGGGAGAGGAACCCGCGCGTTTGGCCTCGATGGGGATACCGTGCCGTTCCGCGTAAGCCAGCAGTTTTTGCCGGGAATCGAGGTCCCACTCGCGCCACGGCGCAATAACCCTGATATCGGGCTTCAGGGCATAGGCGCCCATTTCCAGCCGGACCTGGTCGTTGCCCTTGCCCGTGGCGCCGTGGGATATGGCGTCGGCGCCCGTTTCCCCGGCAATCTCCACCAGGCGTTTGGCGACCAGCGGACGGGCTATGGAGGTGCCCAGCAGGTATTCGCCTTCATAGATTGTGTTTGCCCGGAACATCGGGAAGACGTAATCACGCACGAACTCTTCCACCAGGTCCTCAATGAATATCTCCCTGACTCCCAGTTTTTCCGCCTTGGCCCGCGCCTGGTCAACTTCCTCGCCCTGGCCGATATCCGCGGTGAAGGTGACCACTTCGCAGTGGTAGGTATCCTGCAGCCATTTCAGGATGACGGAGGTGTCCAGTCCTCCGGAATAGGCAAGCACGACTTTGTTGACCGGTTTATTGCTCATGGATATGGAAATGCAAGGGGACGGATTTAAATCCGTCCCCATATTATCACGGGAAAATGAATAGTGTTAAGGGGGAATTATATACTTGCTCAGTCGTTGGCGCCTCTTTTTTCGGCAGTCACGTATTCCTTCGGCCAGACATCAAGATAGAGCAGATCCAGGTCTACGCCTCTCATGACCGGGTAATGGCGGTAATCATCCCGGCTGACCCATGCGTAGTCGGTGTGTTCGTGGTTGAGCCTGATCTCACCATCCAGCCAGCGCAGGTGGAACAGGTGGAATTCATATATTTTTCCTGCTATCTCGTCACGCACGGGTTCATGCCGTTTGATGGGTTCAACGGAAATGCCGGGACCGATCTCTTCAATCAATTCCCGCGAAGCACATTGTTCCGGCGTCTCCCCTTCCTCAAGATGCCCGGCGGGAAAACCCCACAGGCCGGGACCATACCGGCTGTTTATGCTCCTTTTCAGTAACAGAATTTCGCTTTTTTCATTTTCAACGACATTGACCGAAAATTGGCGCCGGATGGTCAAAGCAGTATGTCCCGGATATCCGTCAGGATTTCTCCCAGCGCCCGGGTGAATTGCGCCGCGGCGACGCCGTCGATTACCCGGTGGTCGTAGGACAGGGAGTAGGGCAGGATCAGCCTGGCTTCGAGCTTGCCGTCCCTGTACACGGGCCTGGTGGTTGCCCGGGATACGCCGAGTATGGCGACTTCCGGGGAGTTGATGATGGGTGTGAACCCGGTGCCGCCGATATGGCCCAGGCTGCTTATGGTGAAACACCCGCCCTCCATGTCGGCGGGGCGCAGTTTTTTATCCCTGGCCTTTTGCGCCAGTTGCTCGAGCTCCTCCGCCAGTTCGAACATGCCTTTCAGGTTGGCGTCCTTCACTACCGGCACCAGCAGTCCCTGGTCGGTGTTGACCGCCACCCCGATGTGGAAGTATTGCTTATAGATCAGTTCCTTGCCGTCCGGGCCCAGGGAAGCGTTGAACTCCGGGTACTTTCTCAGGGCAACCACCACTGCCTTGACCAGGAAGCTGAGCAGAGTAAGCTTGACGCCGCGCCGCTTTGCCTCGGATTTCTTCGACTGGCGGAACGCTTCCAGCTCCGTAATATCCGTTTCGTCGTGCTGGGTCACATGGGGTACGCTGACCCAGTTGCGATGCAGGTTCTGGCCGCCGAGCCGCTTCAGGCGTGACAGCGGCCGGTTTTCCACCGGGCCGAATTTGGAAAAGTCCACCGGGGGAATTTCCGGCAGCGTCTGCCCATCGAACACGCGCTTCCCGGTCATGACGGTCCTGGTGAAGGCGGTAACGTCCTCCTTCAGGATGCGGCCTTTTTTGCCGCTGCCCTTTACCAGTCCGAGTTCCACTCCCAGTTCCCGGGCATACTTACGCACTCCCGGACTGGCGTGAGCCCTGGCAGACGCGCTGGTTCCCGCGGTCTGGGCGCCGCCCGGGGTTTTCGGCGGTGGTTTCTGTCCGTGACTTGTTCCAGGGACGGATTTGACGTCGTCCATGGACGGTCCCTTTTGTCCGGGCATTTCGGACTCTGTCATGGTTGTCCCGGCCTGTGCCGTTTCGGCAGACACTTCAGGTTTGCCTGTATCCGGAGGCGCCTCACTACCGGCGCCATCCTGCTCCAGTTTCAGGATCAGTGTACCCTCGGAGACGGTGTCACCGACCTTGACCAGGAGCTCTTTCACCGTGCCTGCGGCGGGCGCCGGGATGTCCATGGTCGCCTTGTCCGATTCCAGGGTGATAAGGGTGTCTTCCGGTTTGACGGTGTCTCCCGGGCTGACTGCGACCTCGATGATTTCAACCGTATCGAAATCACCGATGTTGGGAATTAGGATATCGGTAACCTGGCTCATATTCATACATTCACAGGATTGGGTTTTTCCGGGTCGATATGGTATTTGCTCATTGCCTCGGTGACCCTGGTTGCGGGGATTTTGCCGTCATCAGCCAGTGCCTTGAGGGCAGCGACCGCCACGTAATAGCGGTCCACTTCAAAGAAATTTCTCAACTTGGCGCGGGTATCGCTCCGGCCGTAGCCGTCGGTGCCCAGCACCAGGTAGGGCGCGGGTACGTGGCTGCGGATCTGGTCCGCGTACAGCTTCATGTAATCCGTTGCCGCAATCACCGGGCCGCCCTTGTCCCCGAGGCATTTGCCGATATAACTTTTTTTTGCTTCTTCTTCGGGATGCAGCATGTTCCAGCGGTCCACATCCAGGCAATCCCGGCGCAATTCGTTGAAACTGGTCACGCTCCAGACGTCCGCGGACACGCCGAAGTCGGCGCTGAGCAGTTCCGCCGCGGCCAGCGCTTCCCGCAGGATCGTCCCCGAACCCAGCAGCCGGACCTGAAGTTTTCCGCCGCCGCCCTCCTGAAACAGGTACATGCCCTTCAGGATTCCCTGCGCCGAATTCTCCGGCATTGCAGGGTGCGGGTAGTTCTCGTTCATCACGGTGATGTAGTAATACACGTCTTCGCGGTTGGCATACATGCGGCGCAACCCGTCGTGGATGATGACGGCCAGTTCGTAGGCATAGGTCGGGTCATAAGAGATGCAATTGGGGATGGTGGATGCCAGCAGGTGGCTGTGGCCGTCCTGGTGTTGCAGTCCCTCCCCGGCCAAGGTGGTCCTGCCGGCGGTGCCGCCGATGAGAAAGCCGCGGGAACACATATCGCCGGCCGCCCAGGCAAGGTCGCCGATCCGCTGGAATCCGAACATGGAGTAGAAGATATAGAACGGTATCATCTGCACCCTGTGGTGTTTGTACGCTGTGGCGGCCGCTATCCACGAGGAAAACGCTCCGGCTTCGGTGATGCCCTCTTCGAGGATCTGGCCTTTTTTGTCCTCGCGGTAATACATGACGTGGTCGATGTCCACCGGTTCATACAGTTGCCCGACCGACGAGTAGATGCCGAGTTGCCTGAACATGCCCTCCATACCGAACGTGCGGGCTTCATCCGGGACGATGGGCACGATGTATTTGCCGATGTTTGCGTCTTTTGCCAGGCTGTTGAGGATGCGTACAAAGGCCATGGTTGTTGAAATTGCTCTCTTGCCAGTGCCCGACAGCAGTTTCTCGTGCATGCCGATATCGGGCGCGGCCAGGGCCGGCGCTTCAGGCCATTTCTGCAACTGGAAGCCGCCCAGCTTTTCCCGCCGTTCGCGCATGTATTTCACTTCGGGACTGTCTTCCGCCGGTTTGTAGAACGCGGCATTGGCCACGTCTTCATCCGATACCGGTATATTGAAACGTTGCCGGAAGGCGTTCAGGGCCTCTTCACCCATCTTCTTCTGCTGGTGGGTGATGTTCTGTCCCTCGCCTGCCTCACCCATACCGTAGCCCTTGACCGTCTTGGCGAGGATGACCGTGGGCTGTCCCTTGTGTCTGATGGCCGCGGCATAGGCGGCATAGACCTTGTGAGGGTCGTGTCCGCCCCGGTTCAGGCGCCAGATATCCTCGTCGGACATGTTGGCGACCAGGGCTTTCAGTTCCGGGTGCTTGCCGAAGAATTTCTCCCTCACATAGGATCCGTCGTTGGCCTTGTAGGCCTGGTATTCCCCGTCCACCGTTTCTTCCATCACCTTGAGCAGCTTGCCTTCGGTGTCGCGGGCGATTAACGGGTCCCAGTAGGAACCCCAGATGACCTTGATGACGTTCCAGCCGGCGCCGCGAAAGTCTGCTTCCAGTTCCTGGATGATCTTGCTATTGCCGCGCACCGGGCCGTCCAGCCGTTGCAGGTTGCAGTTGACGACGAAGATCAGGTTATCCAGTTTTTCCCGGGCGGCAAGCCCGATGGAGCCCAGCGCTTCCGGCTCATCCATTTCGCCGTCTCC
The DNA here is from genome assembly GCA_965220815.1 of Gammaproteobacteria bacterium. Lineage (GTDB taxonomy): Bacteria > Pseudomonadota > Gammaproteobacteria > Eutrophobiales > Eutrophobiaceae > JAAXHV01. Next base: position 2,273,618 of record OZ244846.1, read on the forward strand.
CATGAAGGCCCAGATCTTGCGGTCGCTGGGCGGGATCAGTTCCCGGTGTTCCAGGTACCGCATGAAGCGCGCCTGGTAAATGGCCATCAGCGATCCCAGGCCCATGGAGACGGTAGGGAACTGCCAGAAATCTGGCATCAGCCAGGGATGCGGGTAGGAGGAGAGGCCGTCGCCGTCAACCTCCTGGCGGAACTTGCCTATCTGGTCTTCGCTGAGCCGGCCGTAGAGGAAAGCACGGGCGTAAATGCCCGGCGCGGAATGCCCCTGGATAAATACCAGGTCGCCGCCCTGTTGTTCCGTTGCGGCGCGAAAAAAATGGTTGAATCCCACGTCATACAATGTTGCGGACGAAGCAAAACTGGCGATGTGACCGCCCAGTTCGGCGCTGAACCGGTTGGCCCTGACCACCATGGCCAGTGCGTTCCAGCGTATCAGTGAGCGGATGCGCCATTCCATACCGGGATCGCCCGGGGCGCGTTCTTCCCGTGAAGGCGGAATGGTGTTCAGGTAGGCGGTATTGGCCGAATAGGGAAGGTAGGCGCCGGATTTCCTGGCCCTGGCAATCAGTTGTTCGAGCAGGTAGTGCGCCCGTTCTATGCCTTCCTGTGCCATGACCGAGTCCAGCGCTTCAAGCCATTCCTGGGTTTCCTGCGAGTCAACGTCTGTTATTTTTTCCTGCATAAGATCAGCTTGTCCAGTCGCTGGTGAATATGGCCGGGGATTATAACCGGAACGGAGATAAAAGGCTTGAACAGGCCGGTATTTCCCTGCGTGAGATACAGGCTCAAATCAGAAAAAAATACCGCCACCGGAGGGGGAGAACCGGTGGCGGTCAAGTATGGGAGTATGGACACTCCCGGGGGATAGAGGAGGGTAAACCTGTTTCAATTCAATACGCCAAACCGGTGCGGGTCCGGGTCCGCGATTCCCTGGTTGGCAACCGGAAAACCAAAGCGTCTTGCCCGCAGGGTTTCATCCTCATCGCTTTTTGCGGGAATACTTGCCTTGTCTTCATACTGGCGCTGCATGTTTTCTTTCAGTTCCTCAAAAACCTGCATGCGCAAGGCGCCATCCAGGTAGCTGTCGAGATCGTCAGCCCGGTTCTCGACGCTGGCCAGGACCAGCAAGCCTGCAATCAAAGCAGCAGCAAAGTTTTTTCCGGTTAAAATGTTCATGTTCGTTCTCCTTTTATATGTAAGTTGTCTAACTAAATATGGGCTAAAAAATAGTTTTCAAGGGTGTCGGATATACACCGCCCACAGCCAACAGACATTGTGACAACATAAGCCATATCCGATTTGCAATGTCATGTTTTCTATACCTATCTAAGTTAAATAACTAACTAATGTCCTGTTAAAAAATATAGTCCAGTCCTGCTATGCGGCAGCCCGTTCCTCTTCCCGGTAGTCCGGGTCCAGTCCCGTTATCCATTCCGCCACCGCCTTGAGCTGCTGTTTCAGTCGCCGGGGGTCGTTCAAAATATTACCCAGCAGTATTATTCCCTGTATGCGTGACACGAATTCAAATCCCAGTTCCTCGGCCTGTTTCAGGCCCATCAGCCGAAACTGTTCCGTCGACCAATCCACCAGGTACTTCATACAACTGTCTGCGCAGTCCATGAGTTCTCCACATTCCTCGTCCAGTTCCTGGCACAGGCCGCCCAGGGGGCACCCCGCTTCGGCCAGTTCCCTGCTGTGGCCTATCATTACCTTGATTAGATTCATCAAGGCATCCATTGGTTCCCTTTTCCTGCAACAACTTTTCAACATGTTTGATAATGACTGCTTGCGTTCCGTGACAACTGCCTTGCAGATATCTTCCTTGGTCTTGAAATAATAGTACACGTTGCCTAACGGTACTTTTGCTTCTTCAGCTATATCTGCCAGCGTGGTACGATAAAATCCTTGCCTGTGTATCAGGGCGTCGGCAGCACTAATCAAACGTTCACGTTTATCGCTTATCCTCGGCATAAACCTATACTTTGTTAGCTACTTGACTAAGTAGTATATAGGCTGATTATAAAATGTCAACACTTTTTTTAAAAAAATAGAACAGGGATGAACACACGCATTGCAAACTTTTCCAGGGTCAGAGTAACTTCGGCACTGACATTGACACCGGCTATGCATCCCGGGATTTTACTCTGACCCCTTACATCTTTATAATGCCCTTATGGACATGTCAAAAGCGCTTGTTCCGTTAATCTTCTTCATACTCTGCCACCCTGCAGTGGGCGCCGATCTGGAGCCGGGACAACCGGCGCCGGGATTTGCCATGCAGGACCAGTACATGAAAACCCACAGCCTGGAGCAATACCTGGGCAGGTGGGTGGTGGTGTACTTCTATCCGAAAGACGATACCCCCGGTTGCACCACGGAAGCATGCAATTTCCGGGATGACATCTTCAAACTGCGGGCCATGAATGCGGAAGTGCTGGGCGTCAGTCTCGACAGCACCGAAAGCCATGCGCGTTTCGCTGAAAAATACGGCCTGCCGTTCCCGCTGTTGTCCGACGCCGCAGGTGAAACAGCAGATCAATACGGTTGCCTCACTGAGTGGAGAGGCATGACCATCGCGGCGCGCCATACCTTCATCATCGACCCGGGCGGTAATATCGCCAGGATCTACCGGGAAGTGGACCCCGAGACCCACAGCGCCCAGGTCCTGGCGGACCTGGCGACCCTGCAGGCCGAATAGCGGACAACCGCTTAAAGCAGTTTCCCCTTCACCCGGCACGAGTGCCCTTCAAACAGGGCAATGAGATTATCGTCCTGGTCGATTACCTTGACCCGGTAGACCCCGTAGCGACCGTCCTGTGACAGGTGTTCGGCGGTCGCCGTAAGCCGGTCTCCCGCCTTGCCCGGGCGTTTGTATTCGATGGTGCACCTTTGCGCCAGGTTCGATTCGTTGCGGGAATTGCAGGCGCAGGCGAAGGCCGTGTCCGCCAGGGTGAAGATGAAACCGCCGTGGCAGATGCCGTGGCCGTTCAGCATTTCTGCAGTTATCTGCATAGTCAGACGTGCAAAGCCTTCCCGCACGTCGACAATGGTAATTCCAATGCTTTTCGCGGCGACGTCCCTGGAATACATCGCATCGACGCAGGCGCGGGCGAGCTCGTCACCCGTCAGGTCAGTCACCCCGGCGTTCCACCAGGGTCATAACGTCGTACAGCGCCACGGTCTTGTCATCCTGGTTGATGATCTCCACCGCCCACCTCACTACCCCCGTGGCCCGGGCGTCGTCGGGGCGCTTGTCTTTTTTGATCTTCTGTTTCACCACGATTTTTGTCCGGATCGTATCGCCGATGCCCACCGGTTCGATAAAGCGCAGGTTTTCCAGGCCGTAGTTGGCCAGGACAGGTCCGGGCGCCGGGTCCACGAACATGCCGGCAGCCGCGGAGATCAGGAAATACCCGTGCGCGACCCGTTTGCCGAACAACGAATCCGCCGCGGCGGTCTCATCGAAATGCGCATAGAAAAAATCACCGGTCAGGCAACCGAAGTTGACGATATCCGCCTCGGTTACGGTGCGCCGGTAGCTCTCATGGGTCTCGCCGATCTGCAGCTCTTCAAAGTATTTGCGGAACGGGTGCACCTCGTCCGTCAGCGGCGCCGCGCCCTGGTGGTATTCGCCCGTGAGGCGCATCAGGGTAGTCGGTGATCCCTGGATCGCAGTGCGCTGCATGTAGTGTTTGATGGCCCGCTCACCCCCCAGTTCCTCACCGCCGCCGGCCCGTCCGGGTCCGCCGTGGACCAGCGCCGGCAGGGGCGAGCCGTGGCCGGTGGATTCTGCCGCACAGTCCCGGTTGATGACCAGCAGACGGCCGTGCCAGGCTGCCGTGCCGAGGACGACCTGCCGCGCCTCCGCATCATCAGAGGTAAACACCGAGCCTACCAGGCTGCCCTTGCCTTTTTTTGCCAGTTCGATGGCCTCGTCCGTATTGCGGTAGGGTATGACCGTGCAGACCGGTCCGAACGCTTCAATGTCATGGGGTTCGGCAGCGGTCAGGGGTTGGTCGCAATACAACAGGGTAGATGGGAAAAACGCCCCCTTGTCCCTGTCCCCGCCCCGGGTTTCGAACTCCCGGGAGCCGCCGTACAGGATTTCACAGGAACCGACCAGCCGGTTCACGTTTTCCCACACGTCCTCCATCTGCGCCCGGCCCACCAGGGGCCCCATTTTAACGCCATCCACCGAGGGGTCGCCCAGGGGGAGCCTGTCCAGCCTTTGCTTCAAAGCGGCAACAACCGCATCAACTCTGTGCGCGGGTACAATGGCGCGCCGGATTGCCGTGCATTTCTGCCCGGCCTTCACCGTCATCTCGCGGGCCACTTCCCGGATGAACAGGTTGAACTCGTCAGAGTCCGGCTCTACCGTCTCACCCAATAGCGACAGGTTCAGGGAATCCGCCTCCATGTTGAAGGGGATGGAATTTGCCGTCACGCCCGGATGGGATTTCAGTTTCCGTCCGGTGCTCGCCGACCCGGTAAAGGTGACCACGTCCTGCTCCATGAGGTGGTCGAACAGGTCGCCAGTGCGGCCGCAGAGCAACTGGAACGACCCTTCCGGCAGCAGGCCGGAACTGATGATTTCCCGCGCCATTTTCTCGGTCAGGTACGAGGAAACGGTAGCCGGTTTCACCACCACGGGCATCCCCGCGCACAGGCTGGGCGCGATCTTCTCCAGCATGCCCCAGCAGGGGAAATTAAACGCGTTGATATGGACGGCGACGCCTTCCCTGGGTACCAGGATATGCCGGCCGGTAAACGTCCCTTCCTTCGACAGGCGCTCCTGCTCGCCTTCCACCAGGAAGGTCTCGTTGGGGAATTCGCGCCGCACCAGGCTGCTGTAACTGAACAGCGTGCCGATGCCGCCTTCTATGTCGATCCAGCTGTCGGAATGGGTCGCTCCGGTCCAGGCCGATATTTCGTAGAATTCCTCCTTGCGTTCCATCAGGTATTGCGCCAGCGCCTTCAGGCGCAGGGCGCGCTCATGGAACGTCATCCCGCGCAGCGCAGGACCACCGGTTTCCCGGGCATGGCGCAGGACGGCCCCGAAATCCACTCCGTCACTGGAAACGGTGCCTATGAAATCGCCGTTTACCGCATTCACGACCCGGGCGCCCTCGCTTTGCCCGCTGAACCATTCGCCTGTCACATAACTTTGTATTTTCATTTCTCGATGTATCCGTTATAACATTTCATTAACCGGTTCCCGTTCATTATCTTTTAAGATATGATACGGAAATTGGATAATATCAGAAATTTCTGTAATAGTTTAAAACTGCCATTAAAGGTGCACAGTATGACAGAGCAGGGGACATTTGACACCCTGGAGCCCATTGAAAAAGCCGGCATCGATGAGTTGCGCAACCTGCAACTGCAACGGCTGAAGTGGAGCCTGGAACACGCCTACGCCAACGTTGAAAGCTACCGGAAGAAATTTGACGCTGCCGGCGTCCATCCGTCAGACCTGAAGGAACTTGCCGACTTGTCCAAATTCCCGTTTACCGACAAGCATGACATGCGCGATAACTACCCGTTCGGCATGTTTGCGGTGCCCATGGACGACGTGGTGCGCATACACGCCTCCAGCGGCACCACCGGCAAACCGGTGGTGGTGGGCTATACCCGCAATGACATCGAGGTCTGGAGCCGCGTCGTGGCCCGCTCTATCCGGGCGGCCGGCGGCACTCATAAAGACAAGATACACGTGGCGTACGGCTACGGCCTGTTCACCGGCGGCCTGGGCGCCCATTACGGCGGCGAACTGATGGGTTGCACCGTCATACCCATGTCCGGCGGCCAGACGGAAAAACAGGCGCAACTCATACAGGACTTCGACCCCGACATCATCATGTTGACGCCGTCATACATGCTCAGTATCGCCGACGAACTGGAGCGCCAGGGCGTCGATTGCCGCAAGCTCAGGTTGCGAGTGGGGATCTTCGGCGCCGAACCCTGGACGGATTCCATGCGCGCCAACCTGGAACAGAGGCTGGACATCGACGCGGTGGACATATACGGTCTGTCCGAGGTCATGGGGCCCGGCGTTGCCCAGGAATGCGTGGAGACGAAGGATGGCCCCACCGTCTGGGAGGACCACTTCTACCCGGAAATCATCGACCCGGACACGGGAAAGGTATTGCCGGACGGGAAGGAGGGTGAACTGGTGTTCACCAGCCTCACCAAGGAAGCCCTGCCCGTAGTGCGCTACCGCACCCGGGACCTGACCCGGCTGCTGCCGGGAACCGCGCGCACCATGCGCCGCATGGGCAAGATCACCGGCCGCAGTGACGACATGCTGATCATCCGCGGCGTAAACGTGTTCCCCACCCAGGTGGAAGAGCAGGTCCTCAAGGTCCCCGGCCTTGCTCCCCACTACCAGATCGAGGTCACCCGCAGCGGCAACCTGGACGAAATGAGCGTCAACGTGGAACTAGCCCCTGACGCCGATGCGATGGCGAAGCAGCCGGCGGCTGCCGCACTGCAGAAACACATCAAGGACCTGATCGGCGTCTCGGCAAGGGTCAACGTTCACGAAGAGGGCGGCGTGGCGCGCTCGGAAGGGAAGGCAAAACGCGTGATCGACAGGCGGAAGTTGTGACCGCGCTTTTTATCAAGCCGGCTTTGGGTTATTTTGAACGCTCTGTTTGGAACTCGAAAAACCTTGACTTGCAACCGACAATACCCTTATTATGGTTCTCACTTAATATGTGAAATATAAGCCTGGGAAGATAAGTATGAATATTACGCTGAGTATTGACGAGGAAATCATGAAGAAAGTGCGCAAGATAGCCATTGACAAGAATACGACGTTGACAGCTATGGTGCGAGACTACCTGACTGCCGTCGCAAAAAGCGATGCCGGCGTCAAACAGGAGCGTATTGCCGCGCTCAGAGAATCAATCAGGCGGCATGGCCGCGACCTCGGCCCGCGCACTTGGACCAGGGATGACCTCTATGAAGACCGACTTGGCCGCTATAACCGATAAGGTATTTTTCGATACCAATATCCTCGTCTATGCGTACGACCGGCAAGATCCGGTCAAACAGGAACGGGCCTTCAATATCCTTGCTGATGCTATCAGCAATGAGAATGGTGTCGTATCAGCACAGGTCCTGGGCGAATTTTACAATGCAACTACCCGGCGTACTTCCAACCCGCTCCCAGAAGAAGTAGTGAGGGAAGCAATATCCCTGTTTGCTACCTTGCCGGTTATAGACATTGACCTCGCACTGGTGCAACGGGCGGTGGGCACCTGCAGCCGCTACCGGATTTCCTACTGGGACTCCTTGATCATAGCTGCCGCGGAAAAAGCAGGCTGTACGCGGATTTACTCGGAGGATTTCAATACGGGCCAAACCTATCACGACATCCTTGTCGTCAATCCCTTTCAGTCCTGACCCGGAATCGGAAAATAGCAGAATTAGAAACTGTGCTCCATCCGTTCAAACGCTTCATGTTAGACTGACCCCAGCATTCAAATTTGAAAGATAAAGTGATTAGAAATAAATAGTTACAGGTTTTTCATCCTGATAATTTCAGATCGCTAACGCGGCACTGCCGTCAGGATTCGTTTTTGGCGTCAGTGCTGCGTGCGGTGACGATTTTGGATAAGGCATCAGGGTATTCCACCCAAAGAGAATATTCCGGCAAGGTCATGCCGAGGAAATCGTAAATTGACTTGTTACTATTGCCTTGGTGCCACCGCTCGATATAGGTATCTATATCGGTAAGCCGGGCGGTCCCGGAAAGGTAATCTTGAATGAAATCAGACACGGATTTTCCTACTGGTATTCCCTGTCATAAACCATTCCGCCTACATAAGTAACAGTTGCCGATACAGCGCCATCGGCAGAACGGGAGACCCATTGACCGCTCTTCTTGCCGTCCACGTAAAGACCTTCAAATACACCGCCATCATCGTAGCGGAAGACCCACTCACCGCTCTTCTTGCCCTCTACATAGGAGCCTTCCTCCACATGGGCGGAGGTGCGGAGGGTCCACTGGCCGTGCCGCTTGCCATCCATATAAGGGCCTTCGGATACGCTGCCATCAGTGTAGCGAATGACCCACTGACCCTGCCGCTTGCCGTCCACGTGGGGCCCTTCCGCTACAATGACGCTGGCAGATGAGCGCATCCCACCGAGATGCATGGCGTCCACGTAGCGGTCGTTCTCCACAGTGCCATCGGCGTAACGAATGATCCCCTGGCCTTGTGGCATGCCGTCCACGTAGAAGCGTTCGTATACATTTCCATCGGCGTAACGGAAGTTCCAATGGCCGTGCCGTTCGTCGTCCACGAAGGAGCCTTCCTCCACATTTCCATTGGCATGACGGAAGATCCACTGGCCGTTCCGCTTGCCCCCCACATAGGAGCCTCTCGCTATACTGCCCTCGAAGGTGCGATGGGTCCACTGGCCGTGCATCTCGCCGTTCACATAAGAGCCTCCCCCATCCTCGCCATCGGCAAAGCGAATCAGCCAATGACCATGCTTAATGCCGTTCACGTAGGGGCCTTCCTCCACATCGCCATTGGCATGGCGAATCACCCAATGACCGTGCTGTTTGCCGTCCACGAAGGAGCCTCCCCCCACATCGCCACTGGCATAGCGAATGACCCACTGACCGTGTTCCTTGCCGTCCAAGTAGGAGCCTTCGAGTACAGCAGCGTCATCAGCAAGGCGAATCACCCACGGACCGTGCTGTTTGCCGTCCACGAAGGAACCTTCATACACAACAGCGTCATCGACGGAGCGCATGATCCAGCGGCCGTGCCGCTTGCCGCCCTTAAACTGCCCTGTGTTTGTGTTCTTTGTCTCTCCATCACCTTTCAAATCCCAGGTATCCTCACCCATTCCTTCCGCCAGTCCGTTGGCACATCTGCCGCTCCATGTGACGGTTGAGTTGGCTATCAGACTGGGGTTCCAGATATAACATCCGGTTGGGTCTTCCAACTCCATCCAGCATGCGCTGCCCTCCGGTTTGTCCGCGCACGTCATCTTGTCTTCCTGTAGCTTTTCTGCATCCGATGGTGCGCCAATTCCGTTGCCCATCATGGCCGCAATTACGCTTTCCGCTATGCCCGCCTCCCGGAGCGCAACAAGCTGTTCTTCCGACATGTCAAAGTCGGTTCGACCGGACCGGATTATGGCGATGATGATTTCAGTCTCCAGCCCAGCCCGGTTCAAGCGCAGGATGTCCTCATTGGTGAGCGCCGCATCGTCGGCGCCAGGGGCCGGTGTGATAACAAGTATTAGAAGCCATACAGAAACCATTTGCCGGAAGAGGCTAGTCAGGGGCATCGTTTTCATCTCTGGCATTCCAGTTCCCAACCCATGCTGCCAGCCAATTCTGCGAGTTCCCGGTTCCGCCCTTTCACGAGTTTCGCCAAGTTATCAGAGAGCAGAACCCCACATCCCTTAAGGTCCTGGCTGGGCTTTGCCCCGCAGTCAGACCACAAAACCTGCCACGCCTCACATTGCGTGCGTTCCAGCAACTTCAGCGGCTTTGTAGGCCAGAAAAACGGATACCAGGCCGCAAACGACTGATCTTGGCATTTCAGTTTTTTACATGTCTCAGCCAGGGAATTCCAATCCCTGTCCCTGGCTGCATTTGGAGAAAACGGAGGGTCGAGAAATGTCAAATCTTTGTCATTTTTATCGACGGCTCTTGTGAATCCATCATCTTGACAGAATGTCACTTCAACATTTTCGGGAACATATCCCCTTTTTTTCAGGTTGTACAAATCTTCATCACTATAATGGCATGCAACTTCCTCGCTGTTATCAAAGAGTGAAATCTGTACCCGTTTGAATCTTTTAGCAAGTACATTTGCTACGACCAGCCAACCGGACGGATATTTTTCCGGCGAATATTTTTTGACTATGTCCACATAAAAGTTGTCATTTGTTTCGCTATCAATTAAACATTTGACGCCATGCTGCCATCCCCTGCCTTTGCTCAGGATATGAACAGGCGCGCCTGCGTGGCAATCAATATAGTGAATGGAATCTGAAGCCGAGGATAAATTCCTTGCAATAATGGTCAGTATGAAATGTTTCCAGACATCACCCCTGTTTCCAGCTTTTTTGGAGTGATTGTAGCGTTTAACGTGGGAGTTGCCCATGATCAGTATCAGTTGTGCTTCTGTTCAGTTGTGCTTCTCTAGCATCTCATTCAGCCAGGCTTTGGGGGGCTTGAGTTCTTTGCCTTTCAGCTTTAAAACCCCGTTCCGGACTACTTCAATTTCCAGGCGCTGCCTACCGTTTCTCCGGTAACTTCCGATCCAGCCCATCTGGCCAGAGTTGGGCAGGTCCGCCCAATTGCCAGCCATGCTTACGCCGTTATCCACTAAGACCCGGGTGAATGCCTTATGGTCGAATCGAATCGTACCGTTGTCCACGTAGTTAAACTGCCCTGCCAGTTTCTTTGCCAACCAGTCACTGTAGTAATTCGGGTTACGATACTCCTTAACTGCTTCCTTGATTGCATCCTCAATTACGGATTTTTTTAAAGCATACTCAACGTGTGCTTCCACTCTTTCCCAAACCTCGTCCGTGACTTCAATTCCACGCCAAATCTCATGGCCATTTGGCCATTCCTCTCTTTTTATTTCTACTTCGATGATTTTATTCATCTTTAGGCTTTTGGCTCATCTGTGTGTGGACAAGGACTAATACTCCGTCACACCCAGCTTGTCCTTGATTTTGACAATCAGTTCTTCGCGGCGATGATGCATGTCGATCAGCGGTTCCTTGCGTAACTTTGCGATTTCCTCCGAGTCATAGGGCACGAACGGGTCGGGAAGTTCATTTTTGCTGAAATTCAGCAGCATCCAGTTCATCACGTCGGCCAGTTCCTGGTCCGAGATGGGGGCGCCGGCCGCGCCCGGGACCTGTACGATGAATTCCCTGCCGCCGGGCACGTGCAGGAAGTAACCGACGAAATCGTTCATCTTCGGTACGTTACCCTTGGAGCCGGACCCGTCCGGCAGGTGGCAGCCCTGGCAGTTCAGGATGTAGTTCTGGCGCGCAAGTATTTCATTGGCGCCGGTAGTTGCGCTGGCGCTTAACAGGATCAGGAGCAGGAATCCGGTGAATAATGTGTTGCCAAGGGTGGCATGTTTGTCTACGTCCCTGTTCCTGGATACCGGCCATTCCCTGGCCGGTATGACGAACAAGGCGTTCGTCACTTTATCGCCACGCCCAGGATGAGGTTCACGGTGCAGTGATAAGCCGTGCTCTCCGTGCCCAGGCACCAGTTGTAATCATTGGAGGTATGGGGCCGGTAGGTGGGTCTGTCCCCTTCGTTCCTGTTGCAGAAGCAGTTGCCGCAGGACGTTTTGCCGCAGCAGTCGTTGTAGGAGATGATGTAATCCTTGCCGTCACCCGGGTTTTTGCAGGTGCCGATCCAGGTGATAGTCGACATCTCCGTGCCTGGCGGGCAACTGTTGATGGTGCCGCCGCAGCAGGAGCACAGGTAGCCGTCAATGGCGCAGTTGCGCCAGTATTCGCAGGTGGCCGGGTCTCCCGGGTCTACCGCGGGCGGGCTTGGTTGTTTCCCTTCCGCGGCGCGGGCGACCGGAAGCAGGGGCATGACCGATCCGCCTGCGATTACTGCGCCGAGTCCGCCCAGGAATCCCCTGCGGGAAGACGTCCTGGCTACGTTTCTGGTGAGGTTTTCCGTTAGTCTGTCCAACCAGTTCATATTCTTTATCTCCCGCCGGCGCCTATTGCGAAGCATAGACCAGCAACGGCCAGTTATGGTAGAAATCGGCAATGGTGTTGAGGTGCTCGCCGGACCGGGCGTCATAGACTTCCAGGCTCATCTCAATGTTGGTGGTCACGATTTTCGGCGCATCGCCCATGGTGATGTCGAAAGCGATGGCCGGCAGCGTAAGCGGTATGCGCTGCACCCGCGTTTTACTGTCGGGATCGAATACCCAGATCTCCGAACCGGGGTAGTCATGGCTGCCTTCCTCGCCGTTTTCGTGCATCATCACGTAAAGTCGCCCGGTGCTGTCCGTCGCCGCCAGCCAGGCGCCGCCGGGGCGCCAGTTCTGCTCCCTGTCCTCATCGTTGAGCAGGCTCCATTGCTCACCGAGGTGGGCCGCGGCGCCGCTCAAGTCGATTTCCTGCACCACGCCGTTGAAACTGGGAAAGTAACCCGTGCCGCCGATGATCGCCGGCCTTTCGAACAGGGCGTCCTCGTCGACGTCAAAGAACGGTTCAATCTTGCCCTGTTCGGTCACCTGGCCGTCTTCATCAAGCTGGAAACTGACCATGGAGCCGTTGCCGCACAAGGAACTGAACCCGCGTTTACCGGTGGGATAAATGCCGGCGCAGGTCGGCAACGGGACGCCGTTGACGACCTCGCGTTTTTCCAGGTCGATCACGGTGACGAAGGTGCCGGGCGTGAAGCTGTAAAACAGCAGGAACCTTTCGTCGTCGATGAGCGAAATGACATACTTGCTGACCAGTATCTCCGCCCGTTTGAGTTTGGGATCGTCGAGGATGATTTCATCGACAGGCTGCAGGGTGGCCCTGTCGTAAATGGTCAAGACGTCGGTGCGGTTGCCGCGGGTGCCGCGGTCATAATAGTGCTCGAGCACGTACATTTCCGGTTTCTTCAGCGCCTGGGTAAAGGCCGCAATGAACCCGCCATTGAAACTTCCCTTGAAAAAATCCTTGATGTCCCCGCCGTTGATATCCAGCACCATGAAACGGCCCACGGACATGTGATCGAAGGCGATGTCGTGGACGATGACCCAGTCGTTCGGGTAGGGAACAGGCAGGGTTTCGATCCTGCCCGGTTCATCAACCGGCAAATCCGCCAGGGCGGAATGTGTCATACCCAGAAACAGTATAAATCGCAGAAATTGTTTAAGCATTATCGGATCTCAGTGGTAACAGGACAGACCTGATATATTATACCCGTCTCTGTAATAATTGACGATAACCCTTTTTTCCTGAATTCAACAAACGCAAGGAGTCCGAAATGGCAACAGGCTTTGTCTATCACGAACTTTACATGTGGCATGAGAACGGCAACTTTGCGGCTTTCATGCCTTTCGGAAACCCCGTGCAGCCCTATGTGCACGCGGAGCACCAGGAAACCAAGCGGCGCATACGCAACCTGCTGGACGTCAGCGGCATCCTGAAGGACCTGATCCATATCGAGCCGCGGGAGGCTGTGAGGGAGGAAATCTGCCGGTTCCACACCCCGGATTATTACGAGAGGATCAAGGCGCAGAACGACCAGTACCTGTCCGAGACCGGATTTTTCACCGCGATGGGCCGCGGCAGTTTCGAGATCTGTTCCCTGGCTGCCGGCGGCGTGATCGAGGCGGTCGATGCGGTGCTGGACGGCAGGGTGGACAATGCCTACGCCCTGGTGCGGCCGCCGGGACACCACGCCCTGGCCGATATGGGCATGGGGTTCTGCATATTCGGCAACGCGGCCATCGCCGGCATGCACCTGCTGGAGGAGCGCAAGCTGGACCGTATCGCCATAGTCGATTGGGACGTGCATCACGGCAACGGCACCCAGGCCGCTTTCTGGAACAATCCCGCCGCCCTGACCATATCGGTGCACCAGGACAACTGTTTCCCTCCGGATTCGGGCCACATCAGCGAGGCGGGGGAGGGCGCCGGCGCGGGCTTCAACATCAACGTGCCGCTGCCTCCGGGTTCGGGAGTCGGCGCTTATGAGGCCGTCTATGACCGCATCGTCGTCCCGGCGCTGCAAAGGTACAAACCGGATTTCATCATCGTTCCGTCCGGCTTCGATGCGGGGGCGCACGACCCCCTGGGGCGGCAGATGTTGACCAGTGAATGCTTCCGCAGCCTGACGGCAAAGATGATGCAGGTCGCGGACGAGGTATGCGGTGGCCGCCTGGTGTTGTGCCATGAAGGTGGTTACAGCGGTCACACGGTGCCGTTCTTCGGCCTTGCGGTGATGGAACAGTTGTCAGGGATCAGTACAGGGGTCGAAGATCCGTTCGAACAGGTGCTGGCGGGCCTGGGAGGACATCCCCTGCAGCCGCACCAGGACGCGCTGATCCGCGCGGTGGAACCGCTGCTGGAGAAACTGTGAAGCCGGGCGCTGTTACGGGTTACGTGCGGCGGATGCCTTGAACAAATTCGTGATGACGTCCATTGACCCTTCCAGGCGCGACATGCGTTGCTCCAGCCCCGACATACGATCGCGCAAGCCATTGATGTCCCTGTGAATCGCCCACCAGGCGACGATTACAGTGATGATTACCGCGATAGTGTCATAATTCATGGTTCCTTCTCCCGTCCGATCAGACTCCAAAAAAGTAAAACTTCCAATGAATGGGCAATGTAATTTCCTTGAACGCCGTTGTCAAGTCCCGCTTTCAACCAGGTGTCGGATACGAAAAATTTCAGCCTCATGTGACGCGCAGGTAAGGCGCCAGCGTTCATCGCCGGCGTTCGCGCTGCGCCAGGCAACCAGGCTCAGCAGGCAGTTGCCGGCGCCCCTGCCGATGTGTTCACCCGGGATGACCCTGGAGATAATGCGCGGGACCAGGCGGGCCGGGTCTTCGCCAACCTCGTAATCCACCTGCAACAGCTCGCGGTTCGCCTTCAGGCGGCAATAGACTTCAAGGTCTTCATAGAGACTCTTCCCGACAAACGTATCGTTTCCGGCGGGTTTCAGGCCCCAGGCGCCGAATGCCCACCGGCCCATCATTTCCGTATCCGTCAAAAATTCAAATGCCTCGATCGCAGGAACGGCAATGGGAAGCGTCGCCGTGTGGCACAGGGGGTCGGACAGGTTCATGATGTTCCTCCTTTACTGGTTCAAGTTTGGGGACAGAATTTAATTCTGTCCCCGGTTAAGCCGGATATATTATTCAGAAACCGAGATAACGGGGCAATAAAAGACTGATTTCCGGTATGTAGGTGACGATGACGAGCGCGATCACATTTACCAGCAGCAATGGCGCGATTGCCTTGATCAACGTGAATAAATCACAACCGGCAATGGTTTCCGCAGTCAGCAGGCAGATGCCGAGGGGGGGTGTAAGCAGGCCTATATTGAGGTTCAGTATCATTATCACGGAAAAATGCAGGGGATGGATGCCGATATTGGTTGCCGCAGCCAGGAGCAGGGGTGAAAACAGGATAATTGCCGCGGCGGTATCGATGAACATGCCGGCAATCAATAAAAACACATTAAGGAACACCAGGCTCGTGATTGCCGACATGTCCATGGAAACCAGGAAGGAGTTCAACAGGTCCGGCACGTGCTCCACCGCCAATATCCAGGAAAGTATTGAACCGCACCCCACCAGTATCATCAGTTGTGATGAAAATACCATTGCCCGCGAGAAGATCCCCGGCAGGCTGTCAAGCCTGAGGGTCCGGTACAGCCGCAGGGTGATGAGCAGGGTATAACCTGCCGCGATGGCGCCGGCTTCGGTGGGTGTGGCGATGCCGGCGATAATACAGACGACGATGATAAGCGGTATCATCAGGGGAACTATGGCCGAGCGGGTCGCCTGCATGACGGCCGGAAACGAGCGGTCGATGTCCCTGCGCCGGGAAGCCGCCTGTGGCAGCGCCGCAACCAGCAGCATCTGCATGACCCCGATCAATATGCCGGGAATGACACAGGCTGCGAACATTGCGCCGATGGACATGCCGGTGGCCGCGCCGAATACGATGATTACCAGTGAAGGCGGCACCATCGGGCCGACAATCGATGAAGCCGCCGTCACGGCTGCCGCGTAGGCTGCCGGGAAACCCTGTCCGGTCATTGCCGGTATGAAGACCCTGCCCAGCGCCGCGACGTCTCCGACGGCCGTGCCCGTGATGCCGGAAAAAAGAATTGATGTGGCGATGTTGACCTGCGCCAGGCCGCCGCGCAGCCGGCCGAAACAAACGTCCGCCATATTGATTAACTTATCGGTAACCCTGCCTGCGTTTATTATTTCGCCTGTGAGGACGAACAGGGGGATGGCCAGCAACACAAACACGTCGATACCTTCGAACAGGCGCTGGGGAATAATCTGTAGAAAATGATAATTGCCGGTAAAGATAATCCAGGAGACCGACGCGCACAGCATGGCCCAGGCAATGGGCATGCCTGCCAGGATAAATGACAGGAAGACCGCAATCAGAACAATCAGGGAAACGCTCATGGTTCAAGCCGGGAGTTAACCCGGGTTAAAATGCGGACAATGGATACGACTGATGCAACAGTGAAAAAAACGGGTATCGCAGCAACCGGAACCGACAGGGGGATTCCCATGGCGATACTTTTTTCAAGGTGCAGAAACAGCGCCAGTTTGAATCCGTAAACTGCTACGAGCGCATACAGGCAAAAACTGATCAATTCGAGAAACAATCCAAACCAGTTTCCGGTCAAGCGGTCAAAAAAATATTGCAGCACGCCAACCCGTATATGAGTGCCATGAACGATGGCGGATGCAACGCCTGAAAATACGCCCCAGGTGCAGAGATAACGCGCGGCTTCCTCCATGAAAAACGGCACGGACTGCAACAGGTAACGCATCGCAACCTGTACGATGATTACCAGGAACACCAGCGCGAGGCTGGCGCCGGCGACAACCCGGAGCGCCTGGTCCAGCCTGCCGATCATCGTTTCAACCCCCGGGCCGGTATCAATGCCTGGCATGTCTGCTTGCCGAGACAACTTCATCAATGAGCGCCGGATCCAGCATTTTCCCGCGCAGGTAGTCTATGGAAACGGAAAGCGCCGGCCCGGCAAGGATTTCTTTTTCTTCAGGAGACGGCCTGGAGATGGTTACCCCGGTTGCCTCAATCCGTTTCGGCAGTTCCGGTTCCAGTTCTTTCATCATCCTGCGGTTATGGGCAATCCCCTTCTCAGCCGCACGCTGTATTATCTCCTGCAGCCGGTCGGGAAGATCGTCGAAGAACTGGGCATTCATCACCATCACGGCCAGCGGCAGCCGGTGTTTATCGAGGAACAGGTATTTCTGCACTTCGTAGAACCTGAGCACATCCATGACCCACAGGTTCAGGTCCGCGCCGTCCGCCACGCCGATCCTGAGCGCAGTGTACAGTTCATTGAACGGGATGGGCAAGGGAGATCCGCCGTGCACGCGGACCGCTATGGCGTTGATGGGAGACAGCACCCGGATTTTTTTACCGGCCAGGTCTGAAGCGTTTTTGATTGGCCGGCTTGAACTGTAGTGGGCAAAATCACCGGTGATAAACCACCCAAGCGCACGAATCCCCGTTGTCTGCCTCATGCCCTCGGCCACTTTCCTGCCGACCGGCCCATCCAGGATTTCCCAGGCATCGCCGGCATCTTCGAACAGGTACGGCAGGCTGAACACCTGGATATCGGGGTAGAGCGACGCCAGGTTTCCGATTGCCGGGTCGCTCATCTGGATCATGCCGGCCCGTACCTGGCGCAGGCGGGAATCCGCGTTGCCGAGCATGCCGCCGTAATAGATTTCCACCTTAATCTCGCCATTTGCGTTTTTATGCACCTCATCCCGGAAAGTTTCATACATGCCGTTCACCAGCTTCATGGCCGGAATGTGTTCCGGCATGGCCAGTCCTATGATGAGTTTCTTTTCTGCGTGGCAGATTTGCGGGACAGACAGGGAAAACAGCAACAGGCACAGCCTGGGGATTGATCCTGGGGTCAGAGTAAGAATTTCGTCAGAAATTTTACTCTGACCCCATATATCAAGTATTGTCTCCCCGAATTTCATGTCCCCGGAATTACGCTTGCAACCCATGCAATATAACAGTAAATTGGAAAATCCGCATACGGGTACACACTAGACAGCGCCGGAGAAATGAAACCAGCCGAATACATTTCCTGTGACGGACTCGGCCGCGCCCTGGCCGTTGAATGCGCCGTTGCCTGAACAACGGTAGAATGTCTGTGAGGACTTACGTCGCAGGATGTCCACGGTAAGATCAGCCGCCAGCGTTATCCTTGTTCGCGGGTCTGACGAAGACCCCGAGGTGTACCTGGTCAGGCGCGCCCCCGAACTCAAGTTCTTCGGCGGATACTGGGTGTTTCCCGGCGGCAACGTCAGCCCGGTGGACCATCACGGGGAGGACGATCCCGAAGAACTTGTGCTGAAACGCTGCGCGGTGCGAGAAATCCTGGAGGAAACGGACATCCTCTCAGCTACCCTGGGCGGGGAATTCAGCCGGGAGCGGAAACAGGCGTTGAAGGAGCAGATAAAAGAAGCGCCTGAACAATGGCGGGATTTCCTGGCGCAGTCCGGCGCAGAATTACCACTGGTCACTCCGCTGTTCCGCATTACCACGCCGCCGTTTTTCCCGGTCCGTTTCGATACCCGGTTCATGTATGTGCGCTGCCCGGAAGACGAGATTCCCGGCATCGACAACTACGAACTGGTTGAAGGACGGTTTGTCAGGCCGCAGGAGGTGGTTGACGCCTGGGACAGGGGTGAAATGGAGATCGCGCCGCCGGTGCTGTTCCTGCTGCGCCTGATGACCGCGGGCGGCCTGGATGCGTTCCTTGAGCGGGGCAGGCATGAAACGGAGCGGCTGGAGCAGGGCGGCCTGCATCCGGTTTATTTTTCACCCGGCATCTTCGTGGCGCCGCTGGCAACGCCGACATTACCGCCGGCGACCACCACCAATACCATGATCGCCGGCACGGACAGGCTGTACGTCATCGATCCGGCGACTCCGGATCAGGGGGAGCAACAACGACTGTTCAACCGGATGGACGAGATGATCGGCGAAGGCCGAACGTTTGAGGCCATCCTGTTGACGCACCACCATGTTGATCACGTCGGCGCGGTGATTGCCGTCAGCCGGCGTTACCGGCTGCCGGTCCGGGCGCACGAAGAGACCTATCGCCGTATCGATTCGGGATACATCAGGGGCGAACCGTTAGCGGATGGCGACCGCCTGGAGCTGGGCACGGCCCCGGACGGTTCCGGCGACTGGCATCTCAAGGTGATGCATACGCCGGGTCACGCGGTCGATCACCTGTGTTATATCGACAGCCGCTACCATGCGGTAATCGCGGGCGACATGCTGTCCACGGTCTCAACCATAATCATAGATCCGCCGGAAGGCCACATGCACACCTACCTGGACAGCCTGAACAGGTTGCTCAACACTCCCATAAACGTCCTGTATCCCGCCCATGGGCCGCCCCGGCGCGACGGCCATGGCCTGATACGGCATTTTCTCCGGCACCGGCAGAAGCGTGAAGACGCAGTCAAGGCGGCATTGACCGGCACGCCGCGGACTGTCGATGAATTACTGCCCGAAATCTACGCCGACGTATCCGAAAGCGTTTACCCGATTGCCGCCCGCTCCCTGCTGGCCGGCCTGATAAAACTGGAGGAGGACGGTTTCTGCAAACGGCAGGACGCGGCCTGGCTGCTACAATAACTGTTCCTCGATCTGTACGATCGGATCGATATTGGTGAAATTGGGGATGTCGCCCATGATTTCAGGTGCGTGGGCGTCCAACGCCTGTTCAAATGCCTCCACGCTGTCGAACTTCAGGCTGGCGACCGTGACATAAGGTTCGGGAGCGCCGCCGGCGCCGCCAAGTCCCTTGTAGACTTCCATGCCTCGCACTACGTCATGCCACCTTTCCCCCACCAGGGGCATGTGGGTATTAAGGTAGTAGTCATAATCGAAACTGCCGCCTTCCTGCTTAGGGTACATTACATTGACTCTGATCATCTGTTTTCTCCATTACGTTATAAGCTCTTTGCAACCAGGTAGCCGGAACCGCCGCCCAGGCCGGGCCCCGGATGAGTGGATGCGCCGATGTGGTACAGGTTTTTAACCGGTGTGTCGTGGTTTTTCAATGACCGTAAGGGCCGCCACAGGAAGAACTGATCCAGAGAACAGGCGCCGCCGTACGGGTCTCCTCCCACAAGGTTGATGTTGACAGCCTCCAGGTCGGCAGGGGACAACACCGTTCTTGCCATAATACTGTCTTTCAGGTTTGGAATATAGTGCGCCAGCCTGTCGATGATCCGGTCCGCGTACGTCTCGCGTACCGCTTCGGTCCAGGCGCCGTCTTCAGGCGCTTCGATCCGGCCGGCGGCATCGCCCTTTATACGGCGCGGGCATTCCTGCAACTGTATCCACAACAGGCCTTTGCCGTCGGGTGCCCGGCCCGGGTCCAGCGCGGCCGGTTGGCCGACAACGATAGTGGCTTCTCCGGGCAGCAGGCCGCGGTTTGCCTCGTTTATCGAACGCGATACGGCGTTTACACCGCTCGTAATATGAGTAATCGCGACTTTTTCCATCCCCTGCGCATGCCATTGGGGCGGCTCCGACAGGGCCAGGTGGATCTGCATGTCGCCGTTGCCGTAACGGTAGGCCCGGGTCTGCGCAGCCACCGCAGCAGGCACGTCGGCCGGGTCCAGCAGGTTTTCGTAGAGCTGGTTCGGGGTAACGCTGCAGATCACCTTGTCGCCCCGGTACTCGGCACCGGCGCGGGTTTTAACCCCCGTCGCCCGGCCGTTCCCGGTTATTACCTTCGTTACATCCGCGTTCACCTGCAACTCGCCGCCATTGGCTTCGATCACCTGCTGAAACGCCCGCACGATATTGTAGTTCCCTCCCTTGACGACCGGACAACCCACCATCTCAAGGGTGAATGCAATCACCTGGGCCATCAGCGCCGAGGACGGCGCATCCGGGCCGATACCGGCATGGGACGGCCAGCCGGCCAGGCAGGCGCTGACCGCGTTCGAACTGAACGTCGTATCCAGCCAGGCGCGCGCCGGCTGCAGACCGGCGCCGAAATACTGCGCCAGTTTGAACGGCCCCATCTTCACCAGGGTCGACAGTAAAACCTTCAGCGTAGAGCCGCGCCACAACTCGCTGCCCAGCAGGGTGAAAGTAAGCCCCAGGGACTGTTCCAGTTCCGCCATGGCGGCTCCATAACGGTCGCCGTCTCCGCTTGACAGGGCATTCATGGCGCTGATGTTCCCGCCCCGGGAATTCTTCAGGACAAAAGACGTCTGGTCGGGTAACACCACCGCAGTGGGGCTGTCGGTATTGCAGTATTCAAGCCCGTACTTTTCCAGGTCATCCTTCAATTCGGCATATCCCGGGGAGGTGACGAACAACGGGTGCCAGCTCGACAACACGTCGTGAATAAAGCCCGGCGCGGTGATCTCATCCGTGCGGATACACCCTCCCGGGCGGTCGTTGCGCTCCAGCACCAGTACCTTGTTGCCCTGCTTGCTCAATAACGCCGCGCACACCAGGGCGTTGATGCCGCTTCCGACAATAATGCAATCGTACCTATCCATTTAATTTCTCCGCATGTCTTAAAGGGGACGGATTTCAAATCCGTCCCCGTCGAACCCTGATGTCGGGGTCAGAGTAAAATTTCTGGCGAAATTCTTACTCTGACCCCATCAATCTTCGTTCCAGGGCGCCCACATTTCCTTCAGGTCTTCCCAGGCAGGTTCTTCTTCCCCGCCCGGTTGAAACCGGCAGCCCTCGTGTTCATAAAACGGCCTGGTCCACGCGCCCCGCTCGACCAGGGATGCGATATTCCGGCGGTAGATCTCGTCAACCTCCGCATGGTGTTGCGGGTCCTGCTCCATCCACAGGTTTTTCGGGTGGATGGGTTTTTCGTACATGCGTTTGAACACCTCGGTGCGCAGGTCCTTCAGCCAGTTGCTGTTCAGGTTCATCATGCGGAACTGGCGCAGGGCTTCGATGTCGATGGTGGCGCACACCAGAGTGTTGTTGGCAGACGGGCTGTAGGACATGATCTCGCCGCGGTAATCGACGATATGGGCATGCCCGCCGGTAATGTCCACCGGGTTTCTGGACGTGGCCGACAGGTAGAGCGGGCCGGCATTGGGACACAGCATGTACACCGAATTGAACTCCGCGTGACCCCGGTTCTGGACCATCCAGGAACCGCCGCCGGGATAGCCGGAGCCGGTCATGGGCATGGCCTCGCTGGGCCGGTACACCACCTCGGCGCCGTTGAACGCCAGCGCCCGCACCGCCTCCGGGTATTCGCCGTCGCTGCAGCAGATGGTGCCTATGTTGCCGATATCCGGGGTTTTCAACACCGGGTAGAAGGCATCGATGTCGTCGCCATGGACCTCCACCCAGCGGTCGTAGACGTCGTGAGGGGTACAGGAGCGTTCCCGGCACCAGATATGGTTTTTTGCCGCCTTGTGCACCACGTTGCCGCCGGGATCAATAACGAACAAGGTGTTGAAGAACCGGTCGTCCATGACCTCGGGCCAGCGCGCCTTGCACTGGCCGATGATATAGGTGTCATAGAGCGCGGCCAGGCGCCCGAGCCAGGCGGTCTCCTCGCCGGGGATATCGATGAACAGTTCCCTGGCAGCGAGGACGTGGGGCAGGTCGAAGATCTCGTCGGTGAAGCCCGTCAGCGCGCCTTCCGCCAGGGCGATGATCTTCACCGGCATATTGATGTTCACCATGGAGACCGCGGCATGGATCGCCTCTTCGATATTTTCCAGGTTATGGCGGATATGCTTCCGGTCGGCTATCCCCGTGATCGTCGTGGACAGGCCGATAGCCATGTAGGGAGCGACAGGTTTGTTCTGTTGTTCAGTAGTCATCCGGCACCTCGAACTGGTGGTATAACCTGGAGTCTATCAAGTTCCGTACGAAAAAAAACACCGGCTGAGTACTCAACCGGTGCAGCGATCAGGGGGCAGAATTAATTCCGTTCCCCCATATACTCTGCGTCGGACAGTGTCTTCAAATGCCGGCGCATGGCTACGCCGGGCCGGTCTGCCGGCACGTCAATCTCGTAGAAGTCCGGCGTGCGGTCGATATCCTGCATGCGGTTTATGTGTTCGATGGCGAACACGTCCTCGCTGAACGCCGCCTGGTTGGCCTTCAACATGAACGCGCCCATCTCTTCGTCATCAATACAGAAATTGCGGCACTGGGCATAATAGTAGTTGGTTGAAGTATTGGTTTCCGGGGTGATCAACTGCGCCACCTTGACCAGGGGTTGCAACTTCTCCATTTTTTCCGGCTTGTCCAGGTTCTTCAGTATGCCCGTATTGACATGCAGGCCGGGTGTGACGAACAGGGAGCCGGAACTTCGCATGGCTCTTTCGTCCTCCCAGCCCAGGGGTTTTGAATAGATGGACGGCAACACGCATTCCACGTGACGCCATACCTCGAAGTGTTCGTCCTCCATCGTGGACTCGATGGGCGCCCTCGCATACTCCGGAGTGCCGAAGGTCTTGTCGTGCAGGAAACTGAGGTGGGACAGGTCCAGCAGGTTCTCGTGCAGGTGCACGTAGCTCCCCTTGATGTTGAGAAAACCGATGTTTACCGCCCAGTCCGGGTGATCGAAGTAGTCCTGGTGCGGCAACAGGGCTTCATCGGCCAGGTCCGGGTCTCCAGGCCAGATCCAGATGAAGGGTTTTTTCTCGATGACCGGGAATGCGCGCACGCCGATGTTCTGCGGCGGACGGTCCTGGGATGGGACTGCAACACAGCGGCCCGAGGTGTTGTATCGAAACCCGTGATAGCCGCATTCCAGGATATCACCGTGCAGTTTTCCTTCGGACAGGGGGAAGGAGCGGTGGCAGCAGCGGTTCTGCAGGGCTACCGGGGCGCCGTCCTCCTTGCGGAACAACACGGTACTGATGCCAAGGTATTGCCGGGAGAAAAGTTTGCGGCCTATTTCATCGCTACGGGCAGCCACGTACCAGGCATTGCGGACAAGCGGGGTATCACGATTGGCCATGTTTGCCGCCGAGATGGAAGCGAGTTTTTGCTGTCGGTCAGCTTTCAACATGCCGGATGCCTTGCAGGTGTCTCCATATCGGGGTTTCCTGCGGTATTATAGTGGACAAATGAACCTGAACAAACCTGTTTGGGGCGGACTTAAGTCTGTCCCCGGAGAGGCCGGGAACACAACGAAAACAAGCAGGAGTAATACCGGCGTTGGAACTGAAAGATCAAATGGGGCGACTGTCCACGTCGGAAAAATACCGCGCGCACGCCGATAAGCACAGGCGAGTTATCTACCTGTTAACGGGCATCGCGGTTTTTCAATACAGTGTTTACTTCCTCGTCATTGCCTGGGCGGCGGGACTGGCCGGGACGGTCTGGCCTGCAGGCAGCGCGGTCAGCGTCATCATCTGGCTCACCGTGCTGGTCATTTTGTTGAGCGTGGTTATTTCCGGTTGGTATATCTGGTGGACCGCCCGTTACCATGACCCGGAGAGAGAAGCGATAATGAGGGAACTGGGGCTGTGGCATGATTAGGTTATTCCTGCCCGGCTACTTCCTCCTGTGGCTGCTTCCGCCGTTTGTCCTGGCCGATACTCAGGCCAACTCCGGCGCTGAACAACATGTGAACGTGGCAGCCATTGCCACGTTTGTCCTGTTTGTCCTAAGTACCTTGCTGATTACCTGGTGGGCGGCCCGGCGCACCCATACCCGCAAGGAGTTCTACGCGGCCGGCGGCGGCATACCCGCGTGGCAAAACGGCATTGCCATTTCCGGCGATTTCATGTCGGCGGCGACTTTTCTGGGATTGACGAGCCTGTTGTTTTTTTCCGGCGCGGACGGCTTGATGCTGGCGGTCGGCGCGGTGGCCAGTTGGCCTGTCATCCTGTTCCTGGTCGCCGAACGGCTGCGTAACCTCGGCCGTTATACGTTTATCGACGTCATCTCCTTTCGTCTCGATCAACGCCCGATCACACAGGTTGCCGCCCTGGGTTCCCTTGCCACCGTGATCTTTTATCTTATCTCGCAGCTTGTAGGCGCCGGAAAACTGATCCAGCTCCTGTTCGGTCTTGATTACATCTGGGCCGTGAGCGGAATCAGCGCCTTGATGATTGCCTACGTAACCTTCGGCGGCATGCTCGCCACGACCTGGGTACAGATTATCAAGGCATTCCTGTTGGTAATCGGTGGCACAGTCATCACCCTGCTGATGTTGCAGTACTACCGGTTTGACCTGAATACGGTATTTCACAGCGCAGTTATGACTCATCCCAGGGGCTGGGATCTGGTAGCGCCGGGTGGCTGGCTAGTCGAACCGGTGTCGGTGATCTCCCTGGGACTGACAGCCCTGTTGGGGTTCATTGGACTGCCCCATATCCTGATGCGCATCTTCACCGTGAAGGATGCAAAAACGGCAAGAAAATCCGCGTTTTACGCTATCTCCATCATCGGTTATTTCAACCTACTGATGCTTATCGTCGGCTTCGGCGCGGTATCGCTCATCATGTTCAACCCGGACTACCAGTCTGGTGCGGGCGGTCTGACAGGTGGACGTAACATGGTGGTATTACATGCCGCCCACTACCTGGGCGGCGATATTCTGCTGGGTTTTGTCTCTGCTGTTGCCTTTGCCACCATTCTGGCAGTCGTGTCAGGGTTGACCATCTCCGCGGCCGCCACCATTGCCCACGACCTGTACGCCAAATCGATTAAACAGGGCAGGGCATCGGAAAAATCCGAATTGCTGGTGTCCCGTTGCGCCGTGCTCGGCATCGACATCCTGGCAATCCTGTTCGGCCTCGTCTTCGAACACCACAATGTTATCTTCATCACCAATATGGCCTTGGCGGTTGCCGGCAGCGCCAATGCCCCGATATTGTTGCTGTCCATGTACTGGCGCGGTCTGACGACCCGGGGCGCCATCTATGGCTGTCTCATCGGCCTGGTTTCCTCCGTCAGCCTGATCATCCTGGGGCCGCAGGTATGGGTGGACGTTGTTGGCATGGAAAAACCAGTGTTTCCGTATGTCTACCCGACGATTGTCTCGGCTCCGCTGGCGTTCCTCACGGCCTGGCTGTTGTCAAGGACCGATCACAGCGTCAGGGCGTACGGGGAAAGGGCGGCGTTTGACGAACAATACATACGCTCGGAGCTCGGTATCGGTACGTCGGAAGCGGCGGCTCATTGAAACGGGAAGTCAATACTCGCTTACTCATGGTATATACTTCTATGCATGAAAGAGGCAAGGTTATTCACCGATGGTCAAAGTCAGCATGTTATGCTTATCCCAAAGGATAATCCCTGGCGGGCGATGTTTGCCGCTTGCGGGAAATTTACTTCGGATTTTATGTCGCAACGAGACCAGGGTTACCAGGAAAACAGGGCAGATATCAGTTATAGTTCACACACAGACTCCTCGATTTTTTCACAAAGGTTTTAGTGATGAGCGGATAACCATATGATTTTCTTTTCCAACAAGAATCGGCCTTTTCACTACGGCCCCTATCCCCTTGAGAGACTGGCCCGGGATGAACAGGTTATCGAACATGAACGGCAGGAAGGGCGGAATACTCAACCTGTTATCAGCAACGGCTCGTCATCAAATTATGCCGCCGCGCTGGAGAAGTATCACAAAATCTTCAAACAATTCTGTGAAGGTGACGTCGCCCCGGCCGAAGCGCCTGTCCCTGATGATCTGGAGAGGCGCTCCATAGATGTGAAGGGGGCCGGTTATTTCCTTGATGCCGGCCAGATTGGTATATGTGAGTTGACCGATTCCTGCTGGTATCAGGGCGCGACAGCGGAAAATCACAATCATGGCGTCGTCGTGCTGGCGGAACACAGCCGGTTACCGGAAGCGGGTAACCTGGCCCGGAGTTGGCTTGAGGGTTCCCTCCACGCTACTGCCCAGATGCGCGCCTTTGAAATAGCCGTAGGCATAGCCAACCATATCCGGGCCATGGGATTTAATGCCACGGCTTATGACGATCGGAATGACCGGATCGATATAGCCCGGTTAACCGTGCTGGCCGGTCTCGGTGTCCGGGACAACGGGGAGGTCGTCAATCCATACCTGGGCGCCGGCTACTCGGTTGCCGTGGTGACGACGGATTATGCGCTGGCGACGGACAAACCACTGGCGCACAAAGCAAAAAACGGCAGCAGCCTGGCGTACTGGCTGGGCGTCGGCGGCGCCACGTCTGGCCTGGAGCGGTGGCGCCGGGCAAACCGGAAGACCCATCTCAGCAACTACCCGATGGAGCAGGTAAAACGCGTGGATCGCCCCACAACGCTGATCCTGGATGATGAAGTGCCGCGGGTGCCGAAACGGGCCGGTTTCTTCGAACGGGCAATTCATGGCGACCTTGACAAGAAAGCCCAGGTGGAACGCCAGCGGTTTTCCTTCAAACACCCGTTTGCCGCGGCCATGCTGAAGCAGATCCGAGGCATGGTGCCGCACCAGGACGGTCCCGTTGCAGAAACAGAAGCGGCAGAGTTGAATGATCCCGAGACCAACACCAGGGCGCTGAAATCGTTGTCCTACGCCCTGGGATCTGAGATCACCGGGATCTGCGAAATACCTGACTACGCCTGGTATTCGCACAAGGAGGACGGTTCAGAGATCAAACCGTACCACAAATATGCCGTCGTCTGCCTGATCGACCAGGGCTATGACACCATGGAAGGCGCTTCCGGTGACGATTTCATTTCCGGGGCGCAATCCATGCGCGCCTACATGCGCGGCGCATTGATCGCCGGCATCATGGCTGAGCATATACGCTCAATGGGCCATCCCGCTCGGCCGCAAACCAACGCAGACTCCCACGTGCTGCATATCCCCCTGGTCATGTGGGCGGGACTGGGCGAACTCAGCCGTATTGGCGAGCTGGTGCTCAACCCGTTCATCGGCCCGCGCTTCAAGACCGTCGTCATGACCACCGACCTGCCCCTGGTCCCGGATAAACCCGTTGACTTCGGCCTGCAGTATTTCTGCTCCAACTGTCTCAAGTGCGCGCGGGAATGCCCCTGCGACGCCATTCCCTTCGGTGACAAGGTGATGTTCAACGGTTATGAGATGTGGAAACCGGACGTCGAGCGCTGCACCCGTTACCGCCTGACCAACCAGCGCGGGCTGGCCTGCGGCCGCTGCATGAAGACCTGCCCGCTGAACAAGGTCATAAGCTGGGACGGCCCCATCGCCACCCAGGCAGCAAGCTGGTGCGGGGTAAACGCATTCTGGCTGAAACCCCTGCTGGTGCCGATCGCGGTAAAACTGGATGATATGCTGGGTCACGGCATACGCAACCCCGCCAAGAAGTGGTGGCTGGACCTGGAAATAGTGGATGGGGTCTGTGTCGACCCGCGTAAAGGCGTGAACCAGCGGGACCTGGACGTAAACCGCAAGATTGACGTACGGAAACACAAGGTCGCCTATTATCACGCCGACATGATGCCGCCGCCGAACAGTTCGGGCATCGCCATGATGGTGAAGAGAAAAGACGGGATTGCCGCGGCGGTCAAGGTCGAAACAGTCGAACAGGCCCTGGCTCGAAAAGCCCGGGGCGGCCCCGTTCCGGACCATTACATACCGACACCCCCCATGGATACCGGCGAATCACAAAGAGAGGATGTGACAGGGTTCAATCCCTATCATAACTGAGCCTTTATCGTCATACCGGGCTTGACCCGGTATCCAGTAAAATGACGTGTCGCCGGAGGCGACTCTTTGCCCACTGGATTCCGGCTTTCGCCGGAATGACAAGAGTTTTGGATGCCGGGCGACACAAATGTGATACAAAAATATTGACATTTTTTATCTTTTCTGTATCATTAAATAAGTGGTGAAATTCAGGTGAACAGAGATGACCGATACGACAGCGTTATCCGATACGTTCCAGAAGCGGGTCGATGCCGAGGAGAAAATCGAACCGCGTGACTGGATGCCGGACGCCTACCGGAAAACCTTGGTCAGGCAGATATCCCAGCACGCCCATTCCGAGATTGTCGGACAGTTGCCGGAGGGTAACTGGATTACGCGGGCGCCGACCCTGCGGCGCAAGGCGATCCTGCTGGCCAAGGTACAGGACGAGGGCGGGCACGGCCTGTACCTGTACAGCGCCGCGGAAACCCTGGGCGTCTCCCGGGAAGAACTGATCGACCAACTGCATTCCGGCAAGGCCAAGTATTCCAGTATCTTCAATTACCCGACCCTGACCTGGGCGGACATCGGCGCCATCGGCTGGCTGGTGGATGCCGCGGCCATCCTGAACCAGATCCCCCTGTGCCGCTGCTCCTACGGTCCTTATGCCCGGGCCATGGTGCGTATCTGCAAGGAGGAGAGCTTTCACATGCGCCAGGGTTATGAACTGCTGATGACCCTGTGCCGCGGCTCCGACGAACAGAAGGCAATGGCCCAGGACGCGGTAAACAGGTGGTGGTGGCCGGCGCTGATGATGTTCGGTCCCAGTGACGCCGATTCAACCCACTCCGCCCAGTCCATGCAGTGGAAGATCAAGCGTTTCAGCAATGACGACCTGCGCCAGAAGTTCGTGGATCAATCCGTCCCCCAGGCGGAATACCTGGGTATTACGCTCCCCGACCCGGACCTCAAATGGAATGAAGAACGCGGCCATTATGATTTCGGCGAGATAGACTGGGAAGAGTTCTTCCAGGTCATTGCCGGCAACGGCCCCTGCAACCACGAGCGCATGAGCGCCCGCATCAAGGCCCATGAAGACGGCGCCTGGGTGAGGGAAGCCGCCCTGGCCTATGCGGACAAGCAACGGCAACGGGCCGAAAAGGTCGCCGCTTGAGGAGAGAATCCATGCCGGACAAGCGATTGCCACTGTGGGAGGTGTTCATCCGCAACAAGCGGGGTCTGGACCACAAACATGCCGGCAGCATCCACGCGGCCGACGGCGAACAGGCCCTGCAATACGCCCGCGACACCTATACCCGCCGCAACGAGGGATGCAGCATCTGGGTGGTGAAGTCCGCGGATATCGTCGCCAGCCAGCCGGAAGACGAAGACAGCTTTTTTGAGCCGGCAGAAGACAAGATCTACCGCCACCCGACCTTTTACGACATACCGGAAGATCTCAAGATATGAACCGGGACCTGTTCCAGTATGTAATCCGGCTCGGGGATAACGCCCTGATCAACGGCCAGCGCCTGGCGGAGTGGTGCGGTCACGGCCCGTTCCTGGAAGAAGACCTGGCGATGACCAATACCGCGCTGGACCTGATCGGGCGCGCCCGCATGCTGCTGGCCTACGCTGGGGAACTGGAAGGCGAGGGCAGGAGCGAAGACGACCTTGCTTATTTCCGCAACGAACGGGAGTTCCGCAATTTTCACATCATGGAATTGCCGGTGGGCGATTTTGCCTTTACCACGGCGCGCCAGTTCCTGGTTGACGCCTATGATTATCACTATTACCTGGCATTGCGGGATTCGGCAGACGCCACGCTCGCGGCCATCGCCGCCAAGACCCTGAAGGAGTGTGAATACCACCTGCGCCACAGCAGCGAATGGATGGTCCGTCTCGGTGACGGCACTGAAGAGAGCCATGAAAAAATCACCCGGGCCGTAACCGGGTTAATGCCGTTCACCCCTGAGTTATTCGCCGCCGACGAGGTTGACCGGACCATGCAGGAACAGGGTATCGGCGTGGACCTGGACAGTATTGAAACGTCATGGAATCAAGAGGTGGACCGGGTTTTCAGCGAAGCCATGCTGGAACGCCCGCAGATCAGCTTTACCCGCGGGGGCGGACGGCAGGGCCTGCATTCGGAACACATGGGGTTCCTGCTGGCCGAGATGCAGTCCCTGCAGCGGGCGTATCCCGGCCTGAACTGGTAGAAACCATGAACGCCGCGCATGCAACCGGCGAGGTTTCCGGACATGTTGAAAGCATGCTGGAAGAGGTAAGGGAGATCCTGGAACAGGTCACCGACCCGGAAATCCCGGTGTTGACCATTGCCGACCTGGGCATACTGCGCGACGTGCGCTGGAATGACGGCGGGATCCAGGTAATCATCACACCTACCTACAGCGGTTGCCCCGCCATGCAGACCATAGAGCAGGATGTCAGGGCTGCATTGAAGCGGAGCGACTATACGGACGTTGAAGTGAAAACGCAGCTTGCGCCGCCCTGGACAACAGACTGGATGAGCGCGGCCGGCAGGGAAAAACTGCTGCAATACGGTATTGTCCCGCCCGCGGGCTCCAGCGCCAAACAGAGTTTGCGCGTGCCTGTCACAGGTTTAACCTGCCCGCGTTGCCGGTCCGCCGACACGGAGGAAATCAGCCGCTTCGGATCGACGCCATGCAAGGCCCTGTACAGGTGTAACGCCTGCCTGGAGCCTTTCGACTATTTCAAGTGCATATAAATGCCGGATTTCCATCAGCTAACCATCAGTGATATCAGGAAGGAAACGGACGACGCCGTGTGCCTGACGTTTGACGTGCCTGCCGATCTGTCGGAAACCTACCGGTTCACCCAGGGCCAGTACCTGACCCTGAAGGCAGATATCGATGGAACTGAAGTGAGGCGCTCCTATTCCATCTGTTCCGGTATCGACGACGGAACCCTGCGGGTCGCGGTCAAGAAAGTCGCGGGCGGCGTATTTTCAAGCTATGCCAACGAAAACCTGGCCGCGGGCGACCAGGTGGAGGTGATGCCGCCCCGGGGCACGTTCTTCACCCCGCTGGATGAAGACAGCGAACGCAACTACCTGTGCATTGCCGCCGGCAGCGGCATCACGCCGATTATCTCGATTATCAGGACCGTATTGAAACAGGAACCGGGCAGCCATGTGACCCTGTTGTACGGCAACCAGCGGGTGGCGACGATGATGTTCAAGGAAGAACTGGAAGGGATCAAGAATCAATACATGTCCCGCTTTCAGTGGATCAATATCCTCAGCCGGGAACGCCAGGACATCGAAATCCTGAACGGCCGCATCAACAACAGGAAGGGCGCCGAACTAATTCAACACCTGCTCGATCTGCACGCGGTCGACGAGTTTTTCCTGTGCGGACCGGAAGCGATGATCTCGGAAGTATCCAGGGGGCTGCGCGCCGAAGGCATCGACGAGAGCAAAATACATTACGAATTATTCGCGGCTTCAGCCGAAGCGGCCGCGGCAAGAGTGGCCAGGCACCATGAGCGCGCCCTGAAACTGGCCGGCATGGTGTCGCAGGTCACGGTCAATGCAGACGGCCGCCAGACCCGGTTTGAACTGACCGCAGACGGCCAGAACATCCTTGACGGCGCCCTGGATAACGGGGTCGACCTGCCGTTCGCCTGCAAAGGCGGCGTCTGCGCCACCTGCAAGGCAAAACTGCTGGAAGGGGAAGTGGACATGGATATCAACCATGCCCTGGAACAGGACGAACTGGCGGCAGGTTACATACTCACCTGCCAGTCCCACCCGATAACCGACAAGGTCGTCGTCGACTTTGACCAGTGATGTGAAACAGGTCAGTAATCTGCTGGCGGAGTTTTCAGCCCGCAAACCCATTCGCACCGGATCGCTGGTCGTCACTGTGTTCGGTGATGCCGTATCGCAGCATGGCAGCGCCGTCTGGCTTGGCAGTTTGATTAGGATACTGGAACCGTTCGGTTTAAATCACAGGCAGATTCGCACTGCGGTATTCAGGCTGGTACAGGAAGACTGGCTGGTTGCCAGGCAGATGGGACGGCGCAGTTATTACAGCTTTACCGAGGCGGGCCACAGGCATTATGAAAAGGCGGCGCGCAGAATTTACTACCTCAACAGACAGCCCTGGGACAGAAAGTGGACCCTGGTATTACCGACTCTGTGCAGCAATAAAGAGAGAGACCTGTTGCGCAGGGAATTGTCCTGGCTTGGATACGGCGCGTTATCATCCGGTATGCTGGGACATCCTTCCGGGGACCGGCAGTCCCTGGATGAGACCCTGCTGGAATTGAAGCTCACGGACAAGGTAGCTGTATTAATCGCCAATACCGGGGACGTTGCCTCCCGCGAGGTGTTGAGGAAACTGTCCCATGACTGCTGGGATCTCGACGGCATAGAAAAAAGGTACAACCACTTCATTCGGCGTTTCAGTTCGGTGGATCGCGCTCTCAGGAGAGCAAGGAAAAGGAACGCCGGGCAATGTTTCCAGGTGCGGACCCTGCTCATCCATGAGTATCGCCGGATACAGTTGCAGGATTCCGATCTTCCCGGAGAACTTCTGCCGCCGAACTGGCCGGGCATCCCGGCATATAATCTTGCAAGAAATATCTACCGCACCGTGCAGAAAGAATCCGTTGGCTACCTGATGAAGAATATGGAAACCATCGAAGGCAGCCTGGGCGAACCCGCAAGGGAGTTCTATTCCCGCTTCGACGGGGTCGGTATATAATCCTGATACGCAAAACCCGGGGAACAAATCATGCAGGGCCTGATGATGGACAGGCAGTTGACCATTACCTCGATAATGGAACATGCCGACAACAACCATCCCAATGCTGAGATCGTATCCGTTACCTGTGACAGTCCGAGACACAGGTATACCTATGCGGAGGCATTCCGCAGGACGCGCCGGCTGGCGAATGCCCTGATCGGGTATGGCGTACGGCCCGGGGACCGTGTCGCGACCTTTGCCTGGAACGATTACCGCCATTTCGAGCTGTATTACGGCATAGCAGGCATCGGCGCCGTGACCCATACGGTAAACCCGCGCCTGTTCCCGGACCAGATCACCTATATCGTAAACCATGCGGAGGACAGGCTGGTCTTTGTCGACCCCCTGATTGTTCCGGTGCTGGAGAAAATAAGGGATGAGCTGCCCTGCGTCGAGGCTTATATCATCCTGACGAATGATGACAATATGCCTGATACCGGATTGAAGAACGCACAGTCCTATGAATCCTTCATCGGGTCTCAACCGGACCGGATTGACTGGCCTGAACTGGACGAGAAAACAGCCTGTTGCCTGTGTTATACCTCCGGAACCACCGGCAATCCCAAGGGGGTGCTGTACCATCACCGCTCCATGGTATTGCACACCCTTATCGGCATCTCAACGGATTGCTTTGACCTGTCTGTCCGGGATGTGGTCATGCCGGTCGTGCCCATGTTCCACGTAAATGCCTGGGGTCTGGCCTACGGCGCGCCCGTAGCCGGCACCAAGCTGGTATTCCCGGGCCCCAAAATGGGCGACGGCGCAACCCTGCAGGCATTGATTGAAGAGGAAGAGGTGACTTATTCGGCCGGGGTGCCCACCGTGTGGTTGAACCTGCTCAAGTATCTTGGCGAGACGGGCAGGCAGGTCGGCACCTTGAAACGGGTCGTGATCGGCGGGTCGGCCTGCCCCCGGTCGATAATGGAGGAGTTCGAGGAGCGCCATGGCGTTTATGTCAATCATGCCTGGGGGATGACGGAGATGAGCCCCCTGGGCACCTTCAATACCCTGAAACCGGAAATGCAGAAACTGTCCCGGGAGGAGCAATTTGCCATCAGGGAGAAGCAGGGGCGCGCGCTCTACGGCGTCGAGATGAAGATAGTCGATGATGAAAATAATGAACTGCCCTGGGACGGACAATCCACAGGGCTGCTGAAAGTACGCGGCCCATTCATTTGCAGCGACTATTACAACACCGGAGTGCCGAGTGACGTACACGACGGGGACGGCTGGTTCAGTACCGGTGACGTGGGTTCCATAGATGCCGAAGGTTACCTGCAGCTCACCGACAGGTCCAAGGACGTCATCAAGTCCGGGGGCGAGTGGATCAGCTCCATCGACCTGGAAAACACCGCGGTCGGCCATCCCGACGTTGCCGAGGCTGCAGTGATCGGGGTGCCTCACCCGAAATGGTCGGAACGGCCGTTGCTTGTCGTCGTCAGGAAGGAGGGCAGTGAAGTGAGCAGGGAAGCAATTCTGGACTGGCTGCGGGACAAGGTGGCGAAATGGTGGTTGCCCGATGACGTGGTCTTCGTCGACGAAATCCCGCACACCGCGACGGGCAAAATACGGAAGACCGAGCTGCGGAAACGCTTCTCGGGGTCAGAGTAAGAAATTCTGAAAGAATTTTTACTTTGACCCCTGTCTTACTCTGCCTAAAGCGCCAGCAGGCCGGCGTTGCCACCGATAGCAGCAGTGTTTACGGTGCAGGTTTGTTCGGTAGCATAGCGCAACAGGTAGTGAGGCCCCCCGGCCTTGGGTCCGGTCCCGGACAGGCGGCAGCCGCCGAAAGGCTGCACGCCTACCACCGCACCGACCATATTCCGGTTGACGTATACATTGCCGGTACGTACCCGCTCCCTGATATATTCCGCCCGCTGTTCAATCCGGCTCTGGATACCCAGTGTCAGGCCGTAACCCAGTCCGTTTATCTGATCCAGCAATGACGGCAGTTTTCCCGCATCATAACGCAGTACGTGTAACACCGGGCCGAAAACCTCTTCCTTCAGTTCGGACAGGCATTCCAGTTCGATAATCGCCGGGGGCACAAAATATCCTTTTACTCCTGAACCCGGTCCCGGCCCGCGGTAAATCAACCTGCCTTCTTTCTGTGCCCTGCCGATATAGCTTTCCAGCCGGGACTGCGCTGCCGCGTCAATAACGGGTCCCATGTCCGTGTCCAGCCGCGCCGGGTCCCCGGTGGTCCATTCATCCATGTGGCCCAGCAGCAGATCCAGCACCCGCGGCGCGATCTCTTTTTGCAGGCACAGCGCGCGCAGGGCCGAACAACGCTGGCCGGCGCTGTTGAATGCGGACTGTACGACGTCCTGTACCACCTGCTCCGGCAGCGCCGAACTGTCGACCAGCATGGCGTTGATGCCCCCGGTCTCGGCGATCAGGCATGGCAGCGGGCCGTTGCGCATGGCCAGCTCATGGTTGATCCGGCGCGCGGTCTCCATGGATCCGGTAAACGCCACGCCTGCGACCCTGGAGTCATGCAGCAGCGCATTGCCGAGTTCAGGACCGGCGCCGGGCAGGAATGCCAGTACCTGTTTGGGGATGCCCGCCGAGTAAAGCAACTCCGCGAGCCGGAAAGCAACCAGGGTGGACTGTTCCGCGGGTTTGGCGATGACCGTGTTCCCCGCCGCCAGCGCCGCCGCGACCTGGCCGGTAAAAATTGCCACAGGAAAGTTCCACGGGCTGATACATACAAACACGCCGCGCCCGCACAACAGCAGGCTGTTGCTTTCACCGGCCGGCCCCGGCAGTTCCATCCCGTTTGCCATGAGCCGGCGGCAACAGGCGGCATAGTAGCGCAGGAAATCAACGGCTTCGCGCACGTCGTCATGGGCATCGCGCAAGCACTTGCCCGCCTCGAGTACGCACAGCGCCGCCAACTCCGGCAGGCGTTCCTCTACAAGGTCCGCAGCCTTTTCAAGGATGCCTGCCCGCCGAACCGCCGCGCTGCTGCGCCATGACGGAAACGCATCTGCGCAAACGGCCAGGGCCCGGGAAGCGATACCCGGTGTGGCGTCCCATACCCGGCCGATTCGTTCCCTGATATCGGCCGGGTTGTATATGGTCCTGGATTTGCCGCGCAGGGATTGGCCGTTGACTACGGGGGCGGCAGCCCATTCACCCTTGCGGGCGCCGGTCAGGTGGTCCAGCAGCGTCGCCTGGTCCGCGCAGTCGGCAAAATTGAAGCCGCGGGAATTCTTCCGTTCAGGCCGGAACAGGTCCGGCGGGACCGGTATACGGGGATGCCGGGCAGTCCCGTTGTCCTGTTCGACGGCATCCACCGGGTCCGAGACCAGCTCGGAAAGGGGAATTTCCCGGTCGGCGATACGGTTGATAAAGGACACGTTGGCGCCGTTTTCCAGTAACCGGCGCACCAGGTAGGGCAACAGGTCTTCGTGCGCGCCCACGGGCGCATACACGCGGCAGGGAACATTGAGCCCCTGCGGGTCTGTCACGTCGCCATACAGATCTTCGCCCATGCCGTACAACCGCTGGAATTCAAACTCCCGGTCCCCGGCATGATGATGAATATAACTGACGGTGTGGGCGTTATGAGTAGCGAACTGTGGGTAAATACGCGGGCAATGCGCCAGCAGGTAACGGGCGCAGGCAAGGTAGGATATATCGGTATTGTGTTTCAGGGTGAACACCGGATAGTCTGCCAGTCCCTGCTCCTGGGCACGCTTGATCTCCATGTCCCAGTAGGCGCCCTTGACCAGGCGTACCGGGATAATGCGGTCCTGCGCATCGGCCAGCCGGCTCAGGCATTCCAGCAGGGGCAGGGCGCGTTTCTGGTACGCCTGTATTGCAACGCCCAGGCCCGCCCAGGCGCGCAGCCCGTTATGGAGAAACAGGCGTTCAAATACCCGTATGCCCATCTCCAGCCGTTCTGCCTCCTCCGCATCGATGGTCAACGCAATCCCCGCGGCGTGGGCGGCAGTGCACAGACGCAGCATACGTGCGGCCAGCTCACGGATTGCGCGGTCTGCCTGGTTCGGTTCAAAACGGGGGCAAAGAGAGGACAGTTTGACTGAAATGCCCGGTTTGTCCGGACTGCGCGTACCGGATGCAACCCTGCCAAGCGTCTCTATGGCATGCGCGTAAGCCTGTTCATAACGGTCTGCGGTGCTGTTGGTCAGGGCCGCTTCGCCCAGCATGTCGTAGGAAAAACGGTAACGGCGCAGCGCAGTCGTCCGGCTGCGCCGTATTGCCTCGTCTATGTTGCGACCCAGAACGAACTCATCCGCCATGATTTTCATGGCGGCCTTCAGCGCTGCGCGCAAAACCGGTTGTTCCATCCTGCCCAGCAACTTACGCAGCAGTTCCGGCAGCACAGGCGTATTCTCCTGCCCATGGTAGAGCAGCTTGCCGGTCAGCATCAGGCCCCAGGTGGACGCGTTGACAAACAGCGAACTGTCTTTGCCCAGGTGCTGCTCCCAGTCCGCCGAACCCAGCTTGTCCGCGATCAGGGCGTCCATCGTGCCGGCATCCGGTATCCGTAGCAGCGCCTCGGCCAGGCACATCAGCACCACGCCTTCGTGGGAGGACAGGTCGTAATGGTTGAGAAATGCGTGCAATCCGGATGAATTCTGTTGCCGCGCGCGCACGCTTTCCGCCAGGGACCTTGCCGTATCCTCGATCTTCCGTTTCAGCGCCGGCTGCGGACGTGCCAACGGCAGCAGACGCTGCACGATGCCTGCTTCGTCGCCAAGGTAATCCTTGTTGATTCCGGAAATCATAATATTTCAGATACTAGCAGCTAAATTCTGAATTAAGTTTTTATTTATCAAAATTTTTAAAATATAATTCTTTAAATATTGCATTTAATGAAATAAGATATTATTGAGAGCATGAGAGACCAACTTGACCGTATCGACCTGAAAATCCTGCGTGAATTACAGGATAACGGCAGGATTTCAAACATTGACCTGTCCAGGCGTGTCAACCTCAGCCCCGCGCCCTGCCTGGCGCGGGTACGGCGGCTGGAGCAGACCGGATATATCACCCGTTACAGGGCGGAACTCAACCCGGAACTCCTCGGCCTGTCGCTGCTGGCCTTTGTCGAGATCACCCTGGACCGGACCACGCCGGATGTGTTCGAGAAATTCAAACAAGCGGTGCAGGATGTGCCGGAGATCGAGGAATGCCACATGGTGGCCGGCGGCTTCGATTACCTGGTCAAGGTGCGCAGTTCCGACATAGATGCATACCGGAAAATCCTGGGTGAGAAAATCGCGGTGATTCCCGGCGTATTACAGACCCATACCTACGTCGTCATGGAGCAGGTGAAACGCTCCGGGGAGTTGAATATCAATTGAAATCCAAAGAGGTGTGTGTATGTCCAACCATTTATCCGTATTGGTTCACTGTTATTTTCTGGCAGCGCTGGCATATAACGTGGCCAGCCAGGTGCTGCACGACATGGCAGGGAGGAAACTGGCGCCCACAGATCCGGTGTTCGGCATCCTGTTTATCTCTCTGGTGTATCTCGTGTACCTGTTGAAACCTTACCTTCCCCTGTATTCGTTTACATTGCTGATTCTCGTGCTCCTGGCGATGATCTTGCGCTTCGGTGTCATACAACACCTGCTGAATTACTCTCCACACACCTACCACTCCCGCCTCAGTTGGTCACTGGCCATCCTGATAAACGTTTTCGGCTGTATCGTCCTGCCGCTTGCCTCATTTTACTCCGGAGGGTGACCCCTATGTCGTCTCCCATGGGTTGATGACCTCAAGACCCGCCGCGGCGAATGGGTTTGTGTCCCGTGTGGCGATAATCATCCCGTTGGCAGCAGCCGTTGCAGCTATATATCCGTCAGCCGTACTGATTGACCGACCGGCCATCCTGGCCTGCGACATGAGTTCGGCATAGGTTTTTGTAACCGCAACATCAAGGGGCAATATACGTCCCGCGAACAACGGCAAAAGCTTGTCTTCCAGTCTGTTCTGTAACTTGTCCTTACGCCTCCCGGACGGAAGCAGGGCTGCGCCAAAGCGTAGTTCAGCCACACTGATTGCCGACAAGTACAGTGTTTCTATGGCCTGTGTATTGATCCAGTCCAGGACACGGGATTCGGGGGCCGGGCGCAATGACTCCGAAATCACGTTGGTATCCAGCATAATCATTCAAAACTCGCGTGCCTGGCAGGACTCTTGTCACGCACCTGCTCCATGAGCGCAGCTTCTTCGTCGGTCAACTTTACCTCACGGCCTATCTCAGCCAATACTGAACCCAGCTTGACGCGGCCCTCGGGCTTCACTGTTTGTTTCAGGATTGCGCGCACCTCGGCTTCAGTACTGTTCCCGCTCCTGGCAGCGCGTACGCGCAAGGCGCGATGAACATCGTCCGGCAGATTGCGTATCGTCAGACTTGCCATAATCATCTCCGTCAATTGCTTTCAATGATAGCAATCATACTGTTATGCTATCATTATTGCAACCTTGGACATTGCTCTGACCTCATATATTCCGATTACGCAATAATGCGCAATATAAATAAATTATTAGTTGCGCATTATTGCGCAATATTGCATCAAGCTAAATTACAGTGGGTAAATTTCAGGACACCCATATAACTTTGGTGGGTGTCCTGTAATTACTGTTCCGCTGCAAAACTGTCGAAATCATCGTTCATTGTGTTACACTGTACTAAATACATAACACAATGAGTAGAAACTATGAGCCAGGCCACATTCACTTTCCGGGTCGATGAAGAACTCAAAAACAACTTCGCTACCGTGGCGAAATCACTGGACCGGACCGGTGCCCAGCTACTGCGCGATTATATGAGAGACATCGTTCGCCGGCAGACGGAGGCAGAGGAGCACGATGCTTGGTTCCGTGAACAGGTACGGGTCGGATTGGCTTCCGCCAATGCAGGAAACCTGCTGCCGAACGAAGAAGTCGAAGCTAAATTTGCCGCCCGCAGGACTGAAACCCGCGGTAAGCTCGATAATCAGTCGTGAAGCTGTATTGGACACTCGAAGCTATTGCGGACCGGGATGCTATTTTCGACTATATTGAAGTGGATAATCCTGCTGCGGCGTTGGCTCTCGACGAACTGTTTTCGGAGAAGGCTGAACGACTGACAGATCACCCGAAACTGGGCCGACTTGGACGCGTGGATGGTACCCGCGAGCTGGTCGTGCACGAGAATTACATTCTGGTTTATGACATAGCCGGAGATCTGGTGCGGATACTTCGTGTGCTGCACGCGGCCAGACGGTGGGCACTACCTGGGTAACAAGGAAAAATATTTCTTCTGCGAAAGAAGTTTCCTGACTTTAAGCAGGATTGACCGTATGGCATGTAAAGAGGTTCTTATCCCGTTCAATATAGTCATTAAAGTAGCTCCGGAACAACTGATCAAAACTGCTCCTCATCCAGGGCCATGATCGACCCGCTGCCGGCCCGGATGGCCGCGAAATGGCCGTCGGTCCTGGGCAGGTAGTGTTCCGCATAGAAGCGCGCCGTTACCAGCTTGCTCCGGTAAAACTCATCACCTGAGGAAGCAAACTTTTGCGCGGCGATCATTGCCGCCCGGGCCATCTGCCAGCCGCCGCACACGTAACCCATCAGCATGAGGTAATTGATGGCAACGGAACCCGGCGCATCCGGGTCGTCCCGGTAGTTGCTCAATAACCAGTCCGTGGCCTGCGCCAGTTTTTCGGTTGCATCGTCCAGGGCGCGTTTGATGGCTGCCTGGTTGATATCGGCATCGGACAGGTCGGCCGTGGTGTGCCTGATCTCACCGATGAGTTCCCTGAGCGCCTTGCCGTCATCCCTGATGACCTTACGGCCGACAAGGTCCTGGGCCTGGATGCCGTTGGTGCCTTCATAAATACTGGTGATGCGGGCGTCCCGGAAGTGCTGGGCAGCGCCGGTTTCCTCGATATACCCCATGCCGCCGTGTACCTGTACGCCCAGGGAAGTGATTTCCTGGGCCAACTCGGTCGACCAGGCCTTTACCACCGGGGTCAGCAGGGCAAATCTTTCACTATGGCTGTCACTGTCCGGAGAGTGGTTCATGTAATCGAGTGAGGTTGCGGTGACGTAGGCAACCGCACGCATCGCCTCGCATCCGGACTTCATCAGCATCAGCATGCGGCGCACGTCCGCGTGCTGTATGATCCGGGCGCGTCCGGACTGTCCCGGTTTCCTGCCCTGTTCACGCTCTTTCGCATAGGCCAGCGCCTGCTGGTAGGCGCGTTCGCTGATACTGAGACCCTGCAGGCCCACCGACAGGCGGGCGTGGTTCATCATGGTGAACATGCAGGCTATCCCGTCGTGCTCTGCGCCCACCAGGTAACCGTGAGCGCCGCCGTTGTCGCCGTAACTCATGACACAGGTGGGGCTGCTGTGAATGCCCAGTTTATGTTCGATGGACACCGGATGGACGTCGTTACGGCGGCCGGTGGAACCGTCCGCGTTGACCATGTACTTCGGCACCAGGAACAGGCTGATGCCCTTGATTCCCGGTGGTGCGTCGGGCAGGCGCGCCAGGACCAGGTGCAGGATATTGTCCGTAAAGTCATGATCGCCCCAGGTAATGAAGATCTTTCGCCCTGATATGAGGTAGGTATCGCCGTTGGGCGCCGCCCTGGTCCTGATCTCGGCCAGGTCCGACCCGGCCTGTGGTTCCGTCAGGTTCATGGTGCCTGCCCACTCCCCCGAAACCAGCTTCGGCAGGAAAATGGCCTTCATGTCGTGAGAGCCGTGCAGCCCCAGGGCAACCGCGCAGCCTTCCGTGAGCATCGGGCACAGGGCAAAACCCATATTGGCCGACTGCCAGATTTCATTGGTCGCGGCGGCGACCAGCTCGGGCAATCCCTGCCCGCCGAATTCAGGTTCGAACGGCAGCGATGCCCAGCCGCTTTCGACAAACGCGCGGTAGGCGTCTTTGAACCCTTCCGGGGGCATGACCTCCGCATCATTGAATTTGGCGCCGTCAATGTCTCCGGGGCGGTTGAGCGGCGCCAGAACTTCTGCGGCAAATTTTCCCGCTTCCTCCAGGACCGCATCCACGGTCTCGACCGTAGCCTCTTCAAATCCGGGCAGTTGATTGACGTCCGGCAATCCTGCCAGTTCGTTCAGGACAAAGCGCATGTCGCGCGTGGGGGCGGCGTAGGTGGTCATAATCAGGGGTCGGTGATCAGAAGTTTC
Source organism: Gammaproteobacteria bacterium (assembly GCA_965220815.1). Taxonomy (GTDB): domain Bacteria; phylum Pseudomonadota; class Gammaproteobacteria; order Eutrophobiales; family Eutrophobiaceae; genus JAAXHV01. The sequence goes on from OZ244846.1 coordinate 2,315,974, forward strand.
AGTACAGGCGGGCGGCGTATTTTTCCCTGAACTGGTCGCAGTCCTGGAGCAGTGTCTGCGTGGTTTTCGGCATCGGTACCCGGTAGTTGGTCAGGTCCTCGATCAGTGTGCCGCAGCGGTGAAAAATATCGATCCCGCGTTTCCCCAGGGCTTGCTCGCGCCGGGTTGCATCCTCACCCAGTGTCGGTTTGCAATCGGCAACCTGTTCGGAAGCGCTGACGAAACGCGGCCAGATTTCTATGATGGCCGGGTCGCTACGCAGTGTCTCCATGGTATTTTTACCGCTGTCGGCCAGTTCCTGAATCAATTTCACCAGGTTGCTGAACATGGGCGCCATTGCGAAAACGTCGTTCATCTTGTCGGTAAGCTCGTCGATTTCCCGCATGGTGTGCGCAATCTTGATATAGCGGCTTTCCAGGAAGCGTTCGACGGGCGTGGTAAATGCCCGGAAAGGCTCTCCCCAGAGCTCTTCCAGGCCTTCCCTGCCATGCTTGACCCGGATGTATTTCCCGTATTCGAGCGCGCCCATGAAGCACAGGCCGCATTCCTTCAGTAATTCGTTTTCCGGATTAACGATAATGCCAATCTGCTCCAGTTCGACGATGTGAGTCAGGATGTCCGCGCCGCGGTTCAGCAGCGCGCCGGCCAGCATCGCGGCCAGCACCCGTTTTCTTGACGAGTTTCCCTCCGCTTCGTACCTGCGCCGTACCTCCTCGAGCTTGTCGCCGGGGGTATTTATTCCGGGTTCCACGTGGTGGAAGACACGCCGGGTCAGCTGGTCGATAAGGGTTTTTTTATAGGCAAGGTTGTTCGGTACGTCGTAGTGCCGGATCCAGTACCCCTCGTAATAAATGCGTCCCTGACCGTCTATTTCCCTGAGTGTGCCGTTCGCGACTTCTTGCAGCATCGAACTAGGTGGATGCCGTGAATCTCGACAGGTAGTGTTTACTGTTCAGTGCGGGCAATACTCCCAGGTCAACCGGGCCTTCCCGCACCAGCGCATCCTGCCGGGTTTCCAGGCCCTGCCGGTAGCGTGCGTACACGCCCAGCGCCCAGAGCGGGAAATAGTGGCTGTAACCGTGATAGCGCAGGTAGAACACCCGCGGGAATCCGGTGCCGGTGAACGCTTCTTCTTTCCAGCCCTTTGCGCCGTCAAAATTTCGCACCAGGTAATTGACGCCTTTTTCCACGGTTTCCGATTCCGTCTCGCCCATCGCCATCAGGCCCAGCAGCGCCCATGCCGTTTGCGAAGCAGTGCTCTCTCCCGACCCGCCCAGCGCCGGGTCATTGTACGTATCGCAGCCCTCGCCCCAGCCGCCGTCACTGTTCTGGATGTCTTTCAGCCATTTCACGGCCTTGCGCAGCCAGGGCTGGTTCGGGTCCTCGCCCAGGGCGCCCAGGCCGACCAGCACGGCCCAGGTCCCGTAAATATAATTTACGCCCCAGCGGCCGAACCAGGCGCCACAGGGTTCCTGTGTCCGCTGCAGGTATTCAACTGCCCGTGCGACGGGGGGGAAGGTCTTGTCGTAGCCGAGCATGGCCAGCATTTCAATACAGCGCCCGGCCAGGTCGGCTGTGCTCGGGTCGACCAGCGCCTTATGATCGGCAAAAGGTATTTTATTCAGATATTCGTGATAATTGTCGATATCGAAAGCCCCCCAGCCGCCGTCCGTATTCTGCATGCCGATAATCCAGTTGACGGCCTGGGCAATGCGCTTTTTCTTGTCGGGGTGATAATGGGCGCCGACCCGCAGCAGGGCCATCACGACCATGCTCGTGTCATCGACGTCAGGATAGAAATCATTCTCAAACTGGAATGCCCAGCCGCCGCCTTCCAGGTCCGGCGCCTTGTCGGTCCAGTCCCCCCGGGTGAATACCTGTTTATCGAACAGCCAGTCCGTAGCCGGTTTTACGGCTTCGTTGTCCGGTTGCAGACCAGCCTCGGACAGGGCGGACAGGCTCAGGCAGGTATCCCAGATCGGTGAGACGCAGGGTTGAACATAAGTTTGAGCTTCTTCCTCGATCACCAGGTCCTCAACGGCCTGTATGCCGCGCTTCATGTCCGGGTCGCTCACATCATGGCCGAGCAGCTTGAGCGCATAAACGGCATTGGCCATGGCCGGAAAGATGGCGCCGATGCCGCCCTCTCCGCGCATGCGTTCGCGCATCCAGGCTTCCAGCCTGCGCATGGACAGCCGCCTGATAAATCCGGGAACCAGCGGTTCCAGCAGCTTGAGCAGGCGTTCCAGCAGAATAAAACAGTTCTCGACGCAGATCCCGGGCAGGTAGCTGTCAAGGTGGTTCAGGGATTCCGGGTCTTCCCTGAACAATTCCCTGATATCCGTGCCGCGCTGCACCGGCCTGAACGAGAAGATCAGCAACAGTGGGACAATGACACAGCGCGACCAGTACGAAACCTTTTCCAGGCTGAAAAACCACCAGCCCGGCAGCCAGATTATCTCTGCCGGCATGGCGGGCACGGTTCTCCAGGGCACCTGGCCGAAAGTTGCGAGCATGATGCGGGTAAAGACGTTGACCCGCTCCGCGCCGCCGTTATTACGTACCCAGGCGCAGGCCCGCTGCATAGCCTCTCCGTCAGGATCATGGCCGGCTGTTTTCAGGGCAAAATAGGCTTTTACGGTAGCGCTGATATTGCCGGGACCGCCTTCATACAGGGGCCAGCTACCGTCCGGCAATTGCCGGCTGATGATGTAATCGGCCAGGCGCATTTCCCGGTCCTTGTCCACCCTGTCGAGCAGGTGCTGCAACAGGATGTATTCGGAGGGTATCGTGGTATCCGCTTCGACGTTAAAACGCCAGTAGCCGCTGCGGTGCTGGCGTTCCAGCAGGGCTGTGCCCGATTGCACCAGCGTGTTGGCCAGGGGATCCGTCCGGGGAACCGGAAGGTTAACCTGTTCACGCTGCAGGAGCCTGGCCGAAAGCAGTTCTCCAAATGTGGAGTCTGTTATTGTCGCCGTGCTCTGTTCAGACATTGTTCCGGTACCGGGAGGATATTAAACGAATAATTTTAATTTATCTCTTTATATTTGCAACATTTTTCTGGAAAACGGCCATTAAGTATTGTGTCCCCGGAACTCAAAACTCCACAGTCAGGGATTCACCGCTTTCCTGCGCTTTTGCATGGATATGCTTTGCCGCGAACATGTCCTGGGCGTTGATGCCGTGGGACTGGTAGAGCGTGACCTGCCGGTCGTCCTGCCGGCCGGGTATTTTTCCTTGCAGCAATTCGCCCAACTCCCCGATGATGTGCGTTTCATCAATGGCCCCTTCCTGTACAGGGATCATGATGTCGCCTCCCTCGTTGCGGACGGATTCCATGAGGTCCACGTAGACCGAGGATTTGACGACAAGATCGGTGTCGCACTCCCGCGTGGTCAGGCTGTGGGCACCGACCAGGTTGACATGGGCGCCGGGTTTGACCCACTCACCCGCCAGTATGGGCTCGGGGGAGGTCGTGGTGGTGCATACCAGGTTGCAGGCGCCGGCTTCTGCCGGGTTTGCCGTCGCCCGCACCTCGATGCCGGTGCGTTCCTCCTGTTCACGGGCGAAGGCCCGCACTTTATCCGGGTTGCGTCCCCACACGATGATCTCATCCACGGCGCGCACCGCGCGCATGGCGTCAATATGGGTCACCGCCTGCACGCCGTTACCGAAGATGCCGCAGGTGCGCGCATCCGGGCGCGCCAGCAGGCGCGTCGCCAGGCCGGACGCCGCCGCGGTGCGAATGCCGGTCACCTCGGCGCCGTCGATAAGGGCCACGGGAGTGCCGCTGTCATAGTCGAACAGGGCGATGAAACCCTGGATTGCGGGGAGCCCCCTGGTTGGATTGTCGGGAATCAGGTTGATCACCTTGGCGCCGAACGCCGCCAGTTCGGTGGAGGAGCCGGGCATCAGCACGAGCGTACCGCTTTCGTCAATGAGCGGCGCGACCAGCCGGGGGGGCATGGATATGGCACCGGTAGTGGCGGCAATCATGGCGGGTTCCATGGCGTCTATGCACTCGTCCATGGGCAGCAGCTTGCGTACGCCTGCGGCGTTGATGATGGTCAATGACATAATATGTTTACCTGCTTTGAGTTACCCAGTGGCGCAACGCTTCGATGTCGTAATCGGCCGGCACTGCTTCCCGTGTCATTATCAGGCCGGCGCCCGCATTATTCGGCATTGCAAGATTTGTACGCACGGGATTTGGAAGCGGCCCTTCTGCGTCCCAGAGATACATCATGGCTCTGTAGAAAACAGCTATGTTGCGCGCGGTCACCAAACCGTCCTCCCAGCATTCGATGTCGCCGGGACTCTCCGAATCCATTACGATTATACCGTCGGCGCCGGCCTCACAAAAATGACGGACAATCTCAACAAATGCATCTGCAGCCGTTTCCAGGGATACCGAAAATTGTTTCTCCAGGCTTGCCGGACCGCTGACCGCAGCCAGTACGACGCCATCATCAGCCAGGGTGACGCGTAATCGGCGGCATGCTTCCAGACTGGCTCCCACCCTCCCGTAATTGATGATATGTTCAATGTTCAGACCCGTAGCGCCGGCAGAATCAAGTTCCATTCCTCGGGCATCGGCGCACAGAATTCCATCCGCCCCGATTGCATGGTGTAATTCGGACAGGCCGTTGGCCAGGTGTGTCGGGTCAGTAAAAAACGCATCCAGCGGTCTTGCCGAAATACGAGCCGCCACTTCGAATGCGAAAGGAACTACCAGACGGATATTTACACCTCTACCTCCCGCAATTGCACTGGCGCTCGCTCTGACGTTCATTGCATGCACCGGAAGTCCGGATTAGGGTCTCATTACCGGTTGCAGCGCTTCACCGCTGGGCCATTTACCGTACAGCGTCAGAATCTCGTCGGAAGGCTTGCGTTTCCGCCAGTCTTTTTCAAATTCCCGGTAACTGCGTCCACGCGCCAGTCTTTTCTTGCGAACGTCATTTCTGAGCTTGTCCGTTGCTTCAAAATCGACCTGTTGTTGTTCCGGATTCCATACCACCCGATAAATCTCCCGGGCGCTCCACTCTGATATTAATCCTGATATAAGGTCTTTCCCGACCAGGGATGGATCACGCTCAAGCGGATCGCCATAACCGGCTCCGCCTGTCGAGAGTCCGATAGTTACGGTTTCACCCTGCTCGATTGGCCTGGTCATTCTGCCGAATGGTTCCACGGCCAGTTCGCCGAACCTGCCGTCAATCAGACCTTGGAAATCCAGGTTGTTGTTTCCTATCTCCTTCAGCAAATCCTTTACTTTTGTTCCTTTTATGGACAGTCCAGGCACTGTGGGTGGCGAGTAACCGCCGAACAGTGGTTGAGGAGTCTGCACCGTACTGTTATCTGCAATGGCCATAAAGTAGAGTTGGGGAATGTCGTGATGAGATGCCCAGAATTGCGTGGTGCCGCAACCGCCCCGGTATTTACCGTGTCCGCCGGAATCAGGCCAGTGCTGGCTGAAAGGAATTACCATGGGGAATTCGTTTTCAATGGCTTCCACGTCGGGCGCGCGGCCGAATGCACACCATGGGAACCCATAAGCGTCCATACCGTCACAACCGGAACGCGCTCCCTGGCCTTCGGTGTTTATCGGGTAGGCAATCATGTCGGCAAAATGCTGCCCCCACTGGGATATGCCGGCAATGACCGTGGCATTTCCTCCGTTACCCATCGACGCCGTTGCCTGATGCCAGTCCGTGGTAGCGAAACGGGCTCGGGATATGCAATTAGCTATGGAACTCATTGCGCCGGTAGAAATCATCACGGAATTGCTGGTAGCGGCGCGGTCTGTCGGCGACAGGCAACTGCCCTGTGGGAAGACGAATTCAATCGGCGCAAACGTTGCGCTGGAGATGGGCAAGTCGTGAAATACGTATTCATAAATATAGTTCGCCAGGTGACCGACCACAGCCTGGGGATGGGCATTGTAGCTGGACAGATTCTCGGGGCTGGTGCCGGTAAAATCGATGGTTAATGAATCTCCTGTTTTTGTCATAGTCATACAGCAGTTTCTGATCAGACCGCGCGCTAACCCGGCTGCATCGGAGAAGGTCACGCAACGGTATATGCCGTCGGGCCAACTCTTCAGGCGTTTGCGGGCGCCGGTTTCTGCCTCGACCAGCATGCGCCGGAACAAGCCGGTGACGAAGTCTTTCCCTTCGCGATTACACATTTCCTGGATTCGGACGCGCACCCGGTCGGCAGTAGTGCAGCGCGCCTTGAGGTCAATGATCACATTGGCTTCCGAGCGAATGCCGAAAGCTCTGAACATTTCAATTATGTCGTTATTTATGTGAAATTTCCGGCCTATCTTCATTGGAGGAAGGTTCATGCCCTCTTCAAACCTCGAGGTCGCAGACATGGGCATGCCACCGGGTTCGCAGGCGCCGGTTTCCGTGGTATGGGACAATGCTGCGGCCCAGGCAATCAGTTCCCCATCGTGAAACACCGGGACAATTGCGCACTGGTCGGGGTTGTGTATGCCGCCGTAGAGTGCGTCATTCGTATAGAAGATGTCGCCGTCTTCTATACCGGGGTTGTCGCTGTATTCTCTTAATATATATTTAATGACAATGGGAGGGATCACGGCATGCAGATAAGTGCCGGCCGAGGCATTGACCAGGTCGCCCGCGGCATTGAACATGGCGACGATGGAATCCCCTGCCACTCCCATGGAACTGCGTGAGGAGCGCATGAAGATTTCATACCCCTCATCCAGGATATCGGATGTTCGCTGTACCGCGATTTCGTAGGCGCCCCGTTTGACTTTATCCATGCACTCCAACTCGTACCGGCTCGGAGTTGTAACCTTCAGTGACTGCAGTTTCTGCTCTACGGTAGGTATGCTCATGAATTCATTCCTCTTTCGGACGGGGTCTTGCCTGGCAGGTATTCGAGCAGGCCGAGGCCGCGGCTGTCAATGTGGAAGAACTGTCCCGGTGGGACAACTATGGTTGTAAATTCCGCCTCAATCAGTGTCGGCCCTTCAAGCCTGTTGCCGGGCGCCAATTTTTCGAACTGGAAAACACCGGTATCGATTCGCGAATTCAACTCTGGCCAATAGGCGTTGCGTTTTCCCTTTTTCGCATGGCCTGCATCTTCTCCGTTTAACGCATATTCCTGCATAACCGGCTTTTCCGTAGGGACAATGGCCTTCAGGACCATGGCATCCAGGTAAACGCCGCCGGGCTTGTTCACCACGTGAGGGCTGAACGTCTCCGAAAATTCTTTCTCGAAAGCATCGTAAATATCCTGTACGTCCTGATCGGACCGGATTGTCAAATGGGACGACGTAAAGCGTTTGACGTGTACCTGCCCTCCATAGAGCATATCCAGTTCCAGTTCAAACACGGCTGAATCCACGTCAAGATTTTCGGAGTGCAGGTCAATTTTTGCCTGTTCAATCAGGCTTTCTACCGAACTGTTGAACAATTCCCTGTCAATAATGAGCTTCTCCGTATTAGGCTGCATGAATACCATGCGTTTTGACATTTCATATACATGCATGATGTCCATCACCGAACTTCCCAGGGCGCAAAATACGGGTGCCTGGGGGAAAATAACTGCGAGCGGTATATCGGAACGGTAACCGGCAACGTGTGTCGGGCCGCCGCCTCCGAATGCGAATATCGCAAAATCCTCCGGGTGATAGCCGCGCAGATGCACTTCCCGCCTGATGGATGAGGCCATATTTTCTTCAACAACCCTGCGGATCATCCCGGCCGCCTCGTCGACAGTCACACCCAGAGGCCGGGCGATTTTCTCTTCGATGGCGTTATGCGCCTTCCTCACGCTCAATGGCATGCGTCCCGAATAATAGGCATCCGGCGCGATATAGCCCAGGACTACGTCCGCATCGGTAACGGTGGGTTCCTTGCCGCCGAGGTTGTAGCAGGCCGGGCCCGGCATGGCGCCGGCGCTGCGCGGCCCCACTTCAAGTCTGTTCAACAGTTCGTTGTAGTGAGCAATTGATCCGCCCCCGGCGCCGATAGTCGTCGTCTGCAGCATGGAAATGCCTACCATCCAGCGATCAATTACAGGGCGGAACTCATAACTGCGCACGCCTGCATCGACGACCAGTCCCAGGTCAAAACTGGTGCCGCCGACGTCGCTGGCAATAACGTTTTTGTAACCCAGCGCCTTGCCCAGGTGGTAGGTGCCCATCAGACCGGATATCGGCCCGCCATTATAAGTGCGCGACGCAGTAGTCTTGAACATTTCAGCGCTGCCGCCGCTATTGTGTGTGAGCAGGAAGGTACCGTTGTATCCCTTGTCACGTAATTTATCCCAGGTGGCTTCCAGTTCCAGCTTGATGGATTTTTGCAGGTAAGCGTCCAGGATGGCCGTGATGCTGCGTTCATATTCACCGACCTTCCCAACCACTTCATGGGACAGTACAACAGGGAGATAGCCTATATGATATCCCTTGTATTCTTCCCGGATGATTGTCTTTACCCGCTTCTCATGAATCGGGTTGGCGAATGACCAGAGCAATGACACGGCAATGGCGCGCGCCCCGTTGTCAATCAGGGTGCGCAATTTGTGCCTTACATCTTCTTCATCCAACACGCGCAGTACGCGGCCGGCAGAGTCGACCCGCTCTTTAACGCCTGCAATCATGGATCGTTCGATCAGGGGTTTTGGTTTGTACTGTACTGCCAGGTTACGGCGTTCGCTGATCCTCAACCCGTCACACCATTGCGCGCCGCGGCCGATCAGCACCGCTTCCTCGTGCCCTTCAGTTGTAATGAAACCCAGTCGGGGGCCACGCCGTTCAATTAGCCGATTCATCGCTACCGTTGTGGAATAGCGCATGATCTCGACATCCGGCAGCAGCGTTTCCAGGCTGACGCCCAGTTGTTCCGCGCCGTCTTCAAGTACGTTCAGAAAACAGACTGACAGGTCGTAAGGGGTAGTGGGGGATTTGGCGATCACTCTCTGATCGTCATAAGTCAGCACCATGTCGGTGAAAGTACCGCCAACATCAATATCTATGCTTCTCACTCGGTGTCTCCCTGTACCATTTGGATATGCTTGTCCACGATTTCGATTTCATTATTCGCCAGCCGCCGCTTCAGGCTGTCGATATCGATTTCCGTCGTATTGGTTATGGGATGTCCCGGCGGCAGATACTCCGTTTCCATCTGCAGGCCGCAGCCGGGGCAATAGAACTCCAGGATACGAATCCACTCCGGGTTGGGAGCAAAATTAATATCATTGTCTATCAACGGACGGTGGACCTCGGTGGGGTCGCGTTCTGCAACCAGCAATCCGTACTTCATATTTTCCCGGGCCGAACCGCAGTCATGACCGCATTTTGCGCACAGCCAGCGTTCCGTATCCAGGTTGGCTTCCATGTTTTCGGCTATTCTCACGATGTTTGCCATCTCAGTTACTCCGTCTGGCGATACCGTCGCCACGCAGGTCAACATCGAGCTGCCATCCGTTTCCAATCAGCCAGGTAAAGCTGCCGCCGTCAACAATGCAGGGTCCCGGGATCCGGCGGCCGTATAACCCATCATGCAGGAAAACCGTTATTTCTCCATCTGTTCCGAGTACCGATGCGCGTTTTTCAACCTGTTCGGGAGTGCCGGTCTTTTCCCTGTCAGGTATTTTTATCCGTGGCAGTGCAAAACGGGCTTCCAGACGCAAAAGCTGCGCATCGTCTCCCCGGCCAAGAGCTTCCAGCATTGTATCGACATCACCTTCCGCACTGCCGCCTGCGCCGTTTGCCGTATCGATATGCCAGGTATAACCAGCTTGTCCCGGGTTAAAACCCTCTCCGCGCAGGTCGCGTTGAGCCTGTTGGAATAATTGATGCCCTGATGACTCCAGACCATTATTACCGTCGATCAGTGCCCGTTCATAGACGTGAAGCACATCTGCAATAGCGGAACCGTAAGCACTGAAGATGTTTCCAAGCGCAAATACCCTGACTTCTTCAATGTCCAGAGAATCCGCGATAAACGTGGCAAACATCGGACCATTTCCGCCGAAGGCGAACAATACCGTATCGTCATTGTTATCCCAGGTCACTTCATCCAGGGTGTCTCTTATGAGTTGCGCCATTTTGTCGACCGCGCATTCGAATACCTTTTGCGCTGCCGCTACGACGCTTGCGCCCATGGCGCCTGCAAGGTTTTTCTCTATTGCCCTGTGCGCGGCTTCAACATTCAGCTTCCTTGTACCGTTAAGGAATTTATCTGGCAGGATGGCGCCCAGGACTACCAGGGCATCGGTCAGGGTGGCCCTGGTTCCGCCGAGGTCGTAACAGGCAGGACCGGGCGCGGCGCCCATGCTTTCCGGGCCGAGTTTCACGATGTCATCGGCGACACCGGCAACGCTGCCCCCACCCAGCGCGCTGGAACGCAATACTGGCATCGCCATGCGCACCGGGATACCGAAAAAATGACCCTCAGGCAGCCTTTCCACGCTGCCGTGACCTACCGCGCTGCATTTGCCGGTTGTACCCCCTATATCAATCGCAACCACTTTTTTCAGGTTTTGTTCCCGCGCTACATGGGCAGAGGCATAAGCGCCGAACAGTGGTCCCGATTCGATGGTATCCACCGCCTTGGTCTTTCCGATACGGCCCACTCCGCCGTTGAGATGCCCGACCAGCAGGTCACCCTTCCAGTTATACTCCAGTTTGAGTTCGTCTTCAGCCTTAAACAGGCTAGTCGCCAGTTCATTATGAACATACGCGTTGATCAGCGCGGCAAATGTGCGCGACATGTCGTCGGGTCTCATCAGCATTTCACTGCCCGCTAAGGCAGGGACGGAACCGAGAAAATGATCCGGAAATTGCTGATCTATGACCGCCAGCACCTCCTGTTCACGACTCCCGTCCGGGAAAGCATCCCGGAGACAGATGTTGACCCGCCTGATGCCCTTGTCCATCAGGTATTTCAGTATGGTGACGATGTCCGCCTGGCCCGCGTTATCCGGCAACCCGATGATGTTCTCTGCCTGTACCAGGGACGGAACCACTTTCTCAGCATCGGCAGGGTCGGAGGCATACAGGTTCTTTTCGTGACCCTTACTTACAACAAGTCCAAGCTTGGGGCCCTTGCGCTCAGCGAGTACATTTGACGTCAGGGTCGAGCTCCAGCGGATAAGCCTTACCTGATCCAGGAACTCCTGCAGTGATGCAAATCCCGATTGTGCGGCTGCGGCTTCCAGGCTTTGCCTGAACGACAGGGTAATGTCATGCGGCGTGGACTCCACCTTGATCAGTAAGGGGTGCTCAGCGCCGCTCACCAGAGTGTCAGTCATGGTGCCGCCTGTGTCGATGTCTACGAAATACAAGGTGTTATCTCCCAAGTAATGATTCTCCGGGGATTTACGCCAGAATTGTGACTCGTGTCGTGTTACTGAGGCAATCCATAGAGCCGCTTAATGATACCGTGAATTTGCTTCAGCGGTACAGGGTATCAAGTAACAAAATCCGGGCATGAATAACTTGAAATTCCATTAAGCTGATCACCTGCCGTAGCGCAAAATTCTTGTCTATGGAACCACTACAACATGTTCGAAGCCGCGCGCCGTATACGCAGCAGCTTCAATTGCCTCCTGTGCTTTTTCCAGGGGGAAAATACCGGGTTTGAAACAGGACATGTCCAGTGCTCCCGACCCGGCCAGGTTCAGCAGGTTTCTCACTGCTGAGCGCGGGAACCACTCAGAGCCTTTAATCGTGAGTTGTAAACCAATCATCTGGGATGGATAGTCGATAGGCACGGCTGAACTGATACCGCCCATTAAAACGGCTTTCCCTCCCTGCGCCAACGCGCCTATACATGCCGTGGTCGTATCGGCATTCCCGGCAAAGCCTATCGCATCGATGAACAGATCGGATGTTTCACCGGCGGCTTCAATTAACGTAGCTGATTCGGTCCTGTTTTCCTGCCACTCCACTGCCTTGACACGTTTTGGGTCCAGTTCTTCGAGGCCCTCAAGAATATCCTTGCGCCTGCCCACGGCTATAACTCTCGCTGCGCCTATGTCCAGCAAAAGCCGGACGGTGCCGACGCCCAGCACCCCAGTTGCGCCGTTTACGATTACGCTTTGTCCCGGCTCGAAACAACCGCGTTGTATCGCATAGTAACTGGTACCGATATAACCCAGTCTTGCAAGTTGTTCCGGGGCAACGCTCTCAGCGCTACCAAGCGGCGTAACACAATCTGCCGGAAGACTGAACTTTTCTGCCAGGCAGCCATCCGGCCACGTTTCAAGAACAATCTCCGCACCCGGCGCCGGGCCAAGCAACCCGACGTAGGCGCCGACCGGAGGTTCGCCGGGTAACGTTACGTAATCATCGCAATACACTTTTTGTCCGGGAACCAGGTGACGTACTTCCTCTCCAACCTTTTCAACCACTCCAATCGCATCCGCGCCGGGAGTATAGGGCAGTTGTGGGAGCGGCCATGGTATCTGTTCCCGTGATTCCCGCTTGATCAACTCCAGCATGGCGCCCGGGATAAAGGCAGCTACAAGGCGTATAATCACTGCGTCCGGGCGCAGGTCCGGTTCCGGGACATCCCTGATCTGCAGGCCTTTGTCCAGATCTTCGAGGACTGCCGCCTTCATGCGGTTTTTACATCTTTCATTACTTTTTCTGTTGCGCTTCCTTTTCGCCCCAACTCTTCGGCATAAGCCCTGTAGCGCTTGACAAACCAGCGGTTCAAATGGTCGGTTGACGTTTCCAGGGGAGCCATGCGTCCGCGGTTGCCGAACCTTGAACGTTTCCCCCTATGAACGTTCGTATTCGCATTGATATCCTGGTCATTTATGATGTTGAAGCCTTCCAGGATCGCCTGGTACTTCTGTTCGAAGTCAGGGAGTTCAAGGGTGCTTTCAGGAAACAGGAAACCGACCCGCAAAGTAATGCTGTTTGCGCCATGGGGTAACACAAGAAAATAAAAAGCGAGATCAGACAGTGTCGCAATCAGAACGCTGGGTGGAACGACACAGATTACAAAACGCCATCGGTCTCTTTCCTTCAACGTTTCTATGACCGGAAGCAGACACTTCTCCGTAGGGTTGAAACTTGCATCAATGTGCGCGAGTTTGATTGCATCATAGACCGCGCCGTCATCGTCATCGTCCCACTCGGGGAAATCGGTTAATTCCGCCGGGGCCATTTCATGATAACCCTTATGGGCATACAGGGCATGATAGGGTTCAAGCCCGTTCTCATGCATCGACTTCCAGTTCCAGGGGTTTTCCGTGTACTCCTCCACCGAGATACCGACCAGGTCACTGAAATGGTAGTTTTCCAGTTCTTTCGTAACGCGTCTCAGGCGAGAAACCAACGGGGGCGCCTTGCCATCCAGGTTGATGAAAATGAAACCGTTCCAGATTTCGCTTCGCAGTACCGGCAGGCAGTGACCCGCACGCAACTCATCCAGGCTCGCATATTCTTCCATCCTCGGTGCGTTGACCAGTCTCCCGGTCAAATCATAAGACCAGGCATGATAGGGACATACGAATAACCGGGTATTTCCACATGCCTCTCCGAGAAGATGTCCCCTGTGCTGACACACGGCTGACATTACACGTACTTCCCCTGTTTCAGCGCGCGCTACCAGGTAAGGATCTTCATTAATCTCTATGGAGAAATAGTCACCCGGATTCGGGATGGTTCCCTGGTGTCCGAGGCATATCCACTCCCTGTCCCATACTGCGCGCTTTTCGAACTCAAACCAGTCTTCAGACGTGTAACATTCCATGGGTAACGAGATTGCTTCCCTGGGTTCGCGTAACACCGGTTCAAGTTGTGACAGGATGGCTCGAATCTTGCTGGTCAACGGCATATCTTCCAGTGGTCCGGAAAAAGTTGAATCAGTCATGTTTTGTTACGGTGAGCCGGCAGTTGAGAGAACGTTATATTGGATGCCTGATTATTTCGCTGCCCAGAACTCATATTCGACACATAATCCGTCCAGTCCCAGAGAATCAACAATGCGTAACGTGCATGCGGCGGGTTTGACTTCCACATCTCGCAGAAACCCGGCGAACAAGCCGAAAACCTCCTGGTATTTCTCTTCCGGGACGGCTGTCGTGAAGGTATATTCAATCCTTATCAAATCGTCCGGGGTATAGCCGTTTTCACGCATGTAACGTTCAACATCGTCAAGAATGTATTTCGTCTGTGCCACCGGATCATCCGGGCTGATCACCGAACCGTCCGCCGCCCATGCAGGCCGGCCGGTAATCAGAAACAACTCTTCCATGTCCCTGATTTTTAACCCCCAATTGAAAAACGAACTCATGTCCGGGGCATTTGCATTATTAACAGCTGTTTTCGAAACCATTTTTATATCCCGGTATGTCAATCAATCTACAGTCATTGTTCTCTATGCATAAGATGCCGGGCATTACTGCATGCTGTAGCGCACGTTGACGCCCCACCATCTCGGCTTGCCGATAATGTATTCGTCGCATCCGCAGATGGTACTCAACTCGAACCCGAGTATATGCGGGCGTTCATCGGTAAAATTATTGAGAAACGCGCCAAGTTCCAGGCGTTCATCCGCACTGGTCCAGCGGGCCCTGACATTACCGAGCCAGTATGAATCCATACGATGGCTGCCGAAATTATTGATGTTGAAGAATGAAGAATCGGTGAAACCTCCATCCAACTGCACACTGAAATCACCACCCATTACGGCAGCGGGGAAGGTGTAACGGCCGACACCACTGAACTGGATCTCCGGTGTGTATGACGGTTCCACGTCCCGGCGCAGGTTGGGCGCTACCATGAGGTCCTCTACTTCCGCATCGATATAACTGAAACCAAGCGCCACATCCAGGTTGTCGGCCGGCGTCGCGGCAAGTTCGACCTCAAACCCCTTGTATTCGGCATCGGCATTGAAAATAGCGCCCGAGGTGCCGATAAACTGGAAGGCCTGGTAATCGTTGTAGTCATAATAATATGCTGCTGCATTGAAGCGCGCCCTGCCGTCCATAAACGTCGCTTTCAAGCCGATTTCATAGGACAGCAGTATCTCCTCGTCGTACTGTAGATCGTCCCTGGGCAGGAATGTCAGGAGCGGCTGGTTATAACTGCCCGCCTTGACGCCGCGGTTGACGCTTGCATAGAACAGCAGGTCATCGGTCGGTATATAATCGACCTGCACCTTGCCCGACCAGAGAAAATCCGATGATGAAGCTTCAAATACCGGGTTGGCAAGGAACTCGAAGGGTATGGGTGTGCCCGGTATGGTATAAGGCGCAGTGCCCGCGAACAACCCGCTTTCCAGTGTCTCATTAACGGTGTTCGGATAGATGCGGCTCGAGAAAAAATAGTCCTTCTCTTCAACAATACCACGGAACCCGAGCGTAAAGCGCAACTGCTCCGTCAACAGATAATCAATCTGCCCGAAGAAGGAATATGAATCCGTATCAAGCGTGGAGTCACCCACGGCGCCCGCATAGTCGTGCGCAGTGGTAAGAAAGCCGTTGAAGAACAAACCGGCGAACGCGTTAATCCCGCCGACCGCGTCCGCCAGACCCTGGGAGGCCTTGGTATCACCCGACAAATAATACACGCCTGCCGTCCAGTTAATCCTGTCCGTCTCTCCTTCCAGACGCAGTTCCTGTGTGAACCATTCGGTATCTGAATGTTTCTGGTAATTAATATGCGGTACGGGATTCGCGGTAACTCCGAGGTTCTGGCGCCTGTCCTGTTGCGCATAATTGGTAACGGAAGTGATCAGGCCTATCGGTGTGTCCCAGGTAAGTTTCGCGGTAATGTTGTAAATTTCACTCGGATTATCATTTGCAGGAGTATGGTGATTCTTCATGGTCAATCCTTCTATTCCATCCTCTTCGTAATAACCGAAGAAATCACCCTGCGCATTGGGACGCAACCCATCAAAATCGAGATCAAGTGCCGAATTCACACACTGACCCGTGTTTACCGATATCTGCTCACAGGGAAGGCCCGGCGAAAGCACATCCGCAGCCCTGGCGGTATCAACCGCGTTGTCTTCGACACCGTCGCCGTCAGTGTCATCGACATACGCCACCGTGGCAAGATGCTGGGTCGGCTCCGCGCTTGGGTCGGATTCGGCGTAGTCCACCTTGATTCGAAGCGTGATATCTTCATTGGGTTCAAACAGCAATTGCCCGCGCACGGCCCAGTTATCCAGGAACCAGGAGTCATCGGCTCCACTCAGGTCGGGAGAGAGAGGCCCGCGTCCCTGGAAAGCAAGGAATCCGGGCGTTGGGGGGAGATCGGCAGCCGTCATCGTATTGTCGTATATCGCGTCGTGCCGGTTACGAAAGCCGGATAATCGTACAGACACCGAATCCGAAATCGGCCCGCTGACGGCGCCTTCGACGCGCCAGGAGTCGAAGCGGCCATAACCTGCATCGGCATAGGCCTCAAACTCTTTCGTGGGCTCCCTGGTAAAAAAACTGACCAGGCCACCGGTCGCGTTGCGTCCGAACAGGGTGCCCTGCGGGCCCTTCAGGACCTCTACGCGTTCCAGGTCATAGGTGGCAAACAACTGCGACAGCGGCGCCAACTGGTATGCTTCATCGACATAGACGGCATTCGGCGCCTCCGCAATATCGCCGTAGTCATTCTGCACGGCGCCGCGGATAGCGAATTGGGTATTATGGATACCGGAGACCGAGGAAAGCGAAACCCCGGGCGTAAAGGCAATGAGGTCTACACTTTGAACAAAACCAAATTCCTTAATCTGGTCACCGGAAAACGCTGTAATAGCAATCCCCACGTCCTGAATGGACTGCTCTCTTTTCTGGGCAGTAACGATAATTTCCTCAAGCGCATTTGCCGACAAGGATACTGGCGATAATGCGAACAACATAGCAGACAAGGTAACTGAATTAACCATCCACTGCATCTTGCTGTTATTTAACATGTGTTTTCTCTCCCCAAAAATTTTAAACGGCGCCAGGCTATACAGTCAGATATTTGAATTACCTCACAGTCATATATACCGCTTTGGATTTAAATTATCAACAATTCGTTGATCAGTGGGCTGAAGAATAATCTTCATTGTCAGGAAGCAAACCTGCAACCCATTTTGCTAGAATCCCGGCTGATATTCAAGCAGTCAGGGACCACCCGGCTAACTAATACAGGTAAACCAATCATGCTGGCAGTTGCAACGACAAACCCTATCGATATCCGGCGCGAGCAGGTATTTCTGCTCCTGGCCGGTTTTTTCCTCTGCGCCATGACGCTGCTCAACGTGGTGGGCATCACCCGTTTCGTGGAACTGGGGCCCCTGTCCCTGGCCGTGGGGGTGCTGCCTTATCCGCTTACGTTCCTGTGCACCGACCTGGTGAGTGAACTGTACGGGAAACGCCGCGCCAATTTCCTGGTGACGGTGGGCCTGCTCATGAATCTCTTTATTATCTTCGTGCTCACCCTCGGTAATTACCTGCCGTCGGTGCAGCCCGCCGTCATGCCGCCGTGGCAGGTGCTGGAGCTGGCGGAGGAGTTCACCCTGCCCAATGGTGAACTGGTGTCAGGTTCCGTCGAGCTGTTTCACCTGATCTATGCCTGCACCTCCGGGGCGGTGCTGGCCTCCATGCTGGCCTACGTGGCGGCGCAGTACTGCGACGTTTACCTGTTCCACTTCTGGAAACGCCTGACCAAAGGCCGGCATCTCTGGCTGCGCAACAATTTCAGCACGCTGATCAGCCAGGGGGTGGATTCCTTCACGGTGATCAGCGTCACTTTCGGGGCCGCCTTCCTGGCCGGGACCATCTCGCTGAAACAGGTGCTGGTGCTGATGGCCAGCAACTACCTGTTCAAGATGCTGGTGGCGTTAATCGACACCATACCGCTTTATATCCTGGTGCATTACCTGGGGCGCTACCTGGCCCTGGACGGGGGAGAGGAGATAAGGTGATGCTTTACCGGCAATCCGCTGCCTGAATTCCAGGGGTCAGAGTAAGAAATTCGAAGAATTTTTACTCTGACCCCACCTGTCGCCGAATTTCAACGCTCGATCTGCCCCAGGTTGGCCTGGACGATTGCGCCGTTCATGACCGGCTGCCGGGCGCAGAAGTACAGTGTTTCGGCAATCTCGGCCGGGTCGATCAAACGGCCCATGGTAACGTTTTGCGTCAGGCTCTCCAGCACGGCGGCATCATGGCCGGCGAGCTCGCGCAACATGTCCGTTTCGGTAAAACCCGGACACACGCACGCCGTATGGATACCGCTGCCGGCCAGGTCCTGGCAGGTGGCGCGCATCAGGCCCGCAAGCGCGTGTTTCGAGGTGCTGTAGGAGCAGGTGTTCGCCACGGCTTTGACACTGAGTGTCGAGCCCACGTAGAGGATGGAGGAACCCGGTTCCATCAGCGGCAACACCAGCCGGTTCAACTGCACCGGCGCGACGAGGTTGACCTGCAGTACTTCCCGCAGGGCTTCCCCGTCCAGGTCCAGCGCCGAGTCCTCACGCAGCAGACCGGCGTTGTGAACCAGGACGATATGCTGCCTGTCCGGAATGAGCGCATGCAGTTCGGCGGCGCCGGCCCGGTCCCAGTCCGGTTTGCCCAGGTCAACCGCCAGGTTCAGTACATTCTCCAGCGGGGCGGAAGAACGGGACAGGTTGATGACGCGATAACCGTGCCCCTGAAACAGTTCGGCCGCTGCCAGGCCGATTCCCCTGCTGCCGCCGGTAATGATCAGATTTCTTGTCATATTCCCAATTCCCGGTTCTTAATTCCCGCCCCCCGCTTTCCAACTGGCCGAACCCCACTGACCCGGTCCTGACGACACCTTGAGGACGATTGCCCTGATGGTGTCCGGATCAAAGAACGCCCTGTCCTGCACCAGGCGCGACAGCAGGTAATGCGAATACTCCTCCACGGTGGTATTGCGCAACGGCAGCAGTTTCGTGTCCTTCTTTGTGAAATACAGGGTCTCATCGTTAAAGCCGACCACATACTGCCCGTCGTTCTCGGTGATCTCCAGGTGTGGGGATTGCGCCGGCAACAGGGTATATTCGTCCAGTTCCCTGCATAATGTCCTGACCCGGGATTTCAGCTCGGTATAATTGAAACACATGCCGTTCTCGCCCACCGGCGCGGTGACGGACACATAGACCCCGAAGTTGTGGCCGTGCAGCCGTTCACGCTCGGTGGCTGAGAAGATGGTGAAATGGGCGGCGGAAAACTTCAGGTCTTCCTTGCTGATTTCAATGGTGGTCTCTGGGGTAATCGTCATGTAAGGGTTTGCCGGTTGTGTATCTTGGTTATTTATTATACTTTGCCTGAATGTGCCCTGACGATGACTTTGTCCAATCCAGGGAAGAAAATGAACGCGCGCAGGATGAACTGGCTTTCCTGTTCGGTAAGGAAACGGTAGAGCAGGCCGGGCAACTGGATATTGCCGACCTGAGTTTGAGCGACGAAATAGCGGCCAGTATCGCCGACGGTATCAAAACGCTCAAGCAACTGCAGGACAAGCCTGCCGCCCAGGTGAACTTCGTCAACAGCCTGCAACCCGGCGCCCGCCTGCTGCTCTGCATGTGGATTATGGATATGGACCTGCTGAAGAAGATTCAGCGGCGCTCATATCTCCGGTAATTCTCCCCGGAATTCCCGGGGTCAGAGTAAGAAATTCGGAGAATTTTTACTCTGACCCCAACTATCAGGAAATTGCAGGGGTCAGAGTAAAATTTCTGGCGAAATTCTTACTCTGACCCCACGTCAACAGACATCCGCCAGCAGCCGCAAATCGCAATTACCCCCGGACAGGATGCCGACAACCGTTTTTCCTTTGAAATTGTCGCGCAGTTTCCACGCGGCTGCGGTTGCCGCGGCGCCGGCCGGTTCGGCCAGGTTATGGGTGGTTTCCAGCAGCCAGGCCATGGCCTGTTTGATCTCTTCATCCGTCACCAGGACAATATCGCTCACCAGCCGGTGCATGATGTCCAGGGTCATCTCCGCCGGCACCCGGGTCGCCAGACCCTCGGCGATGGTGTCGAGCGAATCGTACCGGACGATTTCCCCGGCCTTCCAGGATTCCGTTACCGCGGGCGCCCCTGCGGATTGAACCCCTATCACCTGTGTGCCGGCGTTGCGTTTTGCCGCGACAATGGCCGTGCCGCAAATGCCGCTGCCCAGGCCGATAGGGACAATTACCGCGTCGGGCGCCGGTTCCTCGTCGAATATTTCGTCGGCCATGGTGCCGACTCCGGCGATCAGCATGGGCTCGTTGGCGGAATGTACGTAACGCAGTCCTCTCTCTTGCGTCAGCTTCTCGCAATAGAGCTTCGCCTCGTCGAAATCCTTGCCATGCTCGATCAGTTCGGCGCCCAGCGCGCGCATGGCCTGAAGTTTCCCCGGATTGTTGTGTTCCGGTACGACCAGGGTGCAACCGACGCCGAACTGCCGCGCCGCGTAGGCCAGCGACTGCCCGTGATTGCCGGTGGTACAACTGATGATGCCCTGTTGCACCGGCTGTTCGGACAGGCGGCTCACCAGGTTGATGCCGCCGCGCACCTTGAACGCCCCGGTAGGCTGGTGGTTCTCGTGTTTCAGCAGGTAGCGGAAACCGAGCCGCTGTTTCAGCAGCGGCCATTCATTCAGCAGGGTAGGGCGCAGGTATTGATATACCCGCTCGCGGGCCTCGGTTACGTCATGGTAGCCAGGAGAAGTCATTCAGTCGATAAGCATTTAACAGGATGTTAGGATATGTATGTAACACGAGATCAGACGACTTGTCCATCAGAGATCCATTACCTGGCGCTCACAGGGTTTCACTCAACCCGAAGCATTGGCTGTTGCTGTTGGTCCTGTGCGCAACAGTTACTTCAACCCGGGCCGACGTGCCGCAAATCACCATTCACAGGACAGACAAGGCGCCGGTAATCGACGGCGTGCTGGATGATGCAGCCTGGAAGGACGCGACCCTGGTCACGGAATTCTACCAGCGCGTCCCGGTTGAAGGCGCGGAAGTCAGCGAGGCGACAGAAGCTTACCTGGCCTACGACAGCGATATGCTCTACGTGGGGGTGCGCATGCACGATCGTGACCCGGACGGAATCGTGGCCATGGAACTGCGGGAAGATGAAGAACTGATTAATGACGACATCTTCACTGTCTCCATCGATTCTCTGCAGGACCGGAAAAATGCGTTTGCGTTTTTTATTAATGCCCTGGGTACGAAAGGGGATGGCCGCATAGAGAATAACACCACATTCCGCGGCGAATGGAACGGTATCTGGTACGGCGCAGCCAGCCGGGACGAGCAGGGCTGGATTGCCGAGTTTGCCATCCCCTTCAAGACACTGTCCATGGATGCCGATGCGTCGGCCTGGGGGCTCGAACTGGAACGCTACATCAGGCGCCGTAATGAATTCGCAACCTGGGGCAACCATGACCAGGACAAAAGCTTTTTCTACGTGGCCGCCTACGGTGATTTACTGGGCCTGGAGGACCTCGACCAGGGCAGGGGCCTGGACATAAAACCCCAGGCGGCAAGCCGCTACCGCAGGCGCTATGACAATGGTGACAAAGACTTCACTGTAACGCCGGGCGCAGAAATCGTTTACAAACTAAAGCCTTCGTTGAACGGGTCCCTGATAATCAATCCGGACTTTTCCAATGCCGTAGTGGATGATATCAAGACCAACCTGACCAGGTTTGACCTGTTTTTCCCGGAGCAACGTGACTTTTTTGTCCGCGATGCGGATATTTTCGAGTTCGGCGGCCTCAGGGAAGTGAACGGCATCCCGTTTTTCTCAAGGCGCATCGGCCTGCCTTTCGACCGGGAAAATCCGGAACCGCTTGACATCGATATCGGCGCGAAACTGAGCGGCCGCGTCGGGCGCTATACCATGGGACTGCTGAACACGCAGATGGGTTCCGGGCAGGGGATAGGCTCGAAAAACCTGTCCGTGGCCAGGGTTGCCATGGATATCCAGGATGAATCCAGGGTCGGCGCCATGATGACTTACGGCAACCCCACGAGCAGCGATGACAATGGCGTCGCCGGTATCGATTACCGCTATCGCAACAGCAACCTGTTCGGTTCGCAGGTGTTCGTGGCCGATGCGTACGTGATGAAGTCTTTCAGTGAGGGTATCGACAGCAATGATGTGTCTTACGGTCTGACGCTGGAATTCCCCAATGACCGCTGGAATGCCGTTGCAAGGTACCAGGAGGTCCAGGAAAATTTCAATCCGGCCCTCGGTTTCGTAAATCGCTCCGGTATCAGGAAATACGAAGGCGATTTACGCTACCGGATAAGGCCGAAAGACAACCGCCTGCTCAGGACCGTCAACTGGGGATTCAAATCATTGTTTACGACGACAACCGAAAACAAGCTTGAGAGCGGCCGGGTTTATTTCCGGTTTTTTGACCTGGAAAGCCATGACGGCGACCAGATCATGATGTGGGGCAACTGGCAGCACGAAACCCTGTTTGACCCCTTTGAAATTCAACCCGGCGTAATTATCCCTACCGGCGATTACGATTTCTACTTCTTATGGAGCAAGCTGACCACGGCAGCGCACCGGTCCGTTTCCATTGAGATAAACCCTAAAATCGGCGAATTTTATAACGGTGATATCATTGATGTCAGGGCCCTGGTGCGGTGGCGGCCGACGCCTAACTTCTACATCACCCTGGAACGCCGGGTCTTCGATGTCGACCTGCCGGCAGGCGATTTTGAATTTGAGATCAACCGCGCCCGCTTCAATATCAACTTCACGCCGACACTGTCCTGGACCAATTACCTGCAGCAGGAGTCGGAAACCCACATCATGACGTTGCAAAGCCAGTTGCGCTGGATTATCGTTCCGGGGAATGAACTGAAGATAACGCTCAACCACGACTGGGCCAGGGACAACGGCTCATACAAACGCACCGAGGCTGACCTGTTTGCCCGCCTGGTGTGGACGCACCGGTTCTAGCAATGAATATAGAAAAGAAATTTATCCTCAGGGCGTCGCAGGAAGACACCTGGAACTTTATAACGTCTCCGGAACTCGTCGCGGCATGCATAACCGGCTGTGAAGGAGCGGAACAGACGGGGCCGGGAAAGTACAAGGCTGCCATCAGGACAAAGGTCGGTCCGATAAAAATCAGGTTTAACGTTAATATAGAGACCAGCGAGGAACGACCTCCGGAATATGCCGAGTACCTGACAACGGGAGAGGAAGGCGGCCGGGCCAGCAGGATGAAAGCCAGGAGTGCGTTAAGTATAATCTCTCTTGATCCGGAAACAACGGAGGTGACTTATCGCTCCGAGATTACTATGATGGGACGGTTGGGAAAATTCGGTTCGGGAATGATGCAGAAAGTGGCGGATTCCATGGGAGATGAATTTGTCGCCGCGTTGCGAAGCAGGATTGAAACCAGCGAGTAAATCGCTTTAAGGAACCTCTGATCAAGTCAGAGCTTACTCAATAACAACAGGCCGGGAGAAGCACAGTGGCATTAACCAGTGTTGAAACATATCTTAGTCCTGAAAACGAAGCCGCTGTCGTACAACTGTTACAGCAATACGAAGACGGCGCACTGATCGTTGCCGGGGGCACTTTTTTACATGGGCTCGCCGCCAGGGGGTTGCTGACGGGTGTCGAGGCTTTAATCGACATACAGAATTCAGGCCTGGATTACGTCACGGCAAATTCCGATGGTGTCGTTATCGGCGCTGCAGCCCGGTTTGTGCAACTGGAACAGGACGAGAGCGTCCGGCAGCAACCGTGGCTGGGCGCGGTGAAGGACGCAATCAGTTACCCGCCCGTCCAGATCATGAATTCTGCGACCGTCGGCGGTTCCATCGCGGCATCCTGCCCGTTCTTTGATCTGCCTGTCAGTTTCCTGGCGCTTGGCGGCGCGGTGCGCGCCCGCGGGCCCGGGGGCAGCCGTGATATCCCCATGGAGGCGTTTTTTACCGGCCTGTTTGAAAATTGCCTGGCCCCGGATGAGTTCGTGACTGCGATAACGCTTCCGCAGCCGGCGGCAAACAGCGCCAGCGCGTTCATCAAACTGGAAACCAATGCCAATGACCTTGCCATTCTCAATGCTGCCGTGGCGCTGACCCTGGACGGTTCGAATACATGCAGTCAGGCCAGGGTGTTCGTTGGCGGGGGGACGGGTGAAACCCCGGCCAGGGCGGGCTCCGCCGAACAGGCGCTGGCCGGCGCCATTATCGACGCTGAGACCATCGACAGGGCGGCACAGGCGGCAAAATCCGATGTGGACCCCATCTCGGACCACAGGGCGTCCGCGGCATACCGCGCGGAGATGGCCCGGGTGCTGGTGGCAAGGGCAATACGCAAGGCGCTCGACCGCGCCGGATGAAGGGAGAATGCGAATGAAACAGGTGATTACACTTGATATTAACGGGGAAGTGCATGAAGTCGCCGTGCAACCCTATGACAGTTTACTGGATACGTTGCGCGGGACAACCGGACTGACGGCATCAAAAAGAGGCTGCGATTCCGGCGGTTGCGGCTGTTGCACCGTACTGGTTGACGGCAGGGCCGTGTATTCCTGCATGACGCTGGCGCTGCAGGTCGGGGACAGGAAAGTCACCACGGTGGAAGGTCTGCGCAGCAACGGTGAACTGGACGTAGTACAACAATCGTTCATCGATGCCGACGCCGTGCAATGCGGTTATTGCACCTGCGGGATCATGATGGCGGCAAAACAGTTGCTGGCCGACAACCCGGATCCCGGTGAAGATGATATCCGCAAGGGCATATCCGGCAACCTGTGCCGGTGCACCGGGTACACGAAAATTATCGACGCCATCAAGTTGGCGGCGACGCGCCTGTAAGCGATATATGGAGAGAGTGAAACCATGACAGAATTGAACGTGGTAGGTAAAAACGTTGTCCGGCCCGATGCTTATGACAAGGTGACGGGCGGCAAGCATTATGTCGTCAATTTCAGTCTGCCGGGAATGCTGCACGCGAAGTTGCTGCGCAGCCCGTATCCCCATGCCAGGATCCTCGGCATCGACACCGGCGAGGCGGAAAGGCTGCCGGGCGTCAAGGCGATCATTACCCATGACGATGTCCCGCAGAATAAATTCTGCCCGGTTTATTTCGTCCCTCATGACGCGAAGAGCATGGTGCAGGACTTTGTCGTGATGAGCGACCGGGTGCGCTGGGCCGGGCAACCCGTGGCCGCCGTCGCGGCGACCACGGAAGAGATTGCCGAAGCCGCATTGCAACTCATAGACGTGGAGTATGAAGAATTACCCACTGTGTTCGATCCGGAAGCGGCGATGCAGGACGGCGCGCCGCAACTGCATGATACCGCGCCCGGCAATATTGCCAAAAATCCTTCTTTCGTGTTCGGCGACCTGGAAGCCGGGTTTGCCGAAGCGGATCATGTTTTTGAAGGCGTGTACCAGACCCAGCGCGTGCATACCTGTTACATGGAACCCCGGGTTTGCGTGGTGGACAGCGAAACCGATGGCAGGTTGACGGTGCATTCCTCCATGCAGCACGGTTTCGGTCTCAGGGAAAAAATGTCCGTGGCCCTGGATATACCTGAAAGCAGGATCAACGTGGTCAAGCCCGCTTATATCGGCGGCGGTTTTGGCGGCAAGCTGGACATCGGCCATATCGAACCCATCGCGGCGTTATTGAGTCTTGAAACCGGCCGCCCGGTACGTATCGAACATAACCGCTGGGAGGACTTTATCTCGACCACGCGCAACCCGATCAAGGTCTGGCTCAAAACCGGGGTAAAAAACGACGGGACGTATACTGCACGCCATATAAAAAGTATCCTGGATGCCGGCGCCCATGCCACGCACGGGGCCGAGGTCATCATGGTGCACGGCCTGTACGGGACGTTCTTCCCATGGAAATGCCCGAACCAGACCTGGGAAGGGTTCTCCGTTTACACCAACAACATCATCGGCGGCGGTTACCGGGGTTACGGCGCGCCGCAGGGCTGTTTCGCGGTTGAATCCCAGAATGATGAGATCTGCGAGAAGCTGGGCCTGGACCCCATCGAATTCCGTTCCAGGAATACTTACAAGGAAGGCGACCCCCACCCCGTGTTGCAAGGGCATAAATTACACAGCTACCGGTTGGATGATTGCCTGGAACAGGGAGCCGAAAGGATCGGTTTCAGCAGCCGCAAGGCGGCCGGTTCTTCGGAAGGTCCCAAGAAACGCGGGATCGGCTTTGCCTGCCATCCCCTCTGGGTGAGCGGTTGTGTGGGTTTCCCGGATATCTATGAACATTCCGGGGCGACGGTGAAATTGAACCGTGACGGCACGGCGGATATCGTGTCGTCCAACGTCGACCTCGGTTCCGGCCAGATCACGATGCTGACCCAGGTGGTTGCGGAAGAATTGAGCCTGTCCCCCGAAGCAGTCAAGGTGGTTTACGCGGACACGGATACGGCGCCGTTTGACGCGCCCACCCACGCCAGCCGCGCCACCTATTCGGCCGGCCTGGCCACAAAAGCCGCGGCGGTGGAAGCCAAAAAGCGTTTGTTCAAGGCAGCCGCTGCAGTGATGGAGGCCAATCCTGAAGATCTGTACCTGGAAGATGCAAAAATCATGGTCAAAGGCTCGCCGGCTTCCGCCGTGCCGATTACGGATATCATCGCGCGCGCCGAATCACCGTTCGTGCAGATGACCGAACAGGGGCCGGCGCCGACGACAATCGGGGAGAAAGGCACCATCATCGGTTCGGCCAGCCAGGCGCCGCCCTCCAATCCGTCGCCCAATGCCGCCCAGTTCGTTGAGGTGGAGGTGGATACGGATACGGGCGAGGTCAGGGTCCTGCGCGCGGTCCACGCTTCCGACATAGGCCGGGTATTTCATCCGAAATCCGCCCAGGGCCAGGTGGAAGGGGGGTTTCAACAGGGCATGGGCTATGCACTGATGGAGCACCTGCAGTTCGACCACGATACCGGCGCTTGTCTCTCCGGTGATTTCCTGGACTATAAAATCCCCACGGCCATGGAGATGCCCCCGGAAATCGACAGCATTTTTGTTGAATCCCATGAACCGACCGGACCTTTCGGCGCCAAGAGCATGTCGGAACTGTGCGTGATCGTGCCGGCCGCGGCCATAGCCAATGCCATCTACAATGCCATCGGCGTGCGCATACGGGAACTGCCCATCACACCGGAGAAGATATTAAAGGCCCTAGGGAAACTCTGACTTAATCAGCGGCTCCAACACCAGGGGTCAGAGTAAGAAATTCTGAAAGAATTTTTACTCTGACCCCATCTATCTTACCGAGGTCAGCAGGAACTACTGAAAGAGATATATCCTGTTCAGGCCTTTCGCAGCCGCAACCCGTACATCAGGCGCCCGTAGAAGTTGAACCATTTCCGCGCTTCGGGGTCCTCGAACGGATAGTCCGCCCCGAGTTGTCGCGCAGTCACCAGGCCGGTCACGAAACAGGTTTCCTGGCTGTTGATGAGGGTATGCGCGCCGCAATGCCAGGTGCGTCTTTTGCCCTGGACAAATCGGAACAAATGGACCAGTAAAGCCACGTGACGCACGTCGTGTACGATGTGCTGGAACCACCATTTCTTTATAATCTTCCCCCCGTCGATGGGACTGACCGGGTTGTAGGTCACCAGGCAGGGCTTGTCCGAGCGTTTTGCCCAGGGTTGCTGGTTGTGCATGATGTAGGTGATTTCATAGTTGTCCGGCCTGGCGCCGTACTGCTCAATGTGGTTGCTGCGGGTATCGAGCGGTTTGACTTCGCTGTCGGGAAGCACCGATGCGTCCGAATGGATGACCGTATGGTTGTGCAGTTCGCTCTCGTACCGGATCGAAGAGAGCAGGAAGCTCTCCAGCAGGGTCGGCTCGTCCAGCATCATCAACGTCTGGTTCGAGTTGCATGCAAAAACCACGTCGTCGAAGGTCTCCGTGCCCCCGTTTTCGTCCTCTACCACGACGCCGGATGCCCCCCGGCGCACTTTCCGCACCGGCCGGTCCAGGTAGATCCTGTCCTCAAAGTCCGCCGACATGGCTTCATAGATACGCCGCGTGCCCCCGCCCCAGGTCTGCATCGGGGTCGCGGTTTCGATATCGAAGAACTCCAGGTAACGGGAAAACAGGGACGCGGGCATGTCGAACACGTTTGTCGCCATCAGGAAGTTGACGAACATGGGTTTGAGTATCTTGTACCTGAAATCGCCGGAGAACCTGCCGAAGTTGAGCAGCGTACCCATGCTGAGGTAATTGTACGGGTTGAGCGCGTTGAGCAGGCGCGACCTGGACCGGTTGAGCCGCCCGAACCATTTCAGCCGCCTGAGCAGCTTCTGGAATTTCCTGATTTCCGGTTGCAACTGCCGCCTGATGTCGGAATCGAAATCGTGCGCGTAGGTGCCGCCGCGATACTTCACGCTGTAACTGAACCGGGTATCGACCAGGTCGATGCCGTGCTGCTGCATGAACAGGAGGATATGGTGGTATACCGAGGGGATGCACGCGGTGACGGAGATATCGAACGGGATCGAGGAGCCGTCATCCTGCGGCATGTCCACGGTAACGGCGTTGCCGCCGATCCGGGACTGCGCCTCATACAGCCGGAAATCGAACCGGTCCGGGTGCCGGTGCAATGCCCAGGCGACCCCGAGCCCCGAGACTCCGGCGCCGATAATGGCAATTTTTCTCGGTCTGTCCGTGCCGGCTGGTTCACTCATGCCCGCTACTCTAAAGAATTAAGGGGTCAGAGTAAAATTTCTGACGAAATTCTTACTCCGACCCCGAAACTTCCGTCAATCCCGCGGCACAGGGGTCAGGGCAAGAAATTCTGAAGGAATTTTTACCCCGATCCCGAAACTTCCATCAATCCCGCGGCACAGGGGTCAGAGTAAGAAATTCTGGAAGAATTTTTACTCTGACCCCAGGTTTCCCAGCCCTGGCGAGCAGAGGCGCAGGTTGACAAGCCTATGATTTTTCGATACAATACGCCGAAATTTTGAACAGTCAGTATCGGTTCAGAACCCCCCTGATAATAACGCGTGGGGCTGAATTGCAGAACCTTGAAACGCGAGCCGCAACACATTAACAGTTCAACCCCGGAACCGGAGCGATTTTACAACCAGAAGGCCAAATGGCATTGGGATCAAGCACACAAGAGGGCGCATCAGCAGCCCCGGTTTTCCTGACCGGCTCGGCCGGGCACGTGGGCGCCAATCTCCTGCGCCGGTTGCTGGACGATGGCGTGCGGGTGCGGGTGTTGCTCAGGCACGAGGACAACAACGAAGGCCTGGAAGGCCTTGATGTCGAGCGCGTGTACGGCGATATCCGGGACTTGAATGCCACCCGGCGCGCGCTTGAGGGCTGCCAGGGCGTGTACCACGTCGCAGCGCTGATCTCGACCATCGAGGGCAACCGGGCCCACCGCCGCAACGTGTTCGAATGCAACGTTGTCGGCACCCGCAACGTGCTGAAAGCTGCGCGGGAGGTGGAGGCGGGACGGGTGGTGGTGACCGGCTCGTTCAGTGCGGTCGGTTACGATCTGGATGATCCGTCCGCCCCCGCCAACGAGACCATGCAGTTCTATCCCATGGAGCGCACCATGCCCTACGAGCGCAGCAAGTCGCTGGTCGAAAACGAGTGCTGGCGCGCCGCGGCGGCAGGACAGGACGTCGTGGTCGCGACCTGTTGCGCGGTGGTGGGCGGCGCCGATTATTTCCCCTCACGCCTGGGCAGGACCCTGTGCGACTATACCAACGGCAAACTCCGCGCCTACGTCGACGGCGGTTTCGAATTTGTCGCGGCCAGGGACATCGTGGAAGGGCACGTGTTGTGCATGGACAAGGGACGCTCGGGGGAAAAGTACATCTTCAGCAGCGAATACAAGACCATCTCCGAGATCCTGGACCTGTTCGAGGAAGTCTCGGGCGTTGCGCGGCCTGCCCGGCGCATTCCGTCCCCCATAATGCTCGTCTTCTCGGAAGTGGCGAGCTTTTACCTGAGCCGGTTTCACCCGGACTTTCCCCAGCGTTTCACCCCCGGCGCCATCCGCCTGTTGCGCAAGCGCCTGCACGCCGACACGGGCAAGGCCAGGCGGGAACTCGGCTACCAGCCGACCAGCATCCGCGCCGCGGTGCACGAGGCTTACGCATTCCACTACCACGATCGCAAGGTGATCGCGAACCCGGAGGCGAAACGCCCGCGCCTGAACGGCGCCGGGCAGGACACCACCAGGGCAGGGGAGGACCTCATGCCGATCCAGGGTGCACAGACCGCTCCCGAAGCGAGTCCGAAATGAACGGGGCGCAGACTTCCCCGCCCGGCTTCGAAGAGGCCGCCAACCTGCGGCAACAGGCGCGCGCCGCGGGCATGGACCCGGATTACTGGTACGCGGTGGAAGAAGTGCGCCGGGTCAAACCGGGCACGGTGGTCGAGGTCGTTTTCTGGAAGCGTTCCATTGCGCTGTTTCGCAGCGCCGATGGCTCGTTCCACGCGCTGGAAAACCGCTGCGCCCATCGCCAGCTCAAACTTACCCTGGGCAAGGTGGAAGGCTGCCGGCTGGTATGCGCTTATCACGGCTGGCAATACGATGAGAACGGGCGTTGTGTGGAGACCACGCATAACCGTTTCGGGCAAAGTCTCCCGAATCTCGCGCTGAAGACCTATCCGGTGCAGGTGCGCTATGGCCTGGTCTGGGTGTTTCCCGGGGAACCGGAACTGGCGCAGCAACGCCGCATTCCGGACGTCCCCGAGCTTGAAGGTCCCGGGCGCTGGGCCTGTGAACCGTTGACCTTCACCTGTTCGGCCCACCACTCGATGGTGATCGACAACGTGAGTGATTTCACCCATGCCTGGCTGCACCGCCGCTACAAGCCGTTTGAAGAAGGCGCCGTGCTTACCCATCACGAGATCGTCGGTGACGACGTGCACCTGTCTTATGATACCCGGGTCGGGCGCGGGCGTATCTCCGGGCTGTTTGTCGATCACGAACGCATCGACACCAACCACATGAAACTTTGCTACCAGTACCCCTACCAGTGGTCGAATACCGACGATGAGATAAAACACTGGCTGTTCGTGCTGCCGATTGACGAACGTACCACCCGCTGTTTCTTCCTGTTCTACTTCAAGTCGTTGAAGATCCCGTTGCTGCCGGTACGCATTCCCCGTTTCGCCATGCGCGCGGTGATGAAGATCTCGAACCGCGTGCTCATCGGCCCGCTACTGGCCCAGGACCGGGTGGCCGTGGAAGCGGAACAGGAGGGTTACGAACAGCACTGGGATGCCCGCCCCATCGAATACAACCCGGTGGTCCAGGCGTTCCAGAGCGTGACCGTACGCAAGTGGCGGGAGTACCTGGCGCGCGCGGCGGAGAACGGGAATGCCGCTGTCTGAGGAACGCCTCATTTCAACTGCGCTGTCGGCCGGCGCCCTGGTGGAGGCGGCGGCGCTGTTGCTGGTGTTTACCGGCGCCCTGTTCCTGGGTTCGATTGTGCTGCCGGGGACCCGTATCGAAGGCCCCCAAATTGATGGACAATCGGTTGGCGGAAAATCACGCGCCTATAAGCTCAACGGCCTCGCCCTGTTCCTGGCGACCGTGATCGTGGTGTTTCTCGCCCAGGTATACGGCTGGTTCTCCCTTTCAGCGCTGCATGGCCGGTTTTTTGCCTTGTTCGTGGCGGCGAACGTGTTCTCGTTTGCGCTTTCCGGCCTGCTGTACCGGCGCGGCGCCGGCGCGCAGGAGGCCGCGCCGGGATTCTGGGAGGGTTTTTTCTACGGGCGGGAGCTCAGCCCGGCCTGGTGCGGAGTGGACTTGAAAATGTTCAGCTACCGCCCTTCGCTCATCGGCCTGGCGCTGTTCAACGCATCGTTTGCCGTCGCGCAGTACGAGACCTACGGCGAACTGACCCTGGCCATGGCGCTGTACCAGGTGTTCACCTTCCTGTACGTGCTCAATTATTTCCAGTTCGAATACGGCATGGTCCATACCTGGGACCTGATCAGTGAGCGTTTCGGCTGGATGCTGGTCTGGGGAGACTACGTGCTGGTGCCGTTCTTCTATTGCCTCGCCGGCTGGTGGCTGGTCGATATGCCGGGACAGCCGCTGTCCCCCATGGCGGCCGGCGCGATCGTCCTGCTGTTCAGCTTCGGTTTCTGGCTGTTCCGCGGCGCCAACGAGCAAAAGCACCGCTTCAAGCGCGACCCCGGAGTGACGATCTGGGGGCAACCCGCCAGGTCCCTGGACGGGCGCCTGCTGGTCTCCGGGTTCTGGGGTATCGGGCGGCACCTCAACTATACCGGCGAGATCTGTATCTACCTCTCGTTCGCGGCGACCACCGGGTTCGCCTCCTGGGTACCCTGGCTGCTGCCCGCGTGGCTGGCGTGCCTGTTGTGGCATCGCTCGAGGCGCGATGAGCGCCGCTGCCGCGCCAAGTACGGTGAACTGTGGTGGCGCTACAAACAGCGCGTGCCTTATTCAATGCTGCCGTACGTCTATTGAGGGCAGGCATGGCATCCCGCTCAGACAGCGTCGCAACCCTGCCATCGGACCGGCCTACGCCGCCGGCCTCGAAACCTGTTCCTGAACTCTCGGGAGGGTGGCCGTTGCTCGGCCACCTGCGTGAATTTCACAAGGACCCGGTGTCAATGCTCGGGCGGGGCTGGCGCGAACACGGCGACCTGGTGCGCTTCCGGCTCGGTCCCCGCGAGTTCTATCTCTTCACCGGCCCCGAAGCCCATGACTTTTATTTCAGGGCGCCGGAGGACCAACTGGACGCCAGGGCCGTGTACCAGTTCATGGTGCCCATCTTCGGGCCCGGGGTGGCATACGACGTCTCCACCGATATCATGGGCGAACAGCTCGGGTTCCTGTACCCGGCCCTGCGCGAAGCCGCGATGCGCAATTATGCCCGTATCATGTTCGAGGAGACCAGCCGGTTCGCCGGCGCGCTCGGCGACAGCGGCGTGGTCGACCTGCCCCACGCGCTGAACGAACTGACCGTCAGGATCGCCAGTCGTTGCCTGATTGGCGAGGAGGTCCGGGAGCAGGTGGACTCGGGTTTTGCCGAGGCGTACCACGACCTGCAGAAGGGCATCAATGTGCTGGGATTTTTCTTCCCCAGGCTGCCGACCCCGGGGCACGCAAGCCGTGACCGGGCGCGGCGCAGGATCGCCGAACTGTTCAGCCGCATCATGGCGGCGCGCCGGCTGTCCGGGGCGGCGCCCGACGATTTCATGCAGGGGCTGATGCAGGCCAGTTACAAGGATGGCCGCGCGTTGAACGACGATGAGATCACCGGGATCCTGCTGACGGTGTTGTTCGCGGGCCAGCACACCAGCGCGGTGCTGGCGACCTGGACCGGCCTGGAACTGCTGCGGGCGCCCTCATACCTGGCGCAGGTAAGAGACGAGATCAGCGACGTTTACCGCGCGGAAGGAGTCATGAGCCTCTCCAGTCTCAAACAGCAAACCGCGCTGGAACACGCCGTACGCGAGTGCGAGCGGCTGCATCCGCCGTTGATTCTGCTGATTCGCAAGGTCCTCAAGCCTTTGTATTACAGAGATTATGTTGTGCCCGCCGGGGCCATGGCTGTGGTGTCGCCGGCGGTCTCACACCGCCTGCCCCACCTGTTTGCCGACCCGGAGCGGTTCGCGCCGGAACGTTTTGCTCCCCCCGCCGGCGAACACAAGCAACACCATTACGCCCTGATCGGTTTTGGCGGCGGCAAACACCGCTGCATGGGGGAACATTTTGCCTACCTGCAGTTGAAAGCGATCCTGACTGTACTGCTGGATCGCTTCGACCTTGAGCTGGACGGTGCGTTCCCTGCCCCTGACTACGGTAGCTGGGTGACGGGTCCCAGGACGCCTTGCCGGGTCCGTTACCGGCGCCGTTCGCAAACCAGCATTTTCCACCAGTGAGTGCGCTGTTTTGGACCGTTACGACATAGCTGTTGTCGGCGCGGGCCCTGTAGGTAGTGTGTGCGCGCTTGCGCACGCACGCAGAGGCGCCCGGGTGGCGCTGCTGGAAGCCAACCCCAAGGCGGCCAGGCGGCTGGCCGGCGAATGGCTGCATCCGCCTGCCGTGCGCATGTTGCAGGATGTGGGCATAACGCTCGATACGCAGCCCCACAGCGTCACGGGCAAAGGGTTTGCGGTGTTCCCGGAAGACGGTTCGGAACCGATAGTGCTGCCTTACCCGGAGGGCTCGCAGGGCCTTGCATGTGAGCATGCAGAACTCGTCTCCTGCCTGCATGAAGCGGTTGAGAACGAGCCGGGCATCGACTTTTTACTGCATGCGCGGGTCCGCGAGGTCGGCGACGGCGGGCTCACTTACAGCCGGAATGGAGCCGCTCAATCCCTGGACGCAACGCGCGTCGTCGGCGCCGACGGCCGCGCCTCGATCGTGCGCCAATCCCTGGGCTTATCGACAAAACCAATGCCCTGCTCGCGCATGGTGGGGGTCATGCTGGAAGGCGTGGACCTGCCCCTGAAGGGCTACGGCCACGTGGTGCTGGGGGCGCCGGGCCCGCTGCTGGTTTATCATGTTGGAGAGCACAGTGTGCGGATAGTCGCCGACGTCCCGCTTGATCGGTGGGCGCCCAGGGACAGGGTCGGATTGCTGGCAGGTTCCTATGCCGGTTTGTTGCCGGAGACACTCAGGCCCGCGTTTGTCGAGGCGCTGCAGGCGGGGAAATTCAACGCCGCGGCCAATGAACTGAGGCAGCGCGTCACCTACGGGAGCCCGCAGCGGGTGCTTATCGGCGATGCGGCCGGGCACTACCACCCCATGACCGCGGTGGGAATGACCCTCGGTTTCGGCGATGCGCTGGCGCTGGCCGACAGCAGGGACTTTTACGACTTCAAGACCCGGCGTATCCATGCGACCCGCGCCCTGGAGTTCCTGGCCATGGGGATCTACGAAGTGTTTGCCGACCACCGGGCTGAAATGGTGGCGCTGAGACACGCGATGTACCGGGGTTGGAGGATGAATTCCACGATCCGCGACCGCACCATACGTTTACTCGGCTGTGAAGACACATCGACGACCCGCCTCGGTTTCGCATTCACCGCGGTGGTGTTCCGGGCAGTCACCGGAGCGCTTCCGCGATCCTGGGACCAGGTTGCCTGGCGCCGGGTGCGTGACATCGTTCATGGGATCGCCGTTCGTCTCTGGTGGCTCGTGAACGGCGTTCAGAAACTGTACTGGGCGAGAAGGGCGGGCGTGGAAAAAGATAACCGGGTCCGGGATACGATGTCCCGCGCGTTCCTGACCTCCATGGCGCCGAATGCCGGCAACTCCCGGCATGCGCAATCAAAAAAGGATGAGTTGCCCGATGCCGGTCCGGCATTGCAGCGCGCGAGCGCACACCTGTTAAGCCTCCAGGGTGAGGATGGCGCCTGGGAGGGCGAGATGGTCTGGTGTCCCATGCTCACCGCGCAATACGTGCTGCTGCACCACATTATCGGCCGTCCGCTCGACCCCGGCCGGCGCCGGCGCGTGCTGCGCTCCTTCGAATGCACCCGCCTCGAGGAAGGTCTGTGGAGCCTGCACGAACACCCGCCGCCCAACCTGTTCGTCACCACCCTGGTTTACGTCGCGGCAAGACTGCTCGGTGTTGAACGGGATGATCCGTTAATCGAACCGGCCCGGCACTTCCTGCAGCAGGAAGGGACGCTCGGCATCCCGAGCTGGGGAAAGTTCTGGCTGGCGCTCCTCAACCTCTACGACTGGCGCGGGGTAAACGCCATTCTGCCGGAGTTATGGAGCCTGCCGAACCGGCTGGTATTACACCCCTCGAACTGGTATTGCCATACCCGGCTTATCTACCTGGGGATGGCGGCGGTTTACCCGCACCGGTTCCAGGCGCCGGTCACGCCGCTGATCGCATCGCTTCGGGAGGAACTGTTCCCTGAGGGGTATGACAAGGTTGATTTCTCCAGGGGCCGTAACCAGTTGCGGGAGGCCGATCTGTACGCCCGTCCCGGTGTATGGCTGCGGGCCGGATTCGGGTTTGCGCGGCTGTACGAACGGTTCCACAACAAGCGCCTGCGCGCCCGCAGCATGGAAGCGCTGGTCCGGCAGATAAAATGGGAGCTGCAAAGCACCAACCACAGCAGCATCTCCCCGGTCAGCGGCTTCCTCAATATCCAGGCCCTGTGGCTGCGCGATCCCGGCGACAGCGACTGCCGGCAGGCGCTCGCGCAACTGGATGGGTGGATCTGGGAGGACGAGGAGCAAGGCGCGCGGGTCACCGGCGCCAGGAGCAGTTCCTGGGACACGGGCTTTGCCCTGCAGGCGCTGGCAACGGTCCCCGGTCTGGACGGGGTGGAAGACGCGCTCCGGAAAGGGGCCGTCTTCCTGCGCGGGCAGCAGATCGGCGCGAGCTTTGAAGGGTTTCGCGAGGCGTACCGGAGCGACCCAAAAGGCGGCTGGTGTTTCCCCGGGGCATGGCATGGCTGGCCGGTGAGCGACTGCACCGCGGAAGCCGTACTGGGCATACTCGCCGCCGATCCCGGCGCCGCGGACGAGCAAGCGCTCGGTGATGCAGTTCAATTCATGTTGCGCGCCCAGAACCGTGACGGCGGTTTCGGCAGCTACGAGGCGCGCCGCAGCGCGTTTGATCTCGAATGGCTGAACCCGGCCGAAATGTTCGGCGACTCAATGACCGAGCATTCCTATGTCGAGTGCACCGCGTCCTGCCTTGCGGCCTTTGCCGCGTGCCGGGAGCGTTTCCCGCAAATCACGGACCAGGCGCTGACGGACGCTGTTGCCCGGGGCGACGCCTGGCTGCGCCGCGTCCAGGAACGCGACGGGTCGTGGCGCGGCGTATGGGGCGTGCAGTTTATCTACGGCACATTGTTCGGCATCCGGGGCCTGCGCGCGGCCGGCGCCAGTCCCGGCGATCCGGCGCTGCACATGGCCTGCCGGTGGCTGCTGGAGCGCCAGCGCGGGGACGGGGGCTGGGGTGAGCATCACCGCGGCTGCCTGACCGGCCGCTACGTGGAACATGGGGAAAGCCAGGTGATCCAGACTGCCTGGGCATTGATTGCATTGCTGGAGGCGGGCGAATCGGACTCCAGCGCGCTGACCCGCGGCGTCCGGTTCCTGATGGATGCCCAGCAATCCGACGGCTCATGGCCCAGGCAGGACATGGCCGGGGTATTTTTCCGCACCGCGCTGCTGGACTACGTCCTGTACCGGCAGTATTTTCCCCTGCACGCGCTGGGCCTGTACGAGCAGCGGCGCCGGGCGCGGCACGGAGCCGGCGTCTCTGGTATAGTAATCAAATGACGGAAAAGAAGTACGTTTTTGACCCCGACATCCTGCGCGAGGTCGCCCATTCCCACCTGGACCTGCCGCTGGAGGAGATGCTGCCTGCCATCGCCAGGGACCTTGCCGAACGCTATCCCGGCCGGATTGATACCAGGCCCGACTGGTTCTTCTCCAACGCCGGCGGCGTCATGGGACAGCTCACCATCCTGTATGCTTCGCTGCGGGAGTACGTCATCTTTTTCGGCACCCCCATCGGCGGTACGGGACACACCGGCCGCTATCATTTTGTAGAGGATTACGCGTTCATCCTGGACGGGGAGATGTGGTACTACGACGAAGGCGATATTCACAGGAAGGAATACCGCAAGGGTGACGTCCAGCATTTGACCAAAGGCATTGCAAAAGGTTTCAGGATGGAAGACCGCGCCTGGATCCTCGAATACGTGCGCGGCCCCGTTCCCACCATGCTGCCGTTCGGGGTTGCGGATACCCTGTTCAGTACCCTTGACTTCAGGACCCTGTTCCGCACGTTCGCGATCTATACCCGGCACCTGCTGCGATCCGTCAGAAAACAGCGGTAGTTTGTCAGGGGGGATGTCCTCCCCCATGCACTAATAGGTTACAATACGCACGGGAACTCCGGGTTATATGAGTTTCCCAGGGTAATAATTCCAGGAGACAAACAATAATGAGCATAGCTGTAGCCCCCAAAGCCGGGGTCATCTTCAAATCCTACGAGCCGCTGGCGTCCATGCAGGCGTATGCGCGCCAGACCGAGGAAGCCAACCTGATGGGCGGGTTCTGGATCGCCGAGGCCTACCACTGGTTCCGCCAGTACGGGCTGGAGGCCCGCGGCTGTTTCACCACCCTGGCCGCGGTGAGCGTGGCGACGGAAAGAATACCCATAGGGCTAGGTATCACCTCGCCCTACATGCGCCACCCCACCATCCAGGCGTCCGAGGCGGCGGGCATCGACGAGTTGTCCGGCGGCCGCTTCATCATGGGCATCGGCGTGGGGAAGGT
Organism: Gammaproteobacteria bacterium; assembly: GCA_965220815.1. Lineage (GTDB taxonomy): Bacteria > Pseudomonadota > Gammaproteobacteria > Eutrophobiales > Eutrophobiaceae > JAAXHV01. The sequence goes on from OZ244846.1 coordinate 2,354,199, forward strand.
GGGCATCGAGTACCTGGAATACGACATCGAGAAGCTGAGGCCGGTCGGGGTCCACCATGAATCCATCGAGATCATGCGCAAGGTATTTGCCGGGGAGGCCTATGAGTACAAGGGAAAATATTTCGAATCATCCATGCCGGCGTTCGATCGGGCCGGCGCCGGTCTGCGCACCGAAATCCCCATCTACGTGGGCGCCACCGGGCCGTTCATGCAGAAGCTCTCGGGCCGGGAAAGCGACGGGATGCTGCTGGCGGGACTGACTTCACCCGTATTCGTCAAGTATGCCCGGGAGAACATGGAGGCCGGGGCCGAAAAGGCCGGGCGCACCCTGCCGCCGGATTTCCCGGTAGGCGGCGTGATCCTGTGTTCCTGCTCCCGTGACGGCGACAAGGCGCGGGATGCGACCCGCCCCTACACGGGGACTTATGTAGTCAACAAGATCAGGAACATAAAAAATGACGTGATCCTGGCCGGGTCGGGCCTGCCGGACGCCGCCTGGGAGCCGTTCCGCCAGGCCATCGCGGACGGCACCCAGGACAACGTCACCCAGTTCGTGACCGACGAGATGATGCGCAGGTTTACAGTGATATCCGGCACCCCGGAGGACTGTCTCGAGATCACCCAGGAACTGGTGGACGCGGGACTGAACCTGCCCCTGCTGGAAGTGGTCGGCGCCAGTGAGGCCGATAACCTGGAGACCATCCGCCTGATGGGCGAGGAGGTTGTGCCGAACCTGAGGCCGGCGATTGTTTGACGAAGGAATATCGGGTCGCCCGCAGGGCGGCCCGTTGTTTCACCGGATACAGCTTATGCCGGAATGACGAAAGAAGATTGAGTATTGACGGAAAAGACTGATGAAATTAGCAACATTTGACATTAACAGCAGCGGCAAACGCACCATCGGGGTGTACCATAACGGCGCTTACGTGGACCTTGCCACCCTGTCCGGCGGGTTGTTGCCGGCGGACATGATCGAGTTCCTCAAGGGGGGCGAGGCCATTAAGGACCAGGCCCGCACCCTGCTGGCCGGGGTCGGGGGCAGTGCGGGACAGTATGTTTATTCGGAAGACCAGGTCACCCTGCAATCGCCGGTGCCGTTGCCCGGCAAGATCGTGCATACCTCCTGCAATTTCGACTCCCACCTGGAGGAACTTACCACCTGGAACGACCCGGAATGGGAGTCCCACAACTGGGGCGATTTCCATTTTGAACACCCCACCGGGTTCCTGGAAGCGCCATCATCCGTGGTGCCCAGCGGCGCCGGGGTCGAGATACCGGTGTTCACCCGGCAACTGGATTACGAGATAGAGATCGCCATCATCATCGGCAAGGAAGCCTACAAGGTCGGCGTCGAGGAAGCTTTCGATTACGTGGCGGGTTATACCATCTTCAACGACCTGTCCGCCCGGGACATCCAGGCCCGGGAACACTCCAACAAGGTGATCCTGATGGGCAAGAGCTTCAAGGGTTCCTGCCCCCTGGGACCCTGGCTGGTGACGCTGGACGAACTGGACGACCCCCACGACCTGGACATGAAACTGCGCGTCAACGGCGAGGTGCGCCAGGACGCCAACACCGGGCAGATGCACTACAAGACCGCGGAACTGGTCTCCTGGTGGTCCCACATGGGCCTGTACCCCGGCGACGTCATCACCAGCGGCTCCCCACCGGGCGTTGCCGCCGGCATGGATTCCCCCAGGTGGCTGCAACCGGGCGACACCGTGGATGCAACCATCGCAAAACTGGGTACTCTTACGACGAGGATCATATAATTGCTGAACGGAAACCCGGGGTCAGAGTAAAAATTCTGGCGGAAACCTGGGGTCAGAGTAAGAAATTCGTCAGAATTTTTACTCTGACCCCAAATATCATCGTTAAACAAACAAGGTATAAAGAATGAACACTGAAGTAAACAAGGAACTACTCGCCAAAGCCATCGACCACATCGACAGGCAGCGGCTGGTAAAACTCGTCATGGACCTGGTGGACATCCCCAGTCCTACCGGTGAAGAGGAGGGCGTTGCCCGCGCCCTGCACGAGATTTTCGGCGCGGCCGGTTTTGACGCCACCCTGCAACCCATCGGCGACGACCGTTACAACGCTATCGGCCGCCTGCAAGGGGAGGGCGGCGGCAAGTCCCTGATGTTCAACGGCCACCTGGACACCTCGTTCGGCCCGGAACAGGCCCATCGCGGCATCGGTTACCAGTGCAAGGCCACGCTGGTCGACAACGAGTGGATCTACGGCATGGGGTCGTTCAACATGAAGAGCGCCATGGGGACGTACATCGTCGCCACCGAGGCGATCCGCAAGGCCGGCATCAAGCTGGCCGGGGACGTGGTGATCGCCGGGGTGGCCGGCGAGATAGAGAAAGCGCCGGTGAACGACTTTGAGGGCCGGCAATACCAGGGCTACGGCGTGGGCACCAAGTTTGCGATCACCCACGGCGCGGTGGCCGATTTCTGCATCCTGGGCGAACCCACCAACATGATGCTGATCCCGCGCCACTGCGGCACCACCTGGCTCAAGATCACCGTGCCCGGGCGCCTGATCCATACCGCCTGGTCCAAGGTGGAGACCAACGCGATCAACAAGTCCCGGAAGGTCCTGGACGCCATACACGACTGGATCCCCGGTTATTGCGAGCGCAACCGGGTAGATGATTTCCAGCCCCGTGTGAACGTCTCGGCCATCGAAGGAGGCTGGCCCTGGCGCGGCGCCAGGACCCCGGACAACTGTTGCATCTACCTGGACGTCAGGACCATCCCCGGCGTGATGCCGGTCCAGGTCTATGACGAAGTGCGCAGGGTCATCGCGGACGCTGTCAACGCCAACGAAGAACTGGCCGGCACCAAGGTGGAAATCTTCCTGTCCGCGCCCGGCACCTCCATACCGGATGATAACGAACTGGTGCAGACCGTCATCAAGGCGCATACCGACCAGCTCGGCGAGCCGCCGCAGATGGGCATGGAAACCTGGTACAGCGATGCCGCGCACATGAACCGCTACGGCATCCCCACGGTGAATTACGGCTCGGCGGGCCGCATCCGCACCACCGGCGGCGGCGGCTTCTCCACCGCCCAGGGCGAAGCGGTCCATATCGGCGACATGCTGGACATCATCAAGGTCTATATCCAGGCCATCCTGATGATCTGCGGCGTTGCGGAGTGAGCAGTTGTCCGTCATTACAGCAATCCGTCATTCCGGCGAAGGCCGGAATCCAGTGAAACAACGGGTCGCCCTGTGGGCGACTCAGTATTCCACTGGATGCCGGGTCAAGCCCGGCATGACGAACGCTGTACTGACAATTAGTGAAGGTCCTGTATATCCTGCACATCCATGTTAAATATTGATGAAGTCCTGTCCTCGCCCGGTTCCGATCTACGGGAGTTGATGGTACGCGCGGAGGAATTGCGCGACCAGGGACACGGCCGGGTCGTTTCTTACTCTCCCAAGGTCTTTATCCCCCTGACGAAACTGTGCCGCGATGTGTGCCATTACTGCACCTTCGCGCAACCGCCGCGGCGGGGGCAACGGGCTTATCTCAGTATCGAGGAGGTGCTGGACATAGCCCGGGCCGGCGCGGACGCGGGTTGCCACGAAGCCCTGTTCACCCTGGGGGACAAGCCGGAACTGCGCTACAAGGTTGCCCGGGATGAATTGAAGGAACTGGGCCATACTTCGACCCTGTCCTACCTGCGGGCAGCGGCGCAGGCGGTGCTTGATGAGACCGGCCTGTTGCCGCACATGAACCCCGGCGTGATGACCCAGGCCGAGTTGCAGGACCTGCGCCCGGTATCGGTATCCCAGGGACTGATGCTGGAGAGCAGTTCTGCACGTCTGTGCGAGAAGGGCGGCCCCCATTACGGCTCACCGGACAAGAAGCCGCAGGTGCGCCTGGACAGCATCGCCGCGGCAGGGGCGGCGCGGGTGCCGTTTACCAGCGGCATCCTGATCGGCATTGGCGAGACACGGGATGAGCGCCTGGAAGCGCTGCTGGCCCTGAAGGGACTGCATGACGCGCACGGGCACATCCAGGAGATTATCGTCCAGAATTTCCGGCGCAAGCCCGGCACGAAGATGCACGATGCCCCGGAACCGGCCCTGGAAGAACTGCTGTGGACCATCGCCATGGCGCGCATCATCTTCGGCCCGCACATGAACATACAAGCGCCGCCCAACCTGACCCTGGACGAGTCGCTGCCGGACCTGATCCACGCGGGGATTAACGACTGGGGCGGTGTCTCACCAGTGACCCCCGACCACGTCAACCCGGAAGCGGCCTGGCCGCACCTGGACCGGCTGCGGGCCGCAACGGAGGCAACCGGCAAGACGCTGGCGCCGAGACTACCGGTTTACCCGGATTACATCGAAAAACGCGATACCTGGATCGACCCGGCCCTGCATACTCCGGTGATACGAAAAATTGACGCCGCCGGCTTCGCCCGCCCAGATGACTGGGCGCCGGGGGGGCAAGGCCAGGTGAGAGATTGTGTGTCCGGGAACAGAGAACGGGGAACGGCGAACGGAGGGTCGCAGGTGCAAGAGATGAAGCAGGAGGCCAGGGAAGAAGTGGGTGAACCGGCGCGCGGGTCAGGAGCGGACATAGCACCAGTAGCCAATCAACTTGATAACGCCGGGAAAGTTATATGTCATTCCCGTGAAAACGGGAATCCAGTAGATAACAAAACTCCTTTGATTGACAAAGCCAGGGCCGGCATACGTCTTGATGAACAGGAGATTGTCAGCCTGTTCAACGCCCGCGGCGCCGATGAAGATGCCGTGATACAGGCAGCCGATGACCTGCGCCGCACGGTGAACGGCGATACCGTCAGCTACGTGGTCAACAGGAACATCAACTACACCAATATCTGCTATTTCGGCTGCGGCTTCTGCGCGTTTTCCAAGGGGCGCGTGGCCGAGAACCTGCGCGAGCGCGGTTACAACCTGCACCTGGACGATATACAGGCGCGGGTCTCCGAAGCCTGGGAGAGAGGCGCGACCGAGGTCTGCCTGCAAGGCGGCATCCACCCGGACTATACCGGCGACACCTACCTGGCCATTGTCCGTGCAGTGAAGGAAGCCCAGCCGGACATGCACGTTCATGCGTTCTCGCCGCTGGAGATCAGGCAGGGGGCGGAGACCCTGGGCCTGCCGCTCAGGGACTATCTCGGGCAATTGAAGCAGGCCGGCCTGGGCACGCTGCCCGGCACCGCGGCGGAGATCCTGGATGATGAGATCAGGCAGATCATCTGCCCGGACAAACTGAATACGGCCGAGTGGCTGGAGGTCATGAGCACCGCCCACTCGCTGGGCCTTAACTCCACGGCCACCATCATGTTCGGCCACGTGGACGGGCCGCTGAACTGGGCGCGCCACCTGCTGCGCATCCGCGATTTGCAGGAAGAGACGGGCGGCTTCACCGAGTTCGTTCCGCTGCCCTTCGTGCACATGGAAGCGCCCATGTACCGCAAGGGCCGAGCTCGCAAGGGACCCACCTTCCGCGAGGCGATCCTGATGCACGCGGTGGCCAGACTGGTATTGCACCCGCACATCACCAACATACAGGCCTCCTGGGTGAAGCTGGGAATGGACGGCCTCAGGGCCTGCCTGGATGCAGGAGTTAACGACGTAGGCGGCACCCTGATGAACGAGAGCATCAGCCGCGCGGCCGGCGCTTCCCACGGCCAGGAATTCACCGCCGAAGGCATGCGCCGCCTGATCACGGCCGCAGGCAGGATACCGCAGCAGCGCACGACCCGTTACGAGGTTGTTACGGAGGTCGGCGAACGGGTTGACATACCCACAACAACACAAAACAGGGGTATCACGACGCATGTCAGCAGTCAGATCTGAAGTGAGAACTGTCTGCCGCGCTTGCGGCCACGGCGGTTGCGGCGTTTACGTGGCCGTGGAAGACGGCAAGCCGGTCAAGATCAAGCCGGATTGGGACCATCCCGTCAGCAAGGGTTATACCTGCAAGAAGGCCCACGGTTACCTGGAACTCCAGGAACACCCGGACCGCCTGCTTTACCCCATGCAGCGAGTCGGAGAGCGGGGCGAGGGCAAATGGCGGCGGCTGTCCTGGGACGAGGCGCTGACCATCGTCGCCGACAAACTGAACGAGATAAAACGGGAATCCGGCGCCGAGTCGGTGGTATTCGGCCACGGCACCGGGCGTGATTTCCACCGTTTCGTGTACCGGGTCGCCAACCTGTACGGCTCGCCCAACGTGCTGACGCCGGGCCACATGTGCTATCTGCCGCGCATCGCCATCTGCAAGGTGATGGGCATGGACATCCCGCTCTGCGACTACGACAACAAGCCGAAATGCGTGATCGCCTGGGGCAGCAACCACCTGATCTCCAACCCGGACGAGAACAAGGGCATCAACCTGGCCCATACCCTGAGAGACGGCGCTAAATTGATCGTGATCGACCCCCGCGGCAGCAAGCTGGCCAACAAGGCAGACCTGTGGCTGCAACTGCGCCCGGCCACGGACTCGGCGCTGGCCATGGGCATGATGCACGTCATCGTCAAGGAGGACCTGTATGATCATGATTTTGTTGAGAAATACACGACCGGCTTCGACAAGCTGAAGGAGCGGCTGGAACGCTTCCCGCCGGAGGTGGTGGAGCGTATCACCTGGGTGCCGAAGGAGAAGATCATCGCCGCGGCCAGGCTGTATGCCACCACCAGGCCCGCGGCCCTGCAATGGGGCGTGGGCATCGAGCAGAACATCAACTGCGTGGACGCGGACCGCGCCCTCATCTACCTGGTGGCCCTGACCGGCAACCTGGACGTCCCCGGCGGCAACGTGATCTTCGGCCTGCCGCCCGGCCTGCCGCGGGCCCGGTTCGCCCTGTTCCACGAACTGCCCGAGGAGCAAAAGCAGAAACTGCTGGGCGGCGATCAATACAAGCTGGGCGCATCCATCAACCGCATTACCCCGCACGTGGTCTGGGACGCCATCGAGAACGGCGATCCGTACCGGGTGCGCGCCATGGTGCTCTTCGCCAGCAACCAGTTGGCGGCCCGGGAAAACGCCGACCGAGTGTACGAAGCGTTGAAGAAGGTAGAGTTCCTGGTCGCCACCGACATCTTCAAGACTGCCACGACCGAACTGGCCGACATCGTCCTGCCCGCGGCCACCTGGCTGGAGAACGACAACATCGCCGATTACTGGAAGGTGCACGGGTACGTGTTCCCGCGCCGCAAGGTGGTGGACGCTCCGGGCGAGGCCTGGCCGGATCACATCATACTCAACGAACTCGGGAAGAAACTGGGCTTTGAAGACCGCTTCTGGGACACTTACGAGGAGTCGCTGGACTTCATCCTGGAGCCTGCCGGGGTGACCTGGGACGAGTTCAAGGACATGCCGTACCTGCAAACCGAGCCGGAGTTCAGGAAGCACGAGAAGTACGGTTTCAACTCCGAGTCCGGCAAACTGGATTTCTACCTCAAGCAGTACGAGGACTGGGGCTACGACCCGCTGCCGGATTTTGTCGAACCGCCGGAAAGCCCGGCCAGGGAGGAAGCGTTCGTGTCCCGCTATCCCACGGTGCTGATCACGGGCCACCGCATCTTCAACTTCTTCGGTTCGGAACTGCGCCAGTCACACTACCTGCGCAAGGGCCACCCGGACCCGCTGATCGAGATGCACCCGGAACTGGCGCAAGCCAAGGACATCGAAAACGGCGACTGGGTCTGGGTGGAAACGCCCCGGGGCAGGGTGAAGCTCCGTGCAAAACTGTCCGACGGGATAGACCCCAGGGTAGCCAGCGCCGAATTCGGCTGGTGGTTCCCGGAGAAGGGCGCGCCGGACTACGGCTGGCGCGAATCCAACGTCAACGTCCTGACCATGGACGGCCCGCCACTGGACCCGGGCATGGGGGCCACTAACCTGAAGGGACTGATGTGTAATATCGAGAAGGTGTAGATCCAGGGGTCAGAGTAAAAATTCTTCGAATTTCTTACTCCGACCCCACCGTTCCCCCCAGACCGGGATCCTCATTTCGTCATGCCGGGATAAACTTTCGCCGGAATGACGAGGGGGCGAAATCCAGGGGTCAGAGTAAGAAATTCGTCAGAATTTTTACTCTGACCCCATATATCAACTCACAACATAAAGGAAATATTCCCCTGCGCCTGATCCGCGTCGATCAGGTTGACCTGCTTCACCTCGACGAGCCAGTTCCCCCCGTCCTGTCGTTGCAGCACATAACCACCCATGCAGGCAAGCGCGCCGCGTTCGCCTTTCCGGTAGGTATGAACGGTCAAATTCGTGCGCACCCGCAGTTCGTCCTCACCGCCGGCCCAGATCTCGATATTACTCAGGCAATGCCGGGTACGCGTAGGCGGCAACTGTGAAAAGGCAAAGCCGGTGCGGAACCGGGCAATCTTGTCCTCCAGGCGGCGCCGATCCTGTATCTCCCAGGTGATGGTGCGCCCCGGATTGTGGGGCGCCGGATCACTGGGGACCCAGTACACGCACTGCTCCTGGAACAGGTCCAGCCACTCCTCAAACCGGCCGTCGTCAAGCAACCGGCACTCGCAGTGGAGCATGGCGCTGATTTCATAGTGGAGGTCGGGCGCAACGGGCGGTCCGGGGTTGCTCCAATCCTGCGCTATCTCGTACAGACGCCGGTAGTAATCCTCATCGACATAAGTGGAGGGGCCCGGCGTCTGTTGCAGTAACTTTTTTCCGGTCACCTCAATCCTCCATGCTCATCAGGCGTTTCCATTCCTTGTAGAAGGTACGCATGGTGATATCGCTGGTCACCGGCGCCCTGGTGCCGTCGTCTTCCACCACTTCCCGGTCGCTGTGCAGGTGCCGGCTGCAATCCACCCATTCGGCTTCGGGGATACCAAGGCCGGCCTGGCAGGATTCGAAGTTCTCCACGTCATCCACCTCGCCGAACATGGGGAAATCCTCCTGGGTGCGCATGCGCATCGCGTTCACCTCGTCCGGCAGGTTGGAGACGGTAGTGGCGAACCAGTAGAGATCGGTCTCGGCCACGCCCAGCGGGTCGATCAACTGTACCTGGTTACCTATCAGCAGCAGGTTCGGGAAGACGGTCAGGTTCATGCCGGCGCCCACCGCCAGTTCCAGCAGCCTTTTTGCCTCATCCTCCCCGTATTTTTCCGGCAGGGACTGCTCCAGGCGCTCCCGCCCCGGCTGCGGGCGCTGCAGTTCCCAGGCAGATACCTTGTGCATCTCGGGACGCTGGTCAAGGTAGTAGTGCCCGTTCCGGAAACCCTTCACAAACATGTCGCTTGCGTCCGGGTCGGCCGCGAAATACTGCATATCCTTATCGCCGTAGCGGGATGCCGCCATCATCAGCAGGGAGCGGTGGGAATAGGCCGGGTGGTAGCCGTCCCCCTGGTTGTCGGTGACGAATTTCCAGTTGGCGGCAATGCGGTAGCGCTGGGTCCCGCTCACCTCCACTTCGCCATCGCCATAGCGGTCCAGCCATTCGTCAATGACCTGCCTGGCGCCGGCAAGGTAATCCTCCAGGGCCGGCTGCCCGGGATCGAGGCAGGCGAAGATGAAACCGCGGTATGAACTGACCCGCGGCGCCTTCAACAGGTCGAATTTCCCGCTTTCCCGGTCCGCTTCATAAGCATAGTCCAGGGGCACGGACACGGAGCGGCCCGCATGATCGTAAGTCCAGGAGTGATAGGGACAGACAAATACCTTGCAGCTCCCCTTATCCTCGCGGCACACCTTCGCACCGCGGTGCGCACAGCGGTTGAAAAGCACATGTACATCACCATGAGCATCCCGGGTAATGATCACCGGGCGCCCGCCCAGGTGACGGGTAACAAAATCACCCGCCGCCGGTATTTCACTCTCATGACCGACGAACACCCAGGTTCGGGCATAAATATTGCGCATCTCGCGCCGGAACAGCGCGTCACTGGTATAAACCGACCGATGGATACGGTCTTCCTGGATGAGGTAGCCCCAGTCAGCAACAGGATCAGCAGCGTTCATTGAAGAATAACGTACCAGTATGGGGTCGGACCAGTCAAGACTTACATAAGGCCAGATCCGGCCCCATCTTCCATTTCACCGACTACCGCATCGGCGTCATCTGCTGTTCATCGGCGCCCAGCAACGTGCGGCCGTACATCTCCTCCTTCATGCCCGGCACCGACAAACCGTGCCGGCTGGCCACATGCATGTCGCGCCAGATCCGTTGCAACGGGTTATTCAGCGCGAAAGCGCCTGCGCCCTGCACATCAAGCAATAAATCCACGCCTGCGCGGCACATGCGATGAGCCTGTGCCGAACGCATGGCAAACGCCGCGCGCTCGAGCGCCGGGAACGGGCGCGCGGTCAGTGCCTGCGCATCGATGGCGTCGGCGGTGGCGCGCGTCTGCTCCAATGCCGTCTCGATCAACCAGGTGGCGCGCGACATCGCAAACTGGGTCGCCGGCGACTTGGTGGTATCCGCATAAAACGTATAAGTCATCGGTTTGGGACGCGTCGTGATGCGCTCCATGGTCAAATCCAGCGCGGCTTTCGCGAGGCCGACCACGGGCACCAGTGTCGCGATATGAAAGACCACGCCGGCATCCATCTGGTATTGCGCTTCAGCGGGGTAGGGCGTTTCGAACTGGTGGTTCATCATCGCGGACAAGGTGGTCGTTTCCTCGTCCGGAATAAAAACATCCCGGATTTCATAGGTGTTGCTGCCGGTCCCGGCCATACCGGCAACATGCCAGGTGTCGCGGACCGGGATCCCGCTGGTCTCGACCAGCCCGATCATGTTGTCTGTCTGCGACCCGTCATCGTCCAGCAGCGGAAAACCGATCAGCGCCCAATCGGCGTGCGAGCTGCCTGACGAGTACGGCCAGTCGCCGGAGACCGTTGTGCCGCCGTCATGCCGCACGGCGCGCCAGCCGGGCATCGGCGCGAGCGGCACCGCAACCTTCGCCGAAGCCGAATTGCCGGCCCACACACGCTCCTGGACCGCAGCGCTCATCTGCCCGGTCTGCCAGTCGCCATGATTGAGGATGAAGGAAAACCACGCCGATGAACCGCAGGCGCGCGCCAGCAGCACGGTCGATTCAACGTAAGTCCGGTAGCCGGCCTCGTATCCGCCCGCCCGTTGCGGCGCGAACAACCGCAGGGCGCCGGATTCGACCAGGGCAGCGAAAGATTCCGGCGACAGGTCACGTTCCGCTTCCGCGTCTGCGGCCGCATCGGCCAGCGCCGGCAGTATCGCTTCCACCCCGGCCAGGACTTCCCTGCGTACCTCACCGAGGTCGCGCGCAAAGCGCGCCGCTGACGGGCTTTCAGTTTGTGTCGTGGTCATGTGACGTCAATTCCCCAAAATTATTTTTGTGTAATTTATCTCTCTGTGTATTATTATCAAGCCACCCTGGAAACGAGGCAAGCGGATGCTCAAGAAACTTCACCACGTTGCCTATCGCTGTCTCGACGCGGAAGCGACGCGGCGTTTTTATGTCGATGGCCTGGGCCTGAAGCTCGCCGCCGCGCTGGTCCAGGAACACGTGCCGTCACTGCAACACAACGAGCCGCACAACCACATTTTCTTCGAGATGGAAGACGGCAGTTTCATCGCCTTCTTTGACATCCTCGAAGACGCCGGCCCGGCGGCGCGGGATAAACCGGATTGGGCGCAGCACCTGGCTCTGGAAATCGGCTCCCACGAAGAAGGGGCGGCCCTGGCGGCGCGATTGCGTGATATGGGCACCGACGTGCTGGGACCGGTGGAACACGGCATGTGCGACAGCTGGTACTTCTACGATCCGAACGGCCACCGTCTCGAAGTTTCCGTCCGCACCGACAGCAAGGCGATGTGGTCGCAGATGGCACAGGACGCGGTAGTGGAAATGGACAAGTGGAACGCCCGCAAGGCCGGCGCGAAAACCGGCTAGCGGAGCACCCTTGCAAATAGAAGTACTGCGGGAACCTTTCACCCGCGACGGCTATACGATTTCATACAACGAGCAGAGTCTGTTCACTGAAGTCTACGGCTTCGTCGGTCAAGCCGGCCGCATATTCCTCGAGGGCCAACTGCTGCGGCGCACCGATGCGCCCGCCAAATCGGTCCTGCTGTTCATGCATCCGTCGTCGTCGCTGTCACTCCTGCCCTTGCCCGGGGCACTCGCTGAAGCCGGCGTACACGTCATGTGTTGCGGCAGCCGCTACCTGCGTAACGACACGCCGCTCATCATGGAGAAGGTGTTGCTCGACCTGGGCGCGCATATCACCTTCGCCCGCGACGAACTGAACTACGAGAACGTGATACTCGCCGGATGGAGCGGCGGCGGTTCTTTATCCATCTACTACCAGGCACAGGCCGAAACGCCCGGCGTCACCGCCACGCCCGCGGGTGACCCGGTGGATCTGACTTCAGCCGGCCTGCCGCCGGCCGACGGGATTCTCAGTATGGCAGCGCATCTCAGCCGCGCGGAAACGTTGACCGAGTGGCTCGACCCTTCGGTCCTGAATGAATCCGATCCGGATACGCGCGACCCCGAGCTGGATATTTACGCACGGGAGGCAACTCACGCGCCACCTTTCAATGCGGAGTTTCTTGAAAGATTCAGATCGGCGCAGGTCGCGCGCAACCGGCGCATCACGGCCTGGGTGGAACAGCAGCTTGATCGTCTCGCCAATGCCGGAGACGGCGCGGTCGAACACCCGTTCGTTGTTCACCGGACGATGTGCGACCCGCGCTGGATCGACCCTGCGGTCGATCCAAACCAGCGCGAACCCAATCACTGCTACCTCGGTGACCCGCGCGCAGCCAACTCGGGACCCGCGGGTCTTGCCCGTTTTACCACCCTGCGGTCGTGGATGTCGCAATGGTCCTTCGATAAAACCCGCGCACGCAGCGCGGACAATGCACCTGCGATCAGCGTGCCGGCCCTGGTCATTGAAAACGGGGCCGACGATGCAGTGCCCGCATCACATCCGCGAAAAATTTTTGAACTCCTGGGCAGTCCGAACAAGCGCTTTGAACGGATTGACGGTGCCACCCACTACTACCGCGGGCAGTCGGCACACCAGGCGCACGCAGTGTCCTTGCTGAAGGAGTGGATGAGCGAGCACATCACTTGAAAGTTCCGGGGCCGGAGTACAAATCGGCACCAGTACCCTGTCCCCGGCCGCCATTCATCAAGATTGTGAAACGAAAATGCTGATTGTATAAAATAACCTGATGGAATTAAGGGGACACAATACATAATTCACCAGCATGGGGGAGCAACAATGAGCCAACGGGTTTTACCTGAATGGAGTAAAGACGAACTGGAATACGTGGAGCCGACCCAGGTGGTGCGCAGTTTCGGCTATGACGTATTCGCCAACGAGGTCAGTGAGGAGGCCCTCGGTTACAATGAACAGACCGTAGCCAGGGTCCTGCAGGTGGACGGGGAGGTGGCTCATGAAAAGAGAGAGTATTCCGGTCCCGAAGCGGCGGCGGAGGACATCAAGCAGGCCGGTCTCGAGGCAGGCGCGGAAATGGTCGGCATCACGGAAGTCAATCCGTATCACATCTACAAGGGGAATGATGTGCCGCACAAGTATGCCGTGATCCTCGCCAGCAGGATGGATTACGACGAAATGAAGCACGGCGCCACGGAGCGGCACGTCCGGGAAGTGCTGCGCAGTTATGCGGAAATGGGCTCGCTGTCCGCCAGGGTAGCGGCCTATATCCGGTCTGCCGGCTACCCGGCACGGGCCCACTCGCTGAGGTTCGAGCAGATAAACATGATCCCCCACGCCATCCAGGCCGGCCTGGGGCAACTGGGCAAACACGGCTCGCTCATCAACGACCGGCTCGGCTGTTCCTTCCGCCTGTCCGCGGTCACCACCGACCTGCCCATGAAGCTGGATTCGTTCACGGATTACGGCGTCGAGGACGCCTGCCTGAACTGCAGCATGTGCGTGAAGCACTGCCCGGGCGACGCCATCGTCCACGAGAAACAGGTCGTCAGGGGCGCGCTCAAGTGGGTGGTGGATACGGAAGCCTGCGCCCCCTACTGGGGCAGCTACCACGCCTGCGGGATCTGCCTGGAGGTCTGCCCCGCCAACGTCAAGGCGTTCGACGGGAAATACAGAAACTCGTTTATCGAACGGATAAAACAGATCGACCTCAAGCAGAGACGGCAGGAGTTAACGGAGGGCCTGCAACAGCCCTGGGACAACGCGGTGGAACCGGATGACAAATCCGAAGGCTGGCGCAACCGGGTGAAAGGGCAGGGCCATGCCGCGTTCCTGATGCAGGGCATCCCGTCAGAGGGACTGCCGGAGGAAATCTATGAGATCCGCTCGGCCATGGGGATTCGTCCTGCTACCGGGGAGACGTCATGACCGAACTCAACATTGAAGATCGCATTAACGAGAGCTGAATGTCCCAAATCCTGAAGAACCTGCCCGTGGGCAGCTATGCCGTAATATTCCCGTCAATCAGCAGCGGCGTCGATGAAGAGGGACACGAAAAAATGCTGGCCGAACTGTACGGCCGGGTCCAGGAAATAGAGGGTTTCCTGGGCCTGGAATCCGCCTCAGGCAGCCCATTCAAACTTGCCGTTGCATACTTTGACTCCCTTGAGTCCATAAATACCTGGAGACAAAACAGCGAGCATATCGCCGCCAAGAACAAGGCCCGTTCCACCTGGCTGGAAGACTGGCAGATAAGGATTTGCAGGATTGAGGATGTATACGGGAAATCGTAATTATTTTATTCCTTTTGCTGTAGGAAGATATTGACAGCAAAATCTGCTAGCAGTACAATGCAAGCCCTGTTTTAAAACCAACGAGGATACGGCAATGAGTTCTGTCATCACCGTCCGTGATATCGATCCGGGCGACAAGTCCTGGCTCAAGCGAGAGGCGCGTCATCAAGGCGTTTCGATGGAGGAACTGGTGCGCCGCCTGATCCACGAGCGGCGCGGGAAATCCGAAAGTCATACTAAACCCTCTGAGGCTTTCAGGCGCTACTTCGGGCCGGGTCACGGTGTTGAGTTGCCGTTGCAGGAACGTCATGGCTACCGGCCCCTCGTATTTCCCGAAGAAAACCAGCCGTGACCGCGCCTGTCGCCTGGCTCCTGGATACGAATGTCGTCTCGGAGATGATGCGGCCCGAACCGGCGCCGCAAGTCGCGGGATTTCTCGACGCCGTCGCCGCAGACGGGATTGGTCTGTCCTCTGTTACCGTCTGGGAAATACTCAATGGCATCGGCAGGCTCGACCACGGACAGCGCCGGTCGGATATTACGGAGCGATTCCAGGGTATGCTCGACGATGTCTTTGAAGATCGGGTGTTTGGCTGGACTACTGCCGATGCACAGGTTTGCGCCGGCATTATGGAAACAAAGCGCCGCAGGGGAGAGCCGCTCGACAGCCATTTGCCGGATGCGATGATTGCCGCTACTGCGGTGCGCCACGGATTCACCATCGTCACACGCAACGAGCGTGAATTCCGTAATACAGGCGCCGGCGCGGTCAATCCGTGGATAGATTACTGAATATCGCGGATTATGCGAAAAGGAACTTCAGATGGGGAAGCACCTCAACGACGATAATCACTCCGACCATCCATTTCAACACCAGAAACTCACCTCTCAGCGCTTCCATATCAACTCTTAAAGCCTCCATATAGAAATTACGGGACACCCATAGAGTTTTGTCCTGTGCGAGAAATTACAGGACACCCATAGAGTTTTGTCCTGTGTGCTGTTCCCTTTTTTTCCCGCCTGTATTAGTATGGCCCTGTAGTCGGCTTTCCTTGCATGGCTGCACCGGTTTTACTGAATACCACCTGAACTGATAGGGAGGAATGCAGCATGGAAAATGAACTGCATCATCAATCTGCCACCTCCGAAAAAATCTGGGCCACCCTGGACCGCATAGCCGAGTCGCAGGAAAAAGCCGCACTGGAGATGGAAGAGCAACGGAAGAAAGACAAACTGGAAGCCAAGCGGGAGAAGAAGAAATACGACAAAGAGATGAAAGAGCTGCGGGGGCTGTTCACCAGCCAGTGGGGCGCGCTGATGGAGAGCCTGGTGGAGGGTGACCTGGTTCCCTTGCTGCAAAAACGGAATATACCTGTCACGCACACGCAAACCCGTCTGCAAGGCCGCCATAACGGCGAGCATGTTGAGTTTGACATCCTGGCCGAGAACGGGGAAGAAGTTGTCGTGGTGGAAGTGAAGACCACGCTGCGCCCCGAGGACGTGGCACATTTTCTTGAGCAGTTGGGCAAATTCACGACCTATCGGCCGCTCTACAAGGCGCGGAAGATCTACGGCGCGGTGGCGTTCCTGAAGGCGGACAAGTCCGTGCAGGTGCATGCGGAGCGGCAGGGGTTGTTCGTCATCCGGGCCACCGGCAGCAGCGCCAGCACCAGCATTGTCAATAACACGGAGTTTGTGCCGCGGGTATTTTAAACCGGATTGAATGAACCTTTGCATGGTTTGGCCGGCTCCCTTTTGCCCGTATCAGTATCAATCTATGAGGTATGCATTAATAAACTGGCGAGGCTTCAGCACCTTGATATCTTCATAGCCATCAATTTCCAACAAGTGTTTATCACCAGAAACGATAAGCTTTGTATCGCTGGCCATTGCGCAAGCTATAAACATATTGTCGTCTGGGTCGGCAGTCACATTCTCAAGTAAAGGGGGCGCCATTATTATGTCGCTGTTCACGGTCAACAGGTCCAGAACAGGGCGCAGGTCGACCTGGGAATATTTTTCACCCAGGATAACCGCTACCCGTTGGTATTCAGCCAGTATGTCAGTGGAGATAACTAACTGAAGTTTCTTATCCCTCCAGGCGTCTAAAATCCTGGAAGGTGGGCCGCTGAAAAAGATGCCAGACACCAAAACATTGGTATCCAGAATGATCCTCACTTCTTATTCCGTGCCTCCTTGACTGCATTATCAATATCCGATTTCTTCAAGCCGGCGACTCTTGCCTGTGCGCGTGCCTGTTTGATCAACCCATCGAACTCGCCAGGTGTCGGCGCTGTAATCCGTTTCAGGATCACTACATCCTCGTCTCCCACTACAACGAACCGGGAACCGGCTTCAAGATCAAGTTGAGCGCGAATCTGCTCAGGAATTACCACCTGGCCTTTGGACGACATTTTAGTTGTCGAAATCGCTGATAGCCGATCTGTTGAGGGCGAAGTCATAACACTCTACCTGAAATTAAAATCTTACCAGTAAGAATAAGCCATTATAACCGGACCTGCAATGAAAACTGGATTCCCTGGGGTCGGATCAGTCAGTTTCAGGTTACGGTCAAGAAAGAGGACAAACGAGATTGTGAAACGAAAATGCTAAAGGGTCGGTATCCGCCACCTCTATCAGGGCAGGGGAAGAATCTTTACCCGTAGCCCAATAACGGACCGTCGACCTGGGTAGATTCAGGTAGTGCGCGACCTCAACAGCGGAGTACGCCGGCAGGTCACGAAGATTGGAGCGTCTGTTGTTTGCTTGCTTCACCATGAGGTTTTTCCAGTCAGCGAAGTTTAGCATGGATGGCGGCTTTATAATTTGTGTAATGCAAGTGGGTAAGGAACCAGTAGCCACTCAGAACGGGAACAAGATACAGACCAAAATCCATGGGTTACGGCTCCTCAGGGAAAAGACTACTGCATTGATTTCCTACGACGGTTTCCGAGAGGTATCAGATTTGTCCCGTTTGAAAAACTGTGCCATTTTATTCACCGCGGCGCGACCTCTTTTACTTTTCAGCAATTCATCCGCCTTGACATACACCGATCCCGAGTTTGTAACATAGACTTTGGGCCGCTCCCTCTGTGTACTATCTGACATAATCTCCTCCAGTAAAACCCATGTTTTTTTGTAAATTCTAAATCATTTCTTGTGATCTTTCAATGGAACTTATAACCGCCATCCACTTAACGATGAATTCCAGTTTTCCGTACAGGTAATTATCCTCTACGCTTGACTGCATACAGCTTCATGCGCAACTATAAATCAGTTGCTATTTATAAAACTGGATAAATTAGTATCGTGCCCATAGAATTCACGGAATTTAGTGACAGCGAAATTAATCGCAAAGAGGTGGACTGATGAAAAATGAACTGTTCAATGAGTTGCTCAAAAGCATGCACGAGATGGACCGGATAGTTCATGGCGAGTTGGCGCCCGGCAGGGTAATCCGGTTCACCGAACCGGAGGTCAAACAGATTCGCATGAATACCGGCCTCAGCCAGAAGCAATTTGCCGCGCTGATTGGTGTGAGCAAGCGCACACTGGAAAACTGGGAACAGGGTCGCAGGATGCCTGCCGGCCCGGGCGCTGCTGAAAATCCTGCATGCAGACCCGGAACACGCACTGCGAGCGTTGCATGGTCAGGCCGACGTGGCCTAATGGTCTCAGAATAGGTTCAGACCTGCCAGCCTGACACGGCCGCTATCGGGGACTGTAACACACGGACCTGATATACTGGAAAGGCCATGAACAGAGATGAAATACTGGGCCTGCTCCAGGAGCATAAACCCACCCTCGCGCAACGCTTCGGGGTCAGCACGCTGACCTTGTTCGGTTCAGTCGCCCGCGATCAGGCAAAAGAGAATAGCGATGTCGATATCCTGGTGAGTTTCGATGGTCCGACTCACTGGAGGCGGTTTTTCGAAGCTCAGTTTTACCTGGAGGACCTGCTGGGACGTCAGGTCGACCTCGCCACCGATAAGGATTTACGACCGGAGATACGACCTTACGTAGACAAGGAGGCAATCAATGTCTGGTGAAACCGGAGAACGCAGGGATTGGCTATATTCCTGACTTGCTGTCTGCATTGCGAAGCCTGTCAAGTGAGGTCAACAAGACCTGATTTGAGGAAGCAAAGGCGTTAAGTGTAGAACGTACCAGGCAGGCCATGTCTGAAGAAAGACGGCCGCTGGAGGAATTCACTGCTAAGTTCGAAGCCAGGAACGGTATCAGCCGGTGAAATAATTCAGGAGCGATTTTGCGCAGTTACCGAGTCAACATATCAACAGGCACAGATACAATGGAACAGGAACGCATAATTTATTCATTAAACATTGAAGATGTGCAAACAGTGGCATCCGAGATATTGGACCGTCATTTGTCAACAAACGAGATTGCACAGATTGAAGATGCAGTTGCCGAAAGGAGCGACTGGTTTGAAGCAATCGCCGGCGCTATTTCAGAAAAAATAGAAGAATCTTGAAACTGCATGCAATACAATTCGGCTGCAGGTGATCTGCCTTTCTGACAAATGAGGTTTCTTCTTTGTATGAGCTTTAGGCATGAATGCTAACCTTGCCGACACCCTGATGCGCGTCGCAGCCTTCACACACGTACTGAAGCTGACCGAAACACAAAACAATATTTCAGCGGAAGAGTTGAGGCGCGGGTTTACTTTTGAAGGTGAGCGCATCCCACTGGTCAACCCGCAAAGAGGCATCTTCAAGCCAAGGCAAATGCAATATCTTCTATCGATCAGGACGGTGTTTCCTCGTCCTGGTAAGCGTGTCTGGTACGATGATCAACGACAGGTGCATAGCCAGATATTCGAAAGCCGCGAAGCCGTCGACTATGCCTTCATGGGGACAAATCCGGATGCCGCCGACAATCGTTGGCTCCGCGAAGCCGTCGAAAACCGGGTTCCGGTGATCTATTTCCTCGGCGTCGCACCAGGGCTTTATCAGGCGATAATACCTACATATATTTCTGGTTGGGATGCAAATGCGCTGAAGGCGCGGATCATTTTCGGAATTCAGGACCAAGCTGACTATGTTGCACCAGAAAGTGTCAGCGAACGTCGGTATGCGCTTCAGACAGTCAAACAACGCCTCCATCAAGCGTCCTTCCGTGAGGCCGTCATTACAGCTTATAACGGACGTTGTGCCCTGTCTGGTTTGCCTGAGCAGAGATTACTTGATGCAGCACACATTATCTCCGACAAGGATGAACGGTTAGGCCAACCAGTTGTGCCAAACGGATTACCGCTTTCAAAAATCCATCATGCGGCTTTCGATGCGCACCTTATTGGTATTGATCCTGATTATCGACTGCATGTATCGGAGGGATTGCTTGATCTGCACGATGGGCCGATGCTTGAAGCGTTGAAACAACTTGATGGGGGAATGCTTCACCTTCCGAATCGGGAAAAAGATTATCCAGACCGTGACCGGCTATCGCTGCGTTACGAGCAATTTAAGGTGGCTGCCTAAATTAGGTACACTAGTTCATGTCATTGCGGCAAGGTACTTTTTGAAGTAGATATCAACCTTACGCCTACGCCTATGGGCCGTCAGCAATCTCCTCAAATCCGACTTGAAGTATGAGTCGATCCTTCGTCATGTATCATAGGGACTTTGCGAGGCAGGGCAGGAGATACGACCACGATCATCACGACAAGGCAGAGCTTGAGCGAGATGGATGGGTGGACAGTATTGAGAAAATGGGCAAGCTGGAATGGACGGTCAACAACCCCGCGCCACCCGACCTTGAGCCGAATTCCGACGATTACGACAACGAAGAGGACTACTTACATGACTGGTACAAATGGTTCACCAGAAAAAAAGGGAATAAAGCGGGTTCTTGACCTCATCTTCCAGTACGTGCCGGTAGCCTTGGTTCTGATAGCCGCTTTGTGGCTGTACTACCATGCCAGCACTTAAGCCAATAACTTATAACCCCGAAGTTTAAATACATGGACCACCCGGACGTCAATCTTTGGCAAAGAATAAATGAGCCGGACATTGACCCATTGATCGCAGATGCAATCCGCTTGAACCACCAGTTCGGGGATTGGTGGGCGCATAAGTTTATTCCTGATATACAGCTTGAAAGAGTTATTGAAATAAAGCCGAACTTCACGCGTGAAATAGAGTCTGCCTCACACCAAAGCAAACCAGGCAGAGAAACGGATTTACATATGGTCTTCCAGGACGGTATGGGCTCGAAACACGCTATTTTGACGGAAAACAAAATCGATGCACCTCCAGGTCCGGACCAGGCGGAAGACTACGCAAGATATGCTGAGTGGGGGAGAGAAAACCGTCTATGGAAATCCGCAAAAACCGTACTCATGGCGCCGGAGGGTTACTTGACCAGGTCAATCTCCAACGCCTATGACCGAATGATAAGCTATGAGGAAGTTGCTGAACGGGCAGAAAGCTTTGGACTCCAGGCACTTTCTGAGCATCTTCTTGCCGGGATTAAGCGTTATCAACACACCGGGGAACCGCGCAATCCTGACGAGATAGTTAGTTCGTTCCGGGTACAGTATTCAGGCCTTCTGCGCGATGAATATCCACACCTGTACAAACTACTCAGCGCAAGAGGGAAAGAACTCTTTGATGGCAGCCAGAAATGGTTTTATTTCAAGTTAACAAACGGGGTGGAGATCGTACATAAAATAAGCAACAAGGTTAATGAACAAACCGAGAACGATGAGCAATATTTATCGTTGCACGTCCCGGGAATGGGCACACACATCTCCGAACTTCCTGACCTGGATTTAAACGGCAGTTGGCGTCCTGCCAGATCCAATTCGAAGAATAAGTCTGCCATCTATGATATACCGCTGAGTCACGACGCCCGGATGTTTTTCAAGTCATTTAATACCGATGCAGCGCTGCGGGTGTGGGACTTGGCTGGTACACTCCGATGTAGATGGGAGAAGCAAATATCTAAATGTGACGGATAGTAACAACTAGTAGTTACGCAGGTCCGCCCCTATTTATGTTGAACTGGTGTAGGGGTTGATCCCTTTAGGGGACTCAAGGAGCCGACAGACTCCGTAATTTACCGCTTTGAGCGGTTCGCAAACTAATCCCCGGCTTCGCCTGGGGCTATTTACTCCC
This sequence comes from Gammaproteobacteria bacterium, assembly GCA_965220815.1. Classification (GTDB taxonomy): domain Bacteria; phylum Pseudomonadota; class Gammaproteobacteria; order Eutrophobiales; family Eutrophobiaceae; genus JAAXHV01. The sequence continues at coordinate 2,376,053 of OZ244846.1, forward strand.
ATAGGTATACTATTTACTATGTATTTGCAGTCCCTCGTGATATTCAATTGGGATTGGCACGACGAAAATTGGGTTCTGGCGATGAGCGTAAACCAAGAATTAATAAATAAGCATGCACACTTGGCACTTCATGATGCTAATGAGGCTGAGACGCGCTTAAAGCTTATTGATCGCATAATTTTTGAAATTCTTGATTGGTCTCACGATGATGTGACTGTGGAGGAACGGATAGCAGAGGATGGGGAAAATACTTATACAGACTACATCATTCGCACAGCTGGTACGGCCTTTGTGATTGAGGCAAAGAAAGTAGGCAAATCTTTTGTTCAAGTACCCAATCAACGTCGTGTCAAGTTGATTGGTTCTATTATGCAAGGAGAGACTGGTGAAGCAATTAAGCAAGCGAGAGACTATTGCCGCAAAGCCAGCATTCCTTTCGCTATAGTCACAAATGGTGCTCAATGGATCATATTTCCCGCCACAAGAATTGATGGAGTTAGTTTCGCGCAATCATCGGCGATTATCTTTAACTCTATTCAATCATTACTAAAAGATGACTTCAGTGAATTTGCGACGCTCTTAAAACGAGAGGAGGTTATTGCAGCGAGCCTTGAAATTCACCTTTTGGGGAGACAAGAAGATCAGTTTTCTCGAAGACTATTGAGAAATTACTACACAAACAGAAGGTCTATATCGGGCTCAAATCCAATATTCCCACTAATAGAAAATGAAATTCTCATAGCATTCTCCGAAACACTCGCAGATTTCGAAGCAGATATGATGCAGAAATGTTATGTCAGTACTGCTGATCGCCGTAAATTCGATTCTCGGATTCAAATGTATTTATCCAAGCCTAAAAGGGATTATAACAAAGTACCAAAGCGGCCAATGAAAAAACAAGAATCCCGAGCATTAGACGAGAAAATAGAAATGGTACAGGAACGCTCCCGCCCAGTTGCAATATTAGTGCTCGGCTCGGTGGGTTCCGGCAAAACCACTTTTTTGGACTATACACGAAAAGTATCAAGTGCAAAATTTTTTGCTGAATCGAAAGCTGGGCCGCATGCACACTGGATATACATCGACTTTAGAAATTTTGTACCAAATGAAAATTCCGTTGATTTTATATACAACAATTTGTACTCATATATAGTGAACAGTTGGTTCTTAAGCAACTTTGAACAATGTATTCGTCCTTCTTATAAAGTTGAGATTGACGCTTTAAAAAATGGTCCATTAAAACTGTTAGAGGGAAATGAAGATAAGATTAATGAAAAGCTTTCAGAGTATCTCTTGGAACGACAAAGCGATAAGAAAAATTACGTAGATAAAATATTAAGTTATGCAGCGTCAAAAGCTCCAATTTTTTTAGTAATTGACAATGTAGATCAAATAGATCGAGAAGAAGTACAAAACACTATATTTGCCGAAGGGATAGCCATTTCACACCGTAATAAACTAAATCTTGTGATGAGCCTGCGTGAGGCGACGTTTGCTAAGCATCGAACTTCGGCGGTATTTAATGCTTTTGATTTTGACCCTCTTTATATTGATCCCCCTCCGATAATGTCAGTGCTATCCAAACGGTTTTTTCTATTGAAAGAAATGCTTAGTGGTAAAGCGGGTGATTTTATTTCGGAAGGTGGTGCCAAAGTAATAGTGAACGACCTTTCTACTGTATCTAATCTTATTCAATCTTCTGTGCTGGGTACCCGAATCGGTGAGGTAATCGACATATTAGCCACATCTGACGTGAGGCTAGCTTTGCGAATGACAAGAGAATTCCTGGAGTCTGGTTATTCGCAGCCTGGAAAAGCAATACAAATATATGGGAACCTCTATAAATAGACCATTTCAGGTCTGATCAGGTTCAGTGTTTTCCAATACTGGAATGAGCCTGTAGAGAGAGAGATTCTGCCCCGATCTCAAGCCCGTTTGTATTCCTGTTCATGAATGGTTGTAAAGAGTGCCCGGCGCGCCTGCTGCAAGGCATCGGCCGCCGCGTTGTCGCTGATCCGGTAAGCGACCTTGTCCAGTATGTCAAAGCTTAACCCCGGTTTCAAATACCGCTGCGCATCGTCCAGGGACTTGAGTTTCTCATAGGGGGTCATGAGGGACTCGTAGGGGTAGCGTTTGCGCTGTCTCCCCTTCTTGTCGGTGACGGTGACCGGAAACAGGCAGGGCCGGTGGTAGTTGACGTAGGGGTTGAGGTGTTGGCGGTGGAACGCGTTCAACGGGCCGGCCCAGCGCCGCGGGATGTGGGCGTGGCCCAGGAGCTTGCGCACCACGTGGCCGTTCTTGCATTCCACCAGGGCGTTGTCGTTGCTGTGCCGGGGCCGGGACTTGGTCAGCTCGATGCGCAGCTTCTCCAGCAGTTTGGCGACCTGTTTGTTGATATATTCCGAGCCGTTGTCGGCATGGAACCCCAGGACCACGAACGGGAAGGCCTCCAGCAGGTGTTCCAGCGCCGGGATGAGGTAGACCTCACTGATGCGTTCGACGCTGACCACCACCTCGAACTGGGTGACCTCATCCACCGCATTGACGTGATAGACGCCTTTTTCACCGTCTAAATCGCCCTGGTGCACCGTATCGATGCGGATATAACCGGGTTGCCCGTCCGGCTGCGGCTTGCGCCGCTCGCCGATGGGCAGGGTCACCGGACGGGTTTTATCCACCGTGTGGCGCGCCCGCCGATAGGTCTGGGATTGCCGTAGATTGTACAGGTGGGACACCGAGATGCCGGCCAGACGCTCATACTCGGTCTGACCGAAGACCTCAAAGGCCCGCTCACAGAGCTTCTTCAGGGCCGGCCCGTTGGGCGTGTTATGGCGCTCGTCCATGGCCGCCAGCAGGCGCATATCCGCCTTCGTGTAGCGCCGGGCAAAGCCCTGTGCCGTACAGTGCCGCGGCGCCAGCTCGCCGGTCTCCCGGTAGCGTTTGACCAGCCGCTTCACCTGCGCCCGGGAATACCCGCTCACCTTCATCAGGTAACGCAGCAGCGTCCCTTTGTCCTTCTTGTTGCAGCCCGGATAATCAAACTTCACCAGGGTGCGCCGCACCCAGTCATACCGGCTCCGCTTGTCACCGGCCACCTCAAAGGCCACCCGTTGGGTGCCCGCCAGAAAGGCGCGCACCTGGTCGATACTCGTTAACTCGTTTGCGTTCATGATCGTTTTCATCCTCGTATCATGAACAGAAAGACAGATTATTTCAGGCTCATTTCATGGTGGAATCACGTCCGCCCTTCAGGCTCATTTCATATTGGAAAATACTGGTTCTTTTTCAATATATTTATATGTGGTAAGGTGATCAGGGCCTTCAATCATCTCGCCAGCGCCCTCATCGCGCCGTTTTATGACCCTCAGGGGTCGTTCTGACACCGTTTTCTGCCCGTTCTCCGTCAAGCAGGCGCACTGACCCCTTGCAGGTAACACAATCGTCGCATGTTATACACCAGGTTCATCATGCCGATGGCCAGGGCACTGCGCTTGAGCCCGATGCAGCGTATCAGCTTGGTCCGGGTCGCGCACTGCGCCCCGAACACGTGCTCCACCCGCACCCGTATTTTTGCCCTGCTGCGGTTGCCCTGCTTCTCCCGGTCCGTCAACGGCTGGTTGCGGCTGCCCTTGCGCTGAATGTGACTGCGGTAGTTCTTCTCCCGCAAACGTGCCTCCTGCTCCCTGGAACGGTACGCGCTGTCCGCCCAGATGGCTTTGCTGGTATTGTCCTCATCCAACAGCTTATCGAGCAGTTGCGAGTCATGCACGTTGGCCGGCGTCACCGCAAAGCTGCGTATCAGCTTGTGCTCATGGTCCGCGTTCACGTGGTTCTTGTACCCGTAATGATTCTTGCCGTGTTTCTTCGTCCAGCGCGCCTCCACGTCCTTCTGGCGCCGTTTGGGCTTGGCTTGCTCCTCGTCCCACTCGGCCGGTACCTCCCCGGCCTTGAGCTTTGCATTCTCCTCGCGCGTGTTGCGCTGCACCGGCGCCGGCACCAGCGAGGCATCCACCAACTGCCCCTTGCGCGCCCGGTACCCCAGGCCCTGCAACTGCCCGGTAAAGTGGGTAAACAACTTATCCATCAACCCCCGCTGCACCAACTGCTCCCGAAACGCCCAGAACGTCTTCGCATCCGGCGCCCTGTGCACATTGTCCAACCCCATGAAACGCTGGAAACTGCGCCGGTCCTCAACCTGGTATTCCAACTGCTCATCGCTCAAGCCGTATAAATGCTGTATCACCAGCCCCTTGAACATCAGCACCTCGTCCCGGCGCGGGGCGCCCGCATTGCTCTTGCGTTCGGTGGGCCGGATGCGTGCCAATAACGGACGGAATGATTCCCAGTCCACCACCTGGCCCAACTGCGCCAGCGGGTCTTTCAGCTTCGTCAAACGGGCGTCCTGCAAGTCAAAAAAGGAACCGAACAGGTCTTGGGTCTTCTTCATGGCAGCACCTTCAAACAGGAAAATGTGAGTTGAAATCAGTGACCCGTATTATATCATTGTGCTGAATTAATAGAGGTTCCTATATGAAAAAACCGGCAAATATACTTTGCCAAGACATGAGGCTCTTAGATCAGTATTGCTAGGTAAAGAAGCGGTTTACCGCGAAGAATTTTCAATAATCGGAAATCCATTTGACTCTAGGTTATCAAGGACTAATACCCAGCTACTGCGCATGTTTATTTTGAATGCATTAGTCGCCATGAGTACTCGTGCATCTTTTCAATATCTTCATGGAGACCAAATAAAATACTCAATAAATCAAATCGGTTTTGCAGATGACTTTATTCAAAATAGCTTAAATGATCTATGTAAATATCGCTTCGTTAGTACTGGAACTCATTCAGAATCGATATTAACAAGTAGTTACTACCCTACAAGACTAGGTGGCCATGTTGTCCGAAATTTAATTGCCGATCTGACTTTTCTAGAAGCCATGGTTATGGATACATTTATAGCGGATGTAGTTATTTGGGAAAAGCTACGTGAGCTATCAGGTGAAATAGTAAGCACAGGTAGTGTTGTAGAAAGGCTTAAATTGAGAAACCAGAGGGTGACAGTATTTTATCAATATATTGGGAAATTGTATTCAGTATTAGCAAGCGAGGCACAGTTAAGGGGGCTACAGGCAGAATGGTGTGGCGATCCGTTCATTGAAATGCGGGCTACATTTAACCGCAATAAACAAATGGCTCTTAACTCAGCCAAGCGAATCTATCAGTAAGGTTGCTAGTAATCATACTTCAAACTGGATAATTTGGGTCTATCAACTTTAGCTTCTGAGTGTAAATTTTGAGCGGTCTGTAAATGATTCCGGAACGCGGTTGCAAAAATAATCCAAACATGGTCGAAGCATATTATGAAATTTTTGGTTTCGACAAACAGGAAGCCGCCAACCTGAAAATCCGTGCGCAATTACTGCTGGAGATACGGAAATATAGCCGTAAGAAAGGCCTCAAACAGAAAGATGCTGCTACCTTACCGGGTACCAGCTAGCCTGATGTCAGTGCACTGATGCATGATCATATCTTCAAATTCAGCATCGATGCTCTCGAAAATATGTTGTCCGAGATCTGACGAGAAATAGAAATCGCTATAAGGAACACAATGCCTGTTATCGCACAATTTGAAGAAACACTCCTTGAACAATCTCTTCCTTATTTTGGCAAGTGGATGGCTGTGGATCTGCATAATCATTCTCCCGCAAGTCATGATTTTATAGGTAATCCGTCAACAGCCCTAGACGACGCTGTAAGACACTTGCAAGAAACACCAGTTGATGTAGTTATGTTTACGGATCATCAGAAATTACCCGACCGTAACTTTGTCGAAGCAGTGTCGCAACGTTCCGGCAAAACTGTTTTGCGCGGCTGTGAATTAAATGTATTTGTTGATGCGTGGGCAAAGCCCGTAGATAAAATTGACAAGGAAATATTTTTTCATCTACTAGTTGGCTTTGATCCTGATATGGGTCAGAGCCCTGACTACTGGTTTACCCATCTAAATAGAAAGTGTAAGAATGAAATTCGAAACATTGGCGGCACAGAAGTAAGTGGATTTACAGATTCAGTAGAAAAAATATGTGATATTTTAGCTCCGTCAGATGCCATAATCATTCCAGCTCATCTACATACGAATAAGAACATCACAAAAAGCCGAAGCATCGATGATATCTACACCGACCCTCCATTTCTCCAGCTTGCTAAGCAACATTTCACTGCATTAGAGGTGACGGATTTAAAAACGGCTAAATTTTTTGATGGTAAACACAAGGAGACTGACTATCTACTAAAAACGTGTATTCGATCTAGTGATGCGCACGAAATACACTCAATCGGTAATAGGATGACTTATGTCCAAATGGAGGAAGCAACATTTACAGAGCTTAAGGCAAGCCTTCAGATGCCGTTCCGAGTGTCATTGGAAACACCAACTACAGCAGACAGTTATGTCGTTGGAATTAACATAAGAGGTCAATTCTTTCCTGATCTGTGGTTTTCACTATCGCCATATTGCAATGCATTTATTGGTGTTAAAGGTTCAGGAAAGACCTCGGTTTTGGAATGCTTACGATTTGTCCTTGGTGCACCAGTACCAGCATCACGAGCGGAAGACGTTGAAAACCATTTGAAGAGTATTCTCGGCCAAAGTGGTAATGTAACGGTCCTCGTTAAACGTAGAGATGGTGCTAAGGTTCTTATTAGACGGTCAATGAGCAACAGAGAGTTATTTGAACTGACGTTCGATAACGATCGTCAAGAAGAGGTACGAAATCCTGATGCATTAATGTTTCCTTCCTATGTATTAGGATGGCATGAAATTGAGCAAGCCGCCACTGAACCCAGAATTCGTCAAGTGTATCTCGACACTATTGCAGGTCTAGAACCAATCAGGCAACTACAAGAACGAGCTGAACGTTACACTAATCAAATCCGTCGTCTACACGAGCAGGCCGCAAGTCGATATGCCCAGTTTCGCTCTTATCATGACCAAGTATCTCGACTAGAGGACCTCAGATCAGGCCTCAAAGAGCTAAATGATGCTCAGCTCATCACGCTTCGAGATGAATATGAGACTGCTATTCTACAGCGGCAATCAGTAGTTGAACTTGTTGACAAATTACGTGATGAGAAAGCGACGCTTCGTGATCGCGGAGGAGTGTTCATGTTGCAGATTGACCCTAATGTATTTGGTGGTGCTTCGCCTCTTACTGATATTGCAATGCAAGCTGCAGAGCTCGTTTCAGGACTAGAGAATCGCGTAGAAGATTTTTTGCAAGGGCAAGAAGAATACCTAGACCAAGCTATCTCTGAATGCAAAGTTTATTCAGAACAACTCCAAAGAGCGTTTGATGTATTTGCTGCAGACTATGAGAGTAGAGTTGCTGGCCTCACGCTAGAACAACGTAACCTCTTGAAATCTCATCGAAAGGTGTTGGAAGATACAAGAGCATTGCCAGAGCTAAAGGGGCAAAGAGATAATGAAAGATCCAAAGTAGAAGATCTGTTGTCACGTTTAATTGACACGTGTAATCAGGTTGCAGGTGTGTTGGATGACCAGACTAATCTACGGATAAACAAAGTAATGGAACTGAACGAAGAACTGCAAGAATATGGTGTCAAATTAGACGTAATCCCACAGTCCCACAATTCTATTATTGAAGAACTTTCACAGAGAAATACCGCAGGCGCAAATGTCTTTCAAGAAATCCGTTCATTTACACCGGAAGAAAAACGGCACCATCGGCGGTTGGCACAGGCATATAATAGATTACAAGAAGACCTCGTTGATGGATACAGGTTATTTTTTGAGTCTGCTGAATTCATAAGTTACCTTGGCGCTTTTGAAGAGGATGATCTCTGGATTGGTCTAAAGGTGGGAAAGGAGGGACAAGATCACAGCCCTATTGATCAATTGTCAGCAGGGCAAAGGTGTACAGCAATATTTCCACTCTTGTTGAAACTCCAGGAAGGCCCACTAATTATAGATCAGCCCGAGGACAACCTTGACAATCGTCATATTTCGGAGTCGATTGCACCAGCTATTTTGGATGATAAACGGGTTAGACAGATAGCGTTTACATCTCACAATGCAAACCTCGTTGTTTTAGCAGATTGTGAACTAATTGCTATGTTCGAGGGAATGGGGTCAACTGGTAAAGTGGAAGAACGTGGCTTTTTGTGTACTAGTGGTTCCAGAATCACTCAAAAGGTCGTGGATATTTTGGACGGTGGAGATAAGGCACTAAAATTGCGATACCAAAAGTACGGTGTTGTTGTTTAGGTGTAGGAAATGAACTAATTCTCGAATGATAATAATGTCCCTTTCGAAAACATCAGGAACTCGGCATGACGTGTGCATTTTGTGCGAAAAAATTTACGGCTTCCAATACTAGTAAAGAGCACATTATTCCGAACGCAGTTGGCGGCCGAAAGACAGTCAATAGTTTCATATGCATCGATTGTAACAGCTCGACCGGTGCCACGTGGGACAAAGAACTTGTAAATCAGCTTAGACCTCTATGTACGATGTTTAATATTAATAGAGACCGCGGGAACAACCAAAGATTTGATGTAGAAACAATCAATGGAAGAAAACTTACCGTCCGTCCCGACGGGTCAATGACAATTGCACAACCAGTGTTTGATAAGCATGACCTAGGCGATAAGACAGAAATAAAAATTCAAGCCAGATCAAAGAAGGAATTTAAGAAAATTGTATCTGGATTACAAAAACAACACCCCCAAATTGACATCGATGAGATGTTGAAAAATGCGACTGACGAACGTGAGTATTCTTCAGTTCCATACAAGATTCCTCTTGTATTCGCTGGACATCTCGCTGGACGGTCAATAGTTAAATCTTGTCTTGCGCTAGCTTACGAGATTGGCCTTAACATTGACAAATGCGAACATGCGAAAAGTTATCTTTTATCGGACGGGAAAGCGTGTTTTGGATTTTTTAATGAATATGATGTAGTAAGGGATAGGCCAGAAAATACCTTTTTTCATGGAGTATACGTTTGCGGAGACCCGGTAAGAAAACAGATATTGGCTTACGTAGAGTATTTCGGTTTCTTAAGAATTGTGGCGTGTTTATCGAGTAATTATATCGGAGACGCATTTTCAGTCGGTTATGCAGTTGATCCTGTTACAGGAACGGAACTGGATCTAAAGTTTGATCTTGATGTAGCACCGGAGGAAATCTCGGAGATATACGCATATAAGAAAGTTAATTATGATGAAACAAGGCGAGCATTGTATACGCTTTTAGCTTATTGGAGTGAGCTAGACGAAAAACGAGCAATATCAAATGCAGTTCGGGATGCTTTGGAGTATATATGTACCGAATACGATGTTAAGTCTGGTGATTTACTCTCGGATGAGAGGGCTGCGGTGATTGCTCATGCCGTTATTACTAGACTTGAGCCATTTCTGCAGCATCTCGTGTCCGGTCGTACATTTAGCCCAGAGGATCTGCACAGGATCGTAAAGGAGTCACAAAAATAGAGTTTAAGGAGCAGGATTCGTGGGAGCTAGCACACAAACTGATGGAGACGACGTATTAAAGAGAGAATTCTGTCTGCCGCAAGACAAATCACACACCCTGCAATTCTAGGGAACTCAAACCAGTTTGATAGGCAGCTTCTAGCCGTTTTCTGCCTTTTTCACCAATGCGGCGCATGCCAAGCCATTTGCGCATTTCCACAACCGCATCATCCTGTTTACAGCCGCATTCAATAAAATAACGGGACATGGCTGCGAGTTCTGGCATGGCGACGTCTTCAGCATTACGCTGATGAGAAAATTTATCAACCACGCGAAAGCTGTCCCAGTTGAATGCATTTGCATTCACCAGCCACACAAATCGCAGGCTGCCTTCCTTGGTAATTTGCAGCCTGTCATTGCTATTCAAGATATCACCGAGTACCCGGTTGATCCGGCTGCCCACACTCTTGAACGCATGTGCCCTAGTGACCAACTTGAACAGGACCTCCACACGAATCGGTTGCTCATGCTGAACGATCTGCTCCATCAGGCTTGCATGTGTGGCACGGTAGTAAAACTCATAAAAACTGTCCTGCTTCAGGTGCAGATCAGTGGAAGTTGCGCTCCAGGGTATGTATTCCCGCTTGCCAGGGATATCGGGCGCATCCTCTACTACTGCACCGGCAACTTTTTGCCATTCCACCACCCGGGAAACAGTATCTGAAGCCAGGTCTTCGCCATCTGTGTTCGCAAAATCTAGTTGGGTACCCTCGGCAACCACTTCTTCAGTCTCGTCTATCGTATCGGTTACTTTTACTGAAGCCACATCACTGTCCTCCTCTGAAGACTCCAGCAATTCACGCAACTGCCGATCCACCTGATCAGTACAATCTTCCGGGGTAATCCACCAGTCCGTGGACCAGACTCTCAAAATCTTCCACCCCAGATTCTCAAGGACTTGCTGGCGCAGGAAGTCCCGATCTCGTGCCGTGGCGGAAAGATGATAGGTTGCACCGTCACATTCGATCCCTGCAAGATACTTGCCTGGCTGGTCAGGATGAACCACTCCAAGATCGATGCGAAAACCGGACACTCCAATCTGGCTGTGAACTATCCAGCCCCGCTCTTCAAGTCGTACCGCAACCTGTTCTTCAAAAGGGGAGTCAAAAGTTCCCAAGGGACGCTCAATCGACTCGCCGATTGCCTTCGTGCCCCGCTTGGCAAAATCCAAGAAATGCTTCATGTCTTTCACACCGGCGGCTGCGGTGCGGGACAGGTCAATATCTTCCGGCTGCATGCTGGAGTAGACACGCATTTCATTGCGGGCGCGGGTGATGGCGACGTTTAGGCGTCTTCGCCCGCCCTCCTGGTTCATCGGCCCGAAGTTCATCGACAATCGACCCGAATGGTCTTTCCCGTAGGTTATGGAAAAGTAGATGATCGAGCGCTCATCGCCTTGCACACTCTCGATGTTTTTCACAAAGATGGCTTCGATATTGTCTTCGGCGAAGAAAGGCTCAATTTCCTGGTAATCCTGGCGTGCCTTCTCCAGCAGGTCTTCAATAAGAACCTGCTGTTCCTGATTGAAAGTCACCACTCCGATCGTCATACCCGTTTGCTTGAATTCCGGATCACGCAACCTGGACACGATGCTATCCACCATAGTTCGTGCTTCGGGCAGATTGATTCGGTTGCCGCCTTTCTCATACAGTCCATCCTCAACATAGTGGAACGAAACCGCGGTATCGGCTGTGGCTGGGGAGGGAAATGTAATCAGCCCGCCCCCATAGTAGTGGTGGTTGCTGAAAGTAATGAGCGACTCTTGTCGTGAGCGGTAATGCCATTTCAACTGATAGGTGGGCAAATTGGCACCCATGCACTCATCGAGGATGGACTCCAGGTCACCGACATCAATGTCGCTGTCGTTGTATTCATCCTCCTGGCGACTGAAAAACGAGGTCGGGGGCAGCTGCTTAGGATCACCCACCACAATAGCCTGACTCGCCCGTGCGATGGCACCGATGGCATCCCAGGGCGTGATCTGGCTGGCCTCATCGAAGATCACCACATCAAAGGAAGCGCCCTCGGGGGGCAGGTACTGGGCCACCGACATGGGGCTCATCATCACACAGGGAGTGAGCTTGAACAGATTGCTGCCGAGTTGTTCTACCAGCTGACGCACCGGCATGTGGCGGCGCTTCTTCTGAATCTCCCGACTAAGCACATGCCAAGTCGAACCTTGCGGAATATGGGCGCGCGAGGGGATCATCTGGCTGAGCTTGGCATAAACGTAGTATCTGGTAAGCTCCATGAAGTCCTGGTCGAGCTTGACAAAATCCTCAATCGTTCGCGCATGTTCGGCCGGCACGAATTTCCGGATCACCTCATCATTGTCTACGGCACAGTTCAGCCACCAGAGGTGATAGTTCACCCGAAAGGCCTCCTCGGCCGTGCTGCCGGCAAGAAGACCTTGCTCCACGGCATCTACTAGGGACTTCATGCCTTGGGCCAGGGCTTCGTTTCGAACCCGCCTCCAAGCGGTCTAGGCCCTCATCCTCGGCGCCTGCTCCACCCACTCGGCACAAGTATCGATGGTCGTTTGCAGAAACGATGTGCCCTCGGGCCCGACATGCAAGTCGCCGCTTGCGGCAATGGTCGCACCGAGTGCATGCTGGGCCGCCTCAAAGGTCTCCACTGCTTGTACGAACGTGCTGGCCGAGGTCTGAATCTGGCCCCCCGGGCCCAGCAGGTCGGCAGATTGAAGCAATGAAATCATCGTGGATGTGGCCTCGCGATAGGTCTCGGGCGTTGCGAAAAGTCCACCCATGACGCCTCTGATCTGGTGGCCAAACTCTGCCGCCTGTGTAAACAGGGCCGGGTCCGTGTGGATTCCGTCGAACTTCCTGCCGATAACTGAATCCAGCCCTTTGAGCAGCTCGAATTCAGTCCTCGTTTTTCTGGTCTTGGAGAGCAAGGCGAGATCGGCGGCTTCATCGATGATTTTCGAGCCTCCCGAGAATGGCTTGAGCTTCGCTTTTACCGCTCGCACATCCAGCCATTTCGCCAGGAACCACTTCTCTTCGGCATCGCTCAACTGGGTCAGCAGGCCATCGATGTCCTGATCGAGCACGGATTCCTTGTAGGTCACAGCCGTACTCTCAAACTGCTGGCGGAAGCTTTGTACCAGTTCCGCACCCTGTTCAAGATCGTCGATCAGTTCACGACCTTCGGGGCCGAGCAAGGGGGCGTACGACTGGTTGTAGGCCTGGGGCAGGATACGTTCGAGCGCGCAAATCTGTTGCAGGTCAGCTCGGCTCATCACTTCAATCGGCAATCCCAGCAGCTTGATCCAGGACTGCAGTGCGGCTTGCAAGTCCTCCGCCGCCCGGTGCAGGGCCTTGGACTGTTCAATGGCGTCGCGTTGCCAAGACGGTGACCAGTCGTCGGCCTCGACCCGCTGAAAGCAGCTCTTGCTGATATCGCCGATCTGCTCGGCGTTGGTATCAATGCGTACAGCGATACTGGAGAATTCTTCAAGGTTATCTTCGGTGTGTGCTCGGTAATCCGGCCAGTTGAACTCCAGCACGGACACCGCAAGATTGTTGATGACCACGCCGATAGCTTGGTAAATGCTGAGGCCGTTGGCGTAGGTTTTGTGGAGTTGGCGGACGTAGGCATTGAGATCTTCGCGCAGGTTCATCAGGTGCCCGGTCACTCGTTCCCAGTTGGAGATCTTGAGATGGCGGCTTTCCCACGCCTGATCGAGTTGTTGAATCACATCCGTCTTTCTGGCTTTGCTCGAGTGCAGCTCCAAGCAGAACTTACCCAACCCCACATCACGCAGACGCCGATAGACGACATCCAGTGCAGCGGTTTTTTCGGACACGAACAAAACCTTTTTGCCAATACCAAGGAGATGGGTGATCATGTTGGCGATCGTCTGGCTTTTGCCCGTCCCGGGCGGGCCCTCGATCACGAAGTCCATGCCCTCGGATGCTGCGATGACAGCCGCCATTTGGGTGCTATCGCAGGACATGGGCAGATAGGTGTCTTTCGGATGACATTTGTGATCCATCTCCTTCGGGCTCGGGAAGTCGACGCCGTGGTTGCCCATGTAGGTGTCGCGAGGGGTATCGATCAGATGTTTGACCAGGGGGGAGTTCTTCAGATGTTTGGTGCGCGCATCCAGGTCCGCCCACATCAGGTATTTGGCAAAACTGAACGTGCTCAGGACCATGTCTTGTGAAACCTCCCAGCCTTCGAGATCGCGAACCTGCTGGCGGACGATATTCCAGATGCCGTCCACATCCAGGCCAGAATCATCCTTTGGCAACTCCTTGGACAGTTCCGGGATTTCGAGTCCGAAGTCCTGGCGAAGCATTTGCAGCAGGGTCGGGTTGAACTGCGGCTCATCGTCATGGATGCGCAGCTTGAATGCTGCATTCACGGACTTTCTCGAAAGGCTGACCGGGATCAGGATCAGCGGCGCTTGGTAGGTTTGAGAACGGTTACCCGTCTGGGTCCAGTTCAAAAACCCCAAGGCTAGATACAGGATGTTGGTGCCGCCTTCTTCGATCGCGGCCTTTGAGGCTCGGTACAATGTGATCAGCGAGGCAGTCAGTTGGCGCTGATCGAGTGCGGTGGTGATTTTCCTGCGTCGCAAGGCTTGCAGCACCTGCTCCGCGTGCAGGTCCTCCGAGTACCGCCTGCGGTGCTCCTCACCGCTTCGCGGATCATCGGGGCTGATGACTTTCTCCAGCGGTGAGAAGGTGAAGACCTAGTCCTCGGCTAGCATGTCCTCCAGTTCGCCTGGATTTGTACAGATCAAAGGCACAGCCCGCTTGGACCGCTTGAAGTTCAGCAGTCGGTTACGCAAGGACAGGTCAAGGAGTTTGCGTTTCCAGTTTTCAACACGGCGATCCGCTTCCACCGCATCATCCGGGGTGGGGGCATCCGGGTATTCCATATCCTCGGGCAGATCACTCAGGTCATCCAGGCCGGCATCGATCACCTCGTCGACTGCGACATCCTCCTGGCCTACCTGCGTGATCCGCTCGTACAGCGGTCGAATCCGGGCCAGGCGAGACTGCTTGATATCGACCAGCAATAGAAAGCTGTCTTCATCGAACAGCTTGCCGTTGGCCTCCTGCCTCGCCTGCTTGAAACTGACAGCAGGCCGGTGCGCGACGAAGGTGGTCTCAAACACCAGAATCTCCTTGAGGTCCACCCGCTTGCGCAAGGCCTGCAGATCCTCGACCACGCTTGTGCCAAACTCCAGGTCTTCCAGCCAGACCCCGACAAAGGCATGGCCTTTGGTGAAGATGACCAGCGAATTGAAGCCGGCCTGCTCTAGGGCACCGGCGAATAACAGGGTGGAGTCCATGCAGGTGACCAGCCGGTGTCGCTTCACTTCCTCGGGCAGGCGGATTTTCTGGCCGGCATCCTCGAAGCTCGCGGGCGGTTCGGCGTAGGCCAGATCCTGGCGAACGACCGCCGACCAGATGGCATTGACCATCTCACCAGCCCGTTTTCGACTTCTCGACTGATAGCCGTCAAGCATCGGATTGCGGCCGTTGGCCTCCAGTATCTTCGCTGCGGTTCGCAGGATTTCCTGGGTGAATGGCGAATTCGGTTGCACATAGGCGGCCAGGATTTCCGGCAATTCTTGGATCCCGCCCCATTCGTTTCGACTCAGGACTTGCACATCACAAGAGGCTGTGGCAAGCACTTCATCCCCCGCATTCAATGTGAAGTCGTAGGTGCCCCGAACTGCCTCGTTGACCTCCTCCAGAAAGCCCGGGTTGAGTTCGACCATGCAGTCGCTCAAGGAGATCTCGGCCCCGGGACCTAGTCGGGTGATGTGCCAGACTTTGGGGTTGGCAAATCCCGGGGTGGTGGTCACCGTCAACTCCAGGTCCTGATAGCTGACGTCCGTGGGGTTTTTAAGAACGATATCCCGAAGAACTGGTACCGAGTTTTGCTGCAGCGCCAGATTTACCTTGTGGGCCGCCGCAATCTCAATGGCGATCTCCTTGTTCTCCGTTTCATGAGTCTCTGTCTCTGAATTCATTGTTATTATTTCCTCTGAACCGCCTCGGAGTTGCCGGAGACCATATAGTTTGAGTCATGCCTGCTTTGCATGACCGGCTAATCTTATCATAATACATCTGTTTATACTCAGTTGC
This sequence comes from Gammaproteobacteria bacterium, assembly GCA_965220815.1. Classification (GTDB taxonomy): domain Bacteria; phylum Pseudomonadota; class Gammaproteobacteria; order Eutrophobiales; family Eutrophobiaceae; genus JAAXHV01. The sequence continues at coordinate 2,391,730 of OZ244846.1, forward strand.
CGGTACATTGCCGATGGGCGCCAGCAAACGGCGATGATTGAGCTAGCCCACCTATTCCAGTGTGTCTTATTCCGCTTCATCCAGGGTTTTCCATGGCGCACGTTTCCGGATCACTACCGTCTTGTACAAACCAATGATGGTCTCCGCCAGCGCATTGTCATAGGAATCTTCCACTGTGATGTTCGCCATCTACAACCAGTTCTGCGCCGTGATTCCTGATGTACTGAAAAATAAAATATTGCAAATTTGCAAAATATATGTAATGCTAATTTGCATGAAACCATCTGCACCGGAAATAAGCGATCTAAAAACGAGAATCAAGGAGCGGCACAAGGCGCAAAGGCTCTCATATGCAGAGATCGGGCGAAGGGCGAATGTCAATCAGAGCCAGGTTTGGCGCATCTGTACTGGTGACTTTCGCACGAGAAGTGACAGCGTAGTGCAAGTTTGCAAGGTTCTAGGAGTGCAGATGGAGACTGTACAAATTGGGCCAGGCGAAGATGACGCATCTTGGAGGCGTCTTGAAATGAGCCTCCGAAATTTATGGGATCAAACACCCAAAGGAGCTAAACGAATCATCAGGATACTTGATTCAATGGCAGATTGGCGAACGGACTAATGGATATTCACTGGCATGTTATCGAAGTGCTGACGACTTTCCAGTCGGTCAACATTTCCGTGAAATATCTTGGTAAGCAGATAGGCGCGTGAGCAATGTCTAATCGTGAACTCTCGCTGAGCCAGCGCATTGTATCGGCAGCACAAGATAATTCCACCATAAGCGGATGGACTCACAACTTCTATCGGTATCCCGCAAGGTTTTCCCCAGTTTTCGTGCGCTCTGTAATTGAGGCATATTCTGAGCCAGGTGACTGGGTTATAGACCCTTTCGTTGGAGGCGGCACGACACTTGTCGAATCAATGGCGCTAGGGAGACATTCATTAGGTATCGATATCAGCTCTCTTGCTGCTTTCGTCTGCAAGGCGAAAACCCTTGTAATTACTGACAAAGAGATCGCCTCATTTGAGCGTTGGCGCTCAAGTATTTCTGACGCTATTAATATCCATGCAAAAAGTATTCGGTTTGATGATTATGCTAATGCTGGTTACTATCGCAATCTTGAAGGCAACGATTTTTGGAGGCTGCGAAAAGCTATAGAACAGTCTCTAGCCACTGTGCAACGCCTTCGCCTTCCTGGTAGTGAAATTTTAGCTAGGTGTACTGTGCTTCGAACGGCACAGTGGGCTCTTGATGCGCGCAAGAAAAGGCCATCAATACCCGAATTCCGAGAGAAGATGAACGTGTTGGCAGAAGAGATGCTTCAGAGTGCAAAGGCATTTCGGGAGCACATTGATCTGCAGTTGTTGAAGGAACGGCCTCTTGCTATTAGCCTCAATCGGAATGTAGCTGGTGCCCATACTGAAGAGTTAATTCGTCGCATCTCTCCGCCTAAGCTCATTGTTACCTCACCTCCGTATCCTGGCATTCATATTTTATACCACCGCTGGCAAGTTGATGGACGTAGAGAAGCGCCTGTGCCGTTCTTGATTACAGGTAAGTTGGATGGGGCAGGGTCATCATTTTATACTATGGGGGATCGAAAAAACCCCGGATTAAGGACCTACTTTGAACAACTCGAAGCGGCATTTTTCTCTGTGGCTGCTATGGCCGGACCGGAGACAACGATCGTGCAAGTCGTTGCATTTTCGGATGCAGATTGGCAACTGCCTATTTATCTAGACGTGATGAAACGATGTGGTTTAGTCGAATACTATCCGTGGGACGATTCAGAAGCCGATGATGGCCGACTGTGGCGGGACGTCCCGAACCGTAAATGGCATGCACTACAAAAGTCTCATTCCCCTGGGGCAAGAGAAGTAGTTCTCGTTCATCGAAAGAGGGATTAGCTACCCAACCTCCTCTAACCCCTCGATATGATTATCCAATTCCAATTCCGCTGAACCTAAAGATATTAGTGCAGGTATGAAGGGAGCCATAGCTTTACATACTGACTCTATTTTTTCTTCAATATTTTCTGTCGGCATATCGCTGTCAGGAGACCCGTTCTTGCTTGTCTTTTTGTCCTCAAGCAAGAGCGATAGGCCGATGAGAACATTCCCATACAAAAACTGTTCAGACAACAGTTTGTGTTGTTCCTCCGTCAGTCGCTTTTGCTTACTTTCATTCTTAAGCGGCGTATTATCCATGTTGACCATGAACTCATAGATTTCTGTATTCTCATCAGCTCCAGTGGGCCCAAGCGATTCGACTTTCATGGAGGTATATTCATCAAATCCTACACGGTCCCAGTCATCTCGATAGATACGTTGGATCTTGGGCAGAGCCATTTCCATGGGTTTTTCGCGTTCATTACCCTTGCGTTTACCTGGAGGGTTTTTTGAATCCCCTGAGCCGCCACCTTTACGGTGGGCTTCTGCAATAGGAGTGACGTTAATAGGGATTTCGAATGATCGCATTGAGTCTTTGACCCTGGCAAAATAGTTAATCTCTTTGTGTATCTCGGCCTCTTCGGGGAAACTCACCATGACAGTTGCGATGCCGTTCTTGAGAGTTGGTCCAGTAATGCTGGCATTTGTCTCGTTTCCATCGCAGTCAGTCCATACCAAATCGAATGATCCACGCTCGACGGATCGGGTAAAGTATTTATTTTCGGCATTAGTTTCAAAGGTCAGCCGTATGCGGTTAGTTATGGGGCGAGATAAGACGACTGTTGAACCGTACTCGATCCCTTTATATTTGAAGACAGAAGGATAATATTTTCCCTCAAACTTTATGGTTTCATCCGCGCTTGTCACTTGCGTATTGAACGGTGCCGGAATCCTCTGTCCCATTTGGAGCAAGGTAGTTAAATTTGGAGAGCCTTGTATCAAGGATTTCAACACATCGGCTAATGGGCGCTCTTCTTCAATCCGAGCTTGCAAACGTTCCTCTTGACGCTTATTGCGTAACTCTTTGAGTTGAGAACATTCCCTGACTGTATCCTCAAGAGCCTTTACCAATGAAGTCTTGAAAGCATTCTCTGCTAAGCGGTCACGACTTGGCATAAACAGATCTTCACGGACAAAATCACTCAAGTCATCACACTCGACAAAAATTAAAAGATCATCAGCGAGGGGCTTCATTTTGACATTGTTGCGACGAAAAAAATCTTTGGGCCAAGAACCTTGTGTCTGACCATTGCGCAGGAATAGTACACCCTCGTTCTTTCGATAGTTGCGGGCACCACCGAGCTTCCTGCCCTTGCCATTCTGGTTTCCATTTTCCTCATCTCTTGAACTTCCAGTTGGAACAAACGCATATATGCGGGCAATGAGTTTTTCACCGTCTGGCTGAAGTGGAATAGAAACAGGGAAGCCCTTTTCAACGTTGGCACTGTCGCTGATCCTGCGTAGTAAGCCCATAGCGGTGGTGCGGCGACTACCAACCGCCAAGTGAGCTCCCTCTTTATTCGTCCGATATTCATAAAATCGCACGGGCAACGCTATTTCCGGTAGAAGAAGATCTAGACGGCTAAGGAGGCTTTTACCGCGTAGGATATTTGATCGTTCTCCTATAAAATTGTAGTCGTACATTTTAATGGCAGTACCATAGTCGGCGTGTCGATTATAAGGACCATCATCATTTGGAAAAATACCAAAAGTATCCGCGGCAAAGGAAAGTACAGACCCCTCCCGATCATTCGCTTGGGTCCCAACCCCGATGGGTGCTAGATAGGTATATATCGAATTCTTACGGCCCTTTTCAGGGCGCTCTCGACGTACAACAGTAAAACACCATTCGCGGTCCTCAGGGGCGGGATTTTCGCCGAGCAAGGCTGGATTTCTCCTGCTGACAACAAGCTGTAAATTGTCAATACCGCAAAATCGAAGCGCACCTGTTCCCCCCTGGTTGAACTGGCCTTGCACGAAAGGAATATACATCTTATTACTTTTGCTTAGCGATAGAATGGTTTCTGGTAAACGCCCGGCAGTCTGCCCCTCGCCACTATCTGCAATCGTGATATTCAGTTGCGACGGTCGTTCTCCAGTTGTACACAATGTGGTCTGTTCAGCGATGGATCGGATCTTCTCATCGCCCCATTCTTTTATGACGTCTCCGGTTGCAATTTTTCCACCCTTATCATCATCAAAAAAATCTGCCACAGCATCACGGACCGTGCTGGGGGAGTGAGTGTCTTTTGGATTGATCCCCCTGGTACAACACTCATTAATCAACCGAGCATCCACAGAATTGACAATCTTTTCGGCTAGTGCCGCTTCAGCCAGGCTTTGCTGGTTTCCACTCTGGCCCCAGTTGTTTTCTACGTCACCGTAATGCCTCCAAAGTTCTGGCTGATCCCAAAAGCCGAAGTCTTGCAATAGCCCAATTACGGTAGCCTCTCCATCTGCTATCAATAGAGCTTCGCAAAGACTTTTATGGTCTTCTTTCTTCATGGATACAATCCCCGAATCAATTAAAGCTTAAATTCGATATCATCAGATAATTTGGTGTTTTGCATTCGATGCTTCATTGCTTCGATTTCATCGGTGAGCGCCTTGGAGATTTTTTTTATATCGGTTTCGGAATAATCATACGCATTTGGATTGCCTAGTTTACCAATTATCCGGATTGCCTTAATGGCATTTATTGTCCGTTTCTCCGCCAAATTGATGAATTTTTCTCGTTTATTAACCATTTTTCGACACAATATTATCTTGTTTAAGTGCGGTTGAATTTGACATATTTAACACAATACATGTAGAATTATTTCAGAAAAATTGTTCTACATATTATTTAAAATAATGTCAAGAAAATTCCGATTATTTTCATTGATTATAGGCGCTACGTCAGGGCAAGATCATACTTTTTGTCATAAGTAAGAGGTTTTTTATTCCAATAAGATATAGATAAGTGGGGAACTCATGGGTTTTGCGGGGATCAGATCAGTAATTACCCCAAACTGAGGAGATTCCCATGAGTTTACTGACCCATTTGGCGACGATTGACGACCCGCGGCGTGATATTAACAAGAAGCATGAGTTATTGGACATTCTGTTTCTGACAGTGAGTGCGGTGCTGTCGGGGGCAGAAGGCTGGAAAGACATCAAGGAATTCGGTGATGAGAAGCTGGATTGGCTGCGTCGCTACCGGCCGTTTTTGAACGGGATGCCGGTGGATGACACGATTGCGCGGGTGGTGCGGGCGCTGGACCCGGAGCAGTTCAACCGGGCGTTTATCGATTGGGTGAATGAGGTACGGGCGGCGTCCGGTCAGGAGCAGATAGCGCTGGACGGGAAGACCCTGCGGCGGTCTCATGACGGGGAGAAACACACGGCCCTGCACAGCATCACGGCCTGGGGACATGAGTGCGGGTTGGTATTGGCGCAGATGAAGTCACAGGGGAAGAAGAATGAGCAGTCGTCGGTGATGGAGATGCTGGAGTTGTTGCAGGTGAAGGGGGCGCATATCACGGCGGATGCGATGAATACGCAGAAGAAGATAGCGCAGAAGATTCACAAGAAAGGCGGCGATTACACGTTGTCGCTGAAGGACAATCACAAGACGTTGCGCAAGGAAATACAGGCGTACTTTCATAAGGTTACGCGCGATGCGCCGCAGCAGGTAGCGGTGCATGAGGAGGTGGACGGCGGGCATGGCCGGATAGAGAAACGCACCTGCCGGCAGTTGCCGGTGGATGAGTGGGTGAGTGGGGCGGCCAGGTGGCCGGGCTTGCAAACCCTCATTGAGATGGAGCGGGAGCGGCGCCTGCCCGGGAAAGCGGTGGAGACGGAGATACATTACTATATCAGCTCCTTGCCCGTGGATGCCCAGCGGGTGGCGCAGGGGATACGGCGGCACTGGGAGGTGGAGAACAAGGCGCATTGGGTGCTGGATGTGGCCTTTAAGGAGGATGACAGTCGCATCCGCAAGGGGGACGGGGCGGAGAACGTGGCGATTATCCGGCGCTTCTGTCTGAACCTGGCGCGGTTGGACCCCAGGAAGAACAGCATGCGGGGGAAACTCAAGCAGGCCGGGTGGAGTGATACCAGACGGGCGGAAATCCTGTTCGGAGCAGACATATAAAAGTATGCGGTTGCCCTGGGCGCTACGTAATAAAATAGCGGCTTTCTTGCATAAAATTAGCTAAAATTGCGATTTCAGGGTAAAGTACAGGGCCAGATTAGACCAATCTTTATTTTGTTCTTCACGGGAGATTTGTTTGGGGGATTATATCGATAACTTGACAAAATCTCAGTTGTCGGGGGATCTGTCTGCATACCAAGTCAGCACAAACTCTGAAGGTATGATACCAACAACATCCCCTTGTAATTTGAGGGTGTAATTTAATTCATCATTCTCTAGGGCATCGGCCCAAATCTGGAGGCTCTTCTCACCCGTTAAACTAAAATGCAAGTTGCAGGGAGTTTCATACTTTGCTATTTCAGTCATCGTGACATTCACCCGATAAATCGGTCAACCCTCAATCAGTGTCAACTGTACACCAAAATTTACTCCCGCAACTTCACATGCAATCTTGATATATTTCTGGATCGAAGCTTTACTGAGGTTTGTCCCCAACCACCAACCATTTCCCAAGTCCAGAGAATGATCATCTTTCAGGTGGATCTTCTGGTAAAGATCGTCGGGGTTTTCCGCGACTAATTGCCGTGTTCGCCCCACTGTTATTGAAGCAAATCGGAGCATGAATCCTGTATCGCGGAGGTGAAACTCCTTCAAAATTTCGGCTAATGTCCTGTATCCTACTCCCGTTTTGATGGACCTACCATCAAGTATGTAACCAACGATTTTATTATTTTTTGATTGTATTGGTGGAGTAGGAGGGCGTCTAACAGGTTGTTGTTTAGGAGCTTGAGGGTTAGGAGAATGGGAAAACTGTTTCAAGAATCCCTCGACATCATCAAGATCAGGTTTTGTACCACATTCACTCTCTACTGCTTCGGCGAGCACATCACGAAGCATATCATCCGGTTCTTGTAGCAGAGTCAACCAAACTTTGGGGATCACATTACGTGCTTTCTCTCTTTCCAGATTATTTTCATGTCGTCTCTCTGCTTCGCGTCGAGCCTGGCCGGATAACACATGAGGTTTCTGTAGATAACTCTCCAAGAATTTAACATATTCGGAAAAGTTTTCTTCACGTCGTAACTCCATCCTATAAAACCGCCGAGCAGATGGGGGGCCTTCAGCCATACTCAGATAAAAATCCCAAATATTACCGTCCGTCAGTATAAGGATTGGAACACCTCTATTGTTGGCATATCTAAATAGCTGCTCTACTCCCTTATCATCTGCGCCATCAAGACGTTTTGCTTCAATAAAAACCAGTGGATTATCAGCAGTCCTGCACAGAGCATAATCTACTAGGCCGTTACCCACAGAAAATTCCGGTATAACTTCTGCGAGCTCAGTGTCGTCCCAATCGAGCCCTCGTAAAATTGGTAGGATTACTGTTTGTTTGACCTGTGCTTCATTTTTTAACAAGCCAGTGCTGATGCGTTTACTCGCGTTATTTAAAATCTGATCTAATCCCATAAGTTTGCATATTCTCTCAGTCATTAATCCCATCAAGTAAATTTAGCTCACTTTTTGCAGCGAGCTTTGGATGGAGGTCGAGCATAAATCTAATGAAGATTCGCACTCACAACTCCCAGTCTTGTTCTTGTATCTCATCTTTCCTCTGGATCAGGCCTACAGCAGTATAATGAAAACGAGGCAAATGGTCTTCACCCATTGAATTTACTCGTTGATAAGTACGCTTCACCGGTTTGTGAAGCATGCCGTCTTACACGGGAGATGATTTCGGAAAATTTCATCCCTCCAGTCAAGAACAAATACAAATGGCTTGCATCCATGATTATGAGGGTAGTTTTACTACCTGAAGCTTCAGACACTGCAGTGTCGGTGTAGCCGGATATGGAGACCATTATACCCATGGTGTTATCTGCCATTTTGTCCACTTTGGCTTTTAAAGAATCGACATCGGTTGCGCCAGATGGATCCTCGGTGAATTTCAGTTCAACCAAGTAGGTTGTTCCCTCAAGCGTTAATGAGCCATCTATTTGCCTTCCATTGCTATTGTAGGGTTTGCGGTTTTTGATTTCGCAGTAATCGAGAAGTTGGTGGAACCATCGTTCGAATTCATAGCCACCTTCTTGCGTCCCTACTTTTGAGGCCATAGATTCTAGGTCTTGTTGGAGCTTAGTTTTGTCAGTTAATGAACGTTGTATTTTTTGCTTCTGGGCCCTCGCTTTCGATTGTGCTTCCTCCCGTTCTCTTTTGTTCTCAATTTCCTCATCTTGTTGTTTGAGATAAGATTTTAATTCTTGCACAGCCTTATGGGCCTCTTGAATTTTTTGCCCTGAGTCTTCCCAGTTTCTAAGGTCGGGAAACGTTGTTTGTTCTGATAAGCTCCTAGCCATCTGAAAAATCACAGCCTTTCCTTTAGCGTTGGTTTGGAGTTTCTGGAACAATCGATCTAAAACATCACGTTTCGATTCTTCTTGTACCCAAGTGGTGAGAAATGTCTCAGAAACATGCGATGCGCTCAGAAACTTACGAAGAGCGTTTCGTCGCCAGAAAGACTTCAACGCTGCTTCATATGTAAGTTCTATTAATCTTGGTGTGATCTTTACTGCCATGCTTATAACTTTTTTACCTCACCGCAGTCCTGGAAACCTGTAAGCTCAAGATTTCTGGCTTGTTATTGCATTATTTGTTTCCTCGTTCAGCCGCATTCACTGTAATCGTTGCTGAATTTCTCTGTTCATAAACACCCATTTTATCGAAAGGACGTCTATGGAGAACAAATTTATACTTGTATCTATTTGCTTACACAGGGCAACCGCATACTTTTATATGTCTGCTCCGAACAGGATTTCCGCCCGTCTGGTATCACTCCACCCGGCCTGCTTGAGTTTCCCCCGCATGCTGTTCTTCCTGGGGTCCAACCGCGCCAGGTTCAGACAGAAGCGCCGGATAATCGCCACGTTCTCCGCCCCGTCCCCCTTGCGGATGCGACTGTCATCCTCCTTAAAGGCCACATCCAGCACCCAATGCGCCTTGTTCTCCACCTCCCAGTGCCGCCGTATCCCCTGCGCCACCCGCTGGGCATCCACGGGCAAGGAGCTGATATAGTAATGTATCTCCGTCTCCACCGCTTTCCCGGGCAGGCGCCGCTCCCGCTCCATCTCAATGAGGGTTTGCAAGCCCGGCCACCTGGCCGCCCCACTCACCCACTCATCCACCGGCAACTGCCGGCAGGTGCGTTTCTCTATCCGGCCATGCCCGCCGTCCACCTCCTCATGCACCGCTACCTGCTGCGGCGCATCGCGCGTAACCTTATGAAAGTACGCCTGTATTTCCTTGCGCAACGTCTTGTGATTGTCCTTCAGCGACAACGTGTAATCGCCGCCTTTCTTGTGAATCTTCTGCGCTATCTTCTTCTGCGTATTCATCGCATCCGCCGTGATATGCGCCCCCTTCACCTGCAACAACTCCAGCATCTCCATCACCGACGACTGCTCATTCTTCTTCCCCTGTGACTTCATCTGCGCCAATACCAACCCGCACTCATGTCCCCAGGCCGTGATGCTGTGCAGGGCCGTGTGTTTCTCCCCGTCATGAGACCGCCGCAGGGTCTTCCCGTCCAGCGCTATCTGCTCCTGACCGGACGCCGCCCGTACCTCATTCACCCAATCGATAAACGCCCGGTTGAACTGCTCCGGGTCCAGCGCCCGCACCACCCGCGCAATCGTGTCATCCACCGGCATCCCGTTCAAAAACGGCCGGTAGCGACGCAGCCAATCCAGCTTCTCATCACCGAATTCCTTGATGTCTTTCCAGCCTTCTGCCCCCGACAGCACCGCACTCACTGTCAGAAACAGAATGTCCAATAACTCATGCTTCTTGTTAATATCACGCCGCGGGTCGTCAATCGTCGCCAAATGGGTCAGTAAACTCATGGGAATCTCCTCAGTTTGGGGTAATTACTGATCTGATCCCCGCAAAACCCATGAGTTCCCCACTTATCTATATCTTATTGGAATAAAAAACCTCTTACTTATGACAAAAAGTATGATCTTGCCCTGTTTGCTTACAGGTAATTCTTGACGAACATTTCCTGTTGCGCTATCAAATTCCCAAAACTCCACATCGGCTGGAATCATATGGATATGGGTTCGCATGAAATAAGACAGCAGTGATTCACCAGTAGTTTTTCTTTCACTCCGTTCAGCAATAAAGATTTTCCGATAAGTTTTAGGTGCCATATAAAAATAAAACATGGCTTCAGCCCAATTTTTCATTTTTGCACTTGGTACCTTGTTTCCTTCAGTCCATGTTTGCGCTTTACACTCAACAATAACTCTTGGATTTTCGGAACCTAGATCAAATGCATGCTCTTTTTTGAATTCGATCCCCACAGAGACCTTATGATGAAAATCAAGATCAACGCCAAGCTATTCTTCTAGAGCTGCCTTAGCACGTATTTCGAACTCACGTCCAACATGCGCGTTACTGATAGCTCCTTTACGTTGAAAATTGGTCATATTTCTTTTGAGCCTCCACCATATTTCGTTCGTCGAGTAGTTTAGGGGGAGTTTGAGCCTCACCCCGGAATTAGAGGGACAAGTGTAATGTTATTCGTCTCGTTATGCCCGTTTCTAAACTCGATTAATCAATTAATTTCATCACCTGATGTCGCGGCATTAATCAGCTTTGCTGGACCGCTCTTTTCTCCGTAGCCGACAAGCTCGACATTCGACGGATTGTCAATGGTCTGTTTCTCAAAAATGACTTCAATGTGAGGTCTTAAGACTCCTTGTAGCTTCCGACAACAATCCAAATAACTTCGTCCACTTTCACAAGGACAAGGCCCGTCTATTGACTTATCGGAATATAGTTCGTGTGGGTGTAACGCTTTTGTCCAGTTAACCTGAAACCGGTCAAATGGAGAATCAATCCTTTCCGCTACAAACCCGACGATATCATAGTCAAAGATATCTATATCCTGTCCATTCTGGTCCTTAGAGATATTTAATACCGAATACTTTTGGACCGGGTCTTCAACGATTGACACACTGATCAATTCAACATCTTTAACAACATGATGGCAACAAATTCCACAGTAAACTACCCCAACCTCGTGCTCGCATTGCTCCCATGGCGTAATATTGGCAGAACAGATTCCACACTGAACTGTTTTATATAGTAACTCAGGGCTTATGAACAGTTTATAGGGATAGGTTTTCTGCCAAGCACGAGTAAGATTCAGCAAGTTAGGAATCTCAAATTCGTCCGTATTCAGAAAAGGATTCCTCAACAAACTGATCAAGCCTATTTCGATACGCTCAAGATCACACCAAGCATCGTAAAAATGTCCTTTTTTGATGTCACTCACGCTATGAACGAAACGACTGCGTATCTCACAAACAGACTTCAAGAACCAACATATATTCGCGTTTAGTTCATCTTCGCGAGCTTGGTTAACCTTCAATTCGTTCCCTATATCATCTGATAATTTTGACCAGAAGGAAGGATCAGTACAGCTAATATTAGAAGAAACCTGATTTTTCAGCATAGTGATTGCGTCAAGCATAATCAGTCTATTCTGTTCCAGTGGCGCTGTGTTTGTCATCAGAAGCAATTATTGTTTTTGCTTCTGGCTCGTAATCGATTTCTTCCGGGAAACAGGATTTGGCTTCTGCAACAATTGTCTCCAATGCACGTAACGGCGGGCCTTGGTAACCGATTGAAATGCACTTACCGGATGCATTTTCCACGATAAGTTCCATTTCCAAAATTTCTGTTGTTTTGGGTTGGCTAATAAGGGATGTAATCTCATTGGCAATTACTCCAGCAATGACGCCAAATATGATCGTCGTTATCGCTAATGTAGGCCAGCGGACGTGATTAGAGCGAAGAGAGAGTTCTTGATAATTCGCGCTCTCTATAGCGAAGGCCACCATGTCTTGACCGAGGGTCTTAGAAAGACGGTGAGTGAATTCACTTGTGCCTGTAGGAAACGTATCATCAGTTCCTGACCGATTTTCCCATGGAACGATCAATACTTCTGCCGAAAGGATTTTGCTAATCGTAGTTTCGCTAAGCGATGGCCTATTCGCCCAATAATGTCTTGTCTTCGCAGATTCTGCTACTGATATATTTAGAAGCTTCTTTTCTAACATTGGCCCGCCATATTTTTTAATTTCGAGGGTTTTCTTATGATGATCTCATCATTTGGTATCACTACTGTGCTCTAACTTGCACCATAAACTGAGACCGATAAACCCTAATGATTCTAAACTTGGAATACCGTCTGAGAACTAATCTGTTTGAATTTCTTACAAATCCTTATGTTTTCTTTTACTCATTCTCTACACTTTTTTGCAGTATTTTTTGTAATTGTGCATCTCTGTCAACAATACTGAAAATTTTATTCACGGCAAGTTTTGCTGTTTGTAAATCTGAGCTCAAGAGCGCCCGATCAATTATACGAGTATAAATTTTATCTCTAGTAACTATGCTATGGATAGAATCTGCAATTTTAACCGCAAGCAGCAGGTCATTTTTTTCAAGACTAGCGTTTACTAACTCTTCCAAGGCTGAATCTCTTTCAACGATGCTGCGAATTTTTAGGGCAAGCAGAAAAGCTTCATTTAGGCTACTTGGTTTTAGTCCTTGAGATGTATTTACAGATGGGGCTTCTGATTTCTGAGAAATTTCTTGTGTATTTTCGTGCCCAGGCTGAGGTTCATAGGCAGGCTCCACTGCCAAAGTCGACTGCTCTTCATTTTGAAATATACCGTATTCTATATTTAACAATACAACTCCTGCTATGACAGTTGCAGTAACTACATATAGGAAATTTTTCATTGTATTAGGTAACCCACATATATTTTACGTTATTCGTGCGAATAACAATTTCAACGAGTTATGCTGCACCAACAAATTACTTGTCATTATATTTACCTGTTGTCTGATCATCACATGATCTCTCCTTCAAATAATGCCATAGTCGATTAAGACGAGAACACCACTAAGATAAATTTGTTAGGAAATTCGTAGGGAAAAGAAAGTATTCAGATTTTAAAATCTCTTAAAAATAATAAGTTAAATTGAATATTTGGTTCTGTCATCCGGCGTCGTATCCTTTTTTCCTGTACTCAGTAAATCGCAAGTTGAAATTAATCATCAAAACATCTCAAAATACTCCCGATGCTCCCAATCCGTAACATGCGCCAGAAACCGCCCAATCTCCGCCCGCTTGATATGCAGAAAATGATCAACAAACCGGTCCCCGAACCCGGCCCTCAACACCGCTGACCCATCCAGCGCCTCCACCGCCTCCATCAACGATCTCGGCATGGCCGGCCTGTCGGTCTGCCGGTAAGGATCATCCCGCACCGGCTCCCCCGGGTCCGTCCCGTTCCGGATCCCGTCCAGCCCCGCATAAATCTGCGACGCCATGTACAGGTAAGGATTCGCCGAAGGCTCCCCGGACCGGTTCTCAACCCGCGTCCCCGGCTCGGCATATCCCCCCACCAGCCGGAGCATCGCTCCCCGGTTGTCATGCGCCCAGAGAATGCGGTTCGGCGCCAGCGGGTTGGCGTTAAGCCGTTTATAACCGTTGATGGTCGGGTTGGAAAACGCGGTCAGCGCCGCGCCGTGTTCCAGCAGCCCGCCGATGTAGTGATAGCCGGTATCGCTCAACAGGTTCTCATTGCCGGTAAACGCGTTGTCCCCGGTTTCCCTGTTCCGCAACGACTGGTGCAGGTGCCACCCGCTCGAATAGACATTGGGCAGGGCGGGCTTCGCCATGAAGCTGGCCAGCAGGCCGTGACGCCGCATCAGGTGCTTGACCGCGGAGCGGAACAGCAGCAGGGAATCGGCCGCGGCGAGGCCGCCCAGGGGATTGAACGTCACCTCGAACTGGCCCGGCCCCCATTCGGCCTCGATGGTGCGCAGGGGCAGTTCCAGCCCGGCGGCCATGTCCCGGATAATACCTGCCACATGCGCGACCCTGTCCATCGGGTGCTCGGCATGGTATTGAAAGCCGTGGCTGATTGCCTTCACTGCCGGCGGGTCGGGTAGCTGGCCGGATTCGCTGAGGGAGAGTTTTTCGTCCTCTATGTCGAACACGTAGAACTCCAGTTCCAGCCCGGCGATGTAATCGAACCCCTGTTCGTTCAGTGTTTCGCTCGCGCTGCGCATGAGTTGCCGGCAGTCGAACGGGCAGCGGGTCCCGTCTTTCAGGTAGAGATCGGAGATGATCCAGGCCGTGTCCGGCGCCCAGGGCAGGATTTTGATTGTCATCGGGTCCGGGACCAGCAGCATGTCGCCGGCGCCGCCCATTTGCTCGATGCCGAAGCCGCCGTCGCGGTCGAACAGCGGGACTACCGGGAAGTTTGAGGTGTCTTTTCCCAGGTTGGCGACGGTCTCGGCTACGCCGTTTTGCAGGGACAGGAGGAAGTTCTCTGTGCTCAGGGCTTTGCCGCGCATCAGGCCGTGCTGGTCGCTGTAGACTACGCGGACTGTTTTGATGTTGTTTTTGTTGAGCAGGTCCGGGAGTTGGGTGGCGCGTTCTGTTTGGGCGTCGGTCCACGCGGCGGCTTTGGCGATGAAGTTGGTGTGGCCTACGTTTATGTCTTTTGGGGTTGGGTTTGGGGGATTCATGGTGTTGTTATTCCTGTACCGGGCGGTGGCTTTTGTCTCCCCTGGCGGCTCTTTTGTGTAGCCAGGTCATTGGCAGTCTGCGCAGCAGCATGAGAACCAGGCGGTAATTCCAGCCCGGGACTGAGACTATTTTTCCCTGCTGTAAATCTGTCAGGGATTGTTTTACTGTGTATTCGGGCGTCAATGCGCGCATAAGGCCTGATTTTTTGTAGAACTTGTCCGGGTCAATGCCAAGCTTTTCATGGAAGTCCGTGATGACGTACCCGGGGCATAATGCCTGGATCCTGATTCCACTGTCATCGTACATGATTGCCAGTGACTCGCTCAGGCTGCGGACGAATGCCTTGGTGGGGCCGTACAGCGGACTGCCCGGCGTTGGCACGAATGCAGCGATAGAGGAAACATTGATGATACTGCCGTTACCGTTCGCCGCCATCACGTTTAACGCGGCGTAACTGAGTTTCAACGTGGCCTGCACGTGCACATTCATAATGTCATCGTGTTTCTGCCAGTCCATCTCGTGGAAAACGCCGTCTTCGGCATAACCGGCATTATTGACCAGGAAGCTTAACCGCGGCTGGTTCCGGATCTTCACGGCAAGATCGTCAATGACCGCGGGATCGGATAAATCCATTATCATCACCACCGGCTCGACATCGTGCTTTTCTTGTAACCCGGCAGCCAGTTGCTTCAGTTTTTCCTCGCGCCTTCCTATCAGCCACAGTGTCTGATGCGTGGCAGCGAGCTGGCGCGCAAATTCGGCGCCGATGCCGCTGGTTGCGCCTGTTATGACGGCGAGGTTGCTCTGTTGTGGCGGATTCATTAACAACCCTCTGTGTGCTTATATTGTGGGGTCAGAGTAAAATTTCTTCGAAATTCTTACTCTGACCCCTGAACTTAGGGGACGGATTTAAAATCCGTCCCCGGACAATCCCCGACGCTGACACACTAACAAGATAATAGTAGTTTATCCGTTTCAGGGTTAAAATACCTTGATGAAACTTCCCCACGAACGATTTGATTACTCCGCCATGCCGCAGCGGGAGCCGTTGCGGTTTCCGAACGGTGAGCGTATTGCGGTGTATATGATCGTCAACATCGAGGAATGGAATATCGAGAAACCCGTCGCCAGGGAGTACGTGACCTCGCCGGCGGGGGTCGTGACCGTGCCCAACGTCCCCAACTGGTCCTGGCACGAGTACGGCATGCGGGTCGGAGTCTGGCGCATCATGGATGCCCTGGCCGTGCGCGGCCTTAAGGCCAATGTCGCCATCAATGCGCGGGTGTGTGAGGGCGCCGGCGAGCCGGTTGCCCGGGCCATGCGGGACGCCGGCTGGGATTTCATGGGGCACGGTTATGCCCAGGCGCCCATGCATATCGTTGAGGACCAGGTGGAGGTGGTGAACAAATCCTTTGCCATACTCAGGGATTACACCGGCAAGGCGCCCAAGGGCTGGCTGGGGCCGGGCCTGCAGGAGACCCTGGATACCCTGGATCACCTGGCCGCGGCCGGGTTCAAATATGTCTGTGACTGGCCCATGGACGAACATCCCGTCACCATGAAGACCGCTGCCGGGCCGATGATGGCCATGCCGTATTCCTTTGAACTCAGCGACCTGCCGATGATGGTGGTGCATGCGCACACGTCGGAGGTGTGGCTGAAGCGGGCCATGGACCAGTTTGACCGGCTCTACCGGGAGGGCGCGCAGCAGCCCAGGGTTATGTCATTGGGTGTGCATCCTTATATAATGGGGGTGCCGCATCGGATTAAGTATTTCGAGGAGGTGCTGGATTATATTCTGGCGAGGGATGATGTGTGGTTTGCTACGGCGGATGAGCTTTATGACTGGTTTAGTGGGTAGATTGTGATGGATCTGTAGGAGTATTTGACATCGGACAGGTTGGGATGGCCTTTTCAAGACACGCTGTGAATACGTCCATGTACGTTCATTGCGCCCATCCCTGGACGCAACCCTTCGGGCGGCTGGCGCCGTGCAAATCGTCTGTCCTGACGATTTGTCGCTTCCAGCCATCCATGGCTTCCAGACGGTCTTGAAAAGGCCATCCCAACCTGTTGAAACTTGCTGTTTATCTTGTGACCTTTGATGATAATTTATGAGTAGAGAATATGAGTAATAACATTTCACCTGAGAAAATCTGGACTAGCGATCTGAACCGGACGGATGACATTCTTTCCCGGTTTGACCGTTCCATTCCCGTGCGTTTTTATGACACGACCTTGCGTGACGGCGAGCAGTCCGTCGGCGTTTGTTTCACTCCTGAGGAGAAGTTTGATATCGCCTGCAGGCTCAGCGAGCTGGGTGTCGGCAGGATTGAATCGGGTTTCCCGCGGGTCTCCGCCGATGATACTGCGGCGGTAAGGCGCATCCTGGGCGCCGGTCTGCAATCGGAGATCTGGGGGTTTTCCCGGGCCGTGAAGGCGGATGTGGATGCGCATATCGAATTGGGTACGGAGCATGTGCTGATCGAGATTTCGACCAGCGACATGAAGATCAAGGCCTATGGTTTCACCAGGGATAGCGTCCTGCAGCGTGTGACGGACGCGATCCGGCATGCCAAGGATAACGGCATCAAGACCGTCAACTTCTTTGCCGTGGACTCGACCCGCAGCGACCTGGGGTTCCTGCAGGACGTGTATTCGACGGCCATCGAGGAGGGCGCCGACGAGGTGTCCGTGGTGGATACCATCGGTGTCTGTTCTCCCGAAGCGGTGGAACGGCTGATCGGCGAGGTGAGCGGTTGGGTGGGTCCCGACATTCCCATTCATTGGCACGGTCACAATGATTTCGGCATGGCGACCGCGTCCGCGGTGGCGGCCGTGCGCGGCGGCGCCCGCTGGATCCAGGGCACCATCAACGGCATGGGCGAGCGCGCCGGCAACGCGGACATCTGCGAAGTGGCCCTGGCCCTGCAATGCCTGTACGACATGCCGGTGGAACTGGACCTGACCCGGGCCAGGGACACGTCAAAAGTCGTGCAACAGGCCGGCGGCTACAGCGTGGACGGCTGGAAACCCGTGGTCGGGGAGTTCCTCTACACCCGCGAGAGCGGCGCGGTGGCGAACCAGTTCCATATCCCCCAGGCCATCGAACCGTATTCTTCCGAGATCGTGGACGCCGAGCGCCGCATCGTACTGGGCAAGAAGAGCGGGCTGTCCAACATCAAGCTCAAGGGCGAGGAACTGGGACTGGACATCCCCGAAGACAAGCGCGCCGGCGTCCTGGCGGAAGTCAAGGACCTGGGCACCAGGAACGCACGTCTGGTGACTGACGAGGAGTTCAAGGATATCGTTGCCCGGGTTGTATAATCCGCAGATTGATTTATCCGCAGATGACGCAGATTTCCGCAGATAATTTTAAAAAAACTCTTTTTTAATCTGCGTTCATCTGCGCTTGTGCTGCGGATAAATAACTGAATGAAAGAAATCGAAAAAGTATGCGTGGTCGCCGCGGGCGCCATCGGCAGCCTGCTGGTGGGGCACCTGGGCACTGTCGTGGACATGGCGGTGCTGGCGCGCCGGGACGAGCATGCGAAGGCGCTGACTGACGAGGGGCTGCGGGTCAGCGGCAAATCCAAGTTGCATGCAAACGTGCGCGCCTCGACGGATGCGGCGGACCTGGGGGACGTTGACCTGGTGATCATCGCTTCCAAGGCGCTTGCCGTGGAAGCCTGCGCCCGGATGATCGAGGGCCATTTCCCCGGCGCCCACGTGCTCATGATCCAGAACGGCCTGGGGTGTGAGGAAATGGTCAGCCGCTTCGGCGACTGGCCCATCATCTCCGGCGTCACCTTCATGAGCGGCACCCGCCACACGGACACGCACGTGGAGTACGAGCTGGACACGGCCACCTGGATGGGCCCCTGGGCGGAGGGCAGTGCGACTTATGACTACGTCAGGCAGGTTGAGGAACTCTTCGTCCGTTCCGGCCTGAAAGCGGAGGCCTACGAGGACCTGCTGCCGCACCAGTGGTCCAAGCTGATCTTCAACTCGGCGGTAAACAGCATCTCTGCGCTGACGGACCTGCCCCACGTCAAGGCTTTTTCCGTCCAGGACAACCTGGAAGACCTGGGCCACCTGGTTTACGCCATGATGGACGAGGCAAAACGTATCGCCGAGGCCCGCGGCGTAACCCTGGCGGACGACCCCTGGGTGATGAACGTCCGGGCGGTCAACCAGGGTACCACCAGCGGCGAGGACTATGCCCACGTTCCCTCCATGCTGGATGACGTGCGCAACAGACGCCTGACGGAGATAGACTGGATAACCGGCTCCATCGTGCGCGAAGCGCAGAAAGCAGGCATCCCGGCGCCGTACCACGAAACCCTGTACCGGCTGGTGAAGGCGCATGAGTCCAGTTATGTCGGCAAATGATTAATCCGCTCGTCATTTCTGCGTCCCCCCTTCGTCATGCCGGCGGCCCCCTTCGTCATGCCGGGCTTGACCCGGCATCCAGTAGAATACTGTGTCGCCCTTTGGGCGACTCGTTATTTGACTGGATTCCGGCCTTCGCCGGAATGACGATATTAATCAGGAGATTTAAATGAAGGTATGCATCATCGGTTGCGGCGCTATTGGCGGGCTGTACGGCGCGCACCTGGCCAGGCTGGATGACGTTGAGGTCTGGGCATTTGACCTTGACCGCGGGCATGTGGACGCTATCAATAGAGACGGTCTACGAGTGACCGGGCTGAGTGATTTCGTCGCCACCATCCATGCCCGCACGGATGTGAGTGAAATCCCCGAGTGCGAGTTCGGCATCATCGCCACCAAAACCATGTTCACCCGGTCGGCAATGGAAGCCGTCGCGCCGATCTTCCGGGACGGCGCGGTCTGCTCGGTGCAGAACGGCATCGGCAACGAGGAGATCGTGGCCGAGTACGCGCCGCGGGTGATTCAGGGCACCATCTTCCCGGCCGGGCATATCACTGCGCCGGGCGTGGTCAACCAGGACGCCGGCGGCAAGACCTGGATCGGCCCTTTTGCGACCAATCCCGCCACCATGGACGAGGTCGAACAACTGGCGGACGCCCTCAGCCGCAGCGGACTGGAGTGCCTGGCCATGGAGGACGCCCGCGGGGCGCAGTGGACCAAGCTCATCTTCAACTCCGCTTCCAACGCCATGGCCGCCCTGACGCGCCTGCCCCACGGCGTGGCCTGCGACCAGGAAGGCGTGCGCAAGGTCATGTCGGTGCTGGTGGGTGAGGGCATGGCCGTGGCGGATGCCCTGGGGATCACCCTGGACAGCGACCCGGAGGCGCTCATCGACTACGGCAGGGAAAAGGCTTATTATCATCCCCCCAGCATGTTGCAGGACGTGATGGCGGAAAGATTGACAGAGGTGGACGCCCTGAACGGCGGCATCGCCAGGCTGGGCCGGGAACTGGGCATCCCGTGTCCCATGAACGAGGCATGCGCCGCCATCATCAGGGGGCTGGAGGCCTCCTGGACACTGGAGTATCCCGAACATTGAACGGGATTATGGGGTCAGAGTAAAAATTCTGGCGAATTTCTTACTCTGACCCCTGGGTTCATCTGTCATTCCGGCGCAGGCCGGAATCCAGTGGAACAAAGAGTCGCCCAAAGGGCGACCCATTATACTACTGGATGCCGGGTCAAGCCCGGCATGACGAAGAAGTAGCTTCGGGGTCGGAGTAAGAAATTCGAAGAATTTTTACTCCGACCCCACAATTCAAGAGGAAAAGAAAATGACAGATTACATAAACCGTTTTCGCCCCAGCCAGGTCGAGATCGAGCGCCGCTACGCCAACGTGCGCGCCGCCATGGAAAAAGAAGGACTGGACGCCCTGGTGGTCAGCGGCAGCGAGTACACCGGCTTCGAGGGCGCGGTGCGCTACATGTGCGGGTTCCTGATCCTGCACCGCTACGCCTACGTGGTCATCCCCGCCGACGGCGACCCTGTCTGCGTCTTCCCCCGGGAAGCGACCTGGGTGGGCGACCATACCGCCACCTTTATCGAGAACCGCGAAATCCCCCCCCACTGCGGCGAATGGATGGCGGACTTCCTGCAGGGCAGGGGCGTGAAGCGGCTGGGCATCTACGGCCTGCAATACATCATTAATGTGCGCGATTATTCCGCCCTTGCGGCCAAGGACTTCGAGATTATCGACTTTGAGATCCAGTTCGATTATGCCCGCGCCCAGAAGAGCGAAGAGGAACTCGCCTCGGTGCGCCATTCCATGGATATCAACAAGCAGGGAGTGCTGGACGTGCTGCGCGCCTACGAACCGGGCAAGACAGAGGCGGAACTGATGGGTATCGCCGAGAACACCTTCGCCGCGGCCGGCTGCGCCCGCAACACCATGGACATGATCCAGATGGGACCGAACGGCTCCCTGGAACCGCAGATGGTGTTCCCCTCAAACCGCCCCATACAGGACAGCGACGGCATGATGTACGGCCTGGAGATCTCCGGCGAAGGCGGCCACTGGGTCGAGTTCTCCCGCCCCGTGTTCCCGCATGGCGCAGATGCGATTACCGCGGAAATGATGGCCGCATACCAGGAGTTCCACGAACTGGCAAAGGAGCACATGAAGGCCGGCAACACCGCCGAGGCGGCCAGCAACGCCTGCATGAAACCCATCTTCGACCGCGGCTACCGCTCCGGCCACGTCTGCGGCCACTCCATCGGCATGACCATGATCGAAATGCCGAGAATAGGCGAAGGCTTCGACTTCGTCCTCCCGGAAAACATGGTCTGCTCCATGCACCCCCACTTCATGAACCAGGAACGCACCCATTCCCTGTACTTCCAGGAAACCTACCGCGTAGGCCGCGACGGCGGCGAACCCCTGTCCGGGGTGCCGATTAAGGCGTACCAGGGAGGCGAAGACGCATTTTAGCCAGCGTGTAAATCTGAACACAAATTACTTGAAAATAATTACAATATAATTAGAATGTAATTGTGCAAGATTTGATCTTTGAGTGGGACATTTACGAGGATTTCCGTCATGCGTAAACACTATGATTTCTCAAATTCCAGTCCCAACCCGTATGCGCAGAGACTTAAAAAACAAATCACTATTCGCATAGACGAAGACACTATCGCCTACTTCAAAAATATGGCTGAAGAAAAAGGTATTCCTTACCAGGGCCTTATTAATTTGTACTTACGCGATTGTGCCCAATCCCAACGCGCTCTGAGATTACAATGGCAATGATCTCAGACATCGATAAAGAGGGATTCTGATGTTTTATGTATATCCGTGTGTCTTGAATCCCGAAGAAGGAGGCGGCTTTTACGTTACCTTCCCGGATGTGCCGGGGGCGCTCACCGGCGGCAATGACCGGGGAGAAGCTCTGGAAATGGCTGAAGATGCGTTAACGGCTGCTTTGGCGGGGTACGTCCAGGAGCATAGAGACATTCCGGTACCGAGTGCGGTGGTGGACGGGCAGGAACTTGTCGCCGTTTCACCGGTCGTAGCTGCCAAATTGGCTCTTTATACGGCCATGCGCCGCCTGGGGATTACCCTGAAAAATTAAACAACCCCGAACTGCTTGCAGGCGCCCGGAATCTGTCGGCGTACTTTGCTACATCGGCTGGATTCGTGATGGGAATGGTGCACCTGTCCGGGTTGCAGATGTACAGTCTTGCCTCCTTGCCTGAGGGGTAACGGCCGGGTTTCTCGTAATGCAACAGCTTGCGTGGGTGGTAGGCTTCTCTTGAGGCATTGAACAGCGCTTGCGCATCTTCCCGGTCCGGGTCGCCGACTACCGAGAACTCCACGTAGGCGGCAGTGAGTTTCTCCAGTACCAGCGCTGTCTGTCCCGTGATCCTGCCTTCCCGGCGCAGGATTTCCGGTGTGGCAACGGCCCTGATGGTGGCTTCCGGGACATGCGCATAGGCGTCATTTTTTGTATAGACCCACAAATCGTAAAGGAAATGCGCCGCGACCGCGTTTAACTCCAGGGGTTTTCTCGGCGGGATAATGCTTGCCGTTTCATCCGGTGGGCTGGAGTAGAACCCGCCGTTTTTCCCGTCATACAGGGTATCCAGCATGGCGTCGGCGACAGTGACGGCGTGATCCAGCCATTTTGCATCGCCGGTGGCCCGGTACAGAGCCAGCAGAGCAGCGCCCATCCAGGCCTGTGCGCCCAGGTAGGGCTTGTCGCGGACAACCAGGGGGCGCATCCGGTTGTCGTCCGCAATGGACTCCGTGGCATGAACCTGCAACATCCATCCCTGTTCCGTCTTCCTGTACTGCAATAACGCATCCACGGTATTGATCGCGGTGTCCAGGTAACGCTGATCCCCGGTTCTTTCGTATGTGATGACCAGGGCATTGACCAGTTCTGCATTCTTGTCGGTGTAGGCCGCGTGATCGATGGGCGGGATGCCGTACTCCTGCCGTCCCTCATCACTGCCGATCCGCCAGTAATCGATGGCGTTCATGCCGTCCCCCAGGCGCGGCGGGTCATCCTCCTGGCTGGTGTAGAAGGTGTTGTCCCCGTCTTTCATCCAGTCGTTGAGGAACCTGTCCACCTCGGCGATGCCGGCAAGGTACCTGTCATCCCGGCTGTTGGCGTAGGCATGGGAAAACGCGAGCAAGGCGCTGGCCTGGTTGGCTATGCGTTTCTCCGGCACCGCGTTCAGCCCTTCAAAGCGCGCCGGCGGCTTGTTGAAGGAACGTACATACACCCCGCCCCAGACAGGATCGAGGGCATCCAGGTAGGCGGCGCTGGTGTTCAGGGCCAGGCGGTCCAGTTCGTTGTTGCCGTACATGTGGGCGCGCAGGTACAGGTGTTGCAGGCGGGCGCCGGTGGTGGTGGAGATGCCGTTCCCGGACCAGCCGCCGTGTTCTTCATTCAGGCGGCGGTCCAGTTGCGCCCGCAGCCGGTTTCTCAATACGCTGATGTCGGTTTCAACCGGTTCCGGCGGCGCCGAATACGGCGCCAGTTCATCTGGGACCAGGTCGCGTGCCTGCTTCTGCTCGATGACCTTCTCCAGGATGGGGATAAAATTGCCTGGCCTGCGGTTGCCGGCAAGGGCCAGCACCTGCGTGCCGTCCGCAGTCATGAAAATGGTCGCGGGCCAGGACCAGTCGGAGTAACGCTCGCCGATATCAGGTTGCGCCTCGGCATCGGCGGCGATGGCAATGAAGTGTTCATTGATCAATGCAATCACTTCACTGTGTGTGTAGGTAGACTCGTCCATCCAGCGGCAGGCGGTGCAGCCTTCTATGCCCACGTCCAGGATGATCAGTTTGTCCGCTTGTTTTGCCTGTTCGAACGGCGTCTTGCCCCACTGCTGCCAGGGGATTGCAGCGGGCTCGGCAACCAGGGATGCGGTTACCAGCATCAGCAGCACACCGGATTTAATCTGGTTTGATATTTTCATCTGACTTCAGAACTCCATGCCCAGGCGCACCATGTACTGCCTGGGAGCGATCAACTCGTCGCCGGTGGAGCCGACGCCAAAGACGTCGGTGAAACGGGCGTTGATGCCGTCTTCATCAGCCAGGTTCATGCCCATCAGGTCGATGTACCAGGGCCAGGCGTCCGGGGCGATGGTCAGCATCAGGTTGACGACGTTGTAGCTGGGCACGTCGTCGGTCCTCGGGTTGTTGAAGATGCGGTGCTGGAAACCGTCCCGGTAGATGTATTGCGCGCTGGCGTCGAAGTCGCCCCAGCCGCCCAGCCGGCCCCGGTAGCGCAGCATCACGTCCGCGGTGAAGTTGGGTGTCTTGGCCAGTTCGTTGCCTTCAACGTCCGTCACCGCGGCGGCTCGGGCGCGCTGGATGTCGTCGCAGAACAGGTTGAAGTTGCACTGGGGCAGCAACGCGTTGGTGGCGTCATCGGAGCGCACGTTGTCCAGGGCGAGGTGTGATTCGGAGATCTCGGTTTCCAGCCAGGCCAGGCGCGCATCCAGGGTCAGGCTTTCGGTGACGAAAGCCAGCAGTTCCATCTCGGCGCCGTAGATTTCCGACCCGGGCAGGTTGCCGACTCCGCCCTCGAACACCTCGGGGTCGGTCGCCTGGTATTGCAGGTTCTTGTAGTCGTAGTAGAACGCGGCGGCGTTCACGCGCACCCGGTTGCCGGCAAAATCGGTCTTGATGCCCAGTTCCCAGGCCTCCACCGTCTCATCCGCGTAAGTGGGCAGCACCACGATGGGGGCCACGACGTCTTCCCGGCCGTAGGTCAGGTTGCTGCCGCCCGGTTTGAAACCGCGGGTGTAGGAGGCGTAGACCATGGTGGTCTCGTTCAGGTCGGCTTCCACTACGCCGCGGCCGGTGAGCTTGTCGCTGCTGGTCTCGAGAACGGCAGTGCCGGCGCGGCCGAAGAAGTTGGTCACCTCGGAGTAAACCTCGTCATCCGTATAGCGCAGGCCGGCGATAAGGCGCAAGGAGTCGGTGAGGTTCCAGGTGCCCTGGCCGTACACGGAGATCGATTCCCGCTCCGGTCTGGAATCGGAGATGAACCCGACTTCACCACCGAACTTGAGGACTTCCTCCACCGTCACCGTGTCGGGACCGTAAACGCCGTCGGTATTGAAGTCGATGTATTCGCGAAAGAGGATGTCCACCTCGGTATCCAGGTAGAATACCCCGGCCACCCAGTCCAGCCGGCCGAACAGCGGCTCGGAGGAGATCAGGTTGAGTTCCTGGGTGAAGGTTTTCTGGCGGTCGGTCTCCGGTTCAACGCCGGCGGGCAACAGGAAGATGCCCCGGGTGATGAGGTTCACATAATCATGTCGGTCATTGTCCCGCACCACGGTGATGTCGTCGTCCTGGTAGCTGGTCAGCGACCTGACCGTGAACGCGGGCAGGTCCCATTCGGCGACCAGGCTGTAGAGCCGGCTCTCCAGTTCATAAGTGCTGGGCCAGTCCTGGGTCAGCCGGCGCGGGTCCGGGGTGGAGTCGAGGATGCCTTTCTGCGCGGCGCCGTTGGTGTTTTCATCGTAATACTGGGCGGTGAAGTTGAAGCGCAGGTCTTCGGTCGGCGCCCAGAGCAGCCGGGCGCGCCCGGAAAAGCTGTCGGCCTGGTCCAGTCCCTGGTCCAGGGTGATGTTGCGGCTGAAGCCGTCGTGGTTGTGGGAGGCGACCGAGGCGCGCAGGGCCATGGTATCGCTGATGGGAAGATTGACCGAACCGCGCGCCCGCACCAGGCTGTAGTTGCCCACTGCTATATCGGCCTTGCCGGAAAATTCTTCGGTGTCGGGCGCCTGGGTAATCACGTTGATGGCGCCGCCCGTGGAGTTCTGACCGAACAGGGTGCCCTGGGGGCCGCGCAGCACTTCGATGCGTTCGAGGTCCAGGAAGTCCGTGTGCAGGGCAAACGGCGATGCCACGTAGATGCCATCCAGGTGATAGGACACGGAGGGGTTGGCGATGGCATTCTGGTTGGCTTCGTTACCTACGCCGCGGATGGCGATGACGGTTTTGAAACCCTCGTTCTTGGCGACGGTCACCCCGGGAGCGATGCTGCTCAGGTCCACGAAGGTGGTGAGGTTGCGGTTGTCCAGGTCCTCGCCGGACAGCGCGGTCACGGCCTGGGACAGGTCCTGCAGGCTTTCGGAACGTTTTTCGGCTGTCACGATGATCTCTTCCAGCAGGGGCGAACTCTCTTGCGCCATGCCGTTGAGGGTGGTGAAAGCGGCGATAATGCCCGCCAGGACGGAACGGATAAACGGGTTATACATACTGCTCATTATGCTACTGTCTTTCGCGGTTATACGGCGATGGGGGTATCTGTTTCCAGCTCGGCAAATACCCGGATGCTGCTCTCCATCGTGTACTGGATATGAAGTTCCGTCGCCTTGCACGCGGCTTTCACGTCCCGCGCCAGCGTCGCCTCAAGAATCTCCCGGTGTTCCCGGTGCACGTCCCGGCCCGCCTGTTGCGACAGTATGGCGATGAAGCGGTAGCGCTTGTGCTGTTCGTAGAGCACATGGCGCAGGCGCAGCAGCCAGGACGAGGGGCAGGCTGCCAGCAGGGCCTCGTGGAATTCATCGTTGCGATGTTCCCATTCCGCCAGGTCCTTGCCGAAGCTCTGCTCCGCCTTTTGCAGGCGATGGTGGGCCGCGACCAGGTTCGCCTCCCACTCGTCGCCGCCGTTCCTGATACTCTCCCGCAGCGCTTCGCATTCCAGCATGACCCGCATGCGGCTGAGGTCCCTGAGATCGTCCGGAGAAACCGGCGCGACCCTGAAGCCCCGTTGTTCCTCCACGGTGACGAAACCTTCGCCGGCCAGCCGATTGAGGGCTTCGCGTAACGGGCTCGCCCCGATCTTGTAATCCCCCCGCAACTCATCGATGCGCAGTTTGGATCCCGGCGCCAGTTTCCCCCCGATAATGTCGGAGCGGATCCGGTTATAGGAAGATTCGACCAGTGTCCTTGCGTGCATTGTCAATCTCCGCTTATGATGGTTGTTGGGGATACAATGTCGGCCACTGTGAATTTCTGGATATCTCTCGTTCCGGATTTGCTTCCGGGTAAAAATATCGATAAAATGAAAAAATATCGATATGTCGCCACGCTGATAAAATATTATATCCCTGACGGACGGCTGAAATCCAGTGGCGGTTTAATTGACGCTGAAATATAGGAAGGCAATATCATGCTGGAATTGTACACTCACCCCATGTCTCCCTGCGCCCAGAAGGTGCGGATTGTGCTGGCGGAAAAGGGGCTGGACTGGGAAAAGCGTCACGTGGAACTGGCGGAGAAAGAGAACCTCAGGCCGGAATATCTCAAACTGAACCCCCTGGGCGTGGTGCCGACCCTGGTGGATGACGGCAAACCCGTTATCGAATCCTCCATCATCTGTGAGTACCTGGAGGACAAATTTCCCGACTCTGAGTTGCGCCCCGATAATCCCTGGCATACGTCGCAGATGCGTTTCTGGATGAAACACGTGGACATCAAGGTCCACCCCAGTTGCGGCGCGCTGCAATGGCCGCTGCTCATGGCGGACAAGCTCAGACAACTGTCGGAAGCGGAGATGGATGCCATTATTGACAAGGTGGTGGAAAAACCCCGGCGCGAACGCCAGAGGCGCCTGGTGAAGATGGGCTATGATGCCCCGGATATCAAGGACGCCGTTGCGACTTACGAGAAGACCATCGCCGACATGGAACGCACGCTGGAGGAGCAGGACTGGCTGGCGGGCGACCGCTTCTCACTGGCGGACGCGGCCATGGCGCCGTATTTCCAGACCCTGTACCAGTTCGGCTGGACTGACTGGTACCTGTCGCGCGCCAGGGTCGCAAACTGGTATGAGCGCTGCTTTGAGCGGGAGTCATACCGGACCGGTGTCGCGGCTGATTTTCCGGCGGACAAACTGGCTGAACTTAACGACAAGGGACAGGCCCCCTGGAAGAAAATACAGGAGCACCTGTCGGAATAAATAAAGGTTCACCGGGGACGGATTTGAAATCCGTCCCCTGCAGAGAGGCGGATGAAAGTAATAGTAGAACAAAACAACATCCACTGGGAAGCGGCCCACGCGCTGGTCCAGGTTGCGGTCAGGCGGGCAGAGGAATTGAAGGTGAGGGTCAACGTGGCGGTGGTGGACAGCGGCGGGCACCTGGCGGCGTTTCTGCGTATGCCGGGTTCGGCGTTTCATTCCGTGGACGTGGCCGTCGACAAAGCCTATACGGCCATGAGTTTCGGCATGCCGACGTCGAAATGGGGAGAAGTGATGGAAACCCTGTCTCCGCCGTGCAGGACGGGCCTGCCCGCGGCAGGCCGGTTGATGACCTGCGGCGGCGGAGTGCCCATCGAGATTGACGGGCGCCGCATCGGCGCCATCGGCGTTTCCGGTGCCAGTGAACAACAGGATGAGGAAATTGCCGAATACGCATTGAGTATTTTGTGAGAGTAAATATTTCA
Organism: Gammaproteobacteria bacterium; assembly: GCA_965220815.1. Classification (GTDB taxonomy): domain Bacteria; phylum Pseudomonadota; class Gammaproteobacteria; order Eutrophobiales; family Eutrophobiaceae; genus JAAXHV01. The sequence continues at coordinate 2,420,294 of OZ244846.1, forward strand.
GGGGTCAGAGTAAGAAATTCGAAGAATTTTTACTCTGACCCCATATATCGGAGATATCCAGATAATGCACGCAAAAGTTGAGCAGGTGGTATCGGGGGCGCCGTTCTGCCATTTTATCGGCGGCGAATTTATCGGCTCTGCAGGCGGCCGCATGTTTGATACGCTGAACCCGGTAACGGGCGAGGCCTATGCCCAGGTTCACGAGGCGGGCCGGGAGGAAGTGGATGCGGCGGTCGAAGCAGCCCGAACCGCCATGGCGGGACCCTGGGGGTCGATGGCTGTAGAGCAGCGGGTTGCGTTGCTGTACGAACTGGCTGACGGCATCAACGCCCGGTTCGATGATTTTGTCGAAGCGGAGTGTCTCGATACCGGCAAGCCCTGGTCCCTGGCCCGGCACGTGGACATCCCCCGGGGCGCGGCCAATTTCAAGATCTTTGCCGACGTCATCAAGAACGTCCCGGCTGAATCCTTCATGATGGATACCCCGGACGGCGCCGGGGCGCTGAATTACGCCTTGCGCGTGCCCAAGGGGGTCATCGGCGTCATCTGTCCCTGGAACCTGCCGCTGCTGCTGATGACCTGGAAAGTCGGGCCGGCGCTGGCCTGCGGCAACGCCGTGGTGGTCAAACCATCCGAGGAAACCCCGGCGACCGCGACCCTGCTGGGCGAGGTGATGAACTCGGTGGGCATCCCGGCGGGCGTATACAACGTCGTGCATGGCTTCGGCCCGGATTCCGCCGGCGAGTACCTGACCCGGCACCGGGGCGTTGACGCCATCACCTTCACCGGCGAGACGGTTACCGGCACCGAGATCATGAAAGCGGCGGCGGTGGGCCTGCGCGATGTCTCCTTTGAACTGGGCGGTAAGAACGCGGGGCTGGTGTTCGCCGACTGCGATATGGACAAGGCCATTGAGGGGGCCATGCGTTCGGTGTTCGCCAACTGCGGGCAGGTATGCCTGGGAACGGAACGGGTGTACGTGGAGCGGCCGGTATTCGACGAATTCACGGAGCGGCTCAAACTGGGCGCCGAAAACCTGGCGACCGGGAGGCCGGAGCTGGCAACCACCACCCTGGGCCCCATGATCAGCCGGCAACAGCGGGAAAAAGTGCTGTCCTACTATGACAAGGCCCGGGAAGAGGGCGCGGAAATCATCACCGGTGGCGGTATCCCGCAAGTGCCCGACGAACTGGGCGGCGGTTTCTGGGTGGAACCGACCATCTGGACGGGACTGCCCGAGTCCTCGCCGGTCAACCGGGAGGAGATCTTCGGCCCCTGCTGCCATGTACAGCCTTTTGACGACGAGGCCGAGGCAATCGCCATGGCCAATGACACGCCCTACGGCCTGGCAACGGCGATCTGGACCGGGGATGCGTCCCGCGCCCACCGGGTGGCTGCCGCCATCGAGGTGGGAATCACCTGGGTCAACTGCTGGTTCCTGCGCGATCTCAGGACGCCGTTCGGCGGCTCCAAACAGTCGGGCATAGGCCGCGAAGGTGGTGTACACTCGCTGGAGTTTTACACCGAGATGCGTAACGTGTGTTTGAAACTGTGAAGACCCGACGGGGACGGATTTAAAATCCGTCCCCTTATGAACATGAGCTTATCTGAAGAAAAAACACTGGCCTGGGGCAATACGCTGTACGACTGCCTGCGCGAGCGCAGGACCATCGATCCCCTGACGGACCAGGAGCCCGGCATCACCATTGATGACGCCTATCGTATCTCACTGCAACTGCTGCAGCGGCGGCTGGATGACGGCGAGAAGATCATCGGCAAGAAGATCGGCGTTACCAGCAGGGCCGTCATGGATATGCTGCAGGTCAACCAGCCGGATTTCGGTTACCTGACGGACCGCATGGTGTACAACAACGGGGACGAGGTGCCTATCGGATCGGAAATGATCCAGCCCAGGGCCGAGGGTGAGATTGCGTTCATCCTGAAACACGACCTGGAAGGACCGGGGATCACCAATGCCGCGGTGCTGCGCGCCACGGAATGCGTGATGCCCTGTTTTGAAATAGTGGATTCCCGTATCCGGGACTGGAAGATAAAGATCCAGGATACCATAGCCGACAACGCGTCCTGCGGGGCATTCCTGCTCGGCGACCGGGCCGTGAGCCCGCGCGCCGTGGACCTGGTGACCTGCGGCATGGTGCATACCAAGAACGGCGAAGTCATTGCCACCGGCGCCGGCGCCGCGGCCCTGGGTTCGCCGGTAAACTGCGTGGCCTGGCTGGCGAATACGCTGGGGGAATTCGGTATAAAGCTGATGGCCGGTGAAGTGATCCTGTCGGGTTCCCTGGTGCCCCTGCACCCGGTTGTGCCCGGGGACGTTATGACCCTGGCAGTCGGTGGAATCGGCAATGCTTCGGTGCGGTTTACGTGATTGATTTGATATTTGGGGTCAGAGTAAAAATTCTGCGAATTTCTTACTCTGACCCCTGGGTTTCCAGTAATTTCCGGGGACGGATTTAAAATCCGTCCCCAAAGTTTGAGGTGTGATATGAAAGTAAATGCCGCCCTGGTCGGTTCCGGCAATATCGGGACTGACCTGATGATGAAGGCGCTGCGCAGCGACTGGATCAACCCGGTGTGGATGGTGGGGATCGACCCGGAGTCCGACGGCCTGGCGAAGGCGGGCGCGAGCGGCCTCAAGACCACCCATGAAGGCGTGGATGCCTTGCTCGACCATATCGGGGAAGACGATATCAAGATCGCTTTCGATGCGACCTCCGCCTACGTACACCCGGAGAACTCCAGGAAACTGGAACAGCGGGGAGTCCTGGTCATCGACCTGACGCCGGCTGCCATCGGCCCCTATTGTGTGCCCCCCGTCAACCTGCAGGAACACGTCGGCAAACAGGAGGCCAACGTGAACATGGTCAGTTGCGGCGGCCAGGCGACGATTCCCATGGTGGCCGCGGTGAGCAGGGTGCAGGCGGTGGAGTACGCTGAGATCGTGGCGACGGTGGCGTCAAAGTCCGCCGGTCCCGGCACCCGCAAGAACATCGACGAGTTCACCCGCACCACGGCCAACGGGCTGGAGCGGGTCGGCGGCGCCGGACGGGGCAAGGCCATCATCATCCTGAACCCGGCTGAACCTCCCCTGATCATGCGCGATACCATCCATTGCCTGACGCAGGATGATCCCGACCAGGAGGCCATCAGGAAATCCGTTCACGGCATGATCCGGGAAGTGCAGAAGTACGTGCCCGGCTACCGGTTGAAAAACGGCCCGGTATTCGACGGCCGGCGCGTCTCCATCTTCATGGAGGTGAAGGGCCTGGGTGATTACCTGCCGGAATACGCGGGCAACCTGGACATCATGACTGCCGCGGCGCTGCGCACCGGCGAGATGTTCGCGGAAGAGATCATTAATGGCACGCTGCAACTGGCCGCGGCAGGTGCGTGATGATAGGTGGGGTCAGAGTAATGGGGTCAGGTCGCACAATGCACACGCAGAGGCTTATCAAGACTTCGCATTCATTTCTTTGCGTGTGCATTGTGCGACCTGACCCCATTACTCTGACCCCGGAAATCGAATGCAATAGCGAGAAACGGTTATGAACCTGGCGGGAAAAACAGTCAAATTACACGATATGTGCCTGCGTGACGGGATGCACGCCAAGCGCCACCTGATCAGCGTGGACCAGATGATAAGCGTTGCTTCCGCCCTGGATGAGGCGGGCATCCACCTTATCGAGGTGACCCATGGCGACGGCCTGGGCGGCGCCTCCATCAATTACGGTTTCCCCGCCAGTACCGACCAGGAATACCTGCAGGCGGTGGTGCCGCAGATGAAGAACGCCAGGGTGTCGGCCCTGTTGTTGCCCGGAATCGGCACCGTGGAGCACCTGCACATGGCCCGGGATTGCGGCGTGCATACCCTGCGCGTGGCGACCCATTGCACGGAGGCGGACGTGTCCGAGCAGCATATCGGTTCGGCGCGGAAACTGGGGCTGGATACCGTGGGCTTCCTGATGATGGCGCACATGGTGGAGCCGGAACAGTTGCTGGAACAGGGCAAACTGATGGAGTCCTACGGCGCCAACTGTATTTACTGCACCGATTCCGCCGGATACATGTTGCCCGATGACGTCACGGCCCGTATCGGCGCATTGCGCGCCGGGCTGGAACCGGATACCGAGATCGGTTTTCACGGACACCACAACCTGGCGATGGGCATCGCCAATTCGCTGGCCGCGGTCGAGGCCGGCGCAGACCGGATCGACGGTTCCGCCGCGGGACTGGGCGCCGGCGCCGGCAACACGCCCCTGGAAGTGTTCAACGCGGTGCTGGACCGCATGGGCGTCAAGACGGGCGTGGACGTGTTCAAGTTGATGAACGTGGCCGAAGACGTGGTGGTGCCGATAATGGACCAGTTGATACGGGTTGACCGCGACTCGCTGATCATGGGTTATGCGGGCGTTTATTCCTCGTTTCTCCTGCACGCCAAGCGCGTCGGTGAAAAATACGATATTGCTTCGGGCGACATCCTGGTCGAACTGGGGAAGATGAAGACCATCGGCGGCCAGGAAGACATGATCGAGGACGTTGCCCTGAATATGGCGCGGGCGCGCCGGGAAATCAAAGTGGCGCAATGACCCTGGATCAGACAGCCATCAGGCAGTTGGCGGAGCACCTGGAGAATGCCGAGCTGAACAGGCAACCGGTGACCAAGATCACCGATGACTACCCGGAACTGGACTGGGAGGACGCATACGCGATCCAGTACGAGATCCGCCGGCGCAAGGAGGAACGGGGCGCCGGGACTGCAGGCCTGAAGATGGGCCTGACCTCCCAGGCCAAGATGCGCCAGATGGGGGTAACGGAGCCGGTGTACGGGTTTTTGCCCGCCTCGGGCAGTTATGGCGACGGCGCGGACATTGACAGCGGCGCATTCATCCACCCGCGGGTGGAAGCGGAAGTAGCCGTGATGACCCGGGCCGAACTGTCGGGACCGGGCTGCAATATCGGCCAGGTATTGACGGCGGTGGATTTTGTGACGGCGGCGGTGGAAATCATTGATTCCCGTTATGAAAACTTTCGCTTTGACCTGAAGAGCGTGATTGCAGATAATACCTCCGCCGCCGGCTTTGTGTGCGGCAGTGTGTTGCGGGATGTGCGCGACCTGGACCTGCCGGCCCTGGGCGTGGTGCTGGAGAAGAACGGTGAAATCGTTGAAACCGGCGCCGGCGCGGCGGTGCTGGGGCACCCGGCGGCCAGCGTGGCCATGCTGGCGAACATGCTGGCGCCCCGCGGCGAGGTGATCCCCGCCGGGACGTTCATCATGACCGGGGGAATTACCGCGGCGGTCGCGGTGGGCAAGGGCGATACGATTAATGTACGTTACCAGGACCTGGGGAAAGTAAGTTTCCGGATGATTTGAAGGAACTGAGGGGAGACATTGAACAATAACAACATCAAAAACCTGATTTGCGGATGCCTGCTGGCCGTTGCCGTCCTGCTGGCGTCGGGCTGCGAATCTCCGCTGGTGCTGGATGAGGTGGAGAAAGCCCTGCAGTCCCCCATCCGCAGGACCGATAATTTCCAGGCGGTCAGCGCTTTTCAGCAGAACATCGTGACGGTCGGGTCCAGCGGGGTCATCCTGTCGTCACAGGACGACGGAGCGACCTGGCAGCGCCAGCAAATTCCTTCCTGGCCTTCGTTCCTGGACATCACCAGTTGCGCCGGCGGCCTGTTTGCCGCGCTGGCCTTTGAAGGCGAGGTGTGGCTGTCCGAAGACAGCGGCCTGACCTGGCGCCTGAGTAAACTCCCCACCGAGGAAGCGCCCCAGGCCATCCAGTGTGATCCGTCCGGCAACCTGTGGGTGGTAGGCAGTTTCTCAACCATCTCGATCAGCCGGGATGGCGGCGCGAGCTGGGACCTGACCTCCCTTGACGAAGATATTATTTTTACCGACATCCAGTTTTTCGATAACCGGACCGCCTATATCGCCGGTGAATTCGGTTCCCTGCTGAAAACCGCCGATGCCGGCGCAAACTGGGAATTCATGCCCCCGATGCCCGATGAGTTCTATCCCCAGAGCATGTATTTTGAAGATTTGAACAGGGGATGGATCGCCGGTCTGGGCGGCGTGGTCCTGGCTACGGACGACGGGGGGGAGACCTGGGAGACACAATCTACCGGCACCCTGGTGACATTGTATACCCTGGCGAAATCCAACGGGCAGTTGTTCGTCACCGGTGGAGAAGGCTCCATCTTCCGCTATGACGGAAACGGGTGGATACCGGTCGACCACGGCCGGCCGTTCCGCCAGTACCTGCGCGGAATCGAACCGTTGTCCGAACACCGCTTGATCGTGAGCGGACCCGCCGGCGTACTGCAGATATTTCCCCTTGGGGAACTGGCGGGCGATACCACATGAAAAAAATAGATACCAGCCAGATCTTCCCGGTATTCGGCAATTTCCTGTTCAACAACAGGAAGTTCGTACTGGCGGTTATTTTCCTGGTTACCGCCATGTTTGCCTGGAACATCCCCGCGGTGCGCATGCTGTCGGACTTTGCCGACCTGTTGCCCCAGGAGCACCCGTACATACAACTGCATAACAGTATTCGCGATACCTTCGGCGGGGCCAATATCATCGTCATGGCGATGGAAGTGGAGGAGGGCACGATCTTCACGAACGATTCCCTGGACCGGGTTCACCGCATCACCCAGAAACTGGACAGCGTCTCCAACATCAACCATAACCTGGTGAGCAGCCTGACCCACCGCAACACCAGGAAGATCTTCCTGACCCCGGACGGGACGATACGCTCGCAGAACTATTACGACCCGCACCATGATGAATACACGGAAGAACAACTGGCGAAAATCCAGGGCGACGTGCTGGCGAGCACCAACGTATACGGCCTGCTGGTCTCGCCGGACATGAAGTCGGCCCTGATCAAGGGCACCCTGAATGAAGGCCAGCTCGATTACGGCAAGGTGTTTGAGGAAATCCAGGCGATCCGGGCCGAGGAGGCCGCGCCCGGCGTGCACATCCATGCCACCGGCCATCCCGTGCTGGTGGGCTGGGTGGATTCCTACAGCGGGGATATCCTGCTCATCTTCTTCTATACCATACTGATCGTCCTGGGTATCCTGGTCTTCTACTCGCGCCGCCTGTACGGCATCCTGCTGCCGTTGCTGGGCATGATCCTGACCAGCATCTGGGGCGTGGGTTTCATGGGGGTCTTCGGTTACAACCTGGATCCGTTGATGCTGGTGGTGCCGTTCCTCATCTCGGCGCGGGCCATGTCCCACGGCATCCAGAAGATGGAACGCTATTTTCTTGAATTATCCCGCACCGGCGAGAAGGTGCCGGCGGCCCGGAATACCTTCAATGCCCTGTTCAGGCCCGGCGCGCTGGCCATCGTCGCGGACGCCTCCGCGCTGTACCTGATCGGGCTGGGCTCGGTGCCGATCAACGACAAGATGGCCGTTTACGCATCGTTCTGGGCGGTGTGCATGGTGGTCACGGTGCTGATTGTAATTCCCATGCTGCTGGCGGAACTGCCCAGGCCGAAGGACGTGGCCGTCAAGCACACGCTGGCGCGCGCGATCTTTCCGAAATTCGCCCAGGTCGTCGGCACCAGCGGGCGTTCGAAGGCGGTGTTGATCACTTGCCTGGTAATCGCTCTTTGCGCCACGTATTTCAGTTCCTGGGTCCAGATCGGCGAACCGGAGCCGGGCTCGCCGCTGCTCTACCACGACCATGATTTCAATATCTCTTCGACTGCCATCAACGATCGCTTCCCGGGCGCCGAGGAACTGTTCATCATCGCCCGCGCCGACGAGAACGGCGGGTTGAAGAAACCGGAGATCATGAAGGCCCTGACCGATTTCCAGAACCACATGATGCTGGACCCGAAGCTGGGCGGGGTGAAAGGGGTGAACAACCTGCTGACCCAGGTGAACCAGATGACCCGCAACAACGACCCGCGCTGGTCGGTGATCCCCTCCATCGACCAGAACATCGGCGGGTTGCTGTTCATGTTCATGATGTCGGCGCCGACCCAGGGCGCGTTGCAGGAATATATCGACACCGACGACCGGCTCGCCAACATGGTGTTCTATTACAAGGACCACACCGGGGAAACCATACGGCGCGCCATCCACATGGCCAAGGAATGGATAGACACAACCGGCAGCCAGGTTGAGGGCCTGCATATCGACCTGGCCGGCGGTCCCGTCGGCGTCACCGCGGCCATCAACGAAGAGGCCTATGAGACCAACGTCATCGTGGTGCCCGCGGTGCTGATCCTGATCCTGGCCTTTACCCTGTGGTTTTACGGCTCGTTCCATTCCGGCTTCATGATGCTGGTGTCCATGACCTTCGCCACCACCCTGACATACGCCTGCATGGGGCTGCTGAACATGGGGCTGAACGTCAATACCGTGCCCATGATCGCCGTGGGCATCGGTCTCGGGGTGGACTACGCGATCTACATGATGGACCGCATCAAGGAGGAGATGCACGTGGCCGACGACGTGCAGGACGCCATCCGGCGCGCGGTGAGCACCACCGGCGTCGCCATCGCCCTGACCGCCACCACCCTGGTGGGCGGCATCATCATGTGGGTATTTATTTCCGAGTTGCGTTTCCAGGCGGACGCGGCGCGGCTGCTGATCATCATGCTGGTGATGAACATGGCCTCCGCCATGTTCCTGGTGCCGGCCTGGGTGAACATCTTCAAGCCGAAATTCATCATGAAGGCGGGCGAGGAACGCTGGGAAAAAGGCGCGGGATCGACAATCGACGAGATTGAAGACCTGGTCTGAGCAAATATTGATGGTATTGACGAATAAAGAGGCTATAATGAAAAAATATCGATATTTTGAAAATCAAACTAATCAAATCCACTTAGCGTAGGGGGATATATGATGAATATCCGAAGGTTCTCTCTCACCCTGTTGTCGAGTGCAATCGCAGGCGCTATTGCCATGGCGCCGTTGTCGGTATCAGCATGGAATTCCAGGGACGGCACCCTGGAGATACATGGCTTTCTCGATAATACCTATCACCACCGCGATGATTACGGCATTACCAAGGAACGTGTACGCGGCCAGGTCGAATGGTCCAAGATTTTCAAGCCCACGGGACTGTTTTCCGAGATATCCTTTCACGGGACCCTGCGGGCCACCTACGATGGTGTGTATGACCTGAACGATGATACCTTCGGCAAGCGCGCGGGAGGTCCGGTCTCGACGACAAGTTCCGGTTCCGGTGTCTATCTGCCCATCGCCATAGGCCCGGATGACGTGCCGCACGTGGTCAACGTTACCTACGCACTGGGCGGCACCACCGTGGATGCTCCCTGGGGCGCCTCACCGGTCAGTGCCGGAGTGCCGGCGTTGCCCGGGGGCGGCGGGTTCGGTTTCGACCTGGCGGCCAATCCCAATGAGGGACTTAAACGGGTAGGCAGCGAACTTGCCGCTACCAACAATAACGGCCAGTTCGGCGGCGGCCTGGAATTCTTTACTCCCGTCCGGCCCTGCAACGTGGATTCCCGCGGCTGCATCCCCGGTTACATGGACGCGACCCTGGACGACCTGCGCTACCCCGAGTTCACCGACGACCACGGCTGGTTGCGGGAGATTTACATTGACGCCACCATGCCGGTCAACAACGGCGATGAGATCAACTTCCGTATCGGCCGCCAGCAGGTGGTCTGGGGCCGCACCGACCTGTTCCGGGTACTGGACCAGGTTAACCCCATCGACTTCTCCATCCAGAGCATCTACGAGGAGTTCGAGGACAGCCGTATTCCCGTGGGGATATTCTCCGCCGAGTACCGCGCCGGCGCGGTGGGCGCTTTCGACGACCTGAACTTCCAGGTGATCTGGAACTTCGAGAAATTCCGTCCGAACACACTGGGACAGGGCGGTCAGCCCTACAATATCCTGCTGGCCGGCGACCTGTTCCGGGCGCTGAAGAACTGCTGGGACAACGGTTGCACCATCAACAACTTTGCCGGCGGTCTTGCCCCGGACGGGAACCTGGCGACGGACTTCCCGCGCCACGTTGTCGGCATCCGGGATGTCCACATGCCGGGCTGGGACTTCGACCAGGGCGGCGTGCGGCTGGAAGGCGTGTTCAGGAGCGTGGGCTTCTCCCTTAACGCCATGACGTTCTATTCGCAACTTCCCTCGTTGAGATCGGGGATCCCCGGGGTCAACCCGTTCCTGGGCAACCTCATCCCCCCGCAATTCTGTCCGCCGACCACACCATCACCGGGTCTGTGGAGTCCGGCATTTGGCGCCTGTCCGTTGGGCTTTAACCCGATTGATCCTACCGATACGCCGGGTCATTACCGGGTGCGGCAATATGTGCCGGCATTTGATATACACTTCCCGCGGGTTACCCTGGTAGGCGCGTCCGGCGACTTCTACATCGACCCGCTCAAGTCCGCGTTCCGGGTGGAGGTAGCCCATACCAGCGGTGAGGAATTCCCGAATACTGCGAGAGAACGCCTGTTTTCCGAGTCCGACGTAGTCCGCTGGGTCATCGGCTGGGACCGGCCTACCTATTTCAAATGGCTGAACCCGAGGCGCACCTTCCTGTTGTCGGGACAGATTTTCGGCCAGCACCTGCTTGACCATGAATCAATCACTCATCCGATAAGCGGGCGGCAGATAGGTAACCAGATCCGGAAGAGCGATTTTCTCGGCACCTTGCTGATCCAGGGTTTTTATCGCCAGGATCGCATTCTGCCGCGCCTGATCATAGGCCATGACTTCAGGGCCAACGCCACCGTGCTCGGGCCGGGGCTGGACTACCTGATCAGCGATCACCTGCGCCTGATCGTCGGCGCCAATATCAAGCTGGGCACCGGTCCCCGTATGGCTGATGACGGCCGTACCTCCAACGCATATCCGCCCTTTACCAACGCGCCGGGTTGCACCACGCCCTATGTCATAGAATCCAGTTGTGGAAGTCACAGGGGCTATGAACCGCTGGGCCGCTTCTATTCCGGCCCCCTCGGCATGGCGCAGCACGAGGACGAATTCCAGGTACTGATACGCTACCGCTTCTAAGAATCCATACAGGAAGGAGGCTAAATAACCATGATTAAGTATGCCAAATATCTCGCTGTTCTGCCGTTGTTCGCCCTGAGTCTGGCGGCTTCGGCAGATTTCACCGAAGAAGATGTAAGAAATTCATTTTATCCTTATGAAAACTGGACGCCGGAGTTTCCCGGTTACACTCCCGGCATGGTGATCGACCAGGGCAACGTGGAGCAGTTCAAGGATATACTCGATCCTGCCTTGTACGACCACATCATAAACGGCGAGACGACGCTGCAGACCAAGGTGACGGAATCCCTGGAACTGCACCCGAACTATATCAAGGCGACGATGGAAGCCGTAAACAGCCCGCCCGGCCTCAGCGCTGACGGCCTGGTGGATAATTTTGTTGCCGGGCGCGCTTTTCCTGCCGAACCCGACCCCAATGATCCCCGGGCCGGCTTGAAGATGGCCTGGAATTACCAGTACGGCTATAACTGGGGCGACAATGCGGCAATCTCTCCGTTTTACTGGAAGTTCAGGAATGCCAAAACCGGCAAACTGGAACGCACCATCAAGTGGAGCTTCCATTTCCTTAACTGGAAACACCGCGTCAACCAGGACCCGGTTCCGGAGTTCGAAGACAACCCGGCCGAGTTGTTCCGGTCCGTTTATGTACTGGCGAGAGAACCGTTCGATATCGCCAATACCCAACTCCTGATCCACCGCTACAAGAACGACCTGAAACGTGATGACGCCTGGTTGTACCTGGGTTTCCAGCGGCGTGTGCGCCGCCTGGCCACGGGACAGACGACGGATTCATTCCTGGGCACGGATATCATGATCGAGGACTTTGAAGGCTACAACAACCGCGTGTCCGACTACAACTGGGAGTATATCGGCACCAAGAACGGTTTCCTGCCGTTCCATAACCATGACGAACTGGAGCTGGCTACCGACATGCCGCCGGAACCCGATGGTTACCAGTTCGTTGACGTGGATGGATGTTTCCCCAAGACCACCTGGGAACTGCGCAAGGTCTATGAACTGCACGGCACGCCGAAGGACCCGAACCACCCGTTGAGCCGGCGCGTGATGTATATCGATGCGCAGACGTACACCATTCCGCGCCAGGCGGAGTTCGACCGCAAGGGCGACCTGTGGAAATCCTTTTCCATCTGCCAGGCCTACCCGGACCGGCACTTGCCCGGGAACAAGGGCTCCGGCGTCGCCATCGATAATTGCTTCATGATGTACGACGTGCAGGCCCAGCACTGCACCACCGGCCAGTTCAAGGGCCAGCTTGACCCGACCCTGAACCCGCCGCAGATGTTTACGGTGCAGAACCTGCGCAAGAGCGGCAGATAGCAAGGAGTCGCCCGGTGGGCGACCCAGTGTTCCACTGGATGCCGGAACAAGTCCGGCATGACGAGGAGGGGGTGGGCGACCCCCTCCGTCATTCCGGCGAAGGCCGGAATCCAGTCAGACACAGAGTCGCCCTCCGGGCGACACAGTATCATACTGGATGCCGGGTCAAGCCCGGCATGACGTAGCACGACTCGATTGACAGTGAATAAAGTTGATTTAAAGTTTTTCTTCAATTTCCGCAGTCCCTATTGTTATCTCGCCAGCAAGACGATGTTCAGCCTGGTGGATGACTACCATGTAAATTTTGTCTGGAAACCCCTGGCCGGGTGGAACGGCCGGTCGGCCCCCGAACGGGCCAAGGTCAAAATTCCCCTGACCCGGCAGGACGTGGCCCGCTGGGCGAAGCGCATGAATATCCCCTGCATCCCGCCGCCCATTACCACCGACCCGACTCCGGCCGGGGTCGGATCGCTGCTGGCGTTGGAAAAGGGTTGCCTGCGGGAATATGTCGCACGGGTGATGGATACCGAGTGGGGGGAGGGCGTGGATATCGGCCAGACCGAAACGCTGGTGGACATCGCCCGGCAGATCGGTCTGGACCCCGATGAGTTCAGCGCGTCACTGAACGACCCGGCCAGGCAGAAAATTCTCGAAGACAACTGGCTGGAGGCACAGGAGTCCGGCGTCATCGGCGTACCGACATTCGTCATTGACGACCAGATCTTCTGGGGCAACGACCGCATGGATTTCGTCCATGACTATTTAAGTGAACTTGGATTGAAGAAATAACGCCCCTGACCATGCGACTCTTCTCCCACAAAAACCGCGCCATGCACATGGGCCCATTCCCCCTGGAACGGCTGGCCCGCAACAATTCAATACCTGAAAATCCACCCGCCGGGAAACTTCAGAAGCGGAAAACGGCTGCTCCGGATAACCCCGGCTCCATGGCCGGCGCGTTCCGCGAATATACAGACCTGTTCGACCGCATGCGCCTGGGAGACCCGGCGCCCAGACAGGCGCCTGTTCCGTCAGACCCGGTGGAGCGCGCCAATCACCTGAAAGCCGGTTGTTACAACCTCGACGTCAGCATGGCGGCAACCTGCGCCATTCCCGAACAGGCCATACTGGCTGAACCTGTCGTGAACGAATCCCTGGCCCAGGCACAGGAAAAGGAATACCAGGCCGGTTCGGCGACCAATGTAATGGCCGAGACTTCCGTGCGGGAAGGCCAGGAGGCCTGGCAGCGTTCCCTGGAGGATGCGAAAAAGGAGTTCAAGCACGACCATGCCCTGGTGTTACTGGTCGAGTACACCAGGGAACCGGATCCCGATGTTGAGAGCGAAACCTGGCTGGCCGGCACCCAGGCGCAGCGGGCAGCCGTCAGGGTCGCCGAAGCGGCGGCAGTCATGGTGAACTACATCCGTTTCCTGGGATATGAAGCGACATTGCACACGGCGACCGCAAGCGACCTTGACCTGGATTACCTGCTGCTTTGCAGCGGTCTGGGTGAGGTTACGGGCAAAAACGGCAGCAGTGCGGTCACCAACCCCTACCTGGGGGACCAATTCGGTATGGCCGTGGTTTCGACGACCATGGAGCTTGCAGCCGACGCACCGTTGGCAGAACGGGGGGTTATGGAATCCCTGAAGTCCCATGGCCCGGGCTGGTGGCTGGGAGTAGGCGGCGCGCGGCCGGGCTACAAGGGCAGGCTGTTCAAAAACAGGCCGTTTCGCCTGGGCCCTTATCCAATGGAAAAACTGAAACCGCAGGAGACCACCACGACTCTCATCGACGAGCAGAACGTTCCGCGTATTCCGAAACGCCACGACATGTTCATCCGGGCTGCCCTGGGCGACCTGGGCGACAAGGCGCAGCAGGAACTGCACAATTTCCGCATGATCACCAAGTCGCCCTACGGCCATGCCATGATACCGCCCCTGGGCGCCATGGTGCCGCTGCAGTACGGCAGGGAAGCGGATGACATCGCGCCCGGGACGGACGACCCGAAGAAAAATGCCGAGGCGGTGAAGGCGGCCCTGTACTACATGGGCGCGGACATGGTGGGCATCTGCGAGTTGCCCGAATATGCCTGGTATTCCCACGATACGGACGGTTCGGAGATAAAGCCGTACCACAAGTACGGGATCGCCATCCTGGTGGACCAGGGTTACGAGACCATGGAAGGCGCCAGCGGGGATGACTGGATCAGCGGCGCGCAGAGCATGCGCGCCTACCTGCGCGCCCAGCTCATCGGCGGCGTTGTCGGCGCCCATATCCGTTCCCTGGGCTATTCGGCCCGGGGCCACAGCGTGATGGACCAGGACGTCCTGCATATCCCGATTATCCTGGAAGCGGGCCTGGGCGAACTGAGCCGCATCGGTGAACTGGTGCTGAATCCCTACGTGGGTCCGCGCTTCAAGTCCGGCATCATCACGACCAACCTGCCGTTGTTGCCCGATAAACCCATAGACTTCGGCCTGCAGGACTTTTGTGAGAAATGCACCAAGTGCGCCAGGGAATGCCCGTGCCAGGCGATCCCCTACGGCGACAAGATCATGTTCAACGGCTACGAAATGTGGAAGCCGGACGTGGAGAAATGCGCCCGCTATCGCATCACCAACGCCGCAGGCGCCCTGTGCGGCCGCTGCATGAAGACCTGCCCCTGGAATATCGAAGGGGTACTGTCCGAGAGGCCGTTCCTGTGGGCAGCCATGAACCTGCCGTTCACCCGCGGGTGGATCGCCAGGCTGGATGATGCGGTAGGCAACGGTTTGATCAACCCGGTAAAGAAGTGGTGGTGGGACCTCGATTCCGATGCGGAAGGCAACATCATACCTGCCGAGCGGACCAACCGGCGCCAGTTTTCAAAACGCACCAACATGGACCCGGAGAAACAGAGCATGGGCTGTTACCCGGCAGAAATAGCATCCCCGCCGGTTGCGGAACAACCGGTCATCCTGCACCGGAAGATCGCGGTGCAAAAATACAAAACCGCGGAAAGCCCGGAAGAATACAAGGCCCGGTTGGAGTGATTTATCCGCAGATGACGCAGATTAGCGCAGATTAATATTTATTTTTTTCCTTGATTTCGTGACCATACAGATAATCGTGCCACCGACTCAATATAAGAATAAACAAAATCTAACAATATGAATTATTTTATCTGCGCTCATCTGCGTCATCTGCGGATAACAATATTCCGTCCAAGAGAGCGATTGATATGAGTGCCATACCCGAGAAAGAGGTTCTGGAAAACAATGTTCGTCCGTATACCGGCGCGGAATTTCTTGAGGACCTGAAGGACGACCGGGAAGTGTGGATCTACGGGGAGCGGGTCCCGGACGTGACGGAACACCCTGCCTTTCGCAATCCCGCCAGGATGATGGCCCGCCTTTACGACGCGCTGCATAATAATGAGAAGTACCCGCACCTGCGCACCGATACGGATACCGGTAACGGCGGCTTTACGCATCCCTATTTTAAAGTGGCGAAAACCCGCGAGGACGTGATTGCGCAACGCGAGGCGATCGCCCAGTGGGCCCGCCTGACCTATGGCTGGATGGGGCGTACTCCTGACTACAAGGCCAGCCTGATGCTGACCCTGGGATTCAACCCGGAATATTTCGGCGATTACGCCGGTAATGCCCTGAACTGGTACAAGAATGCCCAGGAGCGCGTGCCTTTCCTGAACCATGCCCTGGTCAATCCCCCGGTGGACCGCAACAAACCCCATGAAGAGATAGAGGACGTGTATATGCACTGTGTCGGGGAAACGGACGAGGGCATCATAATTTCAGGCGCCAAGGTGGTAGCCACCGGGTCAGCTTTGACACACTACAATTTCCTCGGGCAGTACGGACCCATACCCATAAAAGACAAGCGCTTTGCCCTTTCCGGCATGCTGAGCATGAACACTCCCGGGGTAAAGCTGATTTGCCGGCCCTCCTACGCATACACTGCGGAGGTGATGGGCAGCCCGTTTGACAACCCGTTATCCAGCCGTCTTGATGAGAACGACGCCATCCTGGTCCTGGACAATGCCCTGATGCGCTGGGAAGACATTTTTATTTACGAGGACCTGGACGCGGCCAGCACATTCCTGGGCACCTCCGGCTGGGCCTATACCTTCGCCTTTCACGGTTGCACCAGGCTTGCGGTGAAGTTTGATTTCATCACCGGGTTGTTCATGAAAGCCCTGGAGATCACCGGCGCCAAGGACTTTCGCGGCGTGCAGGTAGCCATCGGTGAAATGATCGTCTGGCGCCACCTGTTCTGGGCCTTGTCGGACGCCATGTGCGGTATGCCCGACGACTTCAAGGGAGCGAAAGTGCCGAACGGCCATGCCGGGCACGTATACCGGGTGCTGATGACCATGGCTTATCCCCGCGCCAAGGAATTGATCGAGAACATGGTCGCCAGCGGCCTGATTTACCTGAATTCCCACGCCACGGATTTCAGCGTGCCGGAATTGAAAGGTTACCTGGACAAATACCTGCGCGGCTCTTACGGCCATGATGCGGAGGACCGGGTCAAGACCATGCGCCTGTTGTGGGATGCCATAGGTACGGAATTCGGCGGACGCCATGAACTGTATGAGCGGAACTACTCCGGCAATAATGAAAACATTCGCATCGAGGCGCTATGGAATGCCCAGGGTTCCGGCCTGGATAAACAACTCAAGGACTTCGCCCAGCAGTGCATGGATGAATACGACGTCAACGGCTGGACCGTGGGCGACCTGGTCAATCCCCATGACGTCAACCTGTTCATGAAGAAACCTGCAGATTGATTTATCCGCATGAATAATTTTATCTGCGTTCATCTGCGTCATCTGCGGATAATCATGACATCGCGGCCCCTGTTCCTCGCTTTGTCGTTATGCCTCCTGGCCGGTTCCGCTACGATACGGGCGGACGTGGTGGAGGAGTCCTTCGCCTTCGACCATGAGCAGATTGCCTCGCTCAACCCCGCGCCAGGCACGGTGATCACGAAAGATAACGTCCAGTCATTCAGCCATATCCTCGCGCCCAAACTCGTGGACCTGATCAGCGATGAGTTTTTGACCATCACTACCAATGAGGCCATCTCCATGTCCACGCATCCTGCCTATATTGAGGCAACGAGGCGCTACCTGGATCAAACCGAACTCGGGGACGAGCCGGGGATAATCCACAATTACGTGGCGGGACGGCCGTTCCCCAGGGAACCGCAACTCGATGATCCGCGGGCAGGGGACAAGCTGGCCTGGAACCTGCGCTATACCTATACTTACGACAGCGGCGAGGTGGCGAGCTTCTACTGGCAGTACAGGAATATACGGCATGACAAAATCGAGAGGGAGTTGTCCTTCTATGCCAGTTCGCTGAAGTTCATGCACAGGCATGTGCAGGAACCGGTCCCGTCGATGCCGAAGAATCCGTCAGAGATATACCATGGCCTGTACCTGAAGGTGCTGGCGCCGCCCGACCTGCGCGGGACGCAACTTCTGGTGCAGCGGCTGGAAGACGATACTAAGCCGGAACAGGTCTGGCTGTACCTTTCCGGCCACCGGCGCGTACGGCGCCTGGCGTCCGGACAGACCACGGACGCGTTCCTGGGCAGCGACATCATGATCGAGGACTTCCTGGGTTACAACGGCCGTATCATGGACCAGAAATGGACTTACAAGGGAGTTACCCGGGTACTGCTGCCGTTCTTCCATCATGACGAACAGCCGCTGGAAGAAGTGGGGCAGCAGCTTGATGGTTTCAGGTTCATCGGTTTCCACGGCAAGGGCAATTGTTTCCCGAACGTCACCTGGCACGTGCGCAAGGCGTATATCCTGGAGGCCGAGCCGTACTGGAAGCAACATCCCCTGTCCAAGCGGCGCTATTACCTGGACGCCCAGACCATGCTGCCGGTCTATGGGCACATCTTCGACAGGCCCGGCAACCTGTGGAAAGTCGCCATGGGCGCTTACTCCCACCCGGACACGCATCATCCCTCCAACCGGGGCATGGGCGTGCCCGTCATCGACGCAGTCACCATGGTCGATATCCAGGCCATGCACTGCACTACCCTGCAGTTCAAGGCGATATTGCCGGAAAAACCATTCAAGGAGACGGATTTCACCGTGCAGGCATTGCGCGCGAAAGGGCGCTGAATTAACATGTGATTATTACACCAGGGGGTAGAACATGCGTGATTTTACAATCGACAATTTAACGGAAATCGTCCTGGAGGAATACGGCTCCAAGACAGAAGATCCCAGGTTCAGGCAGATCATCACGTCGTTGCTCAAACACCTCCACGCCTTCGTCAAGGACATGGAGTTGACGGAAGAGGAATGGTTCAAGGCCATCATGTTTTTAACCAGGACCGGACAGATGTGTGACGACAAACGCCAGGAATTCATCCTGTTGTCGGACGTGCTGGGCGTATCCATGCTGGTGGACGCGATCAACCATCCCAAGTCGGGCAAGGGGACGGAGTCGACGGTATTGGGGCCTTTCTATGTATCAGGCTCGCCGGAATATGAAACCGGCGCCAGCATCATCAAGCAGCAATATGCCGATCAAGTCGCACTGGTGCAGGGCAAGGTGGTGGACCCGGACGGCAACCCGATAGCCGGCGCCAGGCTGGACGTCTGGCAGACCGCAGCAAATGGTTTCTACGATGTACAGGACCCGTCAATGCCGGAAGATAACATGCGCGGTATTTTCACCACTGATACAGAGGGCAGCTATGCGTTCGTTACGGAAAAACCCTTGTCCTATTCCGTACCGACGGACGGGACAGTCGGCGAATTGCTCCGGGCCAGCGGCCGTCACGCCATGCGTCCCGCACATATCCATTTCATAGTCTCTGCGGACGGCTACGAACCGTTGACGACCCACGTATTTTCAGAGGGAGACGAGTACCTCGATTCGGATGCGGTATTCGCCACCAAGAGTTCGCTGATAGGCCATTATGAAACATCCGACGATGCCGGCCTGGCTGCCCGCTACAATATTTCGGTACCCTTCAGCCACCTGACATTCGACATGGGGCTGATGCCGGTCTGACCCCAAAAAATCACTGCGCCGGTTGTTTTCCGGTGCGCAGGTAGGCCAGTACGACGATCACGACCAGCGCCACCATGATCAGTATCATGGGCAAGGAGGTGCCGTCATGGGTCCAGCTTACCGCCAGCGCCGCCAGTGAACCGATAGCCATTTCGGCGGAAATGATCACGGCTGCTGCGGACCCGGTTCTTTTATCGGTCGTATTCATGGCCAGGGTAGGCACCACGGCGAATATCGGACCTTCCGCGAACAGGAGGACCGCTACGGCCAGGGTCAGGGTGACCGGCGTCTCCCAACCCGAAGCCAGTATGGCAAGCAACAACAGGGAGCCGCACACCGCGCAGATTACCCCGGCCCGCAGTATCTCCCTGGCGCCGTGGCGCCCGCTCATGCGCGCCGCCAGCAGGCTGCCGATAATATAGGCAATCACGATCACCGCGTAGTAGTAACCGAAATGTTCGGTCGCCACGCCATGGTTGTTGATGAGGATGAAAGGGCCTGCGGTAATGAAGACAAAGATGCAGCCCAGGCTGCACCCGCCGATAGTGATGTAAAGCAGGAATGACCTGTTGCTGAGCAGGCCGAAATAATCGGCGTATATTTCCTTCAGGACCAGTGCGTCATGATCCTTTCTGCCCGATTCCTTCAGGAACAGGGTTATCAGCGCGGTGACCGCCAGGGCCAGCACCGTAAGCAGGTGGAAATTCATTCTCCAGCCGAACAATACGTGGATATAGCCGCCCAGCAGGGGGGCGAACGCGGGCGCAAACGCGGTAGCCACGCCGTAGACAGCCACCGCGCGCACCTGTTCCTTCTCGGTAAACAGGTCCCGGATGATGGCAAGCACCACGACGCCTTCCACCGCGGCCGCGATGCCCTGGAGTACCCGTGCAACCAGCAGTTGGCCGATGTCGGCGGCAATGGCGCACAGGAAACTGGCGAGGGTAAAACCGACCATGCCCCAGAGCAGCACGGGCCTCCTGCCGAACCGTTCCGAGAGCGGACCGTGGATGAGGGTGGCCAGGCCGTAGGCCAGCAGGTTGAGGCTCACCGTGAGCTGGACCAGCCCCGGACTCGTGCCCAGCAGTTCCGGCAGATGGGCCAGGCTGGGCGCGTACAGGTCCGTGGACATAAGGGTAATGACGCTTGCCGAGACGACCAGCGCGAGGACGATGTTCCTGTTCATGGTTCTCCGTATTATATCCTTTAACTTCCGTCAGACAGGTGGGGTCAGAGTAAAATCTCCCCGATCCCGCCATCTGCTGCGATGGTAACGATTTTACTCTGACCCCGGCATTTGGCGCGAACTGCTGCGCAGGTGACGGATTTGCGGCAGGTTTTCGTCTATACTTCGGGGTCATGTACACTCTTCAGCGGTTTACCGGACTGTTGCTTTTGATGGCCTGTTGCGCCACCTCTTATGCCGGGACGGACGGGCGGCCGGATATTTCCGGCGTCTGGTCCAATGCGCTGTTGACTCCCGATGACGAACGCTGGCGCATCGAAGACCTTGCCTGCGCCCGCTCAGGCTGCTCTCTTATGGGGTTCAAATACCTGCAGTCCCTGTTGCAGGACCCGGAGAATGATGATCGGACCGTGAAGGAACTGTTCTACGAGATGCGCGAGTATGAGCAGGAACAGAACAGCAACCTGCTCACCCCCGCCGGCCTGGAAAAACAGGCGCAATACGACCCGGCCCAGGGCGCCGCCCTGGATTGCACCCCCGAAGGCGACAGCCTGCGCCACCAGATCACGGCGCCCGTGCCCATGGAGATTGAGCAGTTCGATGACAAGGTTGTTTTCCGTTACGAATACTGGAATGCGGTCAGGACGGTTTACCTGGATGGGCGGACGCTACCGCCTGACGCCCCGCACACCCGGCTCGGCCACTCGACAGGCTATTACGAGGGCAACACGCTGGTGGTCGAGACGAGCCATGTTATTCCGAACGTGATCGGCGTTCCGGGTAGCGGCGCGCTGGCGCCGGACCCGGACACACGTTTTGTCGAGCGCTACACCTATCATGCCGGTAACGGCAGGCTTGACCTGGAACTGGCGATCATCGACCCGGTGCATTTCCGCAGGCCTTATGAGAACCAGAGAAGTTTTTTGCCTGAGCCCGACTGGGAACTCGAGGAATTTGTCTGTGAGGCGATCACAGGCGAGTATTAACGAGATACCTGGGGTCAGAGTAAAATTGTCGAGATTTATATTCAAACCCCAAATATCCAAAAATTTTACTCTGACCCCAAATATCCCCAAACATTCGAATATCCATGAGGAACTGTTTATGAAAATTCGATTGGCTGCGGCGCTGATTGCAGGTGTGCTTTTCTACGCGCCGGCATACGCGCATCACAGCCCGGAGTCGCACTACCTGGTCGATCGACTGATCACCGTTACCGGCGTGGTGACGAAGTTCCGCCTGATCAATCCCCATGCCCGCATCTATTTCGATGTCACCGGCGCAGACGGGGAGGTCCAGCACTGGTTCGCTGAGGGGAATGCCTCGGCGATACTGCGCAGGAGAGGGTGGGACAGTGATACGCTGCAACCCGGCGACATGATCGAGATTACCGGGAACCCGGCCCGGGACGGCGGCCACAAGATGGACTGGAAGCTGATCGTGACGGAAGACGGCACGGAGTACCGCGGCGGGAATACCGTCGGCAGCGAGCGCGACCGGCTGCTGGATGACGTTGAAAGGCGGCGCCGGGAACGGGAATGACGAACGGAGGGCCGCGCGTTATGCCTGGATCGTATTCGACCGTATCAACGAAGCCAGGTACTCCGCCTGCCGGAGCGCTAGCGCGATAATGGTCAGGGTCGGGTTGGCGCAGCCTGAAGTAGGGAACAGGCTGCCGTCGCTGATGAACAGGTTATCCAGTTCATGGGTCTGTCCCCACTGGTTGCAGACACTTGTGGCCGGGTCATCCCCCATGCGCGCCGTGCCCATGTTATGGGTGGCCGGGAATACGTCCACCAGTTCCAGCACCTGTTCCGCGCCCAGGGCTTCGTATATCCTGCGCCCCCGGTCCAGCCCGTAGCGCAGCAGCTTGCGGGAATTGTCGTGATGTTCATAATGGACTACCGGGACCGGCAGGCCGTACTGGTCCTTGCGCGTGGGGTGCAAGGTGATTGAATTCGTTTCCACCGGGGGGTCCTCGCCCACGATCAGCAACGCCGCCATCCGGTCGTATTGTTCCAGCAGCTCAGTATAGGACCTGCCCCAGCTACCCGGCCTGAGGAACCTGGCCATGGATTCCGGCGTGAAGCTCACGGTTTCGAACAGCAGGCCGCCGAAGAAACCGCGCCCCTCGTCATGGTAACGCTCATCATAAATGATGCCCGCCTGGTGTGCGCCGCGGTGCTGGTTCACCTGTCCCGGCATGACTCCGACCAGGGAGGCCATGACATGGCGCATGTAGTTTCTGCCGACCTGGCCGCTGTCGTTGGCCAGCCCTTGGGGGAATCGTTCGGACCGGGAATTGAGCAGCAACCGGGTGGTCTCCACCGTGTTGCCGGCGATACAGACTGCCCTGGCAGACTGGAAGTGCTTTTGCCCGTGGTTGTCCAGGTATTCTACCCCGGTGACCCTGCCTTTCCCGTCGTGGTTGACCCGGACGGCCATGGACTCGGGTCGTAGTTCAAAGTGGCCGCTACGTTCCGCGGCAGGAATATCCGTGTACAGGGTGGACCATTTCGCGCCGGTTGCGCAACCGCTGGTGCAGAACCCCAGTTGCAGGCAACTACCCCTGCCGTCGCGGGGTTTTGAATTAATCGCCAGGTTGCCGGTGTTGATTTCCCTGTAACCGCATTTTTTTGCCCCGGCCTTGAAAACCATGTAGTTGTTGCTTTCCGGCAGCCGTTCAATGCCGTGCGTGCCGGTCACGCCCAGCCGGTCCTCGGCGGCCGAGTAATAAGGTTCAAGCTCAGCCAGACTGAGCGGCCAGTCAACCAGGGTTGTGCCCTTGACGGCGCCGTAGCGGCTCTGAGCGTTGAACTCGTGTTCCTGCAAGCGGATGCCGGTGGCGGTCCAGTGCATGGTCGTGCCGCCCACCGTCTTGCAATTCCATACCGGGAAGGGTGGCGGCGCAATCCCGCTGCCCTGTCTTTCATCCAGCCAGGTGATCTTGCCGAACATCACGGCTTCGTCGGTGACGATTTCCGTCAGGTCAAGACGCCTGCCGGCTTCCAGGCAGACTACCTTGATGCCGTTGTTTGACAATACATCGGACACTGTTCCACCGCCGGCGCCGGATCCGACAACCACAACCACCGATGAGTCGTCCAGGGAGAATTTGTTCATCCGGGCTAATCAGGCAACCAGTCGATATCGTTGAAGCCCCGGTCGATATAGCCGCCGAACTCAAGGGAGGAACCTTCGTAGCCCAGCAACTCCCAGGTAAGCGGGTGCCGGTATACCCCGCTGAGGGCTTCGTTCAGGACAAATTGAAAGAAAGGCGTGTGCTGAATTTTCTCAAGCGCCAGCATCTTCTCCCTTTCCGGCAAGGCAAACCAGTTTTCATGGGAATCACCGGACAGGACTTCCATTGCGCTGTCCATCATGGCCGCCAGTTCAGCGGATTGACTGATCCTGCCGTTCAGTTGTTCCGTCACCTGCGTGTATACGTCCCTGCTCAAGCGCTCATGGGGGAAAAGTTGATAGACAACATCCGACAATACCTTCCCGCCATGCCAGCCGGGAGTGTCCTCCGCAACGCTGTGCCCACCCAGCGACACCAGCGCAAGGTTAACGGTTAACTGAAGAAACTCTCTGCGTGCAATGTCCATTTCAGGTTCAGTGTAATGGATTTGATATAGATACGAAACAGGCGGCGCATTTTGTTGTAATATTAACCAACTTCTGGAACTTGACCAGAGGTTCCCTGACTATTCAACAAGTTACCGGCACATATGATTAAATTACCTGGCGGCGTCCTGTTGGCGCTTCTCACCAGCCTGCACAGTCCGGCTGACGCAATGGATCGAGTGGAACCGGCGATAGACCCCGAATTGAAAGCGCATACGGAACACTTTGCGAAGAAGGTTTACAAGGTAACGGACCGCGTGTACAGCGCGGTCGGCTGGAATGTAGCGAATATCGTCATGATTGTCGGCGATAACGGTCTCATCATGGTTGACGCCGGTCTCAGCCCGGAAACCAGCAGGGAGGTGCTGGCGGAGTTCCGCAGGATTACGGACAAACCCATCGTTGCGGTGATTTACAGTCATTTCCACCATGACCATATTGACGGAATCAAGGGACTGGTATCGGCTGAACAGGTGGAGTCGGGGAAGACGCAGATTTACGCCCACAGATCGCTCATGCAACACCTGGTGGACGAGAGTGCGCTCCTTGGCCCTATACTCGGCGTGCGCACCGG
Organism: Gammaproteobacteria bacterium; assembly: GCA_965220815.1. Taxonomy (GTDB): domain Bacteria; phylum Pseudomonadota; class Gammaproteobacteria; order Eutrophobiales; family Eutrophobiaceae; genus JAAXHV01. Next base: position 2,445,114 of record OZ244846.1, read on the forward strand.
ATACACCTTTGGCTTTTTTCTCGAAGGTGAAGACATTGAAGGTATGAACAGCGGCATCGGACCCCTGCCCACGGGGGGCAGGCCGGGATCGTTCATTGCCCCGACCAGGCTGGTCGATGATGTGCTGAAAGTAACCATTGCCGGTGTCGACCTGGAGATTATCCATGTCCCCAGCGAAGCGCCCGATGAACTCGCCGTATACCTGCCCGAATCCAGGGTTTTGATCGATACCGAGGTCATACAAGGCCCTACTTTTCCCAACGTGTATACGCTCAGGGGGACGAAATTCCGCCAGCCCATGCCCTGGGTGAGGAGTATCGACCAGTTGCGCAGGCTGAAGGCAGCCTACCTGGTGCCGACCCATGGCCGGCCTGTTGAGGGAGAAGCCAAAGTCGATGAAGTGTTGCGTATGACCCGCGACGGCATCCAGTATGTCCATGATCAGACAATCCGTTATATGAACAAGGGGTTTACCCCGGATGAACTGGCGCAGCAGGTAAAACTTCCGCCCCATTTGTTTGAATACGCGCCTTATTTAAGACAGTATTACGGCACGGTCAAGCAGGCGGTGCGCCAGGTCTACGCGGGTTACCTGGGCTGGTACGAAGGCGACCCCGTGGCGTTGGACCCGCTGCCGGCAAAGGTGAAAGCGGGGCGTCTCATCGAACTGATGGGAGGTGTTGATAAAGTCACCGATGCGGCCCTGGCCGCCTATGAAGTGGACGACTACCAGTGGGCTGCGGAGCTTGCGAGTTACCTGGTACGGGTTGATGTCAACAACATGGAAGCAAGACAAATCAAGGCTGCGGCGTTCCGCCAACTCGGTTATGCCAGTATGAACATCAACTGGCGCAACTGGTACCTTACCTCGGCGCTGGAGCTTGAGCGCAGGCTCGATACGCTGGAGACCGCGAAAAAAATGGCGAACATATTCATGCCGCCCGATATACTTGCGGAAATGCCCGTCGATGTGAGCATCAACGGCTGGACGACCAGGCTGAAAGCGGAACGGACCCTGTCCGTCAACAGGTCGCTGGGGTTCGAATTTCCGGATTTGAATGAATCCTACGGGTTGACGATACGGCGCGGCGTCTGCCAGTTTGATGTAAACCCTGAAACCGGCATGGACATGGTCCTGACCATGACCAAACCTGTATTCGACAAGGTGCAGTCAGGCGCTGTCACCATCGAGGAGGCCGTGGTTAAAGGCGATATACGGTTAACGGGCAACATGGACGACCTGAAGCGGTTCCTGGGTTATTTCGAGACGCCGGGCGCCGATCCGATTTCCCTGACATTACACTAGTAGTCTGTAATATAATATCACCGGATGGGGAATCGTCATTCCCGCGCAGGCGGGAATCCAGTGGACAAACAATCCTTATAATAATGAAAACGTCACTCCTGTATCGCTTTCTTTTATTGTTCATGTTGGCTGACCTCGCCTGTGCGGGCGAACAAAGACCAAATATTCTGTTCATACTCACCGACAACCAGGCCGCTTCACTGCTCGGCGCCTACGGCAATCCCGATATCAGGACACCCAATATAGACCGGTTGGCCGCAGAGGGCATCACGTTCACCCGCGCCTACGCGGTCAACGGCATGTGCTCGCCCACCCGGGCAACCCTGATGACCGGACTGATGCCCTCGCAACACGGCATACACAGTTGGCTGGATGATGAACTGCTGGATCAGTGGCCGGAAAGCTGGTCCGCCGTGGCGGAGTTCCGCACGCTGCCGCTTACGCTGAAAAACCGCGGCTACCGGACCGCCATGATCGGAAAATGGCACCTGGGACAGCCCTGGAAAGCGTCCATAGGTTACCAGTACTGGGTCACGTTTCCCTACGGCCACACGATTGATTTCTGGGACAACACCATTATCGACAACGACAGGACCTACCCGGTAAAAGACCGGCACATCGTTGATTTTTTCACGGAAAAGGCAGTTGAATACCTGCAGGATTACGCCGGCGAAGAGCCGTTTTACCTGCAACTGAGTTACGACGGGCCCTATACCAATCCTCCCACGAACTACGGGCCTGCCAGGAACCGTTTTTACCGGGATTACGAGGGCAGGGAGTTCAAGTCCTTTCCGCGCACGGCCTATAATGAAAACCTGGTGCAGCAGTTGTTCAGCGAAGACACCAACCCGTTTCTGCGGGGCAAGCTGCGTGAAGGACTGGCCATGCACAATGACCCGGCGACCATGGCCAATGTCGCTTCCCAGAATACCCTGGTGGATGACGGTGTGGGCAAGGTACTTGCCGCGTTGCGTGAAGCAGGGCTGGAAGAAAATACCCTGGTCATTTTTTCCTCCGACCAGGGGAATTTTTACGGCCAGCACGGCCTTTGGCAGCATACCGTGGTCACGACGCCGTCCAGCATGTATGAGACGGCCATGAATGTCCCTTTGATCATCAGGCACCCGGACGTGATCCGGGCGGGACACACCAGCGACCACCTGATCGGCCAGTATGATATACCGGTTACGATCCTGGATTATCTCGGCATGGGCGACGTGCGGTTCGATAACAGTCCCGGGAAAAGTTTCATGCATGTGCTGGCAGGTGAAACCGGCAAGCGGCGTGAAGCGGTGTTCTTCGAGCAGGAAGAGACCAGGGTCATTCGGACCGGGAATTTTGCTTACTGGAAGCGCCTGCGCTCAACGGGTAAACCGGCATTGTTTGATATGAAGGCAGATCCGGAACAGAACCGGAATATCGTGGATGACCCGGCCTACCGGGAGGTTGTCACTGAACTTGACGCCAGGCTCACCGCATTCTTTGCGGAATATGCCGATGCAAAGTATGACCTGTGGCGCGGCGGCGGCGCCAAGGGCTCAGTGGACCGGCCGGAAAGGTACAAACGTCTCTACGGTCCGGACTGGACCCCGGAAACTGAAATCAAACCCGAGTTCAGTGAATTAGGCAGGCCGGGGACGGATTTAAACCCGTCCCCATGATCCGGGAAGGGGTGGACATCCTCAGGTTTTTCTATGAATCATGCCAGTTTCAGCCCGCGACTATAACAACGGATAATTACAAAGCGCCTGTATGCTGTCTGATAATTCCCGGGGGGCAGAGAAGAAAGGTGAATGATCCGTATTCAGTGAAATGATTTCACGACACGGCATCGCATTAACCATTTTAGTTTGCAATGAGGGTGTGACGGCACAATCCAGTAAACATTTGATGTAGAATCTAGGTACTGATGCGTATCGTTCAGTGGTAACTACGGGTGTATTGCTGGGCTTTAATGGCTCGTCCACCAGGTTCGCCTTGGCGTATTCAATGTCTGCATCGGAACACCGGCCGTAGAACGCCGCTGATATACACTCCGGATTGAGTGATGACAGATTATTTTCTTCGTCAATGATGATATTACCTGTCAACTCTGAGCCCGAATCCTGGAGGGCATAGTCGTACAAAGAGAAACCGTTTTCCGGTAGGAACGCTGCGAGATAGATCAATCGATTGATTTTGTCGGGGATATATTCGGCCGTTTGCGTAATTACGCTTCCCGCCATGCTGTGGCCAGCCAGGATAACCGGCCTGTCAATTTGATCAATTGTAGCGATTACCTTATCAACATAGCTGTCTAAACTGATATTGACAATATTACATCTGTTTTTTCCATGCGCCGGCAGGTCTATGGCGAGGGGCGAATATCCTTCAGCTTGCAGTAATGGTATGACCTTTTTCCAGCACCAGCTACCATGCCACGAACCATGCACCAATACTATATCCTGACACATTCGTTGTTCCATTGAGACTCATTTAACAATCAGAAATTGTAACGCAGGCTGACACCATAGCGTCTCGGCTGGTTCGGCGTAACAAAATTCAAGCCGGAAGCCGCAAACGGAAACCCGAACGTCACTCTCTCCTCTTCCCAGAGATTTTGCCCCCAAACGCCAATTTCATACTTGCCATTCTCGGATATGTACCGCAAGCTCGCATCCATGGTCCAGTAGCCGTCTTCTGACAGGAAAGGTTGATTAAACGTCTCAAAATATGATTTGGACTGGTAATGAAATTTCGTACGTAGCGCTACAGCGCCATTGTTGAGCTTCCAATGGTATGCCGCGGCTGTACTGAAATTTACATCAGGCGTGTTAGCCAATTTATTACCGTTGATATCCGGTGGCCCGGGAATGCCGGGAACGGGTGGCTGGCTCGGATCAACCGGTGCATCTTTTAATTCCTGGTCTAACCAGCCGATGACAGCCGATAACTCAAGTGCGTCTGTTATCCAGAACAGCAATTCCCCTTCCAGTCCGAAGATTTCCGCATTGGCGCCGTTGTTCAGGACTTGAATAGAAGCCCCTGCTGCGGAGGTAAAGGAGGAAAACAATTGTATATCTTCATAATCATAGTAGAAGGCTGCTGCGTTAAAACGGAGTCGATTGTCAATCCAGGATGATTTAAGGCCAATCTCATAGGCAAGCAATGATTCATCTTCAAATGGTGCCAAGAGTTCAGGACCACCAAATGAAAACCCCCCGGAGAAACCACCGGTCTTGAAACCTTCGCTGACAGTTGCATAGACAAGCATGTCATCGCCGACAGCTTTATCCAATCCCACTTTCCAGGAAAAACTGTTGAAGGATTTGTTGTCTACCGGATTGCTGACCGGCCCTGCAAACGTGCCGCCGGAAACACCCAGGAAAAAGGCAGGCGCCTGCAATAACAAATCAAAATCTTTGGTCTCGTAAGAATAACGACCGCCGAAAGTAAAATTCCAGGTATCGGCAAAAGCGTATTCGGAGTGAAAGAAGACGGCCACATTGTTTGATTTTTGTTTCACATCCTGCCGATATTCGCCCAGGACACAAAACGGGGGGACGGGCACGGTCGGGTTATCATCCAGGCACTGGTCGTCATTGTTGCTTTCGATGCGGTCGTAGGAGTAATACAACCCGGCAGTCCAATTCCATTTTTCGTCGCTGTAATTCAATCTTGCCTCGTTAGTGAACTGGAAGATTTCATCCCTGAAATTAACGTGGATTACCGGGTATGGGGATGAATCAAGGTCTTCCTGGTTAAATCGGTCATAAGATTCAACCCCGGTGATCAGCGCAAAATTGTAATTGTCGTTGATGTCCCAATTGACAGTGGCAGCCCCGCCAATAAATTCATCATCCTGCCTGGGTTCCAGGTCATAATCACCGGCATACAAATCATCGTCCACGTCGGCATAGCCCAGGGGGTCGACGCAACGCCCGGGCGTTGAAGCAAAATCAAATTGCTGCCCGGCTACCAGTGGCGGGCATTGCGGCAGGAAGACAGGTGGTAACGGCGCTAATCCTGCCGGGTCCAACAAGGGTTGAATTTGTGTCATCCCGGCATCGGAACGATCGCGACCGCCATGCAGGTTGAACAGAATGGTCGCCCGCTCCGTGGGCGTCCATTCCAATAACAGGCGTGCAGCCAATTTATCTTTGCCATGCAGGTCATGACCGGTGAACCGGTTATCCACGTAGCCATCGCCGAAATCATAAACAACCGCCGCACGTCCGGCTAAATTGTCGGTTATTGCATTACTGTAAGCCGCTTCAACGCGACCTTCGTTAAATCGTCCGAAGTCCGCACTTATATAGCCGTCCTCTTCTCTCGTCGGTTTGGCGGCAATGAAGTTAATTGCCCCGCCTGTAGTATTACGTCCATACAGGATGCCTTGTGGTCCTTTCAGCACCTCAACGCGCTCGATATCGAACAACTGGAAACCGTGCATGGAGGGAGATGTCTGGAATATCCCGTCAGCGTACATGCCCACCGTACTGGTATTGTTGGAAGCGAAGTCATTCAAGCCGATACCACGAACATGATAAGTGGGTAACGAGGTTGAAAATTGATTGACCACGTGCAGGTTGGCAGTGTTTGCAGCAATATCCTGGCTGGTTTGAATACGATTGACTTTGAGATCTTCCTGAGTAAATGCATTCACTGTAATTCCCACGTCGTTCAAGCTCTGTTCACGTTTTTGCGCCGTGACAATTACTTCTTCGATGACCAGTTTTGCCTGTGCTACAACATAACCTGAGTTCGCCATAGCGAGGATGGCAGTCAAAATTCCAACTGATGATAATTTCATTCGATCTTTGTGGCTATGGCGCATTGCTTGATCCCCCATGTCATCACGAAATATATACAAGTAACCTCTAAAAACACCATGACCAGCATTTTCAGAGGCGCCCTGAAGAGAATTACTAAACTGCCCTGATAATTATGTGCAATTATCACGGTCATGTCAAGACTTGTATATACATGACATGAAAAAATAAACGAAGAGACAGACTTCGAAGTTCGTTTTCTCTCGCCACACCGTTTTATTTCGGGAGCAACCCGAACAGCGCCCGCAACAGGCGCGCCAGTTGCCGGGTTTTTTTCTCATGGATAGCGGGCGGGGTCGCATCATCCAGGTAGTTATCCTGGTTGATTTCAAGTTGAATAGCATGAATATTGTTTTCCGGGTCACCATAGCGCCGTGTTATGTACCCGCCTTTAAACCGTCCGTTTGATACGACGTTGTAACCTGAAAAGTTCCTGGCGTATTTCACTAACGGTTCAATAACGGTTTGGCCGCACGATTGACCATCGGCGGTCCCGAAGTTCAAATCCGGCAATACACCATCAAACAACAGCGGCGCCTGTCCACGAATGGAGTGCGCCTCCCAGAGAACAGCATAGCCATGTCTGTCCCTGATGCGGTTTAATTCCGACTGGATATGGTCGTGATAAGGTTTCCAGTAAACTTCAATACGATTTTGTATTTCAGACCCACCAGGTTGTTTGCCAGGCAGGTATACAGGCAGTCCATCAAAGGTCGCGAGCGGACAGACAGCTGTTTCCATCTTACCAGGATAAAGCGACCCGCCATCGGGAGGACGATTTAAATCTACGACGTAACGGGAAAACCGTGCTTTGATATAACTGGTATCACTACTGAGAACATGCTGGTAAAGTTTGCTTATATGCCAGTCACAATCCGTGTTTTTTACACCATTCCGATTAAGTGCACGTTTGATTCGGGCGGGAAAATCTGTTCCGTCGTGCGGAAAACTGACCAGTATGGCGCTGCCGCCACGATGATGGTCAAAAACAGCAGGCATAATTCTGTCAGTCGCCGTGATATCTACGTGAGCATCGGCAATAACAACCCGTGTTCCCTTGCGCAATCAACCGCCGCGTCGTAGCCCGCATCGGCATGGCGCATGACACCCGATGCCGGGTCATTCCATAACACCCGTTCAATGCGCCTTGCGGCGCCGTCAGTACCGTCACAGAGCACGACCAGGCCGGCGTGTATCGAATAGCCCATGCCTACTCCTCCCCCATGGTGTATTGACACCCAGGTAGCGCCGCCGGCCGTATTTACCAGGGCATTCAGCAAGGGCCAATCGGCAACGGCATCAGAACCGTCTTTCATTGCCTCGGTTTCCCGGTTCGGGCTGGCGACAGAGCCGGAATCCAGGTGGTCCCGCCCTATCACAATCGGACCGGCCAGTTCTCCGGTCTTTACCATCTCATTAAATGCCAGGCCAAGACGATGACGCTGACCCAGGCCGATCCAGCATATCCGCGCCGGCAGACCCTGGAACTGAATGCGTTGTTGCGCCATATCAAGCCAGTTATGCAGGTGTGGATCATCCGGGATAAGTTCCTTGACCTTTTTGTCAGTTTTGTAAATGTCTTCCGGGTCGCCGGATAAGGCTACCCAACGAAATGGGCCGATGCCACGGCAGAACAAGGGCCGGATATATGCCGGCACGAATCCGGGAAAATCAAACGCGTTGCCGACACCTTCATCTTTTGCCACCTGGCGGATGTTATTGCCGTAATCAAAGACGGGGATACCGGCTTTTTGAAAATCCAGCATGGCTTGTACGTGAACCGCTATCGAGCGTTTTGCCGCGGCAGCCACCATGCCGGGGTCTCTGCGGCGTTGCGCCTCCCATTCATCAATCGACCAGCCTGCCGGCAGGTAGCCGTTTACCGGGTCGTGGGCAGATGTCTGATCAGTTACCGCATCCGGCCTGATACCCTGCCTGATCATCTCCGGAAGCAGTTCTGCCGCATTGCCCAACAGACCGACGGACACTGCTTTACCCTCGCGGACGGCATCGTTCAGCATGGTCAATGCGGAAACCAGGCTTGTCGCTTTCTTATCGACATATCCCGTACGCAGCCTGAAGTCGATCCGGCTCTCCTGGCATTCGACCACGCAAATCGAGGCGCCGGCCATGGTTGCCGCAAGCGCCTGGGCGCCACCCATACCGCCCAGACCGGCGCTCAGGATCCATTTTCCCTTGAGATTGCCGTTATAGTGTTGCCGCCCCATCTCCACAAAGGTTTCATAGGTGCCTTGAACGATTCCCTGGCTGGCAATATAAATCCATGAGCCGGCCGTCATCTGTCCGAACATCATCAGGCCCATGCGGTCGAGTTCATTGAAGTGCTCCCAGTCTGCCCAGGCCGGAACCAGGTTGGAGTTGGCGATCAGCACCCGGGGGGCATCGGAGTGGGTTTTGACCACGCCGACAGGCTTGCCGGACTGGATTAACAGGGTCTCGTCCAGGTTTAATTCCTTAAGTGTCTCCACGATGCTGTCAAAACATGCCCAGTTGCGGGCTGCCTTGCCAATTCCCCCATAAACGATCAGATCTTCCGGCCGTTCCGCGACATCAGGGTCCAGGTTATTCATGATCATCCTGAGCGGAGCCTCCGTCTGCCAGGATTTGGCCGATAAACGGGATCCTTTTGGAGCCCTTATCACGCGATGAGACGCTTCTGCCATTCCCTTTCGTACCGTACTGTTCATATTGTTCCTCCGAAAAGCAAACCAGCTACCAGTTTTCAATTATCTCACGACGGATGGTGTGAAACTTCGACTCACGTTACAAGATGTATATACAAGTCATTACAGGGCCACTATAATAGCTATGGTGATAATTTTCAACTTTCAGTAAAAACGCAATGAACGATCTACACTCGTGGGATCATCTCTGGGTCAATGCCCGATTGGTAACCATGACGGCAGGACGTGAGGAATACGGACTTATTGAAAATGGGGCCATTGCCGCTGCAGGCGCTTCAATAAGCTGGCTGGGCAGTATGGATGCGCTGCCTCCGGATGTCCGGGACAAAACTCCTGACGTCATTGATGTAAACGGGCGATGTATCACACCCGGCCTGATCGATTGCCACACCCATCTTGTTTTCGGAGGCAACCGCGCCAGGGAATTCGAGCTACGGCTGAAGGGCGCCACCTATGAAGAATTGCAAAAGGCGGGCGGCGGCATACTGTCCACGGTGGACGCAACACGCAAGGCATCGGAAAAAGAGCTGCTGGCTGCAGCAAGGAAACGGGCTGGGGCGCTTAAACGTGAAGGCGTCACGACGATAGAAATCAAGTCGGGTTACGGGCTGGACGTTGAGACGGAATTGAAGATGTTGCGGGTGGCCAGGCGGCTCGGAGAAGAGGACCCGCAGTTGGACGTCAAGACCACATTCCTGGGCGCGCATGCGCTGCCGCCGGAATATGCTTCAGACCGCCACGCATATGTCCAGCTTGTTGTCGATGAAATGCTGTCACAGGTTTACCTGGAAAACCTGGCTGACGCAGTTGACGGATTCTGTGAGACCATCGCTTTCACCCCGGAAGAAATAGAACATGTATTTGACCGGGCCTGCGAGTTGGGATTAGACGTAAAACTGCATGCCGATCAGTTATCGGACCTGAACGGCGCCGCCCTAGCAGCGCGCTATGGGGCACTGTCCGCGGACCATCTCGAATATACGTCCGAGGCCGGTGTCAATGCCCTCGCCCGGTCCGGCACCGTTGCGGTCCTGCTCCCCGGTGCTTTTTATACGCTGAAGGAGACACGACTGCCGCCTGTTGATCTATTACGCCGCTACCAGGTGCCTGTCGCCATTGCTACAGACGCCAATCCGGGGTCATCACCGGTTTTATCCCTGTTGCTTATGCTCAATATGGCCTGCACACTGTTTTCTCTTACGCCCGAAGAAGCCCTGGCGGGCGTGACCCGTAATGCGGCACAAGCCTTGGGATTGACGGATGACAGAGGAACCCTGGAAACCGGGAAAAGAGCAGATTTTGTGATCTGGGATATTGCGCATCCATCCGAACTGGCCTACATGATAGGCGCCAATCCCTGCGCCGGTATCATCAAGGACGGCAAAACAGTAGTGCAATAACGGTGAACGCGCGGGGACGGAATTCAATTCCGCCCCCTTTCGATATGACTGGGTGTCACTGGTTCAATTCCTTGATGGCTTTTTTGTAGCGCGCTGATATGTCCTGTTCATTTACATGGACGCCATCCCTGACAACCCATTTTCCTCCGGCCTTTACATCCCGTACCAGGTTGTCATTGCCGCTGAACACAAATGAATCGGTGATTTCATGTGCAGGTTTGCCATACAGTAACGGATGTTCCCCGTTCAATACGAGAAGATCTGCCGGACCTTCGGTTCCGGGACTGTGAATTTCACGGCCGAGCGCCCGAGCGCCGCCACTTGCCGCATTCTCCCAGAGAAATGTGCCGACGTGCGGTTCGTCGCCGGTCGCGCTGATGTTTCTCCTGTTGGTAATGAGGCGCTGCCCGTACTCCAGCCACCTGAGTTCTTCAACGGGACTCACGGAGATATTGCTGTCCGAACCGATGCCGAATTTTCCGCCACCGCTCAAAAAATCAGCGAACCGGAAAATACCGTCCCCAAGGTTGGCCTCAGTGGTCGGACACAGGCCGATAACACATTCGCTCATCGACAGTTTACCCACCTCCCAATCAGTCAGGTGCGTTGCATGAACAAGGCACCAGCGCCTGTCGATATCGACATTTTCAAACAACCACCGTACCGGCGTCAGGCCGTAGAAACCTGTACAGGCCTCTACCTCCTTCCGGGTTTCCGCAATATGTATATGAATTGGGCAGTCAATATCCTCCTCAGTCAATATCCTCAGAACTTCAAGCAAACTCCGCCCAGGCACTGCGCGCAGGCTGTGAAAGGCCACGCCTGTTTTCATGTTGCCGCCCTGCCTGCCTCTCAAGCATGCGAGCAGTGACAAAAATCCATCCACGTCATTAATAAACCTGGCCTGTTCGGGCAACGGCTCAGGCCTGTCGAAATCGGCTGTCATATACAACACGGGCAACAAGGTCAAAGCTATGCCGGCTTCTTCAGACGCCGCGATAACGGCATCCGCCATTTCCGTTGGCGGACCGGCGGACTGTCCTTGCCCGGTATGATGCAGGTAATGGAACTCGGCGACCGAGGTATAACCGCTTTTCAGCATTTCCATGAATAACTGCGCGGCAACCGCCTGTAGCTGGTCGGGCGTTATCCGGTTTGCACAGTGGTACATTTTTTCCCGCCACGACCAGAAATCATCCTTGTTTCCCGTTGCCAGTTCAGTCCGGCCCGCCAGCGCACGCTGAAACGCATGGCTATGCAGGTTGGGCATGCCTGGCAGGATATAGTCTTCAGGACTCATATCCGGAAACGGGTATCCGGAGTACGGATATATTCAGGCTCAAGCCTTGAAGTGATCGCTGAGTTCATACCGGCTGCCGGGATGATAAAGAGTGGCAGCAGAGGCAATTTTCCCCATGCTCCAGGTACGCCGCAGTAAAATCAGGCATGGTTCATTTTCTTTCAACTTCAATAGTTTCCTGACGCGTGCGCCGGGCATACGCGCCTGGACCGTATGCTCAACCTCCTGTAACGGGGCGACTTTCAGCAGGTATTCGGTAGGCGTGGTGCGGGTAAAATCAACATCGCCGTAACCGGGAACGACCTGGGGATTCACATAACGATCTTCCACTTGTATGGGAATATGATTTTCCTCATGCACGATTATCGAATGAAACGCATAACTGCCCGGGGGTAACTGAATTCGCCTTGCGTTTTCGCTGTTCAGCTTATCCCGTCTGTTCAAAATGACATTCGCGGAATAGTCATGCGTCCGTTCCCGGACTTCATCGGCAATATTATTGATTTCAAGGAAGTGACTGCGGCTGTGTATTTCCGCAACAAAAGTACCAACCCCCGGAACCCGGGTCAGGTAGCCTTCGTTTGCAAGTTCGCGCAGGGCGCGATTCACTGTCATCCTCGACACCTGAAGACTGTTTACCAGTTCATGTTCCGACGGGAGTTGATAAGCCGGCGGCCAGTCGCCGTCTTTTATCCGTGCGATGACATGGGTTTTAAGACGTTGATATTTCGGGCCGACTTCATTCTCGAGATTGACTGTCATAAGTTTACTTTTACTTGTTATCCTGCAGGGGTCAGAGTAAAATCATTACCATCTTAGCAGATGGCGGGGTCGGGTAGCTTTACTCTGACCCCGCCATATTCTCGGTTCTTGTACTCACACCACCGGCACCACCCTGCCGCTGTATTCTGCCGCATTCTCCTTCCTGACCAGTTCCACCAGGGCCGGGTTGCGGGGGTCCGGGAGCCTTGTCCCATCCTCCCGCCGTAATTGATCGAGCACACGGCGGCAGCGTACCGTGGCGCTGTCCATGGGCAGCAGAACAGGATCGACTTCATCCAGGTCAATGACCCCCAGGGCTTCCAGCATACCCTGCTGCGCCTCGATCATGGGCTTGTCCTGGGTCCCGAAGGCTACCTCGATGGCCGAGGTCCAGATTTTTCCCATCTCATCGCTGTCCTTGTCATGGTCCCTGGCAACACCCCAGAAATAATAGGTGGAGGTCTGGTTCTTCGGCGTGAGAATGTCTGTGCCGTACATCCATATCCCCTCATTGCGCGGCCTGCCTGTGGGGGTGATGCCCACGTCCAGCAGCATGTGGGCGGGGGCGTCCCAGCGCATGTACAACCAGTGGTCCACCGGTTTGCCGTAGTCCTTGAACATGTGGTCCCAGGCCGGCGGCGCCAGTCCGTCCGGACACCAGCGGTTCGACCATACGGTGGTGCCGTCCTGCAACAGTTCGTGCTCACCGCGCTTGATGGCCTCGCTCCCGAGTATGCCTTTATGCAGGAACTCCACGTGGGACAGGTCCATCAGGTTGTCGGTGATCAGTTCGTAGTTGCCATGCATCTCGATCACGCCCTCGACCGAAGGGTAATCGGGATCGGACTGGCAACCGAAATCGGGAATAATGGAGGGATCGGCCAGCGCCGGGTCGCCCATCCAGATCCATAACATGTTGTGGATTTCCTCCAGCGGATAGGCCCTGGTGTACATCTTTTCCGGGATTTTTCCGTCACCGTGGGGGTTATGTACGCAACGCCCTGTGCCGTCATAGCGCATGCCGTGATACTTGCATTCCACCACGTCGCCCATCAGGGTGCCCAGGTGCAACGGCGAATAGCGGTGCGGGCAGGCGTTGTTGATGGCGACCGCCTGGTTGTTTTCCTTGCGGTAAAACAGGATGGACTCGCCGATGATGGTGCGCTCGAACAGTTCCTTCTTGACCTCGTAGCTCCACGCCGCCGCATACCAGGCATTTTTCAGAAACGGCTTTGACACTTCGATCTCCCCCGAAATTTATCTTCGATGATTGTAAATAATATCGATTTTTTTTCAAGACGGAATGGCGCTGAAACGGTTGTGTCAGAATGCCCCGATAATACCTGTAGATCCCAGCCTCGGGTCAAAAGAGAACTCCACTTCCTGGGCCGTCCCGACAATCGTCGTAAATCGCGGATGTCGGGGATTGAGCAGGTAATTTCTTTCAGGCGGGACAATAACGCTGGGTACTGACAGGACCGCTGACTCCCGGCCAGCTAACCACTCATTGCCGATAACGGCAGTCGATGACGGGGCCGGATACTCGCGCCAGTCGTTCGGTAGCGCATCATCCGGGAGCACCATTATATCCCTTGCCTCCAGGTCCAAACTTAGTACGGCATATTGTCTCAGTATCTGATAGTCATTTATATGGACCATAATCTCGAGATGCCCCAGGGAGATGGAACTCGTGAGATAGATACATGCCTGTCCCTTGCTGTTCCACCGCCCTCCGAAACGTCGGGCGCCCTCGCCGTCAAAGGCTGTTGCAGACTGCCGGCGTTTAACCAGCCGGTAGGCTTGAATCACGCAATAGCTCCATGCTCCATCCGGCCGATCAGGTCTTCTACGGCGCCTGTTTCCGTTGCGCTACGCAGCATCTCTACAGGGGCCTTGCCGTTCAACCCGAGACTTGGGTTTATCATCCAGCGACATGCCCCGTTCCGGTCACCCTCAAAAAGATCAATAGCAGCCTTAAGAATTTCCGCGCAACGAAACAGCCGGTCACTCTCTGCAGGGGTAAACCGGCCTGTGTTGGCACGCCGCGCCAGGGTGGCAGGAGAAATCGCCAGTAAAGTGGAAAGCTGTTTTTTCTGTAATCCTGACAGTTCGGCCAGCAAAACAAAGAAGCGGTAGTGGAAGCCTGCTTCCAGTTGTTCGAATAAGCGCGGGCCGCGTCCGGGCACACCTAATTGTTGCCAGAACAAATCGCCTGTGGTGCCAGGCCTGAATACTTTACTTGTCGCGCTTTTTGCCATAAGAGGTCACTCTCAATTGAATAATTTATAATATATCATATGATAAAGCAAAAGACAACAAGACAACACTTGCTTGCTTCCATGCCTATGTACTTCAAGTAGCTTGACAATTTGTAATGAAATGCCAATTTTGATATTTTTTTCCTCATTTTGAAACAGGAGTGTCCCGGGTGCCCAAGCAAGGGGAAGACTTTAGTGCTCGCTGTATCTCGCTGGATTTAGAAGTTGGCGTCAAAAATAGGAAAATCCATGCTTTTGCGGCAGTTCGTCCGGATACTGGTCAATCTCTGAGATATCCACAAGATTTCCCTCGGCGCAATCTGATGGGTGCCTTGGCGAAGCTGGATGACTTTGCAACAGAGGCTGACTTCCTGTTAGGGCATAACCTGATCGCCCACGACCTGCCGCACTTGCGCGGGGCGAAGCCCGATCTGAACCTGCTGAGGTTACCGCCCGTTGATACCCTGCGCCTGAATCCCCTGGCGTTCCCGCGCAATCCCTATCACCGCCTGGTGAAGCATTACCAGGACGGACAACTTAAACGGGGGAGGCTGAATGATCCGTACCTGGATTCACAACTTGCCTTACAGGTGTTTGCTGATCAGCGCCTTGAATTGACCAAACTGTTCGAGGCCAACCCGGACCTGTTGACTGTCTGGCACTGGTTGACCACGGTAGCTGAAAACAGCGCCGGTTTCGATGCGTTGTTCTCCGATATACGTCAGGCAACCAGACCTGCTGACAGGGAGGCCGGCGCGGCGCTGGGGAGGTTGCTGGAAGGGAATGCCTGCGCCACTTGCAGCCGGGAACTTGGCTCGGACGCCCGGCAACAGGGCTGGGCGCTGGCCTATGCGCTGGCCTGGTTGTCGGTGGCCGGGGGCAACTCTGTCATGCCGCCCTGGGTGCGCCACCAGTTTCCCGACGCCGCCAGGCTGGTACAGCGTCTACGCGACCACGGCTGCACCGACCCGGACTGTGGCTGGTGCCGGGAGCGACACGACGCAAAAAAGGAACTCAAACGCTGGTTCGGATTTGGTGGTTTTCGGGAGAAGCCGGCTGACAATCAGGGGAAACCTTTTCAACAATCCATCGTTGAGGCGGCGCTGGCAGGGGAGCACGTGCTGGGCATCCTGCCTACGGGCACGGGCAAGTCCCTGTGCTACCAGATCCCGGCCCTGTCCCGTTACGACAAGACCGGCGCCCTCACCGTTGTCATATCACCCCTGGTGGCGCTGATGGCGGACCAGGTGGCGGGACTGGAAAAACATTGGCTTGGTCGTAGCGTAGCAGTCAACGGCTTGTTATCTCTCCCTGAGCGCAGAGATGCTCTGGAGCGGGTGCGCTTGGGCGATATCAGCATACTTATCATCTCGCCGGAACAGTTGCGTAATCGTTCTGTGCGTCGGGCGTTGAAGCAGCGCGAGATTGGCGCCTGGGTATTGGACGAAGCGCACTGCCTGTCAAAATGGGGTCATGATTTTCGTCCCGATTACCGTTACGTGGCGCGCTTTATCCGCGATAAGGCAGGTGAGGAACCGGTGCCGCCCTTGATATGCCTGACTGCCACTGCCAAGCCGGACGTGGTAACTGAAATAGTAGGGCACATGCGGGATAAACTGGAAATTGAGATGAATGTCTTTAACGGTGGCGCTCAGCGCGAAAACCTGCAATTTGAAGTGTTGCCTACCACAGGAGGGGAAAAGTTTTCTCATATCCATCAACTGATAACCGATTGTTTGGGAAAAGAAGAAACTGGCGGGGCCATCGTCTATCGGGCAAAACGACGGGATACCGAGGAACTTGCCGAATTTCTTGGCGTTCAACAAGTTTCTGCGGAGTATTTTCACGCGGGTTTGCAACCAGAGAGCAAAAAGGACGTGCAACAACGTTTTATTGGTGGCGAATTACAGGTAATCGTGGCGACCAACGCTTTTGGCATGGGCATTGACAAACCGGACGTGTGCCTGGTAGTACACGCTGATATCCCCGGCTCGCTGGAGAATTACCTGCAAGAAGCGGGCCGCGCCGGACGTGACCGGGACCTGGCGCGCTGTGTGCTGTTTTATACGCTGGATGACGTGGAGCAACAGTTCATGTTGTCGAGCCGCTCGCGTCTTAACAGGAGGGAAATCCACAGCATCTTGAGAGCATTATGGCGGCTGGACCGGAAAAAACATGGGCAAGGCGAAGTGGTGGCCACTAGCGGCGAGATCCTGCTTGACGAAGAAGACAAGGTATTCCAGCGCGACTCGGTGACCGATGATACCCGTGTGCGTACTGCCATCGCCTGGCTGGAGGAGGCGAAGTTGCTGTCCCGGGAAGAGAATCAGGTGCAGGTTTTTCCCTCTTCTCTGCGGGTGAATTCAAAGGAGGAAGCGGGCGCGAGGCTAAAAAAAGCAGGTATACGGGAGAATTATCGAAAACAATTGTTGCGCATCGTGGAAACCCTGCTGGATGCTGACCCGGACGAGGGTATTTCCACCGATGAGTTGATCAGTGCAACCGGCATGAGCGCAGAGGCAGTACGTGGCGCATTATTTGACCTGGAGACGCAGGGAATCGCCAGCAACGACATTGCGTTGACCGCTTTTGTACATGCCGGCGTGGCGCGTTCATCGGAGAAACGGTTGAAGCAGGCTGCACAACTGGAACGTGCACTGATCAAAGGTTTACGTGAAACGGCACCGGATATGGTTCCAGGCGATAAGTCACTGCTCCACCTGCGCCTGCTCAACCAGCAAATCAGGAAACAGATTGAGAAGCAACTCAGGGAGCAACGCGAAGATGATATCGAGGAGCATCTCAAACATATCCTGCCTGAACGATTGATGCGTATCCTGCGCAGTCTTGGTGCCGATGGCCGCGGCGAGGGAGGTAGCGTGGGTAGCCTGGGACTACACAAAGTGGACGCGGAGTTAGTGCAGGTGACGCTGCAACGGGAATGGTCGACGTTGGAAAAGACCGCGGAGTTACGCCGCGCCGCGTCCACATGTCTGCTGGCGCACCTGCTTGCCGGCCAGTCGCCCGGCAGCCGCGGGCTCGACCTGCTGGCCGAGACGACTCTGGGCAAGTTGCAACATGCCATGAAATCTGACGCCATGCTGCAAACCTTCAACATAAAGTACCCGGAAAAGCTGCTGGAACGAGCACTGCTGTGGCTGCATGAACTGGAGGTCATCCGCCTGAACAAGGGACTGGCGGTATTTCGCCCGGCCATGACCATCCGTCTCCAGCCGGACAAGCGCGGCTTTCGCAACACCGACTATGCGCCACTCAAGGATCATTACCAGGGCCAGACCCTCCAGATCCACATTATGAAAGCCTTCGCGCAGCTTGGCCTGGAAGATATGGATAAAGCGCTACGTCTGGCGCTGGATTACTTCGGACAAAAACAAGGAGATTTCCTGGACCGCTGGCTTCCCAATGCTGATAAGGAAATCGGACGCCAGACCACGCCGGAATCCTGGCGCGACATTGTCGAAGGTCTTGATAATCCCGTGCAAGAAGGCATCGTTGCAGACGACCGGGAACAGCGCAACGTGCTGGCGCTGGCCGGCCCCGGTTCCGGCAAGACACGGGTGCTGGTGCATCGCATCGCCTACCTGCTACGGGTGCGGCGGGAAAATCCGCGCGGCATCCTGGCACTGGCATATAACCGCCATGCCGCAGTCGAGATTCGTCGCCGACTCGCAGCCTTGGTAGGTGATGATGCCCGGGGCGTGATGGTGCTTACCTGTCACGGTTTGGCGATGCGTCTTGTTGGCGCCAGTTTCAGCGAGCGACCCGATATGCCTGATGACAAGGCATTTGAAATCCTGATACGAGAGGCGATAGCCTTGTTGCGCGGTGACGGTCTGGCGCCGGAGGACGCGAACGAACAACGGGAACGACTGCTTGCCGGTTTCCGCTGGATATTGGTGGATGAATACCAGGACGTAGGCCAGGAAGAATATGACCTGATCTCCGCCCTCGCGGGACGCACCCTGGCGGATGAGGACGACAAGCTGACGCTGTTCGCGGTGGGTGATGACGACCAGAACATCTATACCTTCAAGGGCGCTTCGGTAAAGTTCATTCGCCGTTTCGAGGATGACTACAGCGCCAAACCCGCCTATCTTACGGAGAATTACCGATCCACCGCCCACATTATCGATGCGGCCAATACGTTGATCGAACCGGCGCGTCACAGGATGAAAACCGGACACCCGATCAGGATAAACCGGGCGCGTGCAAAACAACCACAGGGTGGTGAGTGGGGTAAAATCGACCCGGTGAGCGAGGGAAGGGTACAGATTTCTCCCGCAGGATCGGAGCCAGTATCCCAAGCGCAGACGGCCATACAGGAGTTACAACGCCTGTCCACGCTAACGGAGGATTGGGATTGGTCAAACTGTGCGGTCATTGCTCGTGAATGGAAATACCTGGACCCGGTACGCGGGCTTTGTGAGCACGAAGGTATTCCCGTACAGTTGGGCAATGAAGAACTTCCGAATTTCTGGCGCCTGCGGGAAACCCAGACCTGCCTGGGTTGGCTGCAGCAAGACAACAGGAAAGTGGTAGCAATGTCTGAACTCAACGACTGGCTGGACAAGCAGAGATACACCCCTTGGGTTGAATTGTTGCGAGAGGCTGCTACTGCGTACCAGGAGGAAACCGGGGTAACAGAGGCGGATGTGCCGGTTGTCCAGTTCATTGAATGGCTGGCCGAATGGGGCCGGGCCGCGCGGCAACGCCAGAATGGACTGTTGCTGCTCACTGCCCACGGCGCCAAAGGGATGGAATTTGAACACGTGGTGGTACTGGATGGGGGATGGGACAGGTATAACGGCAAAGAAGACAGGGACGCGCCGCGCAGATTGTATTACGTGGCCATGACGCGGGCGCGGCAAATGCTCACGCTGCTATGCTTTAACGGGGTCAATAGCAGAAAGAGCCACATTATCCACTCATTGGAGGGATGTTCTTCTGTACTCTATCGTGACCCGGTTCAACTGCCACCACCTGCTCCCGAACTCTACCATGAATATAAGCGGCCCACTCTCAAACAGATCGATATAGGCTTCGCTGGCCGTTCCCCCGGCCACTACACTGTACATCGTTATATTGCTGCGCTGAATCCCGGTGATCCTCTCAATGCCCGCCAGACCGAAAAAGGACGCTGGGAATTGTTTAACCAGACTGGCAACAGGGTAGGGCGGTTTGCCAAGGATTTCACTGCGCCGGAGGGAATGCGCTGCCTGTCAGCCAGGGTTTTGGCAATCATTACCCGTACGCGGGAACAGTCCGGGCCTGAATATCAGGAAAGCATCAAGTGTGATGCGTGGGAGATCGTCGTTCCCGAAATGGTCTTCGGCCCCGAATAACAAAACAGATTCAGTCAGTGCGAACCGGCGCGACCTTATGGTAGGATTCCTGTCGACCCGACAAGGCAATCATCAAGACAGCTATCCAAATGTTTAAGGTAAAAATAGCAAGCAGCGGCGAGGAAATCGTCGTCGAAGATGGCGTGCGCATTGTCGATGCCCTGGGTGAGCAAGGGATCATCATCCCCGTGTCCTGCGAGCAGGGCATCTGCGGCACCTGCCTCACCGGCGTACTGGAAGGAGAGCCGGAACACAACGACGTGTTTCAAACCGATGAAGAGAAAGCGGCCAACGACCAGATGACGCTGTGCTGTTCACGCTCCAAGAGCGATTTACTGGTTCTGGACTTGTAGGGCATCTCCCACCTCCTGAAATACCGGGCACGCTGGCGGACAATAGTGCTCACATGCACTGGTGTTTGACCAAATCACTTGACTTATAGTACCGTTTTAGTACCATTTTATAATGCCTCCGAAAATCAGGGATCTGATCTACAAACTGAAAAAATTCGGATTTATCGACCGGGGCGGGAAAGGTAGCCACCGTAATTTCAGGCATCCTACCGGGTTGAATATTACGATCAGTGGCAGACCAGGTGATGATGCGAAGCATTATCAGATCAAAGATGTAAAACAGGCTATTAAAAGAGTTGGTGATGAAGAAATCTGATCGGTATCTCAGAATTGTAGAATGGTCGGAAGATGATCAGTGTTTCATTGGTCGGGTACCGGGCCTGACACTCGGCGGCATACACGGGGAAGATGAAACTAAAGTTTTTGAGGAACTAAGTGCATTGATCGATGAATGGATAGAGATACACGAAGAGGACCAGACACCGTTACCGCCGGCAACAGCAGGGAAGAAATATTCCGGCAAATTCAACTTGCGGGTCGGTCCAGAACTGCATGAACGTCTTGCTATTGAATCCTTGAAGGTAAGCGAAAGTTTAAACAGTTACTGCGTTAAAGTTCTCAGGAACAAAGCTGAGTCAAGCAAATAGAAATGAATTAAATGTCCCGCTAGAACTTTAAGCAAGCCAGGAATTAGCTGTTCATTGATAACGATACGTTAACGACACACCATACATCTGCGGGTCGCCGAAGACGGAAATGACTTCGCCTGCTATGGCGTACAGGTGAGTGACGTGTTCTTCGTCAAGCAGGTTTTTACCCCATACGGCAATTTCAAGTGTATCGTCGGGGCTGCTCCATGCCAAACGGGCATCAAACAGGTCGAATGAAGGTTGTATCGAATAGGGTTCGAGTTCACCCCTCTGATCATCAGTATATCGATAGCTCAGGAGAGCAGCCAACTGTCCTCCCCACGGCACAGGCAACACATATTCTGCATTAACCCATCTTTAACATGGGCCTGAACAAACTTTTTTATATCAGCCAGTTACGAAGATCTGACAAGCCGAGTGGCACTACATGTGGGTGCCGAGGTCCAGGTCGAAGGGTTCAGACGAGGTTTTTGCGGACACCTCCCGGTGATGAATCAATGCCCAGTGCGTCATAGATTGCCTGCTGCGGCGGCTCGGCCAGGGTGGCCTTGCGCACGTGCAGGGTGCGCCCGTCGTCCCGGCGGAAGGTGGCGGTGATGCGTTGTTGTCCTGCCAGGATGCGGCGCAGGGTGGTCCAACTGGCGTGCTCGCCAGCCTTACGCAGGCGGGTGCGTATCACCTGCACCAGTTGGTAGGCGATGACGGTGATGAACAGGTGCCCTTCGGCGCGTAGCGGTTTGTGGTGGTAGATGGGACGCAGGCCGAGTTCGGACTTTAACGAGCGGAACACGGCCTCGACGTCGGTGAGCATGAAGTAGGTGCGCCAGAGGGTGTCCTCGTCCCAGTCGGTCTGGTTGCTGCGCAGGCAGTACACGCCCGGGTGGGTGAGCAGGGAGCCGGGTCGGGCGTTGCGGGTGAAGCGCACCGCCCTGGCGCGCCGGCCGGTCTGGTCGGTCTCGACAGTGATGTCGTAGTGCTGGGCGATGCCGTGGCTGTTTTCCTTGATACGTCCGATGCGCTGGTGGACGTGGTCGATACGTTTGCGGGTGCGCGGTTTTGTCAGTCCCTCGTTGAGTTGCGTGAGGGCGGTCTCGACGCGTTGGGCGAAGCGCTCGGCGATGCCTTGTTCCTTGGCGGCGCGGGCCTCGGAGTAGCAGTACAGGCGCACTTCCCCGGCCTGTTCATCCAGCACCCGCTGCAGGAGTACGCCCTGCTTTGAGGCGGTCTCGATGCGCAGGGCCTCATCGGGGTTGAACTGCCGGGTGCGTTCGCGGCTGACCACCAGGTAGCGGTAGCCCTGCTCGCGCAACCAGGCCAGGCGGTCTTCGGTGGCGATGCCGCGGTCCATGACCACCAGGGCGCCCGGCGGCGTATCCAGGGCGGCGAGCATCCCGGCCAGGGTGTGGTGTTCGCGCACGTTGCCGGCGAACACCTGTGAGCGGCGCACGAAGCCGCTGGCATCGAGCACCAGCCCTAAGGTGAGCAGCGGGCAATCGGTGCGTTTATCCTTGGCGTGGCCGCGCTGCGCCTTGGGCTGTTGGGCCGCCTCGCCCTCGAAGTACGTGTTACTCAGGTCATAGAGGGTGACGGTGGGCGCCAGCGTGAACAGGTCCATGGCCTGGTCGAACAGGTGTTGCTCGATGGCATCCCGGTGCGCCATGAGGGCATCGGAGGCGCGGTACAACTGTATGGGATGCTGAGTCTCAAAGTCCACCCCCAGCAGCTCGCCCAGGGCGCTGCGCTCACGCAGCCAGCGCGCCGCGGCGGCCTCCGAGCCGGGTTGCGCCAGACGGGCGACAATCGAGCCGAGCGCCGCCGCGCGCAGGGACGGGCCGATGCCGAGTGCTTCCAGCCGTGCCCGCAGGCCGAGTTGCTCGATGGCCCACAACGCAACGTGCTCGACCCCCACCGAGCGCGGGCGCACCAGTGCCAGCGAGCCCACGTCTACCGCCTGCAGGTCCCGGCCCGGCGGCGTCTCCCGGTGTGCGTCCCGGTCGCGGGCGAGCAACTGTTCGGCGATGTGCCGGGCATGGGTCTCCAGCGCCGGCGGACCATCGGCGTACAGGGCCATCTGACCGGCGCGCAGCGCGTCGATGCGCTGGCACAGTGCGGGCCAGTCCTGGCGGGCGACGTCGAAGTGGCGGCCGAGATTGAGCAGCGTGCGCTGACGCACTTTCTCGCCGATGCGTTCGGAACGCACGAGGCGGTGGGTGTAGTAGGCCTCGCCGGTGGTGGTGGAGCGGGTTTTGGTGCGACGGATAAACATAGGGGTAGAGGATACCGGGGGTGGCGGGAAAAATCAACAAGAAAATACACATTATGGCACTACATTGTTTTCCCCTCACTATAAATCAATGGGTTACGACCGAAAACCCGCCAAAATCACCCTGATTCCCCGTCCCGACAGGCGGAAAATGTTAAACTTGGGTTAATACTGTATTTGTTTCGTGGCGCATGAATCATCTCATTGCCTGTCTGTATCGGGTAAGCGGAGTTCGGTACAACGGTATCGGTAAATTCCGAGTCCAGGAATGAATAGAAACCTGACAGTGTCAGGTGCTCCACGGGAATCCAGGTCAATTCCAGTTCAACTCCTTTAGCCTCTGCATCTCCGGCATTAAAAGTCTGGAAGCGGCCAAAACATTCAAGCAACTCCGTGGTCGGATCTTCAACACACCCAGGTGTAGGTCCAAAGCTTTGAATCTGTAGTTCTTCGTATTCCGTATAGAAGAAGGCGGTATTTAATCTTAAATTATCCAGCAGGTCTGATTTGAACCCGATTTCATAATTCAGCGCTCCCTCCTGGGCAAGGGGCTCCGTATCAATCACTGTCTGTGGGGCTGCCGGAAACCCACCGCTCTTAAAGCCTTTCGCAATCGTCCCATACACGGTCAACGCCGACCGAATCCATTTCCCAGTCAACTTCGTTTTCACGGTAGGCAGAAATTGATTTCAATTCACCTATCCCGAAATCATGGGTAACGTGCAGGCTGACCCCCCAGGCGTCACGTTTGGCGAAACCATCACTGGGATTCGTCGAGCACTTCGGCCCCCTGTTTCCGCACAGCGCGTCATATTGGTCTACGAGCGGGCCAAGGCCGCCGACTATCTGCGTCTGGGGAATTCTGGCCATGTCCTCAACGTCCAGTTTGTTGTAATCAGCCGTAAACATGATTTCCGTATCTTCACTTGTATAAAGCAGTTGGCCGCGGTAGGCCTGGACATCATCGTCTTTTTGTTTCTTATTTAAAACAACATTGTCTACCCAACCATCCCGATTACGGTAGGAAAAAGAGAATTTACCGGCGAGATTCTCACTGATGGGACCGGTTAATAATCCGGCAAAGTCCGTACGCTCGTAATTCCCGATATTCGCACGTAGTTTAGCTGAAAACTGTTCCGTATCCGGCCTGGTAGATATGATGTTGATGGCGCCGCCTATGGTATTTTTTCCATACAAGGTGCCTTGGGGACGCAGGATTGTCCGATGACGTTAAGCATCGGCGCATTATCACCAAATTTTGCGGTATAACGTTCCATGAAAATCCTGTTTTCCGTCGTTTCCAGGCAGGTGAAATAACCACTGGAAGAGTAAATTCCTTTTGAGCACTCACCGCCGATGCCCAGCAGGGTATTTTCTTCAATTAACGGGCCGTAACGCATGATTTCAGTAGCCAGGCCCCTTTCCGAGCCTAGCAAGCCGCCCATGCTTTGATTGATTTCATCCGCGGCAAGAAGGGCACAGTCCCGGGTAGAAGGGCCGAACAATCCTGACGGGCCGCTCATGGCCACAAGGATGCTAATAGTTAATCTATCCATTGATATGATATTGACTTCTATATTGAAAGAGTCGCCTTTCAGGCGACGCTATATTCTACTGGATGCCGGGTCAGGCCCGGCATGACAACTGAGGGGTCAGGTCTTAATCCCCGTCCCCTGGTGCAGCAGGTACGATAAAGTTGGCTTGAATGAAAAGCTATTTCGGCTAATTAAAATTCCGGCGCAGGCTCAATGACCAGGTAGCCGGCATACCGTACACACCCTCTACCCCGTTGTTGTTGGCAAACCCCGTGATAATGTAAGCCTCGTCGGCCAGGTTGCGTCCTGCCGCGGTAACGGACCATTCATCGTTGGCATCCCGCCAGGTCAGCGACAGGTTTACCAGGGTATAGGCGGGCTGCACCAGCAACGGCGTATTTCTGTCATCATTTGCGACTTTGCTGGTATGTGACAGGTCAACCCGTGGCGTCAACGAGCCCATATCTCCCAGGCTGATGGAATATTGCGCCGCGGCGTTAATGTTCCATTCAGGCGCGTTGATCAGGTCATCATCTATGTCGAAGGCGACACCCTCATCCAGCTTGACGTATTCCGCGTCCAGGTAGCCGACACCGACCTGCACTAACATTTCGGGGCTAAACACCGCGGTCATATCCACCTCGAACCCGAGAATCTCCGCCTCTGCCGCATTCACCGTGGACAGGCCGATGGTGCCGGCGCTGTCGCTCTCGTCAGAGGTGACCTGCATATCCGTGTAATCGGTGAAGAATACGGAGGCATTCAGGCGCATGCGATTGTCGAGCAGGGTGGATTTGAAACCACCCTCATAGACCTTCACGAACTCTGGCCCAGCCACCGGGACTTCACGCTTGGCGGGAAACACCCGCTGGGTGAAGGCGCCGGCCTTGAAGCCCTCCGAGTAGGACACGTAAGTCATGAAATCCTCTGTCCACCGGTAAGACAGGTTGACATAGGGTTGTAACTCGCTGGCATTGGAATGGGCCGGCACCTCCGGCAATACACAGGAACCCTGGGTATTGGCCGGGGTAAGCGGCGTGCCCACGCAGTCGAACGGGGACGCCGGGGATATTGACAATGGGAACGGGACACCCCGGTCGATACCTACGTAAGATATCGGCACAAATTCCTTCTCCTCGTCCGTATAACGCACGCCTGCCGTAAGCGATAACTGGTTGGTGATATCAAAGGTGCCCTGGGCAAATACGGCCTTGCTCTCATTGTCGATGGTGCCGCCACTGTCGAACACGGTATTGAACGGCAGTTCCACCACGTCCAGGTGCTTGCCCGTTTCCTTCAGGTAATACAAGCCGACCAACCATTCCAGGCGGTTTTCGAACGCCGAGCCCAGCAACTGAAGTTCCTGGGTAGTCTGCTTTTGCTCATAGTCGTTGGCGGTGCGAACGATCACATGGACGGGCAGCTTGGAATGGCCGGTGTCCCGGGACCAGAAACCGTCCTCCACGCGCCGGTGTGCGCTGATGGATTTGAAAGTGAGGTTATCACTGATATCCCACTCGATGGTGCCGCCTACACCCCAGACGTTCAGTTCCGAATCCGGGCGTACAGCTACACCGAAGCGGTCGGATGTTTGCAGTTCCGGGGTGGCGCTGACGTGAGAACTCCAGGTCTTGTGGGGGCCTACCACCCATTGATCGTTGTAACACTTGTCGTTCCCGAAGCGGGCCGGGTCCTCGCTGACGACAAACCCGCCACAGGCCGGATCGCCCGATACCAGGTTATTCAGTTTGGGGAAAAACCCGTCTTCCGCCACGTCGATGAGGACGTTGGGAGCAGGGTTCTCATCCGTGGTGGAATAATCGGCCGTCACGTCCACTGTGATGGCATCGGCAGGCGTCCAGCGGAACGCCACCCGGCCGGAGAGGTCCTGGTTATCACCCAGGTCCGGTCCGTCTCCCAGGTTCTTCACGTAGCCGTCCCGATTTCGGGTGGAGACAGAGACACTGCCCGCCAGGGTCTCACCCAGGGGGATATTCACATAAAGGAACCTCTATTAATTCAGCACAATGATATAATACGGGTCACTGATTTCAACTCACATTTTCCTGTTTGAAGGTGCTGCCATGAAGAAGACCCAAGACCTGTTCGGTTCCTTTTTTGACTTGCAGGACGCCCGTTTGACGAAGCTGAAAGACCCGCTGGCGCAGTTGGGCCAGGTGGTGGACTGGGAATCATTCCGTCCGTTATTGGCACGCATCCGGCCCACCGAACGCAAGAGCAATGCGGGCGCCCCGCGCCGGGACGAGGTGCTGATGTTCAAGGGGCTGGTGATACAGCATTTATACGGCTTGAGCGATGAGCAGTTGGAATACCAGGTTGAGGACCGGCGCAGTTTCCAGCGTTTCATGGGGTTGGACAATGTGCACAGGGCGCCGGATGCGAAGACGTTCTGGGCGTTTCGGGAGCAGTTGGTGCAGCGGGGGTTGATGGATAAGTTGTTTACCCACTTTACCGGGCAGTTGCAGGGCCTGGGGTACCGGGCGCGCAAGGGGCAGTTGGTGGATGCCTCGCTGGTGCCGGCGCCGGTGCAGCGCAACACGCGCGAGGAGAATGCAAAGCTCAAGGCCGGGGAGGTACCGGCCGAGTGGGACGAGGAGCAAGCCAAGCCCAAACGGCGCCAGAAGGACGTGGAGGCGCGCTGGACGAAGAAACACGGCAAGAATCATTACGGGTACAAGAACCACGTGAACGCGGACCATGAGCACAAGCTGATACGCAGCTTTGCGGTGACGCCGGCCAACGTGCATGACTCGCAACTGCTCGATAAGCTGTTGGATGAGGACAATACCAGCAAAGCCATCTGGGCGGACAGCGCGTACCGTTCCAGGGAGCAGGAGGCACGTTTGCGGGAGAAGAACTACCGCAGTCACATTCAGCGCAAGGGCAGCCGCAACCAGCCGTTGACGGACCGGGAGAAGCAGGGCAACCGCAGCAGGGCAAAAATACGGGTGCGGGTGGAGCACGTGTTCGGGGCGCAGTGCGCGACCCGGACCAAGCTGATACGCTGCATCGGGCTCAAGCGCAGTGCCCTGGCCATCGGCATGATGAACCTGGTGTATAACATGCGACGATTGTGTTACCTGCAAGGGGTCAGTGCGCCTGCTTGACGGAGAACGGGCAGAAAACGGTGTCAGAACGACCCCTGAGGGTCATAAAACGGCGCGATGAGGGCGCTGGCGAGATGATTGAAGGCCCTGATCACCTTACCACATATAAATATATTGAAAAAGAACCTGATCAGACCTGAAATGGTCTATTTATAGAGGTTCCCATAAGCATTGGCGTCAATGCGGTCGTAACTGCCGGTGGTCACTTCCGCCCTGCCGTACACCCGGTCGGTCGTCGGCTTTTTCGTGACGACGGAGATGGCGCCGCCGATGGTGTTTCGTCCGAACAGGGTGCCCTGGGGGCCGCGCAATACCTCGATGCGTTCCACGTCCACCGTGTCCATCACCTGTCCTATGGTACGGGCAATGTAGACGCCGTCCAGGTAAATGCCCACGCCCGGATCGACCGGCAAGGCCCAGTCGGCGCTGCCGACGCCGCGGATCATGACGATGGCGGCCGAGTTACCGGCGGCAATGGGCGCAGTAAAATCAAACGTGACGTTGGGGGTAAATTCCCCGAGGTCGGAAAAATCCACCATCCCCCGCTGTTCAATATCCATGGAGGTAAACGCGGCGACCGAGATAGGCGTGTCCTGCAGGCTTTCTTCGCGCTTGCGGGCGGTAACGACAATTTCCTCCAGGGCGCCGGCCTGTGCCAGCACCTCGGTGGTTGCAGTTCCAAGCAGGCAGGCAAATAATATAAGCTGAGCAATGGCAGCGGCAGTTTTTCCTGATTTATTCATGTTCTGGTGGTTTATCATATTGCACTCCACGATGTGGTTAGAAGATACTCAAACATTACGTCAGCATGGTCAAAAGGGATGCAGTATACCAAAATTGTCTTTTACTCTCCCCTCCTGTGAGGATTGTATATTTTCACCATCCCGTAAAAAATATAAGAAAATAAAGGACACCCATCAAAATCCTGTGGGTGTCCCACAATTTACATGCTCATGAAATTCATGGGTATCCTAATTCAACCCATCAATATTATTCAGAAACTCCCGCGTCAGCGCGGCGCACTCCTCCGGTTTCTCCAGTATGAGAAGATGCGACGTCTCGGGGATAAAATCATAGTCCACGTGAGTAATGGTATTGAGGTCCCGGCCCGGGATAAACGAATAGTGCCCGGTCGGGTCGCCACCGATAACCTTCACCCGGCAGGTAAGATTCTCCAACTCCGAGTACTCGACCCAGCAGGAGAAATACTCCCAGGCCCGGGCCTCGTGTTCTACCGGGCAGCACAATTCATAGCCCATACCATCGGCGCTGGAACGCAACACTGTTTGGGCGAACAGGTCCGTCACGCCGGGCGGCAGGCGCGCAAAGGCGGATTTGCCATCAAGTTTCCCGGCAAACTCTTCCCTGGTCTTGAACCTGTCCTGGCGTTTCCGTGTGTGCGAACTCATCTTCTCTTCCATCGCTTCCATATGCAGAAAGGTGCCCCTGGGAAGTTTGAGCGGCGGATCGAACAGGATCATGGTAGTAAATACGCCCTCCATCTGTTCATGAAGGATCGCCATTAACGCCGACATGGAATGGTACACGCCGATTTTCGGTTTCTCCCCGAAGTGCCGGTCGATTGCCTGGAGAACATTCGAATTGTCGCTGATGAACGTCCAGAAATTGTGCACCCGAGGATCGCTGACCGGGTTCCAGCCATGGCTGCGAATATCATAGATGACGAGATCGAAGTGGTCGGTCAACAGGGACCAATACGGATAATACAAATCGGATGACAAACCGTTACCGTGGCTTAACACGATGCGCGGACCCTCCGGGTTGCCGTGCCGGCGGATAATAATCAGTGCGCCATCGTCCATGCGGACCCCGGCCGTAGCCAGGGGCGCCGGCAATTTCCAACCGTCAGCCATTTTCCCCAGGTCCGCGTGGGGTTTTTATGGCCGTAGTGATTTTGATTCTTGCCGGTGTGAACGTCACGTTTCCCTTTGCGATAATGCCTCGGTCCCGAATCGCTCGACCGCGGCCAGGGTCTCACGCACGTCATCCCAGGTCGTATTGTGGTTGATGATACAGAGCCGGAGCGCAAATATCCCCCGGAGAGACGTTGACGATATGAACGCGGGATCTTCCCAGAAAATACGGGCGAGGATGTTCCTGTTGACCTGTTCCAGGCCGTCCGTATCCATCCCGGTATTGCCCGGGTTGAAACGGAAGCACACGATTCCCAGCGACGCCGGATTCAACATCTCCAGGTGCGGGCTTTCCCTTACATACTCCTCGGCGCGGGCGGCAAGTTCCATGCCCCCGGATATGGCTTGCCGGAACGCGGCCATGCCGAAGACCTGTACCGACATCCAGACTTTCAATGCCCGGAACGAACGGCTCAACTGCAGGCCCCGGTCCGATATATTCGGATGGTCAGCGCCCCATATCGTATCCTGCAGGACGTCGTGCTTGACTCCGAACGCCTGCTCAAGCGTGGCCGCATCCTTTACCAGCAGGCAGCCCACCTCGTAGGGCTGAAAGAACCACTTGTGTGCATCAAGACCGACCGAATCGGCGCGTTCAATACCGCTCAGGAGTTTTTTTCCCTCCACGGTCACGGCTGCAAAGCCGCCATACGCGGCGTCGACGTGCAGCCAGATTCCTTCCGCCGCGCAGTAATCGGCCATCGCCTCCAGCGGGTCGATGGCGCCCGTGCTGGCGGCCCCGGCGTTGGCGCATACCGCGATGGGACTGAACCCGGCGGCGCGGTCGTCAGCCACGGCGCGGGCAAGCGCGTCCATGTCCAGACGGAACTGCCCGTCGACCGGAATCATGCGTATTCCCTCCGGACGAATACCCACAATCCTGGCTGCGCGGATATGCGCACTGTGGCTCTGGTCGCTCATGTACACGGTCGCCCGTTCCGGGTGGCCGGCGCTCTCACGGGCCGCGACAAAAGCGTCGACACTGGCCGCGGAACCACCGCTCGTCAAAAGTCCGCCCGCATTCTCAGGATAGCCAAGCCAGCGCCGGAACCAGTCAATCACTACCAGTTCAACCTGGATTGGGCCGCTCGCAACCAGCCAGGTGCAGGCATTGACGTTATACCCGGCGGCCATGAAATCGGCCAGCACCCCCGGCCAGGTGGGCGACGAAGGAACAAACCCGAAACAGCGCGGGTGGTCCAGGCGGGTCGTGAACGGCAGGATGGTTTGCGCGACCTGCTCAAGAACCTCTGCGGCGGGCCGTCCGTCCTCCGGTGGGGCTTCCATCAGCTGATCTGCAAGAATCTGCCGGAACTCCCCGTCCCAGGCATTTTCACCAGGCAGGCTCTCGATTCGCTGCACCAGAAGTTCTGCAGTCTTGCGCGCAAGATCGAGCATCGTATCAGGGGTCATTCTGAGGCTACTGTGTATGTCACTCATTTTATTCTTCCCGACAATAATCCGCCCTGTCTGGTCTTATGTATCGCCAATGCATCCTTTACGGGTTGGTTACGACGGGGTAACTCTCTGGATGATATATGGATTATACATCTCAGGCGACACGATATTCTACTGGATGCCGGGTCAGGCCCGGCATGACAACTGAGCGGTCAGGTCTTTATCCCTGTCCCCCGGTGCAGCAGGTACAGGGACAGGGACGACAGGGCAAGGATAAACAGCAGGATGATGATGAACGCGACGTGGATGCCGATGTCGGAGACGCCCAGGATGCCGTAGCGGAAGGCGTTCACCATGTACAGTATGGGGTTGGCCAGGGAGATCGACTGCCAGATGTCCGGCAGCAGGTCTATGGAATAGAACACTCCCCCCAGGTATATCAACGGGGTCAGGACAAAGGTGGGTATGATGGAGATGTCATCGAAGTTGTTTGCAAACATGCCGTTGAGAAATCCGCCCAGGGAAAACAGGACGGAGGTCAGGATGACGATGCTGATGACGATAAAAGGACTGTTAATTGAAGGCAGGCCGATGAAGAACATGGCGATGACCGTCACGATCAAGCCCACGATCAGTCCCCTGAGCACCCCGCCTGATATATAACCGGCCAGGATTACCCAGTACGGTATGGGCGCGACCAGCATTTCCTCGATATGGCGCTGGAAGCGCGCCCCGAAGAAAGACGAGGACACGTTGGAATAGGCGTTGTTGATGATCGACATCATGATGATCCCGGGGGCAATGAACTCCATGTAGGAAAACCCGCCCATCACGCCGATGCGGGGGCCGATCAGGTTGCCGAAAATGATGAAGTACAGGGCCATGCTGATCGCCGCGGGCAGAATGGTCTGCGACCAGATGCGCATGAACCGGGTGATCTCCTTGGTAACGATGGTCCGGTAGGCGATGAACAGGCGCTCAGGAGGCATGTTGCCCCTCATGTTGCCCCTTATTTTCGGGGCCGTTGTCGTCCAGCAGGCGGATGAACAACTCTTCCAGCCGGTTGGTCTTGTTGCGCATGCTGCTCACGATAATCCAGTGTTCGGAGAGCATCTCAAACACGGCATTGGCGTTCTGCTCCCTGTTGATGACCACTTCCAGGGTCATCGGGTCGATCCGGCGTATGTCCAGGAACGGCATATCCGGCAGTTTCTCGATGGGGCTGGCCAGGTCCAGGATGAACGTCTCCGAATGCAGTTTGGCCAGCAGGTCCTTTTTATGGCCGTATTCGATGATCGAACCCTTGTCGATAATGGCGATCTTCCGGCACAGGCTCTCCGCCTCTTCCAGGTAATGGGTGGTGAGGACGATGGTGGTGCCGTTGCGGTTGATCTCTCTCAGAAATTCCCAGGTGGAACGGCGCAGTTCCACGTCCACCCCGGCGGTCGGCTCATCCAGCAATAATAGTTCCGGCTCATGGATCAGCGCCCTGGCAATCATCAAGCGGCGTTTGAGGCCGCCGGACAGGGTGCGGGAGATTTGGTTGCGCCGTTCCCACAGGCCCAGTTGTTTGAGGTATTTCTCCGCCCTGGCGTGCGCCTGTTTCCGTCCGATCCCATAATACCCCGCCTGGTTCAGCAGGATATTCAGGCAGGTTTCGAACAGTGAGAAGTTGACTTCCTGGGGAACGATGCCGAGCCGGGCCCTGATTTCCGTGCTATGGGTCGCGCTGTCCAGTCCGAGGATTCTCACGCTGCCCGCGGTTTTGGTCACCAGCGAGGTGATGATCCCGATGGTGGTGGACTTGCCGGCGCCGTTCGGGCCCAGCAACGCGAAGAAATCGCCTTCATCCACGCCCAGGTCGATTCCCTTCAATGCCTGAAAACCGTTACCGTAGGTTTTTTCCAGGCGGTTAATCTCCAGCGCTTTCATGCGTAATACGACGATACCTCACAGGCTGCCCATATCGATATGAGCTTACCGGATGGTTACAGCAACTTACTGGTTTCTGCCCTTGTATGCCCTGACGGCCGAGTTGAACAGTTCGCCGATCGACTGCATTTCATCCACCATTTTATTGTGGAACAGATTATTGATCTGCAGTTGTTCTTCAGTGGCGGTTTCTCCCCAGCTTTGCCTGAGCTGATCCAGGCAGACGAGTACGGCTTCGCCCTTGGTGATATAGTCCTTGATGCCCTGTTGCGCCTGCAGCATTTCCTCTTCGGTGGACTTCAGGCCGTTGGGGATGGAAGGTTTCTCCGGCAAGGGGCAGGTTTCAATCACCTCGGTGGATGCGGCTTCGCCTTGGGCAAACGCGGCCGGTATCGATGCGACACAGAGAATCAGGGTAAATGGTAACCACAAAGCTGGGAACTTCATGAGCGCCTCCTATGACATTAATGTTTTCAGATTGCCCGAAAATTTCAGTCTTTCCGACATTATAACTATCATACAGGATTTTTTGAAACTTGGGGTCAGGGTAAAATTATTCTATATTCCATCCATGTGAGTCATCGATGAACAAGGTCTTAATTCGGCAGCTCGGTTTGCAGCATTACCAGGACACCCATGACGCCATGGTCGGGTTCACCGGCCGGCGCGGCCCGGAGACCGCGGATGAAATCTGGTGCCTGGAACATGAGCCGGTATTCACCCTGGGCATGGCGGGCAAGACTGAACACCTGCTGGACCCGGGCGCCATCCCCGTGCGCAGGACGGACCGGGGCGGGCAGGTGACTTACCACGGCCCCGGCCAACTGGTTGTATACCCGCTCATTGACCTGAAGCGGCTGGGTGTGTCCATAAAAGGGTACGTCAACATGCTTGAGCAGGCAGTCATCGATTGTCTCGCGGGTTTTGGCCTGGACGCGCAGCGCCGTGCAGGGATGCCGGGCGTGTACCTGGACGGCAGCAAGATCGCGGCCCTGGGCGTGCGGGTGAGAAAAGGATGCTGTTACCACGGCCTGGCGCTGAACGTGAGGATGGACCTGTCTCCGTTCCGGCGTATCAATCCCTGCGGTTATCCCGGCCTGGAGGTAACGCAACTGGCGGACCAGGGTGTTGATTTGACGGTCGGTGAAACGCTGGAAAAATTTCTGCCCTGCCTGCTGGAACAGTTCCCATACGATGAGGTCGAAATATTTGATATAGTGACCCGGATTACGGCATTACCATGACAGCAGCACTTGAAAATCTGACGAAAGAGGAACGGCGCGGAAAATTCAAGACCGCGCGCATCCCCATAAGGGTGATCCCCATGGAAGGCAAGGCGCCGAGAAAGCCGGCCTGGATCAGGGCAAAAGCGCCGACGGACCCCAGGGTATTCGAATTGAAGCGGCTGTTGCGGGAACGTTCCCTGCATACTGTCTGTGAGGAAGCATCCTGTCCCAACCTGGGTGAATGCTTCGCACACGGCACCGCCACCTTCATGATCATGGGCGACACCTGCACCCGGCGCTGCCCGTTCTGCGACGTTGCCCACGGCCGCCCGCAACCCCTGGATGAGAATGAACCCGGCCACCTGGCTGAAGCGGTCAAACTGATGGGGCTGAAATACGTGGTCATTACTTCCGTGGACCGGGACGACCTGCGCGACGGCGGGGCAGGGCACTTCAGGGATTGCATCAGCGCCGTGCGCCGGAAGACTCCCGCTACCAGGATCGAGATACTGACACCGGACTTCCGCCGCCGCATGGACGTTGCGCTGGAACGGCTGGGCGAAGCGCCGCCCGACGTGTTCAACCATAACCTGGAGACGACGCCGACCCTGTACCGCAAGGCCAGGCCGGGCGCCGATTATCACTGGTCACTGGATTTGATCCGCCGCTTCAAGGCGCAACACCCTGATATACCGACAAAGTCCGGCCTCATGCTGGGACTGGGTGAAGAGATTGAAGACGTGAAACAGGTATTGCGCGATCTCAGGGAACACGACTGCGACATGCTCACCCTGGGCCAGTACCTGCAACCGAGCCGCTACCACCTTAAAGTGGAGAGATTCGTGGATCCGTCAGAGTTTACCGAACTGGGTGAATACGCAAAGGCACTGGGCTTCACCAGCGTTGCAAGCGCCCCCATGGTGCGCTCATCCTACCACGCCGACCTGCAGGCCGCCGGGGTCTGAGAATCGTCATTATTCACCGTCCGGGTCTACCTGCTTTACTGTTGAGCGGGCGCTTCCCTTTGCAAATCTCGTACTGATTTCCGCATTTTTCCGCAGTTGATCAGCCCGGCGCACGATGTTGTTGTCCTCATCCGTCACGATGGCGTAGCCCCGTTCCAGGGTGGCGAGCGGGCCGACCGTCTTCAGGGAACGGGACAGGTAGTCCAGTTGCTTTTTCCATGACTGCAGGCTGCGGTACAGGTGATTTTGCAGTTGTTTTTCCAGCCCTGAACATTTGATGCGGTAACCTGCCAACCGTTGCAGGGGACTCCTGCTCCTGAGAATGCCGGCAAACCGGTTCACGCGGCCACGGCGTAACGCGATGCCGTTATCCAGTGCGAGCTTCAGCCGGATTGCAAGATCGTCCGTGCGCTGCGTCATATTGCGCAGCAGGTAGGTGGGGCGGGGCAGTCGTTTGCTTAACTGCGTCACGTTTCGCAGGTGTGCAGCCAAAAGGCCGGTGATGCGCAGATGCAGTTGCGAATAATAGTTATCCAGCGCTGACTTCAGCGCAGCAGCGTCAGGACTGACCAGTTCGGCGGCCGCCGAAGGGGTGGGCGCCCGTTGGTCGGCGACGAAGTCAGCGATGGTAGAGTCTATCTCGTGGCCGATGCCGCTGACCACCGGAATGACTGAACGATAGATCGCTCTGGCAACAGCTTCTTCGTTGAACGACCACAGGTCCTCCAGGGAGCCGCCGCCCCGGGCGAGGATCAGCACGTCACAATCCCGCCGATGGTTGGCTTCGTCTATTGCTTGTGTGATCTGTTGCGCCGAACCTTCACCCTGTACCGGCACCGGGTAGACAATGACGCCGGCGCGGGCGTAGCGCCTCCCCAGGACATGGATTATGTCCCTTACCGCGGCGCCCGTGGGTGAGGTGATGATCCCGATCATCCCGGGGAAAGCAGGGAGCGACTGTTTATGCTCATCGGCAAACAAGCCTTCCTCCAGCAGGCGCTGTTTCAGCTTCTCGAACGCCTGTTGCAGGGCGCCGGCGCCCGCCGGTTCCATGGATTCCACGATCAACTGGAATTCACCACGGCCTTCGTAAAGGCTGACGCCCGCCCTGACCAGGACTTCCTGGCCGTTCTCCAGCGGAGTGCGCAAGTGGCGGTTGGCGCTCCTGAACATTGCGCAACGAACCTGGGAGTGCTTGTCCTTCAGGGAGAAGTAAATGTGGCCGGAACCCGGGCGGGACAGGTTGGAAATCTCGCCGCGCGCCCACAGCGATGGGGGGAAACTGTCCTCCAGCACGGCCCTGACCTCCCGGTTAAGGCGGGTGATGGTATAGATATCGCGTTGTTCTTCTGTTAAGCCAGTGCTCATTACAATCATGATTTTAGTATGGATGGGGTCAGAGTAAAAATACTTGCGTATTTCTTACTCTGACCCCGGAATTAGTGTATAATAGGTCATGCAAATTATCGATGAAGCACTCACCTTCGACGACGTCCTGCTGATCCCGGCCCATTCCCGGGTGCTGCCCCGGCAGGTAAGCCTCGAAACCCGCCTGACCCGGCGCGTCAGCCTGAATATCCCGATCATCTCGTCGGCCATGGATACCGTCACCGAGGCGCGCCTGGCCATTGCCCTGGCCGCGCAGGGCGGAATGGGGATCATCCACAAGAACATGAGCCCCGAACGGCAGGCCAGGGAAGTGCTGCAGGTGAAGAAATACGAAGCCGGGGTGATCCGTGACCCGGTCACCGTCAGCCCTAAGACCAGTATCGGCGAGGTGTTGCAGGTCACGCGCTCAAACAACATATCAGGGGTGCCGGTCGTGGATGGTTCCGACCTGGTCGGGATCGTAACCAGCCGGGACCTGCGTTTTGAAACCCGTTACGATGATCCCGTCGCCAACATCATGACGTCGAAAGACCGCCTGGTGACGGTACAGGAGGGCGCCGGGACCGAGGAGATCATCGCGTTGCTGCACCGGCACCGCATCGAGAAGGTACTGGTCGTCAACGACAGCTTCGAACTCAGGGGCATGGTGACGGTCAAGGACATCCATAAGGCCAGGGAGTTTCCCAATTCCTGCAAGGACGAGGATGAACGCCTGCGGGTGGGCGCCGCAGTCGGTGTCGGGCCGGGCACACAGGAACGGGTGGCCGCCCTGGTCGCGGCCGGCGCGGACGTACTGGTGGTCGATACCGCCCACGGCCATTCCGAGGGTGTGCTTCAGGCTGTAAAGGTCATCAAGTCGGGCCATCCGGAGTGCGAGGTAATTGCCGGTAACGTCGTCACCGGAGAAGGCGCACAGGCCCTGGTGGCAGCCGGCGCGGATGCGGTGAAAGTCGGCGTGGGTCCAGGTTCGATCTGCACTACCCGCATCGTAACCGGCGTCGGCATGCCGCAGATCACGGCCGTTGCCAACGTCGCGGAAGGACTGAAAGGGACCGGTATCCCGTTCATCTCGGACGGCGGCATCCGTTACTCCGGCGATATCGCCAAGACCCTGGCCGCGGGCGCCTGGTCGGTCATGATCGGCAGCCTGTTTGCCGGCGCCGAGGAAGCTCCCGGCGAGGTCGAGCTGTTCCAGGGGCGCTCCTACAAGTCTTACCGCGGCATGGGTTCCGTGGGCGCCATGTCCCAGCAGCACGGGTCGTCCGACCGTTATTTCCAGGAAAACGACGAGATTGAAAAGCTGGTGCCGGAGGGGATCGAGGGCCGTGTGCCGTACAAGGGACCCCTGAATGCCATCGTACACCAGTTGACGGGCGGGCTGAGAGCGGCCATGGGTTACACGGGCTGCAATAACCTGGAGGAAATGCGCCAAAAGCCTAACTTCGTCAAACTCACCGGGGCCGGCATGAAGGAGAGCCACGCCCACGATGTGACCATCACCAAGGAACCGCCGAACTACCGGGTCTAGCGATTTGCCTGACATCCACAGTGACAAAGTCCTGATCCTGGACTTCGGTTCGCAATATACCCAGCTTATCGCACGGCGCGTGCGCGAGGTGGGGGTCTACAACGAGATTTACCCTTTCGACCTGGATGAAGCGGCAATCAGGCGTTTCAGCCCGAAGGCCGTGATATTGTCCGGCGGCCCGGAATCGGTGACCGGCAATAACAGTTGGCGCGCGCCGGATATCGTCTTCCAACTGGGCGTGCCGGTGCTCGGCATCTGCTATGGCATGCAGACCATGGCGCAGCAACTGGGAGGAAAGGTCGCTGCTTCCAGCCTGCGCGAGTTCGGTTATGCGAGGGTCAGGGCGCGGGGCCATTCGCGCCTGTTGCGGGATATCCAGGACGAGACCAACGAGGAGGGCCACGGCCTGCTGGACGTATGGATGAGTCACGGCGACAAGGTGGATGAACTACCCGCCTGTTTCAAACGCATCGCTTCAACAGACAACGCGCCGATTGCCGGCATGGCCGACGAAGAGCGGGGATTCTACGGCCTGCAGTTCCATCCCGAGGTGACCCATACCCGCCAGGGTACGGCCATCCTGCGCCGTTTTGCCTGCGACATCGCCGGTTGCGATACGCTCTGGACCCCCGACAACATCATCGCGGACGCCATCGCAGACGTGCGCGCCAGGGTGGGCGGTGACGAGGTCCTGCTGGCCCTGTCCGGCGGGGTGGATTCCGCGGTCACCGCGGCGCTGCTGCACCAGGCAATCGGGGACCAGCTTACCTGCATCTTCGTCGACACTGGCCTGCTGCGCCTCAACGAGGGCGACCAGGTGATGGAGACCTTCTCCCGGCACATGGGCATCCGCGTCATCCGGGTCAATGCCGAGCAGCGCTACCTGGAAAAACTGAAGGGCATTGCCGACCCGGAAGAAAAGCGCAAGATCATCGGCCGAGAGTTCATCGCCATCTTTGAGGAGGAAGGCAAAAAGCTCAAAAATGAAAAATGGCTGGCCCAGGGCACCATCTACCCGGACGTGATCGAGTCCGCCGGCGCCGGCACCGGCAAGGCCCACGTCATCAAGTCCCACCACAACGTCGGCGGACTGCCCGAACGCATGCACCTGAAGCTGATCGAACCCCTGCGCGAACTGTTCAAGGACGAGGTGCGCAAACTCGGCAAACAACTTGGATTGCCGGAAGAACTCATCAGTCGCCACCCGTTCCCGGGACCGGGCCTGGGGGTAAGAATTCTCGGCGAGGTGAAGAAGGAATACGCGGAGATCCTGCGCCGGGCCGACGACATATTCATCCGCGCGCTTATCCGCCACGACCTGTACCACAAGACCAGCCAGGCCTTTACCGTGTTCCTGCCGGTCAAATCCGTCGGCGTCAAGGGCGACGCCCGCCACTATGATTACGTGGTGGCCCTGCGCGCCGTGGAGACCGTCGATTTCATGACCGCACGCTGGGCGCGCCTGCCGGACGAATTCCTGCAGGAAGTCTCCGAACGCATCATGAACGAGGTGGACGGCGTCTCCAGGGTCGTCTATGACATCTCCAGCAAGCCGCCGGCGACGATTGAGTGGGAGTAGGAAAAATTTATAACATGCTATTTCCCGCTTTAGCTGGGTTGCACCTGGTAGACACAGAGTCATCCAAGAATGAAGGAAAAAACTTACCAACTGGCTCATCTGGATAAACAAAAGCTTTTGGTGGCTGCACGCAAGGCACTAATCGCAGCGGACGCGCATTATTACGCTTGGACAGTCCAGGAACAGGAACGCTTCCGGGCAACCATGGGTGAAGATGCAAGCCGTAGAATACAGCGCGTATTACTGGATGATTTGCTTGATATTAAGTGTTTGACTGATGAGAGTGATGAAGTCTGGAGTGATACACCGTTAACCCACCTCAACCAGCTTAATTGGGCAAGACTTCTAACGACAGGCATTGGTGAAGATTATATTTATCTCAATGAGTGTATGGCGGAGGGTAAAACTTTGCTGGACTTCCCGACACTCTATGATTACGACTATGCCGACTACCTGTTTCAGGAAGAGGCCCGCAAGCGGGACTTTACAGATTACACAGGTATTGAATACTTCGCCTACCAGCACCCTTCCTGGGTCAGATTGCTCATACAAGAGCAGTTCTACTATGCGACTTTTACCTCCCTGGCTACCTATGCGCTTGATGAGATCGAATCTGCGGGCAATGAAATTATCCGCCAGCTCATTCCCCATGAATATGTCGATGGCAAAAACCACGGCAAGCAGGAAAAAGGCGGATTTCTTTGGGATGTAAAAATTGACGCGGCAGGGCAGGAGGCTCAGTTGGATGAACTAAGAAGCCGCTGGAGTGGATATCAACGAGAACGCTGGTTGGCATTGAGTGAATCAAATGTCCAACGATTTCCTGCCGTATATGTAAACGACAAGGATTGGGATGATGACCCTCACAGGTTTTTTGTTTTTACTAATGAAAGAGCTCTGAAACAGATTCGCTGGCGTCATTTTCTGTCAGACTGCAAACCACTGGTGGCTGAATATGCGGAGGTGAAAAAGTTGCTGGCAGAAGAGATCGACCGGGCGAATGCCTGGTTAGTCGAAAATCACCAGGATATTCAGGAAAACTTTGATCCTACGGTAGTTAAGCTAAGGAAAAAGCACAAGATTATTATGACTGAAAGTGCATTGGATGATCTGAGCAAAATAGACGCGGATATGGAATGACGGCATGAACATATCGATGGACTTGAATCTACTGCCCCGCGCCCCGATGGGTATTTTTGAATCAGATACCGAATTTCTGCTTGGACAATTAAATTGAAAAATTTAATAAAGAAACACTTTCCTGTGTAAATCTGGTATTGGCTGTACCTGTTTTACCCAATCATTTCCAACCGCCCAACTTGAGTGTCGAAGATGCGGATGCGGCAGACCCGCTCGAAGCATACTCGTGGCAGGAATTGCGCGGGATGATATACGAAAAACCTGAAACAGGATGATTGCGGTCGATACCAGTCAATGAGCGCTTGCAGCATTATAAATAGACTGGTAGAATAGTCTGGTCTAAACTATGTGATGAAATCATGACCATGGACACTATCGGCGCTTTTGAAGCGAAAACACACCTGCCGCAATTATTGGAACGCGTGGCCCGCGGTGAGTCTTTAACTATTACAAAACATGGCAAGCCGGTTGCGCGCCTGGTCCCTGTAGACAGCAGCCGCAAGCAGGCAAGGGAAGCAGCCGCGCGTATTATCGAACGACGGCAAAACATTGAGCGAGTGCCATTGCAGCAACTGTTGGCCACAGTGCATGAGGGACACCGTTATTAATGCCCATCGTCATTGATAATTCTGTCTCCATAGCCTGGTGCATGAGCGACGAGGATGCGCCCATCGCAGACAAGGCCATGTCACGGGTCGTCGAGGAGGGCGGCGTTGTGCCGGGAATATGGTGGTATGAACTACGCAATGCCTTGCTGATGAATGAACGCCGCGGACGCATCTCCCGGCAACAGGTGGCAGATACACTGGCCGACAGCCAGTCGCTGGGAATTTCAGTTGATCACGGACACGATGAGACGTTGATACTTGAACTGGCGCAACAGTTTGAGCTGACCGTCTACGATGCTGCGTATCTTGAAGTGGCTCTCCGGCGCAGTTTGCCCCTGGCTACACTTGATGAAAGCTTGCGGCAAGCGGCAGAAACAGTCGGAATAGCCGTTGTCGGCGCGCATGATTTAGGATAATCCTTGCAAATCGAAATTATTTGTTTCCAAATGCAAGGACGATTCAGCGCAGAGTCAAGCAGCAGGTAATAGCAGCCTTGGACCGTCAAGCCGAAAAAAGGCTTTTACCAGGCTTGCAAAGATATACAGCCACACAAGAGCTTTGTGGTTTATGCAGGCGATGACAGATACCCGATTTCAGAGGGCGTGGAAGCCATAGGTCTGGCTGAGATGTCGGAGCTGCTTTGCAGGGTCAGAGGATAGGAGATGCGGATGCGGCAGATCCGCTTGAGGCATACTAGTGGCAGGATTTGCGCGGGATAATTTACTCTTAAAACTACCGAAACAGGTCCTTATATTCCTCCCGGAGCAGGTTTTTCTGAACCTTGCCCATGGTGTTGCGGGGCAGTTCGTCCACGAACGCGACGCGCTTGGGCGCCTTGAAACCGGCCAGTCTGTCTTTCGCGTGGGCCGTTACTTCATCTTCATTAAGCGCCACGCCGTGAGCGCTGACGATCACTGCCACCACGGCCTCACCGAAATCCGGGTGGGGCGCGCCGATAATCGCTGATTCCCTGACTCCGGCCATATCATTGATGATGCCTTCCACCTCAGCGGGATAGACGTTCAGGCCGCCCGTGATGATCAGGTCCTTGCTGCGGCCGGCAATTGAGACATAACCGTCCTTGTCGATGACGCCCAGGTCGCCGGTATTGAAAAAGCCATCGCCGGTAAAATCCTCTGCGGTCTTCTCCGGCATCTTCCAGTATTCCCTGAAGACATTCTCGCCACGGACCTGGATATTGCCGGTTTCACCGTCGGGCAGCGTCTTTCCCGCAGCATCGCAGATGCGTACCTCCACCCCGGGCAGGGGCGGTCCCACGCTGCCGGGCCTGCGCTCTCCCATCAGGGGATTGGAGGTGTTCATATTGGTCTCGGAGGTGCCGTAGCGTTCGAGAATACGGTGGCCGGTGCGCTTTTCGAATGCATTGAAGGTCTCTGCCGGCAAGGGCGCCGAACCCGATATAAAGAGGCGCACGTGAGCGGCAGTCTCACGGGTGAAATCTTCACTGGCCAGCAGGCGGGTGTAATAGGTGGGGACGCCCATCATGGCCGTGCACTCCGGCAGCAGTTCGATAACCTTCCCGGCATCGAAGGCCGGCAGCCAGCGCATGGCGCTGCCGCTCAACAGGACGCAGCCCAGGGCCACGAACAGGCCGTGGACGTGGTAGATGGGCAGGGCGTGCAGCAGGACGTCGTGTTCCGTAAAACCCCATACTCTCACCAGGGTTCGGGCGCTTGCGTACAGGTTGTTATGGGTCAGGACAATGCCCTTGGGCTTGCTCGTGGTGCCGGAAGAATAGAGCAGGGCCGCCATGTCGTCCCTGTCCCGGCGCACAAGGACGGGATCATCGTCCGTATCCCGCGACCGGTCGGCCAGTGTGCCTGAGCCGTCCGCATCCAGGGTAAACAGGCGCGGGATGGACAGTTGTTGCGCCAGCGGCCCGATCATGTCCAGGTTCCCGCTGTCGCAGACCACCACCGCAGGTGCGGCGTCGGCAAAGAAGTATTCCAGTTCACCGGCCCTGTAACCTGTGTTCAGGGGGTGGAACACAAAGCCGCCCCGCAGGCAGGCGAGGTACAGGCAGAGCGCTTGTGGCGTCTTGGCTGTCTGTACGGAAATACGATCGCCGGGCGCAACTCCGGCTGCCGCCAGAAACCTGGCCAGCCGCGCCGATTCACTCTCTATATCGGCATAGCGGTATTCATCACCGGTATCCGTTACCAGCAACGTCTTGTCAAGCCGGTCTTCGAATACTTCATGAAAACGGGCGTACAGGCTGTGGTCTTCCTGCATGACCTGTCAATAAAACCCCACCTTCAGTCTGACGTAGTAAAACCGTCCCAGGTAGTCGTAAATTGACGAGGTGTTGTCGGACACGTCGGGCACGTAGGGCGGTGTTTCATCGGTGAGGTTCTCCGCTCCCAGCGTGATGTTGAAGGTATCGCCGCGGTAGTTGCCGAACAGGTCAAAGTAGTTGACCGCGCCCACGGTGGTGTGAATGTTGTCGAATTGGATGGTGTCGAAGATGTCCATGGCGTCCAGGTAGCGCCAGGAACCACCGAGGGTCCAGTTGTTCCGGCTGAATGTCACGGACAGGTTTGAACGCCATTCGGGGTAGCCGGCCCAGTCGGAGATATTGCCGGCCACCATGTCGGTGCGGTCGCTGACGGCGCCGCCACCGGTTGTCTCCACGTACTTGTTGAGCCAGTTGACGTTGCCATTGAGGTCGATGTCGCCGAAGTCCGTGGACAGCGTCCAGGACGCATTGAGATCGATACCGGAAGTCTCAAGACGGGCCAGGTTTTCGTTAAGCAGGTCGAAGCGGATGATTGTGCCGGAAGGGCCGCGCCCGATGCGGGCGCATTCCGGCGCCGCCAGGTTCG
The DNA here is from genome assembly GCA_965220815.1 of Gammaproteobacteria bacterium. GTDB lineage: Bacteria > Pseudomonadota > Gammaproteobacteria > Eutrophobiales > Eutrophobiaceae > JAAXHV01. Next base: position 2,489,490 of record OZ244846.1, read on the forward strand.
GCGTGGTGTAACAGGTGAGGATCACGTCCACCGGGTCGGGGGTATTGATGGCCTTGTCCACCTGCACGTCGTAATAGTCGACGGCCAGCGAGAGATTCTCAATCGCATCCGGCGTCCATACCAGGCCGACGGAGAAACTGTCGGAAGATTCCGGTTCAAGATCCGGATTGCCGCCGGCGGATATCTTCAACTGGGAGGCATTCTGCACGTAGTTGGCGGGAATGCCCTGGCTGGCGCAGTTGGCCTGCACCGTGGCGTTGTTCCGGTACAGGTCGGCCGCGCTGTTGCAGGGGTCGGCCACGGTCGGGTAGTTGTCCACGATACCGCCGAAGGACTCCAGGATATTGGGCGCCCGGAAACCGGTGGCAAAGACCCCGCGCAAATGGATATCGTGAACCGGCGCCCAGTGCAGGGCCAGTTTGAAAGTCGCTTCGGAGCCGACATGGTTATACTCGGAATAGCGCACCGCGGCATCCAGGGACAAATCGTGGGCAAAACTGCTGTTCGCGAGCAGCGGCGCGTGGAATTCCGCGAAGGCCTCCCATACGGAAAAATCGCCTTGCGTCGGTTCCGCATACCTGTCGGCGCTGTGCCCGGCCTGGACCAGTTCGGAGACATGCACGCTGCCCTCTTCATGACGCCACTCCAGGCCGGTTGCCACGCCGATGGGGCCGCCGGGCAGCGACCATAACTCGCCGGTCAGGGCGCCGGCCAGGTGCCAGAACTCATAACGGGTGGCTTCCTCGTCGGTGAACAGCACGTAATCGATTTCCTCCCGGCTCTTCGTGCCCCGTCCGAAAATGTCCAGGGTGGGGTTGCCGCGGGCGTCCTTCGGACAGGCGGGGTCCTGCCCGCAGGCAACCGGGTTCAGGGCGGTCTGCAACCTGGCAACGTTCACCTGGTTGCGGGTTACTTCATCCAGGGTGGAGCGGCCGTAGGTGAGCCAGGCGTCGTATTCCCAGGCCTGTGCGAGCCACGGCAGTTTTCCCTGCAAACCCGCGGTGATTTTCATGGTGTCGCTGTCGTAGTTGTACAGGCGCGGGCGCAGGTCTGCGGCGCGCCACCACATCTGGAAGCGGTCTGCGTCCGGCCCTGTCGCGGCGCGGATGACCGGCACGGCATCCGCCGGGACGTGGGGATTGCTGAACGGCACCTGCAGCAGGTCGGTAAACCGTCCCAGGGCATCCGCTATGGGCATGGGAGTGTATCTCAGTGTCCCTTCCCGGTGCATGCCCAGCAACTCGTAGTACAGGACGGCGCGGTCCAGTTCCAGCTCTCCCGTGACGGCGCCGTTGGCCACGCGGGAACCGCTTATCAGCGAAGGGCCGCCTCCCTCGATATCGGAATAGTTGAAACGATGGCCGGTGTCCAGGATGGACTGTAGACTGCCATCTCCGGCGGACCCGTTCAGGCCGCTGGTTCCAAAGGTGTCGTAGGGCTGGTAACTGGCGCCGCTGACCGGGTCCGGCTTGAAGATAATGCCGGCATCCGGCTGCCTGCCCTCGGGCGGTATGCCGCTGCCCATCAGGGTCAGGATCGCGCCGTCGCCGCTGTCCAGTTGTCCCAGGATGGGTATTTGCGACCAGTCACGCTGCTGGGCGTCCACGTTGCCGGTATCCACGATGGTCGCAGCCAGGGTGATATGGCCCCGCTCCCCGGTGCGGCCGGCAATGAACCCTGCATTGTAGGAGTCGCCGCCCGGGTCTTCCGGTGTCCCGAAACCGGCGCTCAGCTCGACACCCTCAAAACGCCTGGTCCTGACGTTGATGACGCCGGCAACTGCGTCCGAGCCGTAGATGGCGGAGGCCCCGTCCGCCAGCACTTCGATGCTGTCTATCAGGTTGACGGGGAAGGACTGCAAATCGACCCCGATCGCGAGCGAACTGCTGATGGTATGCACCATTCGGCGATTGTTGAGCAGCACCAGAGTCCGTGCAGGAGTCAACTGGTGAATGCCGGATAAATGCGCCCCCCGCCCGCCCGATGCATTGTTCCTGGAGATGCCCTGCAGGCCGATTGAGGGCAGCTTCAGCAGCATGTCCTGCACGCTGTAGTTGGGGGTGCGTTCGATGTCTGCGCTGTCTATCACGGACATCGGGCCCACGTATTCGGCCGGGTCCCGCCCGATGCGGGAGCCGGTGACGATTAGCTCCTCCAATCCTTCCGAATGGGCCGGTGCCGGCGCCAGGCCGGCAGCCAGGGAGCAGATCAGTGCCGTAACAAGTATGAATAAACGCAATTTCGATTCCATAGTATAATTCTACCGTATGATTAAGCGTATTCTATTACTGTTTTTGCTGACCCCTGCAGGATTTGCCGACACTGTTGTCGGTGATTTCCGGCTGTCCGTAGTGACCGATGAGGTTCCGGGAGCGAGACAGATGGCGGAAACGGCGTCCGGCCTGTTGCTGGTGGGGTCATTGCGCCAGGGGAACCTGTATGCCGTAACGACCGGCGCGGACGGAACGGTTGAGGTGTTTACGTTTGCCAAGTGGCTTGAGTTGCCCAGCGGCCTGGCGCTGATCGGCGGCGACCTGTACGTGGGCGCGCTGGACCGGGTGCTGCGCTATCGGTCTATTGAACAGACCTTCCGTGACAATCCTGAACCGGAAATTGTGACCGATGAGTTGCCGGACGAGCGCCATCACGGCTGGAAATACCTGTCGGTCGGTCCCGATGGTTTCCTGTACGTTCCGGTAGGCGCCCCCTGCAACATCTGCGAATCAGAAGACCCGCGCTTCGCCAGTATCTTGCGCATGGACCCGGCCACCGGTGAGACAACCCTGTATGCAGCCGGTGTGCGTAATTCCGTCGGTATGGCCTGGCATCCGGAGACCGGCGAACTCTGGTTCTCCGACAACGGCCGGGATTGGCTGGGGGATGATTTGCCTCCCGAAGAGATAAACCGCGCGACGGGAGCCGGCGCCCACTACGGCTATCCCTACGTTCATGGCGAAGATATCCTCGACCCTGAGTTCGGTACGGGGCACGACCCCGCGGATTACCTGTCCCCGGAGATCATGATACAGGCCCATTCCGCGGCCCTGGGCCTGGCGTTTTACACCGGCGAGCAATTCCCCGAGTCGTACCGGCACGCGCTGTTCATCGCCGAGCATGGCTCCTGGAACCGCTCCTCCAAGGTGGGTTACCGGGTCAGCGTCGTTCGCTTCGGCGCGTCCGGACCGGCGTACGAACCGTTCCTGGACCTCTGGCTCAAAGGTGAAAAGGTATCGGGCCGCCCCAACGACGTACTGGTATCCCGGGACGGCAGCCTGCTGATCTCGGATGACAAGGCAGGCGCGATTTACCGGGTGACTTACCAGAGAATGGAGGGGTCAGAGTAAAAATTCTTCGAATTTCTTACTCTGACCCCATATATCCGGTTACCCCCCGCCGATAGCGGGGACGAAAAACACCTCGTTGTCTTCCTGCAGGGGTTGCAGGTGTCCCAGTTGGCTGACTTGCCCGTTGACGGCAACCGCGATACCCGGTTTGAGCCTGTCGCCGTCCATGAGCGCATCCTTTAATCCGGGGTAGGTCTCGTCCAGGGCAACGATCAGTCTCCTGACGGTGCGGCCTTCCATCTCCACGGTTTCCTTACCGCCGGTATAGGTCTGCATGGCCCTGGGAATCCAGACCGTCGGCATGCCAGTCTAATTAAAGGGGACAGATTTTAAATCTGTCCCCGGTCGGCGCTTCATCATCAGGCGGCTTTGGCCGGCTCAGCGGCCTTGACGGCGGCACAGACCTTGCGGGGCGCCATGGGCATGGAGTACAGGCGCACCCCGACTGCGTCATGGATGGCATTGGCGATAGCCGCAGGCGGCGGCGCAATGGAGATCTCGCCGCAGCCGCGCACGCCGAACGGATGGGCGGGGTTGGGCGATTCCAGCACTACCGTCTCGAGCATGGGGACGTCCAGTGAAGTAGGCAGGCGGTAGTCCAGCAGGCTGGCGTTCTTCAGGCGTCCTTCGTCGTCGTAGAAATACTCTTCGTTCAGCGCCATTCCGATTCCCTGTACCGCCGCGCCCTGCATCTGGCCCTCCACGTAATCCGGGTGCACCGCCTTGCCCACGTCCTGGAAGACCGTGTAGCGCAGGATGTCCACCTTGCCCGTTTCCGGGTCCACCTCGACGTCCACCAGGTGCACGGCAGTGCCCGGGATGAAACTCTGGGTGTGGCCGGTCTTGTGGTGGCTGATGGGCCCGCCGGTCTCGAACATGCGCGCCGCCAGCTCATTGAACGTAATGGTCTGTCCGGGGTCGGCATTGTTGCTGAAAACGCCGTTTTCGACGCTGACCTGGCCGGCATCAGTCTCCCACAGCAATGCGGCCCGCTCGCACATCTGTTTCAGTATTTCCTGCGCCACCTCGCAAACGACGGCGCCGGTGCTGTAGGTGGTCCGGCTGCCCACCGAAGGCAGCGAAAAACCGATGGACTGGGTATCGGATACCGTCGGGGATACCTGCTCGACGTCAATCCCCAGCGCCTCCGCGGCCTGCATGGCCAGCGAGATACGGGTGCCGCTCAGGTCGGGGCTGGCCGTGGCCAGGGTAACGGACCCGTCCGGGTTGACCTGCATGCGCGCGCTGGATATCTCGCCGATGTTGAACCAGATGCTGTAGGCAAGACCCCGTCCCCGGTTCGCACCTTCCAGGGGCGCCTGGTAATGGGGATGCGCCTTCACGGTTTCCATCATTTTTTCCGTGTCTATGGGCGCCAGCGGGAATCCCGGCACCAGGCGGTCTCCGGTCCTCATCAGGTTTTTCATGCGGAATTCAATGGGGTCCATTCCCAGTTCACAGGCCAGTTCATCGATCATCTGTTCCACTGCAAACAGGGCCTGGGGCGCGCCCGGGGCCCGGTAGGGGCGCATGGTGGGTTTATTGACGATGACGTCGAAGCCGTCGATATGGATATTGGGTATGTTGTAGCGCGACGTGGCGGACATGACGCCGAGGAAAAGGGGCCCGCCGGCATAGGCGCCGGCCTCGTAAGCCATGTGCAGGTGCGCTGCCGTGAGCGTACCGTCCTGTTTGACGCCGAACTTCAGCTTGATATACGTGCCCGAACTCGGCCCGGTGGCGCGGAACACCTCGTCGCGGCGCATGGCTATCTTGACCGGGCATTGTGATTTTTTCGAGAGAAAGGCCGCTACCGGATCGATATAGAGGCGCTCCTTGCCGCCGAAACCGCCGCCAATCTCCAGCGGCACAACATTGATGTTGCTGATCGGCACCTGGATGATGTCGGCCAGGTGATCGCGCAAGGCGAACTGCCCCTGGGTTGCGGTCCACACGGTCACGTAATCGTTACTGTCCCAGGTCACCGTGGTGACATGACTTTCGATGTAACCCTGGTGGATGGTCTCAGCCGTGTATTCCCGCTCCAGGACCAGGTCTGCCTCGGCGAAACCCTGTTCCGGATCGCCGTTGCCCAGTTGCAGGCGGCTGGCATTGGGCAGGTATTTTTCCGTCGGTGCAATGAACCCGCCCGGGTGAAAATCCTCGTGGATCACCGGGGCATCCTCGGCCATGGCCGCGCGCACGTTCATCACCGGCGGCAACAACTCGTACTCCACCTTGATCAGGTTCACTGCAAGTTCCGCATCATGCGGGTTGTCCGCGGCTACCGCGGCCACGGCATGGCCGTCATACAGGACCTTGTCCTTTGCCATGCAGTTCTCGGACATCTCGCGGATATTGAGCACGCCGGCAGTGCCCAGGTTAAGCAGTTCGTGCCTGACGGCAGGGAAGTCGGCCCCGGTGACGACGGCGCGCACGCCGGGCAGGGCCTCGGCGGCGGCGGTGTCGATGGACAGGATGCGCGCATGGGCATGGGGACTGCGGAGGATCTTGCCGTGCAACATGTTCGGCAGGTGAAAATCGTCGGAAAACTGCGCCCGTCCCGTCACCTTGTCGAGACCGTCCGGACGTATCGGCGAGGTGCCGACCACGTTGAATCCGTTTTTTGGTGATGCGTCGCTCATTGTCATGCCTCCACAGCTTTCAAGACCGAACGCACCAGCTTGTCATAGCCGGTGCAGCGGCACAGGTTACCCGCCAGCCAGTGGCGCACCTGCTGCTCGTCCGGTCGGGGAGTTTTATCCAGCAATGCCTTTGCGGACATCAGGAAACCGGGTGTGCAGATGCCGCATTGCAGCCCGGTCTCTTCCAGGAAAGCCCGTTGCAGGGGGTGCAGTTCATCGCCTGTCGCCAGCCCTTCAATGGTCTCGACACTGCTGCCCTCCGCCTCGACGGCCAGCATGCAGCAGGCATCCAGCAATACGCCGTCGACGATAACGCTGCAGGCGCCGCAGTTGCCGTCGTTGCAGCCTTCCTTCGTGCCGGTGAGGTACAGCACGTCGCGCAATACTTCCAGCAGGCTCTGGCGCGGTTCGCACAGGAATTGCTTCTCCTCGCCGTTAATCGTTGCCGTCACCAGTGATTTGCTGTTCATTCAGTTTTTCTCCGTTGTGCCTTTGCTTGTATGCGCGGGGAGCGGGGACAGACCTCAGGTCTGTCCCCTGACAGAGTCCCTGGCGCGGTCGCAGGCGCGTCGCAGCGCCCTTGCCGTCAGGACTTCAACCAGTTGCTTTCGATGTTCTACGGTGCCGCGCATGTCGTTGATCGGTGTGGACGCATCCCGGGCAATGCGGGCCGCCGCGGCAATCGATTCAGCGTTAACGGGTTTGCCGGCGAGGGCAGCGCCGGCCGCTTCCACGTACAGGGGGACCGGGGCCACCGCGCCGATGGCTATACGGGCCGCCCTGATGGTCTCACCGGTTTCATCCAGGTCGACCCTGGCCGCGGCATTCGCCACCGCGATATCCATTTCGTTGCGCGGGATAAAGCGCAGGAACGCGGCGCCGGAGTTTGCCGGGGGCGCCGGAATAGACAGGGAGACCAGGATTTCATCGGGCGCCAGTGAGGTTAAGCCGGGTCCGGTGCAGATTTCTTCCACCGGCGCCTGACGTTCTCCACGGGCGCTGGCGATATGGGCGGTTGCGCCGTAGACGATTACAGGAGGTACGGTATCGGCGCTGGGTGCGGCATTACACAGGTTGCCGCCGAAGGTTGCCCGCCCCTGGATCTGTATGCCGCCGATCAGGGTCGCCGCATCTGCCAGGGCAGGAAATTTTTCTGTTATTTCCGGGTGTTCCCAGACTGTCCGGCAACTGACTGCGGCGCCGATGGTCAGCCGGCCGGCATCCAGTTGCAGGCGGGTAAGTTCCGGAATTTTTTTTGCGTCGATGACGACATCGGGTGACTTGCGGCCGTTGCGCATGAATATGAGCAGGTCCGTGCCTCCGGCCAGCAGTTGTGCCGAACCCGCGTGTTCGGCCATGAGCGCCGCTGCCTCGTCCAGTTTGCGGGGCGCTAGGTATTGGAAGTCTTTCATGGGTCGGTTTCTTGTTACGTGTACTTGATACGTTCGACGATCATATTATCATCGATAATCCTGCCGTTTTCTATGACGATCTCACCGTCCAGTTCCATGGTGCAGTCCCGCATGGGCACGTCGTAGTGACCGCGGGTGGTGCGCTTGCCGCCGCCCTGGTTATTGGGGCCGGTCGAGAACAGGAAGTTGCCGGGGAAGGTGCGGGCCGCGGCCCGGCTGCGTTCCGGTTCGTCGCCATTGAGGGCGATGCCGTACCACAGTGCCTGCGGGTTCAGGCCCCAGCCCAGGTGGGAGACCGCGTAAGGGTCCCTGTCCCCGGCGTCCGCCCGGTTATCGTCCAGCCAGTCCTGCATGAGCTTGGCGTCGAGCCCGCCTTCCACCTTGTCGATAAAGCCGTCGCTGACGGTCATCCTGACTTCATCCTGGATATAGCGGCAATAGGGCAGGATCACGATGTCTCCCGGCTGGAACACCACCGTGCCGTTGGCGCTGCCCTCATTGGGGAAGGTGTGCACGTGGCCGCCGCCCCAGTGGTCGAACCGGCCCGGCGCATCGGCATAGCCGTACTGGCTCATCACCGGGTATTCGCCGCAATCGTAGGTCAGGTCGGTGCCGGCCTTGCTGGTAACGCGTATATGTTTTGTATTCGCCAGCAGGGCGTCCGCATAGAGCACCGCTTCCTTGAGGCCCGGCGGGGCCATCAGTTGTTCCAGGTCGTCGGGAGAATCGATGATCATCAGCACCCGGGTGCCGGCATCCCGGACCTGCTTCAACCAGCTTGTGAACAGGGGCACGTGCAGGGCGACGATGATGTCCGCGGCCCTGGCCGCTTCCAGGGTCCCCTTGCACTGGCCGACCGTGGGAACCCCGACCTTGGTCCAGGACGGAATGGAATTGACGCACATTTCATAGACGTCCGCGCCCAGGTCCTCGGCCGCGGCAAAGGCCGCTTCTATGTATTCGCGCCGGGTGGCAAGGTCGCTGAGCAGCATCACGGTCTCGCCCTGCTGCACGTTGCAAAGTTCGAATTCTTTCTTGAACAGTATCCCCAGCTTGGCCGGGTTCAATTCCTGTACGCGGGTAATTGCAGGCAACATGTTATGTCCTCCCCATAATCTCTTCTGCCATGATTGAATGACTGCGCGGTTTTGTCAAGCAGCCTCCGACGGCAGGAGTTCCGTATCGATCTCCGCCTGTATTGCGGCCGGGTAGCGCGCGCCGCTGACCGTGTCCGGGTTGATCAGGTCGTCCAGGGCGTCAGCCAGGCCGGGCGGGACCTCGACGTCGAGAGCGCCCATGTCTTCTTCCAGGTGTTGCGGCGACGTGGTGCCCGGAATCACGTGCACGTGCCTGCCCCGCCGCAATACCCAGGCCAGGGCCAGTTGCGCCGGAGTGCAGTCCGCCGCGTAAGCAAGCTCGCGGAATGCGGCCAGCCAGCGCCGGTTGCGGCTGAAGTGGGGATCCTGGAAGCGCGGCATGTTGCGCCGTATGTCCTTGTCCGAAAACTCTGCGGGTTGCAGGTCGGTGGCGGTCAGGAAACCCCGCCCCAATGGGGAGAAGGCGACAAAGGCGATGCCCAGTTGCGCGCAGGTATCGAGCACACCCATCTCGACATTGCGGCTCCAGAGCGAGTATTCCGACTGCACCGCCGCCAGCGGGTGTATGGCATGGGCCTTCCTGATGGTCTCGGCCGAGGTCTCCGACAGGCCGATATGCCTGACCTTGCCTTCTTCGACGAACCGGCCCAGCATGCCCACGCTGTCTTCCAGCGGGGTCGGCGTGACCTTGTCGAAGCGGTGCAGGTAGTACAGGTCTATAACGTCTGTCTGCAGGCGCCGGAGGGAGTCCTCGATGTCCTGCCGCAGCTTTTCCGGACGGCCGTCGATGGTGCGCACGCCGTTCTCGCCGCGCATGCCGCACTTGCTTACCAGGAACACCTTGTCCCGGTGCGGCTTCAGGAACGGCCCCACCAGTTCCTCGTTGCGGCCGAAGCCGTACAGGGCAGCGCTGTCGAAATGGGTAATGCCCAGGTCCAGGGCCTTTTGCAGCACGCGCCGGCCGGTTTCCGGCGCCGGCGGCGACCCGTAGGCATGGGACAGGTTCATGCAGCCCAGGCCGACGGCGGGGACCAAGACGTCGCCGAGATTGCGCGCAGCCAGGGTCATTGTCCCGCCCCTCCGAACTGCCGTTCGACCTCGTCCGGGACCCGGTAGCATTCCAGTACCTGGGCAAATGATTTCTTTCTGGGGCCAAGTAATGCACTTGCCAGGAATAGCATTAGGATTACGATGGTTGCGATCACAGTGTAGTCTTCGGCCAGCCACGCACCGAAACGCGGTGCATGATTCGGTGCTGCTCGGGTGAACGTGAGCGCTCCAGTCGCTCAGCGCTGTGCAGAAGCTGTGAGTTGTCCCAGATCACCACGTCGTGCTTGTGATAACCGTGCCGGTAAACAAATCGCGGCGCCGTTGCATGCCCGGCGAGTTCCAGTAGAAACTGCCGGGCGTCATCGCCGGACATGCCTTCGATGCCGACCCCGGTATCGGCGGCCCCGTACAGTGCGCGCCTGCCGGTTACCGGATGGGGCCGCACCAGGGGGTGCCGCACCAGCGGCATCGTGCCGTCGGTGCGGCCCTCGTAGCAATGAATCGCGGTCATCGTATCGACCCGGCGCCGCATCGCCTCCGGTAACGCCTCGTAGGCGGCAGCCTGGTCGGCGAACAGCGTGCCGCCGCCGGATGGAGGAACGGCAACGGCATTCAGCATGGTAAAGCTGGCCGGTTCGCCGGTATGGATCAGGTCGGTATGCCAGTGGGCGCCGCCGTTGAGTTGCCGGTCGTCCCGGTCGTCTGCGTTCGATAACGACATGACACCGGGCAATCCGTCAAGGCGAAGGTCTACCTCGTTGTGATGAATAAGCCGGCCGAAGCGGGCGCCGAAGTCGGCCAGTTCGCCCGGTGTCAATTCCTGCCCGGGGATGCAGACCACCGCGTGGCGGTAGAGCAGGTTCACGATCATATTGATGATTTCAGGGGTGGCGCCTTTTCTGATCTGCAAACCCGCCAGCGCTACTCCAACGCCATCGGAAAGCGGTCTCGTATGGTAGTCAGTGCTCATAATCCTCAATCATACCTGCTCCTATCAAAGCGCGTAGGACGGACTGTTGTTGAGTGTATCGACGGCAAAACCCGAGCGCGCCTTGAATTCGTCGATAACGGATTGCAGCCTGGCCTCGCTGACATGGTCATGAATGTTTTCCGCATCATCCGGGCATTCGTTCCTCACTATCTCAAGCACTTCATCGGGGCCGTTCTCGCGGCTGGCCAGCACCACCCGGTTTGCCTTCGGCAGCCGATCGGCTTCATAGGCCCTCAGGCCGTCCACCGGGTCGCGCCGTGTCGCCAGCGCATGGGCCAGCGCCCGCCCGTCGATGACGGCATGCACCGCGCCGCTGGAACTGACCGGGATCAGGGGGTGCGCCGCATCGCCCAGCAGTGTCACCCGGTCGAAGGTCCATTGTCGCAACGGGTCCCTGTCGTATATGGGGAATTCAAAGATCTGTTCCGTTGCGGAAATGATGCCGGGCACGTCCAGCCAGTCGAAGCGCCAGTCGCGGTAGAGTTCGACCAGGTTGTCCGGACGGGTCAGTTTGCCCCAGTCCTCCTCCTGGCGTTTGTCCGTCTGGAAAGGGACGGCGGCGATCCAGTTGATATGGCTGTCTCCGTTCCGTTGCATGACCCCGGAGATGGGGTAGGACACCAGGCGCAGGCGGTTGTCGCCGCAAATGACCATGGACTCGCCGTCGAGGAAAGGCGCCGCCTTCAGCGCGCCGCGAAAACAGACCATGCCGGCGTATACCGCTGCGCCCTCGTCAGGGTACAGCGCTTTCCTGGTGGCGGAATGCAGTCCGTCCGCGCCGATGAGCACGTCGCCCGTGACTTCGGCTGCCGGTTGTTTCGATGACGGGTCGATGAAACTTGCAGTGATCGAGTCCCCGTCTTGTCTGAAACCCGCAAGCTCATGACCGGCAACCACCCGATGCGCGCCGGCGCGCCGCCTGAATGTTTCCAGCAGCAGCAACTGCAACTCGCCGCGGTGCACCGAGTACTGCGGCCACGAGTAACCGGCGTATTCGCCGCAGGGCACGCTGAGCGCGAGTTTGCCGCGCCGGGTGAAATATTTCATGGAGCGGGTGCGGACGGCGATCCGGTCCAGGTCGTCCTTGAGGCCGAGAGTGATCAGTTCCCGCGCCGCGTGGGGCAGGATATTGATGCCCACCCCCAACGGCGCTATCGCCCTGGCGCTTTCAAACACCGTGACCTCGATACCGAGCTTCTCCAGGCTCAGTGCAACGGTCAAACCGCCGATTCCCGCGCCTGCTACCAGTACGTGCATATCAGTCTGTAACCGCGCCCCCGCGATCGTTGTCTCATTGGCATTCTCCTGGTCTGGCATTGATGCTTACCGACCGTCATTGGAAGGGGTTGAACAACCTTACGCCGCATTCTCCAAAGTCTCCGACATTCCTGGTAACAATGACCAAATCGTGGATAAGCGCCGTTGCCGCGATCTGTTTATCCAGGGCATTCTCATGATTTGGCACACGTAACCTGCCCCAAACCTGGACAGTGTCCAGGTCGATGCCCAGAATGTTGTCGGCATAATCCACAAGCATGCTGTTCAACCACCGCTCCAGTTTCTGCGCTTGTTCAAAGTCTTTCCTGTGGCGTATTTTCTCGATCCCTCGGCGTAGCTCACCTATGGTGACTACACTGATATATAGCGGTGTCCCGTCTTTTTCAACCTGGCGGAAAAAAGCCTTGACTCCCCGGTTTGACTGCCGGCCTTTTCTGGCTTCACTGATGACGTTGGTATCAATCAAATACATCGGCGTCCCTGCCGTCGTTGTTTCGCTCAAAGTCTTCGTCCTCACCCACGTTGGGCATGGAAGCCACCACCTGGGAGAACGAACGTTTCCTGGGTCCGAGCAAGACTCTTGCCAGGATCAGCCGATGCTCGGCTTCGGCGCTACGGGCATTGCGCACAGCCCGCTCCTTCAGGGCCTGTACAATACCGTCGTCAATATTTCTGACAATCAAAACAGCCATGTTTTCTCCCCTGGTCAAATCTGATAGCAATGATAGCATAATGGTTTGAAGAAAGGCAATTTCACTTTCAAGTCATCTTCAGCACCGGCTTCACGGCCGTACCGTCATGGGAATCGGCAAAGGCCTGGTTGATATCCGCGAAGTCGTAGGTACTGACCAGGCGCTCCACCGGGAATTGTCCCTGTTGCTGCAACTCGATCAACCTCGGCAGGAAGGTGCCGGGGACCGATGAGCCCTGGATGATGCCGCGCAGGCTGGCGGCCTTGATCATCACATCCGAGGGAGAGAACGGGTATTTCTCGCCGAAGCGCGGCGCGGTGACCATGCCGCATACCCCTTCCATGCCCAGGCAGGCCACGGCGTCCTCCAGCGCCTGTTCGTTGGAGGACGTTTCAAGGGCAAAATGCATACCGTCGGGTACGATCTCCAGGACCCTGCGGGGAACCTCACCCTCGCGGGCATCCAGGGCATGGGTGGCCCCCAGTTCCAGCGCCAGGTCGAGGCGCATCCGGTTGATGTCCACCGCGATGATGGGCGAGAGGTCAAGCACCCGGGCCATCATGACCGCGCTCAATCCCACCGCGCCGGCGCCGAACACCACCAGGTTGTTGCTGGCCGACGCCCCGAACGTATTGATGATGGAGCCGGCGCCGGTCTGGATGCCGCAGGGCAGGGCGGCGAGCAGTTCGGCAGGGATGTCGTTGTCGATGCGCACCACGTCGCGCTCAAGCGTCAGCGCGTGCCGGGCGAACGTGGATTGCTGAAAAAAAGCGCTGGATATGGGTGTTCCGTCAAGCGAGATCGGCATGGAACCGTCGGCGCGTGTGCCGTCGAAGCTCAGCGCTATTGCATCGTTACAGATATACGGGCGGCCCTCGGCGCACTTCGGGCAGGCGCCGCACCAGGGATAGGACACCACCACCCGGTCACCGGGTTTCACCCGATGCACCGCGTTGCCGACCGCTTCGACGACGCCGGTCCCCTCGTGGCCCAGGACCGCGGGCAGGGGCGTCATCGCTCCCTGGGCAATGAGGTCGGTGTGGCAGACGCCGCAGGCGTCGACCCGGATAAGGATCTCATCACCGCGCGGATCGTCCAGTTCCACGGTTTCCAGTGTGAATTGTCCGCCGGGTTCGTAGACGACCGCGGCCGTTGTGGTAGTCGTCATGATGTTGTCTCCAGGCGCGCCCGCGCTCTGACCGGGGGTAGGATCAGCGCCAGTGATATGAGGAACAGGGCTATTCCCAGGACCAGCACGCCGCGGTAGCTGTCTTCCCCGACCAGCACGGCCGCCGCGGCAGGTCCTGCGCTGACGCCCAGGAACTGCATGGCGGTGGCGTACACGACCATTTTTCCGGTCGGGTCAAAGCTGGCCATGGCGGCCAGCAGGTAAGGGTGGGACATGTTCCAGGCGTACTGGAATACGCCTACGATAACCAGGTAGGCCAGGGCGCCGGGGGCGCCGAACAGGAACGCCAGGGGCAGGGCGGTCCCCATGATGCCAAGGGTGAGCATCAGGCCGCGGCCGTAACGCGCCCCCAGCAGCGCGGCCGTGAACGAACCGGCCATGCCCAGGAACTGGGATACGGACAGGCTGTTGGCAACCTCCTGCTCGGCGATTCCGGCGTTAATGCCCATGCGGAACAGGTAGGTCCAGACGGCAAACGCGGCAACGAAATAAACGAACATCGCGGCCAGGGCCATGACTTTGCGGTTCCAGTCGATATGTCTTGCGTTTTCGTCAATCTCCCGGTGTTCCTCGCCGGATACCGGCATCATGTGCACGAAGGGGAGGCCGACCAGCGCAAACGCGGCGAAAAACAGCAACAGTCCCGGCATGCCGAAACTGCCGAATATCCAGGGCAGGAACGGGTAGACGATGGCGGAGTATACAAGGACGAAAAAGATGCCCAGTCCGAAATTCCGGTCCGCCTTCGCGGTCAGGCCAAACACCGTGTAAGACAGGGACACGATAAAGCCGCCGCCGATGCCGGTCACAAACCGGAGCGCGCAGAACAGGTACATGTCCGTGATGAAGATAGAGGCGATATTGCCGAAGATCAGCAGCAGCAGCGATATGGCGAAGACATGGCGCCAGTTCACCCGCCCCACCAGGAACATCATGGCGATGGTCGCGCAGGTCATGCCGATCATCTCTGCCGAGGCGATAAATCCTGCGTCTGCCTCGGTAAAACCGACGTACTCGACCAGACCCTGCACGAAACCCGGCAGCAGCAGCACCGTCTGCGGGCCGATGGTGTGGATGATCAGCGCCGCGACGATCAGTTTCGTGCTGTTTATTTCTACCCGTGACGCCGGGTCTCCTACCAGTAGTTTCAACTCATAGTCACCCTTTCCAGAGACCTTCCCGGACCAGGTCGCCTGCCACCTCCTCGATACTTGTGCGCAGTGTCCCGGCAATGAAATCGATCTGTTCTGTGGTGAGTATCAGCGGCGGTGAGATCAGCACCATTTCGCCGATGCCGCGAGCCACCAGCCCGCGCCGCCTGGCCGCGTCGGTCACGCGCGTGGCAATCTGCACCTCGGGAGGAAACAGCGCCTTCGTTTCCCCGTCACTGACGAATTCCAGGGCGAACATGAAGCTCCTGCCGCGCGCATCGCCCACCAGGGGCAGGTCGCCCAGTCCGAACATTTTCTCTTCAAAATACGGCCCTGTCCGGCGCACGTGTTCCAGCAGATTTTCGCGTTCCATGATCTCCAGGTTTTTCAGAGCCGCGGCGCAGCACACGGGATGCCCGGTATACGTGAAACCGTGCGCGAAACTCGAATCACTGCCGGCGGAACTGATGACATCGAAGATCTCTGCAGAGATCAGGGCCGCGCCCAGCGGCTGGTAGCCTGAGGTAATGCCCTTGGCGCAACAGATGATGTCCGGCACCACGTCATAAACATCTTCGGACGCGAACCAGTGCCCGAGGCGGCCGAACGCGGTAATGACCTCGTCGTGCACGTACAACACGCCGTATTTCCTGCATAACTCACGCGCCTTCCTGTGAAAACCGGGCGCGGCTTCATGCACGCCGCCCACGCCCATGATCGGTTCGCAGATGAAACAGGCGACCCGCTCAGGGCCGATCTCCAGGATCTTCTCTTCCAGTTCCTGCACCTGCATGTCACAAAACTCCTCCAGCGAGATCCCCTCGGGCCGCCGGTAGTTGCTGGGTGAGGAGAGCAGGTGGGTGATGTCGTCCACGTAATGGAACCGATTGTGCCGGGTATTGGCCTTGCCGCTGACTGACGCCATCATGTAGGAAGTGCCGTGGTAGCTGTCGGTCCTGGCGATGATGTGTTTCTTTTCCGGTTTGCCCTGCAGGATGAAGTAATGGTGGATCATCCGCATGGCGCTGTCGTTGGCGTCGGTGCCGCCGCTGGTGAAGAACACGTGGTTCAGGTCGCCCGGCGTCATGCCGGCCAGTTTTGCCGCCAGTTCGACTGCCGGCGCCGACGTGCAGTCGCCGAAATGGTTCACCTGGGGCAGCAGGCGCGCCTGTCCGGCAATGGTCTCGGCCAGTTCCGCGTTGCCGTAGCCTATGTTCACCGACCACAGCCCGCCGTTGGAGTCCAGGTAACGGTTGCCGTCCGCATCGAAGACATAAGCGCCTTCGCCCTTGACAAATACGCTGCAGCCTTTTTCCCTGAAGCTGGGCCAGACGCTTTGCGGGTGGATCAGGTGGTCCTGGTCCTTTTGCCACAGGTCACGGGAATCGAAACCGTCGAATTCGGAATAGTCAGGTTGGTACATTGGCAGCGCCCTACGCTCATTATTTCTTTCATTTTGTACAACAAAATTATAAAATAGTCAATCAGCATATTATCTTGGATATCTTATAAATTAAATTAATAAAGATTAATAACTATCTGTTTTATAATTAAATAAATAAAGTAATCATATTGCTTTGATTGTATGATGGGACTACCAGGCGCAATATTAATGTACAATCAGGTAGCAGATACAGGAGACCGGTTCGATGGCTCAAGAGAATACAACAGGTGAGAAGATCGATCGTTTTCTCGCAGCTCCCAGGCCCATGCTGATCAACGGCGAATGGGTTGCAGCCGGCGGCGGCGAGACCATCCCGGTATTGAACCCCGCCACCGGCGAACGGATTGCCACATCTTATGCGGGCGGCAGGACTGACGTCGACAGCGCCGTAGCGGCCGCGCGCAATGCCTTCGAACGCCGGGAATGGAGAAGGATGATGCCGACGGAACGCACCAGGCTGATGTGGAAGCTGGCCGACCTGATCGATGAGCACGCAGAGGAACTGGCGCAGATGGAAGTGCTGAACCAGGGCAAGCCCATCGAACTGGCGCGCCACCTCGATGCGGCGGGCGCTGCCGAATCACTGCGCTATTACGCCGGCTGGTGCACCAGGATCGAGGGCATCACCACTTCGGACCTGTCCTTCCCCGACCTGCGCGGCGGGAGTGCCAGGGGACCCGCCTACCATGCCTACAGCCTGAAGGAGCCGATAGGTGTGGTCGGCGCCATCGTGCCCTGGAACGTGCCGCTGGTGATGGCCATTGCGAAAATGGGCCCGGCGCTGGCTGCCGGTTGCACCATGGTGTTGAAGCCGGCGGAAGAAACGCCGCTCACCACCCTGCGGCTCGGTGAACTGATCCTGGAGGCGGGCTTCCCGCCCGGCGTGGTCAACATCGTCACCGGTTACGGGCACGTGGTCGGGGCCGCCATGGCGGAGCACCCCGGCATCGACAAGGTTGCCTTTACCGGTTCCACCGAAACCGGCAGGAAGATCGTCCGTGCAGCCACCGGCAACCTGAAGAAGGTGTCCATGGAACTGGGGGGGAAGTCCCCCGTGGTGATCTTCGATGATGCCGACATAGACAGCGCCATTGCCGGCGCCGCGGAAATGATCCTGCTCAACTGCGGGCAGATGTGTTTTGCCGGCTCCCGGTTGCTGGTGCATGAAAAAGTCTATGATAAGGTGGTGGACGGTGTGGCGGATATCGCCCGTAATACGAAGATCGGTCCGGGCATCGACCCGGAGACGGAACTGGGCCCGCTGGTGTCCGCCAGGCAACGGGAGCGGGTGTGCGAATATATCGAGTCGGGCCGGGAAGAGGGCGCGGAAATTCTGCTGGGTGGCAAGCCGCACGGCGAGAAGGGTTATTTCATGGAACCCACCATCCTGACCGGGACGGAACCGCACATGCGGGTGGCGCGGGAGGAGATATTCGGGCCGGTGCTGGTGACCACCCCGTTCAGGGAGGCCGCCGACATCACGGACGTGGCCAGTGTCGCCAACGATACGGACTACGGCCTGGTCGCGACCATCTGGACCAGGGACCTCAGCCGCGCCCACAGCCTGGCTGCCGAGATAAAGGCCGGGATGGTGTGGATCAATACCCCGCTGGCCTTTGATGAGACCCTGCCGTTCGGCGGTTTCAAACAATCCGGCTGGGGGCGGGAGGGTAGCCGCATGTCCGTGGATGAATATATGGAGTCAAAGTCGGTTATCGTCGCCTTGTGAGGGCAGGTTATGACAACAGCAAAAAAACGGGCATATACCAGGATCAGGAACACCATCCTGTCGGGAAGCTTCGCGCCCGGCTTCCAGTTGAAGGAGGAGGAACTCTCGGAGTTTTGCGGCGTGAGCCGCACGCCGGTGCGCCAGGCCATTCAACGCCTTGCCGCCGAGGGCCTGGTCACCATCAGGGAGAATCGCCGCTCCTACGTGACGGACCTGACGGAAGACGAGTTCGAACAGGCCTTCGACGTGGCGTCCATGCTGGAGAGTTACAGCGCCGGACTGGCCGCGGAACGCCAGACCGAAGACGGCCTGCAGAAGCTGCGGGACCTGGAAGACCGCATGGAGAAACTGGCCGAGGGCGATGTCAGGGACTACCGCAGGTTCCTGGAACTCAACATGGAGTTCCATAACCTGATCCATGAAGCCTCCGGCAACCGCAACCTGTTCGAGATGATCCAGCGGGTCCCGGATATCGCCAACACCATCCTGCTCAAAACAGGAGACATGAAGAGCATGAAGGAAGCCCAGTCCGATCACCGCAACATCATCGCCGCCCTGGAACTGCGCGACTCGAAACTGGCCGAACTGCAGATGAAAGTGCACATCGAATCCATCCGCCGCTCCATGCGCCAGCTGGTTTTTTCGCAAGGGTAAAAATGGCTCAGTGCCCCGAGTTCGTCAGCTACCTGATGGAATTGCTGGCGCCGTTCGGCGATGTCCGCGCCAGGCGGATGTTCGGCGCTTACGGTATCTTCAGGGGAGAGCTGATGTTCGGCATAGTAGCCGACGAAACGCTGTACCTGAAAGCGGATGACGTGAACAGGACAGATTTTGAAGCACGCGGTCTGGAACGGTTTGTCTATTATAAAAAAGGCAAACCCATGTATTTATCCTATTACCAGGCTCCGGAAGAGGCCCTGGACAATTCCGGAGACATGCTTGCCTGGGCAGAGAAATCCTTTGCTGCCGCGATTCGTTCGCAGAGATAAAGATTGGCGATTCAATACCCAATGGGTACTAAATTCACCATGCTTGCAATTGGCTGCCCGGTGGGTAGCGAATCCAAAAGCGAGATTCTCTCCCCGACGGGGAGAGAATTGGGAGAGGACGGAGAGCGGCGTAGTGTGCGGCGTAGTGTTGACAAACGAAACAAGTAAAATTAAACTGACGACGATGGAGTGAAGGGAGTGTACTGATTTTAATATTTTGTTACAGGGGTAAAGCTATGGATTACGATATTGTTGTTACTGTTATTGCCTGGGTCACATTGGCCGCTTTTCTGTGGTCAATTCACAAAGATATAGCCGGATTGAGTGAACGCATCGCCCGTCTGGAAGGTTCCGTCGATGTGTTGAAGGATTTGTTTCGTACTTCGATTACCGGCAATTCACAGTAAGGTCCTATACCAAGGGGAGTGACCCCCGCTTACAACATGCGGGGGCATGCTTAAGTCCGTCCCCAGTCAGTCCAGGTCCATCCCCGGTCAATCAGTGAGTTGCGCCGGGTGTATGGTATATGCCCGGACTCCTGAAACCGCCGTACACGTTCCACTGGAAAAGTTCGTGTTCCATCCCGAAGTCCACCTGGAACACCACCTCGTCGCCGGCGTATTCCAGGATGTGCCCGCCCGGGTAATAGATGTCGTCGGTCACGCGCCGGGTTTCATCCATGATGTCCTCGCCCAGTCCGGGTATCAGCGGGGTGCAGAAGGCATGAATGACCAGGCGGTTGTCCGTTTCCGGTAAACGCTAGGCATCGCTCATGGCGTAGGTGAAACAGGAATCTTCAGTCTGCGTGTCGCCGCTGGTCCAGACCTGTTTCACGGTCATGTTGTCCTCGTCCACCTCGTATTCCACGGCGCGGCTGAAGTTATTCTCGATAGGCGGATAATCTTCGAAGGCCATTGCGCCGTTGTAAGGCCGGTTATCAAACAGGATGATGGTCCCGGCATGGGTCACCCGCGGGTTGTGCTGGTAGGCGGGCCATAAGAGGTCGCCGACCGGAGTCAACAACTTGTCCCTGAGACGCTCCGGCCAGCCCCGGTGGTGGCCGAGGATCCATTTGATCTCCTTGGTTTTTTTGTCGATCTTGACGACCGCGCTCTGTTCCCGGAATGATACGAGAATCGAATCATCACGCGGGTCGTAACTCAGGCCGTTGCCGTGGGTCCAGTCCCGGTACTGGTCGAACCCCCGGGTCCACCAGTAACTCCAGAAGGTGTCGCGCCCGATGCGCCAGGGGTCCAGGTAATCCATGGAGTCCCAGGTCCAGACCTGCTCTCCTTCCGGCGTGAAGATGACGACGGAGTCCGCCATGATGATGGCGTCTTCCCTGGGCGCGTCCGGGTCCGACTCGCTTGAATACCAGTCTTTCATGGGATAACCGTTCGCGGTAAACGCCAGGAAATTCCCGTCCGGCAGTTCATGGGGCTGGTGATGCAGGGTCTGCTGGTTGCGGATGGGTATGGCGTCCGGGTTGTCGGGAGGCGGCAGGGGATTGTCTTCCGGGTAGTATTCCGCCAGCACATTGCCCAGCATATCGATGATGAGCGATGAACTGAACCGGTGCATCAGGATATTCCCGTTCCTGAGCCGTTCAATACCTGCCACCCGGGACGGCGATTCAAACCACCAGACCACCTCGCCTCTGTTGTCCAGGGCCACGAGCAGGCCGTAATTGACGGACCATTCGTATTGTTTTTTTGTCAGCCAGTGCCCGCGGCCCAGGGCGCGGCGCCGCGCGCTCAGGAAGGTAACGCCCGGCTCCATGCGGTCCGGCTCGGAAACGGAGACCTTGATATCCGGGAAACTCAGTTGATCCGGGTATCCCGGCGTCGTATGCCTGAATGTCTCTGCATGAACCTTGCCGCCGGCGGAGCGCAACGTAAGAGTGATCTCGTGTTCGCGTTCGGCCCGCATCCCCAGGACCGGTATCGAGTACTTCCCATCTCCAGCGCTGTTCGCATCGAAGGATGCATCCCAGGTATTTTGACCGTCCGTAATCTCGATATGGGCGTCAACCTGCCTAGTAGTTGTAAATTCGATGACGGCAGCTAACGGCACCCGGCCGGATGGGTTCACGATAAATTCCGGCGGGTGCGTGAACTCGACCGCCGCGCCCAGCGCCGGCAAAGGACTGAGGAGCAGACAAAAACAAACGAGTAAGGCTGCGGTTAATTTACCGGGAGTCTTTCCAGGCACCATGTTTTGAACCTCCTGACCTGGCAAGGCCGGAACCGGATAATGAGTTTGTGACATCTGTTTTTCGATGGAATTCTGTAAGGGATTCAACCCTCTGTGATCTCTGTGTCCTCTGTGGCAAAAGCGGTATCAGGCTATATCGAGCAACTGCAGTGCTGCGCGTTCGCCTTCTTCAGCCGCCGTGGTCCATAACTGGTGGCCGGTGAGTTCCGAGTGGCCGAAGCGCACACGCCCGAAGCCCCGGCGGATGATGTCGCTGGGGGCCTCGCGCCCTTTATTGCCGAAATAAAATCCCGGACCGCTTACTCCGTAGGCATGGCCGTGGCGGTTGGCGACGATGCCGGCGATGTCCCGTTTGGCGTCGAAACCGTAAGCGGAAAACATCTCGCTGAACTGCTCGCGGATGCGGGTCTCGATGTCCCGGTAACTCATGCCGAACATCTGCATGCGGGAAGCTACCGCCTGCTCCTTCAACGGCATGCCGTGCAGGGTGAACGGGATGAACAGGGTCAGCACCGTGGGCTTGGCGGGGTCCAGCGGCATCGGCGCCTTGCCGTCGAACAGCATCTGCCGGCGCAGGCTCATGAACCAGCCGAAACCTTCGAACCAGCGCGCCGCGGAGATACCGAGGTTCTCCATGAACTTCCAGTTGCGCACCGCCACGTTCAAGGTGAGGATAGGGGCATGGTGGAACTCGCCCATGGCTTCGAAGTGTTCATCGGGCAGGTCCTTGACGATATAGCGGTTGACCCACTGGCCGCTACACACCGCCACGTGCCTGGCGTTGACCCGGTGGAGTCCTCCGTCCTTATGGTAAGTCACGGACACATCATCGGCCATGTCCGGCGGTCCGTTGTGGGCTACCGCGGCAACGGTGCTGCTCAGGCGCATCTTCACGGGCGCGTTGCGCCGGTCCAGGGCCTGCCAGTTGACCCGGCTGTAGACCGCCATGTTGGCCAGCGACGTATCGCCGCTGATGGCGTCCGGAATCAGGAACCTGACGAAGTACCTGAGCAGCGCGCCGTTGCCCCCGGGGAAGGAAGCGATATAGGAGAAGTTGGTGGGGTCGCCCAGCCCCTGGTACCTGCGGTAGGCGTGGACGCCCGGCGCCACGAACTCGTAGGCCTGGTACGCCGAGATCACATCTGAGCCCAGGCCGGTGCCCATGGCGGCCAGCAACGGGTCCAGGTACGGGAATACCTCGTCCGAGAGTCCCATCACGTTCATGACGAATTCCTTGTAGGTCATGCTGTCCAGCCACTGCTTCCAGTCCGCGCGTCGCGGCGGGCGGCGGAACAGTTCCATGGCGTAATAATCGTTCTTCAGGTTATCGGAAATGGGCGCATTGCGCATGCCGTTGGACCAGGGGTCCTTGATCCAGCCATGCTCTTTGAAGTACCAGCCCAGGTCGGCGTCCTCCCAGCGCGCGTGCATGGGTCCCCAGACATCCACCGGGACCAGTATGTCCTTGTCCGTGCCTTCCAGTTCCTGGTGCTCGAAACTCTCCGGCAACCCCAGTTTCTGCCACATGCGGTGCACCGACAGGGGTAGCCGGGTCTTGTCCTTGCTGAAAACCGTGCCCGTCGAACCCTGGGGTCCCCACAACCGGTAACCGTCCACCTCGAACTCGTTCTCCTTGGCCTCGCCGCCGAAGATGGCGTGGTTGTCCAGCAGCAGGATGCGGGCATCCGGGTTGCCTTCCAGGTAGGTGGCCGCCGCCGTAATACCGGCAAAACCGCACCCCACCACGACCAGGTCGAAGGTCTCGCCGGTGTCGCGCGCCCCGCCAGGCTGCTTGTCGAATTCACGGTTCCTGATGGCATGGGCCGCGTTGACCACTTCATGGGTGTTGCCGTTTTTCCCTGCGTAGTCGCCTACGCCGCCGGGCCCGGTCCAGTCTGCCGTGAGGCCGGTCAGGGGTACGGGCATTTGTTGCGGGATGCTGCGGTTTTTTACGGCGGGGTTATTGCCCGCCCGCGCCGCCGGCGCGTGCATGGCGAGCAGGCCTGCGCCGGCGCCCACCAGGGTGTTGCCGACAAAATCGCGCCGGGTGATGTCACGGTCCAGCCCAAGCAGTGTTTCTTTTCTGTCGGTCATCTCAATGCAATGCCTCACCTGCTGTGTGGTATATACCGGGACTCCTGAAGCCGCCATACACCTCCCACTGTACCAGTTCGTAAGGGTCCACGACATCGGCGCGGAACACAATCTCGTCTCCGGCATATTCCAGGATGCGTCCGCCGTAGGGCAGGTCGCTTGTGACCCGAACCGTCGGGTCCATGTCGTCCTCGGAAATGCCTTCCAGCAGCGGCAGGCAGAAGGCGTGGATGACCAGCCGGTTGTCGGTGACCGGCAGGCGCCAGGCGTCGCTCATGGCGTTCGTATAGCAGGGCTCATCGCCCTGGCTGTCGCCGCTGGTCCAGACCTGCCGCACCGTCATGGTTTCCTCGTCCACCTCGTACTCCACACCACGGCTGAAATTTTTGTGTATCGGCAGGCGTTCCTCAAAGGCCATGGCGCCGCCGTGAGCCCGGTTGTCGAACAGGATCACCGTGCCGGCATGGGTCATGCGCGGGTTGTGCTGGTAGCCCGGCCACAACAGGTGGCCCACCGGGGTGAGCAGCTTGTCCTGTAGCGCTTCAGACCAGCCGTCATGGCGTCCCAGTATCCACTTGATGTTTTTCGTCTTCCTGTCGATCTTCAGGATTGCGCTCTGGTTGCGCAGGGAGACCAGGATCGAATCATCACTCTCGTCATAGCTCAGGCCGTTGGCATGGGTCCAGTCCATATACTGGTCGAAACCCCGCACCCACCAGTAACTCCAGAAGGTGTCGTAACCAAGGCGGAACGGGTCCAGGTAATCGAACGTATTCCAGGACCATACCTGTTCGCCCGCGGGGGTGATCTGCACCACGGTGTCGGCCATGACCATGGCATCCTTGCGCGGGGCGTCGGGGTCCGTGTCGCTGCTGTAGTAGTCTTCCACCAGGTAACCATTGGCGGAGAAGGCCAGGAAGTCGCCGTTGGGCATCTGGTGCGGCTGGTGGTGCAGGGTCTGCTGCCCCCTGATGGGGATCGCGTCCGGGTCCTCGGGGGGCGGAAACGGCCGGTCCCCTGCGTAGAACTGCCTGACGGTATTGCCCAGCAGGTCGATCTCGATGGTGGAAAAATCCGTCCGGTGCATAAGGATGTTGCCGTTCAGCAGGCGGGCTATGCCGGCGGTGCGGTATTCGGAGTTGTAGTACCAGATGATGTCGCCTTTGGCGTCGATTGCCGTAAGGATGCCCCAATCCTGGGAAAACCGGCGTTGTTTCGGCGTCAGCCAGTGGGGCCTGCCGGGGGCGCGCCGGCGCACACTCAAAAACGTCACGCCCGGTTCCATGAGTTCCGGGCGGGAAACCTTGATGTCGAAGGGAGGGATTTCCAGGGGGTTTTCAGGCAATGGCGGAGTCCGGTAGGTAAACCGGTGCGTTTCCGTTGCGCCGTCCGGCGCGTTCAATTCCAGGGTAATTCTGTGTTCCCGGTCCGGCCGCATGCCGACGACCGGAATGCGGTACGAATCGCCCCGGATTACGGCATCATCGAAGTCTGCCGACCAGGTATTGACCCCATCGGTGATCGTCAATTCGCTGTTGACGCCCGGACCGGCATCGAAGCGGATGACCGCGGCAAGAGGGACACGGCCACCAGGATTGGCTTGCAGTTCAGGCGTACCGGCAAAACCGGACACTCCGGCGGACTCGCTACCGGAGACATCACGGCCGGTATCCGGCTCGGAGCAGGCAGGTATTACGAGCGAAACGAAAATAGATAACAACAAATTGAAAACGGGTGTTTGCCTGAAGGACTTCCTGCCGGTTAACTCTACGGAATTGAAGCGGAGGCGCTTGTCTTGTATGAGATACATATCGCATGCCTTGTTTTTATCTCTTTTGTACAACAAACATATAACAAATCTTGCCATTTATTCAAATTTTTGTAAATTATGATATGAATTGTTGTACATTTATGTTGCAATTTGATTTTTTATGTCGTAAATTCTCAAAGTCAGAATTTATACCTGTTCAATTATCAAACTACGACTGCCGTCAATATTGAGGGGTACGGTATGAAAAATAACTCATTACCCGTAAGGCATAATAATTTACTCAAAGTAAAATTTTCCAATACGCTGCTTGCAGGTTTATTCGGACTGGCGCTGGTCCTGGCGAACATTCCGGCAGCCTGGTCCCAGGTACTGGAAGAGATTGTGGTTACCGCTACCAAGCGTACCGAGTCCCTCCAGGATATCGGTATTTCCGTGACCGCCTTCAGCGGGGACGAACTGGAACTGCAACACCTCTCCGGCGCCCAGGAGATACTGCTCAAGGTGCCGAACTTTGATATCGTGAATAACGGCGCCTACAGCTTCGGTAACTTTTTTATCCGCGGCGTCGGTTCCAAGGGGCTGGCTTCGTCCAACAGCGTGGGAGTCTACGTGGACGAGGTGGTGCTGGAATCACCTGCAGTCAACCTGGCCCAGGTCTATGACATGGAACGGGTAGAAGTGATGGCAGGTCCGCAGAATACGCTTTACGGCCGCAATACCACCGGCGGCGCGGTGAACTACGTCACCCGCAAACCTGAAATCGGCGGCGAGGCCAACGGGTTCCTCAGCGCCGGTTACGGGCGTTGGGACAGCGTGGAACTGGACGGCGCTTTCGGCGCCCCTCTCGGTGACAAGGCCGCCGTACGCATTGCAGCACAGTACCATACCCGGGACGATTTCCGGGACAACTCGGTATACGGCACCGAAATCGGTGGTGTCGACAAGTATGGAATTCGCGGACAACTTGCCTTTCAGCTTACCGATGACTTGTATGTGCGTCTGAAGGGCCATTACGAAGAGATCAAATCCGACCTGGATATTATCATGTTTGTGGGTACCCAGGACCCGAACGATCCCAGCATGCCTTGCGCAACGCCGAACAAACCGGGCGCCTGTGCCGATAACGCGGGTTACGTGGGCAGCGGCGATCAGCTTGATACGCCTTACAGCATGGCGCGGCCAAGAACAGACGTGGAAGCGCATGGATTCTCCGCGCATATCCGGTGGGAATTCGATAACTTCACTTTCACCTCCATTACAGGCTACGAAGAGAACGAGGCCTCTTATACCGAAGATTCCGATGCCACACCCGGTTACGGGTTCCATTTCTGGAAACCGACCGAGCAGGAACAGGTAAGCCAGGAATTCAGGCTCAGTTCCGCGGACGAGGGCAAGCTGCGCTGGCACCTGGGCGTGTACGGTTTCTGGGAAGAGACGGCCGAGTCACCGGGACCGGTCTTCGGCGATGGCATTCCCGGCAACTCCTTCCTGGTGAAAGCCCACGGGGTGCGGGAAAATACCACTTATTCCGGCTATATTGACGTTGAATACGACCTGGCCGAACCACTTACTTTCAAGGGTGGTTTCCGCTACGGTTCGGACAATGTGGAAGGCAACGCCAGGGCTATTTTCGGCCCCGAGGCGAGGCTTGGGATGGATCTGACCACCCCGCTCAACACCGGTAACGACCTGCCGGACTTCGAAGAACTGTGGAGCGCTGCCGTAGCCAATGGTTTAAACACGGTCACCGTCGGCGGTCCCGACAATCCTGATGCCCGCATTAACGACACCACCTGGGAAGAATGGGGCGCCAAGGTCGGGTTTGACTACCGTATGAATGATAATATCCTGGCTTTCGCCCAGTGGAGCCGCGGTTACAAGGCCGGCAACTTCAATACCGCGCCCATGACCATCATGATCGGCCTCGCGGACACCCCGTTGCCACCGGAGAAAGTGGATGCCTTTGAAATCGGGCTCAAGTCCGAGCTGGCAGGTGGCAAGGCGCGCTTCAATATCGCCGGATTTTTCAACGACTTCCGCGGGCAACAACTCAGCCAGTTTATCGGTGGTTCATTCACCCGGGTTTCCGTGGATTCCGAAATCTGGGGGATGGACGCCACCCTCGACTGGCTGCCCATGGAAAACACGTTCATCAACGTCAGTGTCGGTTATCTTGACGCCGAAATTGTAAAAGGTTCCGTCGGCGCAGCCGACCCGGGGAACGTATTGCCCGGTTCACCCGATCTCAATATGAGATTTTCGGTGCGCCAGGACTGGCCGGTCGGCAACGGCATGTTCGGGGTCATGGTCGACGGCCGTTACATGGACGAGCGCTGGTTCGACGTGGCCAACACCTTCCCGGACGAGGAATATTTTGTACTGAACGTCAATGGCTACTACACCTTCGGTGCGGACGACCGTTACCGCATATCCGTGTACGGGAAGAATGTTACCGACACCTTGTACGCCAGCAATGGATTTGAAGGCCTGAGCCCGGGAGGTAATGTCTACTATATGGGGCAACCTGCAACATGGGGTGTCAGCGCCCGAATGGATTTCTAGCAACCGGTCTATTTCCGGTAAAAAAGGAACCGCCGCGCGGTTCCTTTTTTTTTGGCATTTGGTTTAGACTGCCGGACTATGGCCGGAAAACGGGTTAGAAAGCGTTCCAGCAGGCAGTCCGGAGGGCGGACAGACGCCGGGTCTCAGCCTGTCATCCATCAATCGGGGACAGATTTGAAATCTGTCCCCAATCAAGAGCAGGTGAAGGAAAGACTGCTCCTGGCCGCGCTTGCCGCCTGTTTTTTCCTGTCCGGTTTTGCCGCGTTGCTCTACCAGGCGGCCTGGCTGAAGAAACTGGGGGTGGTGTTCGGCACTTCGCACATTGCCGTAGCCACGGTGCTGGCGGCCTACATGGCGGGCCTGGCCTTGGGTGCGGCGCTGGCAGCCCGCTATGCGCCCGCGGTGCGGCGGCCGGTACTGGTGTACGGCGTGCTGGAGGGCTTCATAGGCATTACTGCATTACTGGTCCCGGTGCTGCTCGGTTTCGCCCAACTGCTGTTTGTCGCCCTGTTTGGTGGACAGCCTGAACCGGTGTCCGATACGGGCGCAGGCCAGACCCTGTACTACCTGGCGGGCACGTTCCTGATCCTGGCCCTGCCCACCGCGGCCATGGGTGCGACCCTGCCGCTGCTGGCAAAATACGCGGTCAGCGCCGACAGCCAGATCGGACCCAGGGTCGGATTCCTGTACGGCACCAATACCCTGGGCGCAGTGTTCGGCGCCCTGGCATCCGGGTTCCTGCTGCTGCCCTACCTGGGCCTGTTCGGCACCCTGGCGGCCGGCGCCGGCGTCAACCTGGCAGTGTTTTTCATTGCCATCTACCTGGCGCGTCTCGTTGCATCCCAGGCAAGCGCGGCGGCGCCTGAGACAGGCATGGAGCAAGCATCCGTTCCGCAGGACAGCACAGCGCCTCAGATCCGCTATCACTGGATCATGCCGGTGATGCTGGTCTCCGGCGTGGTCTCGTTCACCCTGGAGGTGCTCTGGACCCGGCTGTTGAGTCACCTGTTCGGCGGGACCATCTACGCGTTTTCCATCATGCTGGCCTGCTTTCTCTCGGGTATTGCCCTGGGCGGATTGGCCGCGGGCCGCCTGGCGCAGGAGCGGGGCAGGGCACAGGTATTGTTCATTGCCGCGCAGGTGCTGACTGCAGTGTTTTCCTGGCTCTCTTATAGCGTCATCTGTACCTGGTTGCCGGAAGGCAGTACACTGGCCGGCAACGCGCTGTACGCCTTCCTGGTCATCGCGCCGGCCACCCTGTTTATCGGCGCCACTTACCCGCTGGCGGTGCGTATCGGCGCACGGCAGGCGCAACAGGCTGCCGGCGTTGCCGGTCGCATCTATACCTGGAACACCGCCGGCGCCATCAGCGGGGCCCTGTTGACCGGATTTTTCATCCTGCCGGCCCTCGGCTTCGGTCATACCCTGCAACTGGCCATGCTGGTCAGCATCGCGCTGGCCGCTGGTGTTGCCGCAACGTTGCAACCACAGCGGAAATGGGCTGTGCCCGGCGCGCTGGCGCTGGCCGTTGTAACCCTGTTCAGTCTCCGCTTCGAGCGCCCCGATGAACTCATCTACGCGCAAATCCCGGACGACAAGGTACAGGGCGAGGAGTACTACTACGGAGTGGGCCGGTCCGCGACCATACTGATGGGCGACCTGGACGGCTTTTTCCACTTGTCCAGCAATGGCCTGTCGGAATCCGCCATCGCCAGGCGCGGCACTGCGCCGGTGAACAATTCGCAGAAATGGCTGTCGGGTTTGACCACCCTGGCCCGGCCCGATGCCCGCTCCATGCTGGTCGTCGGTTTCGGCGGCGGCGTGGCGCTGGAAGGCGTGGCGCCCCACGTCACCGACCTGGACGTGGTTGAACTGGAACCCAGGGTCATCAGCGCCAACCGGGCGGTGAGTGATGAACGCAATCACGACCCGCTTTCGGACCCGCGCCTGAACCTGGTGATCAATGACGCCCGCAATGCGGTCATGCTGTCCGGCAAGCGTTACGACATCATCGTATCGCAACCCTCGCATCCCTGGACCGGCGGCGCTTCCCACCTGTATACCCGCGAGTTCCTGGCGCTGGCAAAATCCCGCCTGAACGACGGCGGCGTATTCCTGCAATGGATCAACTCCCGCTTCGTGGATGAGGCATTGCTGAGAGTGCTGGCGGCGACGGTCGCGGACCAGTTCAGCCATGTGGAACTGTACCAGCCGGAGCGAGAGGTGCTGTTCTTCCTCGGCTCCGATAACCCCCTGGACATCTGGGACGGCGCGGGCAATGCGGCGCGCGCCCTGCAGCAACACCCGCGCCACTATAACCGCCTGGGCATGCGCGGGATCGAAGACGCGCTGGTCATGCTCACCCTGGACAATGACGGCGTGCGGCAATTCGCCGCCGCCGCGCCATTGAACACGGACGAGCATAACCGGCTGGCCTTCTTCAGCCGTAATGCCGGCGACGGCCTGACCGCTGATGGCATGCAGGAGATATTCGATAGCATTGACCCGCTGACGAACCCACAGAGCGGGTTTCACAGGCAATTCGCCGATGACCTGGACCTGGAATATATCGCCGAACGCCTGCTCATGGGCGATTTCATCCAACGCGCTTACGATATGGCGCAGGCCGTGGCCGCAGAGGACCGGAAAGCGGTGATCGAGGCCATGGGCCTGGACAACAGCGGCGATGTGGAAGGGGCGCGCGAACGATACAAACAGGCGCTGGCGCTCAATCCCGGCAACAATGCGGCGAAATACGGCCTGCTGATGCTTCACTTGGGCGATATCGCGCGCGGTCAGGTGCCGCGGGAGATTATCTCCCTGGCCAACAGCCTGCGCGGCCCGGAGCGGCGCGTATTCGAGGCCTGGACCTACGGCCTGCGCGGGCAGTTCGGGCGCATCGGGGAACTGGATTACATCCTGGCGCGGGTACCGCCCACCTCGCCGGTATTCCCCATCGCGGTCAAGCTGCGGGTGGACTGGCGCGTGGCGCAGGCGCGCGCGGACGGGGATGCGCAGGCCGCGCGGGACGCGCTGGAAATGCTGGACGACCTGCTGGCGACTTACTGGAGTCCGGACCTCTATATCCTTCGTTCCGGTTGCGCCTACTATGCCGGTGACGGGCCCGCCTACGTCGAATCGGTCTGGAACGTGATCTACCAGTTGCGCCAGCGCCTGGAAAAAGTCGCACAGGGCGAGGACAGAATGCCTCCTGAAGAGGCTGAACAACTGCGCAAGCGCCTGCTGCCGATGCTGTCGAGGTTATCCGACCCCCTTACCGGACCGGTGGCTGAGCGGGCACAGGCCGTAAAGCTGGAGTTGCAGAACCTGGTAGAGCGGCTACGGAGGACATGATATGGGCAATATAGTCGGGTTCCATCATGCCGCCATCGTCGTGCCGGACCTGGACCGCGCCGTACGGTTTTATAGCGCGCTGGCCGGCTATGAAGAGATTCGCCGGTCGCGCTGGGACCGCACTTCCGTTTTTAATCAAATCATCGGCATGACCGGCAGCAGCGCCAGGTTCTGCATGCTCAAGGGGTCTTACGGTTTCCTGGAATTGTTCGAGTATGAACAACCGCAATCAAAAACAGATCCGACTTCACTAAATGCCGGTGATTACGGCATCCGGCACCTGTGCTTCCAGGTGGAAGACGTGGAAGAAGCGCTGGCGCAGGTCATGGAACTGGGTGGCTCCAGAATGAACGAACCCGTTACCAACGAACTGGGAATTACCTGTGTTTATTGCCGCGATCCCTTCGGCAACCTGCTGGAACTCATCAGACCTGCCGGCGGCTTCCCATCCATAAATCAGCCGTCCGAATAAACTCAGAAACCTCTGATTAAGTCAGAGCTTCCCTCAGTAACCGGTAAAAGAGTATCCGGATAGATAAAGTTGTTCTCCGTGGTGTACTGCTCCCACAGAGCCAGCATTTCCCGCAGTTTCTCCGGGTTGGAGTGCCCCATGTCGTCCACTACGATCAGCAGTATGTTAGGACGGGAGTCTTCACTGCCGGATGAACCGGAATCAGTGCCGGAACAGGCTGCAAGAGAGCAGAGCAGGGTAGTGACGATAACTGAAAAAAGAACAGGTTTCATGTGGGGTGGTCTATATTCTGTGGATCAATGCAAGTTTTGGCAGTCAGCCGTTTCTGAGGATCATCACCTTTGCAGAACCGATAATTTCGTTTAACACCTGGTAGGGCAGGCGTAGCAGGTTCCCGAAAGGAAGTCCCTTGATATCCATATCTGCAAGCAATCGGTAAGACCGTGACCCGCGTTCCAACTCTTCGCCAAGTAAATGTCCGTGAAATGATGCCCAGGTTACCGGAATTGCCTGGGCATAATGCACGTTAGCGCTCAATTTACCGATATCCGGCGCGTCACCAGCAGAGGTAAAACCAAACCAGCCGCCCCAACTGTATTCAAGATTGACGTCTTTAAGTTGAGGGAATATATCCCCCAGCATTTTTTTATGAACTATGCCGGATTTGTCGCAATCGCGGCTGGTGAACAGGTTGCCGCCGCCGATAATCAGGCGCCTGTCATGTGTCAGCCGGTAAAATCTACCCAGGCCTACCTCCAGAACACCGCAATTCAGTTTCATTACCTGACTGATTTGCTCAGGGGTAAGCACTTCAGTTGCTGCCATTGCGCTGTAGGCGGGCAGGAATCGGCCTGCTAATTTTGGTTCAAGCTTCCCCAGGTATGCGTTCGTTGCCAGCAGAAGTTTTCCGGCAGTTACTTCGCCGCCGGCTCCGGTCCGGATAACTACATGTTTTCCCCGATCTTCGAAACCCGTGGCGTGGGTGTTTTCAAAGACTTCTACGCCTTCGGAAATCGCCAATCGGGCAAGACCCTGCGAATAAAGCAACGGATGCAGCGTCGGGGTAGAGTGGTTTAAAACGCCGCAATAATAGATATCCGTTCCCAGTTGTTGTGCAAGCTCATCTCCGTCAAGAATTTCCATATAATTCAATTTATATTGGTCCTGCCAGCGTTTTGCCCCTTCCCTTATAGCCTTTCCTTGCCGGGCTGTGGTTGCAGCGAACAAAATACCGTTTTGCAGACCGCAGTCTATATTATTCCCGGTAATGATACTTTTCATGTATTCAACAGTTTGTTCGGACAGCGCCCAGAACTCCCGCGCTATGGGCTTGCCGACCCGCGTTTCCATATCCTCAGGGGAATGATCCATGCTGGGGATCATGTAGCCCGCGTTTCGACCGGATGCCGCCCAGAATAAGCGATTTGCTTCAAGCAAAATTACCTTCATGCCCGCTTTAGCCAGATTCCAGGCTGCCGAAACACCTGTTGTACCGCCACCTATGATGCAGATATCAGCATCATGTGTCCCCTGCAGAGCGTCAAATTGAGGCAACTCAACCGCAGTCGCTTTGTAATAGGAATTCATGTTTGTCGGTTCTTTCATAATCCCAATTTCGCATTCCCGGCAACAGGCCCCTTTCCTGTTCTTTGTATTAGCTGACGATTGAAAAAAATTGTTGCATAGTAGTTATCAGTGATGTATTGATTGCAACAAGCCAGGGTCAATGTCCCCCTATTGAGTGACTACCCATTTGCCCGGGGGATACTACTATACACAGTAGATATTTATAAAGAAATCCAATGCTTGGTTATGCAAACATGGCGTATCAATCGGCAACGGAATGGTGTCGACTGGTCAGAAACAGGGATCTCAGCTGTCGCGAGCTGCTGGATCTCTATCTTTTGCGTGTTGAGAAATACAATCCGCAGATAAATGCTGTCGTATGCATGGATCTGGAACGAGCGATAAAATCAGCAACGCTGGCGGATGATAAATTGTCGAAAGGAGAACCCACCGGCCCGTTACACGGGATTCCTATGACAGTCAAGGAAGCTTTTGACGTGGTGGGAATGCCGAGCACCTGGGGGGTAGTGGATTTCAAGGACAACTACCCGTCAACGAATTCGCATGTTGTCGATGCCCTTTCCCGAGCAGGCGCCATCGTTTTTGGCAAAACCAATGTGCCTGTCTGGTTAAGTGACTGGCAGAGTTTTAATCCCATTTATGGAACGACCAACAACCCATGGGACATTACGCGTGTCCCCGGAGGCTCGTCCGGAGGATCGGCTGCTGCTGTCGCTGCGGGTCTGGGAGTCTGTGAATTTGGTTCAGATATAGCAGGGTCAATCAGGTGTCCTGCACATTTCTGTGGTGTTTACGGCCATAAACCAACCTGCGATATCGTCTCTCAACGCGGACATTCGCCGCCGGGAGTTACGAATGTCCCTGACATTGCTGCTGTCGGGCCCATAGCCCGAAGCGCTGCAGACCTGGAACTGCTTTTGCGCGTCAC
This sequence comes from Gammaproteobacteria bacterium, assembly GCA_965220815.1. Lineage (GTDB taxonomy): Bacteria > Pseudomonadota > Gammaproteobacteria > Eutrophobiales > Eutrophobiaceae > JAAXHV01. Next base: position 2,523,483 of record OZ244846.1, read on the forward strand.
TACCGGCGTTGAGGAATACAGGCGGAACGCGTGGCGGTTGGTACTTCCCGAATGTACCAAAAAGACTGTTTCGGAGTTCAAGGTAGCCATAATTAATGATGACTCGTGTTTCCCCGTTGACGGTGAAGTGAAACAGGTTCTTGACGGATTGTATGATGAAATTGAACGGGCAGGAGCAAAGGTCAGGCGAGATATTCGTCCGGATTTTAACTCCCGTGAAGTAATGCAACTGTTCGGTCAAATGCGGTATGCCGCCGTGTCGGACGGGCAGAGTGCCGAAGTATTCAATGAGAATAAAAAACGGCTGGCGGCCCTGGACGATGAAGATGACGGTTTTCTGGCCCGTAGTTTACGCGGGTTTACGATGTCGCATTACCAGTGGCTTCGTTTCAATGAACGCCGGGAGGAACTGCGGCGTGAGTGGGATAAGGTGTTTGCTGAAGTAGACATAGTGCTATGTCCCCCGGCAACGACGGTAGCATTTCCGCACGATCAAAAAGGAGAACGTCATGAGCGTATGGTCGAGGTCAATGGTGAGTTGGTGCCGGGAACGGATGAGACTTTCTGGGCAGGGATCAGCGGGTTTTTTCATCTCCCGGCCACGGTTGCCCCCGCGGGTTTTGGCCACAGTGGCCTGCCGGTTGGTGTGCAGATTGTCGGGCAACGGTATATGGATTTCCAGTGCATCAGGTTTGCCGGTTTGCTGGAACAACAGGTTGTCGGTTATGTGGCGCCCGATAACAAGACACTGCCTGACTGACGATTTTCAATTCCGGGCAAATTCCGGAGGGTTGTAATGGTTAACGACAATTTAGCTGGAGCCTGTTTCAGCGACGAAGAGGTAAATAATGTTCGAAAGTCATTGAACGAGGCATCGGTAATTCCCACTCTGTGCTATCGCGATGGGGACTATCACAGGAAGGAAGTGGAACAGGTACTGATGCGCAGTTGGCTTCCGGTTGGCCGGGAAGATCAGTTGGCAGATGCAGGCGACTATTTTACCCGGAATTTGTTTGGCGAATCCGTCGTGATCGTTAAAGGAACCTCTATTAATTCAGCACAATGATATAATACGGGTCACTGATTTCAACTCACATTTTCCTGTTTGAAGGTGCTGCCATGAAGAAGACCCAAGACCTGTTCGGTTCCTTTTTTGACTTGCAGGACGCCCGTTTGACGAAGCTGAAAGACCCGCTGGCGCAGTTGGGCCAGGTGGTGGACTGGGAATCATTCCGTCCGTTATTGGCACGCATCCGGCCCACCGAACGCAAGAGCAATGCGGGCGCCCCGCGCCGGGACGAGGTGCTGATGTTCAAGGGGCTGGTGATACAGCATTTATACGGCTTGAGCGATGAGCAGTTGGAATACCAGGTTGAGGACCGGCGCAGTTTCCAGCGTTTCATGGGGTTGGACAATGTGCACAGGGCGCCGGATGCGAAGACGTTCTGGGCGTTTCGGGAGCAGTTGGTGCAGCGGGGGTTGATGGATAAGTTGTTTACCCACTTTACCGGGCAGTTGCAGGGCCTGGGGTACCGGGCGCGCAAGGGGCAGTTGGTGGATGCCTCGCTGGTGCCGGCGCCGGTGCAGCGCAACACGCGCGAGGAGAATGCAAAGCTCAAGGCCGGGGAGGTACCGGCCGAGTGGGACGAGGAGCAAGCCAAGCCCAAACGGCGCCAGAAGGACGTGGAGGCGCGCTGGACGAAGAAACACGGCAAGAATCATTACGGGTACAAGAACCACGTGAACGCGGACCATGAGCACAAGCTGATACGCAGCTTTGCGGTGACGCCGGCCAACGTGCATGACTCGCAACTGCTCGATAAGCTGTTGGATGAGGACAATACCAGCAAAGCCATCTGGGCGGACAGCGCGTACCGTTCCAGGGAGCAGGAGGCACGTTTGCGGGAGAAGAACTACCGCAGTCACATTCAGCGCAAGGGCAGCCGCAACCAGCCGTTGACGGACCGGGAGAAGCAGGGCAACCGCAGCAGGGCAAAAATACGGGTGCGGGTGGAGCACGTGTTCGGGGCGCAGTGCGCGACCCGGACCAAGCTGATACGCTGCATCGGGCTCAAGCGCAGTGCCCTGGCCATCGGCATGATGAACCTGGTGTATAACATGCGACGATTGTGTTACCTGCAAGGGGTCAGTGCGCCTGCTTGACGGAGAACGGGCAGAAAACGGTGTCAGAACGACCCCTGAGGGTCATAAAACGGCGCGATGAGGGCGCTGGCGAGATGATTGAAGGCCCTGATCACCTTACCACATATAAATATATTGAAAAAGAACCTGATCAGACCTGAAATGGTCTATTTATAGAGGTTCCCTTAAAGGCGCGGATAAGAAAATCCGCGCGTTATCGAATGTGTGCAGACATCGCGCAACCCAGGTCCTGGATGATGGCGCAGGCAACAGGAAACTGTTTACCTGCCCCTACCATAAATGGACTTACGACCTGGATGGCGGCCTGCGCGGAGCGCCGCATATGGATGAAGCGGAGGGCTTTGATCGTAAAAGCTGCAGGTTGCCGGAGTTCAGGATGGAGACATGGAACGGGTTCATGTTCGTAAACTTTGACCCGAATGCGGCGCCGTTGACACCGGAGCTTGAACCCCTGACAAAAGCGCTGGCTCCTTACGGGATGGCATCTCTTAAAACGATTCCGTTCAAAACGCTGTCATGTAACTGGAACTGGAAAGCGTCGATGGAAAATTTTACCGAGGCCTACCATCACATCGGTATTCATAAGGAAACGGTTGAGCCTTTCATGCCGGCTGAAAAAGTGAGGTACGAGGATTCGAATAATGCATACAGCCTGTTCTGGATGCCTACGATTGACAACAAGCCGATGCCCTCGTCCTTGCCGGACATGCCCGGCCTGCCGGATGAATATTATTATTCTAAGGCTGTGGCCAATGTCTATCCCTTTCTTCACCTGCTTATCGGCAGCAATATTGTTTTATGGCTGGATTTTAACGTGAAAAGTGTCGACCGGCATGAACTTGTCTGGCATCTGCTACTGCCGGCAACGACCCTGGAACTTTCTGATGTTGAAGAACGCCTGGAGCCCTGGAAGGAGAGGATAGAAGAGGTTATTACCCAGGATATCTATGCCTGTTCCAAGGCAAGAATCGGTCAACAGTCGCGTTTTTATACGCCGGGACGTTTTTCATACATGGAAAAATCCGTTTATCAAATGCATAACTGGTTAGTCGATGCCATGAACCGGACCGGAAATATCACCCGGTAACCGGTTGACTGAAGAACCCATGACAAGTCCCGGACGGACTTGTTGCCAGGTCCCCTGAATTTTGCAAACATTGAAAGAAACATCACTTCCGAGGATAAGATCCACGCCTTATGGTCCGGTCCCGGCCCGTCCATTTAACGGCGCCACCTCTGCAATACCACCTGAAAGTGATGTGGTTGTTATCGGCGGCGGGATCGCGGGTGTGGCGACAGCATGGTTTCTCGCCCGGAAGGGTGTTTCCGTCACGCTATGTGAGAAAGGTGACATCGCTTGCGAGTCATCCGGCAGGGCCTTTGGCTGGATATCTGAACTGCTTCTTGATCCTCTCAAAATGGAATTATCAGCCGAGAGCAAGCGCTTGTGGGCGATGCTGCAGGAGGAATGTGGTGATCTGGGTTATCGACAAAATGGTCTTGTATACCTGGCCGAATCAGATGACGACATGGCGTTTTATGAGCATTGGTTGGGAGCGGTTAAGGGAAGTTGTGATCCCGCTAACGCATTACTCTCATCAGAGCAGGTGAAACAGCGTTTCCCCGGTACCGTTGAGAAGTGGCCGGGCGGTATATTTTCTCCCACCGATGGTAGCCTTGAACCAACGATCGCGACAACAGCCATAGCGATGTCGGCCCGGAACATGGGTGTTAAAATTATTACGAATTGCGCAGTCCGTACGGTGGAGACGCAATCCGGTTCAGTCGCAGGTGTACATACCGAGCACGGTTATATTCGGACCGGTCGGGTGTTATACGCCGGCAATACCTGGTCGCGTCTTTTCTGCGGTAACCTTGATATCGATGTGCCCCAGTTATATGCGATCATGACAATGGCCAGGACCAGCCCCCTTGAAAATGGACCGCTTGCCTGTGGCGGAACGCATCCTTTTGCCTGGCGGCAGCGAATAGACAATGCATACGTATTGGGACGGGAATATGATATTCGCGTACCGCTTACACGCGATGCCTTTCAACTGAGATCCCGTTTCGCAGCATACCAAAAGGAAAATAAGAGGATGCAGGCAAAGCTGTCACTCGGTACGGATACCTTGCGAGATTGGCTCTGGCGCAGAAAGTGGTCCGCAAAAGACCTGACGCCCTTTGAAAAATACAGAATCCTGTCACCCACTGTACAGAAATCCGTACCGCATAAATCCCTGGCGCTTAATCGAAAAGCATTCCCTGATTTTAACCATACGTCCATTGAAGAATACTGGTCGGGCACCCTGACGGTGACGCCTGACAATATGCCGATTGCATCGTCCATCACAGCGCTTCCTGGATTTTATCTGCTTACCGGCGCTTCTTTTGGGTTAACCTGGGGTCCTGGTCTGGGTAAGTTAATGTCCGATTTGATTACCAATTCAAATCCGGCAATTGATCCGCTACCATTTCGTTATGAAAGGTTCATTGATGGTAGTGAGTTAAGAGTTACCTGGTAGAGCAAAACCTGCCGATGCCGGTTGGTGGAATGCGAGCGTTAAAAAATACTGTCACCCCTTACAGTGATATTGAAGATGCCGGACAATTGTTACCATACAATAGTGTGTGCAAAGGCGAGTCACGAAGCAGAGGAGGATAAAAATCCGTGTTTCAGTCAATCAAAGATGAACTGGATAAAGAGCTGAGACCCAATCACTCGGATATTCGACCATCTGACTGGGCGGTTCTGTCTCAATACTGGTATCCGGTTGCCCGCGCCCAGGATGTTGGCGACAAGCCTTTTCCGGTGACGCTCCTTGATGTGCAACTGGTGTTATTTCGAGGTGACGGCGGCATGTCGATTGTGCTTGACCGGTGTCCGCATCGTCTGGTCAAGCTCAGTGCCGGTAAAGTTACAAACGGCAACATCGAGTGCCCCTATCATGCCCTGCAATTTTCCGGGTCCGGACAGTGTGTACATATTCCCGGCTCTTTGAAACAGGGCGGTTCGACAGAGGTCCCCATATCCTATCAGGTCCGGTCATTTCCGGCGAAAGAGAAATATGGTCTGGTCTGGACCTGTCTCGACAATGCTGAAGGAACAGGTTTGCCGGTCCTCAAGGGTCTGGATGATTGCAAGTTGACATATAACGAGCCGAGGGAAGTGCCTGCCAGTGCTTATCGTCAAATAGAGAATTTTTTCGACCTCGGACATTTACCGATGGTGCATCAGCCCACTTTGGGGGGTGATATAAACAAACCGATCGCACCGGGAACCGTCACTACCGAAGAGGGTGTTGTGCAGTTGATCGCTGACTATGTTGAAATACCTTTGGGGTTGGCCGAGCGTCCGGTCAAATATACCTACAGGGTCACCTTGCCGTTTAATATGGATATGACGATTGCCGATGACACGGGAGATGCGCGATTCATAAATCTCGTTCTTCCTGTCAGTGCCCACGTATGTCGTGCATTTCAAATACTCCTTGATTCCAGTGATGCCGGTGAATTGCATTCCTCCGTAATAGATGCGACAAACATTGTTAATGATGAGGACCGATATATTCTGGCCAATATGCCGGATATTCCTACAAGACTTGACGGCAGGGGGGAAATACACCTGGCCATTGATAATATGGCACTGGCTTACCGGAAGGAGTTACTGGCACTCGGGTTGGGGCAATAAGAGGATCCTTTGAAAAATTATGGCCTGGGCCGGAAAAATTCTTCGGGTGGACTTGAGCCGCGGCAAATGTTACCCGGAACCATTGAACCGGGATTGGCCGCAACAATACCTGGGCCAACGGGGTCTGGGCAGTAAATACCTGAGCGAGGAAGTTGATCCCGCATGTGATCCCCTGGGGCCGGACAACAGGCTGATTATGGCGACCGGTCCGTTAACGGGCACAAATGCTTCTACCGCCGGGCGTTATTCCGTCATTACCAAGAGCCCGCTGACCAATTGTATTGCATGTTCCAACTCCGGTGGCTTTATCGGCGCTGAGTTGAAAATGGCTGGTTGGGACATGATTATCTTCGCGGGTAAGGCGCCCGAACCGGTATACCTGTATATGGAAAATGATCATGTTGAACTGCGTTCAGCAGCAGAGATATGGGGTAGTTCGGTGTGGGCTGCCGATGAGTGGCTGCACAAGCATTTCCAGGATCCCTTGCTGCGAATTGCCTGTATCGGTCGCGCGGCGGAAGCGGGTTGTCTTTACTCTGCGATTGTCAATGACCTTCATCGCGCGGCAGGGCGCTCGGGTGTGGGGGCAGTCATGGCATCGAAGAACCTCAAGGCAGTCGCCGTGCGCGGCACCAAAGGCGTTGGAAATATACATGATCCAAAGGCCTTTTTTGACGCAATTACGAAAGCAAAAGAAAAACTGGAACGGAACTATGTTACCGGGACATCCCTGCCACAGTTTGGCACACAAGGCTCAATGAACGTCATGAATGAGATCGGTGCGGTACCGACCCGTAATGCCCGTGAAACTCAGTTCGAAGGCGCCACCCGGATTTCTGCCGAAGCGATGGCGCAACCCCGCGGGGAAAGTGGCGAGCCCAACCTGGTGACCAATGCGGCCTGTTTTGCTTGTACCATTGCCTGTGGTCGAATTGCGCGAATCGACGAAGGCCACTACAGCATTCACAACAAACCGGAATATCGGCATGCCTCCGGCGGCCTGGAATATGAGTCAGCCTGGGCCCTGGGTAGTGACCTGGGCATAGATGACCTGGATGCACTTACCTATGCCAACTTTGTCTGCAATGAAGACGGTATCGATCCAATCAGTTTTGGTTCTACCCTGGCAGCGGCAATGGAGATGTATCAGGAAGGCGTGTTAACATCAAAAGATACGGGTGGAATTGAACTTGCATTCGGTTCTGCCGAGGCCCTCACTACCATGGTGGAACTCACTGCCCGAGGCGAGGGTTTTGGCCTGGAACTCGGCCTGGGTTCGAAACGCCTCTGTGAAAAATACGGGCGCCCCGATTTATCCATGACTATTAAAGGCCAGGAATTTCCCGCCTATGACCCGCGCGGTCTACAGGGTATGGGCCTTGCCTATGCGACTTCCAATCGCGGTGGTTGTCATTTACGCGCCTATACGCCATTGGCCGAAGTTTATGGTTTACCGGAGAAACTGGATCCTCATGTAACGGAAGGGAAAGCAGAGTTGGTAAAGGAATTGCAGGATGAGGCAGCAGCGATTGACTCCAGTGGTCTGTGTGCCTTTACCAACGCTGCCTGGTCTCTGGAGGACATGCAGACACAAATAGACAGTGCCTGCGAGGGCGATTTTTCAGCCGAGAATCTAAGGCAAATAGGAGAGCGGATCTGGAACCTGGAACGTAAATTCAATGTGACGGCGGGAACAACCGCTGCGGATGATACTTTGCCCAAACGAATTCTTGAAGAACCGGCGCGCTCGGGCCCCGCAGACGGGCAGGTCAACATGCTGGATAAAATGTTGCCCAGGTACTATGAACTCAGGGGATGGACCGTCGATGGTATTCCTGCAGATGAAACGCTGAAGCGATTGTCCCTGTAATCGCCAACTGCGAACCGGCTGAAAAAAGTGATGCCGGCAACTGCATTTTAAGGAGATCGAATTGATGAAAGAAATTGGTAACGCCGATGTCGCTCACGGCCTTCCGCGGCATTACTACCTGTCTGAGGAAATATATCAACAGGAGCTCGAAAGGGTATTCAAACGGCAATGGCTGGTGGCGGGGCATATTTCACTTGCCAGAAATCCGGGTGATTATTTTGTCAAACAGGTTGGTCCGGAAAGTATGATCATCGCTCATGATAAGTCTGGAACAATGAGGGCTTATTTTAATGTCTGCCGACATCGTGGATATCAGATACTGGGCGATGAAGAACAGGGTTCAAGGTCGATTTTTGTCTGCCCCTATCACCAGTGGACCTACAGCAACGATGGATGCCTGAAGGCTGTACCTGGCGCAGAGAATGGCAGGGAGTTCGCTTTCGAAGATTATTCCCTGCACGAAGCCCATTGCGAGGTGTGGTATGGCTGGATTTGCGTATACCTCGGCGAGGACAATCCCGTCCCGCTGGCCGACGTCGCTGCTCCGCTCAGTGATGAGGAGAAACTGAGAGCGATAGGATCTGAGCGGCTGAAGCTTGCTCACAGGGAAACCTATATTATGGATGCGAACTGGAAGTCCGTATTTGAGAATGGTGCCGAATGTTATCACTGTGCCAAGGGTCATCCGTCACTGGTTGTTTCCTGTGAATATGAGGCCTTTTACGGCAACGTATTTGAAAATCAGGATCTCGAAAACTTTCCGTTGCGAAATGGTATGGCGACTTTCTCCATGGATGGTAAAAGGGTAGTAAAGAAAGCGCTTGGCACACAGCAGGAAGATGGCTTTAATACCGGTTTCATATTCTTGCCCTTGTTCAGCGGCCCGATATTATTTATCGATCATGCCGTTTCACTGGAAGTTACACCACTGACACGAGACCGCACACAGATGATAAGTGAGTGGTATGTGCACGAAGATGCAGTTGAGGACGCCGATTATGATGTGGAGAAACTAATCGAGGTGTTTCACAATACGAATAAGGAAGATGGCGCCTTCGCCGAAAGAAATTACAAAGGCATCAGGTCGGCGCGCTTTACTCCCGGCCCCCTCCATCCTGTCCGGGAGAAAATGATTATTGATTATCATAAGTTGTATCTTGAAATGATGGCCACGGAATGAATCGGAGTATTTGAAGACAGCCATTCCTGTCAGTTCCCGTACATTACGTTGAACGAAACTAACAAGAAAGCCCGATTTATCATTCTGATATCGGTCTCTGCCGCATACAGCCTGGCGATAATTGCAAGCTGGATGCAACCGAAACTCATTGCAGAGTTGATTGACAGTTACGGTCTGGATGAAGCAGCTGCCGGTTCGGTCGCTACGGCTGAAATGGCCGCCTTGGCGTTTACCTCGATGATATGCGCGCGCGTATTTTCCCGAATCAGTTATTTGCGGGTTATATGCTGTGGCGTATTGTTGCTCGTAATTGGTAATGTTATTTCGCTTAACATTGAATCTTACCCGGCCCTGGTATCAATTCGAATTATCAGTGGTGTCGGCGCCGGCATGTTGCTTATGGCTTCAACTGCGGCGATAGCGAATTTCAATGACAGTGACCGGGCGTACGGGCAGATTAATACTGTGAGCATATTGTCCGGCATCGCTGCCTTCGGCGTGGCTGACATTGGGCGTAAACCTGGTATCGTTACTCCTGTTTTCCTATGTGAATTACAGACAAAACAAGTTGTCAATGACCCATTGCAGCATTAACCCATCTTTAACATGGGCCTGAACAAACTTTTTTATATCAGCCAGTTACGAAGATCTGACAAGCCGAGTGGCACTACATGTGGGTGCCGAGGTCCAGGTCGAAGGGTTCAGACGAGGTTTTTGCGGACACCTCCCGGTGATGAATCAATGCCCAGTGCGTCATAGATTGCCTGCTGCGGCGGCTCGGCCAGGGTGGCCTTGCGCACGTGCAGGGTGCGCCCGTCGTCCCGGCGGAAGGTGGCGGTGATGCGTTGTTGTCCTGCCAGGATGCGGCGCAGGGTGGTCCAACTGGCGTGCTCGCCAGCCTTACGCAGGCGGGTGCGTATCACCTGCACCAGTTGGTAGGCGATGACGGTGATGAACAGGTGCCCTTCGGCGCGTAGCGGTTTGTGGTGGTAGATGGGACGCAGGCCGAGTTCGGACTTTAACGAGCGGAACACGGCCTCGACGTCGGTGAGCATGAAGTAGGTGCGCCAGAGGGTGTCCTCGTCCCAGTCGGTCTGGTTGCTGCGCAGGCAGTACACGCCCGGGTGGGTGAGCAGGGAGCCGGGTCGGGCGTTGCGGGTGAAGCGCACCGCCCTGGCGCGCCGGCCGGTCTGGTCGGTCTCGACAGTGATGTCGTAGTGCTGGGCGATGCCGTGGCTGTTTTCCTTGATACGTCCGATGCGCTGGTGGACGTGGTCGATACGTTTGCGGGTGCGCGGTCTGGCCAGTCCCTCGTTAAGTTGCGTGAGGGCGGTCTCGAGGCGTTGGGCGAAGCGCTCGGCGATGCCTTGTTCCTTGGCGGCGCGGGCCTCGGAGTAGCAGTACAGGCGCACTTCGCCGGCGTCCTCATCGAGCACCCGCTGCAGTTGCACGCCCTGCTTTGAGGCGGTCTCGATGCGCACCGCGCCCTCGGGGTCGAACTGCCGGGTGCGTTCGCGGCTGACCACCAGGTAGCGGTAGCCCTGCTCGCGCAGCCAGGCCAGGCGGTCCTCGGTGGCGATGCCGCGGTCCATGACCACCAGGGCGCCGGGCGGCGTATCCAGTGCGGTAAGCATGTCGGCCAGGGTGTGGTGTTCGCGCACGTTGCCGGCGAACACCTGCGAGCGGCGCACGAAGCCGCTGGCATCGAGCACCAGCCCCAGGGTGAGCAGCGGGCAATCGGTGCGCTTGTCCTTGGCGTGGCCGCGGCGCGCCTTGGGCTGTTGGGCCGCCTCGCCCTCGAAGTAGGTGTTGCTGAGGTCATAGAGGGTGACGGTGGGCGCCAGCGTGAACAGGTCCATGGCCTGGTCGAACAGGTGCTGCTCGATGGCGTCCCGGTGCGCCATGAGGGCATCGGAGGCGCGGTACAACTGTATGGGATGCTGAGTCTCAAAGTCCACCCCCAGCAGCTCGCCCAGGGCGCTGCGCTCACGCAGCCAGCGCGCCGCGGCGGCCTCCGAGCCGGGTTGCGCCAGACGGGCGACAATCGAGCCGAGCGCCGCCGCGCGCAGGGACGGGCCGATGCCGAGTGCTTCCAGCCGTGCCCGCAGGCCGAGTTGCTCGATGGCCCACAACGCAACGTGCTCGACCCCCACCGAGCGCGGGCGCACCAGTGCCAGCGAGCCCACGTCCACCGTCTGCAGGTCCCGGCCCGGCGGCGTTTCCCGCGGCGCGTCCCGGTCGCGGGCGAGCAACTGTTCGGCGATGTGCCGGGCATGGGTCTCCAGCGCCGGCGGACCATCGGCGTACAGGGCCATCTGACCGGCGCGCAGCGCGTCGATGCGCTGGCACAGTGCGGGCCAGTCCTGGCGGGCGACGTCGAAGTGGCGGCCGAGATTGAGCAGCGTGCGCTGACGCACTTTCTCGCCGATGCGTTCGGAACGCACGAGGCGGTGGGTGTAGTAGGCCTCGCCGGTGGTGGTGGAGCGGGTTTTGGTGCGACGGATAAACATAGGGGTAGAGGATACCGGGGGTGGCGGGAAAAATCAACAAGAAAATACACATTATGGCACTACATTGTTTTCCCCTCACTATAAATCAATGGGTTACGACCGAAAACCCGCCAAAATCACCCTGATTCCCCGTCCCGACAGGCGGAAAATGTTAAACTTGGGTTAATTAGCCGGTTGGTCCTGAATCAGAGTTTTTCAGGACCGGCTGGTTCAGAGTGGTCCGGGTTGGGAGGAGGTCAAGCCGTCCGAATAAACTCAATAACCGGAAAGAGTATCCGGATAGATAAAATTGTTCTCTGTAGTGTATCGTTCCCACAGAGCGAGCATTTCCTTGAGTTTCCCGGGGTTGGAATCTGCCAGGTCGTTCATCTCCGCCGGGTCCTCGGCCAGGTTGTACAACTGCCATTGCCCGGGTTTCAGCGCCGGCAGACGCGCGTCCCGGGACGGGATGCTGGGAACGTAAAGGATCTTCCAGTCGCCCTGGCGGATGGCCTGCTTGCCGAACAACTCCCAGCCCATGTAGTCGTCCGGTTTCCGGATGGTGGCGCGTTCACCGGTGAGGATCGGCACGACCGACTGTCCCTGCATGGACTGCACTTCCCGGCCCTGGAACGTCCCGGCGCCCGGGTGTTCGATCCCGGCCAGTTCCAGCAGGGTGGGCATGACGTCCTTCACGGTGACTACCGAGTCGTTCATTTCAGCAGTCTGCATGGCGCGCGGGTAATGGAAGAACGCCGGCGCGCGCACGCCGCCCTGGCTGGTATAGCCCTTGAACATGCGTAACGGGGTATTGCCTGCCCGCGCCCAGTTCGGTCCCAGCCAGACGTAGGAATCGGCATTGCCTATGTTCTCGTAACTGTTGTCGCAGCACTCGTCCGCCCACACGGCCACCTCGGGAAAAGTTTTTTCCATGGCATGGCCTTCGGGACCGTTGTCCGACATGAAGAAAATGACGGTGTTCTCGTATTCGCCAATTTCCTTGAGATAGTCGACTATCTTGCCTATATACACGTCCACGTCGTCCACCATGGCGGCGTAAATTTCCATGATTTTGGCCTGGTAGCGTTGCTCCTCAGCGTTCAGTTCTGCCCAGGGCCGCTCGTCCAGCAACCTGGGGAAAGGTTCGACGCCGGCACCAACCAGTCCCCGCTCTTTCAGATTCTGCAGGCGTTTGTCCCGTAGCGCATCGTAACCGCTATCATAGACGCCTTTGTACCTGGCTATCGACTCCTGCGGCGCCTGCAGCGGCCAGTGGGGTGAGGTGTGGGCGAGATAGGCGAAGAACGGTTTTCCGTCATCCATGCCGCCGTCGATATATTCGATCATGCGTTCGGTATAGAAGCGGGTGGTATAAAAGTCGTCGGGCAACTTTTCCACTTCCACACCATCTTCCCGGTAGGGCGCTGTACCCGGACCGACGATCGGCAGCATGTTGGCAAACGCGCCGGCGCCGCCGGGCAGCAGGGCAAAGGACTTTTCAAATCCCCGCGCCGCGGGACTTGTCTCCTGCGTCAGTCCCAGGTGCCATTTGCCGGTCATGTAGGTGTTGTAACCGGCCTCCAGGAACAGTTCGGAGAGCGCCGCGACCTGGAAGTTCAGGTAGCCCTCGTAGCCCGGGTTGCCAACCTGGTTCGGCGCCAGGTCTTCGAACATGTTGCCAAGCCCGGCATTGTGGCTGTCGGTGCCGGAGAACAGCATGGCGCGGGTGGGCGAACAGTTGGGGGCGACATGAAAATTGGTGAGAAATACCCCTTCCTTGGCCAGGGTGTCGATGTTGGGCGTTTTGATCTCGCTACCAAACAGGCTCAGGTCATTGAACGCCACGTCGTCTACTACGATGAGCAGCACGTTAGGCCGGGTATCCGCACCGGTTGACGAATCGGAACCGGGGCCGGAACAGGCTGCAAGAGAGCAGAGCAGGGTAATGACAAGCGCTGAAAGGCGAAAAGGTTTCATGGCAATATCAGGTTGAAAGAGTACTAGTTATGTACTTGTTGTCGGTCACGAATCTTAACACACGCCGCCGGGACCGATACAGGGCGTCAGGGTTTCCTGGCGCGGATCAGGACCCGGTCGGTCTTCAGGTAAATCTTATCGTCATAGACCCCCAGGCTGTGATCGTCCTGCGGGTTGGCGAACAGGTCGGATTCTGCCTCGATAATAAACCCCGCCTGTTGCAGCGCAGTCCGGATGATGTGCGGCTCGATCCGGTGCAGTTCCCGGTTGTCATGGTCCGCAGTGCCGACGTGGTCCGTGATGCCGAGGACACCACCGGGTTTGAGGGTCTTTTTAATGCTGAACAGGATTTCCAGGGCAGTGGCCTCGCCCGGTTCGTGGTAATGGTAGTCATGGAAGTTGTTGCCCCAGAAGGCCAGGTCCAATTGCCCTTCCAGTCCCAGGTCGTCGTACTCCCTGACGTGCAGCGCCACGTTGGGCAAACGGTTGTTCGCCAGCCGTTCATCCATGGTGCGCTTGTAGTAACCGTCGGCATAGTTGTACAGCACCCGTTCCCGGTTATGGGAATAGACTTTGCCGTCGGGACCGACCGCCGCTGCCAGCATCTCGGTGGTGTAACCGGCGGCGGCGCCCACGTCCATCACCGTCATGCCCGGCTCCAGGCCGAGGAACCTGAAGGACTCGAAGGGTTTCCTGGGCTTGTCCCGGCGGATATCCCACTTATGCCTGTCAGGTGTTTTCTGCTGCTGTTCGACGCGTTGCTTCATCTCCACATATTCATCAGCCCCCGCGTGCGTGATAAAGCAATAAAACACTATAGAAAGTACTAATATTCTATTGATATATATCATTTATTATCTCTGAACCAAGTATTTTGTTAACCTGGAAAAGTATACCCGCATCAGAATTCCAGTTCCACCACACAGACCTCCTGCCCCACGTCCGCGTCTTCGTCTTCGGGCACCAGGATTTCCAGCAGGCGGCCGTCACCGGGCGCCTCGATCTCCTGGGTGACTTTTTCCGTTTCGATTTCATACAGCGGCTCGCCTTTGCTGAAGGCTTCCCCGGGTTGCCTGAGCCAGGCCACGATGGTGGCGGTTTCCATGTTCATGCCCACCTGGGCGAGTTTCAGTTTGACTTTCATTGCAGGTCCGTATTGTTTACAAGTGATGCGGTGACGGCGCAGATCCGTTCCCGGTCCGGGATCACGGTCTTCTCCACGTTGGGGGCGTAAGGCATGGCGACGTTGGGCACCGTGATGCGCTTAATGGGGGCCTTGAGGTGTGTGAAAGCCTCATCGCTGACGACTGCGGCGATATGGCTGGCGGCGCTGCAACGGTCCCGCGCCTCGTCGATAATAACAATGCGCCCGGTTTTCGCCACCGAAGCGATGATGGTGTCCGTATCCAGCGGCACCAGGGTGCGGCAATCGATGACTTCCGCGTCGATATCCTGTCCGGCCAGCGTTGTTGCGGCCTGCAGGGTGGGCTTCATCATGGCGCCGACGCTGACCAGGGTAACGTCCGTTCCCGGACGGCACACCCGGGCCGAGCCGAACGGAACGGTGAAATCGTCATCCGGCACTTCGCCCCGTTCACCGCCCCGGCCGCCGGCTTCCAGGTAGAAGGTCGGGTTGTCGCCTCGTATCGCAGTTTTCAGCAATCCCGCCGCGTCCGCCGGGGTGGATGGGACTGCGACATTCACGCCCCCCAGGTTCATCAGCAGGGGATAAGGCGTATCGGAATGCTGTGCGGCAGTGGAGCGGCCGCCGCCATATCCGGCAATGACGGTGATCGGCAGTTTAATCTGCCCGCCGGTCATCAACCGAAGCTTCGCCATCTGGTTGGCGATGGCGTCAAAACCGGTATAGATGAAATTGGAGAACATCAGGTGCAGGATCACCCGGTAGCCGCCGGCCGCGGCGCCGACCGCCATGCCGGTCAGGGTGGCCTCGCAGATGGGTGTGTTGCGGATGCGGTCCGGGCCGAAGCGTTCGTGCAATCCCCTGGTGTCGCCGAACATGCTGATCTCGACGTCTTCGCCGAACAGGATGACCTTCGGGTCGCGCTCCATCTCGGCAAACAAGGTGTCGTTGATGGCCTGTATGAGCCGTTTCTTCGCCATGGCCGGGTCTCAGGGCTGTTGTCCGGAAAACATCATGTTACGCATGAGCTCCGGGTCGGGAGGGGGCGCTGCTGCCGCAGCTTCAGCCGCCGCTGCTACCCCGGCGCGGACCTCAGCGTCCAGGGCGTCCAGGTCCTCACGGGCGCAGACCCCGTTTTCCAGCATGAAGCTGCCCAGGCGTTCCATGGGGTCCCGTTTGCGCCAGGGTTCGATCTCGTTTTCATCCCGGTACTCGCTGCTGAGCCAGTGCACCTCGCTCTCGTTATGCCCGTAGATGCGGTAGGTCTTGGCCTCGATGAAAGAGGGGCCGCCCCCGTCGCGCGCCAGTTCCACCGCAGCCGCGGCCGCCTGCCATACGGCGACGGCGTCATTGCCGTCCACCACGCTGCAGGGGATGTTGAAGGCCCGGGCGCGGTCGGCGATCTCCCCGGCCGTCACCGTGTCCGAGGGGGAGAATTCCGAATAGCAGTTGTGCTCGCACACCAGCAGCAGCGGCAGTTTCCACAGCGCGGCGACGTTCAGCACTTCCATGAACACGCCCTGGTTGGCGGCGCCGTCACCAAAGAAACACACGGCAACCCGGCCCTCGCGGTCCAGTTGCGCGGCGAACGCGGCGCCGGCGCTGATGGCCAGGCCGGCGCCTACGATGCCGTTGGCGCCGATGATGCCCCTGGAGAAATCCGCCACGTGCATGGAACCGCCCATGCCCTTGCAGATGCCGGTTTCCCGCGCGTAGACCTCCGCCAGCATGGCCTCCGGGTCGCCGCCCTTGGCCAGGTAATGGCCGTGCCCCCGGTGCGTGCTGGCAATCGGGTCGGCGTCGTCCAGGTGCGCGCACACGCCCGCGGCGATGGCCTCCTGACCGATGTACAGGTGTACGCCGCCGGGCAATCTGCCGGCATGGAAATCGTCCCGCAGTTGTTCCTCGGTGCGCCGGATCAGCAACATGGTCCGGTACATGGCCAGCAACTGCCCGGAATCGGGTTTTTGTCGTACAGAATTCTGCGTCATCTGCTGCAAACTACGGGAGTTGGGTAAAATGATGTTAATTTTGTACAACAATTTGTGTAAAAAAGTCAATAATTTGTTTTTTTTGAGTAATTGCTGTAGTACAATGCCGCCACAGAACCAGAACCTGTAACCAGCGGGAGGAATGAGAGATGTATTCAATCAAATCAGCCAACGTCACGCTGTCCGCCATCGTAACCTGCGCCATGCTGCTTGCCACGCCGTCTGCCGGCGCGCAGTTGCTCGAAGAGGTCATCGTTACCGCGCAGAAACGTGAGCAGAGTATGCAGGATGTGGGCATAGCCGTGACCGCGTTCAGTGGCGATACACTCAAGGATCTGAACTTTACCAATACGGTCGATATTACCCAGCAAGTGCCTTCGATGCAGTTGTTTACCTTCACGCCTGCGTTGACCATCCTGAACGTTCGCGGGATCTCCCAGAGTAATTTCCAGGATAACCTGGAAGCGCCTATTGCTGCTTACATCGATGAGGCCTATATCTCCAGTATGAACATGGTGGGTCAGCAGATGTTCGACATGGAACGCGTGGAGGTATTGCGCGGCCCACAGGGCACCTTATTCGGACGTAACGCCACCGGAGGGGTGGTGCAATACGTGACCCGGGGCGCCACGGACGAAGAGTTCAATGGTTATATCGAGGCCTCCTATTCGGAATACGATCGCAAGACTGTGGAAGCGGCGTTCGGTGGGGCGCTGGGCAGCAACGTACGCGGCCGTATTGCCGGACGCTGGGAAAAAGGCGATGGCTACGTTGAATCGCTTGGCGAGCCGGTGGACTTCGATGCTATGGGCATCCCCCAGGTTCCGACAGGCGCGCCTGCTCCCAGGGATTCGCACGGAGCGAACGGCTTCGTGTTGCGCGCTTCCCTGCAGGTCGATTTCAGTGAGCAGTTGCTCGGTGATTTCCGGGTGACCTACCTTGAAGACAATGACGTGCCGACCGGCACTTATACCTGGACTCCAGCCGAGGCTGATTTCGCGAACGGAACCGGGTTCGGTATCCCCCTGGCGCCACCCAGCAACCCGGTCACCGGTGAGGTCAGCAGCGATCCGCGCAGCCATTACTCGGACTATGAAGGGTATATGAACCGTGACGGCTGGAATGCGACCGGCAAGTTCACGTGGGACGTAAGTGACAGTATGACGGTGGAGTCAATTACCAACTACCAGACTTTTGACAAGTTTTATACCGAGGATGCGGATGCAACGCCGATCGCGACGATCCATTTTCCGTTTGATCCTGCCGCCGACTTCGAATCCTGGAGCCAGGAACTGCGTATCTCGGGGGAAACCGATCGTGCGCGCTGGACCGTCGGGGGCTTTTATTTCGACCAGGAGATGGATAACAGTGTATTCGTCAGCGGCGTGATCCTGACCAATCACCCTACGGGCGAAATCCAGGCTGACTATCAGCTTGATTCGGAGAACTGGTCGATCTTCGGCCAGGCCGAGTTTGACCTGACTGAGCAACTGACATTCATCGCCGGCGTGCGCTGGTCCGAAGACGACAAGAGCATCGATTACACCACCACGTATACCAACGTTGACCCGGCCGGGTATCAAATTATGGCGGACTACTGTGCCTGCGGCGTACCCGCGTCTGTTTTCGAGGCCGGGCCGTTTGTTACCTATAATTCAACCAGTAACCCGTATGCGGCTACAGGTGACCCGGGCAATACCCTCAACTACAACGACTGGGCCGCGCGCTTCCAGCTTGATTACCGCCCCAATGACGATACCCTGCTGTTTGCATCGGTCAACCGCGGCATCAAGGGCGGCAACTGGGTGGTGGCCACGTTGCCGGATGCGGATGGCAAACTGCGGCATGAAGAGGAAGTATTATGGTCATACGAGGTGGGCGGCAAATTCACCATCTTCAACGGCAGCGCACGCCTGAACGCCACCGCGTTTTACTATGACTATAGTGACTACCAGGTGTTCTCTTTGATTAACCTGGCGCCGGACGTGCTGAATTCCGACGCCACTGCCTATGGCGGCGAGGTCGAACTGGCCCTGTCGCCGGCTGATAACTGGGATTTCAATTTCGGCGTAGCCCTGCTGTCCAGCAAGGTGGACGAGACGCCAACAGTGCTTGACCCGGAATTCAGGGTTGAGGGCGATCTGCCGCAAGCGCCGGAGATCAGTTTCAATTTCCTCGGCCGGCATACCTGGCAGGTGGCCGGCGGCTCCATGGCCGTACAGCTTGACGGGTTCATCTACGGCGATCATTATCTTTACAGCGCCAAGAATGAGGCAAATCACGAAGACGGCTACGGTGTCCTCAATGCCAGCATCTCGTATACCACGGCTGACGAGAAGTGGAAGGTGACGGCCTGGGGCAAGAACCTGACCGATTCCGAATACCGTATCTATCTGGTGGACATTGCTCTGGCCGGGTTCCTGGAAGAAATATACGGCCCGCCGCAGTGGTTCGGCGGAACCATTTCCTACAGTTTCTGATTGCGAAAACAAAACTGCCCCTCATGCAAGCAACGGCCTGCGCTGATTCATGAGGGGCAGTGACTCATTTCCCTTGTCTTTCCGGCTGACAACAGGCCTGTTGTTGCTGTGCGCCGCGTGCCTGCTGGCCGCCTGTTCAACAGAGCAGGCCGAGCGCCCCAATTTCCTGGTCATCCTGGCGGACGACATGGGCTATTCGGACATCGGCGTGATGGGCAGCGAGATACGCACGCCCAATATCGACCGGCTGGCGCAACGGGGCATGCTCATGACCCATTTCCGTGTGCACATGATGTGCTCGCCCACCCGCGCCATGCTGCTCACGGGCGCGGACAGCCATCCTGCCGGTTACGGTACCATGGCCGGGGAGTTCACGCCGGCGATCCGCGGGCAGGCGGGCTATGAAACCTACCTCACCGACCGGGTGACGACCATCGCCAACGTACTCAGTGGCGGCGGCTACCACACCTACATCGCGGGCAAGTGGGATATGGGCGGGCACGGCAACCCGTCCCTCTGGCCGGACAAGAGGGGTTTCGAGGAGTCCTATGTGCTGGTGGAGGGCAGCGGTTCCCATTACGACAACTCACCCTCGCTGCTGGAACTGGCGACGGTGACCTACGTGGAAAACGGCCGGGAGATTGATCTGCCCGGCGATTTTTACTCTTCCCGGAATTACGCAGACAAGATCATCGAATACATCGACCGGCACAGGCCGGACGGCAAGCCCTTTTTTGCCTACCTGCCGTTTACCGCGCCGCACTACCCGCTGCACGCGCCGGACGAATACATAGAGCGCTATGCCGGGGTATACGAGCAGGGCTACGAGGCCGTGCGCGTCGCGCGCATCGAACGGATGCGCAAGACGGGGCTGATGGGCGCACACCAGGCCGCGGCCAGCCACCATCCCGCCTGGCCGGCTTGGGATGATCTGGACGATACCATGCGCAGTCTGGAGGCGCGGCGCATGCAGGTGTACGCGGCGATGACGGAGGCCATGGATTTTCACATCGGTAGAGTTCTGGATTACCTGGAACAGGAGGGACTGGCGGACAACACCCTGGTCATCTTCCTCTCCGATAACGGCGCGGAAGGTGGCAATCCGCTGGACTTTTATGGCCAACCGGGCTTCGATTGGGCTGAAGACGGCTTCGATGTCAGCCTGGAAAACCTGGGCAGGCCCGGCTCATATTCCTGGCTCGGGGCCGGTTGGGCGTATGTCGGCAGTACGCCGTTGCGCTATTTCAAGGGGTTCCCGACCGAAGGGGGGATCCGGACGCCCGCCATATTCAGTTTTCCGGGCCGCATCGAGGCGGGCAAGGTCTCGTCCGTCAGGGCGAACGTCCTGGACCTGCCGGTCACCCTGCTGGATTATGCCGGTATTGAGCACCCGGGAGTCGCGGATAACGGCGGGCCCATGCCTCCCATAAGGGGCAGGTCGATGCGCGGCTTTCTGGACGGAACAGGCGGGCAGATCCATCCGCCGGAGGATTATTTTGCCTACGTAATGATGGGTCGCAGGGGGGTAGTGCAGGGGGACTGGAAGATCACCTGGATGAATGCGCCCTGGGGGTCGGAGGGGCGCTGGTCCTTGTTCAACCTGGCCGAGGACCCCGCGGAGCAAAATGACCTGGCCGCAAGCCGCCCGGACAAGCTGGCTGAAATGCAGGCGCTCTGGGACGCCTACGTTGCCGCCAACGGCGTTATCCCCATTCCGGGCTACGCAACCGGTTGGACCAACCGCTTTTCCCATTACCGATGGTTGCCGCCCGAACTGCGTTCGCAACCTTGAACTTAAACCGATAAAACTACGAGATACGAGAACCATGAAAGGAAAAATAGCTTTTGAAGAACACCTGGCCGTAGAAGAAACGGTAGGAAACGCCAAAGCGTTCGCCGGCGACTCCGGCAGATGGGATGACTTTACTCTGGAGCTGGTTGACGTCGATAAAAAACGGCTGGCGTTCATGGACAAAACCGGTATAGAACTGGCATTGTTGTCACTCAACGCCCCCGGCTTGCAGGCAATCCTGGATACCGATGAAGCCATAGAGCTTGCCAAAAAAGCCAATGCAAAAATCGCCGGGGCAGTCGCCCGGCACCCGGGCCGCTATGCCGGCATGGCCTCGCTGCCCATGCAGGATCCGGACGCCGCCTCGGCAGAACTGGAGCGCTGCGTCAATGAACTCGGCTTCAAAGGGGCAATGGTGAACGGATTTACCCAGAAGGGCGAACCGGACTCGGCAATATATTATGACATCCCCGAGTACCGGGACTTCTGGGCCACGGTTTCCGATCTTGATGTGCCGTTTTACCTGCATCCCCGCATGCAGATACCGGCCCGGGCCGGGAACTACGAGGGGCACCCCTGGCTGATGAGCGCGCCCTGGGGTTTCGCGGTGGAAACCTCGATCCACGCGCTGCGCCTGTGCGGTTCCGGCGTGTTTGACGATTTTCCCAACCTGAAGATCTGCCTGGGGCACATGGGGGAGAACATCCCCTTCGCCCTGTGGCGTGTCGATGCGCGCATGCGTTTTTCACGGCGCGGCTACCGCGGCAAACGGCCCCTGGGCGACTACTTCCGGGAACATTTCCACATTACGGTCAGTGGCCTGTTCGACGATCCGGCTTTCCGTTGCGTCCTGGACGTTATGGGTAAGGACAGGGTTTACTTCTCCGCCGATTATCCGTTTGAACGCATGGAGGACGCCGCCGGCTGGTATGACGCCACCAACGTGATTACCGATGAGGAACGGGTGCAGATTGGCCGCAGCAATGCGATCGAGTTGTTCAAACTTGACCTGGATTGAATGAGGCCGGCCGGGGACGGACCCCCGCTTACAACATGCGGGGGCATGCTTAAGTCCTTCCCCAGGTTGTTTTGTAACGGGAAATATCAGTCGGCAGTGCTTGCCTGTACTGTCACAGCCTGCAGCCCCTCCACGGAGCGCCGGCGGTTGACCGCCCGGGTCAGGGCCAGTTCGTAATTCTCCCGGGCCTGGTCCGGGGCGCCGGTTTCCAGGTAAACGTCCGCCAGGGCTTCCGCCGCGGGCTGCGGCATGGCAGGACCGATGGCGGGGGCAAGGGTCTGTTCCAGGTCGACGGCCTGCTGCATCAGCGCCAGTCCCTGCTCATGCCGTCCTTCGGCCGCCAGCAGCCGGCCTTCCAGCAGCAGTTTCAGCACCGTGGGCGCGGCGGCGCGGATGTTCTTGCTGTCCGGGTCGGGTGAGCCGACAAAAGCGTCCACGATGGCCCCTGCCGTACCGGTGTCGTCGTGGTGCAGCGCCCGCATCCCCATGACGTATTGATCCATGGCAACCGCGGACGGCCACACCCCGTCATAACTGATCTCAAGGTCCAGCAGCGGGTCGTCCCAGGCCTGTGTGTCAATGATGTAGTTACTGCGGCAGATAATGAATCCGTTGCGGTTGGTCGGCGTATCGGCTTTCTTCCATTCCTGTTCGGCATGGCCCACCAGGCGCCGGGCTTCATCGAAGCGGCCCTCCTGCAGGCGCGAATAGATCAGCCAGGACAGCGAATGGTAGGCCTGGCCGTTGTAGGGGAGATCTTTTTCCTCGATCCGGTCCAGCGCAGCCTCGAATGAGCGGGTGTTCAGGTGGCCGGCGCGTTCGTAATCGCCCAGGGCGAAATAGATGTGCGACGGCATGTGCAGAGCATGCACCGCGTCGGGCGCTACTTCGGAATAGACGTCCGCGGCGCGCAGGCCCAGCGGGGCGTGGACCGGGTCGTCATAACTGTGAATATTGTAATGCAGCACGCCGGGATGGCGCGGCGCGCGGTCCATCAGTTCCTCCGTGATGGCGCCGGCCTGCATGAACTTGTAAAAGTCCCGGCCGTCATGGCTGGTGGTCAGCACCGACAGCGCGTACAGGGCGCCGGCGTCCACGTCCTCCGGCCAGGTTTCGCTGATGGCCTCCAGGGCGGCGCTGTAGGCGTAATCACGCTCCCTGGCATCGCCTTCGCCGAACAGGATGTTCACCGAACGGATGTACGCTTTTTCCCGCTCGGTCTGCGCCCTCTGGACCCGTCCCCCGGCGCTCGGGGCCAGTTGTTCCAGCACGGCCCTGGCCGCGGGCAGGTTCTGCTGGTTCCAGAGCGGATGTTCATGGGTAAGGGCTTCACCCCAATAAGCCATGACGAAGTCCGGGTCCAGGTTGCGCACCTGCCGGAATACTGCCCTGGCGTCTTCGTATTCAAAATTGTGCAGCATCACCAGGCCGCGGATAAACAGGGCATGGGCTTCGGGGTCGCCGCTGGCATGGAAATCCGTGGTCCCGTACTGCTCCGTAGCAGCTTGTGTGGTGTATAGTGGTATGGCGAGCACCAGCATCACCAGGTATCGTTTTATGGGCATGTCACTCCACCAGCAGGTCGCAGATTTCGCTCAGGTCCTGTTTTCCCTCCCTGATTTCCTCAATGGTCAGGCCGGCGAGTTCGTGGGGAAACACCAGCCATTTATCGGTCTCGTGGACGTAATAGTCCGGCACGATGCCCGTTTTGTTGTTTCCGGGCTTGTACCAGGGACAGGCGATTTTGAAGTTGACGGGCATATTGCGCCGGGTCTTTTCCGCCAGTTCATCCAGCACCGCCCTGATGCTTCTGCCGGAATCGAAGACGTCATCAACGATTAGCAGGGCATCCTCGGCGTTAACGTTTTCGATGATGTAGTGCAGTCCGTGCACCCGGATGGCGCTCGATTGCTCGCCGATGCCGGTGTAGGAAGACGTACGGATGGCAATATGGTCCGTTTCCACCCCGCGAAATTCAAAATATTCCTGCACGGCAATGCCCACCGGCGAACCGCCGCGCCAGATCCCGACGATGAAATGGGGGCGGAAGCCGCTGGCATAGATCGCCGCGGCGAGCCGGAATGAATCTTCCAGCAATTCCCGGGAACTAATGTAGAACTTGTCCCCGCCTTTGTTATTCACTGTACTTGTAGCCATAGACGCGAAAGCGGCTGATGCCGCCATCGGGATGCATATTGATCCTGATGTGGGTGACGGGCCCCGTGTCCTGCAGTTCATTCCTCAACAGGTGTTCCCTGTCCGGCCCCATTTTATGTTCAGGCAGGAGTGTTTTCCAGGTGGCGCCATCCTTGAGCAGCGCGTCCGGGTCCTGTTCCAGAATGAGACCCAGCACATCGTGCCACGCAACCTCTTCCAGCGTGGGGGCGTCCTTGGTGAATCCGGACAGGTACAGGGCGTCCAGGCTGACCCGGTCCGGATAGTTGCCCTTGAAAAAGGCGGTATCGATATTAATGCGTTCGACTGTCCCGGCATGGCCCAGTTGCAGGATGAGCCAGTCGTGGCCGGCTTCCCGCCGCCGCCGGGTTTCCCAGCCGTCTCCCATATTGATGCCTCTGCCGGGCATGTTGATGTTCCCCATGACACCGAAATGCTCGTCGTTGCAGGCGAGTGTCCTGCCCCCATTCTCTACTGCAGCCAGGTCGATCAACTGTTTGCCGGTTACGTCGGACCAGTCACGGTAGACGTTACCGTACAGGCGCAGGCGCGCAACGCCGCCGTCCGGATAAATATTCAGGCGCACGTGGGTCCAGATGCTCGTGTCATCGGAATCGAACAGGTTATGGGAATCGCCTTCCAGGCTGGACTTGGGGATGATCTCCGTCCACTCGGTATTTTCATCCGGCGGGTTTTCCGTATTGCACGCGTCCAGCGATGCCTGCGCCGGATAGTTCCCGGTAAAATACCGGGTATCGATGTCCACGGCCTTGATGATGCCCGATACGCCCAACCGCAGGATGCAGTAATCATGGCCGCCCCTGCGCCTGCGCCTGGATTCCCACCCGTCCATCCACTTGCCGTGCTCGGTAAACTTGCCGGGCATGTGTACCGGCTCTGTCGGTTTCAGCAGGTTTTCCATGGGAGCGAAGAAATCGTCCGTACAATAAATGGCCCTGGTGCCCATGCGATTGTCGGCAAGGTCGACAAACGCGTGCCTGATGTCCAGTAGTCTGGGGTCTTCGCTCATGTTTTATCCGTCAGATATATAATATTCGAGCGTCATTATAATGGTTTTTTTACTATCTGACCTGTACAGTTACATAATGAATTGGGAATTAAAGGAACCTCTATTAATTCAGCACAATGATATAATACGGGTCACTGATTTCAACTCACATTTTCCTGTTTGAAGGTGCTGCCATGAAGAAGACCCAAGACCTGTTCGGTTCCTTTTTTGACTTGCAGGACGCCCGTTTGACGAAGCTGAAAGACCCGCTGGCGCAGTTGGGCCAGGTGGTGGACTGGGAATCATTCCGTCCGTTATTGGCACGCATCCGGCCCACCGAACGCAAGAGCAATGCGGGCGCCCCGCGCCGGGACGAGGTGCTGATGTTCAAGGGGCTGGTGATACAGCATTTATACGGCTTGAGCGATGAGCAGTTGGAATACCAGGTTGAGGACCGGCGCAGTTTCCAGCGTTTCATGGGGTTGGACAATGTGCACAGGGCGCCGGATGCGAAGACGTTCTGGGCGTTTCGGGAGCAGTTGGTGCAGCGGGGGTTGATGGATAAGTTGTTTACCCACTTTACCGGGCAGTTGCAGGGCCTGGGGTACCGGGCGCGCAAGGGGCAGTTGGTGGATGCCTCGCTGGTGCCGGCGCCGGTGCAGCGCAACACGCGCGAGGAGAATGCAAAGCTCAAGGCCGGGGAGGTACCGGCCGAGTGGGACGAGGAGCAAGCCAAGCCCAAACGGCGCCAGAAGGACGTGGAGGCGCGCTGGACGAAGAAACACGGCAAGAATCATTACGGGTACAAGAACCACGTGAACGCGGACCATGAGCACAAGCTGATACGCAGCTTTGCGGTGACGCCGGCCAACGTGCATGACTCGCAACTGCTCGATAAGCTGTTGGATGAGGACAATACCAGCAAAGCCATCTGGGCGGACAGCGCGTACCGTTCCAGGGAGCAGGAGGCACGTTTGCGGGAGAAGAACTACCGCAGTCACATTCAGCGCAAGGGCAGCCGCAACCAGCCGTTGACGGACCGGGAGAAGCAGGGCAACCGCAGCAGGGCAAAAATACGGGTGCGGGTGGAGCACGTGTTCGGGGCGCAGTGCGCGACCCGGACCAAGCTGATACGCTGCATCGGGCTCAAGCGCAGTGCCCTGGCCATCGGCATGATGAACCTGGTGTATAACATGCGACGATTGTGTTACCTGCAAGGGGTCAGTGCGCCTGCTTGACGGAGAACGGGCAGAAAACGGTGTCAGAACGACCCCTGAGGGTCATAAAACGGCGCGATGAGGGCGCTGGCGAGATGATTGAAGGCCCTGATCACCTTACCACATATAAATATATTGAAAAAGAACCTGATCAGACCTGAAATGGTCTATTTATAGAGGTTCCCTTAAGAATTAAGAATCAGGAATGCCGGTTTGTATTTCCTGTTTTCCCGTTGAAATGAATATGAGCAATACGGATTACCCGCGTGATTTAATCGGTTATGGCGCTAATCCGCCTGATGCGCAGTGGCCGGACGGCGCGCGCCTCGCCCTGCAGATCGTGCTCAACTACGAGGAAGGCGCGGAGAATTCCGTATTGCACGGGGATGCGGCATCGGAGGCCTTTTTATCGGAGATTATCGGCGCGGAGGCTTACTCCGGAGTGCGCCACAAGAGCATGGAATCCCTGTATGAGTACGGCAGCCGGGCCGGTCTCTGGCGCCTGCTGCGTATCTTCCGCGAGCGGGACATCAGGGTCACCGTGTTCGGGGTGGCCATGGCGTTGCAGCGCAACCCCGAAGCCGTACGGGCCATGCTGGAAGACGGCCACGAGATTGCAAGTCATGGCTGGCGCTGGATCAATTACCAGTTTGTGGACGAGGAGATCGAGCGCGAACACATCAAACTGGCGGTGGATACGATCACCGGGTTGGCGGGCAGCCCGCCGCTGGGCTGGTACACCGGCCGGGACAGCCCGAATACCCGCCGCCTGGTCGTCGAACACGGCGGGTTCCTGTATGACGCGGATTCCTACGCGGACGATTTGCCTTATTGGGAAACAGTCGGCGGCAAACCGCACCTGGTCGTGCCGTATACGCTGGATGCCAACGACATGCGTTTTGCCACCAACCAGGGTTTCAACACCGGGGAGCAGTTTTTTACCTACCTCAGGGATGCGTTTGACGTGTTGTACAGGGAAGGGGAGACTGCGCCGAAGATGATGTCCGTGGGCCTGCACTGCCGCATCATCGGCAAACCGGGCAGGGCGGCCGCGCTGGAGCGGTTCCTGGATTACGTACAGCAGCACGATGGAGTCTGGATCTGCCGGCGGGTGGAGATAGCCAGGCACTGGTATGACACACATTCGTATAAGTCGGAATAATCGGAAAAAGGGGACAGATTTCAAAAACTGTCCCCGGTGACACTTGAAGAATAAGAACAAAGCCCTGTTCGCAATCTTTGCCTGCGTGGCCATGTACGGTTTTACCCTGGGGCTGGGCCGGCCCCTGCTGGCCCTGATCCTGGAAGCGCGGGGCATCGATCGCAGCATAATCGGGGTCAATGCCGCCATGCCCGCCATTGGCATATTCCTTTCCACCCCGTTCATTCCGGTGCTGGTGGAGAAGCTGGGCATGCGGCGTTTCCTGCTGCTTGTCCTGGCGGTGGACGTAGTGGTGTTGCTGCAGTTTCCCCGCTTCGATCACCTTTATGCCTGGTTTTTCCTGGGTATCTTCCTGGGGGCGATGACCAACTGCCTGCTGGTGACCAGTGAAACCTGGATCAACGAAATCGTCGATGACGCCAACCGGGGCCGCTTGATGGGCCTGTATAACGCGCTGTTTGCCGCGGCCGTCGCCATGGGACCGCTGGTGATCCCGGCGGTGGGCATACAGGGTTGGGCGCCGTTCCTGGTCGGCGCGTGCTTCATCGCGCTGGCCGCGCTGCCGTTGATATGGACGGGTCCGCACCGTTTGTCGACCCATGATGAGCCTTCGTTCAGTTTCATCAGTTTCCTGTGGGTGGCGCCGACCCTGGTTGCCGCGGTGCTGTTGTTCTCCCTCAAGGAAACGGCAGGCAATGCGTTGTTGCCGGTGTACGGCATACGCAGCGGGATGAACGAGGCCGAAGCTGCGATCATGCTCACCGTTATCGGCCTTGGCGGGGTTTCACTGGCTTATCCCATGGGCTGGCTGGCGGACAGGTTCAACCGCTACGGCCTGCTGGTATTTTGCGGCCTCTGCGGCCTGGCCGGCGCTGTCCTGCTGCCTTATGCCATGGATGCCGGCATCTTTCTCTACCTGCTGCTGTTTTGCTGGGGCGGCGTTTTTGCCGGTATGTACACCGCGGTATTGACGATCATCGGCCAGCATTTCCGCGGCAGGGACCTGGTGACGGCAAACGTCTCCCTCGGCATGCTCTGGGGTGTAGGCAGCCTGGTCTGGCCGCCCGTTACCGGCGTAGCCATGGATATCCGCGACCCCGGCGGCTTTCCCCTGGTGTTTATTGCAGCCAGCCTGCTGTTTGTCCTGTTCGCCTCCGGCAGGTGGTTGTTGAGCAGGGGCAGGTCCCGGGTTTTATAGAGCACCCCCCATCGGACACAATGATGTGAACTATAGATATAAATACCTGCATTACAGCCATAGACCCGGATTGGCATTACTTCCTATAATCGGGTTTGAGGCGGGCTGGGGTCCGACTTATACAATACACGGTTAAAATGGGCAGGATGTCATGTTTCAGTCCACAGATCATTCAACTCAGGTAAACACCGATTTACCACGTCATTGCACCTTTCGGGAAAGCGACTGGCATATCCTGGCTGGTTTCTGGCACCCCGTCGCGTTTCTGCATGACATCAAGGACAAACCGGTCGCCGCCAGGTTACTGGACGTGAACCTGGTGATTTACCGGACGAGCGAGGGCGTTACGGTGGCGAAAGACCAGTGTATGCACAGGGGGACCAGGCTGAGCCTGGGATGGATGCAGGATGACCTGCTGGTCTGCCCCATGCATGGTTTACACTATGACGGCCAGGGTATTTGCCGAAAGATACCTTCGATCGCCGACCCCGATGCAAGAATTCCGGAAAAGCTGCGGCTGCAAACCTGCCGCACGCAGGAACGTTACGGGATTATCTGGGTCTGTCTGAAAGAAAAACCTGCTTGGCCGTTACCTTACTGGCGGCACCTGGAAGACCCGCAATATCAGCCCATCTATGTTCCGCCGGGGAAGTGGCAGGTGGCAGCCGGCCGCCACGTGGAAAACTTTAACGACGTGGCGCATTTCCCCTGGGTCCATGGCGCCACTTTCGGTGGTGAAATGGAAGCAGCCTACCCGTTATACCAGGTGGAACAGACGGATTACGGCCTCAGCTTTCAATTGCCTTACCTGGAACTGGGCAACCGCTTTAATGACGGGAGGGACGAATTGCAGCAGCGCCATGTCGTTTACAGTTACGAATTGACATTTCCGTTTTCTACACTGCTGGAGGTGGACGTGCAGGAATCCGATTATGTCATGGTGATTCTGGATACGGTCTGCCCCATCTCTGCGCATGAGAGCGGGATCTTCCAGATTTTAGCCGACAACTCTGCAGAACCGGCCACGGATGAGCTGGTGCAGGAAACGTTAGACATAAATAGCGAAGATCAGCCCCTGGTGGAAGCGCAGTCGCCGGAAGACCTGCCCCTGGATTTACGCGAAGAGATCCACATCCCGGCCGATCGGATGTCACTGGAATACCGGAAAGCTTTGGCAGTCAAATTTAATCTCGGCGCGCCCGGCGCTGTCCCGGAATGACATGAAGATACGATGACAGACGACGCTATCATGCTCAATGACTGGCATGTGGTTGCAAATGCCGGGGAAGTAACCGACGGTAACAAGATCGCAACACAATTACTGGAGCAGGATATTCTCGTCTGGCGCAGTCACGGGGAGATACATGCCTGGCTCGATCGTTGCCCCCATCGCGGCAGCAGGTTGTCCCTGGGTCGGATCAGGAATGGCGATACCGTCGTATGCCCGTATCATGGCTGGCATTTTAATTCCGATGGCCGCTGCGTCAGGATGCCCGCCCATCCCGATCATCCGATCTCGGAGCGGGCCAGGGTAACCCGGCTGCACGTGCGTGAGAAATACGGACTGGTATGGGTGTGTCCCGGCGAACCGGCCGCTGATGTCCCCGAATTTCACGGCGTGGATGAAGATTACCACCTGGTCATCACCGGACCCTATGACGTCGAGACCAGCGGCCCCAGGGCCGTGGAGAATTTTCTGGACCTGTCCCATTTTCCCTTTGTGCATACCGGTTACCTGGGGGAGGAACCCTACACGGAAATGGATGATTATGATGTGAAATTAAGCGGTGGTGAAATAGTGGTTACCAATGCGACCGTCTTTCAACCCCGAGCCAATGTGACCAGCGAAACCGGAGTCAAGGTTGCTTATTCCTACCGGGTGCTGCGGCCGTTGACCGTCATGCTTACCAAGGAGCCCGGCGCTGCCGGCGAAAAACCGTCCGACCTGATCCTGATGTCAATCCAACCCATGGAAGAAACACGTATCCGCGCCCGGTTTGTTCTTGCCATGAACTATGGGCATGACGAACCGGAGGAATTCTTCAGGGAATTTCAGGATACCATCTTCTACCAGGATAAAGCGGTGCTGGAATCACAACGGCCCAAATGTTTACCGCTGGATCCCACCGCGGAACTGCACCAGCCGGCCGACAAGTCTTCAAACGTGTACCGGCGCTGGCTGAAAGAGATGGGATTGAGCTATGGAACGATTATATAGGTTTGGATGTGAATCTTAGTGAGCGGCGGGGAGACCCGTTAAAATTTGTTATTGCGGTCATTGCCGCCCAGGTGATCGGTGGATTGGTGACACAGATGTCCCCCCTTGTGGTGGGCGGCGTTATCATCGGTCTTGAATTAACGGAACAGCAGGCCGGTTATGTCGCATTTGCGGAATTTGTCGTCCTGTCGATTACCGCCATCGCGATAGCGCCGTTTCTGCCAAGACTGTCTTACCGGCCTCTCTGTTTCTGTGCCGCGGGCGTTGCCGTGGCTGCCCAGGTGTTCTCCATATTGTTAACCGACTTGAATCTCGTAGTGACCATGAGATGTTTTGCCGGGGTGGGCGAGGGTCTGGTATATGCCGCGTCACTGGCCGCAGTAGCATCGCGTTCCGCAAACCCCGATAAGTTGTATGGTTATATCCAGGTGACCTGGGCAGTATTGAGCACCTTGTTGTTTACCGCCGGTGGCTACCTTACCGATATGTTCGCTCACCGGGGCATATACGGCATGATTGCCGGCATCACGCTTGTCCTGATGATTTTTCTGAGGTGGCTGCCGGCTGGTATAACGGCTCCGACCGTAGCTGTTAATAAGAATCGCGACGCTGCCCCGCCCTGGATGGGTATCGTCACGTTAGCGGGGATTTTTATTTACCTGACCGCTTCTGCGGCCATATATACGTTCACTGCGCCGTTGGGTGAACGGGCAGGACTGACTACGAACCAGATCGGCTATGCCCTGACCACAGGGTCGGCCGTTGGTTTCAGCGGCGCAGTTCTGGCAACCTGGCTGAACATACGCAAGGGCAGGGCTGTTCCCATTTCGGTATTCTCGGTTGCGTTTTCAATCATTGCCATCGTGTTATGTGTTAACACCCATCCTGTTGTCTATGTGGCTGCCCTGGTTCTGTCCGTGGTGTTCTTCTATTTCTCCGTGCCCTACCTGTTCGGCCTGGCGGCGGCATTGGATCACCAGGGTCGCTGGGCAGCGGCAGCAGGCTCGGCCTATTTACTGGGTTTTGCCGTAGGACCCGCCTTTGCCGGTACGATGATCGAGTGGTATGACTACATCGGTCTGGGAGTGGCATCCGTTATGGCCGCAATCCTGGCCGGGATACTGTTGCTGGCGGTAGTCAGCAATTTGCAGCCATTAAAATAAACAGAAATGTGCTTTGTCATATTGAAGTGGTTTGCTCTCATTGATAATGTTCATCGATAGCGTTACATTCAGTCAACCCAGCCAATAATTTTTTACTTTCATGCCGGCCGACGATATAAAACAATTTATCCGGGGAATCCCGAAAGCGGAATTGCACATGCACCTGGATTCCGTCCCACCCGAATTGCTGTTGAGGTGCGCGCGGCGTAATAACGTGGAGCTTCCCTTTGCCGACGTTGCGGGCGCAATCGAGTGGTACCGGTTTAGTGACCTCGAAGAGTTTTTGCAGAAATGGATGGTGACCACCAGCGTGCTGGTAACGGAAACGGATTATTACGAGGTGGCCCTGGAACTGGGCAGGGACATGCAACTGCAGAATATCATTCGCCGGGAAGTGATGTTTACCTACGCGGCTGCCCATGAAGGCAGGGTGGAACTGGATACGATGATGACAGGACTGGCCCGCGGCCGCCGGCAGGTAAAGGATGAGTTTAATCTTGATCTCTATTTTACTGCCGATATCGACAGGACTATCAGCCCTGAACGAAGTCTGAAATATATTGATGAGATTGCAGCATATAAGGACGAAGTCGGAATCCTCGGTATCGGACTGGATTGCCAGGAGACAGGTTATCCTGCCGGCGTGCACAGAGATGCATTTGCCCGCGCCAGGGAACTCGGCTTTTATTTATCGGCCCATTGTGGTGAGGAATATGCTGCAGGGCCTGAAGGTGTCTGGGATGTCATCAATGACCTGGATGTGGACCGGATTGACCATGGCAACCAGGCAATACGGGATGAGGCGTTGATCGAGCATATTGTCGATAATGATATCCCCATGACTCTTTGTCCAATCAGCAATGTTTCAATCAATATCTATGAGTCGATTGCGGACCATCCGATAATTGAATTACGCAACAGGGGCGCCACCGTTACGGTAAACTCTGATGATCCGCCTTTTTTTCAGGCGGACTTAAATGATAATTACACGCAACTGGCTGAGACGTTCAATCTCGGCGTGGACGATATCATCCAGTTGGTCCGGAACAGCTTTACCTGTTCTTATGCTACGGACGAAGAAAAGACTGTTTACCTGGCCGGATTGGATGAGTGGTGCCGTGAGTGAATCCAGGATAACAATTTGTGTATTCCAGGCATGTTACTTTAACTGGAATCTTTTATCATAATGTGGCGTGCAATTCGATTATTACGACTCGGATTTAAAATTATTAGGGGGTCTTATGAAGTTTAACCTGTGTTCTCGCATTTACTTCCGTATTGTCTGTTCCGTAGTCTTTCTGAGCTTTGTCGTGCCGGTAAATGTTTTCGCCGACACCCTCGAAGAAGTGATTGTCACCGCCAAGAAACGTGAGGAAAGCCTGCAGGATGTCAGTATTTCAATCACGGCATTTTCCGGCGAGGAATTAAAGAACCGCAACCTGATTACCTCCAACGAACTGGGTCAATACCTGCCGGGTGTCCAGGTCGAAGCTGCCTCGGGGAACCAGTTTGCAAAGACAATCATCCGCGGATCGGGAAGTGTGGATTTTGCCGGAAACTCCAATACGACTGTAGGTGTCTATACAGATGAAGTTTACATGAGCAGCATTTTTGCCCATACGCTGGTGCCTTTTGACATGCAGCGCGTGGAGGTTTTGCGGGGACCGCAGGGCACGCTGTACGGGCGTAACGCCACTGCCGGCGCAATCAACTATATTACCAACAAGCCCGAACAGGAGTTTCATGGCTACGGTACCGTCGGCTATGGCAACTATGACGCCGTGCGCTTCGAAGGGGCGGTGACGGGCGGGGTAACGGAAAACCTTTCCCTGCGGGTCGCGGGAACCTACCAGAATGATGACGGCTGGATGGAAGGCCGGTCCACGATACCGGGGACGGTTGGCGGTACGTTCAACGATACGGACCAGTATTACTGGCGCGGCATGGCCTTATGGACGCCGCAGGAGAACATCGAAATCCTGTTTAACGTACATGGCTCCCAGGACCATTCCAGCGGATTTCAGTACCAGCAGGTCGGTACCGTGGACCCCAACACTTATGCGACCGACTGCGATGCCACAGTAAGAGACGACTGTGTCAATTTTGATGGTTACCGGGACCCGGACGGGATTGAAGAACGCGGCGACCCAACTGCCGGTGACTTTGACCTTTTCGGTCCCAGCGATCTTGAAACCCTTGGCGGTTACATACGGATTGACTGGGACTTTGATGCTTTCAGAGCCACGTCCATTACGGCCTATGACAAATTTCAGCGGGCTATGACAGGTGACGATGATGGCGGCCCCAGTGCAGTCAGCCATAACATCTACCGGCATGAAACCAGGACGTTTTCGGAAGAGGTTCGATTGACATCAACCAGCGAAGGCCCGTGGGAATGGATAGTGGGCCTTTATTATGCAACGGAGGAATTGCCGTCGACGAATGCATACGAGTTCTTCGGTTTCATCACGTATTCAAATTACAAACAGGAATCGGACCATTTTGCGACATTTGCCAACCTGGGATACCAGGTCAATGACTTGTTCAAGGTCTATGGGGGTCTCCGCTATACGAGGGATGAATTCGAAATTTATCATAGCAGCGACTTGTTTGACCCGCCTTACCCGGTCGGCTATGGAACCGGGTTAAGCGTGTTTGATCCGGGCACCAGTGGTGAACGTACTTACGATGACGTGACGTGGAAAGTGGGTGTGGATTTTACGCCTACAGACGATTTACTGGTTTATGCGCATGTCGGCACCGGTTACAAGAGTGGCGGGATCAATGTCGGTTTTGGCGATCCTGCAGAGTTCAACATCTACGATGAAGAAACTATTCTTGCCGTTGAATCCGGGTTTAAATCAACCCTGTTTGACGGCAGGGCGCAATTGAATATATCCGGGTTTTATTATGATTATGAAGACCTGCAGGTATTCGATAATTTCATCGGCTCATTCGGCAACTTGCTTATTGTGCTGGGCAATGCGGATCAGGCAGATTATTACGGTATGGAAGCGGAACTGAAGACACGCCTCATCGACAGACTGGACCTTAACTTCGGCGTGGCCTACCTGGATACTGAATTCAAGGAATTTACACGTGCTGTTACGGGTCAGGATCTTGCCGGACATAGCAATGTGTATGCGCCGGAGTGGAAATTTGTCGGCAACCTGGCCTATGAGTGGCCGTTACAAACTGCAACGGAAGGTACCCTGGCATTCAATTTTGACTGGAGTTGGACCGATGAAATGTTTCACACCGTGGAGAATCATAACAGCGCACGGGCAAAAGCCCGTTGGCTGGTTGGCGCCCGGTTATCTTACCGGATGTTGAATGACAAGATAGAGATCGCAGCCTGGGGTCGTAACCTTTCAAATACCAAGTACCGTGTACAGACTTTCGATTACACAAGTATCGGGTTCCATACCGCTGTGCCGAACAGGCCGCGTACCTACGGTGTTGAGATTGGTTATAACTGGTAAAAGTAAACAAGGGTCGCCGGGGACAGAATGTGTCTGTCCCCAATGCTTACACATCATAAATAACGAAATAGAACGTGCCGGATTTTCCACATAAATCTGGTGATAAATTAATATTCATCTACGCAGTAATAGCTGCACAGATAATCGGCGGTGTAATTACCCAGTTGTCACCTCTGGTGATCGGGGGCGTGATAACAGGACTGACGCTCTCCGCCCAGCAAGCAGGTTATATCGCGTTCGCTGAATTTCTGGTGTTGTCCGTTACGGCTATCCTGGTTGCGCCCGTATTACACAGATACCCTTATCGTTCGATTTGCTTTTATGCGGTTTGTCTGGCGATAACCGCAAATGTCGTATCCGTCCAGGTGACTGCCCTGACCACCATGATCATCGTAAGATGCCTGGCCGGTATCGGCGAAGGCACGATTTATGCCATCTCACTGGCAGCAGTTGCCTCGCATTCCCGTAATCCGGACAAGGTTTATGGTTACTTTCAAGTCGCCTGGGCGCTACTCAGCGTTGTCCTCTTTTCTGTCGGGGGTTATCTGACGGATATGTATGCCCATCGTGGAATTTTTGGCCTGACCGCAATCGTTATGATTATCCTGGTGTTGTTCCTGAGAGGGTTACCATCGGACAAGCCGGCAACAGAAAAAAACAAGCCTGTGGTCGGGAACGAAATACCGGCAATGTTGGGAATTTGTACTTTAGCCGGAATATTTATATTTATCGCGGCGGGAGCAGCCGTTTACACGTTTTTTGAACAAATAGGTGTTCGCAGTGGATTGACAACTACCCAGGTCGGGTTTGTATTAACGGTCGGCAGTGGTGTTGGCATAATCGGCGCCGGTCTGGCTACCTGGTTAAACGTGCGGATAGGGCGCTTTATTCCCATTTCAACTTTTTGTATCTGGTATGCCGCAACGAGTATGGTTCTGTGTTTAAACAGCAATGCAACGCTCTACATTGTTGCAGTCATGTCGTCTTTCATTTCATTTTACTTTGCAGTTCCGTATTTGTTCGGTCTGGCTGCCGCATTGGATAAAAAGGGCAGATTGGCCGCCGCTGCAGGTTCGGTGTATTTACTGGGATTCGCTTTTGGACCCATGATTGCGGGAAACCTGATCGAGTGGCATGGCTATGCCGGGCTGGGGTTTGCCTCAGCGTCTACAACAATGCTGTCATGGTCGATTTTGATATATATTGTATATCGACTGGGAACACAAAAATCCGTAGCCGCGTAGAATGACTGGAGAACGGTCGATGATGAGTAATGATCATTGTGTCCAACCTGTGACAAGTACTTTTTCGGAGAACAACTGGAACATACTGGCAAATTGCTGGCATCCCGTCGCTCTCAGCAGTGAAGTCCTGGACAAGCCGTTTGCCGCAACGTTACTTGACGTCCCGTTAATAATATACCGTACCACCGGAGGTATTACGGTTGCAAAACGGAATTGCCCGCACCGTGGCGCGGACCTGAGCCAGGGATGGTTGAAAGATGATCAACTGGTGTGTGCTTACCATGGTTTGCATTATGACAGTTCCGGGCAGTGTACATTGGTCCCGGCTGAGGGTCATGATGCGAAGGTTTCTCTCAAATTGCGCTTGAGCACCTTTCAGGCGACCGAGCGCTATGGATTGATCTGGACTTGCCTGGGTTCCGAACCCAGATTTTCCTTACCCGACTGGAATGCGCTCGAAACACCGGAATACCAGGTAATCGAATTAAGCACGGAATGGCAAACCTCGGCAGCCAGGCACACGGAAAATTTCCTTGATATCGCACATGCCGCATGGATACATGCCGACACTTTTGCGCCCCGGGATTATCCGGAGATCGGTAAATTTGACGTAGAGCGAACAGCAGAAGGGCTGTACTATGAGATAAAAACCATGTTTCTGGCGGCTAACACATTTGAATACAAAGGCGCAGTGGAAGAGTGTCTGTCAGAATATACCCTGACCATGCCTTATTCGATATGTTTGAAAGTGACAAGCTCCCTTGGTGTCGAGTATATTTTTGATGTGGCAACACCCGTCTCGGCGGACAGAATACGAATCTTCATGCTAAAGGCGCGCAACTTTGATAAAGACAAACCGGTTTCCGACTGGTTGCAATTTCAGGAAGTTGTCAACGAAGAAGACAGAAGGATAGTCGAGAACCAGTATCCGGCGTACCTGCCGTTGGATTTGTCACAGGAATTCCATATCCGGGCCGATATCATCTCTATCGCATACAGAAGAAAATTGTCAGAGTTAGGCATCCGGCAGGAAGGGGGGTATTGAGCCTGGATATTCAAACTCAGGCTTCGTATCCTCAATAACGCACTTCTGGTACATCCTTATTAAACTTGAAAGGATCCCGATTTCTGGTTTGTTGTCTCAGTTTCGACGGGGACAAGCCGTAATGTTCTTTTATATGGCGTGAGAAATGATGGGGAGATTGAAAACCACATTGCTCGGCGATATGGTTCACGCTCAGCCTGGACTGGTGTAGCAGGTAAACGCCTCTTTCGGCACGTAATCGCCACAGGTACCGTATGGGGGTCATTCCAACATGACGTTTGAACAGGCGCAGCAGATAACGAGGGTTTAAACCCACGTGGTCGCCGATATCATTCAGATCGCATGTGCCGGTAAAATTACTCTCAATATACCGTTTTGATCTTGCAACGGCAGAAGGATAAATACTGTCTTCTTCCTCCAGGTTGGCCTGGTAGAAGTATTCATTGAACACGGCTTCTCCCATGGAATTTCTCAACCTGCTTAAATTGATACTCTCGCCATGGCCCAGGTTAATCCCTTCCTGCATTAATAACATCAGTAACTTTGATGCAGGCATCGCGCTGGGCACGGATTTTAACTGGGCCTTGTATTTTTTCGGAATGGACAGTTCGCCGGTATGGCACCAGCATATGAAATGCCGTTTGTCTTTTGGCAGGGTCATCTCAAAGTATTTTTCAGAATAGGCGAATATGGCTGTGCCGGATGAATGATGACTTTCGGTTCCATCTATTACAACTGTGGCCTCCCCTTCAATGACCACGGATATGTCCAGATGCTCATGGTTAACAGGACCATACCGCCCCCCCGCCTGGAAAACCGCATCGCCAAATTGGAATGGCTGGTCCTTATTGAAAATATTCATTTATCGGTGTTACATTCAGTTCACAGGAATAGTATAGAACAGAGAAATGTGACTTTCAGACAAATAATCTTTACTTGCAAATATTCCTTTTTTATCACGGATATGTCCATAATTCATCAGGAGATACGTCATGAGCGTACATGTGCAATCCACCGATTTTGTCGGCACACCGTTTAATGCCGGAACGGCGCCGTTGAATATAAATCAGCGCTGGGTTGCCTGGGACAGGTACCACATCGTTGATACTTTTGCGGGTTTTGATACTGAATACCAAGCCATTCGTAACACGGCAGCCCTGATTGACATGTCCCCGCTGGGGAAATACGACATTATCGGCCCCGATGCTCAACGGTTCCTGGATTACCTGGTGACCCGTGACATGACCGGGCAACTGGTCGGACAGATCTATTATTCACCCTGGTGCAACGAGAATGGAAAAACCGTGGGTGACGGTATGATATTCAGGTTGGAGAAAAATAAATTCCGCATTTCTACCGATCCCCAGTACCATTGGTTCACTCAACATGCACAGGCCTTCGATATCGAGATCATCGATATCACCCATGACTATGGCATCCTGGCCTTGCAGGGGCCGAAATCCCGGCTTGTGCTGGAAGCAGCTACAGGTGAGGATTGGTCGGATCTTGCCTTCTCGCGCATCCGCCATTTGGAAATTGAAGGATTTGCGGTTGCCGTCATGCGCCAGGGGTTTACCGGTGAACACGGTTACGAGTTGTGGGTGGAGAACGAAGGCGCTATCGCTGTCTGGGATGCCGTTTACCGGCATGCAGACCGCTTCGGTCTGCAACCTGCAGGATTCCACGCCCATGACGTGGCGCGCATGGAAGCAGGGCTGGTCATAGTGGGTCCCGATTACACGGGGGCGGGTACCGACCTCGAGCGCGGGGCGGCCATCGAAGTGGAGCGGCAGGACGAAAGGTCGCCGTATGAGATGCGCCTGGGCAATTTTGTGCATCTTGACAAGGCCGATTTTGTCGGCAGGGAGGCCTTGAAGCAGGAAAAGGAAGCAGGTAACTCCAGGCAAATGCGGGGTTTGCTGATTGACTGGCAGAAAATTTCCGAGTCATATATAAAACAGGGTCTGCCGCCGGTGGTCGTGCCGGTGCCTGTGTGGTATCCGTTGGATATAATCAAGAATGGGAACAACATCGGTCGTGCAACCAGCATTGCCTGGAGTCCCGCTGCAAACGGCATTGCCGGATTTGCGTTTATCGATGCGGAGTACAGTGAAGCAGGCACGGAGGTCTCAGTGCAGTTTGAAATTGGCCGTGAGACCGTTCCGGTGAATGCCGTCGTGGCAAATCTGCCCTTCATCGACATCAAACGCACCGGATAATATCGAGATCCAATAATGGCGGAAGTAATCAAGCAGTACTGGCATCCCGTAGGCCTGGGCAAGACCTTAACCGATGATAAACCGGTTGCGGCAACGGTGCTGGGAGAGGATCTCGTGATCTGGCGTTCAAAAGACAGGCTCTGCGCCTGGAAAGACCTGTGCGTGCATCGTGGAGTACGTTTGAGCCTGGGGACTGTCTGCAACAACCGCCTGCGCTGTGCCTATCATGGCTGGGAATATAATGACGAGGGGCAGTGTGCGTATATTCCGGCCCATCCCGACATCAGGATGCCGGCCAAGGCCAGGGCGACCGCCATTTACCATGCAAGGGAACATGCCGGGTTAATCTGGGTGAACCTCGGCGATGCATCCCGGTCCTTGCCTGACCTGCCCCAGTTTAATGAAACTGAATATCGCGTGATTCCCTGCGGCCCTTATGAAATCAATGCAAGCGCCCCGCGTGTGGTGGAAAACTTCCTGGACCTGTCCCATCCGCCGATCCTGCACGACGGCATACTGGGGGATTCCAGTCACGCAGTCATTGATGATTACCATGTGGAAGACACGGAAGAGGGGTTTTTTGTAAAAGATGTGCGTTACTTCCAACCGGACCCGGATGGCACGGGAACAGGAGGAGATGCCTGGTACGATTTCGGTATCCTTGCTCCGTTAACGGTCTACTTCGTGAAACATATCGGCGGGCGCAGTAACAAGGAGAAGTTTGTTCTCATGTTCGCCGTCAGGCCGGAAACGGAAAACAAGTCATGGGCACATTTTATCGCCGCGTATAATTATGCCGCGGATTTGAGTGATCAGGACATCAATGACTTCCATAGCCTCATAATCGGCCAGGATATACCCATACTCGAATCCCAGCGCCCTGAACTGTTGCCCATGGACCTGAGCGAAGAACTGCACCTGCGTTCGGATTTGTTCACCTCGAAATACCGGCGCCACCTGAAAGACATCGGCATGGATTTTGGGGTGGATTGATGTATTTGCCCACCAACCATACAGACACGACGGATTATCCGGCCGGCAGCGGTATTTCAGAAAACGACTGGCATATCCTGGCCGCTTTCTGGCATCCGGTGGCATTTATCTCGGAGCTCAGGGAAAAGCCATTGTCTGTCAAGTTACTGGATACCGAACTGGTTATTTACAAAACCAGGAAGGGGATCACAATAGCAAGGGATCAATGCGCCCATCGCGGGTCAAAACTCAGTCTCGGATGGATGGATGACGAGGGTAACAACGTAGTCTGCCCGTTCCATGGCCATCACTACAACCACCGGGGAGCGTGTACAAAAATCCCCTCCTACGTGGACCAGAACATGCCAATCCCTGCGAAGATGCGTT
The DNA here is from genome assembly GCA_965220815.1 of Gammaproteobacteria bacterium. Taxonomy (GTDB): domain Bacteria; phylum Pseudomonadota; class Gammaproteobacteria; order Eutrophobiales; family Eutrophobiaceae; genus JAAXHV01. The sequence continues at coordinate 2,564,769 of OZ244846.1, forward strand.
TAACTACCTATCAATCGGTTGAACGGTATGGACTGCTATGGGTATGTCTCAAGGATAAACCATTCCGGCCGCTGCCCGAATGGCCTTTGCTGGAAAACCACGGTGCCGGGTGGCTCAGGATCGAAATACCTAAGGGTGTCTGGCGGGCTTCTGCCAGCCGCCACTGCGAAAACTTCAATGATATCGCCCATATTTCCTGGGTACATATGAAAACATTCGGAAATCGTCAGCGCCCGCAACTGGCGGATTACAAATTGGAACATACCGACTACGGCCTGCACATGGAATTGCCTTATATTGAAGTGGAAAGAGGTTTCAATGACGACAATATCGGTGAACGCGAAGTACACTATACCCACGACCTGACCTATCCTTATGCGACGGATCTCAAGGTTGACTATACGGAGGAAATGACCAGCCATTTCTATGATATCGCATCACCCGTGAGCGCAGAGGAGACAGCAATCTTTCAGATATCACTCACCAATATCCCGGGAGCTACCGCGGAAGAGTATGCCCAATACCAGTTGGTAACCAATTCTGAAGATATTGTGGTAGTGGAAAGCCAGAGACCGTATTCGGTACCGTTAAACCCGGGAGCGGAAGTGTCTATCCCTGCTGACAAATTCTCGATCCAATACCGGCGTGACCTGGCGCAGTTGTTTGGATTGGGTCAATTATGAAGGCCGTCCTGTAGCCTGCATTGCTCACCGATGGACGCGCTGCTCATAGCAGGCAGCGGACGGTTCACATCATGTCATCCCGGATTGCCCGGAATTCATCTCCCTCTTTCCACTGAGGCCAGGCATCGGAGTCTGCCAGGTCCCGGCCGACCTTGAACATGAGCTTCATATCATTTTCCGCGCCGTGTAAATCCCAGTCCGGGTCATACTCATCCGATGGGCGATGATAATGCCTGCTGATATACTCGTCATACGCTTCAAGCCCCCTCGCTGCCCCATGTTCCTTATGCCGTATTCCCCCTTGGGTGAACAGAGCCGGGACGCCGGCCCGGGCGAATTCGAAGTGATCGGAGCGGTAATAGAAACCGGCTTCGGGACGAGGATCGGGGGTGAGCTCAAGATCAGGTGCATGTTTCGTAAGATAACCGTCCAGGTCTGATTTCCCTATGCCTATCACTTTCAGGTCGTGCGTCGGGCCGATCAGGTTAATGACGTCAAAATTGATATTGGCAATCGTCTTATTGAGCGGAACAATAGGGTTTTGCACGTAGTAACGGGCTCCCATGAGGCCTTTTTCTTCAGCCGTCAGGAACAGGAAATAGACGGAACGTTCCGGGGGTTGTTCCAACCGGGAAAAAGCTTCGGCGATTGACAGCAGGCCGGCAACCCCGGATGCGTTGTCCACGGCGCCGTTAAAAATATTGTCACCCTCGGTAATATCGGTGTTTGTCCCGATATGGTCCCAGTGTGCCGTGTAGATGATTGCCTCGTCAGGACGCATACTCCCGGCAAGTCTCGCGACAGCATTATAGGAAGTGCGCCGTATGATGCTGGTGTCGAATGCGATATCGGCGGTCAACTCCAATGACTGGCCTGTAAATCCCTGTTGTTTGGCCGCTTCTTTCAGTTCATCGAAATTCAAGTCCGCCTGCAAGAAGACGGCGGTCGCGGTCTCCGTAGTGATCCAGCCTTCCAAGGCCAGCGACTTTTCAGCGTTTCCGCTGTCGATAATGAAGTTGGGCAGGGGGATTGAGCTTTCCAGCGTACCCCAGGGATAGCCTGCAGCGCCGGTTTCGTGTACCACCAGTACGCCCAGTGCCCCCCGGCGCAATGCTTCGTCATACTTGTAGGGCCAGCGGCCGTACCAGGTCATAGCGTTTCCGTTGAAAAGCCTGGGATTCCGGGTAGCATAGCCAGGGTCATTGACCAGCACGAGCACCAGTTTGCCTTCCACGTCCAGGCCTTCATAGTCGTTCCAACCGTATTCCGGTGCAGTAATTCCGTAACCGGCAAATACGATTTCAACACCTGCCAGACTAACGCCGGCAGTGATGCGGGGATTTCGCACCACGAACTGTGCCGGGGCGGAAAAACGCTGCGGACCACTACCACCTTTTATAAACAACACGGGAGAAGAGGTAATCGTAGTAGAGACGAGCGGAACCGGCTGCAGGTAGGAGTCGGCATTACCCGGTTCCAGGCCCATGCGGCGGAATTCGCTTTCCAGGTAGTCCAGAGTCTTCTTCTCACCTTCCGTAAAAGGCGCCCTGCCGCCAAACTCGTCGGAAGCTAAGATTGCAATATGTTTATGGAGTAAACTTTCGGTAATTGAATCAACGGCTTGCTGATTGTCCCCTGATACACAGGCTGTGGCGAATGTGATAAAAATCAGGAATGGTGTGCGCAGGGACATTGAATATGGTCGTGGCAGTAAACAGGTCTTCGGTTACAATGTTTCGTATGAGTTTTGCGTGCAGGTTTTTATAGTGTATCGAAACATCCATTTCCAGTGAAAGAGATTCCTTCCGTGCGATACCGGCTCAGTGATATCAATGATATGGACAGGGATACCTTTGTTGCCGTTTTCGGCGGCGTTTTTGAAGATTCGCCCTGGGTGGCCGAGACGGCCTGGCAATCCGTGCCGTTTGAGAGTATTGATGACCTGGTTGAAGCATTATGCGATGTTGTCAGGCACGCCGGGCGGAAGCGGCAACTGGCCCTGTTGCGTGCGCACCCTGAACTGGGCGTCCGTAAGCCCCTGACGGGACATTCGGAGCGCGAGCAGAGAAATGCCGGTTTGAAAGGCGGGGAGGGCGGACAGGCCGACCTGCTGGCTGACCTGAACCGGCGCTACCGGGATAAATTCGGTTTCCCGTTTATCCTGGCGGTGAAAGGACTGGGCCCGGATGAGATCATCATGCGTTTCCGGGAGCGCCTGGAAAACAATCCGAAAGATGAGTTTAACGAGTGTCTGGGACAGGTGTACAGGATAGCCGGGTTCAGGCTTGAAGATTTACTGGATGGATTTTCAGGTGGAAGAACCGTATGAGATACGCTGTCCGCGCAACTCATAGGCCCGCTCAATCAGGGTTGCTTCGGAATCAAATAAATCAGGTTCTTTCAGTCCAGTTGCTTTCACCAGGCGTTGTTCGAATACTTCATTGGTTTCCATGCTTCCGTCGCCCCGGATGTGGAAAATAGCATCAACCCGGTCGCGCAGGTGGCGGCAGATTAATATCGTTCTGTGACAGGTCAGGGGGTCTTCCTCGGCGCATAACAGGGCGGGTCTGGCTTCTCCGGCCCTGTCGATTACCCGGTCAAGACCGTCCGCAAAGTCGGGTTTGGCTGCGATCAGGTCATATTGGACCTTCCCATCGACATAGCAGTCCGGACTCGGGTTCTTCGCTCCCAGTTCCTTACCGGAAAAGACGTAGTCGATCCCTTCATCTTCCAACCGCACGGCAAGCGCCTTTTTGCCGAACTGCGGATTCCGGCGGCTGTACGGAATGGAACGGACATCGAAAACCAGGGAGACCGAAGCCTGTCTCAGTAAATTTACGAAATGTTCTATAGAGTGCCTGGAATGCCCAATGGTATGCAGGACTTTTTTCCTGCTCACCTTTTTTCAGGCGTGAGCCATGAGTCGGTAGAGTTCTTCCCGGTTAGAGATATCAACCCGGAACCCTCCGCTATGCCAGGTAGGCAGTGGTGGCAGAGTATCCTGCCGGCCATCGACAGGTGTACGCGTGGTGAGGACGCGCCTGAGCCCGGCCTCTACCAAAGCAGACATGGTAGTGCCGCGCTGTACCGCTTCCTCCCGTAGCCTCTGCATCACGGTTTCGTCAATATTGAGCGTGATTTTCATACGGAAAACCGTATATGCAATACTCCTGTATGTCAATCAGCCGTTAATTCTTAAAGTTTATTTTACATTCAGACGTCTAAACTGAACTTCCAGCCCCTAAACGAGCCAACCTGTTGATTTTTGGATTAATTTAAAAAAAGCGGGTGTGCGTTACTGGGTACACTACAAGCGCACACCCAGCAGTTTGAAGGCGTCCTGTTGCAGCGCTGTGGGCTGGGTCAGCATCTCGAACGGCTCGGCGCCGGCCACGTTGGCCACGACCCGGTTCTTGCACAGGGTGGCCAGGTCGTCCAGCAAGGTGCGGAAGCTGTGCACCGGGTGCCCCTTGGTGGTGCGCTTACGCCGAGCCTTGGCCCTGGCTGAGTCGGATACTTGCGCGGGCGCCACCACGGAGCGCCGTGCCGCCTCCCCCGCCGCGGGGTCCTCATCATCGAACAGCAACGGCTTGAGGCGCTGGCGCATGTGCCATTCCACGTAATAGGCCAGCATGCACAGCAGCACATGGGCGCGCACCCGCTCGGGGGTGTAGTGAAACACCGGACGCACTTTCAGGTCCATGCTCTTCAGACTGCGAAAGGCCCGTTCCACGGCACTGAGGCGTTTGTAGGCGCGCACCGTGTCGGCGGCGCTCAACTCGTCCTCACCCAGGCTGGTGCGCACCACGTACAGCCCATCAAGGGCGGCTTCGGCGGTGATGGACTCGGCCTTGCGCCGGTACGTGAAGGACTCCTCGGTGATGGTCAACTCAAAGTGTTTGGCCATCTTGTACTTATTGATGACCTTGCCCACCCGCAGCGCTATCCTGTCTTTACCCTGAAGGCGTCGTTTGTCGCGCCGGGTGGCCGCCACGACCGCATCGAGCAACCGCGCGGTGGCCTGCAGCAAGTCCTCGCGCTTGTGCGCCCGTTGCCCGGCCAGCAACGGATTGCGGCACACCATCAGGCGTTCACCGGGATAGGCATCGCTGCGCACCTCCACCAGGTCCTGCTCATCGAACAGCGACAATTGGATCACGCCGGCCTCGACCAATTGGCGGATGGCCGGGGCGCGCAGCGCGCCGATCCAATCCAACCCGGCCGGTTCGACCTCTGCCCGGATGCGCGCCTCGGTCACCATGCCGCGGTCGCCCACCAGCACCACCCGCTCCAGGCCGAAGCGTTGTTTGAGTTTGGTGACCTGGGCGCCCAGGGTCACCGGGTCGGCGGTGTTGCCCGGGAACACCTCCACGGCCACCGGGCAGCCGGCACGGTCACAGAGCAGGCCGAACACTATCTGCAGCTTGCCCTTCTTGCCCTCGCGCGCATAGCCGCGCCGGGCCAGGGGGCAGGCCTGGCCTTCCAGGTACACGGCGGTCAGGTCATAGAGCACCAGGGCGCCGTCCTTGAGATGCCGTTGGGCCAGGCCGCGCTCGATGCGGTCCTGGCGGTTGAGCAGCCAGTCCATGGCCGCGTACAGGTCGTCCTCATTCACCTCGCCCAGCGCCAGTGTGTCGGCCAGCGAGTCGCGCGCCGTGGCGGCGGCCAGGCCCCGGGCGGTGGCGAGTTTCGAGCCGGGGTGGAGGAGGCGGGCGACAATCAGCGCCAGCACCCGCTGTCGTTCAGGGCTGTCCCGGCGGGCGATGAGGCGGGGAAGGCGCAGGGCTTTGAGGGTGCCGAGCACGGCGGCGACGTGGCCGTGGGGTTGGGAGCGGATGATAGTGAAGGTCTCGTCCGGGTGCGCGACGGCGTGGCCGCCTTTGAGCAGGGTGCGCAGGCCCTCGATGAGGGCGGGGGGCCAGTGGGAGAGGTTGGCGAGGGTGCGTTTTTTGACTTTACCGGCGTCGCGGTAGGACTCGCGCAGGAGGATGGCGGGCGGGGAGTTGCGATTGGGGACGGATTCGATGTACATGGCTACTAACAATAGCCACAATATCGGATAATGTCAAGATATAATCGTCACAAATACACTTATGTCACATCATTACATGGCTACAAAGAGACAAACAAAAAACCTGAATAATACCCGACAAATCAATAGGTTAAAGACGAATACAGGGGAATTTCTGCTGGAAGTTCAGTCTAAATGTAAATTTACCCCACTTGAAAAGCGCTTATCGCATACGCCGGAACAACATCATCTATACCGTGTGTACGGTTAAGGAGTTAGTGCGGCTGCAAGGCTCAGAATAGTGCTGTCTGTGCTTACAGCTTCTCCAGGAAGTAGTCGGTCATCCTGGTGAACAGGTGCAGGCGTACATCGTCCAGGTCATGGCGCTGGTTCGGGTAGATCATCATGTCGAACTGTTTGTTGGCAGCAATCAGGGCGTCGGCCAACTGCAGCGTGAAGCCATACTTGACGTTTTCATCGCCGGTGCCGTGGATCAGCAGCAGGTTGCCCTGCAGCCTGTCCGCGAAGTTCATCAGGTTTACCTCGTAGTAACCCTGGGGATTGTTTTCGTAGGAATCCATCCAGCGTTCCACCCCGTAGGCCTGGTAGCGGTTCAGGTCGATCACCGGCGCAACGCTGACCGCGGTCTTGAAATGAGGCGCGCCCTTGGTCATCAGCGCTGCTGCCAGGTAACCGCCGCCGCTCCATCCCCAGAAGCCGAGTCTCTCAGTGTCAATGTAAGGCAATGATTTCAGGTAGCTGACGCCTTCCAGGTAGTCGAGGACGGCGTATTTGCCGTAATGTCCGTAAGTCAGGTTCTTCGCCGTCTTGCCCCTCCCGGCAGTAGTGCGGTTGTCCACGGCGAAGATGATATAGCCCTGTGCGGCCATGTAGCGGTGCCAGAGATCCTGCTTCGTATTACGCTGCCACGGAGACGTCACCCACCTGTTGACCACCACCTGCGACCCGGCGTTGCCGTAGCCATGACCTATGACGGGGTATTTTTTACCGGGATCAAAATCCGGCGGCTTGATCATATAGCCGTCGATCAGTATGCCGTCACCGGTTTCCACCTTGACGAATTCCGCACGAGGTATTCTGTACTTGTCCATTGCCGCCGAATTGCCTGCTTCGAGCACACCGATTTCCTCTCCATTCGCCTTGCGCAGGGTTATCCGGGGCGGTGTGCCGGCATCCGACCGGGTCTCGATCACCAACCGCCGGTCCGGCGAAAACTGCCACTCATGCCAGCCCGGCCTGTGCGTCAGCCTTTCCAGCGTCGAACCGTCGAGCTTCACCCTGTACACATGCTGATCGATGAATGAATCCTTCTTCGCGTAGAAATACAGCCAGCCCGCGCTCTCATCGAGGGCGATAAGCGAAGAGATTTCCCAATCTCCGCCGGTCAACTGCGCTTCGTTTCCATCGTAGTCGTACAGATAGGCATGGCGATACCCGCTTTTCTCGGAGGTCCATACGAAATGTTCCTGGTGCTGGAAAAACAGCAGATCATTCGTGACCTCCACCCAGGCCGGATCGGTGTCCCTGATAATGGCTCCGGTTTTGCCGGTGGTGGTATCGGCAAGCAGCAGGACAAGCTCATCGTGGTCTCTGGCCTGACTCTGGATGGCAAGCCGATCAGATGATTTCGTCCAGTTGACCCGGGGGATATAATCATCGGGGTTGCCGCCGGTATCCATCCAGGCCGTGCGGCCGCTTTCCAGGTCGAACACGCCTATCCGGGTGGCTGCGAGGCGCTCGCCGGTATTCGGGTATTTCAGCGGGCGGACGGTATTGTACTTGCCCAGTTCATCCACCATGTAGAATACTTTCACATCGGTGACATCCATCCTCCAGAACGCGAGCTTCTTCCCGTCCGGCGACCACGACCAGGCCTGCCCGGCGCCGAACATCCTGCTGCCGTAGTCAAAATAGCCGTTGAAGATGTTGGCATCGCCGTCCGTGGTAACCGCGCGGGTGGTCCGATTGCCAAATTCCGCTACGTAAATATTGTTGTCCAGCACGTACCCCGCGCGCGCGCCATCCGGCGAGATCTGCACGTTGAGCAGGCGCGGGTTGTTTTCGGCCAGTGGCCAGAGCTCCCCACTGTCCGGTTCGTAGATGTAATAAGCCGCTTCGTTCCTGCCGTCCCAGGTCACCCTGGCCGGGCCTGCCAGCAGCAGGTAACGCCGATCGGCGGACCAGCGGCAACTGCTCAGCCTGACCGGTTCATTCCCGTACCGGAGCGCATCCCCGGCAATGATCAACCGGGAAGCGCCGGCGGCAACGTCGTATTCATGGATATCCAGCAGGCCGGTATCCGGGTTGGTTCTTGTGAAGGTGAAACGCTTTGAGTCGTTATGCCACTGGATGTTTTGCGGCAAACGGTTGTCAAATTCACTGCCGGCAAAAATGCTGTCCAGGGTTAACGGCAGCCTGTCCTGGGCGGTGACGCATGTTGTCCCGATGAACAACAGCAGGAACGCTGCCAGCGCCGGCAAAACCTTATGGGGCGTCATTCGATGTTCTGGACCTGCTCGCGCATCTGTTCTATCAATACCTTGAGTTCAATCGATGCGTTGCTGGTATCGATGTGGGAAGACTTGGAGCCCAGGGTGTTGGCCTCGCGGTTCATTTCCTGCATCAGGAAATCGAGGCGCCTGCCCATGGGTTCGGTTTCCGCCAGGACCCGCCTGACTTCGTTGATATGGGTTTCCAGGCGGTCCAGTTCCTCATCCACGTCCAGTTTCTGCGACAATAAGGCGATCTCCTGCTCCAGCCGGCCGTTATCCGGTTCAATGTCGAGTTCCCGGATCCGTTCCAGATGGCGTTCGCTGAGCGCGGCAATGATCTCCGGCACCTTTGTCCGCATCTGCACGACCTGCTGCAGGGCAAGGTCGCAACGGTCTTCGATCATCCGGCCCGTTTTCTGTCCTTCCCGGCGCCGGTTCTCGACGATGTCCTGCAGCGCCTTGTCCAGCAGGATGAGCAGGCATGCGCCGGTCTGTTCCAGGTCGGGCGTAGTCTTCTCGATCACGCCGGGCCAGCGCAGGATATCGACCGGGTTGAGCGGGGCGGGATTATCGACGGGCAGGCTGCGGGATGCCTGGATGATTTTTTCGCTGAGCCTGGCGTTGACGGCAATTTTATCCAGGGTGGAGTCCGCGTCGTAGCGCAGGTTGCATTCCACCTTGCCGCGCTTGAGCCGGTCCGATATGCGTTGCCTGACGCCGCTTTCCAGGACTCGCAGTTCCTCGGGCAGGCGGATTGAAATATCGAGGTAGCGGTGATTTACCGTGCGGATTTCCCACACCGCATGGCCCCATTCTCCGGAGTCTTCCAGCCGGGCAAAAGCAGTCATGCTGGAAACCATTCTATTTCTCCATTGTTTGTTATTTACTGCCGGATATCTAGGTTAAGCACATTATGCACTGAAAAGGTATCACCAGTTGTGCGGTCTATGCAATAACAGTAGAAGCCGATGATGAACCCGTCATGCAATGTCCGAGTTGGCTCTCTATATCCGACGGCTCAAATGAAACTCCAGAATGCCATTTGCCAAAGCCCCCTTGACTATTAACGGCTTCTATCCATTCGTTCAGGTATTCTCGCTTGGTCTGTTCCTTCTGGCTATCCTGCCCCTTGACTTCAAGTACCAAATGGTCACCGTTTGCCAACCTGATCAGAAAGTCCGGGTAGTATTTTCGGATAATCCCATTGTGGTTATACAGAATAGCAAACCCCAAGTGGTCATTTTTAACAAAAGAAGTAACCTGGTCGGATTTCTCCAGAAAGCGGGCTTCGGTTGCCTCCCAGCCGCCGTCATACACACAATGGCTGATATGTGATTTTTCAAGTCGTTCGCAGGGTCTGCTGGTAAACCATGCTCTCATATCAGCGGTTGACCTGATGGGATTTTCCTTATCAAACACGGGGACAAGCTTCTCGGTATTTTCCGCACGAATCTCCGCCCAGACGTGTTGAATAATTTTATTCATGTTAAGAATGGTGAGTACCTTCTTTTTGGCCTCATCCTGATGAAACAGATCTCTTTTAATAGTAATCTTGTCTGATTGAAGAAACTCTTCAACCAGTCTTACGAGCTGGATAAGAAACACTTCCTTGCTGTCTTTCCACTCCAACTTTCTTTCTGAGTTATAAATTGTTGAAGCAATAGTAAATACCATCGTTTGTATCCTGGTATCTTCTGCTATTTTTTTCAGCCCAATAGCGGCTTTCAGCTTATCATTGGGTTTGCCGGCAATAATAGTGGCTAATTCTGCCTCAGTGATGCTCTCATAGGGGTCCATCTCCAACGTTTTGACCTTGTCCCAATTCAAACTAAGTCGCGACTTGTATACGTGGTCTATACGCAGAATATTGGGCCAGGTAATTGCATAATCCAGTTTTTCCTTTACCGGCTCAATTCTGGTTTTTGGTCGTGGAGGTGGAGGGGGTAATGGCCCATCACCTTCATGGGGTAAAAAAGTGAAAGGAACGCCGAAGATATTGACATATTCCGGCTCAAATAAACCATCCTTGCTGATGTCGTAGCTTACTCGGCGCAGGCCCCGCCCAACCACCTGCTCACATAACAACTGACTGGAAAAAGCCCTGATCCCCATGATATGTGTCACTGTTTTAGCGTCCCATCCTTCGGAGAGCATTCCCACAGAGATAACATTCTGGATCTGCTCGCCTGGCTCGTTTTCTTTGCCGACCGTGTCCACCATTCGTCGTAATAGTTCTGCCTGCTGTTTTTGAGTCAGTTTTGGCCTGGTTTCCACACTATCGTTACCACTCACCACGTCAATTTCAACTGCTTCGCCTTCGGCCTCTGCCTGATTGAGCACTTTGCTGTCTATTTGTAAGGTTTTATCCTTGTCCCACAACTCGGGAACACGTATTTTCTTCCGGTCAAAAGCGTACTTTATACGCGCGGAGGTTTCGATTCTGTTGGCAACAGTAATCATTACGGGGGGCATCCTATGGCCTAGTCTCTGCCATTCATTTCTGGTTTCCTGCCAATCCTTGCCGAGCAGGTAGTAAGCATTTGACAAGAGATCAGGAAGCGGTTCTGTTTCCTCTGCTTTGCGGTTAATGTCATCTCTGACCTCTTCATCGGCATAAATATGATAAAGCCGGGACTTTAACTCTTTGGTAGTAATGCTGTCGTCTCTGACTACCACTCTTGGCGTTTTTACCAATCCTGACTCAATCGCATCGTTCAATCCAAAATCGGATACAATCCAGTTGAATAATGTTTCTTCTGCCGATTTTTTACCGGAAGGTGAAAATGGCGTCGCAGACAGATCAAAACACCTTAGGATTCCTCTCTGTTCATGTATCCTGTCCAGCCCGCCAACCCAGATGGTGGCTTCCTCGGCGCTGTCCTTTTCCGCTCCGATTCTCTGGTACTTTCCAGTAGCTTTCAGATTTACCCGCCAAGCGTGGTGTGCTTCGTCATTGATCACTAGGATGTTACTGGCATTTGCCATTTCTCCCAACACCTGTCGCGTATATGCTTCACCACTGATTTCAGTCTGTTTGCGCTTGTCTACGGACCGCAGTTGTCCTTTTTCAATCTTCGTATTCAGCTTTTCCTGTGTATCCCATGCCAGCGCATGCCAATTCAAGATCAGTACCTTACCCTGCCGTAGCTTGTCCATCAGTGAAGTCGGTACGATATTAAATGTCTCGTAATAGTTTTCATCATGGGAAGGCTGTAGTACCTGCAAGCGGCTTTTTACCGTGAGGCCGGGCGCTACAATAAGGGCGTGCCTGCTGAACCGAGAATCCGCTGGACTGGTAACTTTGTTCAAAAAGTTCCAGGCGATGATCATGGCCATGATAACAGTCTTACCCGAACCGGTTGCCATCTTGCTGCACCAGCGTTCAAACGCGCCACCATCTCCCTGTATATTAATACCCGTCTTGTTGGCAGCAGGCGCCTCGACAAGCCAGATCAGGGTTTCAATCGCCTCTAACTGACAAAAGAAAAACCGACTGTCTTGACGTTCCTTCGGATCTTGCCAATGTTCCAGCAATCGCTTGGTTACACCAGTTACTCCTGGATAACCAGCCTCTCTCCATGTTTTTACCCTGGGGCGTATTTTATTTACGAGTTCTATTTCAACAAAAATTCCCGGGTCGTCAAAGGCTTTGGAATCGGGCGTCGCAACTACGTAACCTGCAGGTCGTCTACCATCCTTGATGTGAAAATCACGGGTTTCCCGGTTGTAGAACCAATGCTCTGCAGGTTCTTCAAAAGGGCTATTGATGATCAGCTTGGTAATTGTTTTGCTCATCAGATACGAGAACTCAAAAGGCTTGTTTTTGTGAGCAATTACGATTTTCCTTTGGAACAAAAAGCACAGGAAACTCTGCCCAGGTTATCTTGCCTTTCCTGAGAAAATAGTGGCAACCACAAGGCGCATTGATTACATGAACCGAAGGTGAAAGTGAAACACTTCCGTCGTGGTGTTCATGCAACTTCCATCTTTTTTTGAATTCGGTGGAAACCTCCAAGTGAACGATATTTTTGCAGTTTTTTCGGGGGCAAATTATCGCCGCATAGTATGGATGTTCCCGCCCGCCAATTACATAAACAGAATCCCTCTCAGGGTTTTCCGGCAAATCTTCGACCCAGTGAGTTTGATACTTTCGCCGCCTTTCAAATAAATTTAACAGCTTAGTCAACATTATTTTTCAACTGCTTAATCAGAAAACTTCTATCCCCCTTACCGCTATACTTGTCGAAAACAGATCCTGATTTACATTCTGATGATTCGTTACTGTAATGACCGTGTACCAATCTGAAACGTTGGGTCTCAAAATCATCATTATTGTCCAGCCGGAATCCATGCAAGCGGGCCAGAAAATCATTAAATGCCATGCACGCTGCTTGCATGTTAACTGACATAACCGCCGGTTGGTCCTCGCCCACTGCTGCCAGATAGCCGGCGGCTCTTTGTTCTTCATAGTGTTTTCGGTTGGTACGATACCATGTTTCTGCTGTAACCTGATTGCTGGTGTAGCCACCACGGGACATCAAGCTAGCATTTTCCGGGTGCATGTAGTGGGCAACCGCATCGGCCTGTAAAATCGCCCCCTTGGCATCAGCTTCAAGATTTACGCCAATATCAAAATATGGTAGCCAGTAGGCTGAGGCAATACATTCCAGGTGGTACCTGCCTTCTGCCGAGTCAACACAGCCGAATATAACATCGCAGCTTGTGAGCGCTTCGATAAGTTCTTTATCGGAAGTGTGTGCTTGATATGCCTCAACATGCACACTTGTACCCATTTTTGCAATCGCCCGTTTAAGTATTTCCACTTTGGGATTGTGTTTACTCGCATCTGTTTTTGTGGCATTGATAATGCGGTTGAGATTTTTTTTCTCTACACAATCTGGGTCTGCAATAACCAGACTGCCAACGCAATTTCGCGCAAGAAGCTCAATCAAAATACTCCCGGTTCCTGAGCAACCTACTACGCCTACTCGCAAACTGCGTAGCAGATCGTAAGTTCCTTTGCCGAAAGTCTGCGAGATTCTTAATCCTGCCTCTAGGAGCCCCCCCCTTCTCTTTGGCCGTTTCCAGATTCGGATATTTTCACCCACAGTTGCTACGCAGTCTATAGGGACAAACTTGTTATTTACTGTAACTAGACGGGATACGATTTTGCCGTCTGGCATCATGATTGCTGACCCATTAGGTCGGTTGTCATCGAACCAGTTACACACTGAATGGAACAGCAACTTGTCGTTTTCGTTATCAATTGATGAAAAACGATCAATTCCATCAGGATGACTGTGGATGGTTATTACAGACAGTCCTTTTTTATCTATTTCGGTGATTTTCTCGGGGGGCAGGTAATCGGCAAAAGGCCAGACCAATCGGGTCGATGTTCTTTTGACACAAATATCAGCGGGGATGAAGATGAGTTCGCTGGCAATTAACCGCAAGTTGTCTTTGGCCCTGCCATGATGACAGAGAATGATGGCGGCGGATTCCAGACCATCGCCGGAGTGCAGATGTTGGTAGAGTCTTTGGTGCTGACTTTCGGTAAGCACAAATGAGTGGTTCACCTATTGCTGTTACCCGTTGTTGATCTCTGATCTGAGTTGATTGAAAACATAGGTTATATGCGTTGATATATTATCGATTCCAGCGCGCCACTCGTAGTGTCGCGACCACCGTTGCCATTGTCGGTAGAAGTGAGGTTCATCTGCCAATGCTGCAATCCCGACACCATCCTGGCGTTTGACTGGCGGGTCGAAATAGAACATGTCTATCATTCCCGTCGGATAGCTGTCTGGAATTAGCAGCATCAGGTTGGTTTTACTGGGGATATAGCCTTCAGGCAGGGGGTAATCTTTAATCAACAGGCCTTTTTTCCCTGTCTCTGACAGTTCTTCCCATTGGTCGCTGTAATTGCTGTTGAGAAATTCCGTATCTTCTTCAGGCAAGAGCATTACACAACAATTCCCTGTTGTGCCTGTTTTTTTACCGTTTCAAAACGCTCAATGCCGGGTTGTGAAAAATCCACCTTTTGCTCTTCTTCAATAGGTTTGCGCCTGCCGCCATGAAATTTTTGATTCAAAGTCCATTCTTTATAATCCTTTTTCACCAGCCCAAGTATCTCTCGACCAGTTAAGACAGGCGTATTTACTTTGTACTTCTCACTATCAATCCTGATTTTGTAATTTTCCTGACCCTTGGGCGGTTTTCGTCCGGTCCGCGCACATTTCTCAAGATCAATCGTATCGTCATCATCTATGGGAATCGTAAGATAACGATCATTTTCTTGAACAACTAATACCCATTCATCTCGGATAAAGGCATCAACTTGGCCATCTAAATCAGCAAACAATTTGCTGGCGTCTAAATCCGTATCCAGTTTTCGCAATTCAAGTCCGGACACTTTTGCTGTTTCAACACCTACTTCTAGCAGTTTACCGTTCAATTTTGGGCAGACGGGGTTTCTGACAGTAGGATTTTCGCCGATTTCGGTGTTGGCATCACCCGCAAATATTTTCTCCCCACCATGAATGATGATGTGGTCATTCAGCATAAGTGGTATATCAATATCCCCGTCTTTGTATAGATAAAGCCAGCGCTTATTCGGAGCTGTATCTGTTTTTTCGTAGAGAGAGTCGGCCTTGATCAGGCCGCTTTCGATATTAACATCTTCACCTAGAAAATTAATTGTACTGATGTGCATTTAAGAATTGCCTATTAGTTTGTCGTGTGCCTCTTGCGAACTGTAAATTCTAGCAAATTTGAAGTTTTGATTTTTTGCGATTTTCATCAGCTTCTTTCTGCGTTCATATTTTTTATTGCCTTCATCAAGGATATCATTTCTATCATTTGTAACGAGCACACGATTTTCATGGATGGCGACATAAACAAATATTTTGTCAGTTGTTGTACCTCCTTTGATCACGCCCTTAATTGAAACCATCAAGCCATCACTTTGATTTACATTGACCTCTCTATTATTTGCATCAACACTTAACCAATACCGCAATAATGGTTCATAATTTTGGTTAATGGTATTTTTGATTCCATTAATTATTCTATTTGTATATTCGTCCCAGATTCTTCCATTTTTATCAATAATCAAATGAACATTATCATGTGCAAGCTGGCCAAGTAAGAATCCTATATGATCAGATACGTTATTTTGTGGGTTTAATAAATGTTCAAATACATTGGTATCTATAGCAATATAGTCACTAGCCAGTTTGTTCATAGTCGTCCTCTGACATTTGGTTAAATTTTGCGGCGCCAAGCTCCAGTCCTTCAATAATATCTGCCCCAAAAAATTCTGTTGGCAGACCATCTTCCATGGTACCATCTTGGTTGATATCGAGATTTCTTATGATGGCTTTTCCATCCTCAATATCAAAAAAAGCAACAGATATGTCCTTATTTTCTATTTCTCCCTTGGCAACAAGTTTTCGCAATCTCAAGATGATGTTGCTACTGTGAGTTTCGATAATAGAACCAACATTACGCTCTCTCCATAAATCAGCAAAAAAACTACCAAGTTCCAATTGAGCTGTAGGGTGCAGTTGTGCTTCTGGCTGCTCAATCATTAAAGAAGTATATGGAGACATGATAGATCCTTGTACAAATATTGGTAAGCACTGACTTACACCGAACCCAAAATTACCCAGGTGTGTTTCTGCCCCGGTTTCTTTGTTTGTTGCAAGACACTCAATCATGTAGCTCAGATTATCGAATCTTATACTCTCAACTGAAGCTACTGATTCCAGATACTTTAAGATAAGTTCTTTTTCTGGTCTCTTCTCATCCAATATTTTCTTTATGTGAGGCAGTACGAACTCCCCATTTTGTCCGACATTGCCAGGTGGTGGCGGGGCATCAATGACAACTCTTTTCGTTTCGTTTCTTACCGGCAATAAGTGCTTTAGTGATTGAATTTGATTTCTGATTATGCCAATACAATCTGTTTCGGCAGCAAATTTGAGCATTGCTTTTGACAGGATTTCAGATGTTTTGTCGGGTTCAGTCTCTCCAGGTATTTTTTGAAGCTCAGTTAATGCATTAATCGTAAAGTCAAGAAAATTAACACCTAGGAGTATTTCCTTTGAACGCTCAAAGATGACTTGACGTGGCTCTTCACTTATCATGGAAATTGCTGTTTTTCCATATTGTTGTTTTCTAGTGTAGTGAACTGTAGCTTCGCTGGAATAAGACAATTTAGTTAAGTCAATTTCGGAATTGTACTCTTCGCTGAGTTTCCTGATATAGTTCATTATTGAAAATTGTGGGCTCACACGTTCCGACATATCTAATCGGAATTTCAGGTATCTTTTTTTGGTCTTAGAATTCTTCAAATATTCAAATAATCCAAGTTGAGCTGCATGTCCCTCGGAACGCAGGAACTCAGGTGCACCTAAGTCAAGAGACTGCTGCAACATTAACAGAAACTTGATAATTGACGACTTTCCTGCATTGTTCTTTCCAATCAATATAGTAATTGGTCGAAACCGGACAGTAACCTCATCATCAAATATCCTGAAATTGGAAAGTTTTAGTTGCTTTAACATATTGGACCCTGATTACTTATATCTATTAACTACCCGTAGACTCTCAATGCCACGATCATCGACTATTTTAACGGCAATCCGTTCGTTTTTGCCCAGATCAAAGGGTAACGAGACTGTGCCTAGGTAGGCTTCTATCATATCTTCATCAATTTCAGCCTTGAGGTTACGGGCAAGTTTGTTCCAGCCGTCTTTGGGGCCAGCCATGGGGAAAAATACCTGCCTAGGGTACAAACTGCGGCCATCATAGTCTGTATCCAACATCCAAACGGCGATATTTTTCTCACTACCGGATTCTACATCGCCAGTCTTGGTGTTAAAGTAATCAAACCCCCTGACCTGTACCTGCCATTTGCCTGTATGATCGCCTTTTGCAACTTGTCTTAGACTAACATCAGGCTGACCAACCAGCCAGAAGCTCTCGTTGCTGGCGCGTTTCTTTTTCAGGTCACCAGTTTGCAGGTCAGCATTCATCTGCACTTTAAGTAAGGTAACACCCGGCCAGTTGGTCTCGTCAATATCCTTTGCCGCTTCCGGGTCGAATTGGAAGGCAGCAAAGATAATCATCTGCGGTTTGGGACGCAGTGTTCCGGCTTCATCCAGCGCCAGTTCCACCTGTCGGGGTTCCAACGGCGCGTGTTCCGGTCCGAAGGAAACCACGGCGCGAACCGGCTCAAAAGCGGTAGGTGGGGGTTCACTGACGCTATCGCCACCGGAATCATCAAGCTTGGTTTCCGCTTCAGCCTGCAAGTATTTTGTCCCGGCCAGAGGCTCAACTCGGCTGAACATGATTTTCTGACCGTTTTTGCCGCGCACGCCGCTTCGCAGCAGTTCGTCGCGTAAGTCGCTTTGGCGCAAGGTTTCGCCAGTGCGCGCTATTGCCGGATCAGCAGCATCTACCAACACTTGTTCGTTCTCCCTGTCGTCAAGACTTTTCGCATACGGCGCCGGCACGGCCTCCACAGTAAAGGGGCCGGTGATACGCGCCTTACCGCGCTCCTTCAGGGGTTGATCGTAGAGAATTTCTTTATGTTGCTCGCCGTTAGCCAGGATGATGGGAGAGACCTTGTCTACAGTTTTGTACTGTAAGCCGCTACCTATACCTTCATCGGGGTATGCCAGTTGGTAATAGTCAAACGTGGCAGTCATTAATCGCTGTTTTGCCAGAGTCAGCGCCACGCGAGAGGTATCACAGGTGATCCAGCGACGTCCCCATTGTTCGGCAACAAAAGCTGTGGTTCCGCTTCCGCAGGTAATATCCACAACGAGGTCTCCCGGATCTGTCGTCATCAGGATACAGCGTTGTATCGCTTTAGTGGCTGTTTCCACAACATATTTCTTTTCGCTTGGATACATTTGCACAGGCCAGATATTATTAATACGGCGACCAGGGACTTCACCTTCATATTTTTTCCACCTTAGCGAGCTTTGTCCATCCAGCGCATCCAACCTGTCCATTTCTGCCAAACGGTCCATGCCCTCTTTCGATATGGACCATTGCCGATTTTTTCCGCACGAAAAAGTCCTGCCATTCCACTCGTAGGGTTCAGAACGACCCGTGGTGGAAATCCCCTGTGAATCCAATCCGGTACGACAGTATATACGCGCGCCTTCTGGTAGAAACTTATCAGGATCAAAACGTTCTTTGTCAGTAATTTTCCTGCAACTTCCGTCGGGTAATTCCACCATTACATACGAAGAAAAAAATTCAATAATTTCGGCGCGAGTGAGTAATTCATACAATTGCCGGTACTTCAGTTTGTTTTTGTCCTTGGCGTACCAAAGTAAGTAATCCGCCACCTCAGGCAAATGGGAAGTAGAGCTGCCACTGGTGGTAGCAAAAGATATGGTGGCTGCTCGATTAGCCGCTCCAAACACTTCGTCCAAGGTCAAGCTCACGCGATGCACATTTTCATCGCCTATCTGCACGAATACACTGCCGCTTTCATGTAACAGTTCTCGCGCCAGCAACAAACGATCGCGCAGATAGGATAAATAGGAGTGAATACCTAACTCCCAGGTATCCCGAAATGCCTTGAGCATTTCCGGCTCGCCAGACAGGTTTTCATCTTTGTCCTCTTTAACATCGCGTTTATTAACAAACGGTTGAAAATTGCTGCCGTACCTGATGCCATAGGGTGGGTCTAAATAGACCGTTTGCACCTTACCGGCCATGGCTTCTTTTTCCAACAGTGAGTTCATCACAAGCAGGCTGTCCCCTGCCACCAATCGATTGCTCCAGTTATCCTTGTGCTGATAAAACTCTACCGCCTCTCGCAGGGGCTTTTGGTCAGCAAAAAGACTTTGCTGGCCATCGTGGTCAGGCTCTTTCCTTACCGCGTCAATGATGGTTTTCGGGTCAACCCTCTCGTGTACATGCAAGCTCACGGTGGGCACATCAAAGCTGG
Organism: Gammaproteobacteria bacterium; assembly: GCA_965220815.1. Lineage (GTDB taxonomy): Bacteria > Pseudomonadota > Gammaproteobacteria > Eutrophobiales > Eutrophobiaceae > JAAXHV01. The sequence continues at coordinate 2,583,948 of OZ244846.1, forward strand.
TATGTTCGGCCTTGCCGGCCCATTGCAACTGCGGGTCAAGGTGTGGGTCGTACTCGTAGCTCTTCCTGGCTCCTTGATCAGGATCATTTTGCGGCGTTACCAAGCCCACCGGTGGGTTGTTGACGCGCTCTTCTCCCGTGTGTTCGTATTGCTCTACAGATTGTTTCTGTTTTCTTGTCATAATAAGCTATCTTTAATTGCTCACCTGCTGGCGCTCAGCAGCAAGCCAGTAACTACCTGTGTCAGAACAGTCTGACAGGTCGATAGTAAAACTGTACACCATCTGGCCCTTCGATAGTTGCCTGGGTTAGGTACACCTACCAGCCAGTCTACTGCAGGCAGTCTGAAAGAGTTATCTATAATAGTCTATCGGGGTATACAAGCCAATGTCTTCATGAGGCAGTTCCCTCTGACTGGAATGAAAGAGAATTTGGGGGCTGTTTTCTGTTCTAGTGATCATACAGTTATAATGACAAAGAATATTAAGCTCAATTGGAGAGTAACTATACCCCCGAGCGGTCGTGCCCGTGATGAAATGAGTGAACTGCGGTTGACCCGGACATTTCATGAGTAACAAAGAAATCGTGGTAGCCAGCGCCAACCCGGGAAAACTGCGGGAGTTTTCCCAGTTGTTTTCCGGCCGGCAAATCCGTGTTCTGCCGCAATCCGAGTTCGCGGTGCCTGCCGTTGCGGAAACCGGAACGAGTTTTGCCGAAAACGCGTTGCTGAAAGCCCGCCACGGCGCGCGCCATGCGCGCCGGCCCGTCATTGCCGATGATTCCGGTATTGAGGTGGACGCACTGAACGGCGAGCCGGGGATTTACTCGGCGCGCTATGCCGGGGAAGGCGCTACGGACGCCGAGAACCTGGCGCTGCTGCTGCGCAATATCGCCCTGGCGGGCGTCCGGCGGCCTGCAGCGAGGTTCCGTTGCGTGATCGCCTACGTGGGCGGCCCCGATGACCCCGAACCCCTGGTCGCGCAAGGGGTCTGGGAAGGGTATATCGTCGATAAACCGGCGGGGAATAACGGGTTCGGGTATGATCCGGTATTTCATGTACCGGACCACGGTTGTACTTCGGCGGAGTTGCCGCCGGCGGTCAAGAATTCCATCAGTCACAGGGGACAGGCCCTGCGCAACCTGGTGGAGTTGATGAAAGAGGCAAAAGCGCTTGAATAGAGAAATGGGGTCAGGTCGAGACATTTGGGGTCAGGTCGCACAATGCACACGCTGGTGTTCATATCATAACTTCCCGCTTATTTTTCGCGTGTGCATTGTGCGACCTGACCCCAAATGTCTCGACCTGACCCCATATCTGCTGGTGTGCGCATTGCTGCTCGCGGCGGGATTTGCCCGGGCTCAGGACAACAGGGCGATACCGGTCAAGGTCATGCGGCCTGTCGTCGCTCCCGTGTACGAGGAACTGCCGCTGACCGGCAGCGTCACCACACGCCGCAAGTCCCGGCTTTCCCCTGAAGTGGCCGGACTGGTGGCGAAAATGTACGTAGATGAGGGAGATGAAGTCAATCGGGGTGATGCCCTGCTGGAACTGGACCGGGATATTGCGGTCATCGACAGGGACAGCGCCGCCGCGCAGGTGACGGAGGCACAGGCCAGGTTGAAAGAGTCGATCAGGCAACAGGATGAAGCGGCGAAACTGGTCGAGGAGAAGCATATTCCACTCACCCGGTATGAAGCTGCCCGGGCCACGGTCGCCATGGATGGGGCGGCGCTGGAACGCCTGAAAAAGGAACTGGAGCGCCAGGAAGAGCTGGTCCGGCGCCATACCATCAGCGCGCCGTTCGACGGCGTCATTACCCGGAAGATGGTGGAACAGGGCGAATGGGTCAAGATAGACACCCCGTTGTTTGAACTGACGGAGATCGGGCGGCTGCGGGTGAACGTGCCGGTCCCCCAGTTTTATTTTGATGACGTGCAGTTGGGCACCCCGGTAAGGCTCACCTTCGATGCCTACCCGGAGCGGGAGTTCCATGCCGGTGTCACCATGAAAGTCCCGGAAAGCAGCGAGACGGCCAGGACTTTCCCGGTCAGGATAGACCTGGACAACAGCGACCGCCTGATTGCGCCCGGCATGTCGGTGCGGGCGGTCTTCCAACTCGGCAACGCCGGCGAGGCGGACACCCTGCTGTTGTCCCAGGACGCGCTGGTGAGGAAGCCGGACGGTAGCGAGTCGGTCTGGGTCATACGCTCCGACGGGGAAGGGATGAAGGCCAGCCAGGTCGCCGTGAGTACCGGCCGCGCCTACCGTGAGAACATTGAAATAACAGCCGGAGACGTCCGCGCGGGCGACCGCGTCGTAGTGCGCGGCAACGAGATCCTGCGCCCGGGCCAACTCGTGGAGATCAAGGAAGAACTTGAACTGAATTTATGATTTATCCGCAGATGACGCAGATTAACGCGGATATTTTTTCTGTATGAGTTACAGGGATTCCAGTAACTTCTTCATGCAAAAAACTTTTTTTCATCTGCGGTAATCTGCGTCATCTGCGGATAATATTAAAATGTTCAGGTTTGCCATTGAAAAACCGCTGATTATCGCTGTCGCGGTGCTGATCATCTGCCTGTTCGGCCTGCTGGCCATCTTCCGCGTGCCCATCCAGATGATCCCCGACCTCGACGTCAGGATTGTCACCGTCATTACCCAATGGCCCGGCGCCACTCCCCAGGATGTGGAAAAGGAGATCATCATAGAGCAGGAGGAATACCTGCGCCGTATCCCCGGCTTGGAACGCATGATCTCCCGGGCTACCACCGGGCGCGCCCAGATCGAACTGGAATTTCCCTACGGCGTCGAAGTCAACGAAGTCCTGATCCGGGTCAACAACGCCCTGACCCAGGTGCCCGGCTACCCGGAAAACGTCGATGAGCCGCGCCTGGTCACCAGCACCGTCTCAAATGCTCCGTTCCTGTTTTTCCTGACCCGGCCCCTGCCGGGTAACCCCCTGGATGTCAACATGGTGGAAATGCGCGATTTTCTTGAGGATCACGTGCGCGTGCAGATAGAGCGGGTCCAGGGCGTTTCGGAAGTCGTTATATATGGCGGTGCAGAGCGTCAGATCAAGGTTTACGTGGACCCGGTCAAGCTGGCCGAGCGGCAGATCACGCTGTCCGAGGTGCGCAACGCCATCCGCGCCCGCAACCGGGACGTTTCCGGGGGCGACCTGGACAGCGGAAAACGCCGCTACCTGTTGCGCACCGTGGGACGTTTCGCCACCACGGAAGACATTGAAAACATGGTCATCACCCAACGCGACGGCGCCTTCATCCGCCTGCGCGACCTGGGTTATGCGGAATTGTCCACCTTTGAAATCCAAAACTACTCCTACGGTAACGGAATACCCAATATCAGCATTGGAGTGCGCCGGCAGATCGGTTCAAACGTGGTGGAAGTCAAGGAGGATGTGGTGAAAAAGGCGGAACAACTCAACGGCAGCCTGCTCAAGGAGCGCGGCCTGTACATGGCGCTGTATGCCGATGACGTGGGATACGTCACCGACTCCGTCGTGAATGTGCGCAAGAACCTGGTTATCGGCGCATTGCTGGCTACCGTCGTCCTGTTCCTGTTCCTCAGGACGCCTTCCGCCACCCTTATCGGGGCCATCGGCATACCCATCTGCACGCTGGCCGCGTTTCTCGGCCTGCTGGTCAGCGGGCGCACCATCAACGTGATCTCGCTGGCCGGGGTTGCCTTCGCCATAGGCATGACTCTGGACAACAGTATCGTGGTGCTGGAGAACATTTACCGGCACATGGCTTCCGGCAAGCAGCGCCGGCGCGCCGCCATTGATGGCGTAGCCGAGGTATGGCCGGCGCTGCTGGCCTCTACGCTGACCACGGTGTTCGTATTCCTCCCCATCATCTTCATCAAGCAGGAAGCCGGGCAGTTGTATTCCGATATCGCGGTGGCCATCTCCGCCTCCATACTGATGTCGCTGCTGGTCGCGACCCTGGTGGTGCCGACCCTGTGCAGCCGTTTTCTCACGCCGAACAGGGTTGAGATGTCTGCCCGTTCCGGCCTGTACGCCGCGGGACAACGGGTCGGCGAGGCATTGCTCAGGTTCGTCAACTGGTTGATGGAGACGGTAACCCGGCGACTGGCCCTGGTGGCCGTAGTCGCTTGCATCACCCTGCTGATTTTTGCGTCCATTCCCAAGGCGGAGTACCTGCCGGAAGGAGAGGAGCCGAAGCTGTTTGTCCAGATGTTCGCTCCGCCCGGTTACAATATCGATGAGATGCACACCATCTACAAGGACCTGGAAGATTACCTGGTGCCGTATGTCGGCCAGAACCCCGGGCAATACGCCAGGGGGGAATCCGAACTTCCCGGCCTGAATTACGTTGTCGGGTATGCCGCCGCTTCCCGTAACTTCCTTATCCCGGAGGTGACATCCATCGGCCAGGCCAACGACCTGCTGGATATCATCGTGGAAAAGATCAGGGAGATCCCGGGCATACACGCGTTTGCTTCCCGCGGCTCCATTTTCTCCAGCAGCTGGGGCGGTTCCAGGAGCATCAACCTGGAGTTGAGCGGCACCGACCTGGTGTCCCTGTTCGACGCCGGACTCAAGGCCTTTGTCCAGGCGCAATCCGTGTTTGAGAACCCGCAGATCCGCCCGGAACCCTCAACCCTGGCCCTGGGCCAGCCCCTGGTGGAGGTCCGCCCCGACTGGGAGCGCGCCAGCGAACTGGGCCTGGATGTGGGCGACCTGGGTTACAGTATCTGGGCCTTCTCCGACGGCGCGTTCGTGGATGAGTTCTTCCTGGGTGACGAAAAGATCGACATCTTCCTGTATTCCACCGGGGGCACCATCCGGCAACCGGAAGACGTAGCCGATATCATGCTTTACTCACCCCAGGGCGGCATGGTGCCGCTCAGCGCGGTGGCGGAGGTGCGGCAGACCGTGAACACCGAAACCATCCGCCGGGTGGACAGCAACAGGACCATCACCCTGGGCATCATCCCGCCCCGGGACATCCCGCTGGAGCAGGGTGTGGACATGGTCCGGCGCGGCATTATCGACGAACTTAAGGCGAGCGGTGAAATCGGGGACGACATCAGCATGCGTATCACGGGGGCCAGCGACCTGCTCGCCGCGACCCGCAATGCCCTGAAGGGGAACTTCATCGTGGCGGTATTCATCTCGTACCTGTTGCTGGTGGCCATCTTCTCCCACTGGGGCTACCCGCTGCTGGTGATGACCACCGTTCCCGTCGGCATCGGCGGGGGGTTGATCGGCCTGTGGCTGCTGAACGCCGCAGGAGGCAACCTGTCGTTGCTGGGGTTGTCGAATATCTACCAGCCCTTCGACGTGATCACCATGCTGGGCTTCCTGATTCTCATCGGCACTGTGGTGAACAACCCGATCCTGATTATCGATCGCACCATGCGCAACATCAGGACCAGGGGGATGGTGTCGGTGGATGCGGTGATGGAGAGCGTCCGCGCCCGGCTCAGGCCGATCATGATATCCAGCATCACGACCATATTCGGCCTATCGCCCCTGGTGTTCAATCCCGGCGCCGGCACCGAGTTATACCGCGGCCTGGGGGCCATCGTGATGTTCGGCCTGCTGTTCTCGACGCTGATCACGCTGACGTTCATGCCGACCCTGCTGTCGCTGGCCCTGCAGTTCAGGGAACGACTAGGATTATCCGCAAATGATTTATCCGCAGATTACGCAGATTAACGCAGATGAAATAAAAGTTATTTTGTTATGAAGAAACTACATGGTTTTTTTAAATCGGAATTTTCTTAATTCATAAATTAAAAAATAATCTGCGTTCATCTGCGTCATCTGCGGATAAATCTAATGAATAACATACCCTTGGCTTTGTATGTCCACCTGCCCTGGTGTGTCAGGAAGTGCCCCTACTGTGATTTCAATTCGCATGAAATAAAGGACGGTTCCTTCCCGGAACGGGAATACGTGGATGCCGTGGTGCGGGACCTCAAATTCAGCGCCGATCTGTTCCGAGGGAGGAAGCTTGAGTCTGTTTTCCTGGGCGGCGGCACGCCCAGCCTCATGTCGGCGCAAGGCATCGGCGCGATCCTGGAAGCGGTCGATGACGTATCCGGGCTTTGTGCCGGCACTGAAATTACCTTGGAGGCAAATCCCGGCGCCGCCGACAGCCAACGCTTTGCCGGTTACAGGGGTCTGGGCGTGAACCGGCTTTCCATCGGCGCGCAAAGTTTCGATGACGCCAGGCTCTCGGCCATCGGCAGGATTCACGACGCCGGCGAGGCCCGGGCTGCGGTTACGGCGGCCGCCGGGGCGGGGTTTACCGATATCAATATCGATCTGATGTACGGGTTGCCCGGCCAGTCCCCGCAAGAGGCCCTGTCGGATCTCGCCGCTGCTGTCAGCCTCGATCCGGCGCACATCTCCTGGTACCAGCTCACCATCGAACCCAATACCGTGTTCCACGCAAAACCGCCGCCGTTGCCCGGCGACGATCTCACCTGGGAGATGCAAACCCGCGGCGCGGACTACCTGGCGGGGCAGGGCTACCGGCAATACGAGGTTTCGGCCTGGTCGAGGCCGGGTAGTGAATGCCGGCACAACCTGAACTACTGGGAATTCGGCGATTATCTGGGTGTGGGCGCCGGCGCCCACGGCAAGGTCACCAACGGGGCGGTAACCAGGCAGTCACGCCTGCGCGTGCCGCAGGGTTATATGCGCGCCGCCGGTTCGGATGCGGCCATCGCCGCACAGAGGACGCTGGGCGAGCAGGACCTCATCCTGGAATTCATGCTGAATGCGCTGCGCCTGAAAAACGGCGCGCCGCTGTCCCGGTTCAGCGCCAGGACCGGCCTGGCGCCGGCGCGCGTGCAGGCGCAAGTCGACGCCGCCAGGGCGGACGGTCTGCTGGAACGCGAGCCGGGATTGCTCAAGGCAACACAAAAAGGCGCCCGCTACCTGAACGACTTGTTACAATACTTCATGATTTGAGCAATAAAACCCTGTTCGCGAATGGATATCAAAGACCTCGTCACAAGCCGGCGCACCATACACCAGTTCAAGCCCGGCGTCCGTCCCGATGAAGCCGTAGTGAGCGCGGCCATGGAACAGTCCGTCTGGGCGCCGAACCACCACCTGACGCAACCCTGGCGCTTCTACCTGCTGGGAGAGCAGAGCAAGGAACGCATCTGCCTGCTGAACGCACAGCTTGTCAATGAGAAACAGGGGGAGCGGGCGGCGGAGATCAAGCTCAGGCGCTGGCGGGAAGTGCCCGGCTGGCTGGCGCTGACCTGCCTGAAATCGGATGACGCGGTGACCATGCAGGAAAACTACGCTTCCTGTTGCTGCGCCGCGCAGAACCTGATGCTACTGTTGTGGGATGATGGTATCGGGGTCAAGTGGACCACCGGCGCAGTGACAAGAACCAGCGAGTTCTATCGTATCATCGGAGCGGACCCCGACCGGGAAGAGTTGGTGGGATTGTTCTGGTACGGCTTCCCGGCTGAAGTCCCGGCGGCGCAGCGCCCGCCCCTGGAGCAGGTTTTGACCCAACTCCCCTGAAACGGCGCAATGGGCTACCTCACCGAAGAACGGATCATGTTGCGGGACGCGGCGCGGGAGTTTGCCCTGAAGGAAGTGCTGCCCGTGGCGAACAGGCTGGACCCGCAGAAGGGGGACATTCCCCCGGAACTGATGGAAAAACTTGCGGAACTGGGCTATTTCGGCATCATGATCCCGGAGAAGTACGGCGGCATGGGCCTGGGGTGCTTCGAATACTGCCTGGTCAGCCAGGAACTGTCCCGGGCATGGATGAGCGTGGGCAGCATCATCCGCTCAGGCAACATCCTGATGGGATCCGGCGAACTCAGCGAGGAACGCAGGAAAAGATATCTTACCAGGGCGGCCAGGGGCGAGTTTCTCGGCGCGCTCGCCATGTCCGAACCCAATGCCGGATCGGACGCCGGCAATATCTCCACCCGGGCGGTAAAAAAGGGCGATCACTGGTCGATCACCGGCAGCAAGTACTGGTGCACCTTCGCCGACGGGGCCGATTACCTTATCGTCCTGGCGCGTACCGGCCGGGAGGTCGATCCTGAGCGCAGACACCGTGGACTGAGCGCGTTCCTGGTCGAAAAACCCCGCGGCGAACTGCCCCCGGGAGTCAGCGGCAGTCCCATCCCGAAGATAGGTTATTACGGCTGGAAGACCTGGGAACTGGCTTTCGACGATGCGCGGATCCCCCTGGACGCAATCATCGGCGCCGAAGGCCGGGGCTTTTATATCATCTCCAGGGAGCTTGAAACAGGCCGCGCCCATACCGCGGCCCGCGCCATCGGGGTGGCGCAGGGGGCTTATGAAGACGCGCTGGCCTACGCGCAGGAAAGAGAGCAGTTCAACCGGCCCATAGCCGATTTCCAGGCCATCCGCTTCAAACTGGCAAAAATGAAAATAGAGATAGAGGCGGCGCAGCAACTGATGTATCACGTCTGTGACGCCATCGATACCGGCAAACGCTGCGACCAGGAGGCGGCGATGGTGAAATATTATGCCGGCGAGATGGCCGAACGCGTGACCAGCGAGGCCCTGCAAATCCACGGCGGGGCGGGTTACACCACCCACTTTGCCGCGGAGCGCTACTGGCGGGACGCCCGCCTGACAAAAATCTTTGAAGGCACGTCGGAAATTCAATTGCGCATCGTTTCCGACCACATCCTGGGAAAGACAGGACAATAACCATGTTCAGGTTCGCCATAGAGAAGCCGCTGATCATAGCGGTGGCGGTGCTGATCATCTGCCTGTTCGGCATCCTCGCCGTTTTTCGCGTGCCCATACAGATGATCCCCGATCTCGACGTCCGGGTGGTGACCGTGATCACCAAGTGGCCCGGCGCCACGCCCCAGGACGTGGAAAAGGAGATCATCGTCGAACAGGAGGAATACCTGCGCCGGATTCCGGGACTGGACCGCATGATCTCCCGGGCGGAGACCGGCCTGGGTGAGATCGACCTGGAGTTTCCTTACGGTACCGACGTCAACGAGGTCCTGATACGGGTCAACAACGCCCTGACCCAGGTCCCCGGGTACCCGGAGAACGTCGATGAACCCCGGCTCGTCGCCAACTCCGCGGAAAATCCGTTCCTGTTCTTCTCTACGCAGCCCCTGCCGGGGAACCCGCAGGACGTGAACATGACGGAAATGCGCGATTTCCTGGAAGATAACGTGCGCGTACAGCTTGAGCGGGTCCCGGGCGTCTCGGAAGTCACCATGTTTGGCGGGGCGGAGCGGCAGGTCAAGATATACGTGGACCCCGTGAAGCTGGTGGAACGCCGTATCACACTGTCCGAGGTTCGTAGCGCTATCCGCGCACGCAACCGGGACGTATCCGGCGGTGATCTGGACAGCGGCAAGCGCCGGTACCTGATCCGGACGATAGGGCGTTTTGAAACCGCCGAAGACATGGAAAACATGGTGGTTGCCCGCCGTGGCGGCGCGTTCGTCCGTTTGCGCGACCTGGGGCACGTAGAACTCTCCACGTTCGAAATCGACACCTACTTCTACTCGCACGGGGTACAGACCGTGAGCCTGGGGGTAAGCCGGCAGATCGGCGCCAACGTGGTGGAAGTCAAGGATCGCGTCCTGGAAAAGGTCGAGGAACTGAACAACGGCCTGTTGCAGGAGCGGGGCATGCGCATGGAGTACAACTTCGATGACGTTCTGTACATCACCGACTCCGTGAACAACGTACGCAATAACCTGGTCATCGGCGCCCTGCTTGCTACCTTCGTGCTGTACCTGTTCCTCAGGGCCCCGTCCGCCACCCTCATCGGCGCGCTGGGCATTCCCGTCTGCACTCTTGCGGCCTTCCTGGGGTTGCTGGTCAGCGGGCGCACCATCAACGTGATCTCCCTGGCGGGGGTCGCCTTTGCCATCGGTATGACCCTGGACAACAGCATCGTTGTGCTGGAGAACATCTACCGGCACCGGACAGCCGGCAAGGATCGCCGGCGCGCGGCGCTGGACGGGGTGGCAGAGGTGTGGCCTGCGCTACTGGCATCCACACTGACCACGGTGTTCGTGTTTATCCCGATCGTTTTCATCAGCCAGGAGGCCGGACAGTTGTATTCCGATATAGCCATCGCCATCTCGGCGTCCATCCTCATGTCCCTGCTGGTTGCGACCCTGGTGGTGCCGACCCTGTGCAGCCGGTTTCTCTCGCTGAAGAGCGCTGACCCCGCGGCCGCCGCGGGGTTGTATGCTGCGGGACAACGGATGGGCGGGATGCTTATCGGATTTGTGCACTGGCTGATGGAGGGAATAACGCGCCGGGCGGGCCTGATAATCCTGGTGGGCTGTATCACCGTGCTCATCTTTGCCTCCATCCCCAAGGCGGAGTACCTGCCGGAAGGGGAGGAGCAGAAGATATTCGTCCGTTTGTTTGCCCCGCCGGGCTACAACATCGATGAGATGAACGCAATCCACAAGGCCGTCGATGATTTCCTGGTGCCGCATATCGGCGAAGATCCGGACAAGTACGCCAGGGGGAAATCCGATTTCCCCGGCCTGAATTATGTTATCGGCTACGCAACCTCCTCGCGCAGCGTGCTTATGCCGGAGGCCACGTCCCCGGCCCAGGTTGACGACATGCTCGACATCATCATCGGGAAGATCCGGGAGATCCCGGGCATACATGCGTTCGCTTCCCGGGGCTCCCTTTTTTCCGGCAACATGGGCGGTTCCAGGAGCATCAACCTGGAGTTGAGCGGCACGGACCTGGTGTCCCTGTTCGATGCCGGTCTCAAGGCATTCGTCAGTGCCCGGTCGATATTCGAGAACCCGCAGATCCGCGCCCAACCCCCCGGCCTGACCATAGGACAACCGATGGTTGAGATACTCCCTGACTGGGAACGGGCCGGTGAACTGGGTATTGACGCCGGTGACCTGGGTTATGCCGTCTGGGCCTTCTCCGACGGCGCGTTCGTGGATGAGTTCTTCCTGGGTGATGAGAAGATCGACATGTTCCTGTACTCCACCCGGGGCACCATCTCGCAACCGGAGGACGTGGCCGACATCATGCTGTATTCACCCCGGGGCGGCGCGGTGCCTCTCAGCGCGGTGGCGGAGGTGCGGCAGACCGTGAATACCGAAACCATCCGCCGGGTGGACAGCGAGAGGACCATCACCCTGGGCATTGTTCCGCCCCGGGACATCCCGCTGGAGCAGGGTGTGGATATGGTCCGGCGCGGCATTATCGACGAACTTAAGGCGAGCGGTGAAATCGGGGACGACATCAGCATGCGCATCACCGGGGCCAGCGACCAGCTTGAAGATACCCGGGATGCCCTGAAAGGGAATTTCATTATTGCCGTGTTCATTTCCTACCTGTTGCTGGTGGCCATCTTCTCCCACTGGGGCTACCCACTGCTGGTGATGACCACCGTTCCCATCGGCATCGGCGGGGGGCTGTTCGGTCTGTGGCTGTTGAACGCCATAGGCGGCAACCTGTCGTTGCTGGGACTCGATAACGTACACCAGTCCTTTGACGTGATCACCATGCTCGGTTTCCTGATCCTGATCGGCACGGTGGTGAACAGTCCGATCCTGATCATCGACCGCACCATGCGCAACATCAAGACCGGCGGGATGGGGTCGGTTGACGCGGTGCTGGAGAGCACACGGGCAAGGCTCAGGCCGATCATGATATCCAGCATCACGACCATATTCGGCCTGTCGCCCCTGGTGTTCAACCCCGGCGCGGGCACCGAGTTGTATCGCGGCCTGGGGGTTATCGTGATGTTCGGCCTGCTGTTCTCGACGCTGATCACGCTGACCTTTATGCCGACCCTGCTGTCGCTCACACTCCAGGTCAGGGAGCGGCTGGGATGATCCGCGGGTGATTTATCCACAGATTACACAGATGAACACAGATTAAAGGGGCCACCTCCGTTCGTCATTCCGGGCTTGACCCGGGATCCAGTCAATAAAACCTTCCTTATAAGGAGTTTTGTAATCTACTGGATTCCGGGTCAAGCCCGGAATGACGAACTGTAGTGCGACGTTATCGATGTCGTTATCTATAAATCGGCATCTTCGTGCCATAAATCAAAAAACAATCTGTGTTCATCTGTGTAATCTGTGGAAAAATCACTTACCGCGAGCTTTCGTCAATTCCAGGAACAGGGTCATGAGGATGATGATGAGAGCGCCGGCGTTCATGCCGTTGCGCAGCAGGCCGCCGGCGAATTCATCGAGATAATCCGGGTATATCAGGCCGTACTGGCAGCTGATGCCGGTAATGAAGGCAAGACCGACAATCGTCCCCTTGTGCAGGTCCATACCGCCCTCGATGATCATCTTCATGCCTATCATGAACAGCAGCGCCAGCATGATGAACAGGTAGCCGGCGAACACGGAATCCGGTATCGCCAGGACCACGGCAACGGCTTTGGGCAGGAATGCCAGGATGATAAAGGCGGCCCCGGTGGCGATGCCGACACTGCGGGCCGCCACCCCGCTGAGCTCGGTCATGGACACGCTGGTCGTTATGGCCGATCCCGGGACTGTGCCCGTCAACCCGGACAGCATGTTGCCTACGCCGTCCACGTTCATGGCGCCCTGTACGGCGCTGAAATCTACGGGTCGCTCGTCCCTCCACGACACGCGCTGGATAGCAATGGCGCTGCTCATGGTGCGGATGCCGGCCACCAGGGCCACCAGCAGGAATGAAGGGAGCAGCGTCCAGAAAGCCGGTCCGAAATCGAGGTCATAGCCCGGCCAGCGGTTCTCGGGAATATCGATCCAGGCAGCGCCGGCAACGCGGCCCATGTCGTACAGGCCGAATGTTGCGGCGATTATTGAGCCGGTCGCGACGCCGATCACCGCCGCCCACACGCGCATCCCTGCAGGCGCCTTCAGCGCGATGGCGCAGATGATCAGCGCCGTGGCGAAAAAACTCAGCGCAGAACCGGGTGCGGCGCCGCCTTCAGCGCCACTGCCGAGGAGCTGGGTAACGACCGGCAGTATCGTCACGGGTATCAGCATGATGATCGTCCCCGAGACGGTGGGTGTCAGGATGCGCCGGAACAGCGGGAGCTGCCAGGACAGCGCCGGCGGGACCAGGGACGCAATAACGACCAGGGTAGCCATCATGGCCGGACCGCCCTCGCTGAGCGCCATGATGCACACGGGAACGAATGCCGCAGAAGCGCACATGACGATGACGTGCCCCGCGCCGACACGGCCGAACCGCAGGGCCTGAAGTATCGTGGTTATGCCGCAGATCATGACCGCGGTCAGTACGGCCCAGGACAGGTAGGCTTCGGTTTCGCCCGCGGCGCGCACGATGACCGTGGGGATCAGCATCACCGCAGCGATGTTGAGCCCCGCAAGTTGCAGGCCCAGGCTTATGACAAGTGATATGGGAGGATTTTCATCGGGCTGGTAACGCATGCCCGACTTTGATGCCGGATGGTCAGCCATGTGGTTCCAGCCTGCTAATTATCTTGGGTTGCAAGTCTGTCATGTCAGGGGACGGACTTCAATTCCGTCCCCTATTGTTCGTTGCCTGTCCGGTTATTCGATCCAGTAACGTCGGCGCTGGAACGGATAGCCTGGCAGCGAGATCCGGCGCCGGTTTTCTCCCGCAAACAGTTCGGCGAAGGCAACCGTCTCGCCGGCTTCGTAAGCCTGCGCCGCCACGACCACTGGCAAGTCCTGGCCTTGCGCTTCCGGTCCGTCACCGGACGGCCGGAACGCACCCGACGGTTCTACCGGCGTCAGCGACGCTGTATCCGTTTGCGCAAGCGCCTCCAGCCCTTCCCGCAGTGACGCAGCGTCGTTGAATACGATGCCCTTGCGGTACGCAAAATGGGACCTCCCTACGCCCGCGGTCCAGGCCATGTCGGCCAGCAATTCGCTGCTGATACTTCCGTCTGACGGGGTTTCCCCAGTGCCTTCGTCCAGCCATGACAGGTAGCGGAGCGCCAGATCCCTGAGCGCCTCTCCGGATTTGCCGGAGAGCGGCAGGAGCCGGGCCTGTCCGTCCAGCAGGTTATCTTTTTCCGCAGGCGGGTCCGTATATCCTTCTACCACAACATGCGCGTTTGTTCCCGATATTCCGAACGAACTGATTGCCGCCCTGGGAGGTCGTTCGGGATGGCGCGGCCAGTCAACCATGCTCGAAACAACGCGTACCGGAAGCCGGTCCCATTCCAGGTTCGGGTTCGGGTCCCGGAAGTGCAGTTGCTTGGGTATCACCCCTCGATTCATTGCCAGGACTACCTTGATGATACCGGCGATTCCGGCGGCCGTTTCCAGGTGGCCGATGTTCGTTTTTACCGAACCGATCAGTAGCGGATAGGCTTCTTCTCGCCCGTTTCCGTAAACCGCCGCTGCTGCTTGCACTTCAATCGGGTCGCCCAGCGCAGATCCCGCTCCATGGGCTTCCAGGTAGTCCACTTCTGCCGGTGTAATACCAGCCTGGGTAAGCGCCGCTTCGATCACTCGTTCCTGCGCAGGGCCGTTCGGCGCTGTGGGACCGGCGCTCGGACCGTTCTGGTTAACCGCCGCTCCACGCAGCACAGCCCAGATGCGGTCGCCGTCGGCCTCAGCCTCGGCCAGGCGTTTCAGCACGAGCATCCCGCAACCCTCGCCACGCGCAAAGCCGTCAGCCGAAGCATCGAAGGTCTTGCAGCGCTGTTCCTTCGACAGCATGCCCAATTCCGCCATTTCGCCTGTTTTCCCGGGCGACAGGACCGTGTTAACCCCACCTGCCAGCGCCAGGTTCACCTCGCCCTGGCGCAGGGAGGTCAATGCATGGTGCACGGAGACCAGCGAAGATGCGCAGTTGAGTTCCACAGGCACCGCCGGCCCCGTAAGACCCAGTTTGAATGATACCCCGCCAACCGCCATGCTGTTGGCAGTGCCGACGTAACTGATACTGCTTCCGGCGGCAAGCATCAGGTCCCGGTATTCACTGGAGGCAACGCCGGCGAACACGCCGGTATTGCTGCCTCTCAGATCGTCCGGGTTAATCCCCGCATCTTCCAGGGCCTGCCAGCTTGCCTCCAGGAGCAGGCGGTGTTGCGGGTCCGTGGCGCGCGCACTGATCGGCGATATCCCGAAGAAACGCGCATCAAACAGGTCAATCCCCTCGATGAAGCCAGCGCGCCGCAAGGCGCTGTCGCTTTGGGCAGGGTCTCCGGCAACACCTTCCCAGGAACCGGAATCCTGGCGCCCATCCGTCACGGCATCCGCGCCGGCTTCGAGCAAACGCCAGAAGGCCGGGAGATCCGCTGCACCCGGGAAGCGGCACGCCATGCCTATGATCGCTATACCGTCATCGCCATTTCGTAGCGACGGCTCCGGTTTCGGTTTGGGCTGCGTCTCAGGTTGTGTCCTAGGTTGTACTTGGGGGGCAGGCGTACCGATGACTTCAACCAGTTCCTGAGCCAGGTGGCCGGCGAGTGCGGCGATGTCCGGATAGTCGAACACCACGGTGTTGGATGCTTTGTATTCCCCGGAAAACGCCCGGTTCAGCCGGTTGCGCAGTTCCACCGCCATCAGCGAGTCCATACCCAGGTCAAAGAACCCCACTTTGGGTTCAGGCGTACTCTGCAGCCGCAGCACCGCCTGTACTTCCTGTTGCAGGAAGGACGCGAGCAATTCCTCATGTGTCGTTGCCGGCGCTTCCCGCAGGGAGGCAAGCAGGTCGTCCGGCGAGGTCGCGTCTTTGGCCTTGTCGTCCGAGTCTCTGGACAACAGGTCTTCCAGCAGGGGCGGACGGTCGTCCACAGCCTCTTCGTACACCGACCAGTCCATTGACATCACCACGGCGGTCGTGGCGTCCTGGCGCACCAGCCGGTCTAATGCCCTGAGACCCTGTTGCGGGGTAAACCAGCGGCCACCGAGCGCCGAGCGCTGCCGTTCAATACGGTCTCGCTGTTCAGCCGCTTCACCTATGTCCGACCAGGCTCCCCAGGCGATGGCCTGTCCCGGCAATCCCAGCGCGCGCCGGTGACCGGCGAGTTGGTCCAGGAAGGCATTGGCCGCGGCGTGGTTCGCCTGTCCCGGATTGCCCATCACGCCAACCCTGCTGGAAAACAGGATAAAGAAATCCAGGTCAAGGTGCGCGGTTGCGCGATGCAGTTGCCAACCCCCCATTATTTTCGGCCACAATACTTCCTCAAATCGCTCCCATGTCTGGTTGGTCAGCGCGCCGTCCGACAGCACTCCAACGCTATGGATCACGCCTCCCAACGGCGGCAGTTCCTGCTCCATGCGCGCCAGCATATTGTCCACGGCAGCCATGTCTGTCATGTCCGCCAGTTCCACCCAGACCGCCACCCCGCGCTCCCTGATCGCGCGGATTGTTTCCATGGCGGTGGCATCCGGCTCCCGGCGCCCGTTCAGTACGATAGTTCCGGCGCCATGGTCGGCAAGCCAGCCGGCCACGGCGCACCCGATCCCGCCCAGGCCGCCGGTCACCAGGTAGGCCCTGTCCTGCCGCAGCCGGCCCTTGATCAGCGGTGGGGTTGTCACCACGATCTTGCCGAGGTGACGGGCCGAACGCATGAACGACAGCGCAGCGCCCGCTTCGGCCAGCGGCCAGCGGCTGTGTATGATCGGTTTCAGTTCTCCCGAGGAAAGACGCCCAATCACACTCCTCAGAACCTTTCCTACGTGGGCCGGTTCCGTCTTTTTGAGAACATCCAGTTCCAGTATATGGTAGGGCACGTCCGGTCGCAGGGCCGCCATCTCGTCTTCGCTCAGGATGTCCCGCCTGGCCATCTCCACGAAGCGGCCACCTTGCCTGAGACAGGACAGGCTGGCATCTATAAAGCCTTCCCCCGTCAGGCTGTTCAGCACCACGTCCACACCCTTGCCGCCCGTCGCCTCCATGATCTCCTGCCCGAACGCGATAGTGCGGCTGTCGAATATGTGCCGGACGCCGAGCGAACGGAGATAGTCCTGTTTCGGTGCGCTTGCGGTTGCGAAGACTTCCGCTCCTGCAGCCTGCACCAGCTGGATGGCCGCCAGCCCCACGCCGCCCGCACCGGCATGGACCAGGACCCGGTCGCCGGCCTTAAGCCCGGAGAACTCGAAGGACAACGCGGCCGACACGAATGCGCTCGGTACCGTTGCCAGTTCGGAGACGGAGAATCCCGCCGGCGCGGGTGTTACCAGTTCCTCATGCGTAATCATTTGCGGCCCGAACGCGCCGAACCCCAGTCCCACAATATGGTCGCCGGGCGAAACGGTCGATACCTCGGCGCCGGTCTCAAGGATGTGGCCGCACATCTCCCTGCCCAGCAGCCCTTCCTCGATGAAGCCGAGCGAACGGAACACGTCCCAGAAGTTGAGCCCGGCAGCGTCCACCGCGACGCGTACTTCCCTGGGTTCCAGGGGGCGCGCCGGCAACGGCTGTACGCAGGGCCTGTCGAACACGCCGGCCGGGTCCGGCGCCAGCACCCATTCAAGACCTTCCGGAAAGGCCAGCCGTTCCCCTGCGTCTTCGGCCCTGACCAGGCGCGCCGTCCGGCGCTGACTCCTGCGGTAGGCGATGTGATTCTCGGTGTCGGGATACAGGAGTTCATTGACCAGGTCGGGCGCGGGCGCCATCATGTCGGGGTCCAGGTCAATCATCCTCGGTTGCAGGTGAGCCGCTTCCCGCGCCACCGCCTTGCCCAGGCCCCACAGGGCCGCACCGGCCGGTTCCCCGCCGATCTCCCGCTCCAGCACCTGCGCGCCACGTGTGAAGAACCACATGCCCTGAGCGGGTGTTTTATCGGAGTCGGCCACTCCTTGCACCAGTGCGAGCGCACTCGCCACTGCGCGTTGCACATCTGCCGCCATTTCCCCGGTCGTTGCCTGCGGGCCGTGACCGTCAAGTCCCATGAGATGTACTACACCATTGAACGGCACATCCGCAGGCAGGCTTTCCACCAGCGCCTGCCACCATGCGCGCCGTTCCGGTTCCACCTTGGCCGGAGAAATGCCGGGACCAGCCGCTGCCGGCCTGCCGTTGATGGCCTGCGGTTTTTGGGGCGCCTCACTGCCCGCCAGTATGACCTTCTGGTTGCGCGCCGCCAGGTCGGCTGCGAGTTGCTGTGCCAGTCCACCCTGGTCCGCCGCCAGAATCCACGCGCCGGGGGCTTCTTTTACCTGCGCAGGACCCTGGGCCACGATCACGCCCTTGTCCGGAATCCTGGTTGTATCGGACTCATCCACGCCCAGCACCACGGCTTCGGTAAAACCCGCGTCACCAAGCGCCCGGCGCCACACCGCCGGGTTCGCCAGGGCGTGATGCGGGCGGTAGTCGTCGGCAAAGCGCCACCAGCCGTCCAGTTGCCCGAAGGTCAGATCCATCCAGCCCAGGCCGCTGAGGTTCTCCAGAGCCACCAGTTGTCCCGCCGGCGCCAGGAGGTCCAGGCAGTGCCCCAGCGTTTCTTCCAGGTAGCGCGTAGCGTGCAGGACGTTGGATGCGATCAGCAGGTCATAGCCGTGGGAGTCGAAGCCCTGGGCGACGGGGTCTTTCTCGATATCCAGCGGACGGTAATCGATGCATCCGCCGCCGTCGCCGAAGCGGGCCTCCGCTTCCGCGAAGAAGCCTGCGGAGATATCCGTGTAGGTATAATCGAACCATCTTTCCGGCAGTTCCGGCAGGACGGTGTTGGTCGCCGATCCGGTGCCTGCCCCGATCTCCAGCACCCGCAGTCGCCGTCCTTCGGGCAACCCGGCTACAAGCGACCGGACTGCATCTCCCAGCAAGCGGTTCGCGGCGCGCGCCACCGGCGCTTTCAGGTACAGGTCGGCCGCGGTAGGCTCGCCGCTGCTGAACAGGAGGGTCAACGGGTCGGCCTTGCCGCGCAGCACCTCCCCCAGGGCGCTGCCGGAGCGCCGGAACAGCCCAATCTCGGTCTGGCCGTGCGCATAGCGTCCGGCCATCTGATCGGCAAACTTTTCAGGATCCTCCGGCATGTGTTCAGGTAACGGATCTCCGGGCCCCAGGAGAACGGTGAAACCGTCGTCCGTCTCCGCCACTACCCCGGATTTGGCAAGCATTTCGAACATGCGGCGGAACAGGCGTTTGTGCTCCTCAGTGACGTTCAACCGTTGTTGCAACGCCTCCGGGTCTACGGTCTCACCTGCCTTGCGCTGCCAGCCCAGTTCTTCCAGGGTTGCCAGCGCGCGCGTGCGCGACCACCGCTCCAGGTCCTGCAACAGGGCATCCCTGCTCTCGGGCGGGACTCCTGCTTCTGTCAGGTAATCAGTGAACAACTGCGATTCGGCCGCAATGGTTGCCGGACCCGGGAAGAAGTCCGCGGCTTTCATTCCGGGGGGGAGGGCGTGATCGCGCCACACGATTTCGTACAGCAGGTCCTTCACACCCTCGACTGCCGAGAGCAGCGCAGCCCGTGTTGCGCGCTTTACCGTGTAACCGTTAATACCGCCGATTAGAACCCCGTTTCCATCGTAAATGCGCATTTCACTGCTCAGGACCTCCGGCGGCTCACCCGTATCCTCTTCCTGCTCCCGGGAAACCTGGTTCATACGCACGTGACAGAGCGCCCGCTCCGGCAATTTTTGCGTAAGCCATAATCGCTCCCAGCCGAAAGGCAGGTAGGTAGTTGTGCTTTGCGTTCCGGTCAGGCCGCGCGCAATGCCGACGACCTGAAAACAGCCGTCCAGTAATAGTGGATGAATATCCATACCGCTCTTGCCGAGAACTGCCGGGAAAGACACCTCACCCAGCGCCTCGCCCTGCCGTGACCAGGCTCTCCCAAGGGTGCGGAAAGACGGGCCGAGGTCAACACCGGTGCCTGCCCTGGCGCGGTAATAGCCCGCCACGTCCACCGGACTCAGTCCGGACTTCAGGCTTTCCGGGTCGATGCGCCCGGCGGCTTCCGGGACCGGCGCATCCGCCGACACGCGTCCCTCTACATGTACCGTCCAACCCTCTTCATTCCCCTTGCTGAATATCTGTACGGGACGTGACAGCGCCTGCTCGGAAGCATCGAGCAGTACCTGTAGCTTGCGGCTGTCCTTATACTCATCTTTGCCGGCCTCATTTTCCTGGGCGCTCTCCTCCGGGAATACCAGCGGGTTGTGCAGTTGCATGTCTTCAACTACTACCGGCCAGTTCCCTTCACAGAGTAGTGCAGAGGCCGCCATTGAGCCGTACAGCGCCCCCGGCGCCACCACCCGGTTGAAAACCCGGTGATCGTTCAGCCACTCCGGATCGGAGCGAAACAGTTCTGTCTCGAAGGTGATCTCGCCACGCGCAGATTCATGACGCCCGCCCAGCAAGGGGTGATCGGCGCTGCCGCGCCGTTGCTTCGTCGTCTCTACCCAGTGGCGCCTGCGTTGAAACGGATAACCGGGTATTGAAATGCGGCGCCGCGACTCTCCTGCGAAAAGCCCCGCGAATCGAATCGGAAGCCCTGCCTCGTAAGCTGCCGCGGCCGCTTCCGTAAAACTGCCGCCTGCAGGCGCCGCGCCGTTGCCTGACGGCCTTTGCAGGCTTGACAGCACTGTCGGCGCCGGTGTCTGTGCCGACTCCGGCCAGGCCGAGAGCGCCATTGGGGCCAGCACCGCGTGGGGGCCTATCTCCAGCACCAGGTCCACCCCGAGTTCCGCTAATGTCTCGACCCCGCGGGCGAATGCCACCGGCTCCCGGGCATGCCGCTTCCAGTATGCCCCGTCCAGCGCCTGGCCTGTCTCCACCACCCGGCCTGTCAGGTTGCTGACCACGGCCAGGGAGGGAGACTTAATTTGCACGCCGTCCAGGGAGGCTTCCAGTGCGTCCAGCGCCGGCTCGACCAGGGCGCTGTGGAATGCTTTTGCCGTGTTCAGCTTCCGGGCCCGGATCCCCTCCGCTTCGAGCTGCTTCATGATGGTTTCAACTTCGTCGACCGGCCCGCTGATCACCTGGTGGGTTCCGTTGTCCGCCGAGATGTTCACCCCGCTTCCGGCAGACGCTGCGTTCGCTGCCCGGACTTCGGCTGCCACCTGCGACGCCGGCGCAAAAACCGCGGCCATGGCACCCTGTTCGGTTGCGGACAGCAGGGCGCCGCGTGCGCAGGCAAAGCGCATGCCGTCCTCCAGGTTGAATACTCCCGCGGTGTGCGCCGCTGCCAGTTCCCCGACACTGTGTCCCATCACCACCCCGGGCCGTATGCCCACGCTCGACCAGAGCGCCGTCAGCGCGCATTCCAGCGCGAACAGGGCGGGTTGTTCCCATGCCGTATCACCCAGTTTCCCTTCCGTCCCGGCGCGGCCGAACATGACGTCCAGCAGGGAGGTTCCTCGTTCATCCCGGAATACCGTCTCACAGTGATCCAGGACTGCCCGCGCCACCGGTTCGTTCTCGTACAGCGCCTGCCCCATACCGGCCCACTGGCTTCCCTGGCCGGTGTAGACAAACGCGACCTTGTTCACTGAGCGGGACCTGGCCGCCTCACCGGTTTCAGCCAGTTCGCCGAGTTGTTCCTGCAGAGATCCGGCATCGTGGAAAACAATACCTGTGCGGTATTCGAAATGGCTCCGTCCCGCGCCCGCAGTCCACGCCATGTCCGCCAGCAGGGGTTCCGGTACGGCGCCGTCCGACGACATCTCCCCGGCCTGTTCACTGAGCCATGACAGGTAGCGCCCGGCAAGTTCCCTGAGCGCATGCTCCGATTTGCCTGATAACGGAAGGAAACGGATCTTGCGCGGTCCCATTTCCTGCTCCGGTAACGGCAGGTGAGCTACGTCCGAGGGCGGAGAAACCGCTAACATCCGCGCACGGCCCGCCGCCTGGTATTCCTTGCTTGGCGCCGTATCCGCAGGGACATGCTCCTCCAGCACGATATGTGCGTTGGTCCCGGATATCCCGAAAGAGTTCACCCCCGCCAGGCGGGGTCTTCCGTTGCGGCGCGGCCACTCCGTTAAATCCGTTGTAACCTGTAACGGCAGGCGCTCCCAGTCGATAGCCGGGTTGGGATCATGGAAATGCAGGTGTTTAGGAATCACACCCTGCTTGATGGCTAATGCGGCCTTGATCACGCCGGCAACCCCTGCAGCCGATTCCAGGTGGCCGACGTTGGTTTTCACAGAGCCGGTCAGCAGCGGATGATCACTTACGCGCCCCTTGCAGTAGACTTCGGCAACAGCATTAATCTCAATCGGATCGCCCACGGTGGTTCCGGTCCCATGGGCCTCGAGGAAGTCCACGTCCGTTGCCGGGACGCCCGCCTGCGACAGCGCCTCGTCCATGACCTGAACCAGCGCCGGCGTGTTGGGAACCGTGAGTCCCACGCTGGCCCCGCCGTGGTTCACCGCCGAGCCCCGGATGACCCCCCAGATGCGGTCGCCGTCCGCCTCCGCCTCATTCAGCCGCTTCAGCACCACCACCCCGCAACCTTCACCCCGTACATAGCCGTTCGCTGACGCATCGAAGGTCTTGCACTGCCCGTCAGGGGACAACATCATCGCATCCGCGCGCAGTTCGTAGATGCGGCTGTTCAGCAGGGCCTGCACGCCGCCGGCAAGGGCCAGGTCCGCCTTGCCCTGCTGCAGGTCCGCCACCGCATCGTGGATGGACACAAGGGATGAGGCGCAGGCGGCGTCAACCGCTTTCACCGGACCCATCAGGCCCATTACGAAAGCCACCCTGCCTGCCGCTCCGTTCAGGTTGGTGCCGCTCAGGGCATAGAGACAGGAGGCCGCATCGGCAGGTTTGCCTGACTCCAGGACCAGCATCCGGTATTCGTCGTTGCTGATCCCGGCGTACACGCCGGTGCGGCTGCCCTCCAGGCTGCCCGGGTCTATCCCCGCGTCCTCGAGCGCCTGCCAGCTCGTTTCCAGCATCATCCGTTGTTGCGGGTCCAGCAGTTGTGACTCGACCGGAGAAATCCGGAAGAACGTTTCATCGAACTGATCTATGTCGCTGACGAAAGCGCCGAATCGACAGCCTTCGTTCAAATCCGAGCCGTCAGGGAAAAGTTCTCCGATGCGCCCGACGCCCGATCCCGGAACACCCTCGGTCACAGCATTCTCTCCGGCTTCGAGCAGGCGCCAGAAAGAGGGGATATCCGGCGCGCCGGGGAAACGGCATGCCATGCCCACTATCGCGATCGGTTGTGCGGTCCCGGTCAAGGCGCGCTACCTCATAAACTCCCGGCCGGCACATCCTGTTCGAGGAATTCGCGCATGGTCGCAACGCATTCCTCCGGTTGTTCCAGTTGCATGAAGTGGGTCGTATCGGGCAGAAAATCGTAGTCCACGCTCAGGATGTCGCTCAGGTCTATGGTGGGCAGGTAGGAGTACGGCAAGGTAGGGTCCGCGCCGATGGCTTTTGTCGGGCAGTGGACATCATCAAAGTCCATCAGTGGAGAGAAAACCCTGGTGTAATCAATGATCTGTGCCTCATAATCAGGCGGGCAGCAAAGTTCGTAACCTTCACCGTCAGCAGACTCGCGCAACGTGGTGCTTGCCATCAGTTCACGCACACCGGGCACTACGTGCCTCAACGCCGGCAGGAACTCAAGCAGTTCGATATACTGTTCTTTACTCTTGAAACGGTTGGAGCGGCGCCGGGTCATCGCCGCGGTCTTTTCGGTGGCCTCGTCAAATTTTGCCTGGCTGGCGCCGGGTTTGCACAGAGGCGGATCGAACAGGACCAGCGCAGCGAAAGCGCTGTCTCCGGCTGATGTGCCGAGTTCCGCGAGTATTGAAGTCGACATAAGCGTTACCAGTGAAGAGACGGAATGAAATACGCCGATTTTCGGTTTCTTTCCGTAATGTTCGTCGATTGCCGTGAGGATACGGTTGTGGTCGCGCACGAGAATCGGTACGTTATGGTTGCTGATGGCTCCGACTTTATTCCAGCCGTGGTTTCTCAAATCATAAATCATGAGGTCGTAATCGTCCATGAGCAACGACCAGAAAGGAAAATAGAGATCGATAGCGAGGCCGTTGCCGTGACTCAGAACGAGGCGCGGGCCCGCCGGGTTCCCGTAGCGGCGCAGGGTAATGATGGTGTCGCCGTCCGGACGGACTTCACAGACGGAAGCGGGTTCAGGTATCTCCCACAGGTTCTCTGAAGCCATTGTGATTCAGTTTTTTGGCGAGAGTTGCGACCATGCCGCATTACATGGCTGAAATCCCGTAAGGCATACGACGCCGGACAGGCTGAGCCTGTACCTGTCCGGCATAAGCACCACCGCGTCCGCGCGCGCGGACGAACTAACCGCCGAGATAATCGATCAGCTTCTGTATGGTGTTGACAGTCTCACAATCCTCGATTGTGAATGAAATATTGAATTCCTTTGAAACCAGTTTCGCGAAAGCGACGATGTCCAGCGAGGAGACGCCCAGTTCGGTGAGTCCGATATTCAGGTCCTCCGACAGGTTCAGGGGTTGTCCATCCACTTCGAGGTTTTCGCTGACGAGTTGTCTGACGCGTTCTTCGGTTGTAGCCATGACTATATTTCCTCCCATAATTACAGTTATTATTGTAAAAGATTTAAAGCTATCCCACTTTTACACTCCCGTCAACAAAATCAGGCATGACGTTCATTCCCTGATATAATTTCTCCCGAGACTTCCAGCAACCTTCACAGGAGACTAAAGTGACAGTACAAGTCGGAGATAAAGCCCCCGCGGGGCGGTTTCACGTAATCAATGCAGACGGGCCGGGCTCGGTAAGCACCGATGAATTGTTCGGCGGCAAAAAAGTCGTGGTTTTTTCGGTGCCGGGCGCGTTCACCCCGACCTGTTCGAAAGAACACCTGCCGGGATTCATCGAGAATGCAGACGCCATCAGGGCAAAGGGTGTGGACACCATCGCCTGCATGGCGGTCAACGACATGTTCGTCATGGACGCCTGGGGCGCGAGCGCCGGCGCCGGCGACAAGGTGTTGATGCTGGCCGACGGCAACGGCACCTACACCGCGGCGCTTGGGCTGGAGCTTGACGGTTCCGGTTTCGGCCTGGGCACCCGGGGCCAGCGCTTTGCCATGGTGGTGGACGACGGCACCATTACCCAGCTCCACGTCGAAGCGCCCATGGAGTTCAAGGTCAGTTCCGCAGAGAGCATACTGGAAAAACTGTAACTGGCTGGGGGCAGTTCTCCAGGCTACCGGCCAAGTGGGAATTGGACTTAGCCAGGCCAAGCCCTGTTTCATACACGAGAGCGACAGGGTCTAATCGGTGCGGTCGCGCCGGGCGAGGAACCGGGCCAACCAGAGCATGGCCAGGCCACCCAGTACCGCCGCGAGCGCGGCAACAGCAAGGGCTGTATTCATGTCAATTCTCCAGGCTGGCGGCCCAGATCAAGGCCAAACCGCCCAACGTAATTCCCAGGCTGAGTGGGCCCTGATCGGCGTTAAATACGCCAGTGACAAGGCCCGTGGCCGTCACGACAACACCGACTTGTCGTAATGCCGCACTGAGGTGGTCAAAATTTGGTTTCATCTTTGCCGAAGTATAGCACAGGGCATTCAACAGGTTATCATAAACAGGGCCGAATCCAGGATCTGGCCATGTCGCTACAGCGACCTGGCTAGCATGGAATTGAGATCGGCAGGGGTGAACCCGGTTTCGTGAAATTTGCGCCCCCCTTCAACAAGTACGTTAAGTGTCCGGGCAGCAAGGTCCTCACGGGGATAATGCTATGTATCTTCTTTCATATAGGCGTTCATAGCACAAAATCCCTATATAGGAAAGTTCTGCTATAAATGCCTATAACGCGCCCAGGCCCAGTTTCCTGCATTGCCGTTCAACTACCTTTTGTACGCGCTGCAGCGCGGGATAGTCGCCGTGTTTTTGCTGGAATGTCTTGATCACCGGAACAACCTCCTGGTGGACCCTGTCCGCTAATTCCACAAGGAGTGTCTGCAGGTACCCGAATTTGATGTCCAGTGACGCCGCCAGTTTTTGCCAATGGACCGTTTGAATGTTCCCCGGTATGTGCTCCTCGCCGATGGCCAGTGCGAGTTTCGGGTCAATTCGCTCGATGGCCCGTGTACAGACCAGGTCGTAGAAAGGGGCCAGCCGGATAGCGCCGTCTTTATGGTAGAGCAGTGACAGGTTCTTGGCGTGGCCGTCCGAATTGCCGGCAAGGTAGTTGAAGATCTGCCAGCGTAGCAGTTGCTCGGCATCCAGCGCAGGCTCGGTTGAAGCATTTCTGAGCAACCGGAAACACTCGCTGAAACTGACACCGCCGCCCGTCTCGTACTTGCGCTCTCTGCCAACTCCCAGTGCCTGACAGAAGTCTTCCTGGTGCAACCGGCGCACCTCGCCGCCGGTTGTGCTCTCGCGATCGTAACGTTTAATGACCAGGTACTCGTGTGCATGCTCATTAACGTGCAGGTAATGAAACTCGACTGAAGCCGTATGTAAACCGACCCGCCGCGCCAGGTCCGTCAACACGGCCTCATACGCGGGCACATGCCGATAGTCGGTCATTGCAAATTTGAGGATGTGACTCGATGGGGCCTCCCCCAGCGGTAAATGGAATTGACTGCCGCGGAGCAGGACCGGACATTTTTCCTGGGCGCCGGCCAGGGAAAGCCGCGGGAATTGGGATGCGGTCATTCCGCTACGGGGAGCGGCATAGATTTGCCCTTTGCGGAGAACCAGGTCCTGGAACGACTCCACTGTCAAATCCTGATAAACCTCCCCGGCATCCGGCTCGCGATCATCCGGCAGAATTGACAGCGCGCCGGCGCATTCTCCCCCGATCGCCCTTAGCAGGTCAAAATCCGAGTCCGGTATTTTCAGGTCACGCATAATACGTTCCCTTACCCGCCCTTCAGGCAGCAGGTTGGCAAAGAAACGGTGGGCAAGGGCGTCTTCGGGCTGATAAGGGTCGGCGTTCAGCGGCAATGATATGGAAATAGCGAAACCATGACTGCCAGACAGCCAATCGTCACAATATTGAAAACCTATCTGGTTTGTTGCGTTGCGCCGGAGGAAACCGACCAGCTGATCTTCATGCCATAGGTGGAGAGTGTCAGGATCGGTCATCTGGCGTCTTCGATGCCTGGCGCAGGACGCCTCGTGGCGCTATATACACGTCCAGACCCATTGTATTCAGGGTGCCTAAAACCTTGCCGATTTCTGCCGTGGGTTTGCCGTTTTCAAAGTCGGAAAGAAATCCTATGCTGATGTTGGTTAAACCAGCCACCCTGACCTGTGTCAAGTGGCGGGATTTTCTATGCCGGCGGGCCGCCTGCCCAAGTTCGGCAGGAGTTCGGACCTGCTGGAGTTCAGGAAATATTTCTGCCATATCAAACTCTGTAATTTATACGTACATGCAATTTTTTCACAGATTAATGGAATTTGCAATATATTTTGCACGTACATAATAATTATCGGATAGAGATGATTATCATGAGAGAATTTCTACGACCGTGCGTATTTTATACCATACAACGCAAGATACGGCCTGGCCCATCAACCACTGAACCAGGTACGCCGGCAAATCCGGGGCGGTTCAGAATTAAACAAGCAACGGTTTCTTGTTATAATTGTACCAACCGCAGCTTGTAGAAAATCCAGGACAACCCTCTCTCCATAATATATGCAACATTATGAAACAATTTGGAATGGCTGGGGGCAGAGGATTCGAACCTCTACTGGCGGAGTCAGAGGAAACCTTTCTGCGTCGGTAAGTCACTGAAATAGTTAATTGATTATAAGATTCGGCAAATTTGTTGTGACTTTAGTTGTGACTTTTTTGTTGTTTTGATACCCATCCCTGCTTCCAGCACATCTCTTCTCAGTAATGAGCAATCCTGAAACAACAAAAGCTTACAAAGTTATTGAGGCAGGACAACTTGTACAGAAATTTACTGTGCTGATAAATGGAGGCGCTTCGGTTGCAATATTAGCTTTTATTGGTAATGTTTGGTCTCCGGGTAATATTGCGCCACTTACAATAATCTTCTTATCTATTGGACTTGCTGCCTTTTCTCTGGGTGTATTATCTGGGGCAAAATCCGCGCTGGAGAATTACTTGGCAGGTACCTTCAGCCTTGCAGATGTTAAAGATCTTTCCCGCCTTCATGCTGACCGTTCTGTAAGAGCTAGTATTATTTCTCTCGCACTATTCTTTTTAGGAATGTGTGCATCAATCATAGCAATCCTTGTTCACTTTTTATCTGGCCCCTAAAATTTGTCTGCCGGCAACGGGAAACTAGGGCAGGCTGTTAACCCATCTTTAACATAGGTCTTTACGAACTTGTTGTATATCAGCCAGTTACGAAGATCTGGCCAGCCGAGTGGCACTACATGTGGACGCCGGGGTCCAGGTCGAAGGGTTCAGACGAGGTTTTTGCGGACACCTCCCGGTGATGAATCAATGCCCAGCGCATCGTAGATTGCCTGCTGCGGCGGCTCGGCCAGGGTGGCCTTGCGCACGTGCAGGGTGCGCCCGTCATCCCGGCGGAAGGTGGCGGTGATGCGTTGTTGTCCTGCCAGGATGCGGCGCAGGGTGGTCCAACTGGCGTGTTCGCCAGCCTTACGCAGGCGGGTCCGGATCACCTGCACCAACTGGTAGGCGATGACGGTGATGAACAGGTGCCCTTCGGCGCGTAGTGGTTTGTGGTGGTAGATGGGACGCAGGCCCAGCTCGGACTTTAACGAGCGGAACACGGCCTCGACGTCGGTGAGCATGAAGTAGGTGCGCCACAGGGTGTCCTCGTCCCAGTCGGTCCGGTTGCTGCGCAGGCAGTACACGCCCGGGTGGGTGAGCAGGGAGCCGGGCCGGGCGTTGCGGGTGAAGCGCACCGCCCTGGCGCGTTGGCCGGTCTGGTCGGTCTCGACGGTGATATCGTAGTGCTGGGCGATGCCGTGGCTGTTTTCCTTGATACGTCCGATGCGCTGGTGGACGTGGTCGATACGTTTGCGGGTGCGCGGTCTGGCCAGTCCCTCGTTAAGTTGCGTGAGGGCGGTCTCGAGGCGTTGGGCGAAGCGCTCGGCGATGCCTTGTTCCTTGGCGGCGCGGGCTTCGGAGTAGCAGTACAGGCGCACTTCGCCGGCGTCCTCATCGAGCACCCGCTGCAGTTGCACGCCCTGCTTTGAGGCGGTCTCGATGCGCACCGCGCCCTCGGGGTCGAACTGCCGGGTGCGTTCGCGGCTGACCACCAGGTAGCGGTAGCCCTGCTCGCGCAGCCAGGCCAGGCGGTCCTCGGTGGCGATGCCGCGGTCCATGACCACCAGGGCGCCGGGCGGCGTATCCAGTGCGGTAAGCATGTCGGCCAGGGTGTGGTGTTCGCGCACGTTGCCGGCGAACACCTGCGAGCGGCGCACGAAGCCGTGCGTATTCCGGTTGAAAGTGAACGCGTATTCCGGTTCAAAGTGAACACCGATTCCGGTTGAAAATGAACGCGGATTCCGGTTCAAAGTGAACACCGATTCCGATTGAACGTGAACACTTTCCGGGCAGTACCGGAATCGGTGTTCACAACCCCGGAATCCGCGTTCACGTTGAACCGGAATCCCCCGCAACGCATGGGACTTGTAACCCGGTGGTACGTTGTTCCTTTTTTTGGGAGCAACCTGCCATGTCCAACAAGAGAACGACCATGCGTAAACTACGCGAGATACTACGGCTCCGGCTGCAAGCCGGCCTGTCCATCCGCGCCATCAGCCGCAGCACCAAGCTGAGTGTCGGCGGGGTACAGAAACTCCTCAGCCGGGCCGAGGCCCTGGGCCTGACCTGGCCCTTGCCGGTCGAGCTGGACGATGCCCGCCTGGCCGCGCTGTTCTACCCTGGCGCCGATACCGACGCCAGCCCGCGCCGCGAGGCGCCGGACTGGGCGGCGATCCACGAGGAGTTGAAGCGCCCCCACATGACGCGACAACTGGTCTGGGAGGAATACACCCAGCGCTACCCGAACCGGTGTTACGGCTACTCCCAGTTCTGCGACCGTTACCGCGACTGGCTGGCCCGGCAACAGCGCACCATGCGCCAGACACACAAGGCCGGCGAGAAGTGCTTTGTGGACTACGGCGGGGATACCGTGCCCGTCATCGATGCCGGCACCGGCGAGACACAACCGGCACAACTCTTTATCGCGGTGCTCGGCGCATCGGACTACACCTTCGCCGAAGCCACCTGGACCCAGACCCTCCCCGACTGGCTGGCCAGCCATACCCGGGGCATGACCTACTTCGGCGGCGTCCCCGCCGCCATCGTCCCCGATAACCTGCGCAGCGGGGTGAGCCGTGCCTGCCGCTACGATCCCGACATCAACCCCAGCTACCAGCAATGGGCCGAGCACTACCAGACGGCTATCCTGCCGGCCCGCCCCCATAAACCCCGTGACAAGGCCAAGGCCGAGCAGGGCGTGCTGCTGGCGCAGCGCTGGATCCTGGCCCGCCTGCGGCATCATCAGTTCTTCGCCCTCGATGAGTTGAACCGCCATATCGCCACCCTGCTTGACGAGCTTAACCACCGGCCCTTCAAGCGCCGGCCCGGCTCGCGCCACGCGGCCTTTGAGACCCTTGATAAACCGGCCTTGAAGCCGTTGCCCCCACAGCCTTACGAGTATGTCCACATCAAGCCGGTCACCGTGCACATCGACTACCACGTGCTCTACCAGCAACACTACTACTCCGTGCCGCACCAGTACGTCGGCGAGCGGGTCGAGTTACAGGCATCTGACAGCTTGATTGAACTCTACTTCCACCAGCGCCCCATCGCCACCCATGCACGCCGGGACGGGTACGGCTTCACCACCGACCCGGCCCACATGCCCGAACGCCACCGGGCACAGCAGCAATGGTCCCCCGAGCGCCTTAAGCGCTGGGCTGCCCAACTCGGCCCTGACGTGCACACCTGGGTCCGCCACCAACTCGAACGCCGGGCCCACCCCGAGCAGGCCTACCGCACCTGCCTGGGATTGCTGCAACTCAGCAAACGCTATCCCGCCAGCCGCCTCAACGCCGCCTGCCAACGGGCCAACCAGGCCGGGCTCGTGCGCCTCAAACAGGTCACACACCTGCTGGAGTCAAACCAGGACCGGCTGCCTGATACCCCTGACGCAGACACCCTGACCACCCCCACGCTGCCCCAGGACCACGAGAATGTCCGCGGGCCGCACCACTTCAACTAACCGGAGAGACACCATGACATCAACCACACAAACCCTGACACGCCTGCGCGACCTGCGCCTGCCCGGCATGGCAACCGCCCTGACACAACAAACCGAACAGCCCGCCACCTATGACCCCCTGCCGTTCCTCGACCGCCTCGCCCTCTTAGTCGAGTCCGAGTGCCTGCAACGGGAACAACGCAAACAGGACCGCCTCATCCGCCAGGCGCACTTCAAACTGCGCGCCCGCCTCCAGGATATCGATTACGAACACCCCCGCAACCTGCAGCGCACACAACTTACCCAACTCGCACAGGGCGAGTGGCTGCAGCGGGCCCACAACCTGCTCATCACCGGCCCCTGCGGCTCAGGCAAAACCTTTATCGCCTGCGCCCTCGGCCACCAGGCCTGCCGGCTAGGTGTCTCCACCCGTTACTATCGCCTCGCCCGGCTGCTCCTTGCCCTCACCCAGGCCAAGGCCGACGGCAGCTACCACAAACTCCTGCACCAACTCGCACGCACCGGACTGCTTATCATCGACGACTGGGGCATGGACACCCTCAATACCGCACAGCGCCATGACCTCATGCACATCATGGACGACCGCTATCACACCGGCTCCACGCTCATGGCCAGCCAGTTGCCCGTCGACCAGTGGTATGCCACCATCGGCGATAACACCCTTGCCGATGCCATCCTCGACCGGCTTATCCATAATGCGCACCGACTGACCTTGAAGGGGGAATCCATGCGAAAACAACAGGCGTCTATTGACTCAGCGTGAACACTTGAGGTAAAAAACACAAACACGCCATGCGTTGCGTTAACAGGTGTTCACAATGAACCGGAATCACTGTTCACGTTCGACCGGAATCGGTGTTCATATTCGCCGGAATACGCAAGCCGCTGGCATCGAGCACCAGCCCCAGGGTGAGCAGCGGGCAATCGGTGCGCTTGTCCTTGGCGTGGCCGCGGCGCGCCTTGGGCTGTTGGGCCGCCTCGCCCTCGAAGTAGGTGTTGCTGAGGTCATAGAGGGTGACGGTGGGCGCCAGCGTGAACAGGTCCATGGCCTGGTCGAACAGGTGCTGCTCGATGGCGTCCCGGTGCGCCATGAGGGCATCGGAGGCGCGGTACAACTGTATGGGATGCTGAGTCTCAAAGTCCACCCCCAGCAGCTCGCCCAGGGCGCTGCGCTCACGCAGCCAGCGCGCCGCGGCGGCCTCCGAGCCGGGTTGCGCCAGACGGGCGACAATCGAGCCGAGCGCCGCCGCGCGCAGGGACGGGCCGATGCCGAGTGCTTCCAGCCGTGCCCGCAGGCCGAGTTGCTCGATGGCCCACAACGCAACGTGCTCGACCCCCACCGAGCGCGGGCGCACCAGTGCCAGCGAGCCCACGTCTACCGCCTGCAGGTCCCGGCCCGGCGGCGTCTCCCGGTGTGCGTCCCGGTCGCGGGCGAGCAACTGTTCGGCGATGTGCCGGGCATGGGTCTCCAGCGCCGGCGGACCATCGGCGTACAGGGCCATCTGACCGGCGCGCAGCGCGTCGATGCGCTGGCACAGTGCGGGCCAGTCCTGGCGGGCGACGTCGAAGTGGCGACCGAGATTGAGCAGCGTGCGCTGACGCACTTTCTCGCCGATGCGTTCGGAACGCACCAGGCGGTGGGTGTAGTAGGCCTCGCCGGTGGTGGTGGCGCGGGTTTTGGTGCGCCGGATGAACATAGGGGAGAGGATACCGGGGGTGGCGGAGCGAGTCAACAAGAAAATAAATATTATGGCACTACACTACTCCCCCCTTACCATAAATCAATGGGTTACGACCGAAAACCCGCCAAAATCACCCTGATTCCCCGTCCCGACAGGCGGAAAATGTTAAACTTGGGTTAATAGAGTGGGTCAATTCTGATGGAAGAATTTTAGGCCAATACTGTTATTATGCTGATGGGTCGTGTGTTTATCTCGTCAGTCTAGGCATTTTATGTGAGTCTGGTGCTGAGTACCCATCAATACTGAATTCCAACACTGGCGCCGTGGATGTAAGGTTGATTTGTGGCGATAAGTACCAAGGCGAGAATGTATTTTTTATTAAACCATTTGACGATGTAGATAATATTGTATTGACGGCCAGTACTATTGGTTTTGCAGTCGCAATGGAGGAGGGTACATTCAAAGTTGTACGTTTTAGTTTATTGGGTTCTACGCATGCAATAAAAATGATGCAGTTGGGGGCAGAAATCATAAGAAAGGAAAAATCAGAAAATCAGCAAGATGTTAAATCTGAAGAATATTTATAGTTGCTACGAAATCAAATATTTCTCCTAAGACGAATTTTGATGACCTTCAGGATGTAGCGACTATTTCCTTGTCGTTATTAATCTTTAGCTAAATACCGACGTCCTCATCCGAATTATATTTTTTATGCTATTATTGCCAATATCAGGCTATAGCGGAGAAATATATATCATGGTGTCACTAGCAGGGATTGGAAAATCCTATCGAAACAAACTCAGTATGGTTTTAGAGCATAATTTTGCCGTAATTACAGTGGTTCGGGTTGCAGAGACATTGAATGTGCACCATCAAGAAGCTGGCAGACTACTATCTCGTTGGTGTAAAAATGGCTGGTTGAAAAGACTGACGCGTGGTGCCTACGTACCAGTGCCATTAGAGGCGACTAGCAGTGCTGTAGTTGCAGAGGAACCTTTACTGATCGCCAATGAGTTGTATGCGCCTGGTTACATCGCGGGTTTTAGCGCGGTCAAACATTGGGACTTCTCTGAACAAATTTTTGAAACAACGACCTACTTTACGACACGCAAAATTAAAAATAGATATCCTTTCCACGGTGGTGTGAAGTACCAACTAAAAACCATCAAAGCATATAAATTATTCGGATTAAAACCACTTTGGTTTAGATCCAAAAAAGTCATGATAAGTGATCCAACAAAAACTCTGGTTGATATTCTGGATGATCCCAAGATCGTGGGTGGGATATCCATCGTTTGTGATGTACTCGCAGAATACATGGAATCAGCGCATTATGAACCAGATAAATTAATCACATATGCAAGGAAAATGAACAATAAAACTATTTTCAAACGCTTCGGCTTTTTACTTGAAACCAGATTTTCGCTTGACAAAAAATTATCAGAACAATTACTGACAAACGTCTCTGAAAGTTACTCCTATCTTGATCCCACAATCCAGTCACATCATAGCATTGCAAAATGGCGGTTAAAAACATCAGCGTCTTGGAAAGACGAATATGATAGAAAAAAATGAAGTCCTGAGACTAGCAAACGCGCTGGGTCTGCGCCCAGACACAGTGGAGAAAGATTATGTCCTAGGTTGGATTTTATATGGGATATACCACCATGAAAGAATATCGTCATGGGTGTTTAAAGGTGGAACAAGCCTGAAAAAGTGTTTTTTTGAAACCTATCGGTTTTCAGAAGATTTAGATTTTACTGTCACAGATCCAAGCCAATTAACGCAAGAATTTTTACAATCAGCATTCGATGAAATCACTAAGTTTCTCTATGATGAAGTCGGAATAGTATTTTTTCCGGACAGATTCAATTTCAAGATTATTCCTAAAGATAACGGTCAAGTATCTGTACAGGCGAAAATTCATTATAACGGTCCATTGCGAAGAACACTGGGAGTTGCATCAATTAAGTTGGATTTAACTACCGATGAAATATTAGTACTAAGTCCAGTCCGTAAAAGTGTCCATCATCCCTATACTGATAAACCCGATGATGGTATTTACGTAAATTGTTATGCCTTTGAAGAGGTGGTTGCAGAAAAGATACGCGCTCTCAGCGAACGTGCACGACCGCGTGATCTATATGATGTAGTCCATTTTTTCCGTAACCGTGACATGATTCAAGACTCAATATTAGTATATGAAGTGCTACAAAAAAAATGTGACTATAAAGCCATTGAAGTCCCAACATTTCAGCAAATTGTGGCACACGAAAAAATTGACGAGTTAGAAACTCAATGGGAAAATATGTTGGCTCATCAATTAGCCCATTTACCGCCGATGCAGGCCTTTTGGGATGACTTGCCACTATTTTTTGAATGGTTAACAAACCGGTTAGATGTATCGCCAACCACGAGTAATTATGCCAGAGCCGGTGAGACATTATTTCAACCTGGGCGTGTAACTAGTGCCTTCACCGTTGACAGAATTTTGCAGAATATCCAGTTTGCTTCAGCTAATCGTTTATGTGTCTATGTGCAATATAATAATAAGTATCGCACTATTGAACCCTTATCATTTCGAACGTCTAGTGCTGGGAGCCGTTTGTTTTATGGCTATGAACGAGAAGCAGGTCACGTCAAGGCTTATACCTTGTCAAAGATACAATCCGTTGATATTACAGAACAGTCGTATATTGAAAGATATCCGGTCGAAATCAGCTCAACCGGTACAATTTCAATGCCGCCAATTAGAAGAGTGATTCAAACTAGTCAACATAGTCGAACAACACGTCGCTCACTTTAAACGTGGTTCTACCTCACCTGAACGCGCCGCCGTCAATACCATAAAATGAAAGACCAGTTTTGTCACAAGGCTGGAACTGGATTGATCTACCGCTTCCAGGGTCGTGCTGACTTAGTGATAGGGCGGGGCCTTTAAATACTGGCGCGGCTTGCCGTTCATGCGGACTCGCTGCATCCGGGATTTTGCCGCGCGCCCGTTTCGTGCTATCTTTTTGAAATGGCTGGGGGCAGAGGATTCGAACCTCTACTGGCGGAGTCAGAGTCCGCTGTCCTGCCGTTAGACGAGCCCCCATCTGTGCTACGTTTCATATTATAACAGGAGAAAGGGGACGGACTTAAATCTGTCCCCAGGACATGAGCAGGAAAAAAATAGCCATCCTGGGCGGCACAGGAAATCTGGGATATGGTCTGGCCTGGCGCTGGGCCAGGGCCGGGCATGAGGTGATCATCGGCTCCCGGGTTGCTGAAAAAGCGCAGAACGCGGCGGCTGAGCTCAACAAAAAGCCCGGCGCCGGATCAATTAAGGGCGCCGACAATCTTTCTGCGACGAGACAGGCGGAAGTTGTGGTGCTGACTGTTCCTTTCGCCGCTCATGCAGCCACCCTGGAGAGCATCATGCCGGGCCTGTCCGGGCAGGTCCTGATAGATACCACGGTGCCGCTCATGCCGCCGAAAGTAGCCGTAGTCCAGTTGCCTGAACAGGGTAGCGCCGCGGTCATCACCCGCGAGACAGTAGGCGACCGGGCGCGGGTTGCCGCGGCATACCACAACGTGGCCGCCAACCTGCTCGAGCGGGACGTCGAGATAGATTGCGACATCCTGGTAACCGGCGACGACCCGGAAACCCGCAAGGAAGTCATGCAACTGGTTGAAGACAGCGATTGCCGCGCCATCAACGCCGGTAAACTGGCCAACGCCGCGGCTGCCGAGGCATTGACCAGCCTGCTAATCCATATCAACAGGGCCTACAAGACTCCGCATTCCGGCATTCGTATTACCGGTATCGGTGGGAATTTGGGATCGGGGTAGGATATTTGGGGTCAGAGTAAAAATTCTTCGAATTTCTTACTCTGACCCCGGAATTCATCTGCGGATAAATTCATATGTGGGCGATTCTACCCGTAAAGCGGCTGGAGCATTCCAAATTGCGGCTTGCCGGCATGTTGACGCCGGTGCAGCGCCGGCAACTAAGCCTGTGCATGCTGGAAGATATACTCGGTGCCCTGGACAGCGCCTCCGTGGTCAGCGGCATTACGGTGGTCAGTTGCGATACGGACGTCATCCAGACGGCACTCGGGCAGGGAACCGGAGTGCTGGACACCGGGGCCGACGCCGGGTATGCCGAGGACGTCCTCAAAGGCGTCGAATATATCAGCGGCAAAGGCGTTGACAGGGCGCTCGTCATCCCGGCGGACGTACCGGAGCTCGATCACACGGATTTAACCAGCCTGGACCAGGTTCATACGGAAGGCGTCACCTTGTGCCCTGCCGCCAACGACGGTGGCACCAACGGCCTGGTATTTACCCCGCCCCTTGTCATAAGCCTGATGTACGGCGAGAACAGCTTTGCTGGATTCTGCAAGGAAGCGGAAAAACGGCAGGTCCCGGTCAGGGTCGCAAGACCACCAGGCCTGGCCCGTGATATTGACCGTCCCGACGACCTGCTGGCTCTGCAGAACCGGCCCACCGGCAACGGGACCTGGCGCTATCTCAGATCGCTGACGTTACCTGTCTGAGTTTTACAGCAACCCAACTTATGCCGATTGGCGGCATTGCATTTATTCTCATAATATATAATCTAAGTAGAGACCCAACAGGAGAAGCCAATGGCTGTCATCGACCTGACCCTGCCCATCAATCGCCATATGCGGGGCATCCCGGACCTGCGCGAGTATGAGGAAAATCCCACCCGCTGCGTCGTGTTGTCCTGCATGGGGGAAGTGCAGAAGGCATACCTGGAAAGCCGCGACATCGAACTGGATGAAAACGTCGAATTTACCCCGCACATGCTGTCCCGGCTGGAGATCCTCACCCATATCGGCACCCATATCGATGCGCCCTGCCATTTCCTCGAATCCGGCGGCTGGACGGTGGAACAGATCCCCCTGGACCACACCATCGGCAGAGGCGTAGTAGTGCCCTTGACCCACCTGCAGGGACGGGAGCGTATTACCGCCGATGAGCTCATCAAGACCGGGGTTCAGCTCAACGCCGGCGTCATCCCCGTCCTGTACACCGGCTGGACGGAACGGGCCTGGGGCACAGATGAATTCTGGGGCGAATCCATATTCCTGGACACCACGGCGGCGGAATACATCGTGGAAAAAGGCTGCAAGGCGGTGGCCCTGGACTGCTTCCCCGAAGCGCCGTTCTGGCTCGGCATCGAGGCGGACCAGCCGCCCGGACGCAACCACAAGACCCTGCTGGGCAACAAGACCATCATCATCCAGTTGCTCACCAATATCGGCAAGCTCAACGGCAGCGAGTTCACCCTGTACGGCATCCCTCTGCCCCTGGACGGCATGGACGGCTCCCCCGCCAGGGTCTTTGCCATTACGGAATGATAAAAATATACCATGTCCGCCACACTCAAAAGGGTTGAGGAACTGTTTTCCGGACTGTCATCCGCCAGGACGGCGGATGACCAAGCGTACAGGGATGTATTCACAGCGTGTCCGGAAAACAGTTCCCCAACCCGCCCCGGTGTCTCCAATGGCTGAACGATCTTTCGCAAAAGAAGTCCGGATGCTGCGCCTGGGAGAGGGCGGGGAACTGCACGGGGAGGGCATCCTCGCAGTCACCAAGGCCCTGCTGCAATCCGGTGTCTCCTATATCGGCGGCTACCAGGGTTCACCCATCAGTCATTTAATCGACGTCTTTTCCGATTCCAGAGAGATCCTGGAAGAACTGGACGTACACTTCGAACAATCCGCCAGCGAGGCCGCGGCGGCCTCCATGCTGGCCGCCTCCATCAATTACCCGCTGCGCGGCGCGGTGGCCTGGAAATCCACCGTCGGCACCAACGTGGCCTCGGATGCCCTGGCTAACGTCGCTTCCGCCGGGGTCAAGGGCGGCGCGCTCATCATCATCGGGGAGGACTACGGTGAAGGCGCGTCCATCATGCAGGAACGCTCCCACGCCTTCGCCATGAAATCCCAGATGTGGCTGCTCGACCCCCGGCCCGAACTGAACCACATGGCGGACATGGTGGAGAAGGGTTTTGAACTGTCCGAAGCATCGTCCACTCCGGTCATGCTGCAATTACGGGTGCGGGCCTGTCATGTCCACGGCGTGTTGAATACAAAAGACAACAAACGTCCGGCATTCACCGTGACCGACGCCCTGGACGACCCGGCGCGTGACGTGGAGCGTATCGTCCTGCCCCCGTTCAATTACCGGCACGAGGTGGAGAAAACCGAACGGCGCTGGCCCGCGGCGCTGAAATTCATAGAGGAAAACAGGCTGAATGACGTGATCGAAGGACGTTTTGGCGAGATCGGCATTATCGTCCCCGGCGGCCTCTACAACACCCTGAACCGGGCCATGGAGCACGTGGGATGTTCGGACGTGTTCGGCAATAACACCATACCCATGTATATCCTCAACGTGGCCTATCCCCTGGTGGATGCGGAGGTGGTGCGTTTCTGCCGGGACAAAAAAGCGGTGCTGTTGGTGGAGGAGGGCCAGCCTGACTACCTGGAACAGAACATCAACACCATCCTCAGACGCCACGACGTGCAGGCCCGGGTGCACGGCAAGGACGTGTTTACCATGGCGGGAGAATACACCTGCCAGTTGATGGAGCAGGGGCTGCGCGAGTTCCTGGCGCGTTGGAAACCCGACGCCGTCACCGTCCCGCCGTTGGAAAAGGCCAACGGCGCGAACCGGGAAGAACTGGCGCAACTGGTGCCGCAACGGCCGTCCGGCCTGTGTACCGGATGCCCGGAACGCCCGTTCTTCTCCGCGGTCAAGCTGCTGGAAAAGGAATTCGGCAAATTGCAGGTGAGCATGGATATCGGCTGCCACTCGTTCGCCACGGTCGCCCCGTTCAATATCGGCAATACCATCACCGGTTACGGCCTGGGACCGTCCAGCGCCTCGGCCCTGATGGTGCCCCATGAGAAGCGCGCCATGAGCATCATGGGCGATGGCGGCTTCTGGCACAACGGCCTGGCTACCGGCATCGGGAACGCGGTGGAAAACGAGCATGACGGCATCATCGTGGTCGTCGATAACGGCTATTCCGCGGCCACGGGCGGTCAGTGGATCCCGTCATCCAAGGCCGATGCGGAAAGGCGCCAGTACCGGGTGTCCATCGTCGATGCGCTCAAGGGCGCCGGCGTGAGGTGGATCCGGAAAGTCCATACCTATAACATCCAGGAATCCCTGCATGCCCTGAGGGAGGCCATGACTACCAGGGACAAGGGTCCGAAACTCATCGTCGCAGAAGGAGAATGCCAGCTTAACCGCCAACGGAGAATCAAACCGCAGGTAAGGAACCTGCTTAAACAAAAGAAACGTTACGTGCGTGAGCGCTTCGGTATTGATGAAGACACCTGTACCGGCGATCATTCCTGCATCAGGCTGTCCGGGTGCCCGTCACTCACTATCAAGGATAACCCGGACCCGCTCAGAAAGGACCCCGTGGCGAGTGTCGTCAACAGTTGCGTCGGCTGCGGCGTGTGCGGTGAGGTGGCCCATGCCGCGGTGCTGTGCCCGTCGTTCTACAAGGCTGATATCGTGTACAACCCCAATATCGCCGACCGGGCGCTGGCGTCCGTGCGTTCATTCATCATCGGCGGGCTGCAGTCCTGGTCGGACCTGAGCCGGCGCAAACGGACTGTTGGCGCCGGACTTGTCGGGGGCGCCGAAATGTCTATCGGGGACGGACCCCCACCTGCAGGGGACGAACTTCAACCCGTCCCCTCCGTCCCGGCAGGCGGGCAGTACGAACCCATCAAAATCGCCATCCTGGCCATGGGCGGGCAGGGCGGCGGCGTGCTCAGCAACTGGTTGATCCGTGTCGCCGAACGCTCCGGCTACCTGGCGCAGTCCACCTCCGTGCCCGGCGTTGCCCAGCGCACCGGGGCGACCGTGTATTACCTGGAATTCTTCCCGCGGGATGCCGCCGGGGACGACCCTGCGGTACTGGCCCTGATGCCGGTGCCCGGGCGCGTGGACCTGGTCATAGCCGGTGAACTCATCGAGGGCGGACGCGCCGTGTTGCGGGGCCTGGTCACGCCGGACCGCACCACCGCGCTGGTGTCAACCCACCGGGACTACGCCATCGCCGAGAAATCCGCGCCGGGCGACGGGCGCGCCAATACCGGCAGGATCATGGAAGCCGTGACGGAGAATGCAAAACGCTTCATCGGTTTCGACATGGATGCCCTGGCCGGCAAGACCGGCAGCGTCATCAGTTCCGTACTGCTGGGCGCGGCTGCCGGCAGCGGCGCTTTGCCCTTCAGCCGGGACGCCTTCATCGATGTTATCAGGGAAGGCGGCGTGGCCGTGGAGGCCAACCTGAAGGGGTTTGACGCCGGTTATGCCCGCTCACAGGAACGGCAGGAGGAGCAGGAACGGCAGGAGGCCCCGCGCACGGCTGGAAAGCCGGTGCATAAACACGCACAGGCACTGCTGGACCGGGTCCGGGCGGAGTTCCCGCCGCAGACCCATGAGGTGATTCGGGCAGCGGTGGCGAAACTGGCGGATTACCAGGACGTCCGCTACGCGCACCAGTACCTGGACCGGCTGCAACCGGTCCTGGGGGCGGACTCCGCCGACCGGGACTACCGGCTGACCGTTGAGACCGCCCGTTACCTGGCCCTGGGGATGGCTTACGAGGACGCCATCCGGGTGGCGGATCTGAAGACCCGTTCCGGCCGTTTTGCCCGGGTCAGGAAAGAGGTGCAGGCAGAGACCGCCCAGGTCGTCACCTGGCAGGAATTCATGCACCCCAGGGTGCAGGAGATGTGCGACATCATGCCGGCCTGGAAAGGCGCCCTGCACCTGAAAATCCCGATATTGCGGAGTTTCATCGGCCTGTTCTGCAGGCGCGGCAGGAAGATAAATACCACAAGTCTGTCCGGGTTCCTGCTGCTCTCCATGCTCGCCGGTCTGCGGGTCACGCGCCGCGGCACCCTGCGTTATAAAACAGAAACCGTTGCCCTGGAGAAGTGGCTGGCAACTGTACTGTCCTATGCCGCTACCGATTACGATCTGGCTGTGGAAGTCGCGGAATGCCGGCGCCTGGTAAAGGGTTACGGCGAGACCCACGAGAGGGGTACGGCGAGCTTCAAGCGCATCATGGATGCGTTGGATGCCCTGCGCAAGTGTCCCGGTGCAGCGGCAAAGGTCAGGGAACTGCGCGAAGCGGCGCTTGCTGACGAGCAGGGCGAAGAGCTGGCAGCGATGCTGAAAAAGGTTGCCTGATATTGCCTGCGCGTCATACCGGGCTTGACCCGGCATCCAGTACAATACTGTGTCGGCCTCCGGGCGACCCTTTATTCACTGGATTCCCGCCTGCGCGGGAATGACGAGGGCGGCGCCAGGCACCAGGCCAGGACCACCAGCGCTGCGAACGCCGTATAGATCAGCGTAAATACCCAGGCTTCCGCCTGGTAAAAGATCAGCTTGTGCAGCCAGTGCTGGATAAACGAACCGGCATAAGTTGCTTCACCCGCTTTCTCCCTCAGGTTGTTTTCCCAGATCGTGAGCGGGCAGATAATACCCAGCCAGGCCTGGATGACGACGATGCCAATGGCGCCAAGATGTATGAAACGAAACCACGGATTCCTGGCCCAGCGCCACTCCCTGACAAAGCCGGCGATAATGAATATCAGGCCGAAAACCACAAAGGCGATAAACAGGGCGTGAATAATCAGCAACCCGTCGGCGGCAAGCAGTAACCAGGTCGGGGACAAGCGTCACCTTACCAGCTGTTTCTTATCTCCCGCAGTTTCAGGAAGACCGTTTTTTCGTCTGGTTCGGCAGGCAGATCGGGAAAATCCTCGCGCAGTTTTTCTATGACTTCCGGGTTTTTCAGGCGGAAGAAGGTGTTGACGGTTTTTTCCATTCCGATGGTGGTGACCAGGGCGTCATCCGGGTCCTGGTCGATCAACTCATCCCTTAATGACCGGGCATCGGCATTGCCGGGTTCCCTGCTCAGGGTGAATTGCAGGTTGTTGATGATGTAGTCATGGCCGGGATATACCAGGGTATCGTCGGACAGGGCCGCCAACTGGCTGGAAAAAGTCAGGTACAACTCGTTCGGGTGCCCGCCGTTATGGCAGTTACCCGCCCCCGCGTTGAACAGGGTATCCCCGCAGAACAGGGAAGGTTGATCTGTCCGGGACAACAGGCAGACGTGGCTCATGGTATGACCCGGCGTATCCAGCGCTTCCAGTTCCACGGTCCTGCCGACTTTAATGACATCACCCGCGGACAACGGCCTGTCTATCCCGACTATCCTGTCCCTGGCATTTTTGTGAGCGAGCAACTCCGCGCCCGTCGCGTCTATCATTGCGGCATTGCCGCCCGTGTGGTCGTGATGTTCGTGGGTGTTCAGCACCTGGGTGATTTCCCAGCCCTGGTCCTGAGCATGGCGCAGGCACTTCTCGTGGTCCAGGGGATCGACGGCCAGCGCTTCGCCGGTGTCAGGGCAGGCAATGAGGTAATTGAAATTACGCCAGTCGTTACCTGTCCAGATCTGTTCGACAATCATTGATATTATCCGCCGTGAATCACCAGTTATTGCGTCTCTACCAGTTTAACCCATATTGATTACCGGCACGCAACTATATATTTTGGGCCAGTAAATTACAGGACACCCAATAAAAAGACAGGACACCCATGTAAATTACAGGACACCCAACAAAAAGACAGGACACCCATATTAACTTTGTGGTTGTCCTGTAATTAGTATTGTCAATCGATGTTGATTAATCGATTACGCAGGCAGGAATATTGTTGCCGGGGACTCCAGGTAAGATTTCAGCGCCTGGATCGCGCAGGCAGCGTCATGGCCGTCAACGACACGGTGGTCGAAAGAGGATGAAACGTTCATCATCAGGCGGGTAGTGACCCCGTTGTTTTCAAAAACCGGGCGTTTCTGTGTCCGGTTTATGCCGATAATGGCGACTTCCGGGTAGTTGATGATGGGAGTGGAAACGATGCCGCCCAGCGCCCCCAGACTGGTAATGGTGATAGTGGAACCGCTGAGTTCCTCCCGGTGCGCCCGCCTGGTTCTCGCCCTCTCCGCGACCTGCCGCAGTTCATGGGCGCACTGCCACAGGTCCAGGGATTCCACATCGCGGATGACCGGAACCATAAGCCCGTCGGCGGTCTGTACGGCGATACCGATATGCACCGGCTCAAACTGCCTGATGACCTGGCGCTCAT
This sequence comes from Gammaproteobacteria bacterium, assembly GCA_965220815.1. GTDB lineage: Bacteria > Pseudomonadota > Gammaproteobacteria > Eutrophobiales > Eutrophobiaceae > JAAXHV01. The sequence goes on from OZ244846.1 coordinate 2,627,914, forward strand.
CGTCAAAGTGCGCATTACACTGGGGAAATTCTTTCACAACCTTCACCAGGGCTTGCATGAAGAAAGGCAGGTAGGTGAGTTCGGGTTGGCTTTCCTGCCGCAGTCGCTCCAGTTCGGTGACATCGACCTCCTCAACATAGCTGAAATGCGGGATGCGGCTGGCGCTCAGGGTCATCTGTTCGGCTATCTTGCGGCGCAGGCCCACCAGTTTGATTTCATGGGCGCCGGCTGCATCCGGTCTGGTTTCCGGCGCGGTGTGCTTTCCGGCCTGATCCGGGCAGGCATCGGACTCACCGGGGACAGAATTTAATTCTGTCCCCTTTTTGATCTTTTCGATATCGGCGCGGTTAATCCGTCCGTTCGGCCCGGTGCCGCGTACCCGGTCAAGGTCGATCCCCTGTTCCCTGGCCAGGTGGCGGATGGCGGGGGAGGTCTGCGGCCTGGCGCCTTCTTCCCCGTCATGCCGGACTTGTTCCGGCATCCAGTCAGATACTGTGTCGCCCTCTGGGCGACTCTCTGTTTCACTGGATTCCCGCATTCGCGGGAATGACGAATGGGGTGTGTCACCCTCGGTGGCGAACACCGCCAGTTCAGCGCCTACCGCGATAACGTCACCGGGTTCGCCGGCGACGGACACCAGGGTGCCGCTCACAGGCGCCGTGATCTCGATGGTGGCCTTGTCCGTCATCATGTCCACCAGGGGTTGATCCGCTTCGACGGCATCACCGACCCCGGCGCGCCAGACGACGATCTCCGACTCCACTGTCCCTTCGCCCAGGTCTGGCAACTTGAACGAATAATCAGCCATGGTCAGGCGTCCAGGGTCCGTTGCAGCGCCTGCGCCACCCGCGCCTGGCCCGGAAAATACGCCCATTCCTGCGCGTGCGGGTAGGGGGTGTCCCAGCCCGTCACGCGTTCGATGGGGGCTTCCAGGTTCCAGAAGCAGTGCTCCTGGACCTGCGCCGAGAGTTCCGCGCCGTAGCCGCAGAAGCGCGTCGCTTCGTGCGCGATCACACAGCGCCCTGTGCGGCATACGGAAGCACAGAGGGTGTCGATATCCAGCGGCGCCAGGGTGCGAACATCGATGACCTCGGCATCGATGCCTTCCCGCGCCGCTGCAGCCAGCGCCACGTGCACCATGGTGCCGTAGGCGAGGACGGTCACGTCGTTTCCCGTTCGTAGCGTTTCCGCCTTTCCCAGCGCCACACGGTAATGGCCGGCCGGGACCTGCCCCTTTTCGTGGTCGTACCAGCTCACAGCCGGCTTGTCGGGATCGCCATCGAACGGGCCGTTGTACAGGCGTTTCGGTTCGAAGAAGATAACCGGGTCATCATCCTCGATGGCGCTGATGAGCAGGCCCTTTGCATCAAAGGGATTCGACGGCACCACCGTCTTCAGCCCGCACACGTGGGCGAACAGGGCCTCCGGAGTCTGGGAGTGGGTCTGCCCGCCGCGGATGCCGCCGCCGCAGGGCGTGCGGATCGTCACCGGCGACCAGAACTGGCCCGCGCTGCGGTAACGCAATCGGGCGAGTTCGCTGGCGATCTGGTCGAAGGCGGGATAGATGTAGTCGGCAAACTGGATCTCCACGACGGGGCGCAGGCCGTTTACGCCCATGCCGATGGCGGTCGCCACGATGCCGCCCTCGGCAATGGGCGTATCGAATACGCGATCTTCGCCATGCTTCTGCTGCAGGCCCTCGGTGCAGCGGAACACGCCGCCGAAGTAGCCGACGTCTTCGCCGAAAATGACCACGTTGGGATCTTTTTCCAGCATCACGTCCATGGCGGAGTTCAATGCCTCAATCATGGACATTGAGCCTGTTTCCGGGCGTGATCCTTCCGGCGCCGTGCGGCGCTCGCTGTGGTTATCCTGAAGATTAATTACTGCGTTCATCTCGCCCCTCCAGTTGCCGGCGTTGTTCCAGGAGGTGGGGCGGCATCTCCTTGTAGACATGTTCGAACATGGCGGCATCGGGCGGGCGCGGGCCTTCATTTAATGTCCCCAGTGATACGGCCTCTTTCCAGGTACTGCTCACTGCCTCCTCCAATTCCTCCCGCAACCGTTCGTGATCCGCCTCGGACCACTCGTCCAGGGCGATTAAATGTTGTTTCAAACGCTCGATGGGGTCGCCAAGGGGCCAGTGTTCCCATTCATCAGCCGGACGGTATTTTGCCGGATCATCGCTGGTGGAATGGGGCGCGGCGCGATAGGTATACAGCTCTATCAGCGTAGGGCCGCCCCCTGCACGGGCGCGCTGCGCGGCCCAGCGAGTAGCTGCACAGGTAGCGAGAAAATCATTCCCGTCCACGCGCAGGCCGGGGATGCCGTAACCGATGCCCCGCGCGGCAAACGGGTTCTGGTCCCCGCCTGCCACATTTTGATGTGTGGAAATGGCCCATTGGTTGTTCACGACGTTCAGGATAACCGGCGCGCGGTACACGGAACTGAAGGTCAGGGCATAGTGAAAATCCGCCTCGGCGCTGGTGCCTTCACCGACCCAGGCTACCGCAATATCATTGGTTTTCCTGTATTCAGCCGCCATGGCCCAGCCGACGGCCTGGGAAAACTGGGTACCCAGGTTGCCGGAAATACTGAAAAACTTATGTACATCTGAACTGTACATAACCGGCATTTGCCGGCCCTGCAACTTGTCGCCGGCGTTGGACAGGCACTGGCACATCATGTCCAGCAGGGGATAACCGCGCGTGATCAGCAGGGCCTGCTGCCGGTACGTGGGAAATAGCATGTCTCCGTCATCCAGCGCCATGCACTGGGCAACCGATACGCCTTCTTCACCGGTGCACTTCAGGTAGAAAGACAGCTTGCCCTGGCGCTGCATCCTGAGCATGCGCTCGTCATAAAGGCGCGTCAGCAACATATAACGTAACCCGTCCAGCAACATGGTGGCCGGCAGTTTCGGGTCCCAGGGACCGGTTGCCCGGTGGTTGTCATCCAACACGCGAATCATGTTGAAGGGCAGTTCACTGCATTCATTAGCCGGCGCTAATTCATCAGGGCGGGCAAGTTCACCGGCTTTGGGCAATTTTATCGCGCTGAAATCAGGTTGCTCGCCCGGTCGGTAGGGCGCTGTCGGGATATGTAGTCTGCTCGCCATAACTAACGGAGATGGATGATATTAATCAGTGTATTCGTCTTGTATTGGAAATACTGCGCTGTGTTTAACCAAACGCTGCTGTGCCATGCGATCGGCAATTTCATTTGTCGGCCGGTTTTCTTCCCTGGCCAAGTGGAAAATCCTGGTCAGCCGCGGCCCAATTTTACTGATTTGCTTCATTGCATCCTGTTCATTGCCTAGGTGAAGATATTCGTATGCGAGATTGATAACGCCTCCTGCATTTATGACGTAATCGGGAGCATATAAAATTTGCCTGTCAGCTAACAGTTTGCCGTCGGCTTCAGTTGCGAGTTGATTGTTCGCTGCGCCGGCAATAATCGATGCCTTGATCTTTGGAATAGAATGTTGATTCAGAATAGCACCCAGTGCACAAGGTGATAACACGTCAACTTCCTGGTAAAGGATATGAGCAGTATCTACCGGCGTTGCGCCAAATTCCACGCATGCAGCATTAAGCCTGTCTTTATCGATATCGCTGACGAGTAGTTGAGCGCCTGCTTCGTGCAGGTGGCGGCATAGATGATAACCAACGGACCCTAATCCCTGTACGCCAATTCGAATTTCTTTGAGATCTGTTCTGTCCGGTTCATCGGTCTGGAAACCGACGGCTGCCAGTATCCCTAAAAAAACTCCAAAGGCGGTTTTGGGAGAAGGGTCACCGCCGGAATAACCATTCCCCTTCGATAAACCACATACATATCGCGTTTCTGTAGCGATAATTTGCATATCATTGACGTTGACTCCGACGTCCTGGCCCGTGACATAATCTCCAGCCAACCGTTCAATATATTTTCCCAGTGCACGAAGTAAATTATCGGATTTCGTTTTATTCGGATCGCCGATGATCACTGTCTTTCCACCACCCAATGGTAGTTCCGCCATGGCGTTTTTATAGCTCATGCCTTGTGACAGGCGCAGCACATCGTTTATTGCATCCGTTTCGTTTTGATAGGCCCACATTCTGCAACCACCTGCGGCTGGGCCGAGTGTCGTATTGTGCAGGGCAATAATGGCGTTAAGGCCAGTTGGCGCATCCTGGCAAAAAACAAGGCGTTCGTGGTTATCGAAGTTATCAGATTCAAAAACAGGCATGCGTCTTCTCCATTGCCATTGATGAAATGCAATAGTTACGTGAACAAATTGTAGATGACAACAAAGGGATTTTTTTTGCTTTTTTCGCTGATTTTCTCGATAATAAGGAAAATCATACTAATTTTATCCATTTATTAAGTAAAAATGACCTTAAAGATTGATCGATTCGACAAGAAGATTCTGACTATCCTGCAACAGGATGCCGGTTTGACTGTCAGCGAACTGGCAGAAAGGATCGGCCTGTCCACGTCACCCTGCTGGCGCCGTCTCAAGCGCCTGATGGATGCGGGGGTATTGAAAAAGCGGGTAGCGATACTGGATCATAACCAGTTGGGTCTGGACGTGATCGTGTTTGCGGAAGTCAAGCTTGAGGCGCACGGCCACGAAGCGTTGCCGAATTTTCAGAAAGCCGTGGAGAAACTGCCGGAAGTGCTTGAATGTTACACGGTGCTGGGAGAGATGGATTTCTTGCTAAAAGTGGTGGCAACGGACATCCATGCTTATGAACGTTTTCTCCGTCACCTGCTGTCCCTGCCGGCCGTGCGCGAAGTGAACTCGAAGATGGTTGTTTCCGAAATCAAGTGCACCAACGAACTGCCGCTTCATTTTTTGACGTGATCATCACTTAAACCGATTGATTATCCAGGTTCACCAGCCGCTATCGGTGTAAGGGTCATGCGTTTGTACGCTCACGCGCATATATGCTATGCTTCAATCAGTATTAAACCAACGTAGCAGAATATCTGACAGGGAATGATGAAAGTTTATTTCAGGGACAGAAAGCTAAAAAAAGTTTGTGAAGATGAAAAGACCCGTGTAAGGCGTTTTGGTCCTGTGATGGCCGGGAAAATCAGAATCAGGTTGGCTGTTTTATCTGCTGCACGCTCTCTCGGTGATTTCTGGCCACCCTTTTCAGGTCCCGAAAGATGTCACGAATTGACAGGAGATATGAAAGGCAAGTTCTCGATAGATTTGAAACACCCGTACAGACTGATATTCACACCTGTTTCGGGACTGGAATCAGCGCCACAGGATAATGCAAAGCTGCGTTGGCATGCAGTCACAGCAGTTGAAATTACAGGCATTGAAGATACCCATGGATAATTACAATCAAACAGCGTATTCACCACACTCAGCATTACATCCTGGCTCTGTGGTATCGGATTATCTTGAAGCCAACGGCTGGTCACAACGAGAGTTATCCGTGCGTACGGGAATTACCTTGCAAGTAATCAGAGCAATTTGTAATTGCAAGAGTCCAATCACTACCGCTACCGCAACCGCGCTTGAGAATGTTTTCCAACGGCCAGCACACTTCTGGCTGGGGCTACAGCAACAGTATAATGATGCTGCCCCGGACTGTGGCAGCCGGCAGCAACGAGTTGAAGCAATAAAGTAACAAAAGCCAACGCTACAACTACACCACGTCCGCCAGCAGGTAACCCGGTTCGGTCCGTCAACCCGTGGCGCCCGGGCACGAACCTGTCCCAGTCCAGATCCAGGCCGTCGATAATGGCTTTGGCGTAAGGGACGGACTTAAGTCCGTCCCCGGGTGTGCGTTACATTTGGTAGTGTCAAATTTCTTTCGCACATTTTTCTCAGGAGTGGTCCTGATCCTCATTCATGCTGCTGAGTAAGCAGCTTCCATTTCTATCGCTGAGTACGTTATATTTCTATCGCTATTTACGTTGCAATTCTATCGCTGATTACATTATAATTCTATCGTTGAACATAGACATCAAGACGTATTGCCGGTTAAATGACTTATCAATCCCGTATTGCAGACACAGAGTTGGAGCAGCGACTTTCTTCGGCGGGAGGAGTCGTCATCGAAGGGCCCAGAGCCTGTGGAAAAACGGCCACTGCCAGGCAGAAGGCAGCGAGCGAGGTACTGCTGGATATCGATGAGGTGGCTCGACGGACAATCGCAATCGATGCCGCTTTGGTCCTGGAGGGTGAAACACCCCGCTTAATTGACGAGTGGCAGGTCGAGCCCTCCATCTGGAACCATATTCGCCGGGCTGTGGATGATCGTGCCCGCTCCGGTCAGTTCATTCTTACCGGTTCGGCAATCCCCGCGGATGATATTACCCGGCATACGGGAGCGGGGCGCCTGGCTCGTCTGCGCATGCGTCCGATGTCGCTGTTCGAGACTGGTCACGCATCCGGTATGATTTCGGTAGCAGGCCTGCTTGATGGAGTGCCACCTCGAAGTCCAAGAGCCGAATTGTCTGTCAGGAGTGTAGCCGAACTGGTGTCAGTCGGAGGTTGGCCGGGTCATTTAGGTCGTTCTCTGAAGGATGCGCAACGGGCCAATCGTGATTACCTTACTGAGATCTGTCGAGGTGACATCGAACGAGTGGATGGAATAAGGCGAGATCCGGACAAGGTGCGCCGTTTTCTGCAGTCCCTTGCCCGCAATGTGGCTACCCAGGTGGCGGTATCAACCATGGCCAAGGATGCCGGTGGTGCAGACGGCGCCTTGAGGGCGAACACGGCGCATGAATACCTGGCGGCGCTTGAACGGCTCATGATCGTTGAGGACCAGCCGGCATGGACGCCTCATTTGCGTTCAAGGTCGAGCTTGCGGGGCAGGCCCAAGCGACACTTCGTTGACCCTTCCCTGGCGGTAGCGGCACTGCGCGCAAACCCGGATCGTTTATTGAAAGATCTCAATCTGCTTGGATTGCTTTTTGAATCCATGGTGATTCGCGACCTGCGCATTTACGCCCAGGCTGCCGATGCCGAAGTGCTGCAATACCGTGACAATACAGGTCTGGAAGTGGATGCCGTCATACAGGCCGCTGACGGGCGCTGGGCGGCTTTTGAGATCAAGCTGGGGGAGGCTCGCGTCGATGAGGGCGTTGCCAACCTGTTGAAGTTTGTCGAGCGCGTGGACTTGGACCGGTGCGGCAAACCGTCGGCGCTCGGTGTGATCGTCTCGGCCGGGTATGGATATGTCAAGGATGGTATAGGGGTAATTCCAATCGGAGCCTTGGGTCCATAAGCGCCAGCCTACTCGATCCCCAGGACCTCGCGGCTGGACGCCGGGTCATCAAATTCATCGGGCCACTCCGTACTGTCGTCTTTATTATTCAATATCCCATCAAGATTTTTCAAAGCATGTTCGATTGGCAGAACCGTAATATCGTCTATTGTATTGAGCTTCGAAGGTTAAACACATCATCCTGTTCAATGGCAGTCAGCGGATGCATGTGGTAGGTGAGCGCGCGCCCGGCCAATAAATTAACTCCTTTCCGGCGTAAGATTCTGGCACTGGATCCTGTCATGATAGGGTAAAATGCATTTAAAAAGTGAAAAAAGACCGAATTATTTAAGTTATCATTTGAAGGCTGTCAATGGCTAAAGAACATACTTATTCGGCAACCGTAACATGGACGGGCAATCATGGAGAGGGGACAACCGACTACAAGTCCTATACCCGCTATTACGACATTGGCTGCGATGGCAAGCCGGTGCTCAAGGGCTCTGCAGATCCGGAATACATGGGCGATGCAACTTACCACAATCCGGAGGACATGCTGCTGGCCGCCCTGTCCGCCTGCCACATGCTCTGGTACCTGCACCTCTGCGCAGTCAACAAAGTCGTGGTGACGGCCTACGAAGACACTGCGGAAGGAGTAATGCAGACCCATCTGGACGGGTCTGGCGAATTCACGAGTGTGACGCTGAAACCCCGGATTACAATTACATCCGAAAGCGATTTGGCGCTGGCGGAAAGTCTGCACGAAAAGGCAAATGCCATGTGCTTCATCGCTCGGTCCGTCAATTTCCCCATTGAGCACGACGCGGAGATCACGCAATAGTGACGCTACGCCAGGTAGTCGTTTACAGGAGACTTTCTCCGTAACACCTACCGGATCCGTTCCCTCAAATAATCTTCCGCTCGCGCGCTGCGGTGATGGCCTGCAGGCGGTTATGCACCTGGAGTTTTTGGTAGATATTTTTCAGGTGGAAGCGGATTGTGTTTTCCGAGATGCTGATGTTTCTGGCGATCAGCTTGTTGGACAGGCCCTGGGCCAGGTATTTCAAGACTTCGTTCTCTCTCTTGCTCAGCAATTCATCGCCGGTATCCGGTTCACCAGCAGCGCTGAAGTAATTGGCTATTATTTCCGCCTGTTGCCTGTACTTGGGCGGGGGAGTCGCATATTCCGGCGATACCATGTACAGTCGCAGAAGTTCGTGTAATTCGCTGCCGGCATCAATAAATGACCGGACAAAACCGGAACTGGCGGACAGTCGCAGCGCCTGCTCCAGATGTTTGAATGCCGATGCATAATCGTTTTTCCCCCGATAAGCCATGCTTTTTAATATTTCATACCTCAGGTTCGGTTTCAGGTGGCCGCTGGATTGTGCATGACGGGAGAAACAGCTGAGTGCAGCCAGGGCTTCTTCGTAGTTTTTTTCCCTGATCTGTAACAGGATAATCGCGTGTACTGCGGCATGGCGCTCGCGCCAGGCAATATCACTCTGCCCCGGGTTTCTGTAGTTTTCCAACTGTAGCCCCGAGTCTTTGAAGGCGCGCTGTGCCTCCTCGTCCAGGTTGGCGCGCAGCAACAGGTCCATACGCTGAAATAGCAGCAGGTTGATTAAACGTTCCAGTTTTTGTTTCCCTGCATAGCTCAGGGATCGGGTCAGGATAGCGTCTGCTGCATCGATACCATGCCTGGCAAATTCGACGTTGCTTGCGCTAGTGTAACCTGCCGCATAGATATCGAACCAGGCTTCCCGTTCTTCCAGTTGTCTTGCGATGGAAACGGCCGTATTGGACATGCCCCGCAGTTGATTCAATTCGTAATTCAACTCTGCCATCAATACTTTGGCGAACAGCTTCAGGCTCATATCATCATTAAAATGCCGCCGGCACAGGTTCAGGCCGGTCTGGTAACTACTTCTGGCCTGTTCGCTGTTTCCCTCTGCGAAGGAAATATCCCCCAGGTGGAAATTAATGTAGGCTTCACCGTAGTACGATCCAAGCAGCCGGTATTCTCTTGTTGCCTCTCCGGCATGGTACCTGGCTTCACGCAGCATCCCTCTCTGCGCGTAGGCGAAACAGAGCAGGTTATGGTGGTATCCGAGGCTTGCATGATCGTCCCGGTCAATCCGGGAAATGTTCTGCGTGAACCGGGAACAGAACTGCTCCGACTGCATCTTTCCCTCGTAGCAGGCCAGCAGCGATTCCACCAGCATGATCTCATGGTCGATGCGTTGCCGGTCCGCCGTGGCGAACCCATCCTGCGTATGATGGTAGCGCTCCAGCATGGCATTGTAGCGTTTGCGCGCCTGGTAAATCTGGCCTTCCCTGATATCCAGGATACAGCGGATGGCCGTAATGCGGGGTGAGGTGGAAATGGAGTTCTCATCCAGTAAACCCAGCGCGGTTCTCAGACGCGTCAGTCCCTCCCGCAACCAGAGTATGACGCCGCCCAGTTGCTCGATAATTTCCACTGCCCGCCGGGGTCTGCCTCCCTGTACCGCATGCCTCACGGAGCGAACGAGATTACCTTTCCCGGCGAACCAGTCGGCCGCACGCAAGTTCAGGGCTGAAGCACGATCAGGGTTGGCAAACGATAGCTTGTGCTGCAGGTATTCCCGGAACAGGGGATGCAAGCGCCAGGTGTTTCTCACCTGTTCCACAGGAGAAACCAGGGCGCTCAGCGTATGGCAGGCGTCAAACAGCAATTTGCTGTCATCGGCCTCACGCAGGTAATCCGCCAGTTCACAGGAAATCCCGTCCATCAACGAGATATCCATTAAAAAGTTTTGCAGGTTGCTGTCAAGCCCACTGAAAATCTGTTCTGAAAGGTAGGTGGTAATGACACTGGAGGAGGATGTCATATTGGCCAGCACGCGGTCTATGTCCCGGTCGGCCTTTACGGAACTCTTGAGCATCTGTACTGCCACAGGCCAGCCTTCCGTCAGGCGCCGGATGTCCTCTATGGTTTCCGCGGGCAGGTAATCCTCGAAGAACAGCCTGAGTTCATGCACCGTAAAATTGAGACTCCTGGCGGGGAGGCGCAACGCCAGGCCTTCCGTTTCCAGCTTGGCCACCTTCAAGCGGCGGTCGTCCCTGCTTGCAACGGCGACATGCAGGTTGGCCGGCGCGTAGGTCAGCAACGGCTGGATTACTCTGTCGATTGTCTCTTCATTGAGGTTTTCAAAGTTATCGAAGATGACCACGGTTTTCTGATCTTCGCTTTCAATCGCGCGCTGAATGATATTCAGGAGCGTGCGAGCTGAGAGATCGCCGGAGTGAAATTTTTCCGTTATCCCGGCTGCGGAAAAGTCCACACCGCCCTCGTACAGTGAGTAGGCAATATAGGTCAGGAGTTGGAATGCGTCGTTGTCATCCTGGTCCAGCGACAGCCAGCATGCCTTGACGTTATCCCGTAACAGCTTGTTGCGCCAGTCTGCGTACAGTGTGCTCTTGCCATAGCCTGCAGGGGCACAGACCAGTGATAAGGTGGCGTCCAGGCAGGCATCGAGCTGTTTAAGCAGGGACGGACGCTGCAACACTTCAACACGCTGCCGGGCAGGGTGCGCCTTGGAGCGCATCAGCCAGGTTGGGAACAACGGGATAGTTTCAATATCGCGCGACTCCTTCATGACTCTTACATTAGGATTGTGGCTTTTACGTGTCAATACCAGTCGATGATTAACCCCCCGTTCGGGTAGGTGGCCAATTTAACGACCAGAGGGGGTACTACTCAATTTAACCGGGCAACTACACCTTAACTCGCTGTAATCCCGGAAAAACTCGGTATGAAATAGTGCCAACTGCTATTCAGGAAAAATCATGAAAGCAAGTGTAAAAAAGCGATTTGGAAAAAACTCACCATGAGAATTGGCGTAGATGTCGGAGGAACCAACACGGATGCCGTATTGATGGATGGCCGTCAAGTAAAAGCCATACATAAAGCGCCTACCAGCAGGAATGTCAATGATGGAATCGTTGCTGCCATCAGCAACGTGCTCGATATATGCCAGGTTGCTCCGGAGGATGTGCAAACCGTCATGGTAGGCACCACCCATTTTACCAATGCCTTTGTTGAGCGCAGGCATTTGCAGGAAGTGGGTGTGCTGCGCCTGGCTCTGCCCGCTACCCGTGGTGTGCCGCCCATGGTCGATTGGCCTCACGATATTTCCGCCATTATTGGCAAACACCACTACCTGGTAGAAGGCGGCTATGAATTCGACGGGAGGCCGATTTCAGAACTGGATGAGAAAGCGATTGCGTCCGCGGCAAAAGATATGCGGGCAAAAGGCATACGGGCAGTGGCAATCAGCGGCGTATTTTCGCCCGTGAACAGCGCGATGGAAGAGCGTGCCGGGGAAATCGTTGCCAATGAACTGCCGGACGCGTCGATTACCTTGTCATCGCATATCGGACGGGTCGGTTTACTGGAGCGGGAAAATGCCGCAATCATGAATGCGAGCCTGGCCGATTTATCCGCCAGGTTTATTGCTTCATTTCAGCAGGCTTTGGCTCAGCTCAACATATCAGCGCCGTTCTACATCAGCCAGAATGACGGAACGTTGATGAGCGCCGAATTCGTAGAGAAATACCCGGTGCTGACCTTCGTTTCCGGCCCCACCAACAGTATTCGCGGCGCTGCCTATTTGTCCGGACTCAAACATGCTCTGGTTGTCGATATTGGCGGCACTACGACTGATATCGGCATGTTGATCAATGGTTTTCCGCGTGAATCCGCCGCTGCCGTGGATATCGGTGGCGTGCGTACCAACTTTCGTATGCCGGATATCCTTGCTCTGGGACTGGGTGGGGAAGCCTTGTCAGCCAAAATGGGGAAATCAGGGTCGGCCCCCGGTCAGTAGGTTATCGCCTGACGGAAGAAGCGCTTATTTTTGATGGAGAACAACTGACGGCAACTGATATAGCGGTTGCCGCCGGTTTTGCTGAAATCGGCAACCGTTCGGCCGTCGCCAATCTTTCCGAAGCATTTATAGAGGAAACGGCAAACATCATACACAGGATGGTGGAGGAAAGCGTCGACCGCCTGAAAACGAGCGCCGAGCCACTGCCGCTTATCCTGGTGGGCGGGGGCTCCATTCTTATCCGAAGATCCATTGCCGGCACGACGGAATGCATAGTCCCTGAACATGCCGAGGTTGCAAATGCAATCGGAGCATCCATTGCCCAGGTCGGAGGAGAAACCGACAAAGTCTACTCCTACGAACAGACCACACGTGAAGAAGCGATAAACAGTGCGAAAACGGAAGCAATCAACCGGGCCATGGCTGCGGGAGCCGATGAAATGACTATTGAAATCACGGACCTTGAGGAAATGTCCCTGGCCTATATGCCTGGCAATGCCGTGCGGGTGCGCGCAAAAGCCGTAGGAGAGTTACGCGTATGCTGAATGTCGCGACAGCAGGTAACGAGAGGGCTTTCGTTACCCTGGAGGATTTGGAGGATCTGGCCCAGGGCGCCGCATTTCTCGGAACGGGTGGCGGCGGCGACCCTTACATCGGCCGTTTAATGGCCAAACATGCCATCAGGGAATACGGCATGCCGGAAATTATCGAAGTCGATGAACTGCATGATGATGCCACGGTATTGCCTGCGGCGATGCTGGGCGCGCCCACGGTGCTGGTGGAGAAAGCCGCATCCGGTGAGGATATTGATCACTCCGTCAACCGGCTTGCGCAGCTTACAGGCAAGCAACCCGATGCGATCATGCCAATCGAAATCGGCGGCATCAATTCCATGATCCCCGTCGTTGCCGCGGCGCGCCTGGGTCTGCCCCTGGTGAATTGTGATGGAATGGGACGGGCCTTTCCTGAATTGCAGATGGTCACGTTCCATGTCTACGGGGTGCCTGCCACGCCTGCGGTGATCGTTGATGAACACCTGGAGACCGTTATTGTTGAAACGCATGACGGAAAGCGAGCGGAAGATTTGATTCGCGCTGCCGCTATCCGGATGGGCCTCAGCGTCATGATTTCCTGTTATCCCATGACCGGACGCGACGTTAAAAACTATGGGGTAAAGGGAACGTTAACCCTGGCGCTGGACGTTGGCCGTGCTATCTCAGATGGCAGGAAGCATGGCGACCCGATTGAGGCATTGCTTGCCTGTTTACGCTCTACTGAATACTACAACCACTGCAAAGTGCTGTTCGATGGAAAGATCACGGACCTGAGAAGGGAAACAAGCAAGGGTTTTTCCATAGGACATTGTGAACTTGATGCGCTGGATGGTAGTGCGCAATGCATGAATATTTTATTTCAGAACGAAAATCTGGTTGCGTACGTAGATGGAAAAACAGTCGCCGTCGTCCCGGATTTGATTTGTGTCGTGGACCGGCAAACAGGCCAACCTGTCACGGTTGAGGCTATGAAATATGGTCAGCGGGTCAAGGTCATCGGAACCAGCGCTGCGCCCATCATGAGAAGACCTGAATCCCTGGCTGTGTTTGGGCCACAGGCGTTTGGCCTGGAGGAAGAATTCATTCCCATTGAAAAATTATAAAAGCAAGTGACTGTTCAATGGGGCAGCAATATTTAAAACCGGGAGTGTGCCAGTGAAAGGGGAGGTATGAAATGAAGACATTAACCGACAAATCAAGAGCAAATGTAATTATTTTGGCAATTTTATTAATCTGGGCGGGCAATCTCGCGGCACAGGACGCCGGTCTGCAGATCGAGGAGATCATCGTTACCGCACAAAAGCGTGAGCAAAACCTCAATGACGTCAGTGTGGCAGTGACGGTATTCACAGGCGATGATATTCGTGGACAGCGGCTGGGCCAACCCATCGATCTCGCTGCCCAGACACCCAACCTGAACATCAATGAGACTTTCGGCAATTCGATAACGAACGTCAGTATTCGCGGTCTCGGGTTGAACGACTATGCCGTTAACAACAACCCGGCAGCCGGCATCTACATCGACGAAGTCTACCTGGTCTCACCGGCAATGCTCGGATTTCAACTGTTTGATCTGGAACGCGTAGAGGTGCTGAAAGGGCCGCAGGGAACCCTGTACGGGCGGAATACCACTGCCGGAGCGGTGAAATTCGTCAGCAGGAAACCAACGGAAGACTATGAAGGCTATTTGTCTGCCGACTATGGCAGGTATGACCACTTTGTCCTGGAAGGCGCGCTGGGCGGGCAAATAGCAGAAGGGCTGACCGGCCGGGTCGCAGTGCAGACCGCCCAGCGTAATGACGGTTTTCAATTAAACCGGGCAACCGGCGGCAAGGTGGGTGAAATCGACCGCACTGCCTGGCGTGGCCTGTTGAACTGGAGACCGTCAGATGCGCTGGATATCCTGCTCAACGTACATGGCGGCGTCGATAAATCCGACACACTGCTGCTCAAGGTGGACAACCTGTTCACGCCCGAGGACGACGGCATTGCCGACCCCTACAGTTCCGCTGCCGGGAATGATACGGAACTGGATAATGAAAATTACGGCGTGTCGTTAACCATCAACTGGAATTTGTCCGGTGGTTTAACTGTGACCTCCGTCACCGGCTACGAAGACTACGAGCGCAGCCATGACGAGGACCGGGACGGCTCCGCCCTGGTGCACCTGGACGGGTTGTTCCTGAATGAGATTGAACAGGTGTCGCAGGAATTGCGCCTGACTTACACAGGCAAGCGCCTGGTATTGATCGGCGGCGTATTCTACGGCCGCGACGAGGTATCAACGCGGGACAACTTCGACACCACAGACCTGCCTTTCCCCTTTACCTTCGTCGGTAATGAATACAGCCAGGATGCGGATTCCTATGCTGCATTCGGTCATGCCGAATGGCAGTTGCACGAGGACTGGAAGTTTATTGCCGGGCTGCGGTATACGGAAGAGGACAAGGAATTCAAGGATGCATTTACTTTCGCCGATTTCGGGAGAACGGGGATAGAGGGCCAGGTTTTTCCGTCTGTCAGCAATGATTACGACGTATCAAACCTGTCAGGCAAGGTGGGCATCGATTATACGGGATTTGAAAACGCCCTGTTGTACGCGAATGTCAGCCGGGGGTTCAAATCAGGCAGTTTCCAGGGGCAACTCACATTTAATCCTGCCGACCTTGCAGGGTTCGATAAAGAGATTGTCTGGGCTTATGAAATCGGCGCCAAGACGCAACTGTTGAACAACAGTTTGCAATTCAACGTCTCCGCGTTCTTCTATGACTATAAAGGCGTGCAGATTTACGGTCCGATATATCAAAATCCCCTGGTCGGGCCTTTGTTCGGCATTACCAATGCCGGTGATGCCGAGGTATACGGCGCGGAATTTGATCTGTTATGGAAGGCGGCTGAAGGTCTGGATATACGTCTGGGATTGGGTCTGTTGGATACCGAAATCACGGACTCCATTCTCGATCCTTACGTGGCAACCGGCAGCAAACTGCCCAACGCGCCGGAAGTGAATTTTAACGCCCTGGTCAGGTACGAATGGAACCTTACCGGCAGCCTGCTCGCAGATGTCATGTTTGATACGGCCTATAAAGACGACGTGATCTACGATATCGTGAGACAACCACCGGAAGCGCGTGAAGACGGTTACTGGATTTCCAATATTCGCGGTGGCATAAAGTCTGCAAATGGGACATGGGGCGTGTATTTATGGGGCAAGAATATCACCGATGAGGTTTACCGCACCCAGGTCCTGACCTCAACGGTCGGCTTCGGTGAAAACTACGGCCTGCCCGCCACCTATGGTGTCAGTGTGGACTTGAACTGGTAGGAGCACCTCCCGATGAAAACCATTGTCCAATTAATTACACCCATCATAACCAGAGGGATCCGGCAACTTGACGATGTCAGGGAACTGGAACGTCCGGACCTCGAGGTGCGGCATTCCATCCTGGATAAAGGTCCCGCGTCAATAGAATCCGAATTCGATGAAGCCTTGAGCATTCCGGATACCATTAAAAAGGCCATGGAAGCGGAGCGGGACGGTGCGCACGCCATCGTCATTGACTGCATGGGGGACCCGGGACTGGACGCCTGCCGCGAGGTCGTCTCCATCCCGGTGCTGGGGCCCTGCCAGACTGCGATGCATACGGCCAGCCTGCTTGCTCACCGTTTTGGCTTTATCACGGTACTGGGACGCCTGCGTCCCCTGATCGACAACATGGCGTCAAAATACGGGATCAACGCCAATTATGTTTCCTTCCAGGCTATCGACATACCCGTCCTGGAAATCAGCCATGACCCCGCGAAACTTAACGAGTCGTTAACGGAAAAAGCC
This sequence comes from Gammaproteobacteria bacterium, assembly GCA_965220815.1. Classification (GTDB taxonomy): domain Bacteria; phylum Pseudomonadota; class Gammaproteobacteria; order Eutrophobiales; family Eutrophobiaceae; genus JAAXHV01. The sequence goes on from OZ244846.1 coordinate 2,644,388, forward strand.
GTACTTTCCGTGCAGCAGGACGGGGCAGACGCGTTAATCCTTGGTTGTACCGGCTTCCTGGGTTGCGCGGTAGCCATGCGCAGGGGCTTGCTGGACGCGGGACTTGACGTGCCTGTGATTGATCCAATTCCGTTAGCGGTACATACAGCCGACGCCCTGGTGAAAACCGGCCTCAGTCACAGCAAGCGAACCTTTCCATTACCCGAGATCAAAGGGCTGGCAGGTTACGACATGCCGGGTTTTCCCGGAACGATGAAACAACGGGAAGTGGCTTAGCCCATCACCGTGTTATTCTAGGTTTAATTTTCGGAATTAGTTATGATTTAAAACAGACCATGGATTTCCTGACTGCCTTCCCCTACTGGGGAATTATCATTGTCATCATTGTAAATGCCGTGATCGTTTCCCGTATGACGATCCGCATCAGCGAACAGCCGGAGGAAGACGGAGACAGAAACGGGGGCGGGGAAAAGTGAGCGGATATCTGGCCGAGCACGCCGTTATCCTTGGCTTGATGCTCCTGTACCTGGTTTTCTGCCTGGGTGTAGGCTGGTATTTCAGGAACAGGGCAGCGGCGGGAGTCAAGGCCTTTTACGTCGCCAGGCGGGAAATTCCCGGGTGGGTTGTTTCTCTTGCATTTTTCTCTACCTTCGCCAGCACCAATACCTACATAGGCCAGGCAGGCAAGTCGTTTCAGTATGGGTTGTCCTGGGCCTGGGTAGGTTTCATCTGGGCAATTTTCTGTGTCATTTCCTGGCTGGTGCTGGGTCCCAGGATGCGCAACCAGACTGCGTTGCTCGGCTCCTATACCATTCCCGATTATTTTCACCTGCGATATAAATCTTCCCTGTCAAAGTCGATCCGGGTTTTGTCCGCCGTGATCATCCTGTTTGCCACACTCTGGTACATGGTGGGCATAACCAAGGGACTGGGTCATGTATTGACCGCGGTACTCGACGTACCTTACGCCTGGGGCACCGCGCTGATGATCATAATCACCGGCGCCTACACCATCTGGGGCGGCATGTATGGCGTGTTATGGACCGATGCCGTCCAGGGGATCATGATGTTCGCCGTGGCCATCATCCTCGTCATGTTGCCTTTCATCTATGTCGGGGGTCCGGCCGAACTCATGAGCCGCATTGCAGAAACAACACATCCGGACCGTTTCGGACAACCCATGGGCGACGGACTCGTTAGTTTCGGGCACCTGGTCTCGTTCTTTTATATCCTCGGTATCGGTCTTGCCGTCGGGATGAAGCAGATTGCAGAACCGCGTTGCCTGATCCGGTTCTATTCCATCGACAACGCCCGCAGCATGAAATTTGCAATGATATGGACGCCTGTTTTCCTCGGCGTTTCCCTGATTTGCGTGATGGGACTGGGCGCGCTGGTGCACGGCATGGCGACAGAGCAGGAAGCTGCCTACCTGGTGCGGCACACGGACGAGGTCGTGGGTTTCATGTTGGCAAAGTTTGACGACCCGTGGATAAGCGGTATCTGCGTGGCTGGACTGTTCGCAGCCGGCATGTCATCGCTGGCGGCAGTCCTGCTTATCGTCGGCACTGCCTTCATCCAGGATATCTGGCACGTCTCAAGACCTATGGAAAAGGGCAGACTGGTGCCGCGCACCAGGTGGACGATTTTCGGCTACAGTGTATTGCTGTACGTATTCACGCTCTATCCGCCCGCCGGTATTGTCGAACTTACAGCCTTTTCGGGGGCCGTATTTGCGGCCAGTTTCTTCCCGGCAATCTTCGGCGGCCTCTACCTGCGTTGGGGAACCGATATGGGTGCGCTGGCATCCATGCTGGCCGGAATGCTGAGTTGCGTGATCTGGCGTTTTGCATTCCGCTTCCGGATCCCCGAACTGCAGGACGTACACGAAGTAATCCCCGCGTTTCTCGTCTCCGTCGTCGTCTATCTCATCGTCAGCAAAATCACGGCCCGGCGCCGTCCGGACCGGCGCCACCTCGACAGGTTGTTTACGCTACCCGACTCGTCCTGACGAACAGACGGACCCTGCATTGTATAACCGGATTCCAGCGCCGGATGGTTGCTGATATAATCCGGCATCATGGAACATCAATTCTGGCATGAGAAGTGGGAAGCGAATGACCTTGCATTTCACCGGATGGATTACAACCCCGTACTGGTCGACAACTGGCCGGTACTGGATGTGCCGGCGGGCAGCAGGGTGTTCGTCCCACTGTGCGGCAAGTCCAGGGACATGGCCTGGCTCATGGAGCAGGGATACCGGGTGCTGGGCGTCGAACTGAGCGAGATCGCCGCCCGGTCATTCCTCGAGGAAAGCGGCCTGGAAGCGCAGCGCGACTGGGACGGCCCGTTCATCCGCTACCAGACGGAGCAACTGGAGTTTCTGTGCGGCGACTTCTTTTCACTGAAGCCGGAGCGGTTGTCCGATATCGACGCGGTGTACGACCGCGCTTCGCTCATCGCCATGGAACAGGACCTGCGCGCGCAATATACCACGCACATGAGGGACCTGTTGCGGCCCGGCCTGCAGGCGTTGCTGATTACCCTGACGTACCGGGACGGCGAGATCAACCCGCCGCCGTTCCGGGTGTTCCGGGACGAAGTCGAGGCCCTGTACGCCCACTGGTGCGACCTGGAACTGCTGCAGGAGGGCGAAACCGAGGTAAAAGGCATCATGTGTCCCCAGTTCGCCTACCGCCTGCGGGTAAAGTAGTCCCGGTGTAAGCATCATGTCCCCGGGACCGGAAACCCGCACCGTCCGCACCATGTGCCCCATGAACTGCCATCCCACGTTTTGCGGGATGCAGGTCACCGTCGCCGGCGAGCGGTTGGTGGAAATCAGGGGCGACAAGGAGAACCCGGACAGCCGCGGCTTCCTCTGCGTACGCGGGCAGGCCGCCGGCGAGATCATCGGCAACCCCCGGCGCATCCTGTATCCCATGATGCGCAGTACGCGGGGCAGCGACAACTGGGACGTGGTGAGCTGGGACCAGGCCCTGGACCGTATTGCGGAGGGTTTCTGCGCCGCGGGCCGGGAAGCCGTCGGCCTGTGGGGCGGGCACGGCATGCTGGCCAACGATTACGGCACCTTCGCCCATACGGAACTGCTTCTCAGGTTCGGCAACATGTACGGCTGCCAGTGGTGGGACGGCAGCATGATCTGCTGGGGCCTGGGCGGTTTCGGCCTGGGACTGACCGGCCTGCTGGAGGCGAACACCAAGGAGGACATGGGCAGCTATTCCGACCTGATCATCCTCTGGGGCGCGAACATTGCCAGCCAGCCCAATACCGGGCGCCACATCTCCGCAGCCCGGCGCCGCGGCGCCAGGCTGGTGGCCATCGATGTACGCGTGAGCGAGTCGTGCCGGCAAGCGGACGAGTATTTCCTGGTGAAACCCGGCACGGACGCGGCGCTGGCCCTGGCCATGATGCACGTTATCATCGGCGATAACCTGCACGACCGGGATTTCATCAAGGAACACACCACGGGATTTGCCGAACTGAGCGAACACGTGCGGGACTTCACGCCCGCCCGGGCCGAGGCGATCACCGGCGTGGACGCGTCGCGCATCGTTGAGCTTGCCCGCGCATACGCAAACACCGAGCGGGCCATGATCGTCCTGGGCGGCAGTTCCCTGTACAAGGACCAGAACGGTTGGCAGGCCGCCCGGGCGGTGTCCTGCCTGCCCGCGCTCACCGGCAAGTCCGGCAAGCCGGGCTGCGGCCTGGGGCCGCGCCACGCGGCCTTGTCCCACGGTTTCGGCACCAGCCATATCATGAATTTCGAAGCGCGGCCGCCGGGCGACTACGTCCCCAACCAGATGCCGGCCATCCTGGAGGCCATAGAGCAGGGCCGCTTGCGCGCCTTCGTGCTGCTGGGCACCAACATGCTGTCGTCCTACGCCGATGCCGCGCGGCTGGAGGCCGGCCTGGATAAGATGGACCTCATCGTCGGCCACGACCTGTTCATGAACGACATGATGCGGAAGCACGCGGACGTGGTGCTGCCCGCCACGTCATGGCTGGAAGACACCGGCGTGAAGAGCACCCATACCCACCTGTACCTGATGGACCAGGCGCTGCCGCCTCCCGGCGAGGCCCGCAGCATGACCGCCCTGCTCAAGGACTTGGCGGAGCGCATGGAGATCAGTGATTTCTACCCGTGGGAGAGCGAACACGGCCATATCGACGCGGTGCTTGACCATCCGTCCACCGGCCATGCCACGGTGGAGTCGTTGCGCGCAAGCGGCGGCATCGGCGAGTTGAACATCTCCCACGTGGCGTACCCGGACCACCGCTATGCGACGCCCTCCGGCAAGGTGGAGTTCTATTCCGAACGCGCCGCGCAGCACGGCCTGCCGGCCCTGCCGGAGTACCAACCCCGCCCCGGTTCGGATTACCCCCTGGAACTGCGCAACGGCCGCATGCTGACCCATTTCCACGCCTTCTACGACCATGGCCGGGCGCTGCCGTCCATAGATAAACTGGAGGACGGACCGTCCCTGTGGATATCTCCCGCGGATGCTTCAGAACGCGGCCTCACCGACGGCATGCCCGTGCGCCTGCACAACGAGCGCGGAGAGTGCGAAGCCCTGGCCCGGGTGACCGATGACGTGCCGCCGGGAACGGTGTGGATGCACGACGGCTGGCCCGGCGCCAACACGCTCACCTCCGGCTCCCGCTGCGTGCCCGACAGCGCCGTAGACCTGTTTCCCTTCAGTACCGGACAGGCCGCCTATGATGCCCGGGTGGAAGTGACCGGATACCAGGGGTCAGAGTAAAATCACCACCGATCTTACCGCCACCACAATCTCGGCGATTTTACTCTGACCCCAATTTTTTCCGGATGTCTCTGTCCGGCTTATTCGCGCCAGTAATTGTTCGCCGCGGCTATGGTGGCGAATTCGATAGCGATGACCTCGGCTGCATCAATCAGCATCCCGCCATCTGTGGAGTACTGGGCGCGCACTTCCTTCTTGACCGCGGCGTCGGATTGCATCTCGCCGATCGACTTCCTGGCCAGCTTGATGGCCAGTTGCCGGCCCTCATAGGGCGTGGCCGTGATCAGGCTGCCGACGTAGTCCTCGCCGGCAACGGCGTATCCGGGAAGCAGTACGGCCAGCAGCAGTAACACAGGTAGTTTGTTCAACATCTTATTCCTCCGGTTATATGATAGAAAAGAAAAAATTATAATATTCCTACCCGACAAACGGCATCACCTTTTCTGCCAGGGTGTCGATGACCGCGTCGGGGTGTTTCGTGGCGATGGGCAGGACGAAGTTATTTATCCCCAGTTGCGTCAATGCCCGAAGGCGGGGGATGACCTCGTCGGGGGTGCCTGTTATGGCGACCGCGTCCAGTATGCGATCGGTGATCAGCCCGGCCTGCGCGGCGTCCATGCTGCCGTGCTGCTGGTAGTCGTATTTCTCCTTCATGACCTGCAGGTCGTTGAGCAGTCCGGCGGGCATGTCCTCGTGGGGAACGGCCTTGTAGATGGTGCCCGCCGCAACCGAGGCGTAGCCGCGGGCCTCGGCGCGCACCTGCTCGCGGTCTTCGGATACGGCGAAGGCCAGGCGCTGGTACAGTTTGACTTCGGACGGGTCGCGCCCAACCGCGCGGGCGCCGGTTTCTATGTTCCTGATGGCATAACGCGCCAGTTGCGGGTCGGCGCCGACCTGGAACAGCACGCCGTCGGCGATGCGCCCGGCCAGTTGCAGGGACTTCGGGCCGGTGCAGGCGATGACCACCGGCACCTTGCGCGGCGGCCAGCTTACCTTCAGGTCTGTGCCGTCGTGGTTGACCTCTTCGCCTGCCATGAGGCGCCGCACCGTGTCGATAACCTGTTCCATGCGCCTGAGCCGGGCCGGCCGCTCGCCGATGGTGAACACCGCGCTGTCTCCCACGCCGATGCCCAGCACGGCGCGGCCGCCGGAGTATTCATCCAGGGTGGCGAAACTGTGCGCCAGCACCGCGGGATGGCGGGTGATGACATTGGTAACGCCGGTCGCCAGTTCCATGTCGCGAGTGCGTTGCGCAAACAGGGTCAGGGCCATGAAGGCATCGCGGAACACGGACTGGGAGTCTGCAACCCAGACGCCGCGGAAACCCAGGGTCTCGGCGCGGGCGATCCAGTCGACAAAGTCGGCCAGGGGCCGGTTGGGCAGGATGCCTATGTGGAATGATACGGGCATTGCGCTTTATAAGGTGTCCCTTCGGGACTGGTATTTTACTGGATGCCGGGTCAAGCCCGGCATGACAAAATTTGCTTACCGGGACTCGACGCTGACTCCTTTTTCCGACCCCCCGGCGAAGCGCTCGAACATCGACATGGGCGAGTTGTGGGAGTTCTCGATGATGATGTCCTGCCCGTGCAGGGCGTCCTGCAGCGCGGCGCACAGGGAGTGCAGCGGCCCGCCGCCGCCTTCGCCCATGCCCTTGGCGCCGTGGAAGGTGAACGGTGAGGGCGATTGCCGGTTGGAGCACTTGAGTTCCGGCATGGTGCTGATGGTGATCGGCGCATAATCGGTGAACGATCCGGTAATGGCGTTGCCGTCTGCGTCGTAGGAAATGTCTTCCACCAGCGCCGCGCCGATGCCATGGGCCGCGGCGCCGTGCACCTGGCCCTCGACGATCATGGGATTGATCACCGTGCCGCAGTCATCCACGATGGCATAGTCCAGGATCCGGGTCTGGTAGGTGTCGGGGTCGACCTCGACCACGGAGATGTGCAGTTGCAGGGCGTAGGTGAGGGTGAGGTTGCCGATCTTCTTCTCCACGTCCGGCACCTTGAACGGCGGCATGTATACGTGCCGGGCGTTCAGGGACAGGTCGCGCAGGTCATCCGGCAGGCTGGCGCTGTTCGAATTGATGAAGTTGGCCAGCATCCAGTAGTTGAGCGCCTGATCAGTACCGCGCACACAGACCTGCGGGCCCATGTCGCCGACTCCGAAGTCCAGGTCTTTTTCCTCGGCTTCCAGGGCGAAACAGGCGAGTCTCGTCATTTCCGCCTTGAGCTTGAGCGCGGCGCCGTGGGCCGCGGACAGGCCGGTGACCACGAACTGGCTGGCGTAGGTACCGGATTGGCCGGTATGGCTGTCGTTCAGTGAATCGAACCCCGTCTTGACGTGCACCAGTTCTGGCGGGATCTCCAGCACGTCGCCCACTACCTGCGCGGCAGTAGTTTCATGGCCCTGGCCCTGGGGGAAGGTGCCCAGGCTCACCACCACCGTGCCGTCAAGGTCCAGTTTCACCGTGGCGGCGGTGGAATTGCCCGAGAATGGCGCGTGGGGGTTGACGTACCTGGCCTGGCCCCAGTTGTTGGTGCCGGAATCCAGGGTCGTGCCTATGCCGATGCCGATCAGCCGGCCTTCCTTGCGGGCTTCCGCCTGCTTCTTCTTCCACCCGTCCCAATCCACCAGTTCCTTGGCCTTTGCCAGCATGGCGGGGAAGTCGCCGGAATCATAGACGCAGCCGTTCGGCGTCTCGTACGGGAACTCCTCGATATAATTCTTCAGGCGCATCTCGTCGGTTGGGATGCCCAGTTCATGGCCGCAGATATCCACCACCCGTTCCATGAACCAGATGTGCGGCAGCCGCGAGTAGCCGCGGTTGGGCGCGGCCGGACCCTTGTTGGTGGTCACCTGGTTGAAGTCGATGCTGATATTGCGCAACTTGTAGGACGCGGGCAGCACCTGGGACCATATCACCGAGCCCAGGGGTTCGTAGCGGGGGTAGGCGCCGATGTCGTCGATATGTTTTGAGCGCAGCGCGGTAATGACGCCGTCACTGTCCAGCGCGACTTCCGTATCCAGGTAGACGCGCTCGCTGCCGCAGCCTCCGGCCAGCATGTGGCCGGCGCGGGTTTCTATCCATTTCACCGGCGCGCCGTTCAGTTTTTTCGAGGCCAGGCAGGCCAGGGCCAGGTACGGGTAATTGCAGATCTTGTTGCCGAAACTGCCGCCGATATCGTAGGTGCGCAGGCGGATCTGGTCCATGCTGACGCGCAGCGCCGGCGCCAGGAACGCCAGCGGCACCGTCATGATGGTGTTGGAGAACAGGTCAATCTCGCCGCGCTGATCCCAGGTGGCGACGCAGGCGTTGGGTTCGATGGCGGTGCTGCCGAAACGATGGAAATTCAGCTTGCCGATTTTGACCACGTGGGCAGCGTCCGCAAACGCCTGGTCCACGTCGCCGTATTCATATACGCCGGAGAACGTGGTATTGGTACCGGCTTCGTCGTGGAGCACGGCCTTGTCCGCCAGGGCCTCCCCGGCGTCCAGCACTACGTCCAGCGGTTCGTATTCCACGTCGACAAGCTGCGCCGCGTCCTCGGCGACGGCAATGGATTCGGCAACCACGGCAACCACCGGGTCGCCCTGGTAGATGGCCTTGTCCGTAGCCAGGGCGTAGTCGGTGATCTCCTGCGGCGAGCCGGCGCCGATCTGGATGAACGGATCGCTCATTTTCATGACTTCATCGCCGGTAAGGGTGCAGGCCACGCCGGGCAGGGCCTCGGCCCTGGAGACATCGATGTTGACGATGCGGGCGTGGGCGTAAGGCGAACGCACCAGGGACATGTGCAGCAGTCCTGCGGGGCTGTAGTCATCGACGAAAAAACCCTTGCCCTTGACCAGCCGATCGTCCTCCCGGCGCGCGGGCCTCGAGTCCGCGTGCGGCGCGTCGAGCAGCGCGTTGACGCGTTCCCTCGCTGCCTGCGTCTCTTTGGACAGCGCGGCTGCGCCCTGTGTTTCGACCCGGGCAGGCGCGCCGGTGTCGCCCGTGCCGGATAGTCCGTGCAGGATGCGGCTGAACCAGCCTCCCGGTTTTGCGGGTGGCGCCGGCGCGGGCTCGGTTGAGAGCGTCGCCTCCAGGCTGGCGATGAGTTGGGTAATCTGTTTTTCGGCGTAGCTGCGAATACCGCCGCCTGCCAGGGACAGGATCTTGCCGGTGACCTGCGCTTCACCCTGCCAGTTTATGAGGGTGCCGCCCGCGGCGGTATCTTCCAGGTCAAAAGCGGTGTGCAGGCGGTAAACGCCCTGCATGAGTTTGCCCCGGCCCGAGTAGCGGGCGTGGTGGGGCGGCCGGGACCCTGCCAGGCTGAGTTCTGTGGACGCAATGCCGCCAATCTTGCCGATGCCGACACGGGCGCGTATCTCGGCCGTCCTGGCGTCTTTCATTTCCATGCTGTGGAAACCCGGCAATAGCGGCGCAAACTGTTCCGGATCAGACAGCAGGGAGAAGACGTCCTTCTTGCTGCGATCTACGCTGAATTCACCTGTGAATTTCATTTCCATGACTTAAGACCTCCGTAATACCGTGGCCGCGGCCTGGACGGATTTGATGATGTTCTGGTAGCCGGTGCAGCGGCACACGTTGCCCGACAGGGCCTTGCGGATGTCCTGCGTTTCCGGGTTCGGGTTCTGCGCCAGCAGCGCCAGGGAAGACATGAGTATTCCCGGCGTACAATAGCCGCATTGCAGGCCGTGCTGTTCGGAAAACGCCTGTTGCAGCGGGTGTACCTGCCCGTCTTTTTCCAGGGCCTCCACGGTGGTGATCTCGGCGCCGTCGGCCTGTACCGCGAACAGGGTGCAGGACTTGACGGCGGCGCCGTCCAACAGCACGGTGCAGGCGCCGCAGAAGCTGGTGTCGCAACCAATGTGCGTGCCGGTCAGGCGCAGTTCCTCGCGGATGAATTCCACCAGCAACTGCCGGGGTTCCACGTCCCGCCGGCAGGCTTTACCATTCACGGTGACGTCAATGGATACGGTTTGTAATGGTTCAGACATAGTCGTGGCTCCCCGATACGGTTTCACCCCTGGCCCGTTGCATGGCCGTGTGCGCGGCGCGCATGAACAGCGAGCGCAGCATCGCGCGTTTGAACTCTGCGGAGCCGCGGGCATCGGTGGGCGGGTCCGACAGTTCCACCAGGGCGCCGGCGGCTTCCTGCAGCTTGCCGTCCGTCAGCGGCTGGCCGGTGAGCGCCTGCTCGATGTCTTCGGAACGAACCGGGACCGGTCCTGCCGCCCCCAGCACCAGGCGGATGTCATGGCAGATATTGCCGGCCGTGAGGGTCAACTGCACCCCGGCCGAGGCGGCGGGATAGGCCGGGGCCGCCTTCTTGAACCCCAGGTAGGCGCCGCCGCTGTTGGCCGGCGGGATGGGGAGTTGAATCTCCGTGACCAGTTCGCCGTCGGCCAGGCTGTTGGTGTAGGAATCCGTGATGAAGTCCCTGATGTCGACCTTGCGGCTTCCCTCCACTCCCCCGCAGACGATTTCCGCATCCAGGAGATGCAGCAGCGCGGGCCAGTCGCTGCTCGGGTCGGCGATGCAGACCGACCCGCCGATGGTGCCCAAGGCCCTTACCTGGGGATCGGCAATATTGGCGGCGCAGTCCCGGATAACGGGGATGTCTGTAGCGGCTGCGCTGGCGGCGATACGGGCATGGGTCACCAGGGCGCCGATGCAATAACGGCCTTTCTCCTTGCGGATGTGGGTCAACTCCGCCAGGCGCCCGATGTCCACCAGGTCGGAGGGTTCGTCCATGCGCATTTTGAGAATAGGTATCAGTGACTGGCCCCCGGCCAGGGGCCTGGCGCCTTCACCCAGTTCCGCCAGCAGCGCCAGCGCGCTGCCCAGTGTCGCCGGGCGGTGGTAACGGAATGGTGCGGGGTACATGGTTCGGGTGTCTCCCTCCGGTAATTGTTCTATTGCTCATTATATCAGCATGGAGAAGTAAAAAATATTTTATGAAGTATCGGGATCGTAGCCGAGGCTGGGGCTGAGCCGGCGTTCCGCCTGGCGCAGTTCCATGCCTTTTCTCACCGCGTAGTCGGCGACCTGGTCGCGGTTGATCTTGCCCAGGCCGAAGTAGCGGGAGGCGGGATGGGAGAAATACAGGCCGCTGACGGCCGCGGCGGGCTGCATGGCGTAGTTTTCCGTCAACGTAATCCCCGTGTTTTCCGTGACCTTGAGCAGGTCCCAGATGACCGGTTTTTCCGTATGGTCGGGGCAGGCCGGGTAGCCGGGGGCGGGGCGGATGCCCTGGTATTTCTCGGCGATTAGAGCGTCGTTATCCAGGTTCTCATCCGCCTGGTAAGCCCAGAAATCCTTGCGCACGCGCTGGTGCAGGCGCTCCGCCAGGGCTTCCGCGAACCGGTCGGCCAGGGCCTTCAGCATGATGGCCCGGTAGTCGTCGTGGTCCTGCTCGAACTGGCGCAGTTTCCGCTCCATGCCGAAGCCGGCGGCCACGGCGAAGGCGCCGATATGGTCCCGTTTCCCGGACTGCTTCGGGGCAATGAAATCTGCCAGCGCAAAATTCGGTTGCCCGGCCGGTTTCTGCGTCTGCTGCCTGAGACTGTGGAGCACGGCCAGCAGTCCCCTGCGGTCCCGGTCCGCATACACCTCGATATCGTCATAGCCGATGGAGTTGGCCGGGAACAGGCCGAGCACGGCGCGGGCGCTGAACCACTTCTCCCTGATGATGTCATCAAGCATCGCGCAGGCGTCGGCATGGAGTTTGCGCGCCTCCTCACCCACGGTTGCATCGTCGAGGATGCGCGGGAAGCGTCCGGCCAGTTCCCAGGTGAGGAAAAACGGGGTCCAGTCGATGTAACTGCGCAATTCGGCCAGGGAATAATCGTCGAACACCCGGATACCCGGCAGCGCCGGTTCCGGGGGTTCGTATTCCTCCCAGTCCACCGGCAGGCGGTTGTCCCGGGCCTCGGCCAGCGACAGCCATTTTATCCCGGCCTGCCTGTCCTTGTGCCGTTCCCGCAATACGGTGTATTCCCGCTCCACCTCCGGGCACAGTTTCGCCTTCAGTTCCGGGCTGAGCAGGCTCTGGGCTACCCCCACGGCGCGGGAGGCGTCCTTCACGTGCACTACCGGTTCGGTGTAACGCGGGTCGATTTTCACCGCGGTATGGGTGCGCGAGGTGGTGGCGCCGCCGATAAGCAGGGGGACATTGAACTTTCGCCGCTGCATCTCCGCCGCCACGTGCACCATCTCATCCAGTGACGGGGTGATGAGGCCGCTGAGGCCGATGAGGTCGGCGTTGTTTTCCCGGGCCGTTTTCAGGATGGTCTCGGCCGGGACCATGACGCCCAGGTCGATGACCTCGAAGTTATTGCACTGCAGGACCACGCCGACGATGTTCTTGCCGATGTCGTGGACGTCGCCCTTCACGGTCGCCATGACGATCCTGCCCCGGGTGCGGGCGTCAGCCTGGCCCTGTTTTTCCTCCTCGATGAACGGCACCAACCAGGCGACCGCCTTCTTCATGACCCGGGCGCTCTTGACCACCTGGGGCAGGAACATCCTGCCCGAACCGAACAGGTCGCCGACAACGTTCATGCCCTCCATCAGCGGTCCCTCGATGACCTGCAAGGGCCGGTCGTATTGCTGCCTGGCCTCCTCGGTATCGGCTTCGACCCAGGTGTCTATGCCTTTCACCAGGGCGTGGACCAGGCGCTCCTGGACGCTGCCCCGGCGCCAGGTCTGTTCATCCTGTTGCTTCCTGTTACCTTCAATGCCCTTGACCGTCCCGGCGAACTCCACCAGCCGGTCGGTGGCATCCGGACGCCGGTTGAGCAGCACGTCTTCCACCCGTTCCAGCAGGTCGGGCTCGATCTCGTCGTAAATGCCCAGTTGCCCGGCATTGACGATGGCCATGTCCATGCCCGACTGTACCGCGTGGTACAGAAACGCGGTGTGCATGGCCTCGCGCACGGGGTTGTTGCCCCGGAACGAGAACGATACGTTGCTCAGGCCGCCGCTGACCAGCGCCCGCGGCAGGTTCTCCTTGATCAGGCGGGTGGCCTCGAAGAACGAGACTGCGTAGTTGTTATGTTCCTCCATGCCGGTGGCGACGGTGAGGATATTGGGGTCGATGATGATGTCTTCCGGGGGAAAGCCAACTTCCTCCGTCAGGATGCGGTACGAGCGCTGCGCTACCTGGAAGCGCCGCTCGGTGGTATCGGCCTGGCCCTGTTCGTCGAAACACATGACCACGACCGCGGCGCCGTAACGCCTGACCAGGCGCGCCTGCTCCATGAAGGTTTCCTCGCCTTCCTTCAGGCTGATGGAATTGACCACGCACTTGCCCTGCACGCAGCGCAGGCCGGCCTCGATGACGGACCAGCGCGAGGAATCGATCATGACCGGGACCCGGCAGATATCCGGTTCGCCGGCGATAAGCAGCAGGAAATCCCGCATCAACTGCCCGGAATCCAGCAGCCCCTCGTCCATGCACACGTCGATGAGCTGGGCGCCGTTCTCCACCTGCTGGCGGGCGACTTCCAGTGCCTCATCGAGTTTGTCTTCCTTGATGAGTTTCAGGAAGCGGGGCGAGCCGGCCACGTTGGTGCGTTCACCGATGTTGATGAAGTTGGCTGCCGGGGTGACGGTCAGCGCCTCAAGGCCGCTCAGGCGGCACTCGGGCGGGGTCCCGGGGATGATTCGTGGCGGCCGGCTGCATACCTGGTCGCGGATGCGGCGGATATGATCGGGAGTGGTGCCGCAACAGCCTCCGACGATATTGATGAAGCCGCTGGCGGCAAACTCCTCAAGCACGTCGGCCATGTATTCGGGCGTCTCGTCGTACTCGCCGAACTCGTTCGGCAGCCCGGCGTTGGGGTGTATGCTCGTGTGCGTGTCCGTTATATTAGAAAGTTCTTGAATATATTGTCGTAAGTCTTTGGCTCCCATTGCACAATTCAGTCCAATCGCAAGCGGATTGGCATGGCGGACGGAGTGCCAGAAGGCGGCATTGGTCTGGCCCGTGAGAGTACGGCCCGAGGCGTCGGTGATGGTGCCGGAGATAAAGAGCGGGAGCCGTTGCCCGCTCTGCTCGAAATATGTCTCGATGGCGTAGAGGGCGGCCTTGGCATTGAGGGTGTCGAAGATGGTCTCCAGCAGCAGGATGTCCGCGCCGCCTTCCGCCAGTCCCTGGACAGCCGTGACATAAGCGTCCGCCAGTTCCATAAAGCTGATATTGCGGAAACCGGGCCGGTTGACATCCGGCGAGATGGAAGCGGTGCGGTTGGTGGGGCCGAGCACGCCGGCGACGAAACGGGGCTTTTCCGGCGTGGATCTTGCGTCGGCAGCCTCGCGGGCCAGGACTGCGCCGCGCCGGTTCAGTTCATGGACGTGATCCTCCAGTTCGTAATCGGCCATGGCGATGGCCGTTGAATTAAAGGTATTGGTGCAGATGATGTCCGCGCCGGCATCGAGGAACTCGTCGTGTATGTCCCGGATAATGCCGGGCTGCGTCAGCGTCAGCAGGTCGTTGTTGCCTTTCAGGTCGCAACCGTGCCCGGCGAACCGGTCGCCGCGGTAATCGGCCTCCTGCAGGCCGCAGGACTGGATTATGGTGCCCATGGCCCCGTCCAGCAGCAGGATGCGTTCCTTCAGCAGTTCGCGTAATTGTCGTTCGGTTGCGTTAACCATAATGATTTCCGGGGTCAGAGTAAGAAATCCGCCAGGATTTTTACTCTGACCCCCGCATTCATAAGAGGCAGGGAAGTGGTGGAACCGGGCTGCCTCACTTATCTTGTCATTCAAAAATAAGTGAGCGCCGTTGATTCGTGCTTGCGGGCCTCACCCGAGCCTGGCAGGCATGGCCCGTCGCAACGCTCCTCAGGTAAGGCAGATATACTGCACAGTCAGGATTATAGTACAATCAGGCAGTTAATGCACATGAGCGAGAAACACAACAAACTTAACCGGCGGCAGTTTATCGGACAGTGCGCCCACACGGTGGGTTCCATGAGCATCCTGGGCCTGCTGCTGGGGTCCTATGCGCGGCAGTCGGCGTCCACGCCGGCACGGGCCATTCGCCCGCCGGGCGCGATTGCCGAGGAGGATTTCACCGGCGCCTGCGTGCGCTGCGGCCTGTGCGTGCGGGACTGCCCTTACGATACCCTGAAACTGGCTGAATTCGGTTCCGACGTTGCCACGGGGACGCCGTATTTCATTGCCCGGGACATCCCCTGTGAAATGTGCGAGGACATTCCCTGCGTTGCGGCCTGCCCGACGGATGCCCTGAGCAAGGACCTCACGGATATCCGCGACGCGGACATGGGCGTGGCGGTGCTGACGGGCCCGGACACCTGTTACAGCGTCACCGGCGTCGCCCACTGCCGGGCCTGTTACGTCGCCTGTCCGATCCCGGATGAGGCCATCACCATGGAGCAGAAGCGGGTGGGCAATCGTATATATTTCGAGCCTACGGTGCACGCGCAGCACTGCACCGGGTGCGGCAAGTGTGAGCAGGGCTGCGTAACGGAAGAGGCTTCCATCAAGGTATTGCCCAGGCACCTAGCCAAACACGACTCCGGCAGGATTGCATGAGTGAAACCGCCCAGGCGGCGATCGAACGCGGCCTGTGGCAAAGGAACAAGTGGCTGCTGCTGCGCCGGACTGCGCAGTTTTCCATCCTGTTCCTGTTCCTGCTCGGTCCCTGGTTCGGCGTCTGGTGGCTGAAAGGCAACCTCGCTTCCAGCCTCGTACTCGATAAAATCAGCCTGACCGACCCGTTCATCCTGCTGCAGTCCCTCGCTTCCGGCCATGCCGTGGCTCAGCCGGCAGTTATCGGCGCCGTCACCATCCTGATTTTTTATTTCCTGGTCGGCGGCCGGGTGTACTGTTCCTGGGTCTGCCCGATCAATGTTGTGACGGATGCTGCGCACTGGCTGAGGAACAGGCTGAAGCTGAATTTGAGCTGGTCCGTGAAAAAATCGACGCGAATCTGGATCATGCTCACCGCGCTGGTCGTTTCGGCTATCACCGGCACCATCGCATGGGAAGCGGTGAATCCGATCACCATGTTGCAACGGGGGCTGGTGTTCGGGATGGGGCTGGCCTGGGTCATCGTGCTGGCCGTGTTCCTGTTCGACCTGGCGGTCACGCGCCGGGGCTGGTGCAGCCACCTGTGCCCGGTGGGCGCGTTCTACGGCCTGGTCGGCAAGCGTTCACTGGTGCGGATGAATGCCGCAGAACGCAGCGCATGTACCGACTGCGGCGACTGTTTCCGTGTATGCCCGGAACCCCACGTGATCATGCCGGCCCTGAAACCGGCACATGACAACGACGCCAGCGTGATACTGCACGGCGACTGCACCAACTGTGCCCGCTGCATTGACGTGTGCGAAGAACGGGTGTTCAGGTTTTCGACAAGGTTCGGGTAGTCGGACTCAGTCTTTTTTATGTCTTTCGGGAAAAATTCCCGTTATCATGCGTGGTCTTTTCACCCGGATATAACATGACGTTTACCGCTGTAAGGAATTTCCTGCTTTTGCCCGCCGTGATTGCCGTCGTCCTGCCCGGCGATGTCCGGGCCGACCTGACGGACATGAAGGTCTATTCACCCATCGTGGAGAAGGGGGACCTGCAATTCGAGATCATCGGCAACGTGGTTATCGATGATGATGATGAATACCACGGTTTCAAGCACCAGGAGTTCGAGCTTGAATACGGGGTGAAGGATTTCTGGGCTACTTCCATTACGGCCAGCGTAATCGAGCCCGCCGGGGAAGGGGTCAAGTACGATATCCTGGGCTGGGAGAACACCTTCCAGTTGACCGAGGAAGGCAGGTACTGGCTGGACTTCGGTTTTCACATGGAAATCGAGGCCAACGACGAGGGCGATGAACCCCATAACCTGGAGGCGCGCTTCCTGTTCCGCCGGGCTTCCGGCGCTTTCGAGCATATCCTGAACGTGAACTTCGAGCAGCAGTTCGGCAGCGCCGCGGACGAGAGCACCGAGCTGGAATATATCTGGCGCACGAAATACAGCCTTGATGATGATACCGCCATCGGCTTCGAGGCGTTCGGCGCGCCGGGTGAAGTCAAGTACCTGCCGGCGTTGTCCGAACAGGACCACCGCCTGGGGCCTGCATATTATCGTGATGTGAAGGTCGGCAACGTTACCGTGGAAGTAAACCTGATCTGGCTGGTCGGTCTGACCGGGGGCAGCGCCGCACACACCCCGCACTGGCAGATTGAGATAGAGTTCTGATGAGCGAAACCGATTTTTCACTTCACTATCCCTTCGGCAAGACCGTACCGGAGCCGGGAGGCTTCCTGGAAATCCGTCCGGGTATCTTCTGGCTGCGCATCCCGTTGCCGGGCAGGCTGGATCACATCAACCTGTGGCTGCTGGACGCCGGCGAGAGCTGGGTCCTGGTCGATACCGGCCTCGCCTGGCTGGAAGCCCGGCAGGCATGGAAGAGGATAGCGTCCGAGCTGGTGCGGGACAAACCCGTGGGCAGGATCATCGTCACCCATTTTCACCCGGACCACGTCGGCCTGGCCGGCTACCTGGGCGGGAAATTCGGCGCGGAGCTGGCCATGACCCGGATGACTGCGGAGAGGACCCGTTTCCTGCTCGACAGCGAGAACGATGACTGGCGGGAGACTGTCCTGGCCTTCTGCAGGCTGCACGGTATCGGGCCGGAGGAGCAGTACCTGTCGTTCATAACCGGGCAACGCTACCGGACCGCGGTGAGCAGGCTGCCGGGTACCGTCACTTTTCTTGACCACGACCGGCCCATCTCAATCGGAGAGCGTGAATGGCAACCCCTGGTGGTGTGCGGCCATGCGGAAGACCACCTGGCGCTGTTCAGTCCGGCGTTGAAACTGCTGATCTCCGGCGACCAGGTGCTGCCCACCATCACGAGTAATGTCGGCCTGCACATTAACAATGAGGACAGGGACGCCCTGGATGAATACCTGGCGTCCATGGGCCGGTTCGAGCAGTTGCCGGAGGATACGCTGGTATTGCCTTCTCACGGCAAGGTGTTCACCGGGTTATACAAACGCATCGCAGCGATAAACCATAGCCATGACAAGCAGTTGGAGAAGGTCCATGCCCTGTGCGAGACCCCCGGCTGCGCCTGGGACCTGTCCCCGAAGCTATTCTCCCGTCCACTGGACGAATTCAACCGTATCATGGCCTTCGGCGAGACCCTGGCGCACCTCGAGTACCTGCACAACCGGGGGAAACTGGCGAAGCAAATGCGTAACGGGACTTGTTACTACGCGCAGGTATGAGATTATGGGGTCAGAGTAATGTCTGGCGACTCTTACTCTGACCTCTGAAATTGCAGGTGCGTACCAGTCTTTCCCGCAAATGCGGGAATCCGGTGAAAAGGTTATAATGCCGCAATGGCTGCTATCGATGAACAATTAACCCGATTTCTCACCCGCTACCCAAATCTTAAACTGGCCATGTTATTTGGTTCCCAGGCAACCGGGCAGGCCGCTCCCGGCAGTGATATCGACCTGGGACTGCTGTTTGATAAGCCGTTGTCGGGCAGCGACAAACTCGGAATGATTGAAGCGATTGGCGTGGAATTCGGCCGTCCGGTGGATATCGTTGATTTATTTCACGCACCCGAGCCCGTTACGGGGCAGGTATTCAAGGGGAAAAGATTGCTGGGCGATGATACCGTTTATGCCGAACTGTTGACGAAACACCTGGTCAATACGGCCGATTTTCTTCCCCTTCGGGAGAGAATACTGGCTGAGAGGCGAACCGCATGGACCGGGTAGTCGTTGCGGAAAAGCTGGAGTCCCTGCGCAGGTGCATTCAAAGAATACAGGAGAAAACTCCTCCCGAAATCGGAAGTTTAATAACAGAACCGGATCTGCAGGACATTCTGGTACTCAATCTGACCCGAGCGGTTCAACTCTGTGTTGATATCGGCAGTCACATAATCGGCACTTCTGGGGAAGCCGCTCCTGTTACCATGGGAGATGTCTTTACTACCCTCAACAAGCTCGGCGTTATTACCACGCCCACCTGTGAAACAATGAAAAAAGCTGTCGGTTTCAGAAATATAGCGGTTCACAATTATGAAGCCATCAACTGGGAAATCGTATTTGCCATCTGCAATAAATCGACAGCCGATTTTTGTGAATTCGTCAAGGAGATAGAGGGCAGGGGAGTGGTACGGGGCGGTGAGACTCAGTAGCGGCACCTTATGCTAAGGTATTGAATATATACGGTATCAGCCTGGAATTTGAAAGTCCCGTAAAGATATTGAAGTTATCCCGGGGATAGCAGACAATACGCCTTCACTGCCGGAATAGCTCAGTCGGTAGAGCAACGCATTCGTAATGCGTAGGTCGGGAGTTCGAGTCTCCCTTCCGGCACCGTCTCTTACCTTGGTCCGTACCGGAGACATGGTTTACAGTTTATACTGGTGACATAGTTTACAGTTTTTGCATAAACGGATTGGGCGCCGGCTCAATCCGGTTTTCCTCCTCATCAAAATACCCCAGGTCATAGTCCAGGAAGCTGACCAGCCAGATATTGTCTGCGACCTCACGGATTCCCACCGTTTGACCGGCAAAGGTGGTACTGAGATTAATTTTTCGCCGACCGATGCAAAGTCTACCACAGTGGGTGACGCGCAGGGTTCGGTCATGGAACGGGTAGTCGGGTTCGGTAGGCGGCCGATACACTCTGGATGAAGGTGTATAGAGTTCACCGGGATACTTCATACTCAATGCCTGGTGTGGGCGTTGATGATTGTAAATCTCGATAAAGTCATCAAAGCGGGTCTGTTGCTGCAGCAAGTTAAAGGAAGCGGGCCGGGTGGCGTCCTGTTTCAGGGTCAGGTGCAGTCGCTCGTGGCGTCCATTTTGCTGCGGGCGCCCGGGCTGAATGCGTTCGATACGGATACCGAGACGTAACCACCAGATGGCCAGCCGGCTCAACCCAAACAGGGCATTGGGCGAGGCGAAGGGGATGCCGTTATCGGTACGGATGGCCAGGGGCAGGCCATAGTCCTTGAAGACCCGCTCGAAGATAGTAAAGGCAAAGCTTGAGCGGGTGGATTCCAATCCTTCACAGGCCAGCAGAAACCGCGAGCTGTAGTCGCTGATGGTCAGGGGATAACAGTACTTGCGGTTACCCAGCAGGAATTCGCCTTTGTAATCGGCGCACCACAGTCCATTGACTGCGCGGGTGTCGCTCAAGGGCGTGCCCTGGGCGTGGTAACGGCGTCGCCGGCGCCGCTTCACCAGGCCGTGGCGGTCCAGTACGGCATGCACTGTGCTCTTGGCTGGGGGTTTAATCATGGGAAACTCGCGCTGGAGTTTCTCCCGGATCTTGGCCGCCCCCCAGGTCGGGTGTTCCCGCCGAATGCCGATAATCGCCCGCTCTATTTGAACAGGCAGTTTATTCGCATGGCGATAGGGACGACGACTGCGGTCTTCCAGGCCTGCCAACCCCAGAGTCTTGTAGCGATGATAAATCTTATAGCCGGTCGGGCGTGAGATCCCGAACTCCCGGCACAGCGCGGACATGTTCTCACCTTCGAGAACGCGGGCAACAAATTTAAGACGTTCATCCATAGGATTACACTCTCTCCAGGGCATTTGAGATTCTCCTCAAATGCACTATTGTGTAACCTATGTCTCCGGTATAGGGTGTTAGCTATCTCTCAGGTACCACACCTTGGTTTGTTCATTGATCGAATGGCTTTTGGCTCTGACGGCGCAGAAAGCCTGGTCGTCTTAAGTTTTATCTTACCCTTCTTATACTCCTGAATTTCTTTAAGGCCTTCGAGTATTTCAGCCCCGATATTACGCTTTGTCATGTTGATCTTATCCCCTAATCAGTTCCACTGCAGTCGAGGAAAAATGAATCATTTTTCATCATAGAAAATCCCAGACACGCTCCAACAGTATTTCCGGGACTTCCTCGGGGATGAAATGACCCGAAGGCAATCCGGCGCCTGTCACGTTCGCAGCCACTTTTTTCCATTCTTCCAGCGGGTCAAAGAGTTTTCCTATAACACCTTCTACGCCCCATAACACGAGCAGGGGGCAGGCAATCCTGTTGCCCGCGGCAATGTCTTGGCGGTCATGCTCCAGGTCGATGCCGGCGCTTGCCCGGTAATCCTCGCAGGTGCCGGTGGCGGCGCCGGGCAGGCTCAGGCAGCGCAGGTATTCGCCGAACGCTTCAGGGGTGAACGGATTCTCTCCCGCGCTGAGTCTGAATAACATCTGGCGCAGGTAGCTTTCCGGGTCCGCCGTTATCAGTGTTTCCGGCAGCGGCGCCGGACGGATGAGGAAAAACCAGTGCCAGTAGGCCCGGGCGAATTGTTCCGTGGTCTGTTCATACATGCACAGGGTCGGTGCGATATCCAGCAGGATCATGCGCTTGACGGCTTCAGGGTGGTCGAGCGTCAGCCTGTGCGCGACGCGCGCCCCCCGGTCGTGGGCGAGGATGTCGAATTGGGCAAAACCCAGGGAATCCATCAACTCCACCTGGTCCTGCGCCATCACGCGTTTTGAATAGTGATGGTTGTTTTCCGATGCGGGGGGTTTGTCGCTGTCGCCGTAACCTCTCAGGTCCGCGGCGACTACCGTGAAACGCGTTGCAAGCTGCCCCGCGACCTTGTGCCACATGACATGGGTCTGGGGGTGTCCGTGAAGCAGCAACAGCGGTGGCCCCCCGCCGCCGATACGGTAGTGAATATTTATGCCGTTTACGAGTCGATACTTCCGCTGAAATCCGGCGAACACAGAACGATCACCCTGACCAATCATCAACTTTCAATTCCGGCACACGAGTAAACTCCCGGGGTATGCGCAAGGCCTGGTTACGGCCGTTACGGAACAAACTCACATAGCGTTCAGGCAACATTTTACTTCTCCTTCATAATTATGGCATGGGCTGTAGAAGTCCTATTGTCAATCCGAATATAATGTAAATAGGTACACAAATACTTAGGCAGTACAGGACAGAATTTACCCTGTAAGGATACTCCGTAAAGCCGGACCGGTAGTGAGGCTTACGCACTACGACATCTATGCAATGGCCCGCTATAACGAGGTAAAAACCGCACTCGACGACAGGGAAACTTTAACAGATTATGTTTGCCCTTGGAGAGACAGCTTTGAATTTACGAAAGAGACTCATCGGTTGGCTATGTGCCGCATTCTTGTTTATTGCAGTATTGATATTAGTCGCTGCCGGACTGATCACTGCCGATACAGAGAAGGATGATGCCGTCCTGGGCCCGGGAGAAGCCTGGTTCGATGACTGGTATACCGTCACCCGGATCGATGATAAAACATTCTCAATCGGCGAACCGCGCTATTGGCAATTGAACTACAACTATTTGTTGCTGGGCGAGGCGCGCGCCATCCTGTTTGATACGGGAGCCGGGGTAAGGAATATAAAACCGGTCGTCCAGTCTCTTACACAATTGCCTGTAACGGTTATATCTTCGCATCCCCATTACGATCATATCGGCAATAATCACCGGTTTGAGCGGGTCGCAGTGCTTGATGTTCCCCCTCTTCGCAGCGAAGTCAAAAATGATGTATTTATGCCCAGGTTTTCCCGGGCTTTTACATTCAGACGGATGTCTCCTTTCCCCGTTACCGAATGGTTGCAACCAGAAACGGCAATAGAACTGGGCAATCGAACGCTGACGGCATTTCACATTCCCGGCCATGAACAGGGGTCGGTTGCCCTGCTGGATCCCGGGCGCAAGCAGTTGTTTACCGGTGATTTTATCTATCCCGGTTGGCTGGTGGCCTTTGCGCCGACTTCGAATCCGGAAAAATACATGGCAAGCATCCGGTATTTGTTGGCCCGGACTAACGGCGATGAAACCTTGTATGGCGCGCATGCCGTCCCCGAACATCCTTCACCCACTCTGCCGCATTCGGCGTTAACGGACCTGTTGAACGCGTTGCAGGCCATCAAGGACGAATCCCTGGCGCCGGTAAGCCGGTTTCCGTTCAGGATTTATCCTGTTAATGAGGATATGGAGATCTACTTTCCTCCCTTTTGATTAATTCGAGAGCAGATTATTTTTGTAACGCGGAGACGTATTCCGCCGCCTGTCTGTGGGTTGCAAACCACACGCCTTCGTGCTGTTTCATGTATGTAATCAACTTGTCATAGATGCCGATTCTGGATGCCCGACCTGATATATGGGGATGGAGAATGAACAGCATCATGGTGCCTTCTGCATACAAGGTATCGAAGCCGTCCTTGAAAGATTGAAGCAGGTCATGGGAAGTAACAAGTCCGGCAGTAAAGGTATTCATCGGATCCAGCACTGAATCTTCGAAGTTGACGTTACCCGGCAGCTCGATTAATTGTATCGGCTCGCCATTGACGGTGAGTGCGTGGGGACTGTCATCGGCTGCGAGTCCGCTGTCATAGAGAAAACCCAGTTCTTCCAGGATGGAGTGTGTATTTTCACTGTAAACACCAAAAGGCGCACGATATCCAACCGGCCGCTCACCCGTTTGGCTCTCCAGGTAATCCCTGGATTTTTGAATGATGCTTTTTTCCTGTTCTCTCGTCATTCCGGTGACACTTGCGTGGATCCAGCCGTGCACGGCGAATTCATGTCGGCCGGATTGCTTGATCAAGCCGGCCATTTCGGGCGCAAGCTGCAGGCTCACCGCGGGGATAAAAAAGGTTGCCGGCACCTCGTGGCGGTCCAGCAAAGCAAGGATACGTTGCAGGCCTTTCCTGGCGCCGTACTGCTCCATGGACAGGAGCAGGGGATCGGGCGAGCCGCCTCTCGACAACGTATTCGTTTCATTATCGGCATCAAAGGAAAACAGGACCGCGATCCTGTTGCCGTCAGGCCATTGCGCCGGTTGTAAATCCTGCCCGGCCCTGATTTTGTTGACCGTCGCATTGATTTTTTCAGCCGACCACTGCCATGCCGGCTGGTTTTCATCGTCCTCTGCCTGAACGGGAACAGACAGGATGCAAATGCTCAATAGTAAAAGTAATATTCTCATGGTCTGAATTATCCTGGTTATAGAAAAATCATTGGGCCGCCGTCAGTTCCGACAAAGCCGCGACGCTGTCATGGGTTTCCAGGGCCAATACGAAGTCCTTCAGTGCCCGGGCCTTTTCGGGACCTGTCACCGGGATCGCCATGGCAAGATATTTCTCCGTAATCTCTTCATCAGATACCGGAATTATCGGTGTGCCCCTGGGCGCAGGCGCAGATCCTTCAAACCTGGCGCCACTATTAGTCGTAATGACGACCCGCGCAGTGATGCGCCGATCCTCGTTATGAAATATATCATCACTCCTGCTGTCCGGATGGATTTTTACCCGAGAGCCGATGGACAGCACTGTTTCATCATGGAACAAGTCCCTGTTGAACCATCCCGGTCCCGTCGGGATTCCCAATAATACCAATGCAACACAATAGGGCAGGCTGAACTGCGCATCCACCAGTTCCTCAGGTTCAATTGCAATGAACATCTCACTGAGGTCCGTCAAAGACCAGACATCGATCTGTGCGATGTCCTGATGAGTCAGACCGTTATCCCGGACAATACTTTTGACGATATCCAGTGTGGGGTGGATAAACCAGCAACAGGACCAGGTCTTGATACTGGCATCCATAATGAAATAGTCGGAACCGAGTCCACGCGTCAGTACATCAAAATCACACCGGTCGGAAGCCGCCATTCTCCAGAACCCCTGCGGTCCGTCCAATATGTCCCTGCAACCGAGGAACCCCGCTTCGGCCAGCGTCGTCGAAACCACCCCGGTTTGCGCCGGCATTGCCACCGCATCCTTGACCCAGGTCAGCGGCCTGTTGTCCCAACCCCATTTCTGACCGGACGGCACCGGCGCGCCGGCGCCGGCGATGCCCAGCGCGTTCAGGGTTTGTAATTTGTTCAACCCTCTCAACTTCGCTGCCGCCGCCACGGCGCCGAATGTCTGGTTCGTTCCCAGCCCCCACACTTCGGCAAAACGCTCAGCCGAGGGCCATCCTGCTTTCGCCACCCTGGCGCCGACCTCGTATCCCGTGATATAACTCAACAGCAAATGACGCCCGCTTATATCTGTCTGTTCCATCATTGCAAGCAGGGTTCCGACCAGGGTAGAAGACAAATGACCTGCAGCGCTGCTGTCGTCGTAATCCAGTGCGTTGATCAGCATTGCATTCAGGAATGCCGATGTCCCGACGCTGACTTTTTCACTGCAACCCAGCACCCCGGCATTACCGGATGAGATGTTTGCAAGCGCACTGACGGCCGTCTGCCCCAGCGCCGATTGACTGCCGCCGAAACCGCAGCCGATCGAATCGAGCAACCAGAACTTCGCTTTTCTGACCACCTCATCGGGTAAATCAGAAAACGATGCACCGGTAATGTAATCCGCAATTTTTTGCGTTGCTGAGCCAGACATGCGCCGGTTATCCGGTTGTTTCGGTTGGTTTGTTCAAAAATATCTTATAAGTGGCGATAAACAGCACCGGTAAAACGTATACCAACAGGAAACCCCAGGCAATCGTGCCGTAACCCCTGGCAATCAGCATTATAATACCCAGTTGCCCGAACAGCGCGCTGACCAGCAAGCCGCCGATTGCCACGCCGGAATGCGTTGCCGGCGACAATACCCGCCCAAGCCGCTCCATCGACCAGCCGTCCAGCCTCTCATTGAGCGCCTGGATAAACCCGGAACCCGTGCCCAGAAAGGTCCCCAGCATCGCCAGCAGGTAAACCGGGAGCAGCACGTCATTATCCAGGTTGGTGATCATCCAGTGGATGGGTACTTTTTGCGTTATAACCTCCGGCAACGCACCCAGGAACGAGACATGAAAAAACAGGCCGGGCAACATCAGGAATATCCCGCACAATGCGCCGCTTACCAGCGCTTCTGTCCTGGTCCTTATGCCGCGGGTCGCGAACAGGGCAAAGACCGCAGCCGCAGAAGAATACAAGGTGAACTTGGATGCCGATAATATCCAGTCCGTTTGTAACGGCGGTGAAGATTTTCCCAGCTCGAGTGCGATCTGTTCCCAGCTACCAGGAAAAACGACAACGAAATAAAACAGAAACGCGCTGTACAGGAACAGGGAGAGAAACACCATGACTTTCTCTACCAGTTCGCGGCCGTAAAATATCAACACCGCGACAGTGCCCAGCATAATAAGCAGTCCGACTTTCTCCGGTATGACGGTATGTTCGGCAATCATCGCTCCCGCGGCGGAACCTACCACCCCCAACACGAGCAACAACAGACAGAAGTAGAGTATTTCAAAGGCTATCCAGAACGGACCTATCAACGCTCTGAAAAAGGTCCGGTAATCATAGGCTCTGACCTGGCGGGCAAATTCAAAGGTCAAGGCGGTAAGAACTGCAATGCCGACAGCGGTCAGCGCCAGACCATACAATCCGCCGTAAGCCCCGTGACGGGTATAAAACTCCACCACTTCCCTGCCGGTGCCATATCCTCCGGCGATGGAAATGGAAAGGTAGACCCCTACCGGAACGACATAGGCCTGAACAAAGCGTGCGTTGAACATGAGAACGAATATTCAGGTGCTGCCGTGCAGCATGTTATTACTGCACGGCATGATGTTTTATCCGGAAGAGGTATCCAGCCTAGTTGTAATCAAACCCGATTCTGACCCCGGCCCACCTGGGTTTCCCCCAGATGAAGGCGTTATAGGCGAAATCACCCACACTGAACGCGCCGACTGAGTATTCTTCATCCAGGATATTGTCTACGAACCCTTCGATGAAATACCGTTCGGACCGGACTGCAAACCGGACTCTTGCATTCCAGAGCACATAGCTGTCCTGAACAATCGTATCCTGGTTTTCCGGCAGGATAAAGTGCTTGTCAAAATAGGAGAAACTCGAACTCAGTTTAATATTCCCGCCGTTCAGATCAAACGGCAATGTCAGGGTCCCCAATCCATTCAGGGAAATTTCAGGCGCAAGAGCAAGTTCATTATTATCGAACAACGGATTCTCTGAATCCACCTCGCCGTCAATCCAACCGGCCCCAAGCATCAATTCGAGGTATTCCGTCGGAGCGATTACGGTCTCAACCTCAAACCCTGTAATCTCGACATCACCGGCATTTGCCAGCACCGATCCCGGAACACCATTAACCGTTGTAACGGTTTGAACCTGAAAATCTTCATAGTCACTGTAAAACAACGCAGCATTCAAGCGCATGCGGCCATCTGCAAATTCAGTCTTGAGACCAAGCTCATAATTGGTCAACTCTTCTTCAGCAGTCGGCGCGGCCAGTCCCGGGGTAGCGAACGTGGTTTTGAATGCGCCGCTTTTGAAGCCCCGGGACACACTTGCATAAACCAGCGTGTCTTCATTCGGCCTCCAGTTGAGCCCTCCCTTAAACGTCACTTTGCTGGTATCTATATCTTCGCTGTCAGTAAATGCCGGGTTCTGCCTATCGTTTGTAATGACCAGGTCCTTCGTCTCTTCCGTGTAACGAATTCCGGCAGTTATGCCCCATTGGTCCGTCAAATTATAATCACCCTGGGCAAACACGGCCCAGGACTCGGATTCCAGTAATGACTCATTGTCCAGTCCCAGCGTTCCCCCAAGAGCAGCCGTAACCTGCGGGTTATTGAAGTCCAGTTGATCCTTGTCGTCATAGTAATAAAAAAAGCCTGCCACCCAATCTGTTTTCTCCGTGCTGCCGGAAAGCCGGACTTCCTGGGTAACCTGTTCAGAGTCTACTGTGTATTTTGCAAGAAATGCGGGTATTTCCAGGGGCACGGCGCCGCCTGTCACAATACTCAGGTTGGAAGTGACCGGCGCAGTGGATGCATCCGCATCCTCTTCAAAGTATTTTTCGACGGTCTCATAACCGGTAATGGAGACCAGTTCCATTTCCCCGATATTCCAGGTGAGTTTGATGTATCCGCCGGCAGTATCGATATCTTCGATAAGTGTCGATAATTCCGTATTTGATTTTTTCAAATCCAGGGTTGACGGCAGTCCTACTGCATTGACGCAATTTCCTGCCCTTGCCGCATCGGTAGAGCAGGGACCAAACGTAACCGGGTCAAGCAAGCCCATCATGCCATAACCCTGGGTCACATTATCGATATCCCCGCCATGAATATTGAACAACACATTGAAATTGTCCGTCAGGTCGATATCGAGCATCGCTCTGCCGGCCAGGCTGTCCGTTACGGCAAAATCGGTCCCGGTAAAATCATTGTCCTGCCACCCGTCATCTTCGTGATATTTAAACGCGACACGGGCCCTTACACGATCACTGATCGGGCCTCCAACCCCGCCTTCAAAGATCAGTTGATCATATGAACCGTACTGGAAGGATGCAGAGGCTTCAAATTGCTCGGAAGGTTTGCGCGATATGAAATGGACCAACCCGCCCGTAGTATTCCTGCCGTATAACGTGCCTTGCGGTCCGCGCAGTATTTCAACCCGTTCCAAATCAAACAACCCCGCTGTCTGACCGGCCATGGTCCCGAAATATATCTCGTCGACATAGAACCCGACGGGCGGCTCATTTCCGTCACCGAAATCGAATAACTGGATGCCGCGCACGTTGAATTGCGGGATAGTACCTTCGTCGTTATACATCACATTCGGCGCCTGGGTAAATATATCGTGAGGTTCCTGAAAACCCAGTTGCTTAATGGCGTCGCCGGAAATCGCGGTTATTGCAACGGGAACATCCTGTAAATTCTGTTCACGTTTTTGTGCCGTAACGACAATTTCCTCCAATACACCCTGGGCATTGACAGGGAGGAATGAATTCAACAGAAATAGAGCCAGAAAAGTTCTTTCAAGCATGTAAACCGGATAGTTCATGATTGTCCCCCAACATAAAGTCAGTCTGAATACCAATAGTAACTTCCTGTATATTTCCTTGTTACCGCTTCGTACAGGTCAAATCAGATCTTTTAAATATTACCCTACATAGTGTAGCATACACAAAAATTGTCGGATAGTAAATTCCTGCTGGTGAATACGTCAAATCACAATAAGATGAAAGAAGCACCTCCTTATCTTGGCTTCGGAATTGCCGGGTTGGGAACGGGCCTGATTGTCCAGGTACCCATTCTTTTCCTACTCGTCTACATGACGGATATACTGGCCATTCCGGCTGCGCTGGCAGGCCTGGCTTTGTTCGGGTCACGCATATTTGACATCATCACGGACCCCATCATGGGTATCATCAGTGATCGTACGCAAACTCGCTGGGGCCGGCGGCGTCCTTATCTGTTACTGGGAGGAGTCACGGTAGCAGTATCCCTTGCCTTTCTCTTCTCTGCGCCGTTATACGAATCCATGTATGCCCGCCTCGCATACGTCGTAGGGATGTTTATCATTGTTCAAACCGGTGTCACCATATTCATGGTGCCCTACTACGCCATGCCCGCAGAGATGACGGATGATAATTATCAGCGTACCAAGCTCATGTCTACCCGCGCCTTTTTTTCCCTTTCAGGCGGGCTGATTGGAGGTGTAATCGCGCCATGGATTGTAATCAGTGCAGGTGGTGGAGAGAAAGGCTATGCATTAATGTCATTTGTTGCCGCCGTAATCTGCGGGGGTGCTTTTGTCGCGGCTTTCCTCGGCACAGCCAGGGCGCGATTTGCCGGTCGGGACGTTCACACCATTCCCGTCAAGCAGCAAATCAAGGTAGCCCTGAACAATCGTCCGTTCAATATATTTATGGTAAGTTTTGTCATCTATGTAACAGGCATGGGGTGCTTCACCGGAACCGTACCGTACTTTGCCCGCTATACGCTGGAACGTCCCGAGGCTCTCTCCGTTATCTGGTTTTTTATTCTGGTCCCTGCAATTCTGGCCATTCCACTGTGGACAATCGTCACTAAGACGGTTGAGAAAAGAAGCTGTTTCATCGTAGCCCTGGGAATGATGGCAACAGGTTCCTTGTGTCTGTTCCTGGTAGATGCTCAATCTCCCATTCCCCAGGTCTGGTTATTCTGTGCGATCTTCGGTCTGGGATTTGGAGGTACGCAAGTCGTCGCCTGGTCCATATTGCCGGATGTTATCCAGTGGGATCGATGGCTTTCCGGGATGGAACGGGGGGGAATTTTTTCGGGGGGCATGATAGCTTTTGAAAAGACAGGCTTTGCCCTGGGTAGCCTGGCTGCCGGTGCTATCCTGAGCATCTTCGGCTATCTCGAATCCGCAGGTAAAGAAATAGTAGAACAGACATCTGATGCTCTGATGGGTATAAGAATAGCAACCGACGTTGCCCCGGCCATACTCTTTGTCATCGCTGCCTTGATCATGCTGGCTTATCCGCTTACACATCACATCATGGCATCAAAGACAAATACTGAAGCAGACAGTAACCTTACAGCCAATTAGAAAGAAATGGAGAACAACCAAACATGCGCGCAATTGTCGTAAAACAGCCCGGTGACGTATCGCAACTGGAATTAACCCGGGTACCGGAGCCTGTGGCCGGACCCGGTGAGGTCCTGATCGATGTCCGCTATGCCAGTTGTAACTGGATGGATACGCAGAAACGCAGAGGGGTATATCCCGACAAGTCCCTGACCTATCCGATGATACTTGGTAACGAGGTCTGCGGGACGATCAGGAAGTGTGGTGAGGGTGTGAAAGGGCTCACTGAAGGTCAACGCGTTGCCGCAATCCTGCCAGGCGGCGGCTACGCTGAACTATGTGTCGCGCATCCTGACTTGATCATACCGCTTCCGGAAGCCATCCCGGATACCCTGGGCGCTGTTTTTCCAATCGTTTCCCTGACTGCCTATCATTTGTTGAATTCTGCGTATTCGTTAAAAGAGGGGGAAACGTTGTTGATCCATGCCATCGGCGGTGGCGTGGGGTTGATGACCACCCAGATGGCCGCACGGATGGGCGCCCGGGTAATCGGTACAGTCAGTTCGGACAGAAAGGGTGAACAGGCGCTGGCATTCGGTGCGGCGCGCGTTATTAATCGAAGTAAGGAGGATTTTGTCAAGGCAGCCCTTGATTTCACTGATGGCCGGGGTGTCGACCTGGTTATCGATTCCCTGGGAGGACAAACCGGTTATCGCAGCCTGGATGCGCTCCGTCACTATGGCCATCTTGTTAACATCGGTGAAGCCGAAGGTTGGCCGGTCGAGAACCTTCGGGATAAATTGTATGAACGCTCGACTTCGTTTGCAGGTTTCGAAACCATACATGCCATGCAAAACCCGGCAGCCTGGCGAAAAGGTGTGGAATATATAACGGCTACCTTTGCCGAGGGTAAACTTGATCTACCCATTGCCGCGGTTTTCCCCCTGGAGAAATGCCGGGAAATGCATGAGAAAATGGAAAGCAGAACGGTATCGGGCAAACTGCTGCTGAAAATGTAGATCGTACGACTGGAATTAAATAGAGCAATGACAATAAGACGCAAGAAGAAAAGACATCTGAAGGCCAGAACCCGCGACTTGATCGTGGATGAAGCCGAGAAAATGATAGCGAAACAGGGAATAGATGGACTTGTGCTGGATGAAATTGCCAAAAAACTGGGTATTCAACGTCCATCACTGTATACGCATTTCAAGGGGAGAGACGGTATCCTGACAGCCGTCGCCGAACGTGCATTTATCCAGCTCTCGCACCAGTTTCAGGATGATGATAACCCCGACCCGGTTGTAACAATAAGCAAAGGCGTAGACGAACTGGTGAATTTCCTGGTTAAACATAAAGCGTATGCGCGCCTGCTGGCGCGGGATTTTTCCACCCCTGGTGGATTGCCGTCCGTCAATGCTGTATTGGGACCGCCGGAATCTGTCCTGGTCCCATCGTTGTTACAGCCGCTTTATGACAGGCTGAACAAAATTGTTATTCGCGGTCATGATGCGGGCAGGTTCAGGAAGATGGACCCGTTTGTGTTCCTGACAGTCCTGCTGGGGAGCATCATGGCGTGTCTCCTGCAACACAGGCAGGAACTTGAGAACCTGAACGACATAATGATTAACCTGGCGATTGGCCTGCTTGCAGAGCGGCACTGATCAGGGTGGGACCGTCTGACGGAATTCAGACCACTCCGGCGAGTTCCGTCATGGCATGAAACAATACATTGGCGCCGGCAGCCGAGTCCGATAGCGACGCCGATTCAGCCTCATTGTGGCTGATGCCTTTTTCACAGGGGATGAATATCATTGCCGTGGGCGCCAGTTCAGCTATGTTCATGGCATCGTGCCCGGCCCCGCTCAACATCCGTTTATAAGGATATGCGAGGTTTTTTGTGGCTTGTTCGACGATTGATACGATATTCTGGTCGAATTTAACCGGTTGTTTCTTCAGCATAATCCTGAATTCGAATCCGAGGGCCCGCCTGGCGGCTATTTCGGCCAGCCCGCTCTCCACCCTGGCCCGTAATGACTCCAGGGTTGCCCGGTCAGGATGCCGGCAATCGATCGTAAAATACGACCGGCCGGGTATGGTGCTGAGGGAGTTCGGGTTGATTTTGAGAGTGCCGACGGTCATTTTCGCCAGATCATCCGTGTCCGTAGCCAGCCTGTTTAACCAGACAATCATCTCGGCCGCGCCCAGGCAGGCATCCCGCCGCATATCCAATTGAACCGTACCGGCATGACCGTCCTCGCCGGTAAGCGTCACTTCAGCGGCAAAAGCCCCCTGCACGCAATCCACGACGCCTATCGTTTTTACCTCTTTTTCCAGCACGGGGCCTTGCTCGATGTGCGCTTCTATAAACGCATCCAGCTTCCTGGAACCGGGTATTTCACTGCCGTAATACCCGATGTCCATGAGATCGTCTTTCACCGTCGCACCGTCACTGGTGAGGGTGCGGTGGACATCTTCTGTTTTCAGTTTCCCGGCAAATACCTGCGAGCCCGTCAGCGGGGGCGGGAAACGGGCCGCTTCCTCGTTGGTCCAGACAATCACGTCAACCGGTTTTTGCGTCCTGACATTGTTGTCGTTCAGCGTGCGAACGACTTCCAGGCCTGCCAGCACGCCATAAATCCCGTCGAACCTGCCGCCATGGGGCTGGGTATCCAGGTGACTGCCGGTTGCAACCGCCGGTAAATCGGGGTCCTGTCCGCCGCGCCTGGCATAGACGTTTCCGACCTGGTCGACCGATACCGCACATCCGGCTTCCTTTGCCCACCGAACAAACAGGTCCCGTCCCATCTTGTCCTCCCTGGTGAGGGCCAGCCGGCAGCAGCCGCCCCCGGGCAATGCGCCGTGGCGGCCCATCTCCGTGATGCTGCTCCACAGCCTGTCCTCATTTATCCTGATGGAATTCATGCCGTTCATGGCTCACAGGCGAACCAGGGGTTGGTGTGCGCAACGAAAAGAGCCTCCACAACGATATACATAGCCGTATGGGAGACGAACAACCTCAAACCTGCGTTTTTTCAGTTCCTTCTCCATCCAGTCATGTTCTTCTTCCGCGGGCACAACCACGGTCTGATCGTTAATGACCAGGTGATTCGTGCCGAGGGCGTCGTTACAGTATTGCTTGCTGACATCTATAATGTCCCAGTCGCTTATATACGAGGGCAACCCGCCGGGAAAAGCTTCGGTGCAGGCAATGGCAACTCCTTCACGGGGAGTGCAAAGCACACAATCCAGGTGCTGGAAGCAGGAGGGGTCAACATCAACCGTTTCCACGCTGTACTCCTCGCCCAGCACATGTTGCAGCCAGCGGGCGCCTTCCGGGTTGCTGCAATGCCCGGAATGGCCGACCAGGATCTTTTTATCAAGGACAAAAACATCGCCGCCTTCCAGGTAGCCCCATCCCGGCGCATCAACACTCTGGTCGGCGCCGCAGTCAGGCTGGGCAAAGTACCTGGCGCCGCGCTCCATGGCCTGCACCAGGATATGCCGTGTTGCAAACCGCTGCCGGCGATGAAACATCGTACGGGGCGCCAGTTCGATGACATTGCTGCCTATGGTCACGAAACCGTCACGGTGCCAGCCGGTGGGCGACCCCCAGTTATCGCCATCGGGAAACCTGCGGTTCGCTTCACTGATCAATGCGCCGCGATGGACCTTTATGCCGGAATTTTCAAGAAAACCGGCCACCCCGTCTATCTGCGCCTTCCAGTTCCTGAAATAATCGGGATTGACGTCCTCAAGGCTTCGCCCCGGGTTGGATTGCCACATCTGCCTGAATTCACCAACCGGGCGTAAGTCCGAATCCACGTTCCACTTGGGGAAGATGAATTCGTGTGATGAGCCGTAGATACATTCCTTCAGTTCGCCCCATTCGGCGCGCACAAATATTTTCTCACTCATTACAGTTCCTGAATGTTTATCATCAATAGTGTCCTGTCAATTGCAGTATCCCGTATGCGGTATATCCTGAATCTATCATCCTACACTACGAAGGGATGTTATTCTATAAGATTGCCGCTGTAAGGTGATAACTGCAGATTATATTCCAAAGGCGTGTAATTCCCGGTCTGCTTCTCAACAGGTAGTAAATATTAATGGGTGTCCTGATTTACTATTTAAACTACCCTGTAACAGGTGCGTATTAACATTGACTTTCAGCCCTGGCTTTGCCATCATTTCAACAGGGATACGCATTGGCGCGACCACGCTTACGGCACACTGAAGGAGAGCTCGAGCGAAGGGGATAACTAAGTGAAAAACATCAGTCAAATTAATTTTGGAACGATGTATGCGGTATTGCTTTGCCTGTTGGTTCCAACCTCCGCCATATCCGACGATTCCCTGGTGATTGCGCAGGGCCAGGACTTATACGAGATGAACTGCATATTCTGCCACCAGGCAGATGCCATCGGAAAGCCGGGATTTGCGCCTTCCCTGACCAACCCCGAATTTTTGTCCAGCGTATCGGACGAGTTTCTGCTGGGGACGATTCGCGACGGACGCCTGGGTACGGGTATGCCCCCGTTTACCCACCTTGGAGAGGACGGGATCCGGGCTATAGGCGTCTACCTCAGGGCCCATGCGGCTTTGCCCGACCGTTCTGCTGAAATTGACAGCCAGCCAGAAGCCCGGGGAGATCCGAGGGCAGGGAAGCGCCTGTTCGACGGCATCTGCGCCACTTGCCACGGTCCTCACGGTGACGGTTATATCGCGGGCGGCACCGGTACTGCAATCGGCAAGGCCGGTTTTCTTAACATGGCATCCGACGGATTTATCCGTAACACGATCAAGTACGGCCGTTCCAATACCCGGATGCTGGGGTTCTCGGGCCCTGCAGGGTTGGCGAACCTCACCGACCAGGAGATCGACGACGTCATTGTTTACCTGCGCGAACTGCAAAAACAAAATCAATAGGAGAATGCCATGAAACGATTTAAAGCAAGCAGACGGGATTTCCTGAAAAGCGGTGCGTTCATTACCGGTTCAGCGGCGGGCGCGAGTTTGTTTGTAGGCAACAACCCGGAACTGGAAGCGGCGCCCGCTCCCGCCGGCGGCGCCACGCGCGGCACTGCCCTGGCGCAATGCCCTTATTGCGGCGTCGGTTGCGGCACGATCATACAAACGGAGAACGGCAAGATCGTTTCCATGCGGCCGGACAAGGATCACCCGACAAACTACGGCCTGCAATGCATCAAGGGACTGACGGCTGCGGAACCCATGTATATCGATCGCATGGAAGGCGACCCCTACGTGCGCAAGGACGTCTGGGAGGAATGGAGTAAACCCGGTCATGGAGACCTGGACTATATAAGCAGCACAAAAGGTTCTTTCGACGAGGAACACTTCGTGCGCGTGCCGTATGTACAGGCATCGGAAATGGTGGCGCACAAGGTCGCAAATTATGCAAAGAAATATTCGGGAAATTCCATAGCCCTGTACGGCTCGGGCCAACTGACGATGGAAGGCCAGTATCTTGAAAACCTGTTCATGAAGGGCGTTCTTGGTTCCAATACCATTGAAGCGAATGCCAGGATGTGCATGACCTCGGCGGTAACGGGCTATTTTGCCTCGCTGGGGTCCGATACGCCGCCGCTGGCCTACGAGGACATCGAACTCAGCGACATGATCATGCATTTCGGCCATAACGCCCGTGAATCGCACCCGATTATCTTCTGGCGCGCGGCAGACCACAAAAAGAAAAAGGATATCCCGACCGTCGTGGTGGACCCTCGCCGCACCGGCACAACCATGGGCTACGAGGATATCAACCCGGACAACTCTGTACACGTTCCGGTTCTCAACGGCGATATCAGTTTTCTGAACGCGCTTGCCCATGTCCTGATCAAGGAACACGATGATGTTATCGACTGGGAGTTCATAAAAGAGCACGCTACCGGCTGGCAGGAATATGTCGGCGGTATCATGCAGCATTACAGTCCGGAACAGGTGCAGGACCGCATGGGTTCCGAAGAAGTCACGCCTGAACTGATACGCCGCGTGGCCGGCATGTTTGCGGATGCAACGCGCAAGCGCCTGGAACGCAGCAAAGAGACCCACGACGCCGGTTACGGCGGCGTGATCATCATGTGGGGGATCGGTTACAACCAGCATATCCACGGCCAGCACAACGTCATCTCCATCATCAACCTGCTGGCCTTGACGGGCAACCTGGCGAAACCGGGTTGTGGCCCGTTTTCGATGACGGGGCAACCGAATGCGATGGGCGAACGCTTTACCGGCGGCCTGACGGGACGGTTGCCGTTTAACGAACCGTTATCCAATCTGAAACATCTTGCGCACATGGCAAAGTCCTGGCGCGTCCCTGAACAGAACCTGGAACGCGCGCTCAAATCGGAGAACCCGGGCTATGCCGTGGGCATGATGGAACGCGCCCTGAAGGACGAGGTCAAGGCGATGTTCCTGGTGTATGCGACGCATATCGACTTGCCGGACCAGCAAAACCTGATCCGCCCGGCGCTGATGAAAACGTTCAACGTGGTGCAGGAGATCTACCGCCATGCCCCCAACAACCTCTATGCGGACGTCATCTTTCCCGCGGCGACCTGGGGCGAGGTGACAGGTGTTTATATCAGTTCGGAACGCCGCATCAACATCTGTGACAAGGCTGCCGAACCGCCTCCCGGGTGTCACCCTGATATGGACATGGTGATCGACAAGGGCAAGGAAGTGGCGCACCTGATGGGGCTTGATGCGGATACGATATTCCCCTACCGGAAACGTGAAGACGGCACCTATGACGCCGAGGAGATATTCCGGGATGTCATCGAGGCGTCTGCCGGGACGGATACCGACCTGACGGGCATACTCGAAGTGGAGAAAGTGGATAATATCAGCCCGTATGAGCAGATACGCAAGCTGCGCGGTATCCAGTGGCCGGCCCCCACTTACGCCATTGCCAAAGACGGCGGCACCAAACGCCGCTACATGTTGCAGGAAGGTGACTGGAAGAGCCGGCCGTACGGTTATTTCCGGACAAAAGACGGCAAGGTGCACTTCAAGTTATGTGAACAGGATTACCGCGACCGCAAACGTATCACGGACAAACTGATGGAATTCGGCAGCAAGGAAGGTGTGTATACCATCGATAATATCGGCCTGCTCGAAGAGGCCCGCGATAAGGGGCTGACCCCGGATCTCCCCGATGAGGAATTCCGCGGGGATAAATGGCAGGACGTCCCCGCGGACAAATTCCCTTACTGGCTCGGCCTGGGCGTAGTGTATGAACACTTTCATACCGCCAAGTCCAATCGCAGCGCGACCACCCGCCGCCTGGTGCCGGAAATGTACGTGGAAATGCACCCGGATGACGCAAAGACATTGGGCATAGCAGATGGCGATAAAGTACGGCTCATTACCCGGCGCGGCAACTACGAGGCCAGGGCGCAGGTGGGGACCAACAGCCTGGTAAAACCTGCGCGCAATTCGGTACCGCGTGGATATATGTTCAGCCCCTGGAACCTGTCGGTTGCAGACAGCGCCGACCCCGAAAAGAACAAGTGGTTGGTTAATAATACGGCCAGCCGCGTCTGGGACCTGGTGTCGGGCCAGGTGGATTTCAAAAAACTTGCTTGCAGGATTGAAAAAGTGTAGTAGCGGCCGATGTTCCAGCCGGGATTCGACAAAAGGGTAACGGATTACGTTACCCTTTTGTCGTAGAGTAACATCTATGAAACGCAGGAAATTTTTACAGGACCTGATTTCCACAGCAACCGCCATGGCTGCTGCGCCCGCTGTGGAGGCACGGGTTTCTCAAAAGACGGGAATTCGTTACTTGCGCCCGCCCGGTTCCCTGGATGAAGCTGAATTTGCCAGCCGTTGTATCCGTTGCGGCCAGTGCGGCGAGGCCTGTCCGAACCGGTGCATAAAATTTTTCGGCACTGAAAACGGCTTTAAATCTTACGGCACCCCATATATTACGCCGCGTGAAAAGGCCTGTATCCTGTGTATGAAATGCGGTGATGTGTGTCCGACCGGGGCCATTCAATCCCTGCAGCGTGAAGCGGAAACCATCCTGGATTTCGTCAACATGGGCAAGGCCCGCGTCAATGAAAGCCTGTGCCTGTCCTACCAGGGAAAATCATGCGGTGTCTGTTACCGGGCCTGCCCGTTACCGGATATCGCGATTACGGTGGGATGGATGGAACAACCCCATGTGCAGGACGCCTGTGTCGGTTGCGGTCTGTGTGAGCGTTCCTGCATCCAGATACCGCAGGCAATCCGGGTGATTCCAAAACACAGTATATGAGGTCTCCCTGAGATCAGGTATCTGCCGGTCAAGTTCCATGACACCTCATATACGCCACCTGAACAAACTGCGCTGGGCCAGCCTGACTGCCGTATTCCTGGTACTGATCCTGTTGCCCTGCATCAGCGTTTACCAGGCTTATGTGGCCGCTCATGCCTATGACCTGCTCACGCCTTCGGAGAAGGAGTTCTATGACGTCATGGAGACGCTGACCGACCCGTTTGTCAGCGACCCGGAACACGATCTTGACGCGGTCAAAGGCACGACCTGGTCTGCGACCGTATTTGGTTTGAAAGTCAGCGACCCGCTGGCCGTGGTCGGCCAGGTCTCTGCCGGCCTGGAGATCTATCCGCCTTTTTTGCTTGCCGCGCTCATCCCCGTGATTGTCACGCTCGTTTTCGGCCGGATCTTCTGTGGCTGGATCTGTCCTGCCACTTTGCTGTATGAACTCAATACCAACCTGGCCGCCTGGTTGCACCGTGTGGGACTGCCTGTGGGCAACCGCCATTTTGACCGGCGCCTGAAATACCTGGTGCTGGGTATCGGTGTCATATTATCGATGATCACCGGTTCGGTATTGTTCGCGGCCATCTACCCCCCTGCCGTCATCGGGCGCGAGATTTATTACGCGATCGCCCTGGGAGGGTTTGGCGCCGGGGCGGTATTTTTCGTGTTGACCCTGCTGTTTGACTTGCTGGTGGCGCGGCGCGGATTCTGCCGTTACGTTTGTCCGGGAGGCGCACTGTATTCATTGCTGGGACGTTACCGGGTGTTGCGGATTCAACGAAAGGTGGAAACCTGCAATGACTGCGCCAAATGCACGGCGATCTGTGAATTTGAACTCGACCCCATGCGCGACGGTTTTGGCCAGGAATGCAATAACTGCACGGCCTGTATCGCGGTCTGTCCTACGGATGCGCTCGAATTCAAAGTTGATATCAAGGATATTACCTACCAGGGACCAGGCCATCTCGGCAGGCATTACCGTGAACAGGAAATACGTCCGGGGGCGTAACAGTCTCTGAGTCTTATGAAGACCGGTTTTTGCCTGGTTGTTTTGATGGTTGTTTGCTCCGCTCCCGCCCACGCGCATCATGTGCTCGGCAGACCCTCGTACAGCCTGAATGAAGACTCGACCACGCCACCCAGTATGCAGGTGGAAACACAGATTGGCGATTATTATGTTACCTATATGGTGTTTCCCGCTTTCCCCAGTCCCAATCAGCCGGGCAGGGTAAACCTGTACGCCTCACGCATCGACAATGGCGCGCCCTTTGACGGAGAAGTGGCATTCAAGGTCCGGGATGACAGCCTGTTCAACGATGACGAGGAACTCCTGGGCGTACAACTCCCGGATGACAACGTATTCCGGCAGGGTTTCGAATTCCGCGAGGCCGGGAATTTTATTGTCCGCGCCGAATTTGAAGCGGGTGGAGAACCCTACCGGATTGATTTTCCGTTACAGATTGGCGAACCTGCCCGGTGGGGGCCGCTCGGGCTGACTGTCGCTGCCATCATGCTCGCCCTGATAACTGTCAATCTTGTCCAGCGCAAGCGCCTGGTAAGCGATAAAATAAGAAGCGGGCGCCAGGACAGGGCAGGATGACGATGACCCATCCGGGGCTTCCTTTCGCCTGGGTCCTGGCGACATGCGTTTTCATGCTCGTCCTGAGCGCTAACGTGCTGTTGAGGAACCCTGTCCCCCGCGGCACGGCAAAAACGATCAGCCTGGCAAACATACCTGTTCTGGGCGCATTCGTGCGCGGCGTGACCGGAACGCCCGTCCTGTTATTGTTATTGAAAATTGCCGCGGTATGCCTGTTTATGCTGATCATTGCCGCCGGCTTGTCCGGTTCCCAAATCCCGGAAAGAAATATTGCAACGGTTTTGACCTGGAATATCTGGTGGACGGGCCTGATTATTTCCATATTTTTTCTCGGCTCTGCCTGGTGCGCCGTCTGCCCATGGGATGCCATGGCCACCTGGCTGGTCCGGCGCCGCTCGTGGCGCCGGGCGCATCCCAATAACAGCCTTAATCTCAGGGTGGCGCGCAGGTTCCGCAGCGTCTGGCCGGCCCTGGTATTGTTTATCGTCCTGACATGGCTTGAACTGGGTGTCGGCGTCACTTCGAGCCCGTATATGACGGCCATACTTGCC
The DNA here is from genome assembly GCA_965220815.1 of Gammaproteobacteria bacterium. GTDB lineage: Bacteria > Pseudomonadota > Gammaproteobacteria > Eutrophobiales > Eutrophobiaceae > JAAXHV01. The sequence continues at coordinate 2,684,946 of OZ244846.1, forward strand.
CTGGCAATGGTCCTGATGGCCACGGTCTCCCTGGCCGTCTACGAAGGCAAGGCCTTTTGCAGATATTTTTGCCCTGTCGGCAGGACCATCGGGTTTTATTCACAGCTTGCGCCTGTTGAACTCCGGCCCGTCAATACGGATATCTGTGCCGGATGCAAAACACTGGAATGTTATTACGGTTCGGAAACCGTCGAACCCTGCCCGACTCACCTGGTGATGGGGAGGCTGAAACAGAATACCTATTGTACCTCCTGCGGTAATTGCAGCAGGAGTTGCCCGGACAAAAATGTAGCCTGGCGCCTGCGCGCGCCCAGCAGGGAAGCCATCCAGGATGCCCGGCCGCACTGGGACGAGGCGTGGTTCATGCTGGGCCTGCTGGCGTTAACGCAGTTCCACGGAATCTCCATGGCGCCGTTTTTTGAGGGGTGGCTGCTGTCTGTGGCTTCCCTGGTGGACGATTCAGGAAGGTTGCTGTTGAGTTTTTCAATATTGCTGTTTTCCAACCTGTTGGTTGTGGCATTGGCATATGCTTTTTTTACCCGGCTGACGCAAAAAATCAGCCTGCATGATATGGATTTCAAAAAACTGTTTTCCCGGTTTGTCTTTGTCTCACTTCCGCTGGCATTCAGTTATCACCTGGCGCACAACCTGAATCACCTGCTCAGGGAAAGTTCAGGTTTCAGCACATTGTTGCTCAATCCTTTCGGGTTGAACGCACAGCCTTTAAGCATGATGGAGAAACACAGCAGGCACCAGGAGATATTGTTCTCGCAGGATATCCTGTTCGCGTTGCAGGCAGGACTGATTGCCTTCGGTTTCTGGATAAGCATGAAGGTGATTCAGCATCGCGGGAATGCGTTGATGCCTGAGGCAGGCTGGCGCTTGTCTCCCATGATTTCGTTTGCAATCCTGGTAACGGGATTGCATCTCTGGTTGTTGATGCAACCCATGCTGATGAGATTCTGATCGTTATGGACAGGCGTAATTTTTTTAAACTGGGTTTGCAGAAAGTGGCCGGAACCGCCGTCAAGCTTGCGGATGAAGCCGCATCACAACGGGCCAGGCACTGGATTCGGCCTCCCTATGCCCTGCCTGAACTGGAATTCCTGCTTGCCTGCACCCGTTGTGACAAGTGCATAGAGGCATGCCCGCACGATGTCATTTTTAAACTGCCGTCACGGCTTGGCGCACAGGTCGTGGGTACGCCGGCAATGGATATATTGAACAAGGGCTGCCATCTCTGTAATGACTGGCCGTGTGTCAGCGCCTGTGAACCCGACGCTCTCCTTTTTTCCGTCCCGGATGAAGACGCGGAGGCGCCGCCGTTACCGAGACTGGCGCGCGCTGAAATCAATACCTCGAGTTGCCTGCCTTACCAGGGGCCTGAATGCGGCGCCTGCAAACCGGCTTGCCCCGTCCCCGGCGCGATGACCTGGAAGATGGAAAAGCCTGAGATTGACCCTGAAACCTGCACAGGCTGCGGACTGTGCAGGGAGGCATGCATAGTCGAGCCGAAAGCCGTGAACATCACCTCGCTTTATCACGAAACCCGGGATTCGTCTTCTGAAATTCCCTGACCCGGCAATGGTATTCAGCTTGAGAGGTGTACGCCGGTCCATCATTTATATATTGGCGGTCTGCCTGAACCCGGCGCTGGCGAGTGACTGCCTGCCGGGCACTTCAGCCTGTTCCCCGCAACTGCAGTCTGAACTGCAACAGGCGCTCAAGGATAGAGGCAAGGACTACCTGCCCAGGACAAGGAACAAGGACCGGGACGGCCGGCCGCTGTTTACAAACCGGTTAATCCTGGAAGATTCCCCATACCTGTTACAGCATGCGCATAACCCTGTGGACTGGCACGCCTGGGGGACCGAAGCATTCAGGCGGGCGGAAACGGAAAACAAGCCGGTGTTTTTGTCGATTGGTTATTCCACCTGCCACTGGTGTCACGTAATGAAACGGGAGAGTTTTGAGGATATCGGAATTGCCCGGTACCTGAACGAGCATTTTATTCCCGTTAAAGTGGACCGGGAAAGGCGGCCGGACGTCGACGAGATTTACATGACCGCGTTACTGCTGACAAAAGGGCAGGGGGGCTGGCCCCTGTCCAGTTTTCTGACGCAGGATGGAAAACCTTTTTATTCAGGCTCTTATTACCCGCCGGAAGAGTTCCTGGAATTGCTCAGGCAGCTCAACGGGTTGTGGGGAGCGGAGCAGGATGAATTGAAGATGCTGGCGGCAGAGTTGGCGGATGCAGTAAAGGATTACATGCAAACCCGCGGGGCAGTGGCGGCTATTGGTCCGGAACTCGTGCAGGCTGCCGTTTCCGGGATTTTGAATGGCTACAATGAACGGTGGGGAGAATACGGTGGTGGGCCCAGGTTTACCCACGAGGCTTCCATGCTGTTGTTGTTGCAGCACGGCTACCGGAACATGGATGCGGAAACCATTGGCGCCGCAGAGAGCGCCCTGACGAGGATTGCCCATAGCGGTTTGTATGACCAGGTAGCCGGCGGATTTCACCGTTATTCAACCGACCCATACTGGCTGGTGCCGCATTTTGAAAAGATGCTGTACCACCAGGCCAATATGGCCGGGGTTTACCTGGCCGCTTACCGGTACACGGGAAACCGCATTTTTGCACGTATCGCGGAGCAGACACTGGACTATATTTTACGCGATATGAGATCCCCGGAAGGCGGCTTTTATTCGGCTGTCGATGCGGAGAGCGATGGGGAGGAAGGGCGTTATTACGTATGGACCCTTGATGAGATTCGCCATTCCCTCCCGGGCGAAGATGCGGTGTTGGCGCAATCGGTTTTTGGCGTTACCGAACAGGGAAACTTTAATGGCAGAAATATTCTGTATATGCCCGAAGAGTTGTCCGCTGTCGCGCAAACCCTGGATGTCAATGAGCAGGAATTAACTTCGAGACTGGACGGCATCCGTGAAAAACTCCGCCTGGAGAGAATGAAACGGGCGCATCCGCTGGTAGATAAAAAGGTGTTGGTGGCCTGGAACGGCATGGCGATATCCGCGCTGGCCGGGTCCGCACAGGTACTTGGCCGTCGGGGATTCCTGGATGCCGCGATACGGGCCGCCGACTTCCTGTGGGAATATCAACGCATGAATGACGGCGCTTTGCTGCGTATCCGTTACGACGGCCGGTCTTCAAGCAAAGCGACCCAGGATGACTATGCGTATTTCGCCGAGGGATTGATGGCGCTGTATGACGCCACGGGAGAACAATCCTGGTTGAACAAAGCCGTTGAAATAACCGGGACCATGATCGGCAGGTTCTGGGACCCTGACGCCGGCGGCTTTTATATGAGCGAAGACGGGGACACGCTGTTCGTTACGCCGAAACAATTTCGCGACGGTGATATTCCTTCCGGAAATTCCGCCGCGCTGCATGTCCTGGTCAGCCTGTCGAACCGTGTCATGGACTGGGAATATAAAAACCTTGCCGTCCGGTTAATCCAGTCTTTTTCCGGGGCCATGGATAAAGACCCCGCTTCCTGTCCCTATTTCATGGCTGCCGTCGATGAGTTGTCAAACCATGCCGCGGGCCCCACGGAGTATGCAGCCCGTGGGCAGATCAGGTTGACGGCACAGGACATCGGGGATAATCACGACATCAGACTCAGCCTTGCCATCTCACCCGGATGGTATGTTAATTCTTACAACGCCGGACATGACAACCTCATCCCACTGGACATTAATCTTGCCGGCAACCGCGGCCAACGGACTTTGACGCGGATCCGCTATCCTGAGCCGAGGTTTAAAAAATTGTCATTTGCGGACGGGAAACTCGCTCTTTATGAAGACAGTATCGACATCTTTTTGACATTAAGTCCTCCACCGGATCAGCAGGACTTCAGCGACAAGAGGGTGGACATTACAATACGGCTGCAAGCCTGTGACGATGAGATTTGCCTGCCGCCTGAAGACGTCGTCCTGGAATACCTGCATACGGGCAACTCCTGATCCGGGCGAGGAGTCCCCGGATCAATACTTGAACCCGGCCCAGATCCAGAATTTGTCGACATCGTTGGTGATCCCTGCATTGGCGCCGTTCCGGCTCAAATTCCCTGTATTTTTGTCGGCGTCATAGGCGGCGTATTTCAACCCCAGCGTGTAATGTTTCCTGAAGGTCCTGCTCAGCAGGAGATTGAATTCGCGCCCATAATCGTAGCTCATGTTGTCGGAACCGATATCATGGTATGCGGCAACCAGGTTCGCGCCCTTTATTTTCATCACGGCAGTAAGGATGAAGTCTTCGACCCCGTCTCCGGGTGTCACCAGGAAACGGTCGTTCCAACCCTGGAAGGCGTGGTTGGTGCCTAAAATCGTCACGAACCGGTCGGCGCCGCCTTTCCCGCTTAACCTTTCGTAACTGAATTTCAGTGTGACACTGTCGATGACCCGGTTGAGTCGGAAATTGGCGCCGATTTCACCCAGAAGATAATCTGCATCGATGTCCGCCGGGTTGCCCGCATGCTCGGTCTGTGTGGCGTATTCTGCCGTATACAGCGCAGAGATATTCTCTCTGAGCTTTCTCTTTCCATGGAGGCGCGCCCCGAAGGTCCGGGTGGAGAAACCGGGGGCGTTATCGAAGTCCAGCAGGTAACCGTACACTTCGAGGTTCCCGAACGGCAACCCGCCGTACTGAATATTCACCAGGTGGGAATCGCTGTCGAAATTGCTCAATGGTTCCGGCGCGTCCCTGCCGAAGATGCGATTGATATTCCAGACGTAGGCATACCGTATCCGGGTGTCGGGTAATGCTTGGCTGTCCATGGTGAGGGCGTCAAGGGTCTGCCAGTTCTGGCGCCAGAGAATGGTGCCGATATACCGGTGAAACGGCGCCTTCCTGTAGGTGACATACTGCCTGCCCACTCTGATATCCGTGTTGCTGACGCCTGAATAGTTGAGAAAAGCCTGGTCGAGTTCCGTGCCTGAAGGGTCTACGACCGTGGCGTACCCGGTTTTACCGTTGGAACCGTCGTTAAAATCATCGAGTCCCACCTCGATGACATTTTCCAGGTCGAGAGTCGCCGAGAAATCATGGAACACGCCGGTCTCGTATCCCAGAAACGTCCTTAACGTTGAAGCATCGGCGTTCCTGAGCGGCGCGCCCGTGCCTGCCGTCCTGTCATCGTTTACATGTTCAAACCGGTAGCGCAGGGATAAATGAAGTTTTCCGCCAGTGACGGCATCAGCAATTGAAGCGGCAGGAATTTCCGGTGGGATCAATACAAGTGCAACTAAGGCTGATAATGCATAAATAAACTTCATGAAAGGAAAATGTCCCGGCTTCCGGCATCTTATCGACACATTGAGTATACCCCAAGTTACATGTGGGTATTTGATACAGGACACCCAAGTAAAATACAGTAAAATACAGGATACCCATATAATTTACCTGGGTGTCCTGTATTTTACTGGACATCGAGCAGACCGGACAATTGCGAACCGGAGCAATAACATGATTGGATTTACGGGTTGCGGCATCGTGCCGGGCGTTACGCGCGCGCAGGCCGTGGAAAGTGACCGGGACTTGCCGGCTGAAGCGGACGTGGTCGTCATCGGCGGTGGGTTGCTCGGCTGTATCACCGCGCTGAACCTGGCGGAGAGAGGCGTCAGTGTCGTCCTGTGTGAGAAAGGCGTAGTCGCAGGCGAAGCCTCCGGGCGGGCTGTCGGTCTTGTAGAATATGAACTGCTGTCGCCCATCAAGATGGAACTCATTGCCCGCTCCATCGAACTCTGGCATGCCATGCCGGAGCGGGTCAATGGCGAAATCGGTTATGCAGGGCCGGGCCTGATTAGTCTTTACAAGGAGGAAGAACCGGCGGAATTTACCGCGGCATGGCTGAAAGACATGCAGGGCCAACCGGGGGTGGAGGCGCGCATGTTGACGGACAGGCAGATTGGCGCCCTTGACCCGGCCCTCGGCAGCGGTTGGCACAGCGCCCTGTACCAGGCCAACGGCGCGGCCATCGAACCTTGCCTGGCGGCGCCAGCCATTGCCCGGGCCGCGCGGGTGAAGGGAGCAACGTTGCTGCAGTCCTGCGCGGTGCGGGGTATCGAACGCCAGGGCGGCGCGGTCAGCGGCGTCATCACGGAAAAAGGCAGCATAAAGACCGGCAACGTGCTCATCGCCGGCGGAGTCTGGTCTTCGATGCTGGCTGCACACCTGGGTTTGGAACTGCCGCAGATGATGATATTTGCGGAACAGTGCAGTGTCGAACCTGTCGCAGGGGGACCCGCCATCGCGGGCATGACCCCCGCCGGTTACTATCGGCGCGAGCCCGACGGTGGTTACCTGTTCGGCGCCGCCGCCGGCCGGATTCCAATAACGATGTCCATAGTGAAGAACCTCCGCAAGCTCATGTCCGCGCCGACGGACGTGGACCAGGACATGAGGCCGGTGGTCAACCCGCGCACCTTTTTCTGGGACCTCAAGGCCAACCGGAAGAGGCCGGAAAACCGGGTTTCCGTATTCGAGGAAAACCGTATCCTGCAACCTGAGCCTATCAGCGGAATTACCGAACGGACCGTTACCGGCATGCAGGATCACATTCCCGCCTTTGCAAATTGCAAGGTGCGCGAGGTTTACACGGGATCCCTGATGTCCACCATCGACAACCTGGGGGTCATTTCACCGGTCGGCAGCATCCCCGGACTTTACATCGGCGCCGGTATGCTCTACGGCCTGACCATGAGCGCGGCCGCGGGCGAGGCGCTGGCGGATATGGTCACAGGTAGAGCGCCAAAATTTGATATTTCTCCCTATCGTTACGAGCGCTTCTCGGACGGTTCAGAGTTTGTGTTTCATCCCTAGGATATAAGGGGTCAGAGTAAAATTTCTGACGAAATTCTTACTCTGACCCCATCTATCGGTCAGGTCGATTTCAGGAGCGAGAACAACTCCGCGCGGGTGCTGGCGTTGGACCGGAATATGCCCAGCATCGCCGAGGTCTTCATCACGGAGTTTTGTTTTTCCACCCCGCGCATCATCATGCACAGGTGTTTGGCCTCGATGATGACACCGACGTCATCGACTTCCGTCGCAGTCTTCATTGCCCGGGCGATGTCCATGGTGAGGTCTTCCTGGTTCTGCAACCGGCGCGCAAACATATCGACGATGCGGGCGACCTTGGACAGACCGATGACGAAATTGTTCGGGATATAGGCCACGTGGCATTTGCCGATGAACGGCAACAGGTGGTGCTCGCACAGCGAGTAGAGTTCGATATCCTGGACCACGACCATCTCGCTCCGTTCCGTGGGAAACCGTGCATCGTTGATGATTTCGTCCAGGTTCTGCTTGTAGCCGCGGGTCAGGAAGCGCATGGCATCCGCAGCGCGTCCTGGCGTGTCTTTCAATCCAGCCCGTTCAAGGTCGTCTATTTCTCTGATGATATCTGCGTAGGCCTGTTCCATAATCATTGCGTTCCGGCTTTTTACAAGGGACGTAAGTGTACACGTTTTGATGAACCGGAGGCAAAAAAAAGGGGCGGATTACAAATCCGTCCCTGATCGAAGTGCAGGGGTCAGAGTAAAATTTCTGGCGAAATTCTTACTCTGACCCCGTAATCAGGGGGTTATACCCTACATGCTCAGCTTGACGCCGATAAATCCTGCGCGGGGGGCGCCGGGTCCCACAAAGCGCGGGCTTTCATAGTCTTCGAACTCTTCGACAGCCACTTCATCGGGTTCCTCGCCCAGCAGGCCGAAGCTCTCGTAGTCTTCGTCAAACAGGTTGGTGACACGACCGAAGATCTGGATGTTGTCAGTGATGTTGTAGCTGGCGCGCAGGTTGACCACGGCATAACCGCCCACGGGGTTCAGGAAACCCTCGTCATCCCTGTCGTTGCCTTCGTTGCCGCGCAATTCCTTCTTCGAGGTGTACGCCACGTCGAAACCGATGTTCAGGCGTTCCAACAGCAGGTAATCTGCGCCCAGTTTCAAGGTATGCTTGGGCAGTCCGGGTATGCGGTCGCCGTCCTCCACCTCGATGTCGTCGCCCAGCGGGTGATTCTCGTTCTCAACCGCGATGAACTCGTCCTCGAACGTCGCTTCCAGGTAGCTGTAGGCGATGAACCAGTTGAGGTTGTCGGTCGAACCGTTCAACTGTCCCTCGAAACCCAGATGGCGGGTCTTGTCCACGTTGGCGAACAGGCCGGTGGCCCTGCCGGTGGTCTGGAACAGGATATCGTCATGGTTGGTGGTGTGGAAGAACCCCAGGTGGTAGTCCACCAGGCCGATGTCGCCGCGCACGCCCGCTTCAAAGCTCTTGCTCACCACGTCGTTCAGGGGCGGGTCGGCCAGGAATGCATTGGGCAGGCGGCATTCGAATTCCACGTCGTCCGGGTCGTCCGCGAACAACTGCGCACGGGTATAGACGCTGTCGTTACAGGCCAGTTCGATGGGCGTCGGGGCGCGGTTCGATTCGCTGTAACTGCCGTAGACATTCAGGTTGTCCGTGGGCTGGAAGGTCAGGCCCACTGCCGGGTTGAAACGGAAGAAGTCATGTTCGCCGTTCAGTTCCGGGCGCTCTCCGGAGAGGTCCTGGAGGTCGATCAAGGTGTTGTTCAGGCGCCCGGACACCACCAGGGTAAGCTGTTCCGTCAGGGTCATGGCATTCATGAAGTAGAAACTGGTGGTTTCCGTTTCCGTCTCCAGGTTGGTCCTGGCATCTTCAACGAATACGCCGGTGCCCAGGCCCACTGTGCTGCGGGAGACGGGGTCGAGGCCGGCGATTTCCGTTTCCGAGCGGAACCTGCTTTCACCCTTGTAGTAGGCGAAGCCCATGATCAACTGGTTTTCCATGCCCGCCAGGTCGTTCAGGAACGTCAACTGGATGTCCGTGCCGTAGCTTTCCTGCCGGCGGCTGCTGGTGTTGTTGATGGCTATGATGTCGAGGTCTGAAGGGTCGCCGTTGCCGTAAGTTTCCACGCCTTCAAGCTCTTCATCGTCATCGTCGTCATGGCCGTTGTCGTCATCATCGTCATCGTGGCCATTGTCGTTGTCATCATCGTCGTCATGGCCATTATCGTCATCATCACCGTCGTGGCCGTTGTCGTCGTCATCGTCGTCGTGATCGCCGTTGTCATCATCATCGTCATCGTCCTCTTCGACCAGCAGCCACATGCCGTCATCATCGAACTCGAGGCCGAATTCACTGCCGTCACCGTTGAACGAAGAGCCGTCATTTTCCCGGTAGAAAAAGTTGACGTTGAGTTTCACGTTGTCGTTGAAGTTGTGGCTGCCGTCCAGGCTGACCATGATGAGGTCGTTCTCGGTGATGTCGGGGGCGGTAAAGATGGCGTCGCGGTCATCGGCCAGCAGTTCTTCGGGGATCGCGCCGTTGCCGATCAGTTTGCTGTCGCCGTGCTGTGCGTTCAGGTTCACGCGGGTCCTGTCGGTGCGATAACTGAGGCTGCCGTATAGATTGATCGCATCGGACGGCGATTCATCGCGCCAACCGTCCTCCTCGAAATAGCTCACGTTTGCGTAATAACCGATGGAACCGTTGTTACCACCGCTTTCCGCCGAGGTGACGATACGCTCGAAAGAACCGCCATAGACCTCCACGCTGTGGCCGTCGCTGTTGAAGCCGTCCTTCATGTTTACCGACAGCGCGCCGCCCACCGTGTTCAGGCCGAACAGGGGGTTGGCGCCGCCGATCAGGTCAATGCTGTGTATCGCCGATTCCGGCAGCAGGTCCCAGTTCACCGTGTCCCCCAGCGGTTCGTTGATGCGCACGCCGTTCTGGTACACCGACATGCCCTGGGACAGGCCCAGCAGTGGAGAGGCGGTGAAGCCGCGGTACTGTATATCCGGCTGCAGGGGATTGTTCTGCGCGTCGTTGTGGGTCACGCTGGCCAGGTTGTGCCTGAGATAATCGGAAATATCGAGGCTCTGCGAGCGGTCGATGTCCTCTGCCGACGAAGACTGTACCCGGTAGGGTATTTTTTCTTCCGGCAAGCCCGCCCCGTCCCGGGAAGGAGTAACGCCGATCACTGTGATTTCTTCCAGGGCTTCCTGCGCGGCGGTTATGCCCGGCAGGGAGCAACAGGTGATTAATAATGCAGATATGGCGGCGCCCGTTCTGTTCATTGGCTCAATATCCCCGGTTTATTTGGTCGATTACGGCCCGGTGTGCTTATGCACATCTGAAAGTGTGTAATGTAGCTATTTGATCGGCAAGAAAAAACAGGGAAAAGGGAATAAATGACTGGGAATTTTTCCCAATAGGGGACGGACTTGAAGTCCGTCCCCTTAATTTACGACATGGTTTTCGCCAGCGCGAAGATCTCCTCGGCGTCGAGAACCTTATCGTTGCTTTCGAACAGCTTTGCGATACAGGCCCGGTGCAGGGCGAGCTTCAGGGTGCCGAAACCGATGGCGCCCCAGCAGGTCTTGCCGCTACGCACTTCGCCGCGGTCCATCATATCGACGCCTTCAATCCCCAGGGGTGGGGTGGCGTTGGCATCGGCGAGCATCTCTATGGAAGGGTTGTTCTCCCAGGCTTCCCGGTCGAGCAACTGGACGCCGGCGGCGCCGGTTGCGATCACGATCTGCGCGTCCTCCACCGCGCGGGCGCGGTCTTCACCGGTTGCAGTGCCCAGTGGAGTGATGTCGGTGCCGAAACGGTCCTTTATCGCAGCGCAGGTCGCCTCGGCGCGTTCCTGGCCGCGTGAGCACAGCACGACATCGGCGCCTTCCCCGGTCAGCATCACCGCGGCTCGCTGGCCGACCGGGCCGGTTCCCCCGAGGATCACCACTTTTTTGCCGGCAACGCCGCCGCTGCCCAGGAGCTTGGCGGCCGCGGCCGCGGCAGTGGTATTGCTGCCGTTGCTGTCGAGCATGACGGAGACGCGGAAATTGGAGAAAAAGACCTTCTGCACCGCGTCCAGCAGCTTTTCGCCGGCGACCATGTCGCTGCCGCCGATGAACAGGGCGGTATTTTTCTTTTCTTTGGGGCTGCGGGTGAAGATGGCGCCGTCAACCAGCGCACGCACATTGTCGGGGGTGCAGCCGCCGTGTCCGATGACGTGGTCGGCGCCGCCGTCAAAGCCGACTACCGTGTCAAAGACCGCGGCATGGGCGTCGGTGTCCAGTTGGAACAGAAGTTTTTTCATTACGTTATCCTCGTGATAATGGACTATGGAGGTAGCGGGAAGGAATGATCAGTGCGCGTCTGCGTCATCTGCGAATAAATCCGTTATAATCCCCGGCTTATTCAGGGAATCATACATTACACCACTGAAACCTGTAAAGAGTTACGAGCAGCAGGAACAGCCGGGGTCAGAGTAAAATTTCTGACGAAATTCTTACTCTGACCCCTTGTTACAGCAAATAAAGAGGCACAATCATGTTCCAGGAACAACAACTACAGACATTTCTCGACCAGCTCGCCTCAAAGGCGTCCACTCCGGGAGGGGGCAGCGCGGCCGCGATCATGGGCGCGATGGGTGCGGCGCTGGTCAGCATGGTGGCCAATCTCACCGTGGGGAAGCAGAAATACCGGGACGTCGAGGAGGAGATGCAGGGGTTCCTGGAGCGGTCCGAGGACATGCGCTCACGGTTGACCGGCATGATCCAGGCAGACATTGACGTGTTCGACAAGGTCATGGCCGCCTACGGCATGGCCAGGGAGACGGAAGCGGAGAAGACGGCAAGGTCCGAAGCTATCCAGGCGGCTCTTAAAGAGGCGACCGACGTACCGCTTGCCTGTGCGCAGCTCTGTGCGGACGTCATCGAGTTATGCCGTCCGGTAGCGGAGAAAGGCAACCTGAACGTCATCAGCGACGCCGGCGTCGCGGTGCTGGCGGCCCATGCCGCCCTGCGCAGCGCGGCCTTGAACGTCTATATCAACATCGGCGGCATCAGGGATGAGGAGTTCGTGCGCGACCGGCGCGACAAGCTGGAGTTCGTGTTGTCCGGCGCGGGTGTCGCTACGGAAACCGTGTACGAACTGGTGAAGAGCAAGCTCTGATAAGGAGTCGCCCTCCGGGCGACACAGTATTTTACTGGATGCCGGGTCAAGCCCGGCATGACGGATTTACCCCCTCGTCATTCCGGCGCAGGCCGGAATCCAGTGGAGCATTCGTCCCGAAGGGACACAATATTCAAGCCTGGAGGATATTGTGCCGGATTGCCAGGCGGGCCAGTTCCGCGGTAGTGTTGACCTGCAACTTGTTTTTTATCTGTGAGCTGTAGTTGGCGACGGTTTTGTAGCCGATGGACAGGCGGGTTGCTATCTCACTGGTATTAAGTCCTTCCGCCAGCAGGCAGAATATCTCGAATTCCCGGGTGGACAGGTTGGAGAACGGCCCGATTTCATCCCGAGCCTTCTGAAACGCCAGGTGTTGCACCACCCGGTCGTCGATGTAAATCCGGCCTTCCGCGATTTCTTCGATGGCCTTGACCAGGGTCTTCGGCGCGCTGTTCTTGGTCAGGTAGCCGCGGGCGCCGGCGCGCAGTGCCTGGTCCACGAACACCGTGTCTTCATGCATGCTGAACACCAGGATTCTGGCGTTCGGGTCTTTACGGATGATGCGCCGGATTGCCTCCAGGCCGCTGATGCCGGGCAACGACAGGTCCATTACCACCACATCCGGCTTGAGATCGGTAAACAGCTTGCTGGCCTGCTCACCGCTGGACGCTTCGGCGATGATCTCCGTCTTCTCCGACTGCTTGAGCAGCATCTGGTAGCCGGCACGCACCACGGCGTGGTCGTCGACGAGGAGGATCCTGATTTTGCTGTGTTCTTCTTGCATGGTTGTTCAACTCCGGGATATATGGGGTCAGAGTAAAATTTCTGACGAAATTCTTACTCTGACCCCGCCTGTTCCCATTCATCGGCTCGTAGGGGTCGGAGTAAGAAATTCGAAGAATTTTTACTCTGACCCCATATATTCAACTGGCACCAAAGGTAGAATTATAGTCAAATTTACCCCCTTGTTTTCACTTGTTGCCAGGTGAAACTCGCCGCCCATGCTATCCACTCGCTCCCGGATGCCGGTCAGGCCCATGCCGGCGGGGGTCCTGTCTTGGTCGAAACCGGCGCCGTCGTCGCCGATTTCCAGGGCCAGCCTGCCGCCGTCATGCGGCCGGTGTTCCAGCAGGATATGAACGTTTTTCGCGGCGGCATGGCGCGCCACGTTGGTCAGGCTTTCCTGGATGATGCGGTAGATATTGATCTTCACCGCATCCGCAGCCCCGGAACAGTCGCCCCGGATGTCCAGGTAGCAGAAGGTGTCGGCATGGGCCGAATTCCAGTCGTCCACCAGTTGTTGTATGGCCGGCACCAGGCCCAGTTCGTCCAGCACCGCGGGTCGTAACTGGCTGATCATGCCGCGCGCCACGCCATACATCTCATCGGCTATGTTCTTGATGATCCCCGCGCTCTCGGCCGCGGTCTGGTCGGTTTCGGCGGAGCTTTGTTCCATGGTGGTGGCAATCGCCTTGATGGCGCTCAGGGACTGGCCGAGTTCGTCATGCAGTTCCTGCGCAAGACGGCGCCTTTCTTCCTCCTGTATTTCCAGGGAACGCCGGGTCAGGCGCCGGTTTTCCTCCCTGTTGTGCAACAGGACGCCGGCCAGGTGATTGAAACGCTCGGATATGCGGGTGAACTCGACGGAAGTGAATTTCGGCAGGCGCAACCGGTAGTCGCCTTTTTCTATACGCTCCAGCCCGGACAGGATCGCTTCGATGGGCGCCAGGTCCCTGCCCAAAATGAAATAGATCAGCAGGTTTGCCAGGGCAGTGAACAGCAGCAGCAGCAACAGGAAATTTCGGGTCTCCAGCCAGGTTTCGGAAATCTCGGCGGAAGGGTCGGCGCGGATGATGATCTCCGTTCCGGAGGAACCTATACTCGTTATTACCCGTTTGTATTCAATTACCGGGGGCTTGACCAGGTTGACGAACCAGCGCGGCGCATTGGCGTCGATGGGCGGCACAGGTTGCAGCGGCTGGGTGGAGCCGGCGCCCAGGTTCAGGGAGATAATGGTTTCCATGTGGCGCGTCGTTTCCAGCCTGCCCAGTTCGTACAGCAACTCGTCGAACAGGCTCATGTCGCCCGAATTCCGTATCGCTGAGACGGATGCCGCGATCATGTTGGACGTCAGCAGCGCCGCGGACTCTATCTCTTCCGTGATCGTCTTGCGGGCGTTGATAATGGCGTAAGTGCTGCCCGCGCATAACACCGCGATGAACAACAGTGTGATCAGCAGGGCGAGACGGAAGCGCAGACTCATGGCCGTTATGAGTCCTGTCCGGTCAGTAGCATGGAAAAGTCGATGGCGCGCACATTTTTGGTCAATGCGCCCACCGAGATGAAGTCGGCCCCGGTTGCAGCCAGTTCCGCGAGTGAGTTTTTATCCACCCCGCCGGAGATTTCCAGGCGCGCCCGGCCGTTATTCAAGTGAACCGCCTGCCTGATCTCATCCGGTGTGAAGTTATCCAGCATGATGGAGTCGGCGCCGGCGTCCAGCGCCTCCCTGAGTTGCGACACGCTTTCCACCTCGATTTCAATGAGCCGGTGTGATTCCCTGGCCTGCGCAAGAGCGGCGGTGATTGATCCGCTTGCCCTGATATGGTTTTCCTTGATCAGGATTGCGTCATACAGTCCCATGCGGTGGTTCGCGCCGCCGCCGCACAATACCGCGTATTTCTGCGCCGAGCGCAGTCCGGGCAGGGTCTTGCGCGTGTCCAGCAACCTGGTTGCCGTGTGCGCTATAAGGGAAGCATACTCCCGCGTGACGGTTGCCGTGCCCGACAGGAGTTGCAGGAAATTCAGCGCAGTGCGCTCGCCGCTGAGTAACGCCCGGACCGGGCCTGAAAGGGTACAGACCGTCTTGCCGGGTTCGATGGGATCGCCTTCCTGATGCCGCCAATCAATGCGGATCCGGTCGTCCAGTTGCCTGAATACCTCGTCAAACCAGGGGACGCCGCACAGGACCGCAACCTCGTGGCTGACTACTTCCGCCGCGCCCGTAGCATCCTCCGGGAGCAGCCTGGCCGTCAGGTCGCCCGTTCCCAGGTCTTCATTCAGCGCGCGCCGCACGGTGCTGGCAATATCGGCAGGCAAGGCATATTTCGTCATCGGGACAGTTTACTTAAATCCGCGGAATTAAGTAAACTCTCTCACTCATGAGCGTAATACTCGACAATAAGGCGCAATGGCTGACGAACGTGCGGCGCGTTGCATCGCCAAACTTTGACGACAGGCCGCAGGGGATTGATATCAGCCTGCTTGTCATACACGGCATCAGCCTGCCTCCCGGCGAGTTCGGCACGCCCTGCATCGAACAGTTGTTCTGCAATGCGCTGGACCCTGCTGCGCATCCTTATTTCCGGGAAATCAGCGAATTAAAAGTATCCGCGCACCTCTTGATCGACCGGAAAGGGGAGATCGTGCAGTTCGTCCCGTTCCACAAGCGCGCCTGGCATGCCGGCGCATCCGAATTCAACGGGCGGGAGAACTGCAACGACTTCTCCATCGGTATCGAACTGGAAGGCGCGGACGACGTGGACTATGAAAGCGCGCAGTACGAAACGCTGGCGCAGGTCATAAAAGAACTGCAACGGACCTGGCCGCAGCTCGGCGCGGAGAATATCAGGGGACACTGCCACATCGCGCCGGGGCGCAAGACCGATCCCGGGCCGGCTTTCGACTGGGACAGGCTGTATTCAATGCTGGATGTAATTCCACCATAAATACATTATCATTTTGTCATGAACCTGATTACCGTATTGATTGCGCTGGGGGTGGAGGCCCGGTTAGGCAATTTTGAGAGGTTCCGCAACCTGTCCTGGTTCGCGCATTACTGCGACTGGCTGGAAACCAGACTTGCGCACGCCGGGTTCTGGAACGGTCCCGGCGGTCTTCTGCTTACCCTGTTCATTCCCCTGGCGTTGCTGGGTGTAGTGGTTTACCTGGCCGGCGTGATTAATATCCTGCTCGGGTTTCTGCTGTCCTTCCTGGCGCTGGTCTACAGCTTCGGACCGCCCATGGGTTCGGTGGTGGACAGTTACGTGGATGCCCTGAGCGCCGGCGATGACGCTGCTTGCAGTGAAATTCTGGAAAAGATCCTGTATGGCGACGCGGAAGACGGCACTGCCGACCGGGACCGCGTGATCGGTTCAATCATGCTGCGGTCCCATGAATACCTGTTTGCGGTGATCTTCTGGTTCCTGCTGCTGGGCGCGCTAGGCGCCGTGATGTATTGCCTGGTGGTAAACCTGGCGCAACGTTATGAAAAAGCCGATGGCGGGTATGCCGGCGCAGTCAGGGACCTGCATAACATATTGATGTGGCCGTCCTCCCGCATGCTCGCCCTGGGGTTTGCCCTGGGCGGCAGCCTGGTCAGCGCGCTGGAAAGCTGGCGCTCGGTATCCGGCCATACGCTTGATGTGAGCAGGGAAGTGGTTACAGTCTCAGGTTTCGGCGCGCTGCATTACACGCCTGCGGACGGGGAAAAAACGGATCAGCAGGATAACGAGGACTTCGTTAACCGTCTCAGGGAGACCACGGCCTTGATCAACCGCACCCTGATCGTCTGGCTGATCGTGCTGGGCCTGATGACCATCGCCGGCTGGATTAGCTGAGATATTCCCTGACGCGCAGGAGTTTGCGCTCGCCGTCCCGGCATACCAGCACCGAATCCTGTTCGTACCAGTCGCCCAGCACGATGCGGCGCGCGGGTTTGCCGTTCAGGTCAAAATGGTGCATCCCCGGTCTGTGGGTGTGGCCGTGTATCAGTTCATCAACTCCATGCCTGGTCATGTACGCCTCCACGGTCGCCTGATCCACATCGATAATCTCCGGGGCTTTGCCGGCCGCTGATTTTTTCATCAGCGGTTTCATGCCGCGGGTCATTACGGTCCGCAGGCTGCAGGGCAGGCCCAGAAACAGGCGGCGGACCAGCGGGGTTTCCATAAACTTCCGGTACCACTGGTACTTTACGTCACGGGTACAGAGCAGGTCGCCGTGCATGATCAGTGCCGGCGCGCCGCCGATATCTATCACGGTTATATCATCCAGCAGCCTGCACCCCGTAAGCTCGCTGAAACCCTTATCGAGCATAAGGTCGCGGTTCCCCCGCACCAGGTATATCTCATTGTTGTGCCGGCAACAGTCCCGCAGGATGCCGATCACTTCGGGGGCGGGAGGAGTACGATCGTCGTTCCCCGTCCAGAAATGCTCGAACAGGTCCCCGAGTATGTACACTGCGCTTGCCCTGCGCGCCGGTCCGTCGAAAAATTGCCTGAATAAGTCTACCTTGTCAGGCCGGTTGATCGATAAATGCAGGTCGGAGATAAATAACGTGTCCATCAGGCGCGTTCTTTTGATACCATGCCCGTTTTGTTTTTCATGGTAATTGATCCCTGTGCCGGGCTTGACCCGGTACCCAGTAATTTAACCTGTCGCCGGAGGCGACACATTTTTAAATGCTGACTATATACAACTCGCTGACGCGGCGAAAGGAAAAATTCCAGCCTATTGATCCGGGCAAGGTGCGCATGTACGTGTGCGGCATCACGGTTTACGATTATTGCCATATCGGCCATGCGCGCATGATCCTGGTTTTCGACATGATCGTCCGCTATCTTCGCTTCCGCGGTTACGAGGTGAACTACGTACGCAATATAACCGACATAGACGACAAGATCATCAACCGCTCCCGGGAAAGCGGTGAGCCGTTCAAACAGTTGACCGGGCGTTTTATCCAGGCGATGAACGAGGATTTCGAGGCATTGAACGTGCTGGTTCCCGACAGTGAACCCCGGGCGACGGACCATATAGAGCAGATCATCGTCATGATCGACAGGTTGCTGGAGAACGGCTACGCCTACCGGGCTGGGAACGGCGACATATTCTATGACGTCAGCGCGTTCGCGGACTACGGGAAACTGTCCGGCAAGAATGTCGAGGAATTGCGCGCCGGGATACGGGTGGACGTGCAGGAGGAGAAGGCCGACCCGGTCGACTTCGCCTTGTGGAAGGCGGAAAAGCCCGGTGAGCCGGCCTGGGATTCTCCCTGGGGCAGGGGACGGCCCGGCTGGCATATCGAATGCTCCGCCATGTCGACCCACTGCCTGGGCGACGATTTCGATATCCACGGCGGCGGCCAGGACCTGCGCTTTCCTCACCATGAAAATGAAATTGCCCAGAGTTGCGGCGCCGGCAGCGGCACCTTCGTGAACACGTGGATACACAACGGCTTCGTGCGGGTTGACGACGAGAAAATGTCCAAGTCCCTGGGTAATTTTTTCACCATCAGGGAAGTGATGGAACGCTACCTGCCGGAGGTGATCCGGTTTTTCATCCTCTCCAGCCATTACCGCAGTCCGTTGAACTACTCCGACGGGCACCTGGACGAGGCCAGGGCCGGCCTGACCCGGCTGTACACGTCCATCCGCGACATCGATCCGGGCGACGGCGAGCTGGAACCCGGCTACCGGCAGCGTTTCGAACAGGTCATGGACGATGACTTCAATACCCGGGCCGCGGTCACTTTATTCCACGAGATTGCCGGAGAGATAAACCGCCTGGAGGACAAGGCATCGGAACATGCCGCGCGCCTTGCCAGTACCCTGGTGCAACTCGGCGGCGTGCTGGGTATCATGCAGATGACGCCCGGCGAATTCCTGCACGCCGCAGCCGGCAACGGCGATATCTCCACGGATGATATTAACCGCCTGATCGAAGAACGGGCGCAGGCGAAGGCGGCAAGGAACTACGCCGAGGCGGACCGGATACGGGAGCGGTTGACCGGGCAGGACATCATCCTGGAAGATGGCCCCGGCGGCACCACCTGGCGCAGGAAGTAATCGATTGACGGGCATATACTCAAAGCGTATCATTGCGCGTCTGCCTTGCACGGTTCGGGGCATGGCGCAGTCTGGTAGCGCATCTGCTTTGGGAGCAGAGGGTCGGGGGTTCAAATCCCTCTGCCCCGACCAATTTGCGGGATGAAGCAGGGACGGATTTCCTAAGCCCAGGACTTGCGCCCGTAGCTCAACCGGATAGAGCATCGGCCTTCTAAGCCGAGGGTTAGAGGTTCGAGTCCTCTCGGGCGCGCCATATTGTGTCGCCTCCGGCGACAGGTTAATTTACTGGATGCCGGGTCAAGCCCGGCATGACGATGAGGGGGGCGACCGATAAACCGACTGGATGCCGGGTCAAGTCCGGCACAGGCTGTAATGGTGAGTGTAGCTCAGTCAGGTAGAGCGCCGGATTGTGGTTCCGGTGGTCGTGGGTTCGAGCCCCATCACTCACCCCAACTCCCGGTTCCGGGGACACGATACTTGACTGTTGAACCAGGTATTGTGTCCCCTGGATATCCTCTCTGAACTCCGCCGTGGATTTCTGCGAAGAATGTGCCGTGATATACTCGCCCGTGGGCCGTTAGCTTAGTTGGTAGAGCAGGGGACTCTTAATCCCAAGGTCCAGGGTTCGAATCCCTGACGGCCCATCGTTTTCTTGAACTCCTGCCCGAGGCAAAGCTAATGACAAGGCTTGACAACGAACTTCAACACGATGCCGAAGTCATTGTGGTCGGCAGCGGATTCGGCGGTTCCGTGGCGGCATCCCGGCTGGTGGAAGCCGGGAAGTCGGTGCTGTTGCTCGAGCGCGGCCCGTGGCGGGATACGCTGCCGGTGCGGGAGGCCGGTATCGCGAACACGAAGCCGTTGCCGCGTACCGGCGGCATGATGAGCGTGTTGCGCTCGCTGCATCCGCCGTTCGGGCCGAAGCGCGGGATCCGGCTGAACAAGTCCGGTTTCCTGGAAATGTGGATTGGCCGGGGCGTCAAGGCTGTGTGTACTTCCGGGGTGGGCGGGGGCAGCCACATCTGGGCTGGCTTGCTGGAACGGCCTGCCGAGGGGTTCTGGGACGGGCGCGCCGCCGGACTGGACGATGCGATCATGGCCGGCCATTACGACCGGACATTGCAGGAATTAAAGGGTGTCCAGCCGCCTGACGCATCCCGCGTTCCCAACCACACCGACCACGCCTGGGTTGGGAAGGATTATTTCACGCCGCTGGGGCCCGGCGAGCAACCGCCCATGGCCGTCCTGTACCCGGAGCAGGAGAGCGCCCTGCAACCGCATACGGACGAAAACGGCATTGTGCGCATGCCCATGGATTTCCATAAGGAGCAGGGCATGTTCGGCAGCCCGGGCGGGTCCAAATCCACCGTGGATGCGCTCTACCTTTTGCCGGCAATGCAAAAGGGCCTCGTAATCAGGCCGATGTGCGAGGTCCGGGCCATATTTCACCAAGGGAAAGATGGCTACCGCGTAAAGGTGCATAACCTGGATAACCGGCAGGATCTGTTGCTCAGCGCGCCCGAAGTCGTCCTGGCTGCGGGCACCATGAATACCAACAACCTGCTGCTGCATTCACGCCGGAAGGGCGGTCTTGATGCGTTGCCGGGCCTGGGCAATGGGTTCGGCGCCAACGGCGACCTGATCGGTTCCTGGCCGGTTCCGGGGGATGGTTCCCGGGATTCCGTGCTGGGGCCGCCGGCACACGGCCGCGTCAAGATCAAAGGGCATGAAGACGGCAGTTACGTCATCCTCGCCGCCGGTGATACGCCGCCGGTTCCCGGTTTCCTGTATGCAAAGGCCAGGGCAAAGGCGGGCCGGGCGTTTGACGTGGTGGCCATGTCGCAGGACGCGGCCGACGGGATAATTCGCATGGAAAAAGGGCAGATGAAATTCTCGTTTTCGATGGACGGCTCGCCTAGCTATGCCGCGACCATGCGCGCCTTCGAGACGCTCGGTGAACTGTCCGGCCGCCCGGTCAGGTTCGATTCAGGGAGTGTAATGACTGCCCATCCCATGGGTGGCTGCCGCATCAGCGATGATGCGACGCAGGGCGTGGTGGACGGGACAGGGCAGGTGCACGGGTACCCCGGTCTGTACATCGCGGATGCGTCGGTGTTTCCGCAGCCGGTGGGTGTGCCGCCCTCGCTCAGTATTGCGGCCTGGGCGTCCCATGTGGCAGGCCGGATGATTGGATAGCTGGGGTCAGAGTAAAATTTCTGGCGAAATTCTTACTCTGACCCCGGTGTTTTGGTGGTTAGTCGGATCCCGATTTGCCCATCAACTGGAACGTTTTCAGGAAATCGATGGGTATGGGGAAGGCGATGGTGGAGCTTTTCTCGCCGGCGATTTCGGTCAGCGTCTGCAGGTAGCGTAACTGCATGCTGTTGTTGTTCTTCCCCAGTATCGTGGCGGCCTCCAGCAGTTTCTCGGAGGCCTGCAGTTCGCCCTCGGCGTGGATCACCTTGGCCCGGCGTTCGCGTTCTGCTTCCGCCTGCTTGGCGATGGCCCGGATCATGCTCTCATCCAGGTCCACATGCTTGATCTCCACGTTGGCCACCTTGATGCCCCAGGCATCGGTCTGCTTGTCTAGGTCCGACTGTATATCGTTATTGAGCCGTTCCCGTTGTGACAGCATATCGTCCAGTTCGTGCTTGCCGAGCACCGCCCGCAGGGTGGTCTGCGCCAACTGGCTGGTGGCTTCATGGAAGTTCTCCACCTGGATGATGGAGCGTTCCGGGTCGATGACCCGGTAGTACAGCACCGCATTGACCTTGACCGAAACGTTGTCCCTGGAGATGACGTCCTGGCTGGGGACGTCCATGGCGATGGTGCGCAGTTCCACCCGCTCGATCTGCTGCACGAACGGAATGATGATGATCAGCCCCGGTCCTTTTACCGCGGTGAAACGGCCGAAAGTGAAGACCACCGCGCGTTCGTATTCCCGCAGGATCTTGATGAACATGGGGATCAGGATGGCGAGGCCGATGATTATGTAGAGATAAGTCAGCATTGTGAAGATTCCTCTGATACTGGTTCGATGAGCAGGGTGAGGCCGTCCCGGCCGATGACGCGGGCGCTATCTCCGTTGCGCATGGGCGTCTCAGAGCGGGCATTCCATTGTTCGCCATGGATATGGATGAGTCCGGCGCCGCTGAAATCGGCTGCAACCGTGCCTGTCGCTCCGATAAGCTCTTCTGCGCCGGTAACCACGGGGCGTTGCCTGGAGGCATACAGGGAGCGGATCACGATGAGGAAAAAACCTGCGGACAACACCGAGACCGCGGTAATCAGCGGTAAGGAAACGGCAAGGTTCCCGCTGTCCCGGTCGAACAGCAGGATGGAACCCATGACGAACGAGACAAGGCCGCCGATCCCCAGGATGCCGAAGCTGGGCATGAACAGTTCACCGACCATCAGCGCGACCCCCAGTAACATCAGCCCCAGGCCGGCGTAATTCACCGGCAGCACCTGCAGCGCGTACAGGGCCAGCAATAACGAGATGCCGCCGATGACTCCGGGCAGGACGTAACCGGGGTTGGCCAGTTCGAAAAACAGCCCGTAAATACCCAGCAGCATCAGGATATAGGCGATATTCGGGTTGGTGATGATGGCCAGCAGTTCGTTGCGCCAGTCGGGTTCGATGGCTTCCACTATGAGACCACTGGTGTTCAGCGTCCGTTCCGCGTTCTGTACGGTGACCGTTCTGCCGTCAACCTGTTGCAGCAGGTCGGGGATATCCCTGGCAATGATATCGATCACGCCGGCATCCAGGGCCTCTTCGGAGGACAGGCTGGCGCCCTCGCGCACGGCCTGTTCGGCCCATTCCGCGTTGCGCCCGCGCAGTTCCGCGAGACTGCGGATATAAGCGGCGGCATCGTTTACTATTTTTTTCCTCATGGCGTCCGCATTGTCCGGGACAGCTTCTCCGGGTTCCTCCTCCGCAGCCGTTTCACCGGCTCCATCGTCAGTATCCGGCATGCCGGGAGGGGCAGGTTTTTCCGGCGGGTCCATGCCGGGCATGCCGCCCATCTGTACCGGGGTGGCGGCGCCCAGGTTGGTGCCCGGCGCCATGGCCGCGATATGCGCGGCATACATCATGTACGTGCCGGCGCTGGCCGCGCGTGCGCCGGATGGCGCTACATGGATGGCGACCGGAACCGGGGAGGCGATGACGGCCTGGATGATGCTGCGCATGGCCAGGTCCAGGCCGCCCGGGGTATCGAGCCGGATGATCACGATTTCCGCCCCGGCCTCGTTTGCCTTGTCGAGACCCCGTTCGATGTAGTCCGTGATTGCCGGGCCGATGGCGTCGTCCACGTTGAGCAGGATGGCCTTTTCGCGCGTCTCTCCATAAAGCAGTCCCGCTGCCAGTCCGACACACAAAACTGCGAGAAACCGGCGCATGTTATTTACGGTAAATAAGTTCTCCGGCATTCAGTCGTGCGGTTTGACCGCCTTGATGGTTTTGACAATATCCAGGAACAGGTTGTTCACTTCCGTGACTTCAAACCCGGCTGCCTTGACGTTGGCCACGGTGGTCCGGTTCATTTCGGGACCGATGTTCCTGGTAATGACAGTCATGAAATCCATCATGTATTTAAAGGGAAAATAGCGGCTCCCGGTATGTTCGAACATGTACAGCCGCCCTCCCGGCTTCAGCACGCGGTTCAATGCTTTCAGCGCCGCGACGGGTTCAGGCACCGAGCAGAACGTACAGGATGTGAAAACCTGGTCGAAATGCCCGTCCGGGTACGGCATTTCATGGATGTCCACGAGTTCAGCCTTGATGTCTCCCTGGTAGTCATCGACACGATGCTGCGCCCGGTTCAGCATTTCCGGGCTGATATCGATAGCGTTAATCGTCATCCCGGGCGGGAATGCCGATATATCGAGGCCGGTACCCAGGGAGGCAAACAGGACCTTGCCGGGTTCCATGTGTCCGAACAGGCGTGACTTGAAGGGTAGCCAGCGCTTCATTTCGCCGTTGCCGGACATGAAGTCGAGGCTGGCTGCGGCCTTGTTCCATTTGTCCCGTGTCGCCAGGTCGGCCATCAGTTTATCTCCGATGTACTGATGCCGCGCAGGTATGCATTCACCAGCCAGATAATACAGGTTACAAGCAGTCCTGTGATTGCCCCCAGCCAGACCAGGCGGATCACCGGCACTTCCGCCATGGCCAGCCACATGCCGCTGAACATGCCGCTGAACATGCCGGTCAACATCACCGGCACCATGATTTCCATGGCCCCGAACAGGATGCCCAGCGCCAGGGAAAGAAAAATGCACAGTACCATCCCCAGCGCCATCATCACGATCATGGCAAGGAACATGTTCCAGCCGGCACTAATCAGCAGGGCGGCGCAGAGCGCAAGCAGGACGCCTGCGACCATGTTTGAGACGAGGTCGCCGAAAACGAAATAAAGTCTGTGATCCATAACGAACGCATAACGTGTGGGTTTTCATATATTAGAATAAAACCGCGATTTTGGGTATCATTACCGGGTGAACTTAATTTCCTGTTGCCAGTCCAACCATAATATTGTCTAATTACCCTACAATCAGACGGATAGCACGTATGCATTTTTTACATACCCTGGTAATTACCGTTTCGATTCTTTTTGGCGCTGCGGCAACAGCGCAACAATCATCCTACGCTCCCCAGAAGATGCCGGATGACGCCCCTCCGCCTGCGATTGTTCTGGATATTGAAAGCACGGATATCCAGCCTGAACGTGAAACCGTCAGGCTACGGCTACCAACCGCGAACACGGAATACCGGGAGGACAGGCGCTGTATGACCGTGTGTTCCACGTGGGGTGAGGACTGCGTGATGTTAAATCCCGGTTCCGGCCCCGTTACCAGGAAGTGCGTAAGGACGTGCAAGTCCTTCGCCGAGGAATGCCTCTGAAACACGCCCGCCGGGTATCATCAGCGAAAGTGGCGGAATTGGCAGACGCGCTGGGTTTAGGTCCCAGTGGGGCAACCCGTGAGAGTTCGAGTCTCTCCTTTCGCACCAAATATCCAACGATATAGAGATTTTGACAGATGCAGGTTTCAGTTGAGACGAAAGGTCCTCTCGAGAGAAGTGTTACGATTGACGTACCGGAGGAGCGCATCACCAGCGCAGTGGAGGAACGGCTCAAATCTATGAGCAGGACGAGCCGGGTCCAGGGATTCCGTCCGGGCAAGGCGCCCATGCGCGTGATCAAACAGCGCTTCGGTCCCCAGGTCCGCAAGGAAGTGGTCGAAAAGCTGGTCAGTTCATCTTTTTTCGAGGCGGTGAGCCAGGAGGACCTGAAACCCGTCGGCAGGCCGTTGATCGACCCGTTGCGGGAAGAAGTCGGCGGCGGGCTGTCTTATACCGCCACTTTCGAGGTGATGCCTGAAGTCAGTCTCAACCCGGTCGAGGACCTGCAAATTGAAAAACCGGTGTGCGACATCGAAGACGCCGACGTCGACAGGATGATTGAAAAGCTGCGCCGGCAGCGACGCGAATTCCGGGAGGTGGAGCGCACGGCCGGGCAAGGCGACCGGGTGAACGTCGATTACCAGGGCGTGGTTGAAGGCGAGGCGCCGGAAAACCTCAAATCTGAAGGCGTGGATATCGAAATCGGTGAGGGCATGTTCATCCCGGGCCTGGAACAGGGTCTGGAAGGAACCAGCGCGGGCCAGTCGCTGGAACTGGATATTGCATTCCCGGATGACTTCGACAACCAGGAACTGGCCGGCAAGCCGGTGGTGTTCCAGGTGCAGGTCAATCAGGTCGCGGAAGCCGTCCTGCCGGACCTGGATGAAGAGTTCTTCAAAGCCTTCAATGTGTCGGAGGGTGGAGAGCAGGCGTTCAGGCAGGAAATCCGCAGCCACATGGACCGGGAGGTCGAAACCGCGCTGCGCAGCCGTTACCGGGACTCCATCATGCAGGCGCTGCATGATGCCAATGAAATCGATGTGCCCATTACCCTGGTAAACGCCGAGTTCGAGCGCATGCGGGAAATGCTGGTCAGGGATATGGAGATGCGCGGCGTTGCCAAAGAAGTTGCCGCCCGGTTTGTCGCCACTGAAGAATTGAAAAACACGGCCAGGCGCCAGGTCGCGTTGCAATTGCTGACTGCGGAACTCATCCGTTCGAAAGAACTACGGGCTGAACCGGAAAAAGTCAGGGAAATCATAGAATCACGAGCACAATCTTATGAAGATTCTGCAGCTTTCATCAATTGGTATTATAATGATGAGAAACGTCTGGCTGAAATTGAATCCATTGCGCTTGAGGACGAGGTAATCGGTTGTATTTCGTCGCTCGGCAAGGTAAAGGATAAATCATTGTCGTTTGACGAACTGATGAATAAAGGGCAGACTAACCTGAATGGATAAATCGGAGATACACGCACTCAACCTGGTGCCCATGGTCGTGGAGCAGACTTCCCGCGGCGAGCGCGCCTATGACATTTATTCGCGCCTGCTGAAAGAGCGGGTGGTGTTCCTGGTCGGCCCTGTCGAGGACCACGTGGCCAACCTGATAGTTGCCCAGTTGTTGTTCCTGGAGTCGGAGAACCCCGACAAGGATATCCATTTCTATATCAATTCACCGGGAGGGTCGGTTTCCGCCGGCCTGGCCGTGTACGATACCATGCAGTTCATCAAACCGGATGTCAGCACCATGTGCGTCGGCCAGGCCGCCAGCATGGGCGCTTTGCTGCTGACGGGCGGCGCCGCAGGCAAACGCTTCTGCCTGCCGCATTCGCGGGTCATGATCCATCAGCCCCTGGGAGGTTTTCAGGGGCAGGCGACGGATATAGATATTCACGCGAGAGAGATTTTGAAGGCGCGCGAGAGGCTGAATCAAATTTTGGTCTCACATACCGGGCAGTCTGTTGATAGAATAGAGCAGGACACGGAGCGGGACAAATTCATGAGTTCGGAAGAGGCGCAGGAATACGGGCTTGTCGACGCGGTGCTGTCTTCGCGCCAGTCCGCGCCGGCTGCGGCCGGTGAGGCCGGGACATAGTCAGGTAACGGATTGAAACGATTACACGTATGCTATCCAGGTTAGGTTATGAGCAGCAACAAACAAGGTAAATCAGGCGAAGGCGACAGGCTTTTGTACTGCTCTTTCTGCGGCAAGAGCCAGCATGAGGTGCGCAAGCTGATTGCAGGTCCCTCCGTATTCATCTGTGATGAGTGCGTTGAACTGTGCAACGATATCATCTGGGAGGAAATCCAGGAGAGATCGATTTCCGGGGCTACCAGCGCACTGCCTACCCCCCATGAGATCAACGAGATACTGAACGAGTATGTCATCGGCCAGGATATCGCCAAAAAGATCCTGTCGGTTGCGGTTTACAACCACTACAAGCGACTCGACCAGGGCGTGAAAAAATCCGACGTGGAGCTGGCAAAGAGCAACGTGTTGCTGATAGGCCCTACCGGCAGCGGCAAGACCCTGCTGGCCGAAACCCTGGCCCGCCTGCTCAACGTGCCCTTCACTATTGCCGACGCCACTACCCTGACCGAGGCGGGTTACGTGGGTGAAGACGTTGAGAACATCATCCAGAAGCTGCTGCAGAAATGCGATTACGACGTGGAAAAGGCCCAGACGGGTATCGTGTATATTGATGAAATAGACAAGATTTCCCGCAAGTCCGACAACCCGTCCATCACCCGCGACGTCTCCGGCGAAGGGGTGCAACAGGCCTTGCTGAAGCTGATCGAGGGCACGGTGGCGTCAGTCCCCCCGCAGGGAGGGCGCAAACACCCGCAACAGGAATTCCTGCAGGTGAATACGGCCGACATCCTGTTCATTTGCGGGGGCGCGTTCGCCGGCCTCGACAAGATCATCCGGGAGCGTTCGGAAAAAGCCGGCATCGGGTTTTCCGCCGAAGTGAAGAGCCTGTCGGACAGGAAGAGCGCCAGCGCCCTGATCCAGACTGTTGAACCCGAAGACCTGATCAAGTACGGCCTGATCCCGGAATTCGTCGGCCGCCTGCCCGTGGTGGCGACCCTGGACGAACTTGACGAGGAACAGCTTGTGAAGATACTGGTTGAGCCGAAGAATGCGCTCACCAAGCAATACGAACGCATGTTCGAGATGGAAAACTGCGAGATTGAGTTCCGTGATGATGCCTTGCGCAAGGTCGCCAGGAAGTCCATGGAAAGGAAGACCGGCGCCCGCGGCTTGCGTTCCATCATGGAAAACGTATTGCTCGACACCATGTATGACCTGCCCTCTACCGACGGCGTGACCAAGGTGGTGATCGATACCGGGGTGATCGGCGGCGAGTCAAAACCGCTGATGATCTACGAGGGTGGCGAATTGCCGAAGGCGGCGTCCGATGCGGATTAGCGCCATTTTGCCGGGAGAATTTCTTCCGCCCCTTGAAATCTGCCGCGGCTGCCCTTATTAACAGGGTATATTCACAGAATAGCCTACAGTTATGTCCGGTACCCCAAAACGCCCGCTCCAGGTCCTTCCCGTTCTGCCGTTACGCGACGTAGTGGTTTACCCGTATATGGTCATTCCGCTGTTCGTGGGCAGGGAGAAATCCATCAAGGCGCTGGATACCGCCATGAACGGCAACAAGCAGATACTGCTGGTCGCGCAGAAGAGTGCCGGTGAAGATGATCCGGATATCGACCAGATTTATGAAATGGGAGCGATGTCCAACATCCTGCAGTTGCTGAAACTGCCGGACGGCACCATCAAGGTGCTGGTGGAAGGCGCCCAGAGAGCGCAGGTTGTAAATTATGTCGAGACGGATTCGATGTTTTTCGCCAATACCGAACTGCTGGAAGAGGACGACCTGGAAGAGCGGGCCGTCGAGATACTGCTGCGTCCGGCCTTGAACCAGTTCGAACAATACGTGAAGTTGAACAAGAAGGTCCCTCCGGAAATACTCTCATCCCTGTCCAGTATCGACGATCCTTCCCGCCTTGCGGATACCATCGCCGCGCACATGTCGATAAAGATTGAAGACAAGCAGGCAGTGCTGGAAAAGGTGGATGTGCGGGAGCGCCTGGAATACCTGATCAGCCTGATGGAGAAGGAAATCGACCTGCTGAACGTGGAGAAGCGCATCCGCGGACGGGTCAAGTCGCAAATGGAGAAAAGCCAGCGCGAGTATTACCTCAATGAACAGATGAAGGCGATCCAGAAGGAACTGGGCGAGATAGATGAAGCGCCCAATGAAATGGAGGAGCTGAGCAACAAGATCGCCAAGTCGGGGATGACCAGGGAGACCCGGAAGAAAGCGGAAGCGGAGTTGACCAAGCTGAAGATGATGCCGCCCATGTCCGCCGAGGCGACCGTGGTCAGGAATTATATCGACTGGCTGGTCAACGTTCCCTGGAAGAAACGCAGCAAGATCTCGCGGGACATCAACAAGGCGGAGCAGATCCTCGAAGAAGACCACTACGGTCTGGACAAGGTCAAACAGCGCATACTGGAATACCTCGCGGTGCAGCAGCGGGTAAGAAAACCCAAAGGTCCGATCCTGTGCCTGGTGGGGCCACCGGGGGTGGGTAAAACCTCCCTGGGCCGCTCCATTGCCCGCGCCACGAACCGGAAATTCATCCGCATGTCCCTGGGTGGGGTGCGGGACGAGGCCGAGATAAGAGGCCACCGGCGTACCTATATCGGTTCCCTGCCGGGCAAGATACTGCAAAGCATGGCCAAGGTCGGCACCAAGAACCCCCTGTTCCTGCTGGATGAGGTCGACAAGATGGCCATGGATTTTCGCGGCGACCCGGCATCGGCGCTGCTGGAAGTCCTGGACCCGGAACAGAACCACACCTTTGTCGATCATTACCTGGAGGTTGACTACGACCTGTCCGAGGTCATGTTCGTGACCACGGCCAACAGCCTGAATATCCCGGCGCCGCTGCTGGACCGCATGGAGGTGATCCGCATTTCCGGCTATACCGAGGACGAAAAGATCAATATCGCCAGGAACTACCTGATCCCCAAGCAACTGGAACGCAACGGCCTGAAGCGGGCAGAGATCAACCTGGGCGAAGCATCCATCCGGGAGATCATCCGCTACTACACCCGTGAGGCCGGCGTGCGCAACCTGGAACGGGAGATAGCCAATATCTGCCGCAAGGTCGTTACCAGGTTGTTGCAGAAGACGGACCTGAAACGGGTGTCCGTCACTGCGGCAAAACTGGAAAAATTGATCGGCGTCAAGCGCTTCCGTTACGGCCGCGCGGAGGAGGAGGACCGCGTCGGGCAGGTAACCGGTCTGGCCTGGACTGAAATCGGCGGTGATTTACTGACCATAGAAGCGACGGTGGTGCCCGGCAAGGGCGAAGCCATCCGCACCGGGCACCTGGGCGACGTGATGAAGGAATCCATCGAGGCGGCGCGCACCGTGGTGCGCAGCCGCTGTGAATTCCTGGGCATCAACGAGGACTTTTACAAGGAACGGGATTTCCATATTCACGTGCCGGAAGGCGCAACACCCAAGGACGGCCCCAGCGCCGGCGTGGCAATGTGCACCGCCCTGGTGTCGGCCCTGACCCACATCCCGGTACGCGCGAATGTCGCCATGACCGGCGAGATTACCCTGCGCGGCGAGGTATTGCCTATCGGCGGCCTGAAGGAAAAGCTGCTGGCGGCGCTGCGCGGCGGCATCGAGACGGTGCTGATCCCCTCCGAAAATGAACGGGAACTGATCGAGATACCCAGGAACATCAAGCAGAACCTGGATATCAGGCCGGTACGCTGGATAGACGAGGTGCTGGAGATCGCACTGCAGCGCATGCCCGACCCGAAAGAGGAAGGGGAAGCTGCGATCGTGAAGAAGGAAGCGGTCGCTCCGGAGGAGGGCGCGGAGGCAATACTTCCGCACTAGGACGGGCTGCTCCGTACGCCATGCCGGGCTTGTTCCGGCACCCAGTGGACATCATCTTAGAGACGCCTTTTTTCGGCCGGCTTTCAGATATTTTGTGTAAGGGTTCTTTCTACCCTTCATCTTCGAAAAATCGTAATGATCTCTCATCTGGCTATCCATGTGCGCATTTTAAGTGTGAATTGATATTATTCAAGCGTTGTCTTAATTTTGTTATAATACAGAGGCAGGGTGCTTAGCTCAGTTGGGAGAGCGCCGCCCTTACAAGGCGGAGGTCGTGGGTTCAAGCCCCTCAGCACCCACCAGTTTATGGAGTGGTAGTTCAGTTTGGTTAGAATGCCGGCCTGTCACGCCGGAGGTCGCGGGTTCGAGTCCCGTCCACTCCGCCATACATTTCTTATAAGTAACTGATATGTAAATGAATAACTGGATAATGGACTATCCGGTTACTACTTTTATTACTTCTAATCTAAACGACAAAAACGGACGATAAGAGGGTAAAAAGAAAATAAAACAACGATATGGCAGCGGAAGATTCAGAACATATAGCAACGAAAAAAGTTGCCGAGTTATTACAACTAACACTCAAAGTAATAATACTAATAAACGGCGGTGCTGCTATCGCAATATTGACCCTAATTGGGAGTATTTTGACGTCGAATGAAAAGTTGGACGGTGTAATTTTTTTCTTGACTATGGCAATTACAGCATTCGGTTTCGGTGTACTATCTGGGGCAATAGCCATTGGGATGGGATACCGCTCAGAATATTTCTCTGACAAAAGTGTGCGTAGTATTCATCGCATTACAGTAAAGGGGATAGCCAATGAAACAATGGAAAAACTAGCGATAAAAGGAATAGAAGATCATGATTCTTCCCGTAAATATCACAATTTTACAATTGGGTTTACCTGTAGTTCTTTCGCATTATTCGGTATTGGGATAGTGTTCTGCGCCCTGGCTTTTCTTATTTGATTAGCCTGCAATTCATCCATTGTCAGTCCAATGAGATTTTATATGTCCAAAAAAGAAAGAGATGAGCTACTCGAACTGATGGACAATTTTGACTATATATTGAACGACGATGACTCAAGTGCAAAAGATAAGGAAGAGGCCAAATATCACAAAATAAGAATCTCAGGTCTTTTATTAAGTCCGCTTTTTCCAATAGGTATTATCAGAAATATTTTGATGATGGGGTTTTTTGCCATAGGCTTTCTTGCATTTCTAACCCCTTATGAATGGTTGTTCTGGTCCTTTTTTATTGCGCTCGCATTTTCTCCGAGAATTGTAGGAGAAATAACCCACGGATGGGGTAGGATAATAGGTGCTATATCTCGCCCTAGTTGATTGTCATTATCCTAATCCTCCGACCCCATCAAGCTGGACGGCACGGCCTTACGAATTCAGCGAATTCAGGGGTCAGACCAGAATATAAAGTATAACTGTTTGATTTTGGGTGATAATCCGTCTGCACGTGACCTTTTCCCAGGGTTAGAATGCGTTTTTATTACCAAAAAAGCATTGTGAGAAATGCCACTCGTCTTAGCATGATGTTTTTAACCGTGAAAAACCTGTTCTAGCCCAAGTTTAACATTTTCCGCCTGTCGGGACGGGGAATCAGGGTGATTTTGGCGGGTTTTCGGTCGTAACCCATTGATTTATGGTAAGGGGGGAGTAGTGTAGTGCCATAATATTTATTTTCTTGTTGACTCGCTCCGCCACCCCCGGTATCCTCTCCCCTATGTTCATCCGGCGCACCAAAACCCGCGCCACCACCACCGGCGAGGCCTACTACACCCACCGCCTGGTGCGTTCCGAACGCATCGGCGAGAAAGTGCGTCAGCGCACGCTGCTCAATCTCGGTCGCCACTTCGACGTCGCCCGCCAGGACTGGCCCGCACTGTGCCAGCGCATCGACGCGCTGCGCGCCGGTCAGATGGCCCTGTACGCCGATGGTCCGCCGGCGCTGGAGACCCATGCCCGGCACATCGCCGAACAGTTGCTCGCCCGCGACCGGGACGCACACCGGGAGACGCCGCCGGGCCGGGACCTGCAGGCGGTAGACGTGGGCTCGCTGGCACTGGTGCGCCCGCGCTCGGTGGGGGTCGAGCACGTTGCGTTGTGGGCCATCGAGCAACTCGGCCTGCGGGCACGGCTGGAAGCACTCGGCATCGGCCCGTCCCTGCGCGCGGCGGCGCTCGGCTCGATTGTCGCCCGTCTGGCGCAACCCGGCTCGGAGGCCGCCGCGGCGCGCTGGCTGCGTGAGCGCAGCGCCCTGGGCGAGCTGCTGGGGGTGGACTTTGAGACTCAGCATCCCATACAGTTGTACCGCGCCTCCGATGCCCTCATGGCGCACCGGGACGCCATCGAGCAGCACCTGTTCGACCAGGCCATGGACCTGTTCACGCTGGCGCCCACCGTCACCCTCTATGACCTCAGCAACACCTACTTCGAGGGCGAGGCGGCCCAACAGCCCAAGGCGCGCCGCGGCCACGCCAAGGACAAGCGCACCGATTGCCCGCTGCTCACCCTGGGGCTGGTGCTCGATGCCAGCGGCTTCGTGCGCCGCTCGCAGGTGTTCGCCGGCAACGTGCGCGAACACCACACCCTGGCCGACATGCTTACCGCACTGGATACGCCGCCCGGCGCCCTGGTGGTCATGGACCGCGGCATCGCCACCGAGGACCGCCTGGCCTGGCTGCGCGAGCAGGGCTACCGCTACCTGGTGGTCAGCCGCGAACGCACCCGGCAGTTCGACCCCGAGGGCGCGGTGCGCATCGAGACCGCCTCAAAGCAGGGCGTGCAACTGCAGCGGGTGCTCGATGAGGACGCCGGCGAAGTGCGCCTGTACTGCTACTCCGAAGCCCGCGCCGCCAAGGAACAAGGCATCGCCGAGCGCTTCGCCCAACGCCTCGAGACCGCCCTCACGCAACTTAACGAGGGACTGGCCAGACCGCGCACCCGCAAACGTATCGACCACGTCCACCAGCGCATCGGACGTATCAAGGAAAACAGCCACGGCATCGCCCAGCACTACGATATCACCGTCGAGACCGACCAGACCGGCCAACGCGCCAGGGCGGTGCGCTTCACCCGCAACGCCCGGCCCGGCTCCCTGCTCACCCACCCGGGCGTGTACTGCCTGCGCAGCAACCGGACCGACTGGGACGAGGACACCCTGTGGCGCACCTACTTCATGCTCACCGACGTCGAGGCCGTGTTCCGCTCGTTAAAGTCCGAGCTGGGCCTGCGTCCCATCTACCACCACAAACCACTACGCGCCGAAGGGCACCTGTTCATCACCGTCATCGCCTACCAGTTGGTGCAGGTGATCCGGACCCGCCTGCGTAAGGCTGGCGAACACGCCAGTTGGACCACCCTGCGCCGCATCCTGGCAGGACAACAACGCATCACCGCCACCTTCCGCCGGGATGACGGGCGCACCCTGCACGTGCGCAAGGCCACCCTGGCCGAGCCGCCGCAGCAGGCAATCTACGATGCGCTGGGCATTGATTCATCACCGGGAGGTGTCCGCAAAAACCTCGTCTGAACCCTTCGACCTGGACCCCGGCGTCCACATGTAGTGCCACTCGGCTGGCCAGATCTTCGTAACTGGCTGATATACAACAAGTTCGTAAAGACCTATGTTAAAGATGGGCTAGTCCTTCAAAACGGCGCGATATTGAGAATTTTATTCTTTACAATCAAAAAGTTATATTGAGTAATATTGGAGTGATATTGGCCCGACCCCCTTGTGCAGTATTAACATTTGACTTCGTAATTTATTCCCATAGAATCCCGCTTGTAAATGGAAAGTCGTGTAAGGGAGAAAGAAGGTGAGATAACATTTAAATTTTAGAGGATTTAGTTATGAATGAATCTTACCGTTTTGTTGTATCGCTACATGGTAACGGGGCTTATCAATCACCTAATACCTGGAAGGATCATAAGGAAGCCGTAAAAGAGGGGAAAATATGGGCAGAACAACACCCTTTTTACAAAGGCACAGCATACACTGTAGGGACACAATTGGTTCGTGATAATAACTGACTTTATTTAGTCAGCTTCCAGCAATCCCGCTGTAACCAGTGCCTCATTCACAGGCACACCGCCAGCGACAAGTTTCTGGAATGATCGTGCGTGCCCGGCGAGGTCAAGCGGGTAACTATCGAATTTTAACTTGCCCTCGCTTTTCAGCTTCTCGGTCAGTTCGTGTTCGAGCAACCGCGCCAGCGGCACGACGGTGTTCATATGCCAGCACCGGACGGCCTCGCAGTGGGTTATAGCAAAACTTTGCAGGGCAGGAGAGACCCTATAAAATGTAAAACAGTTGACTTTCTGGTACCTCTGAAATAAGTGAGATGCGGAACATAATTGCACAGTTAAACCTATTCAAGTTATTTGAATGGGAGCCCGATTTTAGCCAAGTCATGAATCTGCCCGAAAACCCGACGCATGAGCGGCTACTGGAGTATCTCTGCTCAATTGACATGGAATCCGATATGTCGGCTCTTAAGAGCAGATACGTTGAAGTAAGTGAAACTGATCGAGATCTAGATATCAATTTTATTGAAGCAGAGATTGACGAAAACTTGGTGAGCCCCTTGCGCCAGGCTAAGACGAACTATATCCTTGGTAACTATGTAGGCACAATCGTACTTTGTGGAATTGTTGCAGAAAAGGTGGCCTTATTTACCTACAAAAAAAACACGACCGATGAGGCTGAGTGCAAGAAATTTAATGACCTACATCAGCCCGAGCGAGTTAATCGTCTGAAAAAGTTCGGGTATATAGACGAACAATCTGAGAAAGACTATAAATACCTCATTGGGGTGCGAAAGTCATACCTTCATCATTGGAACATACCAGAAGCCCGTACCGCTGAGCGAGCGGTACAGTCCTACGCTGCCGCGGTGCGTCTCATATTCGCTGTAATTCATATAAGTTTCGATGATGGTACAGTCTTTATGGATGACAAAACGTTCGAATATTTGGAAAAACGAGGAGTATTTCAGGAATCTGGTGATGGCCGATAAATCCTTTGTGCAACGTCTTTGCAATAACTGACCTCCTCCCCATAACCGGAACCACCTGCCGTTCTGGAATTTTCCCTGATGACCTGCCCCCTTTCAGGTCGGACCGGTCTGGTTCTGTACTGGATATAGTTGACAATTATTTTTTTAAAATTTGACAATTAATTGACAAATCACTGGACTGCATATAATATATTGACAATTATTGTTTTATATTTTGACAAATAGTTGACAAATAATAATCTTGCAGTATGAATGTGAAAGAGAAAATCCTTGCCCGTCTGACGTCACAGTCGCCCTTGACCGGGAAACAACTGTCACAGTACTTGGGTATAAGCCGGCAGGCGCTGAATTACCATTTGAAGGAACTGATCGCGGCCGCCGAAGTCATTAAAACCGGATCGACGAAAAACGCGCAGTATTATCCGGGAGACGCCGCGTTGCCATCCTCTACGTTTTCCAGAAAACTTGAACTGGGAACAGCCGATGAAAACAACGTGTACGGACTGATGGCGGCAACGTTGAACCTGAAATCTGAACTGAATACCAATGTTGAGGCAATCATCCATTATGCGTTTACCGAGATGCTGAATAACGCCATCGACCATGCAAAAACAGACCGGGGGACTGTATCTGCGACGCTCGACCAGGGAACCGTAAATTTTGAGATCCGTGATTACGGCATAGGTATATTTCATTCAATTGCTTCAAAATTCCAGCTTGAAGACGAGCAGGCTGCGATGCTGGAATTGATTAAAGGCAAGATCACAACCATGCCTTCGGCACATTCGGGAGAAGGCATATTTTTTACCTCAAAAATCGCAGACAGGTTTGTATTGCGATCACACCGTACCGACATGGAATGGAACAGAAACAGGGGCGATATTTTCGTATCACAAATCAGAAACCTGAAAGGGACCCTGGTACAGTTTTCCATCAGGCGGACTGCGCGGCAGATATTGAAGGAGGTTTTTGATGAGTTCGCGCCGGAAGACTACGACTACCAGTTTCAGAAAACCAGGATACTGGTAAAACTGCTTCAATCCGAATACATATCCCGATCCGAAGGACGCCGCTTGACGCACAACTTCCATAAATTTCAGGAAATCATGCTTGATTTCAAAGGCGTCAATTCAATAGGCCAGGGTTTTGCGGACGAGGTATTCCGTGTGTTTAAAAACCAGTACCCGGAAATCTCCATTGAGGTAACGAATGCTAACAATGCCGTTGATGCAATGATAAGACACGTAAAGGTTTGATGGCTTCCTGCCGTGAGGAGGTTGGGAAAGCAGGAATTGATAAAAACTATTAAGCGGCTATAGGTTTCGCCTTCTCTATTCGAGACCGACGCTTCGTCGTATTAAGCGCCTTCCAGAGATCATTGCGTTGCTGCAGGTTCAACCAGAATTCAGCAGTGTTCCCAAAAACCGTGGCAAGCATCAATGCGGTATCGGCAGTAATGGCGCGGCGATTATTACACAGTTCGTTGACGGTTTTCCGACTCACACCCATTGCTTCCGCCAGTTGTCCCTGGGTCAGTCCCATAGGCACGAGAAATTCCTCGGTAATCATCTCACCGGCACTGACGGGTTGCCGTTTTGTGATATTCATAGCCTACCTCATCGATAATCGTGATTATCCAGATAAAAGTCCCGCAGCCACCGGTCCCGAAAACTGTGAATCATAAAGTCATCTTCTTGAACTTGCATCATTGTAACGTGCCTGGTTACTATTTGCAAGCATAAACATAGTTGGAATTCTGGTGACATAGTGCTTAAGAAATGCCACTCGTCTTAGCACGATGTTTTTCACCATAAAAAACCAGTTCTAATCCTTAAAACAGCGTGATATTGAGAATTTTATTCTTTACAATCAAGAAGCTATATTGAGTGAAATTGGTCCGACCCCTTGTGCAAGAACCTTGTGCCATAACAATTCAAGATGAGACGATAATGAAACTTACGACATTTTTGTTGCTTTGCCTGACGCTTGCCGGATGCGGCAGTACCGGTGGGACGCATTCGGAACCTGCGCCGGATCCCGAACCGGAACCCATGTCCGACAGTTACCCGGATATTGAATGGGCACTGGACGCGGAGGAAACCCGTACGAACGTCGGTGGCGATGTTCTTGACTTGAGCGCCGGGGAGGTGGACGAGTCATTTGTTGCCTTGATTGATGCGGCAGATTCAATTTATCTCAGTAATGTAGGCGTGTTGGTGGAAGGCGGCGAGGACGATTTCAACGCCCCGGACTGCTCCGGGAGGAGCTGTGAGGTGCCTGGTTTCGGCGACATCAGTCTGGACGAAATTGATACGAGTAATTACGAATCTCAACCCGTCATGATTTATCGTGGTATTTCGTTCGGACAGCGGCGTTCGCCGGGAACGGACGCGGACGGGGAGTCATTTGAAGCATTGGGATATGGCGGTTGGCTCGATCATCATTATTTCGTTGTAAGCGCCGGACTATACCCTGATACGGATAATGTCGAAAAGGTGGTTCTATACAGTTATGTTGTAGGGGATGAAACCGGAACCAATCCCACTTCAGGCAGCGTGTCCTGGAAAGGGGTTGCAGTTGGAGTTGATGCCAGTCAGCGATTTGACGAGCGTCGCCTGCTCCAGGCCGATGTTGATGTAATGATTGAGGATTTTATGAGTCCCATGGTCGATATCCTGTTTGACAACATCAGGGACCTGAGAACAGGTGAGGACTTTACCTTGATACCTTCCGTCAGTTGGTCAGACCTGGCTCTGGTGGACGGCGTCTTCGCCCACGAGGAAGGCACACTGGGGCAAGTGGACAGGAACCGGATTGAGGGCCGCTTCTACGGACCGAATCATGAGGAGATAGGCGGAGTTTTCGAATATGCTACTGTTGTAGGGTCATTCGGCGCTCGGCGGGATTAAGCAGTGCTGGCTGCCTCCACGCGCACCGTGACCACGTCAGTATCATGGTACTGCTGGTGGCGGACGGATGCGGCATAGTGGCGCAGTAACCGCAGGGGCATCTCCTCGATGGAGCCGCCGGTGGCCCAATTGCCAAGCGCCACCATCCGGTCCTCCAGGTTCGCCTCGTCGGTCGCTGCTATGAATTCCAGGTCGGCAGCGCCGCCGTCGTCATGGACAATCAGCAGCAGGCGCCGCTCCAGGTCCGGTTGGTCTTCAACCGTGTGCCCCATAAGGATGTTCAGGGTCTCCTCTCCCACCGCGCGGATACGCACGGTCATTTCCTCACTCCATTTCCGTTGCGCGGCAAACTCAGACAGGAAAGTGTCCAGCTTTATGTAAGCATCGGCGTTCAACCCGACCCTGATACGCTTGCGCCGGCTTCCGGCAGCCTCGCTGAACAGCGTCAGCAGTATCACCGTCAGGCCGCCGACGGTCATGCCGTTTGCCAGCAGCTCACTCCAGGCCCCCTGGAAATATTCCGGGAAAACCCAGTCGAGCTGGAAGGCAAGGCCCATCCAGAACGCAATGCCGACCACCAGGCTCTTGCGATAGTCCAGGCCGTCGTGCAGGAGAATTTCCATCCCGAAAACAAAGATGAGAGCGATCACCACAATGAGAAATGAGGCCGCCACCGGCCCCGGTATTGCGACAATGGCAGCTACCAGTTTCGGCAGAAACGCGAACAGGATAAATATGAGACCGACACATACACCTACGGATCGGGCAGCCACTCCGGTCAGTTCAGCGATCGAGATGCTCATCCCGTAAGTCGTATTGGGGACCGTACCTGACACACCGGAAAGCAGGTTGCCGAGACCGTCGGCAGCGATCGCACCCTGGATCGAGCGGAAATCGGTCGAGCGCTGCTTGCGCCAGGAGATGCGTTGGATCGCGATACTGTCGCCCAGCGTATCCATCGCGCCGACCAGGGTCACCATCACGAACGCCGGCAACAGCGCCCAGAATTCCGGGCCGAAGCTGAGGTCAAATCCGAGGTAGGCTTCCCCCGGCACGCCAATCCAGGGCGCATCCAGGATTCTCTGGGTGTCGTAAATACCGAATACCAGGCCCCCGGTCAGGGTGCCGGCGACAATGCCGATGGCAGGCGCCCAGAGGCGCCAGATGCCCGTGGAACGCAGGGCAATGACGATTGTTACAAGCAGGGTCAGACCTGCAACCACCGGTGCTGCGGCTGCGGAAGCGCTCTCAGGCACGTCATTCAACTTGCGGATTATGAGCGGCCCTATCGTAACCGGGATCAGCATGAGCACGGTGCCGGCGACGGTGGGCGTAAATATCCTGCGCAGCAGGGACATCTTGGCGGCGAGGGCAAACTGGACCAGGGACGACATGACTACCAGGCTTGCCAGCAGTCCCGGCCCGCCCTGTTCAAGCGCGGAAACGGAAACGGCCAGGAAAGCGCCGGTGCTGCCCATGACCAGGATGTAGCCGGCGCCGATTCGTCCGATGCGCAGCGCCTGGACCATCGTGGCGATACCGCTGACCATCAGGGCAGCGAACACTGCCCAGGTGAGGTATGCATCGCTGCCGCCCGCGGTACTGATCATGACGGTCGGAGTGATAATAATGCCGGCGATGGCCAGCATCGCGTACTGAAGTCCCAGTCCGGTTGTCAGTAATAATGGCGGGCGGTCGTCCGGTTCGTAGCGGACGTCACGGTGGGACCGGGGTTCTGAAGCCATGGCGAGCGCCTTTTCCAGATTATATTGTTGTTATAAGTGACGGACACACGGAAGTTTGTAATTATAAGCCAAACCTTCCAAGTATGACAGCAACCGGTGATAAAGGCAGGGTTGGTAATGGATTGACAGGTCCGGCGTTTCCCCGTAACCTTTGCCCCCGCAATCTGCTTATTGGCGCATGCGTGCGCCGGGTTACGAACTTACCACAGATAACTTCAGGAAACACAACATGTTACAGATGATCAGGGATCAGGTGAAGGGCTGGTTGGCCGTTGTTATCTTCACCATCATGATCATTCCTTTCGCGTTCTGGGGCATCAACTATTATTTTGAACAGGGCGGCGGGGTAATCGCCATCGAGGTCAATGGCGAGGAAATAACACTGGCGGATTTCCAGCGCGCCTACCAGGATATGCGCGCGCAATGGCAGTCCATCTCGGGCGCGCCGGTCATGGAGGGGACGGAACCCCTGATAAAACAACGGGTGACCGAAGACCTGATACAGGTTGAGTTGCTGGTGCAGGCAGGGAAGAAAGCCGGGCTGTACGTAGGTGACGAGGAAGCATGGCGACTGATCCGGCAGGTTCCCGCGTTCAATGACGATAACGGGTTCAATATGGCAATGTTTGAAGTGGCGGCAAGTCAAAGCGGCCTGACGCCCCCCGGTTTTCTGTCCAGGATAAAACGGGATATGGCGGTCGAACAATTACGCAACGCGGTATTTGCAACGGAATTTGTCACGCAACCGGAGATGTCCGGTTATTCGGGCATCCTGTACCAGACCCGCGACCTGTCTTATGCCATGCTGTCCTCCGATGAACTGAAGGAGACCATAGAGCCGGCAGACGAGGAGATTCAGTCCTATTACGACCAGGAAGGCCGCTTCATGGAACCGGAAAGGGTCAGGCTCGCCTACCTGGTTCTGTCCCTCGCCAGGATAGCGGAGGAGGTGTACCTGGAAGATGGGGAGCTTGAAACCTGGTTTGATGAAAACAGGCAAAATTATGAAGTAGAGGAAACCCGCAAGGTAAAACAGATCCTGGTGAAGCTGCCCGAGGAACCCTCGGAGGAAACCGTAGACGAGATGAAGGCGAAAGCCGGCGAGTTGTATGAACGGGTCAGGCAGGGCCAGGATTGGGAAGATATAGTGGTAAATCATTCGGGACGGCATGAAGACGCTATTGAGTTCAGCGAATTCGGCTTCCTCACAAAAGGCGCAATGGAACCGGAAGTCGATGATGTAGTCTTTGCCATGGGTGCCGGAGAGAGCAGTGAACCGATACAGTCCGGTCTCGGATTTCACATCATGGCAGTGGATGAAATCCAGGGAGGAACTGAAGCCACCCTGGATTCCATTCGTGAAGAAGTCGAGCAGGACCTGCGCCAGGAAAAGGCCGCGCAACAATTATATGAACTGACGGACCGGTTGGCGGCGCTGACTTATGAAAGTCCCGATACCCTTGAAGTGGCCGCGGAAGAATTGGGGCTGGATATACAGACCAGCGATTACCTGAGCCGGGAGGACCCCGGCGCCGGTATTGTCTCCGAACCGGGCGTGATTTCAGCGGCATTCAGTGACGAAGTGCTACTGGAGGGAAACAACAGCGAACTCCTTGAACTGGATAACGACCGTTACATGGTGTTACGGGTCCTGGACCACCTGACCAGCTTTAAAACGCATCTTGATGACGTGCGTGAAGAGATTATTACGCGCCTGAAGTTTGAACAGGCCAGGGACCGGACCAGGGATAAGGGGGAGACGGTCCTTGAACAGTTACGGCAGGGGAAATCGAAACAGGAACTGGCCGGGGAATTTTCCCTCAACTGGCTGACTGCTTCAGGTATCACCCAGGATGATGAAACCCTCAACCGGGCCGTATTGCGAGCGGCGTTCAGGGCAGGCGTTCCGGAAACGGGCCAGCCTGCCTATAACGGCATTTCCCTGGGGACCGGAGATTATGCGGTGGTCATAATCCATTCAGTGGCCAGGGCAGACCCGGATAATATGGAAAATGAAGAACTCAACGCGGTAAGGAGACAACTACTGCAGGCCCATTCTGTTTCGGCATGGGCGGGCTTCAACGAAAACCTGCAAACGTACGCAGATATAACGGTTTACGAGGA
Organism: Gammaproteobacteria bacterium; assembly: GCA_965220815.1. Lineage (GTDB taxonomy): Bacteria > Pseudomonadota > Gammaproteobacteria > Eutrophobiales > Eutrophobiaceae > JAAXHV01. The sequence continues at coordinate 2,727,454 of OZ244846.1, forward strand.
CTCCCTCTAACGGAAACAGATTCTCTCTATTACTGTCGAACCCACGCTGTCGCCCCAGACGTTAACCGTTGTCCTCAGCCGGTCCAGGAACCAGTCCACAGCCAGTAGCAGGCCGATGCCTTCCATGGGCAATCCAACGGCCGTAAGCACGATTACCATGGTGACCAGGCCGGCCTCCGGTATCCCCGCAGCGCCGATCGCCGCCAGGGTTGCAGTGATAAATATAACGACCTGGTCCGTTGGAGTCATGTAAATCCCGTATGCCTGGGCGATAAACATAACGGCTACCGCCTCGTACAGCGCGGTGCCGTCCATATTCACCGTGGAGCCCAGGGGCAGGACGAATTTGACCGCGCGCTTATCCACGTTCGCCTCGAGGGCGCATTCCATCGTCAGGGGCAGGGTTGCCGTTGAACTGGCGGTGCCGAATGCCGTTATCAGGGCCTTGGACATTGTTGCGATGAACTGGCGCCCGCGCCGGCTGACGATGAGCAGGATAGTCATCAGGACGAAAAAATGCATGGTCAGGCCGATGATGACCGTCAGCATGTATTTACCGACTCCCAGGATTTCCCGCCAGAAATGTTCGCCGCCGCCACTATCACCCAGCTTTGATGAAATCAGGGCAAATATACCGATAGGGGCGAAATACATGATCCATACGACGATTTTTATCATCACATCATTCATACCCTCGAAAAATGCGACCAGGGGTTTCCCTCGTTCTCCGACTGTTGTCAGGGCCGCGGCAAACAGGATGGAAAACACTATCACTTCCAGCAGCTTGGTTTCAGCCGCCGAGGCAACGATGTTATCGCCTATCAGCGAACGGATGATCTCCACGAACCCGGTCTCTTCCTTGCCGCTGACACGGTCCGGAACCACCTGGCTCACTTCGGTGATACCGGCGCCGGGTTGAATGATATTCACGATAATCAACCCCAGCAGGACCGCGATGGCGGTAGTACAGAAATAGTACCCCACGGTCAGCCCGCCCAGCCGTTTCAGTCCGCCTGAAGCCCCGCCCAGGGAAGCGATACCGCTGATGACCGCGGCGACGATGAGCGGGATGATGACCATTTTCAGGGCATCCAGGAACAACTCTCCCACCCATTCAATAGCAAGCATCGAGTGACCGAAGAACCAGCCGCAGAATATGCCGGCAATGGCGGCAATGAGCAGAGCCCATAACAACCAGTTGTTATTATGCATGGTAGAAAAATCCTTAAGTGTTGGTTGTTTTTATACGTAACGGCACAAATCGCACCCCGTTCGTCATTCCCGCGCAGGCGGGAATCCAGTGGACAACAAAACTCCTTATAATGAATGTTTGCTTACTGGATTCCCGCCTGCGCGGGAATGACGAACTATGATGCGGCATTATTTATGTCGTTCTGTATAACAGTTATCTGTAATATTGCGGCTTGCCGGGAGTTATTCCTGTCCCTCGCTGCCGACTGTATTATAACCGCAGTCGGCATAGGTGATCTCACCGGTAACGGCGGAGGCGTAATCGGAACAGAGGAATGCAGCCACATTGCCGACTTCTTCAATGGTGACGTTTCTGCGCAGGGGGGAAACCTTTTCGACGTGATTCAGGAAGCCTCTCAATCCCTTGATGCCCGATGCGGCCAGCGTCCTGATAGGTCCTGCCGAAATGGCATTGACGCGGGTTCCTTCCGGACCGAGGTCGGCGGCCATATAGCGCACATTGGCTTCGAGACTGGCCTTGGCTATCCCCATCATGTTGTAATTGGGCATGGCCCTGACCGAACCGATATAGGTCAGGGTCAGCATGGCGCCGTTGCGGCCCTGCATCAGCGGGCGCGCGGCCTTGCCCAGTGCGGCGAAACTGTAGGCGCTGATATCCTGTGCCCTGAGAAAACCTTCCCGGGTGATGCTGCCCAGGTAGTCGCCTTCCAGCAGCTCCCGGTCCGCGAATGCGACGGAATGGACCAGGATATCCAGGTGCGGCCAGTGTTCATTGAGGCGGGTGAATACGTCGCTGATTTCCCCATCTACGGATACGTCGCATGGCAGCGTGATATCCGACCCCGTCTCCCCGGCAAATTTCTCGACCCGCCCCTGCAGCTTTTCATTCTGGTAGGTATAGGCCAGTTCAGCCCCTTCCCGGTGCATCGCCTGAGCTATCCCCCAGGCAATCGAACGATTGCTTGCAACTCCTACGATCAGCGCGCGTTTACCCGTCAACAGACCCATATTTTTCTCTTATTCTCCCGGTGCACATGGAAATATTCTGCCACGCAAGGCTTTATTTGTACATCTGCGGATATACTTTTAATTACCTGTCCCCCAGGGCGTCGCGCAGGCCGTCGCCCAGGAAGTTCAGGGAGAACAGCGTCAGTGACAGCAGCGCCGCCGGGTAGATGAGCAGCCAGGGGTATTCCTCCATGGTTTCCACTCCGTATGAGATTAGCAGTCCCCAGGAACTCTGCGGCGGCTGAACGCCTAAGCCCAGGAAGCTGAGAAATGATTCCAGCAGGATGACATTGGGAACGGTCAGGGTGGCGTACACGATCACGGGCCCCATCACGTTGGGTATCACGTGCCTGGTGATGATCTGCAAACGGGTGAGCCCGAGGCTGATGGCCGCCTCGACAAAATCCTGCTGTTTCACGTGCAGCACCTGGCCGCGTACGATGCGCGCCATGGTCAGCCATTCCACCGCGCCGATGGCCAGGAACAACAGGATGATGTTGTTGCCGAACACGACCATCAGCAGGATGATGAAGATGGTGAAGGGCAGGGCATACAGCACGTCCACTGCGCGCATCATCAACGCGTCGATACGCCCTCCCAGGTAACCGGCCAGGGCGCCCCAGGTCACCCCGATGAGCAGCGCAACCGCGGTGGCGATGAAACCCACCGCCAGTGAGATGCGGCTGCCGTACAGCATCCTGGTGAGGAGGTCGCGGCCGAACAGGTCGCTGCCAAGCCAGTGTGCCGATGATGGCGCACTGGGCCCCAGTTCCAGGTTCTGTTCCGCGTAGGAATACGGGGTAAGCCAGGGCGCCAGGATGGAAAGCGTGACGAGGGCTGCCAGCACGAACAGTCCGAACATGGCAGGTCTGTTCTTCTTCAGCCTGCGCCAGGCGTCCTGGCGGGGCGATACGCTGATTGAATCCAGCCTGTCAACCATTGATGGTCTCGTGCCGTACCTTGGGGTCGAGCCAGGCAAGCATTATGTCGGCAATGAGGTTGAACACGATGATCAAGGAGGCAAACAGCAGGGTGGTGCCCAGGATCAGGGTGTAATCACGGTTGAATGCGCCCTGCACGAAATACCTGCCAAGGCCGGGTACCTGGAAAATGGTTTCAACCACGAACGAACCGCTCAATAACCCCGCCAGCGCCGGTCCCAGGAAAGACACCACCGGCAACAGGCCCACCCGCATGGCGTGACGGAAGATGATAACCACTTCCGGCATACCCTTGGCCCGCGCGGTGCGGATAAAGTCCCGGGACAGGGTTTCCAGCATGCCGCCCCGGCTCAGCCGGGCGACATAGGCGGCATACACGGACCCCAGGGTAACGGAGGGCAGGATTTTGTCTCCCGGTATCAGCTCCCAGCCGGCCACGGGCAGCCATTCCAGCCAGATGCCGAACACCAGTACCAGAAACGGGCCCAGTACGTACGCGGGCAGGCAGATGCCTACGGTGGCGAACGTCATGGGCATATAGTCCTGCCATGTGTTCGGACGCAGGGCGGCGCAGACGCCGCTGCCGATGCCGATGAGCAGCGCGAACAGCAGGGCGTAACAACCCAGCTCCAGCGTAACGGGGAAGCCGGCGGCGATGATCTCGTTGACCGACCTGCCGGGATACTTGAAGGACGGTCCCAGGTCGCCGCGCACGGCATGGCTGATGTAGTCATAGAACTGGATATGAATGGGCTGGTCCAGCTTGTAGCGCTCATTCAGGTGTTTGAGTACTTCCGGCGGCACCGCCTTCTCCTCGGCAAACGGCCCGCCGGGCGCCGCATGGATCAGCAGGAAGGTGATGACGCTGACCGCAAGCAGTACCGGGATGGCCTGCAACAGGCGTTTGAGTATGAAATTGAGCAAATTCCTAATTCCTTACCGGGATATCCATGGGTCAGAGTAATTTACTCTGACCCCATAATTAATTCATCTGCGGATTGAACCAGGGAGATATACTTGTACGGGTGGATGTCCAGTATGTTCGGATACCAGCCGCGCACGTCGGGGGAGACCAGGGCCTTGCTCATATAGGTGTAGATAGGCATGATGGGCAATTCCGTCATCAGTACGGCTTCAGCCTCCCGGAACAGGGCGAAACGTCGTTGCCGGTCCGTGGTTGCGCCGGCCTGCGCTATCAAGGCGTCATAGCGAGGGTTCGACCACCCGGTATCGTTATTGCCGCTGTTCGATGTGTACATGTCCAGGAATGTATTGGGGTCCAGGTAATCGCCGATCCAGCCGGCCCGCGCCACCTGGTAGTCCCGGGCGTCGCGTTTATCCAGGTAAACCTTCCAGTCCTGGTTCACCAGCGTGACGTCGATATTAAGAGCGGTTTTCCACATCTGCTGTATCGCGATGGCGATACGGCGGTGGCCTTCGGAGGTGTTGTACATCAGTTCAAGGGGAGGAAATCCCGCGCCGCCGGGATAACCGGCCTCGGCCAGCAGCGCCCCGGCACGTTCCACGTCGTAGCCGAAACCGGGCTCGGCGCGGTAACCGTTCACTTCCGGCGGGGTGTAACTGAACGCCGGAATCTCACCCGCCCTGGTGATTTTTTCCACAATCTGTTGCCGGTCAATGGACATGGCCAGGGCCTGCCTGACCTTTACCTGGTCGAGCGGCGGGGCGCCCGTGTTGAACAGGTAGTAATAGGTGGAGAAGAAGGGGAACAGTTTCAGGACTTCCGGCCGTTCCTGCCGGTAGTATTCCACCTTGTCCAGCGGCGTGGTGCCCGTGATATGTAACTGGCCGGCGCGGAACATGCGCTCTTCCGTGGTAGCATTCTGGATCGGGTAGAACACGATCCGGTTGAGTTTTACGGTATCGGCATCCCAGTAGTGTTCGTTCTTCTCCACCACGATGCTGCGGTTCAGCACCCATTCCTTCAGTTTGAACGGACCGTTGCCCACGTGGTTCCCCGGGCGAGTCCAGCGGGTGCCGCGCTCGTCCGGCGCGCCGAACGCTTCTATGGTCGCCCGGTGCACGGGGAAGTAGCTCATGTGCGTCAGCAATTGCAGGAAAAATGGCGTAGGGTTATCCAGTTCGACCACCAGGGTCAGGTCGTCGGGCGCCTTCACGCCCACCTCGTTGAAATCCGTTATCTCCCCCCGGTGGAACCGTTCCGCGTTCCTGATGTAAAACAGCATATAGGCATAGTTGTTGCCCAGGGCAGGCAGCAACGCCCGGCGCCACGAGTAAACAAAGTCCGCGGCCGTTACCGGGTCGCCGTTGGACCACCTGGCGTCCTCACGCAGGTGGAACCGGTAGGTCCTGCCGTCTTCGCTCACCTCCCAGGCGCGGGCCACGCCGGGAACGATATCCAGGCTTTCCGGGTCACGGTCCAGCAATCCTTCCAGCAGCGCCATGCACAGGTTATGTTCGATACTGCCGGTGACGACATGGGGATCGAGCTCCCGCGGTTCGTCGCCGTTGCCGACGTGCAGTATCCCCTGGCGCGTGCCGCTCTCGACGTTGGTCTCGTGGTTGAAGCCGCAGGAGGCGATGAATAAAAACAGTGCGGGGAGAATGGGGTTACGAAAGATATATGGGGTCAGAGTAAAAATTCTGGCGAATTTCTTACTCTGACCCCGGGATGTAAGACCTTGCAATCTGATCATTTTGCGGTTCGCATGCGCCTGCGCCGTTCCAGGTCGCCGGGGACGGGGACGGCATTCAGCAGTGTGCGGGTGTATTCATGCCGCGGGTTGAAGATGACGTCGTCCGTCCTGCCGCGCTCCACGATTTTACCCTGGTGCATCACCAGGATCTGCCCGGACAGTTGCCGGACGACACTCAGGTCGTGGGAGATGAACAGGTAGGCGATGCCGTAACGCGCCTGCAACCGGCGCAGCAGTTCGATGATCTGCGCCTGTATGGTTACGTCCAGGGCGCTGACGGCCTCGTCGCAGACGATGAACTTCGGTTCCAGCGACAGCGCCCTGGCGATGCTGATGCGCTGGCGCTCGCCCCCGGAGAACTCGAACGGGTAGCGGTTGGCCATGTCCGCCCGGAGCTCGACCTCTTCCAGCAGTTGCACGGCCTTGTCCCGCTTCGGCATGTCCAGCAGGCCGTGCTCCTGCAGTCCTTCCGTCAGGATGTCCATGACCGTCATGCGCGGGTTCAGCGAGGAATAGGGGTCCTGGAAGATCATCTGCAGGTTGCGCCGCCAGGGTTTCATGCGGCGTTTGTTCAGGCCGCCTATCTCCGAGTCCTCAAAGACAATGCTGCCGTCATTGATGGCCTGCAGGCCGACAACGGCCCGTCCCAGGGTGGTCTTCCCCGAGCCGGATTCCCCCACCAGGCCCACCGTTGTCCCCCCAGCAATGGCCAGGTCGATATCGTCCACGGCCTTGACGTGACCGGTAGTGCGCGCGAACAGGCCTTTTTTCACCGGGAACCAGACCCGCAGGTTTTTAACCTGTAATAATCCGTTCCTGCCCGTCGTTACCTGCCTTGCGCCGGTTTCCGGCCTGCGCGCGCCGTCCCCGGTCTCGTACAGCCGCGGCACCGCGCGCAGCAGCGATTTGGTATAGTCATGGGCAGGTTCCCTGAAGATGGGTTCGATATCCCCGCGTTCGACCAGCCGGGAGTCCTTCATGACGTAAATACGGTCGCACACTTCCCAGACCACCGCCAGGTCGTGGGTAATCAGCAGCATGGAGGTGTCATCTTCCTTCATGCGCATCAGCAGCCTGAAGATCTGTGCCTGCACCGTCACGTCCAGGGCGGTTGAGGGTTCGTCCGCGATAATGAGCTGGGGTTTCAGCATCAGGGCCATGGCGATCATGACGCGCTGGCGCATGCCGCCGGACAGGTGGTGGGGGTAGAACGACATGCGTTGTTCCGGCTCCGGCAGGCCCACCTTGTCCAGCCATTCCACGCCGAACTTCCAGGCCGCTTCCGGGTCCAGGCCGGTATGAAAGCGCAGCATCTCGCTGAGTTGCCGCCCGACCTTGTGCAGGGGCGAGAGGGCGGTCATGGGTTCCTGGAAGATCATGCTGATCCCGGCGCCGCGGATGCGCCGCAGGCGTTCGATGGGCAGGGTCAGCAGGTCTTCGCCGTTGAACACTGCCGAGCCCCCGACGAATCGGGCGGGCGGGCGCGGCACCAGGCGCAGGATACTTTGCGCTGTTACGGTCTTGCCGGAACCGGATTCGCCCACCAGGCCGACGATCTCACCGGGCCGGATGTCGAGACTGACGTTATTCACAGCCTCGACAACGCCTTCATCGGTGTCGAAATGCACCGTGAGGTCGTTGACGGACAGCAGTTTTTCAGAAGTCCTGATCATTCGAGCCGGGTGAATTTTCTGGGGTCAAAGGCGTTGCGCACGCCCTCGCCGATAAAGACGCACAGCAGGATGACCAGGAACAGGGCCAGGCTGGGATACAGGATCAGCCACCAGTAGGCCTGTCCCTGGGCCTGGGCCAGCAACTGGCCCCAGCTTGCGGTGGGCGGCGGCAGTCCGAAACCAAGGTAATCCAGCGCGGCCAGGGTGCCGATGGCGCCGACCAGGGAAAACGGGAAGAACGTGGTCAGCGGCACCAGCGCGTTGGGCAGGATGTGCCGGAACAGTATCTTCCGGTCCGGCAGTCCCAGGCACTGGGCGGCCTCGACGAATTGCTGGTTGCGCAGGCGCAGGAATTCGGCGCGCATGTAATAGGAGATGCCTATCCAGTTGAACAGGCCGTACACTACCAGCAACAGGACAAAGCTGCGTCCGTACACCGATCCCAGCAGGATCAGCACGTACAGGAACGGCAGCGCCTCCCAGATCTCGGTCAGGCGCTGGCCGGTCAGGTCGATCCTGCCGCCGTAATATCCCTGGATCGACCCGATAATGGTGCCGATCACCATGGATGTCATAACCAGCAGCAGGCCGAAATTGAGCGAGGTGCGCAGGCCGTAGAAGATGCGCGCCAGCACGTCGCGGCCGGTATCGTCCAGGCCGAACAGGTGCGGGCCGACCGGACGGAAGGGGAAGCGTACATCTTCCCTGTTAAACGTAATGCGGTAATCGGCGCCATCGTGCTCAAGGCGCAAATCAGCGACGGGCGCGGATACTCGCGTCTTGGCTCTGTTGCGGATTTCATCCCTCCGTTCTGCCGGAAGCGCGTTCCATAACGCGCCGTGGGCGGTGATTTGGCCGTCTGCCGGTGTATACAACCAGGTCTCTGTCTCGCCATGCCGGGCTTGACTCCTGTTTTCGTCATACCGGCCATGGATTGGCCGGTATGACGAAGGAGGGTTTACTTCCCGTAATAATATCCGTACCGTCTGTGGAGGCCTGCTGCGGGGTTTATAGGGCGACAGACTGAGTTCCACGTCTGCCGCATCCGGTCCGGACGCAAACACCCGGGAATAGGGGGCAGCCGGCTGGTTGGCAAAGCGCAGATCCAGGGCATCTACGAACGGTTCGGGCAGTTCATAAACGCTACGGATGTCCATCCCCGTGACCGGACTGTCCGCCTGCGGAAAAAACCAACCGGCGCGCTGTTCGCGGCGCACGGTAAAGCCGGGGTCGATATTCACGGAAGCCACCCGGGGCGTGCGCCGGACCTCGACTTTCACTTCGTCGCCCACCGGGACGGAAGCGGCAGGGATGATCTCGTTGGGACCGAACGGGACCAGCGGGAATACCATGTAATTGTCCGGGTTGTCACTGAAACCGGGAGAGGAGTCGATCGCCTTGTAATCGGGGCGGGTCAGCAGGCCGTTGCCGGTAAAGGTATCCTCCGGGTAGAAGAACAGCACGGGGAAATAGGATTTGCCCTGGTAGTGCACGTACAGGGGACGGTCGTTGCAGAACACCTCAGCCACCAGGCTGGTCAGGTACAGGAATACGATGATCAGCAAGGAGTAGTATGCGCGCCTGTACTCGCGAAAGCGCTGCAGGCGCTTGCGCGTGATGGGATCGAACCAGTCAGACATGCTCATGTGTCAAAGTGAATCCGTGGATCAATGAACATGTAGCAGACATCGGAGAAGATCCTGCCGACCAGGGCCAGTATCGAGGTCAGGGCCAGAATTCCCATGAACACCATGTAATCGCGGCTGACGATGGCGTCCAGGCTCAACAGGCCCATGCCGGGAATTTCAAAGACCTTTTCTATCAGCACGGACCCGGCGAATATCAGCGTGAAGATGCTGCCGAACCCGGTCGCGATGGGAATCAGTGAATTCCTGAAGGCGTGGGCCCAGATGGCCCGTTTGAACGTGGCGCCCTTGGCCAGCACGGTGCGCACGTAGTCCTGGCTGATCTGCTCCAGCAGGCTGTTCTTCATGAGCAGGGTGAGCACCGCGAAATTGCCTATCATGTAACAGGTGACCGGCAGGAACATGTGCATGAACAGGTCTTTGGCCTTGTCCGCGCCGGACATTTCGGCAAAGTTTTCCGAGGTGAAGCCGCTCACGGGGAAGATGTCCCACAGGCCCTCCGTCGTGCCCGAGAAAAACATCTTCAGCAGCATGCCGAAGGCGAACGCGGGGATGGCATAGCCGATGAACACCAGTACGCTGCTGGCGGTGTCGAACCAGGAACCGTTCCTGACGGCCTTCGCTATGCCCAGCGGGATGCATACCAGGTAGGTCAGGAAGAAGCCGGTGAGTCCGAATATCAGCGAGACCGGAAAGCGCTCGACGATGAGTTGCAGGACGGTCTTGTTCGGGTATTTGTAGGAATCGACTGCCATGCCGATGCGGTCGGTGACCAGCCATTTCCAGTAGCGCTGCAACAGCGGCCTGTCGAAACCGAAATGTTCTTCCAGGGCCTTGCGCTGTTCCGGCGAGATGCCGCTCGGTCCTGCGGCCGCGGCCGCATCGACGGAACCGTCGCCGATCCCGCGCATCGACATGATCGCCTGCTCCACCGGCCCGCCGGGGATGAACTGGCACAGGGCGAAACAGGCGAAGGTAATGCCTATGAAAGTGGGGATCACCAGCAACAGTCGTCTTATGATGTAATGGGTGCGTTCCATTTATTGCAATTGATTCACAAAGACCTCATCAAAGAGAATGACCGGATCCCGTCCGGGCAGGGGCAGTCCCGTCTCACGGGCATACTCGAGGTCGGCTGCGGAGTCTTCGTCGTACCACCAGAAAAAGTAAGGGCCTTCTGTCCCCGGAAACTTCGTCAGCACGGTCCCGGGCATACCGAATTTGTTCCAGTACAACAGGCGCCGGTAATTCAGGTTCCAGAGCAGGATATAAGGGATATCGTTGGCAAGGATTGCATCTATCTCCCGTATCATGGCATGGCGCTTGTTGATGTCGAACTCCGTGCGCAGGCCGTCTATCATGGCGTCCACTTCAGGATTTTTATAACCGGTGATATTCTGCCCGCCGTTCCGGTCCGCCTCCTTCGAATGCCACAGGGATTCCGGGTCCTTGAACAGGGACGCGCTCCAGGCGGCCCAGGTCATATCGAAATTGAATTCGTCCATGTCCTTTATCCAGGCCGCCCAGTCCTTGCGCACGATCTCAAGCTGGATCCCTACGTCATTCAGGTCTTCCCGGTAGATGGCGAGAAATTTGTCCGAAGACTGGCTGCGGGTCAGGAAATGGATGATGAAAGGCCGTCCGTCCTTCTCCAGTAATCCCGTTTCCTTGTCAACCTCCCAGCCGGCAGCACCGAGCAGGCGCCGGGCCTCATCCTTGTCAAAGCGGATTTCCGGCCCCCGGCAGGGTGTCTGCTCATCGTACAGGTCCTCGAAATAACACCGGTGCAGGAAATAGGACTCGTACATGATTGTCCGGTTCATCCTGCCCCGGTCCAGCAGGTGGGCGAGGGCGAGCCGTACCCGCCTGTCGGCAAACTTGACCCGCCGCAGGTTCATGGCAAACCCCTGGAAACCGATGGGGTTGTAGTTGTACACCTCCTGCTTGATGATCCAGTTGTTGTCGTAAGCCTTGCCGCGGGTTTCCGTCGCCCAGCGCGAGGCGGTGGAAACCGGGAAGTAGTCCAGGTTACCGGTCTTGAATTCGGCAAACGCGTTCTCCCGCTCGGTAAAGAAGCGAAATTTGAGCCGGTCGAAATTGGCGCTTCCACGGGCGCTCTGCCTGGCCCGCTGCCACCAGTCTTCCCGGCGCTGGAGTGTGAGGGCAATGCCCTCCCGGACCTCCTCCACGGCATAAGGCCCCGATACCACGGGGAACTCGAAGTTGATCTTGTTGAAATCCCGGTCCCGGTAGGCATGGGCCGGCAGTACGTGGAACGCCCCGAGTGACAGCAGGTTCTTCCAGTGGACTTCCCTGGCGGTGAAACGTATGGTCCGCTCGTCGATGATCTCCGGGGCATGGAAGCGCTCAAAGCCTATCTTGTGAGGTCCCGTGAGGTTCTTCGGGTCCATGATGGCAGCATAGGTCCAGGCAACGTCATGGGCGCTGACGGGGACGCCGTCGCTCCACCTGGCCCGTTCATCCAGCCTGAATTCGAAGGTCCTCCGGTCGGGAGAAACGGACCACGACCCGGCAAGGTTCGGTTCGAATTCAAGCGTTACCCCGTTGACGCCCAGCAGCTTTTCATATATCAGGTTGAAAATGTAGCTGGAAGTGACGGTGGTATCCAGGTAGTAATTGAAACTCCTGGGGAACGGCCCTGACCCGAAGCTGAACTCGCCGCCCGGGTAGGCGTCGGGGCTGACAAGCGGTGACACCTGGTCCCGCCAGCCGGGCCCCGGGTATTCCTGTGCGCCCGCTGCGGGCAGGAGACAGATCAAAATATTGAACAACAGGAAATGTCTGGACATAATAAGATTTTATCCGCAGATGACGCGGATTAACGCAGATTTTATATTAAAATAATTTTTTTGTATTCGTCATTCCCGCGTGTACAGGAATCCAGGCTTAATGTAACTTCACCTTGGAAGCCCTGATTCGTCATTCCCGCGCAGGCGGGAATCCAGTCAAAGAGAGGGTCGCCCTGCGGGCGACACAGTATTTTACTGGATGCCGGAACAGGCATGCCCCGGCATGTCGTTGGCCGGGGTCCGGCATGACGAGGAAGGCATTACTGTGTTATATAGATTATCTGCGTTAATCTGCGTCATCTGTGGGTAAATTATCTTATGACAGATCTCCTGGACGTTAAACAACTGAAAGTCAGGTTCACTACCGAAGGTCACCAGGTACAGGCCGTCGATGGGGTGGATTTCCGTATCGAGGCGGGTGAAACACTCGCCCTGCTGGGTGAATCCGGCAGCGGCAAGTCCGTTACTGCGCTGAGTCTGACCCGTTTATTGCCCAGGTCGGCGCAGCTCGGCGGCGACATCCGGTTCAGGGGAGGGGACCTGCTTGCGCTGTCGAACCGGCAGATGCGGGATATCCGGGGCGGGCATATTTCCATGATATTCCAGGAGCCGCAAACCTCTCTTAACCCGGCCCTGACGGTGGGGCTGCAGGTGGGGGAGACACTGCGGCAGCACCGGGGACTGCGTTCAGGAGCGCAGAAGGAGAAAGTGATTGAATTGCTGGAAGCGGTAGGCATCCCGGAACCCGAACGGCGCATGGATGACTACCCGCACCAGTTTTCCGGGGGCATGAAGCAGCGGGTGATGCTGGCGATTGCCCTGGCGGGAGAACCGGAGTTGCTCATCGCCGATGAACCGACCACTGCGCTGGACGTCACCACCCAGGCGCGCATCCTGGAACTGCTGAAGAACATCCAGCGCGCCAGGGGAATGGCGATGTTGTTCATCACCCACGACCTGGCGGTAGCGTCACAGGTAGCGGACCGGGTCGCCGTCATGAACGAGGGCAGGATCGTTGAAACGGGATCCGCCCGGCAATTTTTCCGGCAACCGCAACACCCGTATTCGAGGAAACTGCTTGCCTCTTTGCCCGACTCATCTGCAGTCCGTTCGGAATTGCCGGCTGAAACCGCCGGGACCCTGCTCGAGGTGTCCGGTTTAGATGTCCATTTCCCTGTTCAGAAAGGGGGTTTCGGCCGCGTTGCCGGCTACCTGAAGGCGGTGGATGGCGTATCCCTGGAACTCAGGCAGGGGCGCACCCTGGCTGTTGTGGGAGAATCCGGCTCCGGCAAGACGACCCTGGGCAAGGGTATCCTGCAATTGCTCAAACCCGCCGGTGGGGCAGTCAACCTGGAGGGAGACAACCTGGTTGACATGACTCCGGGGCAACTGCGCCGGCGCCGGGCGCACATGCAGGTGGTGTTCCAGGACCCGTTCTCGTCGATGAACCCGCAGATGATGGTCAAGGACATCATCGGGGAAGGCATGGCGTCCCTGGGGACGGCAGGGAACAATGGGGACAGGCAGAAAACGGTCGACCAACTGCTCATCCAGGTCGGACTTGACCCGGCGCATAAATACCGTTATCCGCACGAGTTCTCGGGCGGGCAGAGGCAGCGCATCTGCATCGCCAGGGCGCTGGCGGTCAGGCCGAAATTGCTGGTCTGCGACGAACCCACCAGCGCGCTGGACGTCACGGTACAGGCCCGGATACTGGAACTGCTGGAGCGCCTGCAACGGGAACTGGGGCTGGCCTACCTGTTCATCACCCATAACATCAGCGTGGTTGCCGGCTTCGCCCATGAAGTGGCGGTCATGTACCGGGGGCGGATAGTGGAGCAGGGCGCACCAGCAGCGGTCCTGGAAAACCCGCAGCATGAATACACCAAAGCGCTGCTGTCCGCGGTACCGGCAATACGTAAATGACGCGCTCCGCTTAGTCATACCGCCCTCCCTTCGTCATACCGGCGAAGGCCGGTATCCAGTAGACAAGAGTCGCCTTCGGCGACCCATTATTCCACTGGATGCCGGGTCAAGCCCGGAATGACGGAAGGAGTTACATCATCTGCGGATTTTTTTCATCAGGTGGATGCTGTCGGCTAACAGGGAGACGGCGATGTCGCCGCCCTGGCTGAGCCGATTGCGCCGGGCGACGTGGGTCGGCACCGTCAGGTGCAGCGTCTGGTCCCGGCTGGTGGCCATGGTGACGGAAGTGTTCTCTCCCAGGGGCACCAGTTCCTCGATATGTCCCTTGACAGGATTTTCCCGTTCTCCCCGGGAGGGCCGGTCGCGCCGGTGCAGGATGATGCTGTCCGAAGGGATAACCCAATCCGTTTCCTCGTTGACTTCGAACCCGGGGCGATGCGGCGCGTCCAGGGTATGTCCGTTCCATTCCAGGCGGGTTGTTCCGGCATCTTGATCATGTTCGACGACCCTGGCGCTGAAAATATTGTAATGGCCGATCAGCGAGGCGACCTCGGCATTATCGGGATGGTTCATCACCTGGTCCGGTGTATCGCTTTGCAGTGTTTTCCCGCGGTGTATGACGCACAGCCGGTCGGCAATGCGGCGCGCTTCGTTCAGGTCATGGGTAACGTGGATGACCGGCCACTTGAACTGCTGCCTCAACGTGACCAGTTCGCGCACCAGTTTCCTGCGCGTCTGTTGGTCCACGGCGGAAAAAGGTTCATCCAGCAATAACACGCCGGGGTCCCGCGCCAGCGCCCGGGCCAGGGCGACCCGCTGCTGCTGGCCGCCCGACAACTGGTGCGGGTAACGTTCTCCCAGTCCCTCCATGTTCATGGTGCGCAATAACTTTTCGGCGCTGTCATGCCTGCTGCCCGGCGCCTGCCGTTGCAGCGCAATCATTATGTTCTGCAAAGCCGTCTTGTGGGGGAACAAAGCATAGTGCTGGAATACCATGCCTATGCGCCGTTGCTGAACAGGCAGGTTTACGCCGGCTGCCGTATCCAGCCATTGTTCCCCATGGCAACGGATATTGCCGGCTGCCGGCGTATACAGGCCGCTGACGGCCCTCAATATGGTGGTTTTGCCGCTCCCGGAGGGCCCCAGGATGACGAGGATTTCACCCGTGTTGCAGGACAGGGATACGTCCAGCGGTATGGGGCCTGCCTGCTGCAGCCGGACCTGGATGGATTCAGCGTCTTTCATGGTGCCCGGCACGGTCGGTCAGGAAGTAGATCAGGGTTATAGAGAGCAGCGAGATCATGAGCAGGGCGGCAGACATGGTCGCCGCGCCTGCGTTGTCGAAAGCCTGGACGCGGTCATAGATGGCAATGGCAACCGTGCGCGTCTCTCCGGCAAGGTTGCCGCCCACCATCAGGACCACGCCGAACTCTCCCAGGGTATGGGCGATGGTCAGGATGCCGGCGGAGACGATCCCCGGCCAGGCCAGGGGCAATTCAATGCGCCAGAAAGTCTGCCAGCCGGAAAGGCCGCTGCACCAGGCTGCCTCGCGTACGTTGATCGGAATGGATTCGAAACTACGCTGCACCGGCTGAACGGCAAACGGGATATTGAAGATGATCGAAGCGATCAGGATCCCCTCGAACGAAAATACCAGGGACTCGCCTGCCACTGCTTCATAGAACCTGCCTGCGGGTGAGAGTTCCCCCAGGCTTATCATCAGGTAGAAACCCAGTACGGTCGGTGGCAGTATCAGCGGCAGGGCGATCAGTGCCTGGATGAAATTCCGCCCTGTGAAACGCGACCATGCCAGCTTGCGGGCGATGAAGACCCCGACCGGCGTCAGGATGAGGGCGGTCAGTCCGGCCAGGAGCAGGGAAACGTTAAGGGCCTGCCAGTCCATAGCCGTATTTCCTGAAAATCTCGCCGCTGGAGCGGGACCAGAGGTAATCATAATAGCTCAGTGCCTGGCCGTCATCTTCGGCCAGCAATACCGCGTACTGGGCAATGGGTGTATGCCATTTCTCCGGAAGCTGAAAACTGGTTCCCTTGCCGGCGAATTGATCCAGCCCGGGAAAAGAACTCGGGACAATGCACAGGTCAACGCTGCCGGACAGGCAGAACTGCATGGCCTGGGCCGCGTTCTCCCCGAGCAACAGTTTCCTGTGGTTGACGACCCAGACGCCGGCCTTGACCAGTGCATCTCTTGCAGCCTGGCCGTAAGGCGCGTGTTCCGGGTTGGCGATTGACATCCTCCGGTAATCGCCGTATTGCAGTGTCTTCAGAACTTCCTCCAGTGTGCGGGGCTGTTCCAGCCTGGATGCTTCAGGCACATACAGGCTGAGACCGCCGTAAACCAGTACCTTGGAGGCGATTATCCGTCCGCCGTTGGCGCGCACGAAATCCACGTATTTCCCGGCGGCGGAAATAAACACCTTGAAGGGAGCGCCCTGCACAATTTGCCTGGCGAAGTTGCCGGACGACCCGAACGTCAGGTTGACTTTCTCACCCTGGTCGCGGTAAAACGCCTCGCTGATTTCAGTCATGACATGGGTCAGGTTGGACGCTGCCGCGACGTTCAACGGTTCCGGGCGGGCCTCCTGAAAAGACAGCAACAGCGGCAACAGGCAGATCAAGATACGCATACGGCGAACTATATCAGAGTATAATTGCACATTTAACTCCACGGCATACCAGGGGACGGATTTCAAATCCGTCCCCATCAATATAGAGGACTGAACATGATTTTATTCACGGGGCTTTCGGGAGCGGTCGGTACGGAAATAGTCAAGGTTTTGCCGGAATACGGCATCCAGGCTCGGGGGCTGGTCAGGAACCCGGACAAGGCGGATGCGATACGGAAAGCCGGCGTCGAGGTCGTACGCGGCGGTCTGGATGATAGAGATGCCGTGAGAGCGGCTTTGCGGGGATGCGACAGGGCTTTTTTGCTCATGGCCAACTCCAGGGAGCAACTGGACCTGGAGAAAAGCTTTGTGGATGCGGCCAGGGAGTGCAGTGTCGGGCATATCGTGAAAATGTCCGCCAACGGCGCAGATTCAAATTCAACAGCCCTGTTGAAGCGTTATCACGGCGAGGCCGAGCAATATATACGGGAATCCGGGCTGCGTTATACGCTTATCCGGCCAAACTTTTTTATGCAGAACATGCTGCACATGGCCGGTTCCATCGTGGAGGAGGATAAATTCTACATGCCGATGCGTGACGGGCAGGTGGGTATTATCGACGTGCGTGACGTGGCGCGGTTTATCCTGGATGTCCTGACCAAACCGGGCCATGAAGATAAGACCTATGAAATAACCGGCCCGGAACTGGTTTCGTTCCACGATATCGCCGCTCAGTTATCGGAAGTGATGGGCAGGGAAATCCGCTACGTTGACCAGCCGGCAGCGGAATTCAAGCAGTCGTTGCTGCAATGGGTCCCCGACGACTGGTACGTGGAAACTGTCTCCGAACTGTTCGAACTGATCGCACAAGGCAGCGGCGCATTGCTCAATGACGAGTACACCCGAGTAACGGGCAGGGCGCCGACCACCCTGCACCGGTTCTTCAGGGATTACTCCACGTCTTTTGAAAAAGGACAATAAATCCTCAGGTGATTTAGTTTAACTCTTTGTTTTATCTGCGTAAATCTGCGGATAAATTCTTTAACCCGCAGGTTCCCGCATGGTGACGAATTCCTCGGCGGCGGTCGGATGGATGCCGATGGTAGCGTCGAATGTTGCCTTGGTTGCGCCTGCCTTGAGGGCGATGCCGATGCCCTGGATGATTTCGCCGGCATCTGCGCCGACCATGTGTACGCCCAGGACTTTGTCAGTGTCCCTGTCGACGATCATTTTCATCAGGGTTTTCTCATCGCTGCCGGTCAGTGTGTGCTTGAGGCTGGTGAAACGGGACTTGTAAATCTCGACGTTTGCGTATTCCTCTCGGGCCTGTTCCTCGGTCAGGCCGACCGTGCCCAGGTTTGGTTGGCTGAAGATGCAGGTGGGTACGTCGCGGTAATCCACGCGGCGTGACTGGTTGTTGAACAGGTTATTCGCCAGGGCCGTGCCTTCCGCGGTGGCGACGGGCGTCAGGTTCATGCGGTTGGTCACGTCGCCGATGGCGTAAACGGAAGGGACGGAACTGCGGTATTCGTCATCGACCACGATGGCGCCTTTGTCGTTCAGCTTCACTCCTGCCGTTTCAAGCCCCAGGTTGGTTGTATTCGGCCGCCGCCCGGTGGCATACATGACCAGATCCGCAGTCATGGTCTCCGTGTCGGGCGAACTGACGAGGTAACGGTTGTCCTGGCGCTCGATAGCGCCGATGCGGGTGTTGAATAGCAGTTTTATGCTTTTGTCGCGCATCTGTTCGGCAAGAAACCGGCGCATTTCCCCATCAAACCCCCGCAGGAACAGGTCGCGGCGATAGACCAGGGTGGTATCTACCCCAAGACCGTGGAAAATACCGGCAAATTCGACCGCGATATACCCGCCGCCGACGATTACCGCGCGTTCCGGCAGGGTTTCGAGATAGAACGCCTCGTTGGATGAGATCACATGTTCCCTGCCGGGAATGTCGGGGATATGGGGCCAGCCGCCGGTTGCCACCAGGATGTACCGGGCGCTGATGGTCTCCCCATTGACCGACACCGTGTTCGGCCCGGTGAGCACGGCCCTGCCATCGTACAGGACTACATTATTACGTTTAAGTAAATTCGCATAAATACCATTTAATCTTTTGATTTCGTTATTTTTATTATTTAATAGCGTATTCCAATCGAAGTTGGTTTCGGGAACCTGCCAGCCATAACCGGCGGCGTCATGGAAATCCTCGGCGAAATGCGCGGCATAGACGAACAGCTTTTTCGGGATACAGCCGACATTGACGCAGGTGCCGCCCAGGTAGCGCTCCTCGGCAATCGCGACCTTCGCGCCGAACCCGCCGGCCATACGCGCGGCACGCACGCCGCCGGACCCGGCGCCGATGACAAACAGGTCATGATTATATTCAGCCACCGGCGCTCCCCTTGCGTCTTTTCAGGTAATCGACCGTTTTTTTCGCCAGCAGGGGGAAGATGCCCAGCAGGACGAAAGACAGGATCAATCCGGGTGATGCAATGTCTTTGAGCTGCTCGATTTTGGCGATCTGTGTGCCCGCGTTCACGTACACAATGGTGCCGGCCAGCATCCCGGCCTGGCTGACGAGAAAGAATGTCAGCGCCCTGATGGGGGTCAGGCCCATCACCAGGTTGATGATGAAAAACGGGAATATGGGCACCAGGCGCAGGGTGAACAGGTAGAACGCGCCTTCCTCCGCCATTCCCCGGTTGATGGCGGTAAGTTTGTCGGCGAAACGTCCCTGGATGGCGTCCCGGAACAGGTAGCGGGAGAACAGGAAGGCCAGGGTCGCCCCTATGGTAGAGGCGAAAGAAACGATTACGGTCCCCCAGAGCAGGCCGAAAATGGCGCCCCCGGCCAGGGTAAGGATAGCGGCGCCGGGCAGGGACAGGCCGGTGATAACGATATACAGCAGGAAATAGTAAAGTGCGGTCGTTAACGGCTGCCGCTCATAGAATGCATCCATAACGGCCTGTTGCTGCTTCAGGTATTCCAGGTTGAAATAGCGGCCCAGGTCAAAAAGAAAAAACGCGGCCACCAGTATGGCGACCATTACCAGTAACGTGATTTGGGTCTTGTTCATCGACTCGTCCGGTTGGTCAGATTGATTGCATGATGTTAGACTGACTTCCTTCCAATGCAGCACCGGCATTCTCCCATATAACAAACAAATAAGGAATTTTAAAAATGCAAGCCGAAACCACCCAGGTCAACCAGAATGTTCGCTACGAACCTGATGAACGTCTCTCACCCAGCCTGACCCTCGGTCTCGGTTTCCAGTACGCGGCCCTCATCGTAGGCGGCATCGTGCTGACTCCCGCCATCATCGTGCGCGCCGCGGGAGAGAGTGAAATTTACCTGACGTGGGCGGTTTTTGCCGCCCTCGCGGTCAGCGGGTTCACCACGGTGATACAGGCTGTCCGGGTTGGGCGTGTCGGCTCGGGCTATCCCTTGCTCATGGGCACGTCCGGCGCATTTATAGCGGTCTCCGTCACTGCCCTGGCGGAAGGCGGTCCGGCGATGCTCGCGACCCTGGTCATTATCTCATCACTGTTTCAGTTCGCTCTCTCAGAGCATCTTGCCCTGTTCCGGCGCCTTATCACGCCGGCAGTCGCCGGCACGGTCATTATGCTGATCTCCGTCACCATCATGCCGATTGCCTTTGATATGCTGACCCAGGTGCCGGCGGGCACACCGGCTGCGGCCGCTCCCGCCTGCGCCATCACGACTTTCGCCGCTACCCTGGTACTGATTTTTTGCGCAACAGGGGTGTTGCGCCTCTGGGCGCCGATGCTAGGGGTACTCATAGGCTGTTTTGTCGCTGCCGGTTTCGGTCTCTACGACGTCAATCGGGTACTTGAGGCCTCCTGGATCGGGCTCCCGGACGTGGGTAGTTGGCCGGGCTTCGACCTGGAGTTCGGCATTGTTTTCTGGACGCTGTTGCCGGCGTTCATATTTGTGACCCTGGTGGGCGCCATTGAGACCATCGGCGATGCGGTCGCTATCCAGAAAGTGGCGTGGCGCGAGCCGCGCGCCACCGATTTCCGCACGGTGCAGGGGGCGGTCGCTGCCGATGGAGTGGGCAACCTGTTATCGGGGCTTGCTGGCACCGTGCCCAATACCACCTATTCCTCCAGTATCGCGCTCGCGGAAATCACTGGGGTTGCGGCGCGCCGGGCCGGGGCCTGTGTCGGCGTACTGTTTTTGATCATGGCGTTCCTGCCCAAGCTGATCAGCCTGTTTCTGGCAATACCGGACCCGGTGATCGGCGCGTATATTCTAGTGATCATGGGGGTCCTGTTCGTGCTGGGAATGCAGGTCGTCATACAGGACGGCATCGATTATCGCAAGGCTGTCCTGGTGGGTGTGTCGTTCTGGGTCGGCGCAGGTTTCCAGAATGACCTGTTCTTCAACGAGTACCTGAATGACTGGTTAAGGGACCTGCTTGGAAACGGCATGACTTCGGGCGGACTCACGGCAATCCTGCTGACGGTTTTCATCAACCTGACAGGCCCGCGCCGGCGGCGCATGGAAACGGAGTTGGACATGAGCGCCCTGGACAAGGTCAAGGAGTTCCTGAACGGGTTTGCCACGGCCAGAGAGTGGAGTACGGAGGCGTTTGACCGCCTGTGCCTGGTTGCCGAAGAAACCATGCTGATATTGTCACAGTTGGATGACGACGGGGAGACGGATAAAAAGCGCCGCCTGCTGCTGGTGGCGCGGGAAGACAGCGGCGCGGCGGAACTGGAATTTATTGCGGCGGCAGATACGGGCAATATTGAGGATCGTATCGCCCTGCTGGGGAGACAGGCCTCCGAGGATGCGGTCGAGCACGAGATTTCACTGCGGTTGCTGAAGCACTTTGCCTCGTCGGTGCGCCACCAGCAGTACAGCGATGCGGATATCGTGACGGTCCGGGTCAGGGCCGGCGCCTAATTTTACCGTTCAATCAGCTTTACCCTGACAGATTTCACCGCGTTATCCGTTACCTGGGTAATCTCCATGGTGAAATTGTCGAGCTTCAGGGTCGTTCCCGGCTCGGGCATGGTCTCCAGGCGTTCCAGGATCAGGCCGTTTAAGGTTTTTGGTCCGCCGGCAGGCAGTTCCCAGCCCAGTTCGCGGTTTATGTCCCGTATGGTTGCGCTACCGTCAATCATGAAAGAACCGTCGTTCTGCCTGACGATGTCCGGACTGTGGGTCTGGATATCGGTTGTAAACTCGCCGACAACCTCTTCCAGGATGTCTTCCATCGTAGCCAGTCCCTGTATGGTCCCGTATTCGTCGACGACGAAGCCCAGGCGTTTTTTCACGCGCTGAAAATTCAGCAACTGCGTGTTCAGGGATGCGCTGAGCGGGACGAAGTGGGGTTCTTCGGCAACCTGTTCCAGGTCTTCCCGGGTAATATCATGGGGATCTTTCAACAGGCGCATGACGCGCCGCACATGGATGACGCCGATAATCTCATCCAGGTTGTCCCGGTACAGGGGAAGGCGGGTATGGGAACTCTGGCTGATGTAACTCAGGATCTCGGGCAGGTCACCGTTGATATCGATCCCGATGATTTCGTTACGCGGCACCATGATGTCTTCCACCGTGACCTGTTCCAGGTCTAGGATGCCGTGCAGCATTTGCAAGTGCCTGGAAGGGAGCATCTTGCCGGCTTCCGACAGCGCGGTCTTCAACTCTTCCCGCGACAGGCTGGTCTGGTGCCCCTCGTCCAGTTTGAAACGCAGCAATGCAAGAAAATTATTGGAAAGCCGGCTTATTGTCCAGACGAAAGGCTGGCAGATGACTGAAAGCGGTCTCAGGATATAGGATGCAGGAAACGCGAACCGCTCCGGGTGGTAGGCGGCCATGGTTTTCGGCGCGGCTTCGGCCAGCACCAGAAAAATAAAAGTGAGTATCACCGGGCCGAGCGCATAACCGATGTCGCCCATCAGCCTGACGGCAATGACCACACCCAGGGCGGCTACGTAGAAGTTGACGATATTATTACAGAACAAAATCAGGCCCAGCAGGCGGTCCGGACGGTCCAGCAGGTTGGCGGTGTTGATGGCGCCCCTGTGGCCGTCATTGGCAAGATGGCGCAGGCGGTAACGGTTGACCGCCATCATGCTGGTTTCGGAACCGGAAAAGAATGCGGCGACAGCGATCAGCAGGACCAGGATGCCTGATAAAAGGAATAGGGAAACATCATCCATGGATATGACCTCGATATGTAAGGGACAGATTAATTATACCTGCTGCAGGATAAGTTCCAGCACCAGTTTGGATCCGAAATAAGCCAGTAACAGGGAGGCAAAACCGCCCAGGGTCCAGTGAATCAGCTTGCGCCCGCGCCAGCCGCGGGACCATCTGCCCCAGAGCACGACGGCAAAGATAAGCCAGGCGAGGATGGACAACACCACCTTGTGGGAGAGGTGTTGCCCCAGTATGTCGTGCATGAACATCAGGCCCGTCGCCAGGCTCAGGCTGAGCAGGAAAAAACCGATGGTCAGGGTCTGTACCAGCAGTTCCTCCAGTACTTGCATGGGGGGCAGGATATTCAGGATTTTCACAGGTTGCCTGTTACGCAGCCTGGCTTCCTCGAACGCCAGGACCAGTGATTGCAGCGCGCCTATCGTGAGCAGGCTGTAAGCGGCCACGGACAGCATGATGTGCATTTTCAGACCGGCGGCGATGCCTCCGGGTATGATGCTGGTGCTGGGCAGAATGCTTTCCAGCAGCAGCGCCAGCGCGGCGACAGGGAAGAAGATAACCACCAGGTTGCTCATGGCCCTGTATAAACCGATGAGGACGGCAAGCAGTGCGATGACCCAGCATACCAGGGACAGGGCGTGGAAAAACCCCAGGTTGAAACCTGCATCAACCAGGATTTCGCGATACAGGACCAGGCCGTGTCCCGACAGGGCAAGCCCGGCAAGGGCGGCAATCGTGTGGCTGAAGGCTTCCGTCGTCAGCCGCAGGCGAAAAATCCTGATACCCAGCCAGCCGGCGGTCAGCAAATAGAGTAAAATTACGGCGGCGCTGAGGAAAGTACTGGTTACCATATATGATTTATCCGCAGATGACGCAGATTAACGCAGATGATAATTTAAAATGCACAAAAATTGTACTGATAGAATCACTGCCGTTAAAAATAAGGTCATTCTGGCCGTGCAGTGAAGCCACAAAATCTGCCATATAATGGCTGAGGCCATCAGAATCAAAAAATAATCTGCGTAAATCTGCGTCATCTGCGGATAAAAAAACAGGGGATGGCATGTTTGAAAATTTAAGCGGGCGTTTCAGCCGCATCGTTCAGCAGTTGCGGGGCCATGCGCGCCTGACGGAAGACAATATCGCATCCACCATGCGGGACGTGCGCATGGCATTGCTCGAAGCGGACGTGGCTTTGCCGGTGGTGCAGGCGTTCATCGAGCAGGTTGAAGCCGAAGCGCTCGGGAAGGAGGTGTCAAGCAGCCTCAATCCGGGCCAGGCGCTGGTGAAGATCGTACAGGATGAACTGGTTCACCTGATGGGAGACGGTCAGGCATCCCTGAATTTGAATGTCCCGCCGCCGGCGGTCATCCTGATGGCCGGCCTGCAGGGCTCAGGCAAGACCACCACGGTTGCAAAACTGGGCAAATGGTGCCGTGAGAAGCACGACAAGTCCGTGGTGGTGGCCAGTTGCGACATCTACCGTCCGGCGGCCCTGGAACAGATGCGGGTGCTGGCCGTGGAAAACCGGCTTGAATATTTTGCCGCGGGAGACCGGCAACAACCCGTCGCCATCGCCGAAGCGGCGCTGAAACACGCCAGGACCCGTTTTGCCGACGTGCTCATCGTCGATACGGCCGGGAGACTGCACATCGATGAAGAGATGATGGCGGAGATCCGGCATATTCATAGCGCGCTCACCCCGTCCGATACCCTGTTCCTGGTGGACAGCATGATGGGACAGGATGCGGTCAATGCAGCCCGGGCATTCAACGATGCCCTGGACCTGACCGGGGTGGTGTTGACCAAGGTGGACGGCGATGCCCGGGGCGGGGCGGCGCTCTCGGTCCGGCACGTCACCGGCAAGCCCATCCTGTTCCTCGGTACCGGTGAGAAAACCTCCGAACTGTCCCCGTTTTATCCCGACAGGATCGCGTCCCGGATACTGGGCATGGGCGACATGTTGAGCCTGATCGAGGAAGTGGAGGAAAAAACGGACCAGGAAAAGGCAAAAAAGATCGCCAGGAAGCTGAAAAAGGGGAGAGGATTCGACCTGGATGATTTTCGCGACCAGTTGCAGCAGATGCAGAATATGGGAGGATTGAGCGGCCTGCTGGACAAGATGCCGGGTATGCAGCAAATGTCCATGGACTCCGTGGGAGGGATGGCCGGCCAGGAGCGAGAACTGGTCAGGTTCGAGGCGATTATCAACTCCATGACGCCCGGAGAGCGGCGTTTCCCTGCCGTCGTCAACGGTTCCAGGAAGAAACGCATCGCTTCCGGTTCAGGCACGCAGATACAGGATATCAACCGCCTGCTGAAACAGTTCGGCCGGATGCAGAAGATGATGAAAAAACTGAGCAAAAAAGGCGGCATGGAGAACATGATGCGCGGGCTTGGCGGCAATATGCCGCGCGGCGGTTTTCGCCGGTGAACCCCGGCGTCATGCCGGGCTAACTGCCTCATTCATCAAACCAGGCTTACTTCGTCATACCGGGCTTGACCCGGTATCCAGTCGATTAACGGGTCGCCGGAGGCGACACAGTATTTCACTGGATTCCGGCCTTCGCCGGAATGACAAATAAAGTTTGATACACAAACACCACCAAAAACGCGGCAAACCAGAACAGGCTCCACTCGGCGATGCTGAGGGACAGGAAAGTCCACACCGTCTCGGCGCACTCCCCGGAACCGGTGAAGATCAGCTTCAACGCATCGAACAGGGGGAATGCCTGCAGGATGAAGTCCAGTCCCGGCCCGCATTCCGGCACCCGGTCCGGCGGCAGGTGCTGCAGCCAGACCTGCCGTGCGGCAATGCCGGCGCCCGCCAGCGCGCAGACCAGCGCCAATGCAGAATACAGGCGGGTTACCGAACCATGAACGAAGGCGGCCAGGCAAACGACCCCGACTCCCATGTAAGCGACGCGCTGCAATATGCACAACGGGCACGGGTCCAGACCCCGGACGAATTGCAGGTAATAGCCGAAGCCCAGCAACACCATGCAGACCAGGGCTGCAAGCAGAAAAAAACTGCGATCAGTAAAACCTATGTTCGTCATTCCGGGCTTGACCCGGAATCCAGTCAAACAAACCATTCCTTATAAATACCCCTCAAAAAACTCAATTATCCGCCGCTCCAGCCAGTACACAGCATACCCCGGCGTCCTGCCGCTGACAAACCCGATATGCCCGCCGGTCCCGGCGAGTTCCAGTTGCACGTGTTCGGACACTTCGTTCCCGGCAGGGATAACGTCTTCGGTCATGAACGGGTCGTCCCGGGCCTGGATCAGCAGCGCAGGCACGTTGATGGTCTTCAGAAACTGCCGGGAACTGCTGTGCGTGTAATAATCGTCCACCCCGGCAAAGCCGTGCAGCGGCGCAGTCACCTTGTCGTCGAAGTTGAAGAAATCATTGAGTCTCCGGAGCCCGGTGAGGTCAATCGGACAATCAAGAGAACTGAATTTTCCGGCGATTTTCCGCTTCAGCAGGTTGAGCAGGCGGCGCTGGTAGATCCTGGAAAAGCCTTTATTGAGCCGTCTCGCCCCTTCCGCCAGGACATAGGGCACGGAAACGGCGGCCGCAGCATTAACCTTTCCCTTGCGATCTACCTCTCCCAGGTATTTCAAAAGGGCGTTACCTCCCAGCGAATAGCCTGTTGCCGCGATGGGAACGCCGGGATAACGCTCACGCAGGTGCTCTACCAGGAAGCCGATATCGCCGGTGTCTCCGGAATGGTAACTGCGCGGCAGACGGTTATGCTCGCCGCCGCAACCGCGGAAATGCATGAACACGCCGTGCCAGCCGCGTCGTTCAACAGCCGCCAGCAACGGCTTCACGTAATGGGAGTCGACACACCCTTCAAGCCCGTGAAAAACCGCCACCACCGGGGCGCCGGCATTTGCGGTCAGGCACAGGTCGACAAAATCCCCGTCCGGCAGCTCCAGGCGTTCGCGGTTCAGGTCAATTTGAGTCTTAGGCCGGAAGAAATACGGCCACAGGGTCTGAAGGTTACCGCCCGGCAGCCACCAAGCAGGCTCAAACCGGCTCGCTACGATCTTTCCGTGTTTCATGGACAACCATTATACCATATATTTAAGTTGAATTTTCTACTAATCTGGACTATTATCCATAATAGTCTGACTATTATGGAGTTTATTCCGGAATGGCAAATATACGAAGAGTCCTGGATATTGAACTTGAACAAGGACAATCCGCCTTCCTGTGGGGACCTCGCAAGGTTGGCAAATCAACCTTTCTGAAACAAGCGTTTCCAAACAGCGTAGTCTATGATTTTCTCAGGACGGACCTTGTGCTTGACCTCATAAGGGACCCCTCCCTGTTACGGGAACGGCTTCTCGCGGACCGGAAACGAGCGGGGGCGTTTCCTGTTATCCTGGATGAAGTGCAGAAAGTGCCGGCAATCATGGATGAGGTCCATTGGCTGATTGAAAATGCCGGTTTGAATTTTATCCTGTGCGGGTCCAGCGCCAGGAAGCTGATAAAAAGCGGCGCCAACCTCCTTGGAGGACGGGCATGGCGCTTCGAGATGTTCCCATTCGTCTCCCATGAAATCAAACAGTTCGATTTATTGCGCGCCCTGAACCAGGGATTGATACCGTCCCACTATCTCCGTGACAATTCTCAACGGTCGTTGCGGGCTTATGTGCAGGATTACCTGAAAGAGGAGGTATTCAACGAGGGCATGGTTCGCAATGTTCCCGCCTTTTCACGATTTTTTGAAGCGATGGGCTATTCCCACGGAGAACTGATCAACTATGCGAATATTGCGAGAGACTGCGGAGTTGACGCAAAAACCGTAAAAGAATATTTCCAGATACTGGCTGATACTTTGCTGGGATGTTTTGTGCCTCCATACAAAAAAAGGCAAAGCCGTCAGGTTATCAGCAAGGCGTCCAAATTCTACCTTTTTGACGTGGGCGTCGCCGGGTATCTCAGTAAACGCAGGATAACCGAACCACGCGGGGAGCAGTTCGGCAAGGCCCTGGAACATTTTATATTGATGGAACTGAAAGCTCACAGTTCGTACCATGACCTGCATTATGAGATAAGTTTCTGGAGGACCAAATCCGGGCTGGAAGTGGATTTTATACTGGGAGCCGGAGAAATCGCCATAGAAGTAAAAGGCACAAGCCGCGTGGATAAAACCGACCTGAAGTCCCTGAGAGCATTTATGGACGAGTTCAAGCCAAGACTGGGACTGGTGGTGTCAAACGAAAAATACCCGCGTAAAATCGGCGATATCATTGTACTGCCCTGGGAGGACTTCCTGAACAAGCTGTGGGGTGGGGAATTAGGGATGGCCTGACAGGAATTTCGCAATTATACCGAATCCCATATTTAGAAAGCTCTGACAAGTCCATCCAGGACTTGTCAGAGCACGCAAAACAAAAATGCGATCCCGTATCAAGTGCGGGACATCCCTGTACCGTAGGAACCCCCGATCTGGAACCTCCGATCTTGACTCCTTTTCTGTGTTTATATATTCTGAAAATACCCGTTCCGATACGAAACGGACATTCCGCAACTGTTTAGGGAGGACATGTCATGTCAAAAGATTTGATCGCAATCATCGGTGTCGGCGTAAGTCTGGCAGGCCTTATTCTCTACAGCCAACATAACCTGAGATCGGAGATGAAGGCCGAGTTCAATATACACCTTGAGGCAGTCAACGGGTTACGCGAAGACGTGGGCCAATTGCAGGAACGCGTGGCGCGCCAGGAAGGATTGATGGAAGGGCTGCGTGATGCCATCATCGGGTCAGGCGAATTGGTCGCCGGACCGGGCTAGCCAATCCCGGTCGTTTCCTTTATCGATTTGACGGGCGAGGCCGGGAAGTCCTCCGCGACCACGCATCCGGTTTCGATATACCCTCGTTCGAGGGCAATTAATAATTCCTGGCCTTTGTCGGTAATTGCCGAGTTCACTACTGTGCCAATATTCCTTTCCTTTCCTTCCGGCGCCAGCGCGGAACCAGGTTGCAGGAGAGTGTTATTATCGGTCGTGGCATGGCATAAACGCCGTTTTACCTCGCCGCGATAACGCAAGCGTGCGATGATCTCCTGGCCCGGATAACAACCTTTTGTGTAAGACAGGGCATCCAGGTGGTCCAGGTTGAGTTCCTGGGGCAGAAAGCGCCCGCTGGTTGCCGCGTCCAGCCAGGCGATCCCGCGCCGGATAAATGTTTTGTGCAGGAAGCGAATCTCCTGGTCAAGGAAATAGGTTTCATAAGCCCGCTTTAGTAACGATGTTTTTCTTTTGTCGGCCAGGAGGATCGCGATGTCTGCGGGATATGTGACCAGGGTATAGCCGTTATGACGGAGCGCCGACCGCGACGAAATGGTCGCGAGCCCGGGGAGGAGAGATGCAGCATCTTTCATTGGCAAGCCGGTAAAGCAGTGCAACGGCTGCGTGCTGCTTGTGTCAACGATATTGACGTCTGCGCGCATCACGTACATTTTCAGCCGCTTTATGAAGCTCTCCTTCAATGCGCCGGGCAGCAGCAGCCAGAAAGCCTCATCCAGGCGCGCCAGGATAAAGGTGGCGCTCACCCTGCCTTTGGCATCGCACCAGGCGCTGAGACCGGCCTGGCCGGAGGCAAGACCGGTGACGTCCGTGGTGAATTGCCCGTGCAGGAACGCGGGGGCGTCGGAACCGTCTATCCTGAGCGGCGCAAGGAAGTTGAGGATATCAGCTCTCGTCATTTTATCCCCTGATCTTACCGATAAGCGGCAGGTAATCGGGGTTGGCTGGTTCAGCCTGGCCGCTGATCCAGGCGTACAGGTCGGGGTCGGGTTCACCCAGCAGCGCGCCGAACAGGGACTGTTCGCCCGCGCCCAGGTGGGGATAGTCCCGTTCCAGGAAACGCAGCAGCAGCAGGTCCATCTCCCGGGTGCCCCGGCGGCAGCGCCAGCGTAACCGGGCAATGCTGTCGTGTACGGACTCCATTACAGCATTTTTGCCGCCAGCCGTTTCTTGATTTCGGCAATGGCTTTGGCGGGGTTCAGGCCTTTCGGGCAGGTGTTGGTGCAGTTCATGATCGTGTGGCAGCGGTACATGCTGAACGGATCTTCCAGTTCCGCAAGGCGCTCATCGGTATTCCCGTCCCGGCTGTCGATAATCCAGCGGTAGGCCTGCAACAGGGTCGCCGGTCCCAGGTAGCGGTCGCTGTTCCACCAGTAACTGGGGCAGGACGTGGAGCAGCAGGCGCACAGGATGCACTCGTACAGGCCGTCCAGTTTCTCCCGGTTTTCCTTGGTTTGCAGGCGCTCACCCTGTTTCGGGGCAGGGGCGCCGGTCTGCATCCAGGGTTTGATGGCGGCGTACTGGGCGTAGAATTGCTTCATGTCGGGGACCAGGTCCTTGACGACCGGTTTATGGGGCAGGGGATAGACCCTGACGTTTTTTTTGATTTCACCCATGGCCTTGGTGCAGGCCAGGGTGTTGACGCCGTCGATGTTCATGGCGCAGGAACCGCAGATGCCCTCGCGGCATGAGCGCCGGAAGGTCAGGGTCGAGTCGATGTCGTTCTTGATGTGGATCAGCGCATCCAGGACCATCGGGCCGCACTTGTCCAGATCGATCTCGTAGCTGTCCATCCTGGGGTTCCCGCCGGTGTCCGGGTCCCAGCGATAGACCTGCAAGGTTTTTTTCCGCGTTGCATCGCCGTTCAGCGGGAATGATTTTCCCGGCTTGACCTTCGAGTTTTTCGGCAATGTAAACTGCGCCATGACAGATATCTCTTCCTATCCTGAATATTTAGTATACCCGCTTTTTCGGAGGTATCGTCTCTACCTCGTCCGTCAGGGTATTGAGGTGTACCGGCCGGTAGTCGAACGTTACCTCGCCGGTATCCGGGTCCAGCCAGGACAGGGTGTGTTTCATCCAGTTCTCATCGTCCCGTTCCGGGTAATCCTCCCGGGCGTGGGCGCCGCGGCTCTCCGTGCGGTTTGCCGCGGAGCGGATGCTTGCCTGCGCGCATTGCAGCAGGTTCTCCAGTTCCAGGGTCTCAACCAGGTCGGTATTCCACACCAGGGAACGGTCCGCCGTGCTTACCCGGTCGAACGACCGGTAGATGGTATCCATTTTAGCGACGCCTTCAGCCAGTATTTCCCCGCTGCGGAACACGGCCGCGTTGGTCTGCATGGTGCGCTGCATGTTGTTGCGGATTTCAGCCGTACGCATGTTGCCTTTTGCATAACGGATACGGTCGAAGCGCGCCAGGGCAGGCTCGGTGGCCGAGGCGCCCAGGGTCTTGTGTGGGGCGCCGGGTTTGATTTCCCTGGCGGCGCACAAGGCCGCGGCGCGTCCGAACACGATCAGGTCCAGCAGGCTGTTCGAACCCAGGCGGTTGGCGCCGTGCACCGAGACGCAGGCCGCCTCGCCGATGGCCATGAGGCCCGGTACGACGCTGTCGGGGTTGCCGTCCTGCAACGTAACCATCTGCCCGTGGTAATTGGTGGGGACGCCGCCCATGTTGTAGTGCACCGTGGGCAGCACGGGAATGGGCGCCCTGCTGACGTCCACCCCGGCAAAGATGCGGGCCGACTCGGCAATGCCCGGCAGGCGTTCGTTGATGACCTCAGGACCGAGGTGTTCCAGGTGCAGGTACAGGTGGTCCCGCTCCGGGCCTATGCCGCGGCCTTCCCTGATCTCTATGGTCATGGAGCGGCTGACCACGTCCCGGGAAGCCAGGTCCTTCGCATTCGGCGCGTAACGCTCCATGAACCTCTCGCCGGCGGAATTGGTCAGGTAACCGCCCTCGCCGCGTACCCCCTCGGTGATCAGCACCCCGGCCCCGTAGATGCCGGTAGGGTGGAACTGGATGAACTCCATGTCCTGCAGGGGCAGGCCCGCGCGCAGGATCATGGCATTGCCGTCCCCGGTACAGGTATGGGCCGAGGTGCAGGAGAAGTATGCGCGGCCGTAGCCGCCGGTAGCCAGGACGACGGTATGGGCGCGGAAACAGTGCAGGTCGCCTTTCTCCAGGTCCCAGGCCAGCACCCCGCGGCAGACGCCTTCCTCGTCCATGATAAGGTCGATGGCAAAATATTCGATGAAAAACTCGGCGTCATGCTTCAGGGACTGCTGGTACAGGGTGTGCAGGATGGCGTGGCCGGTGCGGTCCGCGGCGGCGCAGGTACGCTGCGCGGTGCCCTCGCCGTAATTCGTGGTCATGCCGCCGAACGGGCGCTGGTAGATCTTCCCGTCCGTGGTGCGCGAGAACGGCACGCCGTAATGTTCCAGTTCTATCACTGCGTTGGCGGCCTCCTTGCACATGTACTCGATGGCGTCCTGGTCGCCCAGCCAGTCGGACCCCTTTACTGTATCGTACATGTGCCAGCGCCAGTCGTCCTCGCCCATGTTGCCGAGGGCCGCGCTCATGCCGCCCTGTGCCGCCACGGTGTGGCTGCGGGTGGGGAAGACCTTGGTGATGCAGGCGGTTTTCAGTCCTTTTTCGGCCATGCCGAAGGTGGCGCGCAAGCCGGCGCCGCCGGCGCCTACAACGACCACGTCGTATTCATGCCGGATGAGTGGATAGGCAACGCTCATTTATCACATTCCCATAGTGACGCTCAGAACGGCCGCGATGGAAGCGAGTGCGCATACTGCAGCGAGAAATCTGGTCAGGGTGGTTGCTGCGGTCTTTTGCGATTCGTGTGCGATGTAGTCCTCAATGACCTCCTCGATACCAACCTGGGCGTGGTAGAACAGGGCGGGTATCAGCAGGATGAACAGGATAATGGTGGATGGGGTTGCAAGCCACGCACGCACTGCGGCATATTCCAGCGAAGCCAGTGTGGACATATCATAGATAAACCACAAGGTCAGAGGGAGCAGGGCGGCGGCGGACAACCGCTGGTACCACCAGCGCCGGACGGTTTCCGCGGCCTTTTCTTTTTTACCGGACAGGAGTCGCCTGGTCATGAAACGCTTCCGGCCCAGAAGGTGACGATTGTCAGCAGCAGCGTAGCAACCACCACCACGTATCCGCTGCGGTACGCGGTCGTGATTTCCAGTCCCAGTCCCATATCCCAGAACAGGTGGCGGATGCCGTTGCACAGGTGGTAGTACAGGGAAAACACGAAACCGAAGATGACAAAACGGCCGTACCAGGCGGCGATGTGCCCGTTGATCGCGGCGTATGTCTCTGCGCCCGCGGCAATGGCGACCAGCCAGAGGCTCAACAACACGGCGCCGGCGCAGAGCAACACGCCGGTGATACGGTGCGTGATGGACAGCACCGAGGTCAACTGCGGCCGATACTGCAAGAAAGGTGACAGCGGTGTCTGTGGACCGGTCATCAGATCCTCATGGAAAAAAGGCGTATTATACCCAAACGATATTATTCTTATGCATTAATCCTCGCTTCCCCCCGAGCGCGCAAGATCAAACACGGTAAAGAGGGGCAGGTGGTCCGAATACTTCTCAGCCCTGACATCAAAGAACGTTTCCTCTTCGACCACCAGGCCGTCCAGGGCCCGGTTGTAAACGATGTGATCGATGGCGAACGGGAATTTCGGGTTATAGGGACGCGGATGCTTAATCCCGTGCAGCGCCTTTTCCAGGTCAACATACGTTCCGCTCCTGCCGCCCGTTTCCAGTCGCAGCCAGACCTCGTCGCTCAACTGGTCGAGCTGGCGATTGAAATCGCCGGCGATGATGAAATCCTGGCCCAGGCGGGCGCGGGCATTGATCCAGCCGGATAACGTCTCGACCTGCCCGTGGAGCAGGCGGCAATGAGGGCCGGCTTTCTTCCCCCTGACGGGCTGGTACGTGCAGCCTGATTTGAGGTGTATGGAGAGCAGGTGCAACGGTTGCAGGTCGCCGCCTTCGGCATCAACCGGTTCCAGGACGAGATAAACACCCCAGCGGGCGGACTCGCGGGAGCCCTGCAGTTCCCTGACGTCGGGTTGCCGGACCGCCTTCAGTCCCAGGTTAGCGGCAAGGTCCTTGCGGATGGCGAATCCGGTACGCTGCATTAAGCGGTTCCGGTCTATATCGTAGCATTCGGGGAATTCCCGGGTGGGCCGTTCAGAGATATGGATGTCATACAGCGATGCCGGAAAGACGCGCCTTGCCGCGCGCAGGTTTTCCACCTCCTGGAACGCTACCACGTCCGCGCCGGACTGCTTCAGGTAGCGCCTGATCGCGGTATAGTCGGCGGTTTCCCGCGGCCGGCAGCCCCGGTCGTTTTCAGCCGCCAGGTGTTCTATATTCCAGGCCGCCAGGATGAGGTCCCGGTCGGCGGCAATACCCGGGAACGCCGCCGCTATCAGCCATAGTGCGCTGATTAACCTTGCCGGTATTTGTAAGGCATCCCTCAAGTGGACGAAGCCGGCATGCCGGCGCCGGAGGAGGCATTTCCCCGGATGCCCGGATTATGCGGCGCACACCTCAATGACAGGACTTGATATTTCCGGTTTGCGTGCACCAGGTGCCATCGGAACTGAAGGTTTGATTCCCAATCTTTTGAATAACTTCACCATCCGAATGAAGCAATGTATTTTCATCGACCCGGTACGCCGTTGTGCCGTCCGAGTTATGAGTCGTATTTCCGATTTGTACTGAGCTGGTTCCATCGGACGAATATCTGACGTTTCCTACGCGAACCGAGTAACTGCCGTCCGAGCCGTAAAGCGCGTCGCCAACCTCATGATATACGGTGCCTGGTTTACCATGCAGAATTTCCTCCGCCTGGGCGCACATCGAAAAGAGACCTGTCAAAAATACTGATGATACAATCAGGTGTTTAATCATGTCTGTCTGCTCCTGTTCCAGAACCCGGGTATTTGTATATTGACTTATGTCAGCAAAATCTTCAATATCTTAATTATAGTCAAAAGTCTCGCATGGTAGAGCAGGTTCTCCGGCGGGAAAGCAATACAGCCTTTAAAAAGTGGAAAGGGAATGCGAGAGAAAGGACTACCGGACGTAACCGGCATGGAATTTCCACTGGAGTTGCCGATTATTATTCCCTATCGCCCGTCGATACGGGTCTGCCTGTTCAATACCCTGGTTCATGCCGGCGCCATTTTCTGCCTGGTCCTGACGGGCCTCCCGCACACGGTGACCGTCCTGGTCGGGGCCGGTATCCTGATGCACTACGGTTTTTACCTGAAACGGTTCCTCTTACCGGAGGATATCTGTCTCAGGCTGGACAGGGACGACCGGTGGCAATTGCTGCGGCCCGGGCGCGCAGCCGTTGACCTGAAGTTGGTGCCCGGCGCGCTGGTCCACCCGAAGATCGTGGTCCTGTGCTTCAGAGAACCGGGCGGGCGGCCCCGCTCCTGCGTGCTGACCCAGGATAACCTGGACGCGACGACTTTGAGACGGTTACGGGTGAGGTTGCGTTGGCCTTGTAAATATACATAACGACATAAATAATACCGCATCATAGTCCGTCATTCCCGCGAATGCGGGAATCCAGTGAAAAAACATTCCTTATAAGGAGTTTTATTGCCTACTGGATTCCTGCCTTCGCAGGAATGACGGATGTGGCGCGATTTATGACGTTATGTATAACATTACCCTGATACTGATCGGAAGGAATCAGTTCTTTCATGTAAAATCCTTATGGATTGCACCACCTGGAGGACATGAACAATGGGTATGCTTGGTTTGACGCTGATTTTTGTCGGAGCAGTGCTTTTCATCAACGGGATGGGCGGACTCAAGCGCGCCGATGACCGTTCGATGGCGGTGTTCAATTTTCTGGCCGGGTTTCTGTTCCTGTTTGCCGCCCTGTTGAGCCTGACGCGCGCCGAGGCCACCCAGGATTATTACGGGGTGGCGGGAATCCTGTTATTCGCGTTCACCTACCTCTATATCGCGGCAAGTCTCTGGTTTGATCTCGACTTGCGTGGCCTGGGCTGGTACTGTTTCTTTGTCGCGCTGACGACCATTCCCTATTTCACGCTCAACTACCAGGCCGGTGAATACCGCCTCGGCACGATGTGGCTCGCATGGGGCGTGTTATGGTACATGTTCTACCTGGCCTATGTGCCGGGCAAAAACTTCGGCAGGCTGCTGCCCTGTGCAACGATTGCCGTCGCCATCATCACCGGCTGGGTCCCCGGCTTGTTGATGCTCACCGGCTACTGGTAGGGATATATGGGGTCAGAGTAAAAAAATCATCGATTTTTTTACTCTGACCCCGGATTTTATTCCGGATTTCGGGCAGTTCGCCACGCGATCCAGAGTTTCCGGATGGGGGTCAGGGAAATGCGGCTGTGAATAATCGGCTGCCTGGCGGTGCGGTATTCCCGGCACAGGGCGTCCAGTATTTTAAGCAGGGTGATGGAGAACAACGGGGCGCCCGCGTCTTTTTCCCGCAGCGCGGTCAGGCTGGTCTGCATGTCTCCATGCAGCCGGTCAAACAGGTCGGTGAAGAAGCCTGATGTGGTCACGCCGGCATCGGGCCGGATGGCGGTTTCCAGATCGAGATTATGGCTTGCCAGCAGGTCGGACGGTAGCACGTTCAGGCCCAGTCCCGCGAAGTGCCTGACATGGTGCAGCAGTTCGAACGCGCCGTGGCAGGCGCCGGCGCTTGCCAGGGCAGTCAGCGTACCCGGGTCTGAACAGCCGCAGGCCTGCCCTGCCGCTTTCCAGACGTAACCGGAGGCGGCGTCATGGCGCGCCAGCCAGGTCTGGTAAGGACCGCTCTCCGGCGTATCGAGAAACTGCGCCGTCGACGCAATGCCGGCCAGTAGCTCCTGCCGAGAGAGATAGTCCGCATTATCGAGTTGAGACAATTCCCGGGTGACAGGATGTCTTGCCTCTCCGGCAAACAGCCTGCCGATTTCTTCGAACCACCAGTAGAGGGTAACCCGCGCCGCGCCGGGGTCCGATGACTCGCAGACCACCTCGTTGAGTTCATGATGGAAGGCAAACAGGGCGTACAGTATGCGCCTGGTCTGCGCATCGTGATACAGGGTGGAGTAATACAGGTTGGAGCCGGCAGGAGCGGCCTTGTTGCGGCAGTATTCTTCCGGCGTCATCTGCCGCCGGCCTTGATCCAGTCCAGGATTTCTTCCGGGCTGTCAATGAAGCCGTCCGCGCCCCAGTTCCCGGGTGCTTCGGTTGAATTGATATAACCGTAGGAAGCCACCAGGGTCGCCATGCCGGCGCTTGCGCCTGCTGTAACGTCGCGCCGGTCGTCGCCTACGTACACGGTCTCCCGCGGCTCACACTGCAACAGTTCACAGGCATGGAGCAGCGGGGCCGGGTGCGGCTTGCGGTGTTCCAGCGTGTCGCCGGAGACGATGCAGGGGGTGCGCGTGTCCAGTTGCAGCGCCTGCATCAGCGGATCGGTCAACCATGCGGGTTTATTGGTGACGATGCCCCAGGACACGCCGGTTTGTTCCAGCCTCTCCAGCACCAGCTCCATACCGGGAAACAGGCGGCTGTGGGTGGAGAGGTTGTCCCGGTAGATTGC
The DNA here is from genome assembly GCA_965220815.1 of Gammaproteobacteria bacterium. GTDB lineage: Bacteria > Pseudomonadota > Gammaproteobacteria > Eutrophobiales > Eutrophobiaceae > JAAXHV01. The sequence continues at coordinate 2,764,622 of OZ244846.1, forward strand.
CAGGAACTCGTTACGCACCGTGGTGAATTCCGGATCGGTCTCATCCAGTCTGAACCCCAGCTTCACCAATGCCGCGCCGCCGAGAGAAACGCTTGGGCGTATCATTTCGAAGGGCAGCGGTTCCCTGCCGCGCCTGACCAGGGCCTGGTTCAGCGCGAAAGCCAGGTCGGGGGCGGTGTCCACCAGGGTCCCGTCCAGGTCGAACAGGACGTGTCTGATATTGTTGTGCATTTGATCAGTCGTTGATGATTAATCGGCAAGCCGTGCGTGGAGGAGGTAGTTGATGCCGGGGTCGTCGATCAGTGCACAGTACCCGGGACCGGGGACATAAAGCATTCCCCTGATGTCAAGTACGTCAAAGCCGGCATTGCGCAGCCAGCGTTTCAGTTCGGATGGGCGAATGAAGCCTGCATAGTCATGGGTGCCTTCCGGCAGCAATCCGAACAGGCGTTCGGCGCCGACAACGGCGCCGAGGTAGGATTTCAGGTTACGGTTGATTGTTGCCAGGAACAGGTCGCCGCCGGGCGCCAATACCCGGGCGCAGGCATGCAGCAGTTCCTCGGGGTCCGGGACGTGTTCCAGCAGTTCCATACAGGTGAGTACGTCGAAACAGCCGGCATTGCCGGCAGCGAAGCCTTCCAGGCTTGCGGCAGTGTATTCTATCTCCAGGCCGTGTTCCTGCGCATGCCGGGCAGCCACCCGGATGACTGCTTCGCCGGCATCCAGCCCCCGCACCGTTGCGCCGAGGCGCGCCAGGGACTCCGTCAGAATGCCGCCGCCGCAGCCGACGTCAAGCACACGCCTGCCGTCAAGCGCTACGTTACCGCTGATATAGGCCAGCCGCACCGGGTTGATATCGTGCAGGGGTTTCATGGGACCTGCGGCATCCCACCAGTCATGGGCGAGGCGTTCAAATTTTTCAACTTCGTCCGGGTTGATATTTTCGTGGTGGTGGTTCATAAAGACCGGATAACGTGAATCCCCCTGTGGGGGTTGTCATATTGCTTAGTTTAAAATAATCTAATATGCGATGTTAACGTAGAACAAAGAAGGTGTGGTGAACAATGGCGTCTATTCTAGATGATACAGTCAACAACCCTCAAGAAGTTCAGGCAGGTTCTCAAACTGCGGCAGGGAGTATAAAAAAATCACTGCAGCGCAGGGGAGAACGCCTGGTTGAGCTCATGTCCCGGCGATTTCGCGAGAGCGGTGTCAGCTTCGATTTAATACTGCTGAATGGCAGTGAACACCGGATCGGCGCGGGTTCGCCCGGGTTCAAACTTAAGATTACCCATCCGAAAGGCATCAGCGCCATCGCCTCGTTTGATGAAGGGATTATCGCCAATGCCTATATCAACGGCTGGTTTGACTTCCAGGGGGATATGATTGAAGTCTATGACCTGCGCCAGTGTCTGCAGGACCGTCACCTGCTCATGTCGCTGTGGCGTTTTCTGGCCCCGATGCTGCTGGGCCAGGTCTCGGTCAACAAAACTGCCATCAGCACGCATTACGAGCGCGACCATTCGTTTTATCTTGCATTCCTGGACGAGGAATTCCGCTGTTACACCCAGGGCGTGTTCGAATCGCCGGATGAACCGCTGCCGCAGGCGGTCCGTCGGAAGATGGATTTTATCCTGGAACAATGCAGGTTGACGTCCGGCAGTGAAGTGCTGGACGTGGGCGTGGGCTGGGGTTCGTTTGCGGAGTACGCGGCCCGCAAGGGTATCAAGGTAACCGGCGTCACCATTGCGGAGCAGTCCCTCAAATTCATGCAGGAACTCAGCGCGCGTGAGAACCTGCCGATCACCACCGAACTGGTCGACGTCCTGGAATACAAGCCGGATAAGAAATTCGACGCCATTGCCATCCTGGGGGTAATAGAGCACTTGCCTAATTACACCGAAGTGCTGGCGTGTTTTGACCGGTTGCTCAAGCCTGGCGGTTACGTGTTCCTGGATGCCAGCGCCCAACTGCGTAAACACAAGAAGTCATCCTTTATTACGCAACACATCTATCCCGGCAACCATTCCTTCTTCGCGTTGCATGATTTCCTCAAGTCGCTGACCTCGATGCCGTTTCACCTGAAAGGAGTCTGGGATGACCGCCACAGCTACTACCTGACATTCGTCCGCTGGGCGCAGCGTTTCGATGCCAACCGGGAATTCATCATCGAGAAATTCGGCGAGGCCGACTACCGGCGCTTCCGCCTGTACCTGTGGGGGTCGGCCCAATGCTTCCTGCGCAACACCCTGCAATGCTACCGCCTGGTGCTGCAGAAGCACGAGTAAAAAATTATCTGCCGATAAATTTTACAGTTTTTGCAGCAGGATACCGCCCCGTTTTTTGAACCGTTCCGTCGCCAGCTCGGTGAAGCGGTCGATGATGCTGCCCTGCACCGACGGGCGCGCCAGGATGGCCTCGCTCCAGGACAGGACCCGGCCGCAGTCAGGCGGGATCACGTCATCTATCACCTGTTTCAACAGGTATTCTATGCGGATGAAAACGGGCGCGTAAGCCGCGTCGATGAGCGAGAAGTCCGCGCCGTTGAAGAAGGGAGCGGCCTCAAGGTTCCTGTCCAGGAATTCGAATTTGTCCCGTAGCGCTTCAAGGGAATCCTCAAGTACCTTGCTGTCCTGCGTAATCACCATCCTGAACGACAGGTTGGACAGTTCCGAGCCGAATTCGATCCAGGCCCGGTTCATGGCTTTCTGCAGCGGGTCCCCGGGATGCATGGACGGGGGAGTGATCTCATCCAGGTATTCGTTGATGACCGCCGATTCGAACAGGATGTTGCCGTTGATGCGCAGCACCGGCACTTTCCCCAGGGGCGAGATTTGCAGAAACCAGTCCGGCTTGTTCGCAAGGTCGATGTTGGTGCGCTTGAACGGGATGTTCTTTTCCAGCAGGGTAATGACGGAACGCTGTACAAACGGGCACAGGTCAAAACTGATCAGTTCGATATCCATGGTCATTAAATGTGTACGGTGATGGTTAAAACGGCAATAATATCGGGGTTTATACTAAATGACAAAAACACGGGACGCTTGCAATGACTACCGAAACACCGGCTGAAAACGACATGTTGAAACGCATTTTTTCCATGCAATCGGATCTGAACGATTATGTTTTCAGGAAGAACAGCCTCAGGGATACGTCGGGGAACCCCCTGACCATGGACACTATTTTCGCCGAGGTCAACCGGGGTGATCTGAAGGTGAACGACCTGCCTAATGTCTGGCTGTCGAACTATTCCAGGGCGATGCGGGAGGAGATACTGGAGCTTGACGAGGAACTGTTGTGGAAATGGTGGAGCAAGGATGAGATCGACATACAGAATATCCGGGTCGAACTGATCGACATCCTGCATTTCCTGGTCTCTGCGCTGATATGCTCGGGTCTTACCCCGGAAAAAGTGTACGACATTTATTCCCAGAAACACGCAGTCAACCTGAGCCGGCAGGACAGCGGCTACAGTATGGAAACGAAAACCGAGGAAGATAACAAGAACATCGGCTAGATAACCGACTATTTCATGAAAAGACACTCTCATCGATGTTATTGCCTGGTATTGTTGCTGTTCATCAGCGCGGGATGCGCCGCTGAGACCCGGTTCAAGACCGGTTCGCTGACTATCGACACCAGATCCGGCGAACTCAACTATCGGGTTGAGGTTGCCGATACCGACCGGCTGAAAAGCATCGGGTTGATGTACCGGGCATCGATGCCCGAGCATCAGGGCATGCTGTTGCTGAATGAAAAACCCCAGCGTATGAACGTCTGGATGAAGAATACTTTTATCCCGCTTGATATAATCTATATCGACAGGAACGGGCATATCGTCAAGATCGTTGAGAATGCCCGGACTGAATCCACTACCGTGATGCCCTCTGACGGCAAGGTCAAGGCTGTCCTCGAATTGAATGCGGGGCAGGTGCAGCGACAGGAAATCGCCGTCGGGGACCGCGTCACCTACCAGGTACATTAACGACCCTATGAAGATCATACTTGCGCCCGATTCATTCAAGGGCAGCCTGACCTCTTTGGAGGTTGCCGAGGCCATGGAAGCCGGTATTAAAAGAGCGCTGCCGGATGCCGAGTGCATCAGGATACCCATGGCCGATGGTGGGGAGGGTACGGTGCAGTCGTTGCTGGATGCGGTCGGCGGGGAGTTGATATCCTGCAGCGTCAAGGGTCCCGCAGGGCAAAAGGTCGCGGCTGCGTACGGCATGCTGGCGGATGGCAGGACCGCGGTCATTGAAATGGCAGCGGCATCCGGACTGGCCCTGGTGCGCGGCAGCAGCAAAAACCCGTTGAAGACCACGTCCTACGGCACCGGCGAGTTGATCCGTGACGCCCTGGACAGGGGCGCGCGGAAGATCATACTGGGCATTGGCGGTTCGGCCACCAACGATGGCGGGACGGGCATGGCGCAGGCGCTGGGAGTGGTGTTCCGCGATGCGGACGGGCGCGCTATCAGGGAAACAGGCGCGGGCGGCATGCTGCATAAGATCGAATCCGTGGACCTGGGTTGTATTCACTCCGGACTGCGGCAGGCCCATCTCCAGGTCGCCTGCGACGTGGACAATCCTCTGACCGGGGAAAACGGCGCGTCCCGGGTGTTCGCGCCGCAGAAAGGCGCCGATGAGGAGATGGTGAAGGTCCTGGATGCCAACCTGAAACATCTTGCCGGCGTGATTGAGCGTGAACTGGGAGTGGACGTGGACCCGATACCTGGAGCGGGCGCGGCAGGCGGAATGGGAGCCGGGTTGCTGGTATTTGCCGGCGCGGAACTGAAGCGCGGCATCGAGGTCATCAGCAAGGCCACCTCCATCGAGGGCCACCTGCGTTCGGCGGACCTTGTGGTGACCGGCGAGGGCAGGGTGGATTTTCAGACGGTATTCGGCAAGACGCCGGCGGGGATAGCACGTCTTGCCGGCGAATACGGCGTGCCGGTCGTCGCCATTGGCGGAGGATTGGCGGATGACGCCGGGGAAGTCTTCAGACACGGGATCGGCGGCCTGGAGCCGGCTATCGCCAGGGACATGACCCTGGATGAGGCGCTGGCCAACTCCAGGGAATATATCGCCAACGCGGCGGAACGCGCTATTCGCCTCATTACAATCGGACAGGGAATAACAAAAACATGAAATTTTCGAGATTTGCACAACGGTTTTCGGAGCATTCGGGCATCATCCTGCTGATGGATGACCTGGGTGAAGCCATGGCCGGCGAGCGGGATGTGCTCATGCTGGGCGGCGGCAACCCGGCCCATATCCCCGAAGTACAGGCATTCTTCCGGGAGCGGATGCAGCAAATACTGGACGAGCCTGGCGAGTTTGCCCGGGTCGTCGGCGATTATGACCCGCCCCGGGGCAGCATGAAATTCCTGGACGCCCTGGCAGACCTGCTGAACCGCGAATACGGCTGGGGCTTGACTGCAGAGAACGTGGCGCTGACCACCGGCAGCCAGGCGGCTTTTTTCCTGATGTTCAACATGTTCGCCGGGGAATTTGCCGGCGGCGCTACCAGGAAAATCCTGTTGCCCATGGCGCCGGAATATATCGGTTACGCAGACGTGGGGCTGGCGGATGACATTTTTACGGCGAACAGGCCGACGATCGAAAAACTGCCGGATCGTACATTCAAGTACCACGTGGATTTTGACCGCCTGACCGTGGATGAATCCACAGGCGCAATATGTGTGTCGCGTCCCACCAACCCGACCGGCAATGTATTGACCGACACGGAAGTGGCAAAACTCATGGATATCGCCGCAGAGCGCGGGATTCCGCTGATCGTCGACAATGCCTACGGCATGCCGTTCCCCAGCATCATTTTCACGGAAGCGGAACTGGTCTGGAACGAAAATATCATCCTGTCGATGAGCCTGTCCAAGCTGGGGCTGCCGGCGACGCGCACCGGCATAGTCGTCGCCCGCGCCGACATCATAACGGCGCTGAGCAACATCAACGGTATCCTGACCCTGGCGCCGGAGAGCGTCGGCCCCGCGCTGGCTTACGACCTGGTCCGGTCCGGCAAGGTCACCGAAATCAGCAGGACGCTGATACGGCCCTATTATGAGGAGAAGGCGCAACGGGCCATCGCGCTGCTGCATAAAGAACTGGCGGGCGTTGACTATTACATACACAAGGCGGAGGGGGCGATTTTCCTCTGGCTGTGGTTCCCCGGTCTGCCGGTCACCAGCCAGGAACTGTACCGCCGCTTGAAGCAGAGAGGCGTGCTGATCATCCCCGGCCACTATTTCTTCCCGGGGCTGGACGATGATCCCTGGCCGCACAAGCAGGAGTGCATACGCATGACTTACTCCATGGATGACGACGTGGTGCGGGAAGGCATAAAAATTATTGCGGAGGAGGTGAAGGCATTATGATAAATCTCGAAAACAAGGTCGCGGTCATTCCCGGCGGCGCGACCATGATAGGCAGAAAGGTCGCCCATGAATTCATCGGCGCCGGTGCAAAGGTAACGGTGTGCGATATCGATGAAGCCGGCGGCCGCGAACTGGAACAGGAGGCGGGCGACGCGCTGAAGTTCATCTCTGCCGACATCACTGACGACGCGCAGGTCGATGCGGTTATACAACAGACGCTCGATCAATGGGGCGGTATCGATTGCCTGGTGAATGTCGCTTGCACTTACCTGGATAACGGCCTGGCATCTACCCGCGCTGAATGGCGGGAGGCCCTGGATGTCAACCTGGTCAGTGGCGCCATATTCGTGCAGAAAGTCGCGCCGCACATGCGCCGACGTGGTGGGGGCGCGGTAGTGAACTTTGCCAGCATCAGCGGGAAACGGGCGCAACCCGGACGCATGCTCTATGCCGCGTCCAAGGCGGCGATAATCGGGGCCACCCGGAACGAGGCCCTGTTGCTGGCCGAAGATAATATACGCGTCAACTGCGTGTCCCCCGGCTGGGTCTGGTCGAACGTGATACGCGACATGACCGGGAACGACCGGGCGAAAGCGGACCGGGTTGCCGGGGACTTCCACCTGTCCGGCCGGGCGGTGGACCCGGAGGAGGTCGCCCGCACCGTGGTATTCCTGTGTTCCGATGCTGCGTCCGGCATCAACGGCGCTGATGTTCCCGTTGACAGCGGCTACGCGGCCATCGGCGCGGAGCAGAAGACGGACAAGGTGGCGCAGTTATCCGAATAAAAAATCCGCCTTCGGCGGGGTGTTTTTGACTGGATTCCCGCCTGCGCGGGAATGACAAAATTACTTCTTCGTCATGCCGGACCCCTGCCTAAAGCATGCAGGGGCATGCTTGTTCCGGCATCCAGTGAGATATTGTGTCGCCTGTTCCTTCCTCGTCATGCCGGACTAGTTCCGGCATCCAGTAGAATACATTGTCCCGGAGGGACACTTTACCGGGCTTTGCTGAGTTCCGGCAGCCAGAGTGCGAGGTCGGGATATAGAATCAACAGCGCCAGCAGGAGCGCGGAACAGGCCAGGAAGGGGATGGCCGCGAGCCAGATGTCCTGCAAGCGAGTGCCGGGCGGCGCCACGCCCTTCATCACGAACAGCAGCAGGCCCATGGGCGGCATGGTCAGGCTCATCTCCAGTGCCAGCAGCACGATCACGCCGAACCAGATCATGTCGAAACCGTAGAAATGGGCCAGCGGGATGAATATCGGCAGCGTCAGCATCATCATGGACAACTGTTCCATGAATGCGCCAAGCATGAGCATGATTGCGAACATGATGAGCAGGGCCGCCAGGGGGGCGAGGCTGAGCGTGCCGACCCATTCGACCAGGCCGGTGGTTGCGCCTGAGAAAGCAAGTACCTTGCTGAAAGTCGAGGCGCCCAGGATAATCATAAACATCATCACGGTGACCCGGGTGGCGCCAAGCAATGATTTGACTATGACGTCCATTGCCAGGCAACGGTAACAGGCGGCGAGAATGATGACGCCGGCAACGCCGCAGGCTGCCGACTCGGTGGGTGTCGCCCATCCCAGTATGATCATGCCGACCACCAGGAAGACGATGAAGCCCATCGGCAGCACGTCCCTGACGACCAGCATAACCTTTTCCTTTAACGGTGCTTCAACCACATCGTACGCCGGCGCCGAACCCGGGTCCAGGCGGATACTGAGGACGATGTAGAGCCCGTACAATGTGGCCAGCACCAGTCCCGGCACGATCCCGGCAATCAGCAACATGCCGATATCGATGTACGCCAGGCTGCCCAGCAATACGGCAAGCGCGGAAGGTGGGATGAGAATGGCCAGACCGCCTACGCCCAGTATCGGTCCGATTGACAAGCGGTTTTTATAACCGCGTTTCGACATCTCCGGCACCATCAGCGTCCCCAGCAATGCGGTGGATGCCATGCTGGAACCGGACAACGCCGCAAACATGGTGCCGCCGCCCACGGTGACAAACGACAGGCGTCCGGGTAAACGGCCGAACAACTTGTCCAGCGCGTTGAATGCTCGAAATCCCAATCCCGAATGAAAAAACAACTCGCCCATGATCAGGAACAGGGGAACGGGCACCAGGGCGAAACGGGTAAGCGCATTAGCCGCGTTCCTGACCAGTTGCGCCAGCCCGGCCTCGCCTCCCATAAACAGTATGACGCCGATGACGTCAGCGCCGAGAAAGGCAAACGCAACCGGCAGTCCCAGGGCAATCAGGAGAATCGTGATGCCCAGCATCAAGGCAAAGGTGACAAACCAGACCAGGTACATTATTCAGCCTTTACTCATGGATCCCGACTTCCCCGTCGTACATGCTGTCAAATCCTGCCAGGTAACGAGTGAACTCGATAGTCAGCAAGGAGAACGAGACGGGCATCACGGCGAAAATCAGCCAGCGCGGCATGTCAAATGAACGGACTTCCATATCGCCCCTGAGCCATGCCTCGACCGTTACCAGGCCGGCGTAGTAACAGATTAACCCGCAGGTAACCGCGCACAGCAGGTAGCTGAGTTTGCAGATAACCGGCCGTAGCGCTGCAGGCGCGACGGCGGTAACCAGTTGCATATAAACATGGTGTTTCTTCCTGACCAGCCATGGCGCGCCGAGCAGGGTAACGTAATACAGGCCGTATTCCGTCAGGGCCAGGGTATGGGTAAATGAGGGGATACCGGTATTCCGGGCGATAACGTCATAGAGTATGAGCAGGGTAACCAGTGCAAGAATCCCGGCTCCGAGTGAGAAAAGGCAGAATAACAACCTTTCGTATCCGCTTTCCGGTTTGTCAGTCATTTCTCAGATGCTCCCGCTAACATCGACAGTTGGCGGTCTCATCGGGTCGGTTTCATTTTTTTCACACTGACCCGACCCTCAGGGGATGCGTAGCCCTCCGGCTGTGCCCGGTCGTTGGTCTCATTGGCCTGGTTTCCCCTGAAGTCCCCCGCCCCGAACTGCCCGACCACGGCGTGTGCTCAGGAGGTGTCATAGGGCACAATCACGCTGGGCGGCGCGCCGAATGCCAGCGCTTTATAGAGCGTCTCCCAGTCCGGCAGCAGCCAGGTGAAGAAGAAGCTTCGCAGCTTCTCCCAGAAGTAGCGCTTGCGGCCCTGTTTGGCCAGCGCCGCCCGGAACAGCCCGCAGCAATGCTGCTGCACCTGGTCCACCAGGAACGCCAGCATCATCAGGTGGGCGAACACCGTGGACAGGTGCTTGTAACCATGGCCGAAGTTATGCTCGAAGTGGTAGCCTTGGTTCTTCAGGGTATTGAACGTCTCGTTCTCAATCTTCCAGCGCGCCCGCGCCCCGCGCATGATGCGCATCAGGTTGTGCTTGTGCAAGGGGATATCCGTCACCCAGGTAAAGCGCTGACTCTTCCCGTTGCGGCGCTGTTCTTCATAATCCAGGAAGTTCACTTCCAGCTTAAAGTGCGACTCGTTCAACGGCGCGCCGTTCAGGTAACGGAACCGGTGCACCGTGCCGTCCTGGCCGGTTATCTCTGCCGTCTTCACCCCCGGCGTGGTCGCTACCCACTCAAACAGGAAGACATGGTCGCCGGGCTTGACCCCCAGGATATAACGCATCTTCAAGGACTGCAGCAACTCAATGTGCGGCCCGTTCGCGGCCAGCGCATCCTCCACCACAATCAGCTTCAGGTGCGGGTGTTCCCGGCGCACGTCCGCCAGCAACCGCTTGGCCGCATTGCGCTCACAGTCATTCTTGCTGCTCCCGTCTTCCCGCATAATCGGCTCCGGCGCCAACGGCAGCACCACCCGTTGCTCAGGATGCACCAGCGCCGCGCCCAACACCTGGTGGTAATAACTCACCCGCCCGTCCCGGTGATGCTTCTCACAACACTGCGCGCAATGCACGTTGTCCGAATAAAAATACCCGGTGCCGTCCACCGACAACAGGTAATGACCCGCCCACCAGAGGAAGTCCTCCAGCCCCTTGCCCCGCTGCAACAGGTGCAACACCCGACGGAACGCGCGCCGCAACAACGAGGGGTCCACCTCGTCCAGCCGTTCCCGCAACGCCGTGTCCGACGGCGCCCGCGCAATGCCGTACAAACTCTTCAGGTTCGAGGCCACCACCGCATCCTCACGGCCCGCATCAAACTGCAACAGCGACGGGTACTTCAACCCGAACACCGCCAGCCCCGACATCAGGTAATCGACCAACTCAAACCCACGGCCCACCGTGTCATCCTTAATGGCTTGAAAACAACGGCGTACTTCACTCAACAAACCAGGGGCACTCAGGGACTTGCGCAAGGAAGAACGGGACATGGCCTCACCTCACCTTTGACTTGAATAGTGCCTCTTATTATACTGAAACCATGCCGAAAGTTTACGAAAACCTTTTTTTACCCCGCTCCAAAACCCCCGTTTTTATCGGGATTCCAGCACCCAACAGGCGTTAGCGGGAATTGCTGGTCATTTCTGCCGTGCCATATCGTTCCGGTAAAATTTGGCCAGCAGTTCCGGGTAATATTCCGGTGAACGTTTTCGTAATCGCTGCCAGATGACGTCATGGGCAAGCCGGCGGTAATTCCTCTCTCCATTCCCGTCCAGTGTGACAATCTCCATACCGAGTTGACGCATGCTTTCATCCAGCGTCCCGGACAATTTTTTAAAGCGCTCATAACTGCTTGTCTCGTAATCGATGGCAGCTTTGTGCAGTACGTCCTGCACATCAGCAGGCAGCCGTTCCCACCTGTCCTGGTTGAATATGAGACCTACGTCGCTGGAGAATACACCCGGGTCTATACGGTACTTGAGATGCTGGTGCCATGATGAGTCTTCAAGACCCACAATCGGCCAGCCCACACCCTGGATCATGTTGCGTTCCAGGGCCATATAGATATCCGGCGCGGCAACGTTAACGAACTGGGCGCCGAGACTGTTAATAAAGTCACGCCAGACCGGACCGCCGCGGATTAAGTTGGCGCTGAGGTCAGGTACGCCATCGGCATCCAGGGGCGGTTTTTCACGGGTGAATACATGAAATTCGATGAACATGGAACGGGCCAGGTAGCGCACGTCCAGTTTTTCCCGGTGTATCCGGTCCATCAACTCGATGCCGCCGTTACGCCGTGTTTCCCGGGGAGGGAGGTTGCTGGCAAATAGCGCTTCGACCTCCGGCAGCAGACCCATGTAGTAGGTAGCCGGCCCGAAAACCATGTGTACGACGCCGGTCCGCACCGCATCTGCCTGCTCAAAAGTCGGTATCGCCTCGGGACCGCCGACAAATATAATCCTGAATGTACCTTCGCCCTGTTCGTTGACCTGCTTTATCCACTGTTCAAAATCACGGGTGTAATCGGTCTGTCTCGGCAGCATGCTGATTGCGCGGATGATTTCAATATCCGATTGCTGACTGCACGCACAGAGCGCCAGGATGGAAAACAGCAGGAGCGATTTGATAAGATGAAGGGGCAGCATGGGATACGAACCAATATAACATATGAAGTCTTGAAGAATGGTACGGCTAAATGAAGTGCGCCTGCGGCGCGTGTTTATTGACTGGATTCCTGCATTCGCAGGAATGACGAAGGGGATGGCGGGAAATGCCGGCTGAACTGGACAGCCGCACCAGGCCGCAGTTGCCGCCGACCCATTACCTGGACAACCGCATCTACACGGATCCGGCTGTATTCGAAGCAGAGAAGGACTCCATCCTTGCCCGGACCTGGCGTTTTGTCTGCCATGCTTCCGAGATACCCGGGCCGTACGATTATCGCCTGGTACAGGTGGCAGGTCATGAACTGGTGCTGGTCAGGGGGAAAGACGGGGAGGTCCGCGCCTTTTACAACAGTTGCGCCCATCGCGGCGCACGCGTTGTCAGAAACACGGCCGGCACGCTGGAGCAGGGGCGCATGACCTGTTTCTATCACCTGTGGAGCTATGACGACGAAGGGCGTTGCACCGGTATTTCCCGGCCAGCAGGCTACCGGGACACATCCGTGAGGAAAGAAGATACCAGCCTGAGGCCGGTGCGTGTTGAAACGCTGTTTGGCCTGGTTTTTGTCTGCCTGGATGATACAGCATGTCCGTTGCATGAGTTTCTCGGTGAGGCTGTCATTGAAGCCATGCGAACGCCGTTCGGTATAGCCGACCTGGAAGTATTCCACCTGCACCGTACGGAAATCCAGGCCAACTGGAAACTGTTTGTCGAGACGAATTACGAGGGGTACCACGAGTTATTGCATTTATTGAACAGGACCACCGGCGTTGCCCAGCAGGAATACCAGGAGCGGCAATGGACGAATCATCAACGGGGTCACGTCAGCTTTGACCACGCCCGGATCAGTTACGGGAATTTGAACTACGAACAGCGTGAGGCCAACATGATGCCGGGGATGAAGCCGAACGGTCACGTGGTGATAAACCTTTTCCCCGATATGTTGCTGAACTGCCGCTCGACGGTCGCCCGAATTGATTCCCTGATGCCCTTATCACCTACCCGCACCTTGCTGGAATGCCGAGGGTTGGGCCTGGCCGGTGACACCGATACGGTGCGCGCCATGCGCGTGCGCCACCATAACCAGGTGTGGGGACCGACCGGGATAAACCTGGCCGAAGACATGTGGGCGGTCCAGGCGCAGATGCGCAACATGGAAAACGGCAGCAGCCGCTACAGCGTTATCGCGCGGGAGGAAGAGGGGCCTATGGATGATTCTTCACTGCGGAACTTTTATGCTGAATGGGGCCGCCTGACCGGATACAGGCCGCACGATCTCAACTCTGAGCGCACCGGCAACACGGGGGACGGATTTAAATCCGTCCCCGGATAATGTGATATTGGAGCTGCAGATGTCCGTGGAGATTGCTGATCAGTTAGCATTGAATCGCCTGATCCATGCTTCCGCACGCTACCTGGACGACCATGAGTTCCAGGCGTACCTGGACCTGTACCGGGAAGAGGGCGTTTACTCGATTGTGACCAAAGCGCCCGAATTGCCTGAGCCCATGATATGGATGCAACGCTCGCGCGCTGAATTAAAGGAACGTATTTCCTCCATGTCCGAACACGAATGGGAGATTGCCGGGGTGGAACAGACGCGTGTGGTTTCCGTTGACATCGTTGAAGTTAATGGTGAAATGGCAACCACATCCAGCAGTTTTGCGTTGTACCATACCGGCGAAGAGGGGCTTACCTCATGCTACGCCGTGGGCCGGTATGACGATTGCTGGGAAAAAGCAACGGATTCCTGGAAGTTGCTCAGCCGCCGGGTTGAATTGAAAACCCGGCAACTGAGCATGCTTTCGCCGTTGCCGATATAAATCAGAACCGGTATTCGCCGGTCAGGTACCAGGCAAAATCACGGGCCAGGACGTCGTTCTGCGTGCGTGCCGACCCCGAAAGCTCCGTGTAGATTATGCGGCGCTTGTCAAAGATATTGTTCGCATGGAAGATGAGCGAATACTTGTCATTGGCGCTGTCCCAGCCGAGACTGGCATTCATCAGGCCATGGGACTGCATTACGCTGCCCGGGTCGTTGGCCGGGTCAAAAAATACCTTGGTCCGGTAGTTGTAATCCAACCGTGCGATGATGGTGCCCATGTCGCCAAGGCCGAATTCCTTGATGATTGAGGAGGCCAGCGACCAGCGCGGCACCTGCGGCAACCTGTCGCCCTTGGCTGGACCGCCGGTGTTGAATACGGTGGGATCGGATTTCGTGATCTTCGCATCAAGATGGCCGATGGCCAGTTCAATGAACAAGGTGTCGAGCGGCGACCAGCGCGATTCAATTTCGAAACCCTTGATCTCGCCCTCGCCGGCATTGTCAAGCTGCGGGGCGATACCTTCGGGCGCCAGGGTTTCCAGTTGAATGTCCGTGTAATCGGCATAGAACGCGGCTACGTTCAGCACAAAGTTTCCGTTCGGGTTGTTATACTTGAAACCGATTTCGAATGATTCCACGAACTCCGGGTCGTAGGTGGGCGCCGCAGCGCCGAACACACCGGCATTACGCTGCTGCACTCCGCCGCTCTTGAACCCTTCCGAGTAGGTGAAGTAGGTCATCAGGCTGTCGTTCCAGTCGTAGGAAACATTAGCCATGGGGGTCCAGTCGTCGGCCTTCAGGGTGGTGGTGCCGTCGGCAATCAGCTTTACCAATATCCCGGGCGGGGCAAATGCAGGAACCGCGGACTGAATATTCACCATGTCACTGGCGCCCATGGGAAAGTGAGCGCCGGGTGTGCTGTATCTTCCGTCACTGGTGACGATGAAATCCTTGGTATCGTCGGTATAGCGGATACCGGCGGTAATATGCAGCTTGTCCGTTACGTCAAACGTACCCTGGGCAAAACCGGCGATACTCTCATGGTCGTACGCAGCGCCGCTTTCTATATCAATCGAGGCAAAATCCACCGGGTTGTAGTTGTTGCCGTCTTCAGTGAAATAGAAGCCGCCGATGATCCATTGCAGGCGGTCGTTGACAGCCGTTCCCAGCAACTGTATTTCCTGGGTGAACTGCTCCTGCGTGTATATCTCATCCCTTACCCAGGACAGGAAGAAAGGCGTGCTGTCGCCATCGTGGGCGAATTCACTGTCGACATTACGGTAGGCGGTTATCGACTTGATTTCCAGGTTGTTCGAGATCTGCCAGTCAACCGTGCCAGAGAAACCATAAATATCGTGGTCGGAGTAGGTCGGCATGGTGCTGGTATTCTTTCCCAGGGCTATTGTGTTGACATTGGCGCAATCCGGGTGGGTCCCTGCGATGTTCACGGGAGTGGCATCGCAGTTACTGAAGCTCCTGGGGAAAGGAGTCCCCGGGTTGTTTATGCCGGGGCCTCCATTCGCCGGATTAAGCGGCGAGTTGGCGCCCAGCAGGAAATTGTGGTTGAATATATTTTGCCCAGGCGTCAGGTCCACGACGCGGTTGGGATTTTCCGTCACTACACGGGCCTGGCCGTTTTCCCTGTCACGGGAGTAATCGCCGGTGATATTGACCTCGAAGTTGTTGTTCGCCTGCCAGCGCAGGGCGCCGCGCATGGCAAAGGTATCATCGTCCCCCGTATCCATGCCATTGAGAGGGTTGACAACAAAACCGTCCTGGTCGAACTTGGCGACGGTCGCACTCATGTAGAGGTTATCGCTCATCGGGACATTGACCTTGCCGAGTACGTCAAGCCGGTCATCGATGCCCACTCTCACCCGCACCTTGCCCTCGAATTCCTCATGGGGTTTCTGGGTGTGGATGGATATGGCGCCGCCCGTGGTGTTACGGCCGAACAGGGTGCCCTGGGGGCCGCGCAGGACTTCAACACGGTCGATATCGATGATGTCCAGCACCGAACCGATGCTGCGGGCGTAATAGACGCCGTCCACGTAGATACCCACGCCCGGGTCGGCTGAGGGCAGGAAGTCCCGTTGCCCGACACCGCGCAGGAACACGGCTGCGCTGTTGCCGCCGCCGCCGTTGGTGTTGATATTGTCGAAAGACATGTTGGGCGTCAGCCCGGCAATTTCATCGATGCGCTGGACACCGCGTGCTTCCAGGCTCTCGCCGCTGAACACTGATACCGCAATAGGGGTATCCTGCAAACCCTCTTCGCGTTTCCTGGCGGTAACGGTTATTTCTTCCATCAGTGCATCGATGCCGCTCTCCTGGGCAACAGCAGGACCGGCCGGCTGCAACAGGAACGGCAGCGCGAGAATTGCCGCCGGAATATACCGCTTCGGAATTAACATGGTCCGATAAACTGCGTTATCGGCAATACTGGAATTACCCATCAGATTCGCCCCGTTTGATTAAAAAGCGCCCAATTCTAGCAATATCAGGTAAATTCAGTCAACACAAAAAAAGAGTACCCGCGACTGCACTTTCCTTTTTCGGTAATAACTCTTAATATTTACCGGAACCAAATCATCCGGTTGAAGCGTGAAGCAGGCATCGAAAAAAAAGCAACCCGGCACGGTTTCAGGGATAGAGGTCGTACGGTATATCAAGGAAATCAGTTTCATTTTCATGGTGGCCGGGGCGCTGTTCGTCGCCCTGTCGCTGTTTACCTACCATCCCTCCGACCCCGGCTGGTCGCAGGCGGTCAGTGTTGCCGAAATCCATAACGACGGGGGAATCGTCGGCGCCTGGATCGCCAACGTCCTGCTTTACCTGTTCGGCTACCCGGGTTACCTGTTCCCCCTGGTATTCATCTTTGACGGCTGGCGCATCTTCAAATCGCGCCGGGACGATACAACTGCCTCCCGGCTCCTGGTTACGCTGAGGGTATTCGGGTTTATCCTGCTGTTCTGCGGTTGTTGTGCGCTGGCATGGTTGCATATCGGCCCGGGCGGGGGACTGCCGGAGCACCTGCCGGACCAGACCAGCAGCGCCGGCGGGATACTGGGTCTTGCCCTGGGCCCGTTCCTGTTTGGCGTGTTCGGCTATGCGGGCAGCACCCTGCTGATGCTCGCCATGTTGCTGGCGGGCATGACATTGTACTCCGGCATGTCATGGTTGTGGCTGATCGAAAAAACCGGATTTATTACATTAAGAACTATAGATAAAATAATAATTTATACGGATAAACTAACACAGTATATTAAATCTATGGAGGCCAAAAAGGAGCGGGTGGAACTGGTCCGCACCCAGCAGAAAAAAGTCAGGGACAGGCCACCGCCGCGCATCGAACCGGTCATCAGCAAGGTGGAAACCAGCGCCCGCGCAGAGGCGGAGAGGCAGGAACCCCTGTTCGAGATGCCGGCTGAAGCGGCATTGCC
Source organism: Gammaproteobacteria bacterium (assembly GCA_965220815.1). GTDB lineage: Bacteria > Pseudomonadota > Gammaproteobacteria > Eutrophobiales > Eutrophobiaceae > JAAXHV01. Next base: position 2,781,788 of record OZ244846.1, read on the forward strand.
GCCACTGAACCTGCTGGACCAGCCCACACCTTCCCAGGGCAGGTATTCGGAAGCGACTCTCGAAGCCATGTCGCGCCAGGTGGAACTCAAGCTGCTGGATTTCAATATCCAGGTAGAGGTGGTTGCAGTAAACCCGGGTCCGGTGATTACCCGGTTCGAACTGCAACCGGCGCCCGGAGTGAAGGGCAGCCAGATCAGCAACCTGTCCAAGGACCTGGCGAGGTCGCTGTCGGTGGTGAGCGTGCGGGTCGTCGACGTGATCCCGGGTAAATCCGTCATCGGTCTGGAAATACCCAATTCCAGCCGCGAACTGGTTACCCTGAGTGAGATACTGAGTTCCAAGGAGTACGAAGAACTCTATTCGACTACGGTGCTGGGTCTGGGTAAGGATATCAGCGGCCATCCTGTGGTCATGGACCTCAGCCGCATGCCGCACCTGCTGGTTGCCGGCACCACCGGGTCGGGCAAGTCCGTTGCCATCAACGCCATGATCCTGAGCCTGCTGTACAAGTCTCCTCCGAAAAAAATCCGCTTGATCATGATCGATCCGAAGATGCTCGAATTGTCCGTGTACGAGGGCATCCCCCATTTATTGACGCCGGTGGTCACGGACATGAAGGAAGCTGCCAACGCCCTGCGCTGGGCCGTGTCCGAGATGGAACGCCGTTACCAGTTGATGGCGACGCTGGGTGTGCGCAATATCAACGGCTATAACAAGAAGATCAACGAAGCGGCAAGCCGCCGCCAGCCGTTGACGGATCCGTTCCATACTCCTGCCGACGACGAGGATGAAGCCCCGGCGCTGGAAGAACTCCCCTATATCGTCATCCTCATCGATGAACTGGCGGACATGATGATGACGGTGGGCAAGAAGGTGGAGGAACTGATTGCCAGGCTGGCGCAGAAGGCCCGGGCTTCCGGCATCCACCTGATCCTGGCCACGCAGCGTCCGTCCGTGGATGTGATTACAGGCCTGATCAAGGCCAATATCCCCTGCCGGATTGCATTCCAGGTCTCTTCCAAGGTGGATTCGCGCACCATCCTGGATCAAATGGGCGCCGAAAACCTGCTCGGGAACGGGGACATGTTGTTCCTGCCGCCCGGCACCAGCGTGCCGATACGGGTGCACGGCGCCTTTGTAGACGACCACGAGGTGCACAAGGTCGTTGAAAACATCAAAAGCCGCGGCGGTCCGAACTACATGAATGATATCACCCTTGACACGGGCGGCGGTGACTCGGCACCCATTCCTGGCCTGGAGCCGGTCTCCGATGACGTCGACCCGCTTTACGACGAGGCCGTCCGGATCGTGACGGAAACCCGCAAAACGTCCATTTCCTATATCCAGCGCAGGCTCAAGATCGGTTATAACCGCGCCGCCAGGATCGTCGAGGAAATGGAAGCCAGCGGCCTGGTGGGTCCGCTGGAAGCCAACGGCAGCCGGGAGATACTGGCGGGACCGCCACCACCCGTCGATTGATTTTTTTATCCGCAGATGACGCAGATTAGCGCAGATTATTTTTCATTTATCCTGCGATTTCGTGTCCTGGCTGATTATATTGAATAGCAATCATCATTTTATCTGCGTTCATCTACGTATATCTGCGTTCATCTGCGGATTATTCTTTTCCCTGGCCGTGTCTGCGGCCGGCAATCCGCTGGATGCCTTTCTTGACGGCCTGGATACCTTCTCGGCGGATTTTGAGCAGGTGTTGCTGGACAGTTCCGGCGAAGCGCTGGAGGTAACCGGTGGCGCGCTGAGATTGCGCCGTCCCGGCATGTTTTACTGGCTGTATAACGAACCGTACGTCCAGGAAATCATCAGTGACGGCAGCAGCCTCTGGGTTTACGAGGGGGACCTGGAGCAGGTTACCATCAGTGACGTATCCGACGCCATGGAGGACACCCCGGCGCTGATTTTCAGCGGCGATAACCATCCCGGCGAATATTACGTGATTGAGGAACTGGAAGGCGAGGAGGGAAGCACAGTGGTGGAGTTGACCCCGAAGAACCCGGAATCCTACTACCGCTTGCTGCGCCTGGTGTTCTTGAGCGATGAACTGGTCGGCATGGCGCTGTTCGACAACCTGGGACAGACCTTGTTTATCTCCTTTACGAATGCCGTGCGCAACCCTGAATTGAAAAAGGATCTGTTTACGTTTTCTCCCACTGACGAAACGGAAATCATCGACGCAAGACAAACGGAATAGCACATCGGCCCGTGACCTCTGAGACCAGCGAATACCGGCCCCTGGCGGATCGGATGAGGCCTGACACCCTGGCCGGGTTTGTCGGGCAGGAACACCTGATCGGACCGGGCAAGCCGTTGCGTCTCGCCATTGAAAGCGGCCAGTTGCATTCCATGGTGTTCTGGGGTGCGCCCGGCACCGGCAAGACCACCCTGGCCCGGTTGGTTACCACTTCCTGCAATGCGCAGTTCCTGACCCTGTCTGCGGTACTGGGCGGCGTCAAGGAGATCCGGGAGGCCATCGACAAGGCGCGCCAGTTTCGGGATGTCTACGGCAGGGATACCGTACTGTTCATCGATGAAGCGCACCGCTTCAACAAGTCGCAACAGGACGCGTTCCTGCCCCACGTGGAAAACGGCACGGTCACCTTTGTCGGCGCCACCACCGAGAACCCGTCCTTCGAGCTGAACAACGCGTTGTTGTCCAGGGTGCGGGTCTATGTACTGAAACCGCTTACGGCAGATGACCTGAAACGGGTCGCCGTCCAGGGCCTGCAGGATGAGGAGCGGGGACTGGGCGAAAAAAACCTGGAAATCACCGATGAGGCGCTGGAACTGCTGGTGGGCAGCGCTGACGGCGACGCCAGGCGCGCGCTCAACCTGCTGGAGATCGCCGCGGACCTGGCTGTGGAGCAACAGATAACCGGCGAACTGGTTAGCGAAGTGATCAGCGGCGCCGGTTACCGGCGCTTCGACAAGGGAGGCGAGGTCTTTTACGAGCAGATCTCCGCGCTGCACAAATCTGTGCGCGGGTCGGCGCCGGATGCGGCCCTGTACTGGTTTGCGCGCATGCTTGATGGAGGCTGCGACCCCCTGTATATTGCCAGGCGGGTGGTGCGCATGGCGTCTGAAGACATAGGCAACGCCGACCCGCGCGGTTTGCGCCTGGCCCTGGATGCCTGGGAGACCCAGGAGCGGCTGGGCACGCCCGAAGGGGAACTGGCCATTGCCCAGGCCATCGTCTACCTGGCGTGCGCGCCGAAGAGCAATGCCGTGTACAGGGCGTATAATGCCGTTATGGAGGACGTCAAGGCTACCGCTTCGGCGGAAGTGCCGGCACACCTGCGCAATGCGCCTACCCTGTTGATGAAGGAACTGGGATACGGCAAGGAATACCGGTACGCCCATGATGAACCGGAAGCCTATGCAGCGGGTGAGAATTATTTTCCCGAGGGCATGATGGGGCGCCAATATTATTACCCCACAAACCGGGGACTTGAAATTCAGATAGCGGAAAAACTGGAACGCCTGCGGGCGCTGGATAAAAAATAAATGCTGGATCCACATATATTACGTAAAGATATGGAGGCCGTCAGCCGGGCGCTGGCCAAGCGCGGCTTTGAACTGGATATCGAGCGGCTGCAGTCGCTGGAGCGGCAGCGCAAGGATATCCAGGTCGCCACCGAGGAGTTGCAGGCGGAGCGGAACCGCCAGTCGAAGGCGATTGGCAAGGCCAAGGCCGCGGGTGAGGATATCGATCTGCTGCGGGCGCAGGTTGCCTCCCTGGGTGATGAGTTGAAATCGAGCCAGGCCCGGTTGGAGGAGATCCAGGAGGAACTGCACGAGTTCCTGGGCGGTGTGCCCAATGTCCCCCATGAGAGTGTCCCGGCCGGGGATAGCGAAGAGGATAACGAGGTAATACGGGCCTGGGGAGAACTGGAAGTGAAGGATTTTGCCCCCAGGGACCATACCACCCTGGGTGAGGCACTTGGGCTGATCGATTTTGAAGCCGCCACCCGCATCGCCGGTTCCCGCTTCGTGGTTATGAAGGGAGCAATCGCCAGGCTGCACCGGGCACTGATCCAGTTCATGCTGGATGTACATATCCGTGAACATGACTACATGGAGATCAACGTCCCCTACCTGGTCAACCCTGACAGCCTGTTCGGCACCGGCCAGTTGCCCAAGTTCGCCGAGGACCAGTTCCATATCGAGAAACAGGACCTGTACCTGATACCCACGGCGGAGGTGCCGGTGACCAACGTGGCCAGGGACGCGATCCTGGACAGTGAGGAACTGCCCCTGAGGTATGTGTGTCATTCACCGTGTTTCCGCAGCGAGGCGGGGTCCTACGGGCAGGATACCCGCGGCATGATACGCCAGCACCAGTTCGAGAAGGTGGAACTGGTGCAGATTGTCCGTCCGGAGGACTCCTACCGGATCCTGGAGGAGTTGACCGACCATGCCGAAAACATCCTGCAATACCTGGGTCTGCCGTACCGGGTGGTCGTGCTGTGCGGCGGGGACCTGGGTTTCTCCGCCGCCAAGACCTATGACCTGGAGGTCTGGTTGCCCAGCCAGCGGCGTTACCGGGAAATTTCTTCATGCAGCAATTTTGAGGATTTCCAGGCAAGACGCATGAGGGCGCGCTGGCGCAACCCCGCCACCGGCAAACCGGAACTGGTGCATACGCTCAACGGCTCGGGGCTGGCCGTAGGCCGCACCCTGATCGCCATCATGGAGAACTGCCAGGACGAAAACGGCCACATACACATCCCGCACGCCCTGCATCCCTACATGGATGGGATGACGGTTATTCAATAAGTTAAGGGAAGATATTGTCCACGAAAGCCGTTTCGGCGCTGTTTGTCGGTTTTACCTCGGGTCTGGGTCTGCTGGTGGCCCAGATTGCCTTCGCCATCTTCATTTTCTCGGGACCGCTGGCGCCGTATTCCTCCCAGGGCGTCGGCCTGGTGCTGTTCGGAAACTTCGCTGCCTGCCTGGTCATTGCGCTGGCTGGCGGTTATCGCGGCGCAATTTCGGGGTTGTCGCCGTTGCTGGTGGTCGTCATGGCCCTGATCGGGGCCGGCATCGATGCCGAAGGCCGTACGCTGTTCGTTACCACGGCAGCGGCGCTGGTTATCAGCGCGGTGATCACCGGCGTATTGTTTTTCCTGATCGGACGTTTTCGGCTCTCCAACCTGATGCGTTTTGTCCCTTATCCCATGGCGGCAGGTTTCGTGGCCGGTATCGGGGGGGTCGTTTGCCTGGCCGCAATGTCCCTTATGGGCGCCGAACCTGACCTGCGGGCAATTCCGGCGCTGTTCGAAACATCCCTGCTCTGGAAATGGGCGCCCGGCGCGTTATTTGGAATTGCCCTGTACCTGGCAATGAAGCGCTGGAAAAATGCGTTGATCCTGCCGGTAAGTGTTGCGCTTGCCGTAGGCGCGTACCATATCGTTCTTGGCGGCCTTGGAATTTCCGGTGAAGAGGCGAGGGAGGCGGGACTGCTGTTCACCAGCACGACAGATGGGAACCTGTGGCCGTCATTGTTCCCGGCGGATATCAGGTATGTCGATTGGGGCGCGCTGTCTGCGCAAATTCCAGACATGCTGACGTTGATGTTGCTTGCATTCATTGTCCTGATCATGAACCTGGCCGGACTGGAACTTGCCGCGGGCCGGGACCTGGACTGGGACCGGGAATTCAGGACAACGGGCTTCGCAAGCGTGCTTGCCGGCCTGGGAGGCGGGACGGTGGGAACCATGATCGTGCCCGCCTCGTTCCGCAGCCAGTTGTTCAGGGCTACTTCACGGGCGACCGGCGTGACCGCTTCCCTGGTCATCGGTGGAGCGTTATTCCTGGGTGACGGGGTTCTCGAGGTGGTCCCGGTAGCGCTGACAGGAGGAATATTGTTCTTTGCCGGCGCCGGCATGCTGGATCAGGGCTTCGTGAGAAGTTACAGGCAACTCCCCCGGTCGGAGTTCGTCATTATTGTAGCAATCTTCTTTACAATCATTGCGTTCGGGTTGCTGGAAGGCGTGGGCGCCGGGTTGGTTGCTACCCTGGTATTCTTCGCCATACGCCTCAGTAGAGTGGAGACGATAGAATCCAGGTTTACCCTGAGCGAACGCCATAGTAACAGGGCCCGTTCAGTTCCCGAGCTTGCTATCCTGTTGCATGAGGGTAAACGGGCAAGAGGTTACCGGCTGCGCGGATACATCTTCTTCGGCAGCGTATATCCCCTTGTCGATGACCTCAAGCAGTGCCTGAGAGACGACCCTGTGCCTGCTTGCCTGATACTGGACTGTTCCGACGTCACCGGCTTCGACGTTTCGGCAGTGAACGTCCTGGGCAGGTTTGTGCAGACGGCGCACGCGGCCCGGGTGCAGGTTGTTGTGTGCACATCATCGGAACAGTTTATGGCCGGATTAAAGCGGACCCTGCCGTCTGCCGTATTTGCCGGCCTCCTGGTGGAGCAAAATCATGATCGGGCACTGGAGCGAGGCGAGGACGTCATCATTACGGCGTGGAGGGCCGATGACGGAATGGCTGAGGAGCGGCGCGCCATGCTGCTGGAATCCACCGGTGATGATATGGAACGGTACCTGGACCGGCAAATTCGTTTCGAGGAACTGGTGGAAAAACTTCGACCCTGGCTGAGCCCCCGCAGCTATTCGGAAGGCGAAAACATAACCGGTCCGGATGTGAAGCAGGAAGGTGTGGAGCTACTGGTTTCCGGCCGGGCTTCAGTCCACTACACTTCAGGGGTGCGTTTCCGTCAGTATATTCCCGGCGATCCGATATGGCCGTCAGGCGCAAGGGATGGGAAAGCAGTCTCTGTGATCGCAGACGAACCCTGCCAGACGATGTTGCTGACTACTTCAGCACAGCTTTGGTTGGAAGATCATGAAGACAGACTTGCCCTTGAGCTCTATCGGTATCTGCTGAATCAAGTGGGGACAGGTTAAACCTGCCGATATAGCTGGGGTCAGAGTAAAAATTCAAAGAATTTCTTACTCTGACCCCTAAATTATTTACGAACTGAATTCCCGCACCAGCGCGCCGATGGACTCCTTGGCGTCCCCGAACAGCATGCGGGTGTTTTCCCCGAAGAACAGCGGGTTATCGACACCGGCAAAGCCGGCCGCCATGGAACGTTTCAGCACAAATACCGTCTTTGCGTAGTCCACGTTGATGATGGGCATGCCGTAGATGGGGCTGTCCTCCATTTCCCGGGCCGCGGGGTTGACCACGTCGTTGGCGCCGATGACGATGGCGACGTCCATCATCTCCATGCGCGGGTTGATGTCCTCCATCTCGATTAGCAGGTCGTAGGGCACGTCCGCTTCCGCCAGCAGCACGTTCATGTGTCCGGGCATGCGACCGGCCACCGGGTGGATGGCGTAGCTGACTTCCGCGCCGTTATGTTCCAGCAGTTCCTGCAACTCCTTGACCACGTGCTGGGCCTGGGCCACCGCCATGCCGTATCCGGGCACGACGACGACGCTGCCGGCCGCCTCGAGGATGTAATACGCGTCATCCGGCGTGATGGGCTTGACCTCACCCTCCACCTTGGTCAGGGCCGTCTTCACCGCGCCGAAACCGCTGAACAGCACGTTGGCCAGGGAGCGGTTCATGGCCTTGCACATGATGTTGGTGAGGATGATGCCGGTGGCGCCCACCAGGGAGCCGGCGACGATCAGGATGTTGTTGTTGATGGCGAAACCCGCGGCGCACGCGGCCAGGCCGGAGTAGCTGTTCAGTAAGGAAATCACTACGGGCATGTCCGCGCCCCCGATGGGGATCACCGCCATGACGCCGAACAGGAACGACAGGGCGATCAGGACGTACAGCAAGGTGGTGTTCGACGGGTCCATACAGAACATGACGCCGACGACGACAATGGCGGTCAGCAACAGGCTGTTGAAGGTGCGCTGTCCGGTGAAGATATAGGGACGTCCGGGGATGGTCTCGCTCAGTTTTCCGAAAGCGATGAGGCTGCCGGTAAACGTCAGTCCGCCTATCAGGATGGACAGGAAGATAGTGACCACGGTGAAGGTCGAAACGTCGCCGGAATGCAGCGCGGCCCAGCCGACGAACAGGCTGGCAATACCGCCGAAACCGTTGAATATCGCCACCATTTCCGGCATCGCAGTCATCGCCACGAGACGCGCAGCCATGGCGCCGATGACGCCGCCGATTACGAGGCCCAGGACAATCCAGCGGAAATCGACGATGGAATGGTCCAGCAGGGTAACTACTATAGCGAGCAGCATGGCGCATGCGGATACCAGGTTGCCGTTACGCGCGGTAGCGGGCGAGCTCAGCATCTTCAGGCCGAAGATGAACAGTACGGCCGCGGCCACGTACGTCAGGTTGATCAGCAGTGCATTACTCATTGTTCGTCACCTTCCTTTTTCTTGAACATGGACAGCATGCGGTTGGTGACCATGTAACCGCCGACCACGTTGATGGAGGCGAAGGTCACGCCCAGGGTGCCGAGGATCGTGGCCATTTCGGCGCTGCCGGCGCCGGCGGATGTGAGGGCGCCCACCAGGGTGATGCCGGAGATGGCGTTGGCCCCGGACATCAGGGGTGTGTGCAGTGTAGCGGGTACTTTACTGATCAGCTCAAAGCCCAGGAATATGGCCAGGACCAGGATGAATGTCAGGTATACGGCTTCCATTGGTGACTCCTTAACGTTGCAGGTTCTTGATGGTTTCGTTGACGATGGCGCCGCCGTGGGTAATCAGGCAGCCCTGGATGATCTCGTTCTCCCGGTCCAGTACCAGCGACTTGTTTTCCTCGTCCCAGTATTCGCTGACCATGTTCAGGAGGTTGGACGAATACATCTGGCTGGCGTCGCGGGATACGAAATTGGGCCAGTTGCCCTGGCCGATGATGGTCACGCCGTTGACGATGACTTCCTGCCCGGCGACCGAGCCTTCCACGTTGCCGCCGGTCTCTGCGGCCATATCCACGATAACGCTGCCGGGTTGCATGGCTTCGACCATGTCGGTGGTGACCAGCACCGGCGCCTTGCGGCCGAACACCTGGGCGGTGGTGATGACGATATCGGATTCGGCAATGGCCGCCTTCTGGCCCAGGCGTTGTTTTTCGATCTGTTCCGGGGTCAACTCCCGCGCATAACCGTCCTTGGTCTCGCCTGTTTCACCCAGGTCGATCTCCAGAAACTTTGCGCCCACGGAGCGGACCTGTTCCGCTACCACGGGGCGGGTGTCGAAGGCGGTTACTTTAGCCCCCAACCGCTTGGCCGTAGCGATTGCCTGCAGGCCCGCCACACCGGCGCCGATGACGAACACCTTTGCCGGTTTGATGGTGCCGGCAGGCGTCATCATCATGGGCAGCAGGCGGTCCAGGCTGTTGGCGGCCAGCATCACCGCGACATAACCGGCCAGGTTGGCCTGGGAGCTGAGGGCGTCCATCTTCTGCGAGAGGGTGGTGCGGGGGATCATTTCCATGCTGATGGCGCTGATGCCCTGTTGCGCCAGGGCATCCACCAGTTCACCTTCGTTGAACGGGTCCAGGTAGCTGATGTGGATACAGCCTTGTTTTATCCGACCGACCTCGTCAGATTCCGGCTTGCGGATGCGCAGGATAATGTCCGATTGTCCCAGCATACCGTTGCGGTCGGAACTGACCGCGGCGCCGGCTTCGGCGTATTCATCATCGGCAAAGCCGGAACCTTGCCCCAGCGCGGATTCGACAGTAATGTCCGCGCCGAGTTTGACCAGTTTCTTTACCGTATCGGGAATAAGCGCGACCCGGTTTTCCCCAGGATGTGTCTCCTTCAATACACCAATTTGCATAATGAGCCCCTCTGGCAGGTTCGTTAATGTCAGGTATCAGCGCGCCGGGTTTCTTCCCATCAGCTTCCGGTTTCCGGCGCTTGTATATGGCGTGCGGTGGCCGATCACGGCCGCCTTTGCAAAAACGGCGCACATACTATCATAAAGATAAATCGAAAACTACTCCCGGATGAACGACAGCTACGGCAGTTATGCCCCATACCCCGCAAATCCCGCAGGTGTACAAGCTCTTCCCATTCAGTCTATCATTGCGTCTTTCCGACACAGAAAACAGGAGACTATCTTGAAACTCGGACTGGTTGCCGGCTACTCGCAGAGTGAGGTCAAGCTGCCTATGGATGAGATCCTGGAGGCGGAACGCCTTGGATTTGATTCGGTATGGACCGCAGAAGCCTACGGTTCCGATGCGCTGACACCGGCGGCATGGATACTGGCGAGGACTTCCAGAATCAAGGCGGGAACCGCCATCATGCAGATACCAGCGCGTACCCCGACCTCCACCGCCATGAGCGCTATGACGCTGCAGAGCCTGTCCGGAGGGCGCTTCATCCTGGGCCTGGGTCCGTCCGGCCCCCAGGTGGTGGAAGGCTGGTACGGAACGACCTACGCCAGGCCGCTGACGCGCATGCGGGAATACATAGACATTGTCCGGCAGGTGTTTACCCGGGAGGCGCCGGTGCAGTACGATGGTTACCATTACCGGTTGCCCTACCGGGGCGAAGACAGCACTGGCCTCGGCAAACCCCTGAAGAGCATTCTGCACGGCGACCCGAATACGAAGATCTACACCGCCGCCATTACCGCAGGCGGCATCCGGCTGGCCGCGGAACTGGCTGACGGGTTTTTCCCGGTATGGATGAACCCGGAGAGATATGACCTGTTTGCCGGTGCGATCGATACCGGACTTGAGGCGGCGGGCGACGGCAAGGGCAGGGCGGATTTCGACGTTGCGCCGTTTGTGCGCGTGCTCATGGGCGACGACCTGGACCAGTGCCGCAACGTGGTGAAACGTGAACTGGCCCTGTATATCGGCGGTATGGGCGCCAGGGGCAGGAATTTTTATAATGACTATGCCGGGCGACTGGGCTACGATGAGGCGGCAACGGTTATCCAGGACCTGTACATGACCGGCAGGAAGCCGGAAGCTGTCGAGGCTGTGCCCGACAGCCTGGTGGATGACGTATCCCTGGTCGGTCCTCCCGATCGGATAAGGGACCACCTGGCGCGCTGGAAGGAAGCTGGAAAAAGGGGAGACGTCGGTTCCTTCCTGGCATCCGGCGCATCGATTGAGGCGCTGCGCCTGCTGGCGGAGGAGTTGCTTTAAGGCGGATACGACCGTACCCGGCCGATGTGTCAGGACACACCGGCCGGATTGAGAGAGAGGTTTTACCGTTCCTGGCCGGCGAACATCGCCAGGATGTGCAGCAGGCTGGTGAACAGGTTGTAGATGGCGACGTACAGGGTTATCGTTGCCATGATGTAGTTGGTTTCACCGCCGTGGATCATCTCGCTGGTCTGGTACAGGATCAGCCCGGACATCAACAGGATGAATATGGCCGATACGGCCATTGCCATCGCCGGAATGCTGAACAGGACGGCGCAGATCCCCATCAGGAAAGCAACCAGTATCCCGACCATGAGGAACCCGCCCATGAAACTGAAGTCCTTGCGGGTGGTCAGGGCATAGCCGGACAGGCCGAGAAAGATGACGCCGGTGCCGCCCAGGGCCAGCATGACCAGTTGGCCGCCGTTGGAGAAAAACTGCACGTAAGCATTAATGAATGGCCCCAATGTCAGGCCCATGAAACCGGTCAAGGCGAATATCGCAGCCAGTCCCCAGATACTGTTCCTCAGGGCGGATGTCAGGTACAGCAGGCCGAAATAACCGCCCAGGGTGATCAGCAAGCCCATGCTGGGCAGGTTCATGGCGATGGAGATACCCGCCATCAACGCACTGAACAACAGGGTCATGGACAGCAGGATATAGGTGTTACGTATCAGCTTGTTCGTGGCCAACACTGAAGGGGCCGGACGAGCGACTGCATACTGTGGACTCATTTCAAACCTCCGATGATTAATATGATACTCCGGTTATATTAGGGATTACGGCGTTGCTTTTCAAGATATCGCGCTTAAAATATGGCGCCTTCTATAAACAAGAGTAGCGCGGTTATTTGAAAATTCAATGACAACAGCGCGGTGGGGACGGGATTGCTATACTAAGACGACGGAGACAGCAGCACGGGGACGGGTTTAAATCCGTCGCCCTAATAAAGGATCGACTACTCATATCGGAGAGGTGGCAGAGCGGTTGAATGCACCGGTCTTGAAAACCGGCAAGGGTTGATAGCCCTTCGTGGGTTCGAATCCCACCCTCTCCGTTTTTTTCGTTTTTTTAACTCGGGGTTCATCTTTCCATAATCCGCCCCACGCAGCTTGAGTGATTTCTATAGAAGCCGACTTGAGCATCAAATATAGAGGTGAAATGCGATGAATAAACAGTATCGAAGTGATGCCTTCGCTGCGATCCATGAGACCGCCTGCGACCTGCATGACGCCGGCGCCATGGACATACGCACCTTGCGTAAATTCGACAAAATGTGTCTCACTCCGGTGCATCCGATGACGCCGGAGGATATCCGTGCGCTACGCAGACGTGAGCATGTGAGCCAGGCCGTCTTTGCAATACACCTGAATGTTTCTAAAGGAGTGGTCAGCCAGTGGGAGCGCGGAGAGAAGCAGCCCGCCGGGACATCTCTCAAACTCCTGGCGCTGGTTCAGGAGAAGGGACTGGACGCTATCGCCTGATGTAATCCGTAATACAGTTCAATATGACGAAAACGCTTACTTCTCCTTACGATGTGGCTGAGCACCTGCGTACCCCGGAGGAAATGGCAGCTTACCTGGATGCCTGCCTTGAGGAAGCGGACGGGGATGCTGCATTCATTGCCAAGGCACTGGGTGATATCGCTCGCGCCAAAGGTATGTCCCAGGTGGCACAGGATGCAGGGTTGTCACGCGAAAGTCTTTATAAGGCGCTTTGCGGGGAACGCTATCCCACATTTGACACAATCCTCAAGGTCATTCACGCATTGGGGCTGAAACTGAACGTCGAAGCTGTACTTACGGTCGACTCTCAACCCCAAGCCAGATAGCTGTGTTCAACGGGATCAGATGGGGTTGGACCACCCTAACTATTAGATATTATTATTTTTGATGCAGGTAGGAGTTATTTGCTTGTCTGCTTGACTTCCATATAACGGCGTAAAACCTGATTAATATGAGTCTGATATTTGCCACCCTGAACTTTGAACCACTCGAGCATATCAGCATCCAGACGTAAAGAGACCTGTTTTTTAACTGGCCGGTAGTATTTCCCTATAACCGGATTATTCCATTCAGCCATCTCTGGAATCTCAGACGTATCTATCTCCCTATCCGCCATCGAAGCCAGTTTTTCAATTTCAGATCTTTGTTTTTTTGTGAGTTTGCTCATAGAAATGTCTTTCTTTTTTAGTCGCCTTTCTGGCAGAAATAATTCGTATCGAATCCTCATGTTTCTTTTCAATCACAATATGGGCGACAAGAAGGAGCGTCGCGCCACCCACCATCCCTAATGTCTGCCAGCGTTCTTCGTCATTGTCAAAACGATCCTGGATACTTATATGATAAGGATCGTCAAATACCAGACAGGCCGTATCAAAAGAAACCTTATGTTTCGCTTGATTCGCTCGATCCTTATCATGATTCCATTCAAAACGCATGACATTATTGTAGATGCAAAACTATAACTACACAATAAGAATATTTAATATTTCTGATATCGAGCTTCAACCGGGACGCGGCACAATAATGCCCGGCTGACAATGCCCTTGATAACACCCGGCAATCCCACTATAATGGAACCTCCATCAAGAATAACTGAACAAGGAGGCTCACAAATGTCAAACATACAGTTGTTTCTTTCCCTCGCGGGTTTCTTAACCGCCATATTCGCCTGGTTTCGTTTCGATATCAATAAACGCTTTGATGAGCAGAAAGAGTGGGTAAATAAACGCTTTGATGAGCAAAAGAATTCGATGAATCAGCGTTTCGACGACGTGAACAACCGCTTCGATGACGTGAACAAACGTTTCGACGACGTGAATAACCGCTTCGATGACGTGAACAAACGTTTTGACGACATGAATAACCGCTTCGATGATCTGAACACCTCGATGCACAAGCGCATTGACGACCAGAACGCCATGCTGGCGCAACACTACGTTAATATCAATCAACGCTTCGATGACCTGAACACTTCAATGCATAAGCGTATCGACGACCAGAACGCCGCGCTGGCGCAACATTACGATAATGTCAATCAGCGCTTCAATGATCTCACCACGTTCATAAACAAGCGCGTCGATGACCTCAGCGCCACGACGAAGCAGGCTGCATAGCCTGGCAAGGGAAAAATGGGGTCAGGCCAGTCCACCCTGATGCAATCTGCTGAATAATAAAGAGAAACGATCGCAAGACACCTGTTCCGCTGGGCTTAAACTGTAGCTTCTATGCGTTAAAACAGAGTTTTAAGCGGAAGCACCAAGCGCTGCTTAAACGAGCCATAGTGAGTCAGGAGAGTGATAACGTGAAGAGACCCGGTAAATCTTAGAACCTCGATTTTGATAGTAAAAAGGGACTTTTAAGAGGGAATTACAGGAGCAGGTGGCCGATAAACTGAATAGAAACAAATGGTTAGCATAGAGCAAGATGGTCCGACCCGGCATATTTTGAGGCTTGGATGGTCTGATTGACATAAACCGTATCGCCGTTCCATAATGCCGGTATGACCGGAAATAATTCAGGAAAACCAGCATGAAATATACAGTTGTGATCAAAGAATCAGACGAAGGCTACAGTATCGCATGTCCGGCTCTTCCAGGATGCTGGTCACAAGGTAAATCGGAAGAGGAAGCCGTTGCGAACATCAGTGAAGCTATCCAGGATTACCTGGTGGCTATATCGGATACTTACAAAGAGGAGCACTATCGCGAGATCGAAGTAGCGCTGTAATCATGCCCAAAATTCCTGGGATCAATCATCGTCAGGCTGTACGTGCGTTGAAGAAATCCGGGTTCAGGATTGTCAGGGAGGGACGAAAGCACATTGTAATGTCAGACGGCATTCACTTCATCACCATCCCGAGAAATAACCCGGTTAATGCCTACACAATGGCCGGCATAGTCAAAGACAGTGGGCTGACTGTCGATGCATTCAAAAAGATGCTGAAATGAATGATCCTCCTCTAAGTAAGCCAGGCCAAGGGTTCTACGAATTTTTGGGGCCGTGTAAGCGGCATGTTCACCGGCCACCGCTATTTGAATTATGCAGTCGTTTAATTCTTATCAGTGGGAACGCGGAGAGAAGCAGCCCGCCGGGACGTCTCTCAAACTCCTGACGCTGGTTCAGGAGAAGGGACTGGACGCTATCGCCTGATGCAATCTGTTGAATAATAAAGAGAAACGATCGCAAGACACCTGTTCCCCTGCGCTTAAACTGTGGTTTTCATGTGTAAAAACAGAGTTTTAAGCGGAAGTGTCAAGCGCTGCTTAAACGAGCCGTAGTGAAGCAGGAGAGTGACACCGTGAAGAGACCCGGTAAATCTTAGAACCTCGATTTAAAGTCCTGTTTCGAGGCATGAAAAGCACAGTTTAAGCATCTTATAGCACCTCTTTATGAACTACTTTATCTTCATCGTAGGTTTGCAGGAAACGTTGGATGCCTTTCACATAGACATCTCTGCTTAATAAAAACCCGTTGTTGTGGTCCCCTGAAACAGGGAGGAACATTTTCGGTTCCGGCGCGGAGTCAAACAGGCGTTGCCCTAACCTGGCCGGGACCACTTCATCCTGGTTGCTGTGGATAACCAGGACCGGGCACTTGAACGAGGTAATATATTTGTCCACCGGGTAATGTATCCGTGATATCCAGGAAACAGGCAGGTAGGGATAATGGTGTTTTCCCAGGTCTTTAATGGAGGTAAACGTGGATTCCAGTATCACTGCCGCGGGCGTGACCTTTGCCGCTAACGCGGCGGCCACCGCGCCGCCCAGGGAGCGGCCGAAAACGATAATCTCATCCGGGCGTAACCGGCGTTCACCAACCAGGTAATTCCAGGCGGCCATTGCATCCCGGTAGGTGCCGCGCTCGGTTGGCCGCCCCTCGCTTCTGCCGTAGCCGCGGTAATCGATGATGAAAACCGCTAAACCGATGTCATGAAATATGGAAATCGATTCAAGGCGATGGGACAAATTTCCGGCATTGCCATGAAAAAACAAAAGCGTTGCCTGCGCGTCCGGGTGGGGAACATACCAACCGTGAATTTTAATGTCGTCATCCGTAACCAGGTAAACGTCCTCGTAATGCAAACCGGCAGCTTCAGGCGTGTCGCTGAGCCTCTTTCCGGGAAAAAAGACCATTTTTTCCTGGAAAACGAAGAGCAGGAGCATCAAGCCAAGAAAAAGCGCTGAAACGACAAGAACAAGGGAACTGAGCATACGCATTAATGGCGGCATCAGGAAAATAAAAGACTGGCAAGTATCCCCTTTTCTTTGTCAGTCAGGCTGCGGCAACGGGTTCGGGGTCGATAAAGAAAATCAAGTGCGTATCGGTCAGATCGGCCTGATTGACATCCTGCAGCGTGATCTCTCCGCCGCCGTGTGCGAGCAGGTCAATAACGAGGTCGTCTCCCTGTTGTTGCAGGTTCAGATCGTTTATCGTGTCAATCCCATCAAACGCGCTGAGGTCGATGCTATCCTCGTCAATCCGGAAATCCGTGACGACATCGTAGCCGCTGTCGTACGCGAACACGAAGACGTCGGCGCCCGGGCCGCCTGACAACTCGTCATTGCCGTAGCCACCGTCAAGCAGGTCACTGCCGGCGCCGCCGGACAAGGTGTCATCACCCCCGGAAGGAAGATAAGAAATCAGTTCAATTTCGCCCGGATCGTCAGCCATGCCCTGTGCGTTCAAATCAGCCGGAACCGGTTCTTCGTATATAAGGAATGCCGGGAAGTTGTCACCGATCAGGATGTCATCGCCGTCTCCACCTTCCAGTGCGTCGCTGCCGGCGCCGCCTTCAAGCCAGTCCGCGCCCGACCCGCCGTCCAGGCCGTCAGCGCCGCCGCCGCCGTGGAGGTAGTCATCGCCCGGTCCGCCGGTCAACTCGTCATGACCGTCGCCGCCGTCGAGCAGGTCGGCGCCCGTCCCGCCGCTCAGTATGTCGTTGCCTATCCCGCCGACCAGCGTGTCATTACCGGGACCGCCCTCCAGCGTATCATCGCCGCCGGTCAACTCGTCGATAATCAGCATCAGCAACAGGTTGTCGAGTGTACTCTCACCCTCGCCGCTGTCGCTCATGGCAAGCGCCGAGTCAAGGTTCATGCCATCATCAACCACGAACAGGAACGGCGCGCCGAATCCCGCGGTTGAAGACGAATCGCCGAAAAGCAAATCGTCGTCATCCCCGCCGAACAACATATCGTTCCCGGCGCCGCCTTCGAGCCAGTCATTGCCGGCGCCGCCACGCAGTACGTCGTTGCCGGCGTGCAAGCGGTCGTTGAGATACGCCAGCACGTCAGCGCGGGTCAGGCCGGGAAGCGGCAACTGGGTGTCATCAACCCCATCACCGCTGTCAATAATGCCCTGGTCCCCGATCCCGGGTTCGCCGGCGCCCCCGGCAACACCCGCGCCGAGGTCAGCGCCTGTATCGCCAGGCACATCAGGATCAGCGTGCCCGGCGGTACCCGGACTGCCGCCCCCCCCGATCGGCATCTCGCCGGGAAACAGCTGAAAAAAGATCCGCTGCAACGGGTTGGCATCATCGCCCAGCAACAGGTCATCGTCATCACCGCCCTCCAGCGTATCATCGCCACGGTTGCCGATCAGAAAGTCCTGCCCGCCAAGACCGTGGAGGCTGTCATTGCCGGGGCCGCCGCGCAAATTGTCATTACCGACGCTGCCGCGCAGGTCGTCATTGCCGTCACCACCGCCGATATCGACACCATCGTCGATATGTCCGCCCGTATTCCCGGCTTCCGGGTCAACCAGAGTCAGTGTGTACTCCCCGGCGTGGTCCTGTGCGGGGTTACCGAGATAGAGGCCGGCGCTGAGATAGTAAACGCCGCTGCTGTCAGGGGTGAAGTCGATCCTGGAGTCGAGTTGCCCTGCAGCGAAGTCGGAGTCGTCATTGACGGCAACCTGTTCGCCCGCCGAATTAAAAACCCTCAGGATCGTGTCGGCGCCGCTGTTATCCCCGGCGCCGGCCAGGTGAATCTCGTAGGTTTTTCCTTCAACCAGTTCGACCCTGAGCCAGTCGTTGTCCTGCTTATCCTCGAATACGCCGTTGAATGTATCGCCGGCAGAGAGGCTGTACGCAGTCTGTGCGTTTGCCGTAGCGTCTGTGGAGGGGTTCTCTCTAACGTGGGCCATATTTTAAAACCATATTTATCAGGAATATTCTGACTCGCAATATTATAACCGGATTCCAAGTGCGAGGAATTACACTCATTGTCAGGGTGTCAGGCTGGTCACAAGGTAAATCGGAAGAGGAAGCCGTTGATTTTATGGACACTATTGGTGAATCACCAGTGGTACGCCGGTTAATCCCATGTGAAAGTCCGTAGACCAGCAGGAGGTGATTTTTGTTTCCTGCATGATGTGCAGACCCATGGCATCCGTGAGAGTCAATTTTTGATCAGAAAATTTTCTGAGAAATGAAGTAGCCGAGATAATCTCCCGTTTGCCAACCCCAACAATGGTCAGCATGTTTATGGTTTCAATGAATGCCATGAACTGCAACGCCCGGGTTTCATCATAACGTTTTAAAAACCAGCCATGCCCTTCTGCAATAACAAGGCTTGTGGTAATAAGGGGAGGGGGGTCGGCGAATAAGCGAAAGAACAGGGGGTGGTGCGTATCCGAACCATCTGTGAAGGCTATCAATGCTGACGTGTCAACATAAGCCTCAGTCTTTTTGCCCATAAACGACATCGTCTATCCGTTGACTGGATTGGGGATCTCCCGTTTCGACCATACCTGCAAAACGCATCCAGGGTTTTGTCTCATCTACTGAAAGCGTGGAACGCAATGAGCGACGTAGTAATTCCGCGAGAGAGATCCCCAATCGCCGGGCCTCCCGTTTTGCGGCGTCATAATCACTTTCGCTGAGACTGATTTGTGTCCGAATCATGATGATAACACAATAGCAACTTTTGTTATCAAACACAACTTTTAAAATGTATAATGAAGTGAAACGCCGTATTAATGAGTTACGGGGGAAATCAGCGATTTAATGCCAAATCAGGGCTTTGGGTGGTAAACCTGGGTTAATAGTTGTAACTATTTTCAAGAGATGGCCATGAATTACCGGAAGCAATGCTTTTTTGCGGCAGTCCTGCTGGTTGGTATCAGCCTGCCGATTCCCGGCACCGGTTACGCTGCTGAATTTCAAATTGATTCAAACGAATTGAGCGGTCTCAGCTATCGATTGGTTGGCCCCATGCGCGGTGGGCGCGCCACCAGGGTTGCCGGGCTCAGTGGTGATCCGGCAACCTATTATTTTGGTACTCCAGCCGGTGGTGTCTGGAAAACCACCGATGGCGGCATCACCTGGTTTCCAATTTTTGACGACCAGCCGGTGAGCGCTATCGGTGACATTGCCCTTGCGCCGTCCAACCCTGACATTATTTATGTCGTAACCGGTGACGCCAAGTCACGGGGCAATGATTCTCACGGTAACGGGGTATATAAATCCACTGATGCCGGTGCAACCTGGGAGCATATGGGACTGTCCGGGGTCAGACAGACAAGCCGCGTGATAGTCCACCCGGAAAATCCCGACATCGTCCTGGTAGCCGCGCAAGGCGGGTATTACGGGCCCGGCAAGGACCGCGGCGTGTTTCGCAGCCGGGACGGAGGCAGGACCTGGCAGAAAGTCCTTTACGTCGATGAACACACCGGGGCATACGATGTCGACTTCGTGCCGGGAAGTCCCGACAAACTCTATGCAACGATGTGGCAAATGCTGCGCAACCCCTACAGCCTTGTCAGTGGCGGTCCGGGAAGCGGCCTTTATTATTCTTCCGACAGTGGCGACACGTGGAAGGAATTAACGGGAAACGGTTTACCGGATGGCGTACTGGGCAAAATCGGCGTGGCTATTTCACCGGCAGATCCCAGTCGCATATACGCGGTCATGGAAGCCGAACAGGGCGGGCTTTATCGCTCCGATGATGGCGGACTTAACTGGAAATACGTAAATCCCAGCCGCGCACTCTGGAGGCGCGCCTGGTTTTTCATGGACATCGTTCCACATCCGCTGGACCCCGACACGATTTTTGTCCTGAATATCCAACTCGAAAAATCAGTCGATGCCGGTGAATCGTTTACAACGATGAAAACCAATCATGTCGATCATCACGACTTGTGGATCGACCCCGGAAACCCGCAACGCATGTTCAGTGGTAACGACGGCGGCGCCAATGTATCCGTCAACGGTGGTCTGAGTTGGGCCCGTTCCGATGACAACCAGCCTACCGGACAGTTTTACCGGGTAATTACCGATGACCGTTTTCCCTATTTTATATACGGCGGACAACAGGACTGGGAGACAATCGCTATCGCCAGTCGCGGCAACTGGAACGGCATCGGTTACAGGGACTGGTATCCCGTAGGTGGTTGTGAAATGGGTTGGTCGGCGCCTGACAAGAGAACAAGCAATTATGTGTATGCCGGCTGTACGGATGGTGGTATCAGCCGTTACGACCGCAAGACCCAGCGCAACCAGTCGGTAGACCCATGGCCGCTGACCAATATCGGACACGGCGCCAGGGATGCCAGGTTCCGTTTTCAATGGACCTCTCCGATACTCGTCTCCCATCACGACCCAAGCGTAATGTACAGCGGCGCCAACGTGCTGTTGCGGTCCGAAAATGACGGCATGAACTGGGAGGTAATCAGCGGCGACTTGACTCGTGATGACAAAAGCAAACAACAGCCATCGGGCGGCCCGATCAGTAAGGATAATGTCGGCACCGAAGTATACGGAACCATCTATGCGCTGGCTGAATCGAGACTGAAGAAAGACCTGCTCTGGGTTGGCACGGACGACGGGCTGGTTCACGTTACCGAAACCGGCGGCAGGGAATGGAAGAATGTAACACCTCCTGAACGGCTTCTGCCCGAATGGAGTCGTATCAATTCAATCGAGGCATCCCGGCACGACCCTGCCACAGCTTATCTTGCGATTCATCGCAGGGAGTGGAATGAATATCGTCCCTACGTATTGAAGACAACCAATTATGGCGCTGACTGGGAATTGATCACGAGTGGTCTGCCCGAAGACACCATTGTGCGTGTGGTGCGCGAGGATTCGAAACGGGAAGGCTTGTTGTTCCTCGGTACCGAGATGGGAATCTATTTCTCGCTGGATGGTGGCAGTCAATGGCAATCGCTACAGCTCAACCTGCCGGTCACGCCTGTTTATGATCTGACAATCAAGGATAATGACCTCGTTGTTGCAACACACGGCAGGGCCTTCTGGGTGCTCGATGACATCTCGCCGTTGCGCACACTGACGGCGAAGCTGGCTGCAAAACCGTCCCATATTTTTTCACCCAGTGCCACTGTCAGAATCCGGGATGATTTTTCAGTTCCGGCTACACCGGCAGGCCGGAATCCACCTCCGGGCGCGGTGATTTACTACAATCTCGGAAAAATACCGGAGGGTCCTGTGAAGATATCGATCATCGATAGCGCAGGTAACACGGTGCAATCCTTTTCTTCATCACCCGAGGCCGGTGAATCGCTGGAAACTCACGCTGCGGTGGATATGGGCACTTATTACGGCAGGTCATCTCCTGTTTCTGCAGAACCGGGACTGAATCGCTTTGTCTGGGATCTTCGCCACCGCGGCCCCACCGGAATAGCCGGCAGCGTGATCTTCTGGCATCCGCCGAAAACACCTCCGGTCGGACCGTTGGCCCTGCCGGGCGAATATGAAATCCGCATGGAAGTTGATGGCGCCGTATCGACTGCAGCGCTGACGGTAACTGCTGATCCGCGTATTTCATTTCCGGTAGAGGAATTACGCAAACAATTCGATCTGCACCTCAAGGTACGCGACACAGTCTCTGAAATCAGTGAATCGGTATTGGGAATTCGAAGGGTTTACGATCAGATTGATCGCATTCGTTCGAAATCCGAAAACAACAAGGACGCCGATAGCGCAAACATGGATCTGAAAAAACTGCGGGACAATTTGATGGCTGTGGAATACGCACTGACGGAACCCCGAATGCAGGGCCCGTCGGATGCATTTCATTTTCCTGTCAGGCTGGACAACCAGTTAATCCTCCTCATTGGAACAATTGCCAATTCAGACAGGGCGCCGACCCACCAGGCCTATGAAGTTTACGAGGTTCTTAAAGGCAGGGTAGATGAACAACTGAAGATGTTGAAGAAATATCTTGAGAACGATGTTCCCGATCTCAATAAAATGTTGAGGGAGGCCGGTCTGAGTCCGATTATCGTCGGCACACTTTAAGGACAATCAACTCTGCCACCCCCGCTCTGCCTCCACCAGGCTGGCACGGTAGTATTTCAGTCCGGTATAAAGGATGAGTGCCGACAACGGCGCAGATATTGCAATAACGGTCGCCAGGGAATGGCCGACCAGGGCCGCGTCGCCATACAGATAGTCTGTCAACAAGGCGACGAAGGTCGGACCTATACCAAGTCCTATGAGGTTGACAGTCAAAAAATACAGTGCCGTGACCTGGGCACGCATCTGGTTAGGTGTGACCAGTTGTATCGCGGCAGGAGAGATACCGTGCGGCAGGGCCCAGAGAAAGGTAAACGGCGCCATCAGCGCCACGGCGAGCCAGATATTGTCGACCAGGAAGGCGGCAGCGCCGAACGGAGTGCAGCAGAGAGCCCCAATCATGACAACTCTCAGGTTAGCGTCCGTATAACCACGCCGGCGCAATGCATCCGCGATCCATCCCGCTCCGACCACGCCGGAAGTACCGAAAATCAGCAACGTGCTTCCGTAGATGAGACCGACCTCCCCCGGCGTCCAGCCGTACTTGCGAATGAAAAATGCCGGGGCCCAGGACAGGATCGCATGGGCCAGCATCACGAACATCGACGCCCCGATAAAATGATGCCCATAGGCACGCCGGTTTTTGCGCAAAAATGCAATGATTTCCCTGATTGGAATGCCCTTGGGAACTGCGCCCGGTTCACCTCCGAGCAGTCCCCTGCGCGCCGGTTCGCGCAGGGACAGCACCAGCAGCGCGAGTAATATGCCGGGCAAACCGACGGCGATGAATGCCATCTGCCAGGCGCGAATCTGTCCGAAAACCGGGATATCAACAACGTCCAGCCTGGTGACTAAATCAATTACGTAACCGCCGATAATATATGCCAGCCCGGCGCCCAGAAAGCTGCCCCCGGAAAAGACTGCAATCGCCCGGGTAACCTTGCCGGGCGGAAAGTAATCAGCAAACAGCGAAAAAGCGGGCGGTGACAGCGCGGCCTGACCTATTCCCATCCCGATGCGAGCGGCAAACAATTGCCCGAAAGATTTTGCCAGTCCGCACATCACGGTCATCAGGCTCCAGAGGAACACGCCGGCGGCAATGATGGCGCGGCGGTTCGAGACGTCTGCAAGACGGGCAATGGGGATGCCCATCAGGGTGTAGAACAGGGCAAAGGCAATTCCCTGCACAAGCGATATCTGGGTGTCGGTGAGCTGCAGGTCCTCCCGGATAGGTTCGACCAGCAGGTTGATAATCTGGCGGTCGATGAAGGAAAAGATATAAGCAACCGTCAAAACACCGACGACATACCAGGCGTAGGTCTGGTTTGGGTAGTCGTCTTGCCTGGCGTTTGCTGATGAACCAGCTTCAGGTTTATTTTTCATTTTTTGATGATGGCGACGAGGAGACAGACGCTGGCGGCGGTCCGGATTTGAGTTTTCACTGCGTTCTCGAAGGTGCCGTAGAAGGCTTTGGTACGCAGGCGAATATTACATCACTTAAGGTTTAAGATGTCTGTCGAAAAAATTTAATATCTTTCCGAAAGCAAAGCGGGTCTGTTTAATACTGTCGTTGGCAATGGGATGCTTCGCCCCGGGCAAGGTCACCAGTTCAAAAGACTGATTTTCAGCGATCAGGTTTTCCGCGAGAGCGATGGTGTCCGAATAGAGTACGACAATATCCCGGGTACCGTGAATCAGCATCAGTGGGTCCTGGAGCCCGGAACTCTGGTACAAAGCTGACTGTCTTTCGTATCGTCCCGGGTAGTCATTTCCATGGGGTTCACCCATCACCCACATCTGTTCAGGGTAGGCATGCCAGACATTGGTGGCAGGCGCGACGGCGACACCGGCGGCATATACCCCCGGTTTCCTGAACAGCGACATGGTTGTCATCAGGCCGCCATAACTCAATCCCCATATGCCTACCCGTTCCGGGTCAACAAAACCCTGTGTCACCAGGTGACGAACGCCACTCTCAATATCGTCCACCTCAATGCTGCCATACTCTTTCAGGGCCTCCCGGAAGGCGCGTCCATGACCCCAACTGCCCCGTACGTTGACATTGAAAACCAGGTAACCCCGGGCAACCAGCAGCTGGTCAAGGCCCCAGGTCGGATGCGGTGCATTACCGCCCGCATTCTGACTCCCTCCCCATTGGTTACGAACGGTATCGCGATAGGCCGATCCGACTACCAGTGGATAGCGCTGCGTTGGGTTGAAATCAGCTGGCAGGTACAGGCGGCCAACCAGGGGCGCGCCATCGATGTGACTGTTAAATTCTACGTATTTTACGTCTGCCCACGCGTAGGACGTAAAATGTGGTGACGGCGAATGTGTAATCTTTGCCGGCTGGCTTGTCTCGATGGTCCGGGCAAGGTATAGATCCGCCGGAGTATGGTCGTCCGAGAAACGGTAAGCAACCTGACTGAAATTCCGGGAATATACCGGTTCATAGGTACCCGGCGCCTTGCTGATGCGGGTGACCACAGCCCCGGGCGCAACGGCGACACGGTATAGCTGGCGATCGGCGACATGCTCACGGTTGGCGATGAAATAGATTTGTTTATGGTTACTATCGACGATAAAGTCGGCCACTTCCCATTTGCCGCCGGTGAGTGCAACAAGTGCGCCACCGGCTTGTGGTTGGTGATACAGATGATAATAACCGTCGTGATCCGAAAGAATAACCAGACCCTGGTCATCGGGCGCCCAGGCGGCAGACCAGCCAGTGTGATTACGGTTGCTGTCGTGATCACTGTAATGGACCTGGCGCTTGCCGGATGCCACGTCGTACACAAAAATGTTGCGTTCCTTTATCAGGAAATCAGTGTTGTCAACAAACAGGGAGGCACTGTCGGCGGACCAGCCATATCCCCAGATCTTGTCCCTGGGGTTTTCTGCGTCGAGCCAGCGTATTTGACCCTTCGAAACTGCAGTTATACCCACCCTGCGCCCAGGTGTCCGGTCACCGGGAAAGGCGCGTGTCACCCGGTGAACCCGGGCTTTTCTGTCTTTGTGATAATAAACCTCGATTTCGCGTACCTCGCGATTGTCGATCTCAATGAAGGCCAGACGTTTACTATCGGGAGACCAGCGATAACTCTCAATAGACACCCTTTCATGTACCGTGGTTACCAGACGCCGGGATTCCGCCTTTTGATCACCAAGGCTGCGTATCCAGAGTTGTCCATCGACCAGGTAGGCAAGAAGATGTTGATCCCGAGAGAGGGATAGCCGGCTGATGGCCGATACATGTTCCTGCAGCATAACCGGCCGGGTGTTGCCCGCGGCCAGGTAAAGGCGTCCATCCCCGGTAAAAATTATGCGTCCATCGGCAAGACACCTGATCTCATTGATGACAGGCTTGCCGGTCTCAGCGGGCATTCCGGGAACAACAGGTTGTTTACTGCCGGTCGCTGTTGAATAAAGCCAGATTGAGGGGGTTGCCTCACCTTTTTCGTTCCACAGGAAGGCAAGGTGCTGATTATCGCCGCACCATTGAAACTGCTCAGGAGGGCTTCCCAATAATGGTGGGTTGCTATACAGGCGCTCCAGTGACCATGCGGTTTCACCATTTTCTGCTACTGTCGGGCCAATGTAGCAGCTACATAGCACGACCAGCGTTATAAAACATATTCTTAGGCGTTTTAGCGACAAGTATTGGCTCAGAAGCTGTAGGAAACACTTGCACCGTAAGTCTGGGGTGAACCGTAAAGGATACCTGCCGGCAGAAACGTGGAAGCAGCGCCAAAAGCCTCGGTCCGGTATGTCTTGTCACCGATATTCCGCATCCAGAATGACACCTCCCAATTCTGATCCGGGAGTTTCGCGCCAACTGATGCATTGGCAAGCCAGTACGAATAACCCGAAGATCCCGGGTGATTTGGCAACTGGAATTCCACATCGTCCGTAAAGCTGAAGTCGAATTGAGCGAAAGGCTGAAACGGTCCGTAAGTTTTTTCTGAATCATAGCGCAGCATACCATTCAGAGAAATTTCCGGTGTGCGGGTGGTAGTGTCTCCTTCGTAAGTACCGGCTACTATGTCAGAGTCAACGTAATTGGCGCCAAGGTAAAATGAGAGTTCAGCAGTGGGCGACCATACCAGTTCAGCCTCCACACCATAAATCTCAACATCACCGGCATTGCCCAGTATGATCAGGCGAATCTCGTTTACGTCGACCCCGGTAGAGGCCTGGAAATCCTCCCAGTCATAATAATATGCAGCTGCATTGAATTTCAGCTTGCCGTCAAGCAACCGGGATTTGAAACCCGCTTCATACGCGATAATATTTTCTTCATCAAAGGGCTGAAACTGATCCGGATCGCCAAAACTGATGGAACCGGGAAAACTCTGTCCGCGGAAGCCGGTGGCGACGCTGGCATAAACCAGCCAATCCTCGTTTGGCCTGTAATTGACACCCGCTTTCCAGGTCACCTGGTCACCATCTATGGTGCCGTTGTAAGCCCTAACCAACGGAAGCGGGGTCCCGACCAGGTGGCCGTTTTGTTGGAAGTCTCTGGACTCCGAGGTGTATCGAATGCCCGCAACCAACTGAATCTGCTCAGTCATGTCCCATTCGACCTGGCCGAAGCCGGCCACAGAGTCGGTCTGCTGTTCCGTGTTGTGGTGAAAGATGGTAGAAAAGAGATGGTGCTCGCTGAGATCGGGCACCAGCAGGTCGTACTGTTCCTCTTCCGAATAATAGGCGCCCACGACCCAATTGAAGTCACCCCATGAATCATCTGAAGCTATCCTGAGTTCCTGGGTAACTACGCTGATGTTCTGCTTGGAAATTCCGCCTATCGTTTTGAACGGCCCGCCCTGCTGACCGATACCGGTCGTTCTCTGAAAATTCCGATAGCCGGTAACAGAAGTGAGAGTCACACGCTCGAGGGTCCAGTTAATCGTATTGGCAAGGCCTATGGATTGAGCATCTATGTTGCTGCCGAGCCCGAACTCCTTGATAGTAGTTCTGGGATCCGGGTTGGGATCGGTTACTACGGTCAGAACACCACGGTCCGTTGGGCCTTGTACAGTGAGGTCGTAACCGCTGATGTGGACAGGGATATGTACGGCATTCGCAGTATTATAGCCAAAGGAGGCACACTGGCTTTCATCCCGTACTCCAGTGACGGCAAAACTGCAGAAAGTATTCGGGTCTGTGTGGAGGGTATTGCCGGCATGTTTCATGGCTATTACCTGGGAATCGTCCCAACCGGCATCGATTGCCGTCAGCACCTCAAAATCAGATGTAGGCTGCCAGAGGGAACTTATGCGCAAGGCATTGCGGTCTATATCACCGTTGCGACGATGGCTGCCAAGACTGGGATTATCGAAGAGATGCCGGTTATCTATGGTCTGCCATCCATCTTCCAGCGCGACCACACCTGCGACCCTCAGGGCCAATGATTCACCGACTGGAATATCGACCGCTCCCTCGACGTTGGTAGTGTTACGGTTACCATAAGACGCGCTGACATAACCACCCCACTCAGACCCCGGCCGGCGCGGGATAAAATTAACTGCTCCACCCGTTGTATTGCGGCCGTACAGGGTACCCTGCGGCCCTTTTAAAACCTCGATCCTGTCCATGTCAAACAGGGCATGAGCAATCATACCGTTGTAGGGGACTGCGACGCCGCTAACGTAAAGTGGAAGTGTCGGATTCTGATTACTTGAATTACTGTTGGTGCCGATACCGCGCAGGGTAAACTCCGGGTCTGTCTGGTTCAGGGAACTTTCATTCATGAACAGGCCGGGAACGATGCTCGCGAGGTCCTTCGGCGTGAGGATTCGCATACCCAACAGGTCTTCTCCACTGAAGGCCTGCATCGAAATGGGAATATCCTGTATACGCTGCTCCCGATATTGAGCGGTTACAACAATTTCTTCGATTGCTGTCGCCTGTGCATATGCAGCATGCATTGGGACCGCAGCCAATAAGCTGAGACTTGCGAAAATGAACAAACCCAGACGAAAATACTGCCTGCTGGCTATCACCAGGTGTTGAAATACGAGCGCCATGATACCCCCCCTTATACAGTGTTATTCGATGAGGGAGTCAGGGCAACCGCATACTTTTATATGTCTGCTCCGAACAGGATTTCCGCCCGTCTGGTATCACTCCACCCGGCCTGCTTGAGTTTCCCCCGCATGCTGTTCTTCCTGGGGTCCAACCGCGCCAGGTTCAGACAGAAGCGCCGGATAATCGCCACGTTCTCCGCCCCGTCCCCCTTGCGGATGCGACTGTCATCCTCCTTAAAGGCCACATCCAGCACCCAATGCGCCTTGTTCTCCACCTCCCAGTGCCGCCGTATCCCCTGCGCCACCCGCTGGGCATCCACGGGCAAGGAGCTGATATAGTAATGTATCTCCGTCTCCACCGCTTTCCCGGGCAGGCGCCGCTCCCGCTCCATCTCAATGAGGGTTTGCAAGCCCGGCCACCTGGCCGCCCCACTCACCCACTCATCCACCGGCAACTGCCGGCAGGTGCGTTTCTCTATCCGGCCATGCCCGCCGTCCACCTCCTCATGCACCGCTACCTGCTGCGGCGCATCGCGCGTAACCTTATGAAAGTACGCCTGTATTTCCTTGCGCAACGTCTTGTGATTGTCCTTCAGCGACAACGTGTAATCGCCGCCTTTCTTGTGAATCTTCTGCGCTATCTTCTTCTGCGTATTCATCGCATCCGCCGTGATATGCGCCCCCTTCACCTGCAACAACTCCAGCATCTCCATCACCGACGACTGCTCATTCTTCTTCCCCTGTGACTTCATCTGCGCCAATACCAACCCGCACTCATGTCCCCAGGCCGTGATGCTGTGCAGGGCCGTGTGTTTCTCCCCGTCATGAGACCGCCGCAGGGTCTTCCCGTCCAGCGCTATCTGCTCCTGACCGGACGCCGCCCGTACCTCATTCACCCAATCGATAAACGCCCGGTTGAACTGCTCCGGGTCCAGCGCCCGCACCACCCGCGCAATCGTGTCATCCACCGGCATCCCGTTCAAAAACGGCCGGTAGCGACGCAGCCAATCCAGCTTCTCATCACCGAATTCCTTGATGTCTTTCCAGCCTTCTGCCCCCGACAGCACCGCACTCACTGTCAGAAACAGAATGTCCAATAACTCATGCTTCTTGTTAATATCACGCCGCGGGTCGTCAATCGTCGCCAAATGGGTCAGTAAACTCATGGGAATCTCCTCAGTTTGGGGTAATTACTGATCTGATCCCCGCAAAACCCATGAGTTCCCCACTTATCTATATCTTATTGGAATAAAAAACCTCTTACTTATGACAAAAAGTATGATCTTGCCCTGATGAGGGAGTGAGAGACATAATACGCCTGCTTGACAGGACGGCTCAGGTTGCTATCCTGCCAAGCGAGGCGGCGGGGCGAGCTCTCTCACGTAGCACAGCCCCAGCTTCAAACGAAACGGGCCGATCGCAAGTCGGCCCGTTTCTTATTTGGATTGTTATTTAACCCAGGCACAAGGCGCAGGGCCCAAAATGGTTATCTGTAGAGTATAGGAAAGAGTTGTTGACAAGACAAGGAATATCGGAAGGGTAACAAAAAGGTCATAATTCCTGCGGCCGGCGTTTGATTGATTTTCAGCCGCCAATCGATCAGAATTAAATTGAAACGGTACTGGCATGTGAGCATAAAGAGCTGCGCTTTTGGCAACCATGCATGAAAACTCCCAAAGGAAATAAAAATGCGAAAAGGTGGTAACAGGCTGGACGTAGAAGGCATAACGGGTGCGTGGGCTATCATTCCCACGCCCGCCATCACGGCAGGTGATGATTGGCGAACCGAGGACTCGGTCGATTACGACGAGGTTTCCAGGGCCGTAGCCGGCCTGATCGAAGCCGGCGTCGATGGCATTATGTGCCAGGGTACGTTCGGGGAGGGGGCCACTCTTACCTGGGAAGAAAAAAGGAAGATGACAGAGGTCATGGTGGAAACGGCTGCGGGGCGAGTGCCCATCTTCGCGGGTGTTACCACGCTCAATACGCGTGAGACTGTCAGGCAACTCAGGCATGTGCGGGATACAGGCGCCGACGGCACCATGTTGGGTTTGCCCATGTGGCAGGAAATCGATGTGCCCGGCGCAGTACAGTTCTACCGGGATGTTGCCGAAGCAGTTCCGGAACTGGCTATTTGCATCTACGCCAATCCGGAGGCATTCAAGTTCTCTTTCCCCACGCCATTCTGGGCGCAGGTGGCAGAGATTCCGCAGGTTGTCAGCACTAAATACATCAATATTGCCCAGTTACAGCTCCACACCATGGCGTCGCGCAAACAGTTGCGTTTTCTGCCCCTGGAGTTCGACCACAGAGATGCTGCCAGAATGGACCCCGAGTTCCATACGGCCTTCTGGTCTCCGTGTGCCTGCACGGGGCCTGAGCTGACCATGCACTGGCGCGATATTATCAGGGAGGCGGCCCGGACCGGTGACTGGTCGCGGCCGGATACCCTTTATCCGCGTATAATGTCGGTGTTGTCGAACCTGTTCCCGCCCGGGGGGTTTCCTGAGTTTTCACGCTATAACATTCAATTGGAGAAGGAGCGCATCAACGCGGCAGGCTGGATGAACGCCGGACCCTGCCGCCCGCCGTATACAACCGCGCCGGAGAGTTACCTGGCCGGGGCTCGCCTGGCGGGGACCGGTTGGGCGGAACTTAACCGGGAACTCTTGAGTGGAACCCTCTGAGCACAATGCTTGGCAAGGGTAGTACAGGTGTCGGGAAAAGGCCTGAGCAGTGAGCGGCGAGCTGGAATTCTATTTTGACTTCCTGAGCCCGTTCGCCTATCTCGCGCATGATCGTGTGTGCAGGTTAGCCAGGGCGTATGGCAGGAAACTGACCTACATACCGATTGATCTGCCCGCTGCGAAAATTGCCGCCGGGAACACCGGCCCGTCCAATCGCGACATACCGGCCAAGTTGCGCTACCTGATGACCGATATTGATCGATGGGCGAAGAGGGTCAATCTGCCGGTCAGTTTTCCGCCATCACTGGATTCTCACCGGATGAACGCCGGTACCTTCTATGCGCTGGACAGGGGGCTCGGGGAGAAATATGTCAGGGAAGGCTTTAACCTGGGTTGGGGATTGGGCGGTGATATAGGATCTGATGAGACATTGACCCGGTTGGCTGAAATAATGGGCTGGCCGCCTGCGGAATTTATCGAATATGCCGGCGCGTGGAAGGCGTCGCCTGGATATGTGGAGTCGAATCGGCAAGCAGTGGAAAAAGGTGTGTTCGGTGTTCCCACCATCATTGTTGACGATCAGATGTGGTGGGGTAATGATCGCCTGGATTTTGTCGAGGAATACCTGGCCGGATCCGACAGCGCAAAGTAGTCTCTTTCTCACAGAAATTCACGCAGTTCCGCAACAAACTGCTCGAGCCGGTCATGGTGCGGCCAGTGCCCGGCATTTTCGTATAGCGAGACCTCTGCGTTGCGAAAATAAGCAAGCCTGCCGTCTTCCGCCGGGTTGGATGCCCAACTGTCCTTGCCGTAGATCAAACGGGCAGGGCAGGTGATTGAACCCCATAGCTGCCTGATGACCTCCGGTTCCAGGTCGTCCGGCGGGAAGATACGCGCGCAGTTGTCGAATTTCCAGCTATAGGTGCCGTCTTCATTCTGGATGACGCCGTGGTGAGTGAGATGACGGGCTTGATCATCCGTCAGGTAACTGTTTGCCGTCTTCATGCGCCGGTAAGCCTCCTCCAGCGACCGGTAACGTTTCGGTTGCCTGCCGGCAATCTGCCGCCTTTCTTCAATCCAGTCACGCATGCGCTGGGCCATGGACACGGCCTCCAGCTTCGCGAGATGTTCCGGTCCCAACGCCATACCCTCAATCACGACGAGTTTACGTACTGCCTGCGGATACAGCCCCGTGTACCGCAATGAAATGGAGCCGCCCAGGGAATGGCCGATAATCGTGACCGGCCGCAATTCAAGCTGGTGTATCAGTTGGGCCAGGTCATAAGTAAAAGCCGACATCGAATAGGTTCCGTCCGGTGACCAGTCGCTGTCGCCATGACCTCTCAAGTCGGGCGCAAGCACATGCCAGTCCTGCGCCAGTGCGCGCGCGGTCCAGTCCCAGCTTCTGCAATGGTCCCTGTTTCCATGTACCAGCAACAGGGGCGGCGCGTCCGGATTGCCCCAATCGACGTAGTGCAGGCGCAGTCGCTGGGAGATATATATATGGGATGTAGGGCCGATGAGCATGACAAGTCCTTCAGGAGAAGCCGGTTGAGGTTTTTTGTATTTGCAGCAGGTCGCGCATAGTGTAGCAAATTCGTTGTCTCTCCTTGAGTCGAAATAAATGGCTTTTTTTACGGAATTACCTGATCATCTATCAAAACAATGATCGGCTTTGACTATAAAACATCCCTGGAGAAGATGACCCACCATCCGGGCGTGTACCGGATGCTGGACGGGGACGGCGCCCTGCTTTACGTGGGCAAGGCGAAGGACCTGAAAAAACGGGTCGCCAGCTATTTCGGCAAAAAGCCGGATTCACCCAAGACCCGGGCGCTGGTCAGGCAGATCCGGGACGTCAACGTCACGGTGACACGCACGGAAGCCGAGGCCCTGCTGCTTGAGAGCAACCTGATTAAACAGCATAAACCCCGGTATAACGTGGTGTTACGGGATGACAAGAGCTACCCGTACCTGTATTTATCCACTGACAATGAATTTCCCAGGTTGAGTTTCTACCGCGGCGCCAAGTCCGGGGCAGGGCAGTATTTCGGTCCTTATCCCAGCGCCAAGTCTGCCCGCCGTACCCTGAACCTCACCCAGAAGCTGTTCAGGATCCGTCAATGTGACGACAACTTCTTCAGGAATCGTTCCAGGCCCTGCCTGCAATACCAGATCAAGCGCTGCACCGCGCCCTGCGTGGGACTGGTCGACCCCGGGGATTACCGGGAAGACGTAAAACATACGGTCATGTTCCTGGAAGGCCGCAACGAGGAAGTGATCAGGGAATTGACCGCGCCCATGCAGAAGGCAGCTGACGGGTTGGATTTTGAGCGCGCCGCGCAGTATCGGGACCAGATTGTCAGCCTGAGGAAGATACAGGAGAACCAGTATATCAGCGCGCCAAGGGGAGAACTCGACATCATCGCCTGCTACATGGAGAGCGGGTATGCCTGCGTGCAGGTCTTCTTCATCCGCGGCGGTTTGAACCTGGGCAACAAGGCATTTTTCCCGGTTCACACCGGTGAGTTGGGTGAAGACCAGGTCCTCAATGCGTTCCTGCCCCAGTACTACCTGGCGGGCTCCCGCAACAGGCCGGCGCCGGGGGAAATCCTGCTCAGCCACCCGGTAGCGGATGCGGAGGCATTGATGCTCCTGCTCAGTGAGAGGAGGGCGAAACGCGTCATGATCAAGCATAACCACCGCAGCGAAAGAAGGAAATGGGTGGAAATGGCGTTGAACAATGCGGAAATAGCCCTGAAGACGCGTCTTTCCTCCAGGGACGATTACGTATCCAGGTTCGAGAATTTACAGAGCTCATTAGGCATGAATGAACCCGTGGAACGGATAGAATGCTTTGACGTCAGCCACTCCGGCGGTGAAGCGACGGTTGCCGCCTGCGTGGTATTCAACCATGGGGGCGCGGTTAAAACCGATTATCGCAAGTTCAATATCAAGGACGCGCCTGCCGGCGATGATTATGCCGCCATATCCCAGGCATTCAACCGGCGCTATTCGCGCATGAAAAAAGAGGAGGGAAAGCTGCCGGACCTGATATTGATTGACGGCGGCAAGGGCCAGGTCAACTCCGTCCGGGCCGTGGTGGAGGAACTGCAACTCGATGAAGTTACGCTGCTGGGCGTGTCCAAGGGCAAGGCCAGAAAACCCGGCATGGAGAGGCTGGTTTTTTCGGACGGCAAGACCGAAACCAGCCTTGCGCCGAATTCATCGGCCCTGCACCTGATCCAGGAAATCCGGGATGAGGCGCACCGGTTTGCAGTTACCGGACACCGGCAGCAGCGCAACCGCAAGAGGTCCAGATCAGTCCTCGAGGACGTGGAGGGTGTCGGTTCAAAGCGGCGTAGGGAACTGATACGATACTTCGGCGGTCTACAGGGTGTGTCCAGAGCAGGTATTGAAGAGCTTGCCCGGGCGCCCGGTATCAGCCACAATCTGGCAAAAAAGATCTACGCTTCCTTACACGGGGATGAGGTGTGAAGTTACTGACCGAACGAGGAAGACCGGCGCCGTATGACGGAAAAAAGACAAGTTAAAATGAGTTTACCAAATATTCTTACGCTATTTCGCATCGGTTTGATCCCCGTTTTCGTGCTGGTTTTCTACCTGCCGTTTGACTGGAGCAACGAAGCTGCCTGTATTATCTTTGTAGTTGCGGCCGTAACCGACTGGCTCGACGGCTTCCTGGCGCGCAAATTACAGCAAATCTCAAAACTGGGCGCGTTTCTCGACCCTGTCGCCGACAAGCTGATGGTGGCGGTTGTGCTGGTCCTGCTGGTGGAACGCAATCCCGGCATACTTTTGACGTTACCGGCTGCCGTGATCATCGGCAGGGAGATCGCCGTCTCGGCCCTGCGGGAGTGGATGGCGGAACTGGGGGCGCGCAGCAGGGTAGCCGTGTCCATCTACGGCAAGATTAAGACCATCGCCCAGATGGTGGCCCTGCCGCTGTTGATATACCATGACACGCTCTACGGCCTGCCCGTCTATGGTGTGGGACTGGTCCTGTTATATCTTGCCGCGGTCTTGACCTTGGTATCAATGTGCCAATACCTTGTCAGCGCCTGGCCGAAACTGAAAGAAAATACCTGAAAACAGTAAGTTACGGAAAACCTGGAGTCTGTGGGACTTGACATCCCCCAACCTGGCGTTATAATTCGGCGACACTTAGGAAAGGCGTTCGGTAACGCCAGGGAGGGTTGATGGATGAATGATTACTGCGGGAATAGCTCAGTTGGTAGAGCATCACGTTGCCAACGTGAATGTCGCGAGTTCGAGTCTCGTTTCCCGCTCCAAATGTACACCCTGAGGGGCCCCGGATCAGGTTCCGGCCAACCTCGGGGTTTTCATTTTGTGATTGAGCACAGCCCAGGCTGGGTGGCAGAGTGGTGATGCAGCGGCCTGCAAAGCCGTCTACGCCGGTTCGATTCCGACCCCAGCCTCCATGTTTTACGCCCAGGCCCGGGTGGTGGAATTGGTAGACACAAGGGACTTAAAATCCCTCGGGGGAAACTCCGTGCCGGTTCGAGTCCGGCCCCGGGCACCAATCCCTGTTTGTTTATTCTGAATTTTTTTGAATCATTTTTAAAAGTGAAATTGCAAGCAACCCACTTTGATGAGCCAGTGTTTCCAATATCTCGAAGTGGTTTAAATCAATCCCGATTACATAGTCCACGGTCTTATTGATCTTTTCAATAGCCTGTGCAAATTCGTTGGATTGACGAATAAACTCCGGTGATTCATTGGTGCCATGACTGATAATGACTGGTGCAATTAACTTATCCAAATGTCGCTGCGGACTTAATTTGTTTTCCGTTTCCTCCGTGATATTCAGATATTCACTGCGTGCAGACAACCTTACCGGTTCGAGGTCATACATGCCACTGCAACACAATCCGCCCTTGATTATGTCAGGAGGTAAATTAAACCCGGATTGCCAGTCTGTTGTCAGGCAAACAGCAGCAAGATGTGCGCCGGAAGAATGACCACAAAGGTAGATATTGTCTTTATTCCCGCTGAATTTTTCTGCGTTATTATAGATCCAGGCAACAGCCCGTCTTACTTGGCCGGCTAATACCATCAAGTCTCCCTCAACGTCCAGCACGGAATCAAAGTCTATTGCTATCCAGTGTATCCCGGCTTTTGTGAACAGGGGAGCGGGAAAGGCGTAATCTTCGGCAAAGCCAATGCGCCAGGCGCCTCCATGAATATATATGATAATCGGGGCATTACTTTTTGAAGTGGCATATACATCCAGCTTTTCCATGTCTTTTTGACCATATTGAAACAGCTTTGGCTCACCTGTCTCATGCCTGGCCTTTTCACTGTTCGATGCATAGCGCTCAATCACTTCCAGCATATTGGATGCATAGTTACTTTGATCGTAGGCAGCATCCAGCGCTTCCTGATCCATATCTCGCCAGACCAAAGTACTGTTGTTATTATTTACTTTCATTTACGTGGTAGATTGAAATATGAAGATTCTTTGGTTTCTATACAAATGATCTGAAACATATGATTAAGTGTTTTAGTTTATTTTATCACTTAAAATCGTAATTTAAGTTTTCGGTAGGGGGAGCACTGGGTGGCGAAATCGCCAGAAGCGTTTACGGTTACACAATTCGCGGCAATTGCCGTATGTTTCGTGCTGCAAATCATCGATGGCATGGACGTGCTGGTGGTGGCTTACGCCGGTCCGCAGATAATCGAAGAATGGGGCATCACCAGGGGCACCTATGGCTATATTTTCAGCGCGGGTGTCGCCGGCATGACCATGGGTTCGTTTTTTCTGACGCCTCTTGCCGACATCATAGGCCGGCGCCGGGCAGTGCTTGCGGCGGTCACAATCATTGCCTCGAGCATGTTGCTCACGGCCTTCGTCACCTCGATTGCGCAGTTGCTGATCTTGCGCTTCATCGTCGGACTTGGGATCGGTCTGGCAGGGCCGACTCTGTCGACCATTGGCGCGGAATACTCGCCACCACGCTACCGGCATTTCGTCGTGTCGATGATCGGCGCCGGCTATGCCGTAGGCGCTATGCTCACCGGCGTCGTAGCCGCGTATATCGTGCCCGAATATGGCTGGCGGGCGATGTTCATCACTGCCGCGGCGGTTACCGGCATCATGCTGCCGGTCGCATTCGTGATGTTACCCGAGTCACTGGAATTCCTGCTGAAAAAACAGCCCCCCGGCGCTCTGGCGCAGGCAAACCAACTGCTCCGCCGGCTCGGCCGCCCGCAGCTGGACGAGCTCCCTGCCGCCAGCGTCGAAAAACGTAGCGGCCTAGGCGTCGGCAACCTGCTCATCGAAACCCGCCGCCGCTCCACCCTGGGACTCTGGATGGGCTTTTTCATGGTTTATGCCACCGTGTATTTTCTGCTGGGCTTCGTCCCCACAATCGTCAAGGACATGGGGTACCCCGAGGCGGATTACATACTGGCGGGCACGGTTTACAACCTCGGCGGTCTGGTTGGCATCATCGTCCTTGGATTGCTGTTCACCCGCTATCGCCTGGCCGCGGTCATTATTGGTTTTCAAGTGGCTTCAGCCGTTTTCATGGTGGCATTCGGTGTGTTGACGCCGCCGCTGGCGATCTTGTTGACGGTAATCGGCGTGTTGGGTTTTTTCAGCCAGGCCGGCCTTATCGGCATGGTGGCGGCGGGCGTACGCCTTTACCCGACTGAATTGCGCGCCACGGGTGTCGGTTGGGGTCAGGGTATGGGCCGCGCAGGCGCCATAATCGGCCCCATTATAGGCGGGCTGCTGATGGTGCCCGGGTATTCGCGCGCCCTGAATTTCAGCCTGTTTGCCATACCGTTCGTTCTGGCCGCGCTGGCGGTGATGTTCATCCGCTTTCCGAAGGAGCCTGCTGAAACCTGACCCCGGGCGTGCCATGAGGAATTTCCATTGTATTTGATGGATTTTCACTGTATTTTACTGAAGGTCAGCGAAAACGGCATTAATAAAAAACCAGTTAAATGATCCAGGGGGAGGCCTTCGTAATGACTCAGCGCACGCTCCGCTCACGTGTTATAAGCATGTTTGTCGCCACAATAACCGCCGCGGTCACGAATTCTGCCGGCGCCCAGATGCTGGAAGAAATCATCGTCACGGCGCAGAAGCGCGAGCAGAACGTGCAGGACGTTGGCATAGCCATCACCGCGTTCAGTGGCGCGCAGCTCAAGGAACTGCGGATGACCGAGAGTACCGACGTCGCCTACATGAGCGCCGGCGTATTTGTATCCGGCAGTAGCGCCGGACAGACCCGCGAGTTCACGATTCGCGGTGTCACCCAGAACGACTTCGCCGATTTTGCCGAGAACCCGAATGCTACCTACGTCGATGAAGGCTATATCGGGTTTCGCCAGGGTAACGTGTTCGCGGCTTTCGACCTCGAACGCGTCGAGATCCTGAAGGGTCCGCAAGGGACGCTGTTCGGACGTAACGCTACCGGCGGTGCGGTCGCTTACCACACCAGGAAGCCCACAGAGGAGACCGAAGGTTTTCTGGATCTGACCTACGGTCGCGAGAATACCGTCAACGTCGAAGGCGCGATCAGTGGCAGTCTCAGCGATGGAGTTCGCGCACGGCTGTCGGGTATATATAAGTATCACGATCCCATCCTCAACAATGTCTACCCGCTGGATGCGATAGATAATCCGGCCGGCCCCGGCAGTCCGCCGTGGTTCGGCTCGGCGACCAGCGATGCAGACGACGTCTGGAACGACAATCAATGGGCGATCCGCGGCCAGTTGGAATTCGACATTACCGATAACGCCCGGTTCCTGGTTTCCGGTTTCGCCGGGCGCGCGAAGATCAGCACCTCCCCCAACCAGCACATTGCGACCACGGGTGTGCGCATCGACAGCGATGGCGATGGCGCGAAAGATGACACCATCAACAGTATTTTCGCTGTGGACGATCCGCTCGGTTGTGAAGTGATAGACGGCGATACCGGCGGTTGCCTGCCCATCAGCCTGACCGACGGTGAGTTCTTTCCGGGTCCCCCGCTCTACGGGCGCTCTGATGCCGTGCGTCCCGTAGTGGGCGGTGACTTCTGGGGACACATCGACCCCGACGGGGATGGTTTCGATATTTCCAGCGACATGACCTCCGATGATTTCAACCGGAATGAAACCGAAGGCGTCACCGCGAAGCTTACCTGGGATATCAACGAAGATATGACCCTGACGTCGGTTTCCCATTACATGCATTTCCTGATGCGCGAATCGATCGACGTTGAGGGTTCTCCGACCGCGCAAGGGGCCATCTCACGCGATACCACGGCCGACAACTTCGCCCAGGAGCTGCGCCTGAGCGGCCAGTTCGGCCGCGTCGACTACGTCGCCGGTCTGTACTATCTCTGGATGGAAACCAACGACCGCAACGCATTCGATTTCTCCGAGGGCGGGCCGTTGACCACCGCCCTGACGCCGTTTCTCCTCTCGTTTTTCAACCCGTTCGGCGTGGCCCCTTTTCAGCCGGGCGGCGCCCGCTACCCCGGGGCGGTCGCCTCCAACAACATCGTCGACCTGGAGACGAACTCCTACTCGATTTTCGGCCAGATGGACATCGAACTCACGGACCAGTTTGAACTCGTTCTCGGCGCCCGGGTGGTGTTCGAAGACAAGGACTACGACTTCGTGAACGAGTTTTACGGAAACCTGGACGATTTCCGCGTCGAGTTCGACAAGCGCGTGCCGCTGGTGATCGAGTTCGCGCCGTATTCGGACAGCACCAGCGAGACATTGTGGACGGGCAAGGCCCAGCTCAATTACCGGCCCAATGATGACTGGCTGCTGTATTTCGGCGTGAATCGCGGCGTCAAGGCCGGCAGTTTCAACGGTCCGGTGAACGCCGGCCAGGCGCGGCTCGCCGACGAGCAGTTCCCCTACGATTCCGAGGTGCTGCTCGCCTACGAGGGCGGCTTCAAGGCCACGCTGTTCGGCGGCAGTACCCGGCTGAACGCCAGCGCGTACTATTATGATTATTCCGATTACCAGGCCTTTCTGTTCGTTGGTGCGTCGGGCGCAATTTTCAATAACGACGCGACTTACAAGGGCGTGGAACTCGAGCTGCTCTCAAGCCCCGTCGACAACTTCACGTTCATGTTCAACGCGTCCTACATCGATGCTGAAGTCGAGGATCTTGCGGTCGCGCCGAACGTGGAGCGGGATGTCGATCCGGCTTTCACCCCGGACCTGCAACTCAGCGGTCTGGCGCGCTACGAGTGGCCGGACTCACTGGCCGGCGGCACTGTCGCTTTGCAGGCGGAATTTGACTATGCGGCACACCGTTACCAGAATATCCGCAACTTCGACTCGCAGAGGATGCCGTCGTACGTGATGGGCGATGTCCGGGCATACTGGACCAGCGCCGATGAGCATTGGGAACTCTCGGCGTTCGTCGAGAACGTTGCCGATGAGCGCACCTTGTTCACCGGTTTCGACTTGTCGACGCTATGCGGGTGCACGACGGTGGGTTACTACAAGCCGCGCTGGTGGGGGATCAGGGCACGCTATAACTATTTCTAATCCAGGCGATGGGTATTCTTGTAGACGGTGTCTGGCATTCGGGCGATCATCACGAAACGGAAGAGCATGGTGGAAAATTTGTCCGTAAGGACAGTACGTTTCGAAGCTGGGTGACTCCGGACGGAACAGCCGGACCGAGCGGTGAGGACGGGTTTCCGGCCGAACCCGGGCGTTACCACCTTTATGTGGTTACTGCTTGCCCGTGGGCACACCGCACGTTGATTGTGCGGCGCTTGAAAGGATTGGAAGACGCGATCTCAGTGACGCGCATGGTTCCCGAGATGACTGAGAACGGATGGTGCTTTGCCGAACCAGGCGCCGAGCCACGGGCAGAGCCGGATCCGCTCTACGGTGCGAAACATCTCTACCAGATTTATTTGCGCGCGGATCCGAAATGCAGCGCGCGCCCGACCGTTCCGGTGCTTTGGGACAAGCAGCGGGAGACGATCGTCAACAACGAATCTTCCGAAATTCTGCGCATGTTCAACAGCGCCTTTAATGACTTTGCCGGTAATCCCGATCTTGACCTGTATCCGGAAGAACTACGGAAAGACATCGACGAACTGAACGCTGAAATATACACAAACGTAAACAATGGCGTTTACCAGTGCGGATTCTCAACGACCCAGGATGCATACGACGAAGCTGTATCTGCCTTGTTTGCAACCCTGGATAAGGTGGAGGCGCGTCTCGACGGCCGGCGCTACTTGATCGGCGATCGCCTGACAGAGGCCGATTGGCGACTCTACACCACACTGCTGCGATTCGATGCTGCATATTTCAGTTTCTTCAAATGTAACTTGCGGCGTATCGCGGATTATCCGAATTTGAGCAACTACCTGCGGGAGCTTTATCAAATCGACGGGATCGCGGAACTTCTGGATATCGAAGACGCGAAACGCCAGTACTACTCGCTGGAAAAAGCCTGGTACGGCCGTCCCGCGATCGTGCCGCGCGGACCGGTGCAGGACCTTACCGCTCCTCACAACAGGCAACGCCTGCCGGCCGCGGCTTAAGCCTGGCCGCCGGACACTTTTCTATTTTTGTTTTTTGCGGGCCTGAAGGCGGGAACCCTCACGCTTGATCTCAAAGATATCGATACATTGTGGTCCGGCATTCACGCCTTTGCCGGAAGCAAGATTGAATATGAAGCCGTGGAGTTCGCAGCGGAGCATTTTGCCGTTACCCATGATTTTGCCGCGGCGGACAAAATCGCCATCTTTATGTGGACACAAACGCTGGGCGCCGCGGTAATTATCACCGATGCGGAAAATGACGATGTCTTCACCGGCAACCGTGGCTGCTACCGGGAATTCCGCCTCCTCTGCGTCGATCTCCTGCAGATCATGCCACTCTCCTTCACCCATACAAAACGTCCCGCCTAGGCTGCCTTCTGGATTCCGCCTCCCACCTGCTGTATTCGGCCAATGGCAAAGCCACGTTCAATGCGGGTAAGAAATAATCCAATCTGGTAAGTGAACGGTTCTTCCAGGAAACACTTATAGGTGGCGGTCAAGGCGTCCGCAAGCGGCAAGCCGACTTTGTCACATGTCCCGTAGAAACATTTCTGGACCCGGGTGGCGACGTCGAGATCAACCGTTGTATCGTCCCAGTTTAACTGGCCAAGCTCAGCGGCCAGCGCGTCCAGGAAGGTCTTTTGACCAGGTTCCAGAGTGGCGGCCCGTTGCGGAATGACGTCTTCATCGATCATCGGCAGCCAGTTGCGTTCGTTGCGGGCCAGGGTTACATCGCAGTCGTAGCGCACACCGCGTTTGAATGCCATCACCGGCAGGATCCGGCGGTCGGTCCTGCGGGTTTGTTGCTCACAATCTTCCACTTCAAAATCGCCGTCTTCGACTTTCATCACACTGATATCCGCCGGCCTGCCGACAGCCAGGCTGCCTGCATGATCATCTATCCTGATGGCGCGAGCCGGCGCGATGGTGATGCATTCGATGATCTGTTCAAGCTCGATCCCCAGCGCCAGCATGCAGGTCAGCACATTTGTGAAAGATTTCACCGGGTTCATTACGTTGAATTGTTGCAGGTCCGAACTGATGGTGTGAGGCAGCAAGTCCTGGGCGATGGCTTTTTCGGCAATATCAAAAGAAAAATTTGTTGAGCCCATGCCGATATCGAACAAGACCCCGCGCTTTTCAGCGGCCCGAACTTCACGCCGGATTTTACCGTCCTCGTCCAATATCGTGCCGGGATTGCCATGATATATATGTGTAATCATGTCACCACGATCAGCGACCTCAAAGGCAGGCCCGGTAGTGTCGCGCCTGGGCGCAACCTGGAAGTCACCGATATGGGTATAGGTAGGCAACTCGAGAATCTCAGCCGCGCCTTTGCCCATTCGCAGCGGCCCCCAGTCATGGTCGCCGAAGGCGCCGAGCTTCAAATAAGCAAATACGTCACGATTCTCACTGACGGTGTCGATCCAGGACGCAATATCCCATGCGCCTAGAGTGCGGACATCGCCTTCAATATAGGCCGACGTGATGATACCCAGCGGCCGCACGTACGGGCCGCAATACAGATCGGTAACGGTGGCATCGGTCATCAGGGCCTTGAATTCCGGGAAGGTGCCAAAACCAGGTCCGCCGGCATCAACAAACGTCGTGACACCCCCATAGATCCCGATGTAATCGGGATAGGCGAAGCCGAGGTCGCCATAGGCATGGACGTGTATGTCAACCCAGCCAGGGGTGACGATCAGGCCGGAGACATCAACAACGTCGGCATCTGCGCTTAACTCCGAAGCACCAATGGCGGCGATCTTGCCATCAGTGATAGTGAGATCGGTAAACTTGTTCAGACCCTGGGCCGGATCGATTATCCGACCCCCGCGTAATATGGTGGATTGAGACATGGAGCAACTCCCCCTTAACGGACCGGCTAATCAGTATAGAAGTTGTTTGCAACGAAGTCGAGCACTTTGTTATGGATTAACCTGCGTAATCAAATCGATGGAATGCCAGGTTTTGCCAACAAACCCGCATCGTGCACGATGCGACCGTCAACCATCGTCAATACCGGTGTCAGTTGTGGCAAAAGGTCTATGTCACAGGTCAGCGGATTGGCATCGAGGACCATAAACTCCGCCGCCATGCCCGGTGCAATGACTCCCCGATTGTCTTCTTCCCAGTTAATGTAATGGGGACTTTGACAGCAGATGCGCAATACTTCCTCACGCTCCAGACGAGAATTACCCAGATGTTGTTGTCCGGTTTCATCCCAGCGTACCAGCGCTTCCCAGGCGGTGAAAAACATCGAGGGGGGTACATTGTCCGTGCCCAGTGCCACAGGGATGCCTGCATCGAGCACCTCGCGAATGGGGCAGGCGTCCTGGCCCAGACGGAGTTCAGCCGCATGTGAATAAATGAATGACGGCGTCATGGTAATGATCAATCCAAGATCCCGAACCCTGCGAAGTTGTTGTGCGCTTGCATTGATCATGTGAAAGCCGACGCAGCGTAAATCTCTGATCGGCGCCTGCTTATCAATTTCCTCGAGCATGTCAAGGGTGCCGTCAACACTGTGATAGGGTGGGTGTGTGGCAATCAGGAAATTCAGTCGCAGCTTCCGCTTCGCGGCTTCAATGCCGATTTCAACAAATTCCGAAGTTGTAATACCCTGGTCGAAATTTCCGGCCCATTGGACATAGGGATAATCCCTTGCGATGATTGCAGCTATCTTTGGGTCGGTATGATCGAGGGTAACGCCGGAGACACGAAAATTGCCGCTCGCCATACCGCGGCCACCTGCCGAAGGAGCCCATTGATCCAGAAGATCAATAAGCCGGCTGCGCTTCATATAAGAGGAAGGGAGGCTTACTGCTGCAGACATGCGAACCGAGAGTTCACCATGCTCATCAATTTCCCGATAGGCGCGTAATAACTCGGGTGTAAGACCATGTGCCTCGTATGCCGATGTCGTACCTGAACTGCTGTAAATTTCAGAGCTGCGGCGCACCGATTCCAGCCGATCTTCATAGGTGAACCGGGGAACATTGCGAAACAATGTGTACTCGAGTATGGAAGTCCGGTTGGTTTCAAGGAAGAGACCGGTTGGTAAACCACCGGGGTCACGGACAATCCTTATATTATAGGGATCAACGGAAGCAGCGGTAATATCACAGCGGCGCAAGGCTTCACTGTTGGCAACTGCCGGAAAGGGAGGACGGGCCCACCAAC
The DNA here is from genome assembly GCA_965220815.1 of Gammaproteobacteria bacterium. Lineage (GTDB taxonomy): Bacteria > Pseudomonadota > Gammaproteobacteria > Eutrophobiales > Eutrophobiaceae > JAAXHV01. Next base: position 2,826,636 of record OZ244846.1, read on the forward strand.
CCCAGACGCCGCGGATGAAAACCGGATTATCGGGTGCGACTTCGTCCAGATCATAACGATTGGGAAAACGTCCTTCCTTAAGCATTGAGGGACTATTTACATAGTCGAAAGGCGGTCCACCCATGGGCATGAAGACGAGCCACTCCCCCGGCTTTGCCCTGGTTGCCGCTTCTGCAACACGCTCGACAATTGCTGAAACCGAGTTGGCGCCAATCAGTGACGCACCACCCAGGGTTTTTAACCCTTCCCGATCCATGTGAGGGTGGGTGTCAAAGAACCCGGGCAGGAGTGTTCGACCCTGCAAATTTATCCGGCGGGTGTCCGGGGCAACGCGTGCTTCCAGATCTGCAGTTTTACCCACCGCCACTATCTTTGAACCACGTACTGCCACCGCTTCGTTTATGCTGGAAACACTGTCGAGGGTGATAATATTTCCATTGGACAGGAGCAGATCAGCACGCAAGGTTGAACCTGTCATCTTGAGATCAGGCGAGATCGAAACGATCCAGGTTCATCACCTTGTCCCAGGCAGCGACAAAGTCCTGTACAAACTGCTGCCGGGAGTCGTCACAGGCATAGACTTCTGCAAAAGAGCGAAGTTCGGAGTTCGAACCGAAGATGAGATCGACGCGGGTGCCGGTCCACTTGAGTTCGCCCGTTGCACGGTCCCGGCCCTCGAACACGTTGCCGTCTTCGGAGACCGGTTGCCATGCCGTACCCGGATCCACCAGGTTCACGAAAAAGTCGTTGGTGAGCGCCTCAGGCCGCCTGGTGAGAACGCCGTGTCGTGAAGCTCCGGCGTTGGCGCCCAGGACGCGCATGCCGCCGATGAGCACCGTCATCTCGGGCGCCGTCAGCCCCAGCAACTGCGCCTTGTCCACCAGCAGTCTTTCCGCCGCGGCGCCGTTTGCGCCGTTCAGGTAGTTGCGGAATCCGTCTGCAACCGGCTCAAGCACGGCAAAGGACTCGACATCAGTCTGCTCCTCAAGGGCATCCCCGCGCCCCGGCGTGAACGGTACCTTCACGTCTTGTCCGGCGTTCTTCGCAGCCTGTTCGACAGCGGCACAACCGCCCAGAACGATCAGGTCGGCCAGCGACACACGTTTTCCGTTTGTTTGCGAACTGTTGAACTCCCGCTGGATACCTTCAAGGGTCTCCAGTACATGCGCCAGTTGGTCCGGGTGGTTGACCTCCCAGTCCTTCTGCGGCGCAAGACGAATGCGCGCGCCGTTTGCACCGCCGCGCATGTCGGAGCCGCGGTAGGTTGACGCCGAAGCCCAGGCAGCCGAGACCAGTTGCGAAACGGAGAGACCTGAAGCAAGTATCCTGGCTTTCAGGGCCGTGACATCCTGCTCATCAATCAATTCGTGGGTGACTGCAGGGATGGGATCCTGCCAAATGAGTTCTTCCTCAGGGACCTCCGGGCCGAGGTAGCGGGGGCGGGGCCCCATATCGCGATGCGTCAACTTGAACCACGCCCGGGCGAACGCATCGGCGAACTCGTCCGGATTCTCGTGGAAGCGCCGCGAGATCGATTCATAGATGGGGTCCATGCGCATGGCCATGTCCGCCGTGGTCATCATGGGGGCATGCCGTTTGTCCGGGTCGTGGGCATCCGGCACGGTATCTGAGCCCGCGCCATTTGCGGGCTTCCACTGCCACGCGCCGGCAGGACTCTTGGTGAGTTCCCACTCGTAGCCGAACAGGGTGTCGAAGTAGCTGTTGTCCCACGTTGTCGGGGTGTGGGTCCATGCGCCTTCGATACCGCTGGTGATCGCATCGCCGGCTTTGCCGCTGCCGAAACTGCTTTTCCAACCGAGGCCCTGCTGCTCTATGGGAGCGCCCTCCGGTTCGGGACCGACATGGGTGTCCGCGGGAGCCGCGCCATGGGCCTTGCCGAAGGTGTGTCCGCCGGCGGTGAGCGCGACAGTCTCCTCGTCGTTCATGGCCATCCTGCCGAAAGTCTCGCGAATGTCCCGGCCCGAAGCGAACGGGTCGGGATTGGCGTTGGGCCCTTCCGGATTCACGTAGATCAGGCCCATCTGGACCGCGCCAAGCGGTTCCGCGAGTTCCCGGTCGCCGCTGTAGCGCTTGTCGCCGAGCCACTCGTTTTCGATACCCCAGTCAATGTCTTCTTCGGGCTCCCAGATGTCCTCGCGCCCACCGGCGAAACCGAAGGTCTTGAAACCCATGGACTCCAGGGCGCAGTTGCCGGCCAGGATCATGAGGTCGGCCCATGAGATTTTCCTGCCGTATTTTTTCTTGATCGGCCAGAGCAGCAGGCGCGCCTTGTCCAGGTTGCCGTTATCCGGCCAACTGTTGATGGGCGCAAAGCGCTGGTTGCCTGTACCGCCGCCACCCCGTCCATCGCCGATTCGATAGGTGCCGGCGCTGTGCCATGCCATGCGGATGAAGAACGGTCCATAGTGGCCGTAGTCGGCAGGCCACCAGTCCTGTGACGTGGTCATCAGTTCATAGAGGTCCTGCTTTACCGCGGCGAGGTCCAGGGTCTTGAACTCTTCGGCATAGTTGAAATCCTCGTCCATCGGGTTGGACTTTGAAGAATGCTGGCGCAGGATGCCCAGATCGAGCTGGTTCGGCCACCAGTCCCGGTTTGTGGTGCCTCTGCGGGTGGCGCCGTTACCGGTTTTGCCCATTACGGGACACTTGCTTTCACTCATGATTTACTCCTCCACGTGACATGATCAGGGAAACCCTGATTTAGCCAGTGCTTAAAAAGTTTGACAAACAATGCTTTCGCGCTTAACTCTTAGGCAAATATTGGACGTTAAAGTTCAGCGTGCCGGGGAGAGAGAGCACTGCCCGCGATCCGGGTTCGGTTCGACCTCGGGCAGGTCGAGAATGCGCTTTAATTCATCGGCGCCGCCTACGTAGTTGCCGTCGAGCCAGATCTGCGGCACGGTGACCGGGGTTTTGGGGCCGATGATCGGTTTTACCCTCGCCAGCATTTCATACAGCGCCCGGGGATCCTTGACGACGTCGTGGTACCGGTAGTCGACACCCGCCTGTTCCAGGTATCCCTTGGCGCGCACGCAGTGGGGGCAGGTGGCCTTGCCGTAAGCGTGGTTACCCTGTATCGGTGAGTTGCCTGTTGCTTCCTCAATAACCGACTGGGTCAGTACGCCCCGGTTCAATGCCGCTCCCTGGGATATGATCCTGCCGTTTACCAGTACAATCGGGGCATGCCAGCCTCCTTTGGGCAGGGGCTTCCACCATTCCGTGAGCCAGTCGCGCATGTCGAGCTCGACATCTATACCTGTCAGGTCAGTATCGATACAGTCCTGGATAATGTCCTTGGTCAAGGCGCATTCCCCACAGGGGATCTTGACCTTGAAAGGCCCCCAGGCGCCGGCCCAGCGGAATACGGTGATGTTTACCGGGTTGGTCATGGTTCACTCCTGCTTATTTTGATAATCAAAACGGTTTGGGGCCGCCTGTCGCCCAGTCAAGCAGTTCTGCCGTATGCACAAAAGGGACATCGGTGAATTGCCGCAGGTGCATCATGCAGGCCATGTTGCCGCTGGCCACAACGTCTACGTCTGCCTGTTCAATATAGGCCGCTTTTCTTTCTCCCAGTTCAGCGGCGATCGCAGGCTGCAGGATATTATAAGTGCCGGCTGAGCCGCAGCACATATATTTTTCCGGCAATTCCCGTACGTTGAAGCCGGCCTGCTGCAACAGGGTCAGCGGTTGTGAGTCGATTTTCTGTCCATGTTGCATGGAACAGGGGCTCTGGTAGACGACACGGACCTGCTCCATGTCGCCGTTTTTGGTCACGCCATGCTGAGCGGATAAAAATTCCGTTATATCCTGGGTCATGCCGCTGATTCTACCGGCATCCGCCGCCAGAGACTCGTTATGGCGGAACAGGTGGCCGTAGTCCTTGAGCATGGTTCCGCAGCCGGAGGCATTGACGATCAATGCCTCGATCCCGTGTTCGTCAACGTGTTTTATCCAGTCAGCGATGTTGCGCCGGAAGCGTTTTTCCGCCAGGGCCTCTTTACCCAGGTGGTGTTCGACCGCCCCGCAGCAGGCCGGTTCCGACAGCAGGTGGACGCGCCAGCCCTGGCGCTCCAGCAGGCGGATACTGGCTGAATTGATGTCACTGCCTATTACCTGTTGTACGCAACCGGCGACGAGGCCTACGGCTTTTCTGCTCTTGTACTGGTTCCTGTCTTCATATTTTGCGTTGTTCCGGGTTGCCGCAGGCCGGAGGTTCAGGGCGCTGTGAAAGCGCCTGGGCAGCAAGCGTCTGAAGGGCGCCAGCAGCCGGGAGAGAAGCAGCAGCAACCGGAACCGGGCCGGATAGGGCAGGGTCGTTGCCAGCAGGCGCCGGAACAGCCTGTCCCGGAGTGGGCGCCTGAATTTTTTTTCGATATAGCTGCGCCCTGCATCGACCAGGTGCATGTAATTGACGCTGGAGGGGCAGGTAGTCATGCAGGACAGGCATGAGAGGCACCTGTCGACATGGCTGACTATTTTTTCGGAAGGCGTTTCGTCATGTTCCAGCATGTTTTTCAGCAGGTAGATACGGCCCCGGGGACCGTCCAGTTCATCGCCAAGCAGTTTGAAGGTAGGGCAGGTGGAGTTGCAGAAACCGCAATGCACGCATTTACGCAGGATGCTGTTGGCCTCGTCCAGTCCGGGGTCTGCCAGTTGTGCGGCGGTGAATTCGGTGCGCATTGTTAATTTACGTGGAGGCGGCCCGGATTGAAGATGTTTTCCGGGTCGAAACTGTTTTTTATCTTTTCATTCAGGCGTTTGATCGATTCGTCGGGGAACGGATAAATACCGGTATCCTGTTTCACGGCGGAGGGGGAGCGATAAATGGTCGTGGCGCCGCCGATAGTATTAACCTCCCGGCTTATGGCGTGTATTTTATCTGTCATTCCGGCCTGGCAGATGCCCACCCATAACCAGCCTCCGGCAGCATCCAGGTACCAGGTACAGCCGCGCAGTTCATCGATGAAACGGGTCAGGTCCCAGGCCGATGCCGGGGGGAGTGAAATTTTCAGGATGCCCGGGGTGCGTTGTTCGTCCTGTAACGGCGCCGTGTTTGCTATCAATGACCAGGCTGCAATCGACGCTGCCTGCTCGAGGACGCTGTATTCACACGCGCCGGGCAGCCACCCCGTGATGCTTTGCAAACGCTCCTTGACGGACAACTCCGTTCCTTCCAGTCTTATCAGCGTCAGCGTTTCACCGGGAAAAGAGGCGTCGTCCCGTCCGATTGCCGTCAGTGCCGCCTCGGGCAAATACGCCAGGCCGGATGTTTCGCTGGGGGTGGAGACGACCTGCGCCATCAGGGCCGTTCCCAGCCTTGCCGACAGTCCCCATACGGCCAGACTCCGGGATACAGGCGGCGCCGGCAGGACTTTAAACGTCAATTCAGTGACTACGGACAGCGTGCCCCAGGAACCGGTAACCAGTTTGCTCATGTCATACCCGCTGACGTTTTTTATTACCTTGCCGCCGGATTTCCAGGTTTCCCCGCGCCCGTTGATCGCCCTGACACCCAGGATATGGTCCCGAGCGCTGCCTGCCTTGAACCGGCGCGGGCCGGCCAGGTTGCCGATGAAACTTCCGCCTACGGTGCCTTCATCCTCCACCTGGTACATCCTGTTCAAGGCAGGCGGTTCAAAGGCGAGGTGCTGGTTGTGTTTTGATAATTCTTCTCGTATTTCGGTTATCGGCGTACCCGGCAGGGCGGTCATGACCAGTTCTTCCGGGTGATATTCCAGTATCCCGCTGAGCTTCTCGAGAGACAGGGTGCAATCTGCGCTGACAGGCAGGCCGAACCCGTGCTTCGTGTTTTTCCCCTGGACGGAAATTGTCTTGCCCTCTGCAACGGCCCACTGGGCCAGTTCCAGGGCCTGCTGTTCCGTTTCCGGCAAGAACCGTTCGTTTGTCATATTATCCGCAGATGACGCAGATTAACGCAGATGAAATAATGATTGTTGTTCACTTGTCTTATCTTGTGTTGAATCGATAGCACGACACTAAAGAATAAATGAAAAAATAATCTGCGTTAATCTGCGTCATCTGCGGATATAAACAATTAAAACCTGGGTATGTCCGGGAAGGGGATTTTGCCCTTGTGCACGTGCAGTTTGCCCAGTTCCGCGCAGCGGTGCAGTACGGGGAACATCTTGCCGGGGTTTAACCGCCCCTCCGGGTCAAAGGCGCATTTTATCCGCTGTTGCTGTTCCAGGTCCTGTTCATTGAACATCGCGGGCATGAGTTCCTTTTTTTCGAAACCTATCCCGTGTTCGCCGGACAGGACGCCGCCGACTTCCACGCACAGGCGCAGGATGTCCGCCCCGAACTCTTCCGCTTTTTCCAGTTCCTCGGGATCATTCGCATCAAACAGGATCAGCGGGTGCAGGTTACCGTCGCCGGCATGAAACACGTTCGCCACCTTCAGTCCGTACTTCTCCGACATTTCCCTGATCCGGGTCAGTACATGCGAGAGTTCCCGGCGGGGGATGGTGCCGTCCATACAGTAGTAGTCAGGCGATATATCCCCCAGTGCCGGAAAGGCCGCTTTTCTCCCGGCCCAGATACGCTCGCGTTCTTCCTCTGATTCGCTGACCCTGATGAAGCTTGCCCGGCAATCCCCGGCAATGCCCCGGACCTGTTCGATCAGTTCGGCTACTTCGCCTTCAGGCCCGTCCAGTTCAGTGAGCACCAGGGCGGGGCAGTCTACGGGATAACCGGCATGGACAAAATCCTCCGCCGCCTTGATGGCGAACTCATCCATCATTTCAATACCAGCGGGAATGATGCCGGCGCTGATGATGCCGGCCACACAATCCCCCGCAGTTTCATTGCTGGGAAACCCGAGCAGCATGGCCTTCGCCGTTTGCGGCTCCTGAATGATCCTTACCGTCACCTCCGTGATGACTCCCAGCAATCCCTCCGAACCGGTCACTATGCCCAGCATGTCGTACCCGGCAGGGTCAAGGTACTTTCCGCCCAGGCGCAGTATCTCTCCTTCCATGGTCACCATTTCAATCCCCATCACGTTGTTCGTGGTGAGCCCGTACTTGAGGCAATGGACTCCTCCCGAGTTTTCACTGACGTTGCCACCGATGGTGCAGACGATCTGGCTGGAGGGATCCGGAGCGTAGTAATAACCCCTGTGTTTGACGGCTTCGGTGATCGCCAGATTGGTCACCCCGGATTGGGCGACTACGCAACGGTTGTCGAAATCGACTTCGAGAATCCTGTTGAATTTACCCAGGCCCAGAACGATGCCGTCAACCAGGGGCAGGGCGCCGCCTGATAACGAGGTGCCGGCGCCCCTGGGTACGACCTTGATATTCATGCGGCTGCAAAGCTTCAAAACGGCCGCGACCTGGGCCGTGGTCTCGGGCAGAACGACCAGCATGGGCACCTGCCGGTACGCGGTCAGGGCATCCGTCTCGTAGACGCGTAATGCCCCCTCATCGACAATTACGCACTCATCGGGGAGAATTGTCCTGAGTTCTCTGATCAGGGCCTCCCTGTTCTCCAGGGCGGCATTATCGACAGGCAATGTCTGCATGGGCTTGAAGCAGTATATCAAATTAAATCGTGCCGCCTAAGGCGACTCATCTGTACCGGTGACCCTCTCCCCGTTCTTGATCCACGAACTGTTTAGGGAAATTCCTAAACGGCGGGTGGATCAGGTTACGGGGAGGGGGTCAAAGCGATCATAATTGTCGGTCCCAAATGAAGCTTGGCCATGCCGAATCAGATATAATTCACTCACAGAAAGTTTTACTGTGTATCAGTTGTTACTTGGTCACCGGAACAAGCGCGCCAGTTACCGCGGAAGCATCTTCCGAACCGAGAAAGCAAATGACGTTTGCCAGCTTCTCGGGTGATAACCATTTTGAATAATCCGCCCCTGGCATATCGGCTCGATTTCGTGGGGTGTCTATAATGCTGGGAAGTACTGCGTTCACGTTAATATTTTCTTTCCTCAATTCCTCGGAAAGGCTTTCAGTCATACGCATCACAGTGCTTTTCGCTGCGCAATATGCTCCCATGTTTGGTAGACCTTTTAGTGCATTTACTGCACCCACATTGACGATGCTGCCGCGTCCTTTTCTTATCATAATTGGAACACATGCCCGAATTACGTTATGGAGGGTTTTGACATTCATTGTAAACATAGCATCCCAATCTTCTTCCGAGGTTTCATAAACAGTTGGCCCCATCTCAAACCCTCCAGCTATGTTCAATACAACATCCACATCCGCAATATCTTCGAATAGAGATTGAGTCGCTGATTGATCTGATAAGTCAACTGCGTACGAGTTATTCTGATTATTCTCATTTTTTGAATTTAAATCTATTTCAATAGGGGTGCCACTCAATGATATTACTTTTTCTACCACTACTTTGCCTAGGGCCCCATTAGAACCGGTTACTACTACACTTTTGTTTGTTAAATTCATTCGTTATCTCCAAATAAACTAAGTTTTCCGAATTATTTGAGTAAAAAAATAAACTTATAAATTAGTGATGGTGTATTCGAGCAATACCGTTATTAAGTACTTTTACATTGCGCTCTAGATTGGTTGCAGTGAATTTTATATCTGTACCATCCTCCCAAAAATCAAAACGTAAACTTTCTCCAGGAAGAGTAGGTGCACTAAAGCGTAACGCTATATCCTGGATAAGTTCTGGATCGGAATCACAGTAAGTATCTAATGCAGCACGAGTTGCGAAACCAAATGAGCATAAACCATGAAGAATTGGCCTATTAAAACCCACGTCTTTCGCGATCTCAGGATCAACGTGAATAGCATTAGGATCGCCACTGAGACGATAAATAAGTGCTATATTATTTGCTATTTGATATTCAATACTCTGGTCGGATTGACGGTCAGGTATTTCTACTGGGAGTGGAGGACTATAGTCGGAACTTCCACAACCACCGTCACCCCGTAGATAATGTGATAATGTAATTGTACTAACTATTTCATCGGATTCTTTATCCCAAACGGTCTTTTCCAAATATAAAAGTGCCCCTTTCTCCTTACCTTTATCTATTACACCTAGTACCTTGTGTCTTCCTATATAGGTTCTGTTTGGAAGGATAGCTTTATGTAATTTAATACTTTGTCCTACATGTAATAGCTTTGAATAATCAATCTCCAATTCTGGAGCTCGCATCCAGGGTCCTGGGTAGGCAATCATTACTGCATGACTGGGAAATGCCTTGAGACCTTTTTCATAGACAAACTGAAGCTGTTTTGGATCAATCGGATCCATTCCTATCCCAATCCCTAAAGAATACAGTATGCAATCTTTTTCGCTTAATCGTTGCTCAATTGGATCAAACTTTTTTGATAATACGTTTTCAAGATGCATTTAGATCGGCTCCCAGGAGAATACGTCGGTCGTACGTTCGAGTGAATACATGCTTGGTTTGAATGCGGGTAGAATTCGGTCAATCACAGCTTCGGTTGTTATGCCGCCATCATGCCCAATATGTCCAGTTCGAATGGGTCTTGGTTGGCTAAATAAAAAGACCTCATTTGCTCTCGCACCAAATATTTGTCCAGTTATATCAATAGCAAAATCTGATAATAGAGCACAAACAAGGGGTGCGATTTTTTCAGGAGACTGTTTTTCCAGAATTTTCCACCTCGCTTTCTGTTCTTCGGTTTCTCGAGGAACGCCGGCCATAATCATCGGCGTCATAGCAAATGGTGCGATGCAGTTGGATCGGACATTAAATCGTTGCATATCTATTGCTATTGCTCTTGAGAGGCCTGCGACCCCCATCTTGCCAGCACAGTAATTAGCTTGCCCCAAATTGCCAACTAAACCTGACGTTGATGTCATATGAACAAACACGCCAGTTTCCTGTTCTTTAAAAATCGGTGCGGCAATTCGAGCTGTATTAAAGCAACCCTTTAAATTGACATTGATAGATTGATCCCATTCTTCTTCTGACATTTTATGGAAGATGCGGTCACGGAGAATTCCTGCATTGTTAACAAGGCCATCCAGATGACCAAAGTTATCCATCGCCGATTCGATTAATTTTTCAGCAGCAGACCAATCTGAAATATCATCTTGTGACGCGATCGCTTCCCCTCCCGTACTATTAATCTTTTCCGTGACTTGTTGCGCCATACTATAACCGCCACTATCTTTGCCAATGTCATTCACTATTACATTAGCACCTTGGCGTGCAGCTTCTTCAGCAATATGTTGTCCAACACCACCGCCAGAGCCGGTTACGATAATTGTTTTACCACCAAGTATATTTGACATAAAAAAGATCCTAAATAGTGAAAAAATCAAGAAACCAATTTTCAGTTGTTATAGCGCCCGATAATACTTACCGCTGCCACACCGTTGTAGGGAACGCCACCTAGATTATGTGTTAGTGCCAGATCAACCTTATCCAGCTGTCGATCGCCAGCACGACCAAGCAGTTGTAAATAGCCTTCGTAGGCCATACGGAGGCCAGATGCAGCTATTGGATGCCCAAAACATTTCAGGCCACCGTCTATTTGACAGGGCACTCCACCATCTGCGTCGTAAAAGCCATCAAGAATATCTTTAACAGCTTCGCCATCATTTGATATGGCCAAATCTTCCATCGTCACAAGCTCGGTAACAGAAAAGCAATCATGTACTTCAATCATGTCGAGTTCTTGTCGTGGGTTTTTTATTCCCGCTTCCTTATATGCATTTTGTGAAGCGATGCGTGTGTTTCTGACATAACTAGCATCCCAATCTGCCATACCTGATTCACGTCCCGCGCTTAAAGATAACTGTAATGCCTTGATCGAAACCAAATCCGTTTTTCCTAAGCTTTTTGCGATTTCTGGAGTTGTTACAATTGCACACGCTGCGCCATCGCTAACACCACAACAATCGTATAATCCAAGAGGTTCTGCAATTATTGGTGCATTCAGTATACTGTCCATATCTATTGCACGTTGTAAATGTGCTTTCGGGTTGTGTACGCCGTTTTGATGGCTTTTCCATGAAACATGTGCGAGTGATTTTTTAAAATCTTCGCGATTCAGCTTATATTTTGATTGGTATCCTGAAGCAAGTTGCGCAAAGCCTGCTGGTGCTGAGCCGTATGGAAGCCAAAGATCATTAAAAGTTCCCTTGAAAATCGGCGGTAAGCCACCAAAACCTGTATCTTTTAATTTTTCTACACCAATGGCCAAAGCGATATCAACAGCACCCGCAGCGACGGCATATACCGCTCCTCTCAATGCTTCCGTTCCCGTAGCACACATATTTTCCACTCTCGATACGGGTATCCCTTCGAAACGTAATGCTGTCGAGAGAGGTATTGCTGAGTTGCCGACGTTGACATTATCTAATGCAGAACCATACCAGGCAGCGCCGATTTGATTTTTTTCGATTCCTGCATCTGTTAAAGCTTCTGTAAACGCTTCTACTGCTAAATGTTCGGATCCTGCATCCCAGCGTTCACCGAATTTTGTACAGCCCATTCCGATGATAGCTACTTTGTCTTTAATTCCAGTGGCCATAGTGATTAACTCCCCTGGGAATATACCGGTGTAGCTTTCCAGAAATACCGGTGTAGTCCTCGTTTTTGGTCTTTCTGTTTAATGCGATAGACCATTTTTAACTCATCACCAACTCTCAATTCATTTTGTCTTACTCCAACGATCTCCATTAGCAATCGCGCATCATTTTTAAATTGCACTAAACCCCAATACATGGGAGGAGCGGGATAATATTGCAAGTAGTCCTGAGTAAAGGTTGAAACTTTGGCTTCTATATCCGCGAGTCGTATTGAGACTTGTTTCGAGGTTGAGCCACAGTTAACGCAGGTCGCAAGCACGGGAAACTGTGTTGTCTTACAATCAGGACATTGTCCTCCATTAAACCCTGACATCTGATCCTGAGCACGATAGAGTTGAGAAATGGCTACTTTGCTGTCGAATTCAGCACGCATGCCCCAGTCCACGCTAAATTCATCACTAAAAGATAGGAATTGTGTATATTTTTCCACCGATTCACCTGAGTCAATGACATCGGAGAGATTTAGGTCAGGCTTATAATTTGCGATAGCTTCTGTGCATTCGAACAAAATCGCATCGCAACCTGCGCCAAACCCAACAAGTAGTATTTTTTCCCCAGGCTTTGCTTTTTCCAGGGCAGCGGTAAATATCAGTAAGGCCTGCGGTGTCCCCGTGTCTCCAACTTCTGGCATAAGATTGTCAACAACCGCATCAGCATTAATACCTATGCGCTTTGCTAAAGTTATTCCAAGACGTGAAATGCTACCCGGCATGCAAAAATATGAGATTTCATCAGCGCTGATATTTGTTTTATTGAGTAATTTTGCAACTGTTTGTGGAACGATTTTTAGATAACCTTCATCTCGAATCCATCTTTCTTCCCAAGAATAATCATAGTTCTGTTCACCAGAACGATAGTGATCGATAAATTGAGTTACTATGGAATGTGAATCAACAAACTTTGCTATTATATTTTCACTACCTACTGCGAGAGTTGCAGATCCTGCAGCATATTGAATTTCTTGTATGCTACCTGGCTTTGCTCGTCGTTTGTCAGATGCCACGATATAGCTAGTGCCGTTGGAATTACTGTGTAATGCTGTAATGAGCGCAGATGTACTGGCTCGTAACGAACCGGCTACATCCATTACTTTAAGATCTGGTGGAAGGTCGGCAGCAAGAGCGACACTGGTCGCGTTTTGGTAATCGGCATAGGGTGCTGATGTAGATGCGAAAATTAATGAATTAACATTGATTGACGGTTGTGATTGCAGGCACGAGCGTAACGATTCAACTCCCATCGTAATTGCATCTTCGTCCCAACTACAAAAACGACGATGTCCTTTACCCAGGGACCGTAGTGCAGGTATCGCCCACGAATTCTCATCGGCAATCAATTTCCGGCTTATTTTAAAAGAGGGTAAGTATGTACCATACCCTGTGATCCCTGATTCTGACATATCAATTTTGAAAATACTCCTAATAAGATTGAGGTAAGTCTAAGACTTTTGTGCTGATGAAATTGAGAATCATATGCTCTGTTATAGGCGCAATACGGCCTAGAATACTCTCGCGATAAAAGCGTTCAACATGATATTCCTTTGCGAAGCCCATCCCCCCGTGTGTCAAAACAGCTCGAGTTGCCGCATTTTGTGCGGCGCGACCGGCCATAAATTTAGCCGCATTTGCATGGGCGCCGCTTGGCTGCTTATTATCATAGAGTCTGCATGCGTTCAATGCCATTAGCCAAGCCGCCTCCAGTTCAATCCAGCTCTCAGCTAATGGATGTTGAATGCCTTGATTTTTACCAATAGGTCGGTCAAATACTTCACGTTCATTCGCATAATCAACGGCACGACGAAGAGCATCTTGCCCCATCCCTATATATTCACTGGCAACTAATATCCGCTCTGGATTGAGACTGTCGAGTATGTAATAAAATCCTTTACCTTCTTCACCGATGCGATCTTCTTCGGGAACGAAAATATCATCAATAAATACAGCATTGGAATCGACAGCAGAACGGCCGCATTTTGCTATTGAGCGAACTTCGATTTTAGATTTATCCAAGTCTGTGTAAAAAATCGTCATTCCATCAGTTGGCTTTTTACCCTCATCTTTAGCTGATGTTCGAGTAAGCAGAAGTATCTTATCGGCAACTTGTGCAGATGATGTCCACATTTTACGGCCCGATATGCGATATCCACCGTCGACTTTTTTTGCAAAGGTAGAAATACTGGTGGTATCCAGCCCGGCATTGGGTTCAGTAACGCCAAAGCACGCCTTTTCTTCACCTGTAATAAGTGGTGTAAGAAATCGCTCTTTTTGTTCTTCACTACCATGAACAACTATTGAATGAGGTCCAAATATATTCATGTGAATGGTAGAAGCTGATGTATATCCGCCACCGGAGCAGCGCGTGACCGTATTCATCATGATGGCAGCTTCCATTACCCCTAGACCGGCGCCACCATATTCCTCCGGCATTGTGATACCAAGCCAGCCTCCTTCGGCCATGGTAGTATAAAATTCGTGAGGGAATTCTGCTTTTGTATCGAGTTCCAACCAATAATCATCTGTGAAGGATTCACAGGTTTTTTCTATAGCATCTATAATCGCCTGCTGGTCTTCTGTGTAGTCATTATTCATAGTGATTTTCCAAGCTAGGTTCGTGACGTAGATATGATTAATTAAAGGAGCAGGGGATGTCTGTATTCGTCGTAAGTTGCTGATAAATACACATAGCAATCTAGCTTTCTACTTCTAGAAGTCGTTTTTTCATTCTGGCCAGAACTTCCTCAGTGTATTCAATCTCTTCCTCAGAAATTCCGTGAAGTATATTTGCATTCGCCTTTTCAGCAATTTGTTGAATATCCTTGACAACCTTCTTGCCCTTTTTTGATAGATGAATGCGTTTGGCCCTTCGATCAATGGGGTCAGCTTTGCGCTCTACGTAGCCACTTTCTTCTAAGCAATCTATGAGACGACCAAGCGTTACCTTTCCTACAGTCATGACTTTGGCTAAATCGGTCTGTACCATGCCATTACCGCCATGACGCGTCAGATTTACGATAACCCAATATTGTGAACGGGTTAGGCCTAGTGGCTTCATAATCCTATCCATATGGGTTCTTCTTAGCCTTGACACATCATGGATGAGAAAGCCGATTCTAAAAGGATGATCTTTTGACATTGGGTTTCCTGTAGTAACAATGTTATACTATAAGCAAGCATATTATATGCTTAATTTCTTTATATGGGAACGATGAACGTCAATCATTGTGCGGTTCGTTAGCACCTTATTACCACAATCGAATCGATATGTTCGCAATACCTATGGGGGCACTTGATCAAAACCCTACCATAGAACCATGCATGCACTTGCATGTCGCGTCAAAAGCCCCTTGGGTTGACACCACTGATAATATTGCACCACACCAGCGTCCTGATCCCGCCTGAACTAATAATTGTATCTAGCTCCAAATTTACTGGAACGTGTAAATGACGAAGAGGAAATGGCACATTTAATTTCTGAAAAGCCGCAGACTTACGTCAATAAAGCACTGGTGTACGAGCTGCCATTGTCGTTCTGTGCAGAGGGTGCCGCTGCTCCCGGATACTTAACTACGTATTGTTTTAGGTGTACAATAATAAGATTGCTCATCAAACCTTTCAGGAGACTACCCGACCCACGACTTTTTTACTGATTGTTAGGTAAGGCGGACAGTTTATGTCAGAAAAAGTATCCTTTTGCCGATTGTGCACAGCGGGCTGTGGTATCCGCTTGCAGCTTGACAACGACGGCAAAATTGTCTCGGCGCGAGGCGACAAGGAAAATCCTTTGTCCAAGGGCTACGCCTGTTTTAAGGGTTTGCAGGCCGCTGCCAGCCACGCTGGCTCCAGCCGCTTATTAAAACCGCTAGTACGGACGGATGATGGCCATCTGAAGACGCTTGAAGCTGAGTATGCGCTGGATCAGATTGCCAGCAAGCTCAAGCATTTACTGGATACCTATGGTCCGCAGTCTATAGGCTTGTTTACCGGCAATGGTACCTACACCAACGTCAACGGGGTGCAGATGGCCAAGGACTTTATGCGGGCTCTGGGATCTGACCAGTATTTTTCCTCGGCGACACTGGATAATTCCGGCAAAATGGTATCGGGGGGGCGCTTAGGCAAGTGGGCGGCCGGGTTGCGTGCCTTCGATGATATGGATGTAGCAATGATTTTTGGTGCCAACCCACTGCTCTCTCATGGCTCGCTGGGTTTTTTGAAATCAAACCCGGTGAGAAATCTAAAGCGCTGGCGACAACAGAACAAGCGCCTGATCGTGGTTGACCCGCGAAATACCGAAACCGCACGTAACAGTGATCTGCACTTACAACCGCGGCCCGGACAGGATGCAGCGATTGCTGGTGGCCTGATTCGTTTGATTCTCACTAACGGATGGCACGATAAGGATTTTTGTCAGCACTATGTCGGTGAGCAACGTATTGCGGATTTACTGGCCGCGGTGGATGGTCTCACGCCAAGCTATGTGGAAACGCGCGCCGGATTGGAACCTGGACAATTACTCACCGTGGCCGAGTGGTTTGCACGAGATGCCAAAACTGGGAGCGTGACTTCGGGCACAGGCATTACCATGCAGCCCTTCTCGAACCTGGCGCAGCATTTGATTGATTGTCTGAATGTAATCTGCGGACGTTTTTTGCGCGAGGGCGAACGCCTGCACCAGCAAAATCCGGTGGCGCCTTTAAAGCCGGTTTACGCCGAGGTTAATCCTCCCACTCGCCCCTGGGAGCGGGGCGGTGACAGCCGCTTGCGCGGCGCCAGGATATTACTGGAAATGGAACGCTGTTCGGGTACATTGACTGATGAGATCCTCACGCCGGGCGAGGGTCAAATTCGGGCGCTGTTCGTTAATGGAGGCGACCCCATGAGTTCATTCCCTGACGTAGAACGTACCGCAAGGGCTATGGAATCCCTGGAACTGCTGGTTTGTATTGAGCCCAACCTGTCGGGTACGGCCAAATACGCCGACTTCGTATTACCGCCCTTTATGCAGTACGAACGCGCGGACTTGCCCATGATGGTGGTGGGTTATCGCAACTACTGGCCAGGCACATGGCGACAATATACGCCACCCATTGCGACACCGCCGGAAAATAGTGACCTGGTGGAAGACTGGTATGTATTTTGGTCCCTCGCCAAACGATTGGGATTGGAAATTAACTACGCACAGCGAAAAATTTTAAGCAATGGATCGCCGTCGACGGCCGATGATCTGATTGAAATCCTAATTGAGGGTGGCTCAGTCACGCTGGAAGAGCTCAAGCAATATCCCAGCGGTAAATTTTTTGATTTGCCCGAGAGAGTAGTACTTCCAGCCCGTCCTGAAAGTGATGGACGGTTTGACCCTATGCCTGAAGATGTGGGTGCAGAACTGTGTCAGTTTATGGCCACTTATCCATCTGCTGCCAAGCCCCACGCAAAGGACAAGGAAAAATACTCGTGGCTGTTATCAACCCGGCGCATGCGAGATTTTTACAACAGCGATGGTCGCCATGTCGATACTATCCGCAAGCGTAACCCCTATAACCCGGCCTATTTAAATCCTGAAGACTTAGCTAAGCTGGGCATATCAACTGGTGACCAGATTATTTTGCAGTCTGCTCACGGCCGAATTAAAGCGAGGGTCGGAGAGGATAAACATGTGAAACCCGGTGTGGTTTCAATGGCACACGGCTGGGGCGGCAACCCGGACGAAGCCATAGATATTGAGCAGCATGGCAGTGGCGTTAACTACTTGATTGATACCAACCAACACTTTGAAGCCATTAATTCCATGCCGCATATGTCAGCCGTGCCAGTTGAAATCCTGTTACCGCAAAACGGCGATTAATAAACAATAGTGACGAGACTATAATGTGCTGGCTTAGCGGTCATCGTCTATCTTGCAGGACATGGATGCTATAGCATTAGAACAGGAAGCTGAGCACAGTAACCGCTCAATAATGCTCCTCATCCGACATTGGCACACTTTCGTTCACGGGTGCCTGAACCCCATTAACGGAAGCGCCATTGCCGATCATCTGGACACCAACTGTTTTAATCATCTCTGCCGGGAAGTTTAGTACCGGTTTTGTCGCACTGTCGAGCCTATCTCTCAATTCAACCGGTAAGTCAATCTCAAGAGATGCAAGGTTATCGTCCAGTTGAGTCACAGAACTGGCACCCATGAGTGTAGAAGAAACACCTGGACGGTTATTGACCCAACTTAGAGCAATCCTGGCAGGCGTCGTATTCAATTCTTTTGCCCCCTCAAGCAGGATATCAATAACATCAAAGGCCTGTTCGTTGAGGTAAAAATCCTTGATAAATTTAGCCCGTCTTGAATCACCTGCAATGCTATTCTGGTTCTCTCGAGTATATCTTCCCGTTAAAGTTCCCGACCTGAGAGGCCCCCAGGGGGTAATGCCAAGACCCAGTTCTTGAGCCATCGGGACCAACTCGCCTTCAATAGTTCGTTCCAGAAGTGAGTACTCTAATTGAAGTGCTATAAAGCTAGTCCAGCCACGCATATCAGCAAGTACCTGCGCCTGTGCAACTTTCCAGGCAGGCGTATCCGACACGCCAATGTAGCGTATCTTCCCTGCTGATACGAGATCATCCAGAGCACGCAACGTTTCATCTATTGGCGTGTGTATATCCCAGATGTGCAGCCAGTAGAGGTCTATGTAATCTGTTTTCAAACGCCGCAAGCTTTGTTCACATTGCTCGACAATTGCCTTACGACTACTGCCACCCCCATTGGGATCTTTTAAGTACATATTCCCGCTAAACTTAGTACCAATAACAATGCGATCCCGGTTTTTTGATTTTGCAAAGTAATCTCCAATAATCACCTCAGAGTGCCCCTTCGTATAGAAGTTAGCCGTATCAAGGAAGTTGCCACCTAAACCTAGATAGCGCTCCAGAATCTGCTCTGATACCTCTACAGAACAACCCATGCCCCAGTCTTCCCCAAAAGTCATCGTTCCGAGAGCTAACGGGCTTACTCTAAGCCCTGAACGACCAATCGTTAAGTAATCGTCTAATTTCATTTAAAATTTCCTCGTTAATAGTTCTGAATTGCTATTGTGTTTCTTCCTTAAAATACGTTGATAGTTTTTGATTGTGGCGGCCGCAAGATCAGGCTGCTATTTTACCATATAATCCAGCCTATATCTACTTTGGTTAATATAATGCGTACTATGTTTCTGGTATTTTAGTTGTTATTGATATATTAATCTGTTTAAAATCTGTATTGCGTAGATAATGGCAGGTGTATTCTTGTGAGATTAATTGTATTTTGTTTGAACGATGAACTCCAATCATTCAAATGACATGGTAAGAGAAGGCGATTTGTTGTGGCAACCTTCTAAAGAACGTAAAGAACAAGCTGCAATAACTGCATTTATTCGGTGGTTAAACCTCAATTATCAGCTCGATTTGAACGATTATCATTCGTTATGGCAGTGGTCTGTTAACGATATTGAGTCTTTCTGGGAGGCTATTGCGGTTTACTACAATGTTTTTCCAAAAGAAGAGATCAAATCCTCAGAAGTACTATCGAATGCGGAAATGCCAGGGGCGGACTGGTTTCCAAACTGCACTGTTAATTTCGCAGATTATTTATTGAGGCAGGGTGCGGACAACGATATTGCCGTCTATGCTGAATCTGAAGCCAGGGGCAGATCCCAAATAAGTTGGCAAGAGATGAGAGAGCAAGTTGCGCGACTGGCAAACCATTTACGTGAAATTGGTATTGGGCCAGGTGATCATGTTTGTGCATACATTCCCATTTCATCTGAAGCTGTCGTTGCGTTATTGGCAACGATAAGTATTGGTGCCGTTTGGTCAAGTTGTTCGCCCGATTTTGGTAGCAGTAGTGTGATAGAACGTTTTTCTCAAGTTAAACCGAAGACACTAATTACGGTGTCAGGTTATCAATATGCAGGAAAATATTTCAATCGGGAACTTGAACTTAAGCAGATAATCAATGGGTTACCTAGTCTTACTGATGTGATCCATATCCCTTGGTGTGAGATGGATGAATTACCGACTTCGATGCCAGAGGTCAATGTCACTGAATGGGAGGTTGCGCTGGATAACAAAATAACGTTTGATACGTTTCAGGCTGAATCTGTGCCTTTTTCACATCCAATTTGGGTACTTTACACGTCAGGGACAACAGGTCTGCCCAAGGGTATCGTACACGGGCACGGTGGGGTGTTGTTGGAGTTCATAAAATCTGCTTGGTTACACGATGATCTTGGCCCCAATTCAATTAAATTCTTTTTTACTACAACCGGCTGGACCATGTTTAATCTTCTTGTAGGGGGCTTGGTAGCGGGCGGTTCCATCGTTGTTTACGATGGTAGTCCTACCTATCCGACATTAGGGCGCTTATTTGATTTTACCGAAGAACTGGGCGTGACATATTTTGGGACAAGCCCTGCCTTTATTAATGTCTTGATCGATAAAAATTATTCTCCAGCGGAGAGTCATGATCTTAGCAAGGTCAAGACGATTGCACTGACTGGCTCACCCGCAGCGGCGACTACGTTTAATTGGTTCTACGAAAATCTACACGAGGATTTACACATTATATCAATGAGTGGGGGGACTGATGTCGCAACTGCTTTTGTTGGCGGTACAGCGATACTCTCGGTGCATGCTGGTCAAATACAAGCGCCGTGTCTAGGTGTGGATGTACAGGCTTATAACGATGATGGTGAATCTGTTGTTGATGAGTTTGGTGAGTTAGTAGTCACCCAGCCACTCCCATCAATGCCTCTTTACTTAATTAATGATCCAGATAATCAACGTTACATAGATAGCTACTTTAATACGTTTAACGGTGTTTGGCGCCAGGGCGATTTTATATATTTTCATAAAGATAGACGTAGTGTTATCTCTGGACGTTCAGATTCCACATTAAACCGCTATGGAATCCGGGTGGGGACAGCAGAAATCTATCGTGCAGTTGAAAAAATATCGGGCATAACAGATAGCTTGATAATTAATCTTGAATTACCCGGCGCTAGGTTTTATATGCCACTATTTGTTGTGCTTGATAATGACAAAAAATTTGATGAGTCACTAAAACACATCATTGAACAGACTTTAAAAAAAGAGTATTCACCACGCTATGTACCTGATGAGATTTTTCAAATAGATGAGGTACCCTGTACATTCAGTGGTAAAAAACTTGAAATACCTGTTAAAAAGATTTTATTGGGCACACCCTTAGAATCCGCTGTTAATATAGATTCTATTCGCAACCCTGAGGCACTGGACTATTTTATTAACTTAGCAAAAACCATCGATGAGGATTATTAACTATGCCAGGAATATATTTTGATGAAGTTGATATTGGAGACAAGATTGAACATAAATTTACTCGAACAGTAACCGAAGCAGATAACGTTTTGTTTTGTGCCATCACACACAATCCTCAACCACTACATCTTGATGAAGAGTATGCGAAAAAAACTGAATTCGGTCAGCGTGTTTTCAATAGTATGTATACTGTTTCACTCGCGACAGGTGTTTCGGTTGAAGATACAACGTTAGGAACGCTTGTTGTTAACCTGGGTTTTGGTGAAATAAAATTCACTAAACCTGTTTTTATCAATGACACGTTGCGAGTGGCAACTGAAATTAAGGATAAACGAGAAAGTAAATCAAGACCTGAAGCAGGGATTTTGACCTTTGAACATCAGGTTTTTAACCAGCGAGACGAACTTGTGTGCACTATTATCCGTATTGCTTTGGTGCAGAAAAAAGCTACTGCTGAGGAGTCGTAGATGGACATCATACGTTCTGCCTGTTTCATCCCGGGAGATAGCGAAAAAAAACTGGCAAAATTTGGCCAAATTCCGGCAGATATTATCATTTTGGATTTGGAAGACTCTGTTATGCCTGAGCGCCGAACTACTGCGCGCGAATTAGTCGCCGATGTGCTAAAAAATGGCCCTGAGACAACCGCCCTGCGTTGCGTACGGATTAACCCGATCGACACATCAGATTCACTAAAAGATTTGGCAAGTATAATGCCGGCCGCTCCTGATTTGATTTTATTACCAAAGATCCGCTCCGTTGATGATATCGACAGGCTGGCACATTACTTAGATGCGTTGGAGGCCCGGGAAGATTTGCCTCATATGTCGACAAAAATTGTCAGTGTCATAACTGAAACAGCTGAAATTATGTTTGCCCATGCTGGACTACTACAGGCATCCGAACGACTTGTAGCAGTAACATGGGGTGCTGAGGATTTGAGTGCAGCGCTTGGAGCCAGCAGCAATAGAGAGGATGACGGTGATTTGGGTTTTAGCTACCAAATGGCACGTTCACAGTGTCTAATGATTGCAAAAGCCATAGATGTTCAGGCGATAGATACGCTTTATGTTGATTTTAATGATGTGGAAGGACTGGAAGATTCATGTAGACAAGCTCGACGTGATGGCTTTACGGGCAAGGTTGCAATTCATCCCAAGCAAGTTGACACAATAAACAAAGCCTTCACGCCCAGTATGAATGAGGTGGAGTTTGCAAAACGCGTCATAGCAATATTTGATGCCAATCCAGGAGTTGGAACTGTACAGCTGGACGGTAAGATGCTTGATATGCCTCATTTGAAACAGGCCCGAGGGGTGCTTCAATTATATGAACAGTTAACAGGACGATAAATAGTTATGGGTTATAAAAATAATCAAATCGTATTGGTCGAATATGCAGATGGCCTACCTTCAACAGATTGCTTTGCTTCTAATACAGATATTATTGCTGGTTGTGATGCTGAAAAGGTGATTATAAAGAATCATTATCTTTCTGCTGATCCGGCCCAAAAAGGATACATGGGCAAAGCGCAAAACTATGTAAGGGCAGAGTTAGGAGATGCCATGCGCGCACTTGCTGTTGGTGAAATTGTTGAGTCATGTGCGGATGATTACGCTGTAGGTGAGTTTGTCACTGGCTGGTTTGGTTGGCAAGAATATGCTCATATTACAAGTGAGAAGATTCTCAGGAAGGTCGATCCGAACATCGCGCCAGTAAAAACGGCTGTTGGCGCTCTGGGGATAAGTGGTTTGGCTGCATATCTAACATTAAATGTAATTCTTGAACCAAAATCAGGACAAACATTAGTTATTTCGACTGCTGCTGGCGCTGTCGGCAGTGTTGCGGGTCAACTTGCAAGGAATAAAGGTTGTCGTGTAATCGGTATTACCAGTACAGATGAAAAAGTACGTTTAGCCGAAACCGAATTTGGTTATGACAAAGCGGTGAGCTATCGGTCAGCTGATTTTTCAGCAGAATTGGCCTCTGTATGCCAGGATGGTATTGACGCTTTTTTTGATAATACCGGGGGGCATATCGCTGATCAGGTTTTTCCTTTAATGAACAATCGAGGGAGAATAGCGCAAGTTGGAACAGCTGCTGTTGAATCCTGGGATCCACCACCTGTAGGCCCCAGGAAAGAGAGATTGATTTTAATGAAGGAATTGAGATGCGAAGGGTTTATCATTTTCAACCATTTAAACCGTTTCCCAGAGGCGATAGAACATTTAGCTCAGATGCTACGTACAGGTAATTTAAATTATCATGAAGACATTTCAGAGGGGTTAGATTCAGCACCTGATTCGCTTATTTCTCTTTACCAGGGCACTAATCGTGGAAAAACCATCATTAGTCTATTATAAGGTGATAAGTTAATCACTTGATTCTTGATTTAATGAGCTGATGTTGATTTTAATAACTCGGCTAATGAGAGCTTAACAAACCAGTAGTAGAACCAAAGCGTTCAAGTAAAACTTGTTCAAATTCCTCAGTTCTTGAAGAGACAGCGTCACCATGGCCGACGTTATAGTAATCAGGTGAGGTTGACCCTAAGGGAGGCTCTCCATTGGTATTTCCATTCGCGGCTTCTATTAAAATTTCCCTAAAGCGGGATACAGCAAGATCAGTTTGTAGAAGTAGTTCTTTTGTTCGATCATGAATCACACCCTGACTATATTGAATAGCCGAATCTTGCTCTTTGACTCCTCGGACTCCTGTGAAGCTTTTCCCACTAGCCTGCAATTCCCTGTCAACTAAAAAATCATTTTCAGGATTTGCTAATGGATAAAAGTTTTCATCAGAGGCAGGAATTCCGCCTCTACGACCACTTTTATAATCATCACGTTCTTCTGCGGTTAGAGGACGTTCAAGGTTGTAAGCATAGTTATATATCCAGGTCGATGTATCATCTATCGGCACCCAGGTTGAGCCGAAATTATTCTCACCTTTAAAAGCATGAGGCGTTAAGACCATATTTGGCATCAAAAACTGCGTAATTCTCCAATAAAATTGCTCATCATCTGCCAATCGTGCAGCACCCACAGCCATGCCTGCTTCATGTTCCTGTAAATTCATGGTGGGAGCACCATCTTCTTTTATCCATCGAAAGCGTGCTATGTGCGGTGTTTCTCCTTCTGTTTTTTCTTGCGCAGGTAATGGGCCATGTAAAAAAGTAAAGTGAGATGTGTCAATGGCTCCCTCAACAGCATGGACCCAATTTGTCTTTTGTGCGTATTCCGGCGAATATGAACACCGATTCCGGTCGAACGTGAACAGTGATTCCGGTTCATTGTGAACACCTGTTAACGCAACGCATGGCGTGTTTGTGTTTTTTACCTCAAGTGTTCACGCTGAGTCAATAGACGCCTGTTGTTTTCGCATGGATTCCCCCTTCAAGGTCAGTCGGTGCGCATTATGGATAAGCCGGTCGAGGATGGCATCGGCAAGGGTGTTATCGCCGATGGTGGCATACCACTGGTCGACGGGCAACTGGCTGGCCATGAGCGTGGAGCCGGTGTGATAGCGGTCGTCCATGATGTGCATGAGGTCATGGCGCTGTGCGGTATTGAGGGTGTCCATGCCCCAGTCGTCGATGATAAGCAGTCCGGTGCGTGCGAGTTGGTGCAGGAGTTTGTGGTAGCTGCCGTCGGCCTTGGCCTGGGTGAGGGCAAGGAGCAGCCGGGCGAGGCGATAGTAACGGGTGGAGACACCTAGCCGGCAGGCCTGGTGGCCGAGGGCGCAGGCGATAAAGGTTTTGCCTGAGCCGCAGGGGCCGGTGATGAGCAGGTTGTGGGCCCGCTGCAGCCACTCGCCCTGTGCGAGTTGGGTAAGTTGTGTGCGCTGCAGGTTGCGGGGGTGTTCGTAATCGATATCCTGGAGGCGGGCGCGCAGTTTGAAGTGCGCCTGGCGGATGAGGCGGTCCTGTTTGCGTTGTTCCCGTTGCAGGCACTCGGACTCGACTAAGAGGGCGAGGCGGTCGAGGAACGGCAGGGGGTCATAGGTGGCGGGCTGTTCGGTTTGTTGTGTCAGGGCGGTTGCCATGCCGGGCAGGCGCAGGTCGCGCAGGCGTGTCAGGGTTTGTGTGGTTGATGTCATGGTGTCTCTCCGGTTAGTTGAAGTGGTGCGGCCCGCGGACATTCTCGTGGTCCTGGGGCAGCGTGGGGGTGGTCAGGGTGTCTGCGTCGGGGGTATCAGGCAGCCGGTCCTGGTTTGACTCCAGCAGGTGTGTGACCTGTTTGAGGCGCACCAGGCCGGCCTGGTTGGCCCGTTGGCAGGCGGCGTTGAGGCGGCTGGCGGGATAGCGTTTGCTGAGTTGCAGCAATCCCAGGCAGGTGCGGTAGGCCTGCTCGGGGTGGGCCCGGCGTTCGAGTTGGTGGCGGACCCAGGTGTGCACGTCAGGGCCGAGTTGGGCAGCCCAGCGCTTAAGGCGCTCGGGGGACCATTGCTGCTGTGCCCGGTGGCGTTCGGGCATGTGGGCCGGGTCGGTGGTGAAGCCGTACCCGTCCCGGCGTGCATGGGTGGCGATGGGGCGCTGGTGGAAGTAGAGTTCAATCAAGCTGTCAGATGCCTGTAACTCGACCCGCTCGCCGACGTACTGGTGCGGCACGGAGTAGTAGTGTTGCTGGTAGAGCACGTGGTAGTCGATGTGCACGGTGACCGGCTTGATGTGGACATACTCGTAAGGCTGTGGGGGCAACGGCTTCAAGGCCGGTTTATCAAGGGTCTCAAAGGCCGCGTGGCGCGAGCCGGGCCGGCGCTTGAAGGGCCGGTGGTTAAGCTCGTCAAGCAGGGTGGCGATATGGCGGTTCAACTCATCGAGGGCGAAGAACTGATGATGCCGCAGGCGGGCCAGGATCCAGCGCTGCGCCAGCAGCACGCCCTGCTCGGCCTTGGCCTTGTCACGGGGTTTATGGGGGCGGGCCGGCAGGATAGCCGTCTGGTAGTGCTCGGCCCATTGCTGGTAGCTGGGGTTGATGTCGGGATCGTAGCGGCAGGCACGGCTCACCCCGCTGCGCAGGTTATCGGGGACGATGGCGGCGGGGACGCCGCCGAAGTAGGTCATGCCCCGGGTATGGCTGGCCAGCCAGTCGGGGAGGGTCTGGGTCCAGGTGGCTTCGGCGAAGGTGTAGTCCGATGCGCCGAGCACCGCGATAAAGAGTTGTGCCGGTTGTGTCTCGCCGGTGCCGGCATCGATGACGGGCACGGTATCCCCGCCGTAGTCCACAAAGCACTTCTCGCCGGCCTTGTGTGTCTGGCGCATGGTGCGCTGTTGCCGGGCCAGCCAGTCGCGGTAACGGTCGCAGAACTGGGAGTAGCCGTAACACCGGTTCGGGTAGCGCTGGGTGTATTCCTCCCAGACCAGTTGTCGCGTCATGTGGGGGCGCTTCAACTCCTCGTGGATCGCCGCCCAGTCCGGCGCCTCGCGGCGCGGGCTGGCGTGGGTATCGGCGCCGGGATAGAACAGCTCGGCGAGGCGAGCATCGTCCAACTCGGCCGGCAAGGGCCAGGTCAGGCTCAGGGCCTCGGCCCGGCTGAGGAGTTTCTGTACCCCGCCGACACTCAGCTTGGTGCTGCGGCTGATGGCGCGGATGGATAAACCGGCTTGCAGCCGGAGCCGTAGTATCTCGCGTAGTTTACGCATGGTCGTTCTCTTGTTGGACATGGCAGGTTGCTCCCAAAAAAAGGAACAACGTACCACCGGGTTACAAGTCCCATGCGTTGCGGGGGATTCCGGTTCAACGTGAACGCGGATTCCGGGGTTGTGAACACCGATTCCGGTACTGCCCGGAAAGTGTTCACGTTCAATCGGAATCGGTGTTCACTTTGAACCGGAATCCGCGTTCATTTTCAACCGGAATCGGTGTTCACTTTGAACCGGAATACGCGTTCACTTTCAACCGGAATACGCATTTTGTAAATATTTTGAAATGTGAACATGTGATTCTGGTAAATCAATGAACGGAAATTTAGAAATACCTGAGGAGTAGTTTTCATCATTATTTAATGGCGGGAATCTGCCCCAGATCACACCAACTTTTTCTTCGATCTCTAACGCGCGGATTTTCGCTCTCTTTTTTAAGTGTATAGCTACATTCTCAGTAGCGTTTGGAATATCCAGACAATTTCCATGAATATCAAACTTCCAACCATGAAATGCGCAACGCAAACCGCATTCTTCATTTCTTCCCATGAATAAGTTGGCTCGTCTGTGAGGACAATGTGGATCTACAATACCAACATCGCCATCGGAATTACGGAATGCAATAAAGTCCTCGCCGAATACGCGAACCTTGATAGGGGGGCAATCGGGTTTTGGAAGCTCGCTTGAGAGTAATACAGGGTGCCAGTATTTTCTCAGTACTTTCCCCATTGCGGTTTGCTCGGATGTTTGAGTAAGGGTTTGGTTTCTCTCTGCGGTAATCAACATCTTATTAACTCCTAGCTATCTTAGATTAACAAGAAATCGCTATTGTTATACTGGTATACATATAATGAGTCATATTATTTTTGCGCTATGTTACGCTATATGTTCTTTACTGCCTGACATATCTAAAGTATACTCATAAAAGAACAGATAACAATACGCAAGTCAATCAATAATTATATAATTATAGTATAACTGCGAAATTCAATGGGGACGATGTGACACGTTAATCATTAATTAAATAATATTTATGATCTTTACAAAAACACATTACCTTTATTTCCTGGTGATGTTAATAATTCCAAGCGAAAAGGGGGAGTATTGAGCTACACAGGGGCAGATCTCATCGCCGAGGGCCTAGCACAACTAGGGATAGAGCACGTTTTCGGCATTGTCAGCATCCACAACCTACCTATTTTTGATGCTATTAATCGTCTTGGTAAAACCAAGATCATAGATGTTCGTCATGAACAAGCCGGCACTCACGCTGCCGATGGGTATGCACGGGCAACAGGTAAACTGGGCGTAATGCTGGCTTCTACAGGTCCAGGTACTTCAAATACAGTAACAGGACTGTATGAAGCGCAGTATGCCTCCTCACGAGTTTTACTAATCACTACCCAGGCAGATACAAAATACTATGGCAAGGGTGTCGCATACGCACACGAAGCAGAAAAACAGGTACCTATGCTGGAATCAGTTTGTCGTCGTGTAGAAAGTCCACGGTATATTTCCCAATTGGGTGAAGCTTTGCAAACTGTGATTAATGATATATATACAGGTAGGCCAGCCCCGGGCGCAATTGAAATACCTTTGGATTTGCAAAGGAAACAAGTACAGCCGGTAAATATTACTTACCCGACTAGCGATCCCCTAAATATTGGTGACAAACAAATTGCAGACTTGAGTGAACGACTTGAGGCCACTACTCGTCGATTACTAATCGCAGGAGGCGGTGTTATCGCGGCGAATGCGTCGACTGAATTTCAAACACTTGCTGAAAAGCTCAAATGCCCCGTAATAACAACTGAAGCAGGGCGTGGTGCAATACCGGAAAATCATCCGCTTTGTATAGGTAATTACTATGCTAGCCGTAAGATATACCAGGCGATTCGAAATGCTGACATTACGCTAGCTGTTGGGACTAAATTTGCAGTTGGAATTGAAGGGATGTTAGAAGCCTTTGTTCCTCCGGGTGATTTGATACAGATCGATATCGATGGGGGTAGTATTGGTCGAACACATAATGTCTCGATGGGTATACAGGCAGATGCAAAAACTGCTCTAGCTAAGATTAACTCTGTACTTGAAGATATTCTCGCACCAGATGAAGAATTTAGTAATTCTGTTTGGAAGGCACGGGATGAACTTAGGTTGTCGATGCGTAAGCGTTTAGGTGATGACTTTGTAAGGATTATGGATAGTATTCGTTCGAAGTTACCCGACAATGGTGTTTTTGTTAGAGATCAAACTGTATCTGCCTACAATTGGGGTAATCAGCAGTTTCCAATACTTCAACCTAGAACTTCTATCCATCTCGCTTCAGGGGCTTTGGGACCTGGACTGGCAGTGGCAATAGGCGCAGCAATTGGCACAGATAATAAAACTTTAGTCGTTCATGGCGATGGAGGGGTTATGTTTCATGCAACGGAGCTTGCAACCGCTGCACAATATAATGTGCCGGTAGTAATCTGTGTTTTTAATGACTCAGGTTATGGAGTTTTGCGTTGGATGCAACATGAACAGTTTGGGCGTATATCTGAAACTGATTTAGGGAAAGTTGCTTTTGCGCAGATGGCACATAGTATGGGGGTTCCTGCCGAAAGAGTAAAAAGTGTAGAAGAATTTGACACTGCTTTAAATAAAGCCATATCAATAGACGGGCCATACCTGATCGATATTGATATGGAACATTTTGCACCGATGCAAATGATGACACGAATGCCAGAAAAGTCAGTTGAAGTCGATATTAAACCTGAGTGACAAGAACGAAATCTACGGTTTTTTTTATTATATAAATTTAATTTATGAAACTTGCCACATTTACTCAAAATTATGAAACTCGTGTTGGTGTTGTTGTGGACCATGGCATTATTGATCTATCAACAATAGACCCTAAATTGTGCCATTATCCAGGCTAAATCATAAACTACACACACGTTAATTATGGGTATCTAAGTTGAGTCTGATTTACCCTTTCACAACTACGCCTGAATTTGGAAAAGCCACGGAGATTGTTCCTGGTATCAAATGGATTGCGATGCCGATAAATATGAGATTGGCCATTAACTTGTATTTGCTAGAAGATACTGATGGGTGGTATATCTTAGATACGGGTTTACCTACAGGTATCACCAGGCAATATTGGCATACCATTTTTTCAGAGGAAATGAGCGATAAACCCGTAAAGGGAGTGATTGTCACACATATGCACTCTGATCATATTGGTAATGCTGCGTGGCTTATTGAAAAGTTTAAAGTACCTTTGTTTATGTCTGAAGGAGAATATATACACTTCACCTCGCTTATTCATCGAGTCAACCAGCCACCGAATTGGCACGAACGGCAATACTATTTATCTGCAGGGATTCTTGAAAAAGACGTGGATGACATGATCAATTTGAGAAAGAATCCTAATTTAACAGCTCCTGCTTTATTTCAACGCCTGTTGGAAGATGAGAAAATCATCATTAACAATAATTCGTGGCAAGTAATAATAGGTAAGGGACATTCTCCTGAGCACGTCTGTCTGTATTCGCAAGAACTGGGCATACTTATTTCAGGCGATCATATACTCCCTAAAATATCACCTAATATCAGCGTTTGGCCGTTTGAACCACTACAAAATCCTTTAAAAGAATATTTAAACACGTTGCAAAAATTTGTATCTTTGCCGGACGATACATTGGTGCTTCCATCTCATAATCTGCCTTTCAAAGGCCTTAATCTGCGTATCCAAGAGCTGGAAATGCATCATCAGGAAATTATTAAGACAATTCAAAAGTTCTGTGAGGAAGAACAACCTGCAATTGCTGTTTTGAGGAAACTATATAATAAAGAGCTTGATGGTTTTAATTTTGTCTTCGCCTTGTGCGAAAGCCATGCTCACCTCAACTACATGTGTGCATCTGGTCAGTTAATAAAACGTTTGGATGATAACAATATTCTGCAATATCGGACTTGTTGAATAAAATTAGTCAGTGTTTATATCTTGCCGTACCAAGCTAGAATACCAGCAACAGGATATGTATAAATTTCCAGATGGCTAATTCAGTCATGTATCACTCTTATGCAGTTTAAATTCTTCCCGAAACGTCCGGCTGGACAGATAATAGTGAACACCGGCGAGAAAACCAAATATCAGGGACACAATTAAAAGAGAATAGCGAAGCGAATCGGCTCCATAGGTGGGCTCAATCATGTCACTGACAATACCAATGGCCTGGGGACCTATTCCGCCTCCAATCAGGTTCACGATCAATATAAACAGGGCAGCAGCCATTGCCCGCATCCGGATATCAGCCAGGCCCTGTACCGCCGCAAAAGAGGGTGGGCCCTGCATGACGCCAATCATGAATGGAAAAAAAAGTGAGACAAATGCTATGGTTGAAATGGTGGTCAAAAACGTTACTGCAAAGATTGGCGTCGAGGCAAACATAGCAAGTGACGGGATCCAGACATACCAGCGTAAGTCCCTTGTCCCCAGTCTATCTGCCAGCTGCCCACCCAGCAGCATGCCGATTATTTGTGAACTGCTGAGAATAACAGCGAGTAAGGTCCCTACCTTTGAAATTTCCAGGTCAAATGACCGGATAAAATAGGAAGGTATCCATTGCACAACCCCTAACCACAAGACCGTATAAAACCCCGTGGCGATGCACAGATGACGGTAAGCCGGGCTACTGAGAAGGATCTTCAAGGCTTCAAAGATGCTCACTTCATCAAGGGGTTTTTTAATGCCGTCAGCCGCCCCCCTTTCCGGTTCATAGAGATAGCGGTATACCAGCAGGGACAGAAGGATGCCCGGAATCCCCACACTGAACAATGCAATGCGCCAGCTGAAGTGTTGAGTGAGCCATCCTCCCAGGCTGAAACCAATGAGGATCCCCACCGGGGCACCCAGGGAGAAAATTGATATAGCGCGTGCCCTTGAGGCCACCGGAAAGCAATCAGATATGAGTGAAAGGGATGGCGGACTTGCCCCGGCCTCCCCGACACCGACTAAAATCCGTGCTATGGCAAGCTGGATAAAATTCTGGGCCAGCCCACATGCTGCTGTCATGAAGCTCCACACGGCCAGTGCAATGGCTATGATTTTTCTACGGCTGAACCGATCAGCAAGGCGTGCGATAGGGATACCCAGGGTTGCATAGAAGAGTGTAAATGCCAAACCGGAGATGAATCCAATCTGGGTATCGGACAGGTCTAGATCAGATTTAATTGAAGGTAATAAAACGGCAATCATGTACCTGTCCATGTAATTAAAGAAAGAAACCATGAACAGTAAAAGCATGAAAAACCTGATATTCGGGTTGTCTGCTTTGTTGATATTCATAAGGTCACCGGCGCTGATAACCAGCCGTCAAGGGCGGGGTTAAATCAGTGGCGACTCCAGATCACCTGCTGACTATAGATACCCCATTAGACAAAAGCCCCAGCTTCGCAGCCAGGACTTTCCGAGACTTTGCTGGCAATCTGAGGGGAGGTTTACGCCTCCCCACTTTAAAATCACTTTACGCAACTTTAATTAATGACTGGTTTCCCACAGTGGTGGCACTTTTTCAGGGTCGCTAATTTCATTGGTTACCCACTTACCCATTCGACGCACAACCTCTAAACCGTCTTGCGGTTTAGCCAAACAGCCTGAAAGCGCATAGCCTAGTGATACGTATCTCTGTGACCCGAATAGCGCTTGAATATTCATAACTTTACTTTTTAGTTCCTCCGGATATACGCCTACCGTTTGAGTGTAGGAATCTGTTTGCTGGATCGCCTCGTCAACACTATCAATAGGAACTAAATTGGCGACTCTGTCATTCAGCAATGTGGCAAACTCTACCTCATTAGGAAGCTGGGAAACAATCACGGCGGCCCCATCGTCTTCCTCACCGATTAACTTATACCATTCCATATCTGTTAGGCGCAGAGCATCCATACTGGCTTTTAAGTTCTGGTCGTATTTTTTCGGCTTGGTGCTCAACTGGGGTGGTAACTTTAAGATGCACTCCTGAACCATTTCTCCCAGGCGATTAATTCTCTCCAAACCGGCATCGTCGGTGCCACTAACCACATAAACCACTCGCGCATTAGCACATTGCACCTGATTATAACCGCCAACGTCAGTTGCAATACGCCTGGCCACATCCCACATTGTATCTTCACTATCAAACGCTTCCTGACCCACAATACTCATACTCCGCTTTGGATCCAGCGAAATAAGCTCTAGTCCCGGCTGAATATATTGCGTCACGTGCTTAACTGCAGCGAACCCTCCGCAGGCAATTATTTTCTCAATATTCTGGGGTTGATAGAGAAACTCCTCAAATTTTTCGTCGCCTCCCCTCCAATAAGCAACGGACAGGTGCTTTGTTATTGGATGGTCGGGGGCAATCTCACACATGGTTTCCGCAATGGCCAGTGCGGTAAATGGATCATTTGAAGGTGCCTTTATAATGGTATCACTGCGAAGAATAGCATTTCTCACTACGGTAATCGCCGATACTATCGGCGCATTTCCAGCGACCACATTGACAGTGCGCGCCCCAAAACAACGCACCCCAAGCTGCACCCCACCAATACGCTCTGACTCAACCCAGCCCTCTAAATAAGGAATGCCGACTTCGGTATCGGCTAATTCGCGGACAACGTCACGCTGAAATACCCACCGCATATCTTCGTACGATGCATCAACTAATGTCGGTGACATTGGAGAAGCCGGGTAGGATGATTCCATCGCCCTCCGCAGTTTTGGGTTCTTATCAACGTCTAGCGCCTCTCCCAACGCTTCCAGATAGTCCAATATGTCATCAAAGCTAAGCTCATAAAGATCAGCAAGCTTTCCGGGGCTCCCCAAAGGCAAAACGTCACGATATTTATGCACATCGGGCGTAAGAAAAACCATGTCGCCACCGCGGCCACCTACTTCGATGAGGTTGTCTGAGTATATTTTTCCACGGACAACCATATTTGCTGTTGGTCTCAATTCTTGCGTATTCATTTCAAACTTCCTACATTATCAAATGTGTTTTCTGGGTATAAAATCAAATGTGTTTTCTGGGTATAAATCAGGAAAAATTGGTCAGGAAATCCAATGCTTCCTTATGCGCATTTTCAGTTGCGGCACAGCTAATTTTATCATCGCCGCCCTGCTTTTCACTGTAACGCTGGATATCTCCCTCAATATAGAAACTCTGCCTTCCGCAGGGGCAAGGCTTATCCCAGTTTACTGTTATCTCATCGCCGGTTATGAACCCACCCAACGTGTCTCAGCGCTGAGATCAAAATAAGCTGCCCGACCAGTTGCAACCCCTTTGCGCTGCAAAGGTTCACTGGTGTCGGGATCAAGTACAAAGGGAATTACCGAAGGCGCAAAGTGCCAGTGCCCTTCGGAACACTTGTAATGAGACCCCATGATCTCCGACATACCGTAGCCTTCCGTAATTTTATCTATACCTATAAAGCGAGCAACATCTTGCTGCCAATTAGGCGGGGGTGTCATACCCTTGGCGCCGCCACCGCCAAAAACGACCGAATCTGGCGCAAATACACCCTCAATCCCTTTAGCCAGGCCCCTTTCTGCCAGTGAGTGCAAAAGATTCCAGGTGGAAGCGAGGTAAATACGCTTACCTCGGTACTCCGAAACAATCCGATCAAAGAACTCTTCTATATGATCCTGCATGTTATTCTGCAGCTCAGCAAAATCCTTTAATCGTGCCTTCAGGGAAGGATTGATAGTTAATTCGTTAGCCGACCCCTTCGTTTGAGCCGCCCGCAGGCGGCCGGCAAAATAAAGTACGTCAGCACTCAACCTTTCAGGAAATGCAGCGTGAAACCGGTCCTCGCTGCCGACGATGTACTCTGATACGCCGTCGTTCAACCTCATCCCTATGCTTGGGCCATAACGAAAATAGGGGAAGACAACTTCTGCATTAAGATGCTTTTCTGGCTCTTTGCCATCAAAACACTTCGCGAGCGTGTTTTGATTCCAGATACGCAAGTCCTTTGTGGTAAGAGGCTGAAATGAAACAGTGCCGCTCGTACCTGACGACATTGATATTCTTAGCTCTGTTTCTCGATCCATTACATCAAGCCACTCGTCGATAGAGTTACATCCAGAAACATCCACGCCAGAGAGATCCAGCGTTGTTAATTTTTGAATAAACGCGTTGATATCCTTGAACCGATTCTTTTCCAGTAATATTGGAGGATAGGACTTATACACAGTGTGTTCAAAAAGCAGCGGAACCATATCATCAAGTTGCTTGATATCCTCAATTCCCTGGCCGTCTGCCAATTTCTTGAGCATCGGGATATTGTTTTTTAGCTGATTGAAACGATACTTCAAACCTTCCAACTGCAATTCGGCAAGCGCTTCACGGGAAATGGTGTCCATCTCCACCTGCCTATGGTTAAAGAATTTGTTTGGGTCATCGCAAAATCGAATAGCTTCAGCAACAATATCGCCCGTATCACTACCTGAAACTACATTGGGGGCTACTTTGCTCATGGTTTTCTCCTGCAAAGTTCAAGATTCGCTATTATGTGTTTGGCTATAAGATCGGTTAAAACTATAACGCAATAGTTTATAGCATAGCGATTTGTGAAGTCAAACTGTACTATAATTTCATAAATAACGCAATTATTCTGTTTTTCGAGTCAAACGGCCCCGGCGGCCCTGCAGGAATTTTGTCCCTCGGCCGGACGGAATAGAATTGGATAGCTCGCTTCATATATGCTTATCACCACTTAAATGAAATGGGTTTTACCCCGGTTTTACAGATAACTCAAAAAGGGTTCATAATGAGCCAGGAGGTATCCAATGGGCGCGGGAAGAAAGTACTTCGCTAGCCTCTGGCAAAATAATAGACCGCACGAGAGACATTAGTTAATGTGGATTACTTTAAAAGGACGATCGCAAATGATTCGTCAGAATACTTCCTTCTCTCCAGATAACCTGAAAATATTTCGCCCCGTATAAAAGGCTCATTATCGTATGAATACTGAAGCGCCGGAATCCTTTGATGAACTGGATTTGCAGTTAATCTCCCTGCTGAGGGAAGACCCCGACATTCCAACAATAGAAATTGCTAGCGTGCTGGGGGTAACCAGAAAAACGATACTCAATAGACTATCTTCACTCTCGAAAAATAATTTAGCGAGAGTTTGCGTACAATGGGACATGCGCTCCCTGGGGCTCGACGTTGTAGGTCATGTCTACATAAATCCGGGCAAAATCTCTATCGACAAAATGGCAGCCGAAATAGCAGCAATGCACTCTGTTGTTGGCGTGGCAGCACTTGTTGGGTCCCCCTGCCTCTATGTCCTGCTTGTTACCACCAACGTAGAAGAGTTCTACGAAATTACAAGATCAATCTCTGCAATTGATCACAACATATCAATTCAGGAAACCGAGATTTCTGTGGGAACACCAAATTTCAGTCGATATTATGGTGGAGGGCCACAAATTCAGGAACCCTGGCCTGATTTTAAAGACGTTAACCCAAGAGTCAAAGTCGATGAATTTGACTTTAAAATTATGCAGCGATTGATGGTTGATGCGGGCATTCCAGTTAAATCCATTTCGCGAGAAATTGACTTCTCTGAAACCATGATTCGCCAGAGAATTAAAAAGATGAGGGAGAAAAAAATAGTTCACAAAACCATACTCGTACACCCCGCTGTCCATAATTTCTCTCAAGTAGCTTTCGTGCGTGCCCAGGTCGCAGGAGATGATGTAAACAAATTTTGCAATTTTCTTTTAGAAAAGCCGCATATACTAATGGTTATGAAAGTGGTGGGAACCTACAACGTCCACTTCTCTATTCTCGGAGAGGATTTAACTACTCTTTCCAATGAGGTTTCCAGTTACGTCGGTGGTGATTTTAATGTACAGCGTTTTACTATTCTGCCGTTATTAAAAATCTTTAAATACTGCTACTCTTTCACTTCATTTTCCGATGAGGGATAGACGTTTTCCTGATTATACCCGCTTTGCCTCGACGAAAATTCGAGGCTTGTAACTATGCTTGATCTACAGCAGAGTTTAAGACTGAGTGTGCCAATTTGCGGCCCTCATAGATCATGCAGGACAATACGATTCTAATAGCGGGCGGTGGGATTGGCGGCCTCGCTACCGGCCTCTCTCTTCTGCATGCAGGCTACCAAGTCAAAATCTTTGAACAGGCCTCTGAGCTGGGTGAAGTGGGCGCCGGTGGTATTCAGCTTAGTGCGAACGCAACCAAAGTATTGAAAGCGCAGGGCATTCTGGACAAAGCACTGGTAGCGGGCAATAAAGCTAAGAATATGAAGATCTGCCAATTTGATACTGGCGACCAATTAGGTGAGGCTGATTTTGGTGATCATCTAAACAAGTACGGATGTCATTGGATTCAGTTTCATCGCACAGATTTACTCGATGTGCTGGCCAAAGAAGTACTTCAACTGGCCCCTGACTGTATCCATCTAAATTCGGTTGCAGAGTCCTTTGCGGAGGATGCCAATGGAGTCATCCTGACACTGCAAAATGGCGACAGCCACCGTGGGTCGCTACTGATTGGTGCCGACGGACTGAAATCGAACATCAGAACTCAGATTTGTGGCGAACAGGAGCCAATTTGGACCGGCTATATGATCTGGAGGCAGGTGATACTCGCGGAATCTGTGCCCGATTCAGTGAAAGAGAAAGAGCATGCGATGTTTCTCGGCCCGGGCTCCAACATGTACATGTATCCCGTGCGCCAAAAAACCATGTGGAACGTTCTGGCGAGTGTTGAATGCAAGCCAGACCAGATAGAAGAGTCCTGGGTGATGAAAGGCTCATGGGAGGACTTTAAAGCGGATTTCACCGGTTGGTGCGAAGACGTTCAAGGCATGATTGAGGCTGCAGACCACGAGGGCGTAGGCCGTTGGGCATTGCATAAACGCCTGCCCATGAACAACTGGAGCACTGATCGTGTCACTTTACTGGGCGATGCCGCTCATGCCATGTATATGTACCATGGCTTTGGTGCTGGAGTAGCTATCGAGGACGGCTTTGTTCTCACCCGCTGCCTCAAGCAAGCCGGCAGTGTTAAAGAAGCCTTACAAATGTATCAGCGTAACCGCATACCGAGAGCCACCGAGATTCAGTTACAGTCCACTAAAAACCTGGAGATCGTCAGATCTGTCGGCAAAGGCGAAATGACGTTGCAAGAGTCGATGGCCGTGGGTGCTTCAGCAGAATCTCTGGCCTTCTGGGATCGCATATACAGCTACGACCCTGTGAATGTACCGTTGACCTAATGTTTCCGCATCTGGCCGGTACCATGGGATGGGCAAGCAATGTAATAACAGATAGCACAGTAAAATTAGTACGGCACGGGAAATGTTTTTTAACTAATTTTCTTGCACGACCGCTGACTGCTTATGGTGTGATTCAACATACATAATGCCAAAGAGAGTGATCACGACGCCCAGGTACTGAAACCACTGCATTGACTCTCCTAATATGACGGCTGCAAGCAGTATTGTCGAGGCTGGGCCGACTGTACTGATGAGACTGGCGCGTTGTGCACCAATTTGTCTCACACCCTCCGCTAGCATAAATAGCGGAATCACTGTGACAAAGACAACAAGAATGGAAAATAACCATCCAACAGTCGCATTGAATTCAAGTTCTGAAATGGATTGTGTAAGACTATAGTGAATACAAATAGCCACGGCTGCAACAGTCATAGCATGTACAGTAAATACGACACTACCCACACGCTGACCTACCAGATCATTGACAATGAAATATATCCCATAGGTAAAAGCGCAGAATAAGACCAGGGAGGAACCCAGCATGTTTGCCTCTCTCAAACTGATGTCAAAAATACCAATCGCCAACAAAACACCTACATATGTCATAGCCAGTGCGATAACAATTTGTGTGGAAGGTAATCTTCTTTGCCATAGGGAAAGTGCAATGACAATGATCGAAGGATAGGTATACAGTAGTATGCGCTCCAGCCCCGCATCAATCAGTGTGAGTGCATAGAAATTCAGGGTACCTCCGACAAAGTAACAGAAAGCACCTGCGAAAGTGGCTCCCAAAAATGCTTTTTTTTCCACATAAATCAATGGTCGGATACCGACTGCATAAATACCCCACATCCAGAATAGCGGAATAGCCAAGACAGAACGCACGGTGATCACTTCCTGAAAATTGAGCCCTTCTGCATACAACAACTTGCTAATAATTCCTTTGGCGGAAAGCAGAATTGATCCTGCTACTATTAGTAGCACACCGGACCAGAATCTCGGAGTGGATTTTGTTACTGGCTCAATTTCCATATGTTGGTAACGAATATTAACGTAACTGTTGTCTCACTGATTTTGGTCAATTCAGCTCCAGATGCTTTATCAAAACCCAACTTTTCTGCGCCAACTGCTTCGTCTATGACCTGCTGAATAGTAATTTCAGGGTAGAGTCGGTCAGTAACCTGACTACTAAGTAAACTGATTTTTATCTTTGTTCTCCTGGCATCTTAGTATGCGTGTTTGTAATGAAGAGCTAATGCTAATGCAACAAGAGCGATAACATTAACAATCGCAGCAGTACTGAAAAGCACAGAATAGCTACCCATCAGGTCACGCATAAGTCCGCCCCCATAGGTAGCGAAAGCTGACGCAAATATTGAAATGCCTGAAACGATCGAAAATATGGTAGCAAAGTCTCTATCACTAAAAATTATTGATGTTAAGAGCGGCGGTGGAACTGTTCCAATTGCGGCAGATAGACCGTAGGCGCCCGCAAACAGATAGGCGACCCAAATGTGTTCGACAAAATTGGATAACACCATGGCGATAATAAATAATAGGGAACCATAGCTGATACAGATATGGATACCGAATCGATCAGTCACCATGCCCATGAGAATTTTACCTACTGCAACCGAAATAAATGTTACACTCATGATAGTACCGATAGTTAAGTTCACAATGCCCGCATCAGCCAACAAGGAAGGAATATAGTAAAGTGTTGCACCCAGACACATGATATTACCTGCACAGCCTAAAATTAACAGATAAAAGCTTAGTGTTTTTCTTGCATCGGCTAACATGGCTCCAGACACAATCCTCCCAGGTTGCTCGCTACCTGATCCAGTTTCAATTGACGCACCATAGGCCGTTAAACCCATTTCACCCGGTTTTTCCCTTATAAAAATCATGATCGGTAGTAGAGTTAACGCAATGATAGTGGCACTTACTTGTAAAGCGATATGATAGGAATAACCGTCAATTAGATAAGTGATCAATGGATTGAATAGTGAGCCACCAACGGCAGTTCCCGACAAGACCGCTGCCGTAACTAGTCCACGATGAACCACAAACCAGTTAGTGACCAGTGTTGAAGCAGGAATGCTCGAACAGAGACCTGCTCCGATACCGATAAACATCGCCGCAAGGTGAAATTGATACAATACACCCGCCTGCGAAAGGCAAAACATGGCGACCGCGGACAAGGCGCAACCGAATATCATGGTTGGTTTAAAACCAATGCGTTCTCTAACCAAGGGGCTGATTAATGCTCCAATCGCGGTAAATAACGAGAGTAGACCCATGGTAATACCAAACTGCGCCTTACTAAGACCATGAGTATTCGTAACAGGTTCGAGATACAGCCCAATAGTAAAAAAACTAATGCCCTGACCCAACAAAACAATAGACGTGCTGGCAGCAATCAACCAATGATAATTAGTTGATAGCTTGCCGGTAGGCTGAATCATTCAGGTTAGCTAGGTAAGCGCATCACGCAATCCTTGTATATAGCTCTGGCGATAACGTTTGGTCACTTTAGCTTCCGGTGCGAAAATATCGCCGCCGTGAGTAACGCCGGGGAAAACTGTCAATTCACAAGGTGTATTGCTCAGGTATAAGCGTTTTGCATATTCAATACATTCATCGCGGAAAAGATCTTCGCTTCCGATACTAATATGGGCCGGTGGTAGATCGGAAAGATCTTCGGCGCGTGTGGGTGAGGCATAAGGTGATGCCCCATGACCAGGCGTACCGCCCAGGTACATTTCCCAGGCCATTATTGAAGCCTTTCTATCCCACATGAGATGGCCTTCGAGGTTACCGCTATCTGTATCATGTAGGTTATCGAGCATGGGACAGAGTAGTGCTTGCAGTCGCAGTGGATAGTCATCACGATCACGATTCATTAATGCCAAACCGGCACATTTGCCACCCCCGGCGCTGGCACCGGCAATAGCAATACGCTCCTTATCTATATTCATTTCGTCAGCATTAGCAAAGAGCCAGGCGAGGGCGATGTAGCAATCTTCCATTGACTCAACATAGGTATACTCCGGGGACAGGCGGTAATTTACAGAAAACACCGCTACCTCCAATTTACTAGTTAGCGTTGGTGCAAGCGTGTCCTCTTCTGTCCCCATAATATGGCCACCACCGTGCATCCATAAAATTGCCGCTTGTGTTTGCGTGCTCTTAGGGCGGTAGAGTGTTATTCTGAGATCGCCATCGTTTGTTTTTATAATTATTTGTTCACTGCTAATATTGGCTGGTATCTCGAAAGGAAAGCTCATCTCACGAAATTGCAGGTAGGTTTCCCTACGGGTTGGACCAAGCTCTTCTGCCAGAGCTTCCACGATGGGGCGGATTTCACCATCGATACGGCTCCTGTCAAATGAATTCATGATTATATTGTCCTTCTGTTAGTAACGAGTGACGCCGTTAATTTTTGTAGGCGTAAATCTCAGTACGACTCTTTTCTGTTTTTTCAGCCACTCACCTGGATTATCTGGTACTGGATATCCCAGTGTTGTCATTTTGTCGAAAACAGGTTGGGTGCCGTTGAGTACATTCTCGGTTTCCACAGTGACTTCACTTTCGATGGCAACGAAGTTGGGCGGATCATTGTGGTCAATAATACAGAGATTGGCCTTGTGATTTTTATCAAGCATTTTTCGTTTAAATGTTTTACCTGGTGTGCTAACAACAAGCGTTTCTCCATCACGTGCATACATAACAGCGGAAGATACCGGTGTCCCATTACTTCGCAGCGCAGTAAGTATCGCCCAGGTATTGTTCTCAATAAAAGCTTCGTAATCAGGGTTATCGGAAATCAATACATTTCTCCTTAGTTTATAGTGTTACTTCAAGTTGTGTTCGACTGCTTACAAAAATCACTCATAATGACTGAAAACCTGTTGCATTACATCACCGTACCAATACGTGAATCCCACATGCACCGCCGTCCAAGCCAGTGACAGATCCCCCCAGCATGTGAGCAACGCCGACTTTAGCGTGTTTAATTTGCATTCCACCAGCCTGGCCGCGGAGTTGTCGGGTTATGTCTGCAATCACACGCACACCGGAGGCGCTCAAGGGATGCCCCAACGACAATAAGCCACCACTGGGATTGACCGGGACACGTCCACCTAACTCTGTTGCCCCTGAACGTAGCAGTTCTACACCTTCACCTGGTTTACAGAGCATCAGATCTTCATAGCGAATGAGTTCTTCATTAGCGAAGGCATCATGGATCTCAACAACATTGATATCTTCAGGTGAAATAGCCGCCATTTCATAGGCCTGTCTGATGGCCGTCCGGCTAAAGGGTGATTCAGTAATACTCTGACGTTTAAAAACATAGTCACCGGACACCAGTGAAGAGCCTGTAATGCGAACAGGTTTTGTTGTGTATTTTCGGGCGTAATCGGTAGAACATAAAATAACAGCTGCTGCGCCATCTGAGTTCGGGCAGCATTGCAATAATGTAATAGGATCACTAATCATTCTTGAGTTGAGAACCTCGTCTTCTGTCAATTCTTTACGATATTGTGCGTATGGGTTTTGTACTGCATGGCGGTGATTTTTCACTGAAACGCGGGCAAAATCCTGTACGGTTGCCCCGGTCTCTGCCATTTGCCGACGTGCCAGGGAGGCAAAACTCACTGGCATGGTTTTGCCCAGTTCTGCATCAAGATCATCTTTAGAAGCAAGAGCGCCGGTTTTTGGCAAGCCGGTTACCGCTTCAACGCCAATCGCAATGCCCACATCATACAGACCTGAGGCAATATCTTTCCAGATACCCCGTACAGCAGTAGAACCGCCAGCGCAGGCATTTTCGACATTAAACATTTCGATCAGCGTGATACCGACACCCATTAAAATTTTCTGGCAATCATCCTGGGCGTTGAGTCGTCGTGCGGTATACGCTACCTGAATATCCTTTGGATTTATGCCACAGTCTTTTATAGCTTCACGCACAGCTTCCTGTCCGAGATCGGTTGCTGAACGATCAGGCATTTTGCCAAATAAGGTCTGTCCGATCCCTAAAACAACGACATCACGCATAGTTTTAACTCCAAAATTGTTTAATTAAGATCTGGACTGTCATGTGAATTTACTTTTGTCGACAGGGTCTTATATCGAGCTTATTGCTATAATACTGGTTTAAAATGATAGGCAATAACGGATTCTTCATCCGTTTGCCATACTTCACCCACTAAAATTTGCACGGGCATGTCAATGCTTAATTCATCGTCAATATGATCAGGGTGCATTGGTGCGAAAACTTTAATGCCTTCATCGAGTTCGATTACACCACAGACATAAGGGGGTTGGAGAAATTCAGCTGCAACTTCACTGCGGGCAAACGTGTGTAGTTTCCCTCGCCCGGTAAGCATAATTTCATTAAGTTTATCGTGCAAACAGTTAAGACAGAACGTTGCCTGTTTGGGGTAATAAACTTGCTCGCATCTAGGACATTTGTTGGCGAGTAATTTCCCATCTGAGTCTGTGCTCGATAGCAGGTTTTCTCTTATTGGCCGGGTTTTCATTTTTATATTCATCAATTAGAAGATTCAGGAATTCCCTGACCGCCTTGAATAGGTGACCAGTGGGATGATCTTATTCTCCAGTTATTGCCTTCCTTAACATAGACTTCCAGAGTCCGTACAAAAAACCGGGGAACAGTCCGCTAAATGACAAAATGACAATTATGTTTCTAATCATCAATGGCAGTCTCCTATCTTGCGTCGCGTTGGTTTTTGTGTAAACTATCATTACGTCATATGTAATTAGAATAATCACATAGTTTCATTTTGCAAAAAAATAACGCAACCATTGTACATAATATATAAAAATAAAGAAAATTGCTTGCGATTATTGCTTGTCTTAAAACTCAGATCGAGGGTAAATATGAAAGTAGTCAGGCTTTATTCGGGTGACGATGGTGAATCCCATTTTGAAGATATCGAAATTGAATTGAACCCACACGGCTCAGGATTTTACTCAGAATTATTCAAATCAGAAGGGGTAATGTTTAGAGCTGTAGATGGCGAGTATTCTTTGGATTTCCATACTGCACATAAACGGTTTTTAATAGTGAATCTCACGGGTTACGTTGATCTAGAGGTGGGAGACGGCACCGTGAAACGCATGGGACCTGGAACAGTTTTACTTGCGGAAGATCACACAGGCCGCGGTCATAAGAGTAACGCCGTTGAAGGAGAGCCAAGGACATGTCTGATGATCCCGCTGGATGAAAACGCGAAACTCTATTGATGTACTAACACATCTTTATTAGCAGGTGATTTAAAATTAGCGAAACAAGCGTACAAAACCTGATAGATGAGGTAGGCCTGAATTCATCTATTATCAAAGTATTGATCATATGTAATGTCATAGCTGTACTTGATGGATTTGATTTGGGCACCGTTTCTTATGTTGCACCCGTTCTCTCGAAAGAATGGGGCCTCAGTTCTACAACGCTGGGAACTATTTTCAGCTCCGCGTTTCTTGGACTCGGTGCAGGCGCTTTGTTAATTACACCAATAGCTGACCGTTTTGGACGCCGGCCATTGATTATTTTTGCAATATTTCTCACTGGCATTGCCATGATTGCGTCTGGCTATTGTCAAAATGTCGAACAATTTATTGTTGCTCGTATTGCCACAGGGCTTGGTGTAGGCATTCTCATTCCTCTTTTGGCAACATACATAAGTGAAATCTGCCCCAGTGATATTCGGAATGTCAATATGGGTAT
Organism: Gammaproteobacteria bacterium; assembly: GCA_965220815.1. Lineage (GTDB taxonomy): Bacteria > Pseudomonadota > Gammaproteobacteria > Eutrophobiales > Eutrophobiaceae > JAAXHV01. Next base: position 2,871,238 of record OZ244846.1, read on the forward strand.
TCTATTTGCTTCTGGAACAATTGGAGGTGTACTTGGGGGAATCGTTGTGGCAGAGTTACTGGATATTCTCGGATGGCGAGGTGTATTTATTGGAGGCGGCATAGCAACTTTACTCATCGCAATAGTAGCCATACGAGGGTTGCCAGAATCAGCTATATTTTTAGCTCAGTCCGCATCGCCAAATGCACTAGAAAAAACTAACACGGTACTAAGTAAATTTAAATCCAGAAAATTAGAGGTTTTGCCTAACGAAAAACCAGAAATAAAATCAGTATTACGCATCTTTAGTCTGTTTTCGAATGAATATACTAAAATTACTTTGTCTGTATGGTTAGTTTTTATTTTCATCAACGCCTATGGTTACTTCATATTTAGCTGGATACCACAGATGCTTGTCAGTGTTGGATTATCCCTAGAAAGGAGCGTGTATACGAGCGTAGTGCATGTGTTTGGCGGCACATTCGGAGCCATAATTCTAGGCGCATTGTCTAAGTGGATTCAGCTAAGGCGCTTAGTCATTTTCTTCTTAGCAAGTGGCTTCGCTGCTATTCTGGGGTTGGGAATCGCAATCTATTTTGAGTACTGGTTAACACTCATGGTATTAATATTTATTGCTGGCTTCACTATTATTGGTGCATTTGGAAGCATATATACAATTACAGCATCCTATTATCATTCCTTGATACGGGCAACAGCAATTGGTTCATGTGTGGGCATTGCCCGAATTGGAGCAATTTTTGGCCCATTTATCACCGGTGTTTTACTTGACTATGGTACATCTGTGCCAATGTGTATCTGGCTTTTTTCTATTCCGGTATTGTGTTCAATTATATTAATTTACAATTTGCCTCAATCTGCGATTGAGATCGGGCAAGTACGGTAAACGTTATATTTCATCGTTTCAAATTAAAGTAAATATTCATTAATACCAAATCATTAACTGTAAGCGAGAGCGGAACTTATTTTTCAACTTAACGAGGTGAGTGAACTATGATTCTTATATATATAAAGGTGGATGTGGTTAAAGGTAAAGAAGCTGATTTTGAGAAACTTGTAGCACAAGTAGCAGAGCAATCGTTACAAAACGAACCCGGTTGCCATCAGTATAATTTGTGTAAATCAACGGAAGATCAAAATTATGTCATTTTTGAAAAATATGAAAATGAAGAGGCTTTAGAAGTGCATAGAAATCAGGCTTTTTTTCAGGAAATCGGCCCAAAACTACGAGAATGTATTGCAGGGAGAGAGCGCCACCAGTTGGATGTATTGGTTTAAAAGGATTGCAGGCCTTCGCTGACAAGCGTAAGCCTGTGTGGAAAGGGAGTGAATATGCTAATTGAACCTATTTTAGAATCGAATGTTTTAGAAGGGCAGGTTGCAATCGTTACGGGTGGTTCCAGGGGGATTGGCGGAGCTGCTTCGGAAATGTTAGCTGCTAACGGTGCCCATGTCATTATCGCTGATCTCGATGCTAAGGCAGCAGACGAAGAAGCCTCCCTTATTTCCGACGTCTATGGCCAAGATCGCGTATCGACCTTTGTCGCGGATCTTGCTGCATCCGGGGCCTGTGATAAATTGGTAAAGCATGCGCTGGATACTCATGATGCTCTGGACATTGTTGTGAACAATGCGGGTTATGCCTGGGACGGAGGAATTCATTCCATGACTGATGATCAATTCCAGGCGATGCTTGAAATTCATGCTGTCGTCCCTTTCAAAATTGGTCGTGCATGTGCACCCTATTATCGGCAAGCGGCTGCCGATGATGAATCCAAAGGAATAGAGCGACATCGACGTACAATTATGGTGTCATCGATGGCTGCTCAGTGGGGCCTGGTGGGGGCGGCAAATTACGCAACCGGTAAATCAGCCATGCTCGGACTGATGCGCACTATGGCGCAGGAGTGGGGCAAGTACCGGGTTAATGTCAATGCCATTGCGTTTGGCGGTGTGCAGACCCGTTTCGGCCTGGCCCAATCAGATGAAGAGGTCATTGAAACCGGCGGCAGAAAAATTCATGTAGGTGTTGCACATAAGCGAGCTAAAAAGCTTGGTCTTCAAATTGAACGTGAACAACCTCCTTCGCAGGAAGAGATTTATACACCTAGGAAAAACAGTAACACCTTGTTTGGTCGAAACGGAACTATCCGCGAAGCAGCCGATGCGATCTTCTGGTTAGCGTCGCCATTATCAGATTTTGTAACCGGTCAGGTAATCGCAGTTAGTGGCGGTGCGGCCGGTGGTATGAGTTAGTATGATGTCTACGGTTAAATCTTATTGTCGAAACTGTATGGCAGCGTGTGGGCTGGAGCTCGAGGTTGAAGATAACCGGATTATCAAGGTTAAAGGTGACCGGGAACACCAGGCTAGTCAGGGTTATCTTTGTATCAAGGGACGTACGAGTATTGATCATCAAAATGGTGAGGATCGGCTTATTTGTTCATTACAAAGGGATAAAGACGGCTCCTACGATCCTTTGCAATTGGATAAAGCCTATGATCAAATTGCAAAAAAACTTTCAGATTTACTTAAACAGTATGGCCCAAGATCCATTGGTTTATATTATGGAACGGGCACGAACCAACACCCTCTCAACCAAGCACTGGTAAAGAGTTGGCTGAATACCACAATAGGATCGCCCAATCTTTTTTCCAGTATCACGATTGACCAGTCTGCAAAATGGGTGACTGCAGGGCGCCTGGGCTATTTTGCTACCGGAAAGCATGTAGGAAAAACCTGTGAAGTCGCCTTACTCGTAGGGACAAATCCAGTCGTTTCGCACATGGGAACACCTACATGCCCGTTTCCGGCTAAGCGGAACCCTTTATCCCACATTCGTGAATATCGAAATGAGGGGCTTACCAAACTCATTGTCATTGATCCGAGACGAACAGAAACCGCGCAAAACGCAGATTTGCATTTGCAAATCAAACCTGGTGAAGACGTTATCGTTTTCGCCGCTATCATTAACGAAATATTCCGTAATGGTTGGGAGGACAAGGCTTTTCTCAAACGCTTTGCCAATTCTGTTGATGCATTAAAAGAGATGGTTCGGGAGATTACGCCTTCGATTGCGGGGAAACGCGCAGAGATTGAACCAACCTTGATCGTGCAGGCGGCGGAGATGTTCGCGAAAGCCAGGCGTGCATCGGCTTTTTCCGGTACTGGTCCTGATATGTCTCCCTGCTCTAATCTGGCTGAGCATTTGATTGAGACATTAAATGTGGTTTGCGGAGGCTATCGCAGAGCGGGAGATAAACTCACAAATACCGGTATGATATACGGGGCTGCAGCGACAGAAGAAAAAGTCATCGCACCAGGTCGAGGGTGGGAGAAAACTGCTCAATGTCTGTCCGGGGATACCGGTCAGCTAAACGGTGAATTTCCAACTGCGCTACTACCGGGCGAAATTAATAGTGACTCACCAGAACGAATACGGGCATTGATCGTGGTTGGTGGTAATCCAATTGGTGCCTTGGGCGATCCTGAAACCACAATCGAAGCGTTTAACAGTCTCGAATTGTTAGTTAGTCTGGACATACGAGAAACGGAAACGACAGCAATTTCTGACTATATTTTTGCTACGAAAGCGCCTTATGAACGCCATGACTTTACCGGCCTCGGTGATATGCATACATTACAACCTTTCGCCCAGTATACTCCACCTGTCATTGAACCGACTCCCGAGTTAATAGACGACTGGGAATTCTTCTGGGAAATTACAAAAAGGCTGAATAAGCAGTTGGTACTCAAACGACCCGCTATCGGAATACCTGATGCATTACAAAAAAACGGTATAGAGCTTGATATGACAGACAAACCATCTACCACAGACCTAATCGCATCGTTATGTGAATTGGGTGGCAAGATTAGTTTGAATGAGTTAAAAAAACATCCGGCGGGTTTAGTCAATGATCAATTTGAATCTGTAACAATAACTTCTGCCGGCTTTGACGATGGAGTTCGTATGAATGTGTGTCCGGAAGATGTGCGTGAAGAGTTTGCGGCTTATTTAAAGGCAATAGCAGGTTTAAAATATCCTTATTTGCTGGTATGTCGACGTCGCATCGAAACCATGAATAGCGCATACGTAAACGCTGGTAAGACAAACACCCGTTTCCCGCAACAACCAGTGCATTTGCACCCCGAAGACATACGAAAAGAAAAATTGCTTGTTGGAGAATTGTTGGAGCTTAGATCAGAGGCAGGCAGCATGATTGCTGAAATATGTGAGGATAACACACTAAAGCAGGGGGTAGTGTCAGCTTTTCATATGGCAAATTTGACTCATGTGCCATCCACTACTGGTAAGGGAGTGAATAACCTGGTTTCACTAGAAAAAAATAGGGAGTCCATCAACTTCATGCCGCGGCAATCGAGTATACCTGTCAGCATTACACGATTTACAGGGTGAACAATTGGATTGTATTACTTACTCAATATCGGTAGGTAACATTTGTATATCACTATCCAAGTAACATCATTACTGGATTTCGAACGTGAATATAGTTAATCAGCAATGGCGATTGAAGCATCGTCCTGAAGGGGGTTTCGCCATTACAGATTTTGAATGGACGGAATTACCCGTGCAAGCTTTGGAAACCGATCAGGTCTTGGTTCGTCACCTGTATTTGTCTCTGGATCCGACTAATCGTCTGTGGGTCAAATCTGAAGATAGTTATCTGCCACCAGTTGGCATCGGCGAGGTCATGCGTGGCGTCGGTATCGGCATCGTTGAAAAAAGCCGACATAACACTTTTAAGGCTGGTGATTTGGTACGTGGACTTCTTGGGTGGCAGACTTATGCCGTGATGGATGGTGAGCGGCTGAAGAAATTACAAGTGGCAGATGACATACCACTGACCGCATTTCACGGTGTGTTTGGTCCTAAAGGTATAACTGCTTATTTTGGCCTGATGGAGATCGGACAACCTAAAACGGGGGAGACACTTGTAGTGTCTGCGGCAGCCGGTGCGGTGGGATCTTTGGTTGGTCAGATAGGTAAAATCGAAGGTTGCCATGTGATTGGGCTTGCCGGGACTGAAGAGAAGTGTAAGTGGCTTGTTGATGAGCTCGGTTTCGACGCAGCAATTAATTACAAAATTGAGAATCTGGCAGACAGCCTCACAAAGTATTGTCCTGATGGTATTGATATTTATTTTGATAACGTCGGTGGTGACATTCTCGATATCGTGCTCAGTCAAATAAATAATTGGGCGCGAATCCCCCTATGTGGCTTGATTTCAACCTATAACGATAAGGAGCCCAGGCCAGGACCAACTAACATGACTAACGTATTGGTCAGGCGGGCCAGGCTAGAAGGATTTATCGTCGCTGATTATATGAGTCGTGCCCAGGAAGCCATCAACTACTTACTCGATGCTTATCGTAATGGACAAATAAAATATCGGATCGACATTGTTGAGGGTTTGAAGAAAGCCCCGGAGGCTATCAATTTGCTGTTTAATGGCGGTAACACAGGAAAGTTAATGGTCAAAGTCGATCCCGATTGGCCCGTCGACGAGTAATATGGGTATCGACACCTATTAAATGGGGAACCAGTTGTTCACCTGACAGCTGAGTCGTTTGGAGCTAAAGGCATTAAACCAATGCATCGCGTAGTGCCTGCATGTAACTTTGCTTTAAGCGTCTGCTGACCTTTGCTTCCGGTGCGAAATTCTCTGAGCCGTGGGTCATACCAGGGAAAACAGCAAGTTCGCAAGGGGTATTGGCAATGTATAGGCGTTGTCCATAATCAATACATTCATCGCGAAACAGGTCTTCGCTGCCCACGCAAATATAGGTGGGTGGCAGATTACTTAAGTCTTTTGCGCGAGTGGGGGCCGCATAAGGTGAAGCGTCAAGTCCGGGTGTGCCGCCGAGATACATTTTCCAAAACATCTTCACCGATTCAATATCACACATTAAGAGGTCTACGGAGCCATCATTTTCTGTGGTGTGCAGGTTATCCAGCATGGGATACAGCAAGAGTTGTAGCTTGATAGGGTAGTTAGTACGATCACGATTCATCAATGTCAGGCCGGCACATTTCCCGCCTCCCGCGCTTTCACCTACGATTACGATGCGTTGGGGGTCTATGTTTAATGTTTCTGCATTGTCAAACAACCAGGACAGGGCGGTGTAACAATCCTCCATTGAATCTTTATAGGTGTACTCGGGTGCCAATCGGTAGTCAACTGAAAACACAGTTACATTAAGTTCATCGGCAATCAATGGTGCCCTGGTATCATCTGCGCGACCTAGAATGTGTCCGCCACCGTGGAGCCACAAGATAGCCGCTTGTGGTGCGTCTTGTGGTTGACGATAAATTAAGACAGGGACGTTGAAATCTCCATTTGCAACAGTAGTTTTTTCCACTTGAACAGATGCTGGTATCTCAATAGGGAACCAATCTATTCCGCGCATTTGCAGGTAATTGTCGCGCCTGATTGGCGGTGCTTGAGCTTTCATTACTTCATGAATAGGACGAGTTTCCGCATCGATCCTGCGTAAGTCAAATTTCATAAAAGGGTTCTCTTTGCAGCGTGCCCCAGGATCAGCATGGACCTGGGATTTTTCTTGCCTGGATTGCCGACACCGATAATGTCAAAAAGCAAGCTACTTGCAAAATTTAACGTTGTTATCAAGGGGTACAACTATGCATGTTCGTTGCTCACCTTCTACTGGTATGGCACGGTGACCATAGCCGGTAAAGTCTTCCGCCAGTAATACTGAGCCAGGCCCCATTCTTCTGACAGTACCGTTACCTAAATCCATATCATATGCGCCGGTTAAATTGATAACCAGTTGCCGGTTAGGTGCGGGATGAAAGTCAGGTATACCAGCACCGTCTATTACCTCACGGAACATCACCCACTCAGTAGGAAGTTTGTCTGAGTACCGGCCTGAAGCCAATTCGGCTGTCACATCAATCTCTGCATCTTCAAAGTGTGAATAGCCATCATCACCTGAATACATTCGAACAATTTTCATTTATATTTCCTCTCTGCTGTGTTTTCGTTGTTATAACAGGGGGCAGCTAGCGTCCTTTGAATTCTGGCTTGCGTTTTTCCATAAACGCCCGTGGGCCCTCTTTGGCATCATCAGACTTAAAAATCGGTGCAGAGAGTTTATTCTCGAACCTAAGCGCTTCACGCTCCGGCAAGCCTAAGCTTGCACGCGCGGACTTACGTATGGCTTTTACTGCAAGAGGTCCGTTACTTGCAATGGTCTCTGCAATTTCCATTGCTTTCGTTATTGGCTCATCGCACACATAATTAAGAAAACCCATGTTCAATCCATCCTGTGCGGTAAACAGGCTACCGGTTAACAGGAGTTCCATTGCTTTGGCATAGGGTAGTTGAGTTGGCAGGCGCACGGTCGAGCCACCTGCTGGAAATAGCCCCCATTTGACCTCCTGGACACCCAGCTTGGCTTGTGGCGTAGCAATGCGAATATCTGTACCTTGCACAATTTCCATGCCACCCGCAATAGCATGGCCATTAATAGCGGTTATGACTGGTTTCTCGGGATCGAAGTTTCTCAGCACCGCTCTGCCCACCATACGCCAATCGGCAACCAGTTTCTCATCCCACTCATTTTCGGGCTCCCTGGTATGATTAACCAATGTGAGCAATTGACCGAGATCAGCGCCAGCACAGAAGGTGTCACCGGTACCGGTCAACACTGCAACCCGTACATTATCGTCATCGCGTACTTTCTCCCATGCTTCAACGAGTCGTACAACCATTTCGGGGTTAAAAGCGTTGCGTGCCTCCGGTCTATTGAATGATACGAGCGCGATATGATTATTTACTTCATATTCTATCAATGCCATCTTTTCTGTGTTCCTAACTCAAGTAAAAATATGGGTAATTTGTATGCATGGTGGTTGCATACGGGTATGGTTGCTGAGTTGCCGACCGTCCGCCTTAGCCAAATAGCCATCGCTGGATTACACAATAGCATTGACCTTCTGCAAGGATGGACGTGTTTGCAATCGTGCGATATAGCTATTGATTCGTGGATGGGTCTCATCGATGACACCGAGCAAGTTGCCGGCGGTAAGGGTGAATCCCATCATGATGTCTGCGGCCGTAAAGTCGTCACCAAGGAGAAAATGTTTGTCATCTAGCGCCTTTTCCAGATAGTCAAAAGTCTGTGCCGCCCGTGCTTTGGCATCGGTAAGCAGATTCGGCAGTGTAGAATCACCAGCCATATCCGCGTTGCGACGAGCCAAAAAAATAACTGTACTTAGTTGTGAAAAAGCTGTGCTTTCAGCAAAGTGTAACCATTGCAAATAAGTTGGCCAGGCATCGCTTGACCGATCTGGAGACAGACGCCCGTGACCATAGCGTTCTAAGATATACTCAACGATGGCGCTTGACTCCCCTATCACTACAGAGCCATCCGTGATGGTGGGAATCTTACCCGTGGGCGTGGCTTGGGCGAAAATCGTATTCGCCTTTTTTACAAACTCAACACGTTTAAGCTCATAGGGCAGCCCCAACTCCTCCAGCAACCAGGCGATGCGAACAGCGCGTGAGTTAGGTGAAAAGTAAAGTTTGAGCATGGCTGATTTATAACTGTCCCTGAAGTGTTGTTAGATTAATCTCTCGCCAGCAAGACCAGTCTTTCGAAATTACCCGTCGCCTGGAATTTAAGCTGTTAGGCATATATCAGTACTCAATAGGTGGTAACTGAATCAGGTTCTTTAACAATTTTATTTTCAATATACCCGAGATTTTCAATTTCCACTTTTACTGAATCGCCAACTTTTAACCACCTGGGTGGTTTCATCACCGCTCCGATACCACTGGGAGTGCCGGTAACAATGACGTCACCAGGTTCCAGGGTGAGAGCGGTAGATATATAGTTAACGAGATCATAGCAATTAAAGAGCAGGTCATTGGTGTTAGAGTCCTGACGGATTTCACCGTTGACATGTGTGCTAATAGACAGGTTGTGGGGGTCGACCTCATCTGCCGTGGTCAGATACGGACCCAGAGGGCAGTGAGTATCCCATGATTTACCCATCATAAACTGAGGGAGCTCACCCCTGGTTTGCCAGTCCCGGACGCTGATATCATTGCAAACGGTGTAGCCCGCGATTACCTGATAGGCTTTTTCAGTGGGTACCCGGCGACACTTCTTACCAATGATGAATGCGAGTTCACATTCATAGTCAAGTAGTTTTGAATCTTCTGACCAGTAAACATCGGCATAAGGACCGTTGGTAGAGGTGGCATGTTTGGTGAAAACGACAGGGTACTTTGGGGTCTCCTGTCGCGATTCAACCACGTGTTCCTTATAGTTTAAACCGATTGCGAGTATTTTACCCGGGCGTAAAACGGGAGACTCCAGTGTCACCTCATCAAGAGTCAGGTGGGGGGCAGTGGTGTCGGCCAGAGCAGCTGCATTCAATCCCGGTTCGCCCAGTGACAGGAACTCGATCATCTCGGTTGGCAGTTCAGGAGCAGCTAGGGACAGATCGATGATTTTCTGCTCTTTTACTATGCCAATGCGTGTTCCTTTTTTGTCTGTAAATGTTGCCAGTTTCATATAATACCTTGTAATAATTATCTAGTGTTTTGGACCACAAGCATAATTTTCTTACGAAGATGCGTTGGTATAAATAATTGGTGGAGAGTATTTGAGTTCGACCATTGCATTCGTTACTTCAGGGACACTAGCCAAGTGATACCAATGCCTTGTAAAGGATTTTTAGTTAATAGCGATGACGCCAGCCTCCAGGAGATCATCGATCTCGCTCTCGGAGAAACCGGCCTTGCCCAACACTTCACGGGTGTCCGCTGCAAATGCTGGTGCGGGGCCTCGTGGGCGGACATCGGCGTTATGGAATCGCATCGGTGCGCTAACTGTCCGATAGCTGCCTATCTCCGGATGATGGAGTTCCGGGAACATGTCAAGAGCGTGGGCCTGTGGGTCCTGAGCCGCTTCGTCTAGAGACATAATAGGTCCCCAGATAACGCCGAGTTCATCAAAAATCCTGCCCCACTCGTCCCGGTTTCGCACTGCAAGGGCCTCTTCGATCATCCCCACCAATTCGCGCATCCGCTTATAGCGTTCCTTGCCATTTTGAAAACGCTCGTCCTCAAGCCATTCCTCACGGCCAATCGCTTTACATAGACGTGGCCATGCGTCTTTGTCCATCATATGCAATACAACCCATTTGCCGTCACCACAGGGATAGGAATTCATCATCGGGGTTAGTGTATTGTAACGATTACGGTAAGATACCGGAGCATGATCGTTGACTGTCACGCTAAAGTCGGTGGCCTGAGCCCAGATTGCTGTTTCGTAGAGGGACGTTTCCACTACTTGTCCCTTGCCGGTGCGCTCTGCTTGCCGCAGGCCTGCCAATACGGTACTTAGCAGTGTGATGCCTGAAATATGATCACCTACGCCCGGGCGAGCGATCTGGATAGTGTCGTCCTCATCCGCACGAGAAATTTCGGAAAGTCCTGAACGTCCCCAGTAGGCGGTGACATCAAAGCCTGGTCGTGACGCGTCCGGTCCGGCGGTACCATAGCCGCTGAATGTGGCATGTACCAGGCTCGGGTTTATAGCCAACAGGGTGTCTGGATCGAAGGAGAAACGTTGTTGCCGGTGCGGTAACAAATTACAGATGAAAATCTGGGCCTTGCTGATCAGTTGATGTATGATCTTCTGGCCGGCTTCAGTGTTGATTGCTACGCAGATCGAACGCTTGCCCCGGTTATCAACATCGAACCAACCTTTGTGTTTGCCGAGAGGCCCATCAACCTTGGGTGTGTTGGACAAAGTGCGCACAGGATCACCGCCGTGTGGTTCGATCTTAATGACATTGGCTCCGAGATCGGCAAGCAGTGCACTACAACTGGGAGTAGCGACAAAGTTTTCGATGGTGACTACAGTAATGTCTTCAAGTGGTGCAGACATAAATATCTCTAAAATAATTTTTTCAGAATTATAGCGTAAATTCAAATTGCGTAAATGCTTTTTTTGAAATTGCTTGCTGTATATTTATATTATACGTAGGTATTTCTTTATTAATAGTGCTAATATTTAATAAAGAAGCCAACAGTTAATTTTTTTCGTATTCAGTACGATTGAAGCCAAAAGGGCTATTCATCTTAATCTTGATAATCAGGAGTTATTAATGACTGAGAAAACTGAAGAAGAGCTGGAGATCATCCAGTATTTAAAAGACCGTTTCGCGTATTCGAGGGAAAATCTCAAAGAAATGTCAGACATCCATTCCAAGCATGGTCAAATCGAATTCCAATCTCATGGCGGCTTGATGGATAAGGTAATGCCCCATCCAGTGCGGATTCAATACGAATACTTTCATGTTGATGTAAAACACATTGAAGCGGTTTCGTTAGCGCCAGGAGTGGTTGGCGCTATGTATTATTCGACCGGTTCCTGCAAGGTCACTAATGGACCAACCCTTTCAAATCTTGGGGTACGGGCAACGGAAATATTTGTGAAAGAAGATGGAAAGTGGAAGGGAAGGATAGGTCATTGGTCCCCGCTTAATGGCTACGGCGGTCTATCTGGTACTTTTGACCCCGATTAGTCCAGGTCATACCAGCACCTTAAACTAGTGGCGCCACGTCCCGCTACCCTAAAAGTGGTTTAGCGTGTAGCCATCTGTCTGACGTACAGAAGTGCTTATAAATTAACAAATCCAGCAAACAACGCAAACCACAACAATTATTGATGATTTATGGTTTTTTTTTTGTTAAGTTTCACTTTTTGTTTGTATTTTGTTGATTATATAATATAATACTACATAAATCAGTGAGGGGTTGCTTCATTTTATGCAAGCAAATGCAGTTGGCGCTTTAAATATACGATACTGACTAACACTGATCTTTACGTTACATCGTTGGTTAAACAATTTGTAAAATTTGGAGGGGTCCTAATGAAGAGTACTTACTCTAGAATTTCCACGTTTGGTGTCTTGATTAGTAGCCTTTTGGTATCAGATATGGCTTTGGCAGAGCTGGAAGAAATTATCGTAACTGCCCGTTTTCGGCAGGAAAGTGTACAAGATATCGGTGGCAGTATATCAGCACTTAGCAATGAAACGATTAGAAAAGAAGGCATAGCCGATTTTGAAGACATTGCACGCAGGACAGTTGGTTTGAACCTGTATGATAGAGGGCCTAACCAAAACGAAGTCAGTATTCGGGGTATCTCAAACAATTCTGCCCTGTTTTTTGCCGATAATGGACAAACGGGCCCTTTAGTTAGTCAATATATGGATGACATTTCGTTTGCTTCTTCGCTGGGGGCTCAACGTGATTTTAATTATTTTGACTTTGAGCGTGTTGAAGTCCTGCGCGGCCCGCAGCCAACCGTGTTTGGTGAAGGGGCGGTTGGTGGCACGATACGCTACTTTACCCGCAACCCCGATCTGTCAGGTGAAAAAATCAATGACAGTGTTTTACAGACAGGATTGTCTTTTACAGAGGACGGCGGCACCAATGTTAGCGTTTCTGCAGCCACCTCACTGGTATTAGTCCCGGATGTTTTCGGTATTCGTGGCGTAATTAACTATCGAAACGACGATGGATATATTAATAACCCGGTGACTGGCGATAACGATATAAATGATTTTGAGTCTGTCGGGGGGCGTATTGTTGCTCTGTATCAACCGAGTGAAAAACTGACGATGAGGTTTTCGGCATCTATCAGCGATGATGAAGGAGGGGCGGTGAATTTAGTCGATGCGCCTTCTCCAACGAATTCACCAGAGGACCTTACTCTGAATGCGCCAGTGAATGGTTCTGTAGATGACGAGTTTGAATTGTACTCGGGAAAAATCGAATACGATTTTGGAGCAATTACCGCCACATCAATTACAGGCTATTTTGAGCGCGAACGAGATGTCCGTCAGTTTAATAACGCCACTTTTACCGTATTCTGTCCGTTTATAGCTGGTGCGGGGAGTTCCTGTAGCCCAGAGTCCACTTCATTTTCTAAAGATGAGAGTTTCTCTCAGGAATTTCGTATTGTGTCCAATTTTGAAGGCAGGCTCAACTTCATCGCTGGAGGGTACTATCAGGACTCTGAGTTGGACATAACCATTGGTGCTGATGCGCCAGAGTTTGCCAATCCGCTCTTTACTAATCCTGTGACAACAAATGCTTTTCTTAGCGTCACAAACTTTGAAACGGAACAGTACTCGGGTTTTCTGGAAGCCACGTTTTCCGCGACAGACAGAATAAGGCTTATTGGTGGAGTGCGTTATGTTAATGAGGATATTACCGCTAACACCCTCATTGCTACTAACCTTGATCCCTTTACCCCTCTGTTTGCAGGCTTACCCATCTTGCCAATGCCTACGGCTGATTCACTTATTGTTACTACGGCGTTAGGTTTTCCTTTGACAGAGACTTTTACGTTAGATACGTGGTTGCCAAAGGGTTCGATCGAATTTGATGTTACCGATGACGCGATGGTATATGCACTGGCAGCTAAGGGTGCCCGTAACGGTAATCTGAATCCTCCCAATTCAGTTGGATTTGCCACTGGATTCGAACCAGTCCGATTTGCCGAACTACGTACATATGATGAAGATAGCGCCGTGTCTTACGAAATAGGGCTTAAGGCAAATTGGATGGACAATACACTGGTCACCAATGTTGCTATTTACCGCACAGATTATAGTGATCCTCTGGTAATGGTAGCTGTTCCCTTTGTTTTGATGGAAAATGGTCCGGATATTGAAATTACAGGCGTTGAGGCTGAAACATTCTGGCAGATAAATGATATTTTCTTGGCTTATGCAAATGTGGCGTACACAGATGCTGAGTTTGAGGGCGATACCTTATTGATACCGCGCGCCGCCGCGCTTGGTTTCACTTCCGATGTAGAGGAGGGCGATGTACCAGCCAATACGCCCGAATGGACCTTCTCACTGGGTGGTGATATTCGCTATCCACTTGCCTACAGAAATTTGACATTGATAGGGCATGTTGGTTATCAATACATAGACAGCACTTTTGCTACGCCGCAGAACTTCCCGTCAGTGAATGTAGAATCACAAGGTTTCCTCAATCTGAGGTTGGGAGTGGAGGCTGATAATTGGTCGTTAACAGGGTATGCGATGAATGTGACAAATGAGCTCGAATATCAGCACAAAGAATATAGTGCGGGGCCGTTTGTAAATGCCGATGGTGAATTGGATAACCTGCCCAATGCCGCCAGTATTAATCGCCCAAGGACAGTTGGCATAGAATTTAATCTTAATTATTAATTTCTACTTTGTATTTCTTACCGTTGAAAGGCCTGGCTTGTCCAGGCCTTTTTTATGAACGCGGTCGCGAAGCGGCAGAACACCACGGGTTTACCCGTGGATGAATGACCCCGACAGCTCTGTACGGAGCTGTAACGGTAAGCTCCCCGGCTTTAGCCGGGCTTCTGTACAATACCTTTATGGCAATACGACAACTTTTCAAACTCGTTGACGTTCATGGCCACATTGGGAACACTCGGGAACATTTCAACTAGTTTTGTTACAATGGCTCTGGACAGCCGTGCCTTTTGTTCAATTGTGCGGCCTTCCATTATCGTAGAAAAAACATGAATAAATAATTCGTTTTTATTTCCGCCGAATAGACAATTTTCATAGGGGTTAATCCTAACCTTTACATTACCACCTTCGCCAAAAAGCTCGGCTGAAACTGCCGCCAGATGTACTTCCCTGAGGATTTCGTCTTCCGGTTTTAAGTCTAGTATTTCTTGTGAACAGTCAATAACAAAATGAGGCATCGTTTTATCTCCATAGCAGTTATTATAATAACGCGTATTAAATAAAGTAAAAATACGCTATTTAACAAAATTAGCAGAAAATCAACGTGGTAATAAGCAGATATTAATTGTATTCTCTGGAGCCTATGTCCAACTTCGAATTTGATACGGATCTGGTTGAAATATTAACGACTACTGGCACGGCGGATATTGCTTTTGATACTGAAAGGCCCTTACCCAAACAACTGATTGAAGAATGTATTAGAATAGCAGTGCAGGTGCCTAGCGGTGCTAATGCTCAGGATTGGCATTTTGTTATTGTTGACGACCAGACATGCAAAGACAAACTTGCCGCCGTTTACAAAAAATGCTGGGATGAATATCTAGCAACGCCTAACGTTCTATCGATTTATAAAAGACATATCGACAGCGACAATGAACAATTGAAGATAAGCCAGCAGGTGGAAATTAGCATGGCGGAATTCCTGTCGGAAAATATGTCAAGCCTGCCAGTATTGTTGATTCCTTGTTACAGAAGCCGTTCAGATAAGCTTAGAATTGTAGGTCAGGCCACCCGCTTTGGCTCAATTTACCCTGCAATATGGAATTTTATGCTGGCAGCTCGGACTTGTGGTATAGCTTCTAAAATTACCACCTTGCATTTGTTGCATGAGCAGGAGGCAGCGGATGTCCTCGGTATTCCGTTTAGTGAGTATATGCAGTGCGGGCTGATTCCCCTCGGATATGCTAAGAGCCCGGTCTATAAACCAGCTTATCGGCCACCAATTGCCAATGTGCTGCATTACAACAAATGGTAAATGGAACTACACCAACATCCGGGGTAAAGGTAATTTATTTGGTGCGGCGTAAGGATAATGTGAGCCGTGACGAGTTTGTCGCACGTTGGTATGCTCACCATATGCCGAAAATTATCGCGCAAGTAAACGAAGGAGCAGCTAACAATAGACGCTTTACTTCATCGTATGTCGTGTCACTGTTCGATAACATCGTCTCTGGGTTGCCGGAAGATAACCAGCCATTGGATGGTATGGCTGTTATGTTGACAGACAGGGAGGTAGCGAGGCCGAACAACGGCAGACGTTTTACACCGGGCGATTCATTTGTGCAGCTGGCAGAGCCATTCTGGTCCTGGCAGACGCAGGAATATGTCGTGTTGGATCCTTCTGATAGATTGCCCCTTACCCCGCATACCTTCGGCCCACCTTTCCCTACTACACGTTCTGGCTTTATCAAAGTGACCCGGCTTTTAATTACTCATAATGAAAACGGTGATTGGACGCGTTTGAAACAGCATTGGTTAGATACAAGGCTTCCCTGTTTACGCGATAAGATACTATCTGTTGGCGGCTTTGGCCTGTTGGCGAATATCAGCCTATACCCGGAAGATAATAGATATGCAGGAGCGGAAGAGTACTACTTTCATAACCTTTCCCAGTGGCAACGTTTTGTTGAGATTAATGGCGTCAATGGTGACGAACTGCTACGTGACCAGGGGTGCTATCTTACCAGCACCGAATTTGTTGCGCTCTTCGCAGCTTAGATTAGCTAAGTTAAATCCAATAAACCTTGCCTTAATCTATCTGATTTTGAGAAAAACAGCCTCCATTAGCGGGGAATATGAAAAAAAATAGCCCTTAATTGATATCTTGCGTATTAAGTGATTTGCTTATATCATTTTTTGCGTAATGATACTGTGTAAAACAGGCAATCGACCGAACAGCCGGCGCCAGGTTGGATCGTGTAAATTTGTAACATTGCCGATTAACATCATCTACGCCAGCCATAGAAAGTCGTACATTCGAGAGGTGCTGCCATGTTAACAGCCGAAGAGAATACGCGTTTGAACCAAGTAGGTCCGGGCACGCCTTGTGGTGAGTTGATGCGCTGCTATTGGCACCCGCTGCTGTTGTCTAAAGAGTTGCCTAAGCCTGATTGTCCGCCAGTAAGAGTACGCTTTCTGGGCGAAAATTTTGTTGCGTTTCGCAATACCGAGGGAAAGGTTGGTATCGTAGAGGATCGCTGCCCACATCGAGGTGTCGAGTTGTATTGGGGGCGAAATGAAGAATCAGGGTTACGCTGTGTCTTCCATGGCTGGAAGTTCACAGTCAACGGTGAATGTATTGATATGCCTAATACGACTAAAGAAGCGGCTGAACGGATGAAGCCACGTTGTGGTGTAAAGGCATTTGATATTGTCGAAAAAGGTGGTGCTATCTGGGGTCGGCTTCCTATATCGAAAGGTAAAGAAACACGTAATGAAATCATGCAGTTGCCATTTATGCATCTACCGGATTCCCATATCTTTATATCCAAATACCAGCAGAACACTAACTGGTCTCACCCGCTCGAAGGGGCGATTGATACTTCGCATTTTACCTTTTTACACGGTCCGGTACCAAAGCCGGAGAAAAAAGAGAATGAGAATCCCTCTGAGGCGAGGTACCGCTGGATTGCAGAAGATGGAACCCCGACAATGAATCTCATTCATCACGACGCAGGCATGGCCATCGGTGCTGCACGAAAAGCTGATGAGGATGCTCTCTACTGGCGTATTACTCAGTTTCTAATGCCTGATACGGTTCTGCCGCCGAGTGCATTTAAAGGAGAGAATAATTATGGCAGTTCTTACGTGCCACAGGATGATGAAAATTGTTGGGTTTATAACTTCGTTTACAATCTTGAGCGCCCACTAACGGATAAGGAGCGTGCTCATTACGGAAGTGGTGGTGGCGGTGGTTGTGTGCCAACAGACGAAAACTTTATCCCGTTGTTAAATCCTGGGAATCAATTCAATATCGATCGCAAGTGGCAAGCTAGCAATGAACCCTATTCTTTTACTGGCATTAAGGGTGTTAGGGTGCAGGATGCGTTAGTTCAATACAGTCAGGGGACAATGCATGATCGCACTCGTGAAATCCTGGTGCAAACTGACAGGGCCGTAGTTGAGTTTCGCAAACTGGTATTGAATGCTGTAACGGAACTTGAGAAAGGCAAGTTGCCGGTCAGTGTTAAGAATCACAAAGCTTACCGTGTTGGTAGTGGTGATTCAGTGAGTGCGTCTGACGCAAAGTTTGAAGATGTATTAATCCAACGTTTTGGTTCCCCAACAGGACTGCTATCTGACTAGATACCATCAATGAATAAAAGTCGTTATGTCTTCGAAATTGGACAACTGTTACAGCATTTATGATTTACAAAAGCTTGCTGCTAAGCGACTGCCTCTACCCATTTACTATTATTTACAATGTGGTTCAGATGATGAGTACACCTTATCAAATAATACTGCGGCATTTAATCGCTTTCAGTTGATTCCTCGAGTGCTGACAGATGTCAGCAAAATCGATATGTCCACTACTTTACTGGGCAGTAAAATTAGCCTGCCGTTTTTTTTGGCTCCGGCAGCAATGTCTCGGATGTTCCACCCCGACGGTGAATTGGCTGCTGCCAAAGCAGCGGAAAAGTTTGGTACGATTTATTCTGCTTCCACAGTGGCTAGTACCCACATGAATGACATCGCGGCGGCTACTCAAGGGCCAAAAATCTTTCAGGTTTATGTAGTGACGGACAAGGGGTTGAATGATGACCTCATTGCCCAGGCAAAGGAAGGGGGATATCGAGCCCTGTGCCTAACTGTGGATACGGTTGTTGGGGGTAAGCGCGAAGCGGTGGAAAGGGCAGGTATGACCGTGCCGCCAACCATTACCATGAATACTGCATTGCAATTCGCAATACGGCCTCGCTGGGTCTGGGATTACTTTACTCATCCTCGCTGGGAAATGGCTAATCTAACCAAGGCGGCTGGAACGGGTAAGATTACTGACAACTCACTGATCAAATATAATCGCCAGATGCTGGAGAGAAAGCTGACCTGGTCTCATGCAGAAGAGATGGTGAAAAGCTGGAATGGCCCTTTTGTGGTGAAGGGCATTATGTCGGTTGAAGATGCCAAGCGCGCAATCGGGATAGGTGCCACAGCCATTATGATCTCTAATCACGGTGGACGGCAGTTGGATTCCACTCCCCCGCCGATTCAATTGGTAGCCGAAATGCGTGAGGCCCTAGGTGATGATGTTGAGATTATTGTTGATGGTGGAATTCGCCGTGGCACGCATATTCTCAAGGCATTAGCCATGGGTGCTACAGCGTGCAGTATTGGGCGTCCGTACCTGTATGGGCTGGCGGCTGGGGGCCAGGCGGGTGTTGAGCGGGCATTACGGATCTTACGTGACGAATTAAAACAAGGCATGACTTTGCTGGGCTGCGACAATATCGCCAGCATAGATCCGTCACATATTCGCTGTATATGAATGTTAAATGAAGCAGAAGTCGGCTCACCAGAGTATTGGGCGGAAAAAAAACCCGATGCTGTAGCCGTCGTTTTCGGCGCTGAGACGCTTACCTACCAACAGTGGAATGACAAGGCCAATCGCCTGGCCGATTCACTCTCAAAGCAAGGCTTAGGAGAAGGTGACCGAATTGGTATGCGCTTCCGGCTTGGTATTTGTTGGTTTGTGGTGCAACGGGCCCTGCAAAAATTGGGTGTGGTGCAGGTTACTGTCAATTACCGGTTTACCGCCGATGAAGCACTTTATATTCTCCAGGATAGTAACGCCAAGGGCTTAATCTGCGATGATGATGATCCCTTGCCCTGGACAAACTACGATATTGGTTTCCTGCTGACAGTGAATCAGCCAGTTTCTATGGAGCTTCTGCGTATGGAAGACCTGTTGGAGCAAGGCGAGGCGGTGCCCCGGTTTGGTCCGACAAGACCCCGGATGATTACTTACACTTCGGGAACCACCGGTTACCCTAAGGGTGTTCCCCCTGTCAACCCACCTAAAACCCCGGCAGAGAAAGAACGTCTGGAGAGGTATTACGCTTCATTCGCAAACAGACCTTACCGACCCGAGGGTCGTCGGGTGGTGATGTTGGCCTTACCCGTTCACCACGGTGCCGGCCCTATGATAGCAACGGTAGCGACAGCTGTAGGTGGAACAACTGTACTGCTGAATCCCTTTGAGCCGGAGGAAGCTTTGCGCCATATTCAGGAGCATGGTGTCAATATGTGGACCTCTGTACCTACCATGATGCAGCGCATTCGTTCCTTACCCAAAGAAGTGCTCGACAAATATGATGTGTCGTCGATGCAGACTGTTATTTGTGGGGCGGCCCCGGTTGGCTCGGACCTGGCCAATTGGATCCGCAGCTATTTTGGCGACCATGTATTGTGGGAGACCTATGGTTTGACTGAAGCTGGAATAGTTGGTGCTGTCGGTCCGGATGATAAAAAAAGTAAACCGGGCAGTTCGGCTTTACCCTTTGATGGTGCAGAGGTTGCTATTGTCGATGAAGACTGGAATCACCTGCCTCAGGGAGAAATTGGCGAGATAGCTGTCAATACCCCTATTACATTGAGAGGCTATATCGGCAAGAAACCATTGAGTGATGACAGTTGGCGGGACGGTTTTTTTCGCACTGGTGATGTTGGATATCTTGATGAAGATGGCTACCTGTTTATTACTGACAGAATCAAGGATATGATTGTCGCTGGAGGAGTCAACATCTATCCGGCCGAAATTGAGAAGGTGTTGACTTCACATCCTGACGTACTTTCCTGTGCTGTCATTGGCATCCCGCACGAGGAGTTTGGTGAGCAACCGATGGCCTTTATTATTCGTCGAGACTATGCAACAGTTTCTGAAGATGAACTGAGAGCATATCTGACTGATAAACTTGCACGTTATAAATATCCTCGGGTTTACGAGTTCGTTGATGCCTTGCCGCTAAACACTACTGGTAAGATTCTCAAAAACGAGCTACGTGATAAATTTTGGCAAGATAAAGAACGAAAAATCTAACATTTTCTCATAGGAGAGGTCACCCATGTCTAACCCAAATTTAATTAGCCAGGTAGCAGATGCCGCACCTTCAGGGAAGGATGCGATTATCACAGAGCGTGTCAACGAGCATATTCTGGTGGTCCGTATTGATCGCCCCCATCGGCGCAACGCGTTTGATTATGCGACTGCCTGCGCACTGGAGTGTGTGATTGATGACTATGAGCAGGATGATTCGTTGTTTTGCGCAATTTTAACCGGCTCCGATATTGTGTTTTCATCAGGGCAGGATCTTATCGCTGCACGCCATAACGATTTTGCCGTTACTGCTAAACGTGGTGGATTTGGCATCATGAATATTCCCCCGTCCAAGCCATTGATTGCGGCCGTGGAGGGGTTTTGCTTGGCGGGTGGACTTGAACTGTGTCTGTCCTGCGATATGGTGGTTGCCTCCAGAGAGGCGGCCATGGGTATTCCAGAAACAGCGCGGTCATTTGTAGCGATTGGAGGAGGGTGTTTCAAATTGCCCAAGCGAATTCCTTATCACTTGGCGATGGAGTTGATTCTGACGGGTAAGTCCTGGTCAGCAGAGCGGATGGCGGAATGGGGGTTTGTTAATCGCCTGACCGAGCCGGGTCAAGCTCTTGAGGGAGCCATTGAGCTTGCCGGCGAGGTGGCTGCCTGTGGACCTGTTGCAGTAAAAGCGGCGAAGCAGATTGCCAGGCACTCATTTGACTGGAGTGACGATGAAGCCTGGATCAAACAAAAACAATTCAGCGATGTAGTACGATATTCCGAGGATCGTAAAGAGGGTTTGCAGGCGTTTGCTGAAAAACGCAAACCTGTTTGGAAGGGACGTTAGTTATGTTGATCACCCCCTGACAGGGCAAGTTTCTTAATGCCATAGGTAAGATAAGGCAGTTTTCAGCGTTGGGCAATTTCGTTTATAAACTTGTCCATTGTGGCCAGCTTTTCGACTTTACAGTTTCCCATGGTAAAGTCTGGTACCACCAGTTCATTGACACCGGCTCGCGCATAATCGTCAACAATCTCACGAACCTCCTCAGGTGTTCCAATGATAGCCGGACGCTTTAAGTTTGCATTACGCATCCGCTCAAGAAACGCCGGGTCTTCGCTCATATAAAGCATTGCCACGGCACTTCTCTGAATTTCAGATGGATCTCGGCCAATCTCTGCACAGTAACCATCAAGAATTTCCATTTTACGGCGAAGCACGCCAGGGTCACCCCAAACGTTCCATTCATTGGCGTACTTGGCTACAATTTTTAGGGTCACCTTTTCACCACCGCCGCCAATGAGCAGCGGTAGAGGCTGTTGCAAGGGTTTGGGCTCGAAACTGGCATTATTAAGTTGAAAATAACGCCCATCAAAGCTTGCTTTGCCGGGCGCAAACAAGGCCTTGATAACCTGGCATGATTCTTCCAACCGTTGCAGGCGCTCATTGACAGTACCGAACACAATGCCGTATTGGCGGTGTTCGTTTTCCTGCCAACCACCACCAAGGCCGAATACGACGCGGCCCCCGGTGATGTGATCCAGCGTAGCAACCATCTTGGCTAATACTGCCGGATGGCGATAGGTATTTGCTGTCACTAGAGTTCCAATCCGTATGCGCGGCACAGAAGCCCCCAATGCACTGAGCGTGGTCCAGGCTTCAGGCCAGGGGACATCAGTATTATCTGCGTCGGGCATAAAATGATCTGAATACCAAAAGCCATCCCAGCCTGTTTGTTCAACATGTCGACACAGTTCAAGTGCCTCACTGTAAGTTTTCGCCGGATGCGGCCAGAAACTAAATTGCATAACTATTTCCTCCACGGGGTCTTAGCCTATTTTTTTTACTGCCCAGGCTAAAATACGCTAGATATCTGGTACTGCTCCACTATTTGTACTCAGGGTTGAACCAAGGTTCGTATCGAATTTTAACCCACATCAGCTAAGGAACATATCGCACCTTCTGCTAATGTTGAAGGAAAATAATGATACTCACCCATCAAAGTATTATAATGCTGAACATGAGCACAATAGACTCTAAATCTAAACAAATTCTCGACATTCTGAAAAAAGATCCTCGTACACCCAATAATGCCATAGCCAGGAAAGTTGGCATCGTGGAAGCGACAGTTGCCAACCGCCTGCGCCAAATGCGAGACGAAAATGTCATGTGCGTCGTGCTAAGACGTGATTTCCATTACGCCGGATTTGACTTTCAAGCCTATGTAGATGTCTCGGTAAGTGGACGCACCGTCGATGGGGTAGCAAAGGACCTGGCCATGATAGACGCGGTTAACGCTGTTTCCATTACCTTGGGAAAACCCGAGATTGTGCTTGTTATCAATTGCAAAGATCGCCATGAATTGACTAGGATTCTCAATATTGATATCGCAACTACACGCGGAATTAGCGCAATCGAAACTCACACAGTATTAAATATCAGGAAATCGAAAATGGGACATGGGAATCTAAAGGTTTAAGATGGCAATGGACGAATTAGACGAAGCCATTACTAAGACCTTTCAGGAAGATGGAAGGCAAAGTAACCGCGAGGCCGCTCGAAAGCTCAATATATCCGAAGGCGCAGTCCGACAACGCCTTAAACGTCTCCAGGATAAGAACTTGGTTCGTTTTGATCTTATCGTTGATAACGAAAGCTTAGGTAAGATGTTCAGTGGATTTTTCCGTATCAACATCGTCCCGAATCAAGTTGAAAAATTGCTACAAGTTGCAGAAAAACTCGATGAGGTTACTTACCTTGTGACCTCCAGTGGTCGATACAATGTTATGGGCTATATTCACGCGGACAATCAGCAACAGGCCCTGGACCTGATCGCGAAAAATTTTCACCCATTAAAGGGCATTAACGACATCAGCATATTGCCGACAATGGCGCAAATTAAGCACGATTACCTGGACACAGTTATTATTGCCGAGCGCGACTATTCCAAGCAACAATAGCAAGCCCGGTTGGATGACCGTCTGACAGCAAAAAACATTTATAAGCACTCTCAATAATACTGATTACCCTGGCAATATTCTGCAATATGACAGCAGCACGTCAACGCCGTTAGTTAGTTGTCTCAGTTTCTTGTGTTATACGCATTAAGCGGGCATGCCCAGCAAGATCAACGAAGCCGATAACAACAAGCGAAGTAAGGAGTATTTGTTATCATCAAAATAACCTTTATCACAGCGGCCGGGGAATCTATTAAAACCGATGCAATGCCTGGAAAAACGCTAATGGAAGCCGCTACGGCAAATGGAGTACAGGGCATCATTGGCGAGTGTGGCGGCGTCTGCAGTTGCGGCACTTGCCATGTCGAGCTCCATGATAAGTGGATTGATATCGTCGGTAAGCCCAACGAGGTGGAAGCGAGTATGTTAGAGTGTTTGGAAAACGTGAGTGAATGCAGCCGACTTGGCTGCCAGGTAACAATTACTGAAGAACTCAACGGTCTTATCGCACAGGTAATCGACGAATAATTACTAAAGTTTGACAATAACGCTCTTCAGTTGCGTATAATGGTGTAAAGCTTCAATTCCTTTTTCGCGTCCAATACCACTTTGCTTGTAACCGCCAAAAGGTGTTTCAACACCTCCCATTACCCATTCATTGACAAAGACCTGTCCCGATTCCAGTTGTGCAGCTACACGGTGGGCCCTTGAAACATTACTAGTCCACAATCCGGAAACCAGTCCGTATTCTGTATCATTGGCCAATTCAATTGCCTCAACTTCATCTTTAAACGGTAATATTACTAAGACGGGACCAAATATTTCTTCTTTATACAGTCTCGATTCTTTATTTTCTAATTTATAGATAGTTGGGGGGACAAAATAACCTCCATCAGGATGGGTTATGGGGCCACCCCCAACTAATAATTGAAGGCTTTCATCACGAGCTATATTAAAATAGTCTGTAACTTTCTCGAATTGAGCTTTTGTTATCAAAGGGCCAATATGCGTGCCTGCCTCTATTTCACCAACAGCGTTTATCAATCCTTCTATGACACTATCAATAACAGATTCTTGAACAAGTAATCGGGTTCCTGCCATACAGACTTGTCCAGTATTTGCCACAAATGCCCTGACAGATCCAGGAATAGCTTCGCTTAAATTCGCATCATCAAATATTATATTGGCGGATTTGCCGCCAAGTTCCAGCGTTACAGGAATGACACGTTCTGCTGCAACCGTACCAATCTCTCTACCCGCTCTTAATGATCCTGTGAACGCGATTTTTCGGACTAACGGACTGCGTACAATTTCAGCACCAACATTGGGACCATTACCTAGAACAACATTGATCACGCCAGCTGGTAGCCCACACTCGTGGGCAATTGCGGCAAATTCCGTTGTAGTGGCAGAAGTAAACTCACTAGGCTTGGCGACAATGGTGTTGCCCATGGCGATTGCTGGCGCTATGGCTCTGGCTGCTTGATTCAGAGGGGCGTTCCACGGTGTAATAACGCCGACGACGCCAAATGGTTCACGTCGTGTATAGGTATGGTAACCCGTTCCCACATCGACAACTTCACCAGCAGTGACGTTTACAAGTCCACCATAATATTCAAAATATGCGGCCGCTCCCTCAATTTCAAATGGTGACTGCAAAAGTGGTTTACCAGTTTCAGCACTTTCTATTTCAGCCAACTTTTTCTTTTGTTCACGCAATGCTGCTGCGATATCATAGAGTACTCTTCCTCGTTCTACCGGTTTGCGATCGCGCCATTCTGAAAAAGCTATCGCAGCCGACTCAATAGCATCAGCTGCATCCTTTTTATTACCATCGGCAATTTGGGTCACACCGCTGAGGTTAACCGGAGAAGATGATTCACGATATTCTCCTGAGTCTGGGGGGCGGAATTCTCCGTTAATGAAGTGGTTGTATTGCTCTCTCACTGACATTCACGTCTTCTTGGAAATATTCTGGAGAACTATCGTCTGCCACGAATAAGCCTACCCGGTCGTTCACTTGTATCTTCGTCCTGTTCTCGTGTCACGGTGCCATTAACGATAGTTGCCATATATCCATGCGCTTTTTGTAGAAATCGTGCGCCGCCAGCTGGTAAATCATGTACTAAATATGGTGGATCTATTTTGAGATTATCGAAATCTATCACATTTAAGTCAGCCCGTTTGCCGACTTCAAGTGTCCCTCGATCGGATAGGCCATAGAGTTCAGCGCAATCTGAAGTATGTTTTTTAATCGCGTATTCAAGTGATAGTCGCTCAGTAGCTCTATCTCTTGCCCAATGCGTTAGTAGCCATGAAGTACAAGATGCATCACAAATAAATTTACAATG
Organism: Gammaproteobacteria bacterium; assembly: GCA_965220815.1. GTDB lineage: Bacteria > Pseudomonadota > Gammaproteobacteria > Eutrophobiales > Eutrophobiaceae > JAAXHV01. Next base: position 2,897,183 of record OZ244846.1, read on the forward strand.
AGCTCCCGCATCAGCCAAACCTATGACAGAATGAGGATCAGATAGCATGGTATAAAATGAATCACTGTTCCCCCCAAGATAATTGGCTAACAAAATTAAGGCTGAGTTACCTTCGTTTTTCATTAAATTATCATAAAAAAGAGATTCGACGCTATTTCCCGATGCTTTTGAAAGTCCAGCAAGTGATTGTTCAGTGGGTTGTTCATAATTAACTGGATAATCAAGAATGAATACTCGATCTGGATACATTTGTATCAGTGTGTGTAAATTCTCGTTTGTGGTATGTGATAGCGATTCGAGATCACGTTCTGCTAATATTGCAGCCCGAATTTCCGTCTTACATAATTCACGATACTGTTGTTCCCAGGGTAAATCAGCAATTTTCAGGTAAGTTGGTCGCCGAGCAAAGGGATGATAAGTTTGCCAAGATAGCACGGCGCCAGCTGGTCTCGTGCCAACCTGAGGACGGAGTCTGGCACCATTACTGTTTGCTTGAGAGGTAAAGCTAAATGCATCTCGCCAAGCATTTGGGTTTTCCAGATATTCAATTAAAAAATATGTTACTGGGAGTTTGCATTCGACTGACAGTCGGTTCATCCAGATTAATTCTTGCTTCAAGATCTTTTCCTGCCACCCGGTTTCCTTCCATTCTTCAGGCACACCCAAACCACCACGACCTGTAGAGCCTCCAGGGACAACTTCAAATACTGTACCGTAGGGAGTCATTGCCTCGGCGATTGCAAACAACTCATCTTCATGCGCAAATGTGCCGGGTACAGGTTGACCACCTAATGACATATGTCCAAGAATTCGTGATGAAGAGAAACCAAGCGCTCCTGCCTCCATGGCTTCAGCAGCGGCTTTAGCCATGGCTTTGACATCAGACTCATTTGCTGGCTCGTTGTTTGTACCGCGCTGACCCATGGTAAAAACACGTAAGGCACCATGCGGAAGTTGTGTGGCAACATCCATGGACCATCGTTTGCTGTCCAGAGCATCAAGATATTCGGGAAATGTTTCCCAGGTAAAATCAATACCTTCATGTAATGCGGTTCCTGGAATATCTTCTACACCTTCCATTAACTCGATTAGTTCATTTTCCGTGCCGCGTTTCAGGGGCGCAAACCCGACCCCACAATTACCCATAACCACGGTTGTTACGCCGTGACTAGATGAAGGCTCCAAGGCATCGTCCCAGGTGGCTTGGCCATCATAATGGGTATGGATATCCACAAATCCAGGTGTCACGATTGCGCCATCCGCGTTTATTGTATGTTTTGCATTTTCAGTTATCTTTTCTTCAACTTTTACGATCAGCCCATCTTTCACTGCGATTTCTGCCGGTCGACTTTGTCTACCTGTGCCATCGATTAAAGTCCCGTTTTTTACTAGTAAGTCGTGCATATTTGTTTCTTCTTGGTTAAATTGAGTTTTATAAATCGGTTTGTTTTCAAACACTGATTTTCATTAGAAATGCGGTAAAAATGCAAAATATTATAAAAATGCCTAATGTTTTTATATAATCCCTACGCATTATACTATATATGCGAAATATAATCTATAAGTAGTATTTTCCAATATGAAATGAGCCTGAAGGGCGGACGTGATTCCACCATGAAATGAGCCTGAAATAATCTGTCTTTCTGTTCATGATACGAGGATGAAAACGATCATGAACGCAAACGAGTTAACGAGTATCGACCAGGTGCGCGCCTTTCTGGCGGGCACCCAACGGGTGGCCTTTGAGGTGGCCGGTGACAAGCGGAGCCGGTATGACTGGGTGCGGCGCACCCTGGTGAAGTTTGATTATCCGGGCTGCAACAAGAAGGACAAAGGGACGCTGCTGCGTTACCTGATGAAGGTGAGCGGGTATTCCCGGGCGCAGGTGAAGCGGCTGGTCAAACGCTACCGGGAGACCGGCGAGCTGGCGCCGCGGCACTGTACGGCACAGGGCTTTGCCCGGCGCTACACGAAGGCGGATATGCGCCTGCTGGCGGCCATGGACGAGCGCCATAACACGCCCAACGGGCCGGCCCTGAAGAAGCTCTGTGAGCGGGCCTTTGAGGTCTTCGGTCAGACCGAGTATGAGCGTCTGGCCGGCATCTCGGTGTCCCACCTGTACAATCTACGGCAATCCCAGACCTATCGGCGGGCGCGCCACACGGTGGATAAAACCCGTCCGGTGACCCTGCCCATCGGCGAGCGGCGCAAGCCGCAGCCGGACGGGCAACCCGGTTATATCCGCATCGATACGGTGCACCAGGGCGATTTAGACGGTGAAAAAGGCGTCTATCACGTCAATGCGGTGGATGAGGTCACCCAGTTCGAGGTGGTGGTCAGCGTCGAACGCATCAGTGAGGTCTACCTCATCCCGGCGCTGGAACACCTGCTGGAGGCCTTCCCGTTCGTGGTCCTGGGGTTCCATGCCGACAACGGCTCGGAATATATCAACAAACAGGTCGCCAAACTGCTGGAGAAGCTGCGCATCGAGCTGACCAAGTCCCGGCCCCGGCACAGCAACGACAACGCCCTGGTGGAATGCAAGAACGGCCACGTGGTGCGCAAGCTCCTGGGCCACGCCCACATCCCGCGGCGCTGGGCCGGCCCGTTGAACGCGTTCCACCGCCAACACCTCAACCCCTACGTCAACTACCACCGGCCCTGCCTGTTTCCGGTCACCGTCACCGACAAGAAGGGGAGACAGCGCAAACGCTACCCCTACGAGTCCCTCATGACCCCCTATGAGAAACTCAAGTCCCTGGACGATGCGCAGCGGTATTTGAAACCGGGGTTAAGCTTTGACATACTGGACAAGGTCGCTTACCGGATCAGCGACAACGCGGCGGCCGATGCCTTGCAGCAGGCGCGCCGGGCACTCTTTACAACCATTCATGAACAGGAATACAAACGGGCTTGAGATCGGGGCAGAATCTCTCTCTCTACAGGCTCATTCCAGTATTGGAAAACACTTAAGTAGTTAGATGTTAAAGATCATGCATGTCCACTGTTCGAGTAATTTACTTAAGTTAATTCAAAAGACTATATATCATTGAAAAATAGGGAAAATTTCATGAAATTACAGCGAGATCCTTGTCTGGAAGAGTTGATAGAACATGCACCTCAATCAGCTGCTCAGATTCGTAAAGTGATGGATACCCTTTTTCTCAATCTTGCTCAAAAATCATCATTCCCTAATGCAGGAAATGTGATCGAAGCCGTTGCATATGCTGATATGGAGGACTTAAACCTCGATATTCATACACCGGAAGGGGACGGACCCTTCCCGGTGCTGGTTTATCTGCATGGGGGCGGCTTTATCTTTGGAAGTTCCAAGAGCTACGATCATGTTTGCAGGCGGTTCGCAGCTTGTGGTTATCTTACCTTTAGTGTCAATTATCGGCTTGCGCCAGAAAATCCTTTTCCCGCTGGCTTCGATGATTGTTGTAGAGCGATTGAATGGGTAGTTGAGAACGCACAAAATTATAATGGTGAGGCTGGTAAAATTGCCCTGGCCGGCGATTCAGCCGGGGGTAATATTGCTGCTGGCGCGGCGATACAATTCTCAGAGTCAAAAAGCCTACAGATTGCAGCCTTGGGACTCATTTATGCAGTTCTTTTGCCTCCCGATCTGGCAGTTTATGAAGAGCATGGGCCGGTTCCGAAACTGTTACTCGATGCGTACATTGGAACTAATGAATATCAGTCTATGGTGAATGATTGGCGCTACAATCCGATGTTAAAAGCTGAAGTATTGCCACCGACTTGTCTTATTTGCGGAATGGCAGATCCCCTTATCGCTGATTCTCAAATTATGGCGGACAAACTGAAATCATGTGGAATCGTGTGTGATGAAGTATATTTTGACGATATTCCACATGGTTTCATCCAAATGGATTCAATTTTTCAAGAGGCCGGCGAGGGCATTGAGAACTTAATCAGATTTTTGGACGCCAATTTCTCAAAAAAATAATTCTTAGTTTCAAATTAACCGAATAATTTTTTACTCGCTATTTCGGCACCTTCTACCAAGGAAGCTAATTTCGCCTCAGCAATTCTCGGGAATACGGCGGGAGATTTCGCATAAGTTGCAAATCCACAGTCTGTTCCAGCGATAACTTGCTCTCTACCAACATGCTGTGCGTAATCAATAATCCTATTTGCAACGAGCTCCGGATGTTCAACGTAATTTGAACAGGTATCAATTACGCCTGGCACCAAATATTTATCATCCGGGAATGTAAAGTCAGCAAACACGTCTGCTTCGTGAGCGTGACGGGGATTCGCACCCTCCAGCAATAGCCCAGCAGGTCTGGCTTTGAGAACAGTAGCAATAATTTTTTCTAATGGAATATCTCGATGGTGCGGCCCTTCATAATTACCCCAACACACATGCATTCTCATCTTTTCAGCTGGAATATTTCTTGTTGCATGGTTAAGTACTTCAATATTTCGTGCTATGGATTTTAAAAACTCATCATCACTTGAGTCGGAATATTCTAAATGTCGATTCATTGCCAGATCAGGACAATCGAGTTGTAAAATAAGACCGGCATTAGCAATAGCTTCATATTCAAATCGCATTGCATCGGCGATATCCTCAAGATATTCATCTCGAGTTTCATAGAATTGGTTTTGTTGAAATACAGAAATTACACCCGGAGACGCTGCACTCATGAATCCCTGACACTCAGGATAATCTTGCAAGGCAGATTGAAGACAATTCAAATCTTGTTCTACCTTATCCTGACTATTTGCACCTGGGCTGACTGTGTCTGTGCAACTTAATCTGGGTTCTTTTGGATCGACTGCCCCGTTTTCAATCATTCTTTGGATAACTTCAGGATATTCCCCAAGATCTGCCAACATGATTGCATTTGGATCAATTTTTTCTGGATCACCAGAAGAAAATCCATTGAGCCTTGAAGTGATATAGGTTGCATAAGTTGGCTTGGACATTTCCCCATCATTAATAATATCCAAGCCAAGATTGGCCTGTTTATCGACTATTTCTTTTATAGCACGTTTAAGATCGTCCAATTCCTCGTCGCTAGTTTCATCTTCTGAATACTTCCACGTATCCAGAAACCATTGTGGTCGTGGTAGGCTTCCCACATGGGTAGTTTTTATTTTTGCATAACTCATTGTTTTTACTCGTTTAAATTATAATCAAAAAATACGCAAAATTTACAAATTAAGTCAATAATTGTCATATACAGTAGATATATAATCTATTATAATCCGCAATACATCAATCTAGGAGCTGTTATATCTGAAAATAAGCCTGATAGAGGATTTACAGATGAATGACATAACAACCATTATTGACCCCGAACTAATGCCGGCACTGGGCGGACCACCTTATGCCTTATTTGCAGAATGGCGCGAATCAGAGCCCTTAAAATGGATTGACCCTAATCCTGACTATAAATCCGGTATTCCAGGCTATGTAATCAGCAAGGGCATGTATGTCCTCACTCGCTATAACGATATTTATCAAGTAGAAAGAGATACGGAAACCTACTCTTCAGCTATGGCTGGAGCAATGATACACGATTTGTCACCAGAAGCGCTGGCTATAGAGCGGGAAGCGATCCTGAGCATGGACCCCCCAAATCATACCAAAATCAAACGGCTGGCCATCCCCTATTTCATGCCTAGGCCCCTGGCTGAATTTGCACCTGAAATCACCAGCAAGGCAAAAGAGATTGTCGACTCTATCGCCGATAAAGGCGAGTGTGAATTCGTCTTCGATGCAGCATCCAAGCTTCCTGCTTATACCTTCTGTGCCCTCATGGGAATACCGAGTGAATACCGCGACGAGCTGGTTAGGCTTGGCAACGCACACGCGGACTATGAAATGCGGGGAGAGACTGGAGCAACCCCCATACAAGAGATATTTGTCATTTCTGAGCGGCTCTCTGAAGAGAAAAGGCAAAACCCTGATGATTCCCTCTTAAGCGTCCTTGTTAGAGCGGAAATTGATGGCGAGCCTCTAACGCAAGATCAGATCAATATGTATTTTGTGGCCTTTTCTGTGGCTGGTCACGAAACCACACGGTCAACGGCAACCAACTTTATTGATTTAATGTGCCGATACCCAGACCAGTACAAATTACTACTCTCAGACATTGATCGTTACCTGCCTGGTGCCATTGACGAAGTACTCCGCTTTGCAGCGCCTATTGTGCACTTCAGGCGCACGGTTACAAAAGACACGACACTGAGAGGCAAGGAGTTACACAGAGGGGACAAAATCCTGCTGTCCTACCCTGCCGCCAACCGCGACCCGGAGGTATTTCCAGAGCCGGATAAATTTGATATTACCCGAGAAAATGCAAGTAAGCACCTGTCATTTGGCACTGGCCCACACGTTTGTCTGGGCGCAAGACTGGCCGTCCTCCAACTGAATATATTTTTGAAAGAAATTGTGACACGTATTCCAGACTTTGCTCAGGCTGGGAAGCCAGAAAGGCTCCGCAGCATTCTCCTTGATGCAATTGAACACATGCCTATAACCTACACACCTGAAGCAAAGTAACCATACCTAAGCACAAGCAAAACATCATGTCTAACACCATTCAAGCCGCGGTTTTCCGCGGCGAATCTAACGAAGCAAAAATAGAAACATTGCATGTACAAGAGTTTCGCGATGATGAAGTGCTGGTAAAGCTTGTTGCCACAGGCATTTGTCATACTGACTTAAAGGAACCTCTATTAATTCAGCACAATGATATAATACGGGTCACTGATTTCAACTCACATTTTCCTGTTTGAAGGTGCTGCCATGAAGAAGACCCAAGACCTGTTCGGTTCCTTTTTTGACTTGCAGGACGCCCGTTTGACGAAGCTGAAAGACCCGCTGGCGCAGTTGGGCCAGGTGGTGGACTGGGAATCATTCCGTCCGTTATTGGCACGCATCCGGCCCACCGAACGCAAGAGCAATGCGGGCGCCCCGCGCCGGGACGAGGTGCTGATGTTCAAGGGGCTGGTGATACAGCATTTATACGGCTTGAGCGATGAGCAGTTGGAATACCAGGTTGAGGACCGGCGCAGTTTCCAGCGTTTCATGGGGTTGGACAATGTGCACAGGGCGCCGGATGCGAAGACGTTCTGGGCGTTTCGGGAGCAGTTGGTGCAGCGGGGGTTGATGGATAAGTTGTTTACCCACTTTACCGGGCAGTTGCAGGGCCTGGGGTACCGGGCGCGCAAGGGGCAGTTGGTGGATGCCTCGCTGGTGCCGGCGCCGGTGCAGCGCAACACGCGCGAGGAGAATGCAAAGCTCAAGGCCGGGGAGGTACCGGCCGAGTGGGACGAGGAGCAAGCCAAGCCCAAACGGCGCCAGAAGGACGTGGAGGCGCGCTGGACGAAGAAACACGGCAAGAATCATTACGGGTACAAGAACCACGTGAACGCGGACCATGAGCACAAGCTGATACGCAGCTTTGCGGTGACGCCGGCCAACGTGCATGACTCGCAACTGCTCGATAAGCTGTTGGATGAGGACAATACCAGCAAAGCCATCTGGGCGGACAGCGCGTACCGTTCCAGGGAGCAGGAGGCACGTTTGCGGGAGAAGAACTACCGCAGTCACATTCAGCGCAAGGGCAGCCGCAACCAGCCGTTGACGGACCGGGAGAAGCAGGGCAACCGCAGCAGGGCAAAAATACGGGTGCGGGTGGAGCACGTGTTCGGGGCGCAGTGCGCGACCCGGACCAAGCTGATACGCTGCATCGGGCTCAAGCGCAGTGCCCTGGCCATCGGCATGATGAACCTGGTGTATAACATGCGACGATTGTGTTACCTGCAAGGGGTCAGTGCGCCTGCTTGACGGAGAACGGGCAGAAAACGGTGTCAGAACGACCCCTGAGGGTCATAAAACGGCGCGATGAGGGCGCTGGCGAGATGATTGAAGGCCCTGATCACCTTACCACATATAAATATATTGAAAAAGAACCTGATCAGACCTGAAATGGTCTATTTATAGAGGTTCCCTTAAGTTGCAGAAGTGGTTCCTTCCCACTCCCCCGGCCTGTTGTGTTGGGCCATGAAGGCGCCGGTGTCGTAGAAAAAGTCGGTGCAAAAGTATCCGCAATAAAGCCTGGGTATCATGTAGTTATTAGCTTTCTGCCCTGCGGCAAATGCAAAAACTGCATACAGGGTAAGCCTGCATTTTGCACTGACAATATAGCCAATAATATGACTGGGCGGCGTGCTGATGGCAGCACAGCACTGGTAGGCAGTACGGAAAACGACGAAGTATCTGCACACTTTCTGGGGCAGTCTTCTTTTGCCACACACAGTGTTGCCAATGAACGTAACGTCGTGAAAGTAAGAGACGATGCTCCCCTCGAGCTACTTGGTCCTCTAGGCTGTGGCATTCAAACAGGTGCAGGAGCTGTTTTAAACACACTTAAACCGCAGGCCAATGATGCCATTGCAGTACACGGGGCTGGTGGAGTTGGGCTTGCAGCAGTGATGGCTGCAGTTGTTGTGGGTTGCAGTAATATTATCGTTATTGAGCCGAATTCTACTCGTAGGGAAATTGCCTTGGAGGTTGGAGCAACCCATGTTATAGACCCCAAAGCTGAAGAAGACACAACGCAAGCCATTAAAAATATTGTTGCTGACGGTGTAGACCACGTCGTCGATACAACCGGCATAACTGAAATTATCGTTCCGGCATTAGATGCTCTGGCCTCAGGGGGTAAAATTGCTCTTATAGCAATAAACAAACCAGATGCCATACTCTCTCTACCATTTATGACGCTAATGACAAAATACATTAGTGTACATAGTATTTGTATGGGGAATGGTGTACCTAAAACATTCATACCTGAACTGGTCGACCTAATCATAGAAGGCAAGTTTCCACTAGAAAAACTAGTGCGCTATTACGAGTTTGCTGATATTAACCAGGCTCTGCAGGATCAGGAAGATGGCACCACCATTAAACCTATACTCCGTATGCCCACCAATTAACACAGAATACAGCCACATATAGAGATAGAGAGAAAACCTGTGCAAGATCAGGAAACGATTCCTTCGTCGACACTAACAGGCGCAGGCGATCAACTCATGTATATTGACGGCAACCCTGTTGCCGCCATTTCGGGAAAAACTATTAACCTGATAAACCCGGCTAATGGCGAAATAATTGGCACAGCCCCCGCTGGCGAAAAAGCCGATGTTGATGTTGCAGTAGCTGTAGCAAGGCGCACCTTTGAAAATGGGACCTGGCGTGATATGAGCAATAGCCAGAGGCAAAAAATACTCTGGCGCGCTGCTGAAATCCTGGAAGAAGAGCTAGACAACATTGCTGAACTGGAGTCACTGAATAACGGCATGCTGTTAGCTACAGCCAGACAATCCGCTGCTTTTGGTGCAGAGATCATTCGCTATTACGCAGGGCTTGTTACCAAAATATACGGGAAAGCACAAGAGACTGTCTCCGATATGGGTAGAACTCGCTCCTATACAATAAAACAGCCCGTTGGCGTAGCGGCATTGATTGTACCCTGGAACTTCCCAACGAACCTGCTTATTCAAAAACTCGTAGCTGCACTGGCTGCTGGCTGCTCATGCGTTGTTAAGCCTTCAGAAGAAACTCCACTAACCGCACTACGGATAGTGCGTGTTTTTGAAAAAGCAGGCGTACCCAAAGGCGTTATTAATGTAGTGACAGGCTTAGGCATTGAAACAGGTGCAGCACTGGCTGAACACCCGGATGTCGACAAAGTGAGCTTTACCGGCTCAACCAATGTGGGCAAATCCATCATCAGTGCTGCTGCTGGCAACATGAAAAAAGTCTCACTCGAACTCGGCGGCAAATCACCGGTTATTATTATGGACGATGCCGACTTGGACGTAGCAATCCCCGCCGCAGCCATGTCCATTTTCTTTCACTCAGGACAGGTCTGTGTTGCAGGGTCCCGGCTCTATGTCCACAAAAAAGCCTACCAGCAGGTTGTTGACGGCATAACAGCCTTTGCCAAGTCCTTGAAGATTGGCTCACCTTCAGACCCTGAAACACAACTCGGTCCCCTTATATCTCAGAGGCACTATGAACGGGTAATGGGTATTGTAAATCGAGCCATAGATAGCGGAATTGAGCTTGCCACAGGCGGCAACAGAGTGGAAAGCAGTGGCTATTATGTCGAGCCAACCATATTTCTCAATCCACCAGTTGATGCTGAAGTTGTTACCGACGAGATTTTTGGGCCAGTACTTGTAATTACTCAGTTTGATACTTTTGATGAGGCAATGAAGATGGCCAACGATTCCGATTATGGCTTAGCTGGTAGCATCTGGACTCAGGACTTTCAAACAGCACAACGCTTCGCACAGAAAATGTCTTCTGGTATTGTCTGGGTCAATAGCCCTGGTGTCGGTGACCCCGGAATGCCTGCGGGTGGGCTCAAACAGTCTGGCTGGGGTCGTGAGATGGGCGAAGAGGGCATGGAGGCCTTTTTGGAAACCAAGTCCATATTTAGTTCACTGTAAAACGATACTTGGCATACTCACGAAAGAGTATGCACGTACCTTCCTAAGACCTTATATTTCCAAGCCTAACCAGGACACCCTTTTATCACCGATTTTAGCGTTAGACCCAGTAGACTTTTGAGTCTGATAATATTTCGCAAAATTTACAAAATAACTAAATAACTGTAGAGTTACATATATTATTGTCAATAATTATTACGCATATTATTATTCTGGGAATTGTTATGACCGCTTACAAAGCTAACAGTGACGCAGATCATTTATTACCAAAGCTCACAGAAATTGAACCCATTATTTTAGAGTATGCCGATGATGCTGAGCGTAATCGGACGATATCCAGGCCGGTAATAGACGCTCTCCGTGATGCTGGTTTTTTTAGAATGTGGACCCCAAAAAAGTTGGGTGGCTTGGAAGTTGATTTACCTGGCTCCTATCAAATATTTGAGGCTTTGTCTGACATTGATAGCGCTGTGGGGTGGGCCGTACCCAATGCAAACGGTCCGTTGCTGGCAGGTGCGTATCTGGCACCGGATGTTGCCGAAGAGTTATATGGCGATCCGCTAGCTATTCCAGCCGGCTCACCTAACCCGCCGGGCAAAGCGATAAAAGTGGAAGGGGGATACAGGGTGAGTGGACAAATCTCCTATGCAAGTGGATGTGATTTTGCCACCCGAATTGCTGGCTCGGCCTTAATATATGAAGGCGACGACATCAAAAAAGATAAAAATGGGAAGCCCATTCCCTTACGTATTCTTTATCATCCTGATGATGTTGAAATTCAGGATAATTGGCACACACTTGGTATGCGCGGTACAGGCAGTCACGACGTCAAAATTTCAGATGTTTTTGTAGAAGAGAGATATACCCATATCCTTGGACCGTTAGATAGTTTGAATGCACCTTATGATGGACCATTATATCGATGTGGCCCAATTGTCGCGACACCTTTTGTGTCTGTTGTTTGCTTATCGAGTGCGAATAATGCGTTGAATAAGGCTCTGGACCTTGCGTCAACGAAAACACCTGCATTTATGCGCAGTACAGTCGGTGACAGACCGGTAGCCCAGGCGCAATTAGCGGAGGCGAAGTCAAAAATCGTTGCAGCTAGACTGTATTTACATCAGGCAATAGACGATATTTGGCAAGAAGCCCTTCGCGGTAAGCGGACTTCAGACGAACTCAAAGTAGCGTTGCAATTGGCTTCATGTTTTGGTACTCAATCTGCTAGCGAAGCGCTTGATTTGATATATGCCGTAGTTGGGGGTTCTGGTATACACAGGACACAACCTTTTGAGCGATATCACCGGGATGTGCGAACACTTACGCAGCACGCTTTTACTTCTACTACTCGATATGAATCCGCGGGTAAAGTCATGGTTGGACGTGAGACCGACTGGGTATTTCTCAAACTTTAACCCCGCCTAACCCCTATTTCTTAGCATGATATCTATCCAGTTGAGTTTATAGCGACATAAATAAAGTATGCTTGCTTACAGTAAGCAATAATATTATCATTTTGTTACTACAATTACCCCAGGATGACGTTAACAGTGAAAAGAGAGATCTTCTCTGATGAGCATGAGTTGTTTCGCGACAATGTGAGGCGGTTTATTGAGAATGAGATCACACCATACCATGAAGAATGGGAAAAGCAGGGGATGGTCACTCGGGACATTTGGCGGAAAGCAGGTGAGTTTGGGCTGTTGTGCGTAGATGTCGCGGAAGAATATGGTGGGTTAAATGCAGACTTTTTATACAGTGTTGTCATTACTGAAGAGTTATCCAGAGCTGGTGTGACTGGGCCTGGTTTCGCCGTTCATTCTGAAATGGCCGCTCCGTACATTGAGACATTCGGATCAGAAGAGCAAAAAAAGAAATGGTTACCCAAACTGGTGTCTGGAGAATGCATCGCTGCATTAGGACTGACTGAACCAGCTTGTGGCAGTGATCTAAAGGCAATGCGTACAAAAGCATTAAAAGATGGGAATGACTATGTGATCAATGGACAAAAGTTGTACATCTCTAATGGTCAGTTGGCTGATATTGTTATTCTTGCATGTAAGACTGATCCAACTGCTGGCGCCAAGGGAATGAGTTTTATTATTGTCGAAACAGATAGGAAAGGTTTCGAACGTGGCCGTAACCTGGAAAAAATAGGCCTTAAAGCGCAGGACACATCAGAGTTGTATTTCAACGATTTGCGTGTTCCACAGTCAAACCTTATCGGCGAAGAGGGGGACGGCTTTAGAATGGTTAGGTTCAAGCTGGCTCAGGAACGTTTGGCGATTGCTGTTTCGGCAATCTCTGTTGTAGAAGCCGTGATTGAATGGACGGTTGAATATACGAAGGAACGTCAAGCTTTTGGTACGAAGATTTGTGATTTTCAGAATACTCGCTTCAAATTGGCGGAACTTAGCGCACAAGCTTTGGCAATGCGAGTTTTCGTAGATCAATGTATTAAGTGGTATATGCAGGGTGATTTAACAGAGGTAACAGCCGCAAAAGTGAAGATGCTGTGTTCAGAATTACAATGCAAAGCGGTTGACGAGTGCCTTCAATTTTTTGGAGGTTATGGATATATGTTGGAATATCCAGTCGCGCGCGCATATATTGACGCCAGAGTTCGACGTATCGCAGGAGGCTCTTCGGAAATTATGCGGGAACTCATTGGCCGCGATATATTTGCAGTTTAAATAACAGACAGTCATTGTTCATTGTCAGCCGAACCACCAAGGTTATTGGCTTGCGTAAATTTTAGTGGCAAAACCTATCAGCGAAAAATGCAGGAATTAACTTCTTGCGACAGCATTTTCACTTTAGATACGGATCATGCGCCTCAGCTAAGTCGCCCACTGGAACTCGCATTTATTCTGGATGCCACAAGCAGCAATTAATTGCGCCACTCCCCCTCGCGCAACTCCACCCTGCGGATCTTGCCGCTGACCGTCTTGGGCAGGGTATCGATGAAATCTATCCTGCGCGGGTACTTGTAGGGCGCCGTCACCCGTTTTACATGGTCCTGGAGTTCCTGCTTCAATTCAGCGGATGCGGCATGGCCGGGAGCCAGCACCACGAAAGCCTTGACCACCTCGCCGCGGGTTTTATCCGGGCTGGACACCACCGCCGACTCGGCGACGGCCGGGTGTTCAATCAGGGCGCTTTCCACTTCAAAGGGGCCGATCCGGTAACCGGCCGACAGGATTACATCATCGGCGCGGCTGACGAACCAGAAATAGCCGTCTTCATCCCGGTAGGCGCGGTCGCCGGTCACGTACCAGTCGCCCCGGCGGGTAGCAGCCGTACGTTCGGGGTCGTTGCGATACTCTCGGAAAAACCCCTGGGGCGGTTGCGGTCTGATGCGCACGGCGATATCCCCTTCCGTATCCGGCCCCGCGATGTTTCCTTCATCGTCGATGACCTGCAGGTCGATGCCTGGCGCCGGTTTGCCCATGGAACCGGCCCTGGGTTCGATACAGGGGAAACTCGCGCAGAGGATCACCGACTCGGTCTGCCCGTAGCCGTCCCGGATGGTCAGGCCGGTTGCTTTTTTCCAGGTTTCGATGATCTCGGGGTTAAGCGGTTCGCCTGCCCCGGTGCAGTGCCGTAGCGCCTTGAACCGGTAACGGCCGAGATCTTCCAGAACCAGCATGCGATAGATGGTCGGCGCCCCGCAAAAGGTGGTAACGGGATATTTTGCCAGGAGTTCCAGGGTCTGCTGCGGGTTAAAACCGCTCGTATGATGGATGAACAACGTGGTCCCGCACAGCCACGGACCGAAATAGCTGCTGTAGGCGGCCTTGCCCCAGCCGGTGTCGCTGACGTTCCAGTGCAGGTCCTCCGGTTTCAGGTCCAGCCATAACTCGCCGGTGATGCGGTGACCGATGGCGTAGCTGTGAGTATGGATGCACATCTTGGGGTAGCCCGTGGTGCCGGAAGTGAAATAACAGATGGCTTCATCGTCTGCGCCGGTGTCAACGGTTTCGAATACGGGTGACGCAGCGTCCAGGGCCTGCCGGTAATCGATCCAGCCTTCCCGCCGGCCGTCCGTGATGATGCGCGCCGCCAGGGTAGGGCAGTTGTCAAGCACTGCATCCACCTTGGCCGCATTGGCGCTGTCTGTCACCACGCAGGTGGCCGCCGCGGCGTTGATGCGGTATTCCAGGTCTTTTTCGGAAAGCTGTACGGTGCCCGGCGAGATCACCGCGCCCATGCGCAACGTGGCGGTAAATGTCTCCCACCAGGGGATAACCCTGGGCAGCATCACGATAACCGTGTCGCCCGTCCTGACACCGGCTTCGGCCAGGACGTTGCACAATCTTCTTGACGCCTCGCCGATCTCTCCGAACGTCCTGGTGATCTCGGCGCCCCCGTCGTCAACCCAGAGCATGGCGGGCATTGCGGGGTCCCAGCGGTCAATCACGTCGCGGGCGAAATTGTATTTTTCCGGACGTTCCCATTGAAACGATGAGTACGTTTCCTGGTAGTCACGCATATTGTATTCATGGTCTCTCATAATCCGATTAACGTATAAAATTAAGGCGTGAACGTCAATGTTAATTGCGGCAACCGGATTGGCGGCATGTCCCTAAATGACAATTTAATAGCCGGTTTGGTCATAGCCTGGCAACTATCACCATTTTAGAATTAAAATTGAATTACAAATAATACACTCTGACATTATCTATCATGAGACAAGCATCTGACGAGGCTCTCAAGGGTCTTGAAGAATACCGGAAGGCTGAAAGGGAAGCGTACAATGCCGCAGATTTGAGCTTGGTGGATAATTTTGCCGAGGATTTTATCCTGACGTCCAATGGAGTGCCTACACTGCAAGGGCGCGCTGCGGCGCGGGAACTGTTTCGTAAAATCTGGGCAGAGTATGATGCTAGGTTTGCCGAAGTACATGATGACGTGGTGGTTGAAGCCGGCGATTTTCTATTCGTAAATGGCCGTTTTACCTTGGCATTAACACCAAGACAGGGAGGGGAAACGATTTTTGATAAGGGTCGGTTCCAGGGTGTCCTGAAACGAGGGAAAGATGGAAGATACCTGCTCTGGAGGGAAGCGACGATGGATGAAGGTGAACCGGCTTGAATACGGCGCCCTCGCTGGAGCAATACGGGTTCCGTATAGGCCAATCCGGCAACTATGCCACTGACAGTCACTGGTATGAATTCCCGAGTAATGATCCGGATACCCTGGAGGTCTGGACCTATACCGATCACATCAGTTACGCCCCGGGGGATGAAGTAAATTTTCATGTCTATGCCAGCGCCGAGACTTTTTCTCTGGAGATTGTACGAGACGGGTACGTCAGCGATAAAGTATATGAAGCTTCCGGATTACCCGGCGCAATGCCAGTTACCCCGGACAATGCATATGCAGTGGGGGCAGGCTGGCCGGTAGCACATACCTGGAAAATTCCAAAGGGGCAGCAATCAGGCCCATACGTGGTAACTTCACGGGTTGAAAATGGAGCAGGTGATGTGCGTGAACATCACCACATTTTCATTATCCGTCCTTCCGGAGACAAAAATAATAAAGCCAGGTTATTGATGTTGTTTGCGACCAGCACCTGGATTGCTTATAACGAATGGGGCGGAGCAAATTTTTATCAAGGTATAGCCGGGGAAGACCAAAGAAGTTTTTCGCCGAAGCTGTCTATCCAGCGCCCCTGGCACCGGGGCTGTGTGCGGTTACCTGAGGGCGCGCCTCATGCCAGTCATGAGCGGGAGATTCCACCGAATTGGGCGGTGGATATTCCATTTTTCAGTTGGGCTATGGGTAACGGTTATTCCAAATGGTATGTCGGCGGCAGCTATGCAGAGTATGACAGTTTGCTGGTTAAATGGGCCGAGAAGGAAGGTTATCGACTGGATTATATGACGCAGCACGATCTGCATTTTAGAACGGTGAACCTTGATGATTATCGCGCCGTAGTGATCGCAGGCCATGATGAGTACTGGTCAACGCCCATGCGCGATGCCATCGATGCATATGTTGACAAAGGCGGTCGCGTAGCGCGGTTTGGCGGTAATTTTTTCTGGCAAATCCGCCTGGAAGGGGAAGGAAATACCCAGGTTTCATACAAGTTTCTGGCCCACGAACAGGACCCGGTACGGGATGACCCGGAGAAAAAGCACCTGCTTACCTGTGTATGGGATGACAGGGTACTGGGTCGGCCGGGCGCGCTCACCCTGGGCTTGAATGGAACACGCGGACTTTATGCGCGTATGGGAGCGATGACCCCGAGACATTCCGGTGGTTTCACCGTTTACCGCCCGAACCATTGGATATTTACCGGTACCGACCTTTACTATGGCGACGTGTTTGGCGCTGATGCCGGAATATTCGGATTTGAAGTAGATGGGTTGAGCTATACTTTCAGGGAAGGGTTACCTTATCCGACCGGGGAAGATGGCGCACCGGTGGACCAGATCGAAATTCTGGCCATGGCGCCGGCGGTGACACTGGAAGAAGATCACGGTAATCCGCTGTCAAACGTCTGGTGGCTGGACGAGGATGCCCGTATCGTTGCCAAGGCCCTGTATGGCGATGACGGCCCGGAGAATATCAGGAAGGTACGTTACAGTTCCGGAATGATTGTGCATTACCGGCGCGGTAAAGGTGAGGTGGTTAATGCGGGTTCGTGCTTGTGGTCATTGGGGCTTAAACGACGTGACGCCTTCACCGAAAGAATTACCCATAACATACTCACACGCTTCAGTGAGTAGGTTTTTCGAGTTTTCCTATGCCTGATTTGCAGATTCGAACCAAGCAGGATGTCGTGCAGTTGTTCAATGAGAGGAGCGTGTCGCACGTGCAGATCGGGTTCACCGATCATACGGGGCAGTTACGGGGGAAATACATTTCCAGGGACAAATTGCTGAGCGGTCTGGATCATGGCCTGCCCATGACGCGTAACTTTGCTGCGGTGGACTTTACCGATGCTATATATCCCGTGGAAGGACTCATTGTCGATGGCGGTGGTTTCGGCGACAGTGTGACCCGTGTGGTCATTGAATCATGCCGGGAAGTGCCTTGGGAACCACCGGAACGGAACCTGTTTTTCCTGATAGAGCATACCGGTGAGGGAGTGGAATATGATCCGCGGGTAATGTGTACCCGTATCATGGAAAAAGCCGAGTCCATGGGCTTTCGTGTTTTGCTTTCCTGCGAACTTGAATTCAGGTTGTTCAATGAAACCGTCGAGTCCCTGTATCGTAAAGATTTCAAGAACCTTGAGTTGGCAACTCCGGTCTCTAACTATCTCGGAGTAATGAGGCAGACCGTCTGGTCGGAGTTTTTTGCCGAGTTTGTTGATGCCATGGAACATCTCGGAATACCAATTGAAGTAGCGCATTGGGAATTGGCTCCGGGATTCGCCGAACTTGTTCCGGCTTATGCTGAAGGGATGCGCGCCGCGGACAACGCGGTGATATATAAAACCTTTGCCAAGGCATTTGCATTGCGGCATGACAAGTTGTTGAGCTTTATGGCCCGTTACGATGCTCATAGCGACGGGTCGAGTTGCCATATCAATCTCTCCCTGAGAGACAAGGATGACAACCTGGTTCTCTATGATCCGTCAGAACCGCATAATCTCAGTGAAACAATGCGTTATTTTATCGGCGGTATGCAATACAGGATGCCTGAGGTTTTGTTGATGATGGCGCCCAATATCAACTCATTCAAACGTTTCGTGCCCGATATTTTCGCACCGGTTGCTTCCAGTTGGGGTGTTGATAACCGAACGACCAGTTTGCGGGTGATAAACAGTTCACCAAAGGTGCAACGACTGGAGAACCGTATCCCAGGGGCTGACGTAAATCCATACCTCGCCATCGCATGTACCCTGGGTACAGGCCTGTGGGGCATAGAAAACCGGATAGAGCCTACCGCGGAAACAGAAGGCAATCTGTACGAAGATCTCGACAGTGTGCCAGACGAATTACGCTTTCCGGCATCATTCAGTGACGCGATAGAGAGATTTCGCCAGTCAGCGTTTGCCAGGGCATGGTTTGGTGAGGAGTTTGTACGCTTTTTCAGCGCCAACAAGCATGAGCATGAAATGGAATATCGTAAAGCCATTACAGACTGGGAATTACGTCGCTACCTGGAACTTGCATAATCATCATAATGTACTCCTTTTTGACAAGGATTTTGTCAGCTTTCAGACCTGAATCGATAATGTTTTTGACAGAAATGATATAAACAGCCTTGGCTGGTAAATCTATACTCTTCCGTAGAGATTGTAATAATTTCCAATACTGTTACCACTCAAGAGGGGTATCGAGATGGCTGCCGATAATCGAACTTTCCTGAAGTATTTCACCATTATTTTAGCCTGTGCGTTAGTGCTTCCTTTTAATTACGCTTCAGCACAATCAGAAGAGGATTCCGTTATTGAAGAAATCATGGTAACTGCCCGGAAGAAAGAGGAGTCTCTGCAGGATGTTCCCATTGCCGTCAGTGTTTATGCGGGCGCTTTCCTGGAACAGTCTCGCATTGACGACGTGTCAGACCTGCTGGCCCAGATTCCCGGTGTAGGTTATGGACAGCCGATGAAAAGTTTTACTCCACTGGGTATCCGGGGAGGATCTTCGCAGGATGATTATCCCGGCGCTGACCCGAACGTCGCTGTATTTATTGATGAAGTCTATCTTGGCACGACGACCGCGCTGGAATTCGACCTGATGGACCTGGAGCGGGTGGAGGTGCTGCGCGGCCCGCAAGGCACATTGTTCGGGCGTAACACCAATGGCGGCATTATCCACTTTATCACTCGCAATCCGGATGAAGAACTCCGCGCCCGCGCCAGCCTGACTGTAGGCAACCACGAGAGGCTGGAAGTATCCGGTCTGGTCAGCGGCCAGCTTGTTGAGGGTGTGTTCGGCAGCCTGGTGGCAAAAGCCAGGGATACGGGTGGTTATTCCAGGAATCTGGCTACCGGGTCCATGCTTGGAAAGGAAGACATCACCAGCATGCGCGGCAAGTTACGCTTCATACCAAACGAACAACTGGATATTATCATTACCGGCGATTACATGATTGATAATTCCTTCGGTATCCCGCAGGATTTTCTGGGAGGGCAATCTCAACTGATGCGCGACCTGGGCATTCCGGCAGTCAACAGCCTGGATGAAGTATCGCAGGATCTGGATGGTCATTACGACCGCGACAGTTGGGGAATTGCCGCGAGCATAAGTTATGACCTCGGCGTTGGTGTATTTCATTCCATCACCTCATACAGGGACTACAAGAATGAGATGTATGATTACGATTTTGATGGCATTAACGGAAAATCAAGCAACCCCCTGCACAGCGCCGAAGCCTTTCCTTACCAGAATACGGAAGTGGAAACCTTTTCGCAGGAAATACGGGTGGACTGGGAAATAGGCGACAGAATTGATCTCGTGACCGGGTTTTATTACCTCGACCAGATGAACAGGCGAGATGAAATACTCAACCCGAACGGCCTGCCCAACAGCGAAGCTTCGGCCTGGACCTCCGTTACTGAGGAGGGGGCAGACCAACTGGTGAATTCCAACAGTTATGCCGTATTTTTTGACACCACCATTGATGTGACGGAACAGGTTGCGGTATTCGGCGGGTACCGCTGGACCCGGGATGAGAAGGACGGGACATTTTTCTGTCACACTGAGGGAGGTTTCTGGTGCTCAAACGTTTTCGAGAGCGACTTCAGTGACTCCTGGGAAGAACCGACCTGGCGTGTCGGCGCGAACTTTCACCTGAATGATGACATCATGGTGTATGGTTCATATACCGAGGGATTCAAGTCAGGCGGTTTCACCGGCGCCGGCGCCGGTAACTTCGATGGAGAGGGAAACCCGACCGGCGAGGAAAGCGTGAAAATACCTTATGAACCGGAGTTTACCGACTCATGGGAAGCCGGATTACGGACTCAATGGTTGAATAACCGGGTTACTGCGAATATCACTTATTTTAACGTCAAATATAAGGATTTGCAGTATTTGCTATTGAACGCGACAGGTGGTGGGTTTCAGTTCAACGCGGGGAATATCGGTTATGCAAATAACGACGGAGTTGAAACCGAATTTTCATTCCGAATAACTGAGGACATTAATCTTTGGGCAAACTATACGTACCAGAGCGGTAGTTATGGAGGGGGCGCCTCCAACTACGGCGGCGACTCCTTTGACGGCAATCGACTTAAACTGACTCCAAAACATTCTTTCGCCATGGGCGGGAGTTATGATCATCATCTCCCCAATGGCAGCACGCTGAGACTGAGCGGTGATTGGTCCGAGAAGAGTCGGTTTTTCTTTGCCGAAGATAACACCCCGGACGACAGTGAAAAACTCGCGGGACTGGTTAACTTGCAGGGAACCTGGACAAGTCCTTCCGAAAGACTTGAAGTTTCCTTGTGGGTGAAGAACCTGCTGGATAAACGAGATAAGACGGGTTACTGGGACGATTTTTTTCAGTGGTGGGTACGTTATGAAACCGAAGTTGACTATATAACCGATGTCGGGGACTTCTCTCCCCCGCGTTATTTTGGCGCTACCGTGACCTGGCACTTCAAGTAGGATGGCGGCAACGATCCATTGAGCACATGGATGTGCAATGGATCTCCCCAATCCATTAAGCACATTGACGTACAATGGAAACCCCCTGATATGACAGGGGGTTTTTTTTGAAGAAAATGGAAAAAGAAAGCATAAACAACAAAACGACAAACACGCTGGTAACACTGATACTGCTGGTATTGACCACGTCTCTTACCATCATGTCACTGGATCTCTACGCGCCAAGCCTGCCCCATTTACCGGAATATTTCAGTACATCAACCGAAATGGTCAAGATGACCGTCAGCCTGAATGCGCTCATGTATGGGATCGGTACATTGGTTTACGGACCTCTATCGGAACGGTTCGGCCGGCGTCCCATACTCGTCGGCGCCATAGGGTTTGCCGCATTAAGCAGTTTGTTTTGTACCCTGGCGGTGTCCATAGAACAATTGATCGTTGCCCGAATCCTGCTGGGGTTGGCCCTGGCTGCCGAAGGAGTTCTCGTTTATTCGATAATCAACGATTGTTTCAGTGGCAAGGACAAGGTTCGGGCGTTTGCGATTTGGGGCGCTGCCTGCGCTGTGACGCCCATATTCTCGCCAATACTGGGCGCATATATTTTTGTTGCGTTTGGCTGGCGGGCAAATTTTGCATTATTGACTTTCATTGCCGCCATATTGACCCTGTTGCTGTGGAAATATCTGGCCGAGACCGGAAGTTCGGAGACGCGGATTATTTCAATAAAACAGACTGGCCAGGATTATGCTCAAGTTCTACGTAGCCGTGCATTCCTGAGTTTTGCCGTAATCCAAGCCACCGGTGTGGGTTACTTTGTGGTTTTCCCTACTGCCGTACCGTTTATCCTGGCAAACCAGTTCGATAAGGCGCCGGAGTTTTACGGATATTATCAAGGCGGCATTATCGTTATGTTTATCCTTGGTACCCTGGCCACGAGGAGGCTGGTGAATACCTTGCGTACCAATCAGGTTTTAACCCTGGGGGTGGGTCTGGTTGTAGCGGGGTGCATTCTGTTGTTACTGGTTTCTTTTTTTACCATGGGGTCGCTGGTGGCGCTCACTGTTCCCTTGTCATTAATCGCTTTCGGTAATGGTTTTGTATTCACAACAATCCCCCCACTCGCAATGGATGCCACTGACAGTCCGGCCGGTGTTTCAGCAGCAGCCCTGTTGACTATCCAGACTACGCTCGGTTCCATGACGTCAGTCGCCGACAGTGTTTTACGGGATGGCAATGTACGTCAATTGGCGTTGATAATGGGTGTGGTCGCGCTTGTGGCCGTGCTGGCACTGTTAATGAACAGAAAGAGATTTAACCCGGTATCGGTTACCGCCCCCGATGCGCACAGGTGATTTGAGCCGCAATATCGGCATCCTGGCACATGTGGATGCCGGCAAAACAACCCTGACCGAGCAACTATTGTATACAAGTGGGGTCATCCGAATGCCGGGTAGAGTCGATCATGGCACCTCACTCACCGATTCCCTGGAAGTTGAAAGAAAGCGTGGCATTACCGTGCGTGCGGCCTCTGTGGCGCTGGATTGGAAAGGAACTAATGTGCGGATCATAGATACACCGGGCCATGCCGATTTTTATCCGGAAGTAGAGCGTTCTATACGTGCACTTGACGGTGCGGTTCTGGTTGTTTCCTCGGTTGAAGGGGTCCAGTTACAGACATTGACTATCTGGATGGCATTGCGGGAACTGGGCATCCCGACGCTGATCTTTGTCAATAAATTGGACAGGGTAGGAACCGAGCCTCAAAAGCTAGTGGAAGAAATGGAAAAACAGCTTTCCACATCAATTTTGCCGATGCAGTTCGTATCGCGGGCTGGAAAAAAATTACCTTGGATAATATCCATCGCGGATCACCCACAAACGATGATGAGAGCGATGGAATGTCTCGCACACCAGGATGAACAAATGATGCACAGGTATGCTCACAATGAATGTGCAAACTGGGACGAAATGAAAGGACTCATATTAAGGCTTACAAAAGAAGCGAAAGTATTTCCCGTGTTCTTTGGTGTTGCGATAACCGGACAGGGTGTGTCGGAGGTGCTGGACGCGATAATCAATTACCTGCCTGGACCTAAGGGGAATAACGCAAACGAGCTTTCAGCGGTGATATTCAAGGTAGAGACCGGCAACGTTGACGGCCGTATGGTTCACGTTCGGGTGTTTGAGGGTACGATCGGGCAACGGCAGGCAATTCGTAATGAAGCGACAGGTAAACAGGAAAAAGCAACACGAATACTCAGGCTTGCACGAGGTAGAGACTACGATAATACCGATACCCTGGAAGCAGGTGATATCGGGCTGTTATTCGGTATGAAAAACAGTATGGTTGGGCATGTGTTGGGCAGCGGCTATGCGATACCTGATTTGCCTGCACCGGCGGAGCCCATGCTGACTGCAAAGATTTTTCCGGAGCAAAGCAACGCATGGAATGACCTGCTGGAAGCCCTGCAGCGACTGGAAGATGAAGACCCGCTGTTGAATGTGGAATGGCTGGAAGAACAACGTGAGATAAACCTGCGTTTCTTTGGTGAAGTACAAATGGAAATAATCTGCAATATGTTGTTTTCACGATTCAATCTTGTGGCGAGCTTTTCCGAACCCAGTGTGATTTATAAGGAGACACCCGCAGGTATAGGGGAAGCCGGGATTAAATTTCGTGATGGTGGGTATGCAGATCTTGAACTCAGGATAGAACCCTTACCAGTGGGTAGCGGCTTTGAATATGATTCGCTCATCAGCGGGGATAACAAAATCTATCAGAAATTTATGAAACAGATCCCGCAGATATTGGAGAAAATCAGGAGTAAAGGACCGAATGGCAGGGAGATAACGGATCTGAAAGTCGTATTGGTTGATGGTTACTGTAAGTACGACCTCGGTACAAAACCGGAAGATTATAAAATAGTGACACCAATAGTATTTAACATGGCTCTGGAGAAATCCGGTATCCGATTGCTGGAACCTGTAATGGAGTTCCGGATCAGTGTCCCTGAAGAATACGGTTCACAAATCTATCGTGATCTTGTAAAGATGCGAGCACAGTTTGGACAACCCGCTGCTGATGGGAAGCAATTGCTGTTCACCGGGCGGGTGCCGTTTGCCGAGACTTTTGAATACACGCCTGTTTTGTATGCATCGTCCCACGGGCAGGGGATACTGAAAACGAAATTCTGCGGGTATTATCCGGTGGAGAAAACATAGGGAAGCGCCAATTTCTTTGTCGAAACTGATAATCATGTCACCGTTTTAGCCATTGTCTGCCACGGGAGTCGCAATCTAATATCCGGACAATAACTATTGAGATTTCACGAGGCTGTTAACACTTTGTTTTTCAAAGCCCATCAGCAAAATGAAAATCCCACAGACGATTATTGTTCAGGCTGCGCTCACGGGTGCAGCTCCCAAAAATGTTAGCCCTCATCTCCCTGTTACTGTTGAAGATAACATCAAGGCCGGAATTGAGGCCTGGCAGGCTGGTGCATCGGTACTGCACATACATGCGCGGGATGCAGCCGGTGTACCTACTCAGGACTATGAATGGTTTGAACCCATCGTAGATGGTCTCCGAAAAGCCGGTTGTGAAGCCATTCTCAATTTGTCTACCGGTTCTGCCGGAGGCAGGTCCAGCGGCCCGGATCGTTATGAATGTCTGCGGTTGAATTCTGAAATGGCGTCTTTCGACTGTGGTTCCGTGAATATGGGGGACAGGGTATTTACCAATCCGCTTCCGTTTCTCCGTGACATGGCCCGGGAAATGCTGGAGCGCAACATCAAGCCCGAGATCGAATGTTTTGATGCAGGGCATATACACACAGCATTAAGGCTTCGCGATGAAGGACTGTTAAAAGAACCGTTGCATTTTCAATTCGTGCTTGGTGTGCGTGGAGGCGCCTTGGCGACACCAGAGCAGATCATGTACATGCGCTCACTAGTCCCTGTAGATGCAACCTGGTCGGTCTGTGCTGTGGGTGCAGCGCAGCTACGAATGAATTTGCTCAGTTCCTTACTTGGGGGGCATGTACGCACCGGCCTGGAAGATAATATTTATATGCGTCGGGGTGTATTAGCTACCAGTAACGCACAACTCGTACAACGTGTGGTCGAGCTGTTGAAGGCAATGGAACAACAAATCGCGACACCTGCACAGGCCCGTGAAATTCTTGCGCTGAACCGAGACGATTAATTAATTCAACTAGACAGGGTGTTAGATTATCAGCAGGAGGACTGGAATGACTGATCGAAAAGAGGGTATGACAAATTTGAATTTTGACTTAACGGGCCGAGTAGCCATTGTTACGGGAGCTAGTTCAGGAATCGGCGCAGCCATTGCAACAGCGCTGGCAAATGCCGGCGCCGGTGTTGCCGCCGTAGGGCGTAATCAGCAACGCCTGCGAAAAATAGTTGACGAAATCAATTCAAACGGGGGCAAAGCGGAAGCCATTGAGGCGGAGTTAACCCATCCGGAGGAAGTTAATCATGTGGTCGATTCTACAATTAACGTATTTGGCGGGATTGATGTCCTGGTTCTTTCAGCGGGGATTTTTATTCCGGCCACATATAAAGAAACAACCCTGGAGGATTTTGACCGGCAACTGGATGTCAACCTGCGTGCACCGTTCCTGTTAAGCAAGGCTGCTTTGCCACATCTTAAACCCGGCTCGTCAATTATCTTTGTGACCTCAACCACGGCGCGGGTCGGTTTTGCCAACACAGGCGCCTATGCTGCATCCAAAGGTGCGCTTGATTCCTTGATGCGGGTGATGGCGGTTGAACTGGCGCCACATGATATCTGTGTCAATGCGGTTTCTCCAGGTTGGACGGCAACCCCCATGAATGCGCATCTCCGTGAAGATGCGGATGTGGTCGATGCGGCAATTGCCTCAACTCCGGCCGGCAGGCTTGCCATACCGGAAGACATTGCCCCAAGTGTCGTGTTCCTCGCATCGGAAGCGGCGCGGTTCGTACAGGGTTTGATACTGACCATTGAAGGCGGATACCCGAGTTTGCCGGATGTGATCCGCAAAAGCGGCCCTGACGTATAGCACATTGCCTGATGAATGGAATGCGGCTTGCTATTGATACCGGTGGTACATTTACAGATTTGATCGTCGAAGATTCGCAAGGATTGCTTTCATTTTATAAGAGTCCGACAACACCGGCCGACCCGATACTCGGTGTCTTGAATGTATTGGAATTGGGGGCTGAGGGACATGGCCGGACGCTTTCCGGTTTTCTCGGAGACAGCATCAGCCTGCTTCACGGGACGACCCGTGCGCTCAATGCAGTATTGAGTCACAGGACAGCACGCACTGGTTTCCTGACTACTGAAGGTCATCCTGATGTTTTGCTGTATCGCGAAGGTGGAAGAACTGACCCATTCAATTTCACTCGCGAGTTTCCTTCACCCTATGTGCCTCGTTCCCTGACATGGGAGGTACCCGAACGAATCGGGGTAGACGGAGGTATTGTAAAAGAGCTGGATGAGGCAAGAGTGATAGAGATTGCTAGTGAACTGGCTGACAAAAAGATCGAGGCAGTCTCGGTTTGCTTGCTCTGGTCACCGATTAATCATTCTCATGAAGAGCGTGTCGGCGGATTGCTCGATGAATATTTGCCCGGTGTGCCCGTCACATTGTCGCACCGCCTGGCGCCCATTTTACGTGAATATCGCCGTGCCTCTGCCGCATCCATAGATGCTTCATTAAAACCCTTGATGAGTGACTACCTCTCCCGCCTGGAAGAAGAGCTGAGCAAGGCCGGATTTAATGGGCGCTTATTGATGGTGACTTCCAACGGTGGCGTACTTGATGCCGTTGCTGTTGCTGCGGCGCCTATCCTTGCAATCAATTCCGGACCATCCATGGCTCCGGTAGCCGGGTTGCATTTTGCCCGCGAACATGCCGGATCATCCACCGCTATTGTGGCTGACACCGGAGGCACCAGTTATGACGTGAGTCTGGTGCGGAATGGACATATTCCCCGCACGCGGGAAACCTGGCTGGGCGATCGGATTTACGGACATATGACCGGGTTCCCTTCAATTGATATTACCAGTATCGGCGCCGGCGGCGGCAGCATAGCCTGGGTGGACGATGGGGGGCTACTTCGTATCGGGCCGGATAGTGCGGGCGCCGATCCCGGCCCGGCCTGCTACAGGCTGGGCGGTACTCAGCCGACCGTGACAGATGCCTGCGTGTTTCTGGGGTATATCGATCCTGATTATTTTTTGGGCGGTCGAATGAAACTGGACGCGGATGCGTCGCGTGAATCAATCGAGCGTGGCGTGGCGAAGAGTCTCGGGCTGGATGTAGAAACAGCAGCCCGCGCTATTGTCGAACTGGCCACGGAAAATATGGTGCATGCTATCGAAGATGTGACTGTAAATCATGGAGTTGATCCCGCTGCTGCCGTACTGGTTGCGGGAGGGGGCGCAGCCGGGTTGAACAGCGTCAAAATTGCAGAGCGTTTAGGGACCAGGCAGGTACTGTTCCCACATACAGGAGCAGTATTGAGCGCATCCGGTGCGTTGCTGGCTGATTTATCGGCCAATTATACCGAGCCCGCGGTGACAACCAGTGCAGACTTTAATTTTGAATCAGTTAACGCCTGTCTTGAATCACTTGAAAAGAAGTGTGTTGAGTTCAGTGAAGGACCCGGCGCAAATTCCGGTTCAACAACGGTGATATACAGTGTTGAAGCGCGTTATGCCAGGCAGATCTGGGAAATCGAAATAGATCTGCCTGCCGCTCGCTTTAAGGGGAAAGACGACGTAGACCGCTTGATTGAACTCTTTCACAAGGAGCATCAAACGATATTTGCCGTAAATGACCCTGATGCGGAGATCGAAATGCTGAACTGGAATGCCCGGGTAAGCTGTCGGTTACATAACAACCGCCAGGCTTCACAACCGCACATGGCATCCCTGAAAGGGGGCAAACGCACCCGTATGGTTGGATTTAATCCGCAAGGCAGGTTCGAAACCGCAATTTACCCGATTGAAAGCATGTCTGCGGGAGAGAAAGTTAACGGTCCTGCAATTATAGAATCCAGCTTTACCTCGGTGGTTATCGACCCGGGAGCCGTTGCAGAATTGTTATTTGATGGCGGACTCATGGTGACGATTGATATTCAAAACAGTGTGAGTGAGGAAAAATAATGCCGGTTAATGCAACCCGTGAAAAAATTGATGGGGGTCAACTTGCCATCGTCCAGGCGCGGCTTGAAGCGGTCGTACGCAAAATGACAAATACCTTGTTTCGCACAGCTCGCTCCGGTGTAATCAATACGGGCCGTGATTTTTCCTGTTGCATCGTGACTGCCGAAAACGAGTTGCTGGTTACCGCGGAAAGCCTGCCAATCCATGTGATGATCGGACCTGACCTGATGGCTGAGAAAATGCGCGAATACTGCCCGGATATTCGTCCTGGGGACGCTTTTCTGAATAATTCTCCCTATCATGGCAATTCTCACGCCGGCGATCATACTTTGCTGGTTCCCATTATCGACAAGGATGATGTTTATCGTTATACCGTGGTTGTGAAAGCGCACCTCGCCGATATAGGCAATTCCGTACCTTCTACATTATTTGCCAATGCGACAGATGTCTATCACGAGGGCGCGCTGATTTTTCCATCGGTTCAGATACAACGTAATTACAGGAATTGTGAAGATATTATTCGCATGTGCAAAGTAAGGATACGGGCGCCGGAGCAGTGGTACGGTGACCAGCTTGCATTGATCGGTGCGGCCAGGGTCGGTGAACGTGAATTATTGATGCTGGGCGAGGAACTGGGTTGGGATTATCTGGATCGGCATGCCGGGCAGTGGATGGACTATAGTGAGTATCGCATTCGTGCAGCTATCAGGAGATTACCGAAAGGTAAGGTAACAGCCGCCAACGCACACGACCCTATGCCCGGTATGGAGGAAGGGGTTCCGATTAAGGCAACCGTAGAATCAGATCCTGATAAAGAACTCATCACCGTTGATTTACGGGAAAACCCGGATTGCGTGCCATTTGGTCTTAACCTCACCGAAGCGACAGCAATAACTGGTGGCATGGTAGGTGTATTCAACAGCCTTGGTCCCGGTATTCCTGCCAATGCCGGTAGTTGTCGCCGCATTAAAGTTTTGCTCCGTGAGAATTGCGTTGCAGGTATTCCGCGGCATCCGGCCAGTTGTTCTACGGCTACGACTGGCGTCGCAGACCGTGTAACCAACGCGGTTCAGCGTGCACTGGCAGATTTGAAAGATGGCGTTGGGATGGCTGAATGCGGTCTCGGTATTCCTGCAACCGCTGCATTTATCTCCGGCAAAGATCCACGCCGAAATAATGAAGCATATGTAAACATGATTACGCTTGGACAAACCTGCGGAGCGGGTACGCCATGGTCGGATGGGTGGTTGACCATTGCCCATGTCGGGAATGGCGGGTTGGTTATGCGAGACAGCACGGAGATCGATGAATTGATGTATCCCATCAGAATTATCACGGATCGTATTGTGCCTGATACTGCGGGACCCGGCCGCCGGCGGGGGGCGCCCTCGGGCGAAGTAGAGTGGGGACCCGTGGACGGTTCAATGGAAGGTATCTGGTCCAGTGACGGTAACACTTACCCTGCACTTGGCGCGCGTGGTGGCGGGGCAGGTGCAAAAGCCAGGCAATTCAAGCGGGAACGTGACGGCAGTTTGACCCCGCTGGGTGCCTTTGACCATGTGAAATTAAATGATGGAGAATCGGTCCTGGGATTTTCCTGCGGTGGCGGCGGTTATGGTTCACCGTTTGAACGGGAGCCTGAACGCGTGGCCAGGGATGTTGTCGAGGGCTGGATCAGCGTCGAGCATGCCCTGCAGGTGTATGGTGTGGTTGTCGATGCTGAAGGTAATATCGACAGTGACGCCACAATTAAACAGCGGGCAAGCGCCGTTGCCGAAGCCTGAGAATGCAGGTGACTGAAATCAATCCGACATCTAACCTGCATCAATCACTCTGGCTTGACCAGGCACTCACATGTGAATCATCCTCCTGTCCACCGTTGGAAGGCGATCGACGCGCTGATGTTGCCATTATCGGTGGCGGCTATGTTGGATTATGGACGGCATTGGAACTCAAACAGCGCGATCCGGCCATAGACGTCATTCTATTGGAGCAGGATATCTGTGGCAGCGGCGCCTCAGGCCGTAATGGAGGTTACGTCTTATCATGGTGGACTAAAGCGCCATCGCTGAGAAATTTGTGGGGCGATGAAATCGCCCGGGATCTGCTTTTAAAATCGGAAACGGTTATTGATGAGTTGGAAATCTTTTGCGGGAAGGAAAATATTGATGCCGAGATAACCAGGAGCGGCTGGGTCTGGGGTGGCGTATCGGAAACCCATGCCTGCAGCTGGAGCAGCGCGGTCGAGACATGCCAGCAACTGGATGTAGGTGATTTTCAGGAACTTGATCGTGAGCTCGCGGCGCAGTTATCCGGTACGGACACGTTTATTTCCGCCATACTGGACAAAACTGCCGCCATGCTGCATCCGGGCAAGCTGGTGCGGGGTATGCGCGAAGCGGCCTTGCGTCGCGGCGTTGCGATTTATGAACATAGCGGAGTGAAACGATTTACACGGCAAAAACCGGTGCGGCTGCATACGGTGAATGGTGTTGTTACCGCAGATAAGGTGGTTCTGGCAACCAATGCCTGGGCTGCGGCAATTCCTGAACTGTCCCGCTCCATCGTGGTTGTATCCAGTGACATCATTGCCAGCCGGCCGGTACCGGATAGATTGAAGGAGCTGAACTGGCTGAATCGTGCCGGGGTAAACGACTCGCAGCAAATGGTTAATTATGTTCGCACCACCGCTGACGGCCGATTGCTGGCCGGCAAAGGCGGCCTGGCCTCCGCTTACGGTGGACGCGTCAACGAAAAGCTGTTTTACAGTCCCAGGCGTGCAAGGATAGTGCAACAGAACTTTGAAGAACTTTATCCCGGTTTTACAGATGTCGAGATTGAATATGCCTGGTCAGGACCGGTGGATCGCTCATCGGACGGATTACCGATGCTCGGCTCTCTACCCGGTCATGAACAGATTTTATACGGCATAGGTTGGAGTGGTAACGGGCTTGGGCCGAGCCGTATCGGCGGCCGTGTTTTAGCCAGTCTGCTCCTGGGCGAGAAAAACGAATGGTCGTCTCTACCGATTGTCAGGGAACAGCCGAGACGCGATTTGCCAATGGAGCCTTTGCGTTATGCAGGAGGTCACCTGGTGCGTACTGCAGTGGGAATGAAAGACCGGGCTGATATACGGGATAGAAAGCCCGGGTTTATTACGCGGACACTGGCTTCTTTTGCGCCTAAAGGCATTGAAGATCGGTAGTCATTAGTACAGCGGGTTCGAGTCATGCCGGAGTTATTTGAATTATCAGCCACCGAATTGATGAGCGGTTACCGTGAACGCCGATTTTCTCCCGTAGATGTAGTCGCCGAATTAAATGAGCGAATTGAACGTCTTAATCCGGCCCTCAATGCTTTTTGCACGCTTAACCTGGATGCTGCCATTCAAAAGGCACGGGAAAGCAAATCTACCATGGAACGGGGAGATGATCGCCCTTTACTGGGCATACCGGTTGCTGTCAAGGATCTGATTGACACCCGGGGAATACGGACCAGCTACGGCTCTTCAATGTTCTTGAATAATATACCGACTTCGGACGCGGCGGTTGTTGTGAATCTTGAACGAGCCGGCGCAATCGTGATGGGTAAAACTGCAACCCATGAATTTGCCTGGGGCTTCACTAACGACAATCCTCATTATGGCCCGACTCATAATCCCTGGAACCGGGAGAGAATTCCCGGTGGCTCCAGTGGCGGAAGCGCCGTCAGCGTGGCAAGCGGGATGGCGCCGCTTGCCATCGGTACTGATACCGGTGGGTCGATAAGGGTGCCATCTACTTTCTGTGGTACTGCGGGAATTAAACCAACTTACCGTAGCGTCAGCAGCAAAGGTATATTTCCATTGGCTGCAAGTCTGGATCACGTCGGAGGCATTGCCCGTGACCCGTCGGACCTTCAATTATTATTAAGGGTGATGCAGTCAACGAACCGGCGTGATTGGGATGACAGTTCTGAATTGAGTTTGAAATCCCTGGCGAATGTACGTATTGGTATCGCTGATTGGCTGCATCAACCCGCTCCGGATGCGGACATTGCCGCTGTATTCAACAGTGCTTGCGAAATTTTGCGGGAAGCCGGGGCAACCGGTGTTTCGTTTGATGACATGCGGTTACCGGACATCCCGGGTGTTTTTACATCAATCATGCTGGCGGAGTCCCTGCATACTCACCGGCAAGCACAACTTTACCCGCAGCGCTATGAAGAATATGGGGCGGATATACGTAAACGGATTGATCTCGCACGGGAAATCTCACTGGATAATTACCTTGAAGCGTCCGAACAGCGCAGGATACTTGCCGTGGAGATGGAAAAGGTTTTATGTGAAGTTGATGTCATCGTATCGCTGTGTGCCGCGTCCACTCCTCCCAGGATTGAATCATTGTTTCCGGCTACAGCGGAAACGCAGGACCAGTATGATTTGCGCCGGATAGTGCTGGGATATACCGCTTTACAAAATCTCACGGGATTGCCTGCATGCACGGTCAGGGCCGGGTTTGACAAACAAGGCATGCCGGTTGGGATTCAATTCACCGGCAGCAAGGGTGCAGATCATACAGTTCTGTCGATTGCAGCATTATTTTATCAACTGACACCCGATATCCAGAAAATCCGGCCGGTTCCTGAAGGCGCTGTGCCGGCAGGACAAACGGAGGCATAAGTGGTCAGGGAAGCATACTCAACCACGAACTTTCCATTCCCGGATGCCTGGCTCGTAGACAATCTGGTGTTCATCAGCGGCCAGGTATCGGTAACGGCGGATGGTGAGGTACTCGGCTATGGAGATATTGAAGTCCAGACCCGTACAGCTTACGAAAACCTTCAACGAGTACTGGATAAAGTGGGATGTACGTTCAAGGACTTGGTGAAGCTTAACACCTACCTGGTCTTTGACGGTTCCGATGAGGATTTTTCTGAATTCTGGGCAACCATGGCTCGTGTCAGACAAGAATTTCTGCCTGAGCCGGGACCCACAGCTACGGCGATGCGTGTGGCGGGCCTGGCCTTACCCGGACTGCTTATAGAGATAGATGGAGTTGCCGTCCTGCCCGTGCAATCTCCGGCGAGGCAATAGTGACCATATGACAGATTCAGACATCCGGAAAAATATAATCCTGGTTCTCCTGATATTGACATCCACCCTGATGACCATGTCTACGGATTTATATGCGCCCAGCCTGCCATTTTTACCTGAGTATTTTGGGACAACCAATGAATTGGTAAAACTCACCATGAGCCTCTGGATGATGGCCTATGGTGGATTGCTCCTGGTTTTTGGCCCCTTATCGGAGCGCTATGGCAGGCGGCCTGTGCTCGTGGGAGCGATGGCTGTTTTTACGCTATGCAGCTTTTTGTGCACTGTTGCAACGTCTATCGAGTACTTGATCGCGGCCCGTATTATCCAGGGCGCGGCGGCCGGGGCGGAGGGGGTGCTGGTACTGTCCATAATCCGGGATTGTTTCGATGAAAAGGGCCAGGTGCGCGCATTCTCGATCTATCGTGCCGCCAATGCAATCCCCCCCATATTTACGCCAATTCTCGGGGCATATATTTTTTTGTGGTTTGGTTGGCAGGCGAACTTTATTTTACTGACAGTCGTAGCCGGCAGTGTGACTGTCCTGCTCTGGAAATTCCTCGATGAATCCCGCGGCGCGGATACGCATGCCATATCCATCAGAAAGATAACAGCGGATTACTGGAGTTTGATACGCAACCACAGATTTTTGAGTTTTGCAGTCATTATGAGCGCTACGATAGCCTTCCTTGTGGTTTTCGCTACGGTAGTACCCTTCGTCCTGGTGGAACAGTTGGGGCAGGATGCGGAAGTTTTCGGATATTTTCAGGGCGCAATAATGGTTGCTTTTATCTTTGGCAGTATTGCCGCAAACCGTATGACCAATATGGTCTCGGTCAGCCGGCTTCTTTCTTTAGGTATCGGTCTTGTCGTCCTGGGCGCGGTGTTATTGTCATTGGTCGTTTTATCGGAAGCTGAATCATTGGTATCCCTGGGGATCCCCCTGGCGGTAATGGCGTTTGGTCATGGTCCGATACTCGCGACAACCCCCCCTCTTGCAATGGGTGCATCCGGAGCGCCGACGGGCGCCTCGGCAGCCATGTTGCTGACCATTACTTCTGCGCTTGCATCGCTGACTGCCGTTGCTGAAGGTGCATTCAGTGAGGGGACTTCCAGGTCGCTTGCCACCATCCTGACGATATCTTCGGTTATAGCTGTAATTGCTTATCTGATAGCAATGCGAGGAAAGGCTA
Source organism: Gammaproteobacteria bacterium (assembly GCA_965220815.1). Classification (GTDB taxonomy): domain Bacteria; phylum Pseudomonadota; class Gammaproteobacteria; order Eutrophobiales; family Eutrophobiaceae; genus JAAXHV01. The sequence continues at coordinate 2,931,698 of OZ244846.1, forward strand.
CTAATGAATTAACTCCTGAATCGGCACACAGCGGATAAAATAAACAGTAATTTCATATGTGTTGTGATAGTCTGAACTGATAGAATTCTGGCCGATAAAGCCATATATGAAGCTGTTCCAGTGAAATAAACTGAGATGATACGATTAATTCTGCGGTGTTTCTGTTGACGTTGGATTGATTATATTTTCTTTAGGCAGGACTGACTCATGCAGAGATTACGTTTTCACCATGTAGGGATACCCACTGACAAGAAACTTCCTGATGCGGATTATAATGAGGAGTTAAAGCTGCACGGATCCGGTTATTTTGATAATCCGTATGGAATAGAATGGCATAACTTTGATGAAGACAATGAATTGCCTGAAATCATCAAAACGAGACCGCATGTCGCGTTTGTTGTTGACAATATCGATGAAGCCCTGAAAGGGAAAAAGGTGGTGTTGGAACCGAACAGTCCGGCAGAAGGCGTGACTGTCGCATTCATCCTGGATGGAGACGCCTTGATTGAATTGCTTGAATTTACCCGGCCGGAGCAGGAAGTGTGGCCTCATCCGGGAAAATTCCAAATTTCATAAGAACAAAATGATAGAGAAAAGCGAACTGATATATCACCATCTTGGTATTCCAACCACAGAGAAGAGGGAAAATGAAATATATTTCCCCCACTTGAAGTTATCCTGCGTCCCCGGGAATAGTAATGCTTATGGAGTGGAGTGGACGCGTTTTGATGAAGATGCCCCATATCCCGATATCGTCAAAGAATACGCACACGTTACCTTTGAGGTTGACAACCTGGAAAAGGCGATTGAAGGAGAACAGGTGATCGTTGAACCTCGTGAGGTCATGGCCGGAGTCAGGGCAGCATTTATCAACGTTCTCGATGCGCCGGTCAAACTAATGGAAATTGACCAATCCGGAGCCGCAGAAGAAGCAAAAAATCCGATTGAAGCCTCCGGTAAACAACTGAAATACCACCATACCGGAATGCCCTGCAATAAGACGTTTGAAAATGAAATCAAGGTGCCGCATTTGAAACTGGCTTATCTCCCGGGACAGTACAATAATTACGGTGTCGAGTGGATGCGCTTTGATGAAGGCAATGAAAACCCGGACATTATCAAATATATCCCTCACGTTGCTTTTGAGGTGGATGACATCGATCAGGCTATTGTAGGTGAAAAGGTGCTTTACCATTCCGGGCGGGGAACACCCGGTATCATCGTTGCCATGATTGAAGTCGATGGTGCATCTATTGAGTTTATAGAACTGGATCGGTCGATCGTAGGAAATCAATATGATGCCTGAGACCCGTTTACGAGCATGTTTCTGCCTGAATTCCAATTCTGCACCGCTTGGCAAGGACTCGCCATTCCCTGCGCGGCGCGCCTTGCGTTCAACCGCTTCCCAGCCCGCTGGACATGTCAATATTAACTGGAAAGGGTACTAGCGACTGGAAAGTCATTATGCATATCGAAGTACAGGTTGGGTAATAGACCGGAATCGATAAATTTTATGTCATTTATGCCATGAAATATTCAGTGGCATATCCGTATACTAATCCCTTAGTTCCTTGAAATAACGTCCAATCACGACTGGTGGGGTGCTTCTAAGCTTGGGCTTTCTATTTATAACAAGTAAGCCTGCACTGACAATGTTTCTCAGGTGGGCTTTGTTACGATATGCGTGTTAATCATTCACTCACATTACGCAATGGACATTTATTCATGGAGGATTGTGATACGGTAGAGATTGCCCGGAAGTTCGGCACTCCGTTGTTCCTCGTATCAGAAAGTCATTTACGCCATAATTTACGTTTATATACCCAGGCTTTTAAGGACGCCTGGTCAGAAGGACCGGTTCGAATAATGCCATCACTCAAGGCTAATCCTGTCATCGCGGTAAGAAAAGTACTGTCCGATGAAGGAGCCGGGTGTGACGTTTTCGGGTCTGGTGAATTACATGCGGCATTACGCGGCGGAGTTGCGCCTGATGCCATATCGGTAAATGGCTCAATCAAGGACAGGGAAATTATTGCAAAAGCCATTGAAACCGGCGCCCGTATTGTCTTGGACAGCCCCAGAGAACTTGAAATATGTGAAGAAATTGCGGCAAAGTTAAATCAGGTTGCCCGCGTCATGTTTCGTATCAAGCCCTATATGAAAGAGCTTGACATCATGTCAGATTACACTCCGGAACTGGAAATCCGGTTTATGACCCAGGCCATCAAATACGGCGTTCCCACGTCGGAGCTATTACCCATGGGGCTCAAGGCAAAACGTTCTCCTCATATCAACCCGACGGGCGTACATGCTCACATGGGGAGGCACAGCAAGAAGCCGGAAGTATGGCGGGCATGGGTTACTAATTGTGTAAAACTTACCAAAGAATTGAGTGATGCCATGGATGGTTGGGTCCCCGGAGAAATGAACTTCGGCGGTGGATTTCCAAGTTTTCCGGATAAGGACACGGACGTGGCAATCAAGGGCTATCCGGGACCATCACTGGAAGAACTTGCGGATGTAATAACCTCATCCTTACGTGAAGGGATGAGAAATAATAAACTTGAATCAAACGGCTTATCAATTGAGGTTGAACCCGGCAGGGGCATTCACAGTGATACCGGGATTCATTTGACCACCGTAAAAAATATGAAACATGAATCCAGGAATCAGGAACATAGGTGGGCGGAGGTGGATACCTCCCAGGTTTTTCTGGGCGTAAGTGGAGCTAATTTCAATCAGTCCAAATTTGATTTCATAATCGCCAATAATGCGTCAGGAAAAGCAGATTTCATATCGGATATAGTGGGTCAGACGTGCAACCTTGAAGTACTGTTCTATCAGGTTGCCGTACCTGCGTTAGGGACCGGTGACGTGATTGCATTGCTGAATACAGGTTCTTACATTGAACCATGCACACAGAATTTCAATGCCTTGCCCCGACCGGGTATGGCGCTGGTAAATGGCAGTCATGTTGATTTGATAAAACGCCACGAAACCATTGAAGATGTATTTGCCAGAGATATTGTTCCCTCACGATTTGCAGATGTCGGACCCATTTCGATACGACAGTGAGCTCCCGATACGGGCTTGGTACGAGCAACATAGTGGGGTGCTGGATGAACCAGTGTGATTAAAGGTTTTCATCATCCGGCTATCGTTGTGCCAGATATTGAGAAGGCCAGGGAATTTTATGAAGAAGTTTTGGGTTTCACCCTGGTGGAGGAATTATCCTGGGATAATCCCAGTCCAGTACATGATCAAATAACCGGGTTGGAAAACTCTGCAGCCCGGGCATATCTTATGAAATGCAACAATACATATTTGGAGTTATTTCAATACAAATCGCCTGCTGTCGATTATGAAGGAAGCCAACCCTGCGCAAACGAATCTGGAATACGGCATCTCGCATTTGAAGTGGATGATGCACAAAATGAGTATGAACGACTTGTAAAGGCGGGGGGAATTTCGATAAATCCGCCCTATATTTTTGCTGAGGGGGGTAGTGCGGTGTATTGCCGGGATCCATTTGGTAACATTATTGAGTTGACCACTGCGGGGAGAGGTTTTCCCAGCATTGACGATTTGTAATAAGCCCAATGAGCGATGCTGCAATCAAGACGTCACACTGGCAGGCCATTGACAGCGCTCACCACCTGCACCCCTTTTCCGATACAAATGCCCTGGCACAGGAAGGCTGTAGGGTAATTACCCGCGCTGACGATATTTATATCTGGGATTCGGACGGGAACCGCCTGCTGGACGGCATGGCCGGGCTGTGGTGCGTCAATGTTGGTTACGGCAGGAAGGAACTGGCCGACGCAGCACACGCGCAACTGAGCGAACTACCCTACTACAATAATTTTTTCAAGACTTCCTCTCCCTCTGCAATCGAGTTGGCCGGCCTGCTGACGCAGATTACTGCGCCACACTTGAATCATGTTTTCTTTACAAATTCCGGCTCCGAAGCCAACGATACGATGTTCAGACTGGTGCGCCGTTACTGGGATCTGGCCGGAAAACCCGGAAAGGAGGTGTTCATCAGCCGCGAGCACGCCTACCACGGCAGCACCATCGCCGCCGCCAGCCTGGGCGGGATGAAACCGATGCACGAACAGGGCCACCTGCCGATACCCGGCATCAGCCATATCGCTGCGCCCTACTGGTACCGGGACGGGGGCGATATGTCACCGGATGAATTCGGAATAGCTTGCGCGCGCCTGCTGGAAAAGGAGATCAACGCACTGGGGGCGGACCGGGTTGCCGCTTTTATCGGCGAACCGATCCAGTGCGCCGGAGGACTGATTGTGCCGCCGGAAACCTATTGGCCGGAAATACAACGTATCTGCAGGGAATATGACGTCCTGCTGGTCGTGGACGAAGTGATCTGTGGTTTCGGCCGTCTCGGGACATGGTTCGGTTCCGATCATTACCGCCTTGAACCCGACCTGATGCCCATAGCCAAGGGGCTGTCGTCCGGCTACCTGCCCATCGGCGGCGTCATGGTCGGGGACCGGGTTGCCGACCTGTTCATCGCAGAAGGCGAGGAATTCGCCCACGGGTTCACCTATTCCGGCCACCCGGCCGCGTGCGCGGTGGCCATCGCCAATATCGGCATCATGCGCAATGAGAATATCGTTGAGAACGTGCGGGACCATACGGCACCTTACCTGGAACAACGCTGGAATGAACTCGCGCAGCATCCCCTGGTGGGTGAGACCAGGGGCGTTGGTTTCCTGCGGGGACTCGAACTGGTAAAGAACAAAAAAACGCGGGAGTTTTTCGACCCTGGCGACAGCGCCGGTCAGATCTGCCGTGACATCTGCTTCAACAATGGCCTGGTCATGCGCGCCATACGCGATACAATGGTTGTTTCGCCGCCGCTGACCATGACGCATGAACAGATCGACGAACTGATTGAACTTGTCTTTAACTGCCTGGACCTGACCTCAAGAAGCATGAAGTTCTCCTGTACTTCCCGATAGTTTCGAGACTGAAGTTCTTGCAATTAAGGACGTAATCTTATCATTTCAGGAAGAATTGTTTATAATCAGATTCGTATATGAATCTGACAGCGAATAGTCATAGCGGGTTGAAGCAGTCTTCCGGACTCACTCCCACCATTTACATGAAACGTTTGCTTGAGGTAGCGTCTGATTTCGGCGTTGACACTGATGTAATTCTGAAACGTATTGGAATGGACAGGGAAGAACTGGAAAACAGCGATATGTACTACACGATTGAACAGCACTTTGAGTCCCTACGTGCTATCCGTGAACTTGTTGATATACCGGCGTTAGGCTTGCTGGTGGGATTGCGGACTTCAATCGCTGACCTGGGCATTATGGGCTATGCGATGCTCAGCAGTCCGACACTTCGAAGGGCTATGGATATTGCTATACGCTTCCAGAGAATAACGGACCCGGTATTACATATCCGCTGTTGGCTGGATGGCAACGATGTTGTCATTACGATAGAGCCACTGATACTTTTGAGTGAAGCATACCGTTATGACGTCGAAGTGACGCTGGCAATCTGGCGGCAGATCCTGAAGTTTTATTTTGGCGATTCAGCAACGGTTAATGAAGTACGCGTGACCTGGCCTGAGCAAAGCTATGTTGAAAAATACAAGGAGGTTTTTCACTGTCCAATCCATTTTTCACAGGATACCAATGAATTACGATTCCCCGTTTCGTATCTTGACAGAGAATTAAGCCTCGCCAATGAACAAGCAGCCCGAATTTGTGAGCAACAATGCGCAGAGTTGCTGCGGAAATTAAGCAAGGGTGAAACAATTCTTGATACCGTAAGACGAATATTGATTAATACATCAGGACGTTTTCCCGATTTGGTGGAAGTGGCTGACAAACTGCATACGACGCCTCGAAACCTTCGCCGCCGGCTTGCGGATGCAAATACATCATTTCGTAAAATATCCGAGGAAGTACGTATGCATTTCGCTATGCAATATTTGAAGGATACATCTCTATCCATCGAACAGGTCGCGCTACTGGTTGGCTATTCCGAAGCTTCAAATTTTCATCGTGCCTTCAAAAAACATGTTGGAATGACACCAAAATATTTTCGTCAGGCTTCCTGATTGTCATTTCGACGTTCTTTTCCCGCGACTCCAAAAATTCTCTCTAATTTCAAGTACCACCGCGGTTTCGATGCAGGTGGATGTTCTTGCTGAATGTACGTCACTAATGCGCCTTAATCGATAATAAATCTGTCATTAATGACATCAAAAGATATAAATGCTGAACGTACAATCTTTCTTTAGTGTGGGAGATCGGTGTTTGTTCGACCAAATTCTCAGGTCTGGAACACTTATTTAGACACAGCAGCCAACTATGAGTTAATCCTTAATACAGGAGATAAACATGAATCTCAGAATCGGCGTCATGCATACCCTTCCCGCAGAAGAAGGATCTGAAGGTGCTCAATACGCGAAAGATATGAACGCGTTGATCCGGAAAAACATGGATCTGGTTAAATCTGAGGGAACGGAAATTATCTTTCAATTTCCCAGGATTGGCCTGGATGGCTTTGGCGCGTTTCAATATGCATATATGAATACACTGAATGATATGGAAACACTCCATGGTTACATGCATATGGATCAATCAGGAGATTATGATGCTGTAATCGGCTGGTGTTTTTACGACCCCGTAATGCGGGAAGGCAGGCAGGTCATGAACATCCCTTTGGTATGTCCGGCAGAGACCTGTATGAAACTGGCTACCATGATGGGCGCGAAGTTTGGTGTGGTGACTACCAGTGAAAAAACACAATGGAGCGTAGAAGAACTCATTCATAAATATTACCTGAAAGAGCAGTCGGTCGGTGCTATCGGAATCAGGTGTAGTTTTGAAGACCAGGTCAATGCACTGACAGACGCCGGTCCGAACATAGATGGTTTTATAGAAGTGAGCAGGGAGTTGATAGCGAGAGGCGCGGAGGTAATCATCCCCGGATGCATGCTCGCAGATACCTGTCTACGAATGGCGCCAGGGTGTGAAGATGAGTATCCAAATGGACTGACTGGAGTGGATGGTGTGCCGATTCTCAACGTTACAGCGGTTACCCTGAAGATGGCGGAGACCTTCGCCGCGTTGTACAAGACAAATACACCATTTGTGTCAAAGAAGTTGTATTACAGTTCAGCAAGAGATGATCAGGAATCACTGGAAGAGGGCGCCAGAATTCTGGAATATAAAGGACCAGGTTTCTGGCAGGATTCAGCCTGAAATATAAACTTCACGCAGGATCCCAGCTGAAAGAGTATTGAAATATCATCTTCCAGTTATGTTATGCTCCGCCATCCATCTGTTCCAGGCGTTCCCGGCATTGCTGCCTGAATTCCTGAAGTTCCTGCATGACGATCTGTACGTCTTCCAGTTGTCTTTCCAGCAGGTGCATTTTTTCATTGATTTTATCCAGTATGTGGTTTAGCTGGGCAACCTCGCCCGGCTCGGCATCATATAACCGGAACATTTCACCGATTTCATTCAGGGAAAATCCCAATCGTTTCCCGCGCAGGATCAGCTTCAGGCGGGTGCGGTCCCTGACGGTGTAATAGCGGTTGCGTCCCTGCCTGAGCGGACTTAACAAATCCGCATCTTCATAGAACCTGATGGCGCGGGTAGTGACGTCGAATTCTTTCGACAAGTCGGATATGGAATACAGTTTTCTCTTGTAAGTATTTGATATATCTGTTTTATCAGTATTAACAGGCATATTTTCTCCGGTGCTGACAGTAGGAAAAAAGTAATTGACGTTTACGTAAACGTAAATATAATATATTCAGACTCCCTGAGCAAGTGAAAATGGCACATGAGTTCTGACAACAAACGGCCTGTACCCGGACCCCGATTTGTTACGGCGGCCAGCCTGTTCGACGGGCATGATGCGTCAATTAATATCATACGCCGCATACTGCAGCAGTCCGGGGCGGAAGTGATCCACCTGGGGCATAACCGCTCCGTGTATGAAATCGTCAGGACGGCCCTGCAGGAAGACGTGCAGGGTATAGCGGTCAGTTCGTACCAGGGCGGGCATGTTGAGTATTTCAAATACATGCTGGACATGCTCCGGGAGAACGATGCCGGCCATATCAAGGTGTTCGGCGGCGGCGGCGGGGTGATTGTGCCGGACGAGATACAGGAATTGCATGAATACGGCGTGCAGCGCATCTATTCACCGGAGGACGGTCACAACCTGGGATTGCAGGGAATGATAGACGACATGCTGGAAGCCGGCAGTTTTGATATCTGTAGTGTGCGTCCTGTTTCGCCGGAGGAGTTGCAAAACGGTGACGAAATAACCTTATCCAGGGTGATCAGCGCAATTGAAAACAACAGGTATACCCCGGACCAGGTGAAAGAATCCGGCCGCCAGGCGCCCGGGAAGGGCGGGGATACACCCGTGCTGGGTATTACCGGAACGGGCGGCGCCGGCAAATCCTCGCTCACTGATGAAATCATCCTGCGGTTTCGCCTGGACAGCCTGGACAGCCTGAGGATCGCCGTGCTCGCGATCGATCCTACCCGCAGGAAAACCGGCGGCGCGTTGCTGGGCGACCGTATCCGTATGAACTCGATTTATCATGAAACGATATTCATGCGTTCCCTTGCCACCCGTTCCGCGGCAACGGAGATACCGGAATACCTGCCGGATATCATAAATGCGGTGAAAATGGCGGGATATGACTTGATCATCGTCGAAACACCTGGTATCGGGCAAGGTGACGCGGGGATCGTTCCCCTCGTGGATATTCCCTTGTACGTGATGACGCCGGAGTTCGGCGCCGCCAGCCAGTTGGAAAAGATAGATATGCTGGATTTTGCCGAAGCCGTGGCCATCAACAAGTTCGACCGCAAGGGCGCCGAGGATGCCCGCAGGGACGTGGCGAAACAACTGCAACGCAACCGGCAGGAGTTTTCCGTGTCCCCGGATGACATGCCGGTGTTCGGCACCATTGCCGCGAAGTACAATGATGCCGGCGTGACCGCGCTGTACCAGGGCCTGCTGCCTGTCCTCAGGGCAAAAGGGTTGCCGGAATTCGAAAGCGTCCTGCCCGGCGTGAAAGATAAAACGTCAACCGAGCGTTCCGTCATCGTTCCGCCGCAGCGGCAACGGTACCTGGGAGAGATAGCTGCCGCCATCCGGGAATACCATGAACGCGCACGGGAGCAGGCGAACATTGCAAGGGAGCGGCAGCAATTGCAGGCCAGTGCGGCGATGTTGAAGTCCTGCGGCAATGGGACTGATCCGGCTTCCTGTACAGCGCTGGAGGAACTGGCTGCACAGAAAGAGGAAGCACTGGACTCGTATTCCAGGGATTTGCTTGAACGGTGGCCCGCTATCAGGGAGCAATACCAGGGAGATGAGTACATTACACAGGTGCGGGACCGGGAACTCAAGACGAAAACCACGTACACCACGCTTTCCGGCACGGTGGTGCCCAGGGTCATGCTGCCCCGTTACTCGGACCACGGGGAATTGCTGGGCTGGCTGATGCGGGAAAACCTGCCCGGCTATTTCCCCTATACCGCCGGCGTATTTCCGTTCAAGCGGGAGAATGAGGACCCGACCCGCATGTTTGCCGGTGAAGGCGATCCGTTCAGGACCAACCGGCGCTTCAGGAAACTGTCGGAACATTCCGAGGCCAAGCGCCTGTCGACGGCATTCGATTCGGTGACCCTGTACGGATTTAACCCGGACGAGCGGCCGGATATCTACGGCAAGGTCGGCAATTCCGGCGTTTCCATTGCCACCCTGGACGATATGAAGACCCTCTACGACGGCTTTGACCTGTGTGATCCCGATACCTCCGTATCCATGACCATCAACGGCCCGGCGCCGGCGATCCTGGCCTTTTTCCTGAATACCGCGATCGACCAGCAGGTGGAGAGGTTCAGACAGGAGCATGAACGGGAACCTGATACCGGGGAAGCCACCCGTATCAGGTCGCACACCCTGGAAAACGTGCGCGGCACCGTGCAGGCCGATATCCTGAAGGAGGACCAGGGCCAGAATACCTGTATTTTTTCCACGGAATTCAGCCTGCGCATGATGGGGGACATACAGCAGTACTTCATCGATAACAATATCCGTAATTTTTATTCGGTGTCCATATCCGGCTACCACATCGCCGAAGCCGGAGCGAACCCGATCTCGCAGCTTGCCTTCACGCTGGCCAACGGTTTTACCTTCGTGGAAGCCTACCTGGCCCGGGGCATGCATATCGATGATTTCGCCCCCAACCTGTCGTTTTTCTTCTCCAACGGCATGGACCCGGAATACACCGTGCTGGGCAGAGTGGCGCGGCGCATCTGGGCCGTCGCCATGCGGGACAGGTACGGCGCCAATGAGCGCAGTCAGAGACTGAAATACCATATCCAGACCTCAGGGCGCTCCCTGCACGCCCGGGAAATGGCGTTCAATGACATCCGCACCACCCTGCAGGCCCTGATCGCCGTCTATGACAACTGCAACAGCCTGCATACCAATGCCTTTGACGAGGCCGTCACCACGCCCACGGAGGATTCGGTGCGGCGCGCCCTGGCGATCCAGTTGATCATCAACAAGGAATGGGGCCTGGCCATGAACGAGAATCCCAGCCAGGGTTCGTTCATCATCGAGGAACTGACCGACCTGGTGGAAGAGGCGGTATTACAGGAATTCGAGCGTATCTCGGAGCGAGGCGGGGTCCTGGGCGCCATGGAGACCGGATACCAGAGGGGCAAAATACAGGATGAATCGCTGTATTACGAGCATAAAAAACATGACGGCAGCTACCCCGTCATCGGCGTCAATACTTTCCTCAACCCTGCTGAGGAAGAACCGTCCCCTGCAATGCTGAGCCGTTCGACAGATGAAGAAAAACAGAGTCAGTTAAGGCGATTGCGGGAGTTTGAGGACAGGAACCGCGATCAGGCGGACGAGGCCCTGAAACGCATCCGCAGTGCGGTAATAAACAATGAAAATGTATTCGCGGAACTCATGGACGCAGTCCGTTACTGCTCCCTGGGCCAACTGACCGACGCTTTCTTTGCCACCGGCGGGCAGTACCGGCGCAGTATGTAGAGGACAGGGACCAGCGGCCAGCGACAATATTCCTGCTTTTGCAGAGGCAAACCGGTAGTTTTCCGCGCTGGTTTTTGTTAAAATTACGGGTAACTTTACATGGAGGTTACGGCATGGATATCGGATTTATATGGGACAATGACAAATACTTGGGGGTTCAAAGGAAGCATCAGGTTCAGTTTCATGAGGTTGTTTCTGCATTCGATGATCCGAATGGATATGGGTATATGGACCGGGAGGGGCCTGCCGGACGCTGGACGTGGATAGGGGCAACCGCCGGAATGCGGATATTAGCGATTATCTATACCGAAGAAGATTTACCGCTTTATCGACTTATTACTGCATTTGATGCAGCAGGGAGATCGCTTGATGAGTACTACCAAAGAACCCGAATTTGATTATTACACTTATTTGAAAGAATACAAGCCGGAGCCGAGTCAAATTCACCGGGGACCGGCGGAACGTGAAAAACTTCTGAAGGTCGTTATGGAGCGTAAGCGTATGACACAAAACAGGCAGTCAGAAGACACTGACAAGAAAGGAAAGGTATAACCACGCGAAAAAGGGAATTTTGACTTCCCCTTTTACCTGGGCACAGTCTTTGGTTGGTATCTATTGATGTATTGGCGCTTCGAGTTCGCGTTGCCCTCGTTCGAGGTGTTCTTGTAACTCCTGCCACTTGTCGGGTCGGTGCGCCGCCATGCTGTAACGCTCCTGCGGGTCCTCGCGCATATCGAACAGTAGCAGAACGTCGTGATCCGGCAACCGTCGTTGTACATCACGATAGCTTGCTTGCACTACCATTTTCCAGTTTTGTGTACGTAGCGCCGCAATGCGTTCATTGTTGAAGAAATACAAAACTTTGTGCGGCGATGCATTAGTCTTGCCCAGCATAATAGGCAGGATGTTCTTTCCATCAAGATGTGTGGTTCCGGGTGGTGAAACACGGGCGATGGCTGCAAACGTCGGCAGCAGGTCAATGTTCATGGCCATTACATGTGCAATGTTGCCGGCGCGAATTCGACTTGGCCAGCGAGCGATGAACGGGACGCGGTAGCCGCCATCCCAGGCCGTGCCCTTGCCGCCGCGCAGACCGCCGGTGCCGCCTTCCGGGAAAGGACCGTTGTCGCTGGTAAAGATAATGACCGTATCATCGGCGAGGTCGTTACGCTGTACTGCATTCAGTACCTCACCAACGCTCCAGTCCAGTTCCTGCACAACGTCGCCATAGGCGCCGGCCCGGGAAGTCCCTGCAAAGGCCGGTGAGGCGACGAGGGGGATATGCGGCGCGCTGTGAGACAGGAACAGGAAGAACGGTTGCCGCGCGTTGTTTTCGATAAAGCTGACGGCCTCACGTGTAAACCGCCGGGTCAGGCTGCCTTGGTCAACGGGTTCTTCCAGTGCCAGCGTATCGCGGTAGAGCGGCTGTTCGGCGTCATTGGGTTGCAACAGGCCGTAGAATACGTCGAACCCGTGTGCATTGGGCTGTTGTGCCTGCGTGTGGTGGCCCAGGTGCCACTTGCCGATCAAGGCCGTGCGATAACCCCCGCGTTGTAGCAATCCGGCGATGGTAGTCGTATCTGCAGGCAGGCCGCGTGTGTCACCGGCCGTAATGGTCCTGTCGGCCAGACCGTCCCGGATTGCGTAACGGCCGGTAAGCAGGCCGGCGCGCGATGGGCTGCAGACGTTGCCGCTGGCGTAAAAATTCGTCAGGCGGATGCCTTCTCCTGCCAGGCGGTCAAGGTTAGGCGTCTCGATCAGTTCGGCGCCGTAGACGCCGACATCGCCATAACCCAGGTCATCGGCCAGGATCAGGATGATGTTTGGCGGTGATGGGGACGCGGTAACCGACGGGTTGTTGGCGCTACACAGAATTGTGCCAAAAATCAGGACGGTGATTACGTATTTCATTACGCTAAAATAAATTCCACCTGGAAGCAGAGTGTAGACAGGGTAATCAAATTAGAGAATCATTGAAACATGTCTTTGTCGTCCATTCAATCCATCGTCGTGCTGACCGGCGCGGGCATCTCCGCCGAATCCGGCATCAAGACCTTTCGTGATATTGGCGGCCTGTGGGAAAACTACCAGGTCGAAGAGGTAGCGTCCCCGGGAGGCTTTGCCGCCGATCCTGTGCTGGTGCACAGGTTCTACAATCTGCGCCGCCACAATCTCCTGCACGGGGGTATCGATCCGAACCCGGCACATAAGGCATTGGTAAGGCTGGAGCAGGAGTTTCCGGGTGACTTCCTGCTGGTGACCCAGAATATCGGCAACCTGCACGAACGGGCCGGCTCGTTACGGATGGTTCATATGCACGGGGAAATCCTGAAAATGCGCTGTTCCGTATCCGGGCACGTGTATCCCATCGACCATGACCTGTCAGTGGAGGATCGTTGTGAATGCTGCCGTGAACCGGGCAGGCTGCGGCCCCACGTTGTCTGGTTCGGTGAAATGCCGATGGAGATGGACAGGATATACAACGCCCTGGAGAGGTGTGACTTGTTTATTTCCGTAGGCACCTCAGGCAACGTCTACCCGGCAGCAGGTTTCGTTCAGGTGGCCCGTGCCGCCGGCGCCCATACCGTTGAAATAAACCTGGAACCGTCCGCGGTCGAGTCGGCTTTTCATGAACATATTTACGGATTGGCGGGAGAAAAAGTGCCGGATTTCACGGATGAAGCAGGGCAAGATCATACTTTTTGTCATAAGTAAGAGGTTTTTTATTCCAATAAGATATAGATAAGTGGGGAACTCATGGGTTTTGCGGGGATCAGATCAGTAATTACCCCAAACTGAGGAGATTCCCATGAGTTTACTGACCCATTTGGCGACGATTGACGACCCGCGGCGTGATATTAACAAGAAGCATGAGTTATTGGACATTCTGTTTCTGACAGTGAGTGCGGTGCTGTCGGGGGCAGAAGGCTGGAAAGACATCAAGGAATTCGGTGATGAGAAGCTGGATTGGCTGCGTCGCTACCGGCCGTTTTTGAACGGGATGCCGGTGGATGACACGATTGCGCGGGTGGTGCGGGCGCTGGACCCGGAGCAGTTCAACCGGGCGTTTATCGATTGGGTGAATGAGGTACGGGCGGCGTCCGGTCAGGAGCAGATAGCGCTGGACGGGAAGACCCTGCGGCGGTCTCATGACGGGGAGAAACACACGGCCCTGCACAGCATCACGGCCTGGGGACATGAGTGCGGGTTGGTATTGGCGCAGATGAAGTCACAGGGGAAGAAGAATGAGCAGTCGTCGGTGATGGAGATGCTGGAGTTGTTGCAGGTGAAGGGGGCGCATATCACGGCGGATGCGATGAATACGCAGAAGAAGATAGCGCAGAAGATTCACAAGAAAGGCGGCGATTACACGTTGTCGCTGAAGGACAATCACAAGACGTTGCGCAAGGAAATACAGGCGTACTTTCATAAGGTTACGCGCGATGCGCCGCAGCAGGTAGCGGTGCATGAGGAGGTGGACGGCGGGCATGGCCGGATAGAGAAACGCACCTGCCGGCAGTTGCCGGTGGATGAGTGGGTGAGTGGGGCGGCCAGGTGGCCGGGCTTGCAAACCCTCATTGAGATGGAGCGGGAGCGGCGCCTGCCCGGGAAAGCGGTGGAGACGGAGATACATTACTATATCAGCTCCTTGCCCGTGGATGCCCAGCGGGTGGCGCAGGGGATACGGCGGCACTGGGAGGTGGAGAACAAGGCGCATTGGGTGCTGGATGTGGCCTTTAAGGAGGATGACAGTCGCATCCGCAAGGGGGACGGGGCGGAGAACGTGGCGATTATCCGGCGCTTCTGTCTGAACCTGGCGCGGTTGGACCCCAGGAAGAACAGCATGCGGGGGAAACTCAAGCAGGCCGGGTGGAGTGATACCAGACGGGCGGAAATCCTGTTCGGAGCAGACATATAAAAGTATGCGGTTGCCCTGACGGATGAAGTGTTAAAAGACATAATGGTTGACAATTTTTGACGTCAGTACTATATTGACGATTGACGTAATACGTCAAAATATCAGGATGAACCATGATAAAAGGCTTTAGGTGTAAAAAAACAAAACGCCTGTTCGAAGGTGAATGGATACCTGCTTTCTCCGGGTTTTCCAGACAGGCCAATAAGCGGCTGAGGATACTGGATGCTTCAGAAACAATCGGGGCTTTAAAGGCTCTACCGAGTAATCATTTTGAGGCGTTATCCGGTGATAGAGCAGGGCAATACAGCATACGCGTGAATAGGCAATGGCGTGTATGTTTTACCTGGGACGAAGGGGCCTATGATGTGGAAATCACAGATTATCACTAGTTGAATGAAATGAAAGACAAAAAGTTGAGGTGATGAGAATGGCTAGAGAACCAATCCATCCTGGCGAGTTCCTGGCGGACGAACTGGAAGAAATTAAAATTACGGCAACTGAGTTGTCGCGTCAGATTGATGTGCCTGCCAACCGTATTTCCCAGATAGTTCGAGGTAAGCGAGATATCAGCGCTGATACAGCATTGCGTCTTGGCCGGTTTTTTGGAACCGGACCGGAACTATGGCTGAATTTGCAAAAGGCTTATGATCTGGATAGGGCCAGAGCTGCACTAGGGACAAAAATTCGCAAGATACAACGCTGGCAACCTGAAGTGCATCACGCAGGTTAGCCGTCAACAGGATAATGAGTTGCTTACCATGAATTATCGCCAGATTTTCACCTTCTCAAGACTCTGGGCCATGTTCGGGGTTTCCCTTGTCGTCATGTTCGGGATACTGCTGCTGGTGGGGGGCAGGGCGTTCCAGTTGGCGCCGCCCATGCCGGACGCGGTTGTCGCAACAGATGGAGATACGACGGATGTAATTTTCACCAGTGACGATATCAGGGAGGGGCGCGACGTGTGGCGCCGTCTCGGCGGTATGGAGTTGGGTTCCGTCTGGGGTCACGGCAGCTACCTGGCGCCGGACTGGACGGCCGACGTCCTGCACCGGGAGGCCATGGCGATGCTGGATGCGGATGGAGACTTTGCCGCACTTTCCGAACCGGCCCGCGCTGCCCGTATCGCAGAATTTGCCGCCAGGCTGCGCGTCAATACCTATGACGCCGAAACGGATCAGATCAGTATCTCTCAGGAACGGGCACAGGCCATCGCTGCGATTATTACGCACTACCAGGCTTTGTTCGGCGGCAGCGGCGACGGACCCGACGCGGAGGCCATGCGGGAGGCGTTCGCCATCCCCAATGCACCGCTTGGGCCGGACCCGGACGAGGATATACGCAAGCTGGTGTCCTGGTGGTGGTGGACGTCCTGGGCGGCTGCCACGTTACGCCCGGACGATACCGTTACATACACGAATAACTGGCCTCATGAACCGCTGGTCGGCAATAAACCCACCAGTTCCATCTTCATCTGGACGTTCGTCTCAATCGTTCTGCTAATCGCCGGCATCGGCGCGCTGTGCTGGTTCTTCCTGCGGGAACGGGAAGAGTGGCAAAAGGATACCGAACCCCCGCCAGGTTATCCGGACAAAAGCCCAATCGCCACAGTCGAGCCCACAGCCTCCATGAGGGCAGTCGTGAAATATATCTGGATCGTTGCCGCCCTGCTTGGATTGCAGATATTTCTGGGGGCGGTCACTGCACATTACGCCGTGGAAGGCCACGAATTCTACGGCATACCAATTGCTGATATCGCTCCCTACGCGTTGACGCGCACCTGGCATGTACAACTTGCGGTGCTGTGGATAGCCACGGCCTGGCTGGGTGCGGGACTGTATCTTGGTCCGATGATAGCCGGGTCCGAACCACCGCTGCAGAAGCTGGGCGTGGATGTACTCTGGGTGGCGCTGGTGATTGCGGTACTGGGTTCGCTGACCGGTGAATGGCTGGCGCTGACCGGACGCATGACAGACCCTGCCATGGTGTACTGGTTCGGCCACCAGGGTTACGAATTCCTGGATATGGGGCGTTTCTGGCAGATCCTGATCTTTGCCGGCCTGCTTATCTGGCTGGGACTGATGGCGCGTTGTGTTGTGCCTGCAATCCGCGCGGGCGGCGCAGACAAACACCTGCTTATTCTGCTGTTGATTTCCTCGGCGGGAATCGGCTTCCTGTTCGGCGCAGGGTTCCTGTATGACCGGGACACCCATCTCACCATTGCCGAGTACTGGCGCTGGTGGGTCGTGCATCTCTGGGTCGAAGGCGTGTTTGAAGTATTCGCAACTGCCTGGGTAGCCTGGGTCTTCGTACATATGAAGCTGTTGCGCCCGGCGACCGCGGCGGTGTATGTCATGTTTTCGGCCATGATTTTCCTGGGAGGTGGAGTCCTGGGCACGTTCCACCATCTGTATTTCTCCGGTACGCCGGAACCGGTACTGGCGTTAGGAGCAGTTTTCTCAGCCCTTGAAGTGGTGCCGTTAGCGCTGATAGGCTTCGAGGCCCACGACCACTGGCGCGCGGAGCGCCATGCGCCCTGGGTTTCCCGCTACCACCTGCCGCTGATGTTTTTCCTGGCCGTGGCGTTCTGGAACCTGGTCGGCGCCGGCGTTCTCGGCTTCCTCATCAACCCGCCGCTGGCGCTGTACTATATGCAGGGTTTGTTGACTACGCCGACCCACGGTCATGCCGCCTTGTTCGGTGTCTATGGCATGCTGGGCATCGGCCTGCTGCTGTTGTGCCGCCGTGACCTGCCCCAGGCGCAGGGCGCCTGGTCCGATCGGACGCTCAAATGGGTGTTCTGGCTGTTCAACGGCGGACTGGCGCTGATGGTGTTCGGCTCCCTGCTGCCCCAGGGCATCATCCAGACACTGGTATCCTTCGACCAGGGCTACTGGTATGCCCGTTCTCCTGAACTCCTGCATTCGCCGCTGATGGAAGCGCTGGTCTGGCTGCGTGTGCCGGGCGACGTCGTATTTGCAGCAGGCGCGGTGCTGCTCCTGGTTTTCCTGGTGCGGTTGGAACTCGGGAGACAGCCATGAAACACTTTGTCCTGAACTGCAATTTCCGCAACCTGTTCTGTTGCCTGCTGCTATTGTTCCTGGCGCCGGCATGCGAGAAGGGTAACGATGCAGATACCTCAGCGGAAAAAACCGTGGCAGGCAGCAATTCGGACAAACTCATCCTGGTTTCCGGCGCCACCGGCAGACAGGGAGGAGCAGTGGCAAGGGAATTATTATCCCGCGGTTATCGCGTGCGCGGTTTGACCCGTAATCCTGACAGTGAACGTGCGCGGCAGCTTGCCGGGCTCGGCATTGAAATGGTCAAGGGTGATTTCAATGATATGGATTCATTAAATCGGGCTGCACAAGGTGCTTATGGTGTTTTTTCCGTTCAGAATTTCTGGGAACACGGCAAGCAGGGGGAAATCAGGCAGGGGAGCAACCTGGCGGATGCCGCCAAACAGGCCGGGGTAAGCCATTTTGTCTATACATCGGTCGCCAACGCCGATAAAAACACCGGCATCCCGCATTTCGACAGCAAGTATGAGATTGAAAAATATATTCAATCCATAGAACTGCCTTACACGATAATACGACCTGTCTCATTCATGGAAAACTGGGAGTATTCCCGCACTGATATTGAAAACGGGATTATTTACGGGCCGCTGTCGCCGGACACGCGCCATCAGCACATCGCCGTCAAGGACATCGGACGTTTCGCTGCCGAGGCATTTGATAACCCTGACGAATGGCTCGGTGTATCTCTTGATATTGCAGGTGATGAATCCGACCAGTTGGAAACCGCCCGGATATTCTCGCGGGTCACCGGGAAAGATGTGAAATATGTCCAGGTGCCGTGGGATGAATATGAAACGCAACAAGGAGAAGAAATGACCATCATGGAAAAATGGTTTGAAAATACAGGTTACAGCGTGGACGTGGTTGATTTGCGCAACGACTATCCCTGGCTCAGTTCCCTGGAACAGTACCTGAAAGAAAATGACTGGTGAGCCGGAACAGATCGGTCCGGGACAGTACGCAGGCAGGATAAAGGAATTTGCAATGAAGGCCGGCGCCGACGTGGTGGGCATCGCCCCCGTGGAGCGTTGGGACAAGGACGTGCCGGAAGGGCACAGGCCGGTGGACGTGTTGCCGGGCGCGCAGAGTGTGATCGTTGTCGGCGCCCGCGGACCCACTGCCGGCGCCTGGCAGTCTCCCAATCACCGTTTCATGGAAGTGAACGGCTATGATTTCCGCAACGACCGGGTGGTCCACATGGTCGCCGACCATATCGAGTCTGAACTTGACCACTATGCCATCCAGGCGCCGGCGCTTTCCGTCAGCGGTCATACACCTGTCATGAGCATGATGCACGCTGCAGTTCTGGCCGGACTGGGGACGCGTTCGCTGGCGGCCAATATCATTCTCAATCCCAGGTACGGCCTGCTGTACTACTCAGCCTGTGTCACCACCCTGGAACTGCCGGGAGATGACATGCTGGAACAGAATGTCTGCCCCCATCCCATGTGTGTGGCCACCTACCGGAAAATCGGCAAGACCCCTTGCATTGCCGCCTGTCCGTCTGATGAAGGTGGTTGCCTGGACGGAGAGATTGACGATGAGGGGGAGATATCCTACTCCTGGTATGATCGTGAACGCTGTACGACACGAGCCATGAATTTCGGCATCAACAGCTTCCAGAAGGCCATGGCGGAAATCGTGATGGAAGAGGATGACGATACGCGTACGAATATGATCCATTCCGATTTCTTCACCCGGTCCTGCAATGCCGTCAGCAGTTTCAGGGAGAGCGTGGCGCAGTGTTTTGAGTGCATGCGGGTGTGCCCGATCACCCGCCCGGAGCGAAAACTGAAATGAGCGCCGCCGCCGGCAGTCTTGACTTCAGCGCATGCAGGCAGGAACTCGACAAGCTGGCCCGCAAGGGCGGCGCGCTGGTAACCGGTGTTGCCGATGCGGCCGCGTTTACGGACTCGCCTGAAGGTTGCCGGCCTGCGGATTTATTACCCAAAGCCAGGATTGTCTATGTGGCAGGCGGTGCGCAACCCAGGGCCGGGGACTGGCGCAGTCCCGTCTACGAACACATGGAGACCACGTCCTTCGGAGACCGCATCCATAACCTGGCACAGCGCTTGTCCCGTTATATTGAAGATGAATTCGGTTATTACGCCATCTGTGTTCCGCCCGGCACCGATAGCGGCAACCGCCCGTTTGTGAGCATTGCCAGAGCGGCGGAGCTGGCGGGTTGCGGCACGTCCAGCCTGGCCGGGCCGGTGCTGAACTCCGAGTACGGCTTCATGTATTACTCCGTTATCATCAGCACCCTGCCCCTGGAAGTTGACGGGCCTTTGGCCGAACCTGTCTGCCCGGCCCCGGAGTGCCGGGATATGTGGGAAGAGCAGGGGACCACACCCTGTATGTCCATATGCCCCATTGACGATGGGGGGTGCCTGGGCGGGCGGCTTGAAAACGGCCGCATTGCTGAACGGCGTTATGACGTGGCCCGTTGCAGCACGCGGGTGGAAACAAGCTGGATCCCGGGCTTTCAGAAAGTGCTGGACGTCACGCTTAAGGAACAGGATAAGGAGCAGCAGAAACTGATGCTGTATTCATCGTTATTTTCCCGTACGCTCTGGTCCATGACCTACTCCAACGTAAGCCAGGGCCAGTGTTTCGAATGCATGCGCGTCTGCCCGGTGGGCAGCAGGCACCGGACAAAAAAATAACCGGTATTTTATAATCGCCATCATTACAGGAGCTGATTATGGGCTTTTATTTCGTTGACCCGGAGACCTATAAAAAATACAAGGACGAAATCCTGTCCTATTCCCAGTCCGTGCAGGTGAACACACAGGAATTCCTGCCCGAAGAGAAACGCAAAAGGCCGCTGTCCGACAAGGAAATCGCGGAAAAGATGGGACTGGAGGAACGGGTGGTGCGGGAAATCCGGGTAGTGGCGGAGCGGGATGAGTACCCGATCGATGAATGGGAACAGGCGCTTGAGTTCAAGGACAAGGCCTGCCGGGAATACGCCCGGACGGGACTGTCATCGGTGACAAAGAAATACCTGAAGAAAAGTTAGTTTTTTAGCGATAGTTTTTTGTAAACAATGGAGAGTAGAAGATGAGTGATCTTGAAGAAATCAAAGGTTTGTTGAAGAGCATCGACAAGAGGCTGCAGCACGTTGAGGCCATCGAAGACATCAATCGCCTGATCGTTGACTATGCCCGGGCCGCGGACCACGGTAACGACGTGGATATGCTGACGCCCCTGTTTACCGAAGATGCGGTATGGGAGGCGAAGGGGTTCGGCGCCTGGGTCGGACGCGACAAGGCCGTCGGTTTCCTGAAAGCCATTGCCGGCGAGAAAGTCTGGTGGTCGCTGCATTTCATGATCTCACCGAAGATAGACCTGGCGGACGACGGTAATTCCGCCACCTTGATCTGGTACTTATGGGAACCCGCAACCATGCCGGCTGAAGATACCAAGGAAGCGGAGCCGCACTGGATCACCGGCGTGTACGATGCAGAGGTGGTCAAGGTGGATGGAAAGTGGCTGTTCAAGCGCATCACCAGCAACATGAAGATGATCAGCCCGGCAAAAGACGGCTGGGTAAAGACACGCTTCCCGGCAGGCTCCGACACCAATCCGTACCTCCTGTTTCTGGAAGAGGGCACCTATTACTGGTGTGCCTGCGGTCAGTCAAAGAACCAGCCCTATTGTGACGGCTCACACAAGGGCACCGGTATCAACCCGGTGAGGTTTGAGATGAAAGAGTACGATTTCGTAGGAATGTGCGGCTGCAAGAAGACCGGGACACCACCGTTTTGCGATGCCACACACCTGGGACTGGATATTTAAGGAACCTCTGATTAAGTCAGAGCATCTTTAATCTTTCGCATGTCAGGAGATTGGCAATGATGAACTCCCATGAGTTATTCGGCGCGGAAATGCTGAAGGCCTTCGATGCCGCCACCGCGCCGGTCAACCAGGCCGGAATACTGCCGCCGATCCTGTACACCTCGCCTGAATTTCACAGGTTCGAACGCGACACGATTTTTACCAAGGAGTGGCTGTGTGTCGGACGCACCTCGCAGATCCCGAACCCCGGCGACTGGTACCAGTTTACCCTGCTGGATGAACCCCTGCTGGTCGTACGCGATCGGGACGGGCAGGTGCGCGTTCTCTCTGCGGTCTGCCAGCATCGCGGCATGGTTGTCGCCGAAGGCAGCGGCAACTGCAAAAAGTTTCTCTGCCCATACCATCACTGGAGTTATGCCCTGGACGGAAGATTGCTCGGTATGCCGGAAATGGACCAGGCAGTCGGGTTTGACAAGACGCAGTACGGCCTGCCGTCATTACCGACGGAGATCTGGAACGGGTTTATTTTTTGCCGCTTTACGGAACAAGGCGATGCGCTCGCGCCGACGTTGGAGCAACTCACGGAGTTGTTGTCCCACTTCGACCTGGATAACTGTTACACAAAGATCGGCGACACCTACGAAGACCTGCCGTGGAACTGGAAGGTGATGCTGGAAAACTTCAACGACGGTTATCACGCCAATCGCCTGCATGCCGGTATCGGCGATCATGTCCCCTCTGAAAACGCCCGCTTCCTGGAGTGGAGCGATGACCAGAATCATGTCTCCCGGCTCAATTATTTCACCCACATGGACGGCGGTTTCAACTCATCCAGGAGAGCGCTGTTACCGGTGTTTCAAAAACTGAGCGATGACGAGCGGCACCGCGCTATGTTCTGCCTGC
This sequence comes from Gammaproteobacteria bacterium, assembly GCA_965220815.1. Lineage (GTDB taxonomy): Bacteria > Pseudomonadota > Gammaproteobacteria > Eutrophobiales > Eutrophobiaceae > JAAXHV01. The sequence continues at coordinate 2,954,489 of OZ244846.1, forward strand.
TGCCCCCCACCCTTGGCCTTGCCGTGACACCCGACGCCATTACCTATTTCATCGTCAATCCCAAGGCGGCGGAAGCGATCGATATCCACATCGGTTACTGTATGGACCCGAGGGCGCCGAACGAACCCTTGTTCGATATACTGTTCAGGGACATGGAAGCCGGCGTGAACGATTTTAACGTGCAGGATATTCATGCGGATACGATGGTGCAGAAGGGTCTGCGCTCTCGCTTTGGACCCAACGGCCGTTATTCCTGGCAGGAGGAAACGCTGCAGCAATTCAATCGCTGGCTGGTAAAACGCTATCGCGCCGACTGGCCGGCAACTCATACTGGTTGAAATAACTTTTCCTGTTTCCCGGACGGATCGCAGTTCGGTCCGGGAAACATAGACACAACAGCAGGAGAACAGATATGCCGAACAAATTCATCCATCCCGAGGGTATTCTGCCGGACGTAGTACACGGCTATACAAGTGTCGTTGTCAGCACCGGGAAAAAGATGGTGCACTGTGCCGGCCAGGTGCCCATGGATGCCGACCTGAACCTGGTCGGCGAAACGCTGGGCGAACAGATGGACCAATCCTTTAAAGCCATCGGCATTGCGCTTGCCGCGGGCGGCGCGACCCCGGCTGATGTCGTGCGTGGCCGGATATATATTGTCGACTATAACGCCGACATGGTTCAGACGGTCATCGAAAAAACCGCGGCCTTCTACGCCCCGGGCGAACCACCGCCCAGCACGTTGATCGGCGTGCAATCGCTGGCGTTGCCGGGGATCATGGTCGAGATCGAAGTGACGGCGGTACTCGATGATTAAACCCGCTGGATGGCGTTAAAATACCTGTGGGATAATTAAATCCCGAATACAACCGGAGGGGTGAATATGCAACAGGCAGACAAACAGAAGTATTTAACCATCGCGCTCTATGCGTTCGGGATCATCTACCTGGTCGGAGTGCCTGTCCTGATGATGGGACTTGAGGCGTCAGGCTGGACCTGGACACCCAGGCAACCGGAGTATGAACAGATGATCATGGGCGTGTACGCCACCCTGGGAGTTTTTCTCATCATGGCGGCAAAAAATCCTGCGCAACATGCCAGCCTGATCTGGTTCACCGTCTGGTCGAATATCGTGCATGGCGGAATCATGCTGTATCACTCCATCATCGATGTGACCGAACGGGCCAATCTTGCTGGCGACGTGCCGGCATTGTTCATCGTTGCGGCCATTCTCTGGTACCTGATGCCCAGGCAGGGAGCGGCATCCCGGTAACAGCGGGTCTGACCGGATTTCTGCCGTCCGGCAATAGGCCCTGCTCGTCATTCCGGGTCAAGTCCGGAATGACGAACGGTAGTGCGGCGCTATTTATGTCGTTATGTATAATTTGTAAATGTGAAGACATTAACCGACGTACTTCTGCATAATGCAAGGACGCACGCCGATGCCGTTGCAGTTCTGGATCATGAACTCAGCCTGACCTGGAGTGAACTTGCCCGGCGCATTGCAAGGCTGGGGGGTGTACTGAACCAGTCAGGGATCAACCGGGGTGACCGCTTCGGCATTCTTGCCCTGAATTCCTGGCGCCAGGCTGAGGTAATCCACGCGGGACAATGGATCGGCGCTACGCCGGTCCCGATTAATTTCCGTCTTGCGCCTGCCGAGATACGGACCATTATCGATGATGCCGAATGCAGACTCCTGGTCGTGGACGAACAATTCGTCGGTTTACTTGATGGGCCTGATTTGGCTGATTGGAAAAGCAGGCATCTGCTAATCAACGGCAATAAAACCGGCTTTTATGAGCGGGCCGTCAAGTCCGGCAAGCCCATGGAGCCGGCAACAGGTTTGGCGGACACGGAAGCGCTGTTACTGTATACCGGCGGCACCTCGGGCCGCGCGAAAGGGGTGCCGTTGACCCACGGCAATATCATCGCCAATGCGAAGCAGGTCGGCAGCAGGTGGTCGGCACAGCCTGATGATGTCGTGTTGCACGTTCCGCCCATGTTCCATTCCGCGGAGCTGGTAAAGACGGTTTACTTCATGCAGGGCGCGTCCAGTGTCTATCTGCCGAAATTCGACCCTGATGCATTGTTGCGCACGATTGAAGAGTTCCGCGTCACCTTTGCCCTGCTGGTGCCGACCATGCTGATGCTGACCCTGCAGTCGGGGAAAGTGCCCCAATACGATACCAGCTCACTGAAACAGATCATCTACGGGGCATCGCCCATGTCGGTGGAATGGGTCAGGGAAGCATTTGCAGCTTTTCCTGAAGTTGAATTCGCACAGGGCTACGGCCTCACGGAAACCGCGCCGTTGCTGACCATGCTGGATCACCGGTCCCATTTAGATGCCCTGAAACAGGATAATGCAGCCCGGTTATCCTCATGCGGACGCGAACTGGACGGTGTGGAATTAAGGATAATTGACAGAGATGGAGAAGAGTGTAAAACGGGACAGGTCGGCGAGATATGTGCACGGGGCGAAAACGTGTTCAAGGGCTATATCAACCAGGACGAACTCACGCAACAGGTCCTGGTAGACGGCTGGTTCCGAACCGGCGACCTGGGTTGCCTGGACGATGAGGGATATTTATACCTTAAAGACAGGAAGCAGGACATGATCCTCACGGGCGGTGAAAACGTCTACTCCGGCGAGGTTGAGGCCGTGCTGAACCGGCATCCTGATGTCCTGGAAATCGCCGTCATCGGTATCCCCGATGAAATCTACGGCGAAAAGGTGATTGGCGTTACAACGGCCAGAGCCGGATCCGATCTCACACAGGATGAACTGATTGACTTCTGCCGCGGCAGGATCGGCGGTTACAAGATCCCCAGGGAAATCCACGTAGTGAAAAGCCTGCCGAAGAGCGCGCTGGGGAAAATACTCAAAACGGAATTAAGGAACAGGTATAGAATAATTAAGTAAGACCGATATTAAAAAGTTACGTGAAGGAGTAGAACGGGTAGGGTGTAATGGCTTTCGCGCCCCAACGAACATTAAAATCCCTCGCAGTCAATACCCTGCTGATTCCCGAGCGCTGGCGCACCGGTGTTGCCTATAACCCGTTGTCCGGTGAGATGGTCCGGGACCCGTATCCGGTCTATGCAAGACTGCGGGAACGGTCGCCGGTGCATTACAGCCGGCTGGTGGGAGGACTGGTGCTCTCGCGCTATGCGGACGTGGACAGGGTTTTACGGGATCATGCGCTTTTCTCCAGCAGCCCTGACCTGCGCAAGTCTCCTAAGACCGGATACCAACAGCCGCTGGAAGAGAGGTCCATGCTGTTTATGGACCCGCCGGACCACACCCGCTTGCGCGCACTGGTCAACAAGGCCTTTACGCGCCCGGCCATCAACGCCCTGGAACCCCGCATCCGGGCAATCATGGCTGGTTTGCTGGACGATATCGAGGATCTGAACGGTTTCGACCTCATGGAAGCCGTGGCTGTTCCTTTGCCGGTCATCGTCATTGCGGAGATGCTGGGTATACCCCAGGAAGACCGCGCCCAGTTCAGGATCTGGTCGGATCAGCGCGCCCGGCTCCTGGAACCGATGCTGACCCGGGCGGAACACAAGACAGCCGCTGAGGCGTGGGTACAGCTCGGTCAATATTTCCTGTCCATCATCAAAAGCCGCCAGGGCGAGCCGCGGGACGACATCATGACCCGCCTGGTGCAGGCCGAAGAGCAGGGCGATACCCTGTCTGAAACGGAAATGCTGAACATGCTGAGGTTGCTGCTGGTTGCCGGAAACGAAACCACCACAAACCTTATCGGCAACGGTATGCTGGCCTTGCTGCGCCATCCGGACCAGATTCAGGCGCTGCGCGACAACCCGGGACTCATCCCTGCGGCGGTGGATGAACTGTTGCGCTATGATTCGCCGGTACAGATGACACTGCGCTGTGCCGTAGAGGATTGCGACATAGACGGGACACCGCTGCGGGCCGGCCAGGACGTCATCCTGCTGGGCGGGTCGGCAAATCGCGACCCGGATGCGTTTGAAAATCCGGACCAGTTAGACTTCAACCGGAAGAAACCGGACCATATTTCGTTCGGCAGGGGGATCCATTACTGCCTTGGCGCGGCCCTGGCAAATCTCGAAGGACGTATCGCTTTCGAGATGCTGCTGGAACGGTTTGCTTCGCTGAGCCTGCTTACGGAGCGTCCGGTGTATCGTTACAACATAGTACTGCGCGGTCTTGAGTCTCTGCCGGTGGGTGCGTGAGCGCAAACTGTTTACAATAATTGTGAGGATAAAATCATGTCTGTGATGAAACGAAAAGCAACTTTCTGGCTGTTCATGCTGATTGCACAAGTCACTGCATTTGTCATTTTCAAGGACCTGGCGGATATCAGCCAATGGCTGGTGCAGTCTTCTCGCGAGTTCACCATGACGATCTGGTACAACCGGCATGTCATTGCCGGCATAGCCATTTCAGCCTTGCTGGTTTCATTATTTATCTGGAGTAAGGATCGTAAAACCTGCCCGAAACTGTTGCTGGGTTTTTTTGTATTCGTCTTCGTATTCAACTTTTATTCCGGGATGATCAACCCCAAGTGGATGTTCCGGTCGCAGCAGCATGAAGCAAAATTCGTATCGGTCGGTGAAGCCCCCCAATACATGGAGCAAAGCCTGCACCTCGCCCACTTCGGGCCGGAATCCTACGCCTCAGTGGATGATATCGATGTGCTTGTTCTGGAAACCGATAACGGCGCCTACGCATACTCGGACTACTATCTTCTCCAGCCCCATGTCGCCAGGGGCGACACCATAGACGGCGAAGAAGTCATCATGACTTATTGTGGACTGACAAACCTGGGCATCGCGTACAGCCCCGTGATTGGTGAACAAAAGCTGGACCTTACCGTCATGACACAGCTCAAGAATAACCTGGTTTTGTTTGATAAGAACGGAGGACAGGCTATCCAACAGCTTTGGGGAACCATGGAACGCGATCCTGACCGGATAAAAATGAAGGAATGGCCGACTATCCGCATGCCGTTCGATTCATTCAGGAAACTTTATCCTGACGGAAAGGTATTTATCAATGAAATTGCCCGATTTAATGAGAACCCGGTGCTGGCCGCCTGGGACCGGCTGGTCAGACACGGGATGATGTTATGGGGTGTGGGCCTGAACTGGATAGACAATGAAAAACCGGCTTTCCCCACTGTTGATTTCAAGGACAGGCGCCTGCCAATGAAGGAACTGGTCTATTCCATAAGTATCGGCGACGATCATGTGGCTTATTCGAAGGATTTTATCATCCAACAGGGCAACAACATCAATGTGGAAATCGGCGGGGAACCAATAGTTGTCGATTACGACCCGGAGTTTGATTCAGTCGCCGCTTTTTTCAACACGACGGATGACGATGTGACGGAGGTGGATATTTTCGGTAATACCGGTACCGGAGAAAAACTTGACCGGGTCAATACGTTGAAGAGCCGGTTGTTCTGGTTCATTTTCGCCGAATTCTACCCTGGTACCGACGTCAACCGTGTATGACCTGGATACGTACGGCAAGAGGCCCGGCCATCAATTCTTCTGTCGAAGCCACTTTCCCCAGGTGGTAGGCGAAATTGGTTAAAAATACCCGCTGCAAGGTATCGGAGTCCATCTCCCCCCAGCCGAGGTCGGAGATACCCGAGGCTGCCGTGACATCACTCAGCATATAGACGAAATAATCACGTGACACCGCGTCCCTTGCGGTGGATTCAACACAGGCGCCGGTTGAAACGCCCGCCATCAGGAGGTTAACTACGTTTAATTCCTTGAGCGTTGCATCCAGTCTGGTGTACATGAAACCGGATTGCCTGATCTTCTCAATGACAATATCACCGGGTTGTGGAGCAATCTCCGGCCAGATTTTGACACCCTCCGTACCCCCCCGCACGGCCTTGCCGTCCCGGATAACGGGAAAACGGTCTGCCAGGGTGCCCTTGTCGTTGGCGCCGGGATGGTGGACATGATTCAGATAAACGATCGGCAGTTTTACCTCACGGCAATGCCGGATAAACCTGGTCAGGTTGGGCAGCATGTCCCGTCCTTCTACTGTCTCAAACGGGGCGCCGACCTGTAAAAAATCCAGGCTCATGTCTACGACGATTAACGCTGTATTGTCAGGTGATAATTCCGGGGTCATCGTATTCTTTGCCTCGCTTAATCATGTGCACATACAGGCCAGCCAGGCCCGATACTGGTTGCGGATGTACTGCTCGCTCAACGCGGACTGCGGCGAGACGACTTCCGTGTCCGGGTCAAACAAGCTGTGTTGGCTGATCCATTCTCTCCCCGATGAGTGCAGTCCTTCCTGTACGCGCCGGTAGGCTTCCAGGTCGTCGGATTTGATCAGCGAGGAGGGAGAGTGGACGGTATTGGCATAAATTATATTTTTCCGGTTGATTTCTTCCGGCGCGCCCTTCCAGCGGAATACGCTGATCTCGATGGCTGTCCTGTCTACTGCCAGCGGCCTGATCACGCGCATCTGCAGGAAGCGCGGGTGCGCCGAGGCGCCCGGATAGAAGTTGACGTTGTGCAGGTTCATATCCAGGATTTCAGCGGACTTCTCCTTACCGTAGTTTGAGCGGTGCCGGCCCACGTAATCCCGGTAGGCCGGGTCGGCCGCAGTGTCCGGGTTACGAAAGCCGCGCATGTCACTGTGACCGTGTTCGTAACAGGTGACCTCCAGTTGCTCCATCTCGCTGTAACCCTGGGCATTTGCCTGCATCAGTTGGAGGGCGAGGGGAGGCGTCTTCCCTGATGTTTTTTCGATACTGTCGATTTGTGCCCGGCTGGCCGCGATGGAAGACTGGTGCACGTGCAGCGGGTGCATGCCGTCATGGAGGTTTTCCAGGTAGATCTTCCAGTTGTTGTGGTACACAGCCCGAAACAAACCCCTTACTGCTTCTATCTGCCCTTCCGGAGAGCGGTCAATCATATTGTCCAGGGCGCGCCGGGCGCCGCCCAACCAATCGATTAAACCGGGTGCGTTCCCTGCCAGGTTTGCAAAAATGAAGCCGCGGCAGCTTTCCGACCTTATTTCGGGCAACCCGTAATGCGCCTGGTTATTTTCGACATCCGTATTCCGGTAGTTGTCCCGGCAGGGAATGGAAAGCAACTCGCCGTCGGTCCTGTAGCGCCAGCCGTGATAAATGCAACTCAATACTCTGGCGTTACCCTGTGTATTTTCCAGTACCTTGGCGCCTCTATGGGCACAACGATTATGCAGTACCTTGATGGTATGGTCATCATGGCGGATAACCATGACGGGATTGCCGGCGATATCCGTAGTCAGGTAATCGCCGGTCTCGGGTAACTGGCTTTCATGGCACAGGAAGTTCCAGGCGCGCGCAAAGATACGTTGAATTTCCAGGTTGAAAATTTCCGGATCGATATACACATCCCTGTGCACGCAATCCGGGCGTACCAGGGAGCGGATATCAGTCGACTCGTATTTATCCTTCATGTTTGTTTAACCTGCACTCCCTCCATCGCCTGCTCAAAATCCGCACACAAGTCCGGTGCTGCCTCAATGCCAACCGCCACGCGTATCAAGCGCTCAGATATCCCTGCAGCTACTCGCTCTTCGTCACTCAACTCTGCATGTGACGTTTGCACGGGTCGGGTAATCAATGTTTCGACACCACCCAGACTTGGCGCTGAGACCGGTAATTTCAGTCTCGATATCAGTTCATCAGCCACGCGGTAATCGCCCGCCACCTCAAAACTCAATACCCCGCCACATCCGTTAAACAGCGTTTTTGCGCGGTTGTATTGCGGATGGCTGGACAGGCCTGGATAATTTACCCGCACCACGGCCGGATGAGCTTCCAGAAAAGACGCCAGCGCCTGTGCATTTTCGTTTTGTTTTTCCACGCGTAGCGCCAGGGTTTTCATGCCGCGCAGCAACAGGGAACAGGCGTGCGGGTCCAGGCAGCCGCCCATCAGGTTTAAACGGTGCGTGATGCGGGTAACCAGGTCGCTGTTACCGATAACGCAGCCGGCGACAATATCCGAATGGCCGTTCAGGTATTTGGTGCAACTGTGCAATGAGAGGTCAAAGCCCATGTCCAGGGGCCGAAAGTTCACCGGTGAAGCAAAGGTGTTGTCGATCATGGATATGAGGCGATGGGAGCGGGCAAACGCAACAACGGATTGGAGATCGGCAACTTCCAGCAGAGGATTGCTCATGGTCTCAACATAAATTGCGCGCGTATCAGGTCTCAGCCGTTCTTCCCAGACATCCGGCTCGTTCCCCGGCACAAAATCTACGTCAATCCCGAAGTCGGCGATAGCGCGCGCCAGAAAAGATTGCGTGCCGCCATAGAGACAATCTTGTGCCAGCAGGTGGTCGCCTTTTTTTAATACGGTCAACAGGCTGGTGGTAATCGCGGCCATCCCCGACGCGGTCACCACGGCTTGCTCACCGCCGGCAATCAGGGCCAACTTCTCCTGAACCGCGTCGTGATTGGGGGTGTTGTTCAGGCGGATATACTTCACATCGTGGTAGTTGTCTACACCGCTATAGGCAAATGTGGCGCTCTGAAATACGGGAAGCGAGACCGCACCACTGTGTTTTTTGTCTTCTTCACCTGCGTGGATTAACAGCGTTTCAATATTCATACCCGCGTCCCCGGTCATATTTTTTCCAAATAACCTGTTAGAGTAGTCTGGTTAATTATCCAGTATAAGGCCAATGGTAAAGAACGTCAGGCTGAATATGAGATGACGGCGGAAAATCGTATCACTTATCGCGGCTGGTGGATCGTGGCGACTGCCGCGGTCGCCATGTCCACCGGACCCGGCCAGTTTGCTTTCGGCGCCCTTGGTCTGTTTATCAAGCCGCTGGGGGAAGAGTTCGGCTGGGATCGCGCTCAAATCAGTCTTGCCGCGACGTACTCCACCATTTCACTTGCGCTCAGCATCCCTATCATCGGTCAATTGGTCGATCGCTTTGGCAGCAGACGGGTGTTATTGCCTTCCATCCTGCTCTTTGCCGCCTTGCTCGCTACGCCGGCCCTGTTCGCCGACGCCCTGTGGAAATTACTTGTTATCTATATTTTGATTGGCTGTCTGGGGGCCGGCGCGAACGCACTGCCTTATTTGCGCACCATAACAACCTGGTTCGACAGTCGGCGGGGACTGGCAATCGGGATTGCCATGGGGGGGAGCGGGATGGGTTTTGCCTATGTGCCTCCACTGGCGCAGTATGTCATTGACGCTTACGGTTGGCGGGCCGGTTATTTATGTCTGGCGATAGTCACAGTGGCAGTAGCCTTGCCGCTGGTCTGGTTTTTTCTGCGCGACGCACCGTCGGGACAGGGCAAAGCCGCTTCACCTGGTAAGGACGCCGTGGCAACCGGGCACGCTGAAAAAATAGCGGTGAACCTGCCGGCCATACTTAAATCACGGCTGTTGTGGCAACTTTTCCTGATATTCAGCTTCTTGTCTTTCGGTCTTTACGGCGTGTTATCGCATATGGTCCCGATGATGACGGACCGGGGCATGACGACGGTCGATGCGGCGCTGGTCCAGTCCACCCTGGGGATAGCCATCGTGGTTTCGCGTATTTTCGTCGGTTACCTGATAGACCTGTTCAGTGCCACCCGGGTCGCATTTTTCTGTTTTTTGATCAGCGCCTGCGGGGTGGGTGTCCTGGCCGCCGGCGCAGTCGGCGCGCCGGCTTTTCTGGCCGCGCTTGCCATTGGCCTCAGTATGGGCGCGGAGATAGACATACTGGCGTTTCTCACCAGCCGTTACTACGGGGTGGCTAATTTCGGCAAGATCTACGGCATCCTGTTTGCGTCATTCCTCATCGGCACCTCACTCGGCCCCTACGCATTCGGGCTGGCTTACGAGACGTACGGTTCTTACCGGGAAATATTGACGATCGCCGTGATTGTCATCATTATCTCGGCTGTTACGACCTTGCTCCTACCGGCTTATGAAAGGCCGAAATAATTCTGAAGTTCCTAATTCACCACCGGACACGGACGCTTAATGGAGGAGGAAATCCGCCTGATACTGGCTGGGACGGTCGAACAGGAACCGCTTCCGTTCGAGTAGTCTGGCATTGTTCATTCAATATGGAGTTGAAACTGATACAACGATTTGTATCTACTTTTGAAATGACCCCTTGCATAGAATAGATTATGTCTGAAGAGAGATAATATACAGAATGTTTGAGTTGACACGGTATGGTTCAAGTTAATGTCTATAGATATTGAAGGGTTGAAATTTGTAATAACCGGTGGCGCATCCGGGATGGGTGCCGCGACTGCAAAACTTGCCGCAGGATATGGGGCAAGCGTGGTTATTGCAGATCTGAACGAAGAGAAAAGCCGTGCCGTTGTCGATGAGATACGGTCAAATAGCGGGCGGGCATGGTATAAACAGTGTGACATCACCATTGACGATAACCTGTCGGATCTCATGGAGTTTGCAGCTGATTCCATGGGTGGTATCGATGTGCTCCATAATAATGCGGGTGTCGTAGATGCCATGTTTGGGACTGCTGAAGAGTTGACGCTGGAAAACTATAGTCGGGAGATATGGGACAAGGTTATAGCGGTGAACCTTACCGCGCCTTTATTCGCATCCAAAGCCGCTTTGCCCTTTCTTAGAAAATCTTCCAGCCCTTCTATTATCATCGCTGCATCCGTCTCGTCATATTTTGGAAATCCGCAAATTATTGCTTACGGCAGCTCCAAGGGGGGTGTCGCAATGCTGACGAAAAACCTGGCAGTGGAGTTGGCGCCGTACGGAATTCGCGTAAACTGTTACTGTCCAGGCGCAATTGCAACGGAAATGACTGTCAGTTACTGCAACAATGCGCCGGACCCGGCGCTCGCTGAAAAGTTACTGACTAACTACCACCTGATACCGCGGCTGGGTAAGCCTGAAGAGGTTGCGGAACTGGTTTGTTTCCTCGCCAGTGATAAAGCTACGTTTATTAATGGGGTGGCATGGCCGATCGATGGTGGTTCATTGGCCTGGCGTGGAACAGCCGGTGAACTGGATTTTCAGTGAGGAACCTCTGATCAAGTTTCAGGGTTTCGTTAACTTATTGCAGAAAGGTCATAAGTTCTCCGAATGAGTGGCGTGTTAGAGGGTAAAGTTGCACTGATCACCGGCGCCAGCCAGGGAGGCGGCAAAGGCGCGGCACTTCAATTTGCGGAAGAGGGCGCTGATGTCGCGCTTGTAAGTCGTTCCCTGCCGAAGCTTGAAGCCGTTGCCGCGGAAGTAGAGGACAAAGGCGTCAAGGCATTGCCTCTGGCTTGTGATGTCACCGACGTTGCGCAAATTCACCAGGTCGTGGAACAAACATATAACATGCTTGGTGGAGTTGACATCCTGGTTAATGCGGCTCAGGCGCCGGAGATGAGATCTGGTCCTCTGCTTGATATTGAGTCCGAGGTAATGAATTTGATGTGGACCAGTGGGCCGGTTGCGACGCTGGAATTTATGCGAGCCAGCCATTCCTGCCTGAAACAGGGTGGAGGGGTAATTATCAATTTTTGTACCGGCGCTATGTTTAAACCCCAGAATAATGGTGTATATGCAGCTGTTAAATCTGCTATCCAGATGATAACGCGTGCGGCGGCAATGGAATGGGTTGATGATGGAATACGAGCCAATGCTGTAGTGCCGCTGATAAACTCGCCGGTATTCGAAGCGTATTGCGAAAAAGACCCTGCATTTGTTGAGCAGTTTGTTTCAACAATTCCCCTTAAGAGAATGGGGGACCCGGAGTCGGACATAGGTCGGGCACTGGTATTTCTCGCCGGCGATGATTCCCGGTACATAACAGGAAGTACTATCATGATGGATGGAGGCCACCATTTTATTCGTTAACTTCTTAAGGCCGGTCAGGTAACCTCTGACATAATCAGAGGTTCCATAACTATTCTGTTTTGTACGCTGACAACGAGGCAAGCAATGTCTGAGATAACCATAAAACACAATCATGTCGGGATTGATACAGCAGATGGCCGCATCGATACGCATATCTGCCACCCCTCTGAAGGGGGGCCATGGCCTGCCGTTATCATGTATATGGATGGATTCGGTATCCGCCAGGAATTGCTTGATATGGCGAAACAACTGGCAACCAGGAAGTACTACGTTGCTCTTCCAAACCTGTATTATCGTTCAGGGGAGGTGCCTCCCTTTGATATTGAAGAAGCATTCAGTGGAGGTCCCGAGCTTCAGCGCCTTATGTCGCTGGTCATGTCTATTGACAATAACATGATTATGTCCGATACAGCCGCAATTCTGGAATACCTTGGAAAACAGGCGGAAGTGGATGGAGAGAAAACAGGCTGTGTCGGTTATTGCATGGGAGCGCAGTTCTCTCTCTCTGCGGCAGGCGCCTATCCGGATAGAATTGCCGCAGCCGCCATGATTCATGGAGCATCATTGGCCACTGATCAACCCGATAGTCCCCACCTGTCAGTGGGAAAAATCAAGGCGCCGCTGTATATTGCAATTGCCCAGATTGATGATTGGTTTTCCACTGAAGAGCAGGCAAAACTCAAAGCTGCCATGGATGAAGCAGGCATCAGTTATAAGATGGAGACGTATCGTGGAGCTGTACATGGCTTTGCTGTGAACGGGACGCCAGCCTACAAGAAACGCCATGCAGATCAGCACTGGCGCGAGCTGTTTTTTCTGTTTCGTAAAGCGTTCGATCAAAAGTAGCAATCTGAACGATTAACGGTTAAACGTTTCTGGAGCTATGTGAGATTTATTATGAATGATGCATTACAACTGTTGGTGGACCGTAAGGAAATTGAGGACTTGTTTGCGCGCTATGCGGAAGCGCTCGATGCAAAAGACTGGGACGCGCTAAGGGATATTTTTACTGAAGACGCAACAACTGAGTGGTTTTCAAACCCGGAATGGATTCAACACGGTATTGAAGACATCATCCGCTGGATTCTGAGTTGGGTAGGTTCGGAAGAAATGCCCACGCATCATATTTTGGGTAATCACCTGTGCGAGATTGACGAAGATACAGCGAAGGCAAGTTGCCGGGTTTGCGCTTATCACCAGGGTGGAGGTGAGAGAGCGGGCCTGTACCAGGAATCCCTGGCTTACTTTTGGGCAGAGCTTGTCAGAACCCCGACCGGTTGGAAATTCAAAAGATTTGGAGAAGAACTCAATGTTTTCAAGGGGACCAACTTTGCCTTCGACCGTTCTGTATATCCATATGAAAAAAGCACGGAATAACAAGCCAGTTAAGGAATTAGGGGTAGTCCCGTACGGGACTGGAATGACAAACAGGGAGCGTCCATCCTGGTTCCGTCTCTAAAAATGCCCAGGATGGCAATTTTAGAGGTTACTTTAAATATTATCTGACAGGTACTGATGAGGCCAGAGATCTTAACAGGGAGAGTAACCCGACACGCTCTTCACGGGAGAAGCCGGCCAGAATATTTTCCTCGTATGCCTTGACCCGTGCCAGCATAGGTCCTATAAGTTCTTCGCCCTGGCGGGTAAGTGCCAGACTGGAATTCGCATCGGTTTTGACCAGTTGTCTTTCAGATAACCCGTTGATGACTTTTTCCAGGGGCTCATCCAGAACCGCTGCCAGTTCGCGTATTTCACCAGGTAAGAAAGTCAACGGCCTGTTGCTAAGGAAATTAAGTACTTTAGCCTCTGATGCTGACAGTTGAATGTCACTGACGCCTTTTCTGAAAGGTAAATTGATCAAATGGTAACAGCGGTCAATATAGTGCAGCAGATCGTAATCAAATATATCCTGTTTACGCCCTGTTTCAAGCGTGGATACCGAAGCATATTTGCCGGACAAAAAGGCCAGAGGCTGGCCTTTTCCTGACTCGAATTCGAGCACTTCACCGACAAATATTATGTGATCGCCACCCTCGTACTGGTAAGTGTTTTTACACTGAAAACGTGCACAACAGTTTTTGATTAAGGGTAAATTGCCGATACCGGTCTCAAGTTGCAGCCCTTCGAAACGATCGTCAATGCTTGACGCGAACCGCTTTGATAGCTCAACCTGGTCCGAATTCAAAATGTGAACAGCGAAATGTTCGGCTTTTTTAAAGGAATCCAGGTTTTTGGAGCTTTTGGCCAGGCTCCAAAGCACCAGGGGCGGGTTAAGAGAAGCCGAATTGAAACTGTTGGCAGTCAGGCCGATGAACTTACCCTGTTCGTTTAAGCTGGTTACTATAGTGACACCAGTGGCAAACTGGCCCAGCGCGTTTCTGAATTCTCTGGGGTCAACAGCAGGCATGGGTCAGTCAGTCATTCAATCATTCCACTTGAAGATGGATCGTAGTGTCTTTCCCAGGATTAACTGTTTTTCGTTGTCATTCAATTCGTTGGTTTCAGTAATATATCGAAGTCCATGCTCAATACTGTAAAGGCTGTCAGTGCGTGTCCAGTCCGACCCCCACATGACACGCTCCGGCCCAAACGCATCAATAACCCTATGGATGTGCGACCATAAATCACTGAAAGGATATTCTGTGCAGGACAGTGTAGGAACTGCGCTCAGTTTCACCGATATATTGGGGCTGTCCGCCAGAACCAGTAATTGCGGCAGTTTTTCAAATGGATCCGGGTCTGGAGTCATCAGTGGCGGTTGGGTGAGCCCAAGGTGATCAATCACAAATGACAGGTCTTTATATCTTCTCGCCAGGCTCCCTACCGCAGACAGGTAATTGGGCGGAAATATACAAACGGGAATTTCCATAAGCTGGGCATGATGGAGAAAAGAATCATATGCTCCGGCCATGAAATTCTCTTGAATCTGATCACTCAGGATAAGAAGGCGCAACCCGGCCCCAAACGGATTATCTCTCCATGTCTTCATTTGATGTTCAAGGTCATTACTCTTGTGATTTACTCTTCCAATGACTTTAAATCGACCAGGATACTTTTCGGCGGCTTCGAGCGAGTAACTGTTGTCCCATCCGTAGTGGGATGTTGCAACAAGCAAAGCGCCGTTGACCCCTGTCTTGTTCATCGCCTCTATCATCATGTCCCCGGTCGTCAGCGCGCTGCCTTTCGTGAAGTGTGCCTTACTGGCTGCGGCCGCCTTGCCCAGGCCGGCGCCGAAGTTCGGATCCCAGGGGCGTTCCGGTTTATCCGCATCTAAAATATGGACCTGAGAATCTATAATCTCCATAACACTACCTGTTAATCCTGAAAGTTCTCCATCAGTTCGCCTACGGCTTCTTCAACAATATTGAATGTCTCGATGCCGCCGTAGTAGAAACCCCAACTGATGGCGTCGTTGAGTTGCTCTGAGGTCATGCCGAAAGCTTTCCCCAATAAAACCATCTCCCTGATTCCATCCTTAAAACCCCGTGATGCGTTATAGTTGAGCATCAGGTAAGGCATCATTTGCCTGGGCAAGGCTCCTTTCATCGCATATTCAAAACGGTTACGATAACCTTTAAGCAGGTCAGGGTTATGTTTGCCAAGATATTTTACGTACCCGGGGATTTCACCCATGCTGTCGATATACCAGGCATTCAGCCGCTCAATATCCTGCTTACTGGCTTTAATTTTGCTGAAGTCCATACCTGACTGAAGGGTGGAGATGTCGAAATCCCATTCATCGGGCCACTTTCCAGGCTCTGGATCCACATAATTATCGATGGAAGCTTTGGCATACTGTGCTACATAGTTTATCCCCCGCGGTCCTGAGTGCAAAAAAGCAATGGCCAATACTTCCAGCAGCATGGCTTTGGATGCCCCGGCAGCCTGTGCAACATGGACCTGATAATCGATCCCATCTCCATAACCGGTAATGGTGTATTGATGAAAATGCTGAAGCACCATCTGCAGAGGGTAAGCTCTCCACTCTTCGCTTGTGGTTATCCGAACTGCGGCTCTATAGCGTTTCAGAACATCGGGCCGGTTCTCGAGCAGGAATTCAAAACCCGGGAGCGACTTACCTTTAGTCTTGGCGTAATAGGCGCGGAAAGCCTCTATTTCTTCCTGGGTGGTAATGTCCGGCTTCCCGACAATGAGTCCATCTGCATCCGGATTTATTTTTTCAGGCATATCATTTGGCCTCTGTTTTTACTGTTCAACGACCCGGCCCAGTTCGTTTACTCGAGCGGGTTTCCATCCGTCCGGCACTTCAATTTCCATGGTCAAAATCAATGATGCTCTTGCAATCGCATGGCGATCAACAATTAATGAGCGAGAAGATCCTCCATCGTTTCCTCCATGTAGCCAGAAATTGATAATTCTGGCGCCGGGCAATAGATAGCGCTTGACTTCCCGGGTCACGGTCTGGCCGTACAATCCCTTGACCCGCTCTTCAGTAACCTGGTTGAGGAGCATGTCATAATCGTCATGCCGCAGCGGTATAACCGCTACATTGCAACCGTCACCCTTGTCACCCGAGTGGGCAATGGCGATTTCGTCCAGTTTCACTGTTCTGGCCATAATTATGATTCTTTTATTGAGATATCAAACTCTAGTTCGTCCCTGGGCACCAGCGTAGAAGTAATGCCGATAACACTGCGTATGCGTTCCGGTGCGGGAATCCCTTTTCCCGTACCGAGCGGACCGTTGGGACCATTTGCATCAAATTCATTCAACATTACCAGCAAAGGTTCTTTTGATTTTGCCTTTGCCGTTACGCGCATACAGACCTCCCACGGATCTTCCGGGGTGCAGAGTTGAGGCGTTGCGCTACGGAATACTGAATCGATACCGGGAAACTCGACACGAAATTCATCAATCTCCAGGTTTCGCGCCTTGCATCGGTACTCAAGCAGTTCACCGGCAGCCCTGGCGCGATTCATGGCGCGAAGCCCCGCGTAGTAAGCGAATACCTCCGTCATATAGCCTTCTCGAGTGGAAATGTTGACTTTGAGTTTTTCCGGGCGTGGTTTACCCCTCACGTTTTTCATTTTCACCCGATTGGGCTCAAGGTCTTCAAATTCCATAGCCGCGAGGTCAACAGTTACGTTCGGATCGTAGTAATTGGCTGCATCGCCGATTTCATGCATCAGCTTTTTTCGGCATCCGAGTGACGCCAGGAAGCCGCCAGTGTCCGGGACCTTCTCAAATACGACATCACCGTCCTCAGAGACGACCGCATAAGGCAGGCCGATACCCTCCAGGAAACCGGGCACCACGAGTCGCGGCGGGTCATGCATGAACCCGCCACAAATGCCGAGAATACCGCACTCAAGCATATGCCCGACGGCACAGCCGACAGCCATTCTTTGCTGGTTTCCGTGCCAATGGGGAAAAGCATCAAGCAGCGGGGCCAGGGCCAGTGAATTATCGGATATGCGAGACGTAATCACGATGTCAGCGCCGGCCTGGAAGGCCTGCATGGCGCCATCGGCCCCCATGTACGGGTCGACGGAGACGATATCCTCCGGGTTTATATCAAGCCGTTGGCCCGTATCAAAATTAACGTCGCCCACACCAAGCACGCGCGGGCCAAGATCAGTGGAATTCACCGAGGCAACCCGTAGCCCCTTAAGCCCCAGTTCCCGTGCTACGGCAATAATTCTGTCCCGGCCTGCTTCAGGGTTGGCATTGCCCTGGTTTGTCAGTATTTTGATCCCCTTGTCGATACATGTTTTCAGGATTGGCCGAAAACGCCACTCGATCAGTTCATCGCAACCATCGAATTCCGGGTTCGCCAGCATACGCTCTTTGGCTGAAGCGACAGTAGACTCGGACAAGGCCTCGAAAAACAGGTAATCGAGTTCCACGCGCTCGACAAGGTCGACCACTGCGTCGACCCGATCGCCGGCCCAGCCGCTACCTACTCCTATTTTGACTGTATGTTTCGACAATTTACTTAATGAGAAATCTGGTAAAAAGAATCATGAATCAGTGTTCATATTATGTTTGTTTTCAGGTTTTATCCAGCAATTTCTTTGTATGAAGATATATCTTCGTGAAATCCTGTTCGGGAGATTGTGCTGCAAAATCTTTCCATATTTTATCGACCAATATACCCATCGGGCCTGCTCTATCAACTTCTGCGGCAGCTTCTCTGAAGAGCTTGATGTCTTTTGACATGAGTTCGTTGACAAAACCTGAGTTAAACCGCTCTGTGACAACTTCCTGAGGGAACTTGTCCTCAGTCGCGCCGTTTCTGCCACTGGATACGTTCAGCACCTCCAACATTGCCTCCATGTCAAGGCCGGCTGACAGCCCGAAACACATCGCCTCACTGGTGGCGGCAAGCGC
Organism: Gammaproteobacteria bacterium; assembly: GCA_965220815.1. GTDB lineage: Bacteria > Pseudomonadota > Gammaproteobacteria > Eutrophobiales > Eutrophobiaceae > JAAXHV01. Next base: position 2,972,699 of record OZ244846.1, read on the forward strand.
GGTTGCCGCCAGGAAGTTATTTGCCAATTTCATAGCTTGACCCAGGCCAGGCTGTTCACCCAGGTAAAACGCATTTTTGGAGATAATTTCAAACATTGGAGAGCAGCGTTTGTAACTGTCATAGCTGCCTGCGCACATCAGGCTGACGTTACCTGTTTTTGCCGCAGCTATACCACCTGAAACCGGACATTCGAGATAGTCTATACCATGTCTTTGCAGTAGTGCCGCTGCTTCCCGGGCGCCGTGTAATCCGATTGTTGACAGATCGACAACTATTTCCGGTTTACTGCTCACTGGTACAACCTCGTTCAATACCTGTAAAACTACGGGTCCACTCGGCAAACTCAGGAACGTAATATCGCTTGCGTCGAAAACTTCCGCGGCCGACTCAGCGGCGAGACTTTCGTCAGGTGCTCTTGTTCTGGTTCCTGCCTTGTCAAAAACGGTTAATTGCCAGGCGCCGGCCAGGTTGTGAGCGAAGTGCCTGCCGATATTACCGAGCCCGATAAAACCCAACGATATAGAAGCGTCCATGTCGTTATACCTCGATATTGAGTTCCTCGAGCACTTTACGAAGAGAGCGAAAACAACCCACCGCAGCCGGTGCGCCGCAATAGGCATTCACGTGGATACACAGTTCTTTGAGTTCTTCCGGTGTGCATCCGTTTCGTATGGCGCCGGCAAAATGGATTCCAAACTCCTGTTCACGATTCATTGCAGCCAGCATGGCCAGTGTCAGCAGGCTTCGGTCACGTCTGCTCAGGATTCCTCTTCCCCAGGCGGCTCCCCAACATTTCCCGGTAATAATTTCCTGAAATTCTCTGAAAAAGTCCCGGTTATCACTGGTTGCCTTGTCGACATATTCATCGCCCAGTACTTCGCGGCGAATTTTCATGCCTCGCTGAATTTCTGGGGTTGTTTCCCGGTTCATATATTTCTCCTGTTGTTTAAAAGGATTTTTGCAGTAACGAGATACCCGTTGATATGGGAAGCAGTTTCACCAGGCCGACGATTATTTTATTGACACTCCCCGGAATATAATAAGGCTTACCCGCTTTCATGGCTTCATAAGACAGTCTTGCCGCCTCTTCGGCTGACAGGACCATGAAACCGGGCGTACTTTCATAGGCGGCCTCGCTGCCGGCCCTGATATGGAATTCCGAAGCTACCATTCCCGGTAAAACAGCAGTGAATATGACATTATTTTTCCTGTATTCCTCGTTCAGAGAAATGCTGAGACGCACAAGGAATGTCTTGGCCGCAACGTAGGTTGTATGGTTTGGATAGGCATAAAAACCGCCGGCTATTGAAGCGATATTCAATATGCGTCCATACTCCCTTTCCACCATGCCCGGAAGCAACGAATGTATCAGTTGCATGGGGCTGAGGTTGTTTACCTGTACCAGGTCAAGCAGCTCCTGCAGCTCAAATTCGTGATACTTTCCCGGCAGGCTGTAACCAGCATTATTGACCAGCACGTCAATGTTGATATTAAGCGTTGCCAACTTTCCCACTACTTTTTTTACGGCATCCTGCTCGGACAGGTCCTGGTTTATCACGGTAATGTTAGCGGTGCTGCTTTTCTCCAACTCGGACTTGAGCGCTTCCAAACGGTCCACGCGACGGGCAATGATAACCAGATCGTTTCCCAGCCCGGAAAAGAGCCGGGCAAATGCCCTTCCAATGCCAGATGAGGCTCCCGTAATCAAAATCGTTTTATTCTGAATATCTTTCATGGCCGGATTAATTTCTCGTGGGTAGTCAAGGTTCGGCAACGTCCAGTTCCCAAAGCGGGGGAATATTTTTCGGCTCGCAATGTTCCTGGCAAATCCATTTACACATTCTCCTGAGTGGTTCTATGCCGTCCTGGGGGGTGGCTATATTGAAATGGGCAGCATAACCCAAAGAAACAATCCGCTGGGCGCCGCGAAACGCCAGGTCGTCTGCTATTTTCTGTTTTAATGACTCCGGATATACACCGATCGTTTGACTTTCCGCCGTTATATATCCCAGCGCCTGGTTGATGGATTGTACGGGAACGATATTGGCGACACGGTCCTGCAGAAGCCCGGAAAAATCAACGGGATCGTCCAATTGGGATACAATAACGGTGCCTTCTCCGGGTGCTGTTCCATATACTCGATAGCAATCTTCATTAAACTGAAGGTTGTCAATCTCCTGGTTTAACTCCATTGAGAGCGTTTCGCTTCTTGGATTGTCGGTAATTTGTCCGGGCAGGGAAGTAATTTCCTCCTGTACTTTCTGGCCCAGGAGATTGAGTTTTGTTATGGAGGATTCATCCGGTTTACATTCGACAAATATTACTCTGGCATTGACACACGCTTCCTGGTTGAATGATGCAATGTCCGTAGCCAGTCTTATTGCTGCATCCTCCATTGTCTGCGCAGACTCAAAGACGTCTTTACCAATAATGGAGGCGCTGAGTTTGGGATCAAGCGTAATCAGGTCTATCCCGGGCTGGAGGTAGCGCGAGATGTGTTTGACTGACGCAAATCCCCCCCAGGCAACAATTTTTTCAATATACCGTGGCTGATACAGAATTTTTTCCAAACGATCATCGCCCCCTTTCCAGTAACTGACGGCCAGGTGCCTGGTCAGCGGGTGGCCGGGCGCCATTTCAATCATTGTTTGCGCAATAGCCACCGCGGTCATGGGGTCGTTTGATGGGGTTTTGATCAGTGCGTCGCCACGGGTTACAGCATTTCGCATGACAGTGAGAGCAGCGGTATTGGGCAGATTCCCGGCAATAATGTGTATGCTCCTTGCGCCGAAGGCCCGAACGGCGATGGTGCGACCGTCAATCCGTTGGCTGGGCACCCAGTTTTCCAGATACCGTATGCCGATACAATTCTCGGCTATCTCCCGAACGACTTCACGTCGGAATATGGAATGGAGATTTTCATACGCCCAACGGAGTACTGAATCCGGCAGGCCGGACACGCTCCTGGATATTTCAAATGCCTGTTGAAGATATTCATTATGCTTAAATCTGACCCTGTCACCGAGTTCTTCCAGATATTCAAGAATTTCCTGAAAAGTAAGTGTGTACTGGTCCTTCAGTGCTGAGGGTTTGTTTAACAGCAATTTACCCACGTACTTTTTCGGATCCGGCGTTTCGAAAGATATACCACCACGGCGTCCGGCATGTGTCACGGAGTAATCCGACACAATTTCACCTCGGGCAACAAGGGGTATCTTATGCTTGACGGTCACGGACGTTTAGCTCAAAAAATAATCACATGCCCCCGGGAAGTTCAGGAGTTACCACTCAAGATAAACTCGACCGCCCTATCATGGGCATCATCTGCCCCGCCTGCACAGCTTATCTTGTCATCTCCACCCCGGGATTCTGACAGGCGCCGGATATGAGGATGAATCATGGGACCGCTCTTGCGCCCGCAAGCACAATCATGACTCCAACTGATTGTCAGTTCATCGCCTGTGAGGAATCCTCCCCAATAGGTTATGGCCAACAGATCCATAAAACCGAACCGGCCGGTTTGAGTCCCTTTCCTCGGTAATACGTTTCCCGTATCCGGGTCCAGCAAATAGGGAATTGTCTGGGGTGGCACATGGTAATTTCCCTCAGCGCATTTCGGCATGAAAGTCATGAGTTCCGTCATGCCGTATCCTTCGTGGATTTGGCGTAAACCGAAAAACTCACAAATGATGTCGAGATGATCAGCAGGCAATACCGCTCCCTTCATGCCACCGCCGACCTGGGCAAAACTTTGCGGATGGAACACGTGCTTGAGGCCGGACTCCAATCCGGCTTTTGCGGCGTGATATAACTGCGGTATCGTACCCAGCAACCACACTTTTCGACCTTTAAATCTCCCCACGGCCTCAGCAAAAAAATTTTTCATGTCCTGTTCGGCATTTCGTTTTTGTTCAATTAACCGTTCGCGCAGGGCCAGGACAGTATCGTTTTGTAACAGTTCGTCCGTTATGCCTTTTTTTTCGGCCTGAAGGAGTCTGCCCGCCAATGACATAATATCGGGGTCCATGTGGTCGTGCAGGGTGAGCACGTCTTCTTCCGGTATGTTAAATGCATCGACAAATATCTGTAATAACCTGGGAGCGGAGTTAAATCCGGTTCTGAATCCGGGAATGACAAAAGCTTTTCCGGCCGGTGATTCAAAACGTTCGTTTCGAAACGGCTTGTAGAAAAACAGCGCCGCCTCGGTGAAAACAGGACGATCTATCGAACTGCGCGGGATAAAGGATAATTTTCCTGAACTGCCGGTTGAATGTTGGATTCGAAGCGGCGAGTTCTCATCCATAAATTTCATCCATTCATCAATCGTCCGGACCTGGAATACATCGACTGCCGACAAGTCGATGGCCGTCAATCCATTCAGCCATTTTGTCAACCGGGTAAAATCACTGCGTTCAATCATCGCCAGGGGGTAAGACTTGTAAATTGTATGTTGAAACAATAACTGCGCCGCAGTGTCCAGTGAATCCGGATTGGTAATGCCCTGTCCGTCGGCAAGTCGTTTTAAGGCGGGAATTTTGTTCCGAAGGGCTTCAAAGCGAGTCTGCAACGCCCCGGTTTGATATTGATCAAGTTGCTCGGGGTCAAGGCTGTACAAGGTCTCAAGGCTTTCTGATAGGACCAAATCGGGTTGTCTTATCCAGTTTTTAATCTGAGATTTCGACATGGTTTGAGCTGCTCCCGGTTTCAATGAGATGACACCCGGACACAGTTTACATAAACCGGGAATACAGTTCGAAATAAAGCCTTAAACTGCTGGTTGTAATTGATACAACACCTGATACCTTGTTATCGACTTGGGGCAACCTTATGATTGCCGGGGTGGATTAAGGCACAGCAGATGTTTGTGATAACGAGTTGGAAAATTAATTTATCTGAATTGTAGAGGTTTCTTATGAGCGGACAAGTCACAGAGCAGGATAATCGTGAGTTTCATGACGTTGCCACGACCCTGTTGTTTGAAAATGATCGGGTGAAGATATGGGAGCTGGCATTGGCCCCTGGTGAAGATACGGGGCTGCACAGGCACTATCACGATTACGTTCAGGTAGAAATAGCAGGCGACAAGATACGCGGGGTACCGGAACCGGATGCAGAAGGCACTTACACTGAGCAGATCGACATTGATGTTGAACCCGGGGCTTTCTTTTATGTTGAAAAAGGTGGTGTCGAGAACGCGATCAACATCGGTGAAAAGCCATATCAGGGTATATTGATTGAGTTGAAAGATTAGCCTTGAGAAAAGTCGAAATGACTTCAAGCGCATCGTTCTCAAGTCTCATTCCCGATCATATTCCGGAGAACCGGGTATTCAACTTTGACTACATTAAGGATGTCGAAGGTGTTGATCCCTATAAGAATATGGAGAGACTGCTGGAAGAAGATGTGCCGGATTTCCTGTATACGCCTGCTTATGGTGGGCACTGGATTGCAACACGCTATGAAGATATCCAGGCAATACTGAAGGATCACGAAAATTTCACCAGTTTCCCGATTTTGATCCCGGCCCTGGATCAGGATCGCCCTTTGATACCACAGCAAATCGATCCCCCCGACCATCAGAATTATCGTCGAATCCTGGGGCCGATGTTCTCCCCGGCAGCCATACGCAAACATGAGGAATTGATAAGAAATTTGACCAATCAACTCATCGATAGCTTCATTGGTAAAGGTGAGTGTGATTTTGTCGCGGAATTTGCAAGTAAATTGCCGACACTTGCATTCCTGAAACTGGTCGGTTCCCCGACTGAACAGGTGGAAAAACTGGTGGCCCTGGATCAAACCTTTTTATCAGGTACGCCGGAGGAACAGGAAAAGGCAGGGACGGCATTGGCCGGGTTTACTGCTGAGCTTGTTTCGGAAAAAGTCAGGTACCCGGGGGATGACTGGGTTTCATACATGCTCAGCCGCAAAGGTGAAAATGGAGAGCCCGAACTCGATATAGGAACGATTACGGAGATTACCTATTTTCTGTTTATTGCAGGTTTGGACACCGTATTGAATACACTCGGCCATACCTGGCGTTACCTGGCGTTGAACCAACACGAGTACAGGAAGCTTGGAGAAGATCCGGAACTGGTAGCAGACGCTGTGGAAGAGTTCCTCCGGGTATATGCCGTGGTTAATGATGCGCGGCGTGCGCGGCACGACCTGAAATACAAGGGTATCGCTATAAAAAAAGGGGAAGCTGTATTGTTGCCTACTATGTTGGCAAACCGGGATGCCGGTGTTTTTGAAAATGCTTCATCTGTTCAACTTGACAGAGAGACGAATGTTCACCTGGCGTTCGGGGCGGGCATCCATCGTTGCCTGGGTTCCAACCTGGCGCGCATCGAACTGAGGATTGCCCTTGAAGAATGGTTAAAGCGAATCCCCGAATTCAGCATCAGGGAGAACGCCCGGGTAACTGCATACGCTCGCGTTACCATCGGTTTGCATGCCTTGCCACTTGTCTGGAGCAGTTGATGTATTTTTCCGGGCGAATAATTATCTGTGCCTCATAAATTGGGGGTAATTAAAATGAATAGAAAGAAAATAACGCTTTTGTTGATCGTCGGATGGGTCTTGTCAACAGGTGCGAGCCAGGTATTCAGTCAGGGGGCGGTATTGGAAGAAATTACGGTGACTGCTCGAAAAAGGGCTGAAAATATGCAGGATGTGCCCGTAGCCGTGACAGCATTCACCGGCGAACAACTGGAGTTGAATACCGTGGACCAGTTGGCGGACATCGGAGCTTTGACCCCGGGTCTTTCTCTTTCCACCGGGGTTGGACACCCTACCACTGCGAATGTGGCAATACGTGGACAGTCGGAAGTCGAATCCCAACTCGTATTGGATCCCGCCGTGGGCATATATGTTGATGGCGTTTACCAGGGCCGCAGCCAGGCGTTAGGTATCAACCTGTTTGATTTGGAGCAGGTGGAAGTTTTAAAAGGACCGCAGGGGACATTATTCGGACGTAATACAACAGGTGGCGCAATCAACATTACCAGCGCAGATCCCGGTGACAGCTTCGGAGCTTATGTCAAGGGGACATTCGGAAATTATGAACGAATCAATTTCCAGGGTGCAGTGAGTATTCCCCTTGCTGAAAACATGGGGGTGCGATTTGCAGCCAACATACAGGATCGTGATGGCTATGTCACCAATGAGTTGCCGGGCGTTCCAGGCAAGTTTCACGAAGAAGATGCTGAGTCCTACCGGGCCAAGCTTGTGTGGACACCTGAAAACTGGGAATTCAGGATCAACTTTGACTATTCCGAGTCAGATACCACCCCAATGGCAACGCAACCCACGTTTCAGACGCCTTGCGACCCCACTCGGGGGTTTGGTATCCAGGTTGCATTCAGCCCCGCATGTGCGACCGCTTTTGGGGGCCTTTTTGCACCGTTTAATATACCGGGAGGATTCGCCGGAACACCAAATCTTGCAGCCGGTACGGAAGCCGGCGCAACCTATCCAACCCTGGCAGAAGCGGCTGCGTATAACGCGGCGGTCCAGGATGATCCTTATACGTCCTACCTGGATTATGTCGGTTTTGCCACGCTGGAGGATTGGGGAGGCTCGATATCGATTTCCCGTGATTTCGAGATTTTTCAGATTAAATCCATTACCGGTTATCGAGAACTGGAAAACCGCAGATACTATGATGCGGATGCGACGCCATTTCCGGTACTGAATGTGGATGGAACCCTGGATCAGGAAGCCGTCTCACAGGAAGTGCAGATACTGGGTGATTTTTTTGACGGAAGCCTCAGTTATGTGGCGGGCTTTTATTATTTCAGGGAAGAAGGAACGGATGTCGTGGGAATCGATATTGCCAACACGTTTGTAGTAACCGGCGGCTTGCTCGCGCAATCATTGATCAATGATGCAGTAAATGAAAGCCTCGCGGCTTTTGGGCAGATTAACTATTCGCCCCCGGCCCTTGAAAATCTGACTGCGACGCTTGGCTACAGGCGAACGAAAGATAAAAGAGATATAACGGTCCGTCACCAGGATCTCAGCGTTGTCGGCGATCCTGTTGTTCCGACCGGGTGTGGTCTTGAGGCGCCTTTGATCTCCACTTACGGCACGCCAGGCGTTTGCGCCGCAACCCTCAAACAAACATTCTATGGCACATCTTTACTGGCAGGCGTTGACTATAAGTTGACTGACGACAAGCTGGTTTACTTCACCTATCGGGAGGGTTTCAGAAGTGGCGCATTCAGTGGCCGGGCTGGCTCTCTTGACAGGCTTCGGCCTGTTGCTCCTGAAGAACTCGTTGACTATGAAATTGGTTTTAAAGGTGACTGGCAATTTGGAGGGATCCCCGTCAGGACCAATGCTGCCGTATTTTTTACCGATATCGATAATCGCCAACGATCATTTACCAGGACAACCGCCAGCGGCGGTTTAACGACGATTGTCGAAAGCGCTGAAAAGGGCGAAGTGGACGGTTGGGAAGTAGAACTGCTGGTGCTGTTGGCTGAAAATCTGACGGTAAATGCCAGCGTATCCAATGCCGATGCCAAACATTCACGTTTTATCGACAGTGAAGGCGTTGACCGCTCCGGTGAGCCCGTCCCACAAAGTCCTGAATACTCCTATCAGGCAGGATTTACCTACAAGCGGGAAGTGCCTGCGGGTGGTGATGTTATTCTGAGTTTCAGCTACAACTGGCTGGATAGTCAGTCATTTGGTTTTAATCCCCATCCCACTACAACCTCAGGTTCCTATGATTTGGTGAACGTCAGGGCAGGCTGGACCAACATATTGAACACTGGTTTTGATGTGGTGGCCTGGGGCAAAAACCTTGGCGACTCGGAGTACGTCACCGGCGGTGTGTTCCTGTTTGATAATGCCGGTCTAAGTACTAACCAGCAGAGTGAACCAAGAACATATGGCGTAGATATCAAATATCAATTTTGAATTTTCATGATCAAGGCTTTGCACGCCTCGGTGAAATGTAACTCCGGCTGGGGACAGATTTATGTCTGTCCCCGGAATTTACACAGCAGTATCAGTCGTTCTTACCTGACTTATTAAAATTTGAGCGGCTGCATATCCGGATGCTGCCTGAGTTCTTCAGTCAGGAAATCCACCAGCACTCTTGATTTTTGAGGTAATCCTTTTCTATGTTGTGTTATCACGTATACGCTGTTTCCGGTAGCCACCTGATCAGTCAATAAATGCTTTACTTTTCTCTCTCTCAGGTAGGGAGCGGCCGCCAAAGTTGCAAGTTGGGCAATGCCGGCGCCATGTAATACTGCCTGTAGTTGGGTATCCGGGTCATTAACACAAATTATGCTATTGATATGCCTTTCTATGGGTTTGCCATCAATGACAAACACCCAGGGTCTTTCCTTACCGTTAATCACATTCAATAAATTTATGCAGCGGTGCCGCTCCAGATCTTCTATAGATCCGGGTTCACCGTATCTTTCTATGTATTCATGGGAAGCGCATATCACCAGTTGCACCGAAGCAATTTCCCTTGCAATCAGAGTGCTTGCTGCAAGCTTGCCGACACGAATACCTACGTCTATTTCCTTTTCGACTATATCGGTAAAGTGATCATCGATCACAATATCAAGTAAGATTTCAGGGTATTTATCGGCGAATTTTGCTAACAGCGGCGCGATAAAATTCCTACTTAACAGGTAGGGTGAAGCAAGACGAACCTTACCCATCGCTTCCTGTTTTACCGCTTTCAATTCCCGCAATCCTTCGTTAATTGCACCCAGGCCCAGCTTACATTTTTCAAAAAAATTTCTTCCTTCCTCAGTAAGGCTGATTCTGTGTGTGGTGCGATTAAACAGCCGGACACCGGTAAACTCTTCCAGCTGTATTACATGCTTGCTGGCCGCCTGGGGAGAAATACCCAATTCGTGAGCAGCCTTGCTGAAACTTTGCAGTTCAGCAGAATGGATGAATGTATTGATGGCTTTTAATTGATCCACGTTGAATCACCTCAAAATACTGCATGATCCGTGCCGATGCCCAATTCAGATTTATTGAACACCAAAATCAGTATACTTGAAATATGTGTAGTGAATCAGGTGATTTCATCAACCGGTTTGGCGAGTTCCTTTTCGAACCGGGTCAGTAATTCATCTTCCGGCCTGATCCCGGACAAGGTGAAACCAGACTCAAACTTGAAAAGTGGAACACCATTAGTCAATTGATCTCTGGCAATAGCGCTTTGTTCAGTAACCCATTTCCTGTCAAGGTCTGAAGCAAGCCTGGAACTGATTTCATCACGTTCCATATTGTTTCTTGCAGCAATATCCAGCAGGATATTCTTGTCCCCGATATCCTTGCCTTCCTGGAAATAGGCTGAAAAAACAGCATCTACTACCATATTGTGGCAACCATATCTGCTGGCCCACTTGATTAACCTGTGGGCGTGTAATGTGTTGACCCCTTTTGTAATCCGGCTGAACTTCAGGTCGACACCCAGATTTTTTCCCAGCTCTTCAATTTTAGCAAACTGTTGATGAACCCGGTCTTTTCCGCCGAATTTTGCTTCAATGGTGGGCCAGTAATCGTATCCGGATTCGGACACATCAGGTTCCAGCTGGTAGGGTGTAAATTCAATTGCAAACTCGATATCCGGCCTCCGGCTCATTGCCCGTTGTAACTGTATTTTGCCAAGGTAACAATAGGGACAAACGATATCGAAAATCATGGTAATTTTCATATCGATAACTCCTATTTCCTGATGTATGCTGGATTTCTTCTAGGCCGCCGGTAGCGGATAGTTGGCGGGATATTCAAGGCTGATAGATAAAGGGTGATAACGAAAAGCGGGAGAGTTATCTAAATCTCCGCCAAGATGGTCAATAACAGCCTGTGAAATTTCGCCACTGATATCAATGATACCGAGATCGCAGGTTTCCATGAGGAGGGGTATCAGGTGGTGAGTATTTTCTGCGTGTGCGAGAAACGCCTCTGAGCTTTCGTAGTGTTCATGGACAACACAGTGTGTTTGATTGTTGTCCAGATAATGCTCGTATAACAGGGTTCCCCGGTCCTTTTCTTCCGTGATAGCCTTGAATTCCCTGATTAGCTCCTTGAATCTTTCGAGTCTCCCTGGAAAGATAGTCAAACGTACTGTAAATATAATTTTGCTCATGAAAAATCCCGAAAACCAGTATGGTTATTATGTGTTGGATTGCCGGCAAAGTGTACAACAGCGCGTTTGTATGCTTTCAACTGCCCGTTGCTTTCACATGCCGCCTGGTTTATGGAGAATCGGTAAACATCAGTATGCCAGTTAACCTGCGGACAAATGAATACTTCAACAAATATACCGGCACACATTCCGGATAGTCTTGTATTCGAGTTTGACTATCTTAAGGAAACCGATGATGTGTCCTGTCCATTTCACGTGTATACAGGTTTGAGCGAGCGCGGCGCCCCCGATTTTTTTTATACGCCTTCCTATGGCGGACACTGGGTAGCTGGAAACTTCGAACTCATCAGGGAGATTTACCGGGACCATGAGCGATTTACGACCCTGCCGACAATGAGCATTCCACCTGTGGAGGGGATGCGTCTCATGGCGCCATTGCAAATCGAACCACCTGATCATCAAAAATACCGGCGCGTTCTGAGCCCGCTGTTTACCCCTGCTGCAGCGCTTCGCATGGATGTCGAAATCAGGCGGCCGGTGGTTCAACTGATTGATGCTTTTGCCGATAATGGAAAATGTGATTTTGTCCGTGATTTTGCCAGGTATCTTCCCGGGCAAGTATTTCTCAGCCTTATGGACCTGCCACCCGAGCGCCGTGAAGAGTTCATAGGCTGGGCTGATGATGTGCTTTCCGGTGATGAGGAAGTGCAGGTCAGGGCAGCGCAAAATATTACACAGGTTATTACTGACTTTGTTGATCACAAGACGGCCGTTCCCGGCGAAGATATAATAAGTACTATGGTTGAGGCCAGGAGCGAGGAGGGGGAGAGGTTATTCAATCGTGATGAGATGATTAATACAGGGTGTTTTTTGTTTCTGGCTGGTCTGGATACCGTTCTGAATACGCTTTCCTTCTCATGGAGATTTCTCGCGGAAAATCCGGATCAGGTAAAAAAACTGGTTGAGTATCCGGATACCATTCCCGACGGGGTTGAGGAATTATTACGATTATTTTCTGTCGTTAACGGATCGCGCCGCGTTCGTGAGGATTGTGAATTCAATGGTGTCTCACTAAAAAAAGGAGAAGCAATCCTGACACCTATCAGCGCTGCCAATCTTGATGAAAGCGTCTTTGAAAATCCGTATGAATTTGAGCCCGGCAGGGAAGCAAATATTCACCTGAGTTTTGGGGCCGGTATTCACCGCTGTCTGGGTTCGAACCTGGCCAGAATCGAAATTAAAATCAGCCTTGAGGAATGGTTAAAACGTATCCCGGAATTCAGTATTGCAGGTGGGGAAAAAATCAAAGCCGTTGCCGGCATTACTATGGGATTGAAAAGTCTTCCTCTTGTGTGGTAAATCACTCCAAAAACGGGCCAGGCGGATTACGTCTGGATATCTCCTAATACCTGGGGAACCTCAGGGGCAATCCCAACGGCTTCTTTGGCAAATAGCGTAGCAGAGCGTTCGGTAATATTGGCGAGATGTGTTCTAGCAGTGAGCACGTCACGAACATACCTCTGCACCAGGTTGTCATCATTTATTATACCGGTTCCACTGGCTTTCCAGATATTCATGGCCGCATTAGTGGCGCGTTCGACGGCATTCGCGGCTTCAAAACGTACCCTCTTCCTCAAAATCAAAGGAATTTTTTCGTCAGCCCGGGCGTAATCATACATTTCATTGATCAGCGAAGTTAACATCATTTTGGATGACTCGATGTCGGAAATGGAATCTGCTATACGTACGTGAATCCTGTCTTCCCGGGACAGGTCATAGCCTTTGTTAAGTGTTCCCGCCGTGCTGGTTATGTATTCGACGAACTGGTTATAGGCGCCCTTTGCAGCGCCGAGCGCTGCGAAAGAAAGCAGTGGCGCAAACAGGGCCATGAAAGGCATCCTGTATAGTGGACCGGTATTCACCTGCTGGCCCGGGTTGTTGCAATAGTAGGCATCCTCCAGGTCGTTGGAACGATGTTCGGGGACAAAAACATCTTTTATAACAATGTCATTGCTGCCGGTTCCGCGCAGGCCGAATGTGCGCCACGTGTCCACGATTTCATACTCTGAAATCGGTATCAAGAAATTTCGAAGCTGCGGCATTTTGTCCTTCCTCGGAATGACTCCCCCAACGAGTACCCATGTGCATCCATTGGCGCCACTTGAATATTTCCACCTGCCATTGAGAATGTATCCGTCATCCACCTTTTCAACCTTGCCCATCGGTGGAAAGGAGGAGGAAATGATAGCGTCAGGGTCATCGCCCCATATATCAACCTGTGCCTGGTTTTCCATGGCGGCCACTTCCCAGCTATGCGGATTTATTACACCGTAAATCCAGCCTGTAGATGGGCAGACTTCCGAAATATCGTAGATGGTGTTGAAAAATGTCATCGGCGGCATTTCAAAACCTCCCCAGCGCCTGGGTTGAAAGACTTTGAAAATACCCGCCTCGTTCAAGTCTTTAAACGTAGCAGCAGGGATTTGATAAGATTTTTCAGCCTCATCAGTACGTGATTTTATATTTGGCAACAAGGCTTGAACCCGTTGATAATATTCTTTAACCGATACGGTTGCCGAGCTTTCCGGTTGAGATGGGGGTAGTTCCGAGCGGTCCGCTAATGCATTCGCCATTAATATCACCTTTATCAGACTAGATTGATAAATAATACTACCGATAAATACGAGTATAGGAAGGAGAGAAAAGTTTAAACACTTTAAACATAATGTTGTAGCAGTTCCCCGCTTGCAATCGGAAGGAAATTTACTTTCCAGAACAGGCGAAAGGTTATTGGCATTTTCACTTAATCGTCTATGACCCTGATAGCCCTTTCAGGGCAGCTTCTGGCCCCCAGAACTGCTCCCTTCTGCAGTTCTTCCGGTATATCTTCAAGCAATATGACGCACTTGCCGAATATTTCGTCAGTACCGTAGACTTCCGGGCATTTTGCCGCGCAACGGGCATGGCCGCTACATACTTCCAAATCTACCGAGACCTTCATTTAAATGCTCCTGTTTGTCTGATCGAAACATTGAGCATTATATCCGATTTGAGTTAAAATGAATAATGAATCAAAAATCATTAATATGAATATCTCCGGTTCAATAGAAATGCCGGGGCCAGAGTAAAAACCCATCGGAATGTGCAGTGTTATCACACATCTCAAGGGTTTTTACTCTGATACTCATAAGCCAGTCTCCCTAACCTGCCGAGGCAGGTTAGACTGTTGGGTGGTTACCATTCAACATGAGGAGACTGACCATGACACTATATGCGGGGATTGATTTACATTCAAACAATAGTTACGTGTGCGTGATTGACGAGCAGGACACGCGTGTGCTGGAGCGGCGTTTCAGGAACGATGCGGCGGTTATTACGGGGGCGCTCTCGCCCTATCAACGAGAGTTGGAGGCGGTGGCGGTGGAGTCGACCTTCAACTGGTACTGGCTGGCGGATGCGTTGCAGGGTGCGGGGTTTGCGGTGCGCCTGGTGAATCCGGCGAAGGTGGTGCAGTACCAGGGTCTCAAGCGCACGGATGACCGCTACGATGCGTTTCACCTGGCGCACCTGATGCGTTTAAGGATATTACCGACGGGGTATATCTATCCGCCGGCCTTGCGGGGTTTGCGGACGTGCTGCGCAAGCGGCTGCAACTGGTGCAGGACCGCACCCGGCACCTGTTGAGTTTCAAGACGCAGTACCACCGCTTGACGGGGCAGGCGATCCCGGTGAGTGAGGTGAAGGCCAAGGGCTTCGAGTGTCCGGTGCTGGGCGATGCGAACGTACAGTTGGCGTTGCAGTGCAATTTGCATATGAGCCGGGCCCTGGATGCGCAGGTCAGGGCGTTGGAGCGGGCGGTGCTGGCGCAGGTGCGGGCGGACCGGGATTACCGGTTGTTACAGAGTGTGTGCGGCATCGGGCCGATCCTGGCGCAGACGATTTTACTGGAGACCGGGCCGGTGAGCCGGTTTGGCAGTGTGGGGCAGTATGCCTCCTACTGTCGTTGTGTGGCCTCTCGGCGGGAGAGCAACGGCAGGAAGAAGGGCGAGGGCAATCGCAAGAACGGTAATCACTACCTGGCCTGGGCGTACATGGAGGCGGCCAACCTGGCCGTCCGGCATCATGACAAGGCGCGTCGGTTCTACCAGCGCAAGGAGGCGAAGACACACCGGGTGGTGGCCTTGAAGGCGCTGGCGCATAAACTGGCGCGGGCCTGTTATTACATTCTATTGAGAGGGGTGCCGTTCGACGAAGACAAAGTGTTTGTATAGGGTTTGACGCACCCGGTTAACCCGCGGTGAGGTTGGGTCATAACCCGTGACTCTGATTGGTCCGGGTGCGTCACGTTGCACACAGAGAAGAGGATACGCCCACACCGTGAGCCGACCGATAGGGTGGTCGATGTCAAGGCCGTGAATCTGTTTAATGCCCGTGGACGCGGGGTGGTACTGATAGGTTTCTGGGGCGCAAGCCAGGGTCTCCTCCGGGGGACTTGATCCTGATGGGTGACTGTTGCGTAGGGGTAGACGACGACAACACTTGAGCGAAACAACAGGTACGTAGCTCAATCTGGTGCTTGGTTTATAATACCTGTTTATTCAGGAGGGTTAATCTGTGCCACTTGACAACGACTGGCTAATGGGTGACCCCACCTATCGAGGAGAGAGGTAATAATGAAAAATCTGAAAGGTAAGGTTGCATTGATCACCGGCGCGGCTTCCGGCCTGGGGAAAGCCATGGCTCAACGATTCGCGCAAGAGGGTTCAATTGTCGTGGTTGCGGACAGAAATGATGTTGCAGGCATTGAGGTGGCTGACGCCATAAAGGGTCATTTCATTCAGGTTGACGTGGCCGATGCGAATTCAGTCGAACAAATGATAGTGCAATGCGTTGAAAAAAACGGACGTCTGGACGTTCTGGTCAACAACGCCGGCATTGAATCCCTATGGGCGCCGATCCATGAGAGTACTGTCGAGAACTGGCAGAAGGTCATCGATATTGACTTGACCGGGGTGTTTTACTGTATGAAGTATGGAATTGCGCAAATGCTCAAACAAGGTGGAGGAGGCGCAGTGGTCAACACCTGCTCAACTGCCGGCTTAGTTGCTTTTCCGGTGATCCCGCCTTACAACGCGGCAAAAGCAGGGGTGGCAAACCTGACCAGGGAGGCTGCGATTGAGTATGGAACAGATTTGATCAGGGTTAACGCAGTCGCCCCGACTGCGGTCAAGACAGATTTGTTGCTGAGGGTCGTCAATGATGATCCGAATAAGTCTATTGAAGATTACGAAACGTTCAACCCTCTTACAGGTATGCCTGTGCCCGAAGATATTGCTGCCGCAGTCGCTTTCCTGGCCAGTGATGACGCACGTTTTATCAGCGGGGTAATCCTCCCTATTGATGGGGGTTATACCGCACGATAAGAAATGGATTTCCTTATGCTTCCCGCGAGCAAGGCTGTTCATGTATGGCAAAGTTGATGATGACGAATTACGGAGATTTGAAATAGGTACAGATAATGAGTCCTGAATTCTATCCGGCAATAATTAACGGCGAAAAGGTAGCGACCGGGAAGTCACTCGATGATATCAACCCCTCAACCGGAAAGGTATTTGCCCAATTCGCCCGGTGTGGTCTAGATGAGATAGACCAGGCCGTGGAAGCGGCCAGGGAGGCATCGAACAGGGTATGGAGAGAAACTGACGCAGCAGCGCGGGGGGCTGTCATCAGGCGGATGGGTGAGTTACTTTTGCAGAACAAGACGGAATTGACCCATCTTGAGAGCCTGGATACTGGAAAACCGCTCACCCAGGCAAATGCCGATGTAATGGTGTCTTCAAGATATTTCACCTATTACGCCAGTGCCATCGAGACACTGCATGGTGACAACATTCAGGGCAAGAAAGATGCTTTTGCCTATACTGAAAGAGAACCCTTCGGTGTTACGGCCCATATTATTCCCTGGAACTACCCCATGCAGATCAGCGCGAGGACTTTGGCTCCCGCCCTGGTGGCGGGGAACTGTTGTATCCTGAAACCTGCGGAAGAAGCCCCTCTTACCTCTATAAGGTTATGTGAATTGGCGCTGGAAGCAGGGCTGCCGGCAGGCGTGTTGAACGTTGTCCCCGGACTCGGTCATGAGGCCGGAGCGGCCTTGAGCGCTCATCCGGGTATCGATCACCTTTCGTTTACCGGGTCCAGACAGGTAGGGACGCTGGTTGCCCGGGCCGCCGCCGAAAATATTGTTCCTGTTACCCTGGAGCTGGGAGGGAAATCACCCAATATCGTTTTTCCGGACGCAGATCTGGATGTCGCCATTCCAACCATAGTCAATTCCATAATCCAGAACGCCGGTCAGACCTGTTCTGCAGGGTCGAGGTTACTGGTGCACGAATCGATCAATGAGGAAGTGCTGGAGCGTATCGTCAAGGCGCTCAGCGATATCAGGATCGGTCATGGTGCGGATGATCCCGATCTTGGGCCGTTAATCTCTGAACAGCAACTCGAACGCGTTGTATCCTATGTCCGGCAGGCCAGAAATGATAGCAACCTGGTTTGCGGCGGAGGGCTACCGGTTGATGAAAAACTTGCCGGGGGATTTTTCTTTTTGCCGACCTTGTTTGCGAATGTTAAATCCGGGATGCCGCTCTGGCGTGAGGAAGTTTTTGGTCCTGTCCTGGCCGGAGCAACATTTAAAGATGATGAAGAGGCGCTGGCGCTGGCAAATGATTCTGAATACGGCATGATATCTGCAATCTGGACCAGTAATGTGCAACGTGCTCACAGGATGGCAAAGGAATTGCTTTGCGCACAGGTGTATGTGAATTCATACGGAGCAGGCGGAGGAGTAGAATTGCCATTCGGTGGATATAAGCGCTCGGGCTACGGCCGCGAGAAAGGTTTCGAAGGATTGCTTCAGTACACCCAGCTCAAGACCGTATTGTTCAAATTATAGGAAAACGTAGTGCGGGTACCGGATTTACCCTCACTGCGGGTTATTGTCATCTTTCATGGTTACGCCTCCGGGAAACGAATTTCGTAAAGGTTGGCCTGTGGTACTTTCGGCCGGCATGGGTCTGGCGGTTGCGCTGACACCGTTGCTGTTCTATTCATTGGGGCTGTTTATCAGGCCCCTGGAAGAGGCGTTTGGCTGGAGCCGGCAGGAAATCTCCACTGCATTTCTGGTAGTTACCCTGGGGAATTCGGTCGGTGCGCTACTTGCGGGGTGGCTGGCCGATCGACTTGGTTCCCGTTCCATAGCGCTATATTCAATGGCCTGTTATCCCTTGTGCCTGGTCGGTTTATCGAGAATGGAGGGAAACCTGCAAACTTTCTTTATTCTCTGCGGGACCGCGGCGATTGTAGGCATCGGTACAACTGCAGTAGTATTTACACGCGCTGTCACTACCTGGTTTGAACGGCAGCGGGGGCTGGCCCTGGGGATTACCCTGACAGGCACGGGAATTACCGCGACCCTTGTCCCGCTTTATGTGGCTTTTTTTCTGGAACACATTGGCTGGAAGGGCGCATTTCTGTCTCTTTCAATATTGCCCTGGGTAGTCGGACTACCTGTCATCTTATGGGGCTTCCATGAACGGCCTGCAGACAATGGCGCCGTACGATCAGCTCAGGCAGGCAATTTGAATGGTTTCAGTTTCAAACAAGCGCTGGGCCGGCCCGATCTGTATATAATTTCCGTTGCAGCGGGATGTATCTCCTTTGTGGTCGGCAGCCTGATTCCACATTTGCCGACATTACTGGTAGACCGGGGCCTCAGTGTCGCGGAGGCAGCAAAAATTGCCGCGTTGGTGGGTGTGTCGGTTATGAGCGGGAGGTTGATAGTCGGCTATCTGGTCGACCGTTTTTTTGCGCCAATGGTTGCGGCGGTCTGCCTGTCATTACCTGCAATCAGCGCTGTTTTACTGCTGGCGGGCGATACTTCAAGCTCATGGCTGGTTGCGTTGTGCATAGGTTTTGCCGCGGGCGCCGAGTTTGACCTGATTGCATATCTGGTTAGCCGCTATTTCGGTCTTAAGGCATACAGTGGAATTTATTCCATTCCCTTTGCCGTGAACATGATAATGGTAGGGATCGGTCCCGTTATTATGGGAAGAATCCATGATATGCAGGGTTCTTATTACCATGGGTTACAAATCTGCATTGCCTTGGGGATAATCGGGGCATTGTTATTTCTTGTGCTGAGGCAATACCCTGATTTCGACGATATCATGCGACACGCATAAGGCAGCACATGATTATTCGGGGTCATGCCTGTTACAATCGGCAGTGAAGTTATCAATGGTAAAGCTGTGTTCTCAGTGCAGTTTTACCGGCAGCCTTGAGAACATCTGTGAAGCAGGCGCACCTCTCAGCGGAGGTTCGCCATCCAGAGAAATTTTCGGGAAACGTTCAAAAATTGTCTTGAGCGCTACCCTTGTTTCCAGTCGGGCCAGCATATTGCCCAGGCATACGTGAATCCCGCCGCCGAACGACAGTTGTTTGATATTGTTACGTTGGACATCGAAATTGTCCGGGTCTTCATATCGTGCAGGGTCCCGGTTGCCTGCGGCCGGCAGCAGCATAACGATAGCCCCCTTTTTGATACAGGTACCTTCTATTTCCGTATCACTCAGGGCAACCCGGGACATGATGAAGTGAATCGGCGCGTTATACCGAAGAATTTCTTCTACCGCGTTGGGGTACAAACCCGGGTTATCACGCAGGATATCCAACTGATCCGGGTGTTTAATTAATTGATAAATTCCCTGTTCGATGGTCGTGGTAGTGGTTTCGGAACCGGCAATCATCAGTTGTATGATGGTGGCGGTAAGTTCGTTGGACGTAAGCCTGTCGCCGTCTTCTTCAATTCGAACCAGAAAACTAATGTAGTCGTCCCGTGGCGCCTTTCTCCTGTCTTCGATGAGCTTGCCGACCAATTCGTCAAGTTCTCTGTAGGCCCGGTCAGGCGCAATCAGTTGCTCTTCCGTCGGCGCCGGTACAATGACAATCTCTGCCACAGTATTTGCCTGCTTGATGCAGAATTTGACATATTCGTCAGGAATTCCGAGCATAGTGCAAATCACGGTCATGGGTAAAAGAGACGAAAAATCTGCGTGCAGGTCCGGCTTCGGTTTAATAGCCGCTTCGTCCAACAGCCTGTCTGTCACTCTCCGTATCCTGTCCTGGAACTTGTTGACTCTTGGTCCGAGGAATGCCGGCATTACCAATTTGCGTAACCGGGTATGATCCGGCGGATCGATACCGACCATGAAACTGGCAATATAATTCATGGTCGGGCTTTCTGCATAAATCGGGTTCTTCAGGTTGTCACTTGCGCGGTCACCCTGGCCGAGCAAAAGGTTATTCAGGACACTCTCGTTCCCGGAATAACTGCTGACGAACCACATTGAGAACCTTTGACTATAGTAAACGGGAGCAATTTCTCTCAGGCGATGGTATACAGGATAAGGATTTGGGTGAAATCCCTGGTTGACCATCAGTTCGCTTATCAGGTCTTCCGCATCTTCAATTTGACAAGTCAGGGCGCCGTCTGAGGTCATAATAGTTTTCCGGTCGTATGCCTATAGGTTCATTCTCATGATTTCAGCAGATGTGCCTGAAGACCGTCAATCAGGTTGTTGTATCCTGTTTCAACGGCAATTCGAACCTCTGGTTCCGGAGTATTCCCACAATCGATAACTGAATGCCAGATAATTTCTGTGCGCCGGTTGTCACCCCGTACGCTGATATCGGCGAGATAACTCTCGTATGGCAACAATGAACATTTAGCTATACTGTAACTAAGTGTCTTGTTTATGGGGTCAAGGGATTCAAGCTTCTCATCGACCGGTTTGAAACCTGTTAGAAAAGCACGGCGAATCATGCCGACGCCGGCGCCGATAACTTCCACTTTTTCCAGTTTTGGTATGGCCCATTCTCCCAAACATCCGAAATCTTCCAGCAAAGTCCAGACTTCCTTTTCACCTACCGGTATTTTTCTTTTTACGCTCACTTCCAGCATGTATAAGTCCTCATGCCAGCCCCATCGATATAGTTTTTTCCAGTAATTCCCGCGTTGCATTCATAGCCATCATCGCCAGCCATACTTTCGTCTCGAAATCTACCGTCGCCAGAGAGATTGAAGCCCGAGTTTAGTCATATTTTTAATTCCGGTCAACAAAAAATGAATTATGGGTCAGAGATCATTATTTTATTGATTTCAGTGCTTCATAAGGGTAAATTATATGGAAACACCAATTAACCGGCGGGGTTTACCGCGTGGACCATTCAGAACTTCGGTTTGCCCCCGTGCGAGAAAAAAACCTGGAAATATCAAATGTATTCTAACCTTCCCCTTTACCGGCGCGCTATTGATTTCGACGCATTTGACAACGAATTTGCGCCGCCGGACATTTTTGCGGAAACAACTTTTAAAGCGTCCAGGGATGAAATCCGGGCGTTGCAGGAGCAACGGTTTCAGCAAATTATCAAATACGCGTGGACCAATGAATTTTATTGCAAGCGCTGGACCGCAGCCGGAGTGGAGGAAGGCGATGTTCGGTCACTTGATGATATCGTTAAATTGCCGACCTACACGACTGAGGATGTAAAAGACGATCAGGCTGAAAATCCGCCATACGGTTTTATCAATGGCGTTGACGTGCGTACCGAACTGAATACAAATCCTTTAAAAGTTCAAACGAGCAGCGGCACTACAGGCAAGCCGCGCCCATCGCTTCTCGGCGTTCTTGAGTGGGAGCTGATCGGGCTTCAAACCGCGCGTTCGCTTTATATTCAAGGCGCACGTCCCGGTGACGTGATGCAAATTCCGGCAACAAACTCTTTGTCGCAATTTGCCTGGGTTTTTTATAAAGCCGCTCATGACTATCTCGGCATTTTGCCGATCACGACGGGTAGCGGCGTTGTCACCCCAAGCAGGAAACAGCTCGAAATCGCTTTTGATTACGGGACGAATATTCTTCCGTGCTTCCCGGAATACTTGACGAGCCTTGCAAAAACGGCGCGCAATGAATTAGGGCGTGATGTTAAAGATTTGCGCGTGAAATTCATTCCAACTTTTCTGGGGCCGGATACGAAGGGTGCCCTGCGCAAGGAGTTGGAAGATCTTTACGACTGTGATGTTTACGACAACTATGGTACCAATGAGATTTCCATTGCCGCTTTTGAGGGACCTGATAAGGACGGACTCTACATTATGGAAGATCTTGTTTATCTTGAGGTACTCGACACGGAGACGGGCGAGCCGGTTGCACCCGGTGAAACCGGTAATCTTGTCGCGACCTGCCTGTCGCGGCGAATACCGCCCGTCATTCGCTTGAATTTGCGCGATCTCAGTCGCGTCGTGTCGCGCGGCGAAAGCGCGCTGGGCAGTTCGTTCCAGCGAATCGACCACTTTCTCGGCCGTAGCGACGACATGGTGAAAATTCGCGGCGCCAATGTTTATCCCATGGCTTGCCTAAACGCGGTCAAAAGTGATCCGCGCACCACGGGCGAGTGGTTCTGCATTGCCACCAGAAGCCAGAAAGACGGCGTTATCCGAGATGATTTAACCGTTCAGGTTGAGGTATCAAAGAGCGCCAGCGCTGTTGATGGGCTGGAGGCGATACTTTCTGAGAAACTGAAAAGCGATCTCGGTATTGGCGTCATCGTTGAGCTTGTTGACGAGGGCTCGCTGACAGACGTTGCAAATATCGGCAAGGAAGGTAAAGCGAAACGTCTTGCTGACAGGCGATTTGAAGATTCGTAGATACGATGGCAAATCTTGCGGAGATGTTTGATTTAACGGATCAGGTTGCTTTGGTTACCGGCGGCAGCCGTGGTCTGGGACGCGATATTGCGGCGGGCTTGCTGGAAATGAATGCAAAGGTTGTCATTACCGCGCGAAAAAAAGAGGAACTCAAGAGCGCCGAAAAGGATCTTAAAAAAATCAGCAGTAACGTGTATTCGATTCAGGGCGATGTTTCGTCGCTTGGGGCGATTGCCGGGTTGATCGATACTGTGATGGAAAAGTTCGGCGATATCGACATTCTCGTAAATAATGCCGGCACAAGCTGGGCGGAGCCTGCTGAAGAGCATTCCGTCGAGGGATGGCGCAAGGTAATGGCGTTGAATGTCGACGGTTTATTTTTCCTTACGCAGGAGGTCGCGCTCCGCTCCATGATTCCGCGCAAGCGAGGTAAAATAATCAATATTGCCTCCATTGGCGGCATGTTCGGCAACCCACCTGCCTACAATGCATACACGTCCGGTTATTGTGCCAGTAAGGGCGCGGTTGTCAGCCTGACAAAGCAGTTGGCGAGCGAATGGGGCAAGCACAACATCAATGTAAACGCCGTTTGCCCGGGTTTTTTTGAAACCAGGATGGCGGAAGGATATTTGAACACCCTGGGTCCGGAAATCATAAAGCTGGCGCCGTTGCAACGGATCGGCGGAAGCGATGACCTGAAAGGCGTAATCGCATTTTTTGCGTCTGAAGCGTCGCGCCATGTTACGGGTCAGGCGCTTGGCGTCGATGGCGGTGTTTCCGCGGTTTAATTTACAGGGAGTTCACATGGACCACGATTTCAATAATATTTCAGTTGAGGTTTCGGGCAAGCGAGCGCGTTTCACGCTGAACCGGCCGGAAAAAAAGAACCCCCTGAATTGGGAGACGGTTCGCGAGCTACGCATTGCCGCCGAGCAGATTAAAAAAAACCACGAAGAAGTGATGACGGTCGTTATCATCGGTTCGGGGGATAGTTTTTCAGCCGGCGGTGATCTTGAGAAATATCTTGAGCTGTTTGAGAACCCGGATGATTTCAGCGGCTTCATGGAAGAGTTTTACCGGCTATTTTGTGCAGTTGAGGAGTCCCATGCTGTCTACATTGCGGCGATCAATGGTGTGTGTGTGGCCGGCGGTCTTGAGGTACTGCTTGCCTGCGATGTGGTTATCGCGAAGGAAAGCGCACGGATTGGTGATGGGCATCTTAACTTCGGTCAACTGCCAGGTGCCGGCAGCTCCATCCGGGCATGGCGTGCCATTGGTACTCACAACGCCAAGCACCTGATATTCACGGGTGATCTTCTACCGGCTCGCAGGGCGTATGAACTGGGGCTGGTGCAGGAGATTGCTCCGGATGCGGACTTTGAAGCGGCGATCAAGAGAATGGAAGAAAAGATTCACCGCAAGAGCCCAGTCAGCGTCAAGGGCGTAAAACACCTGATGAACCGAGCCGTATACGAGGGCCTTGAGCAGGGCTTGCGTACAGAGATGAGGTATGTGCACCGTTACGCGACCACGGAAGCGGATCCCATGGAGGGCTTGCTTGCCTTCCGCGACAAACGCAAACCCACATTCGGCAAGAAGAAACGTCCCAAACCATAATCAAGAGAGTCCCAATGGCTACCTGGTCACTAAAAGATAAATATGCGATTTCCGGCATCGGTTATACGGAGTTTTCAAAAAACTCCGGGAAAACCGTTCAGCGCCTGGCGTCCGAAGCATGCCTGAAGGCAGTGGAAGACGCCGGTGTTGATATCAACGAAATCGACGGGCTCGTCAGTTACAGTATGAACGACTCTGTTATGGGTGTTGCCATCGCGACAGAGCTTGGCATACCGGATGTGCAGTATGCCATGGACTATTATGCAGGCGGCAATGCAGCGAATTTGGTTATTTCCAACGCGGCGTCGGTAATCGAGGCCGGTATGGCGAATAATGTCCTGTGTTTTCGCGCCATGAACGGACGCTCCGGCTTTCGTTTTGGTGGTGGCGGTAACGCAGCACAGGCCGCAGGCGTTACGCAATACAGCGCGCCATTCGGGCTTATGACCTACGGCCAGGCGATGGCGATGTGGTGTCGCCGTCACATGATTAGATACGGCACCACCAGCGAGCAGCTTGGCACGATTGCGACGACGTTCAGGGGAAACGCCATGCTTAACCCGCGGGCTATGATGCGTAAGCCGCTCTCCATGGATGAATATATGGATGCGCGTATGATTGTCGATCCGTTTCGCATGTATGACCTTTGTCTCGAAACGGATGGCGCCTGCGCGGTGCTGGTGACATCGGCAGAACGGGCAAAAGATTTCAGGAAGAAGCCCGTCTATATCACGTCGGCGGCCTACGGGGGGGGTCCCAGCCAGGGCCAGAATGGAGAAGACCTCCTGCGCTGGCCGGATCATTCTCATAATGCTTATCCCTATATACAAAAAGGTTTGTGGGAGGGCGCGGGTCTTACAAAAGACGATATCGATTTCGCGCAGATCTATGATTGCTTTACCTATAGCGTTCTGATGGCGCTCGAAGGTCTGGGGTTTTGTGCTGAAGGGGAGGGCGGCCCCTTTGTCCAGGATGGTAATATTCGCGTTGACGCATCATTGCCGCTCAATACAGCCGGTGGCCTGTTGTCGGAAGGTTATATTCACGGGCTGAACCATGTCATTGAAGCCGTTCAGCAATTGCGCGGCGAAGCGGGCGAAAGACAACTCAAAAACGCCAATGTCGGCCTCACAACGGCGGGCGCAATGACATGCGCCAGCGCACTTATCCTGCGGAATTAGCGCTATGTCCAACTACGTGAAACCGCTTCCGGTTGTTGACATTCAAAGCGAGCCTTTCTGGTCTGCTTGCAAAGAAGAGCGTCTGGTCATTCAAAAGTGTAATGCATGTGGAACGCACCGATTTCCGGCGATGCATTATTGCGCAAATTGCCGATCGGGTTCCTACGATTGGGTTGAAGCCTCCGGCAAAGGCAAAGTGTTCAGCTGGATTATTGTCAATCATCCCGTTCCAGCCAATATATGGGGCGACGACGTTCCCTACGCAGTGGGGCTGATCGAACTCGACGAAGGCGTTCGCATGGTATCCAACATCATTGAATGCGAGCACGAAAAAATCGCCGGGGATATGCGCGTCGAAGTGACCTTTGAGCAGGCCGGCGATGAATTCAAATTGCCTAAATTCAAGCCTGCGGAGTAGGGAAGGCGGCGATGTCAGCACCCCCTGAAACTACCGACGTTAGAACGGGGCACTCGTTCAATGAAGCACGTTTGTCCACGTATTTGCAGGATAATATACAAGGCTATCAAGCGCCGGCAACCGTACGGCAGTTCTCCGGTGGCCAATCCAACCCCACGTTTTTGATTGAAGCTCCCAAAAAGAAATACGTCTTGCGTAAAAAGCCACCAGGCGAGTTATTGCGGGGGGCGCATATGATTGAGCGTGAATACCGTGTTTTTGCGGCTTTACAGGGGAGCGATGTTCCTGTCCCCAAGGTATATCTGCTCTGCGAAGATGACGCTGTTGTGGGCACCCCGTTCTACGTTATGGAGTATATCGACGGCCGCGTGTTCCAGGACCCCTCCTTACCGGGAGTGGAGGCAACAGAGCGCGGAAAAATCTATGATGCGATGGGCGAGACACTCGCAGCGCTTCATTCCATCGACTGGCAGGCTGCCGGACTGGCTGATTTCGGCAAACACTCCGCCTATGTCGAGCGACAGATTCGTTTGTGGACAAAGCAGTTTCGTGCGGCGGAAACAGATCCTAACCCGGCGATGGAGAAGCTCATCGAGTGGCTGCCGGAAAATATTCCCGACGATGATGTCACGACCATTGCCCATGGCGATTTCCGTCTCGAAAACCTGATTTTTCATCCGACCGAACCCAGGGTGCTGGCGCTACTGGACTGGGAGCTGGCAACCTTGGGGCACCCATTGTCGGACCTGGCATTTAACTGCATGGTCTATCACCTGCCGCATGGAACTCCGGGTATCAACGGCATGTGCGATCTTGACCTTGCGGCGCTCAATATCCCCGATGAGCAGGACTATCTGGATGCATATTGCGCACGCATCGGGCGCGCGGGTATCGCTGATTGGCGGTTCTATCGGTCATTTGCCATGTTCCGTTCAGTGTCGATTCTTCAAGGGGTCTATGCGCGTGCCTTGCAGGGGATCGCGAGCGCGGCGGACGCGCTTGCAGTCGGCAAGGTCGCATGGCCGCTCGCAGAGACGGCGTGGCGTCTAATCGAAGAATATTGATTACGTAAGAGAGCAGAGGGCGTGCCAGCCATGTATTTCGAACATTCAGAAAAGACCAAAAAGCTCATAGAGCGGGTTTCGGCGTTCATGGATGAGCATGTATATCCAGCCGAACGCGTTTACGAGGAACAACATGCAGCTCAAGCTGACCGTTGGGACATCCCGCCTGTCCTGGAAGAGTTGAAACAAAAGGCGAGGGCACAGGGATTGTGGAATCTGTTTTTGCCTGAGAGTGACCTGGGCGCTGGCCTCACCAATGTCGAATATGCGCCGCTCTGCGAGCTCATGGGGCGAAGCTGGATTGGTCCGGAGACTTTCAACTGTTCGGCCCCGGATACCGGCAATATGGAAGTGCTCGAGCGGTATGGCACCGCTGCCCAGCAAGAGCAGTGGCTGAAGCCGCTGCTGGCTGGTGAAATTCGTTCTTCCTTCTGCATGACTGAACCTGCTGTGGCCTCATCCGATGCGACGAATATCGAAACAGAGATAAAGCGTGATGGTGATGATTATGTCATCAATGGACGCAAGTGGTGGTCGTCCAGCGCAGGCGACAAGCGCTGCAAAGTTCTCATTGTAATGGGGAAAACCGACCCCTCGGCGGCCAAACACCAACAGCAGTCGCAGATCCTGGTGCCGGTCGGGACCAAAGGGGTTGAGATACTCAGGCCGTTAACGGTATTTGGTTATGATCATGCGCCCTTCGGCCACTGGGAGGTTGATTTTAAAAATGTGCGTGTGCCCAAAGAGAACATACTGCTGGGCGAGGGGCGTGGATTTGAGATAGCCCAGGGTCGCCTTGGCCCTGGCCGCATCCATCATTGTATGCGTGTCATCGGCCAGGCCGAACGCGCATTGGATTCCCTGATAGCGCGTGCCAAAGCGCGTATCGCATTCGGCAAGCCACTGGCGGAGCAGGGTTCGCTGCGGGAGGGGATAGCTCATTCCAGAATCGATATTGAACAAGCGCGTCTGCTTTGCCTCAAGGCGGCCTACATGATGGACACCGTTGGTAATAAGGTCGCGAAGTCAGAAATTGCCATGATCAAGGTATTGGGGCCGAACATGGCGCAAAAAGTCATTGACCGTGCGATACAGGTACATGGCGGCGCCGGCGTCAGTCAGGACTTCGGTCTGGCTCACTTTTATGCGATGGCGCGCGGTATGCGGATTTTTGATGGGCCCGACGAGGTGCATTTGCATACGATTTCAAGACTGGAACTTGCGCGATCGACGGAGCTTTGGGAGCAGTAATCGCCTGGACGGCATCGGCTGAAACACAATAATTTCTCAGGCGCCCTTTGGCGCAAGGCAAGGTAGATACATGAACTTTGAAGAACCCGATCATATCAGGCAGTTGCGCGATACTCTGCGACGGTTTGTTGAGAATGAAATGCCGCGCTCAGCGGCACAGGAATGGGATAAAGAGAATCACTTTCCGCGAGACGTCTTTGACAAGCTGGCTGAATTAGGTGTTATGGGCCTGACAATCCCCGAAGAATACGGAGGGTTTGGCCGGGACATTGTCGCCACCATGGTTGTCATCGAAGAATTGTCGAAACGTAGCATGGCGGTTTCAATTCCGTATCTGAACGCGGCCTGTTATGCGGGGATGAATTTGGTTGAATGCGGGAGTGAAAAACAAAAGAAAGAGCTTCTTCCCAAGGTGGTTGAAGGTTCACTGCAGTTCGCTTATGGATGGACGGAACCGGACATCGGCGCCGACCTGGCAGGCGTGAAAACCACCATTCACCGCGCTGGCGATAATCTTGTCGTTAATGGCGAAAAACGTTTCTGCTCCAGTGCGGAATTTGTGGAATACATATATGTCCTGGGCCGGTCGGGCGAAAAAGAAGATCGATACAAAAACTTGTCTTTTGTCATGGTTCCACCCTCAACACCCGGGGTTACGATTACCCGGATCGATGCCATGGGTTTCAAAGGCCCGGCTACGACTGACGTGCATTTCGATAATGTTGTCGTCCCGGCGTCAAATCTGATGGGTGGCGAAGCTGGTTGGAACCAGGGCTGGTCAATGCTCACCGGATCGGGTCTGGATGTGGAAAAACTGGAAGTGGCAGCAATCTCTCTTGGGGTTGCGCAGGCGGCCCTGTATGATGCCTGGGAGTATGCCAAAGAGCGTAAGCAATTTGGCAAAACGATTGCCTCTTATCAATCGATTCAGCACAAACTTGCTGACATGGCGACGCAAGTACATTCAGCGCGTTTGATGCTCTACCACGCCGCCTGGATGGCGAATGAGGAGCGCCCATGCGACCTGGAAACCTCCATGACTAAGATGTATGCGGCTGAAGTGGCGAAATCTGTGGCGCTGGAATGTCAGACTATATTTGGCGCTTATGGTTACGTTAAAGAGGTTGATACGGAACGTTATGTCCGTGATGCCTTGGTGCTGCCTATTTTCGGCGGGTCCACTGCAATTCAAAAGAACAATATTTATAAATCGATGAAACGAAGAGGTGGGCCGCTATCGACCTGAGAGCGTCCCCCGCGCTTCGACTTTAAAACAGGAGCGGGTAATGACAGAATTCAAGTATTTGCTTGTTGATGACAAGGGTGATGGTATCGTTAATGTGCGCCTTAACCGGCCTCCAGCGAATGCTGTTGATCGCGGCATGTATATTGAAATCAAGGAGCTGTTCAGTAATGTCGACCAGTTGAGTGATATTGTCCGCGTGATCATATTAAGCGCTGAGGGAAAGCACTTTTGCGCCGGCAATGACCTGGAAGAATTTACCACGATGACGCCGGAGAACGGCGTTGAACGTATGTGGCGAGTTCGCGAAGCGTTTTTCTCGATTTCGGATTGCGCTGTTCCCGTCATCGGCGCCGTCCATGGCGTCGCGTTAGGGACCGGACTTGCCATCGCGGGGTCATGTGATTTCATCGTCGCGGCGAGGGACGCCAGGTTTGGTTTGCCTGAGCTTACCGTCGGCGTTATGGGCGGCGCAAGGCACCTGGCGAGAATTGCGCCGCAACCCCTTGTTCGACGCATGTATTTCACCGGAGATCCCATGACAGCGGAGGATTTCAAAGCAGCTGGCGCGGCCGTGACTGTCTGCCAACCTGATGAACTCATGCAACAGGCTGAAAAACTGGCTTCCCGTATTGCCAGGTACAGCCCGACAGCGGTTCGTGTGAGCAAACGCATTCTTGATCGTATTGAGTGGATGGATTTGAAGACGGGCTATGAATTCGAACAAGGTGGCACCGTTCGCATGAGCGGTCATCCCGACTCAAAAGAAGCCCTCGCGGCGTTCAGCGAAAAACGCGAACCCTATTACGAACCACTTGACAAAGACGGACACTGGTTTGGGGTTTCCTGAATAGGACAGTACATCCCTATGCTGCAGGGGCGACTCTAATTTTTAGAGACGCTCTCATGGATAATCACTTTAAAATGAACGATAATTCACCTTGCTCCAATCAACTATTCAAATAATTTGCTCCGATGAGCACAGCAAACAAAGTAGCTCTTGAAACCCCAAAGGCGATTGCACCTGGCAAGAAAAAGGCGGCGGCAACGCCTCGAGCGGAAAAGCGCAGGAAGCCAACCCGTGCTGAACGCGCGAACCAGGTGCGCGAGCGCATTCTGAATGCTGCCGAAAAGATTGTCCGCGAACGTGGTTACCAGAACGCTTCGGTTGGCCGGATTGCCATCGAAGCTGATGTTGCTCAGGGAACCATCTATCTTTATTTTGAGACGCGACAACATCTGCTCGACGAATTGCTGCCATATGCCGGGCAGAAAGCCATGAAGTATATCGGAGGAGCGCTCCGGGGGGCGAAGAGCTTCCGCGAGGTGGAGGAGCGTGCCGTCATCGCCTTTTTTGAGTATATGCGTGACAATCCGGGCTATCATCGCGTTCTGAATGAAGCCCAATTCGCAGCACCCGCCGGACATCGAAAACACTTTCAGGATCTCATCGCTCGCTACGTAGCTTCGATGAAGCGGAGTATACGGGATGGCACGCTGAAGGATTATACGGACACTGAGCTCGAAGTCGCGGCCTATACGATGATGGCTGCACGCAGCTACTTATATCTGGCCTACGTCGAATATGGAGACTTCGACATGCCACCCAAGGAGGTGATCGATGCCTATCTGGGGTGTCACTACCTGCTTCAAAATGATGGACCTACGAAATCATAAGGTCTTTTACATCTAATTCAAGAATTCCGCAAACTGAACTACTCCGACACCCGGGTGAGTATTGAACATGCAACTGCCATGACATTGTTTTCCTCACCCTGGGTATAACATACTTCCAGTTCGCTCTCTGTCAAGACGCTAAGAGTAGCACGAATATCAATACTGCCGCTTTCACCACCCGCAACAGTGACATATCCTGTTTTACCATCACTTCGAATCGAGCCAATCAGCAGATGCTCCCCCAGCCTTGAAGACATGATGCCTCTGAATACAGCGCCGTCCTGATAATCAATTTCCATTGAAAGTGTCAGTTGCTCTACCACAACACCTTCATCTGCGACATTTTTGACATTTCGTCCGGCGGCTGTATAAATACTTTTTGCCGTACCTTCCCATACCCCTAATAATTCGGGTACAGGAGAACTGACTACCGGGGTTATGATTAAATTCAGAGCTATTGCCGTCATAAGGACAAAATGTATTTTTTTCATAGTAACTCTCCTGGTGCCAAGGACATTGATAATTGTATTTTCAGGAACTTCTGATTATTTCAACCCAACAATCCACCTGGTAACATTGTCGTATTTTTCCCGTAAATTCTTGGATACTTCGGCATTTTGAGTTAAATAGTGACATACTTGGCCGGAAATCAACTGTGCTAACTGGAAGTCCTGGCGCTGGTTATATATTTCATCCAGAGCTACATTTTCCTTCACCCACTCATAGTGATCATCAATAGATTTATTCAGTTCCTGAATTCCTGTGTCATCTTTGCAGGATATTTTGATAATCCTCGGGCGCCAGGAATTTTCGTGTATCGTAAAGTCCAGAACGCCACTTATATCCCGCTCCAGTAATTCGCTTCCTCCCAAATCTGTCTTGTTGATAACGAAAACATCGGCTATTTCCATTATGCCTGCCTTCATTGTCTGGAGTATATCGCCTGATTGCGGATTTAATACCAATACCACCGTATCTACCAAGCAACGGATATGATGTTCGGACTGGCCTATCCCTACCGTTTCCAGCACAACGTCGTCAAAATTGTACTGCTCGAATACGTCAAGAAGATTAACAATATTGTGACATAATCCATTGCCGTTTAACGTGTCTGGAATGGATCGAAGGTAGAAGCGCTCATTATCGATAACGCTTTCCATTCGAATACGATCTCCGAGAATCGCCCCCTGCGTTGCTGGGCTGCTAGGATCAATCGCAAGCACTCCAATGGTCTTACCCATTTTCAGCCGGAATTCAGCCCAACCGGCAATTAGTGTGCTTTTACCGGTACCAGGTGGGCCGGTAATGCCTATCCTCTGGGAACGCCCGAGCAGCGTAGATTTCTGGGGCTTATCCAGAATGTCATGGATACCAGCGTTGGCAATCTTACTGAGGGTACGCGCCAGTTCAAGCCGGTTTTTATATGATTTATCAGGTGGCGCCATCGGATATCAACTTAATATGATGCTGTTGTGTTCACCTAATCCGGGAGGCGCGTGGTATTGTGTTTGAAATCCGGATATTTTTACCGGATTGCCAACTAGATTAATGTAACCATCGGGAGTTGGAATTTGAATTACCATGTCCCTGTGTGAAACATGCTTATCGACGAGCGCCTCTTCCATGCCGCGCACACCCGCTATAACTATGCCTAGAGGCTGCAACCGATTGAGCCAGTTCGAGGTTGTATCAGTCATCATAATCTTTTTTACAGAGTTCACGACAATATTACGATTTTTTGATCGGGTTTCCATCGTGGCAAAGTCCGGATCTTCAATCCATTCCGGCATACCAACCTCCTGTGAAAAATCGCGCCAAAACCTGTCATGAGTTATAAACAATGCGACATGGCCATCTGACGTTTCGAAAAACTGGGCCGGTACAATATAAGCATGTCCGCCGTCAACTTGCCGTCTGGGTTTTTCTCCTGCATTCAACCAGGCGCTGGCAATGTAATTAAACTGTGAGATGAGGGTGTCGTATAACGCTATATCCACCTGGCCTCCCTTGCCTTCTACCAGTTTTGCCAAGACACCGATTGCACCCATCATGCCTGCGGTGTTATCCACAACAGAATAGCCGACACGCGTGGGCGGATTCCCCGGGTTTCCGGTCAACATGGTAATGCCGGATAATGCCTGGATAACATAATCGTAGGCGGGCATGTCACTATAAGGTCCCTCGAGCCCGAATCCGGTCAAGGCAACACACGTCAGCTTCGGATTGATTGCCTTTAATGCATTATACGTCAGGCCCAGTTTCCTGATCGCTCCGGGCCGGAGATTACAGATTAATGCGTTTGCCGTGCTTACCAGATGATTGAATTTATGTCTTCCATCGTCTGTTGCAATATCCAGTTCCACGCTTTTTTTATTACGGTTCAGACTGGCAAAATAAATATTGTGTTCACCAATGTAATTTGGGCCTATCGATCGGGATATATCACCTTTATTCGTTTCTACTTTAATTATTTCCGCGCCTAAATCAGCTAATAACAACCCGCAATAGGGGCCCGCCAACATATGACCAATCTCAATAATTCGTAACCCTGCAAGAGGTCCTGTTCCGCTTGTTGAATCTTTCATGCCAATAACGTATCGATTTTTGCAACGATTTCATCGAGGGGCATTTCCGCAGTAAAAATAGCGGCCACCCCGTATTCTTTCAGTTCGTCGTAATCATGAGCAGGAATGGTTCCGCCGACAAAAATCGGAATATCCGCGGCGCTTAGTTCGTCGAGATTTGCCCTTATTGCCTTTACGAGTTCCTTGTGGCTACCGCTTAAAATACTCAACCCTACCACGTCCACGTCCTCATCTACGGCCGCTCTGGCAATGTATTCCGGTGTTTTTCGCAGACCTGTATAGATGACATCGGCCCCTGCATCGCGTAATGTCAGCGCAATCACCTTTGCGCCGACATCATGGCCATCCAACCCGGGTTTACCCACCAGTATTCTTTTTCCCCTGATCGACATATATTTCTCCCGAATATCCGCTGAATTAAAGCCGTATGGGCTCCCTGAATTCACCCCATTGCTTCTTGAGGCTCGATACTATTTCTCCGACTGTGGCATATGCATGACAGCAATCAACGATATACGGCATCAGGTTTTTTCCTTCAGTTGCCGCGCAACCTTCGAGTTTCCGTAATGTCCTGCGCACTTCGTTATTGTCACGTTGGTCTCTTACGGAATCCAGCCTGGTAATGATTTTTTCGGTAGCCTGGCTATCCAGTTGAAAAATTTCACCGAAATCATTTACTTCATTTTCGTTGCGGTAATAATTCTCGCCTACGATCACGTCTTCTCCACTGTCTTTCCGAACCTTGCGGCTGCGCGCGCTCTCAGCAATTCTGGATTGAATGAATCCATCTTCGATTGCTTTCTCCACACCGCCATACTCCTCCAGTTCCCTGATGATGTTTCCCGCCTGCTCTTCCATGCGGTCTGTCAGCCACTCCACGTAATAACTGCCGCCGAGAGGATCAACCGATTTGGTGACCCCGGTTTCATACGCAACTATCTGCTGTGTTCTCAAAGCTGTTTCGGCGCTGAATTCCGTCGGAATCTGAAAGGCTTCGTCATAGGCGCAGGTAAACACCGATTGTACGCCTCCCAGGACGGCAGCCATATTTTCAAGAGCAACCCGGGCGATATTGTTATAAGGCTGTGATGCGGTGAGGGAGGACCCGCCACAGACAACGCCGAACCTGAACATCAGCGCCTTCGGGTCTGTGATGCCGTAACGCTCCCTGAGCAATCTCGCCCATAACCTTCTTCCTGCACGAAACTTGGCAATCTCCTCAAAAAACCCCATATGCACATAAAAGAAGAAACTCAACCTTCTGGCAAATTTGTTCGGATCGGCGCCGCGCTTGACCAGTTCATCAACATAAGTCAGGCCGTTAGCCAGCGTATATCCCAACTCTTCGACTTCATTCACGCCTGCATCCCGTACATGAGCGCCTGCGATACTTATGGGGTTGAACCTGGGTGTTTGTTCATTTGAATACAGTATCGAATCAGCGATGAGACGCATGGAAGGCCGCACCGGAAAGATCCATGTGCCGCGCGCGGCATATTCTTTCAGTATGTCATTCTGTATGGTCCCGGTCAGGACACTGCGCGGCGTGTTTTTCTTATCAGCGACCGCGAGATACATGGCATAGATGATAGCTGCTGTACCGTTTATGGTAAAAGATGTGGATATCTTACTCAGATCGATGCCGTCGAATAATAGTTCCGCTTCAGCCAGATTGGACAGTGAGACCCCGACTTTTCCTATTTCACCGGTGGCCATGACATCATCCGGGTCATAACCGCATTGTGTCGGCAAATCCAGCGCCACTGAGAGGCCGGTCGAACCTCTGTCCAGTAAAAATCTGTATCGTTCATTGGTTTCTTCCGCGGTGCCGAATCCGGAATATTGCCGGAATGTCCATAAACGCCCGCGGTAGCCATTGTTAAAAATACCTCTTGTATAGGGATATTCGCCTGGCGTCCCTATTTTCCTGCTGTCTATCATGTCATCCGTCACCAGGACCGGCGTTTCTTCTCCCGTTATGGTATTCAGGTTTTGCTCCGGATCGGGTGATAATATTTTTGAACTGTTCATCTCGACTCGTATGCTGATTTACATCAACTTTTTTTCAATATATTGTCTGCTGCCTGCCAGTGCTCATCATGTAACCAGCTTTCAATGAAGTTGTTTGTTTCAAGTTCATTTAATGACTGTACAAAGTAATTGCGCGCATGATTTCTCAGCGATTTAAACCCGCGCATGACAGTTGTGCTGCGCTCCAGAAAAGGTGAGACAAAATCTTTCACGCAATCATCAAGAGATTGGTTGCTGTAACAACAGGCGTCGATTACACCTAGTTCCTGCGCAGCCTTTGCGTCGAGAATTCTGCAACCAGCAAGCAGTTTCATTGCCGGAGCGGACCCGATGCGCTCCATTAAATCGGCGCCTCCTCCCCAGGCCGTGGTGATATTGAGTTTTCCCTGCACGAAGCCTATTTTTGCAGTCTCGTCCGCAACCCGGTAATCACAGGCCATGGCCAGCTCGGCGCCGCCACCCAAGGCCGTACCATTTATTGCCGCGACAACAGGCACACAGAAATTACGGATTGCATCCAGTGCTGTTTTACCTGTATTTACCATGTCAACAGTAAGCTCCCGCGTGCGGACGGAGTCCAGGTCTTTCAGATCACCGCCTGCAGCAAAGCTCCTGTCACCTGCTCCCGTCAGTACCGCAACCAGTATGGAATCGTCTGACTTGTGATGATTGAAAACATTACCGATTTCTTTCAGGGTTGTGCGGCTCAGTGCATTACGCTTTTCGGGGCGATTAATCTTTACATGCAAAACTTTTTCCCTGATATCAACAGAGAGGTCACTGCCGGTAGAACTCATCTCAATTCTTCTAAAATCGTTTGCCTGGTTTTGAGCAGTTCCTGTGCAATATCTATCCTGCCTTCTTCCATCCTGTGGCTTGGAGCAGCGACTGATATGCCGATAATGTCTTTGTTCGATACCACAGGAACAGCCACTGCATCCACGTCCACCACATTTTCCCCATGGGTTTCGTAATAGCCCCGTTTTCGGCCTTGATCTAAGTCTTGTAGTAATTGTTTCTTATCAGTGATTGACATCGGCGTAATTTTTTCCAGGGGTAATCTGCGAAGTAGTTTTTCAAGCTCATTTTCCGTCATGCTCGCAAGGATTGCCTTACCAACGGCACTTGAATGCAAGGGTTTGAATTCACCTGGATAGGCCGTGTATCGTACGGTATGTGTTCCTTCTATTACGTCAATATACATCACCCGCTCCTGTTCTCTTATTCCGATAATGATCGTCTCTTTTAATTTGTCCCGAAGGGCTGATAACGGCAGCCTGATCCTGTCTAACAGAGGATCTTTACTTACTATTGTTTCGGCAACTTCCAGTATTTTTCCTGTCGGATATAAAAGCTTTCTTCTTGAAATGTGGTAAAGGTAGCCACGCTCGATTAGTGTATTCACCAGGCCATGACAACTGGACATCGGCACGTTCATGAACCCCGCCAGTTCCGACAAGCTCAAAGGCTGACCTTCAACTTTAAACGCTTCGAACAATCTCAGCGTCCTGTCCGCGGTTCGAACTGAAGCCATAATATTTCTTATATACGAAATTAAATTCTAAATATTGATTATAACATGACGACCGATTATGGGAAGTTTCCCCGGGTTGTATCCGTTTCAATCCCCTGTTGTACGTAGGTGAACAGGTACTTGCCAGGTTTTAAGGGTTCTTTTTTTCTGAAAAAACCCGGAAGGACCAGGATAAAAAACTGCAGGAATTCATTGCCCTGTTGCTGAAAGATGAAAAAACAACAAAATCATCATGAATCCAGCCCCAAAATAATGTTAGGAAAAATGTTGTAATGGACACCGCGCACAACATTTTTCCTCAATAAAACAAAAAGTTATATTACTAATTCGACTCCGGCCATCGGCATTCTTTCCAGCGCTGTTCGTAACGTAGTGACGGAGGTCAATCGTTACGTTACTTTTATTGCCTGACCAGAATGCTATTGTCAGAATTGATACCTGATTGTGCCTCCATACCAACGAGGCGTACCATTAACCAGTTGTCGATATCCTCCAAATAATGAAAGATCAAACGCCTTCTGTATCGCGGTGGTATCAGTCAGGTTGTTAATAAAAAATGTAGCAGTCCATTTATCATCAGCTGTGCTCATACCTACGCGAAGATTGGCTAACACATAACTTTCAAGGGTTGCAATTGGCGAATTTGCAGTACTTGTAGCCCTTTCGTCTACGTAGTTGAAGTCTATCTGTGTGAACAGGTTGCCGAAAGTCGTCGGCCAATCCTGACGTAGCAGGCCGTTTGCGGACCATTTCGGCGCTTGCGGCATATCCTGTTTGAGAGGAACCAGTTCACCCGAACCGAATGGAATTGGCACACCGTCCGCTTCTGCATCGAGGTATGAGGCGCCGAACACAAAAGTCGTGTTTTCAAATGGTTGGGCGTATATTTCCACCTCCCCACCGACTACATCCGCCTCAACATTCGAAATCAGGTTTACAAAATCGGGCGTGAAGGTTGCTGCCTGGTAATCTTCATAATCGTAGTAAAATCCTGCAGCACTTAACCTGACGGTTCCGTTCAGCAAGGTCGTTTTAACACCGGCCTCATAGGAAGTAAGAATCTCCTGCTGAAACGGGACTACGGCCGGAACGATATTGTTTGCGATACCCGCGTTGAAATTTCCAGCTTTATTTGCGCGGGTCACACCCCCATAAAACAACAAGTCATCATTCGGCTGCCATTCAATTTGCGCTTTAAATGAAAATGCATCGTCATTCAATTCAGTCAGATCACCTGCGGTTTCCTTTGTGAAACCGATGTCCTGAATGAAACCTGCTCCAGGTACGACAAAACCGAAATCCACGCAGGGGTCTGCCAATCCAAAAAAATCAAATGTGTAAGTGCCGGTCGTATTATTCGTGCACGTACCGATAAATGAGAATTCCTTTTCGTCCCTGGTCCAGCGAACACCTCCGATAAAAGTTACCTCCTGCGTCAGAAAATACTGTGCTTCGACAAAAAATGCATAACTCAGCGTTTCGAGACTATAGAAATTTTCGTTCGCTGCGCCGAATGTTTCCAATGAAGCGTAGCCGCTTGTGTAGTCACCATCGATGTACAGCAAATAAGCGCCTGTTTGCCATTGCAGGGAAGCGTTTTCACCTGAAATACGCAACTCCTGTGAGAACTGATCCGTATCTGCAGATCCGATAAAATCCGCCACTATGACAGTTTCTATCGGTGCCCCCGGGGGCAGGGTTGGAACACCGAAGAGAGTGCCGTCAATCGAGGCCTGCCTGGCAGCTTCCAGCGCCGGCCCGGTACGGGAGACCCCATCACTGTCCTCCCGGTAATCCTGCTCAATAGTCTTGAAATCAGTAATGGATGTTATCTGTATATCCCCCGTTGAGTGATTGATATCAAGTGTAATTCCGTAACTCTCCCGATTGAAAAAACTGTCACTGAAAGAACCGGCAAAATCATCGTCATCATCATTGCCGGTACAATTATCCTCACTGTCGGCAGCGGAAACAGCGAAGACATTTAAACAGTATGAATTGAAATCGGATTGGCTGAGTGGATATGAACCGACATTCGGAAGATTTACATTAGGTCCGCCAATGGATGGATCGAATGCGCCAAGATTGAGGGCGGCATCAATGTCATATACTGCAGCCCTGACGTCATCGTCCCTGGAGTACCTTCCTGTTATCAATACCTCGGTGTCGTCTCCGGGAGACCATAAGAGTCTGGACCGCAGGCTGTAGTTCTCCATATTACCGCCATCCTTGCCATCGCTGGCCACTGTACCGTCACTCAATGTGTCGGCCCGGTTTTCTACAAATCCGCCGTTATGCTCCGTTGCAATTGAAAGCCGCCCGGAAAGTTCATCGGACAGCGGCCCGCTGATTGCTCCTTCAAACCGGACCATCTCATATGAACCTGCGGTTATTTCACCATAACCTTCGAACTCATCCGTAGGCTTTGCGGTGAGAATGTGGATGAGTCCCCCCGTTGCATTTCTTCCGAACAGGGTCCCTTGCGGTCCGCGTAAAACTTCTACGCGGTCAATATCAAATAACTGGTTTCCGATACCGCCGAGAAAACTGTTATAGGCGTTATCGTAAAAGACTGAATTCGGCGACTCCTGGTGGTTGAGAAAATCGTCCTGTGTCAATCCGCGGATGGTTACCAGCACAGTCTGGGGTACGCCTCCGAAATCGGTAATTGTCAGGTTTGGAATCTGCCCGTTCAGCTCCCGCGTAGTTTTGTAACCAAGCCGTTTTAACTGCTCTCCTGTAAACGCGGTAACAGAAATACTGACGTCAGATAGTTTTTCTTCCCGTTTTTCAGCGGTTACAACAATTTCTTCAAGTATTTGAGCATTCACAGGCACAGCAGAAATGCTGAAAACAGAGATCAATACACCTAGTTGCCTGGTCAAGGTTAAGTTCTTCATATCACCATCCCCGTATGGAAATTCCAGTGTGCAGTACAAATAATCACACCTTGTCTGCCTCTGGGATTGTTACTGCTTTACGATATAAAAAAATAAATCACCTGAAGAATCCGAAAAGTACAAAAATGGTACAAAATATTTTCCATGTCATTCCCAGCAGATACTGCCAACTCTTCCGGGTAACGAAATCCGCGATGTCTTTGCGCTGGTTTCATGCCTGTTGCGACTCGGCAAATTGTATGAATTTTGTATTTTCTGACAGTGATATTTTAATGATGATAAGTAGTATTCGCCCGTTGAAGAGAACACCGTGAACAGAAAACGACAATCAGTAATTCAACAGAACCATCTGCCTTATATGCAGATTACGCGTCGTGATTTTCTTGGAGGGAGTCTGCTTGGCGCCGGAACAGCGTTACTGGGTGGGTTAACGCCGGTACAATTATTACAGGCCAGGGCAGCTCAATATTCTGCCGCCGCTCCGGTGAATTTAACCTATGACGGCCCCAGTGGTATCGGCGATTATCAGGGAAAAAATGGTAACACCTGGGATGTTGTAGCCCGTGCCCACGCAATTGCGGAAAACCAGTTTGACGAATCTGCGTTCAATAACGCCCATACATCCGATGATGATTATGACGTCGTCATTATTGGTGGCGGCGCGACCAGCATGGGGGCGGCATATCGCATAAAGAAAGACGCACCAGAAACAAGGATGCTGATCCTTGAGAATCACAGGATTTTCGGCGGCGAGGCAAAACACAACGAATTTAACGTAAATGGGCGCCGGGTTTTCGGACCACAGGGTTCAAATCTGGTCATCCTGCCCCGTTATTCGGGGCAGACGGCAATCGGTGACGACCTCATGTTCGATGAGTTTAACGATATCGGAATGCCGCTTTCCTATGATTGGGTTGAACTGGAAGGGACCGATAAACCGCTGGAGTTCGATGTTACGAATTACGCATTTACGTTGTGGGCGACCGTTTCTGACAGTATCGGTTATTTCCCGGCCCCGACGGATGATAATCCCCAACCCGAGCCTGTCAGAAACCCTTTTATGAACGGGATGCAGGGGCTCGGCTATGATAAAAAAACCCGGAACGATTTTCTCCGTTATAACTGGAGTCTTTCCTTTAACCATGACAGGGAAGACATGGATCGGTGGCTGGACCGGATGTCTTACGAAGAATTGCTGGTGGATGTCCATGGGCTGTCACCTGCCGTTGCCCGTTTTTGCGATCCTCTGCTCGCCAGCGCTCTCGGTTTTGGGTCTGCCACCTGTTCGGCCTATGTGGCGACGAAATTGCTGATGATGCCAGGGGCGGCCGAGACCCCGGAGTCGGGTGAATACAAGGCGTCGGTATCTGCCAAACACCTGACCACGTTCATGCGTGATTTCAATGTGGGTTGTTTCCCCGGCGGGAACACCTATGTATACAGGTACCTGATGAATTATGTCTGGCCTGGCCTGTTTGAAGGCGAGAACAAGCCTGCTTCCATGATGGGAGGCAAAATACGTTTTGATGAATTGGAAAATCGAGACAACAATATGCGTATGCACCTGGCGGCCACTGTAATAGACGTGCGGCACCTGAAGGGCAGTAACGGCAGCAGGGTGCGGATCGTGTATGAGAAAAACGGCGAATTACACCAGGTCATTTCGAAAACGGCTATAGTTTGCGCCGGCGCCTGGGTCAGCAGGCATATTCTGGGCGACGCGCCGCCCGCAGTGGCAACGGCATTGGATAAATTCGATCATTCACCGGTAGTCGTAGTGAATGTAGCGTTAACCAACTGGCGTTTTATGGAGCGTATGGGCTTGACGTCAGTTCTGTACTTTGGCGGAAAATTCGGTTTTTATTGTAATATCCGGCAACCGCTTGTTGTAGGTGACTACAAGGCGCCCTTTCACCCGGATAAACCCATAGTCCTGACATTTTACGCGCCATTGATCGACAGTTCCTTGCCGGCCAGGCAACAGGGCCTTGAATTGCGACAACAATTGCTGGCAACGCCATATATGGATATTGAGCACCGTGTTATCAAACAGATGCATGTGTTATTTGATAAAGGAGGATTCGAACCACAACGCGACATAGCGGCCATCACCGTTAACCGATGGGGTCATGCCTATTCAGTTCCAAAACCCGGTTTTTTCTATCCGGCGGATAACAGCCGTTCGGCAACTGATACGTTGCGCGAGGGTTATGGGCGGATCTTTTTCGCGCATGCCGAACTGCGCGGCCTGCAAGCCTTCGTGGGAGGAATGGCGGAGGGGCAGCGCGCTGCGCGACAGGCAATCGGCTTGCTGTGAAAGCTGGCTCCTCCGGAATAACAGTATTGGTATAAGCTGCATTGTTTTCGGAGTAATGAATTCGCGATCGAAGTCAACCCTGCCGGTAATCGGCATCGCAGCCTGGCGCCAGGATGTTGAGGTGTGGGGCAGTCGTATGAATATATTTCAGATCGATGAGGCTTATGTAGATCGAATCCATGCAGCCGAAGCCATTCCGATGATGCTGCCGCACGTCAGGCCGGGCACAGAGGGAAATGTGGTTTCCAGAATCGATGCGTTATTGCTCACCGGGGGCGATGATATAGATCCTGCCTGCTATGGAGACAGTGATAAAGGCACTTGCCGGAATGTTGACCCTGACGCAGACCGCAGGGAAATAGCGCTGTTAAATGCCGCAGTTGAACGTGGAATCCCGGTATTGGGCACCTGCCGGGGCATGCAACTGATAAACGTTGCATTCGGTGGCACGCTCAATCAGAAAATCACGCAGGAAGGAAGGGCCGACCACGGTCCCCGGCCGACGCTGCTTGATGATATCCTGGCGCTGCGCCACTCGGTTGAAATCGTACCGGGATCGCGACTGGCATCAATTTTGGGCTGTGGAACCCG
Organism: Gammaproteobacteria bacterium; assembly: GCA_965220815.1. Taxonomy (GTDB): domain Bacteria; phylum Pseudomonadota; class Gammaproteobacteria; order Eutrophobiales; family Eutrophobiaceae; genus JAAXHV01. Next base: position 3,016,010 of record OZ244846.1, read on the forward strand.
GCTGGTGAACACCACGCACCACCAGGGCCTTGCCCGGCTTGCGCAAGGTTTCAAAGTGGTCGCTCGTGCGCCCGACGGCACTGTTGAGGCGATAGAGGCTGAAGACCCGGGAAAATATATCATCGGAGTGCAATGGCACCCGGAAAAATTACCGGCAATGGACAACCAAGAATTATTTGATGATCTGGCCAGTGCCGCAAAATGTTGCAATACAGCTTAAACCGCAGTGGCCGTACCGTAAAGGTTTTTATCAAGCCAAAGCAGACTTGTTTCCATACAATTTTTCCCGGGTTGCCCGAAGCCTTTCGACCAACCGCCGCTGAACATTCAACTCCCGTACCAGGTTAAGTAATTCACTGCCCCTGGCAAATTGAGACCGGGCTTCTCGCTCCGCCCCTCTGTCGCTGAGTTGGCAGGCATTCATGAAAAAATATTGTATGGCCTTGTCATACATCTTTCCCCTTTCAAAGAGGCTCGCAAGCTCAGCATTGACTTCCGATGTGTCATTGGCATACAGGTTTTCTATGCGTTCTGCTATGGCCCTCAAGGTGCGAATCCGGTGCGCCGCCGGCATTCTATTTGCGAGCGTCTCCTGGTGCACGCTATGAATAAAGCGGAAGCGCTGTACCGAACTGCCGTCCTCCAGAATTCTCTCATTGTCGAATGCCAGCATAAATTCACGCTCTGCCAGTTGTGAGCAGATCTCCTCAATCTCAAGGATGCCTGAATTGACCAGTCCGGTAATCAAACGCGCAGAAAACTTCGGGCCGGCCAGGCTGGCGATTTCCAGGATGTGACGCGGCAGGGGATCCAGCCTGTTTACGAGCACGTCGATAAACAATTTCAGGTCTGCAGGAATTTCATTCACCGCAACATCCAGATCATATTTCAAGCGCCAGTTTTCTTGTTCCATGACAAGATAATTCTTGTTAATCAAATGCTGGAGGAATTCCGTCATGAACAGTGGATTACCGTCTGTCCGACCATGAATTTTTACTGCCAGACGGCGCAAATCGAGTGAAGCGGAGTCCACCGGGGTGAAGCGCCGGAGGAGAAACCTGTGAATTCCATTGATTGTCAGGGGAGGTAAATTAATCGCCGCGCAGCGTTTGTGTACCAGCAACTCCTGCTTGACCGCAGGCAGTGGATGCTCCGTGCCGACCACGTCTTCTATTCGATATGTCGCAATCACCAGGAACCTGGCGGCGTTGCGGCGTCGGGCTAAAAAAGCCAGTAATTCCAGGGTCGCATTGTCACACCATTGCACATCTTCGAGCAAAATCAAGACGGGATAATTCCTGGTTATGGTTTCCAGTGCTTCCGCCATTTCCAGGAGCATCCCGTCATTATCATTGTATGCAAGCCCTGAACCCGTCATACCTGAACGGGTTCGTGTTTTTTGGCCGGGCAACCGCCGGTACCAGTTAGGCGCATGCTGCTCAATGAGTGAAAAAGCATCGAATCCGGCTGTTTTACAGGCATCGACAAGCGCATCTATGAAAGGCATGAAGGCGTCTACCGTGCCGCGTCGCTCTATGCACTGCCCCTGGCCTGATAACATCACTCGATCGGGCAATACCTGTTTGAAGAACGTATCGGCAAGCGCACTTTTCCCAATCCCGGCTTCACCATTTATGAATACCAATTGCCGTTCTCCCGTCAGCGCCCGGGACAGGTATTCATTGAGCTGCGCCAGCGGTTCATCCCGATCGACAAGTATATGTTGCCGTTCAGGCTCGTCATTCTGCAAATTATCCGCAGGGTCAAGGTCGACGCCGGACACGGGTGCAATAAACCTGTAACCCCGGCCGTGCACGGTCTGGATAAACTCGGCTGAGCGCGGGTTGTCTCCAAGAATTTGCCGCAGTTCCCTTATGCAGTTTTTCAATGCCTGATCTTCAACGATGACATCGGGCCAGACGGTCAGCATGAGGTTGTCTTTTGTCACCAGTTTATTATGATTTTGAACCAGTACTGAGAGTACCGAGAAAGTTTTTGGCCGCACCTGCAGTTCAACCGCGTCCCTGTGCAGCGTTGCTTCAGCCAGGTTGAGCCGGAACGGAGGGAACTTATAAACGTTGTTGCCGGTGATATTTATCACTGCTGTTCACGGAACTTGACAGGGACATGAATCATAGCACCGGGTGGTTTACCACTCAACCAGTCGCCGCGCCGGTCACCGCAGTAAACCTGATTTGCCGCAGGGTTCTATATGGGCGTTTTTTTAAATTGTTATAAAAATTGTATTATTAGGACACTTCAAATCAGTCATGTTAATCCTATGATATGTATTCGCTGCTCGGGGGAATATACCGACGGGTATCGGTACTTATCCCTCACGAAAAACTGCTGAAGGGTAATTACTGTGAACTCGACAAATAATTACATGCCCATACTGGATCTCATCGAACGACATGAACTCGATTCAGTCTCGTTTGTTGCAGCGGATCTCCACGGTATTGCGCGCGGCAAACATATCCCTGCAAAGCGATTTCTTGCCGACCCGGCGACCACGGTAAATATTTCCAGTTTCATGATAATGATGGATTGCGCAGGCGTGCCCTCTCCACCACCGGAGGGAGGCAGCGGCTGGTGGCCTTCATGGGATGAAGGGTTTACCGATTTGCGCCTGGTCCCGGATCCGGCAACGGTGCGCCTGGTTCCTTGGCAGGATGCCAACGCCCTGGTTATCTGTGATTATGAGCACGCGGAAAACAAATGGCCCCTGGAGTTCATGCCGCGCGCCCTGGTCAGGCGACTCGAAGAGCGCCTGGTGGGACTGGGCTTCAGGGCGATGTTTTCGATGGAACTGGAATGGTTGTTGTTTCGCGAGACGGAGGAATCGGCATACCGGAAAGGCTATCGCAACATGACGCCCTTGTCGCCGACCGCCCAGTGTTACAGCCTAACCCGCAGCGGCCGTGATGCGCCGCTGGTACAGCCGGTGCGCAAAGCCCTGCAGGAGTTCGGTATGCCCATTGAAGTCTGGTCGGCGGAATTCGGGCCCGGCATGCAGGAATTCAACCTGACGCCGGAACCCGCAACAACGGCAGCCGATACGGCATTCCTGTTCAAACACGCGATCCGGGAAATTGCGTCACAACAGGATTTGTTCCCCAATTTTATGGCGAAACCGACCATGCAGGGTTTCGGAAATGGCATCCACATCAACCACTCCATGTGGCAGGACGACAGGCCCGTATTTTACGACGAAGCCGCGGCGGACAAACGCTCGAGGATCATCAAGCAGGCCGTTGCCGGAGAACTGGCCACGTTGCGGGATTTCACCCTGATGTGCTGTCCTACCCGTAATTCATACCGCCGCTTCGCTGCGCATTATTCCACAGGGCACCTGGTAGGATGGGGTCATGACAACAAGTCGATTGCCCTGCGTACTGTAGTCGACTCGCCATCCACGTGCCGGATTGAGCACAGGACCGGGGGCGCAGATGCAAATCCCTACCTGTCCATCGCCATGTGCCTGGCGGGTATGGCCTATGGGATAGAAAACGAACTCGAACCGCCTGCTCCCGTGGTGGGTGACGGGTATATGAACGAGTCCCTGCAAAGCGTACCGACTACCATGGCCGAAGCGCTTGACGTCTTTGAACAGAGTGAAATTGCCAACGCGTACCTGGGGGAGGATTTTGTGCGCTTCTATGCCCACAACCGGCGCGTGGAACTGGACGCCTACAATGAAGCTGTCGGGGATTCATCCGAGGACGATGTGTCAGACTGGGAGTTGATGCGGTATGCCGACACGGTCTGAGTTACTGGCCCATGACTTTATCGAGGCAGGGGGACGGCCTGCGGTGTTCCTCCATGCATTACTGGGTCACAGGCAATTCATGGCCGGCTTGGCTGAGTGGTGGCGTATCAGTAACGGTTCTACGCTTCTCATCGACCTGCCGGGTCATGGAGAGAACCCGGCGCCGGCATCGCCCATCAGCATCGGGAACAGCGCTGGGGAAATTCGCAGGGTTGTCCAGGCTGCAGGCCTGGAAAAACCCGTATTGATCGGGCACAGCATGGGTGCCCTTGTCGCGTTGGAGATGGCCGCCCGGCATTCTGACGAGGTTGCGGCCGTCATGTTGCTGGATCCTGCGCCCGTGGTTCTCGATCCGGATACACGCAGCGGTTGGGAAGGCTTGCTGGAAATGCTGCGGGGAGACGGCTATGAAGAAGCGAGGAATATTTTGATAGGCGCCCAGTCGGGACTGTATGACGATAAAACAGCCGTTGCAGGGCGCGCCGAAATAATGGAAAAAATTGATCCGGATACCTTGATGCAATCCTTCGCCGGCATGCTGGCGTGGGATGGCGGGAACGCCTTATCACGCATCACTGTTCCGGTAGCCGGTTTCTGGGCAGGCCGCAACAGCGAACCCGAAGTATTGCTTGCACATCAACCCGGGGCCCTCATCGGACAGGTCATTGCATCGGGTCATTATGTCCATCTCGAAGCCGCAGACCAGGTAGTTGCGATGATAAACCGTTGCATGGAAGTGTGGAAGTTATGACGAAAAAATTCAACCTCGAGAGCCTGGTGGCCGAAGTGTTCGGCCCGCGGCCTGGTGACGTGTTTGCGATCCTGGCAGATCTGCCCGCATCTGCGTCCGAAGATAATCCGGCCTGGCAGGAACGGCGTGAAATGGCTGCCGACTGGCGCGATCAAATCGCGGCAATGGGTGAAAGACACGGTTTCAAGGCGTTGCCGCTTGTTTCCTTTCCGGCAGTGGCGGACGCGAACGCCGGGTTTCCGGCGTATGCCTCGGTTGCGGGGGAGAAAAAACCCTTCACCGAAGTGCTCGATCAGGCTACGGTGGTCATCTCCATGACGGAAGTCTCGATTACAGGTCCGTTGATGGCGTTCGGCCAAAATAAAGGCTCTGCAGAACAATTCCGGGTAGCGTCCATGCCGCTGGCCAACCGCAGCATGGAGGACACCTGTCTGATGGCTGATACCCGTTACCTGGTAGAACGCGGCAATGTCATCCTGGACGCAATGAAAGACACCCGGGCGGCGGAGGTCAGGTTCACCACGGGTGATACCTGCCTGTTCGACCTGCGTTTCCGGCAGGCATATGTGGACAACGGTTACCTCCATCCTGACAAGGAAGGCGACGCATTCATCAACCTGCCATCCGGTGAAGTATGGATTGTCCCCTACGAGGGAGAACGGCCGGGAGAGAAGTCCCGCACCCGGGGGATCATTCCCGTTGCCGGTGGTAATAATAAAATTGCGCGCTTTGTCGTTGAGGAAAACCGGATTACGGACGTGCTGGGCGACGGCGCTCATGCGGATGCGCTACGGGAGGAACTCGACCTGGACCCCGCGCGCCGTAACGTGGGCGAAATCGCCTTTGGGTACAACTACGCGGCCCGCGTCACAGGCCTGTTTATCGAAGATGAAAAGGCCGGCTTTCACTGGGGCTATGGGCGCAGCGAATTTCTCGGCGGCACCGTGGGGCCTGAGGCATTCAAAACACCGGACACGGTCCTGCACAGGGACCTGCCCTATGCAAAGGAATGCCCGGTAACCGTCTCGGTTGACCTGGTGAAAACCGGCGGCGACCGGCTCCCTGTCCTGAGAGACGGCGATTACGTGCTGTGGTGATTAGAAGGGGGTGAGAAAGATGACTAAAGTTCATGCGGATTTTGATCACAATTCACCGGAATTTCGCGCCGATCCCGTTGCTTACTATAAACACCTGAGGGAGGAGGGGGTAGGCAAGACGTCCCGCTACGGCGGTTTATGGCTGGTGCCTACCTATGAGGCGGTGCATGCCATGGCGCACGATACCGCGAATTTCAGCCCGGCCCGGGGCACGATGTTTCCTCCGATGACCGACCGGCCCATGTTGCCGATGGAGTCCGATCCCCCGTTACATACCGAGTACCGAAAAATCCTGGTCGGACGGTTTTCTCCGAAGGCAATCAGGGAGTGGTTTCCGGCAATTCGCCAATCATCCCGTGATTTGCTGAAGGACCTGATGATTTCCGGTGAACCCTACGACCTCAGTTACGGCTATGCCAAGTTGCTGCCTACGGTGGTTATCTGCAAGATGCTGGGTATTGAATTCAAGGCCGAGTTCCAGCAGTGGGTGGAGGATTCCGTCTACCGCCGGATTTCGGACCCGCAGGCCGCCAATGAGGCCACTGAAAATATTTACCGGATGTTTACGGAGTTATTGCCGGAACGGCGGGCTCACCCGGGCGATGACCTGGTCTCCCTGGTTCTGAATGCCAGGATCGGCGGAAAACACCTGGATGATGAAGTCGTAGTCAATTTCTGTTTCTTCCTGCTGGTGGCTGGTCTGGACAATACCAACTTCACCATCAGGGCATTACTGCTGCAACTGGCTCTCGATCAAAACCTGCAAAAACGCCTGATTGAAGATCGTTCCTTGATAGACCCGGCCGTAGAGGAAGCGCTGCGTTACTTCTCCCCCGTCATTGCGCTTGGCCGTCATGCGGTGAACGATATCGAATTCCAGGGCTGTCCCGTACATAAGGGTGAACCTGCTGTGATGTTGTTCGGCTGCGCCAACCGGGACCCGCAGGAGTTCGATGAACCGGACAAGTTTGATATCGACCGTTTCCCCAACCGTCATGTCGCATTCGGTGTCGGGCCCCATCGTTGCCTGGGTTCCAACCTGGCGCGTGCGGAGATCGGCATCGCTATCGATGAAGTGCTGAACATGTTGCCAGGATTTACTCTGGCTGAAGAGGTGGAAACCCGTTGGGATGATATCGGGCCGCTGAAAGTCATATCCTCCGCGGGATAGAAGAGGACAGATATGCGCGTAAAAATTGATGGAAATCGTTGCCAGGGGCATAACCGTTGTGTTGCTGTTGCGCCTGAAATCTTTGAGCCGGATGATGAGGGATTAGCGCTCCTGAAACAGGACCCGATAGTTCCCGGGCAGGAAAATCCGGCGCGCCGTGCGGCGCTGTCCTGCCCGGAGAGGGCGATCACTGTTATCGAAGAAGACTAATATGTGCGAGATTCTGGTTGCAGGCGCTGAAAAGCCGGTTCCATTTACACGGCTGGAGCAATGGGTGCTTACCCAGGAGAAGTACGGGATTGCCGGGTGGGGCTGGGGAGTTGCACGGTTGACTGACGACGGCCGCCTGGATGTCCGGCGCCATGTCGGTAAGCTGGCTGAGGATCCCGACGGCCTGGACTCACTTCGGGAACTGGAATCACGCCGGTGGGTGTTCCACCTGCGTCGCCCGTTAAGACTGCCGAACATCGTCGAGGACATGCAGCCGTTTTATTCAGACAAATTCGGTTTTGCCTATGCCCATAACGGCGACTTTGAAAAGGCGGATGATTTCAGGGATCAATTCGACGGCCTGCTCGCCGGCAGGGTCGATTCGGAAGTTGGTTTTCGCATGACAGAGAAACTTATTGCCGACGGCCGCGAACTCTCGGAAGCGCTGGATATCACGCTTGATACACTGGGCGGCACGTCCAATATTGCTCTCATGTATAAGAACGGGAAGGTCTTGATTTACGGAAAAGCAAAGTTCAACAAGCTGTGGCGTTTTCGCATTGATGAACTGGAGTGTGCGTCGACCAGCCTGATTTTCAGTGATGAATCATTTTTCGACCTGGTCTTTGACGGGTTGCCCACTGAGCGTGAACTGGTTCATGGATTGTCCCCGCTGCTTGGTCCGGTTTTTCCTTGAGTCCTCGATAAATTGTAGGTCCAGATCATCCATCCTGGGATACAGGCATCTGATTGTTATCTGCCTTTTCCGAGAATGATTCGGCACCAATTTCTTTTTATATTTTGTAACATGCACTCTCTCGCTTTATCAGTAAATTCCGAAAGAAAGGCTATTTGCGTTGATATTGACCCCCTCCCCGTAACCTGAACCACCAGCCGTTCAGGATTTAGTTCAGGATTTAGTTGATTGCATTGCAATCATCATTTATTATTCCGTATATTACAAAGACAGGGGCAAGACCATGGCAAGCATCACAATTCGCAACCTGGATGATAAGGTAAAGACGCGTCTCAGGATTCTTGCAGCCGGACACGGACGCTCCATGGAAGAGGAAGCCCGCCTGATACTGGCCGGAGCGGTCGAGCAGGATCTATTGCTGGAGAAAGGATTAGGAACAACGCTGCATGAACTCTTCAAACCTCTTGGCGGCGTCGAACTGAAGTTGCCGCCTCGCGAACCGATGCGGGACCCGCCATCGTTCGAGTAGTCCGGCGTTGTTCATTCTCGATACCAATATCGTCTCAGAGGTGATGCGTAGTGTCCCAAGTCCGGAAGTTATGGCCTGGTTGGATGAACGCCCCAAACACGACTTATACGTTACTGCCGTCACACAGGCAGAGATTCTCACTGGTATAGCATTCCTGCCGGAGGGCAGGAGGCGAAGCGAGCTTGCCGAAGCAGCAGAGTATGCTTTTAACAATCTTTTCAGTGGGCGAATACTCACTTTTGACAATGCGGCCGCACGTGCTTATGCCGACATCACTTCAGCACGCCGCAGCGCCGGAAAACCGATATCCCAGTTTGACGGACAGATTGCTGCCATCGCGCAGTCGAGAAGTATGACTGTCGCAACGCGGAATGTGTCGGATTATCAAGGTTGCGGCATTACTGTTATCAATCCATGGAGTGATAGATGAACTTAGCCCCAAAATAATGTTAGGAAAAATGTTGTAATAGACACCACCCGCAACATTATATCCTAATAAAAACAATAAGTTATATTACTTTTTCGAATCCGGCCATCGGCACCATTTCCTGGCTTTAACGGTTTTTTATGGCTGAATTTGGCTGGATTTATGGCCGAAAACCGTTTATGATTATTTGTTTGATATTTATGGCCGGATATGGTTGGATTTATGGCTGAAACAATTAAAACACATACCCTTCATATCACCCCGGAAATACTCGATATTATAGCAGAACTGGATGAATTCAAAGGGGCGTGGCATGCGTTGGCAACCCTTACCCCCGAGCGACTATCCGCCTTACGTCGTGTGGCAACAATCGAAAGCATTGGTTCCTCAACCAGGATAGAAGGAAGTCAATTATCGGATAATCAGGTTCAAGCCTTGTTAATGGAGCTACCGAACAAGTCCTTCCAATCACGCGATGAAGAAGAAGTGGCAGGCTACGCAGAAGTCATGGAGACAATTTTCTCATCGTGGTCGGCAATCACACTGACAGAAAATCATATCAAACAACTGCATCGTGATTTACTTCAATATTCAGGAAAAGACGAAAGACATCGTGGATACTACAAAAAAATTGATAATCATGTTGAGGTTTTTGATGAAAGCGGGAAAAGCCTCGGGGTTGTTTTTGCTACGGCATCACCTTTTGATACACCACGTTTGATGACTGAGTTGGAGGAGTGGACGAATAAAGCGCTACAAGAACGGTCTTTTCATCCCCTGTTGATTATTGCGGTATTTATCGTTGTCTTGTTACAAATCCACCCGTTTCAGGATGGTAACGGTAGATTATCACGTATATTAACTACCTTATTATTATTGCGCTCAGGTTATGTTTATGTTCCCTACAGTTCCCTGGAAAGTGTTATCGAAAACAGCAAAACCGGATATTATCGAGCATTGCGGCGGACACAAAAAACTATCCGTACTGAAACGCCTGATTGGACACCGTGGATTACGTATCTGTTGAAGGCTTTGCAAAAACAAAAAAGACAACTCGAAAAGAAGGTCACACGTGAGCGAAAAATCCTCGGTCAGCTACCGGAATTATCCTTACAAATTGTGGGACTTGCACGTGAGCGGGGTCAAATCAAAATGGATGACATCATAAAGTCAACCAGTGCCGCCCGGGGGACGATTAAAGAGCACATTGCTTCTTTAGTAAAAAATGGTCATTTAACGAAACATGGGAAAGGGAAAGGTACATGGTACACAATCTCAGCCGGCTTCGACTTAAGTATTTCATAGTGACCCGCGGCCCTGTAATTGCATAGTTTTGGGGACACAAAATAATGTTGGAAAAAATGTTGGAATAGACAACATGCCCTACATTATCTTTTAATAAAAACAACGAGTTACATTACAGTTTCTATTCCGGCCATCGGCACCATTTATCCGTTTTTGCAGTTCCAATTTCTCTGCTGAGAGCGGAACATTTGCGTGTATCTGATAGCTATACTAGAATGTATCGCATCAAGATATTCAAAGAGATTTATCATTATGTCCAAAACTGCCCCTATTAACATGCGCGTTGAACCTGGTCAGCGTGCGCTGTTGACCAAAGCTGCTGCGATGCTTAACAAGGACAGAAGCGCTTTTATCCTGGACGTTGCCTGTCGGGAAGCGGAACACGTGTTGCTCAATCAACGTCTTTTTCAACTTGACGATGATACTTTTGCTGCCTTTACCGCAGCCCTGGAAGCGCCGGCGCCTGCTAACGAGAAGCTGAAATCCCTGTTGACTTCTCCTTCTCCATGGGAGTAGCCAAAGCCCCGGAGCCTCTGACTGACAGTTATCTGCTGGTGGAGTTTGACTGTGGTAATGAAGCGCTCAATGAGTGGCTTAAAAAGCATGCGCTGAAAAATCAGGACAGTGGCGCCAGCAGAACTTTTGTTATCAGCGAGGGTAAGCGGGTAGTCGGGTTCTATGCTCTTGCCAGCGGGAGTGTCGAGCGAATCAGCGCTCCTGCGGCGATAGCCCGCAATATGCCGGAAGCCGTTCCCGTCATGGTATTGGGTCGTTTGGCCGTTGAACGTGCGATGCAGGGTCAAGGCCTGGGCGCAGCCTTGTTGAAAGATGCCTTGTTACGCACACTGGCCGTTGCACGGAATGCAGGCGTCCGGGCGGTGCTGGTACACGCCATTTCAGAAGATGCCAGGCGTTTTTACCTGAGATACGGGTTCCGGGTGTCGCATATTGACCCTATGACCCTGATGCTTCCCGTTCAACGTATCGAAACACTTCTTCAGGCACGTTGACAAAATAACGAAGAGATATCCGGGATGATTGACATAGAAAAACTGGTAGCACAACTGAAAAGCTTCGATGCATTGCGTGGCGATGACAAGATAAATACAGGCACGGTTGAGCGTATTCAACCAAAATATGCGAATGATTGGCCAACCCAGATTGAACCGTCTATTCGCGATACGCTCATTGATATTGGAATACCGCGACTCTATCAGCATCAGGCCGAAGCTGACCTCCCCTAAACGGTTCGTGGCTCAAGAACGGGGAGAGGGTCACCGATATTACAGAAAAACGCCGGGCATTTTATCTTGCCATGGGGTTTCAGTCGCTGCCGACGCGCCCATTAAGAATGTTCATCAGCATTGACACAGTGCGGAACAGTTGGACGCAGATAACCCCGGACGACACCTGAAACTATCGCCAACAGGGAGAGAGTTTTCCAGGACAAGGAATCCGGCGCAGATCAGCACCGGGACGGCCTGAAACAGGCCATGCTGGTCCTGCGGGAGCATGACACCCTGGTGGTCTGGAAGCTGGACCCGCTGGGACACAGCAGCCCACTAAGCACCGGCACTCAAACGCTAAGCCGGCAGGATATTGGCGTTCAAGCGGAACAGGTTATCGGGGTCGTATTGCCGCTTGACCTCGCGCAGGCGCCGGTAATTTACGCCGTAGGTTTCCCTGACCAGGCTTTCGCCGTGTTCGTTGTAGGAAGTCATGTTGAGGTAGCCGCCATGACCTGACGAGAAACGGGCCGCCATATCGTCCCACACCTTGCGGGTCCAGGCGACGTTGGCATCCGTATCCCCGGGATCCGTCCACGATGAATTGAACTCCATGAGATACGGCATGGCGCGGCTGCCGAATGCGGTTGCGTCGGCATCGACCCGGGCGCTGGCGCCGCGCAAGTCATGCAGTACGAACGGTGTGCGTTTGGCCGGGCGTTCATTGAAGACCGTGATCAATGCGTCGAACACTTCGTCCGTCATACGATCAAGGTATAGCGATTTCCAGTAATTCAGCAGCTCACCTTTCGGCAGGTACATGTCGAACATTTGCTGCACGACCGTAAACGGCCGTGGGGCACTGAGATCGATAAGCGGCGTCGCGAGTTCCCGCAATGGTTGTACGTAACGCTCACCTTCATCGGCCGGGCCGGCGTAGACGCCGGCCGGGATGACGACATCCGCGCCGCGCAGGTCCGGCGGGAAGGTGTCGTGGTCTGGAATCGTCCAGAAAAAGAATTCGGTCGTGAACTCATCGGGCGCCGTCTGCATGAATTCCCGCCAACCCCGCAGAATGTCACGCGCCTGGTTTCCAGCGTATACCGGCGCACAATGCATGACGAGGGGTCCTAACGGGTGCAGGCGGAATTCGAAGGTCGTGACTATACCGAAATTACCGCCGCCGCCGCGTACCGCCCAGAAGAGGTCCGGATTCTCCGATGCGTTTGCATGGCGCAACTCGCCGTCGGCAGTGACGATATCGACGCCGAGAATGTTATCGACAGTCATTCCGTACTTGCCGCGTACCCAGCCAAATCCACCGCCGAGTGCGAGACCGGCAATTCCCGTTTCCGACACCACGCCGGCCGGTACGACCAGGCCAAACGGTTGGGTTTCGTGGTCGATGTCGCCCAAGGTCGCGCCACCGCTGACCCAGGCAATTCTTTGCCCGGCATCGACTCGTACGCCGCGCATCAGCGACAGATCGATCATCAAACCGCCATCACAACTGGCATTACCCGCCACCCCGTGACCGCCGCCGCGAACGGCCACCAGCAGATTGTTTTCCCGCGCCGCATTAACGCAATAACGCATGTCGGCAACACCCGTGCAGCGTGCGATAGCTGCCGGACGCTTGTCGATCATGCCGTTATGCAATGCCCGTGTTTCGTCATAACTTGTGTCACCAGGGCATAACACTGCGCCGCGAATGTTGTCCCGTAGTGATTGAATAATGGATTCGTGCATGCTAATAACAACCCGCAACACGCGCCCGTTGCTGTACCAGCGCCAGCACCAGGTCAATTACCGGTGTTGCTACGCCGACCAGTTCTCCCAGTTCCTTTACCGCGCCCAGCATTGCATCGATTTCCATGGTCCTGCCGGCTTCAAGGTCCTGCAGCATGGAGGTTTTGTGTGCGCCCACGGCCGCGGCGCCCTCAATCCGCCGTTCCACGTCAACCCCGAACCGCACCCCCAGTTTTTCCCCAATGGCCTGTGCTTCCAGCATCATGGATTTTGCCATGGCGCGTGTGCCCGGTTCTGTCGCGATCACATCCAGGGTGGCGTGTGTCAGGACGCTGATGGGATTGAAGCAGAGGTTGCCCCACAACTTCACCCAGATTTCATTGCGGATTTCCGATCTTACCGGTGATTTGAAACCGGCGCTGATAAGCGCTTTGCTCAACTGCATGCAGCGTTCCGATTTTTCACCGGCGGGTTCGCCGAGGGTAAACCTGTTTCCCTCCATGTGCCTGATTACGCCCGGTTCACTGATTTCACAGGCAGGGTAAACAACGCAACCGATGACGCGTTCCGGGCCTATCTGTTCCCATTGACGGTTATCCGGGTCAACACTTTTCAGCCGATGGTTCTCCCAGTGCCCCTTGAGACCGTAAAAATACCACCAGGGGATGCCATTGGCGGTAGTCACTACACTGGTTCGCTCTCCCAGCAACGGCTGCATCGCATCCAGGACTTTCGGCACCGATGGGGCTTTCAGGGTAATAATTACATAGTCCTGGCGACCCGCTTCAACAGGATTATCGGTACATTTCGGATATGCCGTTTTTGCCTCTCCGTCGGCAATGATTTTCAGACCGTTTTTCCGCATTGCCTGCAGGTGCGGTCCGCGCGCAACCAGGGTAACGTCAACCCCTGACAGGGAGAGCAGGGCGCCCATATACCCCCCGATAGCGCCGGCGCCATAGATACATATCCTCATCAAACGAGACCCAGTTTCCCGGCCAGGCCGATGCGCTGTATTTTTCCGGTGGGGCCTTTGGGGATATCGTCAAGGAGCACAATTTTCTTCGGCACTTTGAAACCGGCCAGGTAACCGGCGGCATAAGCACGGATATCACTTTCGCTCGCCGTCCGCCCATCGTTCAATACAACGGCCGCCGCCACGTCTTCGCCCAGCTTATCGTGTGGTACGGCAAATGTGACAGCCTGGCTCACCGCGGGATGGTCCAGCAGGATTTCGTCCACTTCCCTGGGTGAAATCTTTTCTCCCCCCCTGTTTATGATTTCCTTCAAACGGCCGGTGATTGTCAGGTATCCGTCTTCGTCCATGATGCCCTGATCGCCGGTGCGGAACCAGCCGTTGACAAAGTTTTCCCGGTTTGCCGCCGGATTATTGTCGTATCCCGCCGTCACGTTTTCCCCCTGGATCACCACCTCGCCGACAGAACCTTGCTCCAGCAGGTTCCCGCTCCCGTCCATGATCGCCACCCTTGGGCCGGCGGCGATGCCGACGGTGCCCGGTTTTCTGGTCCCGGGGGGTAACGGATTGCTCGTCATCTGGTGGGAGGCTTCCGTCATGGCATAAGCTTCGATGACAGGTGTTTTAAAAGTCTGCTCCAACTCATTCAAAACCTGGGGGGGCAACGACGCGGATGAAGATCGGATAAACCGCAGGGCGGACTTCCTGATTGTCTCTTTATTCTTACCGGCCCTGGCCAGGATGGCCTGGTGCATGGTCGGAACCGCGCTATACCAGCTTGGTTGCGCTTCCTCCAGCCAGGCAAAGAATTTCAGTGCATTGAACCCGGGCGCGCAAAAGATGCTCGCGCCGGCGCTGATACTTGCAAGCACTGTCGCGATCAGGCCGTGGATATGGAACAGGGGCATCACGTTCAGACAACGATCCCCTGGTGTGAGGTTCAGGGTGGTACGGATATTACCCGCGCTGACGCAAATGTTCCGCTGTGTTAACGGCACAATCTTGGGGCGCGACGTGGTGCCTGAAGTGTGTAAAACCAGGGCGGTATCGTCTCCACCGATAAAATCAGGAGCGACGACAGGCTTATCATGTCGGGAATTATCGGCAGGCTCCAGTTCAAATTCACCTGCCCTTGATGAACTCCCCTTTTTCAGCGTCATTACGGGAATGGACAGTTCCCGCGCAGATTCAAGTGACGGAGAGTTGCTGTTCTCTTCCACTATCAGCACGCCGGCGTTGAGATCTGACAGGTAAAAATCAAATTCAGCCTTTTGGTAGGCAGGATTAAGCGGCGCGGCAGTTGCGGCGCATGAGACGGCAATAAAAGCTGCCGCCATCTCAGCGCCGTTAGGCAATACGATTGCTACCCTGTCATTCCTGCGAATGCCGCTACGGTTCAGTGTCAATACCGTGTTTTCAACCAGTGGCAGTAAATCGCCGTAACTGAGGGTCTTTTGTCCGGGTGCGTTTATTGCGGCGGTTTCACTGTTTGCCGCTTTTATTAATTCCAAAACAGGCGTTAATTCAGTCATCTCGCCATCCTGATATTCGTATGATCAACCATATCATTATGTTGATTGGAAGGCTACCGGGCTGACACCCGACCAGTGCATGCCCGGGGCTGCAAAACTTGACAAACTGCACAGAAGACGGTGCCATTGTCCATGATTATCAACCAGCAGTTTGCAGAGAACGGCGAGGAAAGCACTTATGAACCTGAAGCGTCATCATACATTGCCCGTAAACAGCGAGACTGTGCATTGGGGTTATTTCAGCAAGGATATCGAACCGAGGCTGACCGTCGAGTCGGGTGATTTCATCACCATCGAAACACTGACCCACCACGCCAACGACGATGCTTCATTGATGGTTGATGGCGATGCGGGCGCGGAGAGCGTCTTTCGCTGGACCCGGGCCCATAAAAACGTCGATCGGCGCGGCGCGGGGCCTGTGGACGCATCGCTGTTTGGCCGTGGCGCGGGTGAAGGACTCGGGGTACACCTGTTGACCGGTCCGGTTTATGTCGAGGGGGCCGAACCGGGCGACATCCTGGAGGTTCGCATCCTTGACGTCAGGCTCCGTCCCAGCGCCAATCCCAATCATCCGGGCAAAGCCTTCGGCAGCAATGCCGCGGCCTGGTGGGGTTACCAGTACAACGATTTGATCACCGAACCCAGACCACGCGAAGTAATCACGATCTATGAAATCGACGCATCCGGACAACGCACCTGGGCCAGGGCATTATATAACTTTCGCTGGACGCCGCAGACCGATCCGTTCGGCGTCGAGCATGCCACTATCGATTACCCGGGTGTGCCGGTAAACCACGATACGATCAAAAAAAACAGCTCGGTTTTATCCGGTGTGCGGGTGCCTATCCGCCTGCACTTCGGCGCCATCGGGTTGGCGCCGGCAGAAGCTGATGTCGTCAACTCCATCCCGCCAAGCTATTTCGGCGGCAACATCGACAACTGGCGTATCGGCAAGGGCAGCAGCATGTATTACCCGGTAGCGGTGCCGGGCGGCCTTTTCAGCGTTGGCGACCCGCACGCCGCGCAGGGAGACTCGGAACTGGCGGGCACGGCAATCGAAACCTCGCTGACCGGCGATTTCCAGGTCGTCCTGCACAAGAAAAATCGTCTCACCGGTACCCTGTTGCGGGGATTGGACTACCCCCTGCTGGAGACAGGCGCCGAGTACGTCGTCCATGGCTTCAGTTACGCCAACTACCTGGCCGAGCTTGGCGATGCGGCGCAGGGCGAGATATTTGAAAAGTCCTCAGTTGACAACGCCATGCGCGACGCGTTTCGCAAGATGCGTAAATTCCTGATGGATGCAAAAGGCCTGAGCGAAGACGAAGCAATTACCCTGATGTCGGTGGCAGCCGATTTTGGCGTCACCCAGGTGGTTGATGGCAACTGGGGCGTGCATGGCATCATCCAGAAAGGAATTTTCCCCTGACCGTACAGCATAAGAGATTATGACCTTAAAATCTCTTTTCATCGGCAGCTTTGTAATTCTTGCGGTTGTCATAAATCTGCCATTGAGGGCGGAGGACGTATTGATTGATTTTCAGCACTATGAGCCTGAAGCCGAAATAGCAAGAATAGCGTCTGACGAAGCGCCGAAAATCGACGGTGATATCTCCGACCCTGTCTGGTCGAAGGCGACCAGGATAGACAGGTTTTACCAGACGGAACCAGTCCGGGGCGCAGAGCCTTCCGAAACCACGGTCGTCTACATTGCATACGATGAAAACAACCTGTATTTCGCGTTTTTCTGCGGGGATTCCCAGCCTGACAAGATTCTGGCTACTGTTATGCAACGGGACCGCGAATTATGGCAGGACGATAATATTCGGGTATACCTGGATCCGTATGACAGTTCCAGGGATGCGATGGCCTTCCTGGTCAATTCCCTGGGTACGCAGATGGACATGTTGATAGAAAATAACAGCAACTTTTACCCGGAGTGGGATACGATCTGGGACGTTGAGGCAAGGCGCACGGATGATGGCTGGACGGCGGAGATGGCAATCCCGTTTCGCAGTATCTCCTATGACCCCGGTGTCGATAAGTGGGGTTTCGAGATCATGCGGCAAATCCGCCACAAGAATGAAACCGTGAGATGGTCCCAGATTGACCAGTTCCTTCCTCCCTGGAACGTTTCGGAAATAGGTTCAATTACCGGGCTGCGGGATATCAGCCAGGGCCTGGGCCTGGATGTGCAGGCATTCGGCAAGTTCAATTATGAAAGGGACTGGATGCAGCGGCCGCGTGATGACAGCTTCACCCCGGAGGCGAGTGGGAACATATTCTACAGGATCACGCCCTCCCTGACCGGAACCCTGACGCTTAATACGGATTTTTCGGATTCTCCACTCGACGAACGGCAGGTTAACACGGGCCGGTTCTCACTGTTTTTTCCGGAGACCAGGGACTTCTTTCTCCAGGACAGGACAATCTTCGAGTTCGGGGGCAGGGCGATGACTCCGCCGCTCACGGCCATAAACGGATTGCCGTTCTTTACCCGCAAGATCGGCATCGTGGATGATGAGATCGTGGATCTCATCGCAGGCGGGAAATTATCCGGGCGCATTGGAAACCTCAACGTGGGCGCACTGAGTGTAAGAATGGATAATTCGGAAAATATCAATGCAGAGACCCTCAGCGTCGCCCGGTTGTCTGCAGAAGTGCTTGAAGAATCGCGCATCGGCACGATTTTGACGCATGGCGACCCGGATAGCACGGGCAGGAATACGCTGGCAGGCGTCGACTTCAAATACCGGAACTCCGATTTATTCAACCGGGGCCGGTTTCTCGCTGATTTTTTTTACCAGCGCAGTTTTTCCAACGATGTGCACGGGCCGGCTGCAGGAAAGGACGATGACATGTTCGGGTTTTTTCTGGGATACCCGAACGATTTTCTGCGCTGGTATATCAGCGGCAAGGAGATAGGAAAACGGTTTGATCCTGCCCTGGGATTTGTCAACCGCCGTAACATCCGGGATTACAACGGGGACTATGTCAGGAGAAAGCGGTTTGGGGACGGCTGGATTCAATGGTTGGAAGGAGGCATGCTAGGCAATATTGTTACCGACCTGGATAATGACATAGAGACCCATAAATTAACCCTGTTAACCGGGGCCCGGAATCGAATCGGAGATGAAATCAAGGTTCAAGCCAGCAATTTACGGGAGGTTATCAATCAACCTTTCCTGATAGCCGGAGAGCTTCCCGTACCTCTGGGGGATTACCATTTCAACCAGTTTTACGTTGCGCTGAATTCTTCCAACTCAAGAAAGCTGATTGCGGATGTCGAAGTTACCTGTTGCCGCATATACGATGGAGACTACCTGGGTCTGAACACTATCCTGGAGTTCAGGCTGTCCAAATACTTCCGCTTGACCGCCAAGCACAATATGGAAAAATTTGAAATGCCGTCGGGGAAGCTGACGGTTCACATCGGCTCACTGGACAGCAGCATCAATTTCACGCCCGACATGCAGATTGATACCCAGATGCAGTACGACAATATTTCGGAGCGGTTTTCCTTTTCGGCCAGGTATCGCTGGTTTCCCCGGCCGGAAACAGAAGTCTTTATCGCCGTAGGCCAGACTGCAGACATGAAAAGCAACAATTTCCCCGGCCACTTCGATGCGGACCAGACGCAGGTCACGGTCAGGCTGGGTCATACGTTCAGGTTCTGAACCTCCCCCGGGAACCGGATACCTGATAAACTAGCCCTCTCAGACTAAAGAGGAGAATTCATCATGATCTCGGAACAGGAACTGGCAGAACTTTCCTTCGCCGGTGCGCCGAATATAATTACCGACGGCGTTCCCGGCCCGAAGGCCGGCGAGTTGCTGGCTGAAGCGCCGGAATATGAATCGATGACCCGGGGCGGCGGCGGTTTTCCGCTGGTGTTTGATGTGGGCAAGGGGGTAACGGTGAAGGACCCGGACGGCAACCTCTATATCGATGTATCCGCCGGTGTCGGGGTCAGCAGCGTCGGACGTTCCCACCCCAGGGTGGTCGAGATCATGGAACGCCAGTCGAAAATCCTCATGCATGCCTCAGACATCAGTAATACCAAGCGCGGCGAACTGGCAAAGAAGATTGCCTCCATCGCACCGCCGGGTCTCAGGAACAACTGTATCAGCTATTTCACCCAGAGCGGCAGCGGCGCGCTGGAATGCGCCATCAAGTTTGCCCGCCGGGTGACCGGGCGTAACCAGATCCTGGCCTTCCACGGCGCCTACCACGGTGTCTGGGCGGCTTCCAACGCCCTCACCACCGGCCAACAGTATCGCAAGGGTTATGGCCCCTTCATGGGCGGCGTCATCCATGCGCCTTACCCCTACGCCTACCGCTTTCCGTTGCCCCTTGGAGACAAGTCCTGCGAGGAAGTCTGCGGCGATTACGTGGACTACCTGTTGAATACGCCTTATACCGCGGCGGATGACGTGGCGGCGGTGATCGTCGAGCCGGTGCAGGGAGAGGGGGGTTACGTGCCGCCGGCGCCCGAATTCTTCCTGAAGGTAAAGGCCGCCTGCGAACAACACGGCGCCCTGTTTGTTGCGGACGAGGTGCAGGCGGGCACCGGCCGCACCGGCAGGATGTGGTCCATCGAACACGCCGGGGTGGAGCCGGACATGATTACCTTCGGCAAGGGGATGGGCGGGGACCTGCCCATGGCCGGCGTGATCATGCGCAAGGACCTGGCGCAACAACTGGACGATATGTCACAACCCCAGACCTTTGCCGCCAATGCGGTCTCGTCTGCGGTCACCATGACCAATATCGACATCATTCAGGAAGGCGGCCTGGTGGAAAGGGCGGCGCAGTTGGGCAAGGAAATCCTGGATCGGCTGCAGGCTGAAAGTGGGAACCTGCCTATTATCGGTGAGGTGCGTGGCAGGGGACTGATGATCGGCATCGAACTGGTGAATGACAGGGAAACCCGGGAACCTGCGGACGGCGACACGATGATGAAGGTGGTCATGGGCCTGTTGTCGAACGGGATTATCATGGTGCCCTGCGGCCGGAACGGCAACGTGCTGAGGCTGATGCCCTCGTTGACCATCACCCGGGACTATATGAACAAGGCCGTGGACATATTGCTCGATGTACTGACGACATAAATAACGCCGCACTGTTTATGTCGTCATTCCGGGCCTGACCCGGAATCCAGTAGATGACAAGACTCCTTATAAGGAATGTTTGTTTTGACTGGATTCCGGGTCAGGCCCGGAATGACGAACAGGAGGCGATGTTTGCCCGTCATGTTATAAGCTGGAAACAACATAATGCGGCGCTATTTGTGTCGTTATGTATAGAAGGAGGTTGTCACATGCAATGGCTATTGGGGAATGATACCCATCCCGTTGACGTGAATGCGCGCAGTTCCATCATCGCGATTGTCTATATCGCGGTGATAGCGCCCTGCGTCTTCATACTGCAGCCGGGTTATGTGCAGGGCCTGGTTGAATACCTGGCGCTCAGTGAGGAGCAGGCGGGCTACATCGCCTCGGCGGAGATGTTCGGTATCGCATTCACCACCCTGCTGCTCATCTTCATGGAGGCCCGTGTCGACTGGCGCAAGCTGACGGCGCTGTGTCTGGTCGTTGCTGCCGCGGGCAACCTGCTGTCCCTGTCCCTGGCGGATTTCGAGTCGCTGGCCGCGGTGCGCTTCCTCACCGGCATGGGCTCCGGCGGACTGATGTCGCTGACCTTCGCCATGATGGGGCTGACCGGCAAGTCCGACCGGAATTTCGGTTACATCATCACCTGGGTGCTGATTTACGGCGCCCTGGGCATACTGGTCATGCCTACCGCCTTTGCGAGCATCGGCATGGACGGCGTACTGCTGTTCTTTACGCTGTTCAATGTTTCGGGCCTGTTTTTCACCCGCTATCTGCCGCGCTCCGGCGTGCACCACCTGGACCTGTCCGTCCCTGAAAAAGTCAGCTATTCATGGCGGTTAAAAGGGGTTTCACTGTTTGCCCTCCTGGTCTATAACACGTCTATCGGCATCGTCTGGGCCTACCTGTTCCTGCTCGGACTGGAAGCCGGCATCGCCGGGCAGACCGTGGCCAACGTCCTGACCGTGTCCCAGTTCCTGGGTATTGCCGGGGCCTTTGTTGCCGTGGTGCTGCAGTTGCGCATCGGCCGTATCATTCCCCTGCAGGTGAGTATCATCGGTACCGCCATCGGCATCTACATCCTGGTAGGCGAGATCGCCCTGTTCCAGTTTGCCCTGGGTGTGTGCCTATTCAATTTCCTGTGGAACGTGAGCATGCCCTACCTGCTGGCGACCATGGCCTCGTTCGACCGCCGGGGCAAGGTGGTGATCTACGGCATCTGCATGCAGACGCTGGGTTATGCCATCGGCCCTTTCATCGCCGCGACCATCCTCGGCAGGAGCAGTTATGACCATGTGTACATCGTGGCGACGTTACTGTTTATCGCCAGCGCCCTGGTCCTGCTCCCGGGTCTGATTGCACAGAAAAAACACCTCTAACGCGGCGCAGCCATGTCACTAATATCGAAAAACCGCTTGCTGCCACTCCTGCTATTGTGCCTGTTGCCTGTGCTGGTTCAGGCAGATACAGAAAGTACATGGGATACTGCGGCGCAGTTACGGGAAGCGGGGATGAGCTCAGGCCTGGCCTGGGAGATCGTGGAGGGACTGACGACGGAAGTGGGCCCGCGCCTGGCCGGCACGGAGGCGGACCATCGTGCAGTCGAATGGGCGAAACGCAAGCTGGAAACGCTATCTTTCGACAAGGTATGGCTGGAGCGCATCGAGTTCCCCGTGTGGACGCGCCGGCATGAGTCCGCAAGAATCGAAGCGCCATATCCGCAGGAGCTGCATGTCACGGCGCTGGGTTACAGCGGGTCCACCGACGGTGAGATCACCGCTGAAGTCATCGGCTTCGCCGATCTGGACGCCTTTCGAAATGCCCCTCTCGAACAGGTCGAGGGCAGGTTCGTTTTTATCAATCAATACACCGAGCGGACACGGACCGGAACAGGGTATGGAGATTCCGTCAAGGTGCGCTACGATTCGGGGTTGCTTGCCAAGGAAAAAGATGCGCTCGGCGTCCTGATCCGTTCCATCGGCACGGACAGCCATCGCTTCCCCCACACGGGAGTGTCCACCATGGCCAAAGACCCCTTGCCGGCCGTGGCCCTGTCCGCGCCGGATGCGGATCAACTGGCGCGCATCATGAGCCGGGGCGATAGCATCAGGATCTCCCTGGATATCCAGGTGGAGTTCAGGGAAGCGGGACATTCCTGGAACGTGATTGCCCAACTCAACGGCCGTGAAACCCCGGAAAAACTCGTGCTGATCGGCGCTCACCTGGATTCCTGGGACCTGGGAACCGGTGCGGTGGATGACGGCGCCGGCGTCGCCATCACCGCTGCCGCGGCACACCTGATAGGCGAATTGCCCCAAAGACCTCGAAGCAGTATCCGCCTGGTTCTGTTCGGGAATGAAGAAGCCGGCCTGTGGGGCGCAAAGCAGTATGTACATACCCATGCCGAAAACCTGGAAAATCATATCTACGCCTCCGAATCCGATTTCGGCGCCGGGCCGGTCTGGCGTTTCGATACCGATAATCCTGTGTTGATGGAAGCGGCCATGCCCGTGCTTGAAGTCCTGGGAATTGAAAAAGGGGAGGCTGCCCAGTCCGGCGGGCCGGATATAGTACCGCTGCATGAAAGGGGCGTGCGCATATTCCGACTGCGGCAGGACGGCACAGACTATTTTGATTACCACCACACGGCTGACGACACCCTGGACAAGATCGACCCCGATCAGCTGAAACAGAACATTGCCGCCTGGGCAGTGGTTACCTGGCTGGCAGCGGAACTGGACGATTCATCCCGACGAGTCTCTGATTGAATCGCGGAGAGGTTTCTCAGAAATCTCTTCTGATCGTTATTCCATAAGTGCGGGGACGCGCGTAGGAAATCTGGGTATTGCCGGTAAATCCCGACACATCAAACCCGATAATACCGTGGTTCGAATCAAGCAGATTGTCGATATACCCGGTTACCGACCATTCATACGAGGGGTCGGACCAACTGAGGCGGATATCCATAACAGTGTGGCTTTCTATTTCATGAGCCGTGAAGTTCCTGGCGTTATGGAACACCTCGGAGCGAAACGAACCGTTGAGTTGCGCCGCGACATTACCCAGGCTGGTGTCCCGGTTGTAACGAATTAACCCTGATGCCTGAAACTCGGGGGTGAATGCCGGCCGGGTATCCCTGGTCAAACCCGGGGCAACCTCCAGTTTGTCCACCTCGGCATCTGTCCAGGAACCGCCTACCATGATATCCCAGGCCACCGACGGTGTCAGGAACAGTTCAAGTTCGATCCCGGTGAATTCCGCCTCTTCATTCGTCACGGAACTGACGTTGTTGACCCAGGAGAAGGACTGGTAGTCCGTGTAGTCATAATAGAACAGGCTGGTATTCAACTGCACCCGCCCATCCGCTGATGTCAGTTTTGCGCCCGCCTCGAAGGCCAGTAAGACTTCAGGTTTGTAAGTGCCGAAGCCTCCAAGCAGGGGCGCGCTGAAACTACCGGCCTTGACGCCCCGGTTCACGCCGATGTAATACAGGCTGTCCTCATCGGGCGAGTATTCTAGCTGGACCTTGGCCGACCAGAGGTCCTGGTTATTTTCCAGGTCCGCGCTTTCAAGGGTAGCCATACGGGTATCCGTTTCTATTGTCCTGTCATCCAGGTTCCGGAACAAACCGATATCACCCGACAGTTTTTTATCTTCGTTGATATAGCGTAATCCCAGTACTGCCGCAAGGTTGTGTGACAGGAGCCAGTCTACCTGCCCGAAAACAGACAATGAATCGGTTTCCATGGAGGTGATCGTATTGAATTCCCGGCTGGGTCCGATCACAAACGATTCGGCGCTACCGGCCAGTCCCTGGGTAAACCCGGTATCTATACCGAGATAATACAGACCGGCGACCCAGTTCATGGAGTCGTTTGCGCCGGAGATTCTCGCTTCCTGGCTGACCTGTTCAATTTCCCCGTCCGAATGGAATATAACCTCAGGTGATGCGCTGACATCAGGGTCTAACCCTATAACTCTACTGAAATATTTATAATCAGTTATGGATACGAATTCAATTGCGCCGAAGTCATAGTCAAGAGTCCCTGTTATCCCATGGGATTCAATCCGGTTTTGATCGTCAAAAGCGAAGTCCCGGTCGATGCGCCTGCCGCTGCCGTCAGGGTCGATATTGCCGTTGAAATCGCCCCCGGCCACTGGGCGATACGGGCTGGCGCCGGCGTCGAGTACGGCATCGACACATCTGCCCGACTGTATCTGATCGCACCCCAGCGGGTCGTCTGCGGCGTAGATGACGTCAACGACCGCACCGTCGGCATTGAGAATTTCGGTGGTGTTGACTGCCTGGTAGGGCCCTTCACTTTTTGTCGTATCGGCCCAGTTCGCGCTCAGCAGCAGACTGCCGTTGTCATTCAAATCATATTCGATGTGGGCGCGCACGGCCTGCGTGTCATCGTTGTAGGTGTCTTCACCGCCGCCGGGTGACCCGGGGCGGGTATCCGGCGCCGAGCCGTCCACGTACACGTTTTTCAGTATTTCTCCCTGCAGGTTGGACAGGAAAGCCACGCGGGCGCGTAATTTATCCGACAGGGCGCCGGAGACGGCGCCTTCAAACCGGTACTGGTCAAACCTGGCCGCAGTAAACTCGCCGTATCCTTCGAACTCATAGGTGGGTTTTACGGTTATCGTGTTGACCAGGCCGCCGGTTGCGTTCCTGCCGAACAGGGTCCCTTGCGGGCCCTTGAGGATTTCAATCCGTTCGATGTCAAACAGGCCGAAGGTCTGGGCCTGGGTGCTGGCAAGATAACTGTCGTCAATATAGACGGCTACCGGAGCCTCCGCAATGTCTGCATAGTCGTTTTGCACCACGCCGCGGATATTGAAGATAGCGCGCTGGCCGCCGATGTCGCCGGCCAGGGAGACGCCGGGCGTGAATGCGATCAGGTCGGTACTGGACTCGATCCCCAGCGCATTCATCTGCTCCCCGCTGAAGGCGGTGACAGCTACGCCTACGTCGTTGATATTCTGCTCCCGCTTCTGGGCGGTTACGACAATTTCTTCCAGTGCCGGCGCGCCGGCGCATGCCGCCATTCCAATCATTATGAGTAAACATCTGATGTAACGGGACATGGAATTTTTTGTCATGGTCAGATTCATGCCTGTTCCCAGTGTTATTTATAGTAAACTGAATTCGGAGTACTTGAAATAATCACCAGGAATACCTGCAACAAAATGAAGAACTCCCATACGCCGACTGCCGGAACTGCAGACTATCCCAACCAGGTCTATGCCTGGTATGTCGTAGGCGTTCTGACGCTCGCCTATATCTTCTCGTTCATTGACCGGCAGATCCTGAACCTGCTGGTCGAACCAATCCGCCATGACCTGAATCTCTCGGATACCCAGATATCCCTCCTGCAGGGGATTGCCTTTGCGCTGTTCTACACCCTGATGGGCATTCCGATTGCCCGTCTTGCAGACGTCTCCAATCGCCGTTCCATTATTGCCGCCGGTGTGTTTCTCTGGAGCCTGATGACTGCCCTGTGTGGTTTGTCGAAAACCTTCTGGCAGTTGTTTGCCGCGCGCATAGGGGTGGGAGTCGGAGAGGCTGCATTATCTCCTCCGGCCTATTCGTTGTTCAGCGATTATTTTCCGCCCGGTAAAGTCACACGGGCTATCGCGGTGTATACCGGAGGCAGCTTTCTCGGCGCGGGCCTTGCATATATTATCGGCGGCCTCGTCGTCGATTATGTGGCGAGCCTTGATACAGTCGATATACCTTTTATCGGGCAGTTGAGGGCATGGCAACTGGCATTCATAGTTGTAGGATTGCCCGGGGTTTTATTGGCGCTCCTGGTAATGACCCTGCGTGAACCGGCCCGCAGGGGCCTGCTTGGGGATGAGCCGGGCGCTGTCCCGAAAAGCATTCCGATTAAAGACATATTGAGATTTTTGCGTAAAAACTGGCGCACTTACGGACACCACCTGATCGGGGTTTCCATGTTCGTGATGCTTGCCTATGCGATTTTAGCCTGGACGCCCGCATTTTTTATACGCAAGTATGGCTGGACGCCGGGTGAGGTCGGCCTCGTTTATGGATTCATGCTGTTGATATTCGGGACTTCCGGTGTAGTCGGCGCAGGATGGATAGCAGATGCATTGCGCCGGCGCGGCCATACGGATGCCAACCTGAGAGTGATCATGATCGGGGCGCTTTGCGCCGCCCCGTTCGGCATAGCTGTGCCACTGGTCGACAATGTGTGGCTGGCGCTGGCGCTGATGGCGCCGTTTACCTTTCTGTGGAGCCTGCCGCACGGCATCGCGCCTGCTGCGTTACAGCCAATCACGCCGAACCAGATGCGCGCCCAGGTCTCTGCACTGTACCTGTTGAGTGTCAACCTGGTAGGCATGGGGATAGGTCCGACATTTGTTGCCCTGATGACCGACTACCTGTACGGCGACCCGGCCCTGGTGGGCTATTCACTGGCAACGGTAGCGGCTATAGCGGCGCCGTTATCGGCGCTCATACTCTATACGGGACTGAAATATTACCGGCAGAGTCTGCTGGAAGCAGAGGAGGGCTGGCAGAAGTTGTAAAAAAACAATACTGTCGATTATTGACAATTTTACGCGTAATACATATCCTGTGATTGGCGTAGTGTCCACAATACCAAGGGGGAGGGGGATGATGATTACTTACTCGATAGACAGATTTTCTGTATCTGTTCTGTGTTCTCTTTATAAAAGGATTACTTTTCAATATGTTGTAATTCTTATTTCGTGTTTTACTTTATTCTCATCGCCAGTATCTGCCCAGATTGAGGAAATCATCGTCACGGCGCAGAAACGCGAGCAGAACGTTCAGGATGTCTCCATATCGATCACGGCATTCACAGGTGATATGTTGCGGGACCTCGGTGTTGCACAGCCACGGGACCTGGCGCAATTCACACCCGGGTTAACGGTTAACGCCAGTTCCTCCTACGAGGGCGATTCGGTGTTCACCATTCGCGGGGTAGGGATGAACGACGTCACCAGCAAACAGAACCCGGCAGTCATGGTCTACCTGGATGAAATCGCCCTGCC
The DNA here is from genome assembly GCA_965220815.1 of Gammaproteobacteria bacterium. Classification (GTDB taxonomy): domain Bacteria; phylum Pseudomonadota; class Gammaproteobacteria; order Eutrophobiales; family Eutrophobiaceae; genus JAAXHV01. The sequence goes on from OZ244846.1 coordinate 3,043,607, forward strand.
GTCACACGTCATGCTGGGTTTCCAGATGTTCGATGTGGACCGGGTCGAGGTGCTGAAGGGGCCGCAAGGGACCCTGTATGGTCGCAATACCACGGGCGGCGCGATAAAGGTCGTGCCACGTAAACCCACCGATGAATTCGAGTTGCAGGCCCGCTTCGATTATGCCGAGTATGACCGTACCGAGTTTGAAATGGGTGTCGGCGGTCCTCTGAGCGACACCTTGTCGGCGCGGGTTGCGACGAACATCAACGTTTCGCAGTCTGGCTGGCAGACCCTCGTAGCCATACCTGAAGTGCCATTCGGCCCCGGGGTGGACCCTGACAACGGCGAGATTGACAGGAAGGCCTTTCGCGGGTCATTGCTGTTTGAGCCTACGGAGGATTTCGACATTTTCATCAGCGGGGATTATTCAAAGGATAAATCCGAAGTCATGGCATTCAAGCATGCGGGTAACCTGAGGGCGGACGGTAACGGTTTCTGCTCCTATGCAACAGAAGGTATACGCAATGAGGTTGAATGCGCCTCGTTTGCACAGATACGCGATCGTACCGGCGGTATGGCTTTGACGCCTGAAAGAGAGATAATCCAGGACCGTAACCCGGACGTACGCACGGTACTGGGCGAATTCTCCACCGGCAATCAGGTTGACGCGGAGTCCTGGGGGATTTCTGCCACGGTCAACTGGGATTTTGGCCGGTTTACCGCCACCTCCATCACCGGTTACCGGGAATTTGACCGGTACCAGCCCCTGGACCAGGGTGGGTCGCCTGCGTATATCCATGAAATCAGGAACTGGGAAGATATTACCAGTTTTACCCAGGAAATACGCCTTGCCTCCGACGACAGTTGGGGGTCGATAGACTGGATCGTCGGCGGGTTTTACAGCAATGATGATAATGATTTCTTCTCCGATACCGACTTTCGCGACCACGCTTCGTTCTCAGGTTTTTTTGAAAGCGGTTCGTTCCAGGAGACAGAAGGCATCTCTGCATTTGCCCAGGTTGACTTCCGGATATCTGAACAGTTCAAATTGTCTTTGGGCGCGCGCTATACCGATGAGGATCGCGAATTTAACTTCGGTGGCAAGATAACCGGCTCCGGTCCGGTGCCTCTGGCTGAATTCACACATCCGAAACTCAATACTGAAAAAGTGGGCAGCAGGGTGGCGCTGGAGTTTACGCCAACTGACAACCTGTTGCTCTATGCCGGTTTCAACCGCGGGTTCAAGAGCGGCGGGTTTCCGGCGTCGATTGCCTTCAGTCGCAACCAGCTTTTGCCGTTTGTAGCCGAGGAACTACTGGCGTACGAATTAGGATTCAAGTCCACGCTGCTTGACGGCAACTTGCAGTTCAACGCCGCGGGCTATTTCTATGACTGGAATGACATGCAGGCGAGAGCGGCGCTCGACAGGATCGACCCCGTATCGGGTCAAAATGTCAGGGTGATTACCCTGGGCACAGCGGGTGATGTCGAGATCCGCGGCGCCGAGGCGGAGATCACCTGGCAGCTTACCCCTGAGTTGCTGGTATATACTGGCGCTAACCTGATGGATGCGGAAATCAAGAGCGGTGATTATGAAGACCAAACCCCTGCCCACGCGCCTGACTTCACGATAAACGGCCTGGTCAGCTACACGGTGTCACAGGCAATATCCGGGTTCCGGCCCTTTGCCCAGTTCGATTACAGCTATACCGATTCAAACCAGTTTATCCTGCCGAATCACCCCGGCGCGGTACAGAATTCCTATACGCTGCTGAATGCCCGGATCGGCGTCAGGTCCGATGACGGGCGCTGGGAACTGGCGGGCTGGGGCCGCAACCTGTCCGACAAGATTTACTTCAGTGAAATATTCGGGCCGGCTTCAGGCTTTCTGCCCGGCCGACTGCACTACGGTCCGCCGCGGATATTCGGTGTAAGCATCAGCTACAGTCATTAAGCAACTCAGAGTCGCGCATCCTGTTCAGGCAGGGTGCGCGGCTCCTGCTCCATTCCTGCTTGCGCAGGCACGACGAGGAGACACAATCAAATGGCCAACATGAAAAACATTTTTTCAATCATCATCTACATTCTATTGTTTAGCGCGCCAGGTATCAGTGCGGCACAAACATCGACATTCCCCACCACGGACGACACCAGGCGGGTGCCTGTCCCACCCCATGATTACTCCGCAGATCCGTTGCTCGTATTACAGGGGGGGACCTTGCTTAACGGTACCGGTGCTGCCCCCATAACCGACGCATTGGTGACGCTGCGCGGTGACCGGATATTTTATGCCGGCAGTGCGGCTGGGGCCGAGGTTTCGACGGAAGAGGGGCAGATTATCGACACGTCAGGCTTATATATCGTGCCGGGATTGATTGACCTGCATGTTCACTTCACCCAGCAACGCGGTATGGATTTCACCCGCTACCGCAACTCGGATGCGGCCTCGGCCATTCGCGGGGTCTTGTTGCTGGGTCAATTGGCTGACGCCGGAGTTACCACGGTCCGGGACGTGGGTACGTCCAATGACGTCGCATTACGGATCAAGGAGGCCGTTGAACGGCGCATGGTCGATGGGCCGCGCGTGCTATGGAGCGGTAATATGATTGCTGCAAGAGGCGGGCATGCGGATGAGATTACGTCAACCGCTACGGGCAAGCCGAAAAGCACGGCGACTGGCAGCCGGGTGCGTGTCGCGACCGGGCCCTGGGACTGGAGACTGGCGGTACGGGAACAGATCCGCAAACAAGCGGACTGGATCAAGCTGACCTCGCCCTATACCCGGGAGGAGGTCGATGCCGCAGTGGACGAAGCCCACATGCAGGGTATCCCAGTTACTGTTGACTCATTCGGTAAATATACCGAGTGGGCGTCCGAAGCAGGTGTCGATTCTATCGAGCATCCTTTGAATTTGAACGAACAGATAATAGCAACTATGGCGCGTAACGGGACGGACCTTGTCCCGACTCTGACTGCTTTCTACAATGTGGAGAAAACGGGCTATCCCTCGGCGGGAATACCCTCCGGTGGTTTTTTCTTCACTTTCGCTCGCCGTTATCCCGTCGTTCATGCACAACATCTTGAGATGGTCAGACTCGCCCACGAGGCTGGAATCCGTATCGGCGTCGGTTCGGATATCCCGTTTGAAAACGACGTACGCTATCCCCAGGATTATTATGTAGAGCTGGGCCTGTTGAAAGACGCAGGCCTTACGGATGCGGACGTTTTTGCCTCAGCGACCCGGGTCGGCGCAGAGATATTGAGAATGGAGGACAAACTGGGCACCCTGGAGCCGGGCAAGCTGGCGGACATACTGGTAGTCGGCAGCAACCCCCTGGAGGACATACAGAATCTTCAGGATGTTAAGCTGGTCGTTGCCGACGGCAGGGTGATACGCGATTTCACCAAGTGAGTCGACACGTCAGGTTTGCTGAACCAGGGTCCGGGCTGTCGGCCAGGTGTGTTCTTTTTGATGATAAAGCGCCGCAATCATCTGAATTTTTATGGCAACTGGCGCAGAACCGGCCTGCATATGATGCCATCCACGCCATGTGGACAGGTCCGGAACTGTCCTGCCCCTTACCCGCTTCGGTATTGCCTGAAGAACTCGTTCAGACAGACCTCCCGCTGGAAAATGCCACTTCCTACCCGCAGGCAGGGGATATCGTCCTGGCTTATGTCAAATCGGGAAGCATAAGAGGACTGCCGCCAGGTCCGTTTTTTGACGTGGGTATTTTCTACGGCGATGGGGGGCGTCTGTTCTTTCCTTTTGGCTGGTTGATGGCTAATATCTGTGCCGGGATTGTTCCGGAAGACCTTGCCCATGCGCAATCCTGCATTGGTGAGATCCGAAAAAACGGCGCATGCAGGTTGTCCATAGAACCCGTAGATTGAACATAACCAGCCATGAGCGCGCTTGAGGTTGAAGAGAATACGCTCTGGAGCAACGTCACACCGGCTGCTGCAGGCCTTGCAAAATTAACGGGAATTCACGACACGGAAATCGCAATAGTCGGCGGGGGTGTTGCCGGAATTTCGTTGGCTTACCACTTGACCGAAACAGGAGAGTTCCCGGTTGTGCTTGAAGCGGCAACACCGGGCAGCGATTCTGCAGGTAAAAGCGCCGGCATCATAGCATCCCTGCCGGTGCGCCACAGCCCTTATGAGATCCTGGAAAAATATGGCGACAACAAGGGCAAGCGGCTTGTGAACCTGACTGGCGAGTCCGGAAAGTATGTATTTTCCCTGGTGCAAAAGCTGGGTCTTGATTGCGCCCCCCAGCAAACGGGCTTCCTGGCTCCTGCAAGGACCGCACAGGAGGTCGAACGGGTTGATAAAACAGCTTCGGAATGGCGTTCATTGGGGTACGGGATTCAAACAGTCGATAAGGACACAATTTGCCGCCTCACCGGGCTGGACGCCTACCAGGGGGCGCTGCTTGACCCTGCAGGCGGCGCAATCAACCCGCTTGCTTTTGTGCGGGAACTGGCACGGGTCGCGGCAGGGCAGGGCGCCCGCATATACATTAACAGCACGGTGGTTAAAATCCATAAAGAGGGAACCGGATGGTGCCTCGAGTCAGAAAGATTCCGGGTTAGCGCAAAAAAAGTCGTGCTATGCGCAGGTGGCGGCAACCGCAACCTGTTCAGCGGCCTTGCCCGTACAGTTTTGCCTTTCAAGGTGTTTCAAGTAGCAACCGAACCGCTGGACGGAGAGATAAGGGAAGTCATTCTGCCTGAAAACCATGCGATGACCGATGTCAACCCGAACATTTTCTCACTGCGTTATGACAGGGATGGCCGATTGATTACCGCCTGCCCGGCATTCATTTTCAATAACGCCAGGGATCGCATCATCCGTTACGTCGAACAACGGCTGAGGTATTTTTCCCCCCTGCTTGGTCCGGCCCGCATCCGCTATCTGTGGCAGGGCACGCCATGGATAGGCCGTTCCGTCCTGCCCAGGTTCGTTAAGCTCTCTGATGGACTGTTTGCAATTCAGGCCTGTAACGGCAGGGGCCTGGCGGTAAACACGATACTTGGGCGTGAAGTTGCAGGTTTTATCAAACAGGGACACACTGAAAACCTGAATTTATCGGTTGAAAAGCCGGATCCTGTTCGTTATCACGATTTGATGTCTTACTTACCCGCTATACTTATCAATAGCGCCAGGCTTAGAGCCCGGCTGATGCATAAATTTACCGGTCATCACCGGTACACATAACAGATACGGTCTTACGGTTACAGAAGGAACGATTTTCAGACGTAACTTATCGTCAGGAGAACATTATGAAACATATTTACAAGATTCCTCTACTGGTTTTAGTCCTCTTCGCCTTTATCTGTAGCGGATGTGCCCAACAGGATGCAGACCTGGTTATCCACAACGCGAAGATCGTTACCGTTGACGGGGACTTCTCCATCGTTAAAGCCGCTGCAATCAAGGACGGGAAGTTCCTGCTGGTAGGGACTGAAAGCTCGGTCCTTGAGAGTGCCGGTCCGGACACGGCAATCGTGGACCTCGGCGGCAGGACGGTCCTTCCCGGGTTCAACGATACCCACAGCCACATGACCACCATGGGGATCAACCTGCCGACGATGATAGACCTGACCGAAGTAACTTCGATCGACGACATCAAACAGGCGGTCGCAGAACGCGTCGCGGTCACGGAAAAAGGTGAATGGATTTTCAGCGAAGGCGGCTGGTGGCAGTTCATGCTGGAGGATGGGCGCCTGCCGAACCGGCATGATCTCGACGAGGTCTCACCCGACAACCCGGTGACCTTGAAAGGCGGCCATTACGTTATTGCCAACAGTATGGCCCTGGAACGGGTAGGCTACGACAGGGACAGCGAAAATCCGCCTGGTGGGGAGATATGGAAGGATGACGAGGGAGAACCGACCGGCTTTCTTGTACGCAATGCCATGTACCCGTTTCTGGCTCATTTCGAGACGCCGAGCAGGGAAGTGCAGAAGGACGGCATCCGGCAGGCGATCAGGCGGGTAAACAGCTGGGGTATGACGAGCCTGAGGGAACCCGGCGGCAGCAAGGAGCTTGTCGAAATGCTGCGCGAACTGTATGAAGACGGCGATCTGACCATCAGGATCGACTGGTGCTATGACGTCGACCCCAATACCCCGGAGGCTGAGATGGATGCCTTGTTCGAATCCCTGGGCGACCCGGAAGAAAAATGGGGGGACGGCATGTTCAGGACTGACGGCCTGGCGGAAATGATGCTGGACGGCGCCGAAGAATCAGCCCAGCTTCGCACGGAATACCAGGGCCGGCCCGGTTACTACGGACTGCGGCTTATTGAACAGGACCAACTGAACCGGTTTGTACTGGCAGCCGCGCGGCACGGCTGGCGCCCTGGTCCCCATGCCGTCGGCGGCGCCTCCATAGACCAGCTGCTGGATGCCTATGAGTATGTGAACAGCCGGATCGATATTACCGACAAGCGCTGGATTGTGGACCATGGCATCCTGTTGCAACCTGACCATTACGATCGGGTAAAAAAGCTTGGCCTGCTCGTGCTCCCCCAACCCAGGCATCTCTATATTATCGGCGACAAGTTCATAGAGCACTGGGGTGAGGAACTGGCCCACAAGTCCTACCGGCTCAGGGACTGGCTGGACAACGGCATAAAACTGTCACTTGGCGCGGACAAGCCGGTGTCCTCCCGTTCAAAACCGATAATGCAGATTTACGTTGCCGTCACCAGGGGAACAGGGTGGGGCGGAGTACTCGGTCCGGACCAGGGACTGACGCGGGAAGAAGCCATCCGGGGCATCACCCTCGATTCGGCTTACGTCAGTTTTGAGGAAGATATTAAAGGGTCTGTAGAACCCGGCAAGTATGCCGATTTTGTTGTCTTGTCGGACGACATCCTCACCGTACCCGCTGAGACTATCAAGGACATAGAGGTCGAGGCCACCGTGGTGGCAGGCAATGTCGTTTATGGTTCATTTTAGCTGCTGTTTTATTGAGAACAGAGAGGTCCGGGTAATGATTTACCGATTTTTGCGAAAGTTACTACTGACTGCCGGAAATACATTATTGCTGCTTTTTGGCTGTAACGCGGTCGCAACGCCCTACTGGATAACGGGAGGGACGCTGATTGACGGCACCGGGGCGGAACCGGGACCGAACCCCGGTATTTTCATCAATGAAGGTAACATAGTCTCTCTTGGTGAAACCGGCTCTTTGCCGGCTGATACCAGGGAAATCAATGCCGAGGGAAAATGGGTGCTGCCGGGACTGTTCGACCTGCATGCGCATATTACCTTCAAACTGGCGGGCGCCCGGGACCTGGAAGACGACGTGATCAATGCCTTCCGTTCCGAACGTTTCCTGGAACGCTACCAGGAAATAGGTGTGACGGTGATACGGGACGTGGCGTCCCGCTACCATGTCGGTTACTCGCTGAAACGGGCGCAGCGGGACGGGCTAATCGGTGGCGCCAGGATATATGTGTCCGGACCCTTGATTACCACAACCGGCGGACATGCTACGGAATTTCAACCGCTGATACCGCCGATATGGGCTGTGGAAGCCGACGGGCCGTGGGAATTCCGCAAACGGGTGCGCGAGGCGGCGAAACTGGGAGCAGACCTGATCAAGACGACGACCCCGTATACATTGGAGGAACTCAGCGCCGCGGTTGAGGAGGCACATTTATGGAAGCTGCGCCTTACCGCGCACCTGGGCGGCGCCCAGGACCCGTATCATACCTCCGGACGGATAGCCGTTGACGCCGGTGTCGACAGTATGGAGCACCTTTATCCGTTCGGTGATGATGACGTGTACCGGGACATGGTGAAAAATAATATCAACCTAGTCCCGACCATCGGCTATCACCTGCGTGAACTGGCAGGTCAGTACACGTATGATGCCGCCTACCTGGAGAAGTACCTGGGCCATACCTATGAAGGCATGGTCGAACGGTTCAGGAGAATGCATGAGCTTGGGGTAAAATTTGCGATCGGCACGGATTCCAACGCAAAGGATTTGCCGACCATAGACAAGGTGTATCTCCAGGAACTGGAGGGGTTCACGCTGGGAGGTCTGACGCACATGGAAATCATACAGGGGGCCACCCTGATTGGCGCAGAGACGATGGGACTGGAGGCTGATGCCGGGAGTATCGAAGCCGGTAAATGGGGAGACGTGATATTGCTTGATTCAGACCCGTTGGAGAGCCTTGAAGCGATGGTAAAACCGTGGCTGGTGATACAGAACGGCAGGGTCGTCTTCCAGAGAGCGACAGACTGAGAAATCGATAGCATCACCTGATGGGGTTTTGACAAATTCACGTTTATGCACAATACTTCTCCATTATGGCTTTTCATCGACGCCAGATAAGTCTCGCAGTAGTCGTGCTCCTGTTGGGAGGCTGGTTGAGTGTGGTATGCCAGGCCTGCCTGGCGCACCCCGGCCTTAATCACCAGCCTGCGCAGACGTCAGAAAGCGGTCACTGCAGCGATAAGACTGAGCATGAACCTGCCGGCTACAGTACCGGCGGCGCCCTGCAACCCTACGGCGACGCCTGTGAATGCGATGGCGTTGCTGCCGGCATCAAGCCCGGCGCGCATAAGGAAGTGTTCAATTTCAACCCTGTGGCGCTGGTCCATGGCTTTGGCTGGACGCGCAGGGCAGAGGAGCCGGATCCATATCCGGTTAAAGCACTCTCTCCCGGTTATCCGGGATTATCTCCCATCGGCAGTTACCGAGTACAGATAAAGTAGTCCGCCCGTATTGAACTCTCGATTTTTATTCGTGGACTTCATTACGGGAGACAACCATGCTTTATTTTATTCGGCCGACGCGCCTCAAAACACTATTATGTTGTATCACGACATGGGTCGTCCTGAACGGCGCCGGCTTAACCCGGGCCAATGCAGACGAAGCCGTACTTGCCCTTGCGCAGGCTGAGCGGCTTGCCGGGGACAGGGATGCCCTGGGACAAAGTATCAGTGCAAGGGCACAGGCCCTGCGCCACCAGTCCGTAGCAGACGGGCAGTTATCCGACCCCAGGTTCAAACTGGGGGCCGTCAACTTTCCGGTTGATTCGTTCGCGCGCGGCCAGGAACCCATGACTCAACTCCAGTTCGGCGTGCAGCAGACCTTCCCGCGCGGCCACACCCTGCGTTACAGCAGGAGCAGGACATCTGCCATGGCAGGAGTTGAAACCGCGCTTGCTGCCGAGCGCAGACTCAGTGTGTTACGCTCAGTACGAAAAGCCTACCTGGAGCTTTATTTTCAACTGCAAAACGAGAAGATACTCGCTGAACACGAGCGTTTGTTTTCACGCTTGTTTGATGTTACGCAACGTCAATACGCGGTAGGCCGTGATAATCAGCACGACGTACTTCTTGCGCAACTGGAGTTATCGTTATTACAGGACAGGCGCGCTGAAATTGCCGGGTTAAAGGAAGCGGCTGTTGCGCAACTGTCGAAATGGATCGGCGCGCAGTACGCGGTCCTGCCGCTGCCCGATGAGCAACCTGTACTGCCTGCTATTCCCCCACTCGGCGGGATCATCACGGACCTGTCCCGGCATCCGCTGATCCTTGCCCATGACCATAGGATTGACGCCAGCCGCTACCAGGTATCCATCGCGGAAGAACAGTACAAGCCGGGCTGGTCCATCGATGTTACTTACTCGGAACGGACAGGTAGTGATTTGCAGGGAGGCGGTCGGGAGGATTTTCTCTCCGCCATGGTGCTCATGGATATCCCGTTGTTTACCGGCCAACGCCAGGACAAACGTGTCCTGGCCGGCCGCCAACGGCACCTGGCTGCTAAATTCGCGCGCACCGATCAACTGCGGGAACTTGCCCGCCAGGCAGGACATATCCATGCCTCGTGGAGGCAACTGGGAGAGCGTTATGAACTCTATGAATCTCATACGATTATCGAAGCGCAACAAAATGCGGACACGACCCTGAAGGCCTACCGGAATGACGTGGCGGACTTCACCACCTTGATGCGGGCCCGGTTGCTCGAGTTGGATACACGCCTTGCGATGATCCGGCTGTCCGTAGAACGGGCTAAAGTGCAGTCGGATTTATTATATTTTGTCGGAGATGAGCAATGAAACAGGGTTTGCTGCTTGCCTGCGCACTGTTGATCGGAACGGGTGTCGGAATAACCATAGACCGGGTAATTGACGGCCCGTTCCTTCCCGATAGCGAAACCCCTGCCACCCGCAGCAGTCCAGCGGCAGTCGCGGACGAACCCTTGTACTGGGTAGCGCCTATGGACCCGGGTTATCGACGCGACAAACCGGGCAAATCTCCCATGGGGATGGATTTGATTCCGGTCTATGCCGATAACGGGAGCGCTACCGGTTCCCTGGTAAAAATTCTGCCGGAAGTCGTAAACAACCTGGGTGTGCGAACCGCACCGGTGAGGCGCGAGACTCTGTTCCGGAAAATCAGCACCGTCGGATACCTCGATTATGACGAGACCCGCATCAGCCATATTCACACCCGAACCGAAGGCTGGATAGAGCGCCTGGCAGTGCGCGCAGAAGGCGAACAGGTGGGTGAGGGACAACTCCTGTTTGAGTTATATTCGCCGATCCTGGTCAATGCGCAGGAAGAATACCTGCAGGCGCTGGCAAGCGGCAACAGGTTACTGTCCCAGACAAATCCCAGGGCGCGGGCCACGCCGTCGGCGTTGCAGGCGCTGGCAAGCGGCAACAGGTTGCTGTCCCAGGCATCCGGTGAGCGCCTGCTCGCGCTCGGGGTATCGCCTGCACAGGTGAAGCAACTGGAACAAAACCGCAAGGTGGCGCAATACGTCAGGTTTCACGCGCCTCAGAGCGGTATTTTGTCCCGATTGAACGTAAGGGAAGGGATGTACGTGAAACCGGATACGGAGGTGATGAGCCTGGCCAACCTGGACCAGGTATGGCTCCTGGCCGAGGTATTTGAAAGACAGGCAGCCTGGGTCAAGACAGGGCAGGCGGCAGAAGCGCGTCTGCCGGCGTTACCGGAGCGCACCTGGTCGGGAGAAGTCGAATATATTTATCCTGACCTGGACCCTGTGACGAGAACCCTGCGCGCGCGGCTGCGGTTTGATAATACGGAACGCCTCCTGATGCCGAATATGTATGCCCACGTGGAAATACACGGTGAGCCGGCCAGAGAGATTTTGACCATCCCTAACGAGGCGTTGATACACGGCGCCGACATGACGCGGGTAGTTATTTCGCTGGGCAACGGCAGCTTTGAAGTACGGGAAATCAGGGCCGGCATGGAGAGTGACGACAGGGTTGAAGTACTGTCCGGTTTGGAGGAGGGTGAGGAAATTGTCGTATCGGCACAGTTCCTGATTGATTCGGAGGCCAGCCTGAACGCCGGGCTACAGCGCCTGCAGTCCTCGGGGGATAAAGCGGCGGACGCATCGAAGGAGCGCTAAGAATCATGATTGAACAGGTAATCCGCTGGTCGATATATAACCGGTTCCTGGTTGTGGTGCTGGCCGTACTGTTGGCGTTGGGAGGGCTTTTCGCGCTGTTTGAAACGCCGGTGGATGCGATCCCCGATCTTTCGGACGTCCAGGTTATCATCAAAACGCCGTTCCCCGGCCAGGCGCCGCAAGTCGTTGAAGACCAGGTGACCTATCCACTCACCTCGGCCATGCTGGCCGTTCCCCACGCGGTGACCGTGCGCGGCTATTCGTTTTTCGGCAATTCTTACGTGTACGTCATCTTTTCCGAAGGCACCGACCTGTACTGGGCGCGTTCGCGCGTGCTTGAATATCTCAGCCAGGTGACCGGCCGTCTGCCGTCGGGCGTGAAACCCCAGCTTGGTCCCGATGCAACAGGTGTGGGCTGGGTCTACGAGTATGCCCTGGTTGATCGAAGCGGAGCACATGATCTATCCCAGTTGCGTTCCCTGCAGGACTGGTTCCTGAAATATGAATTACAGGCCGTACCGGGTGTGGCTGAGGTTGCAACGGTTGGAGGAATGGTGAAGCAGTACCAGGTCGTTATCGACCCCGACCTGTTGCGCGCCTACGATATCACGCTGGCGACGCTGCGCCAGGCAATCAGGAGGGCCAACCAGGAAGCCGGCGCATCGGTAGTTGAACTAGCCGAAGCGGAATACATGGTCCGCGCAACCGGTTATATCAGCGGATTGGAGCAACTGCGCGAGATTCCGTTAGGAGTCAGCATGCGCGGGACGCCGCTGCTGCTGGGCGACGTTGCGGACGTGCATACAGGACCGCAACTCCGGCGCGGGATTGCAGAGCTGGATGGGGAAGGAGAGGTGGTCGGCGGCATCATCGTCATGCGCTGGGGAGAGAATGCCAGGAAAGTCATCGGCGACGTGAAAGGCAAGCTCAGGGAACTGGAAAAAAGCCTGCCTGACGGCGTGGAAATCGTTGAGACCTATGACCGGTCAGGATTGATCAGCCGCACCATAGACACCTTGAGGAATGCCTTGTTGGCTGAGTTGTTGCTCGTAACAATCGTCTGCATATTGTTTCTGCTGCACCTTCGGTCCGTGATATCCGTGATTATCAGCCTGCCACTGGGCATCCTGATGGCATTCCTGATCATGTACACCCAGGGTGTCAATGCCAATATCATGTCACTGGGGGGGATTGCCATAGCGATAGGCGTTATGGTGGATGCAGCAGTTGTCATGATCGACAACGTGCACAAGCATCTCGAGCGCGGCTCCGGACGCGGGGAGCACTGGCAGACCGTTGCCGCCGGCGCGGCCGAAGTAGGGCGCCCGTTGTTCTTTGCCCTGCTGATTACAGGTCTCAGCGTGCTGCCGATCTTTACCCTTCAGGCGCAGGAAGGACGCATGTTTTCCCCCCTTGCATTTACCTGGCTGTATGCCTTGTTGTCGGCAACGGTAATGGCGGTAACCCTCGTTCCCGTGCTGCTGGGGTATTTTATGCGCGGACGGATTGTGCCCGTTGCCGACAATCCCGTCATACGGTTGCTTTCCGGGATCTACCGTCCGGCGCTCCGGTTCCTGCTGCGCCTGCCCTTGACGACGTTGTCTGTCGCGCTGGTTCTATTACTGGCTGGTTTATGGCCGCTAACCCGCCTCGGAGCCGAGTTCATGCCGGAACTGGATGAAGGTGACCTGATGTACATGCCGACGACCCTGCCGGCGATATCTGCGGGGAAGGCCCGCCAACTGTTGCAGCAGACCGACAAGCTGATCCGCACCGTGCCTGAAGTTGAAACTGTGTTCGGCAAGATCGGCCAGGCGGAGACAGCCACGGACCCGGCCCCCATGACGATGATTGAAACCCTGATCAGGCTCAGGCCCCGTGACGAGTGGCGCGAGGGCATGACACTGGAGAGCCTGAAACAGGAACTCGATGCGCTGGTACAATTGCCGGGGGTCACCAATGCCTGGGTAATGCCCATCAAGACGCGCATAGACATGCTGGCGACGGGGATCAAGACACCCCTGGGCATCAAGGTTGCCGGTGCGGATCTACAGGTGATAGAGGACATTGGTTACCGGATAGAACAGGCTTTGAGGAATGTCCCCGGCACGGCATCCGTGTACGCAGAACGGGTCACCGGCGGCCGCTATATTACCATAGACATCAACCGGATCAGTGCAGCCCGCCTGGGTTTGAATATCGACGATATTCAGGATATCGTCCGCACCGCTATCGGTGGCATGAACGTAACGATGACCGTGGAAGGACTGGAACGATACCCGGTCAATATCCGCTACCCGCGCGGGATGCGGGATTCCCTGGAGCGGTTGCGCCAATTGCCGGTAGTAACACCTGCAGGCGCCCGGATTCCACTGCAAGAAGTTGCAACCATCAAGGTAACGGACGGACCGCCCCTGATAAAAAGTGAAAATGCGCGCCTCAACGGCTGGGTTTACGTGGATATCCGGGGCAGGGACCTCGGCAGTTACGTAAATGAAGCCCGCAACCGGATCGCGGCTGAAGTGGAATTGCCGCCGGGTTATTCCCTGGCATGGTCCGGACAGTATGAGTACATGAAGCGGGCAATGGAAAGATTATCAATCGTGGTACCCGTGACTCTCTTCATCATATTCATCTTGTTATACCTGAACTTCCGCAGTATGACCGAAGTATGCCTTATTATGGCAACCCTCCCGTTCGCCTTCGGCGGGGGAGTATGGTTGCTGTATATTCTGGACTTCAATCTATCCATCGCCGCAGGCGTCGGATTTATCGCCCTGGCAGGCGTTGCCGTCGAAAGCGGGATAGTAATGCTTGGATTCCTGAACAAATCATTGAAAACGATAAGTATTACCGCAGCCAATCCGGAACCCGAACTCCTGATCGAAAATACGGTAAACGCCGCCGAACAACGCCTGCGGCCGATCATGATGACAACCTGCTCAACCATAGCAGGCCTCCTGCCCATCATGCTCATCGACGGCACCGGATCGGAAGTAATGCAACGCGTAGCCGCGCCCATGATAGGAGGAGTACTGAGTTCAACCATCCTGACCCTGGTAGTCATCCCCGTAATATTCCATCAATGGAAGTGCAGAGGAGGCCCCAAATAATAAGGAAACCCCAATCAAAAGCCCTCGAGACAATATGTTATGTTAAATAGACAGGGTATATTTAACATAATATATATTATGCGCATAATGTGGAGGTAGGAAAAGATGTTTGAACAGAAACCTGGAGTTCTGCAATAAATACTGTTTAAAGCACCGGTTCCGGCATCTTACATGAAGAGCCGAATCAGTGTCAGTAGAGATTGTCCTTGTATTCCTGGTCCACCACTCCCTGTACCTCCTCCTGCGACATCGGCACGCCTGCCTGTTCTTTTACGACCAGGCCAAACGGCGGTATTACCCCTTTGGCAATATGCCGTTCAGGATCCCAGAGTTTTGAACGTATCAATGCCTTACCGCAATGCATGTATGCCTTGGTAACTCTTATAAGCGTAGCCGTCTTGGGTAATTTGGCTCCTGCCTTGCCGAACTTGAGAAGCTCCTTGTCCAGTACAATTTCCGCCTCACCATGGACGCGTAAAGTCTCCGTTATGCCGGGTATGAAAAATATCAGTGAAACTTTGGGGTTTTCCACTATATTGCCGAATCCCTCGACTTTATTATTCCCTGGTCTGTCGGGAATTAGCAGCGTTTTCTCATCAATTACTTTAACAAAACCCGGAGCATCGCCTTTCGGCGAGACGGCCGGTTGGCCGTCTGACCCTGTACTCGCAAGGCATATGAATGGCGAGTGCTCAATAAAGCGCCGGTGGTGTTCATCGAGTTGTGGTTTTTCTACCGCAACGGCGATATGCAACGGTTCGCCGAAATGATCGCGTAACTCCTGCGAATCAGTGATGGAGTCCAGGACCATGCTTTACCTCCGAGATTTACTTGGCCAACTCATTATGATAAAGTAACGACTGTTCAATTCTAACATGGAAACCATGGAGATCATCATGGAGGTAAACAGGTGATTATCACAGATACGCTGAAGGCTGTACGCCGGCTGGAAGCCGCCGGATTCAGCCAGGACCAGGCAGAGGCAATGGTGCATATTCTTAATGAGCACAGTACGGAATTGATTACCACTACCGATTTGAAAAGTGTCCTGTCCCAGTTTAAACGTGAACTGGTCATTACCCTGGGCGGTCTGATGATCACGCTGACAGGCATCATCCTGGCTGCAATGCGTTTTATCTGAGACCAGTCCTCTTAAATTACCCGGTTTTATTCCTGTCAGGGCCAATGAAATCATCCACCCTGCTCTTTTTATTCCTGGCGCAACTCATGCTATGCGTGCGGGCGGATACTGCCTTGCAGACGATGATTCAGGAAGATTACCCTTATCTTGAATCCCTGTACCTGCATTTACACCAGAATCCGGAATTATCCTTCCATGAGGAAAAGACCAGTGAGCGGATGGCGGTCGAACTACGCGGCCTGGGTTTTACGGTAACGGAGAAAGTCGGCGGTTACGGTGTCGTCGGCGTATTGAAGAATGGTGAAGGTCCCACGGTATTGTTGAGGGCGGATATGGACGCCCTCCCCGTCCTTGAGAAAACCGGCAAACCCTATGCCAGCAAAGCGACCACGGTCGATGAACACGGGAATACGGTGAGTGTCATGCATGCCTGTGCCCATGACGTGAACATGACCGTATTTATCGGCGCCGCCAGACGTTTAACGGCCATGACCGACGAGTGGCAGGGCACCCTGGTGATGATTGCCCAGCCTGCCGAGGAGCGTGGCGCCGGCGCCCGCGCCATGCTGAAAGACGGCCTGTTCGAGCGCTTCCCGAGGCCGGATTACAACCTCGCCCTGCACGTCAGCGCTTCAAGGCCCGCCGGCGAGGTTATTTATACCAAAGGCTATGCCATGGCCAACGTTGACAGTGTCGATATTACCGTTTACGGCATCGGCGGGCATGGGGCCTATCCCCATAGCACCAAGGACCCTGTTGTTTTGTCCGCCCAGATTATCAATGCCTTGCAGACCCTGGTATCACGCGAATTGAAACCCATTGACGCCGGTGTTGTTACGGTCGGCTCGATACACGGGGGCACCAAACACAATGTCATCCCCGACAAGGTGGAACTGCAATTAACAGTACGCTCCTATACGGATGAAGCGCGCAATACGCTGCTCGACGGCATTAAAAGAATAGCAACCGGCCAGGCCATGACCATGGGTCTGCCCCCCGACAAGTTGCCGCTGGTAACCATCAAGGACGAATTCACGCCTTCGGTTTATAACAACCCGGATCTGGCCGACCGTATCGTAAATGTATTACGGACCGTTCTGGACGAGGAACAGCTTATTCCCGGAGAGCCCGTTATGGGAGGCGAGGATTTTGCCCAGTATGGCCGGGTGGAACCGAAAATACCCAGCCTGCTTCTCTGGATAGGCGGCGTTGAAGTAGATAAATATGGCAAGGCTATGGAATCGGGTGAGGTCCTGCCCTCTCTGCACTCCCCTTTCTTCGCCCCGGACCCGCAACCGACCATCCTGACCGGTGTAAAGGTGATGACTACCGGCGCGCTGGAATTGTTGGGGAAAGTCGACAATTAATTGGGCTAAATCAGCCGGTTTATTGGCTGATTCTGCCCCGCTCAACCCGGGAGTAAACGGTCCAGCGCTACCAGTACGCCTACCGCTACAGTGGCGGTGCTGTACATTCTGACAGTAAGCTGCTGGACAGCCAAAGCCAGGTCTGTTTTGGTAACGAGGTTTTCCATTTGAGATTGTGTGTAATTATGAATGGCTGCGGCTATTGCTTCAGCGGCAGCATGGCCTACGCCCTTTGCTTCCAATTCCCTTGCAATGGTCAATGTATCGGTATTCATTCCAGTCTCCTTATTCGAGAGTTACTCCGTTAATATTTTTTCGATAACTGCCTTTTGTCCTGTTTGCTCAGACAATGAGCAATGAGGTCCGTATCGACAATTTTATATTAATTAAATTGCGTCGCTGTTGTCAAAGTATAAGCTTGTTTTTAACACTTAGAGTATGATTTTGGCTATCAAAAAAAGTCGAAGGAGATTTTTTGCCCCAACAAGGCCACTAACGCCGCCCTTCCTTCCGTAGATCATTTATGGACAGGTCAGGTCCGAGTCGAGTGCCCGCACGGATACTATCCATTTCGGTAAATAATTCCTGTAGCCCGTCCTGCGAAACACGGTTGGCAGGCACCAGTTTTACGAGGGGTTTTTCGTGTCGGGTCACCAGAATTTCTTCACCCTGAGCCGCTTTAGCAGCCAGTTCGGAAAAATGGGCTTTCGCGTAAGTAAGAGAGACACTGGCCATCGTAAGACTCCATATAAACTGACTATTTACTGGTCATTATAGGTTTTAGTTGAAAATGAGGTAAAAGTGGCGGCTTGTTTCAGTTCATCTTCCTGGAACAGTTTGATCCTGCCGTATTCGCCATCGTAACCGGCCTCGCGGAGCACGTCTCCCTTGCGCATACGGGCGATGGCCTCGGGGATCAGGGAGGAATTGGAAAGATTTTGGATCTCCTCCAGGGGGATGTCGTTCAGTATCCCTAATTCCGCCCCCAGTTTATGCAGCAGTTGTTCGTATTCGTTTGCTACCCGCTTGCTGTTCGGGCCGATGCCTTCCGTTTCGGCAATTACCTCCGGCAGGGGAACCAGGCTGACAAAGGGATCGGTAGTTTCAGGCGTTTCCCCTGCAGTGCGATCAGCCAGTTCCTGTACACGGTGCATCACTCCCAGGGTCAGCGGCTTGTTGCACACGGGACAGATACCGCCCAGTTGGCGACTCTGTTCCGGTGACAGGCGGATATTGCACTTGCGATGCCCGTCCAGGTGGTACTTGCCCTCTTCCGGAAAGAATTCTGCGCTGCCGCCGTAGCCCTCACCCGTTTCCAGGGCGCGGCGCATGGAAAAATAATCCAGGTCAGTGTCGAATATACAAGCCTCCCGTCCCAGTTTGGCCGGGGAATGCGCATCCGAGTTGGAGACCAGGCGGTAACGATCCAGGTCCGAGACCAGCCTTATCATGTCCGGGTCGGCTGAGAGGCCGGTCTCCACGGCAAAAATATGGTCCGCCAGGTCACCATAGCATTCGCCAATGGAATCAAACCCTGATTTTGACCCCAGGACGGCAAACCAGGGGGTCCAGATATGGGCCGGCACCAGGTAGCAGCCCTCCCCGGCTTCCAGCGCAATCTCCAGTAAATGGCGGGAATCCAGGCCCAGGATGGGGCGCCCGTCGGACTTGATATTGCCGATACGGTCCAGCTTGCGGTTGATAAAATCCGCCTGTTCCAGGGTCGGCGCATAGATCAGGTGGTGGATTTTACGCGTCTTCTCGCCCTTCTTGTAGATGGTGGAGATCTCCACCGAGAGCATGAAGCGGGTTATGCCGTGACAACTTCCCGGCAGTTTCTTCGCCACTTCTTTTTCGATATCGTCGCGCAGGCGGAACAGGCCCGGCTCCGCCGGCACCAGTTTTTCACTTAATTCACTGAACCATGCAGGATGTGTGAAGTCACCCGTGCCGATAACGGTGATACCTTTTTTGCGCCCCCAGAAGCTCAGATGCTCCAGGTCGCAATCCTTGCTGGTGGCGCGGGAATATTTTGAGTGGATATGAAGATCAGCATAAAAACGCATGTCAGGGAATGAGGATAGGCGAACCGACGATGGATCGGTCTTCCAGGTGCCGGTGCGCTTCTGCGGCGTCTTTCAATGCAAAAGGCACGCCGTTTTCAACGTCCAGCAAACCGCTTGTTATCGCTGTGAAATAGCGCTGCGCCGACAGCAACAGGTCCTCCCTGTTACTTGTATATCCGTACAGCGTTGGCCGGGTCAGGAACAGGCTGCCGCGTTTTGCCAGTTCCAGCACGTCCAGGGAGTCCGGTTTTCCCGAAGCATTGCCGAAGCTGACCATCATGCCCCTGGGCCTTATGCAATTCAGGGATTTCATGAAGGTGGCCTTGCCGATGGAGTCATAGGCGATATCGACCCCCTGCCCGTCGGTCAGTTCCCTTACCTGCGGGGCAAAATCCTGTTGATGCAGAAACACTTCTGAACAGCCATTTTCACGGGCAATGTCCATCTTCTCTTCGGAGCCGACAGTGCCGATCACCCTTGCGCCGATGTTACTGGCCCATTGGCACAGAATCCTGCCCGTGCCGCCGGCCGCAGCATGGACCAGCGCCGTCTCCCCTGCCTTCAGCTCATACAACCGGTGAGTCAGGTACTCAACGGTCAGGCCCCGGGTCAGCGTGGTCCCCGCCACTTCATTGGAAATACCCTCCGGCAGGGGCACGAGCAGGACCGCGTCTATCACTCTTTCCGAGGTGTAGGCGCCCAAAGGCTTCGAGGCATAGCCGACCCGGTCCCCGGGGTTGAACCCGGTGACGCCGGCGCCGACCGCTTCAACGACGGCAGCGGCCTGGTCGCCGGGTATCAGCGGCAATTTAGCCGGATACAGCCCGGAACGGTAATAAGTGTCGATGTAATTCACGCCGATGACGGTGTTGCGCACCAATACTTCACCCGGACCGGGCGCGCCGATGGGGTTATCCTGGTATGACAGTACCTCGGGGCCGCCATATTGATTGACAAAAACTGCCTTGCTCATGGTTGTCCTTCCTGATTAGTCGTTTATTGACTATTATGCTTGGCTGGAAAAATATAACAAGATAATACGTTGTCAGAGAAACTTATCCGGACATGTACGCGTTAAAATAATTTTCATGAGCGGCACACAATCAATCCAGGACCTCATCGAAGACCACGCGCTGGAACGGGTGCCGGATAATGAACGGCATGGCTGGCTCGCCATGTCCTGGAACACTGTCGGCATCGTTACCACGCTGGTGCAGATCTATGTGGGCGCACTGATCACCTTCATAGCGGGTATGAAAATTGCCCTGTTGTCCGGCGTCATCATTGCACTGGTGGGTGGGACTATCGGCTGGAGTGTCGGTCATATCGCCTACAGGACCGGCCTGGCCAGTGGGGTAATGGCGAGAATTCACGGCTTCGGGATCAAAGGGTCTGCCATCGGTTCATCCATCTATGCATTCATGCTCATCGGCTTTATCGCCGCTGAAAACGTGTTGCTCTACCGGGGTTTCCTGTTTTACCTGAACTTGGAAGACACCCTGGCAAACCAGGTAATCATCTACGGCATTTTCACGATTGCCTGGATCCTGCTGACCGCTTACGGTTTTAAACTGGTCACAAAGGTTTCATCAAGCATGGTAATCGGATTTCTTGTTGTCCTGTTGTACATCCTGTTCGCTATTATTTTTTCAAGTGAACAGAACTGGCTTGACGTTCTCTTTTTTGATTCCCAGGTCTCCACGGAGACCCTGATAAATACCGGCGCCACGTCTGACCTGGCAAAACTGGCTTTCGGCATCAATATTCTGGCCGGCTCTGCCGGCGCACTGGCGTTACTCGATGCCGACCTGGGCCGCTATGCCAGGAGTTCTGCAGATATCGGTATTGCGGCTTTCCTGGGCAACTTTGCGATGGATGTGCTGATGGTGTTCATAGGCGGCGTAATCATGTATGCGGGAATGCCGGTACTGGTCGAGTATTACGTCGATAACGCGGGGATGTCGGTCGCGGACGCAACAACCATCGCCATCGAAAACCCCGACCGGGTCGCTGCGGCTTTCATCATCTTCGGCGGCATACTCGGCACCATACTGATGGTGCTGGCAAACGCGAAAGCCCAGGTTTTGAATACCTATTCCTCGTCGTTGTCCCTGACGAACATTATGGATGCCATATTCGGATGGAAACCGGGCAGGATCGTCTTCGTGGTCGTCGCCAACCTGCTCTCATTGCTGTTCCTCTACGGAGAAATCATCAGCTGGTTCAAATCATTCCTGGTAATTCTCAGCGTCCTGACCATCAGTTTTTCCGGCATAATGATCGCCGATTACTTTATCATACGGCGCTGGCTGAGACATGAAGATGTGGTTCCCGGGCGAAACCTGCAGGTAAACTGGGCCGGTGTCATCACCATTATTTCCTCGTTTATCCTGTCCCACTACGTTTTCAACAGTATTATTCCCGTCGAGTTTGTTACGGCGATAATCGTCTCGTTAACCCTGTATCCGTTATTGAGGATATATCTGCGGCAGGGTTAATATTACTCCGGGAACTTATTACAGATATATATGAAACTGGCGAGCGTACACCACCAGGGCGAAGATATGGTCGTTGTCTGTCTTGATGATGACCGCCTGGTCAATATCAGGAGCCTGCTTGAGTTAATCCCCGGCCGGCCAGGCCTTGCCGGCATAAACGATATGACTGAAATCATACGTTCCGGGCAGCCATTGCTGGATGAGGTCGAGGCTGCCCTGGAAATATCAGGGAGGGGAAGCAATACAGCAGAAACCATTCCCGCCCGGGAAGTGCTCTGGCATCCACCGGTGCGCATGCCCGGAAAAATCTGCGGCGTAGCCATGAATAATTCGGCAAGCAACGCGAGGAAAATCAGCGCTCCCGGCCATCCTGCATTTTTCCTGAAGCCTGCTTCCTGCCTTACAGGACACAGGCAACCCGTTCGGATACGTCCCTATTACGGCAGTGTGCATCCCGAACCGGAACTGGCGGTCGTGATAGGCCGGGAGACCAGGGATGTGCCCGCTTCCGACGCACTTGACGCAGTGTTCGGTTACAGCATCTTCAACGATATTACCGGTAACGGCATGCGCGCTGAGGATATGTTCGAATACTGGGCAATATACGCCAGTGAAGACAAGCCTGCCGGAACCGTCAGGGTCAGGCAGCACTTGTCCTACGCCGGCCGTTACAAGGGTTGTGACACCTTCGGCTGCTCAGGGCCCTGGCTGGTGACGAAAGACGAGATAACGAACCCGGATGAATTGAATGTCTACTGCAGGGCCGGAGATGAGTTGATCGCCGAGGACAACACGAAATTTTACAACTACAAGGTGGCGGAGATTATCAGTTTCATAAGCCAGTTCCATACGCTTCATCCCGGCGATATCATTTCCTGCGGCACTGCCTTCAAACCTTCGGCCAACCGCAAGTCCATCCACCAGGCCGATTTCCAGGTCATCGAGGGACCGGTGGAGGTCAGTATTGACGGTTTGGGTACACTGGTGAACCATATCGTTATCGAACAGAAGGAAATCGGCCAATGGCGCCTGGACTGCGGCAACAGGCCGGCGCCGGATAAATAAAACTTCACGTGGGTATGCTGCAATGAGAACATCGCTGGTTTGTGCCTCACATTCGCCGCTGCTGTATTGTTATGCCCGGGAACCGGAAGACTGGGACGGCTTGCAACGCGCCTTTGCCGAGAGGGCCCGCGCCGCCGCGGAGTTTGACCCCGAACTGGTGGTTGCCTTCGGTTCGGATCACTTCAACGGCTTTTTCCTTAAGACCATGCCGGCCTTTTGCGTGGGCTTCAGCGCCGAGGCGGCCGGCGATATAGGCGGATTTGCCGGCCCTCTGGATATCCCCGGGGAAATTGCGGCTGACTGCGTGGAATACCTGCGGAATAACGATATCGACCCCGCCGTATCCTACAGGATGACTATCGACCACGCTTTTTCCCAGACCATCAGCGTCATACTGGGCAGCCTGGCTGCGCGTCCTGTTATCCCTGTTTTTATCAACTGCATCACGACACCTTTCGTGCCTTTCAGGCGTACCCGTATGCTGGGAGAGGCAATCGGACGTTTTGCCCTTGCCCTTGACAAGAGAGTGCTGTTTCTTGCGTCAGGGGGGATGTCACACCATCCCACGCGCTATTATCCTGAGCATGGCAAGGGTGAACAGGAAGTTGAAGCCTGGAAACTGTCAGGTGGTGATGACCCGCAATCACTGACGCCCGGGCAATGGCTGGAACGGCTGGATGTGATGCACCACGAGGGCGCCGGGATGATAGCGCGCGGTGAGCGCACAGCCGGGGACATGCGCCTGAATGCGGAATCGGATCAGCGTTTCCTGGACCTGCTCACGCAGAACAGGCTGGAAGAATACGATGACTGGAACCAGTATGAACTGGTTGAGCGGGCCGGTATCGGTTCCATGGAGCTGCATACCTGGATTGCCGCTGCCGCCGCGCACAGGGCTGCCGGCGGCAGGATGCCTGTCCAGGATTTTTACAGTGTTATGCCGGAGCTGGGTATCGCCGCAGGGATCGTCCACGCGGATTAATACAGTGCCCGGCGCTACACGCCCAATGCCTCAGCAGCTTTCCTGTGGCTGGCAAGCAGACCAGGGATCCGTTTCGGATCCGCCCTCCCCCAGCCGCATTCAGTACCGATGCCAAAATCCCTGACATATTCCCGCGCCGCCTCAATCCGTTGCCGGTCACCGTCGTCATCATCGTGGTGTATAAGACCCAGGTACAGCCTGGTATCGCCCCTGAAGTTTTTTAACGGCATAAAATAAGCGTGGTCGGTCCGGTCCTTCGGCACGGGGATGTGCAGGAAGTCCACCCCGCGGTTGACGCCATTGATTATGCCGTTCATCAATTCCACGAGTATTCCCGCGTCCTTCGGCATCACCAGGTGCTCATCGTATGGGGTGCCGTAGCACAGGTGGTAACCAAGTTTTACGTCTGCCGGCACGGCGTCGCCGAGCACGGCCAATTCACTGAATATCCGGTCCTTGTAGTCCGGGGGACGATATGGGAAGTAATCCTCGAATATCAGCACTTCCTGGCATACGTCATACTGTATGTACAGGTCTTCATGGGGAATATTATCTAGAATCCCGTTCAGGGCATTCAGCAGCGACTTCAGGTAGACGCGCTGGTAATCGTCGTACGCTTTGTGGCTGACGTACATGTAACAACTGGACATGGGTGTGGGCAGGCATACCTGGAAACGGATATGGGCGGGTATTACCCCCTCTGCGCGCAGTTTTTTGAAGATGCTGTAGGAATACTCTGCTGCCTTGTCGTAACCTGTCGGAAATTCCACGTCATCAGGGTTTATCCCTTCCCTGAAACGCAACAGGGGCAATGAGCGTAACAGCTTGCCATCCCACTGGTACAATGTCAGTTCAGGTACCGTCGGATCGATTTCCATTGCAGGATGTTCCACCAGCATGGTTCTTTGAAAATATATCCAGCGGGCCCGTTCACCGGTCTCGCCATCAGGAATCTTGTCAAGGTACGGACCCAGTTCGGCGCTGATTTTACGAAACACCTGCTCACAGTTGTCCATCGCAATACTGCCCACAAGGTGGATGCCGGCAAACCTGTTTGATTGATTCACGGTTTTATTCCTGCAGGCAAATAATGTAGGCAGACTCCGTGGACAGAGCGGTTGTATCCGGAGTCACGTGAGGTATTATGCATGTCGTATGGTGATATACCGAAGCAATGATGTCGAAAGATAACATAATACAAAGCGAATTTCCCCAGGCGGAAGGATTGATATACCTGAATCATGCCGGGGTGGCTCCCTGGCCGGCGCGGACCCGGGATGCAGTGGTTGAATTCGCCCGGGAAAACGTTGTCTACGGCGCCAGCAGGTACTGCCTGTTCATTGAAAAAGAAAACCGGTTGCGCCGCCAGGCCAGGGACCTTATCAACGCCCCTTCAGTTGATGATATCGCCCTGTTGAAAAACACCTCGGAAGCCCTGTCGGTAGTAGCGGCGGGTATCCGGTGGAACCGGGGCGATAATGTAGTGACGTCCGCCGAGGAATTTCCGTCCAACTGGATTCCCTGGGATGCGCAGAAGATACACGGCGTCACACTGAAGAAAGTGAATATCAGGGAGCGGTCTTCAGAACAGGCATTGATTGAGGCCTGTGATAACCGCACCAGGTTGCTGAGTGTCAGTTCCGTACAGTTCAGCAGCGGCATCAGGCTGGACCTGCAGTTATTGGGCGACTTCTGCAGGACAAATAACATCCTGTTCTGTGTTGATGCGATCCAGAGTATCGGCGCCCATGATATCGACGTGCAGAAAATACAGGCCGACTTCGTCATGGCCGACGCTCACAAGTGGATGCTGGGTCCGGAAGGCATCGCCCTGTTTTATTGCAATGAAGCGGTTCGGGATGAATTGAACCTGTACCAGCACGGGTGGCACATGACGACAACGCCGGATGACTTCGACATCCGTTCCTGGCAACCGTCAAAGACCGCCAGGCGCTTCGAACCGGGATCAAACAACCTGCTGGGCATACATGCCCTTTCCGCCAGCCTGAGCCTGATTGAAGACCTGGGCATGGCGTATATAGATCAGGAACTGGAAGCCCGGGTCTCACACCTGATGGCAAGACTGGCGGAGCATGACCGGATACGCCTCATCACGCCGGCCCATCCGGAACGAAGATCGGGGATTGTCGCTTTTCAGGTTGTCGGGTCAGAGCAACAGGAACTGCATAAACGGCTGATGGAGAACCGGGTAATATGCGCATTGCGCGGCGGCGCAATCCGCTTTTCTCCCCATTACTATATCAGTATGGATAAACTTGATATGTCACTTGATATATTAACATCAACTATTTGATAAACAATTATTTTATTTTATCTATCGAAAACAGATTGTTAAAATTACCGGTTGTCGAAGAAATCACATCAGTTACATCAATTTCATGCAGTTCGGCAATTTTTTCCGCGACATGACGAACGTACGCGGGCTGGTTCTGTTTGCCGCGGTAAGGAACCGGCGCAAGGTATGGCGCATCGGTCTCAACCAGGATCCGGTCCAGGGGAAGCTGCCGGGCCACTTCCTGCAGGTCTTTTGCATTGAGAAAGGTGACAATTCCGGAAAAAGAGATATAAAAATTCAAATCCATCGCCTGTTTTGCCGTTTCCAGGTCATCAACGAAGCAATGCATTACTCCGCCGACGGCATCCGCTCCTTCTTCCGTGAGGATTTTTATGACGTCTTCCCGGGCTTCGCGACTGTGGATAATAAGGGGTTTGCCAATCTGTCTTGCTGCGCGAATGTGGGTGCGAAACCGCTGTCTTTGCCACTCCAGGTCGCCCTGGCTTCGGTAATAATCCAGGCCTGTTTCACCGATTGCTATCACCTTCTCATCATCGGCAAGAACCAGCAGGTCTTGTTCCGTCAATTCGATTTCCCTTGCTGAATTTGGATGCACGCCTGCCGACGCGGATACGCAGGAGTGGGAATCGGCCAGATGTTTGATTTCAGGATAGGATACAAGGTCTATCGAGACACACAGAATATGCCCTACTCCCGCCTCCCGTGCCGCGCCGATTACGGCATCCGCGCCGCCCTCCATCTCTATCAGTGGGATATGGCAATGAGAATCGACTAAATACGGAATTTTCATGGTTATTTTCCGCATTTCATCTGCGTTAACCTGCGTCATTTGCGGATATATTACTGTGTATTGTCTGCCAGTGTACTATGACTTCTTCCAGCAGGCTCTGCTTGTTCAGGTTGGTCTCACCGGTGAGGAATTGGTAGTTCTTCAGCGACAGGTCATAACAATCAATCAACTGCGAGAGGTGTAATTCACCTGCAACACGGCTCAGATTAACGTCAAAATCGGATTGACGGACAGATTTGCCGGTTTTCGTGGCGCGTAGCGCGGCCATTCTGCTGAACAGGAACAGTAACCGGTTCATCACCTCGGCCACATCGTTTTTCTGCCATTTTTCGGCAATCCTGACGGGGTCGGCGTACGGCCGGGCGGCTTCCTGTAAATCTTCCAGCATTTCCCCGCGGTTATGCAGCGCATCGGTTTCGTCCAGGTCCAGCGCTCTGAGCGGTGCGTCTCCTGCAAGTTCAAGCAGGTCGTTGGTCTGTGCAGGGTCGTTTATCCGTTTACGCAGCCACTCGGATGCCGAATGCCGGTCTGTCCGGTTGAAACTGATTAACCGGCAGCGACTGCGAATGGTAACGGGCAATCTGGCAGGTTGATAGGAAACCAGTATAAGTAATGTTGACAGCGTCGGCTCTTCCAGGGTTTTCAGCAAGCTGTTGGCCGAGTGCCGGTTCATGCCCTCAGCCGGTTCTATGACGGCGATTTTACGCCTGCCATACTGATTGCTGAGCTGCAGGTAGGCTATCATGTCGCGGATAGCATCCACCTTGATTTGTGAACCATTATCTTCCGGACTTATCAACCTGATGTCCGGATGATTGCCGGCATTAAACAATATACAGGATCGGCACTGTTCACACGCCGCGCTGCGCGCCGGTGTTTCACATAACAGGTACCGGGAAAGTTCCAGGGCAAACTGCCCCATGCCGCTTCCTTCCGCCCCGCTCAGCAACAACGCGTGGGCCAGCATGTTCCGGTCGGCGGCAACCCGGACCTGTTCCCATTGTTTCAGCTGCCAGGGATAAGGCATGAGCATCGTTCAGGGATTGTCAGCATAAACCGTTTTCCCTGAGTATCGTCCGTATTTCCTCCGCTATTTCATCAACTCCCCTTGCGGCGTCGATGACGCGGATTCTTTCCGGATATCGTTGGGACAGGTCCAGGTAACTGCGCCTGACACGTTGGAAAAAACTTATTGTCTCTGCTTCAAGCCGATCAGGTTTACTGCGCTCACCGATTCGGGCAAGACCGGTTTCGACCGGGGCGTCGAACAACAGGGTCAGGTCCGGCCTGAGTGTGTTCTGAACCATGTCCTGAAGCTGGGCTATCAGCTTTTCATCAACGCCGCGCCCTCCTCCCTGGTAGGCAAACGTAGCATCGGTGAACCTGTCGCACAGTACAATTTTACCTGCCTTCAGCGACGGTTCTATCACATCGCGTATGTGCAGACGGCGGGCTGCGAATACCAGGAGCATTTCCGTCATCCCGTCAATGCCGTTATTGCCGGCCTTTAACATGATGTTACGGATGGCCTCCCCGGAACTGGTGCCGCCGGGTTCCCTGGTTATGACAACCTTGCCGGGGTGCTTCGCATCGAGCAGGTCGAAGGCTTTTTGTGCCTGGGTGGTTTTGCCCACTCCCTCTATGCCTTCGAATGTAATAAAAAAACCTGTCATTTTATTTAAGCTGGTATTCTGCTACTGCCCTGTTGTGTTCTGCAAGAGTCCGGGAAAAGTGGTGGCGGCCGTTTTCCCCCGTTGCGACAAAATACAGGGCTTCTCCCGGTTCAGGCTGCAGCGCTGCGCGTATTGAAGCTCTTCCTGCAGCGGCGATGGGCGTAGGCGGTAATCCCCTGTAGCGGTAGGTGTTGAATGGTGAATTGATATCCAGGTCCTTGTGCCTGATGTCCCCGTCAAAGCCCTCTCCCATCGCATATATCACGGTAGGGTCCGTCTGCAGTTTCATGTCCCTTTCCAGCCGGCGTATGAATACCCCTGCGACCCGTTCCCTTTCGTCGGCAACCGCTGTTTCCTTTTCAATCAATGAAGCCATTATCAATGCCTGGTAAGGTGACCGGTACGGCAATCCGGCCATGCGCAGTTCCCATTCCTCGTTTAATACTGATTCCATCTGCCTGAATGCGCGGCGCAAAAAATCAGCGTCCGTGGTTTCCGCCGGGAAATAATAGGTGTCGGGAAAAAAACGTCCCTCTGCGGAATAACCGGGATAACCTATTTCCGTCATGACGCGTTGCGGGTCCGTTGATGTCAACACCCTCCTGATGTGCGGGTGTTCGTGAAGCGAAGCCATGATCTGTCTGAAGGTCCAGCCTTCCGGTATCGTCAGCGCATGTTGGGTAATTTTCCCCGCCACTATCATATCCAGCAGGGAAAGGGCCGTGGCGCCAGGTGCAAGCTGGTACTGCCCGGCCTTTATCAGGCCGTCCACCCCGCGAATTTTGCCTTCAAGTTCCAGGTATAGCGGGTAATCGAACCAGCCCCGCCGGGCCACCTCATCGGCAACAGCAAACAGGGACATGCCTGGCTCGATGGCGAAAAGTTCGGTGCGGTCCAGCTTGAGCGGCGCAATCAACTGTGTCTGCATGTCCTGATAAAGCCACCATCCGATCAGGATGAAGAGAATGACGGGGATGAATAGCAGTTTCCGCATCAAACAACAGCAATCACGTTTTCGCTGGTTAATTTCTTCATGAATTCGAGGGCCGTATCAATGCCGTTGAACACTTTATTGCCAATACACCTGACCGGCCAGACACCTATCACGCTGTTGCAATAGAATACTTCATCTGCCTCATACAATTCTTCCGGTTTTATCTCCCTGATATCTGTTTCATTACCTGCTGCCTCATTCCGCTCAATTATTGATTTTCTTATCACGCCTTCGATACCGCAACGGGACAGGTCCGGAGTTACCAGTTTACCGTCTTTTACCATGAACAGGTTGCTCATGGAACCTTCTATGACATTGTCATGCGGATCCAGCGCTACACCCTCCGGATAAGGTGTGGCTGCGATCTCGGAGCGCAGCAGAACCTGTTCCAGCCGGTTGAGATGTTTGATGCCGGCAAGATCGGGCTGATGAACAAGGCGGCGGGTACATATATATGACGGGATGCCCTCTCGGTAATATGCCGCCGGATAGGCCGGGCGTTCATGGATCGTCATTATCCTGTTGGGAGTAACCTCTTCAGGAAGTCCATAACCCCGCCCACCCGCACCACGGGTAACGACGATTTTCAGTACTGCCGCTTCGTGTGAGCGGCAAAGCTGCAGCGCCTCATCCTCCAGCAGGTTCCTGTCCGGACAGGCTATGGATAAATGCCGGCAACCTGCTTCCAGTCTGGCAAAATGCGCTTCACGGTAAAGTGGTTCTCCTGACTGGACCGCGACCGTCTCGAACACGCCGTCGCCGAACTGAAGGCCGCGATCATGGATTGATATGACGCCGCCGGGTTCGCCGTTGACCAGTGCGTCTATCACCTGGTACCCTTTCCAGTTAATATTGACATGTTCAGCGGGTCGGGAAGCGGTTGAGCGCAAGGCGCGCTGCGCAGGGAATGGCGAGTCCTTGCCAAGCGGCGCAACGCCGCGGGCGACCGCTTCCCGGCCCGCCCGCAGGGAGCTACACAGCAGCGCCAATACGGCGTTGCAGCCCTTGACAAGGGCGCGCCATTCCCTGCGGACTGCGCCTTGTCTTGGCGTTGCTGTGTAGCTCTGAACATGTCAATATTAACTGGAAAGGGTACTAGTGCGGACTTGTTCAAAGATTCCCATGATTTATATCCGCTTCAGAATGACACACCCGTTAGTGCCGCCGAAGCCGAAGGAGTTGCATATCACGTGGTTTAATTCCATATCCCGCGCCTCATGGGGAACATAATCCAGATCACAGTCAGGATCGGGATTATCCAGGTTAATGGTAGGAGGCGCCACCTGATCGCGTAATGCCAGAACGCAAAATATGGTTTCAACGCTGCCGGCGGCCCCAAGCATGTGACCGGACATGGATTTCGTAGAGCTGATTACCAGGCGTTTTGCATGTTCGCCGAAAACCGACTTGACGGCATTGCTTTCGACAATATCACCTGCCGGCGTTGAGGTGCCGTGGGCGTTGATATAGTCGATGTCGGTTTTGTCGATACCTGCGCTCCCAAGAGCCATTTGCATGCATCGTATCGCCCCTTCCCCATCCTCGGAGGGCGCGGTCATATGGTAAGCGTCTCCATTCATGGCAGATCCGATGAGCTCGGCATATACATTGGCGCCCCTGGCTCTCGCGTGTTCAAATTCTTCCAGGACTATTACGCCCGCGCCGTCACTCAACACAAACCCGTCCCTGTCCCTGTCCCAGGGCCGGCTTGCTTTTTGCGGTTCGTCGTTACGTGTGGATAGTGCTTTTGCATTGGCAAATCCGGCCATGGACGTGGGAGACGAGGCAAACTCAGCGCCGCCTGCCACCATCGCGTCCGCATCACCATGTTCGATGATCCGGGCTGCTTCACTTATGTTATGGGTGCCGGTCGCGCACGCAGTCACAATGCTGAAATTAGGCCCTTTGAAACCAAAGCGAATAGACAGGTTGCCGGAAATCATGTTGATAATATTGGCGGGGACGAAGAATGGCGAGATCCTTCTCGGACCGTTGTTCAGGATGGTGTCACGCCCTTTTTCTATGCCTGAAATACCGCCTATGCCGGAACCGATAGCAACCCCGATTCGATACGGGTCAACTTTATCCGTGTCCATCCCTGCGTCATGCACCGCCTGGATGCCCGCCGCCATACCGTAATGTATGAAGGTGCCCATCTTTTTTTGATCTTTCCTGGGGATAAAGGCATCCAGGTCAAGGTTCTTTACCAACCCGGCTATCCTCACGGGATATCCGCCGGCATCAAAGTGAGTAATCGTGGAAATCCCACTGTTGCCCGCTAATGTGTTCTTCCATGTCTCCTCGACTGTATTTCCCATAGGGGTAACCAGGCCGAGGCCGGTGATAACAACCCGTCGTTTATTCACTGTTCGGAAAATTATTGATCGTATATATGAAAAAAGGCCGCTTTCGGTTATCCAGTGAAGCGGCCTTGTCAGGGACTAGTCAGGGCAGTTATTCAAGATGAGTGTCAATATAGTCGATTGCCTGTTGTACGGTTGTTATTTTTTCTGCGTCTTCATCGGGTATTTCGATTTTGAATTCTTCTTCCAGAGCCATCACTAATTCTACTGTATCAAGCGAATCAGCCCCTAAATCATCAACAAACGATGCTTCACTGGTAACTTCCTCTTCTTTAACCCCGAGCTGCTCTACAATGATTTTCATCACTCGTTCTTCAACGTTGCTCATGTGATATAACCTCCTTCTACGGTACTAAGACCAAAAGCCGATGTACGATAAGCCAAATAATCCCTGCTTTCAAGTTGTTTTTTGGCAATAAAAAAACATCTATGCAACAACGAAATATTATTATTGTGTTTCCTGCATATTATAGTCTCTGTGAAACCCAATAGAAAGACTTTTGCGTTTCTAGCAGGACCGTTATCAGGACAGGATACCAGGACGACAGCCAATATGCCTGAGCGGCCGATATCTCAGGCCATGTACATGCCGCCGTTTACATTCAGCACCTCGCCTGTTATGTAACCGGCAGCCGGTGATGCGATAAATTCGACAGCATACGCTACGTCATCGGCGAGACCAAGTCGCCCCAGGGGAATTTGTTCAAGCAGTTTTTCGCGCTGGCCGGCTGCGAGCTTCGCTGTCATGTCGGTATCGATGAAGCCCGGAGCAATGCAGTTGACAGTGATGCCCCGGCTGCCGGTTTCCTTGGCCAGCGCACGTGTAAAACCTATGATGCCCGATTTGGCCGCAACGTAATTGGTTTGCCCGGGATTCCCCGACAGCGCCACGACTGAGGTGATATTGATTATCCGGCCATAGCGTGACTTGATCATGTTACGCAGGCACAATTTGCTCAGGCGATAAACAGCATTCAGGTTGGTGTTAATGACTTCATTCCACTCCTGCTGCTTCATCCTCAACATCAGGTTATCCCGGGTGATTCCCGCATTATTCACCAGTATTGAAGGCGTTATGGACGCTGTTTTCAATACTTCATCCAGTTGTGCCACCGAATCATCTGCGCTTATGTCCAGTACGAATCCCCTGCCTTCTATTCCCGTTTCCCTGAAAAATTCTTCGATTCCTGCGGCGCCGATTTCAGTTGTTGACGTGCCCGCAACAAAAGCGCCGGAACGCCCAAGCCGTCCGGCGATTGCCTTTCCTATTCCCCGGCTCGCACCCGTTACCAGGGCAACCTGCTC
This sequence comes from Gammaproteobacteria bacterium, assembly GCA_965220815.1. Taxonomy (GTDB): domain Bacteria; phylum Pseudomonadota; class Gammaproteobacteria; order Eutrophobiales; family Eutrophobiaceae; genus JAAXHV01. Next base: position 3,076,687 of record OZ244846.1, read on the forward strand.
TTTGAGATGAAAGTCCATCTGCGGATTATATCAACAAGGCGGCTTCAAGGGACTCTCTGTCGGAAATGCCGGCGCAGACAATATTTTTGTCTATGCGCCTGATCAGACCGCTCAGTACCTTGCCGGGGCCGCACTCTATCATTGCGGTGGTCCCCAGTCGCTGCATGGTTGTTACACACCTTGACCACAACACGGATTGACGCAACTGGAGGACAAGAGCCTGTTTAATCTCATGAGGGTCGGTCCGCGCCCTGGCATCGACGTTTTGTACAACCGGTATTGCGGCAGGCATAAACGTAATTTTATTGACGAGTGAGTGCAGCCTGTCCGCCGCAGGCGTCATCAGGCGACAATGAGACGGCACGCTGACCGGCAATGGTGTGACTCGTCGGGCTCCTGACTCTTTAGCCAGCAAGAACGCGCGCTCCACTGCAACGGTATCGCCGGCAATAACCACCTGTCCCGGGAAATTGAAATTCGCTGCTGAGACAACTTCATCCTGCGCGGCTTTGGCACAGACATCGATTACCGTCTCATCATCCAGACCCGAAATGGCAGCCATGGCCCCTGTTCCACGGGGTACGGCTTCCTGCATAAACCGGCCCCGTTCAGCTACCAGTCCGACCGCATCGGTAAAATTGATGACTCCGGCGCACACCAGGGCAGAATACTCGCCCAGGCTATGTCCGGCCATATACATCGGGAGGGTTCCTCCCTGCTCCTGCCAGATTTGCCAGGCGGCATAACTGGCAGCCAGTAATGCCGGTTGGGTATATTCGGTTTGATGCAGTTTCTCCTCCGGCCCGTTTATGCACAGGGACAACAGGTCATAACCCAGTACCGCCGATGCGTCGGCAAATGTCCTGTCTGCCGCAGGGAAGTTTTCTGCCAGGTCGGAGAACATGCCTACGTGTTGGGAGCCCTGTCCGGGAAACACAAAAGCTATCCTGTTCGTCATGTTGATTATTATTCGTTAATATCGCAGCAATGCAGAGCCCCAGGTAAAGCCTCCACCAACGGCTTCCATCAATATGACATCTCTGCGCTTGATGCGCCCATCACGAATACCCACGTCAAGCGCCAGGGGAATTGATGCCGCTGAGGTGTTGCCGTGTTCCGCCACAGTCAAAATCACATCATCCATACTGATGCCCAGCTTCTTTACGGTAGCGGCAATGATTCGCTGGTTTGCCTGATGGGGCACAAGCCAGTCTATATCCGTTTTTGTCAAACCGGAATCGTCGAGGGTTTCATCTACGATCTCATCCATTTTCTGCACGGCAAACTTGAAGACTTCATTGCCGCGCATTCTGATGAAAGGCTCTCCTGTCGGTCCGGAAACTCCTGACGGCACTTTCAGGTAATCGCTGTAACTGCCGTCAGCGTGTAACAATGTCCTGTAAATACCGGGCTCAGCGCTGCTCCCAAGGATAACGGCGCCGGCGCCGTCGCCGAACAATACACAGGTCGAACGGTCTGTCCAATCCAGTATCCTGGAGTTCATGTCGGCGCCGATGACAAGTGCGCACCGGGTTTCCCCGGTGCGGATAAATCTATCGGCAATACTCAATGCATAAATAAAACCGGAACATACGGCCTGTACGTCAAATGCTGCAGAACCATTACGCAACCCCAGTTTTTTCTGCAACAGGCAGGCAGTGCTGGGGTAGATCAGGTCGGGAGTTGATGTGGCAACGATGATCAGATCGATGCTGTCAGGCTTGATTCCGGCCATGTCTATGGCGCGAAGCGATGCATTGCAGGCCATGTCTGACGTGGTCTCATCCTCCCTGGCAATATGCCGCTGTCTTATGCCTGTTCTCGACCGGATCCATTCATCAGTTGTCTCAACCAGGTTTTCCAGCTCGGAGTTATGCATGATCCGTTCAGGAAGATATGCGCCGCTGGCAATGATGTGCGAGTAATGCACCGGTCACTTCCCGGTTAACAGCACTTCCAGTCGTGAAGTGATACGTGCGGGTATATTTTTCTCAACTTCAAGAATCGCTTCTTCGATTGCGTGAGCAAAAGACAGACGATCTGCACTGCCGTGACTTTTGATTACAATTCCGCGCAACCCGAGCAGACTGGCGCCGTTATGGCGCCTGGGATCGGTTCTCCTGCGAATGGATTTGAGAATCGGCATTGAAATGAGAGCGGCCAGTTTACCATACAGACCCCGTTGAAAGTTCATGTTAACGTGATGCAGAAAAAATTCTGCTACGCCCTCACTGGCCTTCAGCGCGATATTACCGACAAAACCATCACAAACAATCACATGGGCATCACCAGAATAAATATGGTTGCCTTCGACAAACCCGATGAAATTAAGGTGGCTCCTGTCCAAAAGGATTTTTGCTTTCTTTACGCGATCATTACCCTTGTTGTCCTCAGTCCCAACATTCAGCAGGGCTACTTTCGGCGCGCTGATGTTCTCAACAGCGCCGGACAACTCCGCCCCCATAACCGCAAACTGGAATAATTGTTCCGGACTGGAATCAACGTTCGCGCCAAGGTCAAGAATGTGGGTGTGACTGTTAATGCCTGGTATGATTGTGCATATGGCAGGCCTGTCTATGCCAGGCAACATCTTGAGAATATAGCGTGAAATTGCCATCAAGGCGCCGGTGTTGCCTGCGCTGACGCAGGCTTGCGCCTGCCCCTTCTTCACCTGTTCGATGGCGACTCGCATGGATGAGTTTTTTTTGTTACGCAGCGCTGAGGAAGGCGCTTCATCCATTGTTACGACTTCAGGCGCATGAAGCACCTGGATGCGGACAGCCAGTTCGTGATTCAGGTGGGCCAGCCTTGGTTTGATTATATCTTCCAGTCCTACCAGAAGAAGTTCGAGGTCCCGGTGTTTTTTCAGTGAGTGTATCGCTGCGGGGACAATCTCGCCGGGCCCATGGTCCCCTCCCATGGCATCAAGCGCAATACGGTATCCCATTTCAGATCAATAACGATCTCAAATGCGGGCTATTCATCCTCGTCCTCGGTATTCAGCACTTTTTCTCCCCGATAATACCCGTCAGGGCTGACATGGTGACGCCTGTGTACTTCACCTGTCGTCGGTTCAATTGATAAACAGGGGGGAGACAGCGAGTCGTGGGCGCGCCGGGAATCCCGTTTTGCGGTCGATTTTTTTCTTTGCTGTACAGCCATGTCAAATTCTCCTGCTTATCCGGATTTTAAGATCTTTAATACGTGAAACGGGCCTGAAGCGGTGTTGTCGCTATGTCTTACCTGTTCTGCCGCAGCGCATTCCTGCAATTCGTGCATGGGTGAAATCGGTAAGCCCAGTAAAATTTCCTCTTCAATAAAATCTGCCAGTAAAATGGTATCCTCCGTCAGCACCAGTGGTTCTGCTGAAGCAGGCAATTTATTCGCCGATCCTGCAAAAGTTATCCCGACGTTGATCGTTTCCGCAAGTTTTACCGTTACGGGTTCAAGGCAGCGCTGGCAAGTCAACTGCATTTCCGTTTCATAACTGCCGGTGATACATGTCAATCCGTTCTCGGTGCGACTGAAAGCCAGTTTCAGGCTAACCATGCCCCGGCTGTCTGCCAGTAACTTTGCAAGACGCGTCATTTCGTTCAATCCTACCTGCCCTTCCAGGTGAACGCCTTCAATTGCAAGGCGCTCGGGATCGATGTATTGAGGCAGGTCCGACGACATCAGAAATGGAAGTTTAGCGATTGCAGAACGTACTGTCAAACTATTGACTTAACAGCAGATTACAGATCATCATGTATAAATGGCTGCAGCTACGGAACTGATTCTGGCTTCTTCATCGGCACACCGCATTGCATTGATGGAACGGTTGCGACTTCCTTTCCGCAGCCAACCGCCGAATATTGATGAAAGCATCATGGGTGATGAAACGCCGTCGGCTTTAGTCAGGCGCCTGGCTTTGGCCAAGGCTCTGGAGGTGGCTAAAAACCACCCGGACGCGCTGGTTATCGGGTCAGACGAGGTCGCCGCGGTAAACGGGCAAATCCTTAATAAACCTGAAGACCATGCAGGCGCAGTGAGACAACTCAGGATGATGTCAGGACAGGTCGTGGATTTTCTGACCGGTGTATGTCTCGTCAACAGCAGGACAGGACACCGTCAACTTGACATGGTGACCGTAGAAGTCCATTTCAGGGTATTGACCGACGCCGGGATACACCGGTACCTGGATTGGGATAAGCCATATGACTGTGCGGGGAGTTTCAAATCGGAAACCGCCGGCATTACTCTGGTTGACAGGATAAGTAGTGACGACAGCACTGCCCTGTTGGGACTTCCCTTGATAAGCCTGCAAAGGATGTTGCGGAATGAAGGTTATGTCATACCCTAGTTGAAGAACGCGCCCAGACTGCGTGAGAATTGATCCAGGAAGGTCTCCCGGTAAGTAAAGTCCACGATATCTTCAGCGCCGATAACTTCCCGGGCAACATAATCGGCGTTGCCCAGTTCGTCCACCAGACCCAACTCAATGGACTGTTCGCCGGTCCATATCAAACCGGAGAAAATTCTTTCATCATCGGCGAGGCGCTCACCACGGCCTTGCTTGACGGTTTCCACAAATTGTTGATAAATATCGTTCAACAGTTGGTCGAGATGTTCCAGCTCTTCATGGCGTTGCGGTGAAAACGGGTCCATAAAGGCCTTGTGGTCGCCTGCATGATAAATACGCCGCTCTATTCCCAGTTTATTCAGCGTATCCACGAAACCGAAACCGGCCGCAATAACACCGATCGAGCCAACCAGGCTGGCCTTGTCGGCATAGATGCTGTCAGCTGCAACAGCAACATAATAACCGCCGGATGCACAGAGATCGCCTATCACCGCAAAAACAGGGATGTCGGGATATTCATTTTTCAGGCGGTTTATCTCGTCATTGACATGGCCGGCCTGTACCGGGCTTCCACCGGGACTATTGATGCGGATAATGATGCCTTCTGTATTGCCGTCTTCGTAAGCGGCCCGCAAGCTGGCCGTCACGTAATCGGCCCTGGCCTGTTCGCCGGGAGCAATAATGCCTTGTATGTCGATCAGTGCCGTATGTTTGCCGGTTTTCAGGGTGGCCGGAGAAATATCGGTTTTGCCAATCAGGTAAACCGCCAGGACAATCGATACGATTAAGGCAAGGAACACTCTGAATGCGATATTCCAGCGCCTGGCGCGTCGTTGTTCGGCAAGGAATTCCCGGGCAATCCGGTTTACCAGGACCTGTTCGAATCCGGGATCCGTCCTATCGGCGTTATCTTGCCAGGGGTCACTCATGACAGCAACTGCATAAAGCTGTTAACAGTTAGTTATTCTTCTGATGTGGCGCTGGCGGGTGCTTCCTTTTTTTCCGATACCCGCCCGGGGGAAGCGCCGGTTTCAGCAGGCTCACTTGTCTGTTTTTTTTCGCGTGCGCTCCTGTTCCTGGAAGCAGAACGGGATTGCCTGTTGTCACCGCCCCCCTGGTCGCGATTGCCCTGTCTGCGTTGACTGTTGCCGGACGTGTTTTCGTTTCTCCTGGAGCTCCTGCGCTGTTGTTGCCGGCCGGAGTTATTTCCGGAAGGCCTGCTCCTGCTTCTGCTGCGCGAGGAGGTCTGGGGTTTCCTTGGCTTTGAAGGCGGTTCCTGCTTTTCCGTGACCTCGGCATTATTACCGAATAATCCGCCGAACAACCTGCTCATCAGACTTTTCTCCTTGTCCTGTCTTGTCGAAGGAGCGGGCCTGTCCGGCATGATCTGCGTCAAGGCAGGTTTTTCCGGTGTTTTACGGCTGTCACTGGATACGGCGTGGCCAACATTGTCCTGTTTTGTCTCAGCAAATTTGTAGCTCTCTTTCCGGGATGAATCCGATGACGATTCAGACAGGTTGATGCGTTGCACCAGGTACTGGGGCGTTTCCATCGTGGGATTGGGACTGATGATGATTTCCACGTCCAGCCGTTGCTCTATCTCGCGTATGGCCTGGCGTTTTTCGTTCAGTAAAAATGTGGCGGCTTCAACCGATAATTGGGCCACCACTTTGGCAGTCAACTCTTTCATGGCTTCTTCCTGAATAATCCGTAACACCGAGAGTGACAGGGACTTAACCCCGCGAATGGTCCCCTGCCCGTCACAGCGCGGGCATGGAATATGGCTCGATTCTCCAAGTGACGGCCGTAATCGCTGGCGCGACATTTCCAGCAGGCCGAAACGGGAAATACGCCCCGTTTGCACCCTGGCTCGATCCACCTTCAGTCCGTCCCTCAGGCGACTTTCCACTTCGCGCTGGTTCCGGTTATTGGTCATGTCGATAAAGTCTATGACAAACAAACCGCCGAGGTCGCGCAGGCGCAATTGCCGGGCAATTTCATCGGCCGCTTCCAGGTTCGTATTAAACGCCGTCTCTTCTATATCCTCACCCTTGGTGGCGCGCGCCGAGTTGATGTCGATTGACGTGAGCGCCTCGGTATGATCGATTATAAGCACCCCTCCTGACGGGAGTTGGACATCGCGGGCAAAGGCGGTTTCAATCTGCCCCTCGATCTGGTAACGGCTGAATAAAGGATCGCTGCCTGAATAGAGTTTCAGTTTTTGCAGGTTATGGGGCATGACCTGCTGCATGAAGTCCCGCGCCCGGTGGAAGATGTCGTTATCGTCGATCCATATCTCGGCAATATCGCTCCTGAGGTAATCCCGGATTGCCCTGATAATGACTTCGCTTTCCTGGTAAATGAGGAACGGAGCGGGTTTTTCCTTGGCGGTTGTCTTGATGGAATCCCAGAGCATGTTCAGGTAGTCCAGGTCCCATTGCAGTTCTTCAGCGCTTTTGCCTACGCCGGCGGTGCGCAGTATCAAACCCATGCCCTGGGGAATTTCCAGGGTGCTCATCGCTTCACGGGCGTCGCTGCGGTCGTTGCCCTCAATTTGCCTGGAAACGCCCCCTGCCCTGGGGTTATTCGGCATAAGCACCAGGTAGCGTCCGGCAAGACTGATAAAGGTGGTCAGCGCAGCTCCCTTGTTACCGCGTTCTTCCTTTTCAACCTGGACGATGTATTCCTGACCTACCTCCAGGGCATCCTTGACGCTTATACGCCCGCGGTTATCATCACTGTTCTTGGATTTTAACAGGGAACGGGCTATTTCCTTGAAGGGGAGGAAGCCGTGCCTCTCAGCGCCAAAATCGACGAATGCGGCCTCAAGACTGGGTTCTATCCTGACTATCCGGCATTTATAGATGTTCGACTTCTTCTGTTCCCTGCCTGTTGCCTCGATATCAAGATCATACAAGCGTTGGCCATCCACTAGCGCCACCCGCAACTCTTCCGGTTGAGTTGCGTTAATCAACATTCTCTTCATTGTCTGTGTGTCCTTTACGCAATGGCTCGACCACACTCTGACTTGCAGTCAGTGATCGAATATTCCGGCCGTCAGCCGGAAGCCATGTTAATCTGTAATCGTGCTGCTTTTATGCAGCGACGAATTCCGGTCCCGGGTGTGCCATTATGGGCATATCTTCATGCCTGGCTCAGTTATGTTCCCGGGCTGTCAATGTATATTGTCTGCTCGGTCGTAACCCTTGTGGGCTAAAACCTGGTAATACGTTTTCCTGCAAATGCTATATCTCCATCAATACATCTCACTCAGGGCAGGAGCGACAGTGTTTTGCTCCATCAGCATCAGGCTCCTTCTTTCAAGTTTTTGCCTGTTAAAGACAGGCGCCCCGTTATGGCTTATCCTTGCAGGATATCTGATTATCAGCTCAAGCAGGAACACTATACCAGACTTAGGCCGTCACGGCAATGTCGTAGTTCAAAATGTCACAACCCGGTAACAGAAAAAGCAAGCCCGCAAACATGGTAATCGGCGTTGACCAGGCCGGCCGGCGTATCGATAATTTTTTGTTTTCACGTCTCAATCGAATACCGAAAAGCCGAATTTACCAGATGTTGAGGCGGGGCGAAGTGAGGGTCAACGGAGGGCGGATCAAGCCCGATTACCGCCTGCAAGCCGAAGATGAAATACGTATCCCTCCGGTATTTGAACAAAAATCCGGGAGGCAGGACGCAGCACCCGCATACCTGGTTGATATGATTAAAGGATGTGTCATATACGAGGATGACAGGCTTGTCGTCATCAACAAGCCTGCCGGCCTGTCCGTACATGCGGGCACCGGCAGTTTTTTCGGGGTGATAGAACTACTGCGTGGGCTATTCCACCATGAGGACAACCTGCACTTGATCCACCGGCTGGATAAGGAAACTTCCGGCTGCCTGATGATGGCAAAAAGCATGCCCGTCCTGCGCCGGGTCAACCAGGCGCTGAAAACGGGCAATGTCCAGAAAGAATATGATGCGCTGCTGAAAGGCCGCCTGCAGCAAAAAAAGACGATGGTGGATACCCCGTTGCAGCGTCACAGGAGTCGCTACGGGGAAGGAAGAGTCAAGGTCGAGGGATCCGGCAAGACTGCCCTTTCCGAGTTTGAAGCGCTGGAATTCTTCCGGGATGCAACCCGCGTCAAAGTCAGGATCGGCACCGGACGAACCCATCAAATCAGGGTTCATGCCGACTCCATCGGTCATCCCATCGCCGGCGACAGGAAATACGGGGACAGGGAATTCAACAGGGAACTGCGTACGGCCGGTCTGAAACGCATGTTCTTACACGCCGGCAAACTCTCCGTGCCTGAATTGAAAGCGACCGGAGAGTATCAGTTCAGCGCGCCGTTGCCGGGAGACCTTGAAGATGTACTGAAACGTCTTGCTCACCAGGACAAGCCTTAACCTGCATTTCCTGATTTCCGGCCGCTCAGCCTGCCGGTGAGGTGTTATAGAGTTCATCCCTCGGCGGTTGTCTTGTTTTCACCGCAGCAATTGCCTTGTCGCTGATATCGAACACCACGGATTGGCCGGGACCAATGCCCTCTTCGCGCAGACAGGACGGACAGGTGTCGTCTTTATCGGTAAACCCGGCAGCGTTATTGAATTGCCATTCGTCGGTCAGGCACTGCCAGCCGATGTCCGCCAACTGTTGTGCGCTGATGTCCTCGCCAAAAAACGGTGACAGGTAATACGCGGTCTCTTCCAGCGTCGGCCCCAGGAAAATACAGAAGCCGGTGGAATCCCCGACAGCATTGATGATTTGCAGTTCCTGGGAACGTCTTACTGCCTCTTCTTCCGTTAAATCCTGGTCGAACACCAGGCCGGCAGTGTGGTCGGCGCCCATGGCGCTGGAGCAATAAGTGATCCCCGTGGCCTTGAACGGGCGCGGGTCAAATGCCGGCACCGCCTGGCCCTTGTTATGGGGAATGCGGTGATGTTTGCGCGCCCTGCCAATGGATAACGTTCCGTTGCCGATTTGCCTGCCCAGTTCGGTGGCGTTAGCGATATCATTGCGGATGATCGCTTTTACTCCTTCAGCATCGCCCCATTCCAGCCCCCCGGAATCCATGTATACGGCAAATGCCGCGCCCGTCTCAATTGTATCCAGGCCCACTTCGTCACAGAGACGGTCCAGCCGGGCGATTTCTTCCCAGTCGTTGATTGCACAGTTGGACCCCATCAGCGTAATGGTTTCAAATTCCAGGGCAGAGGTCAGGTAATGCCCGTGCTCATCGTGAACCACGTTGGAACAGCGCACGATGCAACCCGTCAGACAGTTGTGCATGCCGCCCCCGCGGGATTCGAAGGATTCAAGTATCCTTGCCCCGTCCAGTTTCTCCCATTCCGGGTTCTGGCCGGAGGTGCGGTTCTTGTAGGGAAATGCATGCAGCATATTGGCAGTCGGCACCAGGGAACTGGTGCCGTATTTGAATGCGTCATGGCGGCCGTTGGTCAGGTAATCCTGGCTGAATGTCTTTTTGTATTTTGCAAAAGTCCCGGGGTCCTGTGCCTTACGTAACGGCGCCCTGCCGGGGTCAATCAGTATCCACTTCAGGCATTTCGAACCCATGACGGCGCCGACACCGCCGCGCGCCGCGTGTCTCGCCGGATGACGACCCTTGCTGCGGTCGGTACAGGCGATGGACGCGCTGGCCAGCAGGTGCTCCCCTGCCGGTCCGATGGACATGGCAGAGGCTGATGCGGGGTGCTTCGCCAACAGTTTTTCACAGCAGGCATAATTCCACAGTCCCTTATATTCATCGGCGGTGACAAGATCGGCGCCGTCAGCATTGATTATCAGTCCCCAGCGGTTATGTCTTTGCGCGGGTTGCCCTGTGATCACGACCGCCCTGTATCCCAACCTCATCAGGTCCTGTGCCGGTTCACCTCCGACATTGGCTTCCTTGATGCCACCTGTCAGAGGGCTTTTGCAGCCGACCGACAAGCGCCCCGATGTCGGCGCCATGGAACCCGATAACAGGCCTGGCGCCATCACCAGCATATTTTCCGGACCCAGGGGATCACAAAGGGGCGGGCACTCACCGAGCAGTATCCTGGCAATCAGCGCGCGACCGCCCAGATATTTCCACTTTACCGGATATCTATCGACGGAGACGACCCGGCGGGTCATATCCACATGGATTATTTTATCGTTATCCCAGGCTGCCACAGGAATTACCTGGCAACATTATCGTCTTGCCTCATCCATCAGGGTCTTCATGTCCTTGACCGCCTGGTAGAGACCGGAAAATACGGCCCTGGCTATGATGGAATGGCCTATATTGAGCTCGGCAACCTGTTCGAGCGAGGCTATCGGCCTGACATTATGGTAGTGTAATCCGTGTCCGGCATTAATCTGTAACGAGGATGTCGCAGCATGCTCGACAGCCCGGGCAATTTTATTGAATTCCACATCCCGCGTTTCAGGACTGTCAGAGTCTGCATAGTGGCCCGTATGGATTTCAATCATGTCTGCGTCGGCATCAACTGCCGCGTCTATCTGAGCGGCATCCGCATCTATAAACAGGGACACTCTGGAACCGCTTGCCTGCAGCCTGGCGCAGGCGGAGCGTATCCTGTCCGGTTGTCCGGCCACTTCCAGCCCCCCTTCGGTTGTCAGTTCCTCGCGCCGTTCCGGGACAAAACAGCAATAATCAGGTTGCAGCTTTTCGGCCAGCGCCACCATCTCGTCCGTGACCGCCATTTCAAGGTTGATCGGAATCGTCAGCACGTCCTTCAACATCACCACGTCCCTTTCCTGGATATGTCGGCGGTCTTCCCGTAGATGTATCGTTATGGAGTCAGCGCCGGCCTGCTCGGCTGCCAGGGCAGCGTGTACCGGTTCCGGGTAACGGGTCAGCCTCGCCTGGCGCAGCGTTGCCACGTGGTCGATGTTAACACCCAGTTTTATTGGTCTCATGGACTGTATTACCGTCGCATACTCACGCTGAATTGATATAGTTCCCGGCTGGCCAGGGGCTTGTCGCCCAACAGGTTGCCCAGCGCCTTGCGCATCAGTTGTTTGGCTTCTGCGAGAACGATCTCATCGCCGAGGTTTTCTTCCGCCAGGGCCAGCAATGTCCGTCCTGATATTGCCAGACCACCCGGACCAGGTGATGTCCCCGGCTCCGGCCCTCGTTCCGGCAGGTAATTATAATCCTCATCCGGCCTGACGGCATTCCCCTCGGTATCCGAATCCAGCGCCAGGCCGTAACCCAGCGCTTCAAGCAATCGTTTTTCAAATATCCTGAGGGTAACCTGCTCAGTTGCGCTATCCGTTAATTTTTCCAGCGTTTCTGCATAGGAGTCAAACAGTTCCGCATGAGGCTCATGCCTGTGCAGCAACCTGACCAGCAGTTCATTGACATAAAATACGGTCAACAATGCGCTCGCTCCCTGCGGATTACTGCCATGACAGGGTTCCGCCCTGGTCAGTGTCCCAAGTTCCCTGCGCATGGTCCAGGCAATATTGATCTTCCGCCCCGGCTGCAATAGCGCGCGGCTATCATTTTTCTGTCTTCTTGCTCCTTTTGCCACCAGGCTTATCCTGCCGTACCGGCGGGAAAACACATCCAGTAACAGACTTGTTTCACGATAGTTACGGCTGTGCAGGATGTAACATGGATTCAGTTCAACTCTCACGATATTTTAATTCCTGGCACTAGTCATACCCCAGCATCTTCAGCGCCTTGATATCTTCGGTCCAGTTCTTTTTTGTCTTGACCCAGGTTTGCAGGTATACCTTTTTTGAAAAGAAATTTTCCAGTTCAATACGCGCCTCGGCGCCTATCGATTTCAGCATTTTGCCGTCTCCCCCAATGAGGATGGCCCGTTGTGAGCGGCGTTCTACCCAGATGGTAGCGGATATGCTCAACAGTTCCGGCTCATCCTTAAAGACATCAATAGTGACGGACGTTCGGTAAGGCAGTTCATCACCCAGGCGCTCCATCACTTTTTCCCTTATATATTCAGCCGCCAGAAAGCGCGTACTCCTGTCACTGATCTGATCGGTCGGAAACAAGGGTTCTCCAGATGGGAGCACTGCAACTATCTTGCTTTCCAGCAGGTCGATATCTTTCCGGCGCTTGGCGCTGAGCGGCACAATCTCCGCAAATGGCAGTTTTTCCTTCAGCTTATTTATATACGGCAACAGGCTTGCGCGCTCCTTGAGCAGGTCCAGCTTATTGATAACCAGTATCAGGGTTGCGCTGACTTCCTTCAACAGATCGGCAACCAGGGCGTCATTACGACCCCACTTGACTGCTTCAACGACAAACAATACCACGTCTATATGCGATAATGAGTTGGTTACCTCCCTGTTCATATACCGGTTAATCGCGTTTTTGTGGTTAGTCTGGTAGCCGGGCGTGTCGGTGAAGATTATCTGGTATTCCGGAGTTGATTTTATCCCCCGAATCTGCCAGCGCGTCGTTTGCGGTTTTCGTGTGACGATACTGATCTTGTGTTCGATCAGCCGGTTTAACAGTGTCGATTTACCGACGTTGGGACGGCCGACGATGGATACATTGCCGGCCTTGAATTCCGGACCTTTAACCCGCATCCGGAGATATCATTTTCAAAGCCGCGCTTGCCGCCGCCTGTTCCGCGTCCCTCTTGTTCCTGCCTTTTGCCACGACCGGCCCGGCAATACCGTCAATACGGCATTCTATGGTAAACATCCTGTTATGCGCTTCACCTTCTTCTGCTATGACATGGTAGGCAGGCAGTGATTTTTTATTGGCCTGCAGGTATTCCTGCAGTTCGGATTTCGGGTCTTTCGGAACATTCTCGATGGTTAACTCATCCAGCAGACAGGCGTACAGGGCCAGGATGAAGCTGCGGCAGTTTTCCAGGTCGGAATCCAGGTAAACTGCTCCTATCAACGCTTCCATGGCGTTAGAAAGGAGCGACTTTTTTTGCCATCCGCCGCTTTTGTGCTCGCCGATTCCGAATTTTATATGGCTGCCAAGGTCCAGTTGCCTTGCAAGTCGCGCGAGTGTTTCCTTGTTGACCAGGGATGAGCGCAGTCGCGTCAGGTCGCTTTCCGCGGCCTCCGGGAATTTCGCAAACAGCGCATCGGCAATGAACATGCCGAGCAAGGCATCACCGAGAAATTCGAGCCTTTCGTTGTGGTTCCTGCTGAAACTCCGGTGTGTCAATGCCTTGTTCAATAATTCGGCATCGCGAAATTCATGTCCCAGGACATTCCTGATATGCAGGTTTAAATCCTTATCTGTGCCCATGTGCGCCATTCAGGGGTTACTTTATTGCAGATCCGATGCGCTCCCAGTCCATATCCCAGCTCTCCGGGTCAAGGATGCTGTCGCTGCTCCAGTTCATCCAGATGTAAAATGCCCTGCCCACGAGGTTTCTGTCCGGAACCAGACCCCAGTAGCGGCTGTCCCTGCTGTTGTCACGGTTGTCGCCCAGGACAAAATAATGCCCCTCCGGTATTTTCCGGTCAATCTCCACAGACGAAAGCTGCAAGGGGTTGATTAATATATCGTGTTTGAGTTTGCCCAGTTGTTCTTCCACGAGGTATGAACCGTTCTCTCTCCTGCCTACTCCATCACTGTGATAAACCCCTTTGAGATCGAGTCCGACTTGCGCGCCGTTTATTATCAGGTTTTTGTCCTTGTACTGCAGGCGATCGCCGGGCACGCCCACTACCCGCTTGATAAACGGCACTGCGGGGTCTTCAGGGTATCGGAAGACGATGATGTCGCCGCGTTGCGGTTTTCCGCTACCGAACACCTTGGTGTTCAGTACCGGCAGGCGGATGCCGTAATCGTACTTGTTGACCAGGATGAAATCGCCTCTTAACAGTGTCGGCATCATCGAGGCGGACGGAATGCGGAACGGTTCGATAATAAATGAACGCAGGATCAATACAATGAGAAAAACGGGAAAAAGTGAACGGGCATAATCGACGATCAACGGTTCAGGGCGTTCGTCGCCGGTGGGAGGTTTCCTGTTGCGGGCAAAAAACATGGCATCAATCGCCCAGATTATCCCGCTGGCGGCGGTAAGCAATACCAGCAGGCCGGCGAAATCAAAGGTCATTGCTCACCTCCGACATCGAGAATCGCCATGAAAGCGGATTGTGGTATTTCCACCGAGCCCAGTTGTTTCATTCGTTTCTTTCCCGCTTTTTGTTTTTCCAGCAGTTTTCTCTTGCGCGTTACGTCGCCGCCATAACACTTGGCCGTAACGTTCTTGCGCAACGCCTTGACAGATTCCCTGGCGATGATTTTTGATCCTATGGCTGCCTGTATCGCCACCTCGTACATCTGCCGGGGTACAAGCTGTTTCATTTTGGCCGCCAGTTCACGCCCGCGTCGTTGCGCAAGGTCCCTGTGTACGATACTCGACAAGGCATCCACCCTGTCTCCATTGATCAACACGTCCAGTTTCACAAGGGGCGCTTCATTATAGCGTTCAAAGTGATAATCAAAGGAGGCATATCCCTTGCTGACCGATTTCAGCCTGTCAAAAAAATCCAGCACGATCTCACTCAGGGGCAGTTCGTATGATACGGATACCTGGCGCCCTGCAAAGTGCAACTTCTTCTGCCGTCCTCTTTTCTCGACACAAAGGGAGATCACGTTGCCGAGGTATTGCTGTGGAGTCAGTATATCAGCATGGACCATAGGTTCCCGAATCGCAGCCAGTTTGTCCGTTCCAGGCAGATCTGCCGGATTGTCGAGATATATTCTTGAACCGGAGGTGGTATCGACTTCATATACTACGGTAGGGGCCGTTGTAATCAGGCTCATGCCATACTCGCGCTCCAGGCGTTCCTGGACAATTTCCATGTGCAGCATGCCCAGAAAACCGCAACGGAAGCCGAATCCCAAGGCCTGGGAGGTTTCAGGCTCGAAATAGAGCGCGGCGTCATTCAATTTCAGCTTGGCAAGCGCTTCGCGGAAGTCTTCAAAATCACCGGAATCGATGGGAAACATGCCGGCAAATACGCGGGGTTTGGCTGGCTGGAAGCCGGGTAGAGGATGTTCTGCAGGACGTTTGCCCGATGTAATGGTGTCGCCGACCGGCGCTCCAAGGATTTCCTTGATCCCGGCAACAACATAGCCGACCTCGCCCGTGGCAAGGCAGTTTGCAGGCGTTCTTTTGGGCGTGAAACAGCCTACACCATCAACAGTGTAATCCTGCCCGGTAGAGAATATCCTGATCCTGTCCCCAACGCCCAGACTGCCTTCGATTATGCGTACCAGGGAAATCACTCCCAGGTAATTGTCAAACCAGGAATCGATAATCAGGGCTGTAAGCGGCGCTTCAGACTCACCCTTGGGAGGCGGTATGCGCTCTATAATGGTGCCGAGCAGGTCGTCCAGGCCGGCTCCCGTCTTGGCGCTGACCATGACGGCATCTTTTGCATCAATCCCGATCAATTCCTCTATATCCAGCATGGCCTTTTCCGGGTCGGCCGCCGGCAGGTCGATTTTGTTCAATACCGGAACGACTTCGAGTCCGTTGTCGATAGCAGCAAAACAATTAGCCACTGTCTGCGCCTCTACACTCTGGGAACAATCCACGACCAGCAGTGCGCCTTCACAGGCGGACAGGGAGCGGGAAACTTCATAACTGAAATCAACGTGGCCGGGCGTGTCGATGATATTGAACTGGTACACGTTGCCATCATGGTGCGGGTAATCCAGGCGCACGCTCTGGGATTTGATGGTGATACCGCGTTCCTTTTCCAGGTCCATGGAATCCAGCACCTGCGCGGACATCTCCCGCTCACTCAGACCTCCGCATATCTGGATGAACCGATCCGCCAGGGTGGATTTGCCGTGGTCTATGTGCGCGATAATCGAAAAGTTTCTGATCCGCTCCATATAAACTGTGCTGTCGAGTACCCGGATCAGCCGAAAATAATTATTCGTCTTTGTCGCCGGCCAGTTTGAATGCCAGGAAGGTGGGCGCGCCGCGTCTTTGTATCAGTAATGGGATTGGACGATCGCGCGGCAGGCCGGCAAGGAGCTCCTCAAACTGTGAAACGCTTTCAACATCTATATTGTTTATCATCAGAAGCACGTCACCCTTACGAATTCCCGCCTCGCTGCCCGGCCCTTCCATTACTTGTTCCACGATAACCCCGTGCGCGGGCAATTCCAGTCTTTTTCTCTGCTCCGCAGTCAGTTCCTGTACCACGATCTTCATTTCGTTGGCGGCCGCAGCCGGCGAACCGGGCTTCTCGGCGCTTGCCATGCTGTCCTGTTCAGGCAATTCTGCAATCAGCACTTTCAGTTTTTTCCGTGTACCGCCCCGGATAATCTCCAGCGGCACGCTGGTATTGACTTTGGTGTTTCCGACCAACGGCGGAAGATCGGATGAAAAGGCTACCCCGGCGCCGTTATATTCGACGATGATATCGCCTACTTCAATCCCCGCGTTTGCTGCCGGACTATCGTCCAGTACTTTTGCCACCAGTGCTCCATGAGGCTTGTCCATGCCGAATGATTCCGCCAGTTCCCGGGTCACGTCCTGTATCAGCACACCGAGCCAGCCGCGGCTGACATAACCGGTCTCGCGCAACTGCGAATATACATTGTTGACGACGTCTATGGGCACAGCAAAAGACAGCCCCATAAATCCGCCGGTACGGCTGTATATCTGCGAGTTCACACCGATTACTTCGCCTTCCAGGTTAAACAGGGGGCCACCGGAATTGCCGGGATTGATGGCAACGTCGGTCTGGATGAAGGGAACGTAGTTTTCGTTGGGCAGGCTTCTCCCAATCGCGCTGACGATCCCCTGGGTGACCGAGTAGTCAAAACCAAACGGAGAACCGATTGCCAGCACCCATTCCCCGACCTTCAAATCGGCTGAGCTGCCCCGTTTGACCACAGGCAGTTTATTTCCCTCGATCTTCAGTACGGCGATGTCACTGCGCCTGTCTGTTCCGACGATTTCGGCGACAAATTCTCTGCGGTCGTTCAGTCTCACGATGATTTCATCGGCATCGGCAACTACGTGGCTGTTGGTAATGACATAACCGTCCTCTGAAATGATAAAGCCGGACCCGAGAGATGCCGCCTTTCTGGGCGTTCCCGGGTTATCGGGCGCCTGTTCTTCGAAAAACTTGCGGAAAAAGTCATGAAAGGGGCTGTCCTCAGGCAAATCCGGAACAATTGACCGTCCGGATGATCCCGGATTGTCTTTCCTGGACGTCGTACTGATATTAACGACCGCCGCCGAATTCTCCTGTACCATTTCGGTAAAGTCAGGCAGTGAATCCGCGCCGGCAGTTCCGGCAATGCAGAACAGGAGTAACGGCAATACCAATCCGGCCCTTATTGTATTCATGGGCAGTTCACCCCGGACTGTGCCTCCTGTGCTTCAGTTCTGTCCGCCTGTTGCCCGTTGTCCGGGGCCGGGCGGCCGTTTTCTCCCGGGTTCCCGTTACATTCGGAGGTGATATTGCCGCTGCCTGTACTTACCTGGCGCACCGGGGCATAGACGCTTCCATTGCCGCCGCCGGGTATTGATTGCACCAGGGGGGGCTGCGGTATTTCATGGGGGCCGCCCGGTTGTTGCTGTTGTATACCGAAAATAGCCAGTGCGGCAACCGAGGCGGCTATGGCAAAGCCGGCAGCAGGTTTTGCAAATGAACGGGAAAGGCCTCCAGGAGCGACAATGGCAGGTTCCTGATGAATGGATTTGGAAATCTTCCCTGCCAGTTCCCTGTCCAGGTGTTCCGGAAGATTACGTTTCAGACAGTCAGAAACCAGGTGGTAACGGGACCAGGTATCCAACAGTTCAGGGTCTTTCAGTATCTGCTCGACCTGGTCTTTTTGCAGGCCGTCAATCTCATCATCCATGAAGGCAGACAACTGTTCTTTCTTAGTTTCGTTCATAAAATCAGTCGATAAGTAAAGGTTTCAATTGTTTATCCACCGCCTCCCTGGCACGAAAAATCCGTGACCGCACCGTGCCGACGGGACACGCCATTACCGTAGCAATTTCCTCGTAGCTCAACCCGTCTATTTCACGCAAGGTAATTGCCGAGCGCAAATCTGCGGGTAACTCTTCAATTGCTCTTATTATAGTCTCTTGAAGTTCGTGTGTAAGCAGCAAACGCTCCGGAGTCGTCTGTTCCCTTAGAGTGTCGCTGTGGCCAATTTGTTCCATATCATCAAAATCTGAAGCCGTATCGAAGGGTTGGCGCGCTCTTGTAGCCAGGTAATTCTTTGCCGTATTTACCGCGATTCGGTAAATCCAGGTATAGAATGCGCTATCGCCCCTGAATTTGGGCAAAGCACGATATGCCTTGATGAAAGCTTCCTGGGCAACGTCGCCGGCATCACTGGGGTCATGGACAAAACGGGATATCAGGTTCAAAATCCTGCCCTGATATTTCAGCACGAGAGCATCGAACGCTTTCCTGTCTCCACGCTTTACCCGTTCTACGAGTATTTCGTCGGATATGTTATGAGTCATTCAGTGTTTCTATTTCTTGTAGCGCTGTCCGGTAGTCGGCCCCAATCTTGATGGGTTTGATGTCCATCAGTTTCAACCTCTTTTTCCATAAGTCTTGGGGATGCCCGGCTTTGTAGGGGTGGGATAAGTCTCAATGTCTGGTATCTCCCGCTTGTTCAAATATTTCCTCGCATCTTTGGTAAAGACAGTGACTGTCCCGCTGGCTGCACATTTAATCCCAACAGGGCACGATGTGGACATGTTCTTATTACTACCTGTTATTCCATGCCATGATTCATCTCGTAACCCCTGCCATTGGGCAAGGTAGAATAATGAACCAAACTGACGGGACGGGTGAGGTACAGTGTCAACACCTCCAGGCCAATCTAATGCCGGTAATTCGCCTCTCCTAGCACGACAGGCAAGCTCAGGATTTGATTTCCCTAATTCTCGCCCCGACCTGTGACAAATTTCCAGTGCATTGTTTGCGCTTAGTGGCTTACCGTATTTTTTACTGTCTCCAGTAAATATTATCAGCCAACCAGTCCGAGTGCACATAAGAGGAATTTCTCGGGATGGTAATATATCTAGGTTCTTGCCTGACAACCCTTGTAATTTGGCGAGATAGTACAAGGTGCCATATTTCGCGTTCAGATCACCATTTTTCTTAGTATCATGGCTGAGATTGATATTATCGCTGATACCCCCTTTCCAAACTAAAGAAGGTAACTCTCCATTCATTGTCTTACTGGCGAGTTCCGGTTTCCTTTGGCGATACTTACGGCCATTCTCCCAACAAACAATCAACCCGCCATCATCGCCGTTCCAGCGTTCGTCATAGGTCATCTCACCACGGTCCGGTTCAGCAAATTTTCGGGTGACTCGATCTAGTGTAGAAAGACTCATAATTATATATTCTAAGAAGCGACATCCTTCGGTTTATTACGTCGCTCTTTTTCAGCTGCTAAAGTTTGCAAGGAAACAGGTGGTTGGTGGTTCGCGATAAGCGAAAGAAAATCTGTTTCACTTATAATTTCTATATCGTGCCCTTTTGAAATCAACCCTTCCGCTTTAATATGTTTGGTACTTTTACCTGAAGCTGATTTAATTGCAGTGGATTTTTGAATACCGCTGACTAAAATTGTTGTTTTTTTAGAAACATTATCCTTAACCTCACAGCCCATAAATGTTGCGTAATCTTTGGCTTCGTCACGCGGCATTTGAAGCGCGCCTGTGAAGACGATTACCTCTCCGTAGAGATCTCCATCTGGGTTGACCTCTCTCAAGATACGTTTATATGGATGTGCTCTTTGTTTTTTCTTTTGATAAATCTCTTCCTCGAATTTCCGTAGCCAATACTCTATATCAACGTCGTGTTCACGACATGCTGCAAGTGTAATCTCTGCTGCAGCAACAGCATCCTCTACTGCATTGTGATGCTTGAATTCATGTCCGATGTAATATGCCACGTTCTTAAGTCCATATCCTCGTTGACCAAACTTCTTGGGCCATGCACGACGTACTACCCTAGCACTGTCCAGCCAGTAAACTTGTAGTTGCTCTAATCCATATTTATCCATAGCTATCTCAAAAGTACTACGATCAAACCTCGTGTGTGAGACCAGTACATGACCCCGAAGACGTTGTCGCAGTTCCTCCCTGACTTCTGGCAAGGTAGGAGCCCCTTTAACCTGATCTGGTGTAATACCGTGGATACTGGTATTCCAATCGTCGAATTCATCTTCGGGATCAACAAACGTACCCCAGCGATCAACTACTCGACCATTAGCAACATGGGCAACCCCAATTTGGCAGATAGTTGAACGATCGCTGTTGGCCGTTTCAACATCAACGGCATTAAAGCTCATCCCGCAACCAGTCACATCTTCCAGGGACAATTCTTGTTTGCTCCTTTTTACACGCAAGCTGCTGATAGCAGCATCCGGGTCAGTGAGCAGAACTTGAAAGCCAATCATCATAGTATTTTTCCTATATCTCGATGGGCTGGTATGATTGAAACATAATGTTTTAAATTATGCCACCTATAGACTGCGTACCTATGACAACTGAACAGCACCAATCTGACGCCTTGATTATCGGCAGTGGCGCATCCGGTTTAAGCCTAGCCCTGCAACTGGCTAGGTATGCGCATGTTGCCGTAATCTCTAAAGCGGATTTGAAAGAGGGTGCGACGTTTTACGCCCAGGGAGGCGTATCGGCAGTTCTGGGCGCAGAAGATTCCATCGAATCCCACATCAGTGACACCATCGAGACAGGATGTGGGTTGTGTCATTCCGACGTGGTCAGGTTTGTTGTAGAGAACGGTAGAAAAAGTACCGGCTGGTTGATTGATCTCGGTGTCAATTTTACTCGCCTGCCCGAATCCCAAGGCCGGGAGTTTCACCTGCACCAGGAAGGTGGGCACAGTCACCGGCGCATCCTGCACGCGGCCGATTCGACGGGCAAGGCAATTGAAAGCACCCTTGAGAATCGTACCCGCGCCCACGACAATATTGAACTATTCGAATTCCATACCGGCCTTGATCTCATCATCAAGGATGGGCGCTGTGTCGGGGCCTATATTTATGACCAGAAAAATGACCGGGTCAGGGTATTTCGATCCAGGTACACAGTGCTGGCCACCGGTGGAGCCGGCAAGGTTTACCTGTATACAAGCAACCCCGATATATGCACCGGGGATGGCATTGCGATGGCCTGGCGCGCCGGCTGTAAAATCGCCAACATGGAATTTGTGCAGTTTCATCCAACGTGTCTATATCACCAGGAGGCGAAATCCTTTTTGATTTCCGAGGCACTGCGCGGTGAAGGGGCAAAGTTGCTGCTTCCCGACGGTTCCCGCTTCATGGAAAAATTTGATTCACGGGGAGAGTTGGCGTCCAGAGACATCGTCGCGCGCGCCATTGACCACGAGATGAAGCGCCTGGGCAGCGATTGTGTTTACCTCGATATCAGTCACATGAGAAAAGATTTCATCATAGATCACTTCCCCACCATCTATGCCCGTTGTCTCCAATACGGATTTGACTTAACCAGGGAAGCTATTCCAGTCGTTCCCGCCGCGCATTATACCTGTGGCGGTGTGGTTATCGATAAAAACGGGCGGACTGACGTCAATGCTCTTTATGCAATCGGCGAGGTATCCTGTTCGGGTCTAAATGGCGCAAACCGTATGGCAAGCAACTCCCTGTTGGAATGCTTGGTTTTTGCCCATGCTACCTACAAGGATATAAAACGCAATCTTGACCGGGGGACACCTCTTGGTCCTTTACCTGAATGGGATGAGAGCCAGGTGACAGACTCAGATGAAGAAGTGGTGGTTTCCCATAACTGGGATGAAATTCGCCGCTTCATGTGGGACTACGTGGGTATTGTGCGCACGGATAAGCGTCTGCAACGAGCCAAACACCGGATCGAACTCCTGCAGGCTGAAATTTACGAGTACTACGGCAATTTCCGTATCAATAACGACTTGATCGAATTGCGCAACCTGTCACTGGTGGCAGACCTGATTATCGAGTCGGCTTTACGCCGGAAGGAGAGTCGGGGTCTGCATTACACCCTGGACTATCCGGCGTCAAGCCCGACTGCTCAGGCCAGTGATACGGTCCTGCAGCCTGAATAATATCCGGGGTCAGAGTAAAATCCAGTTAGCTACGGGAAATCACTACGCATAATTCGTGAATATTCTTACTCTGGCCCCGCATTGCCGGGACAGGAATGCCTGTTCAGGGGATACTGTAGTTGGCAGGGGCCGGCTTGGGTCCGCCGGTAATCATCCGCTTATTGCGGGGGTCCACCACCAGGTTCAAACCCTCCAGGGTGCGTGCTCCGAGCAGTTGTTGATCGCCTTTCCGGGCAAAAACGACTTCGTCGATGGTCGATTCACCGCCCGCGTGGACAATTGCATACCCGAATGATCGGGTAATCTTTTGTCCATTGGCCAAGTAAAAGACCTGTTTCCGCTGTTCCGGTTCGATACCAATGCTTTCGAGATGCTCCTGTCGAATCCATGTCGCTTCACTGCCTGTGTCAACCAGGACATCAGACACTCTCAATGACCGAGTTCGGTCCTTATAATTTTCCAACAAACACTCCGTTCTAAACGTTCCCATCTGTTTCTCCCTATGATTACTGGCAGTTGTAGCTGTCATAACCGGTATGAAATGCCTCCATTATTCGGGTAAAGTCAGGAATCCTCGTTCAGTATCTCCAGCAATCCTGCTTCATCAGTGATGATAATACCCAGCTTCTTGGCCTTGTCAAGCTTGCTGCCGGGATTTTCACCAGCCACCAGGTAGTCCGTCTTGCCGGACACGTTCCCGCTCACTTTAGCTCCCCGGGAAATCAACCTGTCCTTTGCTTCATCACGACTCAGTGATGCCAGTGTGCCGGTAATGACAAATGTTTTTCCCTGCAAGTGGGCAGTATTGTCGTCCTGTTCGCTTTCCCACTTTACTTCGGATTTGATCAGCTTATCTATAATTGCAATATTCTGCTCATCCCGAAAGAAACGGACTATATTTTCAGCCACCACCGGTCCGATGTCGCGGATCTCGCATATGTCTTCCTGTGTCGCACTTTTAATCTTATCCAGTGGAAAATGCGATGCCAGGTTGCGGGCGGTCGCTTCCCCCACTTCCCTGATACCCAAGGCGTAGAGAAATTTATCAAAACGTGTGTTTTTACTGGTTTCAATTGCCCGGAGCAGTTTGTCGGCGGATTTATCTCCCATCCTTTCGAGGGCTGCCAGTTTTTCATGTTTAAGCCGGTACAGGTCTGCAATGTTGCGGATAAAGGCAGCATCAAACAACTGTTCTACAAGCTTGTCGTCCAGGCCGGCAATATCCATCGCCCTGCGTGAGGCATAATGGATAATGGATTGAGTCGCTTGTGCGCGACAATACAATCCGCCGCTACACCTGATGACTGCCTCACCCTCGACTCTTTCAGTCGGCGAGCCGCATTCTGGACACGTAGCGGGCATTCTGAACGGTTGGCTCGCCTCGTTGCGTTTTTCGGGTATGACCCGTACAACCTCGGGGATCACGTCCCCGGCCCGTCTGACTATTACCGTATCACCGTCTCGCACGTCCTTGCGCTGCACCTCGTCCTCATTATGCAGGGTGGCATTGGTTACTTCCACGCCGCCGACGCGTACCTTTTCAAGGCGCGCGACGGGAGTCAACGCGCCGGTGCGGCCAACCTGCACCTCGATATTCTTCACTTTAGTCACTGCTTCTTCCGGCGGGAACTTGCAGGCGATGGCCCACCTGGGCGCCCTGGTGACAAAGCCCAGTGCGGTCTGCTGTTTCAAGTCATCGACCTTGAAGACAACGCCATCGATTTCATGGGGCAGTTGCGAACGTCTGGACGCTATTCTCCGATAAAAGCCGATACACTCCTCTACCCCGGCAACCCGTTCGGTATCGGCAGATACCGGCAGGCCCCAGGTTTTCAGGGTTTGCAGTACTTCAAAATGGGATGCAGGCAGCGCAGCGCCTTCTGCAATACCTGTCCCATGGGCAAGGAACTGCAGCGGACGCTCGGCAGTGAGCATGGGGTCCAGTTGGCGTAAACTGCCTGCTGCGGCATTCCTCGGATTGGCGAACAGTTTTTCGCCCTTTTCCTCCTGCCTGCTGTTTAATTCCTCAAACCCGGATTTGGTCATGAACACCTCTCCTCTGACCTCCAGTCGTTCAGGATAACCGGTCGAACGCAACGCCAGGGGGATGCTTTTGATGGTACGGATATTGGAAGTGACGTCCTCACCGGTAGTACCGTCGCCACGGGTGGCTGCCCGAACCAGTTTGCCTCGCTCGTACAGCAGGCTGATTGCCAGCCCGTCCAGTTTTACCTCGGCCGTATAATGAATTTCGGCAAGCTCCAGCCTGTCCCTGACCCTTTTATCAAACGCGCCCATCTCCTCGTCGCTGAACGCGTTATCCAGGGACAACATGGGAATTTCGTGTGTGACTTCTGTAAATTGACTGAGGGGGCTTTCACCGACGCGTTGCGTAGGAGAGTCCGGGGTAACCAGTTCCGGGTGGTCTTTCTCCAGCGCGACCAGTTCCTGGTACAACCGGTCATATTCCGCGTCGGGAACTATCGGGTCATCAAGGACATGGTAGCGGTAGCTGTATTCGTTCAACTGCCGCCTGAGGTCTTCCAGTTTGCTTTCAACCGATCCCATGGTCAGCTCAACGGTGACAACGGAGGTTACGCGGAAGCAGCCATTTCCACCGCTTCATCGATATCAACCGATACCAGCCGGGATACGCCTGCTTCGTGCATGGTTACTCCGAGTAACTGGCGGGTAATCTCCATGGTAATCTTGTTGTGGGTGATAATGATGAACTGTACGTCTTTTGACATCGTTTTCACCATGTCGCTGAACCTTCTTACGTTATTGTCGTCGAGGGGCGCATCGACCTCGTCAAGAATACAGAACGGCGCCGGATTCAATTTAAAGATGGAAAACACCAGCGCCACGGCAGTCAGGGCTTTTTCACCGCCGGACAGCAGGTGGATATTGCTGTTCTTTTTACCGGGCGGTCTGGCCATGACCGTGACACCGGTTTCCAGCAGGTCCTGGGCAGTCATCTCAAGATAGGCGTGCCCCCCCCCGAACAACAAGGGAAAGTTTTCCTTAAGATTGGCATTCAACCGGTCGAATGTGTCCTTAAACCGGGAACGCGTTTCCTTGTCAATCTTGTGAATGGCGTTCTCAAGGGTCTCCAGGGCAGTGGATAAATCACCGTACTGGCTGTCCAGGTAGGTTTTACGTTCACTTATCTGTTCAAACTCGTCTATTGCCGCCAGGTTTATGGCGCCCAGACGTTGTATCCTGTTTTCAACGGCATCGATCTTTTCCTGCCACAGTTGCCTTCCGGCAGGCTCTTCCAGTCCGTTCAGCAAAGACTCGGGAGTCTGCCCCGCGGCGTCCAGCCGTTCCTCCAGTGTTTGTACCCTGACAATTACTTCCTGGTGCCGTATTCTGGCCTGTTCCAGATCGGTGCGCAGTTCCTGCAACTCAAGCTCGCACTCAGCGCGTTCCTGTTCCTTGTTTCTGAACAGTTTTTCCTGTTGCAGAACACTTTCCCTGGCCGCCGTCAGCGCGGCTTCCGAAGTGACCTTCTCAGCCAGCTTGATATCCAGGGTTTCACATAGTTCCTGCAGCGGATTGTGCTGCGAGTCTTCCGAGGTCTCCAGGTCTCCGACACGTTCCCGGATCGCTGCAAGCTGTGCTTCACAGCGCTTGACGGACTGTTCTATCGATAGCTTTTGTGCCCTGGTCGACTCTAGTTGCAATGCGATCGAGTGGCTTTCGCTGTTTGTTTTCTGCCAGCGGGAGCGGGCCCGGGCCAGCAGGTTGTCATGTTCTGCCCTGATGGCTTCCAGATTCCTGCGTTTTGCCAGCAACTCCCGTCCGGCTTCGTCGTCCTGTTCCAGTTGAACCTTGAGTCCGGCTATCTCAGCCTGGTCGTTTTCCACCTGCTCCTGCAGCTTCAGAAGTTTCTGTTCAATCTGCCTGCCCCTGTCCCGGGCCTGTTCGTGCCGGGTCTTCAGTTCCGTAAACTGCGTCCTGGCCGCGGCCGCAGCTTCCTGCCTGTTGTTCAACTGCTCCAGCAACTGCCCGGACTGTTGCTCCGCCTCTTCGATAAGTCCATCATATTCGGCGGCTTTTTGTTCCTGTGAGCTGATTTCATTTTCAAGAGAGCGCCTGGTATCTTTCAGGCCGGAAAGTTCCTGTCCCCGCGCCAGCGGCCCGGGGTCTTCGGCCGCAGATCGATGAATTCTGACCCAATAGTTGTTCATCCAGACAGCGTCCCTGGTAATCACTGATTCGGTCTCATCCAGTTCCCCGCAGATTTCCCGGGCCTGTTCCATATTGTCTGCCAGGTAAATCCTGTTCAGGATTGCATCAAGGGGAACTTCGGAGGAGATCTTGTCGACAAGTCTGGGCCAGGCCCTCGGCGTGTAGTGGATGTTGTCCGCGTGATCGAGCAACAGGCCTGCCTTGCCGGCATCCAGCGCCTGTGCAGCCCCCCCGGGGCCGTGCAGATCGGAAACGCTGAGGTCCTGCAGACGTTGGCCGGCAACGGTTTCGAGCACAGTTTCCCAACCTTCTTCGATACTGAGCCTGTCTATCACGCGCCGGGCATCAGCCAGACCCAGTGAGGTCAGCCACTGTTCCAGGGACTCCCTGTAATCATGTGTTTCTTCCTGCTGTAACGCCTCCAGAGAGGCGATTTTGCTTTCATTCTTCTGGTAATCCGCCCGTAATTCCAGGATGCGCGCATTGATCTGCGCCAACCCGGTTCGATAACGCTGCAGGTTTGCCGAAGTCTCGCTGAACTCATTTTTCCGCTGATCCAGCAGCTTTTCGCTTTCCGAACCGGCTGCGGATAATTGCGCCATTTTTGCTTGCATACTGTCCGGCGCAAGGGCGCCGGCTTCCTTCGCGAGATTGTTTATTCGCTGTTCCAGACCGGCCAGTCCCGACAGGAGCAACTGTTTGCGCGTCGTGTTCACCTCGACTTGCTTATCGAGCACGGAGATGGAACGGTTCAGTTCATCCCACTCTGACTGCAGTTTTTGCCAGGATTGCTCTTCCTGGCGCAGCGCGTTATATGCATCATCGCCCGTATGCTCAGCCGTTTCCAGGCGCGGTTCAAGCGACAGGGATATTTCAGCGGCATTGTCCAGTTCCTTTTTATCTCCCGCTAACTGTTGCTGCAATTTCAGTTCATCCTGCCTGGCCTTGTCGATTTCCGATTTCAGCGTCTCGATACGCTCCCGGACGTGGTTAATTCGCTGTTCCGTATGTGATATATCACTCCCGACCTGGTAGAAGTCGGCCTGGGCCTTATTGAATGCATCGTTAGCCGCGGTATACTTCTCACGCTGAATTTCAATTTCTCCCTCCACCCCGCGCAACCTGGCCAGCCCTTCCTCTACCCGGGTCTCCTGGAACCGGACAGTCTTGTTCTTTTCCTCTGCATTACCGGATAACTCCTTCCATTCCAGCGCAAGCAATTCCGCTTTCAGCCGGCGTTCCTCCTCCTTCAACAACTTGAAGCGCTCAGCAGCCCTGGCCTGGCGCTGCAGGTGATCCATCTGTTTTTCCAGTTCTTCCAGTATGTCCGTCAACCTGCTGATATTATCCCGCGTATGCCTGATCCGGTTCTCGGTCTCACGGCGCCGTTCCCTGAATTTCGATATGCCCGCTGCTTCTTCAAGAAAAACGCGCAACTCTTCAGGTCTGGCTTCTATCAGCCTGGAGATCACGCCCTGTTCAATAATCGAGTAACTGCGCGGCCCGATTCCGGTTCCCAGGAAGATGCCCTGGATATCCTTGCGCCGGCAACGAGTGCCGTTGAGGTAATAAGTGGATATCGTATCCCTGTTCAACTGCCGTTTAATGGAGACTTCTGAGTACCCGGCGTAAGGCCCGCCCAGCTTACCGTCTGAATTGTCAAATATCAGTTCTACAGAGGCCTGTCCGACCGGTTGTCTGACACTGGATCCGTTAAAGATGACATCAGTCAGCGCATCACCGCGCAGGTGTTTGGCGGAACTCTCTCCCATTACCCAGGTAACTGCATCGATGATATTGGATTTTCCGCAGCCATTGGGACCAACGATTCCGACAAGGTTATCTGAGACCAGCAGGGTGGTAGGATCAACAAAGGATTTGAAACCGGCGAGTTTGATCTTGCGCAGGCGCATGAGTTATAACCATACCGTTTAGCACGGAAATATACAAGTAAGGCGCCGGAAAAAATGCAAATAAAAAACTTTATATTATTATTTAATAATAGACTTTATCTATTTAATAGATTTAATGTTTTATATTAAATATAAAGTAACATGTTAGACATGGCGTTTCCAAAATTGATATATTGGAGCCTCTGACCCGGATGATTGAGGAGAAGCATGACGGCAACACCATCCAAAAAACTGGATACTTTTATTAATCCGGAGCCCGACCGTGATTATACTATCAGCATAAAACTGCCTGAGTTTACCTGTCTGTGTCCAATGACTGGCCAGCCTGATTTTGCTACCCTGGATCTTCGCTATGTTCCGGACCGGTTGTGCGTAGAACTGAAGTCGCTCAAACTTTACATCTGGTCGTACCGTGACGAGGGGGCATTCCACGAGGCTGTTACCAACAAGATACTGTCCGACCTCGTTGCCGCCATTTCTCCCAGGTTTATGAGAATAACTGCTGATTTCAACGTGCGCGGCGGGATTTACACGTCAGTAACGGCAGAGCATAGAAAAGATGGCTGGCGTAGTCCCGAAGTCGTGACATTGCCCTGATATTGCAGAAATACCTGAAAGACATTGACACGAAGTAATAATATGGTTTCAAATAAGCAAACGGACTGTATGAATGCGCAAGAGAAGCGCCATAAAGTGCGGTACGGTAAAGAATGAAATGAAAAACGTCGCTACGGGGGAGCAATCCCCCAATACAAGGCCGATGAGCAGAAAGGCAGCGGCAGGAGAATACATGAATCCTGCCCAGGTCGAGCACTTCCGCAATATGCTGACCGATTGGAAACAGGCCTTGATGGAGGAAGTAGAGCGAACCGTGCACCACATGCAGGATGAGGCATCCAATTTTCCCGACCCCAACGATAGGGCCACCCAGGAAGAGGAGTTTGCCCTTGAGCTGAGAACACGGGACCGTGAACGGAAACTTATCAAAAAAATCAACGAGTCGTTGATGATGCTGGATTCAGGTGATTACGGCTATTGCGAAATTTGCGGGGGGGAAATCGGAATTCAGCGTCTTGAAGCAAGACCGACGGCAACCCTGTGCATTGACTGTAAAACACTGGATGAAATCAAGGAACGCCAGATGGGGTAACCCTGCCCTGAGGCAGAAGTATCCTAGTGCTCTTTCCACTCCGGGGCGACCAGTCGGCGGCGCCCGTCAACCGATAATTTAATACCCGGCTCATCAAGTTGCAGCCTGTCCCATAACTGGCAGGTCACCTGTTTGTGTTTCGTGTCGAGCCCTTCACAGTAATTGGTATATTCACACACTCTTACCTGCTCTCCCTTGCCGAGTCTCAGCTTGAGATACCAGTCAGGATCCGCAAGGCTCTGGCGGGCGGCGCCTATGATATCCGCCCTGCCCTCACGGAGCAGTGTCTCAGCCTGCTGAAATCCGTGGATGCCGCCAATGACGACCAGGGGTGTGGTAAAACCCGACCCGTTGACGGCAGCCTTTATGCGGGCAACGGGATCGACGTTTCTGCCGAACGGGCCGGTTTCATCGGATATATAGCCAGGCATGCATTCATACCCGCTGCGCCCCGTATAGGGATACGCCGCCCAGCCGATTTGCGGTTGTTTGGCGTCGTCAAATTTGCCGCCGCGTGAGAGAGACAGGAAATCCATGCCGGCCCCGGCAAATTCGACCGCGTAATAAGCGGCATCCTCGACAGTACTGCCTCCGTCGATGCATTCATCGGACAGGAAACGGCAGCCTGTGCAATAATCGGCGCCGACCACGTCGCGTACATGCCGGAAAACCTCCAGGGGCAGGCGTACGCGGTTTTCCCTGTCGCCGCCATAACCGTCAGTACGGGAATTTGTCGCCGACAGGAACGAGGCCATCGTATAGGCATGGGCATAATGGAGTTCGACCCCGTCGATGCCTGCCTCCCGGGCGCGCCTGGCGGCCTGGGCAAACAGGCCGGGCATTGCCTGAGGCAGGTCTCTTACATGGGGCAGGTGCAGGTCGGTGATCCGTTCCCGGTATCCCACTCGCAGCGCCTCCAGCTCTCTTTCCGTCAGGACCGCATCCAGTTCTTCATCCGGGAGACCCGCCAGGTGTGTCCTGATCTGTTCTTCCGGCCAGTCAAAGGCGCCCAGCTTTTCCCTGTGATGGTCGGTGATAACCAGGAAACGGGAAAAATATCTGGCCGGGTCCGGACGGCGGCGAATGGTGAGAAAGTCGATAACCTGGATCAGCAGGCGGGTTTTCCCGTCGCTGGCAGCTCTCACCGTATCAGAAAGTTCCCTCAACCCCGGTATGAACCGGTCGTCGCCGATACGCAGCAACGGCCCGCTGGGGATGTCCCGGATACCGGTGGCTTCGATGACTATGGCTCCCGGCTGTCCTTTCGCAAATCGTTCATACCAGTCCAGCACGTCATCGGTGACAAACCCGTCCTCGTTGGAACGCCATGGGACCATTGCCGGCACCCAGGTGCGCTGTTCCAGGGTGATTGGGCCGAGCCTGACCGGTGAAAACAGCAGTGCTGAACGGGCCTCATCCTCAGTCGGACTCGGTCCGGGCTGCGGTTTGTACTTTATTCTCTCAGGAGGCTTCCACATCTGCGGATGTCATATAATTTTTCCAGGCCTGAAATTCATGGCGGAACACGATGTCGCTGGTGCCGGGCGCCTGGGTAGTACCGTCATTGTTGCGCCGGTCGCGGCCGTGATGGCGGTGCTGGCTCACCCACTCGGAAGCCTCCGTCTGCAGGCCGTGCTGGACGCGGTGGTAGGCCTCGTAATCATCATGGCCGGCTATGGAAAACGGTGAAAAGATCAACTGGTTGTAGAGCACGGAAGTGTGCAGCACGTCATCCGCTACGCCGCCCAGTTTGAACGTCCAGGTCTCCTGGATGGTCCTGTCGACGGCGATGGGACGGTAAACCCGTATCGTCTGCAACGCGCTCTTGAAGGCGATGCTTGGATAAATGATGGTGTTCTGCCGTTGCTGGGAAAGTATCCGGTCGGTCTTCTCTTCCCCATGGGCCGCGACCAGGTCCCGTACGTATTTCGATTCGCGCGGATAGCCGATGTGGATGGTCGCATTCCCGCCGGACCAGGTATGGCCGTTGCCGCAGGTTGTCATGGCTATGGTGTCGAAAAAATCGTAACTGGAACCGAACGGCTCCAGCATGGCGAGCGGCAAAGGCTTCTGATCTTCAGGGTATTCCCCGGCCGCCTGTTTTGCAGGTTGCCAGGCGGACTGGTGGGTGACGGCGGGATGCATGTTATCGGATACGTTTTCCAGCAGGATCTTCCAGTTGGCGTCGTGCATGTAACGTAATGTGCCGCCGGTTATCTCAAGCTCGCCGGTGGGAGAGCGGTCGACGGCATTGTCGATGGAAGTGACGGCCGGCCCCAGCCAGCTTGCCAGGTCGGGGCCCTGCCGCGCCTGGCTGGCAAAAATAAAACCCCGGTAAACCTCTACCCTGGCAACCCTGCGGATCCCGGTCATCGGGTTGTCACGACTGAAAGACGAGTCCCGGTAGCCTTCCCCCCGGGGAATATGCACCAGTGCGCCGGCAGTATCGAATACGTAACCGTGGTACGCGCAGCGTAACTGCTGCGCATGGCCGCACGGCGCTACGGTCAACTGCGCGCCCTTGTGGGCGCAGCGGTTATACAGCACGTAGACCCGGTTGTCGCTGTGCCGGGTGACGATAACCGGTTGTTTGCCAATAGTGGTGGTAAAAAAATCACCCGGGGACTTCACCTGGCTTTCGTGCCCGATGAATATCCAGGCATTGCCCCAGATCCGCTCCATTTCCAGGTCGAATATAGCGGGGTCGGTGTAGACCCGCTTGTGCACCCGGTCGGGTTGGACCAGCGCTGCTATCTCGTCGTTACTGATTGAAGCGCCCATACGGCACGCACGTTGTCAATTGACTGCCAGACCCAGCAGGATGGTGGTCGTACAGTGGTAGACGTTGTTGCTTGAGCCCATGCACCAGTTGATATCATTGCTCTTGGACGGAAAATAATTCGGCAGATCTCCCTCGTTGCGATTGCACATGCAGCGATTGCAGGTGCTTTTCCCGCAGCAGTCGTTGTAGGCAATAATGTAATCACGCCCATCCGCGGGGTTCTTGCAGGTGCCTACCCATGTCATGGGCGCCATTTCGGTGCCGGGTGGGCAACTGGTATGACTGCCGCCACAACAGGTGCACAGGAAACCGTCCATGCCGCAGTTGCGCCAGTATTCGCATTTCCCCGGGTCGCCTTCGGGTCCGGAAATCGAACTGTCATCCGGTCCCGTATTTGCTTTCGCAACAGGCAGCAAAGGTACTGCGCCGGCGCCGACCAGCAAGACTCCGGCCTTGCGCAAAAAGCTCCGGCGCGACGTGTGGCGCGCCAGGGAGCGGGTTCTGTCTTGAAACCAGCGATCAAAAAAACTCATTTTTCATCCTCATAATCGTCGGCGGGATAAATGGTCATGAACGTTCAGGTCCTGTCTATGGCAACGGCACCGGGTCGATCAAAAACGGCGTGATGCCGAGTTCTGCGGCCGAGCGCAGGTATTCGCCGCTGCTTGCGTCATAGATATCCAGGGTGCTCAAATCCTCGGTAATAGTGTACAGCAGAGGGTTGTCATCCTGGCTCACTGCTATTGAAATGCTGGAATGCCTGGTTCTGATTTTATCCACCCGCTCCCGGATCGCCAGGTCATAGACCCAGATTTCCGGTCCGGGCGCTTCATAGGTATAAAAATCACCCTGGTGCATCAACAGGTAGAGACGTTGGGTCGCTTCATGCAGGGTGAGAGGCTGCATGCCGCCTATACGCCAGTTGTCTTCCCTGTCCTTTCCGTCCAGGTACCACCAGGTATCGGAAAAGACCGGTCCGTCAGCGGAAAATTCAACCGGGTGAACTTTTCCCAGCACCGACATGAAATACCAGGTATCGCCGCTGTGCACGCCGGTCTCCAGGATCGGATCCTCGAGCGCGTTGAAAAAAGGTTCGCTTCTTTGGGCCGCGGCCTGCGTTCCCTCTTCCGTAAGGTCGATCAGCAGCAGTGACCCGTCGCTGCACAGCGCAAAAAAACGCCGGTCCCCCGCACCGTAAGCCATCGCACAGCCGGGAGTCATGACTTCCCCGGCAAACCGGCGCTGTTCCAGGTCCACGATACTCAAGGAGGCCGCCGGTGTCAGGTTGAATACTGCCATGAAACGATCATCGTCCGTCAACGCCGAATCCGCCAGTCTCGGCAGGGTGGATACGCGTTTTGCCGGGATCTCTATTTCCGCCACCGGCGTCAGCTTGAACGGGTTGTAGATACTGACCACGTCGGTGCGCTCGCCGCGAGTGGTCCTGGCATAGTAGGTTTCAGCCGAATAGACTTCCCGGTAATGGCCCGGTATGTTCAACGCGTTGAAGGAGTAACCGGTATTCAGCATTCCCAGCACCCTGGCCGTGTCTCCGTCATACAGGTAGGCACGCCCGTCCGGCATCGAGGCCGCCGCAATATCGTAAATCCAGACCCAGTGCGGATGCGGCGTCTCCGGTATCGCCGTTACCTTGCCAAAAATGTCTTTCGACAAGGGCTCCTTGCTGACGTCCACATACGTATTATTGCCGCTTGACGAGGTTGCAGTTGATCCCGGTTCATCCGCCGGTTGTTGCGCATCACAACCCGCCAGGAAAAGCAGGAGAAGAGAATAAAAACGCATCTTGCTCCAGGAAACTGAAATATTATCCATGGGAAACTTAACCGTTTTTTACCATCCTGTTATCATCTATAAAACCCGTCCGTGATTCAAGGACTTTATCCCGACCCTCCAATTATTGCCTTGATACAGGGGCGCATCATTCCGCAATCAGCAGGAAATCGGCAATTGCCCGGGCCGTCTCCTCAGGTCGTTCGATGGAGATGAAGTGACCGCAGTTCTCCAGTATTTCCAGCTTCGAATTCGGAATCGATTTATGCAGGTCGGTCATGCCGAGGCCGCTCGGCGATGATTGCACCGGCGTCATGATATCCTCATCGGTGCCGAGCAGGAGGGTCGGCGCCCGTATGTTCGCGGCATCGGTGCTGATGTCCGCATTTTCTATCAATGTAAGGTCGCGGAGAAATTCCATGGGCGTCATGCCCTGCAGGGCATAGACAAACGCATCCACCGTGTTTTCGCTCTCTGGCCTGTCCCAGAAACCCCGGGAGAAACCCTGATGGCTGGTGACCAGGGCCAGCGCTTCAACACCGGCTGCGGCGGCTATCCTCCAGGTTTTGAAGATGACATGGCTTGCCCGGTCAAATTTTGCGAAGGAACAGGTGATTACCAGCCTGTCGATAAGTTCGGGCCGCCTTCCTGCAAGCACCATTGCAACGCACCCGCCCATCGACGTCCCGTGTACGTGGACCGGCGCAAGTTCAAGGGTTTCAATGAATTGTGCGACGCTGTCGGCAAAATAAGTAATCCCCCGCTCACCCGGCCCGCATTCGGACTCGCCGTATCCCGGCAGGTCGATATCGTAAGTATGCAGGCGTTTCGACAGGTGGGGGGTTAACAGGTCGAAATTGTTGTGTCCGGTCCCCAACCCATGGACCTGGACAACGCTGACGGGATTCCCGGAACCTGCCTCCCGGTAGGAGGTGGAAATGCCTGAACTAAGCTTTGCGTGGGTTACTGGCATCTTGTCAGGGATCTCTGTAGTAGTGTGCACACATGGCGAGTCACTTCAAGGAACAGAGTCTTGCCACCCGCGGCACGACCTCCTCTGCGAAACGCCGCATTTCCCGCTCAAACGGTTGGAATTCAAGCAGGATAATTTCTATGCCCGCATTATGAAAGGCGACGATGTGTCTTGCAACTTCATCGTATGAGCCCGTGAAACCACATCCTGTGCCGTTACCGACACCGATCCCCGGCACCTTGGCAATCACTTTGGAGGTTACAACTTCCGGGTCGGCGTTCTTGTGCAGAGACTCATAGACTTCCCTGTCCTTTTCACGGAGTTCAAAGGCATAAGCAAGCGCATCCTCTGCCTCGGACTGTGTCGGTCTTGCGAAAGGAAATGCCGAAATACCATAACTGAGTGGTGCGCCGCGGCGCGGACGTTTGCGCATTCCGGCGATCTTCCCGGCGACATCTTCCAGCGGTTGCCCGAACATGAACCAGGTGTCGCATAACTCGACGGTGAGGTTAAGCGCAGGCTCGGACTCCCCGCCCGAGTATAGTAGCGGACGTGGCCGATACTGCGCCGCGGGTTTAAACTGGTAGCCGTCCAGCCTGAAGTTGTCGCCATCCACGGTCACACGCTCGCCTGATATGAGCTTTTTGACGACCCGCAGCCATTCGCCGCCATAGACGTAGCGTTCATCGTGTGGAGGGAAAGGGATGCCCGCTTTCTCGAACTCGGGGCGAAACCACGCATTGACAAAATTGAGTGAAAAACGCCCCTCGCTGATCTCTTCCAGTTGCAATGCCATCTTCGCGAACACGGCCGGATGGAACAGGTACGGCTTGATCGCCGCGATAATCTCGATATTTTCCGTTATCGCTGCGAGCGCGCCGCAGGAAGTCAGGGTTTCCAGTTGGTCGAATTCATCTCCGAAGGGGTTGACGATGTGCTGGGCTACCAGTACGGAGTCGATGCCGAGAGCCTCCGCCTCGAGCACCAGGTCCCGGTTGCGTGCCCATGATGCGTCAGGCGGATCTTCCGGGTGATGGAGTGATGCCGAAGTACCGTAGACAACCGCCCAGATGCCGAACCTGGGGCCGGGACGTTTAGTTGCCGATGTCATAGTTCAGTTATGCCCTGTATTGAACAACTGTGCAACCAGGAAAGGAGTAAATCCGTTTTTAGCGCCACCATTATAAAAGATTTAAATACAGGCGTATCAAAATAAAAAATATCGTGTTTTCCATGATGTTGTTTTAAGATGGGATGAGGAAAACAGAATTCGCCTTTATCTGATGGGGGAGCAAGCGATGATGCGAACAAGAACAAAATACCTGTTGAATTTCGGGATAACGGTATTATTGGCAGCCGGCACTAATGCATGGGCACAGATACTCGAGGAAGTCGTCGTTACCGCCCAGAAGCGTGAACAAAACCTGCAGGAAGTCGGTATTTCAATTTCCGCCCTGTCCGGTTCCGACCTGCAAAGCTACGGCTTGACGAGGGCCACCGAACTCACCACAAAAGTGCCGAACCTGGGGCTTTACATGCCTTATGGTCCCGGAAGCAGCGGCAACGTGATCCTGCGGGGGATCGGCCTGAATGACTTTGGTGAAGGTCACGAGGCCCCGGTGACCTTGTACGTGGATGAGTTCTATCTCGTGTCCGTACCCGCCGTTGATTTCTCCATGTTCGATCTCGAACGGGCGGAAGTGCTGCGCGGACCGCAGGGTACGCTGTTCGGCAGAAATGCCACTGCAGGGCTGGTGCATTATGTCACCGCCAAACCGACATTCGAACGCCAGGGGTTTATTTCACTGGGCGGTGGCCGCTTTGATGAAATTAAAGCGGAAGGCGGTATCGGCGGTGCGATAACCGACAAGGTAGCCGGGCGCGTTTCGTTCCTGTCCCACCACAACAAAGGCTATATATCAAACCTTGATCCGGATTTGGGTAACGGCGGACAGGCCGGTACCGATGCCGTTCGCGCCCAGCTTCTGTTCGAACCCGGCAACGACTGGCGCATCAATATAAAGGGAGAATACACCGACGCTTCGAACCGGCACATGTACTACGGATCCGTACCGATAATCCGTGATCCTGTTTCCGGCGTCGGTATCGTAGACCCTGACGGGACCGACTTTGCCGGTTATAACGCGAAAAATTTCGGCATAGCTTCGAGCAACGAATCGTTCACGAGTGAACCGCAAACCCTTGATCAGGATGGCTGGAGCATTCTAGCGCGCATTGAAAAGGACTTTGGCGATATCACGCTGACCTCCCTGACCGGTTACCTCAAACTGGACCGCGAACTGGTAGAAGACTGTGACGCCAGCCCCAATCGTCTTTGCTTCGCGGATTTTCCGTATGAATCAGACTGGGTAACCACAGAACTGCGTGCGGCTAAAACCGAAGGAAATTTAACCTGGACCGTTGGCGCGTACTACATGCACCAGGATGCGGATAACTTCCCGACTGCAACGTTCAACATTCCTATTTTTGGACCGGGAGCTACCGATCCGGAGACCGGCTTGTACAACGGTTTTTTCTTTCCGATTTCCCTGGCCGGAGACTGGACACAATCGACCGAGTCATATTCGGCCTTCGGACAGTTTGAATATAACGTTGAACGTTGGACCTTGATCGGCGGACTGCGCGTAGGGCGCGACAAGAAGAATTTCCATGAACGCGATAATGCAACACTGCGTTCATGTCCCGGCTTCCCTATCCCGTCCAACTGCTTTTTGCCGCCTGACGGACCCGGTATTCCGAACCCTTACCGGGACACGTACAAGGAAACACTCCTGTCTTGGCGGGTCGGGGCCAACTTCGAAGTGAACGAAAACGTATTGTTATATGCGTCGATTTCCAGCAGCAGCAAGGCCGGGGGCTTCAACAATGGCTTCTACTCACCCCAGATAGCATCTGACACCAGTCTGATACCTTATGACTCCGAAACCAACGTGGCCTATGAAATTGGTGAGAAAGCGTCGTTCATGGATGGACGATTGCGCGTAAACGGCTCACTTTTCTATTACGACTACAGCGATTTCCAGGTATTCAACTTTCTGGGTCTGGGTGGTCTGGTTGAGAATACCGATGCGTCAACCTATGGTGCGGAACTGGAAGTTGATATGGCGGTTTCGGATAACATTCGCCTGCGCGGCGGAGTGGGCCTGCTCGAAACCGACGTAGAGGACGTAAAAGGGCCCTTCCCAACCTACATTGCCGATCGCGATATGGCAATGGCGCCAACCGTAAGCGCCAACGGCGCAATAAACATCCGTGTACCGATGCAGGGAAATTTCAGCCTTGAGTTGCAATGGGACTGGAGCTATCTGGATGAGCGCTACTCAACCAACTTCGGCGAACCGGCAACCTTGCTTGAGGATGAGTTCAAGCATAACGCTCTAGTCATTCTGGGTATCAACGAGAATTGGGAGTTACGTGGCTACGTGAGGAATATTTCCGATAAGAGAACGTTGTATCGGCAGGCAACCTTTCATGACCTCGGATACGCACAGAAGATCTTTGCGCCGCCGAGAGTATATGGCGCTACACTGACCTACTCTTTTTAAAGGTAAAATACACTCAGAGGTGCGTCCGGATTGCGGGCATTGCGTTTCGGGGCCATGCCTGTAATAGCCTGTAAGCCGTTAGTCCTTTCTGTTGAATCAGAACAACGGCGGCTGAAACATTAACCCATCTTTAACATAGGTCTTTACGAACTTGTTGTATATCAGCCAGTTACGAAGATCTGGCCAGCCGAGTGGCACTACATGTGGACGCCGGGGTCCAGGTCGAAGGGTTCAGACGAGGTTTTTGCGGACACCTCCCGGTGATGAATCAATGCCCAGCGCATCGTAGATTGCCTGCTGCGGCGGCTCGGCCAGGGTGGCCTTGCGCACGTGCAGGGTGCGCCCGTCATCCCGGCGGAAGGTGGCGGTGATGCGTTGTTGTCCTGCCAGGATGCGGCGCAGGGTGGTCCAACTGGCGTGTTCGCCAGCCTTACGCAGGCGGGTCCGGATCACCTGCACCAACTGGTAGGCGATGACGGTGATGAACAGGTGCCCTTCGGCGCGTAGTGGTTTGTGGTGGTAGATGGGACGCAGGCCCAGCTCGGACTTTAACGAGCGGAACACGGCCTCGACGTCGGTGAGCATGAAGTAGGTGCGCCACAGGGTGTCCTCGTCCCAGTCGGTCCGGTTGCTGCGCAGGCAGTACACGCCCGGGTGGGTGAGCAGGGAGCCGGGCCGGGCGTTGCGGGTGAAGCGCACCGCCCTGGCGCGTTGGCCGGTCTGGTCGGTCTCGACGGTGATATCGTAGTGCTGGGCGATGCCGTGGCTGTTTTCCTTGATACGTCCGATGCGCTGGTGGACGTGGTCGATACGTTTGCGGGTGCGCGGTCTGGCCAGTCCCTCGTTAAGTTGCGTGAGGGCGGTCTCGAGGCGTTGGGCGAAGCGCTCGGCGATGCCTTGTTCCTTGGCGGCGCGGGCTTCGGAGTAGCAGTACAGGCGCACTTCGCCGGCGTCCTCATCGAGCACCCGCTGCAGTTGCACGCCCTGCTTTGAGGCGGTCTCGATGCGCACCGCGCCCTCGGGGTCGAACTGCCGGGTGCGTTCGCGGCTGACCACCAGGTAGCGGTAGCCCTGCTCGCGCAGCCAGGCCAGGCGGTCCTCGGTGGCGATGCCGCGGTCCATGACCACCAGGGCGCCGGGCGGCGTATCCAGTGCGGTAAGCATGTCGGCCAGGGTGTGGTGTTCGCGCACGTTGCCGGCGAACACCTGCGAGCGGCGCACGAAGCCGCTGGCATCGAGCACCAGCCCCAGGGTGAGCAGCGGGCAATCGGTGCGCTTGTCCTTGGCGTGGCCGCGGCGCGCCTTGGGCTGTTGGGCCGCCTCGCCCTCGAAGTAGGTGTTGCTGAGGTCATAGAGGGTGACGGTGGGCGCCAGCGTGAACAGGTCCATGGCCTGGTCGAACAGGTGCTGCTCGATGGCGTCCCGGTGCGCCATGAGGGCATCGGAGGCGCGGTACAACTGTATGGGATGCTGAGTCTCAAAGTCCACCCCCAGCAGCTCGCCCAGGGCGCTGCGCTCACGCAGCCAGCGCGCCGCGGCGGCCTCCGAGCCGGGTTGCGCCAGACGGGCGACAATCGAGCCGAGCGCCGCCGCGCGCAGGGACGGGCCGATGCCGAGTGCTTCCAGCCGTGCCCGCAGGCCGAGTTGCTCGATGGCCCACAACGCAACGTGCTCGACCCCCACCGAGCGCGGGCGCACCAGTGCCAGCGAGCCCACGTCTACCGCCTGCAGGTCCCGGCCCGGCGGCGTCTCCCGGTGTGCGTCCCGGTCGCGGGCGAGCAACTGTTCGGCGATGTGCCGGGCATGGGTCTCCAGCGCCGGCGGACCATCGGCGTACAGGGCCATCTGACCGGCGCGCAGCGCGTCGATGCGCTGGCACAGTGCGGGCCAGTCCTGGCGGGCGACGTCGAAGTGGCGACCGAGATTGAGCAGCGTGCGCTGACGCACTTTCTCGCCGATGCGTTCGGAACGCACCAGGCGGTGGGTGTAGTAGGCCTCGCCGGTGGTGGTGGCGCGGGTTTTGGTGCGCCGGATGAACATAGGGGAGAGGATACCGGGGGTGGCGGAGCGAGTCAACAAGAAAATAAATATTATGGCACTACACTACTCCCCCCTTACCATAAATCAATGGGTTACGACCGAAAACCCGCCAAAATCACCCTGATTCCCCGTCCCGACAGGCGGAAAATGTTAAACTTGGGTTAACGCTGTTTTTCCTTCTCGACTATGGCTTCGAGCACCTCTTCCGGGGTTATCGGTATCCTGTTGAACGGCCTGCCAATCGCGTCGCTGACCGCACAGGCGATGGTGGCGGGAGCCAATATTATCGCCGGTTCCCCAACGCCTTTTGCGCCGAAAGGACCGAGAGCATGAGGGTGCTCCATGGTAATGATTTCCACTTCGGGCATATCCACCGCGAGGGGTAACCGGTAGGCTTCCAGAGATCTTTCCAGGTAGCGGGAGTCCCTGATGCGTAAACTTTCATACAGTGCATGTCCGATACCCTGTGCCACGGCGCCCTGTATCTGCCCCCTGACACCCGCGGGATTGATGACCCGTCCGACTTCCTGGACAACAACATAGCGCACAACGCGCACATTCCCGGTTACCGGGTTCACTTCGACTTCAGCGAGATGAACATGATATGTCGGTGTCGGGAAAAAGGGAAACAGCATGCCGCTGGCACAACCGGGATTGTATGGAACGGGCGCCGTTGTGTAACTGCCGCTGGCAGACAACGGGCCGCGGGTCCATGTTGCAGTCATT
The DNA here is from genome assembly GCA_965220815.1 of Gammaproteobacteria bacterium. Lineage (GTDB taxonomy): Bacteria > Pseudomonadota > Gammaproteobacteria > Eutrophobiales > Eutrophobiaceae > JAAXHV01. Next base: position 3,118,255 of record OZ244846.1, read on the forward strand.
GCGATATCTCCCAAAGAAATGCGGGAATCCGGGTACCCGACGACACCGACCTGTCCGTTGACCAATTCCAGATCGTCCCTGCCGGCTTCCAGCATGCCGGAGGCCACATCGAATATCATCCCTTTCAACTCGTCTGCCGCAATGCCGGCGGCGCGTCCGACGATATGCGTGGTACGGCTTCCCTGGGAACCGCCATCGTACGCGGCAACATCGGTATCCGGCATGGTTACCACGATATCGTCGGTGGGGAGGCCAAAATGCTCGGCGACTATCTGCGTGATGCCCATGGATACGGCGCCTGATCCGTTGTCGGTGGCGGCGGTAACTACCGTCACCGTTCCGTCTTCATTCAGAATCAACTGCACGGAACCCGGCATTGAATTGGTTATCCAGGTGCCCGCGCAGATGCCGATGCCATGCCAGGGCTTTTTATTATCGTTCAGTTGTGACCAGGGTGCAGCTTCTTCCATTTTTTCGAGTCCTTTCCGCAATAAATCGGCATCGTCCAGTACCTGTCCACTCAACAGGGTGTCACCATTCCCGACCAGGTTTCGAAGCCGATATTCGCGGCGGTCAACCCCCAGTTCATCGGCAATATGATCCATATGCCGTTCCTGGAAAGCACAGAAATAAACGCCACTGACCCCGCGCATGGCGCCTGTCGGCGCGGTGTTTGTATACACCAGGCGTGCGACGACGCGTATGTTGCCGACCTTGTAGACGGATCCGGCCAGATGGAAAATAACGCTTGGCATAAATGCCATTTCACCACTGTACGCGCCGTTATCCATGTGACAGATGAGTTCGCGTCCGAGCAGGTTTCCCTGTTTGTCCAGAGCGGAGCGCATTATTATAACGGCATTTTCACGACTGGGACAGGTCAATATATCTTCGGTGCGATTGTTAACTATTTTTACCGGCCTTCCCCCGCTGAATTTCGACAGGATCGCGGCGTAGGGTTCAAGACCCGTATCAAGTTTTCCGCCGAATCCCCCTCCTATGGAATGCCCGATAACGCGAACCTGCGAAGGACGCACGTCAAGATATTGTGCGACTCGGTCCCTGACATTAAATGGATATTGATGGCCCGTATGGATGGTATAGCGGCCGTCCCGGTAAATTCCAACGGCGCTCTTGGGTTCAATATAAGCCTGGTACTGGCGATTGCTGGTAAATTCGTCTTCCACGATGAGATCGGCATTTTCAAATGCAACATCGACAGCATCATCATCCGCCACCAGTTCGGATGCGATATTGCCATGGCGCGGGTAATCTTCGCCACTGACAGGCTGGTAGGATTTCCATTCCGGGTGCACGAGGGGCGCATTTTCTGCGAGCGCGGTTTTCATGTCGCCTACTGCCTGCGTCTCTGCCAAATCCAGTATTATTGCAGCGACAGCCTCCCTTGCCTGTTCAGGCGTATCAGCGGCAACAGCGGCGATGACTTCGCCTTCAAAGCGTACCTGCTTCCTGGCAAACAGGGCCTGCTCACGCAGCACCCACCCCGCGCGCGCATCAGGCGCGTCCTTTGCCGTTATAACGCACCTTACCCCGGGTAATGACTCTGCCACGGTTGTATCAATGGCTTTGATCAGGCCGGCCGGCACCGGCGACCGCAGCAGGGATCCATGGAGCAGGTCCTTGCCGTCATAATCAACCGTATACCTGGCTTCACCGGTGAGTTTGCCCACGGCGTCGGTCCGGACCAGGTTTTCACCCAACAGGCTCATTCGATTGTTCTCTGCCGTATGCATCTTTCAACAGCTTCTTCAATCTGTGCATACCCCGTACACCGGCAGATATTGCCCGACAGTGCGTCACGAACCTGTACCCGGTCGGGGTGAGGGTATTTGTCCAGCAGCGCCGTCAACATCATCAGGAAACCGGGCGTGCAAAAGCCGCACTGCACACCACCGGACTCGGCAAAAGCATTCTGCAGGGAATTCAATCCGTCGCTTGTTGCTAATCCCTCAACCGTTTCAATTTCCATATCCTGTGCCGCCATGGCCGCATAAATACAGGAGTCAACGGCTCGGCCATTGACCAGTACGGTACAGGCGCCGCATTCCCCTTCCCGGCAACCTTCCTTGGTCCCGGTAAGGTTCAGATCATCACGCAGGACATCAAGCAGGGTTTCATGGCCTTCCAGTTCCAGCCGTTCGGGATGCCCGTTGACTTTGAAGGTTAATTTCATGATCTAAGTCATCCGGATGCGTTTTGTGCGCAACAGGTTATGGCCTCTCGCAAAACCCGGGGCACGACCATCGCGCGGTATTTTTTCGAGGCCCTGACATCATCGATGGGTTCGATAAATTCGAGCAGCATCTCCCCTGCCTCATCCAGCAGGCTGCCGCTTATCTCCTGCCCTTTTATGAGGTTTTCGATTTCATACAGGCGTTTCGGCACGGGGCCAACGGAGCATACGGCCAGACGCACATCTTCGACCAGCCTGCGATGCTCGTCCAGCGCCACACAGGCAGCCAGACCGGCAATGGCTACTTCCGTGGCCGAGCGCCTGCCGACCTTGATATAGATGTCGCTACCCCGCTCCGGAGGTTGGGAAAGGGTAATGCCTGATACCAGTTCATCGTGATGCCTGTCCGTATGCCGGCGGCCCAGCAGGAATTTTTCAAGGTCAACGACCCGTGAACCGCGCGCCTGGCTGACAAGAGTTATCCTGGCATCGTGTACCAGCAAAGGAGGCAAGGTATCGGCAGCCGGCGATGCATTGCAGATATTCCCGCCAAGCGTGCCCACCATTTGTGTCTGCCAACCCCCGACTTGCGCCGCGGCCTGGCGCAGGGACCGGTAATGCGCCAACAAGGTGGATTCCACTATCTGGCGATGAGTGCAGAGCGCTCCGATACCTGTTTCGCCGTTGCAGGAAATTTTTTGTAACCCCGGAATCTTCTCGATATGCAGCAAGCGCCGTGTCCTTTGCCCGGATTGTTGAAGCTGAACCATCAGGTCCGTGCCGCCGGCAAGAATTTGCAACTCCTCACCGTGGGCATTCAGTTGCGCCAGGGCTTCTTCTTCCGAAGAAACAGAAATAAATCGTTCGAGCATCTTACTCATAGCCGGGTAATTGATTTGCGCTGTTATTTCTCTGTTTGCTGATATATTCTAACGGAGATAGAGTAAGTTGGTTATACAAAAAATTCTCCAACCGGAACCGGCAAGATGAATAAAAGTATTCCCTTATTGATTTTGATTATTGCTTTATCCTTTTCGATCAGCCCACCTGTACTGCCGACTGATGAAGATCTTATCGATGCAACAGAAGAGACTAATCTCCGGATTGTTAAAAATGTATATGCCGGATTTGCAGCAGGGGACATGGAGGCAGTTCTGAAAGATATGGGCGACGGTATCGTCTGGACGCATCCGGGCAGTTCCGATCAGATACCATTTGCGGGGATATTCGAAGGAAAAGCGGGGGTCAGCCGTTTTTTTGAAATCGTCTTTGAGCAGATTGATGTGTTGGAGCAGAACATCAAATCATATATCGGCGGCGGCGATAATGTGCTCGTATTAGGCTATGAGCATATGAGGGTCAAAAATACGGGGCGGGAATATAAATCCAACTGGGTACATATGTATACGCTCGCAAACGGAAAAATTGTGGCTTTTGAAGAATTTATCGATACCGCCGAAATGGTTTCCGCGTTCAATCCGCGACAATAATGAAAAAACAAGGGACAGATGTTTCTCCCGGGCGTATCTCGAGGAGACAGTTCTTTGACGGGTTAACTACCGCCATACAGGGTTTAATTGCGTTCAGCCTGACCTACTCCTCTCGCTTGCTCGCAAGATCGGTAGAGCAACTGCCTCTCGGGAAGTTAAAAACCCTTATCGGACACAGGGTTATTTCCAGGACCGACTCGAATTATGAGGTTATCAGGCAGTCTTCTGTCTGGCAGATGATTAAACCGGACAGGTTTCCTGCACTGATCGTACAGGCACAATCGGTGAACGACATAAAGGAACCTCTATTAATTCAGCACAATGATATAATACGGGTCACTGATTTCAACTCACATTTTCCTGTTTGAAGGTGCTGCCATGAAGAAGACCCAAGACCTGTTCGGTTCCTTTTTTGACTTGCAGGACGCCCGTTTGACGAAGCTGAAAGACCCGCTGGCGCAGTTGGGCCAGGTGGTGGACTGGGAATCATTCCGTCCGTTATTGGCACGCATCCGGCCCACCGAACGCAAGAGCAATGCGGGCGCCCCGCGCCGGGACGAGGTGCTGATGTTCAAGGGGCTGGTGATACAGCATTTATACGGCTTGAGCGATGAGCAGTTGGAATACCAGGTTGAGGACCGGCGCAGTTTCCAGCGTTTCATGGGGTTGGACAATGTGCACAGGGCGCCGGATGCGAAGACGTTCTGGGCGTTTCGGGAGCAGTTGGTGCAGCGGGGGTTGATGGATAAGTTGTTTACCCACTTTACCGGGCAGTTGCAGGGCCTGGGGTACCGGGCGCGCAAGGGGCAGTTGGTGGATGCCTCGCTGGTGCCGGCGCCGGTGCAGCGCAACACGCGCGAGGAGAATGCAAAGCTCAAGGCCGGGGAGGTACCGGCCGAGTGGGACGAGGAGCAAGCCAAGCCCAAACGGCGCCAGAAGGACGTGGAGGCGCGCTGGACGAAGAAACACGGCAAGAATCATTACGGGTACAAGAACCACGTGAACGCGGACCATGAGCACAAGCTGATACGCAGCTTTGCGGTGACGCCGGCCAACGTGCATGACTCGCAACTGCTCGATAAGCTGTTGGATGAGGACAATACCAGCAAAGCCATCTGGGCGGACAGCGCGTACCGTTCCAGGGAGCAGGAGGCACGTTTGCGGGAGAAGAACTACCGCAGTCACATTCAGCGCAAGGGCAGCCGCAACCAGCCGTTGACGGACCGGGAGAAGCAGGGCAACCGCAGCAGGGCAAAAATACGGGTGCGGGTGGAGCACGTGTTCGGGGCGCAGTGCGCGACCCGGACCAAGCTGATACGCTGCATCGGGCTCAAGCGCAGTGCCCTGGCCATCGGCATGATGAACCTGGTGTATAACATGCGACGATTGTGTTACCTGCAAGGGGTCAGTGCGCCTGCTTGACGGAGAACGGGCAGAAAACGGTGTCAGAACGACCCCTGAGGGTCATAAAACGGCGCGATGAGGGCGCTGGCGAGATGATTGAAGGCCCTGATCACCTTACCACATATAAATATATTGAAAAAGAACCTGATCAGACCTGAAATGGTCTATTTATAGAGGTTCCCATAATTGAAACCATCAGGTACGCGAGGGCAAGCGGCAAAAAGATATCAGTGCGATGTGGCGGGCACAGTTATTATTCATCATTTTTACAGGATGACATGGTGATGCTGGACCTGTCTTATCTCCAGGATATCTCCGTCGATAAAGAAACCGGAACAGCAAGAGTGCAACCGGCAGCGCGCTCCGTGGATTTTCTCAAAAACATCGCCGAACACGGTTTCAGTTTTCCTGCAGCGCACTGCGGCAACGTCCCTCTGGGTGGATTTCTGCTCGGTGGCGGCCTGGGCTGGAATGGTGAAGCCTGGGGCGGCATGGCCTGTTTCAATATTCGCGAGGTTGAAGTTGTTACCGCGGCGGGAGAGTTGATCACCGCCGACGAAAACAGGAATGCCGATTTTTACTGGGCGGCCAGAGGCGCAGGACCTGACTTTTTTGCTGTGGTCACCGGCTTTACCCTGGATTTATATAAAAATCCGGCGGTCATACTCACCACCACGCTGGTATGGGAGGTTGGCGAGGCAAAAACAGTTGCTGGCTGGCTGGACAAAAAGGTCAGACAAATGCCCGATTATGTTGAGACCCTGCTGATACTCGCAGACAACCCGGAACAGCAGCAACAACCAGGGGCAGGCAGGATCTGTATCGTACAGGCCTCCGTGTTTGCAGATACCGAAGAAATTGCGCGAACGGCCCTGACCCCGCTTGCCGGAGATGACATACCTGGCGGCTGTATAGACAAGAGTGAGTTCGTACCGACACCGATAGCCGATCTCTATGAGTGGGACGACACCGCCTATCCCCGTTTGCGCTGGGACGTTGATGCCCTCTGGTCCGATGATGAGCCGGGTGAACTGGTCGGTAAACTGGTTGAGCATGTCAGGGCAATGCCGTCCGGCAAATCGTCAATATTGTTGCTCTGGAAACCGTATACCAGGAAACTACCCGATGCAGCATTTTCAATGATCGGTTCCGTCTATCTCGCCTGCTATGCAATCTGGACAAGTCCTGATGATGACAGCCGCAATAATCACTGGGTCAGAAAGACAATGCAGTTGCTCGAACCGCATACAAAAGGACATTACATCAATGAGAGTAATTACGTGGATATACCGTCGAGGCGCGTTAATTCTTTTTCACATGTAAACCACAGCAAGCTGAAACACCTGGCATTGAAGCATGATCCGGACAACCTGTTTCATAGCTATATCGAATAAACAGGGCGCAGTCGTTGGAGCAAACCTGTGAAGTTTGGTTACGGCCTGATCTCGTGCCAGACCTATGCAGGTGACAGGCGCAGTGAGGCTGATCGTTACCAGGAAGCAATAGAACTTGCCGTCGAAGCCGAGGCCCTGGGTTACGATTCCGTCTGGGTATCGGAGCACCACTTCGTAGACGATGGCTATCTGCCATCGGTATTGCCCATGTGTGCAGCGATCGCCGCACGTACACACCGGATAGAAATCGGGACAGCCGTTGCGCTGGCGCCCTTGTACGAACCCTTGCGGCTGGCGGAAGACAGTGCAACCGTTGACCTGATTTCCAATGGCCGTTTCATTCTCGGGCTTGGCCAGGGCTGGCGTCCGGAAGAATTTGAAGCGTTGCATGTGTCTTTGAGAAACCGGCACCACGTACTGGAGGACACGGTAACTGTCCTGCGGCAGGCATGGTCAGGTGGTCTCGTTACCGGGGGCAACGTGTCCAGTTATCCGGGTGTCTCGGTCCGGCCCAAACCGGCACGGTCCGGAGGCATACCGATCTGGATCGGCGCCACGGCGAAACCGGCGGTGCGTCGTGCGGGGAGGATCGCAGACGGGTTCATTTCCAGCGGTAGTTTTGACGAAGCATTTACTCCTGGATATTTTCGCAGGCAAATGTCCTGGATACGGGATGGTTTCGAAGAGGCCGCCCGCGCTCCCGGCAGTTTTACAGCGAGTATGTTTTTGCCGACTTTCGTGACGAAGCAGCAGAACGCATGGGAACAGTTGGCTGAGCATATGCACTACACCTACAGGAAGTATGCGGACATGGCGCATGCACGCGGACGCACTGGCCCGCCGCAGAAAGCGCCACCGTTTTCTCCACAACAGGCTGCTTCACTGCGCGCCAGCGCGTTGGCAGGCACGCCGGATGATGTGGTGGCAAAACTCAGGCAATACCAGGAGGCTGCCGGAATTGAGTTTCATTTCATAGCTCGCTTATACTGGCCGGGAATGAACCGGGACAAGCAGCGCGAAGCGACGCAGGTTTTCGCCGCTGAAGTAATCCCGCAACTCCGCTGATGAAGAGAGCGTAAATGACTCTGGCCGCGTTAACGAAGTGCCTTTCAAAAACATGGCTATAGAGCTCGGAGTCGATATTGGCGGCACGTTCACCGATGTCGTTGCATCGGATGAGTATGGCAGGATGTGGAGCGCCAAAGTTCCGACCACGCCGGCGAACCTGGTAGACTGTTTCCTGGACGGCATCGACGCAGTCCTCACCGAAGCCGCTTTCGATGGGTACAATGACCTGGCTATCGAGCGCATAGTTCACGGAACAACGGTTGCAACAAATCTCGTAGTACAACGTGCAGGAGCGGCGGTAGCATTGCTGACCACACGGGGGTTCAGGGACACCATCCACATCATGCAGGGCCGGGGCTATATAGCCGGGTTGCCGGAAGACCAGATCACCAATATACACCTGTTGAAGAAACCGGCGCCGCTGGTCTCAAAGCAGATGATTGGTGAGATTGATGAACGTATTGATTGCAACGGTACCGTCGTTGTCAAACTGAACGAGGAAAGAGCCAGGGATGTCATACGCAAACTCAGTTCCGCAGGGGCATCTTCGTTCGCTATCTGTTTGCTCTGGTCATTTGTCAACGAGATACACGAACGGAGGTTGCGCGAGATCGTTGAAGAAGAATGCCCGGGCGCCTACATTTCCATTTCCTGCGAGATTGCCCCGCGCACAGGTGAATATGCCCGTACTGTAGCAAGCGTCATCAACTCCTTTGTTGGCCCCATGGTCCAGGATTACTTTACCAGGCTTGAGCGGGAAACGGCTGCAAAATATCGAAGCACGGTGAGCGTGCTGCAAAGCACAGGGGGTTCCGTTTCCACCGAAGAAGCCGGGCGTAACCCGGTGCGGCTTCTCGGTTCCGGACCCGTCGCCGGAACAATGGCGAGCGCGGCATTGGCAGATAATGTCATCGCCATCGATATGGGCGGAACGACGTTCGACGTGTCGTTGATTGTCGGCGGCAGCCCCCTGCGTTCGAATATCAGCGTCATCCATCAATATGAATATTCCGTTCCCACCATAGAAATTCAATCTATAGGCAGTGGCGGGGGGAGCATTGTCTGGGTTGATGAACTGGGAACATCGCTGCGGGTTGGGCCGAAGAGTGCCGGCGCAGAGCCGGGTCCCGCCTGTTACGGGAGGGGGGGCGCTCAGCCTACGGTCACCGACTGCAATGTTGTCACCGGATTTCTCGACCCCGAACGCTTCCTGGGCGGCAGGATGAAACTGAAACCCGAATGCGCCCATGACGCTATCGACAGGGAAGTCGCATCGAAGCTCGGGATGAGCACGATACAGGCTGCTCATGGCGCTATCAGAATCGTCGATGCGCAGATGGCAGGCCTGGTGCGCCAGGTTACCATAGGCCGCGGATACGACCCGCGCGACTTTGTGGTTTGCGCTTACGGCGGCGCGGGACCGCTGCATGCCCCGGCCCTTGCCCGCGAACTGGGTGTTGCCCGCGTGGTGATCCCGCGCGGCAGTCTGGCAGCGGTGTGGTCTGCCTATGGCGCTGCCACCGCAGATCTTTCCGTTGTGGTCGAACGCTCTCTGATAAGGAATCTGCCCATACCGGCAAATGAGCTGGAGACAGAACTTAAGGCGCTTGAACAGCAGGCAATAGCGCGACTCGTGACATTCGGTGCAGCAGAATCCGGTATCACGCTACAACGTTTCGCCGATCTCAAGTATGGAATGCAAGCCCACGTACTGGAAGTCCCCCTTGAAGCTGAACTGGATGCGCGGGCAATTGAAAGGATTCCATCAAGTTTCGGTGAGATATATGAGCGAATATTCGGTTCAGGCACCGCGTATCGGGAGGCAGGAGTACAACTTACTGCCGTGCGGGTACAGGCTGTGGCGCCTGGAACAAATACCGAACTGAAACTGCCCGGTCCTGTCAGCAGCGGAGACGGAACAGAATTTTCCCAGACCTCGATGCGCGCTGTATGCTGGGATGTTGTTCGCGGCTTCGAAGAGACGCCGGTGTTTCCCGGGCAAGGGCTGGTGGCGGGACAGCATATTGACGGGCCGGCAATTCTCGAACTTGGCATTACGACGATACCGGTCCACCCGGGACAATCACTGGAAGTAACCCTGTCCGGCGATTTGCATATTCATGTCTGAACAATCTGCATCCACATAACACAGGTAAACGAAATGACCAGCACTTCAGAAACGGCAGTTCCTGAAACCGTGAACAGCAGCCCGCCAGTCATCGAGTTGGAGCTTCATACCGAGACCGCGGAAACAATCGACCCGGTTACTTTTGAAGTCATCAAGAACAATTTGTGGAACATCAACATCGAACACGGCACTACGCTGATTCGAACTTCCGGGTCATTGATCGTCGCTCATGGACGCGACCTCAATCCCTGCATCCTTACCGAGGATGTCGAATACGTATTTGCCGGACCTTACGTCCAGATTATTACTTCAGCCGCCGACCTGGCCACCAGATGGGTGATGGATAACCTGGCCGATAATCCGGGGATCCGGGAAGGTGATATGTTTCTCAGCAATGATCCCTGGATAGGCGCAACCCACCAAATGGATGTGACACTGATTTGTCCTGTTTTCGTGGAAGGCAGGATTTTCTGCTGGACCGTGAATACCATGCATCAGAATGACGTCGGAGGTGTGACACCGGGGGGCATGAGCCCGGAAGCGAGGGATTCCTTTTACGAACCGGTGCGAATATCACCTGTGCGGATTGTTGAACAAGGCCGTCTTCGCGAGGATCTCGAAGAGATGTATCTCCGGCAATCCAGGCTGCCCGGCATGCTCGGCCTTGATCTGCGTGCTGCAGTCTCGGGCAACCTGGTGGCGCAGAAACGGATCCTGGAGTTGGTCAACCGCTATGGCGCCGGGGTCGTCAAGGGTGTGATGCGGCGGATTATCGATCATGCCGAGAAGACATTCACCAAGCGATTATCGAAACTTCCGGATGGTACCTGGCGGGCCAGGGGTTATCTGGAACAGGCGCTGCCTGGCGATCGCGGTATCTACCCGCTGGTCCTGACGATGCGCAAGACAGGAGCAAGCCTGGTGTTTGAAACCGAAGGTACCCATGCACAGGTTGGCTGTTTGAACTCCAGCTTTGCCGGATGGCGCGCAGGTGTCATCAATGCAGTAACGAACGCCTTGCTGCATGATCTGCAATGTGCGTTAGGCGGTCCGTTACGGCGCATCCGCTTCGACGCGCCGCCCGGTTCCCTGTGTACGGCAGAATTTCCCGGGGCAGTGGCCAACAGTACCAACTTCGTCATCATGCTGACAGTATCGCTTACAGCGCAGGTTCTCGGCAAGATGATGATCAGTGATGAGAATCAGCGAGCAAGCATTTGCGCCTCGGGCGGCTCCAGTAATGCGCCGATCAGCGGGATGTCGGGCATTAACCAGCATGGAGAACCATGGGGCGGGTTACACATGGAGATCCCTGCCGGCGCTCTGGGAGGCTTCGCGCTTAATGACGGCATTCCCACCGGAGGAACTCTATGGTCCTACGGCACGCGTATGCCGGACGCTGAAACCGAAGAACAGGACCGTCCAATTTTATTCCTCTATCGAAGCGAGCTGAAGGACTCTGGCGGTGCGGGACGGTGGGCACGGGGTGTCGGGCCTGTCGCCGCACAGATTACCCACGGTGCTGACGTCATCAGACACGATGTGTCGGCGTGTGGATTTGCAATACCGACCTCGGGAGGACTCTTCGGGGGTTACCCCGGAGCCGCGAATCTTATTGTTGAAAAGCGTAACAGTAATGTGCGGGACTTCTTTGCAAACGGCGTTATTCCCGATTCTCTGGAGAGTCTGGATGGTGACTTGACTACCGTGCAACCCAAGATGAATAACCTGCGCCAGGGACCTACGGATGTCCATGAATTTCGACTCAGTGCCGGAGGCGGTTACGGTGACCCGCTTCTTCGGGAGCCTGAACGGATACTGGAAGATGTCGAGTTGGGCTATGTAAGTCGTGAGGCGGCAACTGAAATTTACGGCGTTGTGATTGATAATGACACCGGTGTGGATATCGTTAAAACAGATGCCCGCCGTTTGCGGATACGCACTGAGCGAATCGGCAGACCACCGCCCAGAACCATACAGGAAAGCGATGGGTACAGGGTCTCCGAATACCTTGTTTTGAGGCCGGCCGCAGAAGTATCCGGAAAAAATAAGAATGACACCAGGATGCATTGCCGAATGTGTGATACCGCCATCTGCGGCATGACTGAAAACTATAAGGACGCCGTGATACAGCGCCGCCTTCCGATTTCTGCTGCTGGTTCCATGATGAATGACCCCGGCCTTTATGTTGATGCCGGCATCGAACTTCGCCAGTTCGTCTGTCCCGGTTGCGGTACGCTGTTGGAGATGGAGGTCGCCTGTGAAGCCGATTCAGTTTTGTGGGATATCGAGCTTTCATCTTCATGAGTGAAGCAGGCACCACTGCGTTTGGCGAACAGCGTTTACTCGAAACAACGCGCGGGACCGTTGCCATTCGGGTTACAGGCAGAGGGCCGAAGCTGCTTCAAATTCACGGCGTCGGAACCGGGCACAGAAATTTTGATCTTCTGACACCATTGCTGGCAACGGAATTCGAAGTTATCGATATCGACCTGCCGGGTTATGGAGACAGTTCGCCGGCTGAACATGATCGAGACCCGATCAGTTACGCAGCAGATACTGCTGCGGCCATAAAAGCGCTTGATTGCGGTCCGGTCCATGTCCATGGCACCTCCATGGGCGGACGAATTGCGATGGCGCTTGCCGCCGAATACCCGGCGCTGATCCAGCGCCTGATTATTTCACTGGCAATTGCGCGTCTCGATCGCGCAGCACTTGCGATGCGACAGACGTGGATTACAGCGGCTCGGAATGGCGGCGCCGACGCATTTTTGGAACTGGTCATGCTGCAGGGTTTTTCAAGGGCATTCTGGGACCGTGATGATAAAAATGAAGTGATAGCGGCGTTCGAACGATCCTTTCAACCCGGATCGCTCCAAAGCTTTGGCAAAGATGTAAAAGGCACCTCGCAAGGGGTGGATTTAAGTAATGCCTTGCCAAATATAAGAGCAGAGACATTATTAGTCGGCGCTGACGAGGATATAATGAACCCGGTAAACCCCAGCGCAAGCGGCGTTGGCTTCGAACAAATGCTCAAACTGATCCCCGGTGCGGAGTGCCGCGTGTTGACCGGCGGGCATTTTCTGTTATACGAGCAACCAGCGCTTGTCGCACATGAAATGGGCGAATATCTCCTACGCTGAAGAAGAGGCGCAAAACGGATATATGTATCCGGCAATGCCTCCTCAACGACTGCGAAGCTCTACAAAAGCTCTGGTCAGGATAACAGGATGAAACTGGAACGCAGGTTGTTCACTGTTCTCGGCCCCGGTCTTTTGATGGCTGCGGCAGCTATCGGGGTCTCCCACCTGGTACAGTCGACCCGCGCCGGCGCCTTGTACGGGATGGACCTGCTGCTGTTTATCCTGCTGGCTTTTGTGATGAAGTATCCGACTTTCCGCTTCGGTCATGAATACGCCCATGCCACAGGACAGCACCTGCTGACCGGTTTCCGCAGACAGGGGACATGGGCGGTGCTGCTGTGCGCAGTGGTGATATTCTGTGTCATGTTCACTGGGTTTGCGGCAGTTGTCCTGGTGACATCCGGACTGGCGGTTATCAGTTTTGACCTGGACCTGCCTATCCCGGTGGTCGCTGCCGGTATCTGTGTTTTTTCCGGCGCCTGCCTGGCAGCCGGACAGTATCGATGGCTGGACAGCGTTACAAAGGTTCTGCTCCTCGTCCTGTTTATCTCGACCCTGGCGGCAACGGCGCTGGCCGCGCCCCTGATTGAATGGGGACAGGCCGATATCCTCACTCCCAATGTCTTGAACAGGTCATCGGTTCTGTTCCTGGCGGCATTGATTGGTTTTATGCCGGCGCCTTTTGAAACCTGTATCTGGCAATCATTGTGGGTGCTGGAAAAGGACAAACAGGACAAACTGTCCGGACGAGAGGTAAAACTGGATTACCACGTCGGGTATTTCTCGACCCTGTTGACCGCGATCTGCTTCCTGATGCTCGGGACGGCCGTGATGCACGGGTCCGGCCAGCAGTTCTCATCTTCCGCCGCCGAGTTTTCAGCCCAACTGGTGAGCATATATACTTCTCTCCTGGGACAGTGGACCAAGCCGATCATTGCCGTTGCTGCGTTCGCGGTCATGCTGTCCACGGTGCTGGTAATCCACGACGGTTACCCGCGCACGGTCTGCGCACTGGTGAGTTGCTTCAGGAAAGAACAATTGCCGGAAAAACTGCACTTCAGAATCTACCTGGCCTCGATCCTGGCGATGATCCTGATATCCCTGTCCATCCTGTTGTTTTATATCCAGTCCTTTAAAACACTGATTGACATCGCCACTACCCTGGCTTTTCTTACCGCGCCGGTGCTGGCCTGGTTGATCCACCGGTCCATGCACTCGGCGGACGTGCCGGCAACGATGAGACCCGCACCGGGTCTGACCCGCTACAGCGTAGCCTGTATCTGGGCGCTGGCATTGTTCGCGGTTTTCTACCTGGTATTGATTTTGGGGGGGCAGGTATAGGGGGTAGATTTACACATGCCCCCGCATGTTGTAGGCGGGGGTCTGTCCCCTCCCCTTAGAGGCCGGATAATGAATAGAATCGTAGCAAATATTATTCCCGGTAACGCCGAGCTGATCCCGGATCACCCGGCAATTATCGACCAGGGCAGGAAATATACATTCCTGCAACATGCAAACCGGGTCCGGCAACTGCTCGGCGCACTGAAGCAGGCCGGCTGTCGGCGCGGGGACCGCATTGGCATCCTGTCCCGCAATTGTGCGGAATACCTGGAAATATACGGCGCCTGCGAACTGGCGGGATTTATTGCTGCGCCGGTAAACTACCGCCTTACTGCATCAGAGATCAGCTATATAGTCGATAACACCACGCCGTCCGTATTGTTCTATGGCTCGGAATTTCTACCCGTTGTTGATGAGATACGGACTGCCGGCACTTTGTATGTGCAGATCGATCAGGGAGGTTTACCGGAATGGGCCGTCTCCTATGAGGACTTCATCAAGGGCGGGGAAATCGATGCGCCGGGTACGCTGCCGTCACCCGGGGACCCCGTATATATCGTCCATACCAGCGGGACAACGGGCAATCCCAAGGGCGCCGTGCTGAGTCAATCCGCCCAGTATGGGACTGCACAGGTAATAAGCGACGTAGCGGAGATCACCCGCGCTGACCGGTTCCTGCTGGTCCAGCCCCTGTTTCATGTCGGCGCAAAATTCCTGCAACTTGCCCATCACCTGCAGGGCGCGACAATTTACATGCAACGGGAATTTAATCCGCTTGTTGTCTGGGACACCCTGCACACAGAGCGGATTACCACCCTGCAACTGGTCCCTACCATGATAGAAATGCTGCTTGCCGATGAATATGCGGAAACCCGTGATCCGGCCCGGATAAAGACCATCTTCTACTCCACCGCGCCGATACGGGAGATATTGTTAAGAAAGGCGCTGGACGTATTTGGTCCGGTTTTTATCCAGCAATACGGATCCACCGAAGGCAGCTCCATTTCGAACCTGACAAAATCACAACATCAGCCGGACGGAACAGCCGCCCAGCAGCGCCGGTTATTATCGGCCGGCCAGGCCTGTGACGGGGTTGAGATCAAAATCGTCAAGTCCGATGGGACTGTTGCAGGCGCCGGTGAACCGGGAGAGATCGTCGTGCGTCACCCGGATATCATGCAGGAATACTGGAATGATCCGGCAGCGACTGGAGAGACCGTAAGCGATGGCTGGCTGAACATGGGAGATATTGGTTATCTTGATGAGGAAGGCTTTTTGTTTATCGTTGACCGAAAAAAGGACATGATCATTTCCGGCGGCGAGAATATATACCCCAGGGAAGTGGAGATCGCGCTGGAACAACACCCGGCAGTTAAACAATGCGCGGTGATAGGCATTCCCGACGAGCGCTGGGGTGAAGCCGTCTGCGCGTTCGTGGTCCCTTCCGGCGAAGCTACGGAGTCCGACCTGATCGAGCACTGCCGGACATTGATCGCCAGCTACAAGAAACCGAAAAAAATCAATTTTGTGGAAGAACTGCCACGCCTGGCAACCGGCAAGGTCGATAAGGTCAGGTTGCGCGCGCCCTACTGGCAGGGACGGCAGACAAAAATAGTCTGAATTGAAGCGCCAATGCGCGTTACAGGGCCAGCGAGCCCAGGCTGGCGCCGCCGCAGATGTACCAGGTCTGTCCGGTGATAAAACCGCTGTCTTCCTCACATAAAAAAGTGACCACACGACCTATGTCTTCGGGCGTTCCCAGGCGTTTCACAGGAACGCTTTGCGCGATCCTGTCTTTCTGTTCGCTCTCTTCCGGCACCAGTTCGTGGAACATGTCCGTGACAATGGGACCCGGCGCAACGCAGTTTACGGTAATCCCGTCTTTTGCCAGTTCCAGCGCCCAGGTGCGCGTGATGCCGATCTGGCCTGCCTTGGTAGCTGCATAGTTTGTTCGGGTGACCAGGCCCAGTACGCCGCGGGAAGATATGAGGATGATGCGCCCGAACTGCGCGCTGCGCATGGCCGGAATAAACTGCTGCGCCAGCGTGATGGCGCTGCCCAGGTGCAACTGGGTCAGGTAGTCCAGGTCTTCCAGTTTCACGTCTTCCAGTAAATCCGGGCGGATTACCCCGGCGTTGTGAACGAAGCTGGTTACCGCATATTGTCCCGCTATCTCCTCTCCCACTTCCAGTGTTGCCTGAGTGTCCGCCAGATCGGCCGTGTAGTTGACCAGGCGTTCATCGGAAAACTCCGGGGTTTGCCTGGAGATGTTGACCACCTGGTAACCGCCATCCAGAAATCGCCTGGTAATATCGGCGCCGATGCCCCGGTTGCCGCCGGTAATGACGACCACTTTATTATTTCCGCTCATGTTTCACCTCTTCCATTACTATGTTGTTAAAATCAGCCGCCGGTTCCTCATCCGGAGGCGCAGCAAAAAAAACTGCCTGGCCGGACTTATCCTGTTTGCCTGTGACCTGCACCCTGCTCCCGGTCTGGAGGCAGGACGCGGCCAGGTAGGTGACCATTACCGGACCGCAGTCCAGTTTGACCAGCCCGATATTCAAGGGAGATTTATCCCTGAAGAACTCACTGGTGCTGGCCCGGGAACGGGTCCAGGACAGTATTTTACCCATGGGGCTGACGGTCTCCCAGGACAATTCATCACACAGGCAACGGCTGCAGAATTCCTGTGGCGGGTACTGTACCTTGTCACACCTGGTGCAGACCTGCAGCCTGAACATGCCCTCTGCCGCGGCTTCGTTGACCTGCTGCCAGAGGCGTGAACGTGCGGCCGGCGGTATCGTGTTCCCCGTCATTCCCCTCCCCTCCCCAGGATTACCGCGCTGGTGCATAAACAGCGGTCATAATTGACCATGCCATATCCGCTTGCCATGCCGTGCCTGGCGCCCGCGACCTGGTTGGACAGGCCGGTTTCGGTCAATTGCCGGATCGCTTCAACCGTACCCAGGAAACCACCGGCAGCGCCGGCCTGTCCTGCCGACAGTTGCCCGCCGCAGGTGTTATGGGGCAGGCCCCCGCCGTTCCAGGTCAACGGCCGGGTCCGGACGAATTCGGCTGCTCCGCCCTTTTCACAAAAACCCAGGTCTTCCATCTGGATCATGGATATCACCGGGTAGTCATCGTATGTCTGCAGAAAATCCATGTCACCGGGGCCAAGTTCAGCCTGCTCGTACATCTGCTCGCGATACAGACTCCATCCGCCGCGAAAATGTACGTCGTCGTCAGACCAGGCATTATGCCGCTCTCCTGCAGCCAGGATGTGCGCATAGGGTAATTGCAGGGTCTCGGCCCGGGCAACCGTCATGACCAGGAAACCTTCCGCGCCGGCAACCGGCATGACGCAATCGAACAGGTGCAGGGGTTCGCTGATGGGACGGGCATTCAGGTAGTCTTCCATGGATAACGGCTTGTTGAACACCGCGGTGCCGGCGGCCAGGGCGTTCTCCCGCTGGGCGATGCAGACGCGGCCGAAATCTTCCCGCTCTGCCCCGTATTTCTCCATGTAGTGGCGGGTAATCATGGCGAAAACCGTATTCGGGCCACCCGCGCCGTAAGGGAACGCGGCATCGCTTGAAAACCTGCTGAAATTCCTGACCAGGTCCGCGAATGTGTCGGCTGAGGCCGTATCCGCGCCGATACAGGCGACGATGTCCGCATCGCCGGCCTGTACCGCCCGCGCCGCGCGCCGGGCAGCAACCGGGCCGCTGGCGCCTCCCATCGGGACCTGTTCCAGCCAGCCGGGTGAGATGTCCAGGTATTCGGTCATGCTGACGACGCTGTCGGGCGCCAGCGTGAAACTGGCTATGGCGAGACCGTCAATGTCATGTTTTTCCAGGCCGGCCCGATCCAGCATCCGGGCAAATACAGCACCGGTGAACCAGGCCGCGCTGCGCTCGCTGCGCCGCTCGTACGGCAGGCTGGTCGGGGCGACGAGAGCAATATCATTGTAAGGCTGCATTTTTTCTCTTTCTCTTGCGCTCTCTGAGGTCAATACAGTTACCCTCTTCCACCAGCCTGCCGGCCAGGGTCTTGATTTCACCACGCTGCAGTTTTTGCGATGCGGTCATGGGCAATTCGGTTACAAACAGAAAATAAGCCG
The DNA here is from genome assembly GCA_965220815.1 of Gammaproteobacteria bacterium. Lineage (GTDB taxonomy): Bacteria > Pseudomonadota > Gammaproteobacteria > Eutrophobiales > Eutrophobiaceae > JAAXHV01. Next base: position 3,136,540 of record OZ244846.1, read on the forward strand.
GCACTTTGTAATAAATCAGCCGTTCGTTACAGAAATCGTACAAAATACCGGCCGTAGCCTCCATGGATGCCTGTTCCGGCACGGCAGTTTCATTCAGGATTATACAGACGCCGACCTCTTCACCGCGGGTTTCATCGTATATCGGCGTTACCGCACAGTTAGCAACCGTCGGGTGCTGGAACAGGACATTCTCCACTTCCACGGCCGCGATATTCTCGCCGCTGCGCCGGATGATGTTCTTGCGCCGGTCCACAAAATGAAATGATCCGTCCTCGCTGATGCGCACTACGTCGCCCGTATGGAAGTAACCTCCTTCCCATACCTTCGCCGTTTCCTCCGGATTTTTGTAATAACCGGAAAAGAAACCCTTGCGCGGGTTCTCGCCCGCGGCGCGAATCAGCAGTTCTCCCGGCTCCCCTGCCCCGACGTCGTTACCCTGCTCATCCACCAGGCGGTACTCGACGACTTCAGGCGCCCTGCCGATACAGCGCGTGCCGATATGGCGCGGTTCCTTGTTCGCGGTAATACAGACATACGTGCCGGTTTCGGTCATGGCCCAGCCCTCCACCAGGGGAAAGCCGAAGCGCTCTTCAAAACGCTGCAGGTGCTTCGGGTCGACGCCCGCGCCGAACCCGAACTTGACCTGCCGGCCCACGTCGTCATGCTCCGTCTCAGGCTGGTTCAGCAAGATTGCCGGTATCACGCCGAGGTAATGCAGGCAGGTCGCCCCGGATTCGCGCACCGTTTCCCACCAGGTGGATGCGTGAAAACGGTCGAGCTGGATGATGCAGCCGCCGCTCATGATCATCGCCATCATCGAACACAGCGCGTTCATGTGCACCAGCGGCAGCGGCGTCAGCATCCGCTCCTCTCCGTACGTCAGGCGGCAGTAACCGTCTATGCCGGCATACCATTCACCCATGCAGGTAAAGTATTCGTTGTTCAACATGCAGCCCTTTGGCGTCCCTGTCGTGCCTGAGGTGTAGAGCACCGCCACCTCGGTCTCCCGGTCCGGTGTTCCCATTGCCGGTTCCGAGGCGCAGGGCGGCAACCGTGACATCGATTCGGTGTCAGCTATCGGAATTGCCTTGTCCCTGCCGGCCAGGGCCGCCTGTACTTTCTCCCAGTAACAGGGCAGGCACAGCACGAGACAGGCGTCGCTGTGGTTGATGACGTAAGCGATTTCCCGCGGCAGGAAACCGGAATTGACCGGCACCACGCTTGCGCCGAGCTTGTTCAGGGCCAGGAAGTGCAGAAAGAATTCGGCCCGGTTGTCCATCATCACGGCAACCCGCTGGCCGTAGCCGTATCCCGCCCCGGCGTATTGCTCACTCAGGACGTCGGCGGCCCTCAAGGCCTGTTCATAAGTGTAATCAACAGCCCCGTCAAAATATCCCCTGGCAGCCTGGCGCGGGATGTGCAGAAAAGCCTGTGTGGAGACTTCAACCTCTGTTTTCAGGAACTCGTTGTAGACAGTCGTCATTTGCTAATCCTTGCCGTGCGCCGGTCAGGCATGGGACAGATCTCCCAGTTGCGAACGGCGCAGTTGTCCGGCAAACGCATCCTCTTCTGCCGCAGCGCGCGGGCTTTTGTCGGTGATCGAAAACAACCAGGCGAACAGGAAACACGCGCCCATGGAGAACAGTGTCGGGTAGGCGAAGGGAAACAGTGGTTTCGCATGACCCAGCACTTTCACCCAGACGGTCGGTCCCAGGATGATCAGGCTGACGGCAAGCAGCAGCCCGGTATACCCCCCAACCAGGGCGCCCCGGGTGGTGAACCCTTTCCAGTACATGAACAGGAACAGGACGGGGAAGTTGGCGCTGGCCGCGATCACCAGCGGCAAGGTGGCCAGCACCGCCACGTTCTGGCCCCTGAACAGGATTGCCAGCAACATGCCGACGGCGCTCAACAGGACCACGGTCACCCTGGACACGCGCAGTTCTTCCGCGTCGGTGCAATCCCCCTTGCGGATGACGCCGGCAAACAGGTCGTGGGACACGGTCGCGGCGGCGGATAACATCAGGCCTGAAACCACGGCAAGAATGGTGGCGAACGCGACCGCGCAGATAAAACCCATGAAGATGTTGCCGCCGATGATCTGTGAGAGGTGGACCGCCGCCATGTTGCTGCCGCCGCGCAACGCCAGTCCGCCGGAGGTGAATTCCGGGTTGCCGGTCAACAGCACTATGGCGCCGAGGCCGATGAACACCACGACGAACTGGAAATAACTGATGATGCCCATGGCCCAGGCCGCGGAGCGCCTGGCCTGCACCCCGTCCGGCACGGTGAAAAACCGCATCAGGACGTGGGGCAGTCCGGCGGTTCCGCCGATGAATGCCAGGGTCAGGGACACGACGGAAACGATATCCGGGTACAGCAGTCCCGGTTGCATGATGGCGATCCCCCGGGGATGAGCGTCCACGGCCAGCCCGGCCAGCTTGCCGATATTGAAATCAAAGGCAGCGAGCACCCCGACGGAGAGTATGGTGCCGCCGCCGACCAGTAACACCGCTTTGATGATCTGCACCCAGGTAGTTGCGATCATGCCGCCGAAAGTCACATATATCGTCATCAGCACACCCACAACCAGCACGCCCTGGGTGTAACTGAGACCGAACAGGGATTCGAACAGGGTGCCAGCCGCGACCATTTGCGCCAACAGGTAGGGCACCGCAACGGCCAGGGTGACGACAGCCGCCATCAACCGTATCGGCCGCGCCTGCAACCTGACGGAAACCGCGTCCGCGAAGGTATAGGAACCCAGGTTGCGCAGTTTTTCCGCGATCAGGAACAGGACCACCGCCCAGCTCAGGATCAGGTTTACGATAAAAAAGATGGTGTCATAGCCGGCGAGATAAAACAGCCCCACCAGGCCCAGGAAAGACGCGGCGGACATGTAATCACCGGAAATGGCGATGCCGTTCTGGATTCCCCCGATGGTATTGCCGGCCACGTAGAAGTCTTTCCTGGAGCGGGTGCGGCGGGCCGCATAGGCGGTGATGAACAGTGTGGCGACAATGAACAGCATGAACGACGCAATGGCGGGGTAATTCAGGTCAGTCATCATCCCGGGGGCCATGCATTTCAAGGTATGCGGAATTGATCCTGATCACGTAATACAGGGCAGCGGCAAGTATGACCAGGACGATGAACAAGGCCATGAACATGCCCACGGAGATGACGCCGCCCTGCGCCAGGGGCGCGCCCATGAACCCCTTTGCGTATACGCTGAGCAGGTCGAACGCCAGCACCAGTCCGATCAGCGCGCTGATCAGCGTCCAGGACAACCTGCTGTGAATGCGCCTGAATTTCCGGTAGGCGGCGGAGTCGACGGATGTCCCTGGTTCGGACGGCATTCTGGGAACCTCTGATAAAGTCAGAGCTTCATTAGAAGTAGATAAGTATGTTTTCCAGCGGGGCGTCGCAGTTGAGCAGGTCGACGCGCTTGGCGGCTATCCTGAATCCGTCCTCCTCGATGCGCAGCCTGTGACGATAGGTCCCGGCAAAGACATCCTGTTTTTCACGCCGGTACTGCAGCATGATAAAGCGTGAGTTGACACTGCATTCAGCCGCGCTTTCATCATATCCTTCCAGGATGACGTTGGTGACCAGGTGTACACTGCGGGGCTTGGGCTGCAGGGAAAACGCATTGGGATGCTTGTAGCGCTTGATGCGCACCGCCCTCAGCAAACCCGTCTCATAGATCAGGGAAACATGGTTGTGCGGGTCTTCCTGGTCCGGCGCCGCCGGGACCCAGTACTCCGCGTCCTCGAGGTACAGCGCATTCCATTCTTCCCAGCGCTGTTCATCCAGCAGGCGCGCTTCGTGGTACAGGAACTGTTCTAACTCTCTGAGATCAGGCGAATTGGCTGGTTGTAGACTCACTGGGCGCTGACCATGTAATCTTTCCAGGTGCGGAACTGGTGGCGGAAAACCATGTCGGAGGTGCCGGTCGCGTGCCTGGTACCATCCTCGTCCACTTCGTCCTCGCCCAGGTGACGGTGCTGGCTCACCCACTCATTGCCGTCCTGTGTCTGCAGGCCGTACTGCAGCCTGTGGTAGGCTTCATAGTCGTCCGGGCCGACCAGGTTGGCATGGGAATTGATCAGGTTGCAATACGTGATGGAGCGCCGGAACAGTTCTTCAGGCGCACCCACCTGCCGGAACACCCATGATTCGATCACGGTCTTGTCTACGGCCACGGGTTTCACGACGCGTATCGAGGTGATGGCGCCCTTCAGGGTAAAGCTGGGATATACCACCGTGTTATGACGGTTTACCGCAAGGATTTCCCGGGCTTTCTGCTCTCCGTATTTGTCTGTCAGGGCATCCATGTAGCCGGGGATAGGTGAATACGCCGAATGGATGCTGAATTTGCCACCGGTGACGCTGTGCCCGTAATTCCAGGCCGTCAAGCCCATCTTTTCGAAGAATTCGTAGTTGTTGGTGAACGGCGCCAGCATCTCGAGTTCGAACGGGACGGGATCGTCCTCTTTCAGGCGCTCGTCAAAGACCCGCTTCGCGGTGCCGCTGGAAGACTGGTGCACGACCATGGGGTGCATGGCGTCATTCAGGTTCTCCACGAACATCTTCCAGTTGGAATCATGCAGGTAACGGAAACAACCCCCGGCTATTTCAATGCGGCCTTCAGGGGAGCGTTCCACCAGGTTGTCGATGGAGACCGCCGCGCCGCTCAGCCAGGTCTTCAAACCCGGCCCATCGGGCGCCAGGCTGGCGAACACCAGGCCGTGGTAGCTGTCAACCCGCGGGACCTGCTGCATGTTGGATTCAGGCTTGCCCTTGCCGAAACCGGCGCCGCTGTAGCCCTCCTCCCTGGGGATATGGAGCAACGTCCCGTCGGTATCGAATACGTAACCATGATAACTGCAGCGCAGTTTGGGCATGTTGCCGCAACTGTCTCCGACCACCTGTGCGCCCTTGTGGCTGCAGCGGTTGAACAGCACATATACCTTGCCGTCCTTATGCCGGGTCATTACCACCGGTTGCCGGCCGATGCTGGTGGCGAAATAATCCCCCGGTTTTTTTACCTGGCTGTCATGGCCGACATAGATCCAGGACCTGTTCCAGATACGCTCCATCTCCAGGTCGAAGACTTCGGGATCGGTATAGACTTTCTTATGGACGCAATCCTCCCTGATCAATCCCGCCAATTGGTTGTCAGTGTAATGCGCCATCTTCAATTCTCCCGCAGGTGCTGCATTCAGCCTCGCATATTTCGTTGATTATAACCCATGATCAATCCGATAACACCTCACCCCTGGCAATCGCAAGTTCCAGCATTTCCTCCGGGTTGGGGGGTTTTGCCGCGGTCCTCAGTTCAGTCTCTTCCAGGTTGTCCCGCTCCGCATTCAGTTCGGCCGCAAACTTCCCTGCCCCGTACTGCTCCGGCCAGTGCTGGGCCTTGTAACCGTAACGGGCCGCGGCATTCAGTACGAACTGCGGTTCGTTCATGATCGGGCGCGCCAGCGCCACCATGTCCGTCCTGCCCGCGGCAACCAGGGTATTGACCTGGTCCGCGCTGGTGATGTTGCCCGCGACAATGGTCGCTATGCCCGTCTCGTTGCGCACCATGTCGGCAAACGGCGCCTGGTACATGCGCCCGTAAACGGGATCCTCGTGACTGACCACCTGGCCCGTTGATACGTTGATAACGTCGGCGCCGTTTTCCTTGAGCAGCTGGAGGAATTCCCGCAGGTCCTGTTCGGACAGCCCGTCGCTGATCCAGTCCGTTGCTGAAATTCTTACCGATACGGGCCGTTCCGCCGGCCATGCCCCGCGCACGGCGCGCAGGATGCGCAACGGGTAGCGGGCCCGGTTGCCGATATCCCCGCCGTACTCGTCAGTGCGCCGGTTGGTGTAAGGACTGATGAACGAAGACAGCAGGTAGCCGTGCGCCATGTGCAGTTCCAGCATGTCGAAACCGGCAGTAACCGCGTTCACGGCGGCATTCACGAAATCGGCTTCCACCCTGTCCATCTCTTCCCCGGACATTGCCCTGGGCAGGCGGCTGTGTTCCAGGTACGGCAAGGCGGACGGGGCGATAATCTCCCAGGCATTTTCCGGAAGGGGCTGGTCGATGCCGCCCTGCCAGGGGATGCAGGTCGCGCCCTTGCGCCCGGCGTGGCCGATCTGCGCACAGATTTTTGCCTTGCTGTGGTTGTGCACGAACTCGCAGATGCGCCGCCATTGTTCCGCCTGTTCCGCGTTCCATATCCCGGCGCAACCCGGCGTGATGCGCCCGTCCGCCGAGGTGCACAGCATTTCCGTATTCACGAGACCGACGCCGCCTACGGCCCGTGCGCCGTAATGAACGAAATGCCAGTCCCCGGGCATGCCGTCCTGTGCGCAGTACTGGCACATGGCGGACAATTGTACGCGGTTCTCCACCCGCAGTCCGCCGATCCTGAACGGCTGGAACATCGGCGCTGCAGGGTTTTCCGTGTCGATATCGTCGAACCCGGTCAGTGTGCGGGCATGTTGCGCAAACCAGCGGTCCATGGAACGGATAAAAGCCGGATCGCGCAGCTTCAGGTTGTCATAAGTGACGCGTTTGGAACGCACCAGCATGTTGAACGTGAATTGCAGCGCCTCCTGCCGGGCGTAACGGTCCACGTTCTCGAACCAGCGCAGACTGGTGACCGCGGTGCGCTGCAGGCGGTCCGCCTCGGGCTTGCGCATCTCCTGGTAGGCTTCAAGAGCGGCCTGTACCCGGTTGCCGTGTTGTTCAAATACATGCGCCAGCGTGATCGCGTCTTCCATGGCCAGCTTGGTGCCGGAACCGATGGAAAAATGCGCTGAGCGGCCCGCATCGCCCAGCAGCACGATATTCCCGTGACAGAGCCTGGCGTTGCTCACCACGGGAAACTCGCGCCAGAGCGAGCGGTTGGTAATGATGGGATGGCCTTGCAGATCTTCCCTGAACACCTCCTCGATATAAGCCCGGGTATCCTCCTCCGAGAACGCATCCATCCCCGCATTCAGCCAGGCCTGGTGGCTGCACTCCACGATCCAGGTGGACATGCCCTCTTCATAACGGTACCCGTGCACCCACCACCAGCCATGTTCGTTGCGGCGGAACACGAAGGTGAAATTGTCCAGCGGCAGGGTGGTCGCCAGCCAGCAGAAGCGATTGGGACGCCAGTCCATTTCGGTGCCGAATTCTTCGGCATACGCGCTGCGCACCATGGAGGTGATGCCGTCGCCGGCAACCACCAGGTCGTGACCGTCAATGTCCAGTTGCGCCAGGTCGGTGATGTCGGTATTGAAGCTCAGGGTAACGCCAAGCTCCTCGCAACGGTCATGCAGGGCATGCAGCAGCTTCAGGCGCGACAGGCCGCAGAATCCGTGCCCGCCGCTGACGACCCGGGTTCCATGGATGCGGGTCTCTATTTTGTCCCAGTAGGCGAACTGCTCAACGATGCGCTTGTAGCTGGGCGCATCAGCTTCCATGAACCCGCGCAGGGTATCGTCGGAAAACACCACCCCGAAACCCCAGGTGGCGTCACGCGGCCCGCGCTCGATCACGGTGATATCGTGACCGGGGTTCGCTTTTTTCATCAGCAGGGAGAAATAGAGCGAAGACGGCCCCCCTCCGAGACAGACTATTTTCAAACCGTTCATGCAAGATATTCCATTTTTACCTGTGGAAGCCCTGGTTCAACCAGAGGTTCTCCAAGTGTAGATGGAATTACCTTACATGTAAACGATCTGTATTCCCGGCACCCTCCGGGTTTCCCTGTTTACTCCTGTTCTTCTTCCAGGCGTTCTCTTACGGTCTTCAGCAGGCGCACGAGCTCCTCCTGTTCAGCGGGTTCGAGCACACTCAGTACTTCATGGGTCCAGCGCTCATGGTCAGGCGCCATCTGGCGGAACAGTTCGGCGCCCGCCCGTGACAAACAGATATTCTGGACGCGCCTGTCCGATGAGTGCTGATTCCTGAAGACCAGACCGTCATGCTCCATCCTGTCCAGCAGGCGGGTGATATTTCCCCTCGATGCCAGGAGTTTTGCTGCCAGTGCAGAAGTGCTGAGGCCAGCGTCTCCCGCCAGGTCAAGGTGCGCCAGCACATCGAATCTCGACAGGGAACTGCCATAGGACCGGCGCAGCCTGGCCGACATGATCTGGTCGAGTTTTTTTGAGCACTTGAGCAGGTAGAGCCAGGCCCTCAGCGAGTGTTTGGAATCGCCGGTTCGGGCCTTCGAAGGGTCAGTTTTCCTGCCGCCTTGCTTGACGCCGGACACGGTGCAGCCTCAATCGGGTATGACGGCCGTTGTTTCTATTTCCACCTTTGCCCCGTCCTCGAGCAATGCGGAGACCGCCAGCAATGACATTGCCGGGTAGTTCCTGCCCATGATTTCCCTGTAAACCCGGCCTATGTCCTTCCGGGATGACAGGTATTCCTGTTTGTCCAGGACATACCAGGTCATCCTGGTGACATGCTCGGGCCCGGCATTCGCCTCTGCCAGCACCGCAATCGTATTCTCCAGGGCCTGGCGCACCTGGTCGGTGAGGCTGTCGCTCAGAATCATGTTGTTCCTGTCCCAGCCGATCTGCCCGGCGACGAATACCAGCCTGCCCCCTGCTGCAATTCCGTTGGAATAGCCTTTCGGTCCGGGCCAGTCCGGTGGTTGTAGTATCTGCATGAGTGATATCCCGGTTATTATTCCGCCTGCCGGCGCACAGGCAGTACATTATAACCGCTAATACATGGAATACTTAATTCCCGATTCCTAATTCCTAATTCTTAATTCCTGATTTATAATATGTTCCGCCCGCAACACTGAAGCCTTCTGACGTCATTCGTTTCTGATTGGAGAACAAACCTTATGAAGTCTTATTTTGAGAACATGCAGCGATTCGGCAAGGAACTGAAGTCAGGCCGCATCAAGCGTGCTTCCGCGAGCATGGAACAGTTGAAACAGGTCGAGGCGGAAATCGGGCAACGCAGGAAAGACATCGAGAACGCAGGTTTCTCTACCGAGCAGATCAACAAGCGCGGTTCGATGACCGTCTGGCAACGCCTTGAATACCTTATCGATCCGGGGACCTGGCGGCCATTGCACAGTTTGTACAACCCTTCAGATAATACCAACGGGTCAACCAACGTGGTGGACGGGCTTGCCAGGGTTGCAGGACGCTGGGCGGTCGTGATCGGTTTCGACAACAAGGTGCTGGCCGGCGCCTGGTTACCGGGCCAGTCGGAGAACATACTGCGCGTTACCGACCTGGCGAAACGCCTTAATATCCCGTTGATCTGGCTGGTTAACTGCAGCGGGGTGAAACTGGATGAACAGGAAAAGTTCTATGCCAACCGGCGCGGCTCGGGCACGACGTTTTATCGCCATGCGGAGTTGAACCAGTTGGGCATCCCCGTACTGGCCGGCATCTACGGCACCAACCCTGCGGGCGGCGGCTACCAGGGTATCAGTCCCACCATTCTGCTGGCCCACAAGGGCGCCAACATAGCCGTCGGCGGTGTCGGCATCGTCTCGGGCATGGCGCCGAAAGGGGGCTTCAGCGCCGAAATGCTGGAAGATCTGGTCGAGAAGACCCGCGCCTTCAGCGCCGAACCGCCGGGAGGAGTCGATACCCATTACCACGAGACCGGGTTCTTTACCGAGGTGTTCGACGAGGAGACCGGTGTGCTCGACGGCATCCGGGAATTCATGGAAGCCATCCCCGCCTACAAACCCCGTTTTTTCCGGGTTGCAGATCCTGCGGAACCGGCATTTGCAGCGCAGGACCTGTATTACCTGTTGCCCGGCAACCAGAAGGAAGTCTATTCGTTTGATGAAATACTGGCCCGGGTAGTGGATGGCAGCGAACACATGGAGTTCCGGCCCGACTACGGTCCGGAGGTCTATACCGGGTTATGCAGGATGGACGGCTTCGCGGTCGGCTGTATCGGCAACCGTTCCGGCTACCTGGGCAAAGGTTATCCGGAGTATGCGGACTATCCCGGCATGGGAGGGAAACTGTACCGCCAGGGCCTGATCAAGATGAACGAATTCGTCACCCATTGCGGCCGGGACCGAATCCCGGTTATCTGGTTCCAGGATACGTCCGGCATCGACGTCGGCGACCTGGCCGAGAAAGCCGAATTGCTCGGCCTGGGCCAGTCCCTGATTTATTCCATACAGCAGACCGACGTGCCCATGATGCTTGTCGTCCTGCGCAAGGGAACAGCCGCGGCCCATTACCTGATGGGAGGACCGACCGCAAACCGGCACAATGCGTTCACGCTGGGCACGCCGGCCACCGAGATCGCGGTCATGCACGGAGAAACCGCAGCGGTCGCCATGTACTCAAGGCGCGCAATCAAGGACAAGGACGCGGGCAAGTCGCTGGATGAAGTGGCCGGCAGGATGAATGCGCTGGCCGAACAATACCTGCAGCATTCCAGCCCCGAGTATTGCGCGCGTTACGGCCTGGTCGATGAGATCGTGGACCTGTCGGACTTGCGCAATTACCTCATGGCGTTTGCCGGCGCGGCCTACCAGAACCCCCGCTCAATCTGCCCCAGGCACCAGATGATGTTGCCCAGGATCATTCGGCAATAACCCTGACCAGCGTATCTCACCTGAACAACAAGGTAATACCTGTTAATGTCCGGCGCACTGGTGAAATCAAGGTAGAATCGAGTAAATGGAACAGGCCCTGGAAGTTTTCCTGAACGGTATTGGCGGAGTATTCGCCGGTATGGCAGTGTTGTACCTCTGCATCAAGCTGCTCGCTCTGGTGGCGGACAAGCCGGCGGAGGACAAGGAAGAGTAATGGCATTTATCGAAAACATGGGTATTTTTGCTGTCACGCCCGGCCTGGTGGTAATGTGGCTGATCGGGCTGGCGCTGCTCTACCTGGCCGTTACCAAACAGTATGAACCGCTGCTGTTATTGCCCATCGGGTTCGGCATCCTCCTTGCCAACCTGCCGCTGACCGGATTGATGGAGACGGGGGAAGGTTTGCTCTGGCGCTTTTACCATCACGGGATAGAGTGGCGCATCCTCCCACCCTTGATATTCCTGGGTCTGGGCGCGCTGACCGATTTCGGCCCCCTGCTCTCGCAACCGCGGCTTATCTTCTTGGGCGCCGGCGCGCAGGTGGGCGTTTACCTGACGTTTTTTCTGGGTGTCGGCATGGGCTTCAGCCTGGAGGACGCGGCTACTATCAGTATTATCGGCGGCGCGGACGGGCCGACGACTATCTTCCTGGCGGCCCAACTGGCGCCGCATCTGCTTGGCGCCTGCGCCGTCGCCGCGTATTCCTACATGGCACTGGTGCCGATCATTCAACCTCCCATCATGCGCCTGTTGACTACGGAGAATGAGCGAAAAATCCGCATGGCCAAGGGCCGCAAGGTCGGTTCCAGGGAGAAACTGCTGTTTCCCATCATTGCGGCCCTGGTGATTATCCTGGTGGTGCCGGCATCGGCACCGCTGGTATCCATGTTCATGCTCGGCAACCTGTTCCGCGAATCCGGGGTTGTCGACCGTTTGACCGATACGGCGCAGAATTCCCTGATGAACATCGCGACCATATTCCTCGGCGTCAGCGTCGGCGCCACCATGAGCGCGGACACTTTTTTGCGCACAGACGTCATACTTATTTTCTTCCTGGGCCTGTTTGCGTTTATGATCAGCACGGCCAGCGGCATACTGTTTGCCAAACTGATCAATGTTTTTAGCGTGAACAAGATTAACCCCCTGGTCGGCGCCGCTGGCGTCTCGGCAGTACCGATGGCGGCCCGGGTCGTGCAGAAAATCGGCGCTCAGTCCGATAAAAAGAATTACCTGCTCATGTTTGCTATGGGCCCCAATATCGCCGGTGTGATCGGCACCGTCATTGCAGCCGGTATATTCCTGACCATATTGAAATAAATGCGCGGAGGACAATAATGACGGAAGACGTGTTGGCGCCGCCAGGGTCCTCTATGAAACAGGCTGATGCAATGATAATATAGGCAGCGGTAAGGAGTGTTGTGAGTAATACATTCAACAACATCAGAGCACTGATTCTTGAGGGAAATATCCGAATTTCGGAGCATGGATATGATGAGATCGCCGCAGTGTTAATTACTGCATATTTCCCCAATCCTGAAAAATGGGAACCTGATTTCAAGCGGAGACGCCGATGACCAAGAGAAAACAGACGAAGTTTATTCACGAAGGTAACTTTGTTGCAGAAGTTGAAGTAGAGTTACTGGAAGAACCCGGAGAGTGGTCGCCATACCTGTCTCTTGATGACGCTTACAGGCTTGACGATGTACGTGAGTCCCTGCGTCGGGGTGACGTCAAGACTGCTGCAAAGTATTCCCGCGTATTCAGCCTTACGCCTGTCGCTGTGTGACGCTTATAAATCAATAGGTTACATAACAATGCAGAAAAATACGGAAGACGTGTTGGCGCCCCTGTCGGGGACCATCTGGAAAATCTCGGTGGCGCTGGATGAAAGCGTCGAGGAAGATGACGAAGTGCTCATCATAGAGGCATTGAAAATGGAAACGCCTGTATATTCTCCTTGTGACGGTAAAGTAAAGGAGATATTCGTCAAGGAAGGCAATGCGGTAGAGGAAGATCAACCCCTCATGACCATTGAGACCGATTGAAAGAGAGGAAACCATGTTTTTTGAGTTTCATCCGGGGACGGATTTGAAATCCGTCCCCTTTACTAAAGGAAGGCGGCCATGTTTTTTGAGTTAACCGAAGAACAGCAACTGGTGCAGGACACCGCCAAACGGTTTGCCCTGGAGGAGATAGCCCCCACCCTGGAAGAAGAAGAGAGAAACAGGGCGTTCAAACTCGATCGGGTGGAGCAAATGGGCGAACTCGGTTTCTTTTCCTGCGTCCTGCCGGATGAACTCGGCGGGAACGGTATGGGCTTCCTGGAATCCGCGCTCATGGCGGAACAGATCGCCCGGGTGTCCGCTTCCTGGCGCTTGCCGTTCAACATGCAGAACCTGGGGCCTCCCCTGTCGGTAGCGAAGTTCGGTACCCGTGAACAACAGGAAAAATACATCCCGGGTTGGATAGACGGGACAAAAATGGGCTTCTTTGCCATGACCGAACCCGATACAGGTTCGGATGTCGCCAGCATGAAGACCTATGCTGTTGACAAAGGCGATCATTTCGAATTGCACGGCAGCAAGATCTGGATTTCCAATGCCCACATCGGCGATGCCGGCCTGCTGTATGCCTATACGGACAGGGAAAAAGGGAACAAGGGCATCAGTTGCTTTATCATCGAACCCAAGAACCTTGAAGGCTGCACTGCCCGCCCCATAGAGACCAAATTGGGACTGCACTGCTCTCCAACGGGAGAATTCGTTTTTGAAGGAGTGAAAATTCCCAGGAACGCCCTCCTCGGCGAACTGAATAACGGTTTCAAGATGTGTATGTGGCAACTCAACAATACCCGCATCGGTTGCGCTGCCGGCGCTCTGGGCGTGGCCGGCGGCGCGCTGCAGCTTGCCATCGACTATGCAAACGAGCGTAAACAGTTCGGCAAACCTATTTCCCGCCACCAGATGATCCAGTCCCAGATCGCCGAAATGGCGCTGGAACACGAGGCCGCGCAGTTGCTGGTGTACAAGGCCGCCTGGTTGAAGGACCAGGGCAGGCCCAACCAGTACGAAACCTCCATGGCCAAGCTGGCGGCGTCGGAAGCAGCAGTACACGCGGCAAACGAATGTATGAAGATCTTCGGCTCTTACGGCTATTCCACGGAATACCCGGCAGAGCGGTTCTATCGCGACGCCAAGTCTCTGCAGGTGGTGGAAGGGACATCCAATATACAAAAGATGATCATCGCCGGCATGGCCTGCGGGCACACGGCCAATCGTTGATTAACGCGGGTTACCGTATTCCGCATTGCCCGGAAGATGACAGCGCTCAGCGACAAACACGTAGTGGTGACCGGTGGAGGCCGGGGCATAGGCGCCGCCATCGCCGCGGAGATGGACAGGCTGGGCGCCAGGATTACCCTCGTGGGCCGGACACGCAGCGCGTTACAGGCCCGGGCGCAACAACTGCAGCGCGCCTGCACGGTACAGGTTGACGTCACGGATGAGAAAGCCGTACAGGCCGGGTTTGATGAGGCAATAGCCGGCTTCGGCCCCGTGGACATCCTGGTGAACAATGCCGGTACGGCTTACAGCAGTCCGTTTGCCCGGACAGACAGCGACAACTGGCAACAGACGCTGGCGGTCAACCTGGGCGGCGTGTTCTATTGCAGTAGGCAGGTCCTGGACGGGATGCTGGAAGCCGATTGGGGCCGTATAATCAATATCGCCAGCACCGCCGGGCTTACCGGGTATGCGTACGTTTCGGCGTATTGCGCGGCCAAGCACGGCGTGATCGGCCTGACCCGCTCACTGGCGCTGGAACTGGCGAGCACGGGCATTACCGTCAATGCCGTCTGCCCGGGATATACCAATACCGACCTGATTGCCGGCGCCATAACAAGGATCATGGACAAGACGGGCATGTCCAGGGAGGATGCGGAAGCGCGCCTCAAGTCTGTGAACCCCCAGCGCCGTTTCATCGAACCGGAAGAAGTGGCTGCGGCGGCAGCCTGGTTATGCCTGCCCGGCAGTGAATCGATCACCGGCCAATCCATCCCGATTGCCGGCGGCGAGGTGATGTAACACCCACAACCCCTTTGTATCAAGGAAATCCCGGTAACACCATGAACATGCAAGATCACAACCCGCAACACTTTGCCTGGTCCTGTTCCGACGGCATGGCCACAGTGACCCTGAACCGTCCTGAGAGAAAAAACCCTCTTACGTTCGCCTCTTACGCGGAACTGCGCGATACATTCCGCCTTCTGTCCGGCGCAGATGACGTTAAGGTCGTTATCGTTACCGGCGCGGAGGGAAATTTTTGCTCCGGCGGCGACGTGCGCGACATCATAGGGCCGCTCACGGAAATGAATATGAAAGACCTGCTGGAGTTTACCCGGATGACCGGCGATCTCATCAAGGCGATGCTCCACTGCCCTCAACCGATTATTGCCGCAGTGGACGGTATCTGTGTGGGCGCCGGCGCCTGCATCGCCATGGCCGGCGATATGCGTATCGCCACCCCGGAAGCAAAAACCGCGTTCCTGTTCACCCGCGTCGGGCTGGCGGGGTGCGACATGGGGGCCTGCGCCATCCTGCCCAGGATAATCGGCCATGGACGCGCCGCAGAACTGCTCTACACAGGCCGTTCCATGAATGCGGAAGAAGGTCATCGCTGGGGTTTTTACAACTCCCTGGCCGCGGCGGACGAATTGCAGAATGAAGCGCGCAGGCTGGGCGAGCAGCTTCTGCGCGGGCCGACATTTGCCCATGGCGTTACCAAGACCATGTTGCGCCAGGAATGGGACATGGCCCTGGACCAGGCCATAGAAGCAGAGGCCCAGGCCCAGGCGATGTGCATGCAGACCGAAGATTTTCGCCGGGCCTATACGGCTTTCATGAACAAGGAAAAACCCGTATTCAAAGGCGACTGATGGTTGACCGCAGCTTTCTTGACTGGCCTTTTTTTACCGACCGGCACAGGCAACTGGCCGCCGGTCTGGATGACTGGTGCGGGCAGTCCCTGCCCCGGCAACACCAGGGTGACGTCGACGATGCCTGCAGGGATCTGGTTAAACTCCTTGCCGACGCCGGCTGGCTCAACCATGCCGCGCCGGCGCCCGGTTCCGCAGAGCCGCCGGACGTCAGGTCATTATGTCTTATCCGCGAGATCCTTGCTCTCCATTCCGGACTGGCTGACTTCGCATTCGCCATGCAGGGGCTGGGCAGCGGCGCCATCGCCCTGTTCGGCACCCGGGAACAAAAAAACGATTATTTGCCCGCAGTGCGCAACGGCGACAGGATTGCCGCATTCGTTCTGTCCGAACCCGACGCCGGCTCCGACGTCGTCTCACTGACCACGACTGCAGTAAAAGATGGCGCCGATTACGTCATCAACGGCGAGAAGACCTGGATATCTAACGGCGGTATTGCCGACTTCTATACCCTGTTCGTCCGCACCGGCGAAGAAGCCGGGGCGGGAGGTCTCAGCGCCTTCATTGTCGATGCCGGAACGCCGGGGCTGGAAATAGCGGAACGCATTGAAGTGATTGCGCCACATCCCCTGGCGCGCCTTGAGTTCAGGGATTGCAGGGTGCCGCAGACAAGCCTGTTGGGCAAGCCGGGTGAAGGGTTTAATATTGCCATGGCCACACTGGACGTGTTTCGTTCAACAGTAGGCGCGGCAGCGCTGGGATTTGCGCGCTGCGCGCTGGAAGAGACGCTCAGTCATATCGGGACGCGGCAGCTTTTCGGCAGGACGCTTGCCGATATGCAGATGACCCGGGACAGTATCGCGGACATGGCCGTAGCCGTAGATGCCAGCGCCTTGCTGGTGTACCGCGCCGCCTGGACCAGGGACTGCGGCACAGACCGCATCACGCGGGAGGCCGCCATGGCAAAGTTGCATGCGACCGAATCGGCCCAGCAGGTCATAGACCGTGCCGTGCAGTTATTCGGCGCGCGCGGCGTGACACGCGGCGAAAAGGTGGAAGAGCTTTACCGGGAAATCCGCGCTCTGCGCATCTATGAAGGCGCATCCGAGATACAGAAACTAATCATCGCGCGGGAGACATATGAAAGTCGCGCTTAAATCCCTGGGTTGCCGCCTGAACGAGGCCGAACTGGAACACTGGGCAGCAGGTTTCCAGGCGGACGGTCACCAGTTGACCACAACCACAGACAATGCCGACCTGGTAGTCGTCAACACCTGCGCGGTGACCTGTGAGGCGGCAAAAAAGTCAAGGCAACTGATTCGGCGCAGCCAGCGGCGCAACGCAAAAGCCAAACTGGTAGTCAGCGGTTGTTATTCGAGCCTGCAACCCGGCGAAATCAAACAATTGCCGGGCATAGACCTGCTAATAGACAATTCCGACAAGGATCGCCTGGTGGATATCGTAAAACAGAGGCTGGCCGCAGAGGCCACGCCGGTGACGGCCACGGAACCGGATGAAACCGCCCTGTTCAGCCGCGGGCGTAACCGGGCCTTTATCAAGGTACAGGACGGCTGCCGGCATAAATGTACGTTCTGCATAGTCACGCTGGCCCGGGGCGCGGAACGAAGCCGGACAATCAGGGAGATCGTCGATGAGATAAATTCGTTACACTCGCGTCAAATCCGGGAAGCTGTCCTGACCGGCGTACATATCGGCGGCTACGGGCGCGACCTGGGAACTGATTTAACGGCATTGATTAAAACCGTCCTTGATGAAACCGATATTCCCCGGCTGCGACTGGGTTCACTGGAACCCTGGAATATCGGCGGCAGCTTCCATGAACTGTTCGATAATCCCAGGTTTATGCCGCACCTGCACCTGCCCATGCAAAGCGGCAGTGACAGCGTACTGCGGCGCATGGGCCGGCGCTGCAAACGCGTGCATTTTGTAAAACTGGCGGACCAACTCAGGCAGCATGTTCCCGACCTGAATATCACAACGGACATCATCGCAGGATTTCCGGGTGAGACGTCCGAAGAATGGCGCCAAACCCTGGATTTCTGCCGGGAAATCGGGTTTTCACATATCCATATTTTTCCTTATTCGGCACGGGCCGGCACCCGGGCTGCTCTATTGCCGGGGCAACTGCCCCCCGGGATAAAAAAATCGCGCTGCAAGGAATTGCATCACCTTGCAACGCAGATGAAACATGATTATATGCGGCGATACCCGGGGCGAAACTTCAAAGTCCTGGTAGAAAACGATACGGAGGAATTAAACGGAAAACAGGTCCGCTTCGGTTACTCCCCCAACTACCTGCGCACAGCCATCAGGGTTTCGGGCGCCTCTCCTCGCCCCAACAGCATAGTGACTGCCCATGTCAGGGAATACGATGAGGGCAGCGGCACGCTGGTGGCGGAAGCAGGCTTCAGCGGGGCTCCCGGGCGGCCAGATACCCGTCTATATCCGTCTCAAGGGCTTTCAGCCTGTCGTTGATCCCGTTCACTTTTTCTATTTCCCCGGTAATTTCATCCAAACTTGAAAAAGCGCCCAGTAAAGGTGGATTTTTCAACAGCGTATAACCCTGCCGCATCTGTTCCTGTATTGCCCTGGACCGGTCAGGCGGCACGCGCAGTTTCCATAACCGGGACTTGAGTATTCCAAGCTGCTTCCTTACGCCATCCCGCGCCTGCTCAAGCCTGTCATATTCAAAGCGCATCGCTTCCCTGCGTTTTTGTTCTGCAGTTTGTGCAGGCTCGGGTTCCGCATGCATGGGGGACTCCGCCTGTCTTGACTGAACGTTATCCGGTTTGGCCTCATCCCTCCCTGCGGTTCCGTCCAGGCTCAGAAACGAGTAAGCCGTAGCGGCGGCGATCAGGACAATTGCGGTAATAACGATATTTCTGTTCATTGCAAAGCCACCCTGCTATCAGGATATACTATTCAGGTTAAATATTACTTAGATCGTTTAACTTTATGTTTTTTTGAAAAAAACACTTGATTTTTCCATATCAATAGGATATAAGATACAACCAGTAATTTCAACCGGGTGGGGGCTATGTTATTACAAAAAGTAAACAGCATGATGAGAAGGCGTTCGGGGGATAAGCGCAGGACATACCTGAAGGATATCGGCAATGTCCCCATCACTGATGCGCAAACCGGCTTTATTCACCACCGGCACGGCTTTCCATTGGATTACAAGCGTCTTTTGCCGGATATTGAAATGGAGCAGTCCGGGGATAACCAGGGCAACACCGGTCTGTTGTTCCAGTCCGAAGAATACCTGGCGCCCGGTACGACCATAGAAGCGACAATCACGCTGAATGACAGGCTGGAGAAAATCCGCGGCAAGGTAGTGATGGTGCGCGACCGGGAAGATTATTACGAGATCGGCTTATGGCTCGGACACCATGAAGACGCCAGCCGCGCCCGTATAGTGGAACAGACCTGTTATATTGAGGAATATATCAAGGAAAAGAAATTTCGCGAAGGTCCGTTTGTTCTCAACCGGGAAGGTGCGGCAGAAGAATGGATCAACAAGTATGCGGCCGGGGTGCCCGGCAGTTAGGGAAGCCCTCAGCCATAGCTGATGCCGGTTCCTCCCAGTCCGCAATATCCACCCGGGTTCTTTGCCAGGTATTGCTGGTGGTAGTCTTCCGCGTAATAAAATGCCGGGGCATCCGTTATCTCCGTGGTGATGCTGCCGTAACCGTTGTCCGCGAGCACGGCCTGGTATTTATCCCTTGATTCCAGGGCTGTTTTTTTCTGTTCATCGGTGAAGGTATAAATACCTGATCGATACTGCGTTCCAATATCATTGCCCTGGCGCATGCCCTGGGTCGGATCATGGGTTTCCCAGAACGCCCGCAGTAATTCCCGGTAGAAGATTACCCCGGGCTCATAGACCACCAGCACCACCTCATTATGACCGGTCATTCCGCTGCATACTTCGCGATAGGTTGGATTTGGCGTAAACCCGCCGGCGTAGCCGACCGCGGTAGTATAAACGCCGTCCAACTGCCAGAATTTCCTCTCCGCCCCCCAGAAACAGCCCAGACCGAACAATGCCTGCATCGTCCCTTCAGGAAAAGGCGGTTGTAACGGCCGGCCATGGACATAATGCCTGTCTGGGGTCATGAATATTGTCATCGTGGTGAAAGTCTGTTATTATTTTAACCTAATGTAGAAAACTAAAATAACCCGCTGGGGCAAATAATAAATACGACAGCCCCGAAAAAATTATAGGGAGAGTATCATTGAATTATGCTGCTATTGCCAGAAGGCCTGAGCTTGTCCCAAGCACAAAGTTCAAAGTATACACAGAAAAACACCTTGACCAGATAAGCCAACTCGACAGCCTGCCAAGCCAATTACGCCACGATATTCGCGTGGTTGCCAGGATTCTGCCTTTCAGGGTCAACCAGTATGTGCTCGATACGCTCATCGACTGGGATGATGCCGAAACAGACCCCATGTTCCTGCTCACTTTCCCCCAAAAAGACATGCTGGAACCGGCTGCGTTCAACCGGATGGCGAAACTGATCAAATCAGGCGCCGACACCAAGACCATTAATGCCCTTGCGACCCAGATCCGGCAGGATCTCAACCCGCATCCGGCCGGACAAATGGAATTGAACGTGCCGGTGCTGGATGACGAGCCATTGGGCGGGATGCAGCATAAATACCATGAAACCGTCCTGTTTTTCCCGTCCCAGGGCCAGGTCTGCCATTCCTACTGCACTTTTTGCTTTCGCTGGGCGCAATTTGTCGGAGATAAATCGATTCGGTTTTCATCTGCCGAATCGGAGGGTCTCTATACCTATCTGAAACGGCATAAGGAAGTCTCCGACCTGCTGCTTACCGGGGGCGACCCCATGGTGATGAAAACCCATCACCTGAAGTATTATATCGAACCTCTGCTTGACCGCTCACTTCACCATGTTCAGACCTTGCGCATTGGCAGCAAAGCCCTGACCTATTGGCCGCACCGTTTTGTCACCGACGAAGATGCCGATGAACTCCTGCGCCTGCTGGAAAGACTGGTGAGGGCAGGTAAACACGTGGCATTCATGGCTCACTTCAACCATTGGCGAGAACTGGAATCCTACATGACCAGGCGCGCCATCCAGCGGATTCGCAATACCGGCGCCGAAATCCGTTGTCAGGGGCCATTACTGGACAAGATCAATAATGATCCCCTGGTCTGGTCGAGATTGTGGCGGGAGCAGGTGCGACTGGGCATGATACCTTATTACATGTTTGTGGAACGGGATACCGGCGCCCGGCGTTACTTCGAAGTGCCCCTGGCGCGGGCTCTTGAAGTTTACCAGCAAGCATACCAGTCCGTATCCGGGCTTGCCCGAACGGTACGGGGGCCCTCAATGAGTGCCTCTCCAGGCAAGGTACAGGTACAGGGTGTAACGGAAATCAATAATGAAAAGGTATTTTTGCTGCGCTTCCTGCAGGGCCGTAACGAAGCCTGGACGCAACAGCCGTTCTTCGCTGAATTCGATGAGAACGCGACCTGGCTGGACCACCTGAAACCCGCGTTCGGGGCGGACCGGTTCTTCTTCGAGGAAGAATACCTGCAAATGTCCGGCGAGCGCCTGGCGGGTTGATGACCACCAGGCATCCCGCCACCGGATCTCAGCCGCCGGGTATTGTAGCAAGCGCCTCCTGCCAGGGGGCTGAGCCAAGGATGTTGCCCGACCAGCGGGTTATTTCGGCATAACCATCCAGCGGGAGTCCGGCTGCTTCCGCGTGAACCAGCCATGACACCACGGCATGGTCGGCAAGGGTTACCGAATTACCCACCAGTGTTTCACGACCTTTAAGGTGATCGTTCAATACTGTTCCGAAACGGTTGAATTCCTCCTCGCCCTTTGCCAGTTGCGCAGGGTCGGGATCGCCGATATTCATGAACTTTTTGACAAGGTTCTCAAAGGTAAAGATACCGCAGGTGGGCCCCCAGTGCGATGCGTTCCAGTAGGACCACTGGGTCATCCTGGTCCGGTCATGTAAATCTTCGGGAATCAGGTCATTGTCGGGCTGCTTCCGGGCCAGGTACAGCATGATGGCGTTGGACTCCCACAGGGCAAAGTCTCCGTCCACCAGGGTGGGAATCTTGTGATTCGGGTTCAACGCAACGAAGTCGGCATTCATCTGCGCGCCTGTATGCAGATCCACGGTAATCAGTTCCGGGTCAAGCCCGACGTGGTTGGCAACGGCCTGGCAGCGCAGCGAATTGGGTGAAGGCGGGAAAACATATAATTGCATTTTTTGTTCCTCTTGATTCCAGTTATTTGTATATGTAAGCAACCTCTGAAAATGCCATCCTGGGCATTTTCAGAGACGGAAACCCCGGTTTGTTCAGAAGTTCCCGGCATTATCGCCGACAAACGGATTTGTCAGCCGCTCATGGCCGAAGGTTGAAGCAGGGCCGTGGCCGGGAACAAATTGTACATCATCTCCGAGCGGCCAGAGCCGGTTTTTTATGGAATGAAGCAGGGTTGCATAATCGCCGCGGGGAAAATCCGTGCGGCCTATGGAACCGTTAAACAATACATCCCCCACGATGGCGATTTTCGATGCGTCTTCGTAAAATATGATGTGTCCGGGAGTATGTCCGGGACAATGACGCACCTCCATCCGGAGATCTCCTACGGTAACTTCATCCCCGTCTTCCAGCCAGCGGTCCGGCGTAAACGGCGATGAGGCAGGGAAACCGAACATGGCGCCCTGCTCTTCCAGCAGGTCAATCCAGAATTTATCTTCATGCTGCGGCCCCTCAACGGGCAGCCCCGTGGATGCAGACAGCTCCGCCACGCCCCCGGCATGATCGATATGCGCGTGCGTGACCAGGATCTTCTCCAGTTCTACCCCAAGGACTTCAACCTGCGCCATTATCCGGTCCAGGTCACCGCCGGGGTCGACGATAGCCGCCCGGTTTGTCCTTTCACATTGCAGGATAGTGGAGTTCTGCTGAAAAGGCGTGACAGGTATTATCGTTACTTTCATATTTCAGTTTTCAGTTGCCACCACCGGAAGTTTTGTGCCAATCCTGATTTCATCTACAGAGACATCCGCGCGCCAGGCAATGGCCTGCACACCGGCATCGATAGCCTGTCTCAGTGTAGCGCCGTATATTCCGTCTATGCTATCGGCGGGCCGAACTTCAAAAACGTCTTTTCTCTGAACGCAGAAACAGATTACTGCGCGCTTCCCTCCTGCGGCAACCTCCGCAAGTTCGCGCAGGTGTTTACTTCCCCGTTCACTGACAGCGTCAGGAAAATAGCCGATGCCTTCCCGAGCGAGCGTTACGTTTTTTATTTCAACGTAACAGTCCGGTATGCCGGCCCCCTCCAACAGCAGGTCAATGCGGCTGTTTTCCGCGCCATAGCGTATTTCCTGCCGTATTGCGTCGTATCCCTGCAGTTCTTTTATTGTTCCATCCTGTATTCCCTCTCTGACCAGTTTATTCGGCAGACCTGTGTTTATGCCGACAAGGACTCCCGGAGCCGCCTCAACCAGTTCCCAGCTCAAGGTATATTTGCGCTTCGGGTTGTCTGAATTTGACAGCCAGACCCGGGAACCGGGTTCGCAGCAACCCAGCATGGAACCGGTATTGGGAGTGTGTGCGGTAGCGATACTTCCGTCATCAAGCTCAACGTCGGCCAGGAAACGTTTGTAACGTTTGATCAATGTCCCCTGTATCAGGGCCTGGTTAAATCTCATTAAAAGCTGAGCTTTACATAACTGCCAGGCGCATCTTCGATGACAGGCTGACCGTTGGCGCCGGGACGGCGCGCGGGAATTTTTTCACCGGCATATTGATCCAGCCAGGCCTGCCAGTCCGGCCACCAGGAACCGGAATGCGTATCGGCACTGGCGCGCCATTCAGCGGATGGGATGTCAACCCCGGGCCCGGTGTAATAACCGTACTTATCTGCGGCAGGCGGGTTGATGATGCCGGCAATATGGCCTGACTTGCCAAGTACGAACCTGACCGGCCCGGACAGCAGTTGCGCGCCCAGGTAGGTGCCCTCCCAGGGCGCGATATGGTCCTCTTCCGTGGAAATGAAGTACGCCGGGGTTTGAATGGCGCTGACGTCGATGGGAATGCCGGCTACGCTTAATCCTCCCGGTTCTCTGAATTCATTTTTCAGGTACATGGTGCGCAGGTAAGTGCTGTGCATCCTGGCCGGGAGTCGGGTGGAGTCGGCATTCCAGTAAAGCAGGTCAAACGGAAACGGATCTTTCCCCAGCAGGTAGTTGCGCACGTAGAAAGACCAGATCAGGTCATTGGCGCGCAGCATGTTGAACGTAGCGGCCATTTCCTTACCGTCATGGTAACCCTTTTCATTCATGGTCTTTTCAAGGTTGTCCAGTTGCTGTTCATCGATGAACACGCCCAGGTCCCCGGGGATTGAAAAATCGATCAGGGATACAAAAAACGTCGCGGAAAGCGCGCGCGTATCGCCTTTTTCCTGCATGTAAGCAAGAGTCGCCGCCAGCAGGGTGCCTCCGATGCAGTATCCCACCAGGTTGATGCCGGATTCCCCGGTGGCTTCCTGCACCGCATCCATGGCCGCCAGCGCCCCCTCCGTCACATAGTCGTCAAAGTCCATGTGTGCCAGGTTCTCATCGGGATTTACCCAGGAAACCACAAACACCGTATGCCCCTGGTCCACCAGCCATTTAACCAGGGAATTATGTGGTTGCAGGTCCAGCACGTAATACTTGTTGATCCAGGGCGGGATGATCAGCAGCGGCTGCCTGCAGGTCAGCTCGGTTGCCGGTTCGAACTGCAGCAACTGGAGCAGGTCGTTCTGGAAAACCACCTTGCCCGGCGTAGTGGCAACATTCCTGCCCAGTTCGAACGCGTCCCGGTCAGTCATGGTGATGCGCAACTGTCCGCTCTCGGCATCGATGTCATCGATAAAGTTCTGCATGCCCTTGAGCAGGTTGTCTCCTCTGGATTCCAGGGTGGCTTCCAGCGCTTCCGGGTTGGTAAGCAGAAAGTTGGTCGGCGACATGGCGTCCACAAACTGTTTGGTATAGAAATTCACCTTCCTGGCGGTATCCTCGTCCATTCCTTCCGCCTCCGCGACGGTGGACTGTATGGCGTCGGCGGTGACCAGGTAAGATTGTTTGATGAGACTGAAAAAAGGATTCTCGTCCCAGGCCGGGTGTTTGAAACGGCGGTCTCCGCTGTCGGGTTCCCGCACCGTACTGCTTTCCTCTCCCAGCATCGCTTTGGTGGCGTTAAGCCACAGGTCGGAATAAGCGTTCCAGGCCTGCAGCGCCGCGTCGTGTTTTTTTTCACTCATGACAAGGCCCCGGTCAGGCGACTTCGAACAGGCCCGCGGCGCCCATGCCGCCGCCGACACACATGGTGCACACCACGTAGCGGGCGCCGCGGCGCTTGCCTTCCATCAGGGCATGGGCGACCATGCGGTTGCCGGACATGCCGTAAGGGTGGCCGATGGAAATGGCGCCGCCGTTCACATTAAGCGTTTCATTGGGAATGCCAAGCTTGTCGCGGCAATAAACCACCTGCACCGCAAATGCCTCGTTCAATTCCCAGAGATCGATATCATCCATGGTCAGTCCGTTCTGTTTCAGCAATTTCGGCACCGCATAGACCGGACCGATGCCCATTTCATCAGGCTCCAGGCCGGCAACCGCAATGCCGCGATATATCCCCAGCGGCTCCAGGTTTCTCTGTTCGGCCAGGCGGGCGTCCATCACCACACAGGCGGAGGCTCCGTCCGACAGTTGGCTGGCATTCCCGGCGGTAATGCAGCCGCCTTCAATGACCGGGGCCAGTCCCTGCAAACCCTCCGGAGTTGTATCCGGACGATTGCCTTCATCCTGTTCCAGGACAACCTCATGGTAGCTTACTTTTCCGGTTTCCTTGCTGAGTACGGCCTTGGTTGTTGCCAGAGGGGCCAGTTCTTCGTCAAATTTACCGGACTGCTGGGCAGACGCAGTGCGTTGCTGGCTTTGCAGCGCGAACTCATCCTGGGTTTCCCGGCTGATCCGGTAGCGCCGGGCCACCGTTTCTGCAGTCTGCAACATGGGCATATAGGCATGCGCGCTGTGCCGCGTCACGCCTTCGTCGGTACTCTTGCTCACCAGCTCGAAGGCGTCGTTCTGCACCAGGCTGATGGAATCCAGCCCTGCGGCTACGACTGCAGGAGTATGATCCAGGATCACCTGCTTTGCCGCGCTGGCGATAGCGATCATGCCCGAGGAGCATTGCCGATCAAGGGACATGGCGCTTGTCGAGGCAGGCAACCCCGCCGCGAAGGCGCTGGTCCTGCCGATATTCCAGCCGGTCGTACCCATTTGCATGGCGCAACCCATGATGACGTCCTCGATTTCCCCCGGTTCCAGGCCTGCGCGCCGCACGGCCTCACGGATAACATGGCCGCCCAGGGTCGGCGCCTTGGTGTTATTGAATGCGCCGCGCCACGCCTTGCCGATGGGTGTGCGCGCGGCGGCGGCGATCACTGCTTCTTTCATGGTAAATTTCCTCAGTCCGGGTCAGGAAACAGCCAGGGCTTCTCTGCCGCCTTTTGCCGTTCATATTCCCGAATTAAATCGCTGTGTTCGAGGGTCATCCCGATATCATCCAGACCCTGCAGCAGCCTCTCCTTGAGCGCAGTCTCGACATCGAAACTCAATACCTTGCCGGATGGTGTTGTAATTGTCTGTGGCTGTAATTCGACTTTCAGACGATACCCTTCGGTTGCTTCGACTTCCCTGAACAACTGCTCAACCAGTTGTACCGGGAGAACGACGGTCAACAAGCCGTTCTTGCCGGCATTGGAAAAAAATATGTCGCCGAAACTTGGCGCAATCACACAACGGAACCCGTACTCGTACAAGGCCCAGACGGCATGTTCCCTGGATGAACCGCAGCCGAAATTTTCCCGGGCCAGAAGTATCTGCGCTCCCCGGTAACGGGGCCGGTTCAGCACGAAGTCTTCATTCAACGGGCGCCGGCTGCAATCCTGTTCCGGTTCTCCCGCATCAAGATAGCGCCAGGCATCGAACAGGTTTGGGCCGAAACCACTACGGCGGATGGATTTCAGGAACTGCTTGGGAATGATGGCGTCGGTATCGACATTGGACCTGTCCAGCGGCGCAACCAGGCCGTCAATGGCGGTGAAAGCATGCATGATCAGATTATCCGCATCAGTTTGTTTTTTCCGGTATCAAGCAGGTGGCAAGATAATCTATTTGGGCGAGAAATCATAGAACTGACAACAATAATCTGCGTTAATCTGCGTCATCTGCGGATATATATTCACGCGCGTCAGTAAAGTGGCCGGCTATGCCCGCGGCCGCCGCCATGGCCGGGCTGACCAGGTGTGTGCGGCTGCCGGCGCCCTGGCGTCCCTCGAAATTGCGATTTGATGTGGATGCGCAACGTTCGCCTGCGCCCAACCTGTCTTCGTTCATGCCCAGGCACATGGAGCAACCCGGTTCGCGCCATTCAAATCCGGCGTCCGAGAATATCCTGTCCAGTCCTTCCGTTTCCGCCTGGCGTTTTACCAGTCCCGAGCCCGGCACGACTATGGCCTGTCTGATATTTTCCGCGAGTTGTTTGCCGGCAACCACCCGGGCGGCTTCCCGCAGATCCTCGATACGTGAATTGGTGCATGAACCGATAAAAATTTTGTCCGGCCTGATAGAACTGATTGGCGTGCCGGGCGCCAGGTCCATGTAAGACAGCGCATTCGCCATGCCTTCCCTCTTTACCGGGTCCGGTTCGTCGGCAGGGTCGGGCACATCATCGTGCACGGATACCACCATCTCCGGGGAAGTGCCCCAGCTTACACATGGCTGCACCTGGCCGGCATCAATTTCCACAGTTTGATCAAACATGGCATCCGGGTCGCTGCGCAGGCCTTTCCAGTATGTCACAGCCTGGTTCCAGGCATCTCCGCTCGGCGCAAACGGACGTCCCTTGACGTAATCAATGGTCTTGTCGTCCACGGCAACCAGACCGGAACGGGCGCCGGCTTCAATGGCCATATTGCATAAGGTCATGCGCCCTTCCATGGACAAGGCGGTGACGCCGGCGCCTGTGAATTCGATAACAGACCCGGCGCCGCCGGCTGTCCCGATGCTGCCGATGATGTGCAGTACCAGGTCTTTGGCCGTGATGCCCGGCGTCAAACTGTTGCTCACATTGATGCGCATGTTCTTCGATTTTTTTGCAACCAGGGTCTGGGTAGCCAGGACATGCTCCACCTCGGAAGTGCCTATCCCCATGGCGAGGGCTGCCAGCGCGCCGTTGGTTGTGGTATGGGAATCGCCACACACGATTGTCATCCCGGGCAGGCATACACCCTGTTCAGGGCCGATGACATGTACTATGCCCTGACGTTCATCAGAGAGTTCAATATAGGGAATGCGCCATTCCCTGACGTTTCTCTCCAGGGCATCCAGTTGCTTCTTTGACACGGGATCGTCAATGGAATCCCTGTTGCGCGTGGGTACGTTGTGATCAGGCACGGCAAGGCTGGCCGTGCGGCGCCAGGGTTCGCGCCCGGCCAGTTTCAGCCCTTCAAATGCCTGGGGCGAAGTGACCTCATGCACAAGATGGCGATCTATGTAAAGCAGGCAGGCGCCGTCGCCGTAGTCCGCGACTACGTGCTCATTCCACAACTTGTCATAAAGTGTTTCTGCCTTCATGGATGCAGCAAGTATTCTCTGTGCCGGGGTTTTTGGGTACAATGGGCGCTATCTTAACATAGCGTCCGTATGTGATCCGTGATTCGGTTTTTCCTTCCTGCTGTTTTTACCATCATCCTGACCTTTACGGGCGGCAGCGCCGCCGGTGCCGAAGACGGTGAAAATCAGGCCGCCGATGCCGGTTCAGAGACCATGGATGCCGCTTACCAGGCACTGCGGAACCAGGAGTACGATATTGCTTACGACCTGTTTTATTCTCTTGCCGGGCAGGACAATGCCCTGGCCCAGTACGAAATAGGCGAGCTTTATCACCGCGGTTCAGGAGTGGACCCTGATGTTGCCAGGGCTGCGCGCTGGTATGCCAGCGCCGCAGAACTGGGATATGCCGAGGCCCAGTACCGGCTTGGCAACATGTACATGATGGGAGAAGGAGTGCCGCAAAGCGATACCGAGGCAATCCACTGGTATGAAAAAGCGGCGCAGCAGGGCCATAAGGATGCGGGTGACAACCTGGCCAGTCTCAGGCGTATCAGTACTGCAAAGACCAGGGAAGAACTGGAGCGCGAGGCCGCATCCCTGCCTCCACTCAAGGTTGAGAAACGGTCTGCCGCCGGGGGCAAGACGGAGAAACGCGGTTTCTTCAAACGCTGGTTCGGCAAGGACAAAAAACCGGAGCCGGTGGCTCAAACCCCTGCACAGCCGCCGCTTATTTCGCAGACGCCGGCTCCACCTCCAACAAAGACCGAAAAAAAAGGATTTTTCGGCCGCTTGTTCGGCAAGGATAAGGAAAAAGACCAAACGGTTGGCGGGACAACGGAACCGGCAGGAACGGGTAACGAAAGCGTGGTCCCGGCAGCGCAAAACGATGTGGGACGCCCTGCTCCGCTGGCGAATTCAGGCGCCGTATCCAATTATGAACTGGGAATGGCCTATGCCCTGGGTAACACCCTTGAACAGGATTATGCAAAAGCATTCGAGCATTTCACCAGGTCGGCCGGGGAGGGGTATGCCCCGGCCCAGTACCGGCTGGCTGCCGCCTACGCAAACGGAGACGGGACAGAAAAGGATCCCGCCAGGGCAGTCGAGTGGTACGAGAAATCTGCCGGACAAGGCCATACCGCGGCCCAGCGCAGCCTGGCGCTGATCTATCTCAACGGCCTGGGAGACGTTCCCCGGAACAAGCCACTGGCCCTGGCCTGGTACAACCTGCTGGCGGAGGACGGCAACCAGATGGATATCCATCGGCGCGATACCCTGCTGGAGGAGTTGTCGGCACAGGAAATCAGCATGGCAGAGGAACTGGAGACCGGGATACGCGAACGCCTGGAATCCGGGGGTTAGTCCCAATAAAGTGTCCCTTCGGGACAAGTACTTCACTGGATTCCCGCTTGCGCGGGAATGACGAGAGGGGCGCTAACGAACGGGTGGCGTCCTGTTCGGCCAGGTCAGGGAAGTTTACATGGACTGCAGAGCTTCGATAGCCTGACTCAGTTTCCTGACCGGAAATATCTCGACTTTTCCCGTCTTCGTTTTAGGAGCGTTGGCAGCGGGAATTATGGCCTTGTTAAAACCATGCTTTTGCGCCGCTTTAAGGCGTTCCTGCCCTTCCTGTACAGGCCTGATTTCACCAGTCAGCCCGACCTCACCGAATACAACCAGGTCTTCGGCGAGGGGCCGGTCACGCAGGCTCGACAGGATCGCAACGAGAATGGCCAGGTCTGCCGCGGTCTCTGTGAGTTTGACACCGCCGACTACATTGAGGAATACGTCCTGGTCCCAGGTAACAACGCCTGCGTGTCTGTGCAGGACTGCAAGTAACATGGACAACCGGTTTTGTTCCAGGCCCACGGCCACCCGCCGCGGCTGGCTGCTATGGGTCTGGTCCACCAGGGCCTGGACTTCAACCAGTAATGGGCGGCTACCCTCCCGGGTCACGAGGATGGATGTGCCCGGCGCCGGTTCGCCATCGGCCGTCAGAAAAATGGCTGACGGATTGCTGACCTCCCGAAGACCTTTATCGGTCATGGCGAATACGCCTAATTCGTTGACTGCGCCGTAACGGTTCTTGACGGAACGAATCATGCGATAACGGCTGTTGCCGTCGCCCTCGAAATACAAAACCGTATCGACCATGTGCTCCAGCACCCGCGGGCCCGCCAGGGCGCCTTCCTTGGTGACATGCCCCACCAGGAAAACCGTGGTTTGCGTCTGTTTTGCGAACCGGACCAGCCTGGCCGCGCATTCACGCACCTGGGCAACCGAACCGGGGACGGACTGTAATGCATCGGAAAATACGGTCTGGATGGAATCGATCACGAGTACCCGGGGCTTATGCTGGTGCGCGGCGGTAAAGATATGTTCCAGGTGGTTTTCCGCCAGCACAAACAGGTCGGCGGCCTGCAAACCCAGCCTGGCGGCTCGCAGGCCGATCTGCTCGATGGATTCTTCACCGCTCACGTACAAGGCTTTTACATGGTCCCGATCCGCCAGCGAAGACAGCACTTGCAGCAACAGCGTGGATTTGCCTATGCCGGGATCGCCGCCCAGCAGGATCACGGAACCGCTGACCAGACCTCCACCCAGGGAACGGTTGAGTTCATCAGACCCGGTTGACATACGCGGTTGTTTGACTAGGTCCACTTCGTCAAGTTGGTGGATTACCGCCTGATCGGAACCATGGGACTGGAACCGTTCGGCGAGCGGGGTTTTCTGTTCGAGCGCTGTCTCGGTCAGCGTGTTCCAGGCATTGCATTCCGCGCACTGCCCCGTCCACTTGAGCGTGATCGCCCCGCATTCACTGCATTGGTACCGGGTCTTTACCTTTCGCGCCGGGTCATTCATCTAGTACTCTTTCAACCTGATATTGCCATGTTCAGCGGGTCGGGAAGCGGTTGAGCGCAAGGCGCACCGCGCAGGTAATGGCGCGCCCTTGCCAAGCGGCGCAACGCCGCGGGCGACCGCTTCCCGGCCCGCCCGCAGGGAGCAAAGCAGCGGTTCCAATACTGCGTTGCAGCCCTTGGAAAGGACTCGCCATTCCCTGCGGACTGCGCCTTGTCTTGAAACCGCTGCTTTGCTCTGAACATGGCAATATCAGGTTGAAAGAGTACTAGGACATATATGAAGGTTCTTCGATATAGTTTTCGAACCGGGTGAACTGGCCGAGAAAAGCCAGTTTCACCGTGCCGATGGGGCCGTTGCGCTGTTTGCCGATGATGATTTCCGCAATGCCCTTATCGGCAGTGTCCTCATCGTAGACTTCATCCCGGTAAATGAACACGATGACGTCCGCATCCTGCTCGATAGCGCCGGACTCGCGCAAATCGGACATGACCGGCCGCTTGTTGGGGCGTTGTTCAAGGCTGCGGTTGAGCTGGGACAGCGCCACGACAGGCACGTCCAGTTCCCTGGCCATGGCTTTCAGCGAGCGGGATATCTCGGAGATTTCCGTGGCGCGGTTTTCCGACGTGCCCGGAATCTGCATTAGCTGCAGGTAATCGATAATAATCATGTCCAGGCTGTGTTCCCTGGCTATACGCCGGCATCTTGCCCGCAGTTCTGCCGGTGTTAAAGCCGGCGTGTCATCGATAAACAGCTTTTTATCCTTGAGCAGCGTCACTGCCGACGTCAGGCGCGGCCAGTCATCGTCATGAAGTTTTCCGGTGCGAACCTTGTGCTGGTCAACCCTGCCCAGGGACGACATCATGCGCATGGCCAGTTGCTCGCCCGGCATCTCCATGCTGAAGACGACCGCGGACAACCCTTCCTTGATGACTGCATGTTCGGCTATATTGACGGCAAATGCAGTCTTACCCATGGAGGGTCTGCCGGCAACGATGATCAGGTCGGATTTCTGCAATCCGGCAGTACGCTCGTCAAAATCATCAAACCCTGTCGCGATACCGGTGACAGGTGTTTTCTTCCGGTATATCTCATCCACCCTGTCCAGGGCGCCCACGAGAAGGTCCTTGATACTGTTGTAAACCCGTTTCCCCCGGGTTTCCTGTTCGGCGATTTCAAATATGGTCTGTTCGGCAAAATCAAGTACCTGTTCGCTGCTGAACCCCATCGGATTAAAGACGGTTTCGTTGATTTTTACGGTGGCGGATATCAGTTGCCTGAGTATTGAACGTTTACGCACGATATCCGCATAGACGCCGACATTGCTTGCACTGGGGGTATTTTCCGCCAGTGCGGCAAGATAGGACAGGCCGCCGGCATCATCCAGTTGCTGGTGGGATTCCAGCCATTCTGCAACCGTTACCAGGTCAAAGGGTTTTCCTTCGCCGTCAAGAGCATTGATGGCATTGTAGATAATCCGGTGATCCTGCCGGTAAAAGTCATCCGCCTGTACCCGTTCAACTACCTTGATAAGAGCGTCCTTATCCAGGAACAGACCGCCAAGCACCGACTGCTCGGCCTCAATGGAGTGGGGAGGTACTTTCAGTGACCTCGTTTCAGGATCAGGCGCGGTATAAGCGGGTTCGGCCATATCGGGAATGGCAACCGTGTTCAGCCCTCGGCGTTTTCCAGTTCGGCGGCAATGACGAGCCTGATTCGGGCAGCTACATCCGCGTGCAGGTGCAGTTCGACTTCATACTCACCCACCGACTTGAACGGACCGTCCGGCAAGCTGATTTCCCGTTTCGTGACTTCCAGGCCGGAATCGGCAATAGCCGCGGCAATCTCGTTTATCCCCACGGAACCGTACAGTTTGTCATCGGAAACGACTTTTCTATGCAGGGTAACTTCCAGTTCATTGAGTTTTTCCGCCCTGCCCTGTGCCGTAGCAAACGAATCGGCCTGTGCTTTTTCCAGTTCGACCCGCTGCGCCTCGAATTTTTCTACGTTTTCGGGCGTGGCCGGCACTGCCTTGCCGTTGGGGATGAGATAATTCCTGCCGTAACCAGGCTTGACGTTGACCTGTTGTCCCAACTCCCCCAATTTGCCGATTTTTTCCAGTAATATTACCTGCATTGTTTTACTCCTTGGTTTTGGTTAAGCATAGCATAATCATGCGTTGTTATCGCCGATCCGGATCGGTTTTCCACCCAGGCAGGCATTCACAATTCCGGCACAACTCACAAACAACAGGATGAAGCGCGGCATTATGAAAAACATGCCGTAGAGTACTATCAACCAGACCCTGGAACGCGCCCTGGTATACAGAAAACCGTGTATGACGGAGATTCCCTGGAACAGGTACAGTACCAGCATCAGGATCACGGTGTCCCTGAGCGCCATTGATGTGGCGCCGGGTATAAGCAGTAATGTCAACAGACCTGCCAGCGTCGGGAAGACCAGGATGCGGGGCAGCCTCAACGCATAAAATTCTTTCCTGAAACCACCCGGATTGAACAGTGCCGACTGCCACCAACGCGCCAGTAACATCGTAATAATAAGGCTGATGACAAACCCGGAAGCAAAAATTGCCGAGAGCAGCGGGCTGATCAACTGGTAAGCCTGTTCAAGCTGCTGCCGGGCGGGTTCAGACTCCGCATATTGCTTCCATACCTCAAACCATTCAAGCCACCATGTTTGTATATCTTCCAGCATTACGTAAATCAAGGCCGTAAAGAATACGCCGACCGTGCCCGCGCACAGGACCATCAACCCCTGGGATTGCGTGTTTCTCAATAATCCTGCACACAGTATCACCGGAAGCCAGACGGTTGCCATAAATGCGATGGGAATGCCGGGCTGCAGGTTCAGCGCCATGGCAGGCAACGCTGTCAGCAGCAAGCAGCCCGCAGCAACCTGGAGTGCTGTAACAGGCCCCTTGCGCAAGGCCGCGAGGCCCATAGGCGCGCCACTGATGAAATAGGAAAAGGGTGAAATAAATATCGAGAATACCGTCAATACGCTGATCGCCAGGATCGCATGTACGCGGGTTCTCAGTATATAGTTGCCAAGCGCCTTCATCGCGTCCTTACTCGGAAGCGCAAGCTTTAATGAGCGTCGCTGTAGGGAAGCAGCGACAGGTATCTCGCCCGTTTGATTGCTGCTGCCAACTGTCTCTGGTATTTGGCCTTGGTGCCGGATATCCTGCTGGGTACAATTTTACCTGTTTCCGTAATATATGCTTTCAACGTATTGATATCCTTATAATCAATTTCATCTATACCTTCCGCAGAAAACTTGCAGAACCGCTTTCTTCTGAAATATCTTGCCATGTCTCACCTGAATTCGTTAGTTAGGGAAGCTCTGCTCAAGTCCGTCAGCCGTCCGTTTCAACCTCCGGTTCGTCAGCGGATGGACTGTCGGTTGTGCCTTGCGCGGGCGCGCTTGTATCGGTTTCCGCCGCGCTGCCCTCATCCCCGGTTTCTTCGGCCCCGGAGTAAACCCTGGCCGTATCTTCACGGACAATGTTATCCGGAGCGCCTGCCATTTCTCTTTCCTGTTCCTGCTCCTTGCTTTTCGCCAGGAGTGAAGGTTCCGTGACGGCGGCATCCCTGCGAAAAATGAGATCGCGGATAACGGCATCATTGAACCTGAATGCGTTATTAATCTGTTGCAAGGTAGCCTGATCGCACTCGATGTTCATCAACACATAATGCGCCTTGTGGATCTTGTTGATCGGATAAGCGAGTTGGCGCCGGCCCCAGTCTTCCAGGCGATGTATGGACCCCTGGTTCGACTCGATCATGGAACGGTACCGTTCGATCATCGCAGGTACCTGCTCGCTCTGGTCCGGGTGGACCAGAAACACGACTTCATAATGTCTCATTGTCATATCCTCATGGATTCAGCCTCCCGTCAATGCGGTGAGGCAAGGATTAAGGACGGGCAGTATAGAGTAAAGATACCGGGCTTGCAAACCGGGGATTTAGTTATTGGAAGGAATATCCGAAGTGGTGATTGAAAAGATCCTCAAATTCCTGCCGGGTAAAGCCATGATTCTGCGTGCCTCGCACTTCAATTTTTATTTTTCCCATCAGGGAGGCAATTCTGCCGGTTGTATCCCAGTCCAGTTTCTGCATCAGTCCGTATAACAGGCCGGCCCGGTAGGCGTCTCCGCATCCGGTCGGGTCGGCCAGGTGTTCCGTTCTGGCCGGCGGGATATCGATGCGCCCGGAACGGGTATGGATTATCGAGCCTGACGCGCCGCGGGTGATGATCAAGGTGTCGACCAGGTCCAGAACTGTGGCAGTGGTCAACCCCGTCTTGTCTTCAACCAGTTGCCATTCATAATCGTTAAAGACCAGCCAGGTCGCATACTCAAAACTGTTCAATAATTCATCGCTGGAGAGCACGGTGACATTCTGGCCGGGGTCGAAGATGAACGGGATATCCTCCTCGGCAAATTGCCTGGCGTGCTGCAACATCCCTTCCCTGCCGTCCGGGGCGACGATGCCGATACTGACGCCTTGCGCCATGGATACCTTGTTTATATGGGAATGAGCCATGGCGCCAACCTGGAACGTAGTAATCTGGTTGTGATCCATGTCGGTAGTGATAAAACATTGCGCGGTGTATGCATCGTCCATGACCCGGATATGGCGTGTATCAATATTGTTCTTTTCAAGCCATTCCCGGTATTCGGCAAAGTCGGTCCCCACTGTGCCCATAGGCAGGCAATCCGCACCCAGCAACCTGGTGTTATAGATGATGTTTCCTCCGGAACCGCCAAATTCCTGTTGTAATTCCGGCACCACGAAACAGACGTTCAGGATGTGTATTTTATCCGGCAGAATATCTTCCTTGAAACGTCCCGGATAGACCATGATTCGATCGTAGGCGAAAGAACCGCAGATGAGAGCAGTCATGCCGACAGTAACTCCGCCTGCCTCGTTGCTGTCCCGGGTTCTGCGATTGCGTGTCTGCTGATAACCGGCGCCAGGTACCGCCCGGTATGGGAATGCGCCAGTTTTGAGACGTCTTCCGGTGTTCCGGCGGCAATGATCTCTCCGCCGCCGTCGCCGCCTTCGGGCCCCAGGTCGACGATCCAGTCCGCAGTCTTGATGACATCCAGGTTGTGTTCGATGACGACTACGGTATTGCCGTGATCGCGTAACCGGTGCAGTACGCCCAGCAACTGGTTTACGTCATGAAAATGCAGGCCGGTGGTCGGTTCGTCCAGTATGTAGAGCGTCTTGCCGGTATCCCGTTTGGACAACTCCCTGGACAGTTTCACCCGTTGCGCCTCACCTCCGGACAAGGTCGTGGCGTTCTGGCCGAGACGGATATAGGACAGCCCCACGTCTACCAGGGTTTGCAGTTTGCGGGCGATGAGCGGCACCGGCGAGAAGAATTCCCGCGCGTCTTCCACCGTCATATCCAGTATTTCATGGATGTTTTTACCCTTGTACCGGACCTGCAGGGTTTCCCTGTTATAGCGTTTGCCCTTGCAGACGTCGCACATGACATATATGTCCGGCAGAAAGTGCATCTCCACCTTGATCAGCCCGTCTCCCTGGCATGCCTCACAACGCCCTCCCTTGACGTTGAAACTGAAACGGCCGGGTTTATAGCCCCTGGACCGGGCCTCCTGGGTGGCGGCGAAAAGCTCCCTGATGGGAGTAAACAGGCCGGTATAGGTGGCAGGGTTCGAGCGGGGGGTGCGGCCGATGGGGCTTTGATTGATATCCACGACCTTGTCGATGTACTCAAGGCCGGAGATGGTCCGGTATGGGGACGGTTTTGCGCCGACATAGTTCAGTTCGCCTGCGGCAATCCGGTACAGGGTATCGTTAATCAGGGTTGACTTGCCCGATCCGGAAACACCGGTGATGCAGGTCATGAGGCCAAGCGGCAGTTCCAGCCGGACCGACTTGAGGTTGTTTCCCGTAGCGCCGGACAATACCACCACCCGTTCCGGATCAGGCCTGATGCGCTGTAACGGCATATCAATGCGCTTTCTTCCCGAGAGGTAGGCGCCGGTAAGGGATTCCTTGCACCGGGCGATATCGTCGGGGCTGCCCTGCTTGACCACCCTGCCGCCATGCACCCCGGCCCCCGGCCCCATATCGATGACATGGTCGGCAGCATTGATGGCCTCCTCGTCGTGTTCGACAACGATCACCGTGTTACCCAGGTCGCGCAATTGCCTCAACGTGGCCAGCAGGCGTTTATTGTCCCGTTGATGCAAACCGATGGAGGGCTCATCCAGAACGTACATCACACCGACCAGGCCCGCACCGATCTGGCTGGCCAGTCGAATGCGTTGCGCCTCGCCCCCCGACAGGGTTTCCGCGCTCCTGTCCAGCGCAAGATAATCCAGACCCACGTTGACAAGGAAGCGCAACCGGTCCTCAACTTCCTTTAATATGCGCGTGGCGATCTCCCCGCGTTGTCCGGGAATGATCAGGCCTTGAAAAAACTCCCGGGCATGCATCACGGTCATCGCGGTAATCGTCGGCAGGCTGGTATTGTTTACGAATACATGCCTGGCCGCCTGGTTGAGGCGCTGGCCTGAGCAGGACGGACAGGGCTGGCTGCTCTGGTATCTGTTCAGGTCTTCCCGGATCATGACCGATTCGGTCTCCCGGTAGCGGCGTTGCATGTTCGGAATTACGCCTTCAAAGGTATGGGTGCGCCGTATGATGCCGCGTTTGCTGTGCAGGTATTCAAATTCGATTTCTTCAGAACCGCTGCCGTACAGGATGACCCGGCGAATATCCTCGTGCAGTCGGGCGAACGGTGTATCAATGGTAAAGCCATAATGTTTTGCCAAGGATTTAATCAGCTGGAAATAATATGCATTGCGTCTGTCCCAGCCGCGTATGGCGCCCTCCGGCAGGCTCAATGCGGGATCCTGGACTATCTTGTCGGAATCGAAAAACTGGATTACGCCCAGACCGTCACAGTGGGGACAGGCGCCGACCGGGTTATTGAACGAGAACAGCCGGGGTTCCAGTTCACTCAGGCTGTAACCGCATTCCGGACAGGCGAACCGGGTTGAGAACACCATGTCATCGGAACCGGTTTCATCGATGGAAGCGACGATTGCCAGACCGTCGGAAAGACGTACTGCGGTCTCAAGGGATTCGGCCAGTCGCAGGCCGATATCCGGGCGCACGCGAAAACGGTCCACCACCGCCTCCACAGTGTGTTTCCTGCGCAGGTCCAGTGCCGGCACGTTATCCAGCTCAAGCACTTCCCCGTCTATGCGGGCGCGCACAAAGCCCTCTGCCCTGATTCTTTCCACCACCTGTATATGTTCACCTTTTCTTCCCTGTACTACGGGAGCCAGCAACATCAATCTTCTTCCTTCCGGTTGTTCCAGTATCAGGTCCACCATCTGGCTGATGGTCTGGGCTGCCAAAGGAGTATGGTGTTCCGGACAGCGAGGTTCACCCACCCGGGCAAACAACAGGCGCAGGTAGTCATAGATCTCTGTAATAGTCCCGACGGTGGAGCGCGGATTATGGGACGTTGACTTCTGTTCGATGCTGATGGCGGGGGACAGTCCTTCAATATGATCGACATCAGGTTTTTCCATCATTGACAGGAACTGCCTGGCGTAAGCGGAAAGTGATTCAACATAACGCCGTTGCCCGTCCGCGTAGATGGTATCGAACGCCAGGGATGACTTGCCCGAGCCTGACAAGCCGGTGATCACTATCATCCTGTCCCTGGGAAAGTCCAGATTGATATTCTTCAGGTTGTGGGTCCTGGCGCCCTTGATCCGTATAGTGTCCACTATGGCTTTATATGTTTGGCCGGATTCGAATTAACCTGCTAATATAAGGGAAGCTCGGCATGAGTCCAAGCCGGATTTGCGCCTTGCTTGAAAACAGCGGCGCCAACGTTGTTGTTTTTCGTTTAATATCAATAATAAAGGAGTTGAATTATGGCCAGAGGAATTAATAAAGTCATTCTAATCGGAAACCTTGGAAACGACCCGGATGTGCGGTACACCTCCGGCGGCTCGCCCATCGCCAACATAAGCCTGGCGACGTCTGAATCGTGGCGGGATAAGGAAACGGGTGACCAGCAGGAGCGGACCGAGTGGCATCGGATCGTTTTTTTCGGCCGAATGGCGGAAATCGTGTCCGAATATTTACGTAAAGGCTCAAAAGTTTACGTGGAAGGGCGGCTGCAGACGCGTAAGTGGCAGGATCGCGACGGAAATGACCGCTATACTACCGAAATCGTCGCCAATGATATGCAAATGCTGGACAGCAAGGGCGGCACTGGAGAGGAGTTTGCCGGCCCTTCCGGCCAGCCGCGCAAACAGGCTGGAACAAATGCCCCCAGACAGCAGGAAAATACTCCTGGAAATGGTGGTGAATTTGTTGACGACGATATCCCGTTCTGAAGACCGTAACCGGAGTATAATCTTAACGGGCGCCCCGCGCTGTCGTGTTACGTGCAGGGCGCCTGTTCTTTGGTGACATTACAGATTTTCGACACATCTAACGCTATGGACCTACAAAAACATTCCCTGAGGATTTTTGCGTCAATCATGACGCTTATGCTGCTTTCACTGTTCCTGCACATGGAAGTACTCAATAATGAGGCGAAAATAGCGGAGGCGGCTGACAGGCGCTACCAGTCATACCTGTTAGCTGATGAATTGCGGCAAAGCTCCGATGACCTTACCCGCATGGCCAGGACCTATACGGTGACCGGCGATCCGAAATTCAAGGAGTATTTCGACAGGATACTGGCCATAAGGGGCGGAGACGCGCCGCGCCCGGTGGATTATCACAACATCTACTGGGATTTCGTTTCAGCCACAGACGTGCCGCCGCGCGTGGACACGCCCCCCAGGTCATTGAAAAGGTTGATGAAGGAAGCCGAGTTCACGGAAACCGAATTTGCCCTGTTGCAGGAAACGGAAAACGAATCCAATGAACTGGTCAACCTGGAAAACCGGGCCATGAACGCCATGGCCGGTATTTTTGAGGACGGCGCTGGGCGTTACACCAGGAGCTATCCCGACCGGAGACTGGCGCGCAACCTGCTGCACGGCGAGCAATACCATAAGGCCAAGGAAAAAATCATGACTCCCCTGGAGAAGTTTTTTGATACCCTCGACCACAGGACGTCCGGAGAAATCGCAATATACCGCGATAAGCAACAGCGCCTGAATTTGGTATTGATGATTACCCTGGGCCTGTCCGCCAGCCTTGCGCTTATCTCCATGGTGCTGGGCGCTGTGTCCATGAAAAAGAAACGGGAGGACAGCGGCAAATCAAGGCTGGCGCAGCGCCTGACCGCCAGCGGTTACACTTCGGGGGCTTCCGAGGGCAAGGAATCGGCGCGTGACGCGTTGGTCAGGCGGCTGACCAGCAAAACTGCGGCGACACAGGACGTGAAAAGTGAAAAAATAATACCGGACACCTTGTCCCTGCAGTTTTTTCTCAGGGATTTCTGGCATAACTGGCCGCTTATCACCGCCGCGGTGATTGTCACCTTCCTGACCCTGGGACTTTCCTGGTGGTTCCTGAGCGAGAACAGGATGCAATCATACACCAAGGTCAGGGACGAGTTGAAGTTTACCCTGGATGCCACGCACAGCGCGGCGCTGGACTGGTTGTACCAGACCAGCCAGGACGCTTCCAACTTCGCCGAAGCGGTCGACCGGCAGGTTTCCGGCGAGACCCTGCAGTTGTTAAAAGACCAGCCGCAGCATGTTCTGCATCAGCAACTGGCGGCTGCCGCGATCCCCGAACAGGGACGCGAGGAGGAAATTTTAATCGAGCAGGATTTGAAAATGTTTGCCTTGGATTCGAGCCTTGCCGATCCCGAAATATTTGAAGATTACCTGATCGTGGATCGTGACGGTGATGTACTCTCCAGCAGCCGCGCAGAATTGATCGGGAAATATTTCGCATTTCCCGCGGGCGTAATGGAACGAATCATGCTCCAGAAAACCATCATAGATTTTCCCGACCGGAATGCCGCCAGTGACCTGTTGTCCCAAAATATCGTTTTTGGCGCCCTCATTGATGAAAACAAGGGGGCGGTTTTCATCATGGCATCCCCGCGGCGCATGCTCGCTAAAATTCTCAGAAGAGGCTTCTCAGGCAATTACGGTGAGGTTTACCTGGTCGATTCCGAAGGCCGTTTTATCAGCGAACCGCGCTGGAAGGAAGAGATATTCGACAAGGGCTGGGTGAAACCGGATGATACGTCCGTCGTGGGGGTCTATGCCGCCCGACAGGGCAAGGCGGACAAGCCTTCCGATTTTCCCCTCTCGATCAGGCGAGTGATTGCCGGCGAAAGCGGCAGGAAATTGGAGGAATATAACAATTACCTCGGACAAAAGGTGGTTGGGTCCTGGGACTGGAATAACACTTATGGTTTCGGCATTATCAATGAGTTTCACAGCGAAGAAGCATTTGCGACATTCAGGGCCTTTACCCGGCAGACGATGGCAGGCAGCCTTTTCACGGCGGCATTGATCCTGACGCTGACGTTGATGTCCATCTGGAGCCGGCGCAAGGTTACCCGGACTAATGAGCAACTGTCGAACGCATTCAAGACAATCAAGTCACATAATGACAAGCTTGCCCAGGACCTCAGGATTGGCCAGAAAGTGCAGACGGACATGTTGCCGGATCCTATCGAGGGCGATGGTTTTACCCTGGAAGCCTTCCTGAAGCCTGCGCAGAGCGTTTCAGGAGACTTTTATGACTTTTCAATGATACAGGACGGAAAAGTGTATTTCTGTGTGGGGGACGTGTCCGGGAAAGGGATACCCGCGTCCCTGTTCATGTCGATGAGTAAAGCGCTGCTCAGCAAGGTACTGGATCAGACCGACCAGACAAAAGATATCATCACCCGGGTCAACAATGAATTATCCCTGAACAATGACAGCAACATGTTTGTAACGCTGGTCATCGGGATTATGGACCTGAATACCGGGGAGTTGCTGATAACCAATGCAGGGCACAACCTGCCTTATATCAAGAAAGATACCGGCGAGTTGATATGTCTGGAAGAGATTCAGGGACCCCTGGTGGGCACCTTTGAAGGCATTGAGTTCAAGCAGCAATCCATTCAAATGGACAAAGGCGATATGGTGCTGTTTTATACCGACGGCGTGACCGAGGCCCAGAACATACGGGATGAATTCTATGATGATGAGCGGCTGGAAGATCTGCTGAAGAAAAATGAGTTTGAGCACGCCAAGGATATGACAAACTCCGTTTTCAGAAGTGTTCTCAGGTTCATAGGACGGGCCGA
The DNA here is from genome assembly GCA_965220815.1 of Gammaproteobacteria bacterium. Classification (GTDB taxonomy): domain Bacteria; phylum Pseudomonadota; class Gammaproteobacteria; order Eutrophobiales; family Eutrophobiaceae; genus JAAXHV01. The sequence continues at coordinate 3,178,900 of OZ244846.1, forward strand.
CCAGTTCGATGACATCACCATCCTGTCCTTTCAATATACCGGGCTGTAACCGGCAAGGGTACCGGATATCACCGATTACGCTTTGGACTTGATAATCACCACTATGTTGCCATTCTGTGACCCATAGTATTCAACCCGGTCATTGAGGCTTTTTACCAGGTGGATGCCAAGGCCGCCCACTTTCTCCTGCGTTGATTCAGTTTCGGCTTCCTGTTCCGGTTCCTGTTCAGTTTCAGATCCTGTTTCCGGTTCCGGGTCTTCCCCCCCAAGCCGCGGCGCCGGAGCGTCCCTGAACAAATCAAAAGGGGGCGCCTTGTCCTGCAAACTGATCTTGACGTCAGGCCCGGTGTCTTCGACCTCCACGGTAACAGTTCCCTCTTCGTCTTCCTCATAACCATGGGTAAAGGAATTTACAATCAGTTCTTCCAGGGAGAGCTCCAGTTCAAATATCTTGCTTTCATCAAGATTTTTTTCTTCACAGTATGCTCTGAATTCATCCGAGAATTCGGACAGATCAGATAGCTCACTTAACACCCATTTGATGGTTTCTTCTTCTTTTCTCATTAATCAGCCTCTTACTAAAAAGATGTGATAAACTGCCGACGTTTACAGAATGTGAGCGTTTTGTCGCGAGACTGTATTTTACTTCAATTAATCAATTTTGTAAATGCTTTCAAGTTATTGTAAAATGCTGGACAGGCAGATTTAAAAGTTTATACTGCATCGGTTGAGTCAAAGTCGGCAACCAACAAAGAAAGAGAAAAATAATGAGTGATATTGAAACAGTAAATCAGGATGGTATTTCTATTCTTAACCTCAAGGGGCGGGTTGATGCGACCAATTCAGGACAGGTTCATGATAAGGTCATGGAAGAAATCAAAAATGGTTGCAACAAGATGATCATTAACTTTTCAGATGTTAATTACATCTCCAGTGCCGGCCTGCGGGTTCTGATTTTTGCCACAAAGAGTTTTGCCAAGAGTTCCGGGTCTTTCGCGGTGTGTTCCCTGAATGAAAACATCATGAAGATATTCGAGATAAGCGGCCTGGTGAACCTGTTCACCATTCATGATGACCTGGAGACCGGGATCAGTTCATTAAAAGGCTAACCAGGGAACCCCTGGTCGAACCAGCGTTACCTGGCCTTAATTCCCTTGCTTGTGCCTGAGCTTATAGACGGGAGGCGCGCCGTCTGCAGCCGTCTGGTACTTGACGCTGAAGTCCGACAACCCTTTCAGCGCATCCTCCGCATCCTTGTCCTCCCGGACCTGGTATGAATCGAGCCCGCAACGCTGCATAAAAAATAACTGATCCCTGAGCACTTCCCCCACTGCGCGTATTTCACCGCGGTAGCCGAACCGGTCGCGCAACAGCCGGGCGTGGGAATAACTCCGCCCGTCGGTAAATTTGGGAAACTCCAGGGCGACCAGTTCAAACTGATCCAGCGAATCGGAGAAATCATCAAGGCTGTCATCCCCATTCAGGCAAACGGCAATCCTGCCACTATGCCGGGCCAACGGTTCCCTGTTGTTGCGCCAATAGTCCAGGGGCACGATCAAATCTCCTTCAGGCAACGGTTGCCCGGGATCCGGTTCGGCGATCCTTTGCCAGTCGTCTTCCAGGACCCTGCCGTTCTTAATAACCCGCAACCGCCTTCATCCTGGTTGAATCTTCCAATTCCGGCGCATAAACCCGGTCCTTGAACGGATCCAGGCCCACGCGCAGGTAGGTTTCCAGGAACTGCTCTTCTCCCTCCCGCTGTTCCAGGTATACCTGCAATATCCTGTCTATGGTCTCTGCCACTTCCTCCTTTGCGACGGCAGGACCCAGACGGTCTCCGAGCCGCGCCGCATTCCCGGCCGAGCCACCCAGAGTAAGTTGATAAAATTCCTTGCCTTTCTTGTCAACACCCAGAATCCCGATGTGTCCTACATGATGATGACCGCAGGCATTCATGCAACCGGACATCTTGATCTGGAAATCACCGATATCATGCAGGTAATCCAGTTCGTTAAACCTTTTATTGATTTGTCCGGCTATATCGATGGATCCTGCGTTAGCCAGGTTGCAGAAGTCCAGCCCGGGACAGCATATCATGTCCGTCAGCAGGCCGATGTTGGGTGTTGCGAGCTGTTCCTTTCTTAAAGCATTCCAGAGCGAATACAGGTCTCCCTGTCTGACATGAGGCAGGATCAGGTTCTGATCATGGGTCACGCGTATTTCCGAGTAGCTGTATTTATCAGCCAGGGTCGCGATAAAATTCATCTGTGCGCCCGTAGCGTCACCGGGGGCAACACCCGGATGTTTGAGCGAAAGGTAAACGGCGTGGTAACCCGGCGACTTGTGGGCCTTTACATTACGCCGCACCCACAGTTTGAAGTCTTTCTGCAATACCAGGCGTTTTGCGAACGTTGCATCATCGGCAGCGTTTTTATCAAACTCCGGCTCGGTGAAAAAACCCTTGACCCGGTCGATCTCAGCCTGATCCAGCAGCAGGGCCGTGTCCCTTATTCGGCGCCATTCAGTTTCAACCATATCGGTAAATTTTTCCGGACCGATGGCATTGACCAGGATCTTTATCCTGGCTTTATGCATGTTGTCGCGCCGGCCCAACTGGTTGTAAACCCGCAGGATGGCTTCCAGGTAAGACAGCAGATGTTGCTTCTCAAGGTAATCCCGTATACATACCCCCAGGTAAGGTGTACGCCCCAGGCCTCCGCCCACCAGTATTTTGCAGCCTGTTTCACCCGCTTCATTCCTGACCAGGTAAATGCCGATATCATGTATCTGCACCGCGGCGCGATCATTCTCCGAGCCGGATACCGCAATCTTGAACTTGCGCGGGAGGAAAGAGAACTCCGGATGGAATGTTGACCACTGGCGAATGATTTCACAATAGGGGCGCGGGTCTTCCAGTTCATCCTCGGCGATGCCGGCAAAATGGTCCGAGGTGATGTTGCGTATGCAGTTGCCGCTCGTCTGGATAGCATGCATCTGTACACTGGCAAGATCCGCCAGGATATCAGGCACGGTTTCCAGTCTGGGCCAGTTGAACTGAATATTCTGCCTGGTACTGAAGTGGCCGTAGCCTTTATCGTACTTATCCGCAATATACGCCAGCATGCGCAACTGGGTCGAAGACAGCAATCCGTACGGAATTGAGACACGCAGCATCGGTGCATGCCTCTGGATGTACAGACCGTTCATCAGGCGTAGCGGCCGATACTCATCTTCGCTGAGTTCTCCTGCCAGATAACGCCGGGTCTGGTCGCGAAACTGGGCTACCCGTTCGTCTACGATCTGCTGATCGTATTCGTCATATTGGTACATATCGACTGTAAACTGCTCTCGAAATTCAACAGGGCGCAAAGAATAGCAGTTAAGTCTTATGCATAAAAGTGCTTAATTTGACTATATATATGACAAATAGATATAAAAAGATAGTTGGGGTCAGAGTAAAAATTCTGGCGAATTTCTTACTCTGACCCCTGGATTCTCGGGGGCTTAATCCTCTTCTTCCTTCGGTCTGTGTGCGGCCATCAGTTCTTTTTGCGTTTTTGCCGGCACCGGATCATAGTGGCTGAAACTGAGGGAATAAGAGCCGGCCCCGCCGGTCATGGATTTCAGTTGTGACTGGTAATTATCCAGTTCACTCAAAGGTACGCTGGCGGTAATTGTCGACAGGCCTCCGGCGAGAGCGAGAGTGTTGCTGATCCGTCCCCGCTTGCCCGAAATGTCAGCGTTGATATCACCCATGGCGCCACTGGGAGCAGTCACATTGATATCAACGATCGGTTCAAGAACGACCGGCCTGGCCTTGTGAAACGCATCCAGAAACGCTTTTTTGCCCGCGGCGATAAATGCCACCTCCTTGGAATCGACAGGATGGTGCTTCCCGTCATACACCGTCACCCTGATGTCCTGCATGGGATTGCCTGACAGAAAACCGCTTTCCAGTGCTTGCTTGATGCCTTTCTCAACTGCGGGGATCAGGGGTTTTGGTATGACCCCGCCTACGACGGCATCGACGAACTCAAAGCCGCTGCCTCTGGGCAAGGGTTCGACTCTCAGGAAGACTTCGCCGAACTGTCCTGCCCCTCCGGTCTGTTTCTTGTGCCGATGGTGTCCCTCGGCATTGGCAGTAATGGTTTCCTTGTAAGCAATTTTCGGAGGTCTTGTAGTCACTTCAACATTGTGGCGATCCTTCAGTTTTTCCAGCATGATTCGCAGGTGAAACTCACCCAGACCGCGGATGACCGTTTCATTTGTAGCCGCATTGTGCTCCACCAGAAAGCTTTGATCTTCAGCCCCGAGTTTGTGCAAGGCGTCTGATATCTTCTGTTCATCCCCCCTGCTCTTCGCCTGAATGGCCAGGCCGTACATGGGCGCCGGAATATCGATGGATTGCAGGTGAACCTGGTCTTCATCGTGGGAATCATGCAGCAGCGCGTTAAAATGGATCTCATCGATTTTCGCTACACCGCAGATGTCTCCCGGCACGCCCCGGTCTATTTCATTATGCTCCCTGCCCTGCAGTTTCAACAAGTGCCCCACCTTGAACGGTTTGCGGCCGTCGCCGATATACAACTGGCTGTCTTTGGTTACCGTTCCCTGGTGTATCCTGAACACCCCGAGTTTGCCGACAAACGGGTCGATATTGACTTTGAATACGTGAGCGATTACATGCCCACCGGGGTCCGGCCTGATTTCGACCTCTTCAGCCGCGTCACCTTCACCACGGAAGACGGGAGGTGGATTGCCCTCGCCGGGATTCGGCATTAATCTTGCCAGAACTTCCAGTAATTGCGGCACCCCTGCACCTGTTTCCGCAGAAACAAAGCATACCGGAATGAAATGGCCCTCACGCAGGGCCTGTTCAAAAGGTTCGTGAAGCTGTTCCGGCTTGATGTCCTCCCCTTGTTCCAGGTACTGCTCCATGAGTTCCTCATCCAGTTCGACGACCTGGTCGACGATATTGACGTGAGTCTCTGCGACGGACAGAAAGTCCGTTTCCTTGCCTTCAGACTGAAAAAAACAGTCCACGACCTCGGTTCCGCCTCCCGCCGGCAAATTCAAGGGCAGACATTCGCTTCCGTAGGCCTCTCTGAGTTGTTGCAGCACGGTTTCAGGATCTGCGCCATCGGCATCAATCTTGTTCACAATCACCAGGCGGTCCAGTCCTCTTTCTCCGGCTGACTCCATGATCCTGCCGGTTACCATTTCAACCCCGGCCTGGGCATTTACAACAACAGCGCAGGTTTCCACGGCCGGCAAAACGGATAATGCACGGCCGATAAAGTCAGGGTATCCCGGCGTATCGATGAGGTTGACATGGCTGCCCCGGTAATCCAGGCTGGCAATCGCGCTGTCCAGCGAATGCTGGTGAGTTTTCTCCTGCGGGTCAAAATCGCATACGGTCGTTCCCCGCGCCACCGATCCTTTCTGGTTGATCGCGCCGGCGCCCTGCAGCAAGGCTTCCACGAGTGTGGTCTTGCCCGAACCGCTATGGCCGGTAATGGCAATATTGCGAATGTTTTCAGTTGAATAGGACACCGATGACACCTCCTCGATCTTGTTATTGTTCCCCTGAAACTGTGGAATGATAGCACAGCATAAAGGGGACAGAATTAAATTCTGTCCCCACCAGTTCTTTTATCAGTCCGGCAAATGCGCACGTCCCAGGTATTCATGGGATTGCATTTCGGTAAGCCTGCTTGCGGTGCGCCTGTATTCCCGCGCCAGGCGCTTGCCGGTGTAAAGTTCCTGTGCTGCGACCATCGCCGAAACAATCAGCTTGACGTTGCGGTCATAAAATTCATCCACCATGGTAATAAAACGTCTTGCCCTGTCATTGTCCATATCATCCATTTGCGGGATGCCCTCCACGAAGACCGTTTGAAACTGCCGGGCTATTTCAATGTAATCGGCAACGCCCCGGGGACCGTCACACAGCTCGATGAAATCAAACCAGACCACGCCGGAAGCGAGCCGTTTTACTTTCAGTTCACGGCCTTCCAATTCAACGGCAGTATTTGCTTCGGCGGTTTCCGAAGCGATTTTTGCAAAACTCTCAGTCAGACGGTGCCGGCTGCCGGCGTCCAGGGGATGGTGGTAGGTCCTGGCCTGGTCCAGGTAACGCAAGCGATAATCGATTCCGGTATCAAGATTGATCACGCTGGTATGCTGTTTGATCAGTTCGATTGCCGGCAGGAACCGTTCCCGTTGCAGACCACCCCGATAGAGCCTGTCGGGATGTTCATTGGAGGTGGCGACCAGGGTTACTCCGCGTCTGAACAACTCGCTCAACAAGCCGCTCAGCAGCATCGCATCGGTAATATCGGAGACGTGAAACTCATCAAAACAGATTACGCTGGTATTCCTGGCAAGCTTGTCCGCAACCAGTCTGAGCGGCGCCTCAACGTTGGAAAGCCGTTTCAGTTCTGCGTGGACCCACTGCATATAACGGTGAAAGTGCACGCGCAGCTTGTGATCAAAAGGAAGGCAATCGTATAGCATGTCCACGATATATGTCTTGCCGCTACCGACGCTGCCCCAGAGATACATACCTGGTATCTGCCTGTTCCGGGTTGGAGACAGCCGCGTGAATAAACGCTTGATGCGGTTGCCCGATCCTGCGCTTACCAGATCGTCGTATAATGACTGGACCTGGTTGATGACGGCGGCCTGGGCCGGATCAGGCATGATCCGGCCCTTGTCCATATCAGCCTGGTAATGTTGTGCCGGAGTCATCGTCAGTCAAGAATTAAGGAACGCCTGATTATGTTAATTGGTATCGCAGGTTTTATGTTATTGCTGGTGTTAATCCTGGGTCCTCACCTGTGGACGAAATACGTTTTCAAGCGCTATGACGCCGTGGTGGACGAATTGCCCGGAACAGGTGGAGAACTCGCTCGTCACCTGATCGCACGATTGAAGCTGTCCGATTGCAAGGTCGAGGCGCTGGAACACGGGGGCGATTACTACGATCCGGAAAACAGGACCGTGTGCCTGTCTTCAGGCGTATATGACCGCAAATCCCTGACCTCGGTGGTGGTTGCCGCACATGAAGTCGGTCATGCCCTGCAGCACCAGTTTGGTTTCAAACCTCTTTACCTGCGCTGGAAACTGGCCAAGTATATCGCGTATACGGAAAAAACGGCATCAATCATACTGGTGAGCTTCCCGTTTGTAACCATACTGATCAAGTCACCCCTGACAGGAGCGCTGATGCTTGGTTCCGGCATCCTGATACTGGTGCTGCCGGTGATATTTCACCTGGTGACATTGCCAGTAGAGTGGGACGCAAGTTTCAACCGCGCCCTGCCTCTGTTGATTGAGGGGGAATACCTGCCGCGCAGCGCAGAACCCATGGCGCGCCGCATCCTGACAGCGGCGGCGCTGACCTATGTTTCCGCATCCCTGTCCAGCCTGCTGAATTTCTACCGCTGGATCGCGTTTTTGCGGCGTTAACGGAGCGATGCCGGGACATTTTTTCCTGCCGCATATTATAATCGGGTCGGACGAATATCGATAACAGGAGGGAGTAAGTGACCACATTCGTATTAATTCACGGCGCATTTTCCGGTGGTTGGAGCTGGGACCCGGTACGTGAGCCCTTAACGATGGCCGGGCATGAAGTCATCACGCCCGACCTGCCCAGCCAGGGAAATGACCAAACTCCTTTATCGGAAATCACCCTGGACAGTTACTGCGATCGCGTTATTGAAGTGCTGGACCGGTACAGTGAGCCCGTGGTGCTGGCCGGTCACAGCCTTGGGGGGATATCCATATCACAGGCCGCCGAGTACCGGCCCGACAGCATCAAGGCGCTGGTCTATGTCGCAGCATTCCTGTTGCCCGATGGAAGTTCGCCCAAACATTTCTGGAGCAACCAGCCTGTCCAGTCACCGGTCATCAGCCATTGTGACGTATCCGGGGACGGCGTGGTTACCTTCAGGAAAGAACATATCGCCGGTATCATCTACAACACCTCACCACAGGCAGCAGTGGACAAGGCCGTAAGATTACAGCGCCCCATGGCGCGCAAACCCCTGGGAACGCCGTTACGTTTGAGTGAGGAGAATTTCGGCCGGGTGCCCCGGGTCTATTTCGAGGCGCTGGAAGACAAGGCCATACCCATCGAATACCAGCGCAAGATGGTGCAGGCCATGCCTTGTGGCAAGGTCGTTACCTTTGCTGCGGACCATGCGCCCATGGCATCCGCCACGGACCAGTTCGTCAGGGAACTGCTGGCGCTTGGATAAATCCCATGTCCGGTAACAAGCCATCGGCCTGGCAGGACTATCTCGATGCCGGACTTGGCTTTCGCAACCACTGGTATCCTGCTTTCTTCAGCCACGAGCTCGAGGAAGCGGACGCCAGTTCCGGCAACGGTGAACCCGTGGAGCATTTTCGCTGCACGGTCATCCTCGGGGAAAGGATCCTGTTTCGCCGGATTGACGGTCAGGTATATGCGATACATGATCAATGCATCCACAAGGGAGTGCCGCTGTCGAAAAAACCGGAGTGCTATACGCGGGAGACGATCACCTGCTGGTATCACGGTTTCACTTACGACCTGAAGAGCGGCAAACTCATTAATATCATCACCGATCCGCAGAGCGCCCTTATCGGCAGGCACAGGATAAAGACCTATCCGGTCAAGGAAGCCCAGGGGCTGGTATTCGTATTCATCGGCGACAGGGAACCGCCGGCGCTTGAAGCAGACGTTCCTCCCGGCTTCCTGGATGAAGACCTGGTGATGTTTCCCGAGGGCTGGGCCGGGGAAGTCAACTGCAACTGGCGGCTTGGCGCAGAAAACGGCTTTGACCCGGCCCATGCCTATATGCACCGGAACTCCCCCCTGGTACGCGGCTTCAAGGTGCCGACGGTGCTTGGCGACACGGGACTGGGTGAGGACCGGGGCATGGAGGTGATCAACGGGGAACGGAAAAACAACGGTCCCTGCGGCGTGAGGCTGATACGGGGCGCGGGCACGCCCCTGTGGCAGGTGGAGGTGGCGTCAGGCAGAACCATCTCCGCCCGATACCTGCCCGATGAGCCGGGAGTGATGCAGGACATGATCCCGGAAGTCGGAATCTGGATGCCGGGTGTTTTGCGCGTGGATCCCTTCCCCGCGCCCCATATCGTTCATTTCGAATGGTACGTGCCGGTCACGGAAAGGACCCACAGGTACATGATTGGCTGGGGTTCAAAAGTCAGGACCGAACAGGAAAAGAAGAGGTTTTTTGACGAGATGAAATATCTCTGGCGCGATTTCGTCCCGCAAAAATTCAACAACGAGGACATGTTCGCCCGCGAGGCCATGGATGAGTTCTATTCCGTCGAGGACGGCTGGCACAGGGAGCGGTTATTCGGACCTGACGTGCTGATCACGGCCTGGCGCATACTCTGTTCCAACACCAACAGGGGCATACAACACCTGCCCTACGGCGCGCAGAGCGCTACTAAAGCAGCCAGTGCGTAGTCGTCTGGTTCATTCTTAACCGGCCGTACACCTCCTTGATAATCTCCTCGTGCATGGCCTCGTGCATGGACATGGCATTGATATCACGATAGTAGCGTTGCATCAGGCTGCGCTCATGCAGGGAAGAACCGCCCGAATCCTGGTACAGGATATTCACGACTTCCCGGCACAGGTGCATGGCATGCACCCCGTATAACCTGATACGCGCCCGCTGTTCCGTGCTTAATATCCTGGTGTTATCGACGGCGGCGTCGTAACACAGGTCCATGGCATGATCCGTCATCAGCCTGGCCGTTTCGAGTTTTGCCGTGGCTTCAGCGAGAATATGGTGGGTTGAGGACAGTTGTATTTTGGGAATGTCATCGGTATAAACCATCGGCCTGGCGGACCGGGTTTGCAGCAGGTCTTCGTAGAATTCCAGCGCCCCGGTGGCGGCGCCCATGGTGGTGCCCGCGCTCAACGAAATCACCAGTAACGGCGCGAACGGCGCCCGGTAGAGCAACGGCCTTGCAGTGCCGTACTTGTGCGCCAGGGCGGTTTCCGCTTTCAGCATCCTGTGCCCGGGGACAAAGTATTCGTCATGTTTCAGCGATACGCTGTTGCTCCCCGTAGCCCTGAGGCCGGTCACGTACCAGTCATCCTTGATCTCTATATCTTCCGGGGGAACCAGGAAAAACGCCTTGTCATGTCCGGGAGGCATGCCGTCCAGTTGCGCACCGAGCAGGAACCAGTCTGCGTTGTGGCAACCAGAGCCAAACGGCCAGACACTGTTTTTCAGCACGTAACCGCCATCTGCCCTGGTCGCGCTGGTCCGATCAGGCAGGATGCCGCTGATACCGGCATTCGGATCGGTCCCGAACACCTCTTCCTGGGCCTGTTCGGGAAACAATGCGGTCACGAAGGTGTGGCAGGACATGACGCTGTAAACCCAGCTCGATGAAGGGCATCCCTTGGCAATTTCCGCGGCAATACGCCAGAAATAGCGCGGGTGCAGTTCGTGCCCGCCAAAACGCACCGGCACATAGGCGCGGAACAAGTCGGCTTCTTTCATGGCGCGGTAAGATTCCGCGTGGATGCGCCGTTGCTCCTCAGCATCTGCTGCACGGGCGCGTAATTCAGACGCCACGTCCCTGGCCCGAGCAACCAGGTTGTCGGCCAGTTCCCGTTGGTCGGCTAAGGTTTTGTCCATCCTGCCGGATCAGAGATTTTTATGGCTGCCGTCGCACAAGTGCGAATTGCCGCTACGCTTGCAACCACACAGCCATATCGATTCCGTCTCTTTCACCTCAAACCGCACCGGCGTAAATTCGCTCCCGGCATGGGAGCCGTCACAAAAAGGCTGGTTGGCGGAAGCCCCGCACTTGCACCAGAAATACACGCCGGCCTCCAGTTCCAACCCGTAAGGATACTTTTGTGGACATTGCGGTTCGCTCATGATTTTCCCCCTGTTCAGTTGTCATGTGCTTGGGATAGTCTCATAACATAATGATACCAGCAAGTTTCATAATTTATTTTCTTCAGCACGTCTCCTGAGTTCATAAAGACAGATGCCGGCGGCAACGGACAGGTTCAGGCTTTCGACCGAACCGTGCATCGGGACTCTGACCAACTCGTCGCAATGGTCCCGGGTATTGCGGCGCATGCCGCTCTCTTCCGAACCCATTACCAGCACCATGGGTAATCGCAGGTCAACTTCGTAAATCGTTCTATCGGCTGTGCCGGTCGTTCCGAGGACCCGGCAACCGGCATCGCGTAATTGCCTGAGAGCGCGCGCGATGTTGGTGACCGTAACGATATTCGTATTCTCCAGGGCGCCGCACGCCACTTTGCTGACAGTAGTATTCAACGGGGCGCTATGGGACTTGGGTATAACCACGGCATCCACACCGGCGGCACCTGCCGTTCTGATGCACGCACCCAGGTTATGGGGGTCCATGACCCGATCCAGGGCCAGTATGATCGAGGTCCGGTCCCGGAGCCCGGCACACAGGTCGTCCATGGTCATGCGTGGTTGCAGGCCCGCCTCCCGGCATCTCGCCGCGATGCCCTGGTGGTGCTCGATCCCGGTCAGGCTGTCGAGTTTTGCGCGTGAGATCGGGTGAACCGCAATCGAGTTGCGTTCACATGAGTTCAGCAAGCCATCGAGTTTTGCGGAACGCCCCCTGCCTGCCGAAACATAGACCTCCAGCACGTCATGGGAACGCCTTGTGAGGACATGTCGGACGGCATGGTAGCCGCATATGATTTCAACCTTTTTACCCGGCATCACTCGACGTAATCAAAATCGATTTTCCTCTCTTCCACGTTGACGCTCAGCACGCTTATCCTGATCCTGTCTCCCAGGAAATATTTCCGTCCGGACCGCTCACCCGACAGGGAATGGGCTATGGGATCGAAGTGGTAGTAATCCGCGGGCAATGCTGAAATGTGCACCAGGCCTTCGACGTAGATATCGTCAAGTTCAACAAACAGGCCAAAGCCGGTCACGCCGGAAATAATGCCGTTATAGATTTTGCCTGTCTTGTTCACCATAAACTCGCACTTCATGCGCGCACCGACATCCCGGACGGCCTCTTCAGCCCGGCGCTCGGTCATCGAACAGTGCGCCCCCAGGTGATGCATGTCGTTTTTATCGTATCCGTAATCCCCTTTGTCAAGGATGTGCCGCAGCGCGCGGTGCACCAGCAGGTCGGGATAGCGCCGAATCGGTGAAGTGAAATGCGTGTAGTGCTCAAATGCGAGGCCGAAGTGGCCGTTATTCCTGCCTTCGTAGACGGCCAGCGGCATACTGCGCAACAATACCGTCTCTATCAGGTGCCGGTCCTCCCGGGTCCTGACCAGTTCAAGTATTTCGGCATAATCTTTTGTACAGGGGTCCAGGCCGCCACCGAGTTCCAGGTTAAAATCATCCAGGAACCTGTGCAGGTCATTGAGCTTTTCCTCCTTCGGCACGGCATGGTTACGAAACACACACGGTATCTCATGGGTCAGCAGAAAATCCGCTACGGAAATATTGGCCGCCAGCATGAACTCTTCGATGATCCTGTGAGAGTCACTGCGATCAAGTGCTCGGATATCGCTTACCCTGCCCTGTTCATCAAAATACATCCTGATTTCGCTGGTTGAAAAGTCAAGCAGCCCCTTCTTTTGCCTGTGTTCGTGCATGAGATGGTAAAGTTCATGCAGAAGCGCCAGGTGGGGAACTACGGACCTGTATTTCCTTTGCGCTTTTTTTCCGGTGAGGATGTCGCTGACCAGGTTATACGTGAGTCTTGCCCTGGACCTGATGACTGCCGGGTACAGGCGATACTTCCTGATTTGCCCCTTCCCGCTGATGCGCATGTCGCATACCATGGCAAACCGGTCTGCATCCGGTTTCAGGGAGCAGAGGTCGTTGGAGAGGAGTTCGGGCAACATTGGAACGACCCGGCTGGGAAAATAAACCGAATTCCCCCGCTCAAGAGCAGCCCCGTCAAGGGCCGTGCCGGGTTGCACATAGTGCGATACATCGGCAATGGCGACCACGAGGCGCCATTCCTTTCCCAGCTTCTCACAAAAAACTGCATCGTCGAAATCCCTGGCGTCTTCGCCGTCAATCGTTACCAGCGGCAGGCCGCGCAGGTCGCGCCTGCCCTTGGCCGGTTGCTTGCGCTTCAGGCCCGCCAGTTCCTCTTCAACGCCATCAGGCCATTCGTACGGGATTTGATAGGCGCGTATAGCTATTTCCGTCGCCATGTCGACGGAACCGGCACGGCCCAGCACTTCGACGATTTTACCTACAGGCTGGGTATGCCGGTCCGGCTGGCGGGTGATCTCCGATACCACGTATTCGCCGGCCCCGGCCTTTTTTCTATGGTGCGGCGGGATGAGGATATCCTGGTGGATGTGTTTATTGTCCGGAATCACGTAAGCGACACTGCCCTCCTGGTAGAAACGGCCCACAACCAAGTGGTTGACGTGCTCCAGCACTTCAACGATCACCGCCTCCCTGCGGTTGCGCCGGTCATAGCCGCCGTAACGCGCCACGACATGATCGCCGTGCAGGACGCTGCGCATCTGCTTCATTGACAGGAACAGGTCCTCACCGCCATGATCGGGCCGGAAAAACCCGTAGCCGTCCGCATGGCCGATAACCCGGCCTGCCACCAGGTCCATCTTCTCCAGCAGTCCATATCCCTCCCTGCGGTTACGCATGAGTTCGGCGTCCCGCACCATGGCCTTGAGACGTTTGCTCAATGCCGACCGCTCCGCCGAACTCCTGGCGCCGAATGCATTCGCAATCTCGGCCATTTGCCGCGGCGCTCCGGAACGTTTCAGAAATTCAATGATTTCACTCCGCTCCGGGATCGTAACTTCATATTCCAGCTTTCTTTTTCTCTTTGTCATATACAGCCATTGATAGTGATTGACAGTGCTGAACGGTAACGGTAAAGTTCGTCGTTTCCAAAAACCGGATTCTACACGAGACCATGCCGAGGTGGCGGAATTGGTAGACGCGCTAGCTTCAGGTGCTAGTGGGGGTAACCCCGTGAAGGTTCAAGTCCTTTCCTCGGCACCACTTCCATTGTCCGTAAACTCCCTGGAGCTGTTCAGCCTTGTATGTAAGTGATTAGAATGGATTCTCCAGCACGATCGTCTCGGACCGATCCGGTCCGGTCGATATCAGGGCTACCGGCACATCGCACAGCTCCGCTATCCGTGTCAGGTATGACCTGGCGTTTTCCGGCAGGTCCCCGTAGTCTTTCATGCCCCTGGTAACGTCTTGCCAGCCGGGCAGTTCTTCATAAATCGGTTCACAGTTCGCCAATTCGCCGCTGACCGGAGTCGGGCGCGTAACGTCACCGACTCGATAACCGCGGCAAATCCTTATCGTATCAAGTCCGTCCAGTACATCCAGCTTGGTAATGCACAGCCCCGACAGTCCGTTCAGTTGCGCGGATCGTTTCATGGCCACCGCATCAAACCAGCCGCAGCGCCGAGGACGCCCCGTTGTTGCGCCGAATTCCTGCCCTTTATCCCTCAACAGTGCGCCTTCCGGTCCTGCCAGTTCCGTCGGGAACGGGCCGGAACCGACCCGGGTGGTGTAAGCCTTGGTGATACCCAGGACATAATCGAACAGCCCGGGGGCAAATCCTGAGCCGGTAGCAGCGCTGCCTGCGGTGGTGTTTGACGAGGTCACGAACGGATATGTACCGTGGTCCACGTCAAGCAATGCCCCCTGTGCGCCTTCGAACAGCAGGTTGCCGCCCTGATGCCTGATCTGGTGCAGCATCCCGGTTACGTCCGCGGTCATCGGAGCAACCTCGCCGGCAAGTTCCAGGAGTTCATCCAGCGTCTGTTTGTAATCCACTGTGCCGGCCCGGTAATAGTTCTTCAGAATGAAATTATGATATTCGAGCAGTTCTCTCAGTTTATCCTGAAGCGTATCGGGATTGCCGAGGTCGCTTACCCGCAACGCCCGTCTTGCCACCTTGTCCTCGTAGGCGGGACCGATTCCGCGTCCTGTCGTCCCCAGGGCCGCCTTGCCGCGGGCATCTTCCCGCGCATGATCCAGCAGGATATGGTGTGGCAGCAGCAGGACACAGGCTTCACTGATGTGCAGCTTGTCCCTTGCCGTGACACCCCTGTCTTCAAGCATGGTGATCTCATCGAGCAATGCCCGCATTGACAACACTACCCCGTTACCGATGAAACAGCGCACATCCCGGTGCAGGATGCCGGATGGAATCAGGTGCAGGATCGTCTGCTGTCCGTCAATAACGAGCGTATGGCCGGCGTTGTGACCGCCCTGGAACCTGACAACGCCTTGCACCCGTTCGGCCAGCAGATCAACGATTTTGCCCTTGCCTTCATCGCCCCACTGGGCGCCGACCACGACGATACTGTGACCTGCCGGTTGGGCGTTCAGGGGCATTT
Organism: Gammaproteobacteria bacterium; assembly: GCA_965220815.1. Taxonomy (GTDB): domain Bacteria; phylum Pseudomonadota; class Gammaproteobacteria; order Eutrophobiales; family Eutrophobiaceae; genus JAAXHV01. The sequence continues at coordinate 3,194,303 of OZ244846.1, forward strand.
ATATCTTCCTGACTTGCCAGCGCCCGTGTTCCAGGACGATCTGCCGGTCGCAGTCCGGATACTCCGGGTCCGATACCGTTTCAGCGCCATCTACCGGCAGACTGTAAATCACGGTTTCCCCTTTTTCCCGTAACCGGCCCACCAGTTCATACAAGCCGGGGACTTCGGAATTAGGCGCACAAATCCCCATCTTCGGCACGTGCGATTGCTGAGCCAGACCGAACAACTTCAACGCGTCCGCGCTGAAACCGGTCGCCGGACGCGTCCGGCCGAAAGCCTCACAGACATTATCGTAACGTCCGCCGAACGCGATACCCTCGCTCTCTCCAGGCACGTAGGCAACGAACGTCATGCCGGTATGGTAGTGATAACCCTGGAATTCGGTCACGTCAAAGTACAGGGGCGCATTGCTGACCTGCTGCGAGGTCAGCGCCGCAATCCTGTCCAGTTCGTCCACATAGCCGCACAACTCCGGTGCGCACGGCCTGAGGATGTCCCTCACTTCGTCCAGAATGCCTGCATCCCCCTCCAATTCCATCAGCCTGACCAGGGCCTTGCCGGATGCATCGTCCAGGGACCACTCCTTCAGCATGGTTTTCAGTTCATCCGCCGCTTTTCTCTGCACGCAACTGAACAGCAGGGCTTCCCGGTCAGCGTCCAGTTGCATGGGATCTGTCAATCCCCGCATGATCCCCACGTGGCCGATATCGACATGGATATCATGCAGGCCCGCAAGTTCCAGGGTTTTGAGCATCAGCGCAAGAATCTCCGCATCGCTCTCGATACCTTTATGGCCGTACAGTTCCGCCCCTGTCTGCAACAGCGCACGCGCGCCTCCCGGCCCGCCGGGCATGGTGTGCAGCACGGTGCCGATATAGCACAGCCGGCTGGGCCTGCTGCGCTTGAGATTATGCACTTCGATACGCGCCACCTGGGGGGTGGTATCGGCGCGTATCCCCATCAGTTTGCCGTTCAACTGGTCAATCACCTTGAAGGTCTGCAACTCCAGGTCTTCTTCGGTGCCCGTGAACAGCGTATCCAGGTATTCGATCAACGGCGGTATTACCAGTTCATAGCCCCAACCGGAAAACTGGTCAATAATGCGCCGGCACAGGGCGTCAAGCTGCGCTGCCCGGGGCGGCAGCACCTCTTCAATTCCCTCAGGCAACAACCATTTGTTTTTCGCCCGCATTTTCTCTCATCTCATCGGTACGGAAAGGCACGCTTTGCCGGATATCAGTTCAGCGTACGATATATAACAGGACTACACCGGCCAGCATACTGCTGACGCCCACGAACCGCAGACTGGTATTATCCAGTTGCGACGCCGCAAGAAATACCCGTTTTATCCAGTTCGGGTTCAGGAAAGGCATGATCCCTTCCAGGATGAAAACCAGCGCAATGGCGCTCAGCAGTTCCGTCCACATGACTGCCGGCCCGTGCCGGGAGTTCCCGGTTATTCACCCCGGGAGTTGTTGAAATACCTGAAAAAATCGGAATCCGGCTCAAGCAGCAGAATATCGCTGTTATTGCTGAAGCTGGTCCGGTAGGCGTTCAGGCTGCGGTACAGCGTGTAGAATTCCTCGTCCTTGCCGAATGCGCCGGCATAGATCTCGGTGGCGCTGGCGTCACCTTCGCCGCGCACGGTTTCCGCGTCCTTGTAGGCGTTGGCCAGGATGATTTCCCGTTCCCGGTCCGCGTTCGCCCTGATCCGCTCAGCCGCCTCTTCGCCGCGCGCGCGGAAGTCCTTTGCCACCCGGGTGCGTTCGGCCCGCATCCTGTCATAAACCGACTCGCTCACGTCTTCCGGCAGGTCTATCCGCTTGGTCCTGACGTCGACAATGGCGATGCCCAGTTCGTCCTGCAACTGGTCCGTGGTGGATTCGACGACGTCCAGGATTTCACCGCGTTCGCCTGCCACAACTTCCTGCACAGTGCGTTTCCCGAACTCATCACGCAAGGCGCGGTTGATACGCTGGCCCAGCAACCCGTTGGCGTAATCGATATCACCGCCGCGTGTCGCCACATAAAATTTCCTGACGTCGGAAATGTACCATTTTGCGTAGTAATCGACGATGACGTCTTTCTTCTCCACGGTCAGGAACCGCTGCGGTTCCCGGTCCAGGTTCAACAGGCGCTTCTCGAACTTCTTCACGGTATTGATGATCGGAATCATGTAGTGCAGTCCCGGTTCGTAGTCGGACCTCTGAATTTCCCGGAACTGGAACACGATGGCCTGCTCGTACTCCTGCACCCTGAACAGTGAAAAATAAGCAACTACGGCCAGCAGGACAATAGGTAGAATAATTCGCAGCATGGTTATCTTGCTCCTCGCGTCCGGTTGGCGGCGCGCTCGGCGATGTCTCTCACGGTCTGGGAAACGGAGCTGTCGCTGCTGGTTCCCCCGGGCAGGTTCAGAGTGCCCGAACTGCGGGGTTGCATCAGTTTATCCAGGGGCAGGTACATCAGGCTGTTCCCCCCTTCGGCGTCCAGCAGCACCTTGTTGGTGCCGGACATGACAGACTCAATGGATTCCAGGTACAGGCGTTTCCTGGTGATTTCCGGCGCCTGTTCATACTCGGTCAGCAACTGCTCAAATCGCGCCGCGTCACCTTCCGACTTGGCGATGACGGAGGCCTTGTACGCATTTGCCTCTTCACGTACCCGCGCCGCGGCGCCCCGGGCCCGGGGCAGGATATCGTTGCGGTAGGCTTCCGCCTCGTTGACCAGGCGCTGTTCATCCTCCCTGGCCTTGATGGCATCGTCAAATGCTGCCTTGACCGCTTCCGGCGGCTTGGCCGGCTGCATTTCAACGGTGACGACGAGAATACCTGACTTATAGTCATCCAGCAGTATTCTCTGCATGAGTTCCTGTTGCTGCTGGGCGATCTCGCTGCGACCCTCGGTAAGCACATAGTCCAACTCGCTCTGGCCGATTATCGCGCGTACCGCGCTCTCCGCGACCTGTCGCAACGTCAACGCCGGATCTTTTACATTGAAGATGAAGTCCGCAGGGTCACTGATGCGCCACTGCACGGCCACCTCCACGTCCACAATATTTTCATCCTGGGTCAGCATTGACGCCTTATGGGTGATGGAGCGTACCTGGCCGACGTTCACCGTTACCACCCTGTCGATAAGGCTCGGGAAAACAAAATTCAAGCCCGGCTGCAGGATCCTCTCATAACGGCCGAAGCGCATGACGACACCGCGTTCCTGCTGGTCCACCATGTAAGTGATGTCCACCAACAGCAGCAGCACCAGTACGATTACGACGATCAGCCAGGAAAACGGAAAGCCCTTGCCCTCCTTCTTCTGCCTGGACGGCTTTCCGCCGAACAACCCGCCGAAACCCTCCTGCATCTTGCGAACGATGTCATCCAGGTCAGGCGGACCTTCTCCCCTGCCCCGGTTGCCCCAGGGGTCCTGGCCTCTATTATCAGGTGGCTCATTCCAGGCCATAGGGTTTACCTCAAATAGTTAAAAAAACTGGGACAGTTTACCACATTGCGGGACACTTGGGGTCAGAGTAAAAATTCTTCGAATTTCTTACTCTGACCCCTGGTTTTATGCTGACATGACGCTCAGCCAAGCTCCTGTTGTATGAGACGCTTCAACTCCGGGATACCGGCGCCGGTGAGGGCGGACACCCATGCGCGTGCGGAACTGCCGTTGATGCTGCGCTCGAAGTGCGCCGGCGCCCCCCCGTTGCCCTGCGCAATTCCGGCCTGGTCTATTTTATTAAATACAAGAACCTGTGGAATGGAGGTTGCGCCAAGCTCTTCTATTACCTGGTTGACTTCATCTATACGCGATCGGTGGTTATCATTGATATCAACCACGTGCAACAGCAGGTTCGCGCTTTTTATCTCATCCAGAGTGGCATGGAAAGACTCCACCAGGTCATGCGGGATATGGCGGATAAAACCCACCGTATCGCTGAAAAGTACCGATAGTTCCTCCGTCAGGCGGGATTTTCTGATAGTCGGGTCCAGGGTGGCGAACGGTTTATCAGCGCAATAGACGTCCGCCCCGGTCAGGCGGTTGAACAGTGTGGACTTCCCGGCGTTGGTATAGCCCACCAGGGAGATAACCGCAGCATTATTGCGCCGGCGCAACCTCCTGCCCTGCTCTCTCCGGCTTTTTACCTTGTCGAGCCGGCCGCGAATCGTTTTGATGCGCTTTCCGATCAGGCGCCTGTCCGTTTCAAGCTGGGTCTCTCCAGGCCCCCTCAGGCCGATGCCCCCTTTTTGTCTTTCCAGGTGGGACCAGCCCCTGACCAGGCGTGTGGACAAATGCTGCAATTGCGCCAGTTCAACCTGCAGTTTGCCCTCATAGGTCCTGGCCCGCTGGGAAAAAATGTCAAGGATCAGGCCGACACGGTCGAGCACCCGGCAATTTATCTCCTTTTCCAGGTTGCGCTCCTGCGCCGGGGATAATCCGTGGTTGAAGATCACGATATCCGCATCATGCGCCGCGGCTGATTGCCTGATTTGCTCCACTTTACCGGAACCGATGAAGAATTTGGCGTCCGGCCTGGTGCGGTTCCCGGTAACCGTATCGGAAGGAACCAGCCCCGAAGATTCGGTCAACTGCACGAATTCCTGCAACTCTTCGTTGTAACGCCGGTTTTGAAAATTGATGTGAACGAGAACGGCGCGCGGCCCGTCCGGGAGAACTGTGTTTGCCGTATTAATTCTTGTACACCCTCCTGTCTTGATGGAAAACGTATCGTTGAATCATATACGGGGATTATGACAAAAGAAAGTAACATAAAATGATAGTAATATAACTGCATGCTGGTTGGCGTTCGAACGGTTTGCCGTGATATGTTAACGTGTTGCTGAATACGAGGAGAGGAAGCGATGAATCTGAAATACAGACTTGGCGCGCTGGTTCTGTGGCTGTGCTCAGGGCTATTCGCCGCACAGGCTGATATCATGACAGTGGAGGACCTGCTCGCAGAACTGTCTGCCGGTGAGCCGGGCACGAAGATCGCCTATGGCGATGATCCTCTGCAATTCGGCGAACTGCATGTCCCTGAGGGTGATGGCCCGTTCCCCGTTGTCGTGTTCATTCACGGCGGTTGCTGGCTGGCCATGTATGACATCACCACCACCCGGCCCCTGGCCTGGGCGCTCCGGGACGAGGGCATCGCGGTATGGAACCTGGAATACCGCCGGGTAGGCAACCCCGGCGGAACCTATCCGGGCCTCCTGCTTGACATCGGCTCGGGCATCGATTTTGTGAAGACCCTGGCCGCGGATTATCCGCTCGACGTTACCCAGGTGGTCGTGATGGGACATTCCGCCGGCGGGCACCTGTCGCTGTGGGCCGGGGCGCGGGCAAAAATTCCTTCGGACCACGATTTGTACCTGGCCGATCCGTTGATTCCGGCCGGTGTCGTGGCGCTGGCGCCGGCTGCGGCGCTCACGCAACTGCACCAGCAGGGCACCTGCGATAACGTGATCGACAGGCTGATGCACGGATCGCCGGCCGAGCATCCGGACCGCTACGCCTATGCCGAGCCGGCGCGCATGGCCCCGATCGGCGTCGGGCACACCGCGCTGATGGGTGTGCACGACACGGACTGGACGCCTTTCGGTGAAGCCTATGTCACCGCCGCCCGGGCGATCGGCGACAAAACGATAGACCGGGTGATGGCCCCTGAGGCCGGCCACTTTGAAGTCATCAACCCGGACAGCACGACCTGGCCGCTGGTGCTGCAGGCGGTGCGCAGATACCTGCAATGAAAAAAAAGGCGCTGAACTTCACCGTCAACGGCCGTACCGAGGCCATTGACATCACCCCGCGCACCCGCCTGCTCGATGCCCTGCGCATCGACCTGGGCCTGACCGGCACGAAAGAAGGCTGCGGCACCGGGGACTGCGGCAGTTGCACGGTGCTGCTGGACGGTAACGCGGTAAACTCCTGCATGGTGCTGGCGCTGCAGGCCGAAGGGCGGGAAATCACCACTATAGAGGGGTTGGGCAAGCCTGGGGCGCTGGACCCGGTGCAGCAGGCCATGGTCCAGTGCGGCGGCATCCAGTGCGGTTTCTGCACGCCGGGCATGGCGCTGTCCCTGAAAGACCTGTTCAACCGCGTCCCCGGGCCGGACGAAGAGGAAGTCCGGGTGGCGATATCCAGCAACCTGTGCCGCTGCACCGGCTACACCAAGATCTTCGATGCGGCGCGGGCATTGCGTGACGGGACGCTCGATACGCTGGCCGCCAACGGCAACGACGACGCCATCGGAGCTCGCATGGTGCGCGCCGACGCGGTGGAAAAGGTCACCGGCAGCGCGATCTACGCCGAAGACGTGCGCCTGCCGCGCATGGTTTACGGCGCGCTGGTGCGCAGTCCGTTCCCGCACGCCAACATCCTGTCCATCGATACGTCGGCAGCAGTAAACCACCCGGACGTCAGGGCGGTAGTCACGGGACGGGACATCGAAATGGGATACTACGGTTACGAACTGCAGGACCAGCGCGTCTTCGCACTGGAAAAAGTGCGCTACCTGGGTGAACCGGTGGCCGCGGTCGCGGCCGTAACTCCGGATGCGGCGCGGGAAGCGGCTGCGCTGGTGAAAGTCGAATACGAGGAACTGCCCGCGATATTCGACCCGGAAGAGGCGATGTCCGAGGATGCGCCGCTGGTGCACGAGGACCCGGAAGCCTACCAACTGGACTGGGAGTCGGAGCGCAAGGGCAACCTGTGCTACCGGCTGGAATTCGGCGACGGTGACGTGGAACAGGGTTTTGCGGAGTCGGACCAGGTTATCGAGGGGACCTACCACACGCCCGAGGCCCATTCCGGCGCCATCGAGCCCCACAGCGCCACGGCCATGTCCGACCCCACGGGACGCATTACGATTTGGACCACCACGCAAAAGCCCTTCGCCGTGCGCAGCTACCTGGCCAAGGCGCTGAAACGGCCCATCAGCACATTCAAGGTCGTGCCCACCCACATCGGCGGCGGTTTCGGCGGCAAGCTGTTCCCCGTGGTTGAGCCGTATGTCGTGTTGCTGGCGGAACGGTCCGGACTGCCGGTGCAGATGACCCTGAGCCGCGACGAGGAGATGGCCGGCGCGATGCTGCTGCGCCACCCTTCCAAGGTGCACATCAAAACAGGCGTCATGAACGACGGTTCCCTGGTCGCGCACCAGGTGCGCATGCTGTTCAACACCGGCGCTTACGGTCCGTACGGACCCAACACCGCGGCCCTGGGCAGCCTGATGGCCGGCGGCCCTTACCGCATACCCAACCTGGAAATTACCGGGCTCGTCACCTACACCAACAACGTGCCCAAGGGTTCCATCCGCTGCCCGTCGGGTCCGCAGATGGCATTCGCGGTGGAGACTCATATTGACAAGGTGGCGCGCGCGATCGGTATGGACGGGTTGTCCTTCCGGCTGAAGAACGCCTGGGAAGACGGGGACGCCACCTGCACGGGACAACCGCTGGCGGCGGTCAGCCTGAAGGAATGTCTGCAGAAGGCCGCGGACGCGGTGGAATGGGACAAGCCCAGTCCTCCCGGCGCCGGCAAGGGCCTGGCCTGTAACTGGTGGGTCAGCGGCACCTGGGGCACCCAGACGCTGATTGAGACCAACGAAGACGCCACTTTCCGGCTCATTTCCGGTTGTGTGGATATGGGCACCGGCGGTTTGACCAGCAGCGTGCTGCAGATGGCGGCCGCGGGCCTGGGCGTGCCGGCGGATTCCATCCGGCTTGCGCGGGGCGATACCGATAACCTGCCCTGGGACCACGGTCACGGCGGCAGTCGCATGACCTTCACCATCGCGCGTTCGGCCTACGAGGCGGCGCTCGACCTGAAGCGGCAACTCCTGGAGGAAGCCGCAGCACGGCTGGAGGCCGCCCCGGATGACATGGTCCTGGAAGACGGCCGGGTCTTTGTGCGCGGCGACCCGAGCAACGCTATCGGCCTGGCGGAGATCTGTTATAACCGCCATAAGAAGCACGGCGGCCCGATGGTCGGCGTGTCCTCACTGCTGGACGACCAGCCGCCTACGACCAAGGCGCACCCCATCGGCGGTTTCCCGGCGCCCAGTTTCTGCGCCCACGCGGTGGAACTGACCGTGGATGAGACGACAGGAGAGATCGACCTCAAGCGTTATGCCGCGGTCCATGACGTGGGCAAGGCCGTCAACCCCACCGGCTGCGAGGGCCAGATAGAAGGCGGCGTCGCCATGGGACTGGGCCTGGCCATGATGGAGGAACTGCGGGAAGTCGACGGCAAGGTGCTGAACCCGAGTTTCGCCGATTACCTGCTGATATCCGCCGAAGACATGCCGCCGACGCAGACCATCCTGGTGGAGCAACCTGCGGTTGACGGCATCATGGGTATCAAGGGTGTCGGCGAACCGCCCATAGCGCCTCCAACAGGTGCTGTCGCCAATGCCCTGGCCGCCGCCCTGGGCGTCGATGTCACTCACCTGCCCCTGACGCCGGAACAGGTTTCCACGCTCATCGCGGGACGCAATCCGTGATTAACGATTTCGATTTCACCCGGCCCCGCAACGTATCCGAGGCGCTGGCGGCCCTGGCGCACGACGGCTGCGTCGTGCCCGTAGCCGGCGGCACCAATATCATGGTGAACCTGAAACGGGCGCCGCTGGACGCCGACCTGGTAGTGGACCTGTCCGGTGTCGAGGAGCTGAAGTCGATCTCCGAAAACAACGGCCGCGTCCGCCTGGGCGCGGGAGTCAGTTTTGCCCACCTTCTCGACTGGCATCCGGGCGGCGCAATCGAGGGCCTCATGCATCCCATGTGCGTCGCGTTTGCCGGCCCGCTCATCCGCAACCTGGCTACGGTCGGGGGTAATGTCTGTGATGCCTCAGCGGCCGCCGACATATCACCTCCCCTGCTGGCGCTGGATGCCGCGGTTGAACTGCAAAGCGCCGCGCACGGACGCCGCACGCTGCCCTTGGCGGAGTTCTTCCAGGGCGTGCGCAGGACCGCCCGGCGTCCGGATGAACTGCTCACGGCCATCGAGTTCCCGCAACCTGCCGAAGACGAGCGCTGGTTCTATTACAAGCTGGGCAAACGCAAGGCCGATGCCATCTCCATCGTCAGTATTGCCATGACGCTCAGGCTTGGGCAGGGCAAGGTGGAACAGGCCCGTGTCGCCCTGGGCGCGGTGGCGCCGGTGGCGATGCGCGCGCCGAAAGCGGAAAGCCTGCTGCAGGGCGAATCCCTGGACGAGACCATCATCAACGCGGCGGCCGTAGCCGCAGCAAACGAAGCGCGCCCCATTGACGATTTCCGCGCCACCGGCGCCTACCGGCGCAGCATGGTGGAAGCGCTGGTCAGGCGCGGCCTTACGGAAATTGCGCAACAGGGCACGTGAATCCGAGGGCTGAAGCAGAACTAAGGAACCTCTGACAAGTCCTGAATGGACTTGTTCAGAGCATCTCTAATTTATTATTTTCTCACCCGTGGCAAACAGCAGCCACAGGATACCGCCCAGGATTTGTACGGCAGCGGTAATGATGAAGATGCTGGTGTAACTGCCGGTCTGGTCCAGCAACCAGCCGGTAAGGGCGACGCCGACGATACCGGGAATGGTGCCGAACGTATTGGAAATGCCCAGCAGCACGTCGCCATAACGCGGCGCGATATCGAGAAAGTTCGGGACATACCCGGAAAACGTCAGCGCGATGCAGGCTAGCGCGCCGCACATCACCAGCAAGGCGATCAAGGGGGTGTGCGCATACGGCGCCAACAGGAAAAACACGGACGAACCGGCCAGGCCGCACGCCTGCATGAGTTTGCGGACGAAAGTGATGCTGTTACCGTGTTTTACCAGTGAGTCCGCTATCCAGCCGCTGATATTAATCATGACAAACATGGTCAGCCAGGGCGCAGCAGAATAGATTCCCGCGCTGGTAACGCTGAGAGACTGCACGTCGCGGAAGTAACTGGGCAGCCAGGCCAGCATCAGGTAGAGCGCCCAGTTGGTACAGAAGTGATTAATGAAGATCACCAGTACGGCCCTGTGTGACAGTAGTTTTTTCCAGGGAATGCCGGCGTGTTCCTGTTTGTCCCCGGATGCGGAGGCAAGCAACTCAAGTTCCGTTGTGGATATGCCGGGATATTCGGCAGGAGAATTGGCCGCTTTGAAATACCAGACGACGGCCCAGACCACGCCGAGCCAGCCAAATATATAAAACGCATAGGGCCAGCCGTAGCGCGTCACTATCCAGCCTGTGGCAGTCAGCGCAAACAAGGTGCCCAGGGGTATTCCGCTGGCCATGATCCCGACGGAACGCGAGCGTTCAGCCTCCGGCACCCAGCGGGCGAATAAATTGTATGTGGCCGGGAACATCGCCGCCTCACCCAGTCCCATGGCGATGCGGACGGCAATCAGCAAAGGCAGCGATATCAATGCCGCGACAGGGGTCAGTAGGGTAAAGATTGACCAGGACAACACGGCAAAGCCCAGAACAATCTTGCCGCCGATCCTGTTGGCCAGCCAGCCGCTGGGCGCCTGCAGGATCATGTAGCCGATAAAAAAGGAGGACAGCACGAACCCCTTGGTGGTATCCGACCAGCCGAATGCCTCCTGCATGGGAATGATGGCGACCGATATGTTTACCCGGTCGATATAACAGATAAACGCGGCGCAGAAACAGAGGAAGACTATGTTATGGCGCTTTTGCATGTTAAATATCTGTGGTTGTCATTCCGGCTGAAGCCGGAATCCAGTACACTGGTCACACTTATAATGGAAATCAGGATAAATTTAAACCGAAGAGTTCAGTCAGGCATTGCAAACTACGCAGCAGCGGCGGCGAGACAGCCGGTTATCTCTCCCGGTTATACAAAATACATGTCATGAATAACAGAATTCACCCCTGGTTGTTGCTTGTCTCCCTGTCGATGCCGGCCTTGCAAAGTCCTTGCGCCAATGCAGAGGACATTGACCTGGTCGTTTCAGCCGATTATGTCGTCACCATGGATGATAAAAATACGATGATCGAAAAAGGCGCCGTTGCCGTTGACAACGGGATCATTATCGCGGTCGGTGAGCAGGCATCTATTGACGGGAAATACTCGCCGGCAAAACGAATTGCCGGTGAAAACCGGGTACTGATGCCGGGTCTTGTGAACGGGCATACTCATGCGGCCATGGTTCTGTTTCGCGGAATTGCCGATGACCTCGAACTGATGGAATGGCTGACAAAATACATCTTCCCCGCCGAAATCCGCTTCGTGAATGAAGAATTTGTGCGTGTCGGCACACAACTGGCCTGTCTTGAGATGATCAGGGGCGGCACGACGACCATCGTGGACATGTACTTTCATCCAAAGGAAATCGCCCGGGTGATGGAGGAATGCGGCCTGCGGGCGGTTATCGGGGCAGCGGTCATCGAACAGGAAAGCGGCTACACCAAAAACTTTGCCGATGCAATGGACAAGGCCGAGAGTTTTATCGGGCAGTGGAAAAACAGGAACGACCGTATCACCCCCGTGTTTGCGCCCCACGCGGCCTATACCATTACACCGGAGAACCTGAAGATCGTAAGAAAACGGGCTGACGAACTCTCCGTGGGCATTGCGATCCACCTTTCCGAGTCAAAGGCCGAACTCAAGCTGGTGGGAGACAGGTACGGGGATACGTCGATCAACCATCTTGAAAAAATCGGTTTCTTCCATGGCCCGGTCATTGCCGCCCACGTTGTCTGGCCGACGCAAGCCGAAATGTCCATTCTGGCCGCACGCAGGGTGGGCGCTATCCACAATCCCACCTCCAACATGAAGATCGCATCCGGTTTCGCCCCGGTTCCTGAAATGCTGGACGCCGGCGTCGCGGTGGGTCTGGGCACAGACGGGGCCGCCTCCAACAACGACCTGGACATGTGGGACGAGATCCGCCTGGCCGCATTCATACACAAGGGCCGCCTGCTGGACCCTGAGACCATGCCTGCCAAAAGGGTCCTGGAGATCGCCACCAGGGTCGGCGCAGAGGCTATCGGTCTGAAAGATACCGGATCACTGGCGGTGGGCAAACATGCGGACCTTATCCTGGTATCACTGGAGGCTGCCCACCTGGTCCCCATGTACGACGTCATGTCCCATCTTGTTTATGCCGTCGATGCCCAGGACGTGCAGACTGTCATCGTTGCCGGTAAAATACTCATGGAAGACCGTAAATTACTGACACTGGACGAGCATGAAGTAATCAAAAAAGCCCGGACGATCGCGGCCAGGATTGATAAGGAAATACGGGCGACACGATAACTGGCCGTTACCTGATTATAAAGCAGCACATACAGTAAACGAACAAGTCTTGCCGCGCGTGCCGTCACCTGTGAGATTGACGCTTGTGCATCCGTTCGTGGCGCCTGCTGCTCATCTTATCGTACTTCTGTAACTGCTCCTCGGTGAGGACACCCGCGAGCCGTTCCTTGGTTTCTTCATGCAGGGCTTCCATCTGCGGTCTGATCTGCTCGAAGGCGGAATGCCTTATCTCCCTGCCCTTTGCCCGTTGTTCCTTAAGGATATCTGCTACCGGCTGCTTCTGCTCCTCCGTAAGCTCCAGCTTGCGGCTCAACATGTTCTTGTATTTACCCCCGTGCTTGCCGCCGGTGTGGTGATCGGCCAGGGCCGCCGAAGTCAGTAACAGCGAACTCAGGACTATCGCGATAAGTTTGTTCATTATTGTTTCCTCTGTGGTTGATTGAAAGTATCGGCTATGAGTAGTGTAATGGATGGATCGGCAAACATCATGGAAAATATGTGGATTAGACCGTAAACTGGAAAAAAAGTTTCCGGGGGACCGCCTTAACAGGGGATAATGCATCAGGTGTATAGCGTTGGGCAGAAGCCTGAAATAGATTAATTGTTTTATTTCAGACTATTAAATAATAAAACTAAAGTATAATATAATGCAAGCACTGAACGAGTTATTCTCCTTTCTTGACGGAATCCTGGGCGCTGCCTGGTATTTCCCGTGGCTGCTGCTTGGCGTTGGCGTATTCTTTACCCTTTACCTGGGCTTCCCGCAGATACGCTACTTCAAGCGCGCCTGGTTGACGTTGACGGGACGTTATACCCGTCACGACGCCGAAGGCGATACTACCCACTTCCAGGCCCTGTCCACTGCCCTGTCCGGCACTGTGGGCACCGGCAACATCGGCGGCGTGGCCCTCGCCCTGCACCTGGGCGGCCCCGCTGCGCTGTTCTGGATGTGGGCTACGGCCTTCGTCGGTATGACGACCAAGTTCGTTGAAGTAACCATTTCCCACAAGTACCGGGTCAAGGATGACAAGGGCGAGATGGCCGGCGGGCCCATGTACTACATGGAACGCGCACTTAACATGAAATGGCTGGCGGTGTTCTTTGCGGTCGCGACCATTTTCAGCACCCTGGGTTCCGGCAACATGCCGCAGAGCAACAACATGGCCGCCGGTCTGAATACTTCTTTCGGTATTCCGACCTGGGTGAGTGGCGCAGTATTCGCATTTCTGCTCGGCCTCGTCATCCTGGGCGGTATCCGCCGCATCGCGCGCGTCACTTCTGCGATAGTGCCGATTATGGGCCTGCTCTATTTCGTCGGGGCGATGGCGGTGATCATCGCCAATATCGGCGATGTGGTTCCTGCCTTTTTCAGCGTATTCAGCAGCGCCTTCACCGACACCGCCGCGACCGGCGGGTTCCTCGGCGCCACGTTTGCCTACGCGTTCAACCGCGGCGTCAACCGGGGCCTTTTCTCAAACGAAGCGGGACAAGGTTCCGCGCCTATCGCCCATGCCTCCGCGCGGGGCGATGAGCCGGTGTCCGAAGGCATGGTCTCGTTGCTGGAACCGTTTATCGATACCCTGGTGGTCTGTACCCTGACGGGGCTGGTCATCCTGTCCTCCGGCGTCTGGAAGGAGAAATTCGATACTGATTTTCAGGCGTTCGATACCCAATTCATCAGTGGCAGCTACACCGATGACGACCCTGCGCACGTGGATGCTTTGTTCCGCCACCTTAACGCCGGGACTCCGGCAACCGAGCCGGTCAAACCCGCAAACGGCCGTTTCAACGTCGTCGACGGGCGTCTGGCAGACGCCGGAATCACCATCCTGCACAACCGCTCCATCGCTGAGGACGTCTTTTTCCACGTCAACGGAAAGCCTTACACCGGAGCAATAGTCATCAACGACGGTTCGCTTGACGGTAACATCGCTTTACGCGGCAAGTCCCTGCTGCATTCCGTACCGCTGACGGTGGAGGCATTCAAGCGCAGCTTCCTGGGCGATTACGGCCAGTACGCGGTCACACTGGGGCTGATGCTGTTCGCGTTCAGCACCGCCATCGCCTGGTCCTACTACGGCGACCGCGCCATCACCTACCTGTTCGGACTGCGCTGGGTGCTGCCCTACCGTTTGTTCTATTGCGCGGCGTTCTTCACGGCCGCGGTGGTCGACACCTCCATGGTATGGCTGTTCTCCGCGGTGACCCTGGCGCTGATGGCATTGCCGAACCTGTTCGGCATCATGTTGCTGCGCCGGGATATGAAGCAAACCGTGCGGGAATACTGGCAGCGTTTCGAACGAGTAATGTGATCCGCAAATGAAAAACTTTTCAGAACAATTCAGGAAGATCGCCGGACCCGCCGCGGTGATGGCCGCTGCATCCATCGGGGCAGGTTCGGCTTCTTCGCTGATACTAAGCGGCGCCTGGTTCGGTTACCAACTGCTCTGGGTAGTCCTGTTGACCGTGCCCCTGCTGGTAATTACGGTCGACAGCGCCGCTCGCATCGGCCTGCTCAATAAAAACAAGGGGATGTTCTCCCTGATCTGCGAACACCTGCATCCCGGCGTAGGCTGGCTGCTGCTGGCGATCAATGTTCCGGTGCACCTGCTCATCGGCATGGGACAGATGTCGGTCATGGCTTCCGCCGCGCTGTCGCTGTTCGGAATTTACCCGCCTGAAACAGCCTCGGAGCTGGCCGGCAACAACTACCGGAACATGGAGTTGATCGCGTCCCTGGTGTTAGCCGCCGGCATTGTCTGGCTGCTGACCTCGGAAGGCTACCAGCGCATGCAACGCTTCATGACCGCATTTCTGCTGTTAATGCTGGCCTGTTTCCTGGTCGTCGCACTGCGCGGTTTTACGGAACTGTCCGCCATCCTGTCCGGAATGGCGCCCGGCGTCCCTGAAGACCTGCCCGTTCCGGGCACTGATATGGTACGCAGCAGCGGCATCGTCATCATGGGCATAGTCGGCAGCGTGCTGGCGCCGGCGGCGATGCTGGGCATGCCGTACATGAGCGCGGACAACCGGCAGGAGGGGGAAGTGGATCTCCGGCAGGAATTCCGCAAATCCGTCATCAACCTGGGTGTCATCTATTGCGCCTGCTCCCTGAGCATCATCATCGCCGGCGGTTTTGCCCTGTACCCGCTGGCCCACCATGCAGGGATCGATTCAGTCCACGAGGCAAGCAGAGTACTGTTGCGGGCGTTTCCCCAGGGACTTGAATACCTGGGGCCAATGGTGTTCTCCGCCGGGATGATCATTGCCGCGCTGACCACTTTCGTGGTCACGGTGGAGGTCATCACCTATTTCATTCTCGATATGTTCGGCTTTCCCTGGCACCACACCCGCGACAACAGGCGTTTCAATCGCACGGTAGCCGTCTGCATTATCCTGCCCGCGGTGCTGGCGCCCCTGTGGACCTTCCCTGCCCTGTTCAAGCTGCTGCTGCTGATGGGGATCAATGCGATAGTGGTGCCGCTGGTTTACCTTATCGTGCTCATCCTGATCAACAGGAAATCCGTCATGGGGGAACATACCGGCAGTATTTCCCGCAACCTGATACTGCTGGCGGCGTTGATTTTGTCGTTGACAATATCGGTTATCAAGATGCCTGAGTTTGCGCGGGCGTTGCTTGGTTGAACGCAAGATACCGGCTTCTGATCTCAGCATCCAGCTTTCCTGCTTCCTGCCGCAGTTCATCCAGAAAGCTGGAAATCAGGCGGGTCTCCCTGCTTGCTTTCGGCTGAACCAGGTAAATATCGAATTTATAATCCAGATCGAACGGGAGCCACTTCAATCCTCGCTGTTCGTAGTCAAGCGCTTCCAGCGCCGGCACCAGCGCTACGCCCGAACCGCAGCTCACGAATTCGCAGGCAACATGGCTGGTTGATACACTGATCACATTTCTAGGCTTGACCTTGTCGGAGTCGAGCTTGTTTTTTACCGCTAGACGCCAATCTTCCTTTTCCGATTTCCAGTCATCAACCTGTGTCAGCGTTATCAGAGTTTCCCCATTCAGGTCGCCGGAATGGATCAACGACTGCCCGGCTTTGCTGTGGCCTGACGGCAGCACGCATACCAGCGGCAACTGCATCAACAGTTCCTGTTTCACGCCGACGTTGTCTCCCATCTCCATACAGAAACCCAGATCAACCCGTCCGGATGCAACCCAGGCGCCAATGGTCTGGGTTGTACTGATCAATATGGACACGGAATAGTGGTCGTACTTGCGAAGAAATCCGGTAACAACTTGCGGCAGCCACTTGTAGGACAGGCTGGGCATGGAACCAATACCAATCTCGTATTTCACCTCGCCCGACAGGTTTTTGACAAAGTTCTCAAGATGGGTAATACCCACGTAGGTACGTTTGATCTCATCATACAGTGCCAGGGCTTCGGCCGTTGGCAGCAAACGGTTGTTGTTGCGTATGAACAAATTAACGCCGCTGCTCGCCTCCAGCAATTTCAGGTGTTTACTCACGGACGGCTGCGAGATCCTCAGATGAAGAGCTGCGGTGGTCGTCGAGCCATGCTCCATGACGGCAGCGAATACCTCTATCTGTTTAATATTCAGCTTCATTCCTGTTCCGGTCGGCCCGGTCTTCACACAATATATAGCCAATCCCGGCAGATTCGTCTACGCTGATATTGAATTAGCCATATCATTTTGCTTGCGGCATTACGCGAATACAGGTTCTGACATGACGATACGCAGTTGTTCCTTTTACATCCTGGCGTTCATAGTTACATTCAGCGTGTGTGGTTCCGGCGCGGAGGGAAAGCCCCCCAATATTGTCCTGGTCCTCACGGATAACCTGAACCCCGACTTGCTGGGGCCTTACGGGAATACGGAAATAAGGACGCCGAACCTGGATAGAATGGCACAGGATGGCCTCACTTTCGAGCGCGCATTCTCAGTCAGCGGAGTTTGTTCTCCGGCCAGGGCCACCTTGTTGACCGGGTTGTTACCCTCCCAGACGGGTGTGCACAACGCGTTGCCATCAGGTTTCAGGGTGGAAAACTGGTCGGCAATCGAGGAGTTTCGCAATCTCCCACAGACATTGAGTGACGCGGGATATGCAACGGGACTGGTCGGCAAATACCATCTTGGACAGCCGGATAATGCACAACTGGGATTCGATTACTGGGTTACCTTCCCTAGCGGTCATACCAACAGTTTTTATGGGGCTACGATTATCGATAATGGGCAATCCTACTTGGAGGAGGATACCCATTTAACGGATTTCTGGACGGCAAAGGCGGAAGAATTCATGCGCAGGAGCGCTACGGAACCCCAACCTTTTTTCCTGTTTCTCTCCTACAACGGCCCCTATAACCTGGCGCCGGTCGTGCTGAACCCGCCTGACAACCGTCATGTCCCATATTACGAAAAACACGTCCCAGGCAGCCCGCAGGAACCGCTGCATCCTTTTTTAAAAAACCTGATCATCGATGCGACGCTGGATAACCGGGAGGCATTGAAAGGCTGGCGCATTGATGAAGGAACAGGAGGGCGTGAAGGGCGGAAACTTGTGTGGGCCGACCTTGTCTGGCAGGTGGCCGAGTCCCTGAATAACAGAACCGCAATGATCAATGTCGGCTCCGAAGTGTCCATGGTGGATGACGGGGTCGGCAGGGTCCTGGACACGCTTGAAGACCTGGGACTGGCGCAGGAGACGCTGGTGATATTCACTTCGGACCAGGGCGCGGCGTATGGGCAGCACGGTCTCTGGGGAAACAGTTCGCAGGCAAGACCCGTGGTTGCCTATGATGAAAACATGCATATTCCTTTTATCGCCAGGCACCCCGGAAAAATCGAAGCCGGGCGCAGGGCGGACGACATGATCAGCCTGTATGATGTCCTGCCGACGTTACTGGACTATGCGGGTCTGGGTAACCTGCCGGTCGGGAATACGCCGGGAACCAGCTTTTATGACGTGCTTCTCGGAAATGATGTCGAATGGAAAAATGAGGTCTTTTTTGAATATATACTGACCCGCGCGATCCGAACGCCGGAATGGAAATACGTGAAACGGTTTCTCCGCAGACCTGATGAGCTGTATAACCTGGAGGCCGACCCCGATGAAAACCGTAACCTTGTCTCCGCTCCGGATTACAGGGACACAGTCGCCGCCCTGGACCGGAGGTTAACCGGATTTTTTGAGGCCTATGCAGATCCGGAATACAACGTATGGAAAGGGGGAACGGCTAAAGCAGTGCTGATGTACGGCGATAAAAACGAACCGTTCGAACTACATTTTCCCGGCTGGAAAAAACCTTTCGTAAAAAAGGCGGACAGCATTTTCAGGGATTGACCTATCCGGTCATCAACTGCGGCAGCCAGAGCGCCAGCCAGGGGAATAAAACAAGTAAAACCACTGCCAGCAGCATGATCAGGAACATCGGGAACGCGGCCTTTGAAATTTTTGCTATACCGGCTCCGCTCATGGCGTCCACCAGGAATAAATTGAACCCGATTGGCGGGGTAAGCAAAGCCATTTCACTGATGAGAACGATGAATACTCCAAACCAGATCATGTCTATGCCGGCGCTGCGCACCACCGGTTCCAGAATGGCCATGGTCAGCAATATCATGGAAAAACCATCCAGGAACATACCCAGGAACAAAAAGAACAACGTCAGCACGGCGATCAGCATTGTCGGTGACAAGTTCATGCCGCCTATCCAGCCGGCAAGCTCGGCCGGCAGGCCCGTAAACGCCATGGAAAGCGCCAGGAAAGAGCTCCCGGCAATCAACAGCATTATCATGGACATGACCTGGACGGTGCCGTCCAGCGACCGGATAAGGGTTTTGACGGACAGGCTGCCCTGGAAATAAGACAGGACCAGCGCGCCGACCACACCTACCGCAGCGGCCTCTATGGGCGAGGCTATGCCGAAAAAAATGGAGCCTATGACAGAGCCGATCAGGATCATCACCGGCAGCAGGTGCGCAAGTCCCCTGATCTTTTCAGCCATGGTTGCGCGGGCTTCGCGCAATGAGCGCCCCTCAGGCGTGAGCAGTCCCCAGCCGAATACATAGCTGGAGAACATGAGCGACAACATCAATCCGGGGATAACGCCGGCGATAAACAGGCGTCCGATGGACTCTTCCACCGTCACGCCATAGACAATCAGCGTTATCGACGGCGGGATCAGCAGGCCCACCGTCCCTGCGCCGGCCAGGCTTCCCAATGCCAGTGAGGCCGGATAGCCGTGTTTTTTCAGTTCGGGAATGGTCATTTTGCCGACCGTTGTCAGGGTTGCGGCGCTGGACCCCGACAGGGCCGCGAAGGTGGCGCATCCCAGGATATTCACGTGCAACAGGCCTCCGGGCAGGCGCCGCAACCAGGGCGAAAGGCCTGAAAACAGGTTCTCCGACAGCTTTGAACGGAACAGGATCTCGCCCATCCAGATGAAAAGAGGCAGCGAGGTAAGGCTCCAGGTCGCCGAATGGGACCATATTGTCGTCGCCATTGCGTCCCCGAAGTTCATTTCCGTAAAAAGCAACATGGCCACCATGCCGGTTGCCAGCAGCGACAGGCCGACCCAGACGCCGAGACCCAGTAAAGCGAGCAGCGCGAAGATCAGGAAACTTACCGCAATAATCTGTTCCATGGAAGCCGCCGATACAAAATTCAGGGATAAGGCGCCTGTTCACCGATGCGGCCGGCAGGCTTCAGTTCCCGTAACAACCTGTGTATGAGGGAAAGCGATAAAACAAGGAAACCGAACGCCATCGGCGCCTGCGGTATCCAGAGAAGGATTTCATCCGAGCCTGTGCTCCGGTCATCCAGGAGCGCCGAGACAACGACCATTTTGACCAGGTAGAAACTCATGAAGGAACTGAGCCCCGCGGCAATCAACAAGCTGAGCACCTCCATCGTCTTGCGGACGGCGCCCTGTGTCCGGTTAAGCAGCAGTGTCATCCTGATATGCTTGCCCTCTCCGAAACAGTAAGCCAGACCCAGGGCGCCGGCCGCGCCGACGCAGTAGCTTGCAAACTCGTTGGTCCCGGCGGTGTAACTCCCGAATATTCTGTCGACTATATTGACAAGCACCGCGACAAGCGTCATCACCACGAACAAGGACGCCAGGTAGCCGCATGCGCGGCAAACGGCATTAAGGGCCTTTTCAATATTCCCGGTCACGGAGTCGCTCACAGTGGTTTTTCGATTACGCTCCAGACATGTTTCCGGGGACTAGGGTCTGCGCAGGTTCCGGAGAATTGCCGCGCCTTCAGTGCCGGCGCGCTTCATCCATTCAGAAGCCATCTGTTGGCCTATTTTTTCAAAATAACCGGTCAACTCCGGGGACAGCTCCTGAACGCTCATTCCTGCTCCGCGCATGGTCGCGTTATATGAATTCTCCATGACGACAACATCCGACCGGATCGCCCGCTCTGTTTCAGCGGCAATTCGAAGCACCGTGGCCTGCGTCCCGGTATCGAGGCTGTTCCAGGCATCAAGGTTTGCGATAACGGAAGAAGTCGGGAATGCAGAGTTCATTGTGTAATAGTAATCGATGTAATCCCACAATTTCTGCGACACGCCGGTTACTCCCGAAGCAAACGAGCCGTCGATGACGGATGTCGAGAATGCAAGTGCAATTTCCGAGGGTTCGGTTTTTGTCGGGATGGCTTTGGCGAGCTGAACTATCCTGGTCGTAGTATGGTTATAGGTCCGTATCTTCATGCCCCTGAAGTCCCCGGGACTTTCCAGACGCCTCGCGGAGAACAGTCCTTGCGGGTTCCATAATGCCCTGTAGACAAGTCTCAGGTTTTTCTTCCTGAGAACTTCCTCAAGCGCAGGTCTGGATATTGTGATGAGCTTATTTGCTTCTTCCAGGTCCCTGACCAGGAATGGCAGGTTGCCGAGGGCGAACAACGGGTGTTCACTCGGGTGTAAAAACAGACCCGTGGAACCGATATGCACCTGTCCGGTCCGCACTGCGCGAAAGATATCGGCAGCCTTGAACAGGGATCCCCCGGCATGAACGACAATTTTGAGTGCCCCCTGCGTTTCCCGTTCAACCCTCTCCGCAAATTCAATATGATGTCTGGTAACGAATGCGTTAGACGATATGGGAGTCGGGAAATGCCATACCTGTTCTGCCCGGGCCGGTATGGCTGACAGTACTGAAAGCAGCAAACCTGCCCAGAAGCGCAGTATCACGCCTGCCCGCATCATGTGCATTCAATCATGATAAATATTCGCGACAGGCAAGTCAGCAGGCGGCTGATAAGTCGGCTCAAGCTCGTCCAGCATTCGTTTTGCCAGCATTTTCTGAAAGTGAAGCGACGTCGCTTCCTGCCTCGGCATGAAACGTCCCCCATCGAAAGCCGTGGAAGAACGGCCTTTCTGCATTTCTTCGATGATGCCGATGTCCTGGTCGTTGACATTCAGGGACCAGTCTTTCATGACCGTAGCGCGCGCCTCACTCAAATCCTCGTGCATCGCTTCATCACCGATGAAAAAAACAACCAGTCTTTCCCGCGTACGCCCGGGCTCCAGGGGGTTTAAGATGATTGCTTTGAACAGGTTCGGCAAACACGTGATCATCAGGTTGGGAGCAATATAAAGCGCTTCATATTTATCCGTATCGGCACAATGCGGGAAAACCGGAAGAGGGGGGTCGAAAGACCTGGCCACGCCATCGGCGCGCCCGCCCAGGCCGATGTAATGATCGCCGCCCAGTACCTGGTAATGGTCCTCCATGGGGTTCACGCTCTGCAGTTCTGGGTGAACCATTGGAACGTGGTAGCTTTCCACGAAGTTTTCGACTGCGAGTTTCCAGTTTGCATCGACCTCAAGGGTAAAATCATAATCAGGACCGGTACGCAGCAAGCCCAGTTCCGGATTTCCGAGACGGTCTTCAATCGGACCCATGGCCTCTTCCGAACGGCCCGCGCCGCCGTTCAGGTTTACCATGACAAACGGGCCCCATACTGCTGTCGGAACTTCCACCAGGTTGAGGTTCTCCCCATCCGTGCTTTCACAATGGTGCCTACCGGCGCCACCGGCATGGGGAGTCGCCATAAGTCTGCCGTCCAGCGCATAAGACCATGCGTGATTGGGACAGGTGATGCGCTTCTGCCCATGTTTTGCTTCACTGCAGAGGACAGTGCCGCGGTGCCGGCAGATATTGTGGAAGGTCCGTATGTTCCCGTCCTCCGCGCGCGTCATGACCAGTGGCTGACCGGCTAATGTAACAGGGCTTATGTCGCCGGTTTCGCCTACATCACGGGCCAGGCCCGAACATGCCCAGTTTTTTGAAATAAAATGAATTAATTCGGCTTTGAATATTTCATCCGAAGTGTAGAAGTCGCCGGGCAGTCCCCGGGAATTGTCAAGCACCGACTTGCAATCCTCAATCATTTTATTTCTCATCCTGCCTTGCAGCCGTTGCCGGGGATGCGGAAAACATCTTCCTGAAACGCCATGAACTGTTCCACCTGCCGGCGCCGGTCCTCATCCGACCAGTGCAGGAGCGGCCCGACAATTTGCGCGGCCCTCTGAGCCTCGGATATTGTGAGCCTGCGGCGCCAGGCCAGGCTGGTGCGGCGCAGCAACACATCTGTGAGTGTTTTTGCATATTCCCGCCTGACACTGTTCTCCAGGTCTGCAACGCGCACCTCCGGTTCATCGGCAAGAAACGCCTCAGAGTTTTCGCTACCGGAAAACTCGAACGGTTCATGGCTCATATGCCCCTTCCTGCCGGAAGGCTTCAGTTTTTCCAGCACAATATCCAGAATCAACCGTCCCGTACTCCTGTGGCTCATAATCGGCCCACCGGTCATCGTAATGACGCCGGGATATCCCACTGAAGCAAGATCACGGATCTTGCGCACACGCGTTCCTAACGGATCTTCACTGTAGGTGAGAGGACGCACGCCGGACCAGGTGCTCACCACGTCCTCTTTACGGAACTGGCGCCCCGGCAACATGGCATTGCATTCTTCGATGAGGAAGTCTATTTCCTCATCACTGCATGAAACGTTTGTGGCATCCCCATCAAAGGGCAGTTCAGTCACTCCAATTGAAAACAGGTTCTTGTGAAGCGGCAGAACATAGAACGGTAATCCATGCCTGTTTACGCCGGCAATGCCAAACCCCTTGTAGGTATCGGGCATTTCTACCACGATATGGGAACCTTTGCTCATATGAACAATCGGTTTTCTGCCGGGGTCCGGTGGCAACACCTTGTCCGTCCAGGTACCCGCCAGGTTTAAAACCACAGGCGCGCGCACCTCGATCAGAGAGAAATGCTCATTTGAAGTATCCCGGAGAGATACCATCCAGACGCCATCGGCATCTTTCTCTTTAATTTCGGCTTTGCAATAGTTGAGAATACACGCGCCGTTTCTTTGCGCGTCCAGTAACATGTCGATACAGAAGCGTTCCGGCCAGTCAAACTTGAATTCGTTGTAGCAGGCAATTGACACCAGCTCGCCCGGATCCCGTAAATCGGCAAAGAAAGGTATTTTCTCAGTATAGTCCCGCCGGATAATTTCATGGTCCAGGGAGAAATTTCCGTCTCCCAGCAGGCTCAGGATTCCAAGTCCTGCGCGCAAGTGCCAGGTCTTGAAGCCACTATCGCGATAAACCGGGAAACACATCCTGTAGGGTAATATTCGCCGGCCCGGATTGACCATGTGTTCACTTACTCCCAGCATGGCCTGGCGCCCACCGCGTAATGCGTTCAGGAAAAGACCCGGATGCCGTATGAAATGTTTTACCGGGTTCTCTGCTTCGAAGAATCGAAGTCCGATATGGAGCATGCGGGCGGATTTCTCACTGGCGCCCGATCCAAAGTCAGCTTTGTCGACAACAAGGCAGTTGTACCCTGCTGCCGCCAGGTTCTGTGCGGCACTGGCGCCATTGATGCCACCCCCGATAACAATTACATCAAAGCGCCTGTTCTGAAGACTCGATAAAGCCGACTCCATTTATTTTTGCCCGCCAGAGTAAGATTGTCCCATCATAAGTTATAACTGAGTCATGAGGGCGTCGTACAATACTTTATTATCATGCAGCTATCAGAATAACGAATGCGCGCCGCGCGACAGCACCAGAGCATTCTATTAATTGATAGTGTTGGCAAATTATTGTATTGGATGCAACTCGCATTTATTGCTATTTATTTACAATGATCATGACCTCCCTGGGGATACATTGTGAAAAATACTAAATCTTGCCTGTATCAATTGCAGATATTACTCCTCGCAACGGCTGTTTCCGGAAACTCTTTCGGGCAAAGTGACAGCACCCTGGAAGAAATCGTCGTCACCGCCAACAAACGCGGCGCTGTTTCACTACAGGACACGGCCGGCAGTATTACGGCGATTACCGCAGATACGCTTGAGAGAACCCTGGCGGAAGGGTTTGAAGATTACATCAAGATGGTGCCGGGACTGACTTCCGTCAGTTCAGGTCCGGGCCAGTCACAGATCGTAATTCGAGGGGTCAATGCAGTCAGGATTATCCACAACGCCCCCCAGACCCGCTCGCTGGCTGGACTGTATATCGATGAAATGCCGATTTCCGTGGCAGGTTACAACCCTGACCTGGGTGTTGTCGATATTGAGCGGATAGAAGTCCTGCGCGGTCCCCAGGGCACGCTATATGGCGCCAGTTCCATGGCCGGCACAATCCGCGTGGTCACCGCAAAGCCCGATACCGAGGAGTTTTCGGGAAATTTCGGCGCAAATGTCTCCCACACTGAAGATGGTGACATCAATCACAGGGTAAAAGGTTCCGTGAACGTGCCGTTTTCGGACCGGGTCGCCATGCGTCTCAACGCCTACAACACCTCAAAAGGCGGGTTTATCGACAATGTGGCCCCGGGTATGGAAGAAGAAGATTACAACAGCGAGGAGATTTATGGCGGCAGGGCGCAAATAGCCTACTATGGCGACAAGCTGAATGCCGTGGCTGCCGTCATGTATAACGACCTGGAATCTGACGGGCCGCCCGATGAGTACCTGCCCAACCCTGATGATCCCGTCATCGGAGCGGTGAGCAAAGAGTTCGAGACCGTCAAGCTCGTACAGGATTTTTATAACCAGGATTTTTTCGCTTTCAACTTCAATCTCGATTACGATTTCGGCCCGGTCCTGTTCACCTCGGCCACGTCCTATTTTGACATGGAAATCGTGAAGAGCCTGGACGACACCTACCGGGTGCTTGCAGTGACACCGATACGTGCGCCATGGAGCGATTACCAGGCCTGGGATACCAGCGAGTCCGTCATCCAGGAAATTCGCCTGTCTTCAAACACTGATTCACGGCTGGAATGGCTGATTGGCGGCTACTACGAAGCAAACGACCGGGAGTTTCTCCAAACGCAACCTACCCCCGGCCTGAATGCATTTTTTGTTTCCATAGGCGGCCCTCCTCCCTGCCCGACGTTGACCGGCCCCTGTTTCGGCGCGGTCGCGGATTCCGTGTTTGACGGGACGGCGACCATTGATTCAGAGCAGTTCGCGGCGTTTGGCGAGGCCACCTTGCATGTCACCGACGCGCTCAGGCTGAAACTCGGTTTCCGCTATTTCGATTATGAGAACGACGTGTACATCCTGGGCTCCGGAGTCGCCAATGGCGGTGTAACCATCGATGAGGATATCATCAAACAGGATGACTGGGTGCCCAAGGTCGAAGTATCTTTTGACGTAGCCGAAGATCACATGGTCTATGCCACTTATTCGGAAGGATTCCGGTTAGGCGGGATAAACGGTTTTATCCCCGAGGTCTGCCGCGCCGAAGTGACGGCGTTAGGGTCAAGCTGGAACGCACCGTTTAACTCCGACAGCCTGGAGAACTACGAGGTCGGCGCTAAAACCTCATGGCTTGACAATCGTCTGACGGCCAACCTGGCCGTCTATTACAACGAGTTTGACGACATTCAAACAAACGTCCCGTTGAATTGCGGCTTTTTCCAGATGCTGAATTCGGGCAAGATCGAAAACACCGGCTTTGAGGGCGATTTCACTTTCCTGGCGTCGGAAGCATTGACCTTGCAATTCGGTTTTGCTTACGTGGATTCAGAAGTTGCGAGTTCCATCCCCGGTGTGAATTCCAAAGGAGATGAACCGCCCTACATCCCTGAATTCACCGCATCCGGTTCCGTTGATTACGGCATTCCTCTTGGGAATGGCTCCGGTTTCATTCGCGCAGACGTACGGCACGTGGGCAGTTCCGGCAATGAATTTTCTTCACAACCGACCCTAAGCACGTTGCCGTCCTATACCATTGTCGATCTGACCCTGGGGTATGAAATAAACAACTGGTCATTAAGCGTCTTTGCCAGGAATTTGTTTGATGACGATGTGATCACCAATATCGACCCCGACCGGGTGCAACCGGAGCAGTTAAGCCGCGGTCTGCCCAGAACGATCGGCGCCGGCGTAACCATAAAGTTCTGACACGACTTGCTCTTCAAGTGATGGTCCTGCGCCGTTATTCGTCGACGGCGCAGGCCAAATCAGATGTCCTTAATTTCCCTTCGGGTCGTTGATAGTACCGATAGCGTAACTTTTTTATCTCTTCTCAAATTATCAGACATGAATTAGGCTATATGTTTCGACAATCAGCGAACTCGGGATATAAATGACAAGGTCAGCGCGAGCTTGAGCTACGCATTTATTTAACCGTATAACAGGATATTGAATGAGCAAAAACGTAGAACTGTTCGACAACTGGCTGCGCACTTCCTTCGTGGAAATGAATACCGAATTGGAGGAAACTTATTTCGCGCAGGAAGACCGGCAGGCCGTCAGCGGCGTCGGCAACTCCATCAAGGAAAATCTGGTCGAGGAAGGCAACAGCCATATCATTCCCCTGCTCAAGGAAGGCAATACGGACGAGGGATTTGAGAGGCAGTACAACCTGCTCGGCTGCGTCGGCTTTTTCATGGCGGCGTGCCGGCGGCATGATATCACCGAACCGTCACGGGAGACGGCTTCTCCCCTGGTTGAAGCCTCCGCGCTCGCTTTGCACCTGGCAACCACGCTGGGCGTGACCCCGCGCTTCGCCACCAGTCACATGGCGACCTTCAACCCTGCAAAAGACGGTGTATACCGCACGTTTACCTCGTTGAAAGATGAGTTCCTGTTCCTGGATTACAACACGTTGGGGATATTTGCCTACCAGCGTGCGGCAGATGCATTGAGACGCATCCTGCCCATGGGGATATCCCACCCTTTGGCAAGCCACTTGTTTCAGCTCGCCAAAACGGCCCTGGAGGACGTCATCAGGTTTAACGATTGCCTGTTCTCGGAACTGGACACGGATCGCTTCTTCAACTGCGTGCGCCCGTATTACAAACCCTACCGCGTGGGCCCCAACGTCTATCGCGGCGCCAACGCGGGCGACTTTGCCGGCATCAACGTAATCGACCTGCTGCTGGGTTTGTGCAGCGCGGACAATCCGTCCTATTCCCAGGTGCTGGTCGACAAGTTCCTGTTCATGCTGCCTGAGGAGCAGGAGTTATTGCGGGATTGCATGCGGCGCAGAAGCTTCCTGGACCAGTTCCTGGACGAGATGGACGAGAACAGCGACAAGGACTGGTTTCAAAACAATGCCAAAGCGTACCTCGAGGTCGTTGGCCTGCACGGTAAGGGCGCGGCTTCCCATCACGACAAACTGGTGAAGAAATTCATCGAAAAACCTGCCGCCGAATTACCCGAAGAAGGACTGGTCAATATCACCGCCAGCGGGCCGCCCCTGCCCGTGCTGCTGGATGCGCTGGAGAAACTGCGCGATCTGCGGCTGGCGGCAGACCGTACTGACATTCCCAGCCGTTACCATGACCTGCAGAGATTGAGATCCTGCCTGGCCTGAGTGACATTATCACTTGGTGAGAAATGCAGGCTAGCAGTCTGTCGGACTTAGGGTTTGCATAGCGGTATAATAGACGCCATGGTTTGATGATAACAGTGCACGAGCGATAGAGGCTACATTCTGATGCAAAACTTTGTACAAGGCGACCGCAACCAACCGTACCTGTTACCGCCGGATTTACGAGACTGGCTGCCTGAGGACGACCTGGCGCATTTTGTTGTTGAAGCGGTGGAGCGGGTGCCGCTCAGTGAGTTTGTGGTGAACGTCCGGGGCACGGGGTCGGCGCAATACCATCCGCGTATCATGCTGGCGTTGTTGATTTACTGTTATGCGAACGGGATTTTTTCTTCGCGCCGGATTGAGCGTGCGACGTACCGTGATATCGGGGTACGTTACGTGACGGCGAACACGCACCCGGACCATGACACCATCTGCAAGTTCCGGCGCGAGAACCTGGCGGCGGTACAGGCGGGTTTCGTGGAGGTATTGCTGCTGGCGAAGGAGTTGAAGTTGTTGAAGGTAGGCCGGGTGAGCGTGGACGGGACGAAGATGAAGGCGAACGCCAGCAAGCGGCGCAGCATCCGCTATGACCGGGCGGTGCAGTTGCGCGAGCAGTTGCGGGGTGAGGTGCGGGACTTGCTGGGCAAGGCAGAGCGTGCGGACAGCCAGGACGAGGCGGACCCGCAGCAATTGCCGAAGGTACTGGCCCGGCGGGAGCGGCTGGCCTCGCAGTTGGATGCGGCCTGTCAACGTCTGGCGCGCCAGGCCAAGGCGCAGGCAGAGGCGGACCGGGCGGCGTATGAACGCAAGGTGGCGGCGCGTGATAAGCGTGACGGTCGGGGCAAGGGGCGCCATATCACGCCACCGGCTGAGACGCCGGCCGAGTCAACCCAGGTGAACCTGACGGATGCGGACAGCGGGTTGATGCGCCGGAACAAGCGCAGCGAGTATCAGCAGGCGTACAATGCGCAGGCGGTGGTGGATGCGGACGGCAGCCAGTTGGTGCTGGGGGCGCGGGTGAGCCGGTGCGCCAGTGACCGCAACGAACTGGTGGCTGACGTTGACACGGTGCCGGCGAAGGTAGGGACACCCACACAGGTATTGGCGGACAACGGCTATGCGACGGAGACCGAAGTTGCGACCCTGACGGGTCGGGAGATAGATGTCCTGGTGGCCGTGGGCACGGAAGACCGGCGTCGGCGGCATGACTTCCGCCCGTTGCCGGACCCGGAAAAGGCGACCAAAGCCGAACCGCCCAAGGCGCCCTGGCTGGTGGCGATGCAGGAGAAGTTGTCCGAGGCGGACAACCGGGCCAGCTACCGACTGCGTCAACAAACGGTGGAGCCGGTGTTCGGTATCATGAAGCAGGTCATGGGGTTTCGGCAGTTTCTGCTGCGCGGTCATGCCAAGGTGACGGGTGAGTGGCAGTTATTGGCCCTGGCGTACAATTGCAAACGGTTACATAACCTGCAACTGGCCTGACCGGGGGCGTAAGCAGCATTGACCCGGTCGGTCCGGGCGTTCCTTGAGGCCCGGATACATCGATACACTGTACTGATACAGTATATTCACCGGCACAAGCACTTTCCCACGATAAAAGAGTATGAATCATGGCCTGCAAAAACAATCCTGGCACCCAAGTCCGACAGACTGCTAGGGAGTAAGCGTTACCAGTGTGCTGTGCACGCTGGTGCTTCCCGCCATGTCCGCTTTTTGACCGGTATGCAGGGCGTTCACATTCTTGTGTTCATTTTCCTGTTTCGGCCACCTGCCCTTGTAAGACACGATAACGCCGGGCACTGATATTTCATCAATGGTTGCGGTCAGTCTCAGGCTGCCGCTGTCATTGCTCAGGGTAACCGGCGCGCCGTTCCCTATCCCCAGGCGTTCGGCATCGTCCGGATGGATGTAAACCTCGGCTTCTCCCGCGTTGCGGGCGAGTGTGGGATCGTTGGCATAGGAATCATTCATCCTGTAGTCCGACGCCGGGGTAATCAACCGGAATTGTCCTCCATCTGCTTTCTTGTCCGTAATCGCCTGGGGTATCCGAGGCAACCCCTGACCTTCCGCAGTGGCTGAGGCCAGTTCTATCCTGCCGCTCGGTGTCGGAAACTGCAGGTCGGTCCACGGTATGATCGGTTCGGCGCTGATCGGTTGCCAGCCCCGTTGCTGGAATTCCCTGAAACCACCCTCCACGCCCATCTGCGCCAGCATCGATGCGATCAGGTCCTCATCGGTTTCGAACAATTCCTGCTCCGTGTAACCCATGCCTTTTGCCAGGCGCCGGAAGATTTCCTGGTTGGGCAGGGCTTCGCCCAGGGGTTCCATTGCCTTCGATTGTACGCCGATATTGTAATGAAAGTAGCTGAAGGTCAGGTCGTCGAATTCCAGGAAGCTGGCTGCCGGCAGGACGATATCGGCGTAATCCGCGGAGTCTGTCTGAAAACAATCGATCACTACTGTAAACAGGTCTTCCCGCTGCAAGGCGCGGCGTAACCGGACCTGGTTGGGCGCCGAGGCTACCGGATTGGTGTTCCAGACGAACAGGGTTTTTAACCTGTCCGGGTTAGCCAGTTGCTCGGCAAAGTCCATGTGACTCACCGATACGGGCTCGGCAGAGGCTAACTGGGCTCCGGCCATGACATCAAAATCCAGACCGGCAATGCCCGGAGTGATGGTGACGTAGGTAAATCCCGTTCCGGGTTTTCCGATATTACCGGTGAAGGCCGGCAACATGCCGACGGCGCGCATGCAATTTCCGCCGCTAAGCTGGCGCTGAAAACCCTGCCCCAGCCACAGCAATGAAGGGCCGGCAGCGTAACACCTTGCCGCTGCTTCAATCAGCGCTGCCGGCACCCCGGTTTCCTGTTCGCCCCACTCCGGCGTACAACGGTTGATCTCAGGCAATAACTCCTCGCTTCCAAGGGTATGTTGACTGATAAAATCGTCATCGAACAAGCCTTCCCGTTGAATCACGTGCAGCAGGCTGTACGCCAGGGCCGCGTCCGTGCCTGGACGAAGCTGTAAATGATAATCCGCATCCCTGGCTGTTTTTGTGCGCAACGGATCGACCACGATCTTTTTTGCCGTTGATGCGGCAAACCAGTGCTTATGGCTGTGGGGTCCGGAGTGGGACGGGTTGGCCCCCCAGATGAGTACACAGTTCGCGTCCCTGATCGTGCGCGGGTCGAAGCCGACGTGGGATTCCCCGTACAACAGCGACAGCGCAGCGTGGCCTGCGGCGTTGCAGATGCTGTCCGGGTCAACCTCCGATGCGCCAAGTTTGAGGAAAAAGCGCATCGGGAACAGCAGCGCGATCAGTGATATTGTTCCCGAATAATGGGTATGAATGATCGATTCCGGACCGAAACCGGCAATGTCGGCTTTCAACCGGTCGGTAATCGTATCGACCGCTTCGTCCCAGCCGATGCGTTCAAACTGCCCCGCTCCCTTTTCTCCGATGCGTTTAAGCGGATACAGAAGCCGTTCTTTCTCATCCTGCCAGACACCGTTATAGGCAATGGCGCACTTGTTGCACAAGCGGCCGCGGGAAACGGGGTGCGATTCATCCCCCATCACCCGGCTGATGCGGCCGTCTGTTTTTTCAATACTGACGCCGCAGCCGTCATAACAGTCGCGAGGGCAGTTGCTCTTTATGATTTCTATGTTTGCAGACATGGATTCCTCTGGAGGGTACTTATAGCGTCACCGGTTTGGTATTATAGCCTTGTAAATGATTGAATATAAACAACTCGGATATATCGGTCTATCGGCATGCGATACCACGGCCTGGCGCACCTTCGCCGGGGAATACCTGGGCATGCAGGTGGTTGACTGCAACGACGGCAGACTGGCGTTACGCATGGACGAAAGACGGCACAGGATCCTCATCGAACCAGAGGAAAACGACGGCCTTGCCTTCCTTGGGCTGGAAACTGCGGGCCTCAAGGAACTGGAGGCTTGCGCAACCCGCTTGCAGGCCCTGGGGCTCGAGGTCGAACAGGGAAGCCGTAAAGAGTGCAACAAGCGCCAGGTGCAGGATATGTTCTGGCTGCGGGATCCGGACGGTTACCGGGTCGAGTTGTACTGCAACCCGGCTGCCGCGGAAGCACCTTTTTCACCCGCGCGTCCCATCGGCGGTTTCAGGGCCGGCGCCCTGGGTTTTGGCCACCTGGTGCTGCAGACCTGCAATTTCAGCGAAATGGAGGAATTCTACCTGCAAACCATCGGTTTGCGGCTCAGCGATTACACGGACGGTACGCCGTTCCGGGCTTCTTTCATGCACGTCAATCCCAGGCACCATTCCCTGGCGCTGATTGAATTCGATCGGCCGGGCATTCACCACATCATGGTCGAATACAATTTTATCGACGACGTCGGGCGTCTCTACGACATGGCGTTGAAAAACCCGGAGAGCATTGCAGTCACCCTGGGCCGCCACGCCAACGACCACGTGTTCTCGTTTTACACCTTCTCGCCGGGCGGCTTCATGATCGAAACCGGCTGGGCCGGCAGGCTTATCGACGTCGATAAGTGGGAACCGGAATTGATTTACGGCCCCAGCATCTGGGGCCATGAACGCCACTGGCTGCCGCCGGAACGGCGCGCCGCGGCGCAGGCGATACTTGAAACAGCGGCGGAGAAAGGCATACTGGAACCGACCTCGGTTACCCGGTCGCCAGCTTTCAAACTTGAAGATGTTTGATGAAGCACAGGCTTAATCAGGACTTCTCTGATAATAATTTTATAAAACAGTCAGTTGAAGAATAAATATAATGCAAAGTATTAAACATAAAGATATTGAAGGACTCTGGAACCTGCTATCCATGGAGCAACGTTACGATGACGGCAGGGTAATCTACCCTTTCGGCAGAAATGTTGAGGGCCGTATCTACTACGGCGCCGACAAATCCATGTTCTGCGCCATCCAGAAGAGCGGCCGTACACCGTTCAGCACCGGCAAGCAATGGACGGCGGACGAGGCGGAAAAAGCCGGCGCCTATAATGATTACCTGACCTATTGCGGACGTTACGAGCTGGATGGGGACACGGCTACCCACCATATCGAAATCAGCCTGTACCCGGACTGGATCGGCAAACAACAGGTCAGGAAGATACAACTGGCCGACGGCCAACTCCATATCACTGCGCGCCTCGAAGACGGTACGCCGGAGGCCAGGACCTCGCTGATGATATGGGAACGAGAATCACCCGTTTGACAACAGACCGTTCAATTCATTAATCGCAGGAACAGGTGAATGTCTTCAGTTGACGCGGACATATCGGCAAAACCGGAAAAAGTATCCCCGTTCCGGGATTACGTCGATGCCAAACTTGGTTTTCGCAACCACTGGTACCCTACCCTGTTTTCGGATGAGTTGCCGGAGGGCGAGTTCAAACCCTTTCCGATACTCGGCGACCGGCTGTTACTGGCGCGGGTAGAGGGCAAGGTACATGCCGTCCGCGACCGCTGCCTGCACCATGGGGTCGCATTTTCCCGGAAGGTCGAATGCTACAGGAAAGGGACGGTGACCTGCTGGTATCACGGTTTCACCTTCGATTTACAATCCGGCGTGCTATGCGACATCATCGCCAATCCGAAAAGCAACATGATCGGCAGGCTGCGCATCGATACCTTCCCCGTCATCGAGTCAAAAGGCATCATTTTCGTATTCATGGGGGACACGGAGCCGCCGCCCCTTGCTGATGATGTCCCGCCGACATTCCTGGATGATGATATCCACGTCAGGGGACGCAGGACGGAAGTACAGGCAAACTGGCGCATCGGCTGCGAGAATGGTTTCGACAGCACCCATATCTTCATACACAAACAGTCCGTCCTCGTAACAGGCAATGACCTGATACTGCCGCTGGGACTGGTCCCCACCAGCAGGGATGCTTTTGAAATCGTAGACGGGGAAACCGGGCCCAAAGGGGTATATGACAAGTTATTTGAACATTGCGAACCGGTGTTTGAAGGTAAGGTCCAGGGGGACACCGTTCTGCATGGTAATATGGGTACGACACCGGTTGCCTACAACATTTCCATCTGGTTGCCGGGGGTATTGCGGGTCACACCCTGGCCGGGCCCGACAATGACGCAGTACGAATGGTATGTGCCGATTGACGAAGAGCGGCATTTTTACACCCAGACCATCGGCAAGAAGATCGAACAGGAAAGCGACAGGGACGATTTTGACCGGGAATTTGACGACAAATGGAATGAGATGGCGTTACAGGGCTTCAATAATGACGATATCTGGGCCAGGGAAGCGCAACAGGAATATTACCGCTACGACGAGGCCTGGACCGAAGAACACCTGTACGAAGCGGACCGGAACATCAGCGTCTGGAGACAACTTGCGAGCAGGCGCAACAGGGGCATCCAGAAGCGGGAGCACCTGGTCAGGATCGGCAGGCCTGTTGGATAAAACCTGTTCCGGTACTATGTGATGTCCACTCTCCAAACCCTGCTTGACGCCTATCGTTCCGAAACGGCCACTGAGCGCGATAAAGGCACTGCCTTCGAGAAGCTGGTGGCGGCCTGGTTAGTGACAGACCCGGTACAGGCGCAACGGTTTCAGCGTGTGCAACCCTGGTTGGATTGGGCGCGCGAACAGGAACAGGATGGTAGCGATACCGGTATCGACCTGGTGGGGACGCGACACGACGGCAGCCTGGTAGCCATTCAATGCAAGTTCTTCGAATCGCACCGTTCCATTCAGAAGAGGGATATTGACAGTTTCATCTCCGCATCCGGAAAACAGCCGTTTGCCGAGCGCTTGATTGTCGAGACCACCGAGGTTCCCTGGAGTTCGAATGCTGAAGACATGTTGCGCGACCAGACCTTGCCGATAACGTGCATCGGTTTACAACAGTTGCGAGAGAGCCCGGTGGACTGGTCTGCGTTTGCCGGTAGCGGTGAGATTACACGACCCAAGCCCAAGCAACTGCGTCCCGACCAGGATGAAGCGCTGGCTGCGGTACGCGCAGGGCTGGAGACAGCGGATCGCGGCAAGCTGATTATGGCCTGCGGCACCGGCAAAACCCTGACCTCGTTGCGTATTGCTGAAGCTATGGTGGGAACCGGCGGTTACGTGCTGTATTTGGTGCCGTCACTGGCGTTAATGACGCAATCTATAAGCGAATGGTGCGCGGATGCAACAGTACCGTTAACCGCCTTTGCCGTTTGCTCGGATACCCAGGTCGGGAAACGGCGCAGCAACAAGAATGACGTGGCGGAACTTGAGATTACCGATCTGGCGTTTCCCGCAACCACAGACGCGTCCAGGTTGACACAGGCAGTGGCAATCTCTGACCAAAACACGATGCGAGTGGTATTCGCAACCTACCAATCGATCTCAGTTATCGCTGCCGCGCAAAAGGGAAGCGCCGTAACGGAGGGAGAGACTTCAAGCCTGCTCCCAGAATTTGAACTGCCCGAATTTGACCTGATCCTCTGTGATGAGGCGCATCGCACCACCGGCGCCACTTTTCCGGGCGAGGATGAATCGAATTTCGTGAAGGTGCACGATAACGATGTTATCCGGGGCCGGAAACGTCTGTACATGACAGCGACACCGCGCATCTATGGCGAGAACGCCAAATCCAAAGCGCGTGATGTGAACGTAGTGCTTGCCTCAATGGATGATGAGGCGCTGTACGGCGAGGTGTTGTTTCATCACGGTTTTGCCCACGCGGTTGAGAGCGACATTCTCACTGACTACCGGGTGATTGTGCTGGCCATGGATGAAGGCCAGGTGAGCGCGGCGGTACAGAAACGTCTGTCTGACAGTGACAGTGAACTCAAACTGGATGACGCCACCAAGATCGTCGGCTGCTGGAAGGCTTTATCCAAGCAGGGTTTGTCTGAAGGCGCAGTGCACGACCCCGGCCCCATGCAACGTGCGGTGGCCTTCTGTCGCGACATCAAGAGTTCAAAACTGATCAAAAACGAATTTGACAAGGTCATTGAGGCATATCAAGCGGACAGTGTGGAGGAGGATGACATCGATCTGGCTTGTGAAACCCAGCACGTGGACGGGACTTACAAGGCCCGTGCCCGGCGCCAGCGTCT
The DNA here is from genome assembly GCA_965220815.1 of Gammaproteobacteria bacterium. Classification (GTDB taxonomy): domain Bacteria; phylum Pseudomonadota; class Gammaproteobacteria; order Eutrophobiales; family Eutrophobiaceae; genus JAAXHV01. The sequence goes on from OZ244846.1 coordinate 3,230,485, forward strand.
GGATTGGCTGAAAGCGACCGCAGACGCTGATGTCTGCCGCATCCTGAGCAACGCCCGTTGCCTGACTGAAGGCGTGGACGTGCCGGCGCTGGATGCCATCCTGTTCCTGCACCCGCGCAATAGCCAGATAGACGTGGTGCAGGCGGTCGGCAGAGTGATGCGCAAGGCGCCCGATAAGCGCATGGGATACGTCATCCTGCCGGTAGGCATTCCTCCAGGCATTCCCGCCGACCAGGCGCTGAATGACAACAAAAGATACAAGGTTGTCTGGCAGATATTGAACGCGCTACGCGCCCATGACGAACGCCTGGATGCCGTGATCAACCAGGGCAGCCTGGGGCAGGACGTGAGCGACCGTATCGCTATTATTGACGCCAGGGCGCTGGCCGACAATGCCGAACTCAAGGCAGTTACCGCGCAGGTTAAGGATCTGCCGGTCAGGAACAAAAAAAGGCCCGGGATTGGTGAAGGTAGCGGGCGCTCACAGGATGACACTTCAGACCGGCAGCAAACATTGGATGTCACCATTGATGAGTTCTCCCGCGCCATCATGGCGAAGATTGTGAACAAGTGCGGCAGACGCGTCTATTGGGAAGACTGGGCACAGGACGTGGCTGAGATTGCGGAGAAACATATCACCCGCATCACTGCCTTGGTTGAACAACCAGAGAGCGATGCCCAGCATTTTTTCCGGGATTTCCTGACGGAACTGCGCGACGACCTGAACGAAGAGGTATCAGAGCGGGAAGCCATTGAAATGCTGGCCCAACACCTGATTACCCGACCGGTGTTCGACGCATTGTTCAAGGACCATAACTTTGTGGAGCAAAATCCGGTCTCGCAGGCGATGTCGGAAGTCCTATCAGTCATTGATGATGCGCAGGTCAGCCGCGAGGCGGAAAAGCTGGAAGGCTTCTATGCTTCGGTCAGTCGTCGAGCGAGTGGCATCACCGACCCGCAGGCGCGCCAGAACCTGATCGTGGAACTCTATGACAAATTCTTCCGTAACGCGTTCCCGCGCACTACGCAGATGCTGGGTATCGTATATACACCTATTGAGATCGTGGATTTCATCATCAAATCTGTCAACGAGGCCTTACAGAACGAGTTCGGCCAGTCCCTTGGCTCAAAGGGTGTCCATATCATCGATCCTTTCGTAGGTACCGGCACCTTTATCACCCGTTTGCTGCAATCGGGACTGATTCCCCCTGAAGACCTGGAGCGGAAGTACCGGGAAGAAATCCATGCCAACGAGATTGTGTTGCTGGCGTATTACATCGCCGCGATCAATATTGAGACCGTGTTTCACGCAATAGCGGAACGGGAAGACTACCTGTCGTTTGAGGGTATCTGTCTGACGGATACATTCGCCTTGCACGAGGGCGAGGACCTGTTGTCGGATTACATGAAAGATAATTCAGACCGGCGTGAGCGACAGAAGGAGACTGATATCCAAGTGATTATTGGCAATCCGCCTTATTCGGCTGGACAGAAGAGTGAGAACGACAATGCGAGGAACGTTGCCTATGCAGGACTGGACCGGAAGATCAGGGAGACATACGCAAACCGGTCCACTGCCTCTAACTTACAGAATCTCTATGATAGCTATATCCGCGCCATTCGCTGGGGTAGTGATCGGCTTGGCGACGTCGGGGTAATGGCCTATGTCACCAACGCGGGCTGGTTGGACGGTAATGCCATGGATGGGATGCGAAAGTGTATTGCCGAGGAGTTTGCCAGCGTGCATGTGTTTCATCTGCGAGGAAATCAGCGCACTCAAGGCGAAGAGTCACTCCGCGAAGGTGGAAAAATATTCGGCTCCGGTTCCCGGGCTCCTATCGCTATCTCCGTCTTTGTCAAGAATCCGAACGCGGAAGGACGAGGCCATATCTATTTCTACGACATTGGCGATTATCTGGACCGCAAACACAAACTTGAATGTATCAAAGCGTACGGTAGCATTGGAGGCATTGAGAAAGAGGGCAAGTTGACTCAAATCATCCCCGACCGTCATGGTGACTGGCTGAACCAGCGTGATGACAGTTTTGACACCCATCTCAAACTCGGCGATAAAAAGAATAAAGGTGAAACTGTGCTGTTCTCAACTTACTCGTTGGGATCAATTACGAAGAGAGATTCCTGGTGTATCAACTCATCTCGTAAGATTCTGGAGAGTAATATTGCGTCAACTCTTAATTTCTACAACAGTGAAGTAAGACGTTGGCAGGCCGCAAAAAACAGCGCCCAATCAGCAGGGAGCGTGTTACCACAGGTGGAAGATTTTGTTAATACCGATACAAGGAAAATCAGCTGGGACCCAAACCTGAGGGCTGAATTGAAGAGAGGGGCAATGCTGTCGCCCGAGGATGGACAGATTGTAACTTGTCTGTATCGTCCTTATGCGAAGCAGTGGCAGTTCTATAGCCGCCGTTTCAATGCGCGGGTCCATCAAATGCCGCGCATTTTTCCGACCGAGGGGTCTTCCAACCGAATAATCGCAATGACAGGGAAAGGAGGGCAGGCGGGGTTTTCTGCACTGATGATGGACGCGTTGCCTAACCTTCATACAATTGATTCTGGTCAATGTTTTCCCCTCTACCTCTACGAACCCACCGGAGAGGATGACACCTTGTCTCTTCCCCTCGAACCTGACACGAAGGCTGGTTACCGTCGCCGAGAAGCTATCACCGAGGCCGGGTTGACCCATTTCCACCGAATGTATCCTGGTGAGGACATCACCCGCGAGGACATCTTCCACTACGTGTACGGCCTGCTGCATTCGGAGGATTACCGCAACCGTTACCGCGACAACCTGGCAAAAGACCTTCCGCGTATTCCCTGCGTGAAAGAGGTGGAGGACTTCCGCGCGTTCCGGGATGCCGGCAAACGCCTCGGTGAGTTACACGTCGGCTATGAGACCGTCGAGCCTTACTCAGGCGCCCACATCGAAATCGATAGTAGAGCCGACACAATGTCCATGGAACAAACTTATCGGGTTACAAAGATGCGCCATCCCGGCACAGGCAGAAACAAGGATCGATCAACCGTGAACTACAATAGTCACATCACCATCAGTAAAATCCCCGAAGCAGCCTGGGATTACGTGGTGAATGGCAAACCAGCGCTGGCCTGGGTCATGGAACGCCAATGCGCCAAAACAGACAAGGCTAGCGGCATCGTCTCGGACGCCAACCGCTACGCCATCGAAACTGTCGGCGACCCCCGCTACCCCCTTAACCTGTTCCTGCGCGTAATCACCGTCAGCCTGGAAACCATGCGCATCGTGCGCAGCTTGCCGGAATTGGATATTGATTAGGACACAAATCAGTCCATTACAGGGGTTGCACTCTGCGCAACAGCAACTATCGCATCCAGTTTTTCACTGATCTCGGGGTCGATTTCATGTTCAGGGACATAATTTGCCAGTTCATAAAAGCTCTTTTTACTCATGAGATTCGGCAAGGAGAGCTTTTTGAAATAAGCTTTGAAAAGCGGAGTCAGAAACTCATCGCTGACCTTAATGTCCTCATGCCATGGAGACCCTTTGCCCAATGTCTCCAAGGCTGTTTCAAGTTCCGCAATAGATTCATTTATGGCATTTAGCCGATTTTCGATTTCTGCCCTGGTAAACAGAGGGCCCGCTGCTGCCTCAGTCGCGGAAGTGCGCGCATATTCCTGTAGAGTTGCCTGGGTACAGAGATAGTTCTCAATTTCACGCCTTTTCCAAACCAGGTGTTGAAGTTGTGGATTATCCGGAGCGCCGAGTTCCAATCTGTCAAACAGAGCCACCCCTTTCAGATTCGGGAGCGCTTCTTTGAGACCGAAATAATGTTCTGCAGCCTTTGGTGGATTATTGCTAACATAATGGACGAAAGCTGTTTCTAGTGCCTGAACAGCCTGCTCTTTTTCAAGTCTTTTGGCAAAAGCCAGCAATATCGCCAGATCTGTTGAGCCTTCGAGATACAGCACCCAACCTTTTTGTTCAGCCTGATAATATTGATCGTATCCGATCATCGTCAACGCCTTATGGACCTGACTCAGGCCGCCTCCAATCCGGTGAGGTTCTCCAACGAAAGCTATAACTAGATCTTTCTCTGCGGCTTCATTCAGAAGTACTTCCGAATGACTTGCGGCAATGATTTGACTGCCGGAGTCCATCGCAACTTCAGTTATCAGTCGATAGATGTGTCTTTGACGAAGGATTTCCAGGTGCGCATCGGGTTCATCCATCAAGATGACTGCGCCCGGGTTGGAATACATATATGCAAGTATCAGCAGCGTCTGTTGCAACCCCCTCCCGCTGGCTGAAATATCAAGAGTTGAGCCGCGTTCGCGATACTTCATGGTAACCTCTCCGCGCTCCTCAATGTAATGAGGTCTGTCGATATCCACTCCAAAGAGTTCACGGATTTTGGCCACCAGAGGCTCCCATTTCTCGAGATTATTCTGATAAATCTGGAAACACAGATTGCGAAGAACCTCTGCCGTGCGTCCTTCCCCTATTCTCACGTTCAAGGCTCCTTGGTCAAGCCGTGTTTCAGTCGCTGATAGACCTGACATGGGAGGAAGGAAGACTATGCGCAATGAGCCTGCCTGCCTGGGAACTGACATCCGATCAGGATGTTTACTGTTTTCGAGCCGAAGAGGACGGCAATAAAACGATTCTTCATTAGCGTAGTCAAACTCAAGACCGCACGTCCATGCCTCGTTCTGAGTGATTCCTTCTACGATAAGATCAATTCGTACGTTGCTGGTATGTTGGTGGTTATTGATTTTCTGAAATTCCCGTGTACGCAGATCACGCCACAGATGGCTGGCTGTCGGATGTGGAATGGCGACCAGATCGCGCCGGTTGACGGTAACCCCAGGGCGTTTTTCCGGCGCGCTTTTCCCTGAGCGCTTCTCGTTCCAACGTTTCACGCCGACATCCCATAAAGCAAGTGCCTGCATGGCTGACGTTTTTCCCGAGTTGTTTGGGCCGATGAAAACCACCGGATTTCCTAACTCGACTTCTACTTTGCCAAAACGCTTGAAGTTACGAATTGTAAGTTTAGTCAGCATATAACACTGTCATCGAGTGCTCTGAAAACGATACGTACCTGGCCAAGACTTCATTACTGATAAGAGAATGCAACCTTTCAAGTTAACAACATCATGTGAATCCTAATCTGTCTTCCCTGCTGTGTATACAGTACTGCCCTCAAATACTGTCCTCAATACCCGGGTTTCGCTGATCTCGGAAACCGGAATGTCGAACAGGTTACGATCAAGGACGATGAAGTCGGCGGATTTACCCTGCTCCAGGGAGCCGCTCATTGTATCCCGGTTCACGGCATAGGCGCCGTTGAGGGTCATGGCGCGGAGCGCCGTTGGCAGCTCGATCGATTCGTCTCCCCGGTCCAGCATCCCCTCCAGGGCCGGGAACAGGTTCGGGGTCGGGGTAACTACCCAGTCGGTGCCGATGGTCAGCATGGCGCCGTGTTCATGCAGCGTGCCGAATTCCCAGGCGTCCCGGGGCGGGTCACCGAGCAGCCTGCCGTATATGTGCCAGACTGAAGGTGACATCTCGGCAATGACGCCAAGCTCGGCAAACCTGGGCATGTCGGCCGGAGTAACGAGGTTTGTATGTCCCAGATCGTGCCTCACCAATGAGCCAGGATTCGCTTTGCGCGCCGCCTCGACGGCATCCAGTGCGGCGCGGGCCGAACCATCGCCGGCGACGTGCAGCTTTATCTTCAAACCCATCCGATCAAAACGCATGACGGCGTCATTCAGCAACTCCGGCGGGAAGAGCACGCGATCGAACTCGATTGCGCCGTCCGGAAGCACGTCTGCCTGGGTGAAATAAGGCGGAGTCGGCGAACCGTCCACCCAGATCTTGATAAAATCTACGTCCACGTGCTCGGATGCATAGTTCCCGCGCTGTTCGATGAGCTGCTCCAGGCCGTCATTGTCCATCCCGCCGAACTGGGGACTTCCCCAGATCAGGTGGGCCGCGACATGCAGGGATAATCCGCCTTCAGCTTCAAGGGCAGCCAGCGTCTGCAGGGTGGGCAGGTTCGTTGACGCTTCCTGAACCGACGTGATGCCGTATTGATTATTGATTTCCACAGCCCAGCGCAGGGCGGCCAGGTTCAGGCCTGCGGGCATGGCCGGCAGGTAAGGCTCCACCAGTTCAGTCGCGGTCTCGACCAGCTCTCCGGTGAGCCTGCCTGCCTCATCCCTTGGCAGAGCACCGCCGTACGGAGCTTGCGTGTCCTCATCGATACCGGCAATCTCCAGCGCTCTGGTATTCACCAGTGCGTGGTGGAACGTCCCTTCCCGCAGGAAGACCGGCGTGTCCGGAAAGACTTCATCCAGGTGCGACCTGTGCGGCTTGTTCTCCGGAAACTGGTCATAACTGGACAGGCCGGCCACCAGCCATTCGTCTTCAGGGCGGTCTGCCGCACATTCCCTGAGTTTTTCAAGCATCTCGTCAAGCGTTACATCCGAGGAGAATTGGCAACCATAGTTCAACTGCAGACCGGCCCACAGCAGGTGGGTATGGGCATCGTGGATCCCGGGCATGACCATGCGTCCACCCAGGTCGATGACTTCCGTTTCGGGGCCGATATATTTTTCGACACCTTCGTCGTCACCGACGAAAACCAGCCGCTCTCCTTCAATCGCCAGGGCCTGCGCCCAGGGCCGGGAATCATCTACGGTGTAAACCCGGCCGTTGCGGTACACGCTGTCGGCCGTATCCGAACAGGCCTGGATGACCGGCAGTAATATGGCCGCGGCCAATATGGAACGCAATACTCTATTCATGGATGCTCTCTCAATCAGTGATTTTCGTATCTTACCTGATTACCAGATTCCTTGAGTAACAGGGAACCGCCAACCGCGATGCCAAGGTTGAGCAACAAGCCGTAAAGACCGGGATGAAACCCCCATATCTTGCCACCCGTGACAAAGTTAAACGGTCCGAATGCAAGTGCCAGGGAAACCACGAGGCCAGTGACCAAGCCCAGGACAACCGGGACTGCCTGTAACCTGCCCCAGCGGATACCCAGCATGAACGCGGGGACCAGTTGCACCAGCAAGTCGAATTTTCTGTCGATCAGTGTAATCAGCGACGCCTTATCCTTCAGCAGGATTGCCAGCCAGACAAGGAATACGATAAGCGCCCAGGAACAAAGTTTGCCAATCCTGGTCAATTCAGCCTGGGTGGCATTACTGCGAAAATACCCGGCGTAAACGTCCTTGGTAATCATCGACGAGATGGTCAGCAGGGCCGAATCGGCTGTGGACATCATGGCGGAAATGATCGCCGCAAACAATATGACGACCAGCCAGTAGCCGAACACGGAGTCTTCCTGCAACAGGCGGAAAATACGCGTCAGGGCCTGGTCGGCATGCACGCCCTCAAGGCCCGGTATATAGGCAATGGCGTAGATGCCGGCGATAACGGCAACCACGGATGCGAAAATCTGCAGGAAAGCCATGCCCGCCAGGCTTTGCCGCAATGCCCTGGCCGACCTGGACGCGTAAATCCGTTGAATCGCCTGGGGGTACAGGGCGCCGCCCATACCGACGAGCAGGATATAACTCAGCCATTGTCTCATCCTGTCGGCATCGGGCAGCATTACTTTAGCGGAATCGGTCGACTCCAGTATGCTGGTTGTGGCGACCGACAGGGGGCCGAATTTCACGACCAGGGATATAATCAACAGCAAAAAACCGATAAACAGTACGGATCCCTGCACCGCATCAGTCCATGCCACCGCGCGCAGGCCGCCCAGGGTTCCGTAAACCACCATGATCAGGGCCAGCAGGATCACGCCGCTGGTGTATGCAAGGCCGGAATTTCCTCCCGCCATTCCCTGCATTGCACGACCCATGGCCATTAGCTGCGCCAGCAGAAAATTGCTCAGCGAGATGATCATGACGATCGCGGCCAGGAGATTGAGCGTGTCGGAGCGGAACCGGTGCGAGAGATAGTCAACCGGGGTAATAAAACCGTAGCGTTTCGACAACCTGCGCAGCCGCAATGCGTAGACAAGGTAAAACACGATGATGGCCAGCATGAAATAGACCGAAGTAATCCAGGAAAAACCAACCCGGTAGGTCATACCGATAAAGGCAAAGAACGTATTGCCGCTGTATTGTGTCGCATACAGCGTCAGTAACAGGACGAGAGTACCGAACCCGGGCCCAGCCAGGTAAAAGTCATTGAGGGTGTTCTCGGTACGGGAACGGTACCCATACCAGCCGAACAACAGCAGTGACCCGATGTAGATGATGATGACCGCCCAGGCACCAGCGCCAAACGGAAGCAGATCAAACATCAAGTCTCATCATCCGAAAATTCAACCAGGTACAACCACGCGGTAAACAATGCGATGATGAATGCAACGACCAGGGAGATTAAGGCCCATAACGGAAGTCCGAATAGCAGTATTGTGAGACCCGGAGGCAGATACCAGGGAATGCCGACAGAGACCAACAGTATGTAAACAACCGGTATCAGGTACCGTTTGTTCTGCAAAGGGCTACGATTTTTCAAAGGATTGGTGGAGTTCCCGGCATTCAACAGCGCTATTACTGTCAGATTACATCCATCGTGTGGGGTGATGGCGGCATGGGCGATGGAAAATTTATCACGGCTTCCCGAATGGAAGGCCGGTTATATACCCGGTCTGTGTATTCCCGCACCCGCGCAAGGTCATTCCACAGGTAAGCCAATCCCAGCCAATGCAATCGATAAAGACTGACTCCCCATACCACGTCTGCCATGGTGAAATCAGACCCGCAAACCCATGGCCCAGGCGTCGATGCGAGCTGCCGGTCAAGGTTATCAATGATGTCTTTCATCTCCGCCCTGACTGCATGTTGGACATTGTCATCCCGCGCCAATTGCTTTCCGGCCAGTTCCTTGGCGATTTTGCTCCGGTATGCCGCAACCAGGTCCGCGTCGGCGGAATTCTGCTTTATCAATGCCTCCAGCGCCTCTACTTTCAAATCATAGACATCACTCATCACGTGTTTGATAAAATCGGGGCGCCGGTCATCATCCGGGTGGAAACCGTACAGCACGGCAGGATGCGGCGTGCGGTCGACAATGGCAACCTGTTCACTTACCGCCCGGGATGCTGCTTCATCTTCAGGCATCAATGGAATACTTTCACTGATTTCCCTGTCCAGGTGTGCGCAGATCCGTTTCGAATCAGCTACCACTACAGGCAATTCATGGTCAACCAGGGTCGGTACCACACAAGGATCAAACCCCTCGCTGTCAACAGATGAACATCCAGTATGTTTATCGGCGTAATTCTTATTCAGCGCCTTGCCGCCATGCATGCGCAAACGTACGTAACCCGGCCGGTAGTTCTCTGCCGGGGTCAATCCCTCGGAATAAATGCCTTTGCTGTTCAGGATAACCATCTCGTGGGACAGGTATGCCGCTCCTTTTTCCGCCAGCACTGCGCGGACCTTCTGCGAACAGATGGAAAGCCCGGCATGGTAGAGTTCAAAGCGCGGGGGGCGGCTGTCGCCGCCTGGCACGAGCCGGTTACGTTCAGGGTCTGCCAACTCCTTGTTGGCTGCCTCGACAAGCGATGCAACTGCCTGATTGTTTATCGTATTCATAATTTTTCTATTATGCCATGTCATTTGCCAGGTTAAACGGCGACGGGAACAGGCCATACTGGTCGTAACGGGCGCGAACCAGGGGTGTGGCAGCGCTGCCTATTGTGTGCTCATAAATTTTTCCGCAAGTCACCTGATTACATCAGGATAGAATAATTGCTCACCACCTATCCTGAAGTCGGCAATGATCTTCTGGCCTGTTGCGCTACGGACAAAGTCAGCATACTGCCTTGCCAGGTCAGCCTTTATGTGTGGATGTCTTTCCGCGTTCAGCAATATGACATGGTAGGGATTGAACAGGGCTTCATCGCCGGCATACAGAATATCCAGCCCGATTTTGCCGGTAAAAGCCAGGTAGGTCCCGCGATCAGACAAGGTATAAGCCTGCTTGTCATCGGCAATCTTGATGACTGCTCCCATCCCCTGGCCGACGGAGAGATAGCGCTCACCTCCGGGCTCCAGACCAGCAGCCTGCCACAGTGACAACTCTTTCTTGTGGGTGCCTGAGTCATCTCCCCGGGAAATAAAACTCGCGCGGCTGTTTGCAATTTTTGCCATTGCATCGGTAATATCCGTAACGGTTTTGACACCGGCAGGGTCCTCTGGAGGTCCGATTATCACGAAGTCATTATGCATCACCGGCAACCGTTCACTGCCGAAACCATTGGCTATAAAGGTTTTTTCCGCCGCCGGAGCATGGACCATCAACACATCCACATCGCCGTTCTGACCCAGGCGGAGCGCTTTCCCTGTCCCGACGGCAATTACATCAATGTTTACATTATATTTTTCTTCAAATAGTGGATGTAATACATTGAATAGACCTGAATTATCAGTGCTTGTCGTTGTTGCAAGCCTGAGCCGCTCCGTTGCAGTTGCTGTTCCTGTCAGTAAGGCGGGCAGAATTAATAACGCCAGTACGTGCCTCGTTTTCATAGTAACTCGGCAAGTACGGCGCTCCATGCCAGGGCCAGGTTTGTCCGATCGTACCCGCCCCCTCCAAACGCCATAATGCGTCCTTCTGCAAACTCATCCGCCAGCGCCACCATGCGGCGCGCAGCGTGCTCGTGCACGGCAGGAGAATATCGGAGTTGCGCCAGCGGATCACCTCTCAGGCCGTCAGCGCCGCACTGGAAGACGAAGAACTCCGGCTTGAATTCTTCGAAATGCGCCTCAATACGCGGCCAGGCTTCCATGAACTCGGCGTCGCCGGAGAACGGTGGGACTTCAATGTTCAGCTTGGTGCCTTCCGCCCTGCCCTTGCCTGTTTCATTCTCCCGGCCGGTGCCTGGATAAAGTGTGCGTGAGTCCTGGTGGATATCCGCAAAGATCAGGTCGGGATCGTTTTCGAAAGCGTAAAACACGCCATCCCCGTGGTGCACGTCGATATCGAGGTAACCGACACGCTTGATGTCATATACCCGTCGCAAGGTTTCGATTACTACCCCCAGGTCGTTGAACACGCAGAAGCCGGCAGCATGGTCCCGCCCTGCATGGTGCAGGCCGCCGATCGGCTGCATGGTGCGCAGGCATTGCCCGTCCATTACCTGTGCCAGCCCGTCCAGCGCCGCGCCGACGACATGCGCAGAAGCCCGATAGACACCGGGGAAGACCGGTGTATCACCATGGTCCAGTAACTGCACACCGCGCTCTTCGGCAGTAAATACAAGGTTGACGTAGTCATTGCCATGAAAGCGGAGCAACTCGTCGCGTAACGCCTCACGTGCGTCACGCCTGGTAGTGCGGGAGACCAGTCCCTGCTTCATCGCTTCCCGCAGGAACGCGCCCTGGCGGTCGATGCCCAGCGGATGACCGTCAGGGAAACCATAGGCAGCCAGGTTGTCGCCAGCATAGAGATTCACGTTTGTATTACCTGCCCGTGCTGTGTGAAATGAACGAGGGAGTGCAACAAGCAACGCTCCCGCGGCTGCTGTCTGCATGATCGTGCGGCGGGTGTGATTCATTGTGCCTACTCATACATCAAGCCGCAGGATGTCCGGCAATCGGTTATTAATATACATCGCCATCCATAGCCGAGTAAATGGTTCCCTTGAAACCTGCTTCGATGATCTCATCCTTAAGACCCGTCCTCCTGAAATCTTCAGGGGCCGCGTAATTCTGCTCATGGCTGAGCACGACGGCCTTCACCTTTGCCTCGGTTGCGATCCGGGCCAGTACGGCCGGAGAGAAGTGGTACCTGAATATCTCCTTTTTCTTCTCTTCGACCGTATCGCCGCCCCAGTTGGCGTAACCGATATTTTTTTCGGTGACTGCCTCGGCGACCAACAGGTCAGCATTCATTGCGGCTTTCACGATGTTCTCATGGTATGGGCCGCCATCCCCGGTAAACGTGATGATCCTGTCTGCCGTGGTAAATCGATATGCGAAAGTGTCCTTCAGGGGGCCGTGAATGGTCCTGAAAGCCTCCACCGTCACGTTGTCATCCTGGTACACAAGCCCCTGTTTATCGACATCAACAATATGTCCGGTAGCCTGCGCGCCTATGGGATCGTAACCGTCGGACAACTCGGCGGCAATATCGATCTTCCATGCGGCGAGGATATGTTCGACCATCTCGTCGATGCCTTCGGGCCCGTAGATGGACTTCGGCGCAGGTATGTTCAGTTTAAAGGGATTCAGTATCAGTGAAGGGATGCCTACGGTATGGTCTTCATGCAGGTGGGTGACGAACAGGTAGTTCAACTTTATCGGCGCCAGCGCCCTGTTGATTTCATCGCCGTGGATCAGGACCGCCCTTGCCAGGGAACGCCATATCCCCTCGCCGGCGTCCACCAGGTAGGGTTGATTATTTGCAACCACGGCATACGCAGGCCCGGAACGGTACGGGTTGGGCTGAGGCATGCCGGTACCCAGCACCACCATCCTGGTGTCGGTATTCTCAGGGCTGCGGTCCAGGGGATCCCTGTCCAGGTGAACAGGCCATGCTTCCGGCAGTGTGTACGGGGTAATAATGCCGGGCCGGGTAAACGGATCATTCTGGTATCCGGAAGCATCGCTTTCCGCCGCGTAGACGGTGAAGCAGGCAAGAAGGCCGCAGACGAGTAATGAAATAATAAATGTTTTTGCTGTACGTTGATTATTCATATTTCCGGGTCCAGGTGTGGTTTTTTACTCATCCTCCAGGGTCGAGTAAAGTGAATCATGGCTGTGCACCATAACCCATTTTTTGTCACGCCATTCAAAGATAAAGGTCATCCGGCCCCTGCGCGCTGATGGTTTTCCGTCCGCTCCCGGTACGGAAGACTGGAACAGGCAGATGGCCCAGGCAATTTTACCTGAAGTATGAATGGAGATGGAGGAAGGATCTATCTTGAATTCATCAATATTAGGCCAAACCTTGGAAAACTGTTTTTCATAGAGTTCATCATACCCTTGCGCCTTGACTGCGGCCGAACCGAAATAAACGCCGTCATCGGGTATCAGATCACGCACGGCCTCATAATCCAGGTTATGAACGCTTTCCACAATGTGATTCAGTATCTTTGTTATCGCGGCACGTTTATCTGACATTTTCCTGTCCCTCTCTTGATTCTGGTTTATCAGGATTTATCATGATAAGCCACAGGCAAATTCGCCAGAATATTCACAACACAATGTGACAGTACCAGGAGACTACTATGGATTCCACAGAGTTGAAAGAGTTACAGGCGCCGTTAAAACAACAATACACCGACGCTCCCCAAACCGCGGTCATTACCATGCGTGCGGAAAGTCATGTGACCGAAGGTATTGCATGTAAGGTGGAGACCGGCAGGCAGCTAGCCGAAGCAGGCCTGCACCCTGCCGCCGGCGGCGACGGTTCGCAACTGTGCTCGGGAGACATGTTGCTTGAAGCGCTGGTGGCCTGCGCCGGCGTGACCCTGAAAGCGGTCGCCACGGCGATGGGGATTAATTTAACCGACGCCAGCGTTCACGCCGAAGGCGACCTGGACTTCCGCGGCACCCTGGCGGTGAACCGCGAGGCAAAGGTCGGTTTCAGGGATATCCGCCTGCGCTTTGCCCTGGAATCCGATGCGCCGGCCGAGTCCCTGGACAAACTGATTCAGTTGACCGAACGCTACTGTGTCGTATTGCAGACCCTGAGGAACAGCGCCGATTTCAATGTGACCGCCAGTTATAACTGATTACCTCCCCTGCCCTGCTCAAAGCACAAATCGTGTGTATAGATAGGCGAACGTGATTGCGCTGAGCAGGACGATCCCTGTCCAGCTCCAGGCCGGAATGCCTCATGCCATACGACAACCTTACAAAATCCAGCTTCCCCGCAATACTGTTATTGACATACCTGACCTGGGCAAATAGTTTATTTGCCGCACCTGATCTGCCCGAACATTATGGGCAAGTCCCGTGGGCCAGTGTTCACCGGGACTCACGAAATTCCGATTTTTCTCCACTTCCGACTTCAGCAGACCTGGTCGTGAGCGTATCGGTGCTTGACGGCGCTGCGCTGATTAATCCCGGCGTCATCGACGGGCATGGAAACCACTTTGTCACCAGCGCCAGGGGTCCCGGATTCAGCCACCTGCATGCTTTCGACAGGAACGGCCGGTTACTTTGGGAAAGCGCTCCGCAGATGTCGGCCGATGATCTTGATTCCCATGCCGGGTTTAATGCGCCGGTGATTGATGTTCATGGCGACATATATATCGGCGACGGCAACCAACTGTGGGCGTTCCATCCCGATGGAGCATTGAAATGGGAAACACGATTGCCGGAAGCAGGCGACCCGTTTGTATACCAGGTTATATCAGGACAAGGTTATGTCGGCGGTATTACAACAAAAGGTAAAGTCTTGTTTTACAGGAGAGATACTGGGGCGCCGGCAGTACCCGTGTTTAACCTGCCGGCCGGGACGGCCCCGCAACAAGGGCCGTCACTGCCGGGTGTGTGGCAAGGCGGACTGATGGATGAAACAGTCATACCGCTGTTTAAACAAATTGCATTCGGTTACGGCGTCCAGGTAGCCAATGCGCCCGCAGTCCATCCTGAAACCGGTCGGATATTTATTACTGCAGCCGGACCAAAACAGGGAGATAAATATACCGGGGTATTGTATGGATTGGATATCACGGAAGCCGGCATCTCAACGGCGATTGAACTGCCGATGGGCGGGGGTAGCGGAACCAGTCCTGCGCTATCGGTATCCGGAGACACTGTCTATAGCGCTGACGGCGACGGCAACATGCTTGCCGTTGATTCCTACAGCGGAGAAGTTCGCTGGTCTGCAAAAGGCGAAGGGTTGTTATCTCCGGCTATCGGTCCCGATGATACCATCTACACGGGCAATATTTTTGCGGCGCCGACTGTGATCGCCCTGAATCCGGACGACGGCTCCATAAAATGGGCGCGAACGTATGATACCGTCGCCGTTAAGATGCTGCCTGAACTGGAACCGTTCCCGCCCCTGTTTCCGGACGGCAAACCGGTCGCCAGGCTGGTCAGCGTTATTTCCGTTTCGGCCAATCATGTCTGGGTGGGGATGAACCTGGGTTATGACTACCATCAACCGGGCACCGGCCTTACCCTGCCCATACCCCATAAAACAGTTGTCTGCGCGCTTGATCCGGGAAATGGAGAATTACTGAAATGTACCGTGGTCAGGGATACCGTTGAGGGAATGATCAAGATTGGTTTTGCCGGCCAGGTAACGATAAGTCACACGACAATCTTCGGTTCATTTTTTTATTACGGGGTCAACCCGTTATTACCCCCGGTATATAGAAACCCGGTAAAACCGGTGGGAGGGATGACAATACTGCAACCAAATTCGCAACGCTATTGACCTTATTGCATATAGTTTGCATATATAATATTTTGAAAGGAGTGATTATGCCGACACAAAACGTTGCCGCAACAGAAACGCTGACTGCTGAGGAAATCAAGGCCAGGGCCGAGTCGATCATAGAAGATCTGAAGCAGTATGCCGACCAGGCCGAAGTCGACCGGCGCCTGTGCAGGGAAAGTGTTGAACTGATTAAAAACAATGGGTTATTACGTACTGTTCAACCTAAATCCTGCGGTGGTCATGAGTTATCCTTTCGTTCCTATATCGACGTGCTGGCGGCAGTGGGCGAGGGTTGCGGCGCGACGGCCTGGGTGCTGGGCGTATGGCATGCGCATAGCTGGTTGATGGGGCACTTCCCGAAGCAGGCGCAACAGGAAGTATACGGCGAAAACCCCGATACGTTTGTCTCGGCGGTCATAGCGCCGCGCGGCAAGGCGGTCAGACAGGGTAACGGGTCGTACATATTGAATGGTTTCTGGCCGTTCGGGTCCGGTTGCGAGCATTCGCAATGGCTGATCCTGGGAGCGGAAATATTCGATGAGTCCGGTGAAATGATCGATGAAGCCGACCTGTTGTTGCCGACCGGCGATGTGGAGATCCGTGATGACTGGTTTGTCGCCGGACTCCAGGGGACCGGCAGCAATTCCCTGGTGGCCAGGGACGTGAGAGTTCCGTCCCATCGGTATCTATCCATACCGCAATATACGGAACGGGAAGCGCCCGCGTACAAAGCCGAAGACACGGGCTGGCTCACCCTGTCGCAAGCCGTCCCGGTGCTGGCCATCTGCCTGGTGGGCGGCGCCCTCGGTGTTGCCCGGGCCGCGTTGAAAGAATTCAAAAAAATTGTTCCCGGTAAAAATATACCCTATACGGGCCATATCGCCGACGACTGGATCCCTGTACAGGTGGCTCTGGGTTCGGCCGCGGCGGAAATCCATGCCGCGGAACTGGTCATGTACAAAATGGCGGACGATATCGACCATTATGCGAGGTTGAATGAAGCCATGCCCATGGAAACTCGCGGGCGCATCCGCATGGACTGCTGCCTGTCCGTGAAAATGCTGCTGGATGCAGTGGACAAGTTGTTTCTCTATGCCGGCGCATCGGCGCTATCGCTGAGGAACACGCTGCAACGGGCCTCGCGGGATTTGCACGCAACGAATATGCATGCCCTGCTCATTTACGATGCCAGCGCTGAGATTTACGGACGCATCCTGTTGGGTAAAGGCTCCAATTCACCGGTTATCTGAAAAATCTGAGAGATAAACCATGCTCAAGCTCTACCATAACGATATGTCCACCTGTTCCCAGAAAGTGCGCTTTCTGCTGACGGAGAAGGGAGTGGAATGGGAAGGGGTGGAACTTGACCTGCGAGGCGGTGATCAGCAACGGCCCGAATTCCTGAAAATCAACCCGAAAGGACTCGTGCCTGCCCTGGATCATGACGGCAATATCGTTGTGGAATCGAATATCATCATCGAATACCTGAACGAAGTTTATCCGGAACCGCCGTTATTGCCTGCCGACCCTGCAGGACGGGCGAATGCGCGCTGGTGGATGAAAAAGCTGGATGACGGGATGCACCTGGAAGTGGCCGTGCTGAGTTTCGCGATCGCTTTTCGCCACCAGTTAATCAAGGCCTGCGGTTCGGATGAAGCCCTGGAGAAACACTTTGCCGGCATCCGGGACCCGTATATCCAGGAGGTGCAGCGACAGGTGGTGCCGCATGGGGTTGATTCGCCCCGTTTTGTCCAGGCCGTTCAGCAGTATGAAAAACTGTTGTCGGAAATGAACGATGCCCTGGCGTTGCACCAATGGCTGGCCGGGGACGGCCTGACCCTGGCCGATATTGCCTACTCTCCGTATATTACGCGCCTGGACCACCTTTGCATGCAGGGGTTGTGGGATGACAAGCCGCATGTTGCCGACTGGTATGCCCGCCTGGTTCAGACAAGGGGATATCGTGAGGGTGTGGCAAACTGGTTCAGTGAAAAATACCTGCCGTTAATGAACAAGGCAGGGTTGGAAGCATGGCCGCGGGTGGCTGAGATCAGGGATGAGGTGTAAGCTCGCGACTGCTCAGCTGCCGATTGAAAAAAGCCTTTTCGCATTTCCGTGCAATACCTTGTTTGCTATCTCTTCACAATTGGACTGACTCCACCCGTAATTGGACTTGTAATCTCTTAATATTTTCGCCAGAACCTGGCGAACATTCCAGGCGCAGTAACCTATCTCCTCAGGTACATTATTGGAATCACTGCCATGCATTACCTTATCAGCCGGCGCTAAAGCCAAAAAGGCTCTCAACGTCTCTTCCAGCACACCAGGAAACTTTGAATAGAAAGAAAGATCCGTATACACGTTAGGGAACTGGCTCAGCATTGCAGCAACATGCTCGTGATACGGATACCCGGTATGAATCAGGAGGAACCTGGTCTCAACTTTTTTGATTTCGTCATCCAGGAATACATCTCTCAGTTTTAATGGGCTATTGAAATCAAACCTTAATGCCGGGTGCAATGCCACCGCGGTATGAATAATGATTCGTGATTTCAACTCACCTGCCTTGATATAAATATGCCTGAGCAAGAAGTCCTGGTAATTACGAAACGCTTCCTGCATTTCGGTTTCTTGATAATCCGCAACGTTACTGAATGGCACATACAGGTCAGCAGGGTTTTTAAGCAGTTTCTGCAAGGCCTTTTCCGCCGTTCCAGCATCAATTAATTCAATACCCAGGGGCCTGTAATAGGCCACACTAATCTTGAATCCGACACAACCATCGGCCACACACTGCTCCAGGACATTACTTATTTCGGCAACGACATCCTTCAGGGAACTTATTCCTTTCCCGGCAGCCCATTCCGGTTGAATAATCTTTGCAATATTGTAACTCCACACAAATCGGTCGGACGGGATCGGGCTCTCCGGTCGTCTGGCTTCAATTTCACGTGACTCCAGTAATACCTTTTCTATTTTTTCCCGGTCCAGAATGGATTCTATATAATTACTGAAACCACTTTTTATGCCCCTGGTAACTACTGAGTTAAACCCGTCCAAATCGGGATTTACGCCATACACCCTTGCTACATAGTTGTAATAACCGGTTTGTCTCGGCATGTTGTACAGGTGTTCCCTGAATACGGATGACAGTCTTTTCCTTAACTGTTCCTTACCTTCGTATTCATAGCCGGGCAGCATTGAACCAACAAAGGATGAATTCCATTTATCGTAGGATTCAGTCAGCGTGATCGGATGGGGTGGATGTACATGCGTATCCACTATATTGATTTCATTGAGGTCCAGTTCCCCAACCACCGGCGGATGTATGGAACTCCAGTCATTTCTGGCTGCGAGACTATCAGTGGCGGCAAGCATCGCGAAGCTTGCACCGGTGTATTTAACAAAATCTCTTCTTTTCATTTATGCCCATTCATTTTATCCATACCGGGTATTGCCCCGTTACCATAACCAGATCCCTGCGTTGTTGATTGCGATGTCCAGTCCGCCGAAGGCCTCGACAGTCCTGGCGACCATGGCCTCGACACCTGCCGTCATAATTCATCTCCTGGAATATCGCACCTGTGTTTTTATTCGAAAATAAAGTCAGACCATAGGGTGATTGGGTTCGAGGCCGAGGCGATCGCGCCCCAGCGTTTCCCTGCCAATACCCCAGTTGTAATACTCGTGAGTCGCGACCATGCTTAAGTCACGGAAGAAGCGCTGCAGCGGCTGGTCGTGGTGGAAGCTGCTCGTTCCCGAGCAGCTCATCATCTCCTGGACCGCCAGCCGGCAATGTTCCGCAATGTAAGCCGCTATCGCCTTGAAGCGTATACGGTCTCTCATCTCCCAGCGGCCGGCCGTTACACATGCCATCGTTTCGCTAACCAGGTCGCGGGTCAGTGCTTCCAACACCAGAGCGCTAGTGTGAGCCTCGCCCAATTGCGCGTGGACGAGTTGCTGTTCCCTGGCGACTGCACCGCCGATCCGCTGCACGCGCTTGCGGACGATCGCTTCGAAAGCGGTAGTCGCGCCGCGCAACCCGCCCGACAGAACGCACATCGTCTCGTTCCAGATGAACGGTATAAGTGGGATCTGGTAAAGCGGATTCGTATGGATCCGGCTACCCTCCGTGCTGCCCTCAATCACCTGGTCAGTGAAAACGCCACGATGATTCGGGACAAATCGCTGTTCGACCACGACGTCGTTGCTTCCGGTGCCTGCCATCCCGGCCATTCTCCAGACATCCTTCATCACCACGTCGGCGGCCGGGAACAGCCACATCAAGCGTTCGCCCGTCTCATCGACAATGCCACTGAGTCCCACCCAGTCGCCATGCATAATGCCGGACCCGTAGGGCACGCGGCCCGAAACTTCCCAACCGCCAGACACAACCTTGGCTTTGAGACCGGGCAAGGCGACGATGGGCACCCGTGCGTAGGGCCGCTCCGCGAACACCTCCGCCTGGGCTTTCTCACTCCATTTGTTGACCATGAAATTGTGGCCCATATAGAACGCTGTGATCCAGCCTGCCGACACGTCCGCCGCGCTGATAATCGAGACGATCCGGCTGTGCACGGACAGCGGCAGCTCGTGCCCGCCCCAGCGCTTCGGGACGAGTGTCTGCAGAAAGTCGGAGTCCATCAGATCCTTGATCGTGTCGTCGTGCAGTGCGCGCTGAGCCTCACTCTGTGCCGCACGCTCCGCGATGCGCGGAACCAGTGCTTTGGCACGGTCTACCAGTTCCACACCATCGGGCGGCTTGCTCAAGTCAGTCCTCAGTGAACAAGATGTTTCGATACCCACGCGGCAGCAAGGCGCGAGAACTCCCCCGTCTTGTACAGCATCAACTGGTGTGGCGCGTCCGGCTCTATATGGAATTCAGTCGGCCCACCAATGGTATCGAAGATCTTTTTCACGTTTTCGGGCCGCGATATCGGGTCTTTTTCTCCTACCGCCATCAGGATGGGCTTGGCGTTGTCCGCAGGCAGCACCTCGGGGTCATGCGTAAAGACCGATGCCCAGGACGACAAGTCGTATGACCAGATATTCAACGGGTCGCGTTTTTTCTCGGCGCCGGCGCCCTTGAAACCGTAGTTCTGGTCAAAGTCGAAAGCCATATCGATATCGAAGCGAAACGCGCGGCCGAACTGCGCGATCAGCTGTTGCACGCCCTCCGACGCATAAGTATCACGCAGGTTCGCGAGCGCGGGGGAGCCCGGAATGAATCCCGCCCCCATCATGATCGCACCCTGGAACACTTCAGCGGCGAGCACGGAATAGGCGGGCGCCACACCGAGGCTCGAACCCAGCGCAAACACGGGCAGCCCCGTCAGGTCGTGAATGTATTCACCGTAGCGGGTCCCCGCCGCCACCCACTCTTCCATGGTAAACGTGCCGCGCGGATACTCCGGATTGGTCCTGCCGTGCCCCGGGGCGTCGAATGCCCAGATATCGACTCCCTTGGCGGCGTGGTACGCGCAGAAGCCGTTGTAGATGCCGCCGTGCCCACCGGAGCCGTGGAAGATCAGCAGGGCGTGGCTGGGCTTGGGGCCTTCGAAGCGATAGGCATAAATACTGTCTACTACGTGTTGGGTTTGTTGCATAAATCCATCCTGTTACGCTATGACTGTCTGATCATGATCCGGGTAGCATTGTCCGATAGAATCGCGTATATTGCAATAATGGGCACGACAGGAGAACTTCCATGAGCAAGATCCAGCGACTCCATCACAATGCGTATCCCGTGAAAAACCACGAAGTTACGCGCCACTTCTATGAAGACATCATTGGTCTTCCCCTCGTTGCGTCATGGGCCGAGAAGGCGGAGATTTCCGGCCGGGAACGCGTGTACATGCATGTTTTTTACGAACTCGCCGACGGCAGTGCGCTCGCCTTTTTCCAGGTCGCCTCGCCGCTTGATGATGATTTCGGACATGCAACCCGTAATACTCTGCTCGACCACATAGCGTTAAGCGTAGATGCGGACACCCAGGAAGAAATCAAAGAACGCCTGGAGGCTAACGGCTTCCCGGTCCAGACGATCGACCACGGTTACGTCAAGTCAATCTACGCCGTAGACCCTGACGGGCTCAATATCGAGTTCACCGTCGACTCAGAGAACTATCCCGAGATCTGCGAATACAAGAGGGAGCGAGCCCACGCGGAACTCAAGCAATGGCTTGCGGGAGACCATACGCCAAACAACGACCTGCACAACAGGTAGGCGAGCGTTGGCGACGCTTTGCCGACGGCAGATCCCCGCCACCTTTAACTTCGCTTTGGACGTGGTCGACCGCTGGGCGGCCGAGCCGGGCAAACTGGCTCTCATTGCCGAGAATGCCGCGGGCGCAAGCGAGAGCTTTACTTTCGAAGATATCAGCCGCAAGTCTTCCCAGCTGGCCAACCTGCTAAGGGAGCAGGGAATCCGGCAGGGAGACAGGGTTATTGTGCTGCTGCCGCGCATACCCCAATGGCAGATAGGCATGGTAGCATTGCTGCGTATGGGCGCCATTCCGATCCCCTGCATCACCATGCTCACGCCGTCAGACCTGGCGTACCGCGCTGGGCATTCCGGCGCCACCGGCATCATTACCACCCGCGCCGAGTGCCACAAGCTGGACGGTATTCCAGGGCTTGCGACCAGGATCTGTGTCGGAGATGCGCCAGACGGCTGGACCTGTATCGCCGCAGCTGATGACCAGCCGGTCGGGCACGCTACAGCGGAGGTTGCCATCAACGATCCGGCGATCATCTACTATACATCCGGCTCGACCGGTTCACCCAAGGGCGTCACCCATGCCTCACGCGCCCTGTGGATCTGGGAAACCTCCGCGCAGCACTGGCTGGATCTGCACCCGGAGGATCGTATCTGGTGCACCGCCGACACCGGCTGGTCCAAAGCGGGCACCAGCATCCTGTTTGGTCCATGGAGCCGCGGCACGGCCGTGCTGTTTTACGACGGGCCGTTCGAACCCGCTAAACGCTTTGATCTGCTGGCAAAGCACCGCATCACCTGTTTTTGCGCCGCGGCCACCGAACTGCGCCAACTGGTGCTGGAGGATGCCGCCCCCCACGATCTCTCGCGGCTGCGACAGACCGTCTCCGCCGGCGAATCGGTCAACCCGGAGCTCCTGACCCGCTGGCAGGAACTTACCGGTACGTCCATTCTGGACGGCTACGGTCAGACCGAGACCCTGATGACCGTCACCAACCGTCCCGGCCGCACCGTAAAAGCCGGCTCCATGGGTCGGCCGCTGCCAGGGGTGGAAATCGCAGTACGCACCGCCGCAGGGGAAGCCGGGACAGCAGGGGCGTCGGGAGAACTACTGATAGGGCTCCCCAATCCCCAGATCATGCTGGGGTATTGGGAAGACCCCGCGCGCACTGCGGCTACCCGCCTGGAGATTGACGGCCGCGAGTGGTTTGCGACCGGTGACAATGTTGAAATCGACGCAGACGGCTATGTGTTCTTCACCGGCCGCTCCGACGACATCATCAACTCCTCCGGATACCGCATCGGCCCCCAGGAAGTGGAGAACGCCCTGGCCAGCCACCCCTCGGTCAGGGAATGTGCCGTGGCAGGTGTTCCCGACGCGGCGCGTGGGGAACTGGTGAAAGCATGGATTGTGCTCAAGGACGGCATCGAACAGAGCGATGCACTGGTAAAAGAGCTCCAGGACCACGTCAAATCCACCACCGCGCCCTACAAGTACCCCCGCAGCATCGCCTTTACCGATGACCTGCCAAAAACGGTATCGGGCAAGATTCGTCGCAACGTGTTGAGAGAGCGCAACTGATGAGCGTATGTATCAACCTGGACGGCTACACCGCACTGGTTGCCGGCGGATCGAGCGGCATTGGCCTGGGCATCGCACACAAATTGCGCGAGGCGGGAGCCGGGGTTCACGTAACCGGGACACGGGCAACGGCCGGCGACTATGGCGCTGACGATCTCCGGGGACTCAGCTTTCACTCACTGGATGTCACCGACGCTGATGCGGTAGCAGGTCTGACCGCGGAATTTGAATCCCTTGACATCCTGGTGTCCAGTGTCGGCACCGTCGCCTACGGCGGCGAGGAGTATGAAATCGAGACTTTTCGCAAGGTGGTCGATGTCAACCTCAACGGCGTCATGCACCTGTGCACCTGCTTCCGCGACCTGCTGCAGGACAACGACGGGCGCGAGGGTAATATTATTCTTGTCGGATCCACTTCCAGTTACATCGCCACCCCCGGGCAACCCGCCTACAGCGCCAGCAAGGGCGCCCTCCTGACGCTCACCAGGTCACTGGCCCAGGCCTGGGCCCGCAGGGGTATCCGGGTCAACGGCATAGCCCCGGGATTCGTGAAAACCAAGCTGACCCGCCGCAGTTGGGAAGATGAAGAAGTGTACCGCGCATCGACCGGGAGAATTCCACTGAAGCGCTGGGGCGAAGCGGAAGAAATGGGGCAGGCCGCCCTCTTCCTGGCCTCACCCCTGGCCTCCTACATCACCGGCCAGATGCTGTTGGTCGACGGCGGCATCACGCTGCTGTAACTGCCGGCAAAGGATGGCGCAGTGACAAACACAGCGGCAGACGATGTCGCCCCCGTACGGGCAGATGAGCAGATGGACTGGCCCCGCCTGGAGAGCTGGCTGACAGCCAACATCCTCAACCTTGCCGGCCCCATGAGGGTCGCCCAGTTTCACGGCGGTCACGCCAACCTCACCTACTGCGTCTCCTTTGGCAAGCAGGAGCTGGTGGTACGGCGCCGGCCCCATGGCGATATCGCGCCCGGCGCCCACGATATGGCCCGGGAGCACCGGGTCCTCAGCGGCCTGGCCAGGACGTTTCCGTCGGCCCCGGCTTCCCTGGCTTTCTGCGCGGACGAATGCGTGATCGGCGCGCCTTTCATAGTGATGGAACGCAGGTATGGCGTGGTTGTCCGCGACCATATACCCCGGAGCATAGCCCACCACGAGGACGTGGAGAAGCGGGTGAGTATGGCGCTGATTGATGCCATGGCCGAGTTGCACTCCATCGACCCGGTACAGGTGGGGCTGGAGAAACTGGGGCGCCCCGAGGGATTCGTCAGCCGCCAGTTAAACGGCTGGAACAAACGCTGGGAAACGGCAGGCGCCGGGGGGCATCCCCTGTTCTCGCAAATACACCGGCGACTGTTGGAAACCCAACCGGAATCCATGCGCGCCTGTATCGTACACAACGACCTGAAGCTGGATAACTGCATGTTTGACCCGGACGACCCGGACAAGGTCAGCGCCATCTTCGACTGGGATATGGCGACCCTGGGTGACCCGCTGATCGAACTGGGCACGCTGCTGAGCTATTGGCGTGAGGCCGGTGACGAATTGCGCCGCGCCCCTACCATTGACTTGGATATGGACCGTTTCCCCGCCCGCAGCGCACTGGTGGAACGCTACGCCCGTTCCGGTATCGATACCGCGGCCATCGACTGGTACGAAGCCTTCGGCCACTGGAAGCACGCCGTGGTGCTGCTGCAACTGTACCGCCGCTTCGCCAATGGCCAGAGCAAGGATGCACGGCTGGGCGCCCTGCAACCCAATATTGATATCACGCTGGACATTGCACACGAGGTGCTGCGTGGTATGGTGATAAATGCCTGACGCAACTGTTTAATCAATTCAGAGAAGAACACCAATGACAAAAAGCGGCGACTACTTTTTCCTCGACCAGGAACGTGTCATATTCGGCCGGGAGGCAGGTCAGGTGGCTGCTTCGGTTGCCGCCGATAGCGATGCTGACCGCGTGCTGGTCGTTTCGTCCCGGAGTCTTAACCGCAGGCTGGGCGCCACGGAGAGCTTGCGCAAGCGACTCGGCAATCGCCTGATTGATGTATTCGACAATATCGCTCCACACGCGCCACTGGACAACGTTCTGCAACTAACAAGCCTGATGGCGCAGGAGCAGCCCGATTTGATTGTCTCCATCGGTGGCGGCAGCGTCATTGACACCGTAAAGGTGGCAACACTCGCCCACGCAGCAGATGCCCAATCCACTGACGACATTGCCGCCCTGCGAGTCACGGTCAACGATGCGGGCGAACAGGTAACCCCTTTCCAGCCTGGCTCCTTGCTGCGCCAGGTGGCAATTCCCACCACGCTATCAGGGGCGGAGTTCGGCATCATCGGAGGCGCGGTAGACCCGAAGCGCCAGGTCAAGGATATTTATACCCACCCGCAGATGTGCTCGCAAAGCATTATTTACGACGCTGAGTTGTGCCGGCTGACACCAAATGATCTATGGGTGGCCACCGGGATGCGCGCGGTGGACCACGCGATAGAAACTATTCTTTCGGTACGGGCAACTCCCTTCACCGATGGCCCCGCGCTGCACGCACTGCGCCTGTTCGGGCGTTCACTGCAGGCTGGCGATCAGATGAGCTTGAGCGTGGAAGCCATCCAGGAGTGCCAGTTCGCGGTGTGGGCCGCGACCATCGGTTTGATGCGGACCCCCTATGGGGCCAGTCACGGTATCGGCCACCAGGTTGGCGCCGTAGCCGGGTTGCAACACGGCATTTGCTCCTGCGTCCTCCTGCCCGCAGTGCTGCGCTACAACAAGGAAGCATCCGGTGAACGCGACGCCTGGATTGCCGATGCCCTGGGAGCGCCCGGCAGCAGCGCTGCAGAGGCGGTACTGGCCCTCATCAGGCGGCTGGGATTGCCGGTCAACCTGAAGACAGCCGGGGCTGAACGCGAACAATTCGAGCAGATCGCCGCAGGTGCGCTCCCCAGTTATTTTGTTCGCAACAACCCGCAGCCCATCACTGAAATATCGCAGGTACTGGAAATCCTGGAGATGGCGTGGAAGAACTAGAAATACAACCGCGGTAAGAATTGTTATTGAGGAATTACATCGTCGTTGACAGAGATTTGTTCCGGATCTGTCTTGATATCAAGCACACAGGGTTCGTCGCGCTTTAACGCGTCGGCGAAGGCGTCAGGGAACTCTGATTCGTGTCGAATCGTGTAACCGCGACCACCCAGGGATGATGCAAATTCCGCAAAGTCGACCGGCCCAAGTCCGGTTGCGATAGGCCGTCCGGGATAGTGGCGTTCCTGGTGTACTTCGATCGTCGCATATTTTTGATTGTCAAATACCAGGGCAACTATAGGCGTTTGCTCCCTCACTGCTGTTTCAATTTCAGCGCCTGTCATGAGGAAGCCCCCATCACCTGAAAAAGAAACAACCGGTTGATCCGGTTTGTGCAGTTTTGCGGCAATGGCTGCAGGAACAGCGTAACCCATTGCACCGGAGATTGGTCCGAGAAATGTACCTGGCCTGTTAAATCTGACGTAACGGTCGAGCCAGCCGGAAAATGTACCCGCATCGCTGGTGTAAATCGTCGATTCAGGCGCCAGCTTGCGAATATGACGAGTGATTGAGGTCAGGTCGGCATACGACTCACTTGCGGAACCATGAACGGGTGTCGTTTCTTCCACCCACTCATCGTGACGGGTTTTTAAAAGCTGCCGTCTACCGGCAACTGTATCTTCATCCAGTTTCGAAGCATCCGCAGCACAATTCAATGCATTAAAAAATGACAACGCGTCGGCAACCGCCATCAAGTCCACGCCGGAGGGTACCATCATGCTCTCGACTGCAGTATCCACAATGATCAATTCAGTTTCGGAACCTGGAAAGGAGTAGCCAAGTGCGGTGTTCTCATCAAGTCGATGACCAACAACGAGAACCATGTCAGCTTCCGTAAGGGTTTTTCTGACAGTTGGCGATGCGCGTAACCCTGTATGTCCTAAATAGCAGCCGTGATCATTGGGAAAAGCGTCTGGTCGCCGCCATCCGGCCAGAACACCTATCTTTTCTCTCTCAGCAAATTCTACTGCAGCATTGGTTGCACCACTGGCCAGAACACCGGCTCCAACGATTATGATCGGGTTCTTTGCGAGTCTTAATCGCTCCAGGATCTGACGGACCACACCTGCAGGCGCTTCAACAGGTTGAGGCATGGATTGCTTTAATGAATTGGTTACTGTGCATTCCGTTGAAAGAATATCCTCAGGAAGAGAAATAACCACAGGCCCGGGTCGTCCTTGTGTTGCGACGCGAACTGCTTTATTCGCGATTTCTGCGAGTCGATCAGGTCTGGCAGGCTCAACAACCCATTTCACCATGGGGCTGAAAATACTAACCAGATCTGCTTCCTGAAAGGCCTCACGGCCGCGGTTATTCGTTGGAACCTGACCCAAGATGGCGATCAACGGGCTCGAGTCCTGCATGGCGGTGTGTAGACCAATAGCCATATTGGCCGCACCTACCATACGAGTCGCCATGCATAGTCCCGGCCGGCCACTCAGCTTCCCTGCTGCCTCCGCCATGAACCCGGCCGCCCCTTCATGCCGGGTCGCAATTGTTCGTATGTCCGTTCTATCCCTGAGTGCATCCAGGACACCAAGGAAACTCTCTCCAGGGACGGTAAATGCAAAGCGCACCCCTCCCCTTGCCAGTTCGTTAACGAGGAGCTCTGCACCGCTGGCAACTATTTTGTTATCTGCATTCGGATCTATCACTTTGTCGCACTCCGCGCTTGCGTAGGTCTTATCACGACAGCTTAAATAAAAAAGGCCAGTCTGACGACCGGCCTTTGTTATTTAAGCCCTGGCGGTGACCTACGCTCGCACGGGTAAACCCGCACTACTATCGGCGCTACGTCGTTTCACTTCCGAGTTCGGCATGGGATCGGGTGGTACCAACGCGCTATGGCCGCCAGGAAATCGGTACTACTGCAATTCTGGAAACTAAAAAGGGGTATCGCACTGTTATCAGCATATAACAGAACGTTTGAGTGTTATATGGTCAAGCCTCACGGGCAATTAGTACTGGTTAGCTTCATACATTACTGCACTTCCACACCCAGCCTATCAACCTCGTAGTCTACGAGGGCCCTTCAGAGAGCATAAAGCTCAGGGGAGAACTCATCTCGAGGGGGGCTTCCCGCTTAGATGCTTTCAGCGGTTATCCCGTCCGTACGTAGCTACCCGGCAATGCCACTGGCGTGACAACCGGAACACCAGAGGTACGTCCACTCCGGTCCTCTCGTACTGGGAGCAGCTCCTCTCAATTCTCCAACGCCCACGGCAGATAGGGACCGAACTGTCTCACGACGTTCTAAACCCAGCTCGCGTACCTCTTTAAATGGCGAACAGCCATACCCTTGGGACCTGCTTCAGCCCCAGGATGAGATGAGCCGACATCGAGGTGCCAAACACCACCGTCGATATGAACTCTTGGGTGGTATCAGCCTGTTATCCCCGGAGTACCTTTTATCCGTTGAGCGATGGCCCTTCCATTCAGAACCACCGGATCACTAAGACC
Organism: Gammaproteobacteria bacterium; assembly: GCA_965220815.1. Classification (GTDB taxonomy): domain Bacteria; phylum Pseudomonadota; class Gammaproteobacteria; order Eutrophobiales; family Eutrophobiaceae; genus JAAXHV01. The sequence continues at coordinate 3,259,276 of OZ244846.1, forward strand.
TACTTTCGTATCTGCTCGACGTGTCTGTCTCGCAGTTAAGCACCCTTTTACCTTTGCGCTCATAGCACGATTTCCGACCGTGCCGAGGGTACCTTCGTGCTCCTCCGTTACTCTTTAGGAGGAGACCGCCCCAGTCAAACTACCCACCATACACTGTCCCCGATCCGGATCACGGACCCAGGTTAGAACCTCAAACACACCAGGCTGGTATTTCAAGGTTGGCTCCACGACAACTGGCGTCATCGCTTCAAAGCCTCCCAGCTATCCTACACAAATATGCTCAAAGTCCAGTGCAAAGCTGTAGTAAAGGTTCACGGGGTCTTTCCGTCTAGCCGCGGGTACACTGCATCTTAACAGCGAGTTCAATTTCGCTGAGTCTCGGGTGGAGACAGTGTGGCCATCGTTACGCCATTCGTGCAGGTCGGAACTTACCCGACAAGGAATTTCGCTACCTTAGGACCGTTATAGTTACGGCCGCCGTTTACCGGGGCTTCGATCAGGAGCTTCGCCGAAGCTAACCCCATCAATTAACCTTCCGGCACCGGGCAGGCGTCACACCCTATACGTCCTCTTACGAGTTTGCAGAGTGCTGTGTTTTTAGTAAACAGTCGCAGCCACCTGGTCACTGCAACCCCTTTCTGCTCCGGCCGCAAGGGCCTTCACATACCGGGGGCACACCTTCTCCCGAAGTTACGGTGCTATTTTGCCGAGTTCCTTCACCCGAG